>NZ_JABBXB010000004.1 GCF_013387485.1 Stenotrophomonas sp. SAM-B
AGAAACCGGCGTGGGGACCCAAGCTACCCAGCGGTCGCAAGACCTAGAGCCACACGGTCGCCCACGCCGGGCTCTCGGCACCTAAAGTGCCAGATCGGCAAGAGATAAGAGCCACGCCATGCGTGGCCGTTCCCTCAGCGCGCGATGAGCGCCACCGCCAGCCCCACCACCGGCAACGCCCACGCCAGCGGCGCGATCCAGCGCGGGCGGTATGGATACAGCCCGAACGCGATCACCACCCCGCTGATCGTCAGCGCGCCCAGCCACAGCACCGGGCCGATCGCCCAACCGTGGTCCAGCACGCACAGCGCGAATGCGACGGTCAGCAGCGCCCAGCCCACCCAGCGCCATACCCGCATGCGGGATGCGCTCGCGCCGGCTTTGCCATGCAGGTCCAGCTGGTGCTTGTCCATGGCCAGCGACAGCGCCGTGAATGCCGAGAAGGTCAGCGTGATGGCGAGCAGCATCATGCCGTGGCCTCCGCCGCGGCCGCCTGCTGGCGACGCTTCTTTTCGGCCGCGCTCAGCGGGGGCTGCCAGCGCTGCATGCGATGGCCGCAGTACGCCAGCATCGCGCCGAAGGCGAGCATGGTCAGGTCGAACCCGGCCAGCACCCAGTCACCGCTACGCAGGGTTACGCCCAGATGCGCATGCGTGGTGAGCGCGTTGACCACCGGGATCAGGGCGAACAGCACGCCACCCAGATACAGCTGCCAGGTCCACATCATCCGCTTCGGCCAGAGGAAGCCGGCCAGCAAGGCAGCGGCCCAGGCATAGAAGAAGGCATTGACCTCGGCATCGGAACGCTCGGCCATGTGTACGGGCAGCAGACGGTTGGCCAGGAAGTAGGTCGCGAACGCGATCGGCAGGCCAGCAACCGCGCCGATGTTGAGCGCGTCGACCAGGCGCAGGCCGAAGCCGGTCTTGCCGGACTTGGCATGCTTCGGCCGTTCCTTCACCGCCCACAGCACCACGCCACTGGCGACCATCAGGCAGCCGATCAGGCCGGACAGGAAGAACAGCGCACGAAGGCCCCAATCGGCGAAGCGCGCCAGGTGCAGGCCGTACATCACGCCGCGGGTCTGGGTTGCCCCGCCCGAGGCCGGGCTGGCCTCGATCAACTGGCCGGTGATGGCATTGAAACGCAGCGACGGGGTATCCACCGACAGGCGCTTTCCATCGCGCTGGGTGATGTCCACGATCGCGTTGGCCGCGCCCGGGTGGTACAGGGTGAAGCCGGCCACGTCCGCGCCCTTCCATTCGGCGCGGGCGCTGTCCAGCAGCTGCTGGATCGGCAGCGGCGTGGCGCGTCCCTCGGCGGGGGTCTCGATCTCGGCCAGGCGCGCGAAGGCCTCGCTGAAGAACGCCTCCTCGTCCTTGGGGTAGGCCACGCTCACGCCCCACGGCAGGTACATGAACATCAGGGTGACGATGCCGGTGTAGGTGATCATCGCGTGGTACGGCAGGGCCATCACCGCGCTGACGTTGTGGAAATCCAGCCACGAACGCAGGCCCTTTTCCGGACGGAAGGTGAAGAAGTCCTTGAAGATCTTCTTGTGCGTGATCACGCCGGTGATGATCGCCACCAGCATGAACATCGCGCAGAACCCCACCAGGTAACGCGCCCAGTACACGGGGATGTAGTGCAGGTCGAAATGCAGGCGGTAGAAGAAGTCGCCACCGCGGGTCTCGCGCGCGGCGATCTCCTCGCCGGTGTTCGGATCGACGGTGGCATCGCCGAAGCGGCCACCGCCGCGCCGGCGGCGCTCGCCTTCCACCGGTGGCTTGACCATCGATTCGGGGTTGCGCCAGAACATGCGCATCGCGGGGTTGCGCGGGTCGGGCAGGGTGACGTTCCAGCTCTCGGCCTGCGGGGCCTTGTGCTGCAGGAAGGTCAGCGCACGTTCGGCGGCCACGTCGGCGGTGACGCTGCTGCGCGGCAGTTCCGGGCGCATCCAGCGGCTGATCTCTTCGCGGTAATAGCTGGCGGTGCCGGCCATGAAAATCAGCAGCAGCAGCCAGCCGACCAGCAGGCCGGTCCAGGTGT
Source organism: Stenotrophomonas sp. SAM-B (assembly GCF_013387485.1). GTDB lineage: Bacteria > Pseudomonadota > Gammaproteobacteria > Xanthomonadales > Xanthomonadaceae > Stenotrophomonas > Stenotrophomonas maltophilia_AA. The sequence continues at coordinate 2,047 of NZ_JABBXB010000004.1, forward strand.
GCAGCCAGGCCATCGACTGGCGGAATCCATTCTTCATGCGGCCCCCTGCAGCAGGCGGGTGCCCACCCAGAACAGCACGGTGGGAACCAGGATGCCGACCCAGGCGCGCAGGGCGGTGCGGGTGGCGAACGCCCACAGCGCCGCGCAGGCGCACAGCACGATCGCCACCATCATGCCGGTCAGCACGGCTTGCCCACGCGCGATCGGCAGGGCGACCGCGAAGAACATCGAGCAGGTGGCGGCCAGTGCGTAGCCGCCGAAGATCGCGGCGAGCGAGCGTGACAACACACCCAACCAGGGGCGGGTGAAGAAGGAACCAAGACGGTTGAACCTGGCGCTGGCGTGCGGCGTGCTGTCCACGGAAACCTGCTGATCGATCGGGGAAACGGGCATCACCGGCCGCAGCCGGTGATGAAGAAAAGTGGCCATCCGTGGCCGTGTTCACTGCGCGTCGCAGTGGTCCCTTGGAGCCGGTGTCAGAGCTTCCAGCGCAGGTTCAACATCACGTTCCGTAGGCAGCCACACGCGCAGTTGCCAACAACGATGATCTCGACGACGGAGAGGCGGGCAAACAGGACATGGCAATTCCAGTGTGAGAATCGGCACCATCCGCGCACAGCGACGCTGCCAAAGGCAGAAGGCGGTGCGAGGAACCACGGATCATTGGAGGTACACGGGACCGTTGCGCGGCAGAGCGCAGGGCCTCTGTGCGTCAATTGGCCAAGCGCACAGCCGATTGGTGAATGATAGGCATTATCATTTAGTTAGACAAGCGTCACGGCGGTGTCGGGAGCGGGGAAACGCCGTTCGCTGGGGTACGTCCGGGGGCTACAAGACCGTCGCCTGTGTGTCACGGCCGGGCAATATCGCGTCAACAGACTGTGAGGATGTCGTGACACGCCGTCACTGCATCCCCCATCTGTTCGTTCGCGGAGTCGTCAGTGAATCGTTGTGCCCTTGCTGTTGCGGTGCTGTCCGTCCTTACCTTCGCCACGGCCGCCGATGCGCGCGCCGAGGCCGCCCCGGCAGGGAATGCCGCGGCCCCCGCCACCCTGGACACCATGATCGTCACCGGCACGCGCGGCAGCAATCGCACGCAGTTCGACACGCTGGCTCCGGTGGACGTGTTCTCACAGGAAGAGATCCAGGCGATCGAATCGTCCGACCTCAACGATGTGCTGGCGCAGCTGGTGCCGTCGTTCGTGGTGCAACGCATGCCGATGAACGACGGCCTGGTGTTCGTGCGGCCGGCCACGCTGCGTGGCCTCTCGCCGGACCAGACCCTGGTGCTGGTCAACGGCCGACGCTTTCACCGCTCTGCGCTGCTCGGTGCACGCGGTGCGCAGGGCCCGGACCTGGCCCAGATTCCGGTGCATGCTATCCAGCGCATCGAAGTGCTGCGCGACGGTGCGTCGGCGCAGTACGGCTCGGATGCAATCGCCGGCGTGATCAACATCATCCTGGATGATCGCGTCGGGGGTGAGCTGTCGCTGGGCCTCTCCGAATACAGCGAGGGCGATGGCACGGGCCGCAAGATCGGCGGCCGCCACGGCTTCGCATTGGGCGACAAGGGCAGCCTGTCGCTGTTCGCCGATTGGGACAAGTCCGATGCCACCTCGCGCAGCCGCCAGCGCGCCGATGCGATCGCCTTCCAGAACGCGCATCCGGATCTGGTCGTGCCCGATCCGGTGCAGCGCTGGGGCCAGCCGGACCTGGAGAACCGCCATTTCGGCGTCAACCTCACCCTGGCCTTGAACGACAGCGTCGACCTTTATGGCTTCGGTCTGTACGGGCACAGCGAAGGCGTCAGTGATTTCAACTGGCGCAATCCCGATGGCACCGCCTCGGTCTACAACCGCAGCCGCGTGTTCCCCGGCTGGGATGCGCGCAGCCTGTACCCGACCGGCTTCAGCCCGAAATACGGCAACGAGCAGGACGACCTGCAGGGCGTGCTCGGCCTGCGCGGTTACTGGGGCGAGCGCTGGCGTTGGGATGTGAGCGGCTCCTATGGGCGCAACCGCATCGACTACACGCTGGGCCATTCGATCAACGCCTCGCTCGGCCCGGACAGCCCCACCTCGTTCTACCTTGGGCGCCTCTCGCAGGAAGAGAAGAACCTCAACGCGGATATCGTCTATTCGCTGCCGGTCAGCGCGCTGGCCGCGCCGATCAACATCGCCTTCGGCGCGGAGACGCGCGAGGAAACCTACGGGGTGGATGCCGGTGATCCGGCGTCCTATGCGATCGGCCCGGGTGCGGTCACCGGCCTGGCCGGTGGCGCCAATGGTGCGCCGGGTTTCAGCGCGGCCAATGCCGGGCGCTGGAGCCAGCGCAGCCGCGCGGCCTATATCGATGTCGAAGCGCCGTTGACCGCGCGCTGGACGGTCGGCGCAGCCACCCGCTACGAGCACTTCTCCGCCTTCGGTGAAAGCGTGGACGGCAAGCTCTCCAGCCGCTTCGAGTTCACCCCGGACCTGGCGGTGCGCGGCTCGGTCTCCACCGGCTTCCGTGCGCCGACCCCGGGCCAGCTCTACACCCAGAGCACCCAGCAGGGCCTGGATACCGTGACGCTGCAGGTGTTCACCACCGGCCGCCTGTCGCCCAGCGATCCGCTCGCGATCCAGCTCGGTGCCCAGCCGCTCAAGCCGGAGCAGTCGCGCACCGCCTCACTCGGCCTGACCTGGAAGAACGACCTGGGCTTCTCCGGCTCGGTAGACCTGTACGACATCAAGGTCACCGACCGATTCAGCCAGTCGGCCTCGTTCGCGGTGCCGGCCGGCGTGCCCAACCCGCTGGCGTACACCTCGGTGAGTTTCTACACCAACGATTTCGATACCACCACGCGCGGTGTCGACGTGGTCGCCAGCCACACCACCGCACTCGGCGCGGGACGACTGAGCACCACGCTGGGCTACAACTACAACCAGACCCAGGTGTACAGCGGTGCCACCGGCGTGGCCACCAATGAAAGCCAACGCCGCATCTTCGAAGAGCGTCTGCCGCGGCAGAAGGCCACCCTCGGCAGCACCTACGCGTGGGGCCGCTTCAGCGTGCTCGGCAAGCTGCGATACTACGGGGCATGGACAGACTCTTCGGGCAATGCCACCGGCGACATCTTCCAGCGCTTCGGGGCGATGAGCTTCGTCGATCTGGCCGTGAGCTGGACTGTCACCGAGCAGCAGACGCTGCGGATCGGCGCGGACAACCTGTTCGACCGCTACCCGGACGAGGCCAGCTTCCAGGCCAGTCGCGGCCTGATCTATTCGCGGAACGCGCCGTATGACACCGACGGCCGCAACCTCTACGCCGAATACCGGATCCGCTACTGATGGACCGGCAACGACGCTCTCTGCTGCGTGGCGCACTGGCCCTGCCGGTCGCCACGGTACTTTCCGGCACGACCGCCATGGGTGCTGAACCGATGGCGCTGCCGGCAGTGGGCACGCGTACGCCCACAGAGCTTGCCGCCGACGAAACCTGGTGGGCGCAGGTCCGCGCGCTGTACGACCTCACCGATGAGGTCGTGATGCTGGACAACGGCTACTGGGGCGCGATGGCGCGCCCGGTGCTGCAGGCCTACCAGCAGGCCACTGCCACGGTGAATGCCGGCAACGCCTGGTTCGGGCGCCTGGCGTTCCCGCCGCTGTTCGAACAGGCCCGCGTGCGCCTGGCGCAGGTGCTGGGGGTGGAGACCGACGAGATCGTGCTCACTCGCGGTGCGACGGAAGCGATGCAGGTGCTGATCGGCAGCTACCGCGGGCTGTCGCCGGGCGATGCGGTGATGTACGCGGACACCGACTACGACAGCATGATCAGCGCGATGCAGTGGCTGCAGGCGAGGCGCGGTGTGCAGCCGGTGGCGATCACGCTGCCCGAGCCGTTCGACCATGACAGCATCGTGGAGACCTACCGCCGCGCGCTGGCCGCCAACCCGCGCGTGCGCCTGCTCCTGCTGACCCACGTCAATCACCGCAACGGGATGCTGCTGCCGGTGGCCGAAATCGCCGCGCTGGCCAGGGCGGCCGGCGTGGAGGTGGTGCTCGATGCGGCGCATGGCATCGGCCAGGTGGATACGCCGCTGCGCGCGCTGGGCGTGGATTTCATCGGGATCAACCTGCACAAGTGGATCGGCGCGCCGGTCGGTGTCGGCGCGGTGTATGTCCGCCGCGGACGGGTGCGTGATCTGGATCCGTACATGGGCGAGCAGGACCACGACGACATCCGCACCCGCGTGCACACCGGCACGGTCAACTTCGCGGCGTACATGGCACTGCCGGTCGCACTGGACCTGCACGAGCGCGTCGGGGTGGCCAACAAGCGTGCGCGCCTGCTGCGCCTGCGCAATCAGTGGATGGATGCGTTGCGCGGCGACGCGCGCATCCAGCTGCTGGGCTCGGACGACCCGCGGTTGTCCAGTGCGATCACCTCGTTCCGGCTGCGCGGGCAGACCACGATGCGCGACAACACCGGCACCTCGCAGCGGATGGTGAAGCAGTCCGGGGTGTTCGTGGTGCCACGCGAGGGGTTGGCCTCCGGCGCCTGCCTGCGGGTGACGCCGGGCATCTTCAGCACGCCGGCGCAGATGGACGCACTGGTGGCGGCGGTACGCGCGGTCGCCGGCTGAGGCATCCGGCGACGCTGGCGGTGACCTCGCCAGCGTCCGTCGGCAGGCCCGACGCGGGTCGGGCTACCAGTGGAACCACACCGTCAGCGCGTGCAGGATCACGCCGATCAGGCCACCCACCAGGGTGCCGTTGAAGCGGATGAACTGCAGGTCGCGGCCCACGCTCAGTTCCAGCTGCTCGACCAGGTGGCGTTCGTCCCAGCTCTTGACCGTCTGCGCGATGTGCTCGGTCACGCCGCTGCGCAGGCGGGTGGTCAGGCGCTCGGCGCCGTCCATCAGGTGCTGGTTGAGCGCGTCGCGCAGCGACGGGTCGGCCTGCAGCGCCTCACCCACGGAGGCCAGGCTGCGGCGCAGATGGCCGGCGAGCGCGGAGTCCTCGCTGGCCAGGTCGGCACGCAGGCTTGCGTGGATGCGCGCCCAAAGGCCCTGTACGTACTCCTGCACGGCCGGGTGGTCGATCACCTGCTGTTTGAGCTGTTCAACTTTCTCGGCCAGGGCCGGGTCTTCGCGCAGGCGCTGGATGTAGTCGCTCAGCCAGGTTTCGTAATCGCGGCGCAGCGGATGCTCGGGCTGGGCCAGGATCTGCTGCAGTTCTTCCAGCACCGCCTGCGCCAGGCGCCCGGCCAGGGTGTCACCGATCTCGTCGATCGGTTTGACCCAGTTGACCGTGCTGGCCAGCTTGGGCCACTCGCGCTGGATGTAGCCCACGATCAGCGTGGAGGCGCGGTCTTTGACCTTCTCGTTGCCCAGCCATTCGCTGATCCGGGTCAGGCCTTCATCCAGCACCCGCTGGTGGCGGTTGTCGGCGGTCAGCAGGCCGAGCAGTTCACCGGCGGTGGCGGCCGCGTTCCACTGGCGCAGCTGCTGGATCACGAACCCCTGGATGCTGCGCCGAACCGCGGCTTCATCGAGGAAATCCAGTGCCTGCAGCGCCCAGCCGCGGGCCATGTCGGCCAGCATGCGGGCGCGTGCGGGTTCGGCGAGCCAGCTGCCGAGGCGGCTGGCCGGATCGAACACCTGCAGCCTCGCCAGCAGCGCCTGCGGTTCCAGGAACTGGTCGCGCACGAACAGCGCGAGGCTGTCGGCAATGCGGTCCTTGCTGCGCGGGATGATGGCGGTATGCGGGATCGGCAGGCCAAGCGGCCGCCGGAACAGCGCGACCACCGCGAACCAGTCGGCCAGCGCGCCGACCGCGGCGGCTTCGCAGAAGGCCGAGACCCAGGCCCAGATGCCGCGTTCGCCGTGCCAGTGGCTGACCGCGAAGCCGGCCAGCATCGCCACCAGCATGGCCAGGGCGATCAGTTTGAGGCGGCGCAGCTGGGCGCGGCGCGGGTCGGGCGGGGAGATCGGCGTCATTCCGGCAGTCTAACGACCGAAGGATGATTGCGAGGTAGTGCCGGCCGCTGGCCGGCAACCAGGCACCCCCATCCGAAGGTTGTTCGCGTTGCCGGCCAGCGGCCGGCACTACACCCGATCAGGCGTCGGCCATCTCGCTGTCCTGCACCTGCTTGCGCAGCGCGGCCAGCTGCTGGCGCAGGGTGTCGTTCTCCAGGGTCAGCGCGATGATGCGCTGGCGCAGTTCGCCCGGGCCTTCGCCCAGTGCGTTGAGCGCATCGGCGATCTCGGCGGCGCGGCTGGGGTCGATCTCGGTGTCGCCATCGGCGCTGTGCAGCACCTCCTGGGCCGGCTTGCGCGGCTTGCGCTTGGACTCGCGCACGCGCTTGGCGGCCTGCTTGAGTTCGTCCTTGCCGGCGGCGGCCGCGGCGCGCTGTTCATCTTCGGGCAGGTCGGCCACGGCGGCTGCGGCGCTGATCGAGATCACCCCGGTCTTGACCGCTTCCACCAGCTCCGGCGCGGCCTGCTTGTGGATACGCTCGATCATCGTCACCTGGCTGCTGCTCAGGCGCGCTTCGCGGGCCATGTCGGCGCGGCTGACCTTCGGCGCGGCGGCCCAGGGCGGGCTGTCCTCGTCACCGGCATCGGCCGGGCCGCTGATCTCGCCGTCGCTTTCCTTCTGCAGCTGGGCCTGGTCGGCGCGATGACGCTCGGCCAGGATGTCGCGCTTGCGCAGCGCCAGCACGCCGCGCTGGAAATCGGAGACGCTGCGGCGGCCCAGGTGCTGCTCGATCATCCACAGGTGGACGTCGTCCATCGACTGGAAGCGGGTGTTCTGGATCGTCTGGAACGGCAGGCCGTGTTTCTGGCAGATGCCGTAGCGGTTGTGGCCGTCCACCAGCACCTCCCCCCACAGCACCAGCGCATCGCGGCAGCCCTCGGCGAGGATGCTGCGCTCCAGGGCGTCGTGCTCGTCCGGGGTCAGCGGGTCGATGTAGGCCTTGAGTTCTTCTTTGACGACAATGTCCATGCAATCCGGTACGCGAGTGAAACGTGACCGACCATTGTAAGGATCGCGGCGGCCGCCGTCGTCGCCGATGGATTCAGGCTCAGCCGGTGGCGCGGATCATCTCGCCCAGCACGTCCACGATCCGGTCGATGTGGCTGCGCTCCAGGATCAGCGGCGGCGACAGTGCGATCACATCGCCGGTGCAGCGCACCAGCAGCTGGCCGTCGCGGAAGCAGCGCTCGAACACCTCGTAGCCCCGTGCGCCCGGGGCATCCTTGCGCGGCATCAGCTCGACCGCGCCGATCAGCCCGAAGTTGCGGATGTCGATCACATGCGGCAGCCCGCGCAGGCTGTGCAGCCGTTCCTGCCAGTAGTCGCCCAGCTCGAGGGCACGCTCGAACAGATGCTCTTCGGCGTAGGTATCCAGGGCAGCCAGGGCGGCCGCACAGGCCAGCGGATGACCGGAATACGTATAGCCATGGAAGAACTCGATCGCGGCCGGCGGACCCTGCATGAAGGCACCGTGGATCGCATCGCTGGCCAGCACTGCCCCCATCGGCACTGCGCCGTTGGTCAGGCCCTTGGCCAGGGTCAGCAGATCCGGGGTGACCCCGAAGCGCTGCGCGGCGAAGGCGTTGCCGACCCGGCCGAAGCCGGTGATGACCTCATCGAACACGAGCAGGATGCCGTGCTGGTCGCAAATCTCGCGCAGGCGCTGCAGGTAGCCCGGCGCCGGCAGGATCACGCCGGCCGAGCCGGCGATCGGCTCGACGAACACCGCCGCGATGGTGGACGCATCGTGCAGAGCGATCAGCCGCTCCAGATCCTCGGCCAGCTCGGCGCCGTGGCGTGGCAGGCCGGGACTGAAGGCATTGCGCTGCAGATCGAGCGTGTGACGCAGGAAATCGCTGCCCGCCAGCAACGGCCCGAAGCTCTTGCGGTTGTTGGGCAGGCCGCCGATCGACAGGCCGCCGAAGCCGACGCCGTGATACGCCTTCTCGCGGCCGATGAAGCGCGTGCGGTGGCCCTCGCCGCGCAGGCGATGGTAGGCCAGCGCGATCTTCATCGCGGTGTCGACCGCTTCGGAACCCGAATTGGTGAAGAACGCATGGTTCAAGCTGCCCGGCGCCAGCGCGGCCAGGCGCTGGGCCAGCACGAAGGGCAGCGGTGAGCCCATCTGGAAGGGCGGCGCGAAATCCAGCGTGGCGGCCTGCTGCTGGATCGCCTGCACGATCCGCGGCCGCGCATGTCCCGCGTTGCAGCACCACAGCCCGGCTGCGCCATCCAGGATCGGGCGGTCGTCGACGTCGTGGTAGTACATGCCCTCGGCGCGGACCAGCAGGCGCGGGGAGGCCTTGAACTGGCGGTTGGCGGTGAACGGCATCCAGTACGCGTCCAGGTCCGCGGGCGCTTGGCCGGCCAGGGTCGACAACGACGATTCGGGACGAGGCATGAGGCACTCCGCAGGGTCGCGATGGTCACGACTTTATCGCACCCGCCTCACGTCATCCCGTGACGGCGGCGGGTATAACCGCCTTACCCGAATGACAATGACACCGCGAGGATGACGCCCATGACCACCGCACGCACCCGTGACGACTGGCAGCGCCAGTCCGATGCACTGGCCTTCCAGGGCCAGGCCTTCATCGATGGGCGGTATGTCGATGCCGCCAGCGGCGCGCGGTACGACTGCATCAGCCCGATCGACGGCCGCGTGCTGGTACAGGTGGCCGATGCCGATACCGTGGATGTCGACCGTGCCGTCGCGGCGGCACGGCGCAGTTTCGACGCAGGGGACTGGTCGCGGGCCGCACCCTCGCACCGCAAGCAGGTGCTGCTGCGGCTGGCCGATCTCGTTGAACGGCACGCCGACGAACTCGCGTTGCTGGAAACCCTCGACATGGGCAAGCCGGTGCGCGACGCCCGCCAGGGCGACCTGGCCGGGGTGCTGCGCTGCCTGCGCTGGACGGCCGAGGCGGTCGACAAGGTGTACGGCGAGGTCGCCCCTACCGCGCTGGATACGCTGGGCCTGATCACCCGCGAGCCGATCGGCGTGGTGGCGGTGATCGTGCCGTGGAATTTCCCGCTGCTGATGGCTGCGTGGAAGATCGCGCCCGCCCTGGCGGCGGGTAACTCGATCGTGCTCAAACCGTCCGAACGGTCCCCGTTGAGCGCGATCCGCCTTGCCGCACTGGTCGCCGAAGCCGGGGTGCCCGATGGCGTGTTCAATGTGCTGCCGGGCCATGGCGAGCGCACCGGCGAACCGCTGGCGCTGCACATGGACGTGGATGCGCTGGCCTTCACCGGCTCCACCGCCGTCGGTCGCCGGTTGCTGCAGTGCGCGGGCAGATCCAACCTCAAGCGCACGTGGCTCGAGTGCGGTGGCAAGAGCCCGAACCTGGTGTTCGCCGACGCGCCGGATCTGGACAAGGCCGCGCAGGCCGCCGCCACCGCCATCTTCTACAACCAGGGCGAGGTGTGCACGGCAGGCTCGCGCCTGCTGGTCCAGCGCTCGATCAAGGATGCCTTCGTGGCGCGGGTGCTCGCACAGGGCCGGCACATGCAGCCGCAGCATCCGCTCGAGCCGGACGCCGCGATGGGCGCCCTGGTCGATGAGGCGCACGCGGGCCGCGTGCTGGACTACGTGGCACGCGGCGAGGCCGAGGGCGCGCGCCTGCTGCTGGGCGGCAGGCGGCGCGAGGTGGTGCCGGGCGGCAGCTATGTGGAGCCGACGGTGTTCGACGACGTCGATCCGCAGCACACGATCGCCCGCGAGGAAATCTTCGGGCCGGTGCTGTCGGTGCTGACCTTCGATCACGAAGAGGACGCGTTGCGCCTGGCGAACGACTCGGTCTATGGCCTGGCCGCCGGTGTGTGGACGCGCGACCTGGGGCGTGCGCACCGGGTGGCCCGCGGGCTGCGTGCGGGCAGTGTCTGGGTCAACCAATGGGACGGCGGCGACATGACCGCGCCGTTTGGTGGCTACAAGCAGTCCGGCATCGGCCGCGACAAATCCCTGCACGCCTTCGACAAATACACCGAGCTCAAGGCGACCTGGATCCATCTGGGCGAATGAGGCCCCTCAGCAGTCCTGGCCGTGGCGGATCAGCGCCTCGCGCAGCAGGTCGCGATCCATCTCGTCCACGGCGTTGCGCAGGTAATCGATCTGCTGCCGGGTGAGTCTGCACTGGTCCACCATGTAGCCCGGCGGCCAGGCACCGATCAACTGGAAGATGCCCTGTACGATCTGCTCCGGCGTCATTCCCGCCTTCATGCGGAAGCGCTCGCGCCGGGGCTGGAACGCAGGGTGGACCTCCCGGTCGCCCAGCACGCGCGGCACCAGGGAGGCAGCGTCGATGCCGCTGCCGGTCAGCGACGACGGCACGCTCAGGTCCAGCGGCACGGGCAGGGCCAGTGGATCCACGGCGGCGTGCGATGCGGGGGTTGGCGTGGTCGCGACGGGCGCAGGCAGGCGCCGCGATGCCGCGGCCTGCACCGGGGAGGGCGGGGTGGCCGTCGAGGGCGGGGGAACCGGTGCAGGCAACGGCGTCGGCAGCCAGTACAGCGCCAGGCGCGCTTCATCAGCGGCAACACTGGGGGCCGGTGAATGCAGCAGCACGCCCAGCATCAGTCCGTGCACCACGATCACCACGGCGATGGCGGTCGGCTGTGTCCAGCGCGAGGCGGTGGCACTCTTCCTTGAGGCAGACATCCGGGACCGTCCTGGTGGGGTGACCGCCGTGAGACCGGGCGGTGCAGGGGAAGTTCCTGCCCGATGCGCAGGTCGCCGACCCGGTCACAGCCTGACAGTCTCGTCTGCAACCATCGCGGCAGGCCCGGGGTGGGCGTGGCAGAATCCGGCAGCTGCCTATTCCTGCGTACCCGATGTCCACACCTGCTGTCGCCCCTGTCGTGAACTCCCCCCGCCGCATCCTGCTGGCGAGCCTGATCGGCACCACCATCGAGTTTTTCGATTTCTACATCTACGCCACGGCGGCGGTGCTGGTGTTTCCGCACCTGTTCTTCCCGGAGAGCAGCGACGGGGCGGCGATGCTGCAGTCGCTGGCGACCTTCGCCGTCGCGTTCATCGCGCGGCCGGTCGGTTCGGCGGTGTTCGGCCACTATGGCGACCGCATCGGGCGCAAGGCCACCCTGGTGGCGGCGCTGCTCACGATGGGCATCTCGACCGTGGCGATCGGCCTGCTGCCCACGCATGCCAGCATCGGCCTGGTGGCGCCGGCGCTGCTGGCGCTGTGCCGGTTCGGCCAGGGCCTGGGGCTGGGCGGGGAGTGGGGCGGCGCGGTGCTGCTGGCCACCGAGAATGCACCGCCCGGCAAACGGGCCTGGTACGGCATGTTCCCGCAGCTGGGTGCGCCGCTGGGCTTCCTGCTCTCGGCCGGCATCTTCCTGCTGCTGGGGCGCGCGATGAGCGAGGCCGACTTCCTGCAGTGGGGGTGGCGCGTGCCATTCCTGGCCAGCTCGCTGCTGGTCGGCATCGGCCTGTGGGTACGCCTGAACATCCACGAGACCCCGCAGTTCCAGGCCGCGCTGGACCGCAACGAACGGGTCAAGCTGCCGATGTTGACGGTGCTGCGCGAGCATCCGCTGACCCTGGTGCTGGGCACCCTCGGGGCATTCGCCACCTTCGTGCTGTTCTACCTGATGACGGTGTTCACGCTGGGCCACGGCACCACCGTGCTGGGCTATTCGCGTGAGCAGTTCCTGCTGCTGCAGATGGTCGGCATCCTGTTCTTCGCGGCGGGCATTCCGATTTCCGCGCTGTACGGCGACCGCTGGGGCACGCGCCGCACCATGATCGTCGCCAGTGGCCTGATCCTCGCCTTCGGCGTGGTGTTCGCGCCGCTGTTCCAGGCGGGCAGCCCATGGCTGGTGCTGGGCTTCCTGGCGCTGGGCCTGTTCCTGATGGGGCTGACGTATGGGCCCTGCGGCACCTTCCTGGCCGAGATCTATCCGGTCCAGGTGCGCTATACCGGCGCCTCGCTCTCGTTCAACCTGGCCGGCATCCTCGGTGCCGCACCGGCGCCGTACGTGGCCACCTGGCTGGCCGAACGCTACGGCCTGGTGGCGGTGGGCTACTACCTGTGCGTGACCGCGCTGATCACCATCGTGGCGCTGCTGGCGATGGGCCGGCGCGGGCGCTGATCAGCGGAAGAAGCGCTTGAGCGTGCGGCCCAGCCAGCTGCCCTGCTGGTGGTCGCGCGCGAACTGGTTGAGGTGCTGCTTGACCTGCGGCGCGTAGGACTTGTCATCGCCACGGATGTGGTTGAACAGCCATCGCGACAGCATCGTGCGCAGCTCTTCGGTGACGTCTTCGCCCGCCTGGAAGCGCAGCCGGTACTCGCCCACGCGCTTGCCGAAAATTTCGTGCACGCGCTTGTGCGCCGCGCAGAACGGGTAGCCGGCTTCCTCCATCAGCTCTTCTTCGAAGGCGAAGTGGGACATCGTGTAGTCCACCAGCTCGTCGATCACTTCGGCCACGGCCAGCCGCTCCAGGCTCTTCTGGGCGACGTGCAGGTGGTTGAGCATCTCCACGATGCGCATGTGCTGGTGATCGATGACATCGATGCCGATGTTCAGATCGTCCTGCCAGACCAGAAGTGCCATGGTGCGTTCCCCGCGCTGTTCAACTGGGGGCGACTCTAGGCAGTCGCGGCCGGGGCCGCGTTGATCTCGATCAAGGCGCCAGGGCGGGCTCGCGCTGGCGTGGGCCGGTGGCCACGGTGGCGCAGTGGACCCGGTTGCGGCCCCCCGCCTTGGCCAGGTACAGCTGCCGGTCGGCCTCGGAGATCAGCCGGTGCAGCGAATCGCGTTGCGGGCGCAGGCAGCACAGTCCGATGCTGACCGTCATGCGCAGGGTGGTATGGCCCAGGTCGACCTCAAGCGCGGCGATCGTCTGGCGCAGTTCGTCGAAGTAGACCAGCGCTGCCTCCTGGTCCAGGCCCGGCACCAGCAGGCAGAACTCCTCGCCACCGAAGCGCGCGACCAGGTCGTCCTGGCGGGCGTGCTGGGCGACCGCCGCCGCGACCGCGCGCAGCGCATCGTCACCGGCCTCATGCCCATGCGTATCGTTGATGTGCTTGAAGTGGTCGATGTCGATCATCGCCACCGCGACCTGTTCACCGTCCAGGTGCAGCTGCGGCAGCTGGCGCTGGCTCTGCTCCAGGAAACACCGGCGGTTGGGCAGGCCGGTCAGGAAATCACGGGTGGCCAGGTCCTGCAGGGTGCCGATCAGCTCGAGCTGATCCACGTTCTGCGAGACGCGGCAGAAGAACTCTTCGCGCGAGAAGGGCTTGCGCAGGAAATCGTTGGCGCCGTTCTTGAGGAAACGCGGGATCAGCGATGGATCGGTGTTGCCGGAAATGCCGATCACCGCCAGTTTGTCGCGCGAGCGCATGGTGCGCAGGCGGCGGGTGAACTCCACGCCCTCCATGCCGGGCATTTCCTGGTCGACCACGGCCAGCCGGATCGCCGGATGGGCCTCGATCGCCTTGAGCCCCTCGGCACCGTCGGCGGCCTCGTAGACGTCGTGCCCGTACATGCGCAGCAGCGAGGCGGCGTACATCCGCGCCGACATCGAGTCGTCCACCACCAGGGCGGCGATGCGCCGGTTGCGCTCCAGCCGCTGCACCAGCCACACCAGGTAGTCGATGCTGCCCGGCGTGTTCTTGAGTACGTAATCGATGATCTGCTGCTGCAGTACGCGCTTGCGCAGGTCTTCGTCGTAGACGCCGCTGACCACCACCGTGGGCAGCCCGCGCGACAGGAAGTAATCGACCACGGTGTCGCGGTCGCCATCGGCCAGGACCAGCCCGGTCAGGACCAGGAACCAGCCCTCTTCTTCATCGAGCAGCCGACCGGCTTCGGCCAGGCTGGTCGCCACCGAGACCGGCAGCTCCAGCCGCTGCTCGATCGCCTCGCGCAGCATGCTGGTGAACGTGCGCGAGTTTTCCACCAGCAGGATCCGCTGGGGCAGGGCATCACCGGGGTCGCTGAGGTCAGCGCCCTGCAACAGTGCCGGCATGAGGCGTACGCTCGGTTCCGAGTGGGTCGGGACAGATAGCGGCGGTTTCACACGCAACTTTAGGTCGACGCGCAGCGGCCCCTACGCGGCGCCCGTGCGCAGCAGCGCATCGCTCCATCGGGAGGCAGGCAGGGCGGTCTCGGTCAGCAGGATGCTGACGCGATTGTGGCGGCAACGTACTGCGCCGCCGTAGGCCAGTGCGCGCGCCGCCAGCCGCTCGCGCGCCAGTGCCGCCGTCGCCTGCGAAAGCTGGCGGTCGCTGTCGAGCAGGGCCACGACGATCACGATCCCGCGCTGCTGCCGGACCCGGCCGCAGCGCACATGCACCCGGAGCTGCCCGGTCTCCTGCCCAAGCAGCAGGGACACCGCGTCGCTCAACGTGCGATAGGCGGCCAGCTGCACGTCCACGCTCAATCGACATGGGTCGCCCGCCAGGCGTGGCTGGGCCATGCGGTCCGATCGTTCCCAGCTCTCGCGGAGGCCGCCTGTCTGCAGGGCCAGATAGAGGCCGAGCTGCTCCAGCGCGGTGGGATAGAGCATGCTGGCCTGCTCGCGGAACTGCCGTGAATGGCGTGCGGAGGTGTGCAGCAGCGCAGCGGCCGTGTCGTGGTGTCCGTGCGCCTGGAGCCAGGTCACCACCTGGCTGAGCGACACATCCATTCCCTCGCCGCTGCTCTGCAGGTGGAGCGCACGCTCCCTGAGGATGATCTCACTGGAGATCTGCGAGGTTCTGGCGAGCGCGAGGGCCGCTTTCTCGGCCTGCTCGCGGGTCCGGTATTGCTGGCGGTAATGGCTGATGCTGGAGCCCAGCGCGAGAAGCGCGATGCTGACCACGGCCATGCTCTGCTGGGTGGCGAAGGTCTGCGCATCGAAGGATTCGGGAAGGCCGGTGCTGGGCGTCGTGATGTGGATGATCAGGTTGAGCAGCGGAACGCCGATGGCGGCGCCGCGCCAACCGTGCATACAGGTCAGCGCGATCGCAGGCAGGGCCATCAACAGCAATACACTGGCCTTGGCACCGTCAGTCTCCGGCGGCGTCACGATGGAGGAGATGCCCAGCAACAGGGTCAGCGCGATGGCGGCCAGGGTGGGTACCACGAAGCGCCGCGACCATTCCGGTTCGCTCCGGCGCCGTGTCCAGAGCAGTGCAGGCAACGCAAGCGTCAGGATGGCGATGAAGTCACCCAGGATCATCCGGGCTGCGCTGCTCGTGACAGGGATCGCGGGCGGTACCGGCCACAGCAGATGCGACCCGGTGAGATTGATCGCGGTGACGACAATGGCGGCGGACGCGGCGACGGACAGCAGCCAGATGACGCTCGTGCCCGCCATCATCCTGCGATGCAGGTGCACGATCATCGCGACGGCGGGCATGAGCAGTACCGACCCCAGGACCACCCACGCCAGGCCGTACCTGCCGATCATGGGAATCCGCATCTGCGCGAAGTAGGCGTACTCGCCCAGCAGGAGGTAGGGCCACAGCCTCGGTGGGCAGACCAGCAGCGCGGCGACACGGACGCCGGCCGGCAGGTAGAACTGGTCGAGGGAGAATTTCCGCGCACCCCAGCAGGCGACGGCATACACCACGGCAATCACCAGCCCCGCGGGCTGGATGCGCAGACTCAGCTGAAGACCTTCTTTCGACCACTGCAGTCCCACCATCCCCTCCCCATCCCGGCCGGAACACCCCCGGCAGGTACGACATGACACGAGCGTCCGTTCAGATCGGACGGTATCGGCAGAACGGGCATGGCGCAATCGTGTCTACGTGGGGATCACCACAACGCATCCCGCAGCTTGTACCAGGACATCGCCGCGACCAGCAGCGGCGTCCGCAGCATGCGCCCGCCGGGGAAGGGCCGGTGCGGGATGCGTTCGAACACATCCAGGCGCTCGGCCTGCCCGGCGATGGCCTCGGCCAGGACCTGGCCGGCGAGCCCGGCTGCCGCCACGCCGTGGCCCGAGAAGCCCTGCGCGAAATAGACATTCGGGGTGAGCCGGCCCCAATGCGGGGCGCGGTTGCGGGTGATGTCGACATAGCCACCCCAGACGAACTCCAGTTCCACATCGGCCAGCTGCGGGAACACCGCGCGCATGCGCCGGGTCATGACCCCGCGCAGGCCGGGTGGGGGCAGGGCGGAGTAGCTGGCCTGGCCGCCGAACAGCAGGCGGTGGTCGCGGCTCAGCCGGAAATAGTCCAGCGCCCAGCTGACATCGGCCACGGCCATGTCGTTGCGGATCAGCGACTGCGCGCGTGCCTGGCCCAGCACCGTACTGGCGCCGATATACGTACCCACCGGCATGATCCGCGATTCCAACTCCGGCGCGATGCCTTCCAGCCACGCGTTGCCGGCGATCACCACATGGTCGGCTGTTACCGTGCCGTGCGCGGTGCGCAGTTGCGGCCGTGCCCCTCGGATCAGCTGCAGGACCGGCGACTGTTCGTGGATCACCGCCCCGGCCCCCTCGGCCGCGCGCGCCAGGCCTTGCGCATAGGCCAGCGGATGCAGGTGGCCGCTGTGGGGATCGAACATGGCCCCGCGGTAGCGCGGGCTGTCCAGCTGTCCGCGCAACTGCGCGCGGTCCCACCACTCCAGGGGATAGTCGTAGCGCTGGGCCAGATCCATCAGCCCGGCACGCAGCATGCGCTCCTGGCGGGGTTTGATCGGCACGCTGGCATGGCCGTCACGCCAGTCGCAGTCGATCTGGTGGCGGGCGATGCGGTCGCGCAGCAGGCGCATGCCGTCGCGTGAAAACGCGAACAGCGCCCGCGCGTCCTCGGCGCCGACCAGATGCTCCAGCGTATCCACTTCGCAGCCGTAGCCGACGATCGCCTGGCCGCCGTTGCGGCCGGAGGCGCCCCAGCCGACACGATGGGCCTCCAGCAGCACGACGCGATAGCCGCGCTCGGCCAGGGTCAGGGCGGCGGAGAGTCCGGTGTAGCCGGCGCCGAGCACGCAGACATCGGCGTTCAGGTCGCCGGCCAGCGGCGCACGCAGTGGCGTGCCAGGCACGCTGTCGGCGTACCAGCTCGGCGCGTGCGCTTCGCCGGCGGCGGTCACGCCGGGCACCGGCGGAAAAAGGTGAGGACGACAATCATGGACAGAGGATGCCAGCAACCGACGCGCGGAACAGCACGCAGTCTGTCGCAGCCTTTGCCGCCGGCATGTGATGGGTCGTGCTTCGCCGGCGCGGCCGCGTGTTGCGCGGGGTCTGCGCGCAGGGGTAACGTGGCCGCAGGTCATCCGAGCATGACGCATGGTCTCGCCCCCCTGGGTCGGCCTGCCCACCGACAGCACGATGCTGGGCCATCACCGCTTCGCCGCGGCGGGTGAGAAGTACCTCCGCGCGCTGGTCGAGGCGGCCGGCGTCACGCCGGTGCTGCTGCCCAGCCTGCAGCCGCCGTTGCCGGCCGCGCATTGGCTGGATCGCCTGCAGGGCGTGCTTCTCACCGGCGCGGTGAGCAACATCGAGCCGCATCTGTATGCCGGGCCGCCCAGTTGGCCGGGCAACCGCCATGATCCGGCCCGTGATGCGAACGCGCTGTCGCTCCTGCACGAAGCGCTGGCGCGCGACCTGCCGGTGCTGGCGATCTGCCGCGGTTTCCAGGAGTTGAACGTGGCCCTGGGCGGCAGCCTGCATCCGCGTGTGCACGAGGTACCGGGGATGAGCGATCATCGTGAAGATCCGGACGCGCCCGTCGAGGTGCAGTATGGTCCTGCACATGACATCCGGCTGTCCGACGGCGGTTGGCTGGCCGGTTGGGCCGGGGCATCGTCGGCGCGGGTCAATTCCGTGCACGGGCAGGGCATCGATCGCTTGGCCGAGGGGCTGCAGATCGAGGCCGTCGCCGAGGACGGCCTGATCGAGGCCGCGCGCAGCACCACGCATCGTTTCGTGCTCGGGGTGCAGTGGCATCCGGAGTGGCGGGTGGCCGACAATCCGTTCTATCACAGTATTTTCCATGCCTTCGGCGATGCTTGTCGCCGCAACTCCCTTACAGCAGACCGGTCATGACCACCCGAACGCGTTCGCGCAAAGCCGCCGCCCCCAAGCCTGTTCCGCAGGAGAGCACGCTGCTGCGCTGGCTCAAGGACCGGCGGATCACCGAGGTGGAGTGCCTGGTGCCGGACATCACCGGCAATGCCCGCGGCAAGATCATTCCGGCCGACAAGTTCTCGCACGATTACGGCACTCGCCTGCCGGAAGGCATCTTCGCCACGACGGTCACCGGCGAATTCCCGGACGACTATTACGAGCTGACCTCCCCCTCGGATTCGGACATGATCCTGCGCCCTGATGCCGACACCGTCCGCATGGTGCCGTGGGCGACCGATCCGACCGCGCAGGTCATCCATGACTGTTTCACCAAGACCGGCGAGCCGCATGAGCTGGCCCCGCGCAACGTGCTGCGTCGCGTCCTCAATGCCTATGCCGAACTGGGCCTGCGCCCGGTGGTGGCACCGGAGCTCGAGTTCTTCCTGGTCCAGAAGAACACCGATCCGGACTTCCCGCTGCTGCCGCCGGCCGGCCGCTCCGGGCGACCGGAGACGGCGCGCCAGTCCTACTCCATCGATGCGGTCAACGAGTTCGATCCGATCCTCGATCTGATGTACGACTACTGCGATGCGATGAAGCTGGACGTGGACACGCTGATCCACGAATCCGGCGCGGCGCAGCTGGAGGTCAACTTCACCCACGCCAACGCGATGGACCTGGCCGACCAGGTGTTCCTGTTCAAGCGCACCATGCGCGAATCGGCGATGCGCCACGGCATCTATGCCACGTTCCTGGCCAAGCCGATGGAGAACGAGCCGGGCAGTGCGATGCACATCCACCAGAGCCTGCTGAAGATCAGCGATGGCAGCAATGTGTTCACCGGCGAGCATGGCGGTGAGGATTTCAGCCCGCTGTTCGGCCACTACCTGGCCGGCCTGCAGAAATACGTGCCGGCCGCGATGGCGTTCTTCGCGCCGAACGTCAACTCTTACCGCCGGCTGATGTTCGGCGAAGTCTCGCCCAGCAACGTGCACTGGGGCTTCGACAACCGCACCTGCGGGCTGCGGGTGCCGCTGGACACGCCCGAGAACATGCGGGTGGAAAGCCGGTTCGCTGGTTCGGACGCCAACCCCTACCTCGCGATCGCCGCGACCCTGGCCGCCGGGCTGCTCGGCATCCGCGAGCAGGGCTCGCCGACCGCGCCGATCAGCGGCAGCGCCAAGGAGCTCGGCTACGACCTGCCGCGCTCGCTGGGCGAGGCGCTGGACGGGCTGGAAGGCTGCCCGGAGCTGCGCGAGATGCTCGGCGAGCGCTTCTGCCGCGCCTATGTGTCGGTCAAGCGCAAGGAATACGAGACGTTCTTCCGGGTGATCAGCTCCTGGGAGCGCGAGTTCCTGCTGCTCAACGTCTGACCCCAGGCACCCCATCCGGCATGGCCGTGAGGGCCGTGTGCTGGGAAAATGGGGACATGCCCGGTAGGCTGGCACCCGTTGCGCCGGTCCGGCCGGTTCCCCCCAACTCGCACCTGACCTGTGGAGAGTCCGATGAAGCTGCGAATCCTCACCCTCGGCATTGCCGTATCCGTGCTGACCGCCTGTGGCGGCGGTGACAAGCAGGACGACGCCAAGGTGCTGAACGTCTACAACTACAGCGATTACATCGCCGAAGACACCATCCCGAATTTCGAGAAAGCCACCGGCACCAAGGTGACCTATGACGTGTTCGACAGCGATGAGATGGTCGAAACCAAGCTGCTGGCCGGTAACAGCGGGTACGACGTGGTCGTGCCGACGCTGAACTTCTTCGGCCGCCAGATCAAGGCCGGCGTGTTCCTGCCGCTGGACAAGAGCAGGATCCCGAACCTGGCCAATCTCGATCCGAGCGTGATGAAGCGCATCGCGCAGCAGGATCCCGGCAACGAATACGGCGTGCCGTACATGATCGGCACCACCGGCATCGGCTACAACGTGGAGCTGCTCAAGCAGCGCTTCGGTGGCAGCACCGAGATCGCCAACAGCTGGGACCTGATCTTCAAGCCCGAAAACATCGCCAAGATGAAGGACTGCGGGATCACGATCCTGGATACGCCGTCGGACATGATCCCGATCGCGCTGCATTACCTGGGCGAGGATCCGCACAGCCAGGACCCGGCCACGCTGGAGAAGGCCGCCGCGCTGCTCAAGACCATCCGCCCGTACGTGCAGAACTTCCACTCCTCGCAGTACGTGGGCTCGCTGGCCAACGGCGGTACCTGCCTGGTGGTGGGCTGGTCCGGTGACATCATCCAGGCCCGTGACCGCGCGGCCGAGGCCTCCAACGGCGTGACCGTGGCGTACTCGATCCCGCGCGAAGGCGCCCCGCAGTGGTTCGACATGCTGGCCATCCCCAAGGATGCCAAGCACCCGGAGGCCGCCTATGCCTTCATCAACTACCTGCTGGAGCCGAAGGTCGCCGCGGCCAACACCAACTTCATCCACTACGCCAACCCGGTGACCACGGCCACGCCGCTGGTGGACGAAGCGATCCGTACCGACCCGACCATCTACCCGCCGGCCGATGTGGCGGCGAAGATGTTCACCTATTCGATCAACACGCCCGAGGTCGACAAGCTCTATACCCGGCTGTGGACCGAGGTGAAGACCGGGCGCTGACCCGCCCCTGCGACGCCGGCCCCGTGCCGGCGTCGTCGTTTCAGGGGGAGGGGCGGCAATCCGCCCCGGGCCCGGCGAAGCGGGCCGCCCGACCGGGTAGCGCATGACGCCACGACGACCGGTAAAATGGGATGCTCCCCCCGTCCTGCCGCCGCTCCCGGAGCCGCCCCCCATGCCATTTGAAGCCAAGCCGGAAGGCGCGGTCCTCCCGGTCCTGGAACCGGGCTACCTGTCCATCCGCGCGCTGCGCAAGGAGTTCGACGGCTTCGTCGCGCTCGATGACGTCACCCTCGACGTGCGCAAGGGCGAAATCTTCGCGCTGCTTGGTGGCTCCGGCAGCGGCAAATCCACGCTGCTGCGCTGCCTGGGCGGCTTCGAGACACCGACCCAGGGCACCATCGACCTGGACGGCCAGCGCATCAACGCGCTGCCGCCGTACCAGCGCCCGATCAACATGATGTTCCAGTCCTATGCGCTGTTCCCGCACATGACGGTGGAGCAGAACATCGCCTTCGGCCTGAAGCAGGACGGCATGGCCCGCGATGCGATCAACCGCCGCGTCGGCGAAATGCTGGAACTGGTGCAGCTGGGCAAGCTGGCCAAGCGCAAACCGCACCAGCTGTCCGGCGGCCAGCAGCAGCGCGTGGCGCTGGCGCGGTCGCTGGCCAAGGGTCCGAAGCTGCTGTTGCTGGATGAGCCGATGGGCGCGCTCGACAAGAAGCTGCGCTCGCAGATGCAGCTGGAGCTGGTCAACATCATCGAGACCACCGGGGTGACCTGCGTGATGGTCACCCACGATCAGGAAGAGGCCATGACCATGGCCACCCGGATCGCGGTGATGGACGCCGGGTGGATCCAGCAGGTCGGCAAGCCGGATGAAATCTACGAGCAGCCGGCCAACCGCTTCGTGGCCGAGTTCATCGGCTCGGTGAACCTGTTCGACGGCGTGCTGGATGAAGACCTTCCCGAGTACGTCACCGTGCGCACGCCGCTGTTCCCCGCGCCGATCTACGTCGCCCACGGCATCACCGGCTACGAAGGCCAGCCGGTGGCGTTCGCGCTGCGCCCGGAGAAGGTGATGATCGGCAAGGACGAGCCGGCCGGCGACACCAACAAGGCCCAGGGCGTGATCGAGGAGATCGCCTATTTCGGCAGTCACTCGGTGTTCCATGTGCGACTGCCGAGCGGGGCCAAGGTGCTGTCCAACTTCGCCAACTCGCAGCGCTGGGCCAGCGATGGCCTGACCTGGGGTGACACCGTGTGGGTGCACTGGCGCGACAACGACGGCGTGGTGCTGACCTCATGAGCGCGACCGGCTGGAAGCGCTGGCTCCCGGGCACGCGCGCCGGCGTGATCGCCGCGCCGTACCTGTGGCTGCTGCTGTTCTTCGCGGTGCCGTTCGTGATCATCCTGATGATCTCCTTCGCGCGCACCCAGGTCGGCTCGCCGCCGTACACCTGGCTGCTGGAGTACGTGGACGGCGCCTTCTCGCTCAAGCTCAACCTCGGCAGCTACGCGGCCCTGGTCAAGGACAACCAGTACCTGCTGGCGTACCTGAGCTCGATCAAGATCGCGGTGATCTCGACCCTGCTCACCTTGCTGATCGGCTACCCGATGGCCTACGTGATCTCGCGGATGAGCCCGGCCGCGCGCAACGTGGCGATGATGCTGGTGGTGCTGCCCTCGTGGACCTCGTTCCTGATCCGCGTGTATGCCTGGATCGGCATCCTCGACCGCAACGGCCTGCTCAACCAGCTGCTGCTCAAGATCGGCGTGATCGATGCGCCGCTGCAGATCCTGTACACCCCGACTGCGGCCTACATCGGCATCGTGTACTGCTATCTGCCGTTCATGGTGCTGCCGCTGTACGCCAACCTGGTCAAGCTGGACAACCGCCTGCTCGAGGCCGCCTACGATCTCGGCGCCAAGCCGTGGCAGGCCTTCCTGCGGATCACGTTGCCGCTGTCGCGCACCGGCATCATCGCCGGCTGCATGCTGGTGATGATTCCGGCCGTGGGTGAATTCGTGATCCCGGAAATGCTGGGCGGGCCGGATACGCTGATGATCGGGCGCGTGCTGTGGGGCGAGTTCTTCAACAACCGCGACTGGCCGACGGCCTCGGCGGTGGCGATCGTGATGCTGGCCCTGCTGCTGGTGCCGATCCTGCTGTTCAACCGCATGCAGCAGCGCGAGCTGGAAGGGAAGCTGGCATGAGCATGGTACGCAGCAACCGCTGGCTGGGCTGGAGCCTGCTCGGGCTGGGCTTCGCCTTCCTGTACCTGCCGATCCTGTTGTTGATGGTGTACTCCTTCAACGCCTCCAAGCTCGCCACGGTCTGGTCGGGTTTCTCCACGCGCTGGTACGGCGAACTGTTCAACAACCGGCAGATCCTGGATGCGCTCTGGATCAGCCTCAAGGTCGCGTTCTGGACCGCCTGTGCGGCCACCGTGCTCGGCACGATGGCGGCGATGGTGATGACCCGCATGCGCCGCTTCCCGGGCAAGACGCTGTTCGGAGCGTTGATCACCGCGCCGCTGGTGATGCCGGAAGTGATCCTGGGCTTCTCGCTGATGACCCTGCTGGTGGCGATGGGCGGCATCCCGGGCTTCCCCAGCCGCGGCGTGACCAGCATCTGGATCGCGCATGTCACGTTCACGTTGTCCTTCGTGACGGTGGTGGTGTCCTCGCGCCTGCAGGAACTGGACCGCTCGCTGGAAGAGGCCGCGATGGATCTCGGCGCCAGCCGGCTGAAGGTGTTCTTCCAGATCACCCTGCCGATCATCGCCCCGGCGCTGGTGGCCGGCTGGCTGCTGGCATTCACGCTGTCGCTGGATGACGTGGTGATCGCCAGCTTCGTGGCGGGGCCGAACTCGACCACCCTGCCGATGAAGGTGTTCTCCTCGGTGCGGATGGGCATCAAGCCCGAGATCAATGCGCTGGCCACCCTGATGGTGCTGGCGGTGTCGATCGCGGCGGTGATCGGGTGGTACATCACCGCGCGCACGGAGAAGCGTCGCCAGCGCGACATGCAGATGGCGCTGCAGGACCCCGGCTGAACGTCATCCTGATCCGGCAACATCCGGATCACGTGGCCGGGCGCACACTGCGGGTCTGACTTTCGGAGACCCGCGATGACCGTTGACATCATCAATCCTGCGACCGGCCAGGTCACGTATCGCCATGAACTGCTCACCGCCAAAGAGGTCGAGCAGCGCCTGGCCGCTGCCGCCGAGGCGTTCCCGGCCTGGGCCGCACGCTCGCTGCAGGAGCGCGGGGCGATCCTGCGTGCCATCGCCGCCCAGCTGCGCCAGCGCAAAGGCGACATCCAGCAGGCGATGACCAGCGAGATGGGCAAGCTCAAGGGGGAGGCGCTGGGCGAGATCGAGAAGTGCGCCGGGGCCTGCGAGTTCTACGCTGACCACGCGGCCGATTACCTCAAGCCGCAGCTGATCGATACCGAAGCCCAGCGCAGCTACGTGCGCTATGAGCCGATCGGCTGCGTGTTCGCGGTGATGCCGTGGAATTTCCCGATCTGGCAGGTGTTCCGTTTCCTCGCCCCGGCATTCATGGCCGGCAACGTGGCCCTGCTCAAGCACGCCAGCAACGTGCCGCAGTGCGCGGACCTGATCCTGGCGATATGTCGCGACGGCGGCCTGCCCGAGGGCGTGTTCGATGTGCTGCACATCGACAACGACCAGGCGGCCGAGGTGCTGCGCGACAAGCGGATCAAGGCGGTCACCCTGACCGGCAGCGAACGCGCCGGGCGGTCCATCGCGGCCAATGCCGGTGACCAGCTCAAGAAGTGCGTGATGGAGCTGGGCGGCAGCGACGCGTTCGTGGTGCTGGCCGACGCCGATCTCGAGAAGACGGTCGCCGCCGCGGTGAAGTCACGCTTCGACAACAGCGGCCAGACCTGCATCGCGGCCAAGCGCTTCATCGTGGTCGATGCGATCGCCGATGCCTTCGTGGAAAAGTTCGTCGCCGCGGCAGGCAAGCGCGTCTACGGCGATCCGCAGGACGAGACCACCACGCTGGCGCCGATGGCACGCGCGGACCTGCGCGACGAGCTGCACAAGCAGGTGCAGGACAGCATCGCCAAGGGCGCCACGCTGCTGCTCGGTGGCGAGCCGGTGGCCGGCTCGCACGCGGGCTACCCGGCAACCATCCTGGACAACGTCACCCCCGGCATGCCGGCCTATGACGAAGAGTTGTTCGGCCCGGCGGCCGCGATCCTGCGGGTCGGCGACGAGGCCGAGGCGCTGCGCGTGGCCAATGACACCAGCTTCGGGCTGGGGGGCAGCGTGTGGACCACCGACCCGGTGCGCGGCGAAGCGATTGCCCAGCAGCTGGAATGCGGTGCCGCCTTCGTCAACGCCATCGTCAAGAGCGACGTGCGCCTGCCGTTCGGCGGCAGCAAGCGCTCCGGCTTCGGCCGCGAACTGGCCGAGCACGGCATCCATGAGTTCATGAACATCAAGACCGTTTACGTGGCCTGATGCCACCGATCGGGGTAGGAGCCGACCGGTGGTCGGCTCACCGCCTTAACGGCCAACGGTCGCCGTCGTAGCGACCAACGGTCGCTACCTACCTACAGCCAGCGGGCGCGCTTGAACAGGCGGTACAGGCCAACGCATACCGCACCCACGCCGATGATCATGGCGGGGTAGGCCCAGGGCTTGTCCAGTTCGGGCATGTGGGTGAAGTTCATGCCGTACCAGCTGGTGATCAGGGTCGGGGCGGCCAGCAGCGCTGCCCACGCACCCAGGCGCTTGACCGTCTCGCCCTGTGCCAGGGTCACCAGCGACAGGTTCACGCTCAGCGCGGTCCCCAGCATTTCGCGCAGGGTGTCGATCACATCGCTGATCCGCACGGCGTGGTCGTGCACGTCGCGCAGGTACAGCTTCACTTCGTCCGGCACCAGGTCGCCCTGGTAGCGCTTGATCTGCGAGAGCATGTCCTGCAGTGGCGCGACTGCCATGCGCATCTTGTTGAGCTCGCGCTTGAGCTCGTACAGGCGCACCACGGTATGGCGCTTGTAGTTGTCGGAGAAGATGTCCTTCTCCAGCAGCTCCAGCGTGTCGCGGTAGCGCTGGGTGATCGGCAGGTAGTTGTCGACCACGAAATCCAGCACCGCATACAGGCAGTACGACGGCCCCATCGTGCGCAGCAGCTCCGGCTCGCGCTCGACGCGGGCGCGCGGTGCCGCGTAGGACAGCGAGGCGCCGTGGCGCACCGTGACCAGGAAGCGCGGCCCGAGGAAGGCATGCGTCTCGCCGTACTGGATGCGCTCGTCGACCATCTGCGCGGTGGTCACCACCACGAACAGCGAGTTGCCGTACGCCTCGACCTTGGGCCGTTGATGGGCGTTGCGCGCGTCTTCGATAGCCAGTGAGTGCAGGCCGAACTCTTCCTGCAGCTTCAGCAGTACGCTGTCCTGGGGTTCGTAGAGCCCCACCCAGACGAAGCCGTTGTCGCTGGCGATCACATCACTGATCGCATCCAGGCTGATGTCGTGCCGTTTGCCCTGGTCATCGTAGTGAACGCAGTTGATGACGCAGGCGGGATTCTCGGGTGTGACGGTATCCATGGCGGGCATCGTGCGTCAGCGGCCCGTGACGGGCGGGTCACGGCGGGCCAGCGCCCACGCCAGCGCCACGTGGATCGGCAGCAGCAGCACGATCCACTGCAGGTTGTACTGCGCCTGCAGCGTGAGCCAATGCAGCACCAGGCCCAGCAGCGAGAGGCCAGCGACCGCCCACAGCACGATCCGGAACCACGCACGCGGCACGCGGCCGCGCAGCAGGGTGATCGCGCCGGGCAGGAGCAGCAGGCACAGCGGCGAGAGCTGCAGCAGGTTGCGGTTGGCCCAGGCGGCCTGGTGCGCGCTGAAGCCCCACAGGTAGGTCAGCAGCGCGCCACCGATCCCGCAGAACAGCCAGAACGGCAGCGCCAGGCCGCCGAGCAGGCGGCGCCGTCGGCGCAGCGCCGCCACGCCCGCGGCGGCAACAAGGCCGCACAGCAGCCAGGGCCACCAGCTCCGGGCCGACTCGGCCGGTTCCGGGGCGATCCGGTGCGGCAGCAGTTCCTGCTCGGCCTGCACCAGCGGGCGACCTTCGCTGTTGCGCGCCTGGCGCAGCGCATCGGCCAGGCGCATCGGCACGAACGCCTCCTGCCAGCGCGACAGCGGCTGATCGGCGAACGGGCCCAGGCCGATATCGAAGCCCAGCCACATCCACGGCGACGGCGACGCCAGGCGCACCGATTCACTGCGGTAGGTGTTGCCGCGCGAGCGCCCGGACAGCTGCGAATGCAGCCCGCCGCCGAGCGCGCCATCGATCGCATCGCGGACCATGGTCGCGCAGTTGGCGGTGTAGTAATCGTAGTGGTAGCGCGCGTTCTCCGGCTTGGCGCGCTCGGCCAGCGAGGCGGCCAGGGCATGCGCCTGCCCAGGTGTCAGGTCCAGCCACTGCACGCTCGCGCCGCGACCGCTCTCCTGGTAGTACGACAGATCCTGCCCGAGGGGCAGCGCGACCAGGTAATACATCATGTCGCCGCGCACGAAGTTGCCGATGAAATCGGATTCGCTCGGGTCGAAGTAACCGAAGTTGTAGGAGGTGGCGTCGCCGGTGACCGGGTCGACCACGACCAGGGCGTCATGCCCGAAGCGTTCGAAGAAGATCTCGCCCGGCTGCATGGTGACCACGCCGATGCGCGGCGCCGCGGCAACGGAGGCCGGGGCATCACTGACCGGCGCGGCATCCTGCGCGGCCAGCGCCCCGAAGGGCAGGCTGGCCATCGCCATCAGCGACAACACGAACAACAGGCGGCACAGCGACCACCGATTCAAAGGGGGCCGCATGGCGTGGGTCAATCCTCGTTGTGGGTGTCAGGCGGCAGTACGGTCACGTGGAACGCCTGCACGCGGCGGGCATCGGCACGCGCGACCCGGAACACGAAGCGGTCCAGGGTGAGTTCGTCGCCGGTTTCCGGCAGGTGCCCGATCGCCTCGGTGACCAGGCCACCGATGGTGTCGTAATCATCATCGGGGAACGTGGCGCCGAAACGCTCGTTGAAATCCTCGATCGCGGTCAGCGCGTCGACCACGTACTGGCCGTCGGCCTGGATCGCGATCTGCGAGGTGTGGTCCTCGGCTTCGTCGTGCTCGTCATCGATCTCGCCGACGATCTGCTCCAGCACGTCCTCGATGGTGACCAGCCCGGCGACACCGCCGTACTCATCCACCACGATGGCCATGTGGTTGCGCGACAGCCGGAACTCCTTGAGCAGCACGTTGAGCTTCTTGGCCTCGGGGATCAGCACCGCCGGGCGCAGCAGCTCGCGGATGTTGGCCGGCCCGTTGTCGGCGACCACGCCGCGCAGCAGGTCCTTTGCCAGCAGGATGCCGAGGATGTCGTCCTTGTTGTCGCCGTGCACCGGGAAGCGCGAATGGCCGGATTCGACCACCTGCTTCATCAGTTCAAGGAAGGGGGCTTCGACCGGCAGGGAGACCATCTGCGAGCGCGAGATCATCACGTCGCCGACGGTGAGCTCGGCCACCGCGATGGCACCTTCCATCATCCGCAGCGTGTCGGCGGCGATCAGGCCGTCTTCGTGCGCGGTGTGCAGGACCGCCACCAGCTCGTCGCGGGTGTGGGGTTCGCCGGAGAAGGCAGAGGTCAGGCGTTCGAGCCAGCTGCGCTTCTTTTCATTGTGCTCCTGGGTGGAGCTACTACTGTCGTCTTCAGACATCTCTGGAAAAAAAGGCACCCGGCGTGCCGGGCGTTGGATTTAGTCTATCAGGATGCGGGCGCCTGTCAGCGGCCTGCCGAGGGGGGATTCACGCCCGGCGCGGGGCCCGGGGCGGCAGCAGGGGGCGGGGTCTCCTCTTCCGGCGGCAGGTCCAGGCTGTAGGTACAGCCGGCCAGGGTCCGGCCGGGGTGGGACTTCACCGTGGACAGGCTCAGGATCACCGACTCGATCAGGGCCTCGCCGGTACGCGGGTCGGTGACGTCGCGGCTGACCAGCTCGCGCCCGGCCATGAACTTCTCCGGGGTATCCACACCGTCTTCCAGGGCCAGGCGCTTGGCCAGCGGGCGCGGATCGGCCAGGTCCAGGATCGCCATGATGCTGGCCCCGGCCACCGTGATGTACTCGGCGCGCTGGCCGAAGACCGTGATCGGCGCGGCCAGGCGGAATTCGGTCATGAACTGGTTGGTCTGCGGCAACGGCTGCAGGCCATTGGCGACCGCCTTGAGCGGGTCCGCCACGACCGGGGCGACGGCATCGTAATCGCTCACGCTCTTGCGGCATTCAATCAAAGCGGGCAGGTCCAGCGGCGCCGCGTCGGCAAACGCCGGGGCAGGCAGCAGGCCGAGCAGGCCCAGGCAGGCAAATCGCAACGGGGTCATCGGAGCAGGTCCATCAACAGGCGTGCACGGCACGGACGCGGCGACGATCATAACGGGGGGCGGTCCCGCGTGGCAGGCCGTCAGCGACGGCGCAGCAGCCAGCGCAGCGTGGCGGTGAAGGTGACGATCGCGATCCCCGCCGCGCACAGGACCAAGGCCGAGGCGCCCAGATGGAGCGCTTCCGGGCCGCTGGCGGTGAGCGTGATCAGCGTGCGGCCGAACACCAGCGCGAAGGCCGCGGCAAGGACGAACAGCAGCGCCACCTGCACCGGCCGTGCGCGGAAGACCGGGGACTGTGCGGGCGGGGCACCATCGCGCCGGGCCCAGCGATACAACGTGCGCCAGCCCGTCGGTGCGGCCAGTGCCGCCGCCAGTCCCGACCAAGCCACCACGCCCAGGCCGGTGGCGCTGAGCGCGGCGTCGCCTGGGCCGGCCAGCAGGCGGGGCAGGACCAGGCCCGCCACCACGCTGGTCAGCAGGCCCACGACGAATACGCCGGCAGCCATGCCGTCCAGGCGGTCGGCCCAGTGTGCGGGCAGGAGCGCGCGCCGTTGATGTGCAGCCCACCAGCTGCGCGCCGGGGCCAGGGACAGCAGGGCGATCACCGCCGAGAGCGCCAGCATGCCCAACCGGATCGCACCGGGATCGCGGCCTGCCGGTGTCAGTGCCGGCAGACCTGGCGCGCCGAGGGCGGAATACACCACGCCCGCCAGCGACAGTGCGAGCAGCAGGGGGCCCAGTGCCGAGCGGCGGTCAGGTGACGGCATCGCGGCATACATCCTTGTAGGGCAGAGGGATCAACACAGGTATCGAGGGGGCGCTCAGCGCTCGCCGGCATACGGATCGGCGATGCCCAGTTCGGCCAGGATGTCACGCTCCAGCTGTTCCATGGCATCGGCTTCCTTCTCGTCCTCATGGTCCCAGCCGAGCAGGTGCAGCACGCCGTGCACGGTGAGGTGCGCGTAATGGGCGTTGAGTGCCTTGCCCTGTTCGTCCGCTTCGCGGGCGACTACCGGGGCGCAGATCACCAGATCGCCGAGCAGGGGGAACTTGACGCCCTTGGGCAGGCCCTCCGGCAGTTCGGCCGGGAAGCTGAGCACGTTGGTGGCGTAATCCTTGCCGCGGTAATGGCGGTTCAGGGACTGGCCTTCCTTGGCGTCGACCAGGCGGATCGCCAGATCGGCCTCGCGGATGCGGCCCTTCAGGGCCGCGGCAACCCACTTGCGGAAGCTCACCGCCGACGGCAGGCCGGCGCGGGGCAGGGCGTAGCTGATCGCGACATCCAGTCGCACGGGACCACGGGTCATGGGGTTGCTCCGGGTTGGACCTGCTGCAGATCGCGGCGGTCGTAGGCGCTGACGATACGGGCCACCAGCGGATGCCGGACCACGTCGCGCGCTTCGAAGAAGGTGAAGCTCACGCCCTCCACGTCACGCAGCACATCGATCGCATCGCGCAGGCCGGATTTCACGTGCTTGGGCAGATCGGTCTGGGTGAGATCACCGGTCACCACCGCCGTGGAGCCGAAGCCCAGCCGGGTCAGGAACATCTTCATCTGCTCGACCGTGGTGTTCTGCGCTTCGTCCAGGATCACGTACGCATCGTTGAGCGTGCGCCCGCGCATGTAGGCCAGCGGCGCGATCTCGATGACGTTCTTTTCCAGCAGCTTGAGCACTTTTTCCACGCCGAGCATTTCATACAGCGCGTCGTACAGCGGGCGCAGGTACGGGTCGACCTTCTGGCTCAGGTCGCCGGGCAGGAAGCCGAGCTTCTCGCCGGCCTCCACCGCGGGGCGGACCAGGATCAGGCGCTGCACGCGCGCTTCGTTGAGCGCTTCGACCGCGCTGGCCACGGCCAGGAACGTCTTGCCGGTACCGGCCGGACCGATGCCGAAGTTGATGTCGTGGGTGGTGATCTGGTGCAGGTAGCGCGCCTGGTTGGCGCCGCGGCCGCGCACCGTGCCGCGCTTGACCTTGATCGCCACGTCCTGGGCCTCGTAGGCACGCTCGACCACATGCTCCACGTTGGCCTGGTTCAGGCGCAGGTGGATGGCATGGCTGTCGAACACCACGTCGCCGGCCTCGGCGTACAGCGCTTCGATCAGGGCCTGCGCATCGGCGACCACGGCCTTGGGGCCGGTCACGCGGAAGACGTGGCCACGGTTGGCGATTTCCACGCCGAGTTTGAGTTCCACCTGCCGGAGATGTTCGTCGAATGGGCCGGCCATGTTGGCCAGGCGTTCGTTGTCTTCCGGGGTGAGGGTGAAGTCGCGTTGTGCGAGTGCGGTCATTGCGTCCGGCGGCCGCCGGTCCAGCCGACCGGGCCGCAAGCAGGGAAAGGGAGAACAGGGTAGCGCGGGTATCGGGCGGCCGCTACTTTTCCACACCGCCTGTGCAACGCCGGTGCAGCAACCTGTGGATAGCGGCCGCCAGCCCTTGTGCGGCAACGGATTCGATCGCGTGATCAAAAAAACGTCAACGGTGCGCGCGTCGTGGCGTGGTCATCCACACGCCCTGTGGGTGGGCGCGGGAGAAAGGTGTGGATAAGCCGCGTCGCCCCAAGGCGGGCAAGGGCCGCGAGCACGTGATCATTTCATGACCAGTGCGCGCGGCACGCGGCTCAGTCGGCGGTCACCATCCGCGCACGCAGCGAATTGCTGTACGCCTCGGTGATCACCACATCGACGAACTGGCCGATCAGGCGTGGGTGCCCCGGGAAATTCACCGAGCGCATGTTCTCGCTCTTGCCGGTCAACTCGTTCGGGTTGCGCTTGGACGGACCTTCCACCAGCACGGTCTGCACGGTGCCGACCATCTTCTCGGAGATGGCCGCGGCCTGCTCGTTGATCCGGGCCTGCAGGCGCGACAGGCGCGCGTGCTTTTCCGCATCGGGGGTGGTGTCTTCCAGATCGGCGGCGGGGGTACCCGGCCGGCGCGAATAGATGAAGGAGAAACTCTGGTCGAAGCCCACGTCCTCGATCAGCTTCATGGTCTTCTCGAACTCGGCGTCGGTCTCGCCGGGGAAGCCGACGATGAAATCCGAACTGATCGAGATGTCCGGGCGCACCGCGCGCAGCTTGCGGATCTTGGACTTGAACTCCAGCGCGGTGTAGCCGCGCTTCATCGCCGACAGCACGCGATCGCTGCCGGCCTGCACCGGCAGGTGCAGGAAGTTGGCCAGCTGCGGCACATCGCGGTACGCGTCGATCAGCGAGTCGCTGAACTCCAGCGGATGCGAGGTGGTGAAGCGGATCCGGCCCACGCCGTCGATCTCGGCGATGGTGCGGATCAGCAGCCCCAGGTCGGCGAACTCGCCGTCGCCATACGGGCCGCGGTAGGCATTGACGTTCTGCCCCAGCAGGTTGATTTCCAGCACGCCCTGGGCGGCCAGCTGCGCGACTTCCACCACCACGTCCTCGAACGGGCGGCTGACTTCGGTGCCGCGGGTGTAGGGCACCACGCAGAACGAGCAGTACTTCGAGCAGCCTTCCATGATCGAGACGAACGCGGAGGCACCCTCGGCGCGCGGTTCGGGCAGGGCGTCGAACTTCTCGATTTCCGGGAAGCTGATGTCCACCTGCGACTTGCCCGATTCACGGCGCTGGCGGATCAGCTCCGGCAGGCGGTGCAGGGTCTGCGGGCCGAACACCAGGTCCACGTGCGGCGCGCGCTTGATGATCGCCTCGCCTTCCTGCGAGGCCACGCAGCCGCCGACGCCGATGATCACGCCGCGGCCGTTGTTCTTCAGTGCCTTCCAGTAACCCAGCTGGCTGAACACCTTCTCCTGGGCCTTCTCGCGGATCGAGCAGGTGTTCATCAGCAACACATCGGCCTCGGCCGGGTCGTCGGTGAGCTCGAGTCCTTCCGAGGCGGCGAGCACGTCGGCCATCTTGGTCGAGTCGTACTCGTTCATCTGGCAACCGTGGGTCTTGATGTACAGCTTGCCGCGCACCGGTCCGGTCACCTGCGGCCTGGCGCCGGGCAGGGGGAGCAGGTCGGGGCGGGGGGCGGAGCTGGCAGGAGCAGAGGCAGGCAGGGTAGAGCCGGCCGAAGTCGGCGCGGTCGAAGCTGGCGTCCCGGTCATGGCGCTTATTCCAGTCGGGTGGGCGGGCAGGCAGCCGGATGGCTGCGGTGAGCAGGCCATTGTAGCCGGGTCGGGCTCCCCCCTTGGCAATCCCCGACGAATTGGGGACACTCCGCTCATGAAGGGGATGTTGGGGATCGCTGCGCTGGCCTTGGCTGCGCTGACCGCTATGCCGGCCAGTGCGGGCACGCTGTACAAGTGTGTCGGCAGCGACGGTATCCCGAGCTACGTGAGCAAGCGCGTGACCGGGGCCAGCTGCAGTGTGATCAGCAGCTACCGGCCGGACCGCAGCGCGCCTCGCCGGGCCCTGCCGCCGCCGCCCGCGCCGGGCCCGGCGGCCCCGATCGCCATCGTGACGCCGGCGCCAGCCCCCGTCCGGGCCGACAGCGCCACGTCCGCCACTGCGATCACGCCCGCCCCGGCCCCGGCCGCGGTGCTGACCGCGCCGTCGGCCCCGTCAGCGGCCACCGGCAAGGCGGGAAAGGTGCGCAGCGGCCAGCTGTACTCCTATATGAAGGACGGCGTGCGCCACTACACCAGCGCACGCCCGGCCGGCGTCGCCAGCCTGGGCCAGGTCCGCACCATCCACTACAGTTTCATCGAGCGCTGCTACGCCTGCGGGGCCAACCCGGCGGTCAACTTCGGCTCGGTGCGGCTCAACACCACGGCCTACCA
Source organism: Stenotrophomonas sp. SAM-B (assembly GCF_013387485.1). GTDB lineage: Bacteria > Pseudomonadota > Gammaproteobacteria > Xanthomonadales > Xanthomonadaceae > Stenotrophomonas > Stenotrophomonas maltophilia_AA. The sequence continues at coordinate 35,873 of NZ_JABBXB010000004.1, forward strand.
GAGCGAGATCGCCGCCGCCGCGCGCGAGTTCGGGGTCGAGGAAGCGGTGGTCCGCGCGATCATCCACGCCGAGTCGGCCTACAACCCGACCGCGCTCAGTCGTGCCGGCGCGCAGGGGCTGATGCAGCTGATGCCGCCCACCGCGCGCCGCTTCGGCGTCAGCGATTCCTTCAATGCCTCGCAGAACATCCGCGGCGGCGTGCAGTATCTGTCCTGGCTGCTCAAGCGCTTCAATGGCGATCTCACCCTGGCCGCGGCGGGCTACAACGCGGGCGAGGGCGCGGTCGACCGCCACGGTGGCGTGCCGCCCTACAGCGAGACCCAGTATTACGTGAAGCGGGTGGCCCTGTTGGCCGACCGCTATCGCGGCGCGGTGGCCAGCCATCAATAACCCATGGCGCCGGTGGTACCTGATGCCGTACTGTCGGGGTAATGTCGTTCCGTAGTACCGCGTTGTGTGGCCGACTTCGGTTCAGCTACACTCGCGGCTGATTCAATGTGGACTGGCCCCCACCGGTCTGCTGGCAGCCTCAAGCTACCTAAATCAATATCGGAGTGCCGGATGGCCAACGATGGGGTAAACGATCCAGTCAACACTGGACGTCGACGGTTTCTTTCCGCCACCACTGCGGTGGTCGGAGCGGTCGGCGTCGGATTTGCAGCGGTACCGTTCATCAAGTCCTGGAATCCCAGCGCCCGCGCCAAACTGGCCGGTGCACCGGTGATTGCCGACATCAGCGCGCTCCAGGAAGGCCAACGACTGGTCATGGAGTGGCGTGGACAGCCGATCTGGATCGTCAAGCGCTCCAAGGCCATCCTCGAGGCGCTGCACGGACTGGACGGCCGCCTGAAGGACCCCGGGTCGGGCGAGAAAGAGCAGCAGCCCGAGTACGTGCTCAAGCAGAATCCCGAATTCCGCTCGATCAAGGCCGAGGTCTCGGTGCTGGTCGGGCTGTGCACCCATCTGGGCTGTTCGCCGGAAATGGTCGCCGAGATCCGTCCCGAGCCCTACGACCCCCAGTGGAAGGGCGGCTACTTCTGCCCCTGCCACAAGTCGCGCTTCGACATGTCCGGTCGTGTGTTCAAGGATGTTCCGGCACCGATCAACCTGCTGGTGCCGCCGCACCATTACCAGGACGACAACACCATCATCATCGGCGTTGATCCGCAGGGGGCGGCTTGATCATGGCCAACATCCTTTCCCGTACCGCCACCGGCGTCGCCGACTGGGTCAACGCGCGCGCACCGGGCCTCATGCCGGTCTACCGCAAGCACGTCAGCGAGTACTACGCGCCGAAGAATTTCAACATCTGGTACTACTTCGGCTCGCTGGCGCTGCTGATCCTGGTCAACCAGATCGTCACCGGCATCTTCCTGACGATGCATTACAAGACGAACGCCGCCGAAGCGTTCGCCTCCATCGAATACATCATGCGGGACGTGGAGTGGGGCTGGCTGATCCGCTACATGCACTCCACCGGTGCCTCGCTGTTCTTCATCGTGGTCTACCTGCACATGTTCCGCGGCCTGCTCTACGGCAGTTACCAGAAGCCGCGCGAACTGGTCTGGATCCTCGGCATGCTGATCTACCTGGTGCTGATGGCCGAAGCCTTCATGGGCTACGTGCTGCCGTGGGGCCAGATGTCGTTCTGGGGCGCGAAGGTGATCATCTCGCTGTTCGGCGCGATCCCCGTGATCGGCACCGGGCTGACCGAATGGATCATGGGCGACTACCTGCCCAGCGATGCCACCCTCAACCGCTTCTTCGCCCTGCACGTGATCGCGCTGCCGCTGGTGCTGTTGCTGCTGGTGGTGCTGCACCTGGGCGCCCTGCATGAAGTGGGCTCCAACAACCCGGACGGCGTGGAGATCAAGAAGGGCCCGAAGGGCAACCGCTGGTCGGCCATCGCGCCCACCGACGGCATTCCCTTCCATCCGTACTACACGCTCAAGGATGCGGTCGGCGCCGGCTTCCTGCTGATCATCGCCGCCTTCATCATCTTCTTCGCCCCGGCCTTCGGCGGGCTGTTCCTCGAGCACGACAACTTCACCGAAGCCAACCGCCTGGTGACGCCCGAGCACATCAAGCCGGTCTGGTACTACACCCCGTATTACGCGATGTTGCGCGTGGTGCCCAACAAGCTCGGCGGCGTGATCGTGATGTTCTCCGCGATCGCCATCCTGTTCCTGGTGCCGTGGCTGGATCGGGCGCGGGTGAAGTCCTACCGCTACCGCGGCCTGCTCTCGCGCGGCCTGCTGGGCATGTTCGCGGTGTGCTTCGTGTGGCTGGGCGTGATCGGCTCGGGCCCGGGTACGGACGCGCACGAGACCTACCTCGGCCGCGTGCTGACCTTCCTGTATTTCGCCTTCTTCATCACCATGCCGCTATGGACCAAGCTGGACAGGACCAAGCCGGTACCGGACCGGGTGACCACGCATGACTGACCACTGGATTGTCCGGCTGGCCTGCGCGGCGGCCCTGATGCTGGGTGTCGCGGCCGCCGATGCCGCCGAGGGTGCCAAGACCCTGCAGGCCGGCAATGACCTGAGCGACCGCGCCTCGCTGCAGCGCGGCGCGCAGCTTTACATGAACTACTGCTCCGGCTGCCACGCGCTGAAATACCTGCGCTATTCGCGCATGGCCGCCGATCTCGGGCTGAGCGAAGAGGAGGTCATGAACAACCTCAACTTCACCGGTACCCCGGTTGGCGAACCGATTCCGGTGACGATGCCCAAGGCGCAGGCCGAGAAGTGGTTCGGCAAGATGCCGCCGGACCTGAGCCTGATCTCGCGCGTGCGTGGCAGCGACTGGGTCTACACGTACCTCAAGTCGTTCTACCTCGATCCCACGCGACCGCTGGGCTGGAACAACACCGTGTTCCCGAATGCCTCCATGCCCAACCCGCTGTGGGAAATGCAGGGGCTGCAGCACGCCGTGCATGGCAAGGCCGAAGGCCCGGGACTCGACGCACCGGTGGTCGGCTTGAAGATCGAGCAGCCGGGCAACGTCGACGCCGGCCAGTACGACCAGGCGGTGCGCGACATCACCAACTTCCTGGAGTACGCCGGCGAGCCGGCCGCCCTGAAGCGCCAGAAGCTGGGCGTCTGGGTGATCCTGTTCCTGGCACTGCTGACCTTCCTGGCGTACCTGCTCAAGAAGGAATACTGGAAGGACGTCCACTGAGCCGCCGGACGCCGTCCTGTGTCGATCGTTCCTGTCGTGGGACGATCGACCTATTGGCTTTTGTGATGTGCGGTTGCACACTCGGGTACTGTGACGACCGTCGGCAATGGGCTGGCGGCGCCGATACGACCGGCGGTTACCGGACGTTGGAGAGCCTTTGATGGCGGCGAGCGTACGCATGCGGAACACCCTGACGCTGTTTTCCTCGAACGACGATGTCCTGTGCCATCGCGTGCGGCTGGTACTGGCGGCCAAGGGCGTCACTTATGACTCCGTGCCGGTCGACCCGCAGAATCCGCCCGAGGATCTCATCGATCTCAATCCGTACCATTCCGTGCCCACCCTGGTGGAGCGCGAGCTGGTGCTGTACGCGGCGTCGGTGGTCAGCGAGTACCTGGACGAGCGCTATCCGCACCCGCCGTTGATGCCGGTCGATCCGCTCTCGCGGGCCCGCATCCGCTTGGCGATGCTGCGTATCGAACACGACTGGGTGCCGCAGGTGCAGGCCATCCAGCTGGGCAACAAGACCCAGGCCGAGGCGGGCCGCAAGCGGCTCAAGGAACTGCTGACCAGCGCGGTACCGCTGTTCAAGGCCAGCAAGTTCTTCCTCAATCCGGAAATGAGCCTGGCCGACTGCGCGATGGCGCCGATCATCTGGCGGCTGCAGGCACTGGACGTGCCGCTGCCGAAGGATGGCAAGTCGATCGAAGACTACGGCAACCGCATTTTCCGCCACCCGGGCTTCATCCGCAGCCTCACCGAGCAGGAAAAGAAGCTCCGCGACCTGCCGGTCTGATCGCGCCCGGGTGCCGCGTGCACCCCCGGCGTACTGAACGAAATCGCGGTGCCGGTACGCGTGATGGCTGACCTGCGGGTAGGCGGGCGCGTACACTTGCATCAGGCAATCCGGATCAAGAGCAGCCGAGCACGGCTCGGCTCTACCACATGACTGAAGACACTTTTCGCATGACCAGCCACCGTCCGTACCTGTTGCGGGCCCTGGTGGAATGGATCAATGACAACGACCTGACGCCGCATATCCTGGTCGACGCCGGCATGCCCGGCGTGCAGGTGCCGCAGAGCGCGGTCAAGGACGGCCGCGTCGTCCTGAACATCGCCGAGCGCGCCGTGGTGCGCCTGCATATCGACAATGAGAGCGTGAGCTTCTCGGCCCGCTTCTCCGGCACCAGCTACCCGGTGCACGTGCCGATCTCGGCCGTGCTGGCCGTGTATGCCCGCGAGACGGGGCAGGGCATGGCGCTGCCGGACGATATCCCGGGCCATGAGCCGGGCCCGGACGACGAACTGCCGCCGGACGATTCACCGACCCCGCCGGACGATGCACCGCCCAAGCCCAGCGGTCGCCCGCATCTGCGGGTCGTCAAATAAGACACACCATGGCCGCCGCAAGGCGGCCATTTCATTAAACGTCTTCAGCATCCCGGGTATCGATATCGCGCCGGATTTCACTGATCCGCGCCGCCGAGGGACCCACGAACGTGATCAGCTGATCGCCCCGCAGCACCATGCGGCCGCTGTGGCGGTCCACGCCATCGTGCGAATACTCGAACTTGAAGGTGCGCTCCCAGCCCAGCCAGCCGTTGTCCTTGCGGCACACGCGCAGGCCGGTGGCGTGCACGCTCTGGTCCAGCCACTGCACGTCGGCAGCGCGGCAGGCATTGCGCCCGAGCACGCCGGCACGTTCGGCGGCGGCACGCGAGGAATTCCAGAAGGCGTACGCGAACGCGCCGGCAATCATCAACAGGATCAAACTGGGCATCGGTGACTCGGCGCGGTCAAGGAGGACGGTCCCTCCAAGATGGCGACGAATGCGGCGCGGATCAAGCCATGCGGGCGTCGACGATCAGGGCGTGCGGGGTGGCGGGACCGGTACGGGCTGTGGCGCCGGGATCGGCGGTGTCATCGCGCCCGGCACTGGCATATCGCCCGGAACGGGCGCGTCCATCGGCATCGTCGCCGGGGCGGTCGCCACCAGCTTCAGCAGTGCGGCCCAGTCCTGGCGGTTGAAGCTGCATTCCTCTTCGCGGCCCGGCGTACAGCCCAGATCCACACCGTCGCCTGCACTGGCCTTCGCGGGCGGCAGCTCGACCCGGCCGCTGCGGTCCAGCGACAGCTTGCGCAACGCGACGGTGTTCATCACATTGCCGCCGATCAGATACAGCGTGCGGTCGCCGCCCATGTTGGCCGCGATCACCACTTCGCAATGCGATTTCCAGTGCGTCACCGCGCCGCTGCCCAGTGACTGCACCAGGCCGCTGTAGCTCAGGGTCTCGCGCCGGTCGCGGAGGTAGCACAGCAGGTCGCCCGGCGCCGGTTTCTCCTGCGCCGGGTCGGTCATCCGGTACGGTCCGCTGTTCTGGTACGCCGCGCGGATGTAGTCGATGTGCCGCGGCGACCGGGTGAAGCCGGGGACCGAGGCGCGGGTCATGACCCAGGAAATGAAGGCGGCCGACCACGGGTTGTCCACCAGGAACGCACGGCAGTCGGTGTCGGTGTAGCGCGTGCCCGGTGGGGCCATGCAGCTCGATGCGCCGGGCTGGCTGCTCATCGGGGACAGCGTGCCGCTCTGCCGCCAGTAGCCGACCACGCGCTGCCAGGCAACCAGGCCGTTGTCGGCCAGGTGTACGTCCTCGGCTTCGGTCACGCTCAGGCTGGCCGCGCGGCCATCGCGATCGATGAAAGGCCGGTACCAGAGGCGGTGTTCGTTGCAGGCGGTCTTGACGATGTTGATCGCCAACGGGCTGAGCCCGAAGCGCGGCGGCACATCGCAGACCTCGGCGGCGGCGGCCTGCAGGGGCAGCAGCGCGAGCAGGGGAGACAGGCAGGCGAGAAGCGGCAGGCAGCGCATGCGTGCAATCCAGGTGGGGGCAGACGCAGCCTCGCAGACCGCATCTGCCCATACCGTGAAAGCGGCATTATCCGCGCGGGGGATCGCCCAGTTTCAACGACAGGTCGATCGCCTGCACATGCTTGGTCAACCCGCCGATCGAGATGCAGTCCACGCCGTCCTCGGCGATCGCGCGCAGGCCGTCCAGGCCGACACTGCCGGAGACTTCCAATGGAATCCGCCCGGCCGCGATGCGCACGGCCTCGCGCCGCGTGGCGGCGTCGAAATCGTCGATCAGGATGCGGGTGCAGCCGACCTCCAGCGCCTCGCGCAGCTGGTCCAGGTCCTCGACCTCGACCACCAGCGGCAATGCCGGCCAGTGCGCGCGCGCGGCCAGCACCGCGGCGGTCAGCGAGCCGGCGGCACGGATGTGGTTTTCCTTGAGCATCACCGTGTCGAACAGGCCCAGGCGATGGTTGTCACCGCCGCCGCAGCGCACCGCGTACTTCTGCGCCACGCGCAGCCCGGGCAGGGTCTTGCGGGTGTCCAGGATCAGCGCGCCGGTACCGGCCACCGCCGCCACGTACTGAGCGGTGGTGGTCGCCGTGCCGGACAGCGTCTGCAGGAAATTCAACGAGGTCCGCTCGGCGCTCACCAGGCTGCGGTTTCGGCCCTGCAGGAGGGCCAGCACGGTACCGGCGGCGACGTGGTCGCCCTCGGCCACGCGCCAGTCGATCCGAACCTGCGGGTCGAGCGCCTGATGGGTCGCATCGAACCAGGGGCGGCCGGCGATCACCGCGTCCTGCTTGCACAGCAGGTAGGCGGTGTCGGGGCGGTCGGGGAGCAGGGCGGCGGTGACATCACCGCTGCCGATGTCCTCGGCCAGTGCACGGGCCACATCGGCGGCCACCAGGGCGGCCTCGGGGGCCGGCACGGGGAGGTGGCTCATTTTTCCGGGAAATCGGCGATCTGGGCGGTGGCGATGGCCTCTTCGGCCAGCAGCACCGGGATCCCGTCGTCCACGCGGAACACCTGCTTGCGGTCGCGGGTCAGCAGGGCCTCGCGCAGCGCCTGGGCCTGCGGGCTGCCATCGGCCTTGAGCACGGCACCGCTGCCGATCGCACGGTTGAGCGCGTCCAGGCCGGTGGCGTCGAGCAGGGACAGGGGCTGGCGCGTATCGGGCGAGCACAGGAGGTCGAGCAGCTTGCGATCCATGGATTCTTCGTCTTGCGTGGAAGACGGCTAGAATACGTCTTTAAGGCAGGTGACGGCCAATGACCCTCAACCAAACCGCGCCGCTCGTCGGCATCGTCATGGGTTCCCGCTCGGATTGGGAAACCATGCAGCACGCCGCCCAGAAGCTGGATTCGCTGGGCGTTCCCTATGAAGTGAAAGTGGTTTCGGCGCACCGCACGCCGGACGTGCTGTTCACCTACGCCGAGCAGGCGGGCCAGCGTGGCCTGCGCGCGATCATCGCCGGTGCCGGCGGGGCCGCGCACCTGCCGGGCATGATCGCCGCCAAGACCGCCGTGCCGGTGCTGGGCGTGCCGGTGCAGTCCAAGGCCCTGAACGGCATGGACTCGCTGCTCTCGATCGTGCAGATGCCGGCCGGCATCCCGGTCGCCACCTTCGCCATCGGCAATGCCGGCGCTTCCAATGCGGCGCTGTTCGCGGCCGCCATGCTGGCCTCGGACCAGCCGGCGATCGGTGAGGCGCTGGAAGCCTTCCGTGCCCGCCAGACCGAAGACGTCATGGCCCACGACGACCCGCGTCAATGACCTCCAAGACCGTTGGCATCCTGGGCGGCGGCCAGCTCGCCCGCATGATGGTCCTGGCCGGTGCGCCGATGGGGCTGCGCTTCGAGCTGTTCGACCCGGCTGCCGATGCTTGTGGCGCCCAGGTGGCGCCGCTGCAGGTGGCCGCGTTCGAGGATGAAGCCGCCTTGGCCGCCTTCGCCGCCCGCGTGGACGTGGTGACCTTCGATTTCGAGAACGTGCCGGCGCAGAGCGCGACGTTCCTGGCCGAGCGCGTGCCGGTGCATCCGAATCCGGATGCGCTGGCCGTGGCCCAGGATCGGCTCAGCGAGAAGACCCTGTTCCAGTCGCTGGGCATCCCGCTGCCGCCCTTCGCCGACATCCGCAGCCGCGACGAACTGGCGGCCAAGGTCGCCGAATTCGGCATGCCCTGCATCATCAAGACCCGCCGCCTGGGCTACGACGGGAAGGGTCAGTTCCGGATCCGCAGTACCACCGACATCGACGCGGCCTGGGACACCCTCGGCAGCCAGGTCGAGAAGACCGGCCTGATCCTGGAAGGCTTCGTCGCCTTTGATCGCGAGGTCAGCGTGGTGGCGGTACGCGGGCAGGACGGCGAGTTCCGCGCCTGGCCGATCACCGGCAACTGGCACGTCAATGGTGTGCTCTCGGCCAGCCTGGCCCCGGCACGGCTGTCGGCGGCCCAGCACGAGGCTGCCATCGGCTACGCACGCACCCTGGCCGAGCGACTGGACTATGTGGGCGTGTTCGCGCTGGAGCTGTTCTGCCGCGGCGACGAGCTGCTGGCCAATGAGATGGCGCCGCGGGTACACAACTCCGGCCACTGGACCATCGAAGGCAGCGAGACCTCGCAGTTCGAGAACCACCTGCGCGCCGTGCTCGGCCTGCCGCTGGGCGACACGCGCATGCTCGGCCACGCCTGCATGCTCAACTGGATCGGGCAGATGCCCGATGCTGCGGCCGTGCTCGGCCAGGCCAGTGGCCATTGGCACGATTACGGGAAGCAGGCGCGGGACGGACGCAAGGTAGGCCATGCCACGCTGCGCGACGATGATGCGGCTGCGCTGGCCGGTGCATTGGAGACCGTCGGTGGACAGCTTGATCGCGGTGAGCAGGTTGCGCCGGTGATCGAGAGCCTGCGCGGTTAGAGGCCTGGTGGTGCCGGCCGCTGGCCGGCACCGCCTCAATCGCGCAATTGCGCGGTGACGAAATCCCAGTTCACCAGTTTCCAGAACGCCTCCAGATAGCGGGCGCGCTCATTCTGGTAATCGGTGTAATACGCGTGTTCCCACACATCGCAGGCCAGCAGCGGCGTGCTCTCGCCGGTCAACGGCGTGCCCGCGTTGCGCGTGACCTGGATCGCCAGTGCGCCGTTGGGGTGCTGCACCAGCCACACCCAGCCCGAGCCGAACAGGCCCAGCGCCGCGCGGTCGAAGGCCTCGCGCAGCCGCTTGGCATCCCCGAAATATCGGGTCACCCGTTCGCCGAGCCGGCCCTGCGGATCGCCACCGGCGCGCGGGTGCAGGCACTGGAAATAGAACTGGTGATTCCAGGCCTGCGCCGCTGCATCGAACAGGCTGCCCTGGCTCTGGCGGACGATGTCCTCCAGCGGCAGCTCGGCCAGCTCCGTGCCGTCGATACGTGCATTGACCGCCTCCAGATAGGCCCGCAAGTGCCGCCCGTGATGCAGGTCCAGCGTCTCCGCCGACAGGTGGGGTTGCAGGGCGGCGCGGTCGTAGGGAAGGCGAGGCAGTTCGAGGGGCATGGGCACGACAGATTGGGAGGGGAGAGCGCCGACAGAGTGCCCACCACGCGAAGGTAGGGCATACAATGGCGGTCAGGGAAGTCTATCCGACCGGTGAGGCCGGGTTGTCCCATTGGAGGGAGAGTCGTTGTGGCGGTGATGCAGCAGATCCAGTCCGAAGTCGAACGTTACCCCCTCGTGTTGTTCATGAAGGGCACCCCGCAATATCCCATGTGCGGCTTTTCCAGCCGTGCCCTCCAGGCGTTGATGGCCGCCGGCGCGATCGCGCTGCGCACGGTCAACGTGCTGGAAGAGCCTGAGATCCGCGCCAACCTGCCGCGCTTCTCCAATCTGCCGACCTTCCCGCAGCTGTTCATCCACGGTGAGCTGATTGGTGGCTGTGACATCGTGCTGGAGCTGTTCGAATCCGGCGAGCTCAAGCGCATCGTCGAAGAGGCCTCCCAGCCGTGAGTGCGGTCCCGTCCGTGGTGGTCGGGACCGGATCGCTCGCCGATCGCGTCATTCTTGTTGCCGGGGCCGGGGGAGGCTTTGGCAGCGCTGCCGCCGTGGCCTGTGCGCAGGCCGGGGCCACCGTGGTGCTGCTGGGGCGCAAACCGCGCCGGCTGGACCGGGTCTACGCCGCGGTCGAAGCCGTCGGCCCGGAGCCGCTGCTGTATCCGCTGGATCTGGAAGGCGCGACCCCCGACGACTACGCCACGCTGGCCGAGCGCCTGCAGTCCGAGCTGGGCCGGCTGGACGGGGTGCTCTACTGCGCGGCCGATTTCGCCGGGCTGACCCCGTTCGAACTGGCCGACCCGGCCGCCTTCGCCCGTGCGGTCCACGTGAACCTGACGGCACCGGCCTGGCTGGCCCAGGCCTGCCTGCCGCTGCTGCGCCAGCGCGACGATGCCGCCCTGGTGTTCACCGTGGACGATCCCGAGCGGGTAGGGCAGGCCTACTGGGGCGGCTACGGCGCGGCCCAGCATGGGTTGCGCGGACTGATCGCCTCCCTGCATGACGAACTCGGCCGCAGCCCGGTCCGGGTCAGCGGCCTGCAGCCCGGCCCGATGCGCACGGCCCTGCGCGCCCGCGCGTTCTCGCTGGATGAAGACCGTACCGCCCGGGACCCGGCCGACTGTGCCGCCGCGGCGGTCCTGCTGCTGTCCGCCGCGGGCGCCGCGCACCGCGGCCGGATTCTCGCCGCCTGAGGGCGCCAAAGGCGTCAACGCCTTTGTTGGGACGTGCCGGCACTGGACGACGACCCCAACGATGCCAGGTAGCGCCGGCCGCTGGCCGGCTCCCCAGCCAACCCGGTAGTGCCGGCGGCTGGCCGGCTCCCCGGCAAGCGACCCCACCTGAAATCCGCTGCCACCCTGCATTCAGCGAGTCATAAACAGATGTGAAGATAGCGTCACGATCCCGTTGTGATGGCGTGTGTTTTGTCTCCAAACCGTCACAATCGGAGGCTATCGTGTTAATCTAGTGTTAACCGTTGCGGCTGAAACCAGCTCGCGGCTAGGGAACCCAGATAAAAGTCCAGTCAGCCGCCAGCAAGGCTGCTTGGGCGCGTTTTTTTCTCCGCCATCGCCAATCTCGCATCGAGGCTACTCCCCAATGACCCACTCCCGTTGTCTCCGGATGTCCAAGCTGACGCTTGGTCTCGTGGCTGCACTTGCCGCCGCTCCCGCCTTCGCCCAGAGCACCTCTTCCGGTGTCGGCGGTCAGGTCACGTCGGCTGCAGGCGCGCCTGTCGTCGGTGCAGAAGTCACCATCACGCACACCGAGTCGGGCACCGTCAGCCGCGCCACGACCGATGCATCGGGTCGTTACAACGCGCGCGGCCTGCGCGTGGGTGGTCCGTACACCATCACCATCAACAAGCCGGGTGAAGGCACGCGCACTGAAGAAGGTGTGTACCTCGGCGTCAACCAGATCGGTACCGTCAATGCGGCACTGACCGGCGACCTCGCTGCGACGAACCTCGATGCCGTGCAGGTCACCGCCGTGGCCGCAGGCTCGGAAGTGTTCAGCGCCACCAAGATGGGCTCGGGCACGTCGATCAGCCAGGAAACGATCGAAGCCATGCCGTCCGTCGGCGGCAACATCCAGGACATGATGCGCCTGGATCCGCGTGTCGCTTTCGTTGACCGTGCTTCGGGCAGCATCAGCGCCGGCGGCCAGAACCCGCGCTACAACGCCGTCCGTATCGATGGCGTGTCCGCCAGCGACACCTTTGGCCTGGAAGGCAACAGCTTCCCGACCCGTCGCCAGCCGGTTTCGATGGAAGCCATCGAAGCCATCAACGTCGACCTGTCCAGCTACGACATCACCATCACTGGCGCCACCGGCGCTGTGGTTGATGCCGTGACCAAGTCGGGTACCAATGAATTCCACGGCTCGGTCTACGGCTACATGCGTGACGGCAGCTGGTTCGGTGACAACCCGGGTGGCGGCAAGTTCAACGGTTTCGAAGACGAGAAGACCTACGGCTTCACGCTGGGTGGCCCGCTGGTGAAGGACAAGCTGTTCTTCTTTGCCAACTATGAGAAGTTCGAGCAGTCCGCTCCCGGCGCCGACATCGCCGGCAGCGCCATCGGCGCCGGCACCATCACCGATGCCCAGATCGCCCAGGCCCAGCAGATCTTCCAGGATCGTTATGGCGTGTCGGCGGGCAGCTACGACGCCGCTTCGGACACCAACCTCGAAGAGTACGCGCTGAAGCTGGACTGGAACATCACCGACAACCAGCGTGCGAGCTTCCGCTACAGCAAGCTGGAGCAGGACAAGCTGCGCATCAACGGCTACGGCCAGACCACCGGTGCGTCGATCAGTTCGTACTGGTACCAGCACGACAAGAAGATCGAGTCCTACGTCGGCCAGCTGTTCAGCGACTGGAGCGACAACTTCTCGACCGAAATCAAGGCCAGCTACCGCGATTACTCGGCCATCCGTAACCCGTCGGCTCCGGGCACTCCGGCGATCCTGATCGGTTTCGGTGGTCTGAACTCGAACCGGGAGTCGGTCGCCAATCCGACCCTGTACCTGGGTACCGAAGCCAACACCCAGTACAACGAGCTGTACACCAAGACCTGGAACTACTTCGCCTCCGGTACGCTCACCCTGGGCGACCATGACGTGAAGTTCGGTGCGGACTACAGCAAGAACGAAATCTACAACCTGTACGCGCCGAACATCGACGGCTACCTGGTCTACAACGGCATCGAAGGTTTCCGAAACAACACGCCGGTGGTCAGCACCTGGCGCAACCCGGTGGACGGTGGCGTGGAGAGCCTTGCGGCCGACTACGACTACACCACCCTGGGCCTGTTCGTGCAGGACACCTGGTATGTCAACAGCAACCTGACCCTGACCCTGGGCGTGCGTGCGGACAAGTACGACACCAACAAGGACACGGCCTACAACCAGCGTGCCAGTGAGTTCTTCGGTTACGACAACCGTTCGATCGGCGACAACGGCTTCCTGGTGCAGCCGCGCGTCGGCTTCAACTACACCTTCGACAGCGATCGCCCGACGCAGCTGCGCGGTGGCGTTGGCCTGTTCCGTGGTGAAGCGCCGCAGGTGTGGCTGGGCAACATCTACGCCAACAACGGCGTGAACTTCACCCAGGGCACCGACTACCCGTACGCCAACCGCAACCGTCCGGGGCAGCAGGTCGTGAACTTCGTCTCCGACGATTTCCGTACCCCGTCCGTGTACAAGGCCAATCTGGCGTTCGATCACGAACTGCCGTGGAACGGTCTGGTCGCATCGGCCGAGCTGCTGGTGACCAAGGTCAAGGATGGTCTGTACTTCAAGCGCCTGGAACTGGTGCAGCCGAGCTACACCGGTGGTCCGGACGGTCGCAACTTCTACTGGGGCAACATTGCCAACGCCTCGACCTCCAAGTCGACCACCCCGAGCTGGGTGAGCGATGCCGTGCTGCTGGACAACACCGACAAGGGTCGCACCGCGCAGTTCACCGTGTCCCTGGCCAAGCCGTTCAGCCCGGACAGTGACTGGGCCTGGAACCTGGGCTACACCTATACCGATGCGAAGGAAGTTGCCAGCAACACCTCCTCGGTGGCGACCTCGAACTGGAACAACAACTACATCTTCCAGGCCAACGAGAACGCGCTTGCGCGCTCGCGTTACGAGATCCGCAACCGCATCTCGGGTTCGGTGAACTGGAAGCATGCGTTCTTCGGTGACTACGAGACCCAGGTCGGCATGTTCTATGAAGGCCGTACCGGTCGTCCGTACAGCTTCGTGTACTCCAACGACATGAACGGCGACGGCCGCACCTACAACGACCTGTTCTATGTGCCGAAGGGTCGTGGCGACGTGCTGTTCACCGGCGGTGCCGCCATGGAAGAAGCCTTCTTCGCATGGATGGAGAACAATGCACAGCTGAACCGTTACGCCGGCCAGGTGACCCCGCAGAACTCGGCTCGCGCCGGTTGGGTCAACACCTTTGACGTGCGTATCACCCAGCAGTTGCCGGGCTTCATGAAGGGTCACAAGTCCGAAATCTGGCTCGATATCCAGAACGTGGGCAACCTGCTCAACAAGAAGTGGGGTCGCATCGACGACTTCGGCTTCTATGCTGACCAGGGCATCGCCAACTTCCGCGGCATCGACCCGACCACTGGCAAGTACCTGTACGAGTTCCGCGCGGAGCGTCAGGGCAACACGAGCGCCACCGTGACCGACAGCGCCTTCGCCAACGCGGACGCTGACGGCTTCAACACCGGCGTGTCGCAGTGGTCGCTGCAGCTGGGCTTCCGCTACAAGTTCTGATGCATCGAACGTAGCGTGGGATTGAAAGCGGCCGGGGCAACCCGGCCGCTTTTTTTCTGCCGGCGTTTCACGCTTCGGCGGGGACGCGGGCCGGCAGAGACGTCGCGCGTTTCCAGGCGATGCTGCCCCGGTGGTTGTGCTGGGCGGCTTATGGGCGTATCTTCAGCTGGTTGCGCGAAAATCGGCGCAACTGCGACGGCCCAGCGCCCCTGTCGCGGTCAGGACACATCCAACGGTCGGGTTTCCCGGCCGTTTTGCTTTTTAAGGGGGCAGCGGTACAGTCGGTAACCTTGAGGAAAGCGAAAAAGATGGACATGACGATCAACGAAAAACCGGCGCGTACGCTGCCGGTGCAGGACGCGCGGATCTACCCGCGCGGTGGGCTGGATGTGCTGTCGCGCGCCGAAGTAGCGCGCCTGCGGGACGCCTCCGGTGGCGGCATGCACGAGCTGCTGCGCCGCTGCGCGCTGGCCGTGCTGACCAGCGGCAGCGCCTCCGACGATCCGCGCGCGGCGCGCGATCTGTACCCCGATTTCGACATCCAGGTGGCGCAGCAGGACCGCGGCGTGCGCATCGACCTGGTCAATGCGCCGGCGATGGCGTTCGTGGATGGCGAGATCATCCGCGGCGTCGCCGAGCTGCTGTTCGCCGTGGTCCGCGACCTGGCCTACATGGCCATCGAGATGGGCCCGGCCTACGCGGCCGAGCTGGAATCCTCCGAAGGCATCACCAACGCGGTGTTCGGGCTGCTGCGCAACGCGCGCATCCTCAACCCGGGCGACCCGAACCTGGTCGTGTGCTGGGGCGGTCACTCGATCGGCCGCGATGAGTATCTGTACACCAAACAGGTCGGCTACGAGCTGGGCCTGCGTGGCCTGGACATCTGCACCGGCTGCGGCCCGGGTGCGATGAAGGGTCCGATGAAGGGCGCCACCATCGCCCATGCCAAGCAGCGCAAGACCACCACGCGGTACATCGGCCTGACCGAGCCGGGCATCATCGCCGCCGAGTCGCCGAACCCGATCGTGAATCACCTGGTGATCATGCCGGACATCGAGAAGCGCCTCGAAGCGTTTGTGCGCATCGGCCACGGCATCATCGTGTTCGCCGGCGGCGTCGGCACCGCCGAGGAGATCCTGTACCTGCTGGGCATCCTGCTGCGCGACGAGAACAAGGACCTGCCGTTCCCGCTGATCCTGACCGGCCCGACCGTCGCCGCGCCGTACTTCGAGCAGATCGACCGCTTCATCCGCCTCACCCTGGGTGAAGAAGCCGCCAGCCGCTACGAGATCATCATCGGCGACCCGGTCAACGTGGCCCGCAAGATGGCCCAGGGCATCAAGCGCGTGCGCGAGCACCGCCTGGCGCAGAAGGACTCGTTCTTCTTCAACTGGTCGATCGAGATTCCGTGGGAGTACCAGCAGCCGTTCGTGCCGACCCACGAGGCGATGGCCGCGCTGGACCTGCACCACGGCCGCCCGCCGCATGCCCTGGCCGCCGACCTGCGTCGTGCGTTCTCCGGCATCGTCGCCGGCAACGTGAAGGAAGACGGGATGCGTCGCATCGAGCAGTTCGGTCCGTTCGAAATCCACGGCGACGCGGACATGATGCAGGCCCTGGACGAGCTGCTGCGCGCCTTCGTCGACCAGCGCCGCATGAAGATCTCGGGCGAGTACCAGCCCTGCTACAAGGTCATGGCCTGAGGCCGTGACCCGGCCGGTGGCGGGCAGGGGGGCCGCCGCCGGTGTCGATCGGCGTCAACTGATTGACGCCTGTCGCCTCCGGGCGACCGTTCGTCCTGCCGCCGCTTGCTGATCGGCGGCGGGGCGTTCATCTTCTGTGTCATCAACGCTGGGAGCGTTTCATGTCTTTGCGCCGGTCCAACGGCTTCACACTGATCGAGCTCATGGTGACCATGGCGGTGCTTGCCGTGCTGGTCGCGGTGGGGTTCCCGAATTTTCTGGGCGTCATCCGATCCAATCGGGTGGTTGCGGCCAACAATGAAGCGTTGGGCCTGCTGGCGCTCGCACGCAGTGAGGCCATCCGTAACAACAGGGGCGGGGGTGTCTGTGGCAGCGCCACTGGCAGCAGCTGCGACGGCGACTGGAACAGCGGCATGCTGGCTTTTGCCGACCCGGACGGCAGCGGTACCCTGGAAACCGGCGAAACGGTCCTGCGCTACAGCCAGGGCCACCCCAGGCTGGTCGTTGACGGGCCGGACAACTTGGCCATCAGTTTCGACGGGCGAGGTCGCCGCCAGGCGTCTGCCGACCAGACGCTGACCCTGCGGCCTGACGAATGCAGCGGCCAACCGATGCAGCGCACCGTGACCATCAATTCCTCCGGCCAGGCACGCAGTGCCCAGGGAGCGTGCCAATGAAGCGCAAACGCCATCGCCGCCTGCGCGCAGTGCCAGGTGGATTTACCTTGATCGAGGTGCTGGTTGCTATTGTGGTGCTTGCGTTTGGCCTGCTCGGCTTCGCGCTGCTGCAGACCATGAGCGTGCGCTTTACCCAGAGCGCCAACTACCGCACCCAAGCGACCAACCTGGCGTATGACCTGATCGATCAGATGCGTGCCAATCGTTTCCAGGCAGCCTGGTACAGCACGGCATCGTTCTCGGCCGGATCAGTGGCCGTGGCCGGGGCCTGTGGCCGTCCGACCGGGGATGCGGTCACCATCGAACAGAACGTCGCACGGTGGCAGTGCCAGGTGGCCAAGGCGCTGGGCGAAACCGCCAGTGCCAACGTGACCTACAGCGATGGCAGCGTCACCGTCGGGATCGCCTGGGGCGACCAGCGCTGGGACAAGGACAACCCCGATGACAAGACCACTTTCACCGTGACGTCGCAGCTATGACCCCTTTCCCGAACATGTCGCGCAGGCAGCAGGGTCTGTCGCTGATCGAACTGATGGTCGCGGTGGTGATCGGTACCGTGCTGATGCTGGGCGTCATCCAGGTCTTCATCGCCTCGCGCACAGCCTCCCGCTTGGCCGAAGGCGTTGCACGTACTCAGGAGAATGCGCGGTTTGCGATCGACTTCCTCGAGCGCGACATCCGCATGGCTGGACACTACGGGTGCGTCAACGACCAGGCCCACTTCATCAAGGATGAGGGGGATCCACGACATCATTTCACGGCTGCCACCGGTGCCGGCAGCCCGCTGGATTTCTCGGTGGCGGTGCAGGGCTATGAAGCCGGCGGCACCGCGCCAGGCAATACCCTGACTCTGGGCGAGGCCTGGAGTGATGCCAGTGGCCTGCCGTCCGGGATCGTCGGGCTGAATCCGCTGGGCGGCAGCGACGTGCTGGTACTGCGCTTCCTGGCCGGTGAGGGCGTTCCGGTCACGGCCATCTCGGCGGACAGCGGCAGCAGCGAATTGACGATGGACACGGAGCGCGCCGCGCGGTTGAGCCAGGGCACGCCCGCTGCGCCGACGATGTTCGGTATCGCCGATTGCGCCCATGTTGATATTTTCCCGGGGACGCTGGCTGGCGGCACGGTGACGGCGACCAATGCGGACCTGTCCCGATACGCACCGCCGAACGGGCAGACGCTGGTCTACCGCGCCGAATCCATCGTGTACTACATCGGGGTCGGCGCGTCCGGCGAGCCGGCGTTGCGACGTGCCCGCGCCAATTCTGCTGGCCAATATCCGGCCGAGCTCAATGAAGAACTGGTCGAGGGCATCGAGAATCTGCAGGTGCTGTTCGGCCTGGATTCGACCACCAACATCAGTGCGGATGCCTCGCCGATCGGCAACATCACCGCACAGGCAACCGCCAGTGGCGTCTCCACAGGCACCGATGCCGCCGCTGCCGGCCAGTGGCGGCGCGTAGGCCTGGTGCAGGTCGGCGTGCTGGCACGCAGCCCGCAACCGGCCGATGCGTTGCAGGCCCAGCAGAAGGTAGCTCGCCAGGGCGCACTGGGCGTGGAGTTCGCGCCGTCCGATACCCGCGATACCCGCTACCGGGCCAGCTATGAAGTATCGGTGGCCTTGCGCAATCGACTCTATGGGAACTGACATGCACGCCTCCGTCCGCCCCGTCGTTCGTTCTCCGGCCCCGCGCCGCCAGCGTGGCGCCGTGCTGTATGTGGCGCTGGTGATGTTGATCCTGCTGGCGCTGATCGGTATCGCGGGCATGCAGGTCGCCGGCATGCAGGAAAAGATGTCGGCCAACTATCGCGCGAGCAATCTCTCCTTCCAGAACACCGAAGCGACGGTGCGCACCGCCGAACATCTCGTGGAGAAAATCGCCAATCGTCAGGCGGTGCCCGACGGCAGCCTGATCGGCGCCGGCGACATCGATGCCGGCTGCGATGCTGCCTTCGACCCGTCAGAGTGGGGCAGCAAGCAGAGTTCCGATGCCGTTCCAGCGGTAACGGTCAGGCAGATCGATACCTGCGTGCCCTTCGGCACCGGCGTCGGCATGGGCGGGCCGGGCGATAACCCCATACCGATCTACCAGATCACCGGCTATGCCGCCGACGATGCTGACAATCCCACTTCTTCGACCGTGATTGACACGGTTTTCAAGCTCTGAGGACGCGCACATGGTATCGCGCAGGACCACACTCATTTCCGCATCCGTACTGGCCGTGCTGGTCGGCGGCGGAGTGCTGACGTACCAGCTGATCGCCGCGCAGGGGCAGGGGACGCTGTCCCAGGTGCCGTTGAACAATCAGGTGCAGGCGCAACCGGCCTTCATCATGACCGTCGACAACTCCGGCTCGATGACCTTCCAGACCCAGTTCCCCGGTGCGGATGGCGAGGCCTGTTGGAATACGACGACCAAGAGCTTCTTCAACAGCTCCAAGGCGCTCAGTACATCAGGGACCTGCAGCTTCTTCTACGTGCTGCCGGGGTCGCGCATTTCCGGCGCGTATTACGGCATTGCACCGTTCGATAAGTTCGGCTTCGCACGTTCCCCGACGTACAACCCGGCCTTCTACAACCCTACGATCAAGTATGAGCCGTGGATGCGCTATGACACCGCCCAGGAGAAGGTGGTCGATTACGCGCAGGCGGCCACCGACAATACTCTGATCGATCCTCGTCAGGCCAATAAAGTGTCGTTGACCGCGGCCACCACTGGTGTGTTCAACATGGTCGATGGAATGATCGTGCCAAAGGGCACGGTCTTCTTCGCCTATGACAACAATGGTAGGGAGAAGGACGGCACCCCGTTCGCGGCTAACAATGACTACGTCTGGAACACCGCAGATTTCTACAAAGTCAAAAATCAGCCAACACGATACGACGCCACGATTACCTACGTGCCGGCCACCTTCTTCCTTCCGTTCACGAGCAAGAACGACCCGCGCCCTGAATTGGCTGGAAGCCCCGGGGCCTACGCGGCGGTGGAACGCTCGGAGGTCGCCAATGCCTGTGGCACGGGCTGCACGATGTGGAAGTACACCATCAAAAGCACTGATGGCATCGCGTTGCAGAACTTTGCCAACTGGTTCTCCTACTACGGCAACCGCAACCGTTCCATGATCGCCGGCATGACCCGATCCATGGCGACGGTGGACAACCTGCGCGTGGGCTATTTCAAGATCAACGACAACGCCTCCTACGACATGAGCGACAAGGGCGCGGTGCTGCCCATCCGTGATCTGGGTACCAAGGACGACAAGCGCGCGCTGTACGCCGAGATGATCGCGTTGAACGCCTCGGGCAGTACCCCCAACCGCCAGGCGGTGAAGGCGGCCGCTACGCAGTTCACCCGGACCGATGATCTCGCCCCGGTGCAGCTGGCCTGCCAGAAGAATGCCGTCATGCTGTTCACGGACGGCTACAGCAACCTTGACGGTCCGGCGGTCGCCAATGCCAATGGCGACGGCAACATGGGCATCCCGTTCAAGGATAGCCACGACAATACGATGGCCGATATCGCCGCTTCGTACTACATCAACAAGGATGGCAAATCCCCACTGCGTCCGGAACTCGCGCCCGGGCTGGTGCCGGTGCCGGAGGCCTGCAATACGGCCAACCCGGATCCGCGCCTGGATTGCCAGAAGAACCTGCACGTCAATTTCTACGGCATCACCCTGGGCGGGCGCGGCAAGCTGTTCAATCCCGATATCGTCCAGGACCCGTATACCAACGCCTCCATCTACAACAACTGGCCAAAGCGCGAGAACGGTGCGATCAGCACCATCGATGACATCTGGCATGCCGCCGTCAACACGCGTGGCGAGTTCATCAACGCGCGTACCCCGGCCGACATCACCCAAGCCATGCGCCGCGTGCTGTCGTCGGTGACGGCCGGTGCGTCGTCCTCGGGCAGCTACGCGCAGTCGGGCGCGCGCATCGGCACCGGCTCGATGGCGGTGGCGCCGTACTACGAGATCGCCAACGAATCGACCGACTGGTTCAGCCGCCTCACCGCGAGCCAGATCACCGTGGACCAGGCAACGCGCAAAGCGGTCTACACCACCGCGTGGGAAGCCAGCGCCAAGATGCCGCAGCCGACCGCGCGCAAGGTTTTCTTCGGTACGAACACCGAAGTGCTTCCCTTCAGCAGCAACAGTGTCACGCTGGAGTCGTTGTGTGACCTGTCCCCGTCGTTGTACCCGGGCATGGCCCGTTGCTCGGTCGGTGAGCTGACCGATCTCGGCGCGTCGCCCGCAAACGCGGTCAGCTACCTGCTGGGCGACAGAAGTCTGGAAACGCGGCGAGGGGGGCGCTTCCGCGACCGCACCACGGTGCTTGGCGACATCATCAATTCGTCGCCGGTCATCAGTGCCCCCATCGACGATTACGGTTATCGGGGGCTGGATGGAGGCCTGGGCGCGAGCTATGCCACCTACCTGGAGACCAAGCGCAGTGGGCGTTACATGGTCTATGTCGGCGCCAACGACGGCATGCTGCACGCCTTCGATGGTGGCATGGGGGTGGCCGGCACGATGGACAATGGCGGTGGCGCTGAAACGTTCGCCTACATTCCCGCCACGTCGATGGGCCACATGGGCAACCTGCTGTTCCCGCTCGATCCGAACAACCAGGCATTCCAGAAGTTCTCCCATCGCTATTACGTCGATGGCCCGGTCGCGGTCTCCGATGCGCGGATCGGTAAGAGCTGGGGCACCGTGCTGGTCGGCACGACCGGTGCGGGCGGACGCGGCGTGTTCGCTCTGGATGTGACCAAGCCGGGCAGCTTCGGTACCGGCAGCCGCCTGTGGGAAATCAACGACCTCAGCGGGTCAGATGGAGTGAAGGCCAACATCGGGCACGTGCTGGGCAAGCCGGTCATCGTTCCGTTCAAGGATGCCAGCGGGACGGTGACGTGGAAGGCCATCTTCGGCAACGGCTACGGCAGCGCCAGTGGCAAGGTCGTGCTGTTCATGGTGGACATCGGCACCGGCTCGCCCAACATCACGATGATCGAAGCGTCCGAGACCGCAGGCACCCCGCCGGCCGGCAAGAACGGCCTGGGCAATATCCTGGTGGTCGACCGCTGGTCCGGCAGCAGCCGCGGGCGTGACGGCTACGCCGATACCGTCTACGCGGCCGATCAGAAGGGCGCGATGTGGAAGTTCGACCTGCGCGACACCAGTGCCAAGGTCTCCACGCCGCTGTTCACCACACAGACCAGCACCAAGAATGGGTTGACGTACCGTCAGCCGATCACCGGCGGCATCAATGCTACCAACGGTGACCGCGGCGGCGTGATGCTGTTCTTCGGTACGGGCAGCTTTGTGTTCAACGAAGACGTCCGCGACGAGTCGATTCAATCGCTGTATGCCGTCCTGGACGCCTCGGATGGCGCGCCCGGCGAGACGATGACCGCAGCGGATCTGCGCCCGTACAGCGTGTCCGCATCCGGTGATGTGCGCACGATGACGCTGGGGACGGTACCGGCCAACGCGCGCGGCTGGCATGTCGACCTGCCGGCGGGTGAGCGTTTCGTTGCCTATCCCGCATTGGCCTCGGGAGTGGTTTTCATGCCCACCTATGTGCCCAACCCGACCACCAAGAGTTGTGCCTCGGATGGCTCCAACTGGCTGTTCGGCTTGAGTGCGCAGTCCGGCGCGCCCGCGTTGTCAAAGATGCGCGCCGGGTCGCCGACCGGCACCAAGTACGGTGCGGGCACGGCGGCGGTACCGCTGTCGACGGGCGGCAATGCACCGGTGAAGGACGTCGGCGTTCAGGTGCTGCCGCGCCAGCAACCGCCGGGCAGCATTTCCGGCGGTGACCCGGGCGGTCCGGGTAACGGTGGGCCGGGGTCGCCCGGCGGTAGCACGCCGCCCCCGGTGGATCCGCCTGCCGAACCCTGCCAGATGTTGGTTACCGCTGCGGGCGGCGTCCCGATGTACGTGCCCTATCCCTGTGGTCGCCAGTCCTGGAGGCAGTTGCAATGAGTCGTTTGTTTCCTGCCATAGCCCGTGCCCGTGGCGCGTCGCCCGCCTTTGCGCGCAGGGTGAGCGGCTTCACGCTCATCGAGCTGATGCTGGTGGTGATCGTCATGGCGATCCTGGCCGGTATCGCCTACCCGAGTTACGTGGAGCAGACGCGCAAGTCCAAGCGTGGCCAGGTCAAGGCGGATCTGGTCGAGTATGCGCAGCTGGCCGAGCGCTACCACACCACGCAGAACACCTACGAGGGGTTCACGCTACCCGGTGGCGGCTCGTCGGTCAGCTCGCCGCGCGAAGGCGGCACCGCGGCTTACAGCGTCGGGTTCGTCGGCACCCAGTCGACCTTCACCTTGTCTGCGACCGCGCAAGGAAATCAAGCCAAGGACAAATGCGGGGACCTCGGCATCAACCAGGCCAACGTCAAGACCAGTGGCGGTACGCTCTCCGAATGTTGGTGACGTGCTGAGGGAAACCTTGCGCCGGGGTGTTGCCCTCCCCGCCAGTGCCCCGTACAATGCGCCTCC
Organism: Stenotrophomonas sp. SAM-B; assembly: GCF_013387485.1. Taxonomy (GTDB): domain Bacteria; phylum Pseudomonadota; class Gammaproteobacteria; order Xanthomonadales; family Xanthomonadaceae; genus Stenotrophomonas; species Stenotrophomonas maltophilia_AA. The sequence continues at coordinate 59,107 of NZ_JABBXB010000004.1, forward strand.
CCGCCCGAATAGCTCAGCCGGTTAGAGCACTTGACTGTTAATCAGGGGGTCGTTGGTTCGAGTCCAACTTCGGGCGCCAGATTCTGCAAAAGCCGCGAGCAATCGCGGCTTTTGTCGTTCCTGCACGGCGTTCTTGCGATCCAACGTGCTCAGCAGGGAGCGCGATCGGCCAGTCGTTCCGAGCGGGCGCGCCCGGCATTATTGACAATCACTCTGCTGTGTCTGCGGCCCCGTGCACAAATGGTCACGGTCAGGTTGATGCCCATGCTGCTGCCATCCGGCCGGAACCGCAGGCGCGGACGTCCAGCCGACGTGGGGGCCAGCAGCGTCAAAGCGGTCTGGCCGGGGTAGTACTGCAGGATGTCCTGCTCGGCAGCAGGTTGCGGCCGCCGAAGTGGGTCGCGGTAGGTCAGCCACCCCTTGCTCCATTCCGCCGTGCACCGCCTACCGTCGTCACTGGGGCAGACACTGACATTCTCCCTGCGGGTCACCGCCGCCATCCGGGCGCCGGAAAAGGCCGAGTTCAGCTGCATCCGCAGGGCGTCCGCGCGCAGGCTGGAGACCGTCTCGATGAAACTGGGCGCAGCGACCGCTACCAGCAGGCCGAGAACTGCCAGGGTGGCCATCAGCTCCAGCAGGGTCAGGCCGGTGTGACGAGAGCAGGAAGGGCGCCGGGGCATGGGGCTGGGCATCCGTCAGCAGGGAAGGCATGAGGTTGCCCTGTGGCGCACAGCCTGAATATCAGCCTGACCCGTCCTGAAGGGTGGGTATTCCCATCAACCGGCCGTCACCAAGGCGGCCGTTATACTAGGCGCTTCCCGGCAGTGGCGGCACCATGAGCGATCGTTTCCAACTTGTATCCCCGTATTCGCCGGCGGGCGACCAACCGGCGGCCATCGAGAAACTGACCGCCAACTTCGAGGCGGGCATCGCCAAGCAGACCCTGCTCGGCGTCACCGGTTCCGGCAAGACCTATACGATCGCCAACGTGATCCAGCAGGTGCAGAAGCCGACCCTGGTGATGGCGCCGAACAAGACGCTGGCGGCGCAGCTGTACGGCGAGTTCAAGTCGTTCTTCCCGCACAACGCGGTCGAGTATTTCGTCAGCTACTACGACTACTACCAGCCCGAGGCCTATGTGCCTTCGTCGGACACCTTCATCGAGAAGGACAGTTCGATCAACGAGCACATCGAGCAGATGCGGTTGGCCGCGACCAAGACCCTGCTGTCGCGCCCGGACGCGATCGTGGTGGCGACGGTGTCGGCGATCTACGGCCTCGGCGCGCCGGAGGATTACCTGTCGATGCGGCTGATCCTCTCCACCGGCGAGCGGATCGACCAGCGCGACCTGATCAAGCACCTGACCCAGCTGCAGTACACCCGCAACGAGTTCGAGCTGCACCGCGGCACCTTCCGCGTGCGCGGCGAAGTGGTGGACGTGTTCCCGGCCGAGTCGGACAGCGAGGCGGTGCGCATCGAGCTGTTCGAAGGCGAGGTCGAGCAGATCAGCATGTTCGATCCGCTGACCGGCGAGAGCCTGCGCAAGATGATGCGCTACACGATCTATCCGAAGACCCACTACGCCACGACGCGCGAGCGCGTGCTGTCGGCGGTGGATACGATCAAGGCGGAGTTGAAGGTCCGCCTGGAGCAGTTGTACGAGCAGAACAAGCTGGTGGAAGCGCAGCGCCTGGCGCAGCGCACCCAGTTCGATCTGGAGATGATGGCCGAGGTCGGCTACTGCAACGGCATCGAGAACTACTCGCGGCATCTCACCGGCAAGAATGCCGGCGATCCACCGCCGACCCTGTTCGATTACCTGCCGCCGGACGCGCTGCTGGTGATCGACGAATCGCACGTGACCATCCCTCAGATCGGCGCGATGTTCAAAGGCGATCGCTCGCGCAAGGAGACCCTGGTCGAGTTCGGTTTCCGCCTGCCGTCGGCGCTGGACAACCGTCCGCTGCGGTTCGAGGAGTGGGAAGAACGGTGCCCGCGCAGCATCTACGTCTCGGCCACGCCGGGGCCGTATGAGCTGCGCGAGACCGAGGGCGAGATTGCCGAGCTGGTGGTGCGTCCGACCGGCCTGATCGATCCGGTGGTCGAGATCCGTCCGGTCGGCACCCAGGTCGACGATCTGATGTCCGAGGTGAACGAACGCATCAAGCTCGGCGACCGCGTGCTGGTCACGACGCTGACCAAGCGGATGGCCGAGAACCTCACCGAATACCTGACCGAGCACGGCATCCGCGTGCGTTACCTGCACTCGGATATCGACACCGTCGAGCGCGTGGAGATCATCCGCGACCTGCGCCTGGGCAAGTTCGATGTGCTGGTCGGCATCAACCTGCTGCGCGAAGGCCTGGACATGCCCGAAGTGTCGCTGGTGGCAATCCTGGATGCCGACAAGGAAGGCTTCCTGCGCTCGACCGGCTCGCTGATCCAGACCATCGGCCGCGCCGCCCGCAACCTGCGTGGCAAGGCGATCCTGTATGCGGACAAGATGACCCGCTCGATGCAGGCGGCGATCGACGAGACCGACCGCCGTCGCGCCAAGCAGGTCGAGTACAACGAACTGCATGGCATCGTGCCGAAGTCGGTGCTGCGGCCGATCACCGATGTGCTGGAAGGCGCGCGATCGGAAGCGGCCGAGAAGGAGTCGCGCGGCAAAGGGAAGGCCAAGGGCAAGGGCGGCCGCGTGGCCGAAGAGGCGGCCGATTACCGAACGATGGAGCCGGCCCAGATCGCCAAGCGCCTGCAGGCGCTGGAGCAGCAGATGTACCAGCACGCACGTGATCTGGAGTTCGAGGATGCCGCCCGCGTCCGCGACCAGATCCGCAAGTTGAAGGAGGCCAGTCTGGGCTGAACAACGCGTTGTGAAATATCTTCACAAAAGTGTTGCGCTTTCCAGGGGGCGTCCGTAATATACGCGGCCTGCACCGACGCATTCGCAGCGGGGCAGGGAAGCAAAACGGGCGGTTAGCTCAGCGGTAGAGCACTACCTTGACATGGTAGGGGTCACAGGTTCGAACCCTGTACCGCCCACCACTTCAGTCCCGGAGACTGCAGTGGAACATCAGAAAAGCCAGCCATCAGGTTGGCTTTTTTGCTATGTGCGTTTTGTTGGTGACAGGAAAGGGCGCGTTTCTCGACGTCGGTGTGATTTCCCCTTGGCGCTTCCTGTGCGTATCCCGACAACGTAGTGCATACCCCCCTGATACCCGGCATGTAGCGAACGACCGACACTCTGGTTTTCCAGGGCGCTTCGCATGCTGCGAGTGCTGCACGCTAGTGCCATGGCAATGCCGACGCACCTTCCGATCTTCGGCAAGGCCTGTGTCGTTGCCCTGCTGGTCGGCGTCTGCGCGACTGTGTTCGCACCCCGGCTGCTGCCGGCGGGATGGGGCGTGGCCGCGGCGTCGGTCGGCATCCTGCTCTGGATCCTGCCCTCCCGTCTGCGCCTCCTCGGCGCCGCCCTTTTCGGCCTCGGCTGGGCCGCCTTCCACGGCCACGCCGGGCTCGCACAGCAGCTTCCCGCCGGCAGCGTGCCGGTGGACCACGTCGTGCAGGGACGGGTGACCAGCCTGCCGGTGCACGGCCCCGGCGGCACCCGCTTCGGCTTTCGGGTGGACGATGATCCGGCGATGCCCGCCGAACTCCGTGGCCGCGACCTGGCCTTGGGCTGGTACGACGGATTCCGTGGCGCGGCCGATGATCGACGGCGCACGCTGCGCGCGGGCGAGCGCTGGTCGCTCGGCGTGCGCGTCCGGCCCCCGCGCGGCCGGGTGAATCCTGGTGGGTTCGATGCCGAGGGCTACGCACTCCGGCACCGTGTTGCCGGCAGTGGCTACGTTCGCGAACCCGCCCAGGCGGCTGCGCTGGCCGCGCCCACGGGATTGCCTGCGTGGCGCGAGCGGATGGCCGACGCGATCGCCACGGCGGTCGAGAGCGACGGCCGCCGCTTCGTCCAGGCACTGGCGCTGGGTGACACCCGCGGCCTGAGCCCGGCCGACTGGGACGATCTGCGCGCGCTGGGGGTGACCCACCTGGTGGCGATCTCCGGTTTCCATGTCGGCGTGGTGGCGGGCGTTGCCGCCGTGCTGGCGGGCGGGCTCTGGCGCTGCCTGCCGATGCTCGGCCTGTACTGGCCGCGGCCGATGGGCGCCGCGGTAGCCGCCGTCGCGGGTGCGGCGCTGTACGCGGCGGCGGCCGGCTTCGCGCTGCCCACGGTGCGGACCGTGCTGATGATCGCGGTGGTGGCCGCTGCACGCTGTAGTCGGCGGCGGGCGACCGTCGCGCAGTCGCTCTCGCTGGCGGCGCTGGCGATGCTGCTGTTCGATCCGCTCGCTGTGCTCGCCCCCGGCTTCTGGCTGAGCTTTGCCGGCGTGCTGTGGTTGATCTGGTGTCTGCCGGGGCGTGAAGAGGGCTGGCTGCGTGGTTTTCTGGGCGCGCAGGGCGTGGCGACCGTGGCGCTGCTGCCGCTGACCGTGGCGCTGTTCGGCCAGGCCTCGCGTGCGGGGCCGCTGGTGAATCTGGTGGCGATTCCGTGGTGGACGATGGTGGTGGTGCCGCTGGCGCTGCTCGGCACCGCGCTGGAGGCGCTGATCGACGGGGCGGGGCGCTGGCCGTGGCAGCTGGCGGCATGGTGCTTCGAGGCGAGCTGGTGGCTGTTCGGGTATGCCGCGCGCAGCGAGCTGTCGCTGTGGTGGTTGCCGCAGGCCAACCGCTGGGCGTTGATCTCGGCCGTGTTCGGTGTGTTCTGGCTGCTGCTGCCGCGCGGCAGTGGTGGCCGCGTGCCGGCCCTGCTGCTGTGCCTGCCGCTGCTGTGGCCGGCGCGGCATGGTCCGGGCGAGGGAGAGGTGGAGCTGATCGTGATGGATGTCGGGCAGGGCCTGGCGGTAGCCGTGCGTACGCGCCGGCACACGCTGCTGTACGACACCGGGCCCGGGGCCGACGATGGCTTCGACGCGGGCGAGCGGATCGTGGTGCCGACCCTGCGGGCGCTGGGGCAGGGGCGTCTGGACCGGATCATGATCAGCCACGACCACCGCGACCACACCGGCGGGCTGCGCGGGGTCCGCCGCAGCTTTCCGGGCGCGATGCTGCAGGCGCCGCCTGATGCGCTGCGCGGTCGTGCCTCGGCCTGCCATGCCGGGCAGTCCTGGCAATGGGACGGGGTGACGTTCCGGGTGCTGCATCCCCCGCGCGACGAACCGCAGTCCACCAACGACAGCAGCTGCGTGCTGCGGCTGGAGACACCGCAGGGTGCGATCCTGCTGGCCGGTGACATCGAAAAGCGCAGCGAAGCCCTGCTGGTCCAGCAGGCGGGCGCACGCCTGGCGGCGGAAGCGGTGGTGGTCCCACACCACGGCAGCGCCGGTTCGTCCACGCCGGCATGGGTGGCAGCGGTCGCGCCGCGGCTGGCGATCGTCTCGGCGGGCCACCGCAACCGCTTCGGTCATCCCCGTGCCGAGGTGGTGGAGCGCTGGCAGGCGGTGGGCGCCGAAGTGCTCACCACTGCCGACAGCGGCGCGGTGCGGGTCTGGCTCGGGCGTGAAGGCCTGCAGGTGCGTGAACAACGGGTTTTCGAGCGGCGTTGGTGGGATGCCGCGGAGCGGAGCCGGCCGGCTGCTATCCTATCGGCGATCAAACAGGCGGCCGCTGGGCCGGAGGATTGAAACGTGTGGGAACTGGTCAAGGCCGGTGGCTGGCCGATGCTGCCGCTGCTGCTGTTGGGCGTACTGGCTTTGGCAATTGTCCTGGAGCGTTTCTGGACCCTGCGCCGCAATGAAGTCCTGCCTCCCGGGCTGGGCCAGGAAGTGCGCAACTGGGCCGCGCGCGGCAAGCTCGACCCGAGCCATATCCAGTCGCTGCGCGGCAATTCGCCGCTGGGCGCGCTGCTGGCCACCGCGCTGGAAGCGCGCAATCGCCCGCGCGACCAGATCCGCGAGCGCATCGAAGATGCCGGCCGGCACCTGGTTCACCGCATGGAGCGGTTCCTGAACGCCCTGGGCACGATCGCCTCGGCCGGCCCGCTGCTCGGCCTGCTCGGCACGGTGGTCGGCATGATCCAGATGTTCATGGGCATCCTCGACCACGGCGTGGGCGATGTGAACCAGCTGGCCGGCGGTATCGGCAAGGCGCTGGTCTGCACCGCCACCGGCATGATCGTGGCGATCCCCGCGCTGATGTTCCATCGCTACTTCAAGGGCCGTATCGCCGGCTACGTGATCGACATGGAGCAGGAGGCCTCGGCCCTGCTGGACGCGCTCGATGGCCGCCCGGGCGTGATGAACAACGCTCCGCGCGCCACCGGTGCTTCGGCCGGCGCCGCACCCGTGACGGTCAAGGGCTGACGGATGCGCATCCGCAATGACCGGATCCAGGACGAGCCCCACATCGATCTGGTTCCCCTGATCGATGTGATCCTCGTCCTGATCATCTTCTTCGTGGTCACCACCACCTTCGATGCGCGCTCGACGCTGCAGCTGCAGCTGCCGACCGCGAGCCAGCAGGACACCACCGAGCCGCCGCGTTCGCTGAGCGTGCTGGTCAATGCCGAAGGGCGTTACTTCATCAACGACCAGGAAGTGCTGCGTACCGACGTGGAGTCGGTCAAGCAGACGATCGCCGCCGTGGCCGGCAGTGATCGCGAACAGACCGTGCTGTTGCGCGCCGACGCGCGTACGCCTTACCAGGCTGTCGTCACTGCCCAGGATGCCCTGGGCCAGCTGGGCTTCCGCCGCATCGCCATCGCTACCGCGCCGGAGGTGCGTCCATGAGCAAGAAACATTCTCCCGTCTGGCCGATCTACAAGCGCCTGCTCGGGTATACCGGTGCCTATTGGGTGTTCATGGTCGCCGCCGTGGTCGCGATGGTGGTCGAAGCTCTGGCCGGCTACAGCTTCACCAAGCTGATGGAGCCGCTGGTCAACCGGGGATTCGTCAACCCGGAGCCGCGCATGGCGGTGATCCTGCCGCTGACCATCCTCGGGTTGTTCATGATGCGCAGCCTGGCCACCCTGGTCAGCGACTACGCGCTTGCCCGCACCGGGCGCAGCGTGGTGCGCGACCTGCGTGAGCAGGTGCTGGAGAAGTACCTGCATCTGCCGTCCTCGCATTTCGATGCCGAAGCCACGCCGGTGATGGTCAGCCGCCTGAACTTCGATACCGAGCAGGTCACCCAGGCCAGCGCCGATGCGCTCAAGACCCTGGTGGCCGATACCCTCACCATCATCGCCATGCTGGTGGTGATGCTGCAGATGAGCGTCAAGGTCACGATGGCGATGCTGGTCGTGGTGCCGCTGATCGGCGTGATCGTCTCGGTCGTCGGCAAGCGTTACCGCCGCATCAGCCGGGGCATCCAGGACGGCATGGGCGGCATGGCGCAGACCGCCGAACAGTCGTTGGCCGCGCAGCAGGAAGTGAAGGTGCATGGCACCCAGGCGCACGAGATCTCGCGCTATTCGCGTCTGGCGAACCGCATGCTCGGCCTGAACATGAAGGTGGAAACCACGCGCGCGCTGGCCTCCAGCACGGTGCAGTTCCTGGCCGCGCTGGCGCTGGCGGTGATCGTGTGGGTCTCCACCCGTGAGGCGCTGGCCGGCAAGCTCAACGCAGGCCAGTTCATGGGCCTGATGACCTCGATGATGGCGATCATTCCCTCGCTGCGTCGCCTGACCAGCGTGCAGACCTCGATCTCGCGCGGCGTGGCTGCAGCCGAGCGCCTGTTCGGGATTCTGGACATGCCGGTCGAGCGCGACGAAGGCATCCAGCGGATCGGTCGCGCGCGTGGCGAGCTTGCGTTCGAACACGTGATGCTGCGCTACCGCGAGGACACCGGCATCGCGCTGGATGACATCAGTTTCGTGGCCAAGCCGGGCACGGTGACGGCGATCGTCGGCCGCTCCGGCAGCGGCAAGACCAGCCTGATCCGCTTGGTGCCGCGCTTCTACGAACCCAGCGGTGGCCGCATCACGCTCGATGGCGTGGCGTTGGATGATTATCCATTGGCCGATCTGCGCCGCCAGGTCGCGATGGTCGGGCAGAAGGTGATGCTGTTCGATGACACCGTGGGCGCCAACATCGCCTACGGCATGGACGCCACCGAAGAACAGATCCGCGCGGCGGCCGAAGCGGCCAATGCCTGGGAGTTCATCGCGCGCATGCCGCAGCAGCTGCAGACGCCGGTCGGCGAGAACGGTGCGCTGCTCTCCGGCGGCCAGCGCCAGCGTCTGGCGATCGCCCGCGCGATTCTGCGCGACGCGCCGATCCTGATCCTGGATGAAGCCACCGCCGCGCTCGACAACGAATCCGAGCGCCTGGTGCAGGATGCCCTGCAGCGCCTGATGCCCGAGCGCACCACGCTGGTGATCGCGCACCGGTTGTCCACCATCGAGCATGCCGACCAGGTGCTGGTGATGGACCACGGCCGCATCGTCGAACGTGGCACGCACACTGAACTGCTGGCGCTGGGTGGCCTGTATGAGCACCTGCACAAGATGCAGTTCCGCGAAAGGCAGCCTTGATGGCCGGCAAGGGTACGCACACGCCGTCGTACTGGTATGACGGCACCGCGATTCCGTTCCTGGCACGCCTGGCGTCGCCGCTGTACGGCGCGGCCATCGCGCTGCGGCGGATGGCGTATCGCCGCCGCTGGCTGAAGCGGCATCCGCTGCCGGTGCCGGTGGTGGTGGTCGGCAACATCACCGCCGGCGGTACCGGCAAGACCCCGCTGACGATCGCGCTGGTCAACCGGCTGCGCGAGGCCGGCTGGAAGCCGGGCGTTGCCAGCCGTGGCTATGGCCGCGAGGACGCGGGCACGCCACGCTGGGTGCTGGCCACGACCGATACCGCGATCGGCGGCGACGAGCCGGTGCTGATCGCCTGGAAAACCGGCGTGCCGGTCCGGGTGGATGCGGACCGTGTCGCGGCCGGCAAGGCACTGGTCGAGGCGGGCTGCGACATCATCGTCTGCGACGACGGCCTGCAGCATTACCGGTTGGCGCGTGACATCGAGATCGACGTGGTCGACGCCCAGCGTCGCTACGGCAATGGCCGGCTGATTCCGGCCGGGCCGCTGCGCGAGCCGGCCAGCCGTGCGCGCGACTGCGACTTCCGGGTGGTCAACATGGGCCAGGCCAGCGATGGCACCGAAGCGCAGACCGCCTGCGGTTTCGGCGAATGGCCGATGCAGCTGCGCATCGACAGCGCCCAGCCGCTGCAGGGCGGCCGCGCGCGGCGCCTCGCGCATTTCCAGGGGCAGCGCGTGCACGCGGTGGCCGGTATCGCCAACCCGCAGCGCTTCTTCGACATGCTGCGTGCGCATCGCATCGGCGTGGTGCCGCATGCCTTCGCCGATCACCATGCCTACCAGCCGGCCGATCTGCGTTTCGGCAGCGAACTGCCGGTGCTGATGACCGAGAAAGATGCGGTCAAGTGCAAGGCCTTCGCGACCGAATGGCACTTCGCCGTGCCGCTGTCGGCCGAACTGCCGGCGGCGTTCTGGATCACGCTGCTGGACCGCGTCGAGAAACTCGGCAAGCGTTGACGGGCCCGGTGCCGCGTGCGGCACACTGAGGCCCTGACTGCATTCCTTCCGTACAGGTCGTCCCCCATGAGCGCTTCCGTCGAGTTCGTCGTCGCCATTCCCGCCCGTTACGCCGCATCGCGGCTGCCGGGCAAGCCACTGCGTCTGCTCGGCGGTGAGCCGCTGGTGCTGCGCGTGGCGCAACGCGCCCTGCTTGCCGGTGCGCGCGAAGTCTGGGTCGCCACCGATGATCAGCGCATCGCCGATGCCCTGCAGGGGCTGGCCGAGGTGCGCGTGGCGATGACCTCCACCGCGCATGCGTCCGGCACCGATCGCCTGGCCGAGTGCGCAACGCAGGCCGGCTGGGCGGATGACACGGTGGTGGTGAACCTGCAGGGCGATGAGCCGTTCGCCCCGGCCGAGGGCATCCGCGCAGTGGCCGAAGCCCTGGTCTACAGCGGTGCGGAGATGTCCACGCTGGCCACCCCGGTCGAGGACACCGAAACCCTGTTCGACCCGAACGTGGTCAAGGTCGTGCGCAGGCAGAACCTGGACGCGCTCTACTTCAGCCGTGCACCGATCCCGTGGCACCGCGATGCGTTCGCGCGCTCGCGCGACACCCTGGCCGGCCCGCACTGGCTGCGCCATATCGGCATCTACGGCTACCGCGCCGGCTTCCTGCGCCAGTTCGCTGCGTTGCCGCCCGGCACGCTGGAGCAGCTGGAATCGCTGGAGCAGCTGCGCGTGCTGGAAGCGGGGCACCGCATCAGCGTGGCGCTGACCCCGTCCGAGTTCCCGCCCGGCATCGATACGCCGGAGGATCTGGAGCGCGCAGAGGCATGGTGGGCCGCGCACCCGTGACCGGGGCGGTCGTCCGCCGCGGCGACCTCCGCCGCACGCCGATGGACCACCGGATGACCGTGGCACGACGGATGCATGACGCCGAGTCCGGCATAATCGGGGCATGAACGTCCAGCCCGTCCAGGATCTGCCCGAATTCGCCACCTGGCTCAACGCCCCGCCGACCACCCTCGCCGAGCTGCAGGGACGGCCGGTGGTGCTGGCCTTCGTCAATGCCGCCTCGGTGTGGTGCGCGCAGCGGCTGGCCGAGCTGGCCCAGTGGCAGTCGCGCAACCCGGGCAAGCTGCAGCTGCTGGTGCTGCAGGTGCCGCGGTTCGATGGCGAGCGCGATCCCGCGCAGTCGCTGAAACTGCTCCGGCGCCAGGGCCTGAACGCCCCGGCCCTGCTGGATGCGGAGTGGGACGGCTGGCGCCGCTTCGGCGTGACCGCATGGCCGACCCTGGTCCTGCTGGATGCCCAGGGGCGCGAGCGCGAACGGATGGTCGGCCTCGGCGGCGAACTGGACCGCGCCCTCACGGCCCTCTGCGAAGGCAGCGCGCGGCCGTCCGATGACGACCTGCACGGTGCCCGCGAACTGAGCCCCGAGCCGCGCCTCGCGCTGCGCTTCCCGACCGGGCTGGCGGTGACCACCGAGCGCCTGTACATCGCCGATACCGGCCATCACCGCGTGCTGGAATGCAGCCACGGTGGCCGCGTGCTGCGCCAGTTCGGCATGGGCACCGCCGATTTCATGGACGGGGGTCAGGCCGAAGCGGCCTTCCACCACCCGCAGGGCCTCGCGCTGGAGCGCGAATGGCTGTACGTCGCCGACACCGGCAACCATGCGTTGCGCCGCATCCATCTGCTGTCCGGCCAGGTCGATACGCTGTGCGGCACCGGCCGCCCCGGCGAGCCGATCGAAGGGCCGGTAGCCGATCCGCGCCGTACCGCGCTCAACCACCCGCAGGGCCTGGCGGTCGCCGACAACCAGATCCATATCGCGATGGCCGGCGACAACCGCATCTGGACCTATCACCTCGGCCAGCGCAGCCTGCAGTGGCGCGCCGGCAGCGGCGCGATCGACGCGCGCGACGGTAGCGGTCATCTGGCCGCGTTCGCGCAGCCGTGCTCGGTCGCGGCGGTCCAGCAGGTGCTGTACGTCTGCGATGCGCTCGGCTCGTCGATCCGCGCCATGCAGCTGCGCGGCGACCTGGTGCAGACACTGGTCGGGCAGGGCCTGTGGACCTTCGGCGAACAGGATGGCCCGCGTGCCTCGGCACTGCTCCAGTATCCGCAGGCGATCGCGCTGAGTCCGGATGCCCCGTTGCTGTGGATCGCCGATGCCGGCAACGGCCGTCTGCGCACGCTGCGCCTCGGCGGGGGCGAGCTGAGCACGCTGGAGTTGCCGCGCCGCCTGCATGGCCCGGCCGGCCTGGCGCTGGGCGGCGGTGCGGTCTGGATCGCGGAAACCGACGCCCATGCCGTCCTCCGTTTCGACCCCGTCAGTGGTGTCCTGAGCGACGTGCCGATCAACGAATGACTGTTTCTTCCGCCCCCGCCTTCGATGGCAAGGCATTTGCGGCCCACCTGAGCACCGCCCCCGGCGTGTACCGCATGTACGCTGCCGACGACACCCTGCTGTACGTCGGCAAGGCGCGTGCGCTGCGCAATCGCGTGGGCAGTTATTTCAACGGCACGCCCAAGACCACGCGGATCATGTCGATGCTGTCGCAGGTCGCGCGCATGGACGTGACCGTGACCCGCTCGGAAGCCGAGGCGCTGCTGCTGGAAAACCAGCTGATCAAGTCGCTCTCGCCGCGCTACAACGTCTCCCTGCGCGACGACAAGACCTACCCGCACGTGCTGCTGACCCGGGAGCAATGGCCGCGCATCGCGCTGCACCGTGGCCCGCGCGCCGTGCCGGGGCGGTACTTCGGGCCGTACCCGGGTGTCACCGCGGTGCGCGAAACGCTCAACCTGATGCACAAGCTGTTCAAGCTGCGCAGCTGCGAAGACAGCGTATTCCGCAACCGCTCGCGGCCCTGCCTGCAATACCAGATCGGCCGCTGCAGCGCGCCGTGCGTGGACCTGGTGGCGCCGGAGGACTATGCCGAATCCGTGCGCCGCGCCTCGATGTTCCTGGAAGGCAAGAGCGACCAGCTCGCGCGCGAGCTCGGCACCCAGATGCAGACCGCCAGCGAAGCACTGGAGTTCGAGCAGGCCGCGCGCCTGCGTGATCTGATCGCCTCGCTGCGCAGCATGCAGACCCGTCAGTACGTGGACGGCCGTGCCGCCGACCTGGACGTGCTCGCCTGCGCCACCCAGGGCGCCAGTGCCTGTGTGCTGCTGCTGGCCTTCCGTGATGGCCGCAACATGGGCACGCGGCCGTTCTTCCCGCGCACCAATGGCGAAGAGAGCGCCGACGAAGTGCTGGGCGCGTTCGTATCCCAGTATTACGCCGAGCACGCCCCTCCGCGCGAGATCCTGCTCGACCGCGAGATTCCCGATGCCAGCCTGATCGAATCGGCGCTGAGTGCTTCCGCCGAGCACAAGGTGCAGCTGCGGTGGAATGTCCGTGGCGAGCGCGCCGGGTATGTGGAGCTGGCCGCGCGCAATGCGCAGATCACCCTGGTCACCGAACTGGGCAGCCGCACCGCGCAGCACGCGCGCAGCGAAGACCTGCGCCAGATGCTCGGTCTCACCGAGCAGGTCAAGCGGGTGGAGTGTTTCGACATCAGCCATACCATGGGCGAAGCCACCGTGGCCTCGTGCGTGGTGTTCGATGCGGCGGGCCCGGTGCGCAGCCAGTACCGCCGCTTCAACATCAGCGGGATCGAACCGGGCGATGACTATGCCGCCATGCGCCAGGCGATCGAGCGGCGCTTCCGCCGTGCGGTCGAAGAGGATGGCGTGCTGCCCGATCTGCTGTTGATCGATGGTGGCGCCGGCCAGTTGGCCCAGGCGCAGGCCGCGCTGGCCGATCTGGGCGTGGAAGGGGTGATGCTGGTCGGCGTGGCCAAGGGCGTGGAGCGCAGGGCAGGGCATGAAGCCCTGGTCATGCCGGACGGCCGCGAGCTGCGCCCGGGTGCGGCCTCACCGGCGCTGCAGTTCATCCAGCAGGTGCGCGACGAGGCCCATCGCTTCGCCATCACCGGCCACCGCGGGCGCCGCCAGAAGGCCCGCATGACCAGCAAACTCGAAGATATCCCCGGCATCGGCCCGCGCCGGCGTGCCAGCCTGCTCAAACATTTCGGCGGCCTGGTCGGCCTGAAAGCCGCCGGCGAAGCGGAAATCGCGAAGGTGGAAGGCATCAATGACGCCCTCGCTGCGCGTATCTACGCTAACCTTCATGGACTGCCCACGCCCGACGCGGCGGGCGAGTAGAGAGACGCAATGAAGTTGACCCTCCCCACCTGGCTGACCCTGCTGCGGATCGTGATGATCCCCGTGCTGGTGCTGGTGTTCTATCTCCCCTACAAGTGGACGAATTTCGCCTCCGCGGCGATCTTCGGCCTGGCCGCGCTCACCGACTGGCTCGACGGCTGGATCGCCCGCCGCTATGACCTGCAGTCCGCGTTCGGCGCGTTCCTGGATCCGGTCGCGGACAAGCTGATGGTGGCGGTGGCGCTGTTCCTGATCGTGCAGGGCCATCCCACGGCGTGGATGGCGGTCTGGGCGGCGGTGATCGTCGGCCGTGAAATCGCCGTCTCCGCACTGCGCGAATGGATGGCGGAAATCGGCCAGCGCGCCAAGGTGCGCGTGGCCGTGATCGGCAAGGTGAAAACCACCGCGCAGATGGTCGCGCTGCTGTGCCTGCTGTATTCGGTCGCACCGCACACCCCGATGCAGGACATCTGGATGGGCATCCAGGTCTTCCATATCGGCGACTGGACCCTGGCGATCGCCTCGATCCTGACGCTGTGGTCGGGCCTGCAGTACCTGCACGCGGCCTGGCCGAGCCTGCGCGAAGACGAGCGCCTCGCGCGTGAGAGCGCCAAGGCGAAAAAGAATGCGTAAAGGGCTGTTGACAGCCCCGCATTTGGCTGTAGAATTTCGCCTCCCAAGCGGGAATAGCTCAGTTGGTAGAGCGCAACCTTGCCAAGGTTGAGGTCGCGAGTTCGAGTCTCGTTTCCCGCTCCAGATACTGTTTCCATCGCGATCCGTCGCGAACGGAAACGCCGAAAAAAGCGACCTTCCGGGTCGCTTTTTTCGTATGCGCGTGTCTGCGGTCAGTGGCGCGTTCCGATCCGGACGTTGCACCACGTGCGGATGTTCCCGCGGTCGAACCCGGGACAGCTGTTTTCGATGGGCAGGTACACGTAGAGCGCCTGCTCCGTGTGCACGAAGTGGTAATAGTTCGTGCGGTCCTTGCCGTACAGCCAATAGTTCGATGAGCCCGGGTTGATGACGTAGGGCTCGAACGAGAGGATCGAGGATTCGGCCGGGATCACGTTGCTCCTGTCGGTCAGCATCATCCAGGCATTGGAGAAGACGTGGGTGGTCGCGCCGACGATGGCGAGGGCGCCGATCAGGGCGGCGATGGCGAGGCTGGCAATGCGGAGAGGGCGTGGCATGCGGTGATTCATGGATTGACCGGGGAGGGGCAGGGCAAGCCCGGCAAGCGCCCCGGGGCGGCCCGGCGCAACGCACGGAAATGCGGCGAAAAGGATGTTGACGACGTGAAGGAATTCCGACAGAATAGCGCTCCTTCGACGCAGGTCGAGGGGCCGACAGCCTCCAGCGCCCCAGGGTGCGGTGCGGTCGGGGCAAGCGAAAGTCTGCGGGAATAGCTCAGTTGGTAGAGCGCAACCTTGCCAAGGTTGAGGTCGCGAGTTCGAGTCTCGTTTCCCGCTCCAGATTTCGACAGGGCCCCCTTGGGGCCTTGTTTTTCTCCGCGGTGGCACGCGGGCATCCGGTCCGGCAGCATCGACCGGGATGTGAAAAAAGGTGTGAAAAAGCTGGCGTGTTTCGAGTGGTTTCGGTAACATGCACGCTTGATTTTGCGGGAATAGCTCAGTTGGTAGAGCGCAACCTTGCCAAGGTTGAGGTCGCGAGTTCGAGTCTCGTTTCCCGCTCCAAATCCTGACCAGGCCCCGTTCTCGGGGTCTTGTTTTATCGGGGCACGCAACACGCCTTCGATGATCGTAGGGTCACCGGCCTGGTGGCAGAGTGGTCATGCAGCGGACTGCAAATCCGCGTACGCCGGTTCAATTCCGACCCAGGCCTCCAAATAGAAACAAGCCCAGAGCCCGCGAAAGCGGGCTTTGTGCGTTGTGGGGGCTCCATTCAGTTTCGGGCGCGAGAGCCGACGGGGCCTACACAGTGGGCTTCGTATGCTGCGGCCGTCCACATTGGCAGCCTTATGCAGACACAAAAAGCGCGCGTAGCGACCGGGATCGAAGGGCTCGACAGCATTCTGGGCGGAGGCTTCCCCCAGGGGCGGTTGTATCTGCTCGAGGGGCCCCCCGGATCGGGCAAGACCACACTGTCCCTGCAGTTCCTGCTGCATGGATTGAGCAAGGGAGAGCGCTGCCTGTACATCACGCTCTCGGAAACGGCTGACGAACTGCGCGAAGTCGCGCATGCCCACGGCTGGTCGCTGGAGGGGCTGGAGCTGTTCGAGCTCGCCTCGGCCGAAGAGGCCCTCGGCGACGGCCGCATGCAGTCCGTGCTGCATCCCTGGGAGGTGGAGCTGGACGAAACGGTCAAGCTGATCCTGGGTGAGGTCGAGCGCATCAAACCGCACCGTGTGGTCTTCGATTCATTGTCCGAACTGCGGCTGCTGGCGCAGGATCCGCTGCGTTACCGGCGCCAGATTCTCTCGCTGAAGCAGTTCTTCGCGCCGAAGAGCGCGACGGTGGTGCTGGTCGATGACATGACCGCTTCCGGTGAAGAGCGCGATGGCCAGCTGCACAGCCTGTGTCATGGCGTGGTGTCGCTGGAGCGCTTGACGCTGGATTTCGGTCCGGCACGTCGCCGGATGCACGTGCAGAAACTGCGCGGGGTGAACTTCACCGCCGGCTACCATGACATGGTCATCCGCGAAGGCGGCCTGGAGGTGTTCCCGCGATTGATCGCCTCCGACCACCACGCGAAGTTCCTGGGGACGCCCATCAGCAGTGGCGTGGCCGGAATCGACAGCCTGCTCGGAGGTGGCCCGCTGCGGGGTACCAGCACCCTGCTGACCGGCCCGGCCGGCAGCGGCAAGACCAACGTGGCGCTGCAGTATGTCTGGGCTGCCTGCGAGCGCGGCGAGCACTGCTGCATCTTCGAGTTCGATGAACGCATCGGCACCCTGCTGGCCCGCGCGGAGTTGCTGGACATTGATCTCAGCAAGCATCTCGAGTCGGGACTGCTGGAAATCCAGCAGGTCGATCCGGCGGAAATCTCGCCCGGCGAGTTCGCCTGGAACATGCGGCGTGCGGTCGAGGAGAGGCAGTGTCGCGTGCTGGTGATCGACAGCCTCAACGGCTATGTCACCGCGATGCCGCAGGAAAAGCAGCTCATGCTGCAGCTGCACGAGATGCTCTCCTACCTCAACCAGAAGGGCGTCGTGACCGTCCTGATCAATCCGCAACATGGCCTGGTCGGAACGATGTCGACGGGCAACCTCGATGTCTCCTACATCGCCGACTCGGTCGTGCTGTTCCGTTTCTTCGAATCGCAGGGCCGCATCCGCAAGGCGATCTCGGTCATCAAGAACCGCGGTGGTGCGCACGAGAACACGATCCGGGAGTTGAAGATCGACGGCAAGGGCATTTCGCTCAGTGCGCCCCTCGACGAATTCAAGGGCATCCTGACCGGCACGCCGGAGTTCGTGGGCGACACGGCGCATCTGCTTGGTCTTGCCCGTGCAGAATGAGGGCGTGTCCGGCGCCGTCCACATCTTTGCGCCGTTCGGGCACGATGCGCAGAGCATCGCCTCCGTGCTCGATGCCTCCGGGCTGACAACCACGGTCCATGACAGCCTGGCGCGGCTGGCCGACGCACTCGATGATGACGTCGGCGCGGTGGTCGTCACCGAGGAGGCGGTAGCCAAAGGCGCGGGTGCCCTGTTGGAGCCCTTGGCCCGGCAGCCCTCCTGGTCGGACATCCCCTTCATCCTGTTGCGCTCGCCGCGTTCGCAGAAGCGCCCGTTGGCGGGTCCCGGCCTGCCGCTGGCGATCAACATCATCGAGCTGGATCGGCCGTTGGGGCGCAGCTCGCTGCTCAGTTCGGTGCAGAGTGCGCTGAGGGCGCGCGACAAGCAGTTCCTGGTGCGTGACCAGATGCGCGCCCTGGCCGACGGGCGCGCCGCACTGGAGCGCAGCGAAGCCGAACTGCGCCTGGTGGCCGATGCCATGCCGGTGCTTATCGCCTTCATCGACCGCGACCTGTACTACCGCTTCGCGAACAAGGCCTATGAGGCCTGGTTCGAGCGGCCGGTAGCGGAGGTGATCGGCAAGCGCGTGCCGGAGGTGTTCGGGCAGGACGTGTGGACCAGCCGCCGGCCGCTGATCGAGCGCGCGCTGGCGGGAGAACACATCGTGTTCGAAGCCAACTGGCCGTTCAGTGACGGCCGCCGACGCGACAGTGAAATCCGCTACTCGCCGCGTTTCAATGCGGAAGGCGCGCCGGACGGTTTCCATGTGTTCGTCACCGATATCACCGCGTCCAAACTGGCCCTGGAGACCAGCCAACAGCACGCGCTGGACCTCGAGGCGATGGTGGCCGAGCGCACCGCCGAACTGGAGCGCCAGATGGCCGCGCGCGAGGCCAGTGAAGCCGCCCTGCGCCAGTCGCAGAAAATGGACGCGATCGGGCAGTTGACCGGCGGTATCGCGCACGACTTCAACAACATGCTGACCGGCATCCTGTCCTCGCTGGATATCGTACGCATGCGCCTGGACATGGGGCGCATGGATGGGCTGGAGCGCTTCCTGGATGCGGCGACCGCCTCCAGCCAGCGTGCGGCGGCGCTCACCCAGCGGCTGCTGGCATTCTCGCGCCGGCAATCGCTGGATTCCAGGACGGTGGAAATCAACGAGCTGGTCGGTTCGGTGCAGCACTTGCTGCGCAGTACCCTGGGTGAAACGATCCGCATCCAGATGGCCATCAGCGAGACGCCGCTGCGCGCGAACCTGGACAGCAACCAGTTCGAAAGCGCGCTGCTGAATCTGGCCATCAATGCGCGTGACGCGATGCCCGATGGCGGCGAGTTGCAGCTGCGCACGTTGCACATCCACGTCGCCGACGGCGAGTTGCCGACCATTCCGACCGGCGAGTACGCCGTGGTGTCCGTCGCCGATTCCGGTACCGGCATGCCCCCGGAAGTGGTGGAGCGCATCTTCGAGCCGTTCTTTACCACCAAGCCGATCGGCAAGGGAACGGGGCTGGGCCTGTCGATGGTCTACGGCTTCATGCAGCAGTCCGGCGGCCATATCACCGTCGACTCCGTCCCGGGGCAGGGCACCACGGTGTCGCTGTTCATGCCGGTGGTCCACGAGGTCACCGAACACGACGACGCCCCCAACGCGCCGCCGGTGTCGCTCGGCGCCGGGCAGTCGATCCTGGTGGTGGAGGATGACGAGCAGGTGCGCATGCTGGTGACCGTGGTGCTGGAGGATCTCGGGTACACCGCGGAGGTGGTCGGCGATGCCGACGGCGCCATCCCGATCCTGGGGTCGTCGAAGAAAATCGACCTCCTGATCACCGATGTCGGGCTGCCGGGCCTCAACGGACGACAACTGGCGGAAATCGCGCGGCAGTCGCGCCCGTCGTTGCCGGTGCTGTTCATGACGGGCTACGCGGAGAAAGCGCAGGAACGTTCGGCGTTTCTCGAGAACGGCATGGCGATGATCGCCAAACCGTTCCTGCTCGATGCCTTCAGTGAGGCGGTCCGCAGTTCGATTGCCCCGCGTCCGTAAGTCGTGTGTGGCCAGCGCACGCGACAGCCCAGCGAAAGAGAAAACGGCTGAATACCTTCGTTTTACGCAGGGTCTGAACGCTTCAGGCAAGCGCTTTATTTAGATACCTGAAAGTGCCAGCATAGTGGTTTGAAATTGTCGGAGTTTACCCATGCCCCTGTGCGCGATCGCGTATGTCAGCGACGTTGCGGGTCCGTTGTCTGCGGCGCATCTCGATGCTCTTGTCGAAGATGCCATCCGCTTCAACAGCCTGGCTGGGGTCACCGGTGTGCTGCTCTGCGATGGCAGTCGGTTCCTGCAGTATTTCGAAGGTCCGGATGATGGCGTGTCTGCGGTGCATGAGCGCGTGCTGCAGGCGCGCAGCCATCGGGCCATCCACAAACTTGGCCATGCACGCGTGCCGCAGCGTTATTTTCCGTACTGGAGCATGCGCTGGCTGGGCGTGGAACCGACCCTGATCGCGGAGTTGTCGGCCGGTGACTGGGAGGCGTTTGCCGATCGCAGCCTGGGCGGCCCGCCGGTGGACAGTGCAATGGAGCGTCTCATGCGGTTCGTCGCACCGCACCTGCCCGAGCGCGCCGGGGTCCAGGAAACCCGCTCGTCCGCCGAGTGAGCGTGCCTCCCGTGAAGTTTTCCGGGGGAGTGAGGCCGGACGGTCACCGATTATCCGCGGGGCCGCCACTGACATATTGCTGTCAATACCGCAGCTGCATGATGCAGATGCGGGCGGGGCGCATTATGAACGGTTCATCATGGCGTCTGCGTTTGCCGGGCGGGTAATTGACTTAATGCAACGACCGTGCAAATTTTAGGTGAACCCGAAGTGAATCCACCCCTGAGGGGGTTTTGTCGTCCCTGAAGCAAGCAAGTCCCACGGAGGTCGTATGGAATACGGCGAACATGACTTGGCTGACGGAGTGCGAACCGAGCTGGAAGCCAGCTACGTGAAACATGGCTGCGGCCCGGAATTCTGGTCCACCTACCAGCGCGTGCTCGAGCGCCTGGTCCCACCGGCGCAGGGCACCGCGCGAACCCGTGTCACCAATGAGCTGGCGTTGATCATCGAACAGTTGGGGATCGTGCGGCGGGCGCAGTTGGTGCCGCCGCGCACTGCGCGGGCACGCGCACGCTGAGACCGGGTCGGGGGAGCGGGAATCAGCAGGGGAAACACCGCCAGCGCGGCGCTACGACACGTGATGAAGACCGATACCCAACAGCGCCAGCAGCGTGCCGGCCGCGGCGAGCGTGCGCGGGCGCAGCCAGCGCGCGGGACGTTGCTGCATGGCCGCCGTGCTGGTGTACCGGATCAGGCCGATCGGGAACTGCGCCGCGCGCATCCGTGCATCGCAGGCATCCTGGCAGTCGCCACAGCCGATGCAGTCCGCGTGTGGCCCGGCACGCACGTCCAGCGCCATCGGACAGACGCGGACACAGGCGCCGCAATCCAGGCAATCCCCCAGGCGGTCGGCGCTGAAACGCGGCATCGGGCCGGCGATGTCTTCATGCGCGGCGCGGAAGGCGTAATCGCTGGCGCTGGTGGGGTCGAGCAGCCCGCGGCCACGCGCCTCGACACCGCCCAACCCCGGCACGCGCGCTCCACGTGGTTCGCCGCGGCGCGCGTGGTAATGCACCCGCGGGGTGTCGCCGTCGCAGAACATGCCGTGGATGCGCGCATACGGGCACAGCTCGCGGCAGACATGCTCGCGCAGGAAACCGGCATTGCCCCAAGTGGCCGCCGCATAGAACACGATCCAGAAGGTTTCCCATCCGCTCCACAGCGGCGGCCATGACGTGGCGACCAGCCCGTGGATCGGACTGAAGAAGCCGACGAAGGTGATACCGGTCCATGCCGCCACCAGCATCCACGCCAGGTGCTTGATGGCGCGCGCCGCACCCGCGGCCGGCACCCGGCGCGCAATGCCCTGTTCGATCCAGCGGAACAGCCGGCTCCACAGGGTCTGTGGGCAGCCGTAGCCGCACCACACCCGCCCGGCCAGGTTGGTGACCAGTACCAGCGCGGTGCCGAGCACGGCGGCCAGCCCCAACAGCAGACCCACGTCCTGCGGCCAGAGCGTCCAGCCGAACAGATCGAAGCGGCGCGCGGTCAGGTCGAACAGCAGCGCCTGGCGGCCGTCCCAGCGCAGCCACGGCAGCGCGTAGAACCCGGCCAGCAGCAGCGCGGACAACAGCGGACGCCAGCGCAGCGGCGTGTGCGGCTGTGCTGGCGGGGAGGCCGGCGGGGTATCGACCAGGTGCAGGGTCAGGCGATTGGACATGGTCACCCCAGCGGCAGATCGTCGTCGTCGTCGGGCATCGGCCGCAGCAGGTATCCGGTGATCGCACTGGCGGCGGCGGTGACCGCCCAGAACATGAAAAAGCCCAGCGTATAGCCGAGCTCGCGGCTGATCTCATGCTGCGGGAAGCTGATGTCGCGCAGGCGCAATGGGTCGACGAAGGCGAAGAACACCACGCTGGCCAGGCCGGCGGCGACGAAGCTGGGCCACAGGATGGCGCCCCATTGCTGGATCAGCCGTCGGCGGCTGCCGTCGGGCGGGTCGTGCAGGTCGTTCATTGCGGCCACGCTCAGGAGGAGGGGGCAGGGCACGGCTATACTTCGCGCCGACCGGGGGCCGGGATCGCGGGTGCGCGCTTCCTGTCGAGCTCCCAGACTAGAAGGCTTCGCCACCGGCTTCATTGATCCTGATCAAGGCAGAGGCGGACCCTGCCGACGATGCTGGGCGTTGCCGCCCGAGGATGTTCATGGCCGATCCCACCGACAACACGCTGCCGCTCCCGGCGCTGGACCTGTGCAGCGAGGACGAGGTCACCCGCCTGGTGCACGACTTCTACGCGCGAGTGCGCGAGGAGCCGCGCCTGGCGCCGGTGTTCGCGGCACGGATCCACGACTGGGATGCGCACCTGGCCCAGCTGGTCGATTTCTGGTCGGCGATGCTGCGTGGCACGCGTCGCTTCAAAGGCGCGCCGATGCCCAAGCACATGGCCATGGACGAGCTCGACCGCGATCTTTTCGACCGCTGGCTGGCGCTGTTCCGTCAGACCACTGCCGAATGCGGCAACCTGCCGATGCAGCGGCTGGCCGATGATGTCGCCGAGCGCATCGCCGATACGTTCTGGCGCCGCTTCCAGATGCTGCGCTGGCCCAGCCTGCCGATGGCGGGGCGCCCGGGCCTGAATTGATCTGACGCAATGCGCGCGCGCCCATGTACGCGCACGCTGGCGACATGGATACCTTCTCGCCTGCCGCCGCCGGTCTCGCCTGGCACTTCGACCCCGAGCTGCTGCGCCGCCATGATCGGCCCGGCCCGCGCTACACCTCCTATCCGACCGCGCCGCACTTCCATGACGGCTACGATGAATCGGCCCTGCGCGGCGCCATCGTGGACAGCAACCGGCTCGGGCGACCGTTGTCGCTGTACGTCCACGTGCCGTACTGCAGCAGCCCGTGCTTTTACTGCGGTTGCAACCGGGTCATCACCCGTGATCATGGCAAGGGCATCGCCTATGTCGCGCGGGTGCTGAGCGAGGCGGATCTGATGGCGCCGCAGTTCGATCCGGCGCGGGAGGTGATCCAGCTGCACCTCGGCGGCGGCACGCCGAACTTCCTCGCGCCGGCACAGATGCGCGAGCTGATCGAGGGGCTGCGCCAGCGCTTCACGCTGAGCACGGCGGCCTCGCGCGACTTTTCCATCGAGCTCGATCCGCGCTTCGTTACGCGCGCCGACATCGCGGTACTGGCCGAACTGGGCTTCAATCGCGCCAGCCTGGGCGTGCAGGACTTCGATCCCGATGTGCAGAAGGCGATCAACCGCGAGCAGGGCGTGGAAGCCACGCTGGATATCCTGCGTGCCTGCCGCGAGTACGGGTTGCGCTCGGTCAATGTCGATCTGATCTATGGGCTGCCGAAACAGACGCTGGCCGGGTTCGCGCAGACGCTGGAAACGGTGTTGCGCGAGCGGCCGGATCGCCTGGCCGTGTATGGCTACGCGCACCTGCCACATCTGTTCCGCGCGCAGCGCCAGATCGCCGATGCGGATCTGCCCAGCCCCGAACAGAAACTCGCCCTGCTCGGCCTGGCGGTGCAACGGCTCTCCGAGGCGGGGTATCAGTACATCGGCATGGACCACTTCGCGCTGCCGGAGGAAGACCTCTCGCGCGCACAACGGGCGGGTCAACTGCACCGCAACTTCATGGGCTACACCACGCATTCCGATACCGATCTGGTCGGCCTTGGCGCCAGCGCGATCAGCCACATCGGCAACACCTACAGTCAGAATCCGCGCGAGCTGCCGGCCTGGGAAGCGGCGGTGGATGCGGGGCGGCTGCCGGTCTGGCGCGGCCTGGCGCTGGACCCGGACGACGTGCTGCGTGCCGAGCTGATCGGCCAGCTGATGTGCCAGGGCGACGTGGATGGCAGGGCGTTTGCGGCACGGCACGGGGTGGACTTCGAGACGTATTTCGCCGACGGGCTGCGCGCGCTGGCCGCACTGCAGGCCGACGGCCTGGCCGAGTACACGCAGGGCGTGGTGCGGGTCACTGAGCGTGGACGTCCGCTGCTGCGGCTGCTGGCGATGTGTTTCGACCGCTATCTGGCCCAGCCGGACCAGCCGGTGCGGTACTCGCGCGCGATCTGAGCAGGGGCGCATCGGCGCGCGTGCATTCCAAAACCCGGCGTGATCAGGCACCCTATGCGCGCCGTTGCCCGGGTGGCGAAACTGGTAGACGCATCGGACTTAAAATCCGCCGGGGGCAACCCCATGCCGGTTCGATTCCGGCCCCGGGCACCAAGGCTTCTTGGGATCGCGCGCAACGCAAACTTTACGCAGCCGGACGCGCGCCACCGTAGGCTGCGCAGCAACGCTCTCCGGACAGGCCTCATGGCAAACGCAATATGTGCAGGGAAAGCACTGGTGTGGAGCGTCGCGCTGCTGCTTGGCGGCGCCGCCCACGCCCAGGATCCGACGCTGCCGCCGGCGCCGAAGGAAGCTGCGGGCGAGGTGATCGACCTCGCGCCGGTGCTGGTCTCGGGCGAGCAGCCCGGGCCCGGCATGTGGCAGGTCCGCGACGCGCAGGGCCACACCCTGTGGATCCTCGGTACCGTGTCGCCGCTGCCCGCCAAGCTGGAATGGCGCGCCGACGAGGTGCGGGCCGTGATCGCCAGCGCGCAGGAGGTGCTTGGCTCACCCGGCTGGACGCTGGACGCCGATGTGGGTTTCTTCCGCGGACTGACCCTGCTGCCCTCGGCGATGAAGGCCGCGCGTGACCCGGACGGGCGCACGCTGCGCGAGCGCCTGCCACCCGATCTCTACGCGCGCTGGGAGGTACTCAAGCAGCGTCACATCGGACGCGATAAGGGTATCGAGAAGGACCGGCCGCTGGTCGCCGCAGGGGAGCTGTATGCGGCCGCCCTCAAGGATGTCGGCCTGGGGCATTCCTCGCCGGTGTCCAAGGTGGTGGAGAAGGCCAGCAAGGCCCACGGCCTCACAGCGGTATCGACGCGGGTGACGATCAAGATCGCCGACCCGCGGCAAGCGCTCAAGGAAGTACGCGGCACCGCACTGCAGGACGTGGAGTGCTTCCGTCGCACGCTGGACGTGGTCGAACATGGCCTGCCGCTGCTGGCCGAGCGGGCCAATGCCTGGTCGGTTGGCGACATCGCGGCGCTGGAGAGCCTGGCGGTGAAAGGGCAGTACCTGGCCTGCGTGGATGCGGTGGCGACCAGCGAGTTCGGGCGGCGGCGCGGGCTGGCCGACGTCGATGCCCAGGCGCACCGCAAATGCATGGACATGGCCAGCGATGCGCTGCGTCGCAATGCGGTGACCTTCGCCACCGTCCCGGTGACGTCAATGGTCACGCCCGGTGGCTATGCCGATCAACTGCGGGCCCGGGGCTACGAGGTCCTGGTGCCGGAATGAGCGCGATGTCAGGGCGTCTACCCAGTGCGAATGCTTCGTGGCATAGTCAGCTCAAGTTCATCAAGGAAATATTTCATGCCGCTGCATGCGGTCGCTTATGTCAGCGACGCTATCGAAGGAATCGAAACGTCTGATATCGATCAGATTCTGCAGGCAGCAGTGGGATTCAACAAAGTGGCGGGCGTGACCGGCGTGCTGATGTTCGACGGCCAGCGCTTCCTGCAGTACTTCGAAGGGCCGGAGGACGGCGTCGACTCGGTGTTCCAGCGCGTATTCAACGCGCGCATCCATACGAATCTTCGCGAACTCGCGCGTGGTCCGGTGGACACCCGCCATTTCCCTCGCTGGACGATGGCATCGGCAGCGGGCGACCCGTCGGCACTGGCGCGCATCGCCGACGCGCCGTGGCAGGGATTCCAGTCGCGACCTGCGGCTGGCGGCGACACGCTGGCGGGGTTCGGATGTCTGCTCGCTGCCTGGACCGGTGTCTCCGGAGAACTGGAACCGGCGGCAGTGACGCTGGGGTCGTAACGCAAAACAACGCTGGCCGTAACAGAATGATCACGGCTCAGCGCCTAGTATGTTTCTACCAGCTGTGACCAGTCTTGCGGGGTTTGCCCTTGGAGGCTGTCTGAAAGGGTAGTAACCGCAGCTGGACCATTATTCCTTTGGCCGTCGTCCGTACTCTCCGCGGGCGGCGGCTTTGTTCTTTGTGGGGCAGGGTCCGGCGCGTTAGGCTTGCATCACCTGCACCCCCGGTTCCGTAGCGCATGACGTATTCCCTGATGATGCCCCGCCTGATGGCCGGCCCGGTTCCGCGGTGCGGAGCCGCTCGATGACGCAGGCCATCTCCGCCGCGCTCGCCCCGCGCATCGGCGTCATCGGGCTCGGCTACGTCGGGCTGCCGTTGACGGTGACCTTCGGCGGAAAACACGCCACGATCGGCTACGACATCGACCACGCGCGCGTGGCGGAACTGCAGCGTGGGGTGGACCACACCCTGGAACTGGAGGCGGACGAACTCGCCGCCGCGGTGCACGCGCGTTACACCGCCGATCCGTCGGATCTGGCCGAGTGCAATGTATACATCGTCACCGTGCCGACCCCGATCGACGCGCACGAGCAGCCCGACCTGGCGCCGTTGCGCAGTGCCAGCACCCTGATCGCCGGCCTGCTCACGCCCGGCGATATCGTGATCTACGAATCCACGGTCTATCCCGGCACCACCGAAGAAGTGTGCGTGCCGCTGCTGGAAGCAGGATCGGGACTGCGCTTCAACGTCGATTTCTACTGCGGCTACAGCCCCGAGCGGATCAATCCGGGCGACCGCGAACGCCGGCTGCCGGATATCCGCAAGATCACCTCCGGCTCGACGCCCGAGGTCGCCGCCGTGGTCGACGCGCTGTACAAGGGCATCATCACCGCCGGCACCTGGCCGGCGCCCTCGATCCGCGTGGCCGAAGCGGCCAAGGTGATCGAGAACATCCAGCGCGACGTCAACATCGCCTTGGTCAACGAGCTGGCGCTGATCTTCGACCGGCTCGGCATCGACACCCAGGATGTGCTGGACGCCGCCGGCAGCAAGTGGAACTTCCTGCCGTTCCGCCCCGGCCTGGTCGGTGGCCACTGCATCGGCGTGGACCCGTATTACCTGCTGCACAAGTCCGAGAGCGTGGGGTATCACCCCGATCTGATCCACACCGCGCGCCAGGTCAACAACCGTGTCGGCGAGCACGTCGCACAGCGGGTGCTGGCGCTGCTGGCCTCGCGCAGCATCGCCGTCGCACAGGCGCGCGTGCTGGTGCTGGGCGTGACCTTCAAGGAGAACTGCCCGGACCTGCGCAACAGCCGTGCGCTGGAGCTGGCGCAGCGGCTGCAGGCCAGTGGCGCGCGGGTGGACGTGCAGGACCCGTGGGTCGGGCCGGCCGCGCTCGCCGATGCGGGGGTGCACTGGGTCGAGGCACCGGCGGCGGCCGGCTATGACGCCGTGGTGCTGGCGGTGGCGCATGATCGTTTCCGCGCTTTCGACGCGGCGCAGGTGCGCGCGCTGCTCACGCCCGGTGGCGTGGTGTACGACGTCAAATCCGTATGGCCCCGGGAAGTGGTGGACGACCGCCTGTAGACTCGGGGCAGCTATTGATTGAGGAAAGCCATGCATCGCTATCTCGCGTATCTGCTCGCCATCCTGCTGTTTCCGGTCTGCCTGTGGTTGGCCACGATCTGGCCCGCCTGGTACTGGGGCGTGGGGGTGACGGCCGCACTGGCGGTGCTGGGCACCTGGGATCTGCTACAGAAACGCAGCACGCTGCGGCGCAACTACCCGGTGCTGGCGCACTTCCGCTACGGGCTGGAATCGATCGGCCCGGAGATCCGCCAGTATTTCGTGCAGAGCGATCTGGAGGACGTGCCGTTCTCGCGGCAGCAGCGCGCCCTGATCTACCAGCGCTCGAAGAATGAAATGGACGTGGTGCCGTTCGGCACGCTGCGCAGCACCTATGCCGTGGACTACGAATGGATCAACCATTCGCTCGCGCCGACCGAGATCGGCCACCACGATTTCCGCATCCAGATCGGCCCGAACTGCGCCAAGCCGTATTCGGCCAGTGTGTTCAACATCTCCGCGATGAGCTTCGGCTCGCTGTCGGCCAATGCGATCCGCGCACTCAACGAAGGCGCACGACGCGGCAGCTTCTACCACGACACCGGCGAAGGGTCGATCTCACCGTACCACCGTGAGATGGGCGGCGATCTGGTCTGGGAAATCGGCTCGGGCTACTTCGGCTGCCGTGACGATGCGGGTGGCTTCAGCGAAGAGAAGTTCGTCGCCAATGCCAACCACGATCAGGTCAAGATGATCGAGATCAAGCTCTCGCAGGGTGCCAAGCCCGGCCACGGCGGCGTGCTGCCGGCGGCCAAGGTCAGCGAGGAAATCTCGATCACCCGCGGCGTGCCGATGGGCGTGGATTGCGTCTCGCCGTCGAAGCACAGTGCGTTCAACACGCCGGTCGAGCTGCTGCAGTTCGTAGCGCGGCTGCGGGAGTTGTCCGGCGGCAAGCCGGTCGGTTTCAAGCTGGCCATCGGTCATCCCTGGGAGTGGTTCGGCATCGCCAAGGCGATGCAGGAGACCGGCTTGTTGCCGGACTTCATCGTGGTCGACGGGGCCGAGGGGGGTACCGGCGCGGCACCGGCCGAGTTCATCGATCATGTCGGCGTGCCGATGCATGAAGCCCTGCTGCTGGTGCACAACACCCTGGTCGGGCTGGACCTGCGCGATCGCATCCGGCTCGGCGCGGCCGGCAAGGTGACCAGCGCGTTCGAGATCGCCCGCACCATCGCGCTGGGCGCGGACTGGTGCAATGCCGGGCGGGGTTTCATGTTCGCGCTGGGCTGCATCCAGTCGCTGAGCTGCCACAGCGACAAATGCCCGACCGGCATCGCCACGCAGAACCCGAATCGCTGGCGCCACCTGGATGCGACCGACAAGGCCACGCGCGTGCACAGCTATCACGAGAACACGCTGCGTGCGCTGCGCGACCTGCTGTGCGCGGCCGGCCTCAATGATCCGTCGGAGCTGGGGCCGGAGCACATCCTGCGCCGTGTCTCGCCGGTGGAGATCCGTTCGCTGGCATCGCTGTACCGGTATCTCGCCCCCGGCGAGCTGCTGCGCAAGGTGCCGGACCATGCCGTCTTCCACGATTACTGGGCCGATGCGCGCAGCGATTCCTTCCAGCCCCCGGCGCGCATCCAGGCGCTGCGTGCGAGCAAATCGCGGTGAGTGGGGACCGTACCGTTCAACTGCGTGTGGGACGTGCCGATGAGGCCGACACCCTGTGGGTGCTTCGCACGCGCTGCGTGCGCGAACTGTGCAGCGCGGCCTATCCGCCGGAGGTGATCGCGCCCTGGTCGGCCACGCCACCGCCGGCGCACTATCGCGCGCTGCTGGCGGCCGGTGGCTGCGTGGTCGCCGAAGACAGCGACGGCGCCCTGCTGGGGTATGGGGTGATCGATCGGGACGGCAATGAGATCGACGCGCTGTTCGTCGATCCCGACTGCGGTGGCCGTGGCATCGGCCTGACCTTGATGCAGGCGATGGAGGCGTTGGCCGATCCGGCGCGTCCGCTGGTGCTCTCGGCCTCGCTCAACGCGGTGCCGTTCTACACCCGCTGTGGCTTCGAGGCCCTGCGCGAGGAACGCTATCCGCATCCCAGCGGGGTAGCGCTCGCCTCGGTGCGCATGCAGCGCACACGGTGATGCCGGCCAGCGGCCGGCACTACCTGGATGCTGCGCGCGGCATGCGCGACGAGGTGCGCTGAGCCGCGCCGAGCGCGCGTCAGGGCACGTATTGGTCGTTGCGGGCTGGCCGCGGGCACCACGCGCGCACCGTGTCGCACTGAACGCCCGTCAGGGCACATGTCGGTAGTGCCGGCCGCTGGCCGGCACCTCGCGATCTATGCCTGCGCCAGCCACGCCACCACGCCACGCCCGGCGCGCAGCCCGCTGGCGTAGCACGCCGTCAGCAGGTAACCGCCGGTCGGCGCTTCCCAGTCCAGCATCTCGCCGGCGCAGAACGTGCCGGGGCGCTCGCGCAGCATCAACTGCGCGTCCATCGCCTCCAGCCGCACCCCACCGGCGGTGCTGATCACTTCATCGATCGGCCGCGGTGCCTGCAGTGCCAACGGCAGGCGCTTGAGCGCGTGCGCGATCCGGTCCTGCGGCAGCTGCCCGGCCTCGCGGCCCAGCACCTCGAACAGCAGAGCGGATTTGACCCCGCCCAGGCCGAGCTGGCGACGCAGGAACTCGCCGAAACTGCGGCCCTGGCGCGGCTTCTGCAGCTTCTCCAGCACCTGCGCTTCGGTCTGGCCCGGCAACAGGTCCAGCTGCAGGTCCACCCGGCCATCGCGGGCCAGACTGTCGCGCAGATCGGCCGACAGCGCATAGATCAGGCTGCCTTCGATCCCGGTTGCGGTGATCACGCATTCGCCCTGCAGCGAACGCGGCTGACCCTGCAGGTCGGTCCAGTGCGCCACCACCGGCTTGAGCGGGGCACCGGCCTGGCGCTCGCTGAAGTAGGGCGTCCAGCCGATGTCGAAGCCGCAGTTGGCCGGCTTCAGCGGGGCGATGTCGATGCCACGCGCGGTCATGGGAGAGACCCACGCGCCATCCGACCCCAGTTCCGGCCAGCTGCCGCCGCCGAGCGCGAACACCACGGCGGCGGCAGTCACGGTGGTCTCGCCTTCAGGGGTCTGGAAACACAGCGCGCCCGTGTCATCCCAACCGGTCCAACGATGCTGCACATGAAAGCGCACACCCTGTTCCTTCAGCCGGCGCACCCAGCCGCGCAGTAGCGGCGCGGCCTTGCGGTCGACCGGGAACACGCGCCCCGAACTGCCCACGTAGGTCTCCACGCCGAATGCCAGCGCCCAGGCGCGCAGCGCCTCGGCATCGAAATCGGCCAGCCAGCCGCCTACCGCCTCCGCACGCTCGCGATAACGCGAGACGAACACGTCGCGCGCATCGGAGTGGGTCAGGTTGAGGCCGCCCTTGCCGGCGATCAGGAACTTGCGGCCGGGTGATCCCTTGGCCTCGTACAGGTCGACGACGTGGCCGGCGGCGCGCACGGTTTCCGCCGCCATCAGGCCGGCGGGACCGCCGCCGATGATCGCGACCCGGCGTGGGGTAGTCAGGGCAATGCTCATGCAGGCAGGATCAACGCGGCTTGACGTCGAGCAGCTCGACATCGAACACCAGCGAGGAGTTCGGTGCGATCGGGCCGGCGCGGCGGGCGCCATAGCCATACTCGGCGGGAATCATCAGCGTGCGCTTGCCGCCCACCTTCATGCCGGCGAAACCTTCGTCCCAGCCCTTGATGACCTGGCCTTCGCCGAGATCGAAGCTGAAGGGCTCGCCACGGTCCACCGAGCTGTCGAACTTGTCGCCATGCTTGTCCGCGGTGCGTTCGTCGTAGATCCACCCGGTGTAATGCACCGTGACCTTGCTGCCCGGCGTGGCCTCGGCGCCGGTGCCCGGCTGGGTGTCGATCTTCTCGAACTGCGCGATGCTGCCACCGGGCGGCGGGCCGGGCGGGGTGCAGGCCGCCAGCAGCGACAACATCAGGGGGGCGAGCAGGTAACGCGGCAGACGGCGCATGGCGGGCTCCGGATCCAAAAAACGGGGACGCAAGGGTAGCGCATCGCCGGGCGCTATCATGGGCGCATGTCGAAACTGCTGCTCAACCTGCGCAATGTCGCGGACGATGAAATCCAGGATGTCACCGCCCTGCTGGACAAGGCGGGCATCGCCCATTACCGCACCGAGCCCAGCCCCTGGGGAATCTCCTTTGGCGGGATATGGGTCCGCGACAACGAGGATCACCCACGGGCCAAGGCGCTGATGGCCGAGTACCAGCAGGCGCGCGGCGAACGCGTCCGCGGTGAGCGCGAGGCCGCCCTGCGCGAGGGCACGGCCGAGACCTTCGGCAGCCTGATCCGGCGCCGCCCGGTGTTCGTGGTCGCGGTGTTGATCGGCATGGCCGTCGCGACCGCGCTGGTGCTGCTGCCGTTCGTGCTGCTGCGCGGCTGATTCCCGGCCGGGTCAGGCGCGGCGCCTGCCCAGCGGCTAAAATGGCGGGATGATCGCCAATACCGCCGCCTACCACTTCACTCCCGTCGCCGACCCGGACGCGCTGTGCGCGACCCTGCTGGAGCGGGCAACCGCCGCGCAGCTGCGCGGCACGATCCTGGTGGCGGGCGAGGGCATCAACCTGTTCCTGGCCGGCGCCGAGCCCGGGATCGACGGCTTCTACGCCGCGCTGCGGGCGGATCCGCGGTTTGCCGGGCTGCGCGTGAAGACCAGCTACAGCCCCATGCAGCCGTTCGCCCGGCTCAAGGCCAAGGTCAAGCCGGAGATCATCAGTTTCCGCATCGACGACGGCCAGCCGCTGGCCTATCCGCGCGCACCCTCGATCGATCCGGCCACGGTGCAGCGCTGGCTGCGCCAGGGGCACGATGACGCGGGCAAGCCGGTGGTGATGCTGGACACCCGCAACACCCAGGAAATCGAGTACGGCACCTTCCAAGACGCGCTGGTGCTGCCGATCACCAAGTTCACCGACCTGCCCGAGGCCCTGGCCCCGCACCGCGAGGCGCTCAAGGACAGCACGGTGGTCAGCTTCTGCACCGGCGGCATCCGCTGCGAGAAGGCGGCGCTGTGGATGCGCAACGATGGCATGGACAACGTCCTGCAGCTGGACGGCGGCATCCTGGGCTATTTCGAGGCCGTGGGCGGCGAGGGCTATGACGGCCGCTGCTTCGTGTTCGACGAGCGGGTGGCGCTGGACCCGTCTCTGCAACCGCTGGTCGACCAGGACGCCGACGCCGCCTGAGCCGTCTTCACGGCCTTGATTGTCCTGAATCGTCGCGAGACGGAAATCAGCGTCTTGCCATCCGCGCCTTGTGGGCGGTGGCAAACCGCGCGGACAGCCCCATCTCAGTGAGATATCTCCTGGTTGGAACGAGCATTCATGATGCAGCTGTCGATTCTTGATCTGGCGCCGGTCTGCGAAGGCAGCGACACCACGCAGGCCTTCGCCAACATGCTGGACCTGGCCCAGCACGCCGAAGGCTGGGGTTTCCATCGCTATTGGCTGGCCGAGCACCACAACATGCCCGGCATCGCCAGCGCCGCCACCGCGGTGCTGATCGGTCATGTGGCCGGGGGCACCCAGCGCATCCGGGTCGGCGCCGGCGGCATCATGCTGCCCAACCACTCGCCGCTGCAGGTGGCCGAGCAGTTCGGCACGCTGGCCTCGCTGTACCCGGACCGCATCGATCTGGGCCTGGGCCGCGCGCCGGGCACCGACCAGCCGACCGCCCGCGCGCTGCGCCGTTACTTCGACAGCGCCGACCAGTTCCCGCAGGACGTGCGCGAGCTGCTGCACTACTTCGAGCCGGCCCAGAAGGGCCAGGCCGTGCGCGCCGTGCCCGGTGCGGGCATTCCGGTGCCGGTGTGGCTGCTGGGCTCCAGTCTCTTCAGTGCGCGCCTGTCGGCGGCGATGGGGCTGCCGTTCGCGTTCGCCTCGCACTTTGCCCCGGACGCGATGGACGAAGCGTTGGCGGTCTACCGTCGCGAGTTCCGCGCCTCGCAGTATCTGCAGGCGCCGTACGCGGTGCTGGGCCTGAACTTGGTCGCCAGTGATTCCGAAGCCGACGCCAAGCGGCTGTTCACCACCCAGCAGCAGAGTTTCGTCAATCTGCGTCGTGGCCTGCCGGGCCTGATTCCGCCGCCGATCGACGACATCGAAGCGTTCTGGCAGCCGCACGAAAAGGCCGGTGTGCAGAGCGCGCTGGCCTGTGCGGTGGTCGGCGACGTGAAGCAGGTGCAGGACGGTCTCGCCGCCTTCGTGGCGCGGCACAAGCCGGACGAAGTGCTGGTCACCGCCAACATCTACGATCATGCCGCGCGCAAGCGTTCGTTCGGCCTGGCGATGCAGGCATGGCGCGCGTTGCAGGCCTGACCCCGGCGCTGCATGCGAAGAACACGTGACCACGCGGTTCACGTCGCCGTAGCCGCCAATCGGCTGTGATGGGGGCTCCCCTTACAGGAGCCACCTCATGGCCGAACACGATCGCCAGCAGCACATCAAACAACTGGCCGGATTGATCCGCGACGTGGACATCGCGATGTTCACCACGGTCGGCGCGGACGGCCGGTTGTTCAGTCGACCGCTGGGCACGCAGGAAGTCGAGTTCGATGGCGACCTGTGGTTCGCCACCGGCGCCGACAGCCCGAAAATCGCCGAGATCGCGGCCAATCCGCGCGTCAACGTCGCCTACGCGTCGCCCTCGGGCAACACCTATGTCTCGGTCTCGGGTACGGCCCGCGTGGTCAATGATCGCGCGAAGATCGAGCAGCTGTGGTCACCGGCGATGAAGATCTTCTTCCCCGGCGGCAAGGACGACCCGAACCTGCGCCTGATCCACGTCAGCGCCGAATCGGCCGAGTACTGGGATGGTCCCGGTGGCCTGCTGGGCAAGGCGCTGTACTTCGTGCTGTCGGCGGTGACCGACGATCCGGGCGCGATGTCCGACACCGGCACGGTGGATCTCAAGCCGAGCGCGTAGGTAATTCAGCGGTAGGTACCGACCGTTGGTCGGTACTTCAACGACAGGTACCGACCGTTGCTCAGCAATGCGGTAGGTACCGACCGTTGGTCGGTACTTCAGTACGTCAGAACCAGCGCTGGAACAGATCCACCGTGTAGCCCACCAGTTGCCCCGAACTGAAGCCGAAGAACAACACGGCGGCCACGGCGCCGATCCAGTTGAGCAGCATCAGCACGCCATCGCGCTCCAGCAGCGCGAGGGCGAACAGCAGCAGCTGGAAGCCGAACAGGTAATTGGTGAGCGGGATCGGCAGCGACAACAGCACGCCGATCAGGATCAGCAGCAGGCCGCTGAACGCATGCGCCGGCAGCGGCACCAGCAGGCCGGGCATCCGCGGCTTGAGCAGGCGGTCCAGCCGCCGCAGCGGACCGTCGATCCGCTCCAGGAAACGATGCATGGTTCCGCGTTTCGGACCCCGCCTGCTGATGAAGCCCGGCAGCCACGGCCGGCGCATGCCGCACAGCATCTGCGCGCCGATCAGCACCACCAGCGGCCCGCTGACCGCACCGCCGATCCCGGGGATCGGAATGAAGGCGGGCAGGATCGCGACGAACAGGAACACACCGAACGCACTCTGCTGCAGGTCCTGCAGGATCTGGCCCAGCAGCAGCCGTTGCTCCGGGTCACCGTGGTCGAACATCGCCAGCAGGGTACGGATACCCTCGTTGCGGTACTGCGGCCGCGTCGGGTCCGGCGGCGTCGGCTCAGCCGGTGATGTCATCGGTCTCGTCTTCGCTCAGGGTACGCAGCAGCAGCTTGTCGACCCGGGCACCGTCGAGATCGACGATCTCGATGCGCCAGCCGGCCCAATCGAAGTACTCGCCCGCATGCGGGATGCGGCCGAAATAGTGGATGCACATGCCGGCCAGCGTGTAGTAGTCGCCATCGTCGGCATCGGGCAGCTCGGCGTTGCCCATCAGTTCGCGCAGGTCCTCGATCGACAGCGAACCGTCGACCAGGAACGAGCCGTCCTCACGGGTCACCACCAGCGCGTCCTCGTCCACGTTCTCCACCGACTGCAGGCGGCCAACCACCGCGCCCATCAGGTCGCTGATCGTGACCAGGCCCTGGATCTCGCCGTACTCGTCCACCACCAGCGCCATCGACTGCTGTTCCTCGCGGAAGATCTCCAGCAGCTTCATCGCATGGGTGGACTCGGAGACGTACAGCGGCTCGCGCAGGTTCTGGAACAGCGAATGGTCATCGCGCACCAGGCGGGTCACCAGGCTCTTGACCTCGAGCACGCCGACGATGTCCTGGTCGTTGTCGCGGAACACCGGGTACCGCGAGAACTCGTTCTCGCGCATGGTCGCGATGTTCTTCTCCGGATCGGCCTGGGTATCCAGCCAGGCGATCCGATTGCGCGGGGTCATCAGGCTGTCGGCGGTGCGGTCGCCCAGGCGCATGACGCGGTTCATCATGTCGCGCTCGTGGGCGTCGATCACGCCGGCCTCGTGGCTCTCGGCCACCAGCATGCGGATCTCTTCTTCCGTCACCGAGGCCGATTCGTCCTTGCCCAGACCGAGCACGCGCAGCACCAGCCGGGTGGAGTGGGACAGTAGCCAGACGCCGGGCGCGGCGATGCGGGCGAGCCAGCTCATCGGCAGCGCCACCAGGCCGGCGATGTCCTCCGAACGGGTCAGGGCCAGCCGCTTGGGAACCAGCTCGCCGAAGATCAGTGTCAGGAAGGTGATCAGGGCCACGGCCAGCGTCTTGCCGACCACGCCCGAGTAAGCAAAGGCCGGGAACATGCCCTGCAGCCACTCGGCGATGGTCAGGCCGATCGCCTCACCGCCGAACAGGCCGGTCAGGATGCCGATCAGGGTGATCCCGATCTGGACCGTGGAGAGGAAGTTCTCGGGTTTCTCGGACAGCGCCAGGGCGCGCTCGGCGCGCTTGCTGGAGCCGGCCATCTGCTTGAGGCGGCTCTTGCGCGAGGTCATGACCGACATCTCGGACATGGCGAAGAAGCCGTTGAGCAGGATCAGGGCGAGGACAATAATCAGTTCAAACACGGGCGGCATCCCCGGTTGGTGGCAGGGAGGGCGTGTTCAAGCGATGTCGGCTACCGGAGGGCGCGTGAGCGCGGCGGTGCGGCGGGGGGTAAGGGTCGTCGTCCATAGAGTGCACCCGAAGGTGCCCGCGCATCTTAACAAAAGGCCGGGGCAGGGATGCAATCAGGGTCGTTCAGGCAGGGCCGTCAGAGCGTGAAGATGACAGGGAGTACCCGGATTGGACATCAAACCGTCATAATTCCGCCCGGTGCCGTCCTTCCTCGACGGCGAATAGGTTTCTCAATGTTCTCTCTGCAGACCATTTTTGGCTCCGGCAAACAGTTCTACACCCTGCTGGACGAGGCTGCCCAGGCCGCCCAGGACAGCTCCAAGGCGCTGCACTCCATGCTGCGCGAAGCGGACCGCCAGCCGGCGCTGGACGCCTTCAAGCTGGCCCGCCTGCGCGAGCGCGCGGCCTCGGACAAGATCAGCCAGGCGCTGGTCGACAGCTTCATGACCCCGATCGAGCGCGAAGACATCGAAGCGCTGGGTTCGGCGCTGTACAAGATTCCCAAGCAGATCGAGAAGTTCGCCGATCGCTATTCGCTGGCCACCCAGCATCTGGAACACATCGATTTCGCGCCGCGCGCGGCGATGCTGGAACAGGCTGCCAACGTGGTCGTGGAGATGGTCAACGACCTGCGCCACATGAACCTGGACCGGATGACCGCGCTCAACGAGAAGCTGCGTTCGCTGGAAAACGAAGCCGACCGCCTGATGCTCGAGCTGTACCGCGACATCTATTCCGGCCGCCTGGACAGCCTGCAGATGTTCCTGCTCAAGGAATTCTTCGAGATCCTGGAAAAGGCCATCGATCGTTGCCGCGAGGCCGGCGTGGTGGCGTACCAGATCGTCTTGAAGAACAGCTGACGGACGCCACAGCATGCTGACCCTTGTCCTGGTGGTGATCCTGGCCGCGCTCGTCTTCGAGTTCATCAACGGCTTCCACGACACCGCCAACTCCATCGCCACCGTGGTGGCGACCAAAGTGCTCTCGCCCGGCTGGGCGGTGATGCTCGCCGCGTTCATGAACCTCATCGGCGCGCTGACCGGCACCGCCGTCGCGCTGACCATCGCCTCGGGCCTGCTCAACACCAACGTGGTCGATGTGACCCCGCAGGTGATCCTGTGCGCGCTGCTGGGCGGCATCATCTGGAACCTGATCACGTGGTGGAAGGGCCTGCCGTCCTCGTCCTCGCACGCCCTGATCGGCGGCCTGTGCGGCGCCGGCCTGGCCGCTGCCCATAACAACTGGGATGCACTGATCTGGTCTGAACGCATCGGCACCTGGGCCCAGAACAAGGGCCTGCTGTGGAAGGTGTTCCTGCCGATGATCACCTCGCCGATCGCCGGCTTCCTGCTCGGCATCGCGGTGATGCTGCTGCTGTGGGGCATGATCGCGGGCATGGCGAAGATCGGTGGCTTCCTGGGCCGCCTGGCCCGGCCGCGCATCGTCAACGCCTTCTTCGGCAAGGCGCAGATCGTGTCGGCGGCCTACATGGGCTTCGCCCACGGTCACAACGACGCGCAGAAGACCATGGGCATCATCGCCATGACCCTGATCGGTGCCGAGGCGACCGGTGCGTTGAACGACCTGCCGTCCTGGCTGGCCTTCATGCACCCGGACGCGAGCGCCGGTGACGGCATCGCGATGTGGATCGTGCTGACCTGCGCCGTGGTGATGGCCGCCGGTACCGCGTCGGGCGGCTGGAAGATCATCAAGACCCTGGGCCACAAGATGGTCAAGCTGCACCCGATCCACGGTTTCGCCGCGGAAACCAGCTCGGCCACGATCCTGACCGTGGCGGCGCACTTCGGCATGCCGGTCTCCACCACCCACAGCATCTCCACCGCGATCATGGGCGTGGGCTTCGCCAAGAACCCGCGTTCGCTGCGCTTCGGCGTGATCGAGCGCATCGTGTGGGCTTGGATCCTGACGATCCCGGCCGCTGGGGGCTGTGCGTACCTGATCCTGCGTCTGTTCGAAATGTTCGGCTGGGCCTGATCGGTCCACGCGTTGAACATCGAAAAGCCCGCCGAAAGGCGGGCTTTTTCGTGGGAGGGATCCTGCCGGACAGGGTGGGGCTGGGCCGGCACACCCAGGATGGCGTCGCGCCGGCTCTAATGCGGCGCTGGGTCGGCCCGGTCCTGCCACTCGCGTGCCAGCAGGCCGTACACGGCTGAATCGGAGACCTCGCCGGCAACCCGCCAGCGCTCCCGCAGCACTCCTTCGCGCTGGAAGCCGAGCCGCTCCAGCACCTTCGCCGAGGGCACGTTGCGCGGATCGATCTCCGCTTCCAGGCGACGCAGGCGCAGCACGTCGAACAGATACGCCGCGAACCGTGACAGCGCCTCGTGCATGTAGCCCTTGCCCTGCGCCGACGGCGCGAGGTGATACCCGATCTCCGCGCGCCGGGACGTCTCGTCGATCGCGAACACCACCACGATCCCCAGCAGTGGCCCGTCCACACACTCACGGATCGCCAGCTTCAACTGCGTGCCCGCATCCAGCGCAGCCAGATCGTCGAGGATCTGCACGTAGGCCTGCTTGAGGTCCGTCCACGCCGGATGGTTCCAGTAGCGCATGCCGGCACGGTCGGACTGGATCGCGAACAGCGCCTGCGCGTCGCCGGCCCGGACAGGGGTCAGTGCCAGGCGTGCGCTGTCCAACTGCAGGGTCGGATCGAACGGCATGCGGGTTCCTGTGCTCGAGGTATGGCCACGTTAGCCGCTCCTGCCCCGTGTAGCCATGCCCGGTGTCTCCCCGCGCCCCAAAAAAAACCCGCCGGGAGGCGGGTTTTTCCAGTATCACAACCGATCGATCAGACTTCCAGCGAGGCCAGGTCGCCCTTCTTTTCCAGCCAGCCCTTGCGGTCGCTGGCGCGCTTCTTGGCCAGCAGCATGTCCATCAGCGAATGGGTCTGCTCGCCATCGTCGATGGTGAGCTGCACCAAGCGACGCGTATCGGGATGGATGGTGGACTCGCGCAGCTGCTGCGGGTTCATTTCACCCAGGCCCTTGAAGCGGGTCACGCTGACCTGGCCCTTGATCTTCTCGCGCTCGATCTTGTCCAGCATCGTGCGCTTTTCTTCCTCGTCCAAGGCGTAGAACACCTGCTTGCCCACGTCGACGCGGAACAGCGGCGGCATCGCCACGAATACGTGGCCGGCATCGACCAGCGCCGGGAAGTGCTTGAGGAACAGCGCGGTCAGCAGGGTCGCGATGTGCAGGCCGTCCGAGTCGGCGTCGGCCAGGATGACGACCTTGCCGTAGCGCAGGCCGGCGATGTCTTCCTTGCCCGGGTCGCAGCCGATCGCGATCGCCAGGTTGTGCACTTCTTCCGAGGCCAGCACGCTGCCCGAGGACACTTCCCAGGTGTTGAGGATCTTGCCGCGCAGCGGCAGGATCGCCTGGAAGTCCTTGTCGCGGGCCTGCTTGGCACTGCCGCCCGCGGAGTCGCCTTCGACCAGGAACAGCTCGGTGCGCGACAGGTCCTGGCTGATGCAGTCGGCCAGCTTGCCGGGCAGGGCGGGGCCCTGGGTGACCTTCTTGCGGGTCACCAGCTTCTCGGTCTTCAGGCGCGCACTGGCGCGCTCGATCGCCAGCTGCGCGATCTGCTCGCCCAATGCGACGTTCTGATTCAGCAGCAGGCTGAAGGCATCATGCGCTGCGCCCTCGACGAAGCCCGCGGCCTGGCGCGAGGACAGCCGCTCCTTGGTCTGGCCGCTGAACTGCGGGTCGGTCATCTTCAGCGACAGCACGAACGACACGCGGTCCCAGACATCCTCCGGGGCCAGCTTGACGCCACGCGGCAGCAGGTTGCGGAAGTCGCAGAACTCGCGCAGCGCCTCGGTCAGGCCGGTGCGCAGGCCGTTGGCGTGGGTGCCGTGCTGGGCGGTGGGAATCAGGTTGACGTA
This sequence comes from Stenotrophomonas sp. SAM-B, assembly GCF_013387485.1. GTDB lineage: Bacteria > Pseudomonadota > Gammaproteobacteria > Xanthomonadales > Xanthomonadaceae > Stenotrophomonas > Stenotrophomonas maltophilia_AA. Next base: position 99,446 of record NZ_JABBXB010000004.1, read on the forward strand.
GCTTTCCTGGACCAGTTCGCCCTCGGGAATCCAGGCCAGGGCCCAGTCCACGATCTCGTTTTCTTTCTTCAGGTGGCCCACGAACAGGTCGGCCGGCAGCATCTCGCGCTCGCCAAGCTCGGCCTTCAGGTAATCGCTCAGGCCATCTTCGTAGTACCAGGTGTCCTGCTCGCCGGTCGCTTCATCGAGAAGCTTGACGGTCAGGCCCGGGCACAGCACAGCCTTGGCGCGCAGCAGGTGGCGAAGGGCACGCAGGTTGTACTTGGGCGTATCGAAGTACTTCGGGTCGGCCCAGAAGCGCACGCGGGTACCGGTGTTCTTCTTGCCGACGCTGCCGACCACTTCCAGCGGAGTGGCGCGGTCGCCGTTGCGGAAGGTGATGCGGTGTTCGCTGCCGTCGCGCTTGATGTGCACTTCGACCAGGGTGGACAACGCGTTGACCACGCTGACGCCGACGCCATGCAGGCCGCCGGAGAAGGTGTAGTTCTTGTTGTTGAACTTGCCGCCCGCATGCAGGCGGGTCAGGATCAGTTCGACGCCGGGGATCTTCTCCTCGGGGTGGATGTCCACGGGCATGCCGCGGCCGTCATCGCTGACCTCGCAGCTGCCGTCCTTGAACAGCGTGACTTCGACCGTGTGGGCGTGTCCGGCCAAGGCTTCGTCGACGGCATTGTCGATGACTTCCTGCGCCAGATGGTTCGGGCGCGCGGTGTCGGTGTACATGCCGGGGCGGCGCTTGACCGGGTCCAGGCCGGACAGGACTTCAATATCGGCGGCGTTATAGCGGGCGTTCATCTGTCTTCATAAAGCGCAATGCGACGGCGAAGTTTGCGGTCTGGACGGGTTTTTTGCACGCCACACGTTCAGGGGGCGGCCGACCGGGGCGCGATAGACTGTCTGGGATGGGAAACCGGACCCTCCGGCGACCCATTCCATGCCATACCGCGAGGAGCACCCCATGAAGAAGTTGCTGACCATCGTTGCCATCGCCGCCGCGGTGGTGGCCGTGCCCATGGCACTGGCCCAGAACGCCGGACAGGGCCAGCCCACGCCGCAGCAGGGCGAACAGGCCGACAAGGCGCAGGCCGAGGCGGACGCCAAGGCCAAGCGCCGCGCCGCCGCCACGGCCGAAATGAAGGCCAGGGGCGAGCAGGCCCCGCAGAAGGAAGAGGAAGAAGAGGCGCGGAAGAAGCGATAAGCGCTTCGCGCTGACGCTTCCCCACGGTTTGCGCGGCAAACCGTGGGCCCCGCTCACCCTCTCCTCCACATCCCCGCGCCTGTCGGCGCGCCCCCTTGAACTCCAAGGGGGCTCTCCACCAGAGAGGCCTGGGAATCTGAAAAAGTACTCACCATGAGCCCCGGTATCGCGCCGGGGCTCTTCTTTTTATGTGAAGACCGTCATCCGCCCCTTGGGCTGGAGGCCGGCAATCTGTAAACTATGGCTTTCCGGGAGTAGTGCGTGTCATCCATCAGCGAATGGACTGGCCTGATCGTGCGCGATCGCCAGCAGGGTAGGCAGGAGGTGACGGTCCAGACAGTGGCCGGCACGGCTGACCCGACGTCGCTGACTCACTCCCGTACCGTCTCCCCCCTGATCCCGGCCCTGGCGCGTGAACGCCCCGCAGCCGCCCGGATCGCCCCGATTTCCCCCTTCACGTCGTCCGTCGCCCTGCGCGCCGGCGCCGTTTCCCCCTTCCTGACAGGACACCCCCAGCCATGACTCCCTTGATCTTCGTAACCGGCGGCGTAGTGTCCTCGCTCGGCAAAGGTATTGCCGCCGCGTCGCTTGCCGCCATCCTCGAGGCCCGCGGCCTGCGGGTGACGATGATGAAGCTCGATCCGTACATCAACGTCGATCCGGGCACCATGAGCCCGTTCCAGCACGGTGAGGTCTACGTCACCGACGACGGCGCCGAGACCGATCTGGACCTGGGCCATTACGAGCGCTTCGTGCGCACCCGCCTGAGCCGCAAGAACTCGGTCACCACCGGCCGGATCTACGAGAACGTGATCCGCAAGGAGCGCCGCGGCGACTACCTGGGCGCCACCGTGCAGGTCATTCCGCACATCACCGATGAAATCCGCCGCTGCATGGACGAGGCCACCGAAGGCTTCGACGTGGCGCTGGTGGAGATCGGCGGCACCGTGGGCGACATCGAGTCGCTGCCGTTCCTGGAAGCGATCCGCCAGGTGCGCACCGAGCGCGGCCCGGAGAAGGCGCTGTTCATGCACCTCACCCTGGTGCCGTACATCGCCGCCGCCGGCGAGCTGAAGACCAAGCCGACCCAGCACTCGGTCAAGGAGCTGCGCTCGATCGGCATCCAGCCGGACGTGCTGCTGTGCCGTTCCGAGCAGGTCGTGCCGGATTCGGAGCGCCGAAAGATTGCCCAGTTCACCAACGTCTCCGAGCGCGCGGTGATCAGCGTGCCCGACGTGGATGTGCTGTACCGCATCCCGATGGGCCTGCATGCGCAGGGTCTGGACGACATCGTCGTCAACCAGCTCAAGCTCGGTGACAAGGCCGGCCCGGTCGACCTGGCCGAGTGGGAAGCCGCGGTGGATGCCACCCTGCACCCGCTGGATGAGGTGACCATCGCCGTGGTCGGCAAGTACGTCGATCACCAGGACGCCTACAAGTCGGTCGGCGAGGCGCTCAAGCACGGCGGCCTGCGCCAGCGCACCAAGGTCAACCTGAAGTGGCTCGAAGCCCAGGAGCTGGAGGACAGCGACCTGGCCGCGCTCAAGGATGTCGACGGCATCCTGGTGCCAGGCGGCTTCGGCGACCGCGGCTTCGAAGGCAAGGTGCTGACCTCGCAGTTCGCCCGTGAGCATCAGGTGCCGTATTTCGGCATCTGCTACGGCATGCAGGCCGCGGTGGTCGATTTCGCCCGCCACGTGGCCGGCCTGGACGGCGCCAACAGCACCGAGAACGACCGCCAGTCGCCGAACCCGGTGATCGGCCTGATCACCGAATGGCGCACCGCCACCGGCGATGTCGAGAAGCGTGACGACAAGAGCGATCTGGGCGGCACCATGCGCCTGGGCCTGCAGGAGCAGCGCCTGAAGCCGGGCACGCTGGCCCGCGAGCTGTACGGCAAGGACGTGGTCTCCGAGCGTCACCGCCACCGTTATGAGTTCAACAACCGCTACCGCACCCAGCTGGAGGATGCGGGCCTGGTGATCGCCGGCAAGTCGATGGACGACACCCTGGTGGAAGTCATCGAGCTGCCGCGCGACCAGCATCCGTGGTTCCTGGCCTGCCAGGCGCACCCGGAGTTCCTGTCCACGCCGCGCGAAGGCCACCCGCTGTTCATCGGCTTCATCCGCGCCGCGCGCGAGCGCAAGGCCGGTGGCAAGCTGGCCCAGGACGCGGCCGCCTGATCGGCACGCCGCACTTGCAGTGGGGGCCGCGCGCCCCCATTGCAGAGCGCTAATCACCCACGGCGGCTGGCCTGGCCAGTGTCCGCCGGACAACAAGGAAACGCCATGAAACTGTGTGGATTCGACGTCGGGCTGGACCAGCCCCTGTTCCTGATCGCCGGCCCGTGTGTGATCGAGTCGATGCAGCTGCAGCTGGACGTGGCTGGCAAGTTGAAGGAAATCACCGATCGCCTCGGCATCAACTTCATCTTCAAGTCGAGCTTCGACAAGGCCAACCGCACCTCCGGCACCGCCTTCCGCGGTCCGGGCATGGAAGAGGGCCTGAAGGTCCTGGCCGAAGTGAAGAAGCAGATCGGCGTGCCGGTGCTCACCGACGTGCACGAATACACCCCGATGGACGAAGTGGCCTCGGTGGTGGACGTGCTGCAGACGCCGGCCTTCCTGGTGCGCCAGACCGATTTCATCACCAAGGTGTGCGCGGCAGGCAAGCCGGTCAACATCAAGAAGGGCCAGTTCCTGTCGCCGTGGGACATGAAGCCTGTCGTGGAGAAGGCCAAGGCCACCGGCAACCAGGACATCATGGTCTGCGAGCGCGGCGCCAGCTTCGGCTACAACAACCTGGTCAGCGACATGCGCTCGCTGTCGGTGATGCGCGATACCGGTTGCCCGGTCGTGTTCGATGCCACCCATTCGGTGCAGCTGCCGGGCGGGCAGGGCAACAGCTCCGGTGGCCAGCGCGAGTTCGTGCCGGTGCTGGCGCGCGCGGCGGTGGCGGTCGGTGTTTCCGGCCTGTTCGCCGAGACCCACCCGGATCCGTCCAAGGCGCTGTCCGATGGCCCCAACGCCTGGCCGCTGGATCGCATGGAAGAACTGCTGGAAACCCTGATGGAGCTCGACGCGGTCACCAAGAAGCACGGGTTCTCGCGCTTCGCATGATGGCCGACGTTCCGGCGTCACCCGCGGTGCGCCGCGGCTGGCGCGGCTGGGCCTGGGGCTGGATCGCGCTGGGCGCGGCGATCGCCGCCTGGTGCGGGGTGTTCCTGCTGGTGGTGCTGATGTTCACCAGCATGGGCTCGCCCGGTGATGGCGACAACGCACTGCGCGCGGTGATGCCGATGCTGTTGGTGACGCTGTCGCTGACCGGCACCGCCGCACTGGCCTGCGTGACCGCCAGCGTGCTCGCGTTCCGGCTGCGCCGGCAACCGGCCGGCGGCGGTGTCGGGCTGGTCCTGCTGGCGTTGCTGCTGGTGCTGCTGGTGATCCCGTCGCTGGTTCCGGGCAACGCCAGCGTGGTTGGGGTGCTGTCCGCGCCCTCGCCGATTTGGCAAGTGACGGGTGTGCAGGGATAATCACGCGGCATCTATTTTTCGGCGCTGCGTTGGCGGCGCCTCCCCCCTCTGACTGGTAACCGGCCCGCTATGACCACGATCCGCAGCATCCACGCCCGTGAAATCCTCGACAGCCGTGGCAATCCCACGCTGGAAGCCGAAGTCATCCTCGAGGACGGCTCGTTCGGTCGTGCCGCGGTGCCCTCGGGCGCCTCGACCGGCACCAAGGAAGCCGTGGAACTGCGTGACGGCGACAAGACCCGTTACCTGGGCAAGGGCGTGCGCAACGCCGTGTCCAACGTCAACACCGCCATCGCGACCGCGCTGAAGGGCTTCGATGCCGCCGACCAGGAAGGCCTCGACCGCCGCCTGATCGACCTGGACGGCACCGAGAACAAGGGCCGCCTGGGCGCGAACGCGCTGCTCGGTGTTTCGCTGGCCAATGCCCACGCCGTGGCCGCCTCGAAGAAGCAGGCGCTGTGGCAGCACCTGGCCAACGGCCGTGACGTGACTCTGCCGGTGCCGATGATGAACATCATCAACGGCGGCGCGCATGCCGACAACAACGTCGACTTCCAGGAATTCATGGTGCTGCCGGTCGGCTTCACCTCGTTCTCCGAGTCGCTGCGTGCCGGTACCGAAATCTTCCATTCGCTGAAGTCGGTGCTGAAGGGCCACGGCCTGAGCACGGCGGTGGGTGATGAAGGCGGCTTCGCGCCAGACTTCCGCAGCAACGTCGAAGCGCTGGACACCATCCTGGAAGCGATCGGCAAGGCCGGCTACACCGCCGGTGAAGACGTGCTGCTGGGCCTGGACGTGGCCTCCAGCGAGTTCTACGAGAATGGCAAGTACAACCTGGTCGGCGAGAACAAGCGCCTGACCTCCGAGCAGTTCGTCGACTTCCTGGCCGACTGGGCCGCGCAGTACCCGATCGTGACCATCGAAGACGGCCTGGCCGAGAACGACTGGGCCGGCTGGAAGCTGCTGACCGACCGCATCGGCAACAAGGTGCAGCTGGTGGGCGACGATCTGTTCGTCACCAACCCGAAGATCTTCAAGGAAGGCATCGAGTCCGGCACCGCCAACGCGATCCTGATCAAGGTCAACCAGATCGGCACCCTGACCGAGACCCTGGAAGCGATCGCCATGGCGCACGCGGCCAACTACGCCTCGATCGTCTCGCACCGTTCGGGCGAAACCGAAGACACCACCATCGCCGACATCGCCGTGGCCACCACCGCCACCCAGATCAAGACCGGCTCGCTGTGCCGCAGCGATCGCGTGGCCAAGTACAACCAGCTGCTGCGTATCGAGGAAGCCCTCGGTGCCGGCGCGCGTTACGCCGGTCGTGACGCGTTCGTGTCGCTGAAGCGCTGATCGCATGCGCAACTGGCGCTGGCTGCTGCTGGTGCTCGCGCTGCTGCTCGCATGGCTGCAGTACCGTTTCTGGTTTGGACCGGGCAACTCGGGCGAAGTGATGATGCTCGAGGCCCAGGTCGAGAACCAGAAGCGGGACAACGCCGGGCTGCAGCAGCGCAATGACGCGCTCGCTGCCGAGGTCAAGGACCTCAAGGAAGGCGAAGCAGCGATCGAAGAACGCGCGCGCAGCGAGCTGGGCATGATCAAGCCCGGCGAAAAGTTCTACCGCGTGGTCGAAGACGCGCCGGTGCCGCCTCCGCGTGCGCCGACGGCGGTCACCGACCCGGACGCGCCGCATCAGGATATTCCCTGATGGCGGGCATCTGGGCGGTGGTTCCCGCCGCTGGCCGTGGCACCCGCTTCGGCGGGGCCACGCCCAAGCAGTATCTGCTCGCCGGCGACCGTGTGCTGCTGGCCCATACTCTCGAGGCACTACTCTCGCACCCGGTCGTGGCCGGGGTGATGGTGGTTATCGCCGAGAACGACGCCGACTGGCCGGGCTGGCAGTCGCTGGCGGACAAACCCATTCTGACCTGCATCGGCGGTGCAACCCGCGCCAGCTCGGTGCTGGCCGGCCTGCAGGCCTTGCCGGATGACGTACGCGCCGACGATTTCGTGCTGGTCCACGACGCCGCGCGCCCGAACCTGGCCGCTGCCGATCTCGGCCGCCTGCTGGAAGTCGGGCGTGCCGACCCGGTCGGGGCGATCCTGGCCGCACCGGTGCGCGATACGCTCAAGCGTGCCGGCGACGACGGCGGCATCGATGCCACCGAACCACGCGAACGCCTCTGGCGCGCGCTGACCCCGCAGCTGTTCCGCCGCCACCAGTTGGCGCGCGCGCTGCAGGAGGCGGCCGACGCCGGCGTGGACATCACCGACGAAGCCATGGCGATGGAGCGCCAGGGGCTGCGCCCGCTGCTGGTGGAAGGCAGCGAAGACAATTTCAAGGTCACCACCCCGGCTGATCTGTCCCGTTTCGAATTCGTGCTGTCGCGTCGCGCACCCTGACGTCCGCACGCGCCGCACCCAACCGCAGGTTCTTGCAATGACCACGCCCCAGTTTCCTCCCTTCCGCATCGGACAGGGCTACGACGTCCATGCCTTCGGCGAGGGCGACCACATCATGCTCGGCGGCATCCGCGTTGAACACAGCCGCGGGGTGCTCGCGCACAGCGATGGCGATGTGATCCTGCACGCGCTGTGCGATGCGATGCTCGGTGCATTGGCGCTGGGCGACATCGGTGTGCATTTCCCGCCGACCGACATGCGCTGGAAGGGCGCGGACAGCGCGCACCTGCTCGACCATTGCAACGGGCTGCTGCGCGAGCGCGGCTGGCAGGTCGGCAACACCGACATCACCGTGATCTGCGAGCGGCCGAAGGTCGGCCCGCACGCCCTGGCCATGCGCGAGCGCATCGCCACCGTGCTGGGGATCGCGCTGGACTGCGTGAGCGTCAAGGCGACCACGTCGGAGAAGCTGGGCTTCACCGGCCGCAGCGAGGGCATCGCCGCCCAGGCCAGCGTGCTGTTGGTGGCCCTGTGATCCCGTTGCCGCTGGCGTTCGGCGCGCCGCTGCTCAGCGCGAAGATCCGCACCTCGCCCGAGGATTTCCAGGTCGACGAACTGCCGGCGTTCGAGCCGAGCGGGGAGGGCGAGCACCTGCTGCTGACCCTCCGCAAGCGCGGCGCCAATACCGTGCATGTCGCCAAGGTGCTGGCCAAGTGGGCCGGGCTGCCGGACATGGGGGTCAGCTACGCCGGCATGAAGGATCGCCACGCGGTCACCACGCAGCGCTTCAGCGTGCACCTGCCCAAGCGCGTGGCACCGGACCCGGCGCTGCTGGCGTCGGACGAGATCGAGGTGGTGGAGTCGACCTGGCACAACCGCAAGCTGCAGCGCGGTGCGCTGGCCGGCAACCGCTTCAAGCTGGTGCTGCGCGATGTGCAGGGCGATCCCGCGGCCATCGAAGAGCGCCTGTCCCATATCGCCTCGCGCGGCCTGCCGAACTGGTTCGGTGAGCAGCGCTTCGGCCGCGATGGCGGCAACGTGCCGGCCGCGCTGGCGATGTTCGGTGGCCGTCGCATGCGCCCCGACCAGCGTTCGTTGCTGCTTTCGGCGGCCCGTTCGGCCCTGTTCAACCAGGTGCTGGCGGCACGCGTGGAGCAGGGCAACTGGGACACGCCGCTGGACGGCGAGGTCTGGATGCTCGACGGCAGCCGCAGCGTGTTCGGCCCGGAGCCGTGGACGGATCTGCTGGCCGATCGCCTCGGCCGGTTCGACATCCATCCCAGCGGCCCGTTGTGGGGCGAGGGCGAGCTGCGCAGCACCGGTGCCGCCGCCGAACTGGAGCTGGGCGCGGTGTCGGACGCGCAATCGCTGGCGCTGCGGGCCGGCCTGGAAAGCGCCCGCCTGAAGCAGGAGCGCCGCGCGCTGCGCCTGCGTCCAGCCATGCTGCAGCACCAGTGGCTGGCTGCGGATGTGCTGGAACTCAGCTTCGCACTGCCGCCGGGCTGCTACGCCACTGCAGTACTGCACGAGTTGGGTCCGGTGGAAGACGCCAGCCAGGCCGCACCTGAGGCGTAGAGCCACGCCATGCGTGGCTGCGGGGTGGCTCTACCGGTTTGCCAGCAGCACCAGTACCGCGCCCGTTCCGCCTTGCCCGGCGGGCGCGGAATGAAACGCCAGCACGTCGTTGCGCAGCCGCAGCAGGCGATCAACCAGATTCTTCAGCACCGGCGCACCCCCGTCGGACTGCAGCCCCTTGCCGTGGATGATGCGCACGCAGCCGTACTCATGCGCATGCGCCTCCACCAGGAACTGCCGCACCAGTGCCTCGGCCTGGGCCACCGTCGCGCCATGCAGGTCGAGTTCGTCCTGCACGGAATACTGCCCGCGCTTGAGCCGCTGGAACATCTGCGGCGGCAGGTTGTCGCGCCGGTAGCTGGCGGTATCGCCGGCCTCCAGCGGGCTGCCGTCGCGCAGCAGCCGGGCGAATTCCCCGCGGGCATCCTGTTCATCCTGTTCGGCCATCCGCGCACGCGGCTTGGGCCGCGGCGCGGCCGGCGGCGGGGTGACCGCCTTGCGCAGCGGCGTGACCTCGCCGATGGCGGCCCGGAACAGCGCCGCGGGATCTTCGTCTTCAGGATGTGACATGCGTACAGCCTAATGGGCGGGAAGGGCGATGCCTACCGTTATCGGGGTAGGACGATCTGTCTGCTTGCGGCACAATAGCTGACGCACTTGCGCGGTCGTCCGGTCCCGGGAGGGGCAGGGCCACCGCCGCCAACAGTGGGAAGTGATGGAATCGAAGTCTTGAAAAATCAAGCGGTTAAATCGCAGATGCGGATTCTGGTCAGCAACGACGACGGTGTCGATGCGCCGGGCATCAAGATGCTCGCCACGGTATTGCGTGACGCCGGTCATGAAGTGACCGTGGTCGCTCCTGATCGTGATCGTTCCGGCGCCAGCAATTCGCTGACCCTGGACCTGCCGATCCGCATGAAGCGCATCGACCACTACACCTGCTCGGTGGCCGGCACGCCGACCGACTGCGTGCACCTGGCCCTGACCGGCATGCTCGAGTACGAGCCGGACATGGTGGTCTCGGGCATCAACAACGCCGCCAACCTCGGCGACGACGTCATCTACTCCGGCACCGTGTCGGCGGCGATGGAAGGACGGTTCCTCGGTTTGCCTGCCGTGGCGATGTCGCTGGTCACGCACAACCACGAGCCCCGTCATTTCGAGACCGCCGCGCGTGCCGCGGTCGAGATCGTGACCCGGCTCAAGGCCGATCCGCTGCCGGCCGACACCATCCTCAACGTCAACGTGCCGGACCTGCCGTGGAGCGAGGTGCGGGGGTTCGAAGTGACCCGCCTGGGCAACCGCCATCGCGCCGAGGGCTGCATCGCGCAGCGCGACCCGCGCGGCAACCAGGTGTTCTGGATCGGCCCGGCCGGGCGCGAGCAGGACTCCGGCCCCGGCACGGATTTCCATGCGGTGCGCAACGGCTTCATCTCGATCACCCCGATCCAGGTCGACCTCACCCGTTACCAGGCGCTGGAGAAGGTGGCCAGCTGGGTCGGCGGGCTGACTGCCGCACTGGACCGGCCGGCATGAGCCCGCGCCTGCGCCTGCAGCCCGAAGCCGTCGGCATCGGCATGACCTCGCAGCGGGTCCGCGATCGCCTGGTGGATCGCCTGCGCGATGCCGGCATCGCCGACGAAGCCACCCTCAATGCCATCCGTGTCGTGCCGCGCCATCTGTTCATCGATGAAGCGCTGGCCTCGCGTGCCTACGAAGACACCGCACTGCCGATCGGTCATGGCCAGACCATTTCCCAGCCCTGGGTGGTGGCGCGCATGACCGAAGCGGTGCTGCAGTCGGCCCCGAAGACGGTACTGGAAGTCGGCACCGGGTCGGGCTACCAGGCCGCCGTGCTGGGCGCGATCGGGCTGGAGGTGTACACGGTCGAGCGCATCGGCGATCTGCTGCGCCAGGCGCGCAAGCGCTTCCGCGCCCTGGGCATGAACATCCGCAGCAAGCATGACGACGGCCGCGTCGGTTGGGCCGAGCACGGTCCGTACGATGCGATCGTGGTGACTGCGGCGGCACCGGCGCTGGTCGATGCGCTGGTCGAGCAGCTTGCCGTCGGCGGCCGCCTGGTCGCGCCGGTCGGTGGCCCGGGCGCGCAGTCGCTGATCCAGTTGACCCGTCGCGATGACGGCAGTGTCGAACAGCAGGTACTGGCACCGGTCACGTTCGTGCCGCTGCTGTCTGGCATGCTGGACTGATTCCAAGGAGCGTTGCGTCATGAAGATTTTCGGTCCGCTGTACGAGCGGGCAATGAAGTGGGCCGCGCACGAGCGCGCGCCGACCTATCTGACGGTGTTGAGCTTCATCGAGGCGATCATCTTCCCGGTGATGCCCGAGGTGATGCTCGCCCCGATGTGCGTTGCCCAGCCCAAACGCGGCTGGTGGTTCGCCACGCTCAGCCTGTCCGGCTCCATGGCAGGCGCGCTGGTCGGCTATGCGCTGGGTCACTTCGCCTTCGAAGCGCTCAAGCCGGTGTTCGCCGCGCTGGGCATGTTGACCAGCATCGAAGGCGGCATCGCCCTCGTGCAGGCCAAGATGGCCGAGTCGCCCTGGGCAGTGTTCACCTTCCTGGTGCTGGGCGGTTTCATGCCGATCCCGATGAAGGTCTTCACATGGGCATCGGGTATCGTCGGCGTGCCGTTGCCACAGTATTTCCTGAGCATGTTGATCGGCCGTGGCAAGCGCGTGTACGTGCTGGCGGCGGTCATTCGTATTGGCGGGCCGCGCGCGGAAGCTGCGCTGCGCCGTTGGATTGAACCGTTGGGCTGGATCGCGACCGCGCTGGTGGTCGTGCTGGTGGCCTGGCTTGTATGGAGGTCGAAGTTCGCATGAGTGCTGATCGTTTGAGCAAAGGAGTGCGCACCGGCGCGCTGCTGTTGGTGGTGTCGGCGCTGAGCGCCTGTGGCACCGCCACCGTGGTGCGGCCCTCGGGCTCGGGCGGTGGCGTGGCCCACAGCACCCCGCAGACCTCGGTGGCCAAGCCGGGCCAGACGGCGGTCGTCCGTCGCGGTGACACGCTGTATGCGCTGGCCCGCATCCACAACATCACGCCGCGCGATCTGGCGGCCTGGAATGGGCTGGCCGAGCCGTACACGATCTATCCCGGCCAGTCGCTGCGCCTGTACCCGGGCGGCAGCGGCAGCCCCGGCCGCGCGCCGACCACCGTGGTCACCGCGCCGCGTCCGGGCACGACCGCGCCGGTCGCGACCCCCGCGCCGACCACCGCGATCAAGAGCAACATCAGCTGGCGCTGGCCGGCGGACGGCGCGATCGTCGGCCGTTTCGTCGCGGGTGAAGCGACCAAGCAGGGCGTGGACATCGCCGGTGCCAGTGGCCAGCCGGTCCGCGCGACGGCCGCCGGCGTGGTGGTGTACTCCGGTGCCGGCCTGGTCGGCTTCGGCGAGCTGATCATCATCAAGCACAGCGACCAGTGGCTGTCGGCCTATGGCCACAACCGCAAGCGTCTGGTCAACGAAGGCCAGAGCGTCAAGGCCGGCGAGCAGATCGCCGAGATGGGCCGGACGGGTGCTGCACGCGACATGCTGCACTTCGAGATCCGCTACAACGGCAAGCCGGTCGATCCGCTGCTGTACCTGCCGCCGAAGTAAGAACGAAAAAGGCCGCCCCAGGGGCGGCCTTTTCTGAACGCAAATCCCGGTCTCACCCCTTCAGGATGAACGCGGCCGCCACCTTGCGACCCTCGCTGGCGAGGATGTTGAAGGTCCGCGCCGCGGCCGGGTTGTTCATCACTTCCAGGCCGATCCCCCGGGTCAGGCAGGCGGCCATGACCGCAGCCGGCGGGAACACCTGGGTGTCGCCCGTGCCCAGCACGACCAGCGCCGGGTTCAAGGCCAGCACCGGCTGCAGGTGCTCGGGCGTGAGCTGGGCGATGTCGGTCACCGGCCAGGCTTCGATCAGCGTGTCCGGGGCCAGGATGAAACTGGCGGCCAGCGTCCGGTCATTCACCTTCGCGCTGCGGCCATCGGCGGCGCGCAGGGCGTAGGCGTAGTCGGGGATTTCGTGGCTCAGCTGCATGGGCGTTCCGGGATCAGCCGCGCGGCAGGACGATCTGGCGCTGTTCCTTGCTCGGGCGGTACAGCACGGCAACGTGGCCGATGCGCTGCACCAGCGCGCTTTCGCTGGCACTGACCAGCTCGGCGATGAGGGCGTCACGGGCCTCGCGGTCTTCGGCGGCGACCTTGACCTTGATCAGCTCGTGGCGCTCCAGCACCTCTTCCAGTTCAGCCAGGAAGGCCGGTGTCACCCCCTTGCCGCCGATCTGGAGCAGGGCTTTCAGATCATGCGCGTGGCCGCGGAGGAAACGGGTTTGGGAAGAAGTCAGGGCGATAGCCATTCAGGAACAAGCGGTTAACTGGGGCGATCAGGGTATCATGACCTCCCCATCCGACCCGCATCTCAATGGCAACCCGTAGCAAAAGCAGTCAACGCTGGTTGAAAGAGCACTTCGCCGACCCCTTCGTGAAGAAGGCCCAGGCCGAGGGCATGCGTTCGCGCGCAGCCTACAAGCTGGAGGAGTTGCTGCAGCGGGATCGGCTGCTGAAGCCGCACATGGTCGTGGTCGACCTGGGCGCCGCCCCGGGCGGCTGGTCCCAGCAGGTCCGCCGCCAGATCGGCGACACCGGCCGGGTGCTGGCGCTGGACATCCTGGAGATGCCGCCGCTGGCCGGCGTGGAGTTCCTTCACGGGGACTTCAGGGAGCAGACCGTCCTATCGGAGTTCGAAGCCATGCTGGGCGATCAGCCGGTGGACCTTGTGCTCTCGGATATGGCCCCCAATAAGAGTGGAATGGACGCGGTGGACCAACCGCGGATGATGCACCTGGCGGAGTTGGCGTTGGATTTTGCCGACAACCATCTCAAGCCCGGTGGCGCGTTCCTGATCAAGCTGTTCCAGGGCGTGGGCTTTGACGACTACGTGCGCGAAATGCGCCGCCGGTACGACAAAGTGGTGATCCGCAAGCCTGAAGCGTCCCGGAAGCGCTCGCCCGAGGTGTATGCCTTGGGGCAGGGAAAACGCGCGCAGATCAAGTAAGCTCAACCATACGAATCGCGTCAGGAATTAGAGGAACACCGGAGCCAATGAGGATGAACGACTTGACCAAGAACCTCCTGCTATGGGTGGTCGTCGCCGTCGTGCTGATGGTGGTCTTCCAGAGCTTCTCGCCGAAGAGCAGCGGAGCCGGCGCACAGGGCGCGACGTACTCGCAGTTCCTGGACCAGGTGGACAGCGGCAACATCCAGAAGGTAGTGCTGGGCGAAATGCGCGGCGGTGCCAACGATGTGACCTACACCACCCGCAGCGGCCAGACCAGCACCATCACCGCGCCCTACGATCGCGACCTGATCAACGTGCTGCGTGGCAAGAAAGTGGAATTCGAGCAGGCGCCCCCGTCCAGCGGCATCTCGCTGGGCGCGATCCTGATGAACTTCCTCCCGGTGATCCTGATCATCGGCTTCTGGATTTTCATCATGCGCCAGATGCAGGGTGGTGGCGGCGGTGCCAAGGGCGCGATGTCCTTCGGCAAGTCGCGCGCCAAGCTGCAGGGCGAAGACCAGATCAAGGTCACCTTCGCCGACGTCGCTGGTTGCGACGAAGCCAAGGAAGAAGTCGGCGAGCTGGTCGATTTCCTGCGCGACCCGACCAAGTTCACCAAGCTGGGCGGCAAGATTCCGCGCGGCGTGCTGATGGTCGGCCCGCCGGGTACCGGCAAGACCCTGCTGGCCCGTGCGATCGCCGGCGAAGCCAAGGTGCCGTTCTTCTCGATCTCCGGTTCGGACTTCGTGGAAATGTTCGTCGGCGTCGGCGCCAGCCGCGTGCGCGACATGTTCGAACAGGCCAAGAAGCAGGCGCCGTGCATCATCTTCATCGATGAAATCGACGCCGTCGGTCGCCACCGTGGTGCCGGCCTGGGCGGCGGTCATGACGAGCGCGAGCAGACCCTGAACCAGCTGCTGGTCGAAATGGACGGCTTCGAGGGAGGCGAGGGCGTGATCGTCATCGCCGCCACCAACCGTCCGGACGTGCTGGATCCGGCGCTGCTGCGCCCGGGCCGTTTCGACCGCCAGGTCGTGGTCGGCCTGCCGGACGTCAAGGGCCGCGAGCAGATCCTCAAGGTGCACATGCGCAAGCTGCCGCTGGCCGACGATGTCGAGCCGATGGTGATCGCGCGGGGTACCCCGGGCTTCTCCGGTGCGGACCTGGCCAACCTGGCCAACGAAGCAGCGCTGTTTGCCGCGCGTGGCGGTGAGAAGGAAGTCCGCATGGACCACTTCGATCGTGCCCGCGACAAGATCCTGATGGGTGCCGAGCGCCGTTCGATGGCGATGAGCGAAGAAGAAAAGACGCTCACCGCGTATCACGAAGCCGGCCACGCCATCGTCGGCCGACTGGTGCCCGAGCACGATCCGGTCTACAAGGTCACCATCATTCCGCGCGGCCGTGCGCTGGGCGTGACGATGTACCTGCCGGAAGGCGACAAGTACTCGATGAACCGCGTCGCGATCGAGTCGCAGCTGTGCTCGCTGTACGGTGGCCGCGTTGCCGAAGAGCTGATCTTCGGCACAGACAAGGTCACCACCGGTGCCTCCAATGACATCGAGCGCGCCACCAAGATGGCCCGCAACATGGTCACCAAGTGGGGCCTGTCCGACGAGCTCGGCCCGATCGCCTACGGCGAAGAGGACGATGAAGTGTTCCTCGGCCGTTCGGTGACGCAGCACAAGAGCGTCTCCGACGACACCGCCCGCCGCATCGACGAAGTCGTCCGCAGCATCCTGGACAAGGCCTACGCCCGGACCACGGAGCTCCTGACCGCCAACCTCGACAAGCTGCACACGATGTCCCAGCTGCTGCTGCAGTACGAGACCATCGATGCGCCGCAGATCAACGCCGTGATGGAAGGCCGCGATCCGCCGCCGCCGATGGGCTGGGACAAGTCGCCCAGCAACAAGGATGGCGGCAACAACAACGACAAGGGCGGCGATGCCCGTCCGGTCGCGCCGATCGCCGGTCCTGCCGAGCAGATCTGAGTGTTGCCCACGTAAGTGACGAAGGCCGGGGAAACCCGGCCTTCGTCGTTTCCGGCAGGTCATAATGGGACACCGTATTCGTTCCCGTACTGGAGTCGCCATGTCCGCACCCCCGCCGCAGCCGATCTCGCATACCACCGAAATGGTGATCGCCACGATCATCGGCGTGGCCATCGGCCTGACCCGCGACAACTTCCTGCTCGGCGCCGGCATCGGCATCGCGGTCGGTGTGTTGATGAGCATCGCCAAGACTGTCTACGTGGAGCGCAAGCGCCGCCAGCGCTGAGCGGTTGCGCGCGCGGCCGGCAGTGGGCACGATGCGCTTGCCCGCGCCGCATGCTGCGGTCGGGCATGGCCGGGGGATCGGCCGACACACTTTCCAGGGGGATTTTCATGCGTCATTCGATGCGCGCAGCCGTTGCTGCGCTGCTGTGCTGTGCCACGCCGGTCATGGCGGCCGAGATCCACGTGCAGGATCCGGTGCCGTTCAACGAGTCGGCGATCATCGCCGAGAACATCAAGGCCGAGTGCCGGATGGGCGCGCAGCTGGCGACCGCGCTGGGCAGGAATGCCCCGGCGCATGGCAACACCATCGTCTTCGGCAGTGATCCGGTGAACACCGGCAGTGGACACGCGTTGAAGCTGGAGCTGGTGGAGGCGCAGAGCGCAGGCAATGCGTTCACCGGCCACTTCAAGTCGGCCGCCGTGCGCGGCGTTCTGTTCCAGAACGGCCAGCAGGTGGCCACGGTCACCGCACGCCGCGTGTCGCGCGGTGGCGCGTTTGCCGGCTTCAAGGGCTCTTGCGATGTGCTTGAACGCACCGTCAATGCGATCGGCAACGATCTGGCGATCTGGCTGGCCAAGCCGGTCGATGGGGCCCGCCTCGGCGACCTCTGACTGCCGGTCCGGTGCGCCGGCGTAAACTACGCGCTGGCGTACTTCGTGGATCTGCCCATGTTCGATATCTCCCCCCAGCTCGATTGCGGCGGCCGCCTGCTGCGGCTGGATCGCCCGCGGGTCATGGGCATCGTCAACGTCACCCCGGATTCGTTTTCCGACGGCGGTGACCACGACAGCGTCGAGGCCGCGGTCGCACACGGCCTGCAGCTGGTGGCCGAGGGCGCCGACCTGCTCGACATCGGCGGCGAGTCGACCCGGCCTGGCAGTGCGCCGGTGCCGCTGGACGAAGAACTGCGCCGCGTCATCCCGGTGATCGAGCGCCTGGCACGCGAAACCACCGTGCCGATCAGCATCGACACCTTCAAGCCCGAGGTGATGCGTGCCGCCGTCGCGGCCGGTGCCGGCCTGATCAATGACATCCATGCACTGCGCCAGCCGGGCGCGCTGGACGCCGCCGCCGACCTCGGCGTGCCGGTGGTGCTGATGCACATGCAGGGCGAGCCGGGCAGCATGCAGGACACCCCGCACTACGATGACGTGGTCGCCGAGGTGCACCGCTTCCTGACCGAGCGCATGTTCCAGGCCGAGATGGCCGGCGTCGCCAAGAAGCACCTGATCATCGATCTGGGCTTCGGCTTCGGCAAGACCACCGAACACAACATGATCCTGCTCGCGCGCTCGGACCGTTTCCTCGAGCTGGGCGTGCCGATGCTGGCCGGCCTGTCGCGCAAGCGCAGCATCGGTGAACTGACCGGTCGCGAGCAGCCGCGTGACCGCGTGGCCGGTTCGGTGGCCGCGCACCTGATCGCCGCCCAGCGCGGCGCGATGCTGCTGCGCGTGCACGATGTCGCGGCCACGGTCGATGCCCTGAAGGTGTGGGCAGCGGTCGATGCCGTCCCGATGCCGCGGGTGTCCGCCGCCCCGGCGATGCCGCGCTGGCCGGACGAGGACTGATGGCCGTCGATCGGCGCCCGCTGGCGATCGCGGTCATGGGCCCGACCGCGTCGGGCAAGACCGCCACCGCGATCGCGCTGGCCCGGCAGCTGGACGGTGAGATCGTCAGCGTCGATTCGGCGCTGGTCTATCGCGGGTTGGATATCGGGTCGGCCAAGCCCGATGCGGCCGAGCGCGCGCAGGCGCCGCACCATCTGCTCGATGTGCGCGACCCGTGGCAGACCTACTCGGCGGCAGAGTTCGCCAGCGACGCGGCGCGTGCCGTCCGCGACATCATCGCGCGCGGGCGCATGCCGATTCTGGCCGGCGGCACCGGGCTGTATTTCCGCGCCCTGCTGCAGGGCCTGTCGCCGATGCCCGAAGCCGATCCGGCGGTGCGCGCGCAGATCGCGGCCGAGGCGGCCGAGCAGGGCTGGGCGGCGATGCATACGCAGCTGGCCGGCATCGATCCGGCCGCTGCAAAGCGCATTCACGCCACCGACCCGCAACGCATCCAGCGGGCGCTGGAAGTCCATCGCTTGACCGGCACCCCGATCAGCGAGTGGCAGAAGCTGCCTGGCGTGGACCGGCTGCCGGTGCGGGCGCTCAAACTGGTCCTCGCACCGCGCGAACGCTCGGTGCTGCACCAGCGCATCGAGACCCGTTTCGACGCCATGCTGGCCCACGGGTTCCTGGACGAAGTCCGCGCGCTGCGGGCCCTTCCTGCCATGGCCGGGGTCGCGGTGCCGCTGGATCTCCCAGCGGTGCGCGCGGTGGGCTACCGGCAGGCCTGGGAGCATCTGGACGGGCAGGGTACGGCGGCGGCGTTCCGTGAACGCGGCATCCAGGCCACCCGTCAGCTGGCCAAGCGCCAGCTGACCTGGCTGCGCGGGGAGCTTGATGCGCGCTGGTTCGATCCCCATTTAGACAGGGCTTCCCTGGCGGATGCGGTGTCGACCTTCGTCGCACGCTGAGTCCACGCCTTCACGCCTCCACCCCGTGTACCATCAAGGGTTCCGGCGGGCGGCGGGGGCCGTGGCAACTGCCGGAAGACCATAAAAACAATAATCAGGAGTGTGCAATGTCCAAGGGGCAATCGCTGCAGGATCCGTTTCTGAATGCACTTCGGCGCGAACGTGTGCCGGTGTCGGTGTATCTGGTCAATGGCATCAAGCTGCAGGGGACGATTGAATCGTTCGACCAGTTCGTGGTGCTGCTGCGTAACACGGTGAGCCAGATGGTGTACAAGCACGCCATCTCGACCGTCGTTCCGGCGCGCAACGTGAAGGTCGGGCCCGGTGGTGGCTATGTGCAGTCCAATGATGGCGCCGAAGGCGTCCAAGGTGATGACGACGTTGAGTGACAGTGTGAAAAATTCTGGAGAACTGCGTGTTTGACCGTTCCAAGCGAGGCGAACACGCACTCCTCATCCAGCCGCATGCCGGCCGGCTCGAAGACGACGTGCTTGAAGAGTTCACCGATCTGGCCCGCTCCGCCGGGGCCAGCATCGCGGCCACCCTGACCGCGCGCATCGATCGGCCCAATCCGTCGATCCTGATCGGCAGCGGCAAGCTGGACGAGGTCAAGGCCGCGGCCGATGCGACCGGTGCCGACCTGATCCTGGTCAACCATGCGCTGTCGCCGGGGCAGGAGCGCAACCTGGAGCGCTTCCTGGAGCGGCGCGTGATCGACCGCACCGGGCTGATCCTGGACATCTTCGCCCAGCGCGCGCGCAGCCACGAAGGCAAGCTGCAGGTCGAACTGGCGCAGCTGCGCCACATGTCCACGCGGCTGATCCGCGGCTGGACCCATCTGGAGCGCCAGCGCGGCGGTTCCATCGGCCTGCGCGGGCCGGGTGAAACCCAGCTGGAAACCGATCGCCGCCTGCTGCAGAAGCGGGTGGAGCAGCTGCAGAAGAAGCTGGAAAAGGTGGAAGTGCAGCGCACCCAGATGCGCCGTGCCCGCCTGCGCAGCGAGCTGCCGCGCGTGGCCCTGGTGGGCTACACCAACGCCGGCAAGTCGACCCTGTTCAACGCCTTGACCGGTGCCGAGGCCTACGCCGCGGACCAGTTGTTCGCGACGCTGGACCCGACCGTGCGCCGCATCGCGCTGCCGGGCGGCAGCGTGGTGCTCGCCGATACCGTCGGCTTCGTCCGCGACCTGCCGCATGATCTGGTGGCCGCGTTCCGGTCGACCTTGTCCGAAGCCCGCGAAGCGGACTTCCTGCTGCATCTCGTCGATGCCGCCGATCCGCACCGCGAGGAACGCATCGCGCAGGTCGATGAAGTCCTGACCGCCATCGGCGCGGGCGATCTGCCGCAGTTGCTGGTGTTCAACAAGATCGACCGTATCGACGGGGCCGAAGTGCGCCACGATGGCCAGGATGGCATCCCGGACAGCGCACGCCGCGAGCGGGTCTGGATTTCCGCCCGCGACAATGTCGGCCTGCCGCTGCTGCAGTCCGTGCTGGGCAAGCGCCTGGGCCTGCAGCACGTCAGTGGCGAGCTGCGGCTGCCGCCGAGTGCAGGTCGCCTGCGTTCGCGCCTGCATCAGCTGGAGGTCGTACGCAGCGAAGTCACCGACGAGGACGGCTGGCTCCTCCAGGTCGAGATCCCGATCGCCGAGGCCGAGAAGCTGGCGGCCGGCGAGGGCGGCGAACCGATCCGCGCGATGCTCCCGGAGAAGCTCCCGGAATGGTGATGGGTGTGCCGGCCACTGGCCGGCGCCCATGATCCTGAGGAAGCGCGACCCTCCGTCGCACCCGCGGACACACGACACCACCCACGTTTTCGGCTAAAACAGGGGGCGTTCGTCCCCCCGTTGATCCAGGATTTCCCCATGACAGTTCCTTCCGACGCCGAGCTGGGCGCCCTCGCCAGTGACG
Source organism: Stenotrophomonas sp. SAM-B (assembly GCF_013387485.1). Lineage (GTDB taxonomy): Bacteria > Pseudomonadota > Gammaproteobacteria > Xanthomonadales > Xanthomonadaceae > Stenotrophomonas > Stenotrophomonas maltophilia_AA. The sequence continues at coordinate 119,935 of NZ_JABBXB010000004.1, forward strand.
TGGGCCAGCGCCTGCAGCAGGCCTCGCTGCAGCTGGTGACCGCCGAAAGCTGCAGTGGCGGCTGGATCGCCAAGGCGATGACCGATATCGCCGGCTCCTCGGCGTTCTTCGACTGCGGCATGGTCGTCTACAGCTATGAAGCCAAACAACGCCTGCTCGGCGTGCGTGCGCAGACCCTGGAGCAGTTCGGTGCGGTCAGCCGCGAGACCGTGCTGGAAATGGTCTCCGGTGCGCTGATCAATTCCGGTGCCGGCATCGCCGTGGCGGTGACCGGCATCGCCGGGCCCGGCGGCGGCAGCGAGGACAAGCCGGTGGGCAGCGTCTGGATCGGCTGGAAGGGCCGTGGCGGCTACGCGCGTGCGCAGCTGTTCCAGTTCGAGGGCGACCGCGAAGCCATACGGCGGCAGACCGTGCAGCAGGCGCTGACCGGAATCTTCCCGCTGTTGTGACATCCTGACCGGGTGTGCTGACAGGAGAGTGGGCCGATGTGGGAAACGCTGGGTACCGTGCGTGACCTGGGGCGATTGCAGGAAATCGCGTCGGTCCTGATCCGCTATGGCTTCGGCGACCTCGTGCGCCGCATCGGCCTGGCCGATGTGCTCGAACGCGCCGGCCGGCTGCTGCACTGGAACGATACCCAGCAGATGCTGCGGATGACCGCGCCGGTGCGCGTGCGCCGAGCGATGGAAGACCTGGGCCCCACCTTCGTCAAACTCGGCCAGGTGCTGGCGACCCGCGTGGACCTGTTCCCGCCGGACTGGATCGCTGAATTCTCCGAACTGCAGAACGCCGTACCCGCGTTGCCGTATGCACAGGTACGCGATCAGCTGGAGCGCGATCTTGGCGCGCCCGCGACCGAGGTGTTCGCGTGGCTGGATGAAACGCCGATGGCGGCGGCGTCGCTGGCGCAGGCCCACCGCGCGACCCTGCACGACGGCACCGCGGTGGTGCTGAAGATCCGGCGGCCGGGCATCCGTGACGTCATCGAGGCCGATCTGCGCCTGCTGGCGCGGCTGGCCGAAATCGTCGAAGCGCGCCTGCCCGACCTGCAGCGCTACCGCCCGGCCGAAGTCGTGCAGCAGTTCCAGGTCTCGCTGCGCCGCGAGCTGGATTTCGCGGCCGAATGCCGCAATGCCGAGCGCATCGCACGCAACTTCCAGGGCCGCGAGGACATCCTGATCCCCAACGTGCACTGGGAGTGGACCTGCGAGAGCCTCAACGTGCAGGACTTCGTCGACGGCATTCCCGGCCGTGACCTGGTCGGCGTCGATGCAGCCGGTCTCGACCGCGTGCAGCTGGCGCGCACCGGTGCGCGCATCGTGCTGAAGATGGTGCTGGAGGACGGCTGCTTCCACGCCGACCCGCACCCGGGCAACATCATCTACCTGCGTGACGGCCGCATCGGCGTGATCGATTTCGGCATGGTCGGTGCGATCTCCGAGCAGCGCCGTTTCCAGGTCGCCCAATTGCTGCATGGCCTGGTCACCCAGGAGCCGGAACAGGTGGCCGACGTGCTGCTGGACTGGGCCGGGGGCGTGGAGGTCGACGAATCGCGGCTGCAGCAGGACATCAGCACCTTCGTCGACCAGTACCGCGGCGTGCCGCTCAAGGACCTGCACATGGGCCTGATGCTGGGCAACATCACCCAGCTGCTGCGCCAGTACGCGTTGACCCTGCCGGCCGACCTCGCGCTGATGATCAAGACCTTCCTCACCCTGGAAGGCATGGGGCGCCAGCTCGATCCGCAGTTCGACATGGCCAGTGCCGCGCGTCCCTATCTGGAGCGCGTGATGTGGCAGCGCTACTCGCCCGGCGCGATGCTCAAGCGCGGCAAGCGCAGCCTGGTCGGGGTGATGGACCTGGTCGGCGATCTGCCGCGCGATGTCCGTCGCCTGCTGCAGATGGCGCGCCGCGGGCGGCTCCAGCTCAAGATCGAGACCACCGCGCTGCAGGGTTTCGGCGACCAGGTCAACCGCGCCGCCAACCGGCTGGTGATGGGGATCGTGACTGCCGCGCTGATCATCGGCTCCTCGATCGTCATGCACAGCGTCGGCGGCATCTCCAGCCGCTGGCTGCTCGCGCTCGGCGTGGCCGGCTTCATCGGCGCCGGGTTCTGCGGCGTGTGGATCCTGTTTTCGATCTGGCGCAGCGGCAAGAACCCGTAGGGTTCTTGCCGCCGGGATCCGAAGGATCCCGGGAATCTCCCGCCCAAGCGGGGGATTCCGTGTAGGTCCGACCGTTGGTCGGACGCTCCTTCCTGACCGGCCCGTCACCGCTTCCCGGTTGCGCCACGCCATGCGTGGCTGCTCCGGTCCGTCACCGCTGCCACGGGTAGAGCCAAGCCATGCGTGGCTGCTCCAGCCCGTCACCGCGTCCACGGGTAGAGCCAAGCCATGCGTGGCTGCTTCGGCCGGTCACCGCTTTCACCGGTAGAGCCACGCCACGCGTGGCTGCTCCTCATCCGGACCCCACGAATGCCTGACCCAAAAGATGGCAGAGGCTAAACGCCGGAGAGATGGCCGCAAGCGACATGCGCCCGCGCCGTCAGGCATTGCCGCGCTGCGCGCGGTCACCGACCAACGGTCGGTGGCTACAAGTGTTGCCGGCGGCTTCGGCCGGGGCAGGACCGCCCTTCTTCTATCTGCTCTTCTCTGCGGGCACTTGCGTGCCCGCATCGTTAGTAGTAATACTACTAACCATGGACCTGACCGATACCCAGCAGGCGATCCTGCAGTTGATCGCCGAGCGTATAGAGACCGATGGCGCACCGCCGTCGCAGACTGAAATCGCCCGTGCGTTCGGCTTCAAGGGCGTCCGGGCCGCGCAGTACCACCTCGAGGCGCTGGAGCAGGCCGGGGCGATCCGTCGCATCCCGGGCCAGGCCCGCGGCATCCGGCTGGTCCAGGCGCCGTCGCTGCAGAGCGGCCTGCCCGAGTCGCTGCCCGCCTCGGCGCTGCCGGACCATGTCCTGCGCCTGCCGGTGCTGGGCCGGGTCGCGGCCGGTCTGCCGATCGGGGCGGACATCGGCTCAGACGATTTCGTGGTGCTGGACCGGGTGTTCTTCTCGCCGGCACCGGATTACCTGCTGAAAGTGCAGGGCGACTCGATGATCGACGAAGGCATCTTCGACGGCGACCTGATCGGCGTGCATCGCACCCGCGACGCCCGGTCCGGCCAGATCGTGGTGGCCCGCATCGACGACGAGATCACGGTCAAGCTGCTGAAGATGGGCAAGGACCGGATCCGCCTGCTGCCGCGCAACCCCGATTACAAGCCGATCGAAGTCCTGCCCGACCAGGACTTCGCCATCGAAGGCCTCTATTGCGGGTTGCTGCGGCCCAACCGCTGACCCGGTTCTCCCCCCTTATTACGCGCGGTCTTTTGTGGCACATCTCTGGTTCTGCTGAGGTTGGTACGGATGTCCGATACTTTTTTTCCGAACGCCGGGCAGAATCTCAGCCCGTGCGATACGCCAGCCTTAAAGTGAACCCATGGCCAAGAAGACTTCCAAAGACAGCACCTCCACCGATACGACCTCTGCAAGGACCACTCCGATGGACGAAAACAAAAAGCGCGCCCTCACCGCCGCGCTGAGCCAGATCGAAAAGCAGTTCGGCAAGGGCGCCGTGATGCGCATGGGCGACCGCGTCGTCGAGGCGGTCGAGGTCATCCCGACCGGTTCGCTGATGCTGGATATCGCCCTCGGTATCGGTGGCCTGCCCAAGGGCCGCGTCGTGGAGATCTACGGTCCGGAATCCTCGGGCAAGACCACCCTGACCCTGCAGGCGATTGCCGAATGCCAGAAGAAGGGCGGTACCGCCGCCTTCATCGATGCCGAGCACGCGCTGGATCCGATCTACGCCGCCAAGCTGGGCGTCAACGTGGACGACCTGCTGCTCTCGCAGCCGGATACCGGTGAGCAGGCGCTGGAAATCGCCGACATGCTGGTGCGGTCGAGCTCGGTGGACATCGTGGTGGTCGACTCGGTCGCCGCGCTGACGCCGAAGGCCGAAATCGAAGGCGAAATGGGCGACCAGCTGCCGGGCCTGCAGGCCCGTCTGATGAGCCAGGCGCTGCGCAAGCTGACCGGCAACATCAAGCGCTCCAACACCCTGGTGGTCTTCATCAACCAGCTGCGTCACAAGATCGGCGTGATGATGCCGGGCCAGAGCCCGGAAGTGACCACCGGCGGCAACGCGCTGAAGTTCTATGCCTCGGTGCGCCTGGACATCCGCCGTATCGGCGCGATCAAGAAGGGCGACGAGATCATCGGCAACCAGACCAAGATCAAGGTGGTCAAGAACAAGCTGGCGCCCCCGTTCAAGCAGGTCATCACCGAGATCCTGTACGGCGAAGGCATCAGCCGCGAAGGCGAACTGATCGACATGGGCGTGGAAGCCAAGCTGGTCGAGAAGGCCGGCGCCTGGTACAGCTACGGCGAAGAGCGCATCGGCCAGGGCAAGGACAACGCCCGCGGCTACCTGCGCGACAACCCGCAGATTGCCCAGCGCCTGGAAGCCGAGCTGCGCGAGAAGTTCCAGCCGGAAGAAGCTGTGCGCGAAGGCGGCGACGAGGCCGAAGACGACGCCGAATGAGTTTCCTGCGGGGCAGGGCAGCGCCGTCAGTGACGCTCGCCCTGTCCTGCAGTTTCACGTCTCCCCGACGGGATGGCGCCAAGGACGGCGCACTGTAATGGACTGCTGCCATGCAAGACTCCGAAGCCCCCGCACCCCGGCGCAAGCGCCGTGTCCAGGAACAGACGCCGGTCCAGCGGGCGTTGGGGCTGCTGGTGCGCCGCGAGCATTCGCGTAAAGAACTGACCCGCAAGCTCCAGGCCCGTGGCATCGAGAACGAGGCGGCCGAGGCGGCCGTCGCCAAGCTGGCCGAGGCCGGCTGGCAGGATGACACCCGGTTTGCCGAGAACCTGGTCCGGATCCGGGCCAACACGGGCTATGGCCCGATCCACATCCGCGCCGAACTGGGCACGCATGGGCTGGACAGCGACCAGATCGCCGCCGCCATGGACACCTTCGAAGGCGATTGGACCGAAAACGCCCGCGACCTGGTCTGCCGCCGTTTCGGCGACGCCGGCCCGCAGGAACTGCCTGCGCGGCGCAAAGCCGCCGATCTTCTGGCCCGCCGCGGGTTCCCCGGCGACAGCATCCGCCAGGCCACCCGTTACGACCCTGAGGACTGAGCGGCCCGGGCCTGATACCCTTTGTGGTTTCGGCGGTCCTGCAGTTGACACCCGGCCATTGGGGCTGCGTGCCAGGGACTGACCGGCCCGCACAAAGCCAGCCCCCCATGAACGCATCCGTCAAATTCACTACCTCCCAGATCCGCAGCGATTTCCTTGAGTTCTTCAAGGGCAAAGGCCATACGATCGTGCCGTCGGCGCCGCTGGTGCCGGGCAATGATCCGACCCTGCTGTTCACCAACTCCGGCATGGTGCAGTTCAAGGACGTGTTCCTTGGCGCCGAGAAGCGCAGCTACGTGCGCGCGGCCGACGTCCAGCGCTGCCTGCGCGCCGGTGGCAAGCACAACGATCTGGACCAGGTCGGTTACACCGCGCGCCACCACACCTTCTTTGAAATGCTGGGCAACTGGTCGTTCGGCGATTACTTCAAGAAGGACGCCATCGCCTGGGCCTGGGAGCTGCTGACCCAGGTCTGGAAGCTGCCGGCCGAGCGCCTGCTGGTCACCGTCTACCAGACCGATGACGAGGCCTATGCGCTGTGGCGCGACATGGTGGGCATTCCGGAAGAGCGGATCGTGCGCATCGGCGACAACAAGGGCGCGCCGTTTGCCTCGGACAACTTCTGGCAGATGGCCGAGACCGGCCCGTGCGGCCCGTGCACCGAAATCTTCTATGACCATGGCGACCATATCGCCGGTGGTCCGCCGGGCTCCCCGGATGAAGACGGTGATCGCTTCATCGAAATCTGGAACCTGGTCTTCATGCAGTTCGACCGCCAGCCCGACGGCACCCTCGTGCCGCTGCCGGCGCCGTGCGTGGACACCGGCATGGGCCTGGAGCGGCTGGCCGCGATCCTGCAGCACGTCCACACCAACTACGAGATCGACCTGTTCCAGGCGCTGATCCGCAAGGCCAGCGAGCTGACCGGCATGGCCGATCTGGAGAACAAGTCGCTGCGCGTGATCGCCGATCACATCCGCGCCTGCTCGTTCCTGATCGTCGATGGCGTGCTGCCGTCCAACGAAGGCCGTGGTTACGTGCTGCGCCGGATCATCCGCCGCGCTCTGCGCCATGGCTGGATGCTGGGCGTGCGGCAGCCGTTCTTCAGCAAGCTGGTGCCGACCCTGGTCGAGCAGATGGGCGTGGCCTATCCGGAACTGCCGGCGCAGGTCGACACCGTCGTGCGCGCCCTGCAGGCCGAAGAAGAGCGTTTCGCTGAAACGCTGGATTCGGGCATGAAGATCTTCGACGACGTCGCGGCCAAGGTCAGCAACGGCGTGATCCCGGGCGTGGATGCGTTCCGCCTGTACGACACCTACGGCTTCCCGCTCGACCTCACCCAGGACATCGCGCGCGAGCGTGACCTGACCGTGGATATCGAGGGCTTCAACGCCGCGATGGACACCCAGCGCGAGACCGCGCGCGCGGCTGGCAAGTTCGGCGGCGGCGTGACCCTGTCGGCCGATCTGGTCGCCACGCTCAAGCCGACCGTGTTCCTCGGGTACGACCGCCTGCAGGCCGACGGCCTCACCGTGGTGGCGATCCTCAAGGACGGTCGCCCGGTGGAGACCGCGCAGGCCGGCGACGACGTCATCGTGCTGACCAACCAGACCCCGTTCTACGCCGAATCCGGTGGCCAGGTCGGCGACAATGGCAGCCTGTCAGGCGCCGGCGTGCAGGTAGACGTCAGTGACACCCAGAAGTTCGCGGGCCAGTTCCATGGGCACGTGGGCAGGATCACCAGCGGCAGCCTGAAGGTTGGCGACGTGCTGTCCGGCCAGGTCGATGGCCAGCGCCGCGGCGCGACCATCCTCAACCACTCGGCCACCCACCTGCTGCATGCCGCCCTGCGCGAAGTGCTGGGCACCCACGTCCAGCAGAAGGGCTCGCTGGTCGCACCCGATCGCCTGCGCTTCGACTTCTCGCACTTCGCGCCGATCAGCGCCGAGGACCTGGCGATCATCGAACGCAAGGTCAACGAGCAGGTGCGCGCCAACAACGCGGCCGAAGTCCACAACATGGGCATGCAGGAAGCGCTCGACTTCGGTGCGATGGCGCTGTTCGGCGAGAAGTACGGCGAGCACGTGCGCGTGCTGAAGATGGGCGATTACTCCACCGAACTGTGTGGCGGTACGCATGTGTCGCGCACCGGTGACATCGGCCTGTTCAAGATCACCGCTGAAGGCGGTGTGTCCTCGGGCGTGCGCCGCATCGAAGCGGTGACCGGGCAGGGCGCGCTGGATTACGTGGCCCATGAAGAAGCGCAGCTGAGCGAAGCGGCCGCACTGCTCGGTGGCAACGCCGGCGACGTGGTCGACAAGATCCGCCAGCTGGGCGAGCGCCAGAAGAAGCTCGAGCGCGAACTCGAGGCGCTCAAGGCCAAGCAGGCCGCCGGTGCGACCGCTGATCTTGGCGCCGCCGCGGTCGAGGTCAACGGCATCAAGATCCTGGCCGCGCGCCTGGAAGGCTTCGATGCCAAGGCGCTGCGCGATGCGATCGACCGCCTCAAGCAGCAGCTCGGCAACGCGGTGATCGTGCTGGCCGGTACCCAGGACGGCAAGGCTGCTCTGGTCGCGGGCGTGAACGGCAGCGCAATGGGCAAGGTCAAGGCTGGGGAACTGTTGGCCCATATCGCCAGTCAGATCGGGGGCAAGGGCGGCGGCCGCCCGGACCTCGCCCAGGGTGGTGGTGAGGACGGGCCCGCCCTTGCTTCTGCACTGGCCGCCGTCGTCGACTGGGTCACCCCCCGTATCTGAACAGCCTGAAGCCTCCTGCTCCTTGATGGGTCGGGAGGCCTGACGGTACTATGGCGAATCTTTTCCCGTTGTCGTGGGGCGCTCTTGCCGGGGCGCCAAGCCGGTGGGGAAATGCCACCACCGGTTCCCCTGGAGACTTGAACAAATGTTGATCCTGACTCGCCGTGTAGGCGAAACCCTGATGATCGGTGACTCGGTCAGCGTGACCGTGCTCGGCGTCAAGGGCAACCAGGTGCGTATCGGTATCACCGCTCCGAAGGACGTGGCCGTGCACCGCGAAGAGATTTACCAGCGCATCCAGCGCGGTGATGAGCCGAATGCATCCGGAAGTGAAAATTCTTCGGATTAAGGCTTTACCTGAGGGCGCGGAAAACGTTATTATTCGCGCCCCCGCTGAGATGATTCATCACGGCGGCGGACCAAGAACACTGGAGCGGTGCCCGAGTGGCTGAAGGGGCTCCCCTGCTAAGGGAGTATAGGGCTTAAAACTCTATCGAGGGTTCGAATCCCTCCCGCTCCGCCAGTTGTAGAGATAAGCCCCTGTTTACAGGGGCTTTTTTCTTGCCTGCGCTTCCTGCCCCATGCTTTGCCCCATGTTTTGTGATTCGATAACTGAGGCCATCCATTCGTCGATCTTGGGCGATGGCCACAGCGATCGCGCAGCGACCTTCGCCGGCTTGGAGAACGTTCCGTCGGCCACCTTGCGATAGATGGTCGCACCACTGATGCCCACGCGAGACTTCACGTCCGTCAGAGTCAGTAGCCTTGCTTCGTTTGTCATGCGGCATCTCCAAGGGAGAGGCCGGGCTGAACCGCGCGGATGCGGGCCTCTGCGATCGCGGCGTATTCGGGGTCAAGCTCAATGCCGACGAACTGCAAGCCCTCCATGAGCGCGGCCCGGCCGGTACTCCCGCTGCCGGCGAACAGATCCAGCACCAGCCCGCCGCGCGGGGTGACGAGGCGGCACAGATAGCGCATGAGTTCGGTCGGCTTCACGGTGGGACGGTGGTTAGCGCTGCTCGCAACCTGGTAGCCCTCATCGCAGCGAGTCAGGTGTTGGCCGCTGGTGTTTGACGCCATGCCGGCCGCTGACTTGTTGAAGCCTTCCAAGCCGGCATCGCGGTCTGCGTTGGTGGCCTTGGCGCATATGGCAGAATCCGTGCAACTAAGGGATGAGGACGGGCGATGTACTTGGCCAACGTGGTTGTTCCATGCTTCACCGTCGGCAACGGATGCCATCCCGACTGGACTGCTATTTCGGCAATTGGAGGATGGCTTGGTGCCGCAGCCGCGGTTGGAGCAGCTTTGGTTGCCCTTCGCTTGGCTGGGGGTGAGCGCGAGAAACGGGAGGCACAGCAAGCTGCTGCCAACAAGTTCGCCATGATCGCCCTCTGGCCTCGCTTGCACCGAGCGCAGGGAGACCTTGGCGGAATTGGTCGCGCTATCGACAAGGACGGCGACGCGCCAGAGACTGGTGCCAGGGGCAATCTTCTGGTGCTGATTGAATCCTTGGAGGCAGAGTTGAAGGTTATCAGTGCTTTGGGGGTGTCCCTTGATACGGCCCCTGCTGAGCGCCTTGCGGCGGCCGTGTCCATTGCCGGGTATGTAGCGCGACAAGCGCGAAGAATCGCTGCGCCCGAAAATGCCACGATGCTCCAGATGGTTTGGTACACGCCAGCAGTCCGGAAGTCGTGGGCGGAAGATGCGAGAACTGCAGTCTGGCAGCTGCTCAGATTTGCCTCCGAGGCTGAGAAGGTCGTTAATGCAGTGAGTGGACGAATAGCGCCCAGCTACAGCGACGGCAAGTGATTGCGCCGGAGTTAGCAATTCGGCAGAAGTTTGGGCGGCCGCGGATCGGATTGGATGCTCGCGCATTACACGTCCTCCCGCAGCCTGGTGCGCCGGTCACGAGGCGGCTTGACGGTAGCCAGGGTGGTGGTCGTCAAGTAGCGCAGCTCCCATCTGGGGTGGAACTGGCAGGTGTGCTTGGCGGTGTCGAGTTGGATGTTGAGCCGGCCGCCGCTGGCGGACCGGATAGTGCCCATCTCGACCTTGCCGTCGCCCGTGTACTTCACGCGCATGCCGCGCTTCGCTGGCACGCCGTAATTCTTCCTGACCCATGCCATGCTGCCGCTCACGACCCCACCTCCGGCGCTGCATCGCGCTCATTCGCGTATGCGTGTTTGCGCAGGAAGTCGTCGTAGTCGCCTTCGCCTGCTGCATGGAAATGTATACAGGCGTTGTACTCATCGCTGACGCCCTGCAACGCCGCCAGGTCGATGCCCTGTGCGGGCTGGGCGGCGCCGAGTCGTTCGGAGCGCTCCAGCTGCGCAACGAACCGACCAACGAGCGCGACGGCATCGGTCAGTTTGACGCGATTGATTGTGTTCGGCCGCGTAGCCCGCCGCACGTGCTCCATCGTGGTCAGGCATTCGGATGCGACCTTCCTGGGGTGAAGCTCGGGAAGCTCCCACAGCGGCACCAGCTGGACGCTCGCCAATTCAGCGTCAGCCGAAACAGGATCAAACTTTCGGGCGGGGCCGCAGGCAGACACCAGAATGCTCACGCGCTTGCCGGGTTGTATAGCAGTAGCCACCGGCACCTGCGCCCCCGGCCGGCGGGCGGCGAGGGCGGCTTTCCAGCACTGCCAGGTCAGCTGCGCATTCGGGCAGGCATACACGTCCGGGTGGTCCGCATGGCGGTCTGTGATGATGTTGCCGCCGCGGTAGCTCTGTGCGTGTGCCCACGCCTCAAACTGCGCCCGCCCATCCCCCTGCACCTCGCCACCCTGCTGCTTGCCAGTTGCGGCGAGGGCGTCGCGTGCGTACTCCTGCATCTGTTCGGAGGTGTAGGCCGAGACTGGGGACGCCCCCGGACAGGCAAATTCAGCCTCGAACGCTTCCGGCAGCGGCGGCAGCACCAGCCCCTGCTGCTCGGCCAGCTCTGCGGGCTTCCGGTCGGCTACCCATGCGCGGATGTTGTTTGCCACTACTTGGGGGTCAAGGATGCTCCCACCCGGAACGCAAGCGGTAAGCATCGGCTCTACATCGAAAGCTAGTCCTGCGAGGTGAGATGCGCCGGAGGCGGGAAGGGGGTGCTTCTTTGCATGGGTGCAGTTCATGGCAGAATCGGCTCCAACAGGGAGGGGTTATGGGAATCGAGTTCTGTCCGCTCGCGGACGAAGTAGGAAAGCTGACGGACTGGCTTGCTGTCGCGGTCGGTCTCCTCGCCGCAGTAGGAACAATTTGGGTGGCGTCGTCCGCGAATCGAACGTCCCAGAGAGCCGCAGAGATTGCTGAGGAGGCGAAGGGAATTTCTCAGCAGCAGCATCTGGAAGCGGTCAACACGCGCGAGGCGAACGCGCGGATCATTGGTCGACTGCTGCTGCATGAAGTTCTTGGGCTTCCAAACCGCCTCCGCGCCCTGGAAAAGCTGTTGGAGTCCGCCATCGACGGTGATTCTGGCTGGGGTGCTCTGAGGCTGCTGAACGCAACTGGCGAGCTCAGTATCCCGCTGCTGCCGAATGCTGAGCGCGTGGAGGACAGGATTCATGCGCTGCCTGACATGATTGGCGCGAACTTGGCAACGATGATCAGCCACACACGGGATCTGGTTGATGCCGCCAAGCGTGTCAAAGACGCGATCGTGATGCATGAGGCAAGAGCTATCGGCACTAAGACCACCTACAGTTATGCAGGCAATCCCTCGAAACCCGGCCTCCTTTTGGAACACTTGCGATATATGTCGACGCTTGCTCCCAGCTTCGCGAGTGAGTTCAGACAGTTCGTGCTGCCCGGCATAGTCGGAGAAGTTGCTGCTGAGTAGCGCGCGCAGGAGCGTCCTCACGCGGCTACCCCCATCGCCACGAAGTCGATCTCGTCCACTCGGTCGCGCAGGCGGTGGCACGCCGGACGCAGAGCCAGCGCGACTTCGCGGCGCTGGTCGCGCGGGTAGAAGTGCAGGATCGAGGTATGAAGCGCGCCGCGGTGGTCGCGGCGGAACAGGCGGTACGCGACGACGCCGGTATCGCCCACTGGGAAGCGGCCCCAAGAGAACCCGCCAAGCTTCTTCGGCGAGCGTCGCGCCACAAAGCGGCTCATGGGTGGCCTCGTTGCGCGGTTGCATGCGCCAGCCGTTGGCTGCCGGAGGCGTCATTGATCTCGCGGCGGGTCATCTCGCGACGGGTTGGAGTATTGCCCAGGACTTCGACCTTGCCGCCGGCGCGCCGGAACGCGGCAAGCTGATCGGCGATTTCGGCACGATCCCGGTCCTTGTGCTGGACCGTGGTGCTGTTGTGGCTGCCAGTTGGGGCTGAGCGCATTACGCGGGCCACTGCGACGCGAGTCGGCTCCACGCGCGCATCAGGGGTGCGCATCAGCCTGTGCATCGTGGTGGTCAGCATCCAGACCCTGTTGCCCTTGGTGATGCTGACCTGCACCTGGCCGGTGTTGCGCATCGCTGCCAGCGAACTGCTGAGCTGCTTCAGCGTGCACGTCAGTGTTCCGGAGGCATTACACCGATGCGAACTGATCTGTGGGACCAGTTTGATGGCCTGGTCGGCCCCAGCGCCCGGCTGCTGGCAACCGTCACCGCTCACAACGCCGACGGGACCAGCAGCCTGGTCGCCTATGACGGGGCGCAGATGCGGGCTATCGGCATCCTCGGGAGCACTATCCCTTACAACGTGTGGGTCCGGGACGGGCGGGTTTTTGAGATAGCTCCCAATCTACCGCTCATCGAAGTGGCCATTTAGGGTTGGGGCTCGCTCTGGAAGTGGCCCTTCTTTATCTTCTTGCGGGCGTTATTAAAGTGTCTCTCGGGCGGGGTTGGGTTTGATGCTCGGGCATCCTCGAGCCTCTCGTAAAGCTCATCAAAAGAGGACTTTGCATCCTCGTACGTGCTTGTTTCGGAAAACGCAGAGAGCTGCCTGAAGCGGTTTTCTAGATTTTTGAATCTGTTGGCGCTGTCGCCCACTAGCTTTACGCTTACATCCCAGTCAAGAGCCTTGAATATCGCAGGAAAAAGTCCTGCCCCCAAGGCGCAAAGTGCAGTGAGCCATTCGTATGAAGCCTCCCTCAATAGCGGCCGGATCGTCGCTATGCCTCCTAGGATAATAGGCGCCACAATGAACAAAATTCGCAGGGCCCTCGCTTCTCTCTCCCAACTGAAGAGGGAGGCGGCGGTGTAAAGGCAGGATTCCTCAAGGCGTTTGCACTCTTTGGTGATCGCCTCAACGCGTGGATCTATTCCGCTATGCATGGGATGTCGGCTCCAAATATTTGCTGCCAACCGTTTCCAGCGAGTGCATTCCAATTGTCACGCTCGTTTTCACAGGCGGCTTCCGCTGTATCGGCGGCCCTTGTGGCCTTTGAGAGCCACTTGTCACCAACGGACACCAACTCGAAGGTTCCAGGTCTGAACTGATATGAGTTCGCTTTCGTTGTCAGCCAGTGAAAGAAGTCCCTGCACATCCAGTCATAGTAGAACAGACCTTGATTGCTAAATGCCCAGCTACTTATAAAGTTAGTGGCGAGTAGCTCCAAGTGAAAGGACTTGATGGGTACATCGCAGTATGCTTGCCATGTCTTAATCATCTTGATCAGTGGCCGCAAATTTCCACGGTACAAAGCGTCATTGCTGTTTATTGCTGTTTGTTCTGACTGCGGCATGGTTAGGATGTACGAACCGCCATTTTTCGTGTCGCTTACCCAATAGGTTTGAGCCTCGGCGTCGAGTAGAAATGCCGGGACAACTTCCACGTCGTATGAAGCAAATGCAGCGACAACAACGGGGCCATCTCCTTTGATGTCACTTCGACTGAAGGTTCCGAGGAGCTTGGACTTCACCTCCTGCAGGAGCGCGCTTTGCTTGTTGGAGAGGGCTGAGTAGCCTTCAAAGCGCCAGTACACCTCGCTGGGCAGGACGAAGTATAGGTCTACATCGCGGGGTGGTCTGATGGCGGTGCCTTTTCCCCAGGACCCTATGGCAAATGAATTCTCTGTGCTGGAGTCGCTGTCCCAATAGGCCTGATTTAGGCATTTGGTCACGCTTGATATCTTCGTTTGACCGTTTTCTTTTTGAGTGGCCGTCAATTCGATATTTGACAGGAATGTGCTGAATCGCTTCTCGACATAGTTCCATTTCGGCATTGGTTGCCCCCCCCTGTCCCGGTGCGATTCCGCACCCATCAATTCACCTGATCATAGGGGGGATGTTATTGACCCTACAACCTATTTTTGCCGGACCTGGGAGCCGCAGGTAGTTCAGCCTGTGTCATGGGCCGCTTGAGCGGCGCCCGCCGGTAACTTTGCATCGTCCTGACACGCCGTCGCAGAATCTGAGATCCCGGCCCGTATCCTGCGTCCATGCTCCCTCCATGCAACTTCACCGGCTTCAGGTCTGCGCCTCGCCCCAAGGGCTGGGGTGCAGTGCGGTGACCACTGGGGCCTATGGTGGGGGAACCGTCAGATCGCCAGCGTGCAGCCCAGCGCGCGGGGTATCCGGGTCGTCCTTTATTGCAGGAAGCTGTGGGAAGAGAAGGAGGTCTGGGCGTCCAGCGTGCGGCAAGGAAAGCGCTACGCCGAGCGATGGTGCGCTGTTCGCGTACTGGAGGGGGTGCCGTTGCGAGAGGCGGTGGCCAGGCTCGTGGCCACCGCCGAGACAGACGCGGAGATTGCCTGCCAGCCTAAGAAAACAACGGAGGAGCGCCAGCAAGCGCGAAGGCTGGCCGCCGCACTGCCTCCCCCACGATCCGGCGATAGGGGCCTGACTATCGTCGATGTTTCCTTGCACCATCAATGGTTTCACGGCATGTCCTGAACACGTTGCCGCCCTCAGCCTTTGTGGAGTGAGTTCGTTGGTGCCGAATTTTAATCTCGCGCCCTTACGATACTTGGCTCTGTTATGTAAGGATGAGTTGGTGCAGGAGCCATGTTGGTGTCGTCATTCCTCCGCATTGTTGCTGACGAGCGGGTCTTCCTCAGTCAAGCTGTGGGCCGGCTGAGCTGGGAATGTGGATGTGGCTTCTGGACGACCTCCCTTTCCCAATACAGTTTCGGAGGAAAACATATACGGGTAGCGGTTGGTGGATAGTAGAATAGACTGCACTTCTAGCGGTCCATCTGCGACGAATGTCTCACTCGACGTGTACGGCGTTACCTCTAATGAGAGCTTATCTCGATGTCCGGATTCGGTCTTAATGGATATGACCCGGCATCGTTTATCCGCGGGAACCTTGACTATGGCAACGTGGTCTCCTCTGGGATTGCGATGTACAACTTCGCAGAACGCCCCCATGTATGCCTTCCCTCGCAGATGTCGGCAGGTCGCGTACCTCTCTCCGCATATTGAACAGTCCAGTCTATCGGCGACGAACCCGGCGCTGAGAAAGGTCTGTGGCGGAAAAAGTGTCGACTCTAGCTCGTTCAGGCTTTTGAGGTGCCTTTGACATCCGTCAAAGCCCTCATGAGCACGGACGGCATCCAAACAGCCGAGTTGGGCAGCAACTAGCTGATCCCACGCTGCATTCGGCAAGTCTCTCTTGAGTAATACCCACATCAACAATTCCGCGCGTAGCGCTCCAATGGTGCATTGGAAAGCGAGTAGCAAGTTTGCAATGTCTTCCTCATTGCGATCAATCGCCTGGTGCATCACTGCGATTGCTTGGTTCATCAATCCATCAAGAGATCGAGCTGCGTCAACTTGTATGTTGCTCGCCACAGTTATGCCCAAAGCCTCTGCCGCCCTTGATAGATTTTGATTGAAGTCATCAATGATCATTTCAATAGACATCTCGGTGGGTGGCGCAGAGATTTCGGCATTCATGGGCCTTTCTCCAGAGCATCTACAATGCTTGCAATTTCGCTCATGCCCTCAGCTGGTCCTTGATACATAATCTGCTTGCAAGTTCCGTCTGGTCTCTCTAGGACAATTTTAAGTGAGGCCTTTCCTTCTGTGGCCCCTTTAAACAAGTCATAAAGGTAGTTTGTGATTATGCCTAGCGCTACTGAGAGCGCGGTGGGGTTTTGGGATAGTAGCGATGCAGATACAAATAGGGTGGGGCCGAACCATTCATAGCTGTACTGCTGCAAGTATGGAGGCTGGTCGGCATCTGAGAAGACTTCCGAAAAGTGAATTCCGTGCTCCCTGAGGAGCGTTCTTACTGTGTCAGATTCGACTTGTTGCCGGAGATCGCTCTTTGTCGCCGCTGTGGCGAGGTTCTCAGGCAGAATTGCAAGCCCTGCCGGTGGGTGCCCGCCTAGCGCGGCGATTCTTTCAGTCATTGAAACGATGTCGATAACTTCCATGGTCATTGCGTATTCCTTTTTTTGAGCTGCGGGCGTGTCTAGCTGGCTATAGTAGCCATATCTAAGATTTCACTGGATCGGTGAGTTGTGCTTCTCCAGCGATGTAGTCGGCCCAGGCGTTCATGAGTAGAGTGCGCTTTTCGATGAGCTGGCCTCGTCGGTACGCGGCTTCTGCTTTATTGCGGATAGCGTGTGCTAGTGCCATTTCTACGACCTCGTGCGGGAAGCTCGTGGTTTCCGCCGCCCAGTCACGGAAGCTGGACCGAAACCCGTGAACGGTGAATGGAAGCCCCAGCCCTTTTGGAGGCACCTTCTGAAGCAGGTAGAGCATCGCGTTCTCCGATAGCGAGAACGGAGGCTCGCTCCGTGGAAGCGCATCCAAGATATTCAATGCGGCATGGGCGAGTGGCACCACGTGCTGCCGACCGCCCTTCATACGGCTGGCAGGGATCGTCCAGAGCTTCGCTTTTAAGTCGAACTCTGACCAGTCAGCACCTGTGACCTCTTCGGTACGTGCCGCCGTCAGGATCGTAAAGCGCAGGGCTCGGCGTGATCTGGCGTCTCGTTGCGCAAGGGTTATCATAAACGCTGGAGTATCCCCATAAGGCATTGCCGCATGGTGTTGGGGTTTGCTCACTTTGCTAGGTTTAGGTAACAAGTTCTCCAAATGTCCGCGCCAGCGCGCCGGGTTCTCACCCTCTCGCATGCCGTGCACCTTTGCCCAGTCCAGAACACGCTCGATGCGTCCGCGCACTCGTGTCGCCGTCACCGTCTTGGCTTCCCATACTGGAACCAGGCAGGACATCACTACGCGTGTGTCGACTTCGGTGATCGGTATCGAGCGGTTCGGTCCGTAGTCGCGAAGGGACTGAATCCACTGTTCAGCCTGGGCGTCATTCTTCCAACCGGACCGGTGGGATGTGATGTATGCATCGGCTGCCTCTGCGAAGGTCGCGCCGGCAGATCGCGCTACGCGTCTGGCCGAAATGGGATCTTTGCCTGCTACAAGCATCTTTCGCTGCTCAAGAGCAGAGGCGCGCGCCTCCTGCAGGGTGACCGCGCCGGTAGACCCCAGGCCCATCTCTCTCCGGCGGCCGTCGCGCTGATAGCGCAACACCCACGATTTGGCCCCTGTTGGGCCGACGAGGAGGTAAAGGCCCGCGCCGTCAGCGTGGTAGCCTTGTTTGACAGTGGTCTGAACGGCGCGAGCGCTCAGCCGATTCGTTGGTCTTGCCATCAGATCTGCCCCATGCTTATAGGTGCGATTGTATGAGACAGGATGGTAAGGGTGTGGAGTCGCAACGCCTGATACAGCAGGCGTTTGCGATCACATGAGGCAGCGTGAGATGGCGAAATCGGCCTCCCGCTCCGCCAGTTGTAGAGAAGGCCTCCGTACGCAAGTACGGAGGCCTTTTTCTTTGTGCGATCCGGTTCAAACGACCGACTTGCAGACCGCTTCGATCCGATGCCCATCCGGATCGATCAGGAACGCGGCGTAGTAGTGATCGCCATAGTCCTCGCGCAGTCCCGGCGCACCATTGCAGGTGCCGCCGACCACCAGCGCATCGCGATGGAATGCGTCCACGGCCTGGCGGGAAGGGGCGCCGAACGCCAGGTGGAATCCAGGGCCCGGCGCTGCGGCATCGGCCCGCAGTTTCAGGCACACCAGGTCCTCATCCTCCGCGTAGCCATATCCGATGGCCTCGTCGTCTTCGAAGACGCGGCGCATGCCCAGCGCACCGAGCGCGGCATCGTGGAAGGCGGCGGCACGCGCGAGATCGCGCACCCCCAGGGAAATGTGATGCAGCATGGCGATGTGCGTCCGTGTCGAATGTCGCGCGCAGCGTCGCATGAAATCGGCGGCACGCGCGCCGGCCGACGCATTCGGATGGCGAATGCCGTCGATCCCCAATCTTCATTGGTGCCGGCGCGGCGGCTCGGCTACGTTCGTTCTCCAGCGGCGTCACCGGACGCCCCCGTGGAAGGAGCAGGAAAATGTCGAGGGGACGGAGGTCGCTGCGTGGTTGGGTGGTCATGGGCCTGCTGATGGGCATGGTCATGCCGGCCAGTGCCGCCTCGTTGGAAGAGCGGCTGCATCGGGCGGCGGAGCAGGGCGATGCCACGGCGGTGCGTGCGCTGCTGGGGCAGGGCGCCCGGGTGGATGCGCGCGGCGTGGCGAAGGCGACACCGTTGCTGGTCGCGACCCACCACAATCACGTGGAGGCCGCGCTGGCGCTGATCCAGGCCGGTGCCGACGTCAATGCCAAGGATGCGATCCAGGACAGCCCCTACCTCTACGCCGGTGCCCGCGGGCATCTCGAGATCCTGCGCGCGACGCTGGCGGCCGGCGCGGACCTGAAGAGCACCAACCGCTACGGCGGCACCGCACTCATTCCAGCGGCCGAACGCGGGCACGTGGAAACCGTGGCGACGCTGATCGCGGCCGGTGTCGATGTGGATCACGTCAACAACCTGCAGTGGACCGCGCTGCTGGAGGCGATCATCCTCGCCGATGGCGGCCCACGGCATGTCGAGATCGTCCGTCAGCTCATCGCGGCAGGCGCGGATGTGAACCTGCCCGACGGTGAAGGCGTGAGCCCACTGCAGCATGCACGCCAGCGCGGGTACCGCGCGATCGAGACGCTGCTTCTCGCCGCCGGCGCTGCGCAGGGCTGAGCATACGCAGGGCGGAAGGGGGCAATGTTGTCGCTGCCTTGACGCGGCAACGGCATGCTCTGCACCACCGCTCTGCGACGCTGTCCGCTTCCCCGCAGAAACAGGAGTCGCCGTGAACGCACGTCGCCACTTCCTTTCCGTTGCCGCCGCCGGCACTGCCGCTTTCGCCGCCTCCCCGTTGATGGCGCAAGCGGCCGGCCCGGGCAGCGTCCTGCCCACCCGCGGCCAGGCTTCAGCGAAGCCCTTGCCCGGCAATCCCGCGCAGCAGGGCAGGCGTTACCGGCCGCAGACCCGCCTGGGCCTGGGCGGCGTCGCGATCGGCAATGGTTTCGAGGCCGCAACCGATGCGCAGAGCGAAGCCACCCTGGCCGCAGCGTACGCGGCCGGGGTGCGCTACTTCGACACCTCGCCTTGGTACGGGCTGGGCCTGAGCGAGCGTCGTTACGGCCATCATCTGCACAACCACCCGGCACGCGAGTACACGCTGTCGACCAAGGTCGGGCGCCTGCTGACGGCGACCGCCGGTGAGCTGCAGGACGTGATGTGGAAGGACCCGTCGCCGTTCCATTACCGCTACGACTACTCCGCGGACGGCACGCGGCGTTCGGTGGAGGACAGCCTCAACCGGCTCGGTGTGTCGCAGCTGGACGTGGTCTTCATCCATGACCTGTCGCCGGACAACGAGAAGGACCTGGGCATGCCCTGGGAGCAGCGTTTCGCGGAAGCGGCGAAGGGCGCGATGCCGGCGCTGACCCGCATGCGCGAGGAGGGGTTGATCAAGGCGTGGGGCTTCGGTGTGAACCGTCCCGAGCCGGCCCTGCGTGCGGTGGCCGAGGCGGATCCGGACATCTTCCTGCTCGCCTGCCAGTACTCACTGCTGGACCACGAGCAGGCGTTGCACGACACCTTCCCGAAGATCGCCGCACACGGTGCATCGGTGGTGGTCGGCTCGCCGCTGCTGGCTGGCTACCTGGCCGGGCGCGATCGCTATCTGTATGACGGCAGGGTGCCGTCGTGGGCGCCGGAGAAGCGCGCGAAGGTGCAGGCCCTCTGCGATCGCCATGGTGTGGATCTGCGCACCGCGGCGCTGCAGTTCGCCGATGCGCCGGAGGTGGTCTCGGCGGTCATTCCCGGCGCGCGGACGCCGGAACAGGTGCTGGCCAATGTCGCCTCGATGTCCGTGGCGATTCCGGCTGCGTTCTGGACCGAGCTGAAGCAGGAGAAGCTGATCGCCTCGGATGCCCCGGTGCCGCGCGGCTGACCCACCACGCCCCGCCTGGTGCGGGGCGACCCCCGAACGCCTTCTGCCTCAACGGTCGCGCCATCTTCCACTGGCGCCCCGGATGCGGCATCATGCCGCCCATTCGTTCCCTCCAGCCGCCGCCAGAGGAGTCCCTTCCTGCCTGGAGGCATTGCCGTGTCCGTCGTTCCGTTCCGTGTTGCCCCGATCCACCCGGGTCGCCGTCGTGCTGTTCCCGCGCTCTCCCCGCTGATGCAGGCGATGGCTTGCGTGCTGGGCCTGGCCTTGTCCGCCTCGGCCGTGCAGGCCGACGAGGCGCCACGTAGCGAGGCGCCGCCCAAGGAAGGCGCGCAGACCCTGCAGACGGTGCAGGTCACCGCCAACCAGCTCGGCACCGTGACCGAAGGCAGTGATTCGTATACGCCCGGCACGATCGCCACCGCGACCCGCCTGGTGCTCAGCCCGCGCCAGACCCCGCAGTCGATCAGCGTGATCACCCGGCAGGAAATGAACGACTTCGGCCTCAACGGCATCGACGACGTCATGAAGGTCACGCCCGGCGTGAGCATCGTCACCTATGACAGCGAGCGCACCGAGTACTACGCGCGCGGCTTCGCGGTGCAGAACTTCCAGTACGACGGCATCCCGATGGCGCGTGATTCGGCGTACTCGGCCGGCAACACGCTCAGCGACATGGCCATCTACGACCGCATCGAAGTGCTCAAGGGCGCCACCGGCCTGCTGACCGGCATGGGCGACCCGGGTGCGACCATCAATCTGGTGCGCAAGAAGCCGACCCGCGAACTGGCCGGCAGCGCCACGCTGGGCGTGGGCTCGTGGGACAGCTATCGCGCCGAGGTCGATGTCGGCGGGCCGCTCACCGAAAGTGGCCGCGTGCGCGGCCGCGTGGTGGGCGCCTACCAGGACAGGCATTCCAATGCCGACCACTACCAGCGCAGCAATGAGGTGTTCTACGGCATCCTCGAGGCCGATATCGGCGAGAGTACGCTGCTCACCGTCGGGGCCGATTACCAGGACAGCGATCCCGAGGGTTCCAGCTGGGGCGGCATTCCGCTGCTGGACAGCGAAGGCAATTTCAACAAGATGCCGCGCTCGTTCAACAACGGCGCGCAATGGAGCCGCTGGGGCCAGTACGCCCGTACCGGCTTCGCCACGCTGGAGCACACCTTCGGCAATGACTGGGTCGCCAAGCTGCAGCTCAACCACCAGGTCAACGGGTATGACGCCTCGCTGGGTGCCGCGGCCGGTGGCAATCCGGATCCGGTGACCGGCGAGGGCGTGAGCATGTGGCTGGGCCAGTACATCGGCAAGACTACCAGCAACGCGGCCGATCTATATGTGAGCGGAAAGTTCGAATGGTTCGGCCGCCAGCACGAGCTGGTCGTCGGTGGCAGCGTGTCGCGCAAGCGCTGGGTCAACAACGGCTACTCGCCGCAGCCGGGCTATGTCAGCAGCGTTGCCGACTACTACGCTTGGACCGGCGACGTGCCCGAGCCGGACTGGCAGTGGGGCTACGGT
Organism: Stenotrophomonas sp. SAM-B; assembly: GCF_013387485.1. Classification (GTDB taxonomy): domain Bacteria; phylum Pseudomonadota; class Gammaproteobacteria; order Xanthomonadales; family Xanthomonadaceae; genus Stenotrophomonas; species Stenotrophomonas maltophilia_AA. The sequence continues at coordinate 141,649 of NZ_JABBXB010000004.1, forward strand.
GACAACCAGGTCACCCGCGAAAGCGGTGCCTACGTGGTGGGCCGTTTCGACCTGGCCGATCCGCTGAAGCTGATCGTCGGCAGCCGCATCGCCAACTATAAATCTCCGGATACCGACGAGAGTGGCGTGGTCGTGCCGTACGCCGGGCTGGTGTATGACCTCAACCGCAACTTCTCGGTGTTCGCCAGCTACAGCACCATCTTCAAGCCGCAGGGCAACCAGGACGAACAGGGCCGGGTACTGGATCCGATGGAAGGGCGCAGCTACGAGGCCGGCCTGAAAGCGGAGTTCTACGACGGCCGACTCAACGCCAGCGCGGCGGTGTTCCAGCTGGAGCAGGACAACTACGCACAACCGACCGGCGGCAGGACGCCGAGCGGCGGGATCGCCTATGAAGGCCTGATGGGGGTGCGCACCAAGGGCTACGAGCTGGAGGTGTCGGGTCAGCTGGCGCCGGGCTGGCAGGTCCAGGGCGGCTATGCGCACAAGATCGCGCGCCAGCAGTCCACCAAGGTCTCCACGCTGGAGCCGGAAGATCAGTTCAGCGTGCACACCAGCTACCGCCTCACCGGTGCAGCCGATGGCTGGAGCGTGGGCGGTGGCGCGCGCTGGCAGGGCAGCACGTTCGGCACCATCACCAACCCCGCCACCGGCGGGAGCCAGCTCCATCGCACCGAGCCGTACTGGCTGCTCGATGCCATGGCGCGCTATCAGTTCAACGACCAGCTGTCGGCGACGCTCAACGTCAACAATCTGCTGGACAAGCACTACTACACGATCTTCAGCTGGTACAGCACGTACACCTGGGGCGAGCCGCGCAACGTGCGGCTGACGCTGAACTACAAATTCTGATCCACGCAACGAACGACACCCCGGGCAACCGGGGTGTCTGCGTTTGAGGCCGGGTGGTTACAGCGCCAGCTCGAACACGATGACTTCCGCGTCGTTGGCGTTTTCCAGCGTCAGCTGTGCTTCGTCGCTGACCTGCAGTGCATCGCCGGTCTCCAACGTGATGCCGTTGACCTGCAGCTGCCCGCGGGCGACCTGCACGTAGGCACCGCGGCGCGGGGTCAGTGGCAGGTGAACGCGGTCGTCGCCGTCGAGGATCGTGGCGTAGATGTTGGCGTCCTGGTGGATCAGCAGCGAGCCCTCACGGCCATCGCGCGAGGCGATCAGGCGCAGCTGGCCGCGCTTGGTGTCCGGGGCGAAGTGGGTCTCCTGGTAGCTCGGGGTGATGTTTTCCTGGTCGGGGAACAGCCAGATCTGCAGGAAGTGCACTGCTTCGTCGGCCGAGTGGTTGAACTCGCTGTGGCTGACGCCGCTGCCGGCGCTCATGCGCTGCACGTCGCCGTAGCGCAGCACCGAGCCGGTGCCCATCGAGTCCTTGTGCTCCAGCGCGCCGCCGAGCACGTAGGAGATGATCTCCATGTTGCTGTGGCTGTGCGTGCCGAAGCCCTGGCCACCCTGGACGCGGTCTTCGTTGATCACCCGCAGCGGGCCGAAGCTGACGTAGCGCGGGTCGTAATAGTTGGCGAATGAGAAGGTGTGCATGGAGTTCAGCCAGCCATGGTCGGCCTTGCCACGGGTGTTGCTCTTGCGGATCTGCAGCATGGGAATCTCCTTGGTGTTCGATGGTTTCGATGGCGGTCCGGGGCGGTCGCTGCCGTCCCCTTTCCTGTTGCGGCCAGTATCCGCTTGCTCCGCCGGCTTGAAAAACGGATAGTTTTGCAAGCCATCATCGAAAAATTCGAATGCTCAAGCTCAGCCTCGACGCCCTGCAGATCCTGGATGCCATCGACCGCCGGGGCTCGTTCGCCGCGGCTGGCAAGGCCCTGCACAAGGTGCCTTCGACCATTTCCTACACCGTCTCCAAGCTGGAGGAGGACCTAGGCGTGCAGCTGTTCGACCGGGTCGGGCCGCGCGCGCACCTCACCCCGGCCGGGGAGGCCCTGCTGGAAGAGGGGCGCCACCTGCTGCGGGCGGCGCGCGAGCTGGAGATGCGGGTGCGGCGGGTGGCCTCCGGCTGGGAGGCCGAACTGACCGTGGCGGTCGACTCGATGTTCGTGCCGGCACTGCTGGCCGAGGACGTGCGCGCTTTCAACGCGGTGGCCGAACAGACCCGGATGCGGCTGATCAGTGAATCGCTGTCGGGCACCTGGGAGGCGCTGCTGGACCGGCGTGCGGACCTGCTGGTCGGCGCGGCGGGCGAGGGGCCCAGTGGCGGGGGCTACGTGGTCGAGCCGATGGGCGTGGTGCGTTTCGTGTTCGCGGTGGCGCCCTCGCACCCGTTGGCCACCGCGCCCGAGCCGCTGGGCCGCGAGCAGTTGGCCGGCCACTGTGCCATCGCCGTGGCCGATTCGGCGCGGCGGCTGCTGCCGCGTACGGTCGGGCTGCTGATGGGGCAGGAGACGGTCACCGTGCCGGACATGGTCAGCAAGTTCCGCCTGCAGTGCGCGGGACTGGGGTTCGGCTTCCTGCCCGAGCCGTACGTGCAGCAGGCAGTGCGCGAGGGGCGGCTGGTGATCAAGCAGGTCGAGGAGCCCAAGCCGGATGAGACCTTCTGGCTGGCCTGGCGCACCGGCGAGGAGGGGGCGGCGCTGAAGTGGTGGCGCGAGCGCATGCAGCGCCCGGAGGTGCTGGCGGGCTGGTGGCCGACCATGGAGGCCTGGCTGGGCTAGTCAACCTGAATCGTGGCCTCGCTGTCATCGGACGGTCATCTGGATGCGATAGAGCGCCGTCGGCCTGATCGGTAACCTGCCCGACTCGTCTGGTTTTCGCACATCTCCCCATGAAGCGCTTGCTGCTGTTGCTGCTGGCCGGGGCTGGCCTGTGGCTGGCTGCCTGCTCCTCCCTGACCTCCACCGCCGCCTCGACCTCGTTGAGCGATCGGCTGATCGCGCCGGGTGGCGTGTCCACGCTGCTGGACACCGCGCGCATCGCCGAAGCGGTGGACAGCGTGCCCAACCGGCACGGCCTCGTGACCGGCCGCGCGGGCGTGCCGATCTTCTGGCGGGCCTTCGACCCGGGCCAGTACGGGGTGCGCTACGAATACCTGGCCCAGCAGCACGAGAACGGCGAGCCGCTGCGCACCGGCATGGCGCTGGACCTGCCGCATCCGTTCCAGCCGCAGGCGCCACGCGGCACGGTGGTGCTGCTGCACGGCTGGATGATGAACGGTGATGCGATGCTGCCTTGGTCGCTGCAGCTGGCGCAGTCCGGCTACCGCGTGGTCACCATCGACCTGCGCAACCACGGCCATTCCGGCGCCGGCCCGTCCGGCTACGGCACGTTCGAATCGGATGACGTGGTCGATGTCATCGCGGCATTGAAGGCGCGCGGCGAGGTGGTCGGGCCGCTGTACCTGTTCGGTGTTTCCTACGGTGCGGCCACCGCGCTGTTCACTGCCGACAAGCTCGGCGACCAGGTCACCGGCGTGGTGGCGATGGAGTCCTTCGCCAATGCCGGCGATGCGATCCGCAGCATGATCCCGCACCTGATGTCGCTGCAGCCGACCGCATGGAAGGCGCAGGCCATGGCGGCCTACGGGCGCTGGCGCTATGGCGGGCAGGATATCGACCAGGTGATCGCCGCCGCCAGCCAGCGCCTGGATCTGGACCTGGATCGTGTCGACGTCACCCGCGCGCTGGCCGACAGCCGCGCCTGCGTGCTGCTGCTGCACGGCCAGGACGATGAGCACGTGCCGGTCGGGCAGGGCCGCCGCCTGGCCGCCGCCAGCCCGCGCGTGCATTACATCGAAATGCGTGGCGAAGACCACATCACCCTCCCGCTGCGGGTGGACCTGCTGGGCGGCGTGGTGGACGACTGGCTGGCGCATGACGACCACGCTGGTGGCGCGTGCCCGGCACCGGAGCTGCCGGGTGAAGCCGATCTGATGGCGATGCAGGCGGCCCAGGCACCCGCACCGCAGGGTTGACCTCCCGGTAGTGCCGGCCGCTTTCCGGCGCCAACGCAAAAAAAAACAGCAACCGATGGCTGCTGTCTTCGTCGATGCAATGGTGCGCCCGGAGAGATTCGAACTCCCGACCGCCTGGTTCGTAGCCAGGTACTCTATCCAACTGAGCTACGGGCGCATTTGCATTGTCTGGTTGTGTGTCCTGCCGCGCGTGTCGCCACGTTCGACGGGAAGGCAGGCGAGCCTGCCGTTCGATGTAATGGTGCGCCCGGAGAGATTCGAACTCCCGACCGCCTGGTTCGTAGCCAGGTACTCTATCCAACTGAGCTACGGGCGCATTTACATCGAATTTTCATTGCTGATACCGACGGCGAAATCGATACCCTGTTGATGGTGCGCCCGGAGAGATTCGAACTCCCGACCGCCTGGTTCGTAGCCAGGTACTCTATCCAACTGAGCTACGGGCGCGTCAACAGGAGCGGAATTATGCGGATCGGCGTCGCATTCGTCAACGGTTTTTGTGAAGGTCTTCATTCAAATGAATGAAAAAGGCGCTCCACCACGGCTTCCGGCGTTTTCATCCACGCGAAGTGATCGGCACGCGCACCCAGCATCTGCGCACTGATCACGCTGAGCTGCGCACGCATGCCCGGCATCTTGGCCAGCAGGCCCTGCATCGATCCCGTCGGGGCCAGCCAGTCGGCCGCCATCACCACCGCGGTGGCCTGGCCGCGCGGGTCGCGCATGCCGGCCTCCAGATCGGCCGCCATGCCGACGGCCGCGTAGTGGTTGTTGAGGCCCACGCGCGACCAGTCGCGGATCAACCCGCGTGCCTCGGTGCCGCCAAAGCCGAGCTTCTTGCCGTGCAGGACCCCCTGGCGCTGGGCCAGCCAGGGCAGGAAGCGATACACCAGCGGCAGCGTCCAGCCACGCGGGGCAGGGAAGGTACGCCAGTACGGCGTGCCGCTGGCCACCAGCCAGACGCGGCCAAAACGCTGCGGATGCAGCCCCGCGAAGCAGCAGGCGAGCTGGCCGCCGAGACTGTGGCCGCCGATGATCAACGGTGTTTCAGATTCCCCTCGCACATTTGCGAGGCTCGCCGGCAGGTCCTGTTCGAGGATTTCGCGATAGCCCCAATCCTGCGTGCGCGAGGGCCGCAGGCTGCTGCTTCCATTGCCACGCCACTCGTGCAGGTACACCGCGATGCCGCGTGCTGCCAGCGCCTCGGCGAAGGGCAGGTAGTGCCGCGCGGCGACACCCAGCGCGGGCAACCACAGCAGCCGCGCGCGGGGCTGCACGGGGACGCGCGCCAGCAGCTCGAAGCGATGGCCGTCTGCGGCCTGCACGGGCAGGGGCGAGGCGTCGATCATGCCGGGCGTGCCGCACCGAAGTGGTCGATCACCAGCACCTCGCTGCGGCCGGGGTAATAGCCGCTCTGCAGGCCGCGCGCGACGTAATCGATGGCCGCTTCGCAGGCGTTCGGCAAGGACAGCCCTTGGCACAGCTGTGCGGCGATGGCCGAGGCCAGCGTGCAGCCGGTGCCGTGCGCATCCACGGGCAGCCGCGTATGGATGAATTCTTCGCGGGTCACGCCGTCGAAGTAGCGATCGATCACGCGGCTGCCTTCGTCCAGATGGCCGCCCTTGAGCAGTACCGCACCGGCACCCAGTTCGAGCAGCGCGTCGGCGGCATCCTCTGCATCTTCGGCGGTAATGATGCGGCGGCCGAGCAGCAGCTCGGCTTCGGGTATGTTGGGCGTCAGCAGCGTGGCCAGTGGGATCAGGCGGGTACGCATCGCCGCCAGTGCACTGTCCTCCAGCAGCTTGGCGCCGCTGGTGGCGACCATCACCGGATCCAGCACGACGTGCGGTGGCCGGTGCTTTTCAAGTGCGTCGGCGACCAGGCTGATCACCTCGGCGTTGGCCAGCATGCCCAGCTTCACTGCATGGATGTCGAAGTCGGCGAAACAGGCATCAATCTGCGCCTGCAGGAAATCCAGCGGCGGCACGTGCACGGCGATGACGCCACGGGTGTTCTGTGCGGTCAGCGCGGCAATCGCGGAGAGCCCATGCACGCGATGGGCGGCGAAGGCCTTCAGGTCGGCCTGGATGCCGGCACCCCCGCCGGAATCGGAGCCGGCGATGGTCAGGGCGGAAACGGGGCTGGACGGTGTCATGCCCCGATTGTGCAATGTTTGCCGCGGCATTGCTGCCGCGCCCTCAGCGCGCCCGCAGCAGTGCTCACTGCCGGTACAGCACGTACCCCAGCCCGGTGCCGCCGGTCAGCAGTGCCGGGGCGAGCAGGGCGTCGTAGCCGAAGCGCAGGAACAACATGGCGCCGATCACGCCGCCGGCCAGGAAACCACTGATGATCAGTCCGCTCAGGGTCAGGCGCCGGACCGGCAGCGGCAGGCCGCGCAGCAGATGGCCCAGGCCGATGCCCAGGTCGGTGAACATGCCGCTGAGATGGGTGGTGCGCACCACCGCGCCGCTGAAGGTGGTCGCCATCGCATTCTGCAGGCCGCAGGCCATCGCCGCCGCCAGTGCGCCCCAGATCTGCTGCTGCTTGAACAGCGGGATCGCGATCAGCAGCAACAGCGATTCCAGCGCCAGCACGACGCCATAACGGCGGCCCAGCTGCAGGCCGCTGTCCTGGATGATCATGCCGCTGAGCGTGGCGCCTGCACAGAACGCGATCAGCAGTCCCCATAGATGCGCGACCACCCGCCAGTCCCGCTGGGCGAGCGCCATGCCGAGCTGGCTGGTGGTGCCGGTCATGTGGCTCACCGCCTGGTGCTCGAACCCCAGGAAGCCGACCACGTTGACCATCCCGGCCACGCAGGACAGGGCGATCGCCCCGATCCAGACCCAGGTGGGCAGCCGGATGCTCATCCGGCGTGCGCGGTGGGGGTCACGGCACGATCAACGACCCGGGGGCGGGCCGTTGAACTGCACATCCGAGAAGCTGCCGCTGGCCGGATCGAACACCGCGCCCCAGAACTGCGCGCCACCATCGCAGACCCGGATCGCTTCGCGGGCCGGATCGATGTCAGCGTCATCCGGCAGATGGAAGGCATTGAGGTAGATCAGCTTGCGTCCGCTCATTTCGATGCCGACGTACTGGCGATCGAAATCGGCGGCCTTTGGCACCTGCGCCTCCAGCGTCGGCAATGCGGCCTCCAACTGCTCGACCTCCTTGCGGCTGGGCGCCCAGTAACCGGTGACCCGCCCGGCCTCGCGGCCGGGACTGTCGCGCGAGCAGGTGTCCAGCACCTGGGCGGCGACCACCGGTCGCGTCACCACCCAGGACTGGCCGGTCTTGATCGCGGTCGGGACGCTGGCGCCCGGCCGCGTATTGGCGGGCGTGCAGGCCGCCGCCAGCGCGGCAAGCGCCAGCGGCAGGACGGCACGTGACAGGGAACGGCTCACAACACCTCCGAAGCGTAATCGGCCAGGCGCGAACGCTCGCCACGACGCAGCGTGATGTGCGCGCTGTGCGGCCAGTTCTTGAAGCGGTCCACCGCGTAGGTCAGGCCCGAGGTGGTCTCGGTCAGGTACGGGGTATCGATCTGTTCGACGTTGCCCAGGCAGACGATCTTGGTGCCGGGGCCGGCACGGGTGATCAGGGTCTTCATCTGCTTGGGGGTGAGGTTCTGCGCTTCATCCAGGATCAGATAGCGCGACAGGAACGTACGGCCGCGCATGAAATTCAGCGAGCGGATCTTGATCCGGCTCGCGATCAGGTCGTTGGTCGCCGCACGGCCCCATGCGCCGCCTTCCTGGGTATGCGTGAGCACTTCCAGGTTGTCGGTCAGCGCGCCCATCCACGGCGTCATCTTCTCTTCCTCGGTACCGGGCAGGAAACCGATGTCCTCGCCGACGCTGACCGTCGCGCGGGTCATGATGATCTCGCGGTAACGCTGCTGGTCCATGGTCTGGGCCAGGCCGGCGGCCAGCGCGAGCAGGGTCTTGCCGGTGCCGGCGGTGCCGAGCAGGGTGACGAAATCGATCTCCGGGTCCATCAGCGCATTGAGCGCGAAGTTCTGTTCGCGGTTGCGCGCGCTGATGCCCCACACCGCGTGGCTGCCATGGCGGAAATCGTTGACCAGCGACAGCGTGATCTTGTCGCCGTCCATCTTGGCCACGCGCAGTTCGACTTCATCGTCGCCCGGCAGGTAGGCGTACTGGTTGGGATGCCAGTTCTCGTCTTCGCTGGCGATGATCTCGTAACTGGTGCGGCCCTTGTCGCTCCAGCTTCGCAGGTTGTCGGTGTGCTTCTTCCAGAAGTCTTCCGGCAGCTCGGTGGCACCGGTATAGAGCAGGCTGAAATCGTCCAGCGCGCGGTCGTTCTCGTAATCCTCGGACACGATGCCGGCGATCGCCGCCTTGATCCGCAGGTTGATGTCCTTGGAGACGAACACCACCGGGATTTCCGGCACCTGCTCTTTCAGCGCCAGGATCGCGCCGAGGATGGCGTTGTCGGGGATGACGGCGCCGAAGCTCTTTCCGGCCTCGAAGTGGCTGGTCTGGAACCGCAGCAGGCCCACGCTCTGCTTGCCGCGCAGCTGCAGCCCGTTCGGGCGCTGCAGCGGGATGCCATCGGCCAGGTTGTCCAGGCCCGAGGCCTGCACCAGCTCATTGAGGAAGCGGCTGACCTGGCGCGCATTGCGGCTCGCCTCGGTGGTGCCCTTCTTGCCGTTGTCCAGCTCTTCGATCACCTGCATCGGCAGGTAGACATCATGCTCCTCGAACTTGAACAGCGCGGTCGGATCGTGCATGAGCACGTTGGTATCCAGTACGTAGATGCGCTTGCCTCGGGTCATCGTCAATTCCTGGTGGCAGAACAGGGACAAGCCATCACGACCTGCGGGGCAGGGTGATGGCCATTGGGGGTGCCGGGTTGATCACTGGGTTTTCGCGGCCTTCAGGGCTTCAAGGACGGTGTCTGCGTGGCCGGCCACTTTGACCTTGCGCCACACCTGCACGATACGACTGTCCGGCGAAATGAGGAAGGTGCTGCGTTCGATGCCACGCACCTGCTTGCCGTACATGTTCTTCAGCTTGATCACGTCGAACGCGGTGCACAGCGCTTCGTCGCCATCGCTGATCAGCGGGAAGGCGAAGCCCTGCTTGGCGCAGAAATTGTCGTGGGATTTGACCGAATCGCGGGAGACGCCGAAGACGCGGGCGCCTGCCTTCGTGAACTGCGGGAGCAGCGCGTTGAAATCGATGCCCTCGGTGGTGCAGCCCGGGGTGCTGTCCTTGGGATAGAAGTACAGCACCAGCCACTGGCCGGCCAGATCGCCGAGGGTGGTGGTCTCGCCGCCGGACAAGGCCAGCGGCAGTGCGAGGGTGGTGCTGTCCAGGGTGTCGCCGTCGTTCATGGGTTCCTTTCCGGATCCTGGGGTACGTCTACTACAGCTGCATGAAACCCCGCGCGCCCGTGACGAACGCGCGAAACATCAGAACTTCATCGGATCCATGATCGCATCGAGGTTCAGGTGATCGCAGAACTCGAGGAAATCATCGCGCAGCGCGGCGATGTGCATGTTGGCCGGCACGCCGATGGTGACCTGCGCCGAGAACATTTCCGCACCGGTCTGCATCGCGCGGTAACGCGTGCTCTGCAGGTTCTCGATGGTGATGCCCTGGCGGTCGAAGAAATCGGCCAGCTGGAAGAGGATGCCCGGCTTGTCGGCCGCGATCACTTCCACGATGTAGGGCAGCAGGTTGGACTGCGCCTGCTTGGCACCGGTGCGGTACCAGACCAGCTTCAGGCCTTCCTCGCGCTCGAGCCGGGTCAGCATCGCCTCCAGCTTGGCCACCGAATCCCACGAGCCGGTGGCCAGGGCGGTGACGGAGACGTCGCGACCGACCGTGGCCAGGCGGGCATCGACCAGATTGCAGCCACTGTCGGCGATACGCCGGGTCACAGGCAGCAGGGGGGACTCCGGATGCGTCGTATAGGCGTTGATCAGGAGGTGGTTTTCGGTCGGCGCAGGCCGCGGCGTGGTGTCGGTCAAGATGGTTCCGGGTGATGCAAGGTGAGTCTGAACGGCCGGACGACGGCACGTTCGCCGGAGTCCAGCATACTTGCCCGCGCTTTCGACCCGCAAGTAACATGCAACGTACATCTGGCCGGCGTTTACGCAGGCAGGGTGCCCCCTTTCTTCCGAGCACGATGTCCTTGTCCCTTTCCGGTCTCATCACCGCGCTGGCGACGCCCTTCCAGGCGAACGGCGCATTGGATCCCGACGGTTGGCAGCGCCTGCTGCATCTGCAACTGGAGGGTGGTGTTCACGGTGTCGTGGTGGCCGGTTCGACCGGTGAAGCGGCGGCCCTGTCCGACGACGAATACGACCAGTTGCTGCGCAGTGCGGTCAAAACCGTGGCCGGGCGCATTCCGGTGCTGGCCGGGACCGGGCTGTCGGGGACGGCCAAAACCATCGAGCAGACCCGCCGGGCGGCCGCCAACGGCGCCACCCACGCGCTGGTGGTGACCCCGCCGTACGTGCGCCCGACCCAGGCCGGCCTGATCGCGCATTACCGCGCGGTGGCCGACCAGGGCGGCCTGCCGGTCATCCTGTACAACGTGCCCGGGCGCACCGGCTGCGACATGCTGCCCGAAACCGTGGCCGAGCTGGCCAGCCACCCGAACATCGTGGGCATCAAGGAAGCGGTCGGCGATGTCGGCCGGGTCCATGCGCTGCTGGCCCTGCGTTCGCCGGACTTCGTCATTCTCAGTGGCGACGATGGCACCGCCGCGCGCTCGATCCTGTCCGGCGTGGATGGCCTGATCTCGGTCGGCTCCAACGCGCTGCCGGGGGCCTACCGCCGGATGTGCGACCTGGCCGCGGCCGGTGAGCGCGAGGCGGCCGAGGCGTGGGACGCCCGTCTTGAGCCCTTCCATGAATTCTGCGGCGTGGAGTCCAACCCGATCCCGGTGAAGGACCTGCTGCGCCGGATCGGCATTGGTGACGGCCTGCGCCTGCCGCTGCTGCCCTTGTCCGCGGCCCATCACGCCGCTGCCGAACACTTGGCCACCGATATCGGTGCGCTGGAAGCACTATCCAACCACTGATGACAGTGGTCACCCAGGAGATTCCCATGCGTCAATCCGTTTCCGCCTTCCGCGTGCTGTCCTTCGCGATCCTGGCTACCGCCACCCTCATCGGCACCACCGGTTGCTTCAAGCGCGGCGCCAAGGGCGACTACGCTCTGGCCCCGGAAGTCCGTCCGCTGGAAGTGCCGCCGGATCTGAACGTCCCGGCCGGCCAGGCCGCCGCCACCGCTGCCACCAGCTCCTCGCTGGCCTCGCAGGCCGCGCGTCCGGCCCCGGCCTCGACCCAGGCGGCCGCCAACAATGCCGGTTTCACCGTGCCGGGTACCAAGGAAGAGGTGTTCGCCAAGGTCGGCACCGCGCTGGAGTCCGTTGAAGGCGTGAAGATCGCCAGCAAGGCCCAACTGCTCGGTTCCTACGACGTGGCCTTCGAAGGCAGCGACTTCCTGGTCCGCGTGGTCGCCGTCGATGCCGGTGCCTACGTCTCCGCCGTGGATCCGCGTGGCCTGCCGGCGACCGCCGCAGCCCCGACCAAGCTGCTGGGTGAGCTGAAGGCGAAGCTGGCTCCGTAACCGGACAGTCTCAGAGAAACGAAAAGGGCGCCCTCGGCGCCCTTTTTCGTTGCCGCCAGAACCCGGAGGCTCAGCGTTCCAGCAGCTTCAGCTTGTCCGGCTTGCCGTCCCATTCGCCGGCATCGGCGGGCGGGTCCTTGCGCACGGTCAGCACCGGCCAGGCCTGGGCCAGTTCGGCGTTCAGCGCCACGAACGCTTCCTGCCCGGCGGGCACGTCGTCTTCGGGGAAGATCGCGTTGACCGGGCACTCCGGTTCGCACAGGGTGCAATCGATGCACTCATCCGGGTCGATCACCAGGAAGTTGGGGCCTTCATGGAAGCAATCCACGGGGCACACTTCCACGCAATCGGTGTGTTTGCACTTGATGCAGTTTTCGGTGACGACAAAAGGCATGGCTGGATCTGGATCCGACAGTAAGCCGGACAATTCTAGAACAGGTTGGTCCGTGGCGCGGGATCGGATCGTGCCTCAAACCCCGAAATGCCCTCGGCGCAAGGCTCAGGACCAGCGGAAGGGCTGCTCGGGCAGGCCCGCGATGCCGGTTTCCAGCGCAAACACGCCGCCCGCGCGGGGGCTGGCCGCCAGTTCCGCGTCGGTGTGGTCGAGCCGGGAGCTGGTGATCATCAACTGCCGCAGCGACGGCCCACCGAGTGCGACGCAGGTCGGGTTCCGCACCGGCAGCAGTACGACCCGGTCGACCTGGCCGTCGGGTCGATAGCGCACCACGCGGGAAGCACGCCACTGCGCGTTCCAGATGCCGCCTTCGGCATCGACGATGGCGCCATCGGGTTCCCAGCCCGGATCGGGCAGGGCAGCGAACAGGCGGGGTGGGCCGCAGTGCGCGCGTCCGGCGTCGTAGTCGCAGCACCACAGCGCCGGGCGCACCGAATCGCAGAAGTACATCGTGGTGCCGTCCGGGCTGAAACAGATCGCGTTGGGGATCACGACGGCGGGCAGGTTCAGTTCGCGCAGGCCGTGCCGCATCGAGAACTGGTAGAAGCGGCCGAGCGGCGCACGCGCAGGATCCTCGCTCATGGTGCCGAATACCAGGTTGCCGGCGCGGTCGGTCCGGCCGTCATTGCTGCGCGTGTCCGCGACCTCGGGCTGCACATCGGCCAGCCATTCCAGGGGCGGGGCGGGGGCATCGCCATCGCGGTCGAGATCCAGGCGCTGCAGCGAACCGGCCAGCGCGATCAGCAGGCGGCCGTCCTCGCCCTCGGCCAGGCAGCCGGGGCGGTCGGGCAGCAACCAGCTCCGGTGGCTGCCATCGGCGGTACGGTGCTGCCACAGGCGGCGCTCGCCGATGTCCACCCAGAACAGGCATTGCCGCCGTGCCGACCACAGGGCGCCTTCGCCATGGGTGCAACGGCTGTCGACCAGCAGGGGGACAGCCGCGACAGCGGTGGAGGGTGCGGCGATAAAATCGGGCATGGGGCAGGTCTCACGACAGCAGGAGCTGCTGCATTCTGCCATCCGGTCGATCAATCCCATGTCCTGGGGCACGGTGATGTGGTGATGCGGGGCGAAATGTTCCCCAACCAGATCCGTGGCTCGGGGCTGGCGGTGGCCGGCGCGCGTTCTCCCCGGGTCCGGGCCGGGCGGGGCAGACGCGACAGACCGGGGCCCGGAACGCAAAAAACCCCGCCGTGGCGGGGTTTTTGGCTTTCTGCACCGCGACTGGTGCTCCCTAGGGGACTCGAACCCCTGTTTTAGCCTTGAGAGGGCCACGTCCTAACCATTAGACGAAGGGAGCAGGCTTTGTCGCGAACTGCGCAGCGCGCTAGTATATGGACCTAGATGCCATTGGGCAATCCCGAAAACTCAACCGGAAGCGCCAACATCAATTCCTCTGCTACATCACCGTTCAGCCTGCGCGTGATCCCGCGCGATCAGCACAACATCTCCCGCAAGGACATCAGCCCGAACGCCCTGCGCGTCCTGTACCGGCTGCGTGATTCCGGGTTTGCCGGTTACCTGGTCGGCGGCGCCGTCCGCGATCTGCTGGTGAACGGCCACCCCAAGGATTTCGACGTCGCCACCGACGCGACGCCCGAACAGGTCAAGCAGTTGTTCCGCAACTGCCGGCTGATCGGCCGCCGCTTCCGCCTGGCGCACGTGGTGTTCGGCCGCGAGATCATCGAGGTCGCCACCTTCCGCGCCAACATCGACGATGGCAGCGGCGACCGTGAGATGGAAAACGGCATGCTCGTGCGCGACAACGTGTACGGCAGCATCGAAGACGACGCGATCCGCCGGGACTTCACCTGCAACGCCCTGTACTACGCGATCGAGGATTTCTCGGTGCGCGATTACACCGGTGGCTTTGAAGACGTGCAGGCACGCCTGATGAAGCTGATCGGCGACCCCGAGCAGCGTTACCAGGAAGACCCGGTACGCATGCTGCGCGCAGTGCGCCTGGCGGCCAAGCTGGGCTTCCAGATCGAAGAGGCGACCGCCGAGCCGCTGCCGCGCCTGGCCAACCTGCTGGCCGAGGCCGCCCCGGCGCGCCTGTTCGAGGAAGTGCTCAAGCTGTTCCTGTCCGGGCATGGCGTGGCCAGCTTCGAAGGCCTGGAGCGTTACGGTCTGCTCGACGTCATGTTCCCGGAGAGCGCCGCCGCCCTGCGCAGCAACCGCAGCGGTGCGCTGCGCCGGATGGTCATCGAAGGCCTGCACAACACCGATCTGCGCGTGGCCAACGATGAGCCGGTGTCGCCGTCGTTCCTGTTCGCGCTGCTGCTGTGGCCGGCCTTCTGCCGCGCCCTGGCCAGCCTGCAGAAGCAGGGCGTCGCACTGGAAGAGGCACAGCGCCGCGCCGCGGATCGCGTGACCCTGCACCAGCTGACCACGATCGCCCTGCCGCGCCGCTTCTCGCTGCCGATGCAGGAAATCTGGCTGCTGCAGGGCCGCTTCGCCTCGCGCCAGCGCAAGCGCGTGATCCGTACGTTGACCCACCCGCGCTTCCGCGCCGCCTACGACTTCCTGGTCCTGCGCCAGGTCGCCTCCAGCGAGCATGAAGCGGACGTGGCGTTCTGGCGCGAGGCCCAGCTGCAGTCCGGTACCGAGCTCGACTCGGCACTGGATGCCGCCCAGGCCGATGGCGAGGGCGAAGACGGTGCACCGCGCAAGCGTCGCCGCCGCCGTCGTCGTCCCGGTGGAGTGGCAGGCGAGTAAGCCGTGACCCTGGCCTGTATCGGATTGGGCGCCAATCTCGGGGACGCCGCGCAGGCGCTGCGCGATGCGTTCCAGGCGCTGGCGGCGCTGCCGCAGACCTCGTTGCGCGCGCGCTCGCAGCTGTACCGCACGCCGGCTTGGGGCAACGAAGACCAGCCGGCGTTCGTGAATGCCGCCGCCGTGCTGGATACCGCGCTGCCCGCGCCCGCGCTGCTGGAGGCGTTGCTGGAGATCGAGCGCCACTTCGGCCGCGTGCGCGATCCGGCCGTGCACTGGGGCCCGCGCGCGCTGGATCTGGACGTGCTGCTGTACGGCGAGGAAGTCATCGATCTGCCGCAGCTGCAGGTGCCGCATCCGTATCTGCACGCGCGTGCGTTCGCGCTGCTGCCGCTGGCCGAGATCGCGCCGGACGCCACCATTCCCGGGCACGGCCGCGTGCGGGATGCTGTGATGCGGGTCGAGGCCTGCGGGATCTCTCCAATAGGAGGATAATGCGGGGCTTATCGCCACCGGTTATCAGCTCATGAGTACCCACGCAGACAGCAAGCCCTGGACCGTCCCCGCATTGGCGGAGGCCAAGCGCACGGGGCAGAAGCTGGTGATGTTGACCGCCTACGATGCCGGGTTCGCCCGCAGCTTCGACGCCAACGGCGTGGACCTGATCCTGATCGGCGACTCGCTGGGCATGGTGGTGCAGGGGCACGATTCGACCCTGCCGGTGACCACCGACGATATGGTCTATCACACCCGCGCCGTGGCCCGCGTGCTGCAACGCGCGCTGCTGGTGGCTGACCTGCCGTTCGGCGCCGACGCGACGCCCGAGCGCGCGCTGGATGCCTCGCTGCGCCTGCTGCAGGCCGGTGCGGAGATGGTCAAGATCGAAGGTGCCGGCTTCAAGCTGGACATCATCCGTTATCTGGTCGAGCGCGAGATTCCGGTCTGCTCGCACCTGGGCCTGACGCCGCAGTCGGTGCTGCGCCTGGGCGGTTACCGCGTGCAGGGCCGTGGCGATGCCGCCCAGCAGCTGCGCGACGACGCCAAGGCCGCGGTCGCTGCCGGCGCCAGCCTGGTCGTGCTCGAATGCGTGCCGACGCCGGTGGCTGCCCAGGTCACCGCGGACATCAGTGTGCCCACCATCGGCATCGGTGCCGGCCCGCACTGCGATGGCCAGGTGCTGGTGCTGCATGATTTCCTCGGCCTGGACAGCGGCCATCGCCGTCCCAAGTTCGTCAAGGATTTCCTTGCCGAAGGCGGGTCGGTTGCCGGTGCGGTCCGTGCCTACGCCGACGCCGTGCGCGACGGCTCCTTCCCCGACGCAGAACACGCCTACGCCTCATGATCGAAACCGTCACCGAACTGTCCCGTCTGCGCGCCGTCGTCAACGGCTGGAAGCGCGAGGGCCTGCGCGTCGCGCTGGTCCCGACCATGGGCAACCTGCATGCAGGTCATTATTCGCTGGTCACGCTGGCCCGGCAATACGCCGACCGCGTGGTCTCCAGCGTGTTCGTCAATCCGACCCAGTTCGGCCCGAACGAGGATTTCACTCGCTATCCGCGCACGCCCGAAGCCGACACCACCGGGCTGGAGCAGGCCGGGTGCGATGTGCTGTGGCTGCCCACCGTTGAATCGATGTACCCGTTCGGCGTCGAGCTGGCGGCCAGCGTCAACGTGCCGGGCATCAGCGGCCTGCTCGAGGGCGCGCACCGCCCGGGCCATTTCGATGGCGTCTGCACCGTGGTCTCGCGCCTGTTCAACCAGGTCCAGCCGGACGTGGCGGCCTTCGGCAAGAAGGATTACCAGCAGCTGGCGGTGATCCGCCAGATGGTGGAAGACCTGGCCTTCCCGATCCAGATCGTCGGGGGCGACATCGTGCGTGAAGACGACGGCCTGGCGATGAGCTCGCGCAACCAGTACCTCAACGCCGAACAGCGCCCGGTCTCGACCAGCATCCACCAGGTGCTGCTGGGCATGCGCGAAGGCTTCATCGCCGGCAAGAGCCGCAGCCTGATCGAGGCCGAGGCGGCCGCCGCGCTGCAGGCGGCGGGCTTCCAGGTCGACTACGCCGTGGTGCGCCTGCCGGACCTCTCCGAGCCGGCCGATGCCAACGACGGCACCCGCGTAGCGCTGATCGCCGCGCGGATCGGCAACACCCGGTTGATCGACAACCTGGAGTTCTGAGGGGCGAACTCCGGGCGGGGCGGCGGTAGAGCCACGCCACGCGTGGCTGTTCTACGGGTCACCTATCGTCCCGGCGATGTGACCCGCGATCCCGCGCAGCCACCCATGGGGTGGCTCTACCGGGGTCAGGTGTGGGTCGTGACGATGCTGAACCGTGGGCAGCCCCCTCCCGGGACCGGCGCCGCGCGCCCTGCCGCCTATCCAGCGGGTGCTAGAATTTCCCTTTCCTTTACCGTTGTCCCGTCGCCATGCACCTGTCCCTGCTGAAGACCAAGATCCACCGCGCCACCGTCACGCATTCCGAGCTGAACTACGAAGGTTCCATCGCCATCGATGACAACCTGCTGGCTGCCACCGGCATCCGTGAGTTCGAGCAGGTGCACATCTGGGACGTCACCAACGGTGCGCGTTTCTCCACCTATGCCATCCGCGCCGAAGCCGGCAGCGGCGTGGTGTCGCTCAACGGTGGCGCCGCGCGCCACGTGCAGGTGGGCGACATCATCATCATCGCGGCCTTCGCCAGCATGAGCGAAGAAGAAGCTGACAGCTTCAAGCCGAAGTTGGTATATGTGGACGGCAAGAACCAGATCTCCCACACCAACGACACGATCCCGACACAGGCCGCATGACACAGCACAACGGATTCGACCCGCTTCATTCCCATGCCCAGCGCCTGCGTGGCGCGAGCATCCCTTCGTTGATCGCCGCCGAACCGGGCCGCGCACAATCGCTGGGGCTGCGGGTCGGTCCGTTGTACGTCAATTTCGCGCGGCAGAAATACGACCGCGCGGCCTTGGACGCACTGCTGCAGCTGGCCGCCGAGCGCGATGTCGCCGGCGGCTTCCAGCGCCTGTTCCGCGGTGAAACGGTCAACGTGACCGAAGGCCGCGCGGCGCTGCACACTGCGCTGCGGGGGGACGCCAGCGGCGCACCGGTGGCCGGTGAGGCCTTCGCTACCGCCGCGCAGGTGCGCCAGCAGATGGGCGAGCTGATCGCCGCGCTGGAAGCCACCAACATCACCGATATCGTCAGCGTCGGCATCGGCGGCTCGGACCTCGGTCCGCGGCTGGTGGCCGATGCGCTGCGTCCGGTCACCGGCGCACGCTTCCGCGTGCATTTCGTGTCGAATGTGGACGGCGCGGCGATGCAGCGCACGCTGGCCACGCTGGACCCGGCCACCACCGCCGGCATCCTGATCTCCAAGACCTTCGGCACCCAGGAAACCCTGCTCAACGGGCAGATCCTGCACGACTGGCTGGGCGGCAGCGAACGCCTGTATGCGGTCAGCGCCAATCCGGAGCGTGCGGCCAAGGCCTTCTCGATCGCCGCCGGCCGCGTGCTGCCGATGTGGGACTGGGTCGGCGGGCGCTATTCGCTGTGGTCGGCGGTCGGTTTCCCGATCGCACTGGCCATCGGCTTCACGCGCTTCGAGCAGCTGCTCGAGGGCGCGGCGCAGATGGACGAACACGCGCTGACCGCACCGCTCGCGCAGAACCTGCCGGTGCTGCATGCGCTGACCGACATCTGGAACCGCAACCTGCTCGGCCATGCCACGCACGCCGTGATGACCTACGACCAGCGCCTGGCGCTGCTGCCGGCCTACCTGCAGCAGTTGGTGATGGAAAGCCTGGGCAAGCGCGTGCAGCTCGATGGCAGCCCGGTCGCCAGCGACACCGTGCCGGTGTGGTGGGGCGGGGCGGGCACCGATGTGCAGCACAGCTTCTTCCAGGCGCTGCACCAGGGCACCAGCGTGATCCCGGCCGATTTCATCGGCTGCGTGCACAACGATGATCCCTATGTGGTCAACCACCAGGCGCTGATGGCCAACCTGCTGGCGCAGACCGAAGCGCTGGCCAACGGCCAGGGCAGCGATGATCCGCATCGCGAGTATCCCGGCGGCCGCCCGAGCACGCTGATCCTGCTCGACGCGCTGACCCCGCACTCGCTGGGTGCGCTGATCGCGATGTACGAACACGCCGTGTACGTGCAGTCGCTGATCTGGAACATCAACGCCTTCGACCAGTTCGGCGTGGAGCTGGGCAAGCAGTTGGCCAGTGGCCTGTTGCCTGCCCTGCAGGGCGAGGACGTGGTCATCGATGACCTGGTGACCCGCGCGATTGTGGCTGAACTGAAGGCCTGATCGCGGAGCCTGCGATGGGGGTGTCCATGCATTGGCGTGATCTCGGGCAGCGAAAGCAGCCCGGGGTCTGGGGCGGATTGCTCCTCGATGTTTCGGCGTGCACGCCGCCTGCGTTTACTGTCTCGGTGTGTCCACCGCACTGCCTGCGGGTGGCCGCAGGCGACCGCGCAATGCTGTGGGCCCGGGTGGAGAGGGACTACTGGGGGGT
Source organism: Stenotrophomonas sp. SAM-B (assembly GCF_013387485.1). Classification (GTDB taxonomy): domain Bacteria; phylum Pseudomonadota; class Gammaproteobacteria; order Xanthomonadales; family Xanthomonadaceae; genus Stenotrophomonas; species Stenotrophomonas maltophilia_AA. The sequence goes on from NZ_JABBXB010000004.1 coordinate 160,891, forward strand.
AGACCTGCTTCGCAGTGACTCGCCGTTGTCCCCCGGCATCGTGCCTCCAATCACGGCCGCCCAGGTGCGCGAAAAACATGCGGCCGACCCTGCTCGGGCGCGCGCTGGATGGGCCCGATTCTTCGCTGAGGCGTTGGCTGGATCCGGCAGTTCTCCCTTGGCCGATGGCCAATGGTTGTTGCAGCCTTCGCTGCATGGCAGCGCTGCGGTCTCGATTCGACCCGACATGGCCGCCCTTGCACTGGCACGTCCAGCATTGGATGCGCTGAACTGGTCGGACATTACCCTCGGCCGCCCAGTCGCACCGATTCCGTTGCGTTCCCCATCGCCCGCCCAGAATGGACGGGTCAATGCCTGGGCGCGACATGCCCGCGCGGGTACGCTCCCGCCGGTGCTGCTGATGTGGGTCAGCGGGCTGCAGGCCCATGTCGTGCTTGACGGGCATGATCGATTGCAGGCTGCGGTGCAGCAGGGGATGGACGTGCCGGTTCTGGTCCTGCTTCGCCACGAGGAAGGTACCCTGGACGAGGGTGCTCTTGCGCGAGCGGACGCGATTGCCGCCAGCTCGGCGGGTGCCGAGATGACCGTTGAGGCGCGCAACCGCCTGCTGTTGGATCTTTACTGCCCCAGTCGCGAAGTGCTGCCCAGCCGGGGCGACCTGTTGCGCGGGGGGATGGTCCAGTGGAGCGCGGAAGTCCAGGCACACGCCCGTGCGCAAGGGATGGACGTGCGGATTCTTCTCGAACCTTGAAGGAAGCCGAGCCACACAGTGGCCCGGGGAGCACGTCGCGCTGCACCTACGTGGACCGATTGCACCGGCCTCACCGCGTCGGATCGCGCTCCGGGCTCGGCCGTTTGGCCAGCTTGCGCTGCAGCGAGCGCCGGTGCATGCCGAGCAGGCGCGCAGCGGCGGAGACGTTGCCGCCAGTCTCATGCATCGCCTGCTGGATGTGTTCCCACTGCAGCCGGCTGATCGGCGTCATCGCATCCGGCGGCTCCATGTCGCCATCGTCGGCCGGGCCATCGTCTTCCTCGCCGAGCGCGCGCAGGATCATCGGCACCGTGGCCGGCTTGGGCAGGTAGTCGTCCGCGCCGAGCTTGATCGCCTCCACCGCGGTGGCGATGCTGGCATAGCCGGTCACCAGCAGGATCCGCATGTCTTCGCGCAGGGCGCGCAGCGGCTGGATCAGGGCCAGGCCGGATTCGGTGCCGAGCTTGAGATCGATCAAGGCGTAGGCCGGCGGCTGTTGCCGCGCCAGCAGCAGCGCCGAGGCGGTGTCGCTGGCGGTCACGGTTTCCAGTCCCTTGCGGGCCAGGCTGCGCTGCAGCGTGCGCAGATAGAGTTCGTCGTCGTCGACCAGCAGGCCATGGCTGGCCAGGCCGGGCGCCGGAGTGAAGGTGGTCATGCGGAAGTCTCCCGTGGGGACAGAGGCAGGCGGAAGCCGACGCGGGTGCCGGCGCCCTTGGCCGGGCGCATCCACAGCTCGCCGTCCAGGCGTTCGATGGTGGCGTGGGACAGGGCCAGGCCGACGCCCATGCCGTCGGTCTTGCCGCTGTTGAACAGCGTGCCGGGCAGCACCGCCTGGCGGGCGTCGAAGCCGTGGCCGTAATCGCGCACTTCGCCGATCAGATCGTCGCCTTCGATGCGCAGCGTCAGATCCACCTGCGCGCGGTCGGCCTTCTCGCCGGCGTCGGCGGCATTGTTGAGCAGCACCATCAGCAGGTGGCCGATGCCCGGGTCCAGCGGCAGGGTCAGCGGGGCATCTTCATTGCGATGCAGCGCGATGGTCGGCCGCACCAGCCGCCACTGTTCCAGCACCTGCGGCAGGGTCACGGCGTCGCGGCCCGGCGCATCGCCGGCGGCCGGGCGGGCGAGCGCCAGCACGCGCTCACGGCACTGCACCAGCAGCTCGCGCAGGGTTTCCACGTCATCGCGGACCTCACTGCTTTCGGTCTGGTCGGCGATGTCGTCGGCGAGCAGGGTCATGGTCGCCAGCGGCGTATTGAGTTCGTGGGCGACCGAGGCGGCGTGGGTGGCCAGCGCGACGATGCCCTCGTTGCGCACGAAGCGTTCGCGCAGCATCGCCAGTTCATGCTCGCGCTGGCGCAGGGCGATCGCCAGCCGGGTCGCGAACACCAGCACCACGGTCGCCGACAGCAGGAAGTTGCAGACCACGCCCCACTGCTGCATCTGCGCACCGGTGAAGTAGCCGCTCGGCAGCGGCAGGCCGAACACGCCGCTGACCGCGTAACCGATCAGGCAGGCCGCGGCCACGGCCAGGGTCCAGCGCAGGGGCAGGGCGAGCGCGGCCAGCGCGATCAGGATCAGGAACAGCGAGCCGAAGGGATTGGCGATGCCGCCGCTCCACCCGACCATCCAGGTCAGCACGGTGACATCCACCAGGATGTGGCCGAAGGCGGTGACCGGCGCGGTGTCGGGGCCTTGGACACGCAGCTGCGCGTACAGGTTGAACAGGGTCAGCGCGGCAACGCCGGCCCACAGCGGCAGTTGCGGCAGTTCCAGCCCCAGCACCGAGGTGGCGACCAGGATCGTCGCGGCCTGGCCGGCCACGGCCAGCCAGCGCAGGCTGCACAGGGTGCGGAGGAAGGGGGCGTCGGTACCGGTCATGTCCGCACATCGTATGCGCTCCCGCCAACGCCTGCCTGCGACAATCGGCCGCATCGGTGCGGGGCCGCGCAGCGGGAGTGCTGAACATGAGCGGCAACCAACGGCAAGCACCTCAGCGTGCGCCTGGCGCGCTAAAATAGGCCGATGCATGACGCCGTGACCCGACCGACCCAACCCGCCGACTCCGCCGTGTGGGCCCGCCGCCAGACCCAGCCTGTCCATATCGGCGGCGTGGTCGTGGGTGGGGGCCATCCCGTGGTGGTGCAGTCGATGACCAACACCGACACCGCCGATGTCGCCTCCAGCGTGAAGCAGGTGGCCGAACTGTGGCGTGCGGGCTCGGAGATGGTGCGGTTGACCGTCAACAATCCCGAGTCGGCCGCGGCCATCCCGCGGATCGTGGAGAAGCTGCAGATGATGGGGATCGATGTCCCCCTGATCGGCGACTTCCACTACAACGGCCACCAGTTGTTGACCCAGGAACCGGCCTGCGCCGAGGCCCTGGCCAAGTACCGGATCAACCCGGGCAACGTCGGCTTCGGCAAGAAGAAGGACACCCAGTTCGCGCAGCTGATCGAGTTCGCGATCCGCTACAACAAGCCGGTCCGCATCGGCGCCAACTGGGGCTCGCTGGACCAGTCCCTGGCCGCGCGCCTGATGGACGAGAACAGCCAGCGCGCGCAGCCGTGGGATGCCGGCCGCGTGCTGCGCGAAGCGCTGATCCGTTCGGCGCTGGATTCGGCTGAAACTGCTGTCGAGCTCGGCCTGCCGCGCGATCGCATCGTGCTCTCGGCCAAGGTCAGTGGCGTGCAGGAACTGATCGCGGTGTATCGCGACCTGGCCCAGCGCTCGGATTTCGCGCTGCATCTGGGCCTGACCGAAGCCGGCATCGGCAGCAAGGGCATCGTCGCCTCCTCGGCGGCGCTGGCGGTGCTGCTGCAGGAAGGCATCGGCGACACCATCCGTATTTCGCTGACGCCCGAGCCGGGCCAGTCGCGCACGGCCGAGGTGATCGTCGCCCAGGAACTGCTGCAGACCACCGGGCAGCGGGCCTTCACGCCGCTGGTCACGGCCTGCCCGGGCTGCGGCCGGACCACCTCGGAGTTCTTCCAGGAACTGGCCAAGGTCGTGCAGAACCATGTGCGCGAGAAGATGCCGGTCTGGAAAGTGAGCCACCCCGGCGCGGAGAGCATGACCTTGGCGGTCATGGGCTGCATCGTCAACGGGCCGGGCGAATCGCGCCACGCCAACATCGGCATCTCGCTGCCGGGCACCGGCGAAACCCCGGCTGCACCGGTCTTCGTGGACGGTGAGAAGACGGTGACCCTGCGCGGCGACAACATCGCCCAGGACTTCGTGGCGCTGATCGACGCATACGTCGAACGGACCTATGTCCGACGCGCGGGATAAGCCGGCGGTGCTGGCCGCCCCGGAGCAGGCGGCCGGTTTCCGCCACTGGATGGGCCGCAACGCCTGGCGCTTCGTCCTGCTGTTCGTCGGCGTGCTGTTGCCGCTGGCCGGGTTCGTCGCGCTGGCCGACGAAGTCCACGAACTGGAATCGATCTATTTCGACGCGCCCCTGCTGTGGAAGATGCACGGGCTGCATTCGCCGGGGCTGGACGCGTTCTTCGTGCTGCTCTCCAAGCTGGGCTACGAGTGGTTCCTGATCCCGGCCGACGTGCTGATCGTGTCCCTGCTGGTCTGGCGCAAACGCTGGCGCGAAGCCAGTTTCGTGGCGATCTGCTTCGTCGGCTCCGCCCTGCTGAACCTGGGCAGCAAGCGCTTCTTCCAGCGTGACCGCCCCAGCCTGTGGGAATCGATCGCCCCGGAGAGCACCTTCAGCTTCCCCAGCGGCCACGCGATGGGCTCGATGACCCTGGCCGTCACCCTGGTGCTGCTGGCCTGGAACACCCGCTGGCGTTGGCCGGTGGCCCTGTCGGCGGTGACCTTCGCGGTGCTGGTGAGCCTCTCGAGGGTCTACCTCGGGGTCCATTACCCCTCCGACATCCTGGCCGGCTGGTGTGCCGCCTTGGTCTGGGTGGTAGGGTGCTTCCTGGTCATGTTCCGCCGCCGCCATCCGTGGCGGCATCGCCACTGAAACGAATACGGCGGTAAACTGGCCGAAAGCGGCATGAAAGCGGGCTGCACCCATAGGCTGGCCCATTGGATCAGGCGAGGGTGAGAGGCACAGGGGGAGGGGCAGGACAGCATGTCTGTGATGCGCGGACCAGAACGCGATGATGGGGAACCCGGTTCCTTGTGATCGACACATCCCGCGGCTAGGCTTGCCCCCGTTCACAGTGTTTGACGAGGTTGGCGGATGACGATTCGAGTGTATCTGGTGGACGATCATGCTCTGGTGCGTACGGGCATGAAGATGATCCTCTCCAACGAGACCGACATCGAGGTGGTCGGTGAGGCGGAGAGCGGTGAAGATGCGCTGCCGGATATCCGCCGCCTGCGGCCCGACGTCGTGCTGTGCGATCTGCACCTGCCGGGCGTGAGCGGCATGGAGGTCACCGAACGCGTGGTCCGTGGCGATCACGGCACCCGCGTGGTGATCGTCTCCGTCCTTGAAGACGGCCCGATGCCCAAGCGCCTGCTCGAAGCCGGTGCCTCCGGTTACATCGGCAAGGCCTGCGATGCGCAGGAACTGCTGCGTGCGGTGCGCGATGCCGCGCTGGGCCGCCGTTACCTGGGCAACAGCATCGCGCAGAATCTCGCGCTGTCGAACGTGGAAGGCAACCACTCGCCCTTCGACACGCTCTCTCCCCGCGAACTGGAAGTGGCCCTGCTGCTTACCCAAGGCCTGCGCCAGGAAGACATCGCCAAGCGCCTGAGCCTCAGCGCGAAGACCGTCAACACGCACAAGGCGCGCCTGTTCGAGAAGATGGGCATCAACGACAACATCGCGCTCGCGCGCATGGCCAGCCAGTACGGTCTGGTGGATCCGGCACGCCCGATGTAATCCGCGTGCTGGCGGCGGATGGAAAAACGCCCGGGCATGCCCGGGCGTTTTCGTTCAGTGCGCGCGGACCCGCGCCACGATCTTCGCGGCCTGGGCCGCACTCTCGCGCACCTTGTCCCACTCACCGCGCTCGATCCACCCGCCCGGCACCATCCACGAACCGCCGATGCAGACCACGTTCTTCTGCTCGAGGTACTCGGCCGCCGTGTCTTCGGTGATGCCACCGGTCGGGCACAGCTTCAGATCCGGGATCGGACCTGCCAGACCCTTGATCATCGCCAGGCCGCCCACCGCCGAGGCCGGGAACAACTTGCAGACCCGGAAGCCGCGCGCATACAGCGCCAGCATTTCGGTCGGCGACGCCGCACCCGGCACCACCGGCAACGCGGCCTGCGCCAACGCATCGGCCATGTGCGCCGGCGTACCCGGCGTGACCAGGAAATCCGCACCCGCATCGATCGACTGCTGCATCTGCTCCACGGTCAACACCGTGCCCGCACCCACTACCACATCGGGCAGTTCGCGCTTGAGCATCGCCAAGGCCTCCATCGCCACCGGCGTACGCAGCGTCAGCTCGATCGCGGGCAGCCCGCCCTCCAGCAACGCCGCGCTGACCGCACGGGCCTGATCCAGCGTATGCACGGTCACCACCGGCAGAATGCCGGCAGCCGTCAACAGGGTTTCAGCGCGTTTCTGATGTTCGGCGATGCTCATGCGTTTCCAATCCTTCTTTTCATCAATGTCTGCAGCGCGAACGACGCGCCGGAATGTGTCGGGAGGCAGCGGGATGGCCCCAACCAGGACCGTTACAGCGCCATGGATGGCGCTGACGAGCCCCCATGGATGGGTTCACGGCGCGTCCTGGTTGGGGCCATCCCGCTGCCTCAACCAGGAAATCCACCGCCGCGTCAGCTCAGGCGTCTTTCGCCTCATGCGGCGCATCCGCAGCCGCCGCATCATGCCCAAGCTCGTATTCCGCATCGTAGTTCCAGATGCTGCCGTCATCGGCCGCCGGCCCACACGAAATCGACATCGCGCCCTGATCGGCTGGACCCACCAGGCGACGGCTCATCGCGAACAGATTGCGGCCCAGATCGTGCGCCGCCGGTGCCGTGTTCGGCGCCGGCTCGCGTGCCGCGAACTCCGCCGCATCCACCAGCAGTTCCAGCGTGCCGGCCTCGCCATCCAGACGGATGATGTCGCCCTCGCGCACCCGCGCCAGCGGACCCCCGCGCGACGCTTCCGGCGTCATGTGGATCGCCGCCGGGAACTTGCCCGAGGCACCCGACAGACGACCATCGGTGACCAGCGCCACCCGGCGCCCCTGGTTCTGCAGCAGGCCCAGCAGCGGCGCCAGCGAATGCAGCTCCGGCATGCCGTTGGAGCGCGGGCCCTGGTAACGGACCACCGCAACGAAATCGTGCGGCAGCACACCGGCTGCGTGCAGCTTGTTCAGCACCTGCGGCGCATCGACCACCACCGCCGGCGCTTCGATCGTGCGGAACTCCGGCTTCACCGCAGACAGCTTGATCAGCGACCGACCGAGATTGCCGCGCAGCAGGCGCAGGCCGCCCTGGGATTCGAACGGATTGGCCACGCCACGCACCACATCCGGATCGGCGCTCTCGCGCACACCATCGATGTAGGTCAGCTTGCCGTCGCGCAACGCCGGCTCCTGGCCGTACTGCGGCATGCCGCCTTCGGCCACGGTCTGCAGGTCGGCGTGCATCAGGCCGGCCTCCATCAGCTCACGGAACACGAACGCGGTGCCGCCCGCGGCAGCGAAGCGGTTCACGTCGGCTTCGCCGTTCGGATAGACGCGGGCCAGCAGCGGGATCAGCTGCGAGAGCTGGTCCATGTCGTCCCAGGTCAGCACGATGCCGGCCGCACGCGCCACTGCGATCCAGTGGATGGTGTGGTTGGTCGAGCCGCCGGTGGCCATCAGGGTGACCACGGCGTTGACGATCGCGCGTTCGTCGATCAGGCGGCCGAGCGGACGGAAGTCGTCGCCCAGCGCGCTGATCTCCAGCGCACGCACTGCCGCCTGGCGGGTCAGTGCATCGCGCAGCGGCGTATCCGGATTGACGAACGAGGCGCCCGGCATCTGCACGCCCATCGCCTCGAGCAGGGTCTGGTTGGAGTTGGCGGTGCCATAGAAGGTGCAGGTGCCGGCGCCGTGGTACGAGGCGGCTTCGGCTTCCAGCAGTTCCTCGCGGGTCGCCTGGCCGGCCGCATAGCGCTCGCGCACTTCGGCCTTCTGCTTGTTCGGAATGCCCGGGGTCATCGGGCCGGCCGGCAGGAAGATCGCCGGCAGGTGGCCGAAAGCGAGCGCACCGATCAGCAGGCCCGGCACGATCTTGTCGCAGACGCCGAGGTAGACGCTGGCGTCGAACATGTCATGGCTCAGGCCGATTGCGGTCGACTGGGCGATCACATCGCGCGAGAACAGCGACAGCTCCATGCCGCCGCGGCCCTGGGTGACGCCGTCGCACATTGCCGGCACGCCACCGGCAACCTGTGCGGTCGCGCCGAGTTCGCGCGCGGTTTCGCGCAGGATCTCCGGGTAGTGCTCGAACGGCTGGTGCGCCGAGAGCATGTCGTTGTACGCGGTGATGATGCCCAGGTTGGGCGTCACGCCGCCGCGCAGGCGCGACTTGTCGGTCGGGCCGCACGCGGCGAACCCGTGGGCGAGGTTGCCGCAGCTCAGGCGCGAACGGAACGGACCGTCGCGCAGCGCCGCGTCGACACCGGCCAGGTAGGCGGCGCGGGAGGCGACGCTGCGCTGGACGATGCGCTCGGTGATGGCATGGAGTTTGGGATGCAGGCTCATTGGCTACCGGCTATGAGAAGGCGAACGGAACAACACCGGGGCAACTCAGTCACACCAGTGGACGCGCAGTTTCGCGCCGTCGAGATCGATCGCGTTGAGGATGGGATACAGCTGCGGATTGTTGCTTTCCAGCGCGTGCTTGAGCACTTCCAGCTTCTGCTTGCCACGCAGCAGCAACAGGCGCTGGCGGCTCTGCTTCAGGCCGTGTGGCGTGAGGGTGATGCGCAGCGGCCACTGGTTCGCACCGGGGCAGCCGGTGGCATCCAGCGCCGCGTAGGGCAGGGTGCTTTCCAGTGCGCGGGTCAGATCCTTCGAACCCGGGAACAGCGAGGCGGTGTGGCCGTCATTGCCCATGCCGAGCACGCTCAGGCAGGGCCGCTGGCTGTGCTGGGCCTGCAGGTTGGCGCTGTAGACGCACTCGGGCAGCGGCTTGCCGACCCGCACCAGCGGATCGAAATGCGCGCCTTCGGCACGGGTGAGGAAGCTCTCCTTCACCAGCCATGCATTGCTGTCGCGATCCTGCGGCGAGAGCCAGCGCTCATCGACCAGGCTCACTTCCACCCGGTCCCATTGAACGTCCAGCTCGGCCAGCGCCTGGTAGACCGGCGCCGGCGTGGTGCCGCCGGAGAGCAGCATGCGCGCCCGGCCGAATTCGGCGATGTCGCGGTTGAGCTCGGCCGCCATTTCGGCGGCGACGGCTTCGATCCAGCCATCGGCATCGCCATGGCGGATCAGGGTGAAACGATCGGACGTATCCAGGGTATTCATGCGGTGCCTCCCGGCAGATCGCGTTCCACATCCGCCGCATACGCGGCCGCGCCGAGCAGGCCGGGGCTGGGGTGCATCACCGCCAGTGACGGCACCTTGGACATGATCGAAGAGAAGCGGCCCTTGTGTTCAAAGCGCTGGCGGAAGCCGGAGTGCTGCAGCGAATCGAGCATCTTCGGCACCAGGCCGCCGGTCAGGAACACGCCGTCCCAGGCGCCCTGCATCAGCACCAGGTCGCCGGCGATCGCGCCGAACACGGCGCAGAACACATCCACGGTGCGCATCGCCTGCGGGTCGCCATGCAGCGCACGCGCGGTGACGTCCACTGGCTGCAGCTGGCCCGGATCGATATCGGCCATCTCGCACACGGCGCGATGGATGTTGACCAGGCCCGGGCCGCAGATCAGGCGCTCGTTGGAGACACGGCCGAACTGCTCGGACAGGATCTCCAGGATGCGGATCTCCTCTGGCGTGCCTGGCGGGAAGCTGACGTGGCCTCCTTCGGTTTCCAGCGGGTAGCAGCGGCCGTGGCGCAGGATCAGCCCGCCCACGCCCAGCCCGGTGCCCGGGCCGATCACCGCATAGTTGCGCGGCTGGCCGGGTTTGCCCGGCACCCACGCCGCGCCGCCGACCTGGATCACGTCCTGCGGCTGCAGCAGCGAAATCGCCATCGCCTGGGCGGCGAAGTCGTTGATCAGGTGCAGCTCGTCGAAGCCGAGCATGTGCGCGGTGCGCATGCGCGAGATCACCCACGGGTGATTGGTGATGCGCGCCTCGTCACCGTCGACGCGGCCGGCCACGGCGAACACGCCGCGTTTTGCCTCCGCGCCGATCTCGTCCAGATAGTGGCGCGCCGCCTCACCGAGCGACGGGAACTCCGCGACGCGGAACTCGCGGATGCTGTCCTGCTGCAGCGGCGCGGCCAGCGAGGTATCGGCCAGGGCGAAGCGTGCGTTGGTACCTCCGATATCCGCGACGAGGACCGGCTGGGACAACACCGTCATGCCTGATCACCGTGGACAGCGTCGGCCTCGGCGTCGGCGGGCAGGAAGCCGGTGGCTTCCCGCGGACCCCATTCGCCGGCCGGGTAGGGCTGCAGCGGCAGCTTGGCTTCCTTCCACGCGTCGCTGACGCTGTCGATCCAGGCCCAGGCGGCGCGCACTTCGTCATCGCGCACGAACAGCGCATGGTTGCCGTTGAACGCATCCAGGAACAGGCGCTCGTAGGCGATGCGACGGTGCAGGCCGGTCGGCACGGACAGTTCCAGTTCCAGCGGATGCAGTTCCAGCGCGCCCCATTCCGGGCCGGCCAGCGAGCTCATCAGGCCCAGCTCGATGTTCTCCTGCGGCTGCAGCTGGAAGGTGATGCGGTTCGGGGTCGCGTTGCGGCGGTGCGGGCGCTCGAACAGCCAGTGGGTGACCGGCTTCAGCGTGACCACCACGCGGGTGGTGCGCTCGGCCAGGCGCTTGCCGGTGACCAGGTGGAACGGCACGCCGGACCAGCGCCAGTTGTCGATATGCGCGGTGACCCCGGCGAAGGTTTCCACATCGCTGCCTTCCGGCGGCTGGTAGGCCTGCGCGGGCTGGCCGTTGATGGTGCCGGCGGTGTAGCGGCCGCGGACGCTGTCGCGTGCGGCGTGCTTGGCGTCGAGCGGGCGCAGGGCGCGCAGCACTTTGACCTTTTCATCGCGGATGCGGTCGGCTTCCAGCGAGGCCGGCGGCTCCATCGCGACCAGGCACAGCAACTGCAGGATGTGGCTCTGGACCATGTCGCGCAGCGCGCCGGAGCGGGCGTAGTAGGCATCGCGACCGTCCACGCCCTCGCTCTCGGCGACCAGGATGTGCACCGATTCGATGTAGTTGCGGTTCCATACCGCCTCGAGCAGCGTGTTGCCGAAGCGCAGCGCGATCAGGTTCTGCACCGCGGCCTTGCCCAGGTAGTGATCCAGGCGGAACACGCGGTCTTCGTCGATCCACTGGCCGATGGTGGAGATGATCTCCTCGGCGCTGGCACTGTCGCTGCCGATCGGCTTTTCCAGCATCAGGCGGTGCGGAGCGGCCAACGCGCCGCCCTTGGCCAGCCCTTCGCAGGTGGAGATGTACAGCCCCGGCGGAATGGCCAGGTAGCTCACGCAGTGGCGGTCGACCAGATCGCTGACCGACTCGGCCACCGAGTCCGGGTCGCGCAGATCCACCGAGCGGTAGTCGATGCGCTGGAGCAGCGAGTGGATGTCGTCCTGGCTGGCCATCGGCATGGCCTGCTGCAGGCGCGGGCGCAGGATCTCGCGGAAGGCTTCGGTATCGTGCGGCGACAGCGCCAGCGCACGGACCTTGAAGTCCTCGGGGAGCAGGCCGTCACCCAGCAATCGCAGCAGCGAGGGGAACAGATAGCGCTGGGCCAGGTCACCTGTGGCGCCAAACAGGAAAAGGGTGTCGTGCATCGCTCGAGTTTCAGATCCGGGTGACATCGTTGTCAATCGCTTCTCGTCTATGTTCTCGGGGGTCGGGCGGGGTCCGTTGTCTGCTTGTTGCAGGTGCAGCACGCCCCATGGATTCCGCCCGGCATGATGGCCTGCCAACCCGGTGTCGTGGGGGATATCGCATCCTCCCCGGCATCCAGGTCACGGCCGACTATCGGATAGTGCCACGTGAAAACGTTTACATGGCAGAATGCGCAGACTGTATTCGATTGCAGTGGTCGCCGTCATGCGGCACCACGCCATCGACCTGCCATCGGGAGGGCCGAAGGCAGTTCCGCATAACAGCCCGGAGACCGGGCGGACTGGAATGGTGATATGGCAAAAGTGCAGTTGCAGGGCGTTCGCAAGGTCTACGACAACGGTCAGGTGGCCGTGCAGGGCGCGACCTTCGAAGTGGCCGATGGTGAATTGATGGTGCTGGTGGGGCCGTCGGGGTGTGGCAAGTCCACACTGCTGCGCATGGTCGCCGGCCTGGAAGAAATCAGTGGCGGCACGCTGACGATCGGCGACCGCGTGGTGAACGACGTGGCGCCCAAGGATCGCGACATCGCCATGGTGTTCCAGAGCTATGCGCTGTACCCGCACATGACCGTGGCCGAGAACCTGGCCTTCGGTCTGAAGTTGCGCGGGCACGACAAGGCCACGATCAGCAAGCGGGTGGGCGAGGCGGCTGAAACGCTCGGCCTGACCGACATGCTCGACAAGCTGCCCAAGGCGATGTCCGGCGGCCAGCGCCAGCGCGTCGCGCTGGGCCGTGCGCTGGTGCGCGAGCCGGCGGTGTTCCTGCTCGATGAGCCGCTGTCCAACCTGGACGCCAAGCTGCGCCACAGCGTGCGCACGGAAATCGCGCAGCTGCATCGCAAGCTCGGCACCACGATGATCTACGTGACCCACGATCAGGTGGAAGCGATGACCCTGGGCCAGCGGATCGTGGTGCTCAAGGATGGCGTGATCCAGCAGATCGATACCCCGATGGCGCTGTACGACCGTCCGGCCAATCTGTTCGTGGCCGGCTTCCTCGGCAGCCCGGCGATGAACGTGCTGCGCGGCACCCTGCAGCGCACCGACAGTGGCTATGCCGTGCAGGACACCGCACTGACCGCACCGCTGGGCCAGGCCCGGATCGATCAGGCATGGGTCGGCAGGGCGATCGCCGTGGGCGTGCGCCCGGAGCATCTGCAGCCGGCCGCGGCCGGGGATGCGACCGCGTTCGAGGCGATGATCGATGGCATCGAGCCGGTCGGCAACGAGATCTTCGTCAACATGACCAGCGGCGGCCAGCCATTGGTGATGCGCGTGGCGCCGCAGGCGTTGCCGTCCGTTGGCGAGCCGATCCGCGTGGCGATCCACCCGCAGGGCCTGCATTTCTTCGATGCAGAGACCGGCGAGCGCTTGAACGACGCGTAAGGCGCGGATGGGTTGCGCGGCGCGCCGACCAACGGTCGGCGCCTACCGGGGGTAGGTCACCACCGTTGGTCGTGACCGCGATCGGACCGGGGCGCGTACGCATCGACCAACGGCCGACGCCTGTTACCGCGCGAGGCCGTCCAGCAACGGCAGGTGGACGGCGTCAACCCCACCGACCGTCAACGGCGCCGGCGCGATCTCCAGCGGCAGCACTGCCAGGGCCAGGTCACCGGCCACCGAGGCGACCGTGCCGATCGCCGCCTCGTTCTGCTGCACCTGCGTGCCGCTGGTCGTGCCCTCCACGACCCGCAGCAGCTGCAGGGCGCGCTTGGCCTTGCCGAGGAAGTGGGTGCGGGCCACGATTTCCTGGCCCGGGTAGCAGCCCTTCTTGACGCTGTACCCGTTCAGGCGGTCCAGCCCCAGCTGCTGTGGCGTCCACTGTTCACGCTGATCGGCGTCCAGTCGCGGCAGCCCATAGCGCAGGTCGGACTGGCGCCAGGCCAGTGCGATATCCGCGCTGTCCGCGGCGGCGGCCACGGCATCGGCGGCACCGATCCGCAGGCTGCGCGGAAGCGCATCGCTGCCCAGGTCCAATTCCACGGTTTCGCCACCAAGTTGCGCAATCGCGGCGCCGGAGGCCGCTTCGGGGGCGGTGAAGCTCGCCACCACGGCCAGGTCGTTGCGCACCTCGATCCGGACCTTGCGGCGGAATACAAAACGCTGCAACTGCGACGCAATCGCATCGGCGTCGCCGTCGGCGAGCAGCAGCACGATGCGCTCCTCGTCCAGCCGCAACAGCTGGAACACAGCAATGGTGCGGCCCTTGGCCGTCAGCCAGGCGCTCCACTGCCAATGCCGCAGGGGCAGGGCGGTGACATCGCTGGAGAATTGGGCATGGGCGAACGCGGCCGCATCGGCACCGCTGAGGCTGAGCAGCTGGTGACCGGGGAGGCGCGAAAAGCCGGCGAAATCGGAGGGCAGGTTGTCAGGCACGTGAACGGGGTCTAAAATTTGTGCGTTGCGAGAACACCCATGATAGGCCAAACAACCCCCACTCCAGATTCTGAAGCTGAAGGCACGCTGGTACCGGAGAAGCAGCCGCTTCCCGAGACCGACGCATTGCCTTTGGAAATCGGCGGCCGCGGCGGACTTGATCCGGTGCGGTACGGAGATTGGGAAAAAAACGGACGCTGCATCGATTTTTGATCAGCATTGAGCCAACGCGGCATTGCGCCGCCCAGCCGAGACAACGAGCCCAGCGAATGGCCGCCAGAGAACGTCCCCTTTCCCCGCACCTTCAGGTGTATCGCTGGCAGATTCAGATGGCCACCTCGATCCTGCATCGAGCGACCGGCATCTTTCTGTCTGTTGGAGCCCTGGTCATCGCCGGCGGCCTGCTCGCCCTGATGATGGGCCCTGAATCCTGGAACTGCTTCACCGGCCATGCCGGCAGCTGGTACGGCAAGCTGTTCCTGTTCGCCTGGAGCTGGTCCTTCGCCTACCACCTGTGCAATGGCATCCGCCATATCGTGCAGGACTTCGCGATCGGCTTCTCCATTCCCGCCTTCGTGCGCAGCAGCTGGGTCTCGGTCTTCGCCAGCCTGGTGATCACCGCCCTGATCTGGGCTTATGTCTTCATGGGAGCGGCCGCATGAACAAGTACCGTACCCCGCTGAAGAACGTGCGTGGCCTGGGCGCCGCCAAGACCGGCACCGAGCATTTCGTGCTGCAGCGCCTGACCGCCACCGCGCTGGTCGGCCTGACCATCTGGTTCCTGGTGTTCGTGCTGAGCCTGATCGGCGCCGATTACGTGACCGCCACCGACGCGGTGTCCAAGCCGTGGAACGCGGTGCTGCTGGTCGGCTTCCTGGTCGCGATGTTCTGGCATGCCCAGCTCGGCCTGCAGGTCGTGCTGGAAGACTACATCCACAATTCGCTGCTGGCCCTGGCGCTGCAGACCACGGTGAAGTTCATCGCCGTGCTCGGCGGGATCGTCAGTGTTTTTGCGGTCGCCCGCATCGCGCTCGGCGTCGCCTGAGTCCAGGCACCAAGACAGGAATCCAGATTAGATGTCCGCTTACAAGATTACGGAACACAAGTACGACATGGTCGTGGTCGGCGCCGGCGGTGCTGGCCTGCGCGCCACGTTCGGCCTTGCCGCCAAGGGCCTGCAGACGGTCTGTCTGACCAAGGTCTTCCCGACCCGTTCGCACACCGTGGCCGCGCAGGGCGGTATTTCCGCCGCGCTGGGCAACATGGGCGAAGACGACTGGCGCTACCACTTCTTCGACACCATCAAGGGCTCGGATTGGCTGGGTGACCAGGACGCCATCGAGTACATGTGCCGCGAAGCGATCCCGGCCATCATCGAACTGGAACACTACGGTGTGCCGTTCAGCCGTACCGAAGACGGCAAGATCTACCAGCGCCCGTTCGGCGGCATGACCACCAAGTACGGCGAAGGCCCGTCCGCGCAGCGCACCTGCGCCGCCGCCGACCGTACCGGCCACGCCATGCTGCACACGCTGTACCAGCAGTCGCTGGCCCACAACGCGCGCTTCATGATCGAGTACTTCGCGCTCGACCTGATCTTCGATGACGAAGGCGTCTGCCGCGGCGTGCTCGCGCTGGACATGGCCGACGGCTCGCTGCACCTGTTCCGCGCCCACGGCGTAGTGCTGGCCACCGGCGGCTACGGCCGCGCCTACTTCAGCGCCACCTCGGCCCACACCTGCACCGGCGACGGCGGCGGTCTGGTCATGCGTGCCGGCCTGCCGATGCAGGACATGGAGTTCGTGCAGTTCCACCCGACCGGTATCTACGGCGCGGGCTGCCTGATCACCGAGGGCGTGCGCGGCGAAGGCGGCATCCTGCGCAACAGCAACGGCGAGCGCTTCATGGAGCGCTATGCACCGCACTACAAGGATCTGGCTTCGCGCGACGTGGTGTCGCGTTCGATGACCATCGAGATCCGCGAAGGCCGCGGCGTCGGCGAGCACAAGGATCACATCCTGCTCGACCTGACCCACCTCGGCCCTGGCGTCATCGACGACAAGCTGCCGGGCATCGCTGAAAGCGCCCGCATCTTCGCCGGCGTGGACGTGCACAAGCAGCCGATCCCGGTCATCCCGACCGTGCACTACAACATGGGCGGCATCCCGACCAACTACCACGGCGAAGTCGTGCGCAAGGTCGGCGACAACCCCGATGCGGTCGTGCCGGGCCTGTACGCCATCGGCGAAGCGGCCTGCGTGTCCGTGCACGGCGCCAACCGCCTGGGCTCGAACTCGCTGCTGGATCTGGTCGTGTTCGGCCGTGCGGTGGCCAACCGCTGCGCCGACACCATCAAGTCCGGCGCACCGCACAAGACCCTGCCGTCCGATGCCTGCGACAAGGCCCTGGGCCTGCTCGACAAGCTGCGTTACGCCAACGGCGACACCCCGACCTCGGTCATCCGCGATCGCATGCAGCGCACCATGCAGAACGACGCGGCGGTGTTCCGTACCAGCAAGACGCTGGAAGAGGGCTGCAGCAAGATGGCCGAGATCTTCGACTCCTTCCAGGACGTCAAGGTCTCCGACCGTTCGCTGGTGTGGAACTCGGACCTGATCGAAACCTACGAGCTGAACAACCTGCTGCTCAACGCGGTGGCGACGATCAACTCGGCCGAACAGCGCAAGGAAAGCCGCGGCGCGCATGCGCATGAGGACTTCCCGGACCGCGACGACGTCAACTGGCAGAAGCACACGCTGGTCAACGTCGACGAAAACGGCAAGTGCGAGTTCGACTACCGTCCGGTCCACATGTACACGCTCAGCAAGGACGTGGACGTCGTCCCGCCCAAGCCGCGCGTTTACTAAGAGACCTGCGGCATGACCTCCGTCCACGCAGCGCTCGCGACCGCCGCCACCCGCACGGGTGGGGTGGCGCGTGCGCCGCTGGCCGGTGGTGTCGACTTCCTCATCTTCCGTGCTACCCGCGCCTGCTCCGCAGCGCGAGCCGCCTGAGCCAACGAGAACAGCCATGGCCGAGTTTTCCCTCCCCAAGAATTCCAAGATCGGAAAGGGCAAGCACTTCCCCGCCCAGACCGGTGCGAAGAACACCCGCACCTTCAAGATCTACCGCTGGAGTCCCGACGACGACAGCAATCCGCGCACCGATACGTATGAGATCGATCTGGACGCCTGCGGCCCGATGGTCCTGGACGCGCTGATCAAGATCAAGAACGAGATTGATCCGACCCTGACCTTCCGTCGTTCGTGCCGCGAGGGCATCTGCGGTTCGTGCGCGATGAACATCGACGGCACCAACACGCTGGCCTGCACCCGCGCGATTGCCGACTGCGGCAAGGCCGAAGTGCCGATCTACCCGCTGCCGCACATGAGCGTGGTCAAGGATCTGGTGCCGGACCTGACCCACTTCTACGCGCAGTACGCTTCGATCAAGCCGTGGATCCGCACCCAGACCCCGCCGCCGCCGGATCGCGAGCGTCTGCAGTCGCCGGAAGACCGCAAGAAGCTGGACGGCCTGTACGAGTGCATCCTGTGCGCGTGCTGCTCGACCAGCTGCCCGAGCTACTGGTGGAACGGCGAGCGTTACCTGGGCCCGGCCATCCTGCTGCAGGCCTACCGCTGGATCATCGACTCGCGCGATGAAGACACCGGTGCGCGCCTGGACGAGCTGGAAGACCCGTTCAAGCTGTACCGCTGCCACACCATCATGAACTGCTCGCGCACCTGCCCGAAGGGCCTGAACCCGGCGCTGGCCATTGCCGAGATCAAGAAGCTGATGATGGCGCGCCGCGCCTGATCCAGGGGTGTCCTGTAGCGCCACGCCATGCGGGGTTCTGCAAAAATCGATCGAAACGGTAGAGCCACGCCATGCGTGGCTTTGCCTTATCTGGAAACGCAGAAAATGGATGAAGCAACCGAACTGAAAAAGCTGCGCTGGCGTTGCCGCCGTGGCATGCGCGAGCTGGACCAGCTGTTCGGCCGTTACCTGGACCGTTGCTGGCTGCAGGCACCGACAGACGAGCGCGAGGTTTTCCTGTTCCTGCTCGAGAGCGAGGACGATAAGTTGTGGCGCTGGTTCATGGGCTACGAGGAGTGCCCGCATGCCGCGCCCGCCGCCCTCATCGCCCGGATCCGCGCCCTTCCGGCGTGAGTGGCATCCCTCGCGCTGGCAATGCCGTGCGCTGATCGCCATGGGGGCGCTGATGCCCTGGGCGCTGTGGGCGACCGATCTGCCCGCGCCGTGGGGCCTGGGGCTGGGCGTGGTGGCGATGGCCGGTACCTGGTGGGAGGCGTGGCGCTATGCGCACCGCCCGGGCTGCGTCTTCCTGATCCCGGTCGATGACGCCCCGGCGCAGGTGGATGACGCGCCGGTCGAGGAGCTGCAGATGCGGCGCCGCGGCCCGCTGGTGCAACTGGCCTGGCGGCACGAGGGGCGCCGCCACTGGCGTTTGTTCTGGCCCGATACCCTCCCGCAGGGGCAGGCACGTGAACTGCGACTAGCCGTCCGGGCACACTGCATTTCCCGTTCACCCCCTGCAGTGGCACCATAGCCTGAATTGTCCGGCGTACCTGCATGTTCAAACCCATACCTGTCTCGATTGGCCTGCGCTACCTGCGCGCCAAACGCCGCAACGGCTTCATCTCCTTCATCTCCATGGCCTCGATCCTCGGCATTGCCCTGGGCGTGACCGTGCTGATCACCACGCTGGCGGTCATGAGCGGTTTCCAGAAGGAAATCCGCGATCGACTGCTGCAGATGACCGCGCATACCACCATCACCACCGACGGCGCGCCGATGGCCGACTGGGCGCATGCGGTGGAGGTGGCGAAGAAGGATCCGCGTGTCGCCGGCGCGGCGCCGTACATCGAAATCCAGGCCATGCTCAGCGGTCCCCGCGTGCAGGGCGCCATCGTGCAGGGCATCGACCCGGCGCTGGAGCCGAACGTCTCGGTGATCAACCAGAAGGTCAAGAAGGGCAGTTTCGACAGCCTGACCGCGGGCAGCTACAACCTGCTGGTCGGCCAGGAGCTGGCGATCTACCTCGGTGTCGGCGTGGGCGACACCGTGCTGGTGACGCTGGCGGAAGTGCAGGGCACGCCGATCGGTGCGATCCCGCGCATGAAACGCTTCACCGTCAGTGGCATCTTCGAAGCCGGCTACAACGAGGTCGACCGCGGCGTGGCATACGCCAACATGGCCGATCTGGAAAAAGTACTGCGCATCGACGGCGTCACCGGCGTGCGCCTGAAGCTGCACGACATGGACAAGGCGCTGGACGTTGGTGTCGATCTGGCCCACAACCTGACCGGCGCCTACCGCGTCAGCGACTGGACCCAGCAGAACGCCAACCTGTACCACTCGCTGCGCATGGAGAAGGTAGTGATGGGCATCCTGCTCTCGCTGATCATCGCCATGGGCGCCTTCAACCTGGTGTCCTCGCAGGTGATGCTGGTCACCGACAAGCAGGCGGACATCGCGATCCTGCGCACGCTCGGGCTCACCCCGGGTGGGGTCATGCAGGTGTTCATGGTGCAGGGCTCGCTGATCGGCATCTTCGGCACCGTGCTCGGCGTGATCGGCGGCATCACCCTGACCTTGAACCTGGAGCGCATCCTCGGTGCGATCGAGACGCTGTTCAACGTCAAGCTGCTGCCGGAAGACGTCTACTACATCACCGGCCTGCCGACCGACATGCAGACCCCGGACATCATCATGATCACGGCCGTGGCGCTGGTCATGAGCTTCCTTGCCACCCTGTATCCCGCCTGGCGCGCGGCACGTACCCAGCCGGCGGAGGCCCTGCGTTATGAATGAAGCACTCACCCTGGGCGAGGAAGTCATCCGCGCCGAAGCCCTGGCGAAGACCTACGCCGAAGGCCGCATGCAGACGCCCGTGTTCAACGGGTTGGACCTGCGCGTGGCTGCCGGCGAAACCGTGGCGATCATCGGTGCCTCCGGCGCCGGCAAGAGCACCCTGCTGCACCTGCTGGGCGGCCTGGATACCCCGACGGCGGGCGAGGTCTATGTGGCCGGCCAGCGCATGTCCGGCCTGTCCGACAGCCAGCGCGGCCGGCTGCGCAACCGCGCGCTCGGCTTCGTCTACCAGTTCCACCACCTGCTGCCCGAATTCACCGCGCTGGAAAACGTGATGATGCCGGTGCTGCTCGGGGGCGAAGAAGTGGAGGACGCGCGCACCCGCGCGCAGGCGCTGCTGGAATCGGTCGGCCTGGGCCATCGCTTGGACCACAAGCCCGGTGAACTCTCTGGTGGTGAGCGCCAGCGCGCTGCCGTGGCCCGCGCGCTGGTCAACCGGCCGGCCTGCGTGCTCGGCGACGAGCCGACCGGCAACCTGGATGACAAGACGGCGGCGACCGTGTTCGAGCTGATGCTGGAGCTCAACCGCGCACACCACACCAGCCTGGTGCTGGTGACCCACGATCGCTCGCTGGCGCGCAAGCTGGACCGCGTGCTGGAGCTGCGCGAAGGGCGGCTGCACAGCCTGGCCCACAGCGAGGTTTGAGCAGGCATCGATGCCTGCCTGAGCGCTGAACACCCGGCGGGTTCCTCTCGCCGGGAGCACGTTGGGCGGCGCATGATCGGCGCATAGTCCCCAGCAGGAGGCGTCATGAAGCAGACCCTTGCCATCGCGGCCCTGTGCCTTGGGCTGGCCGCGTGCGCCAGTACCGGCCGCCTATCCACCGCGCAGAAGCTCGATCTCTACCGGGCCCACGCCGGGCCGCCGCAGCAGGACATGCCGCTGTACGGTTCGCTGTCAGGCTGGACCGAGCTGGGCGAGAGCGCGCTGGCGGTGTGGACGCGCCCGAGCGAAGGCTATCTGCTGGAACTGACCGGGCCGTGCCAGGGGCTGGACTACGCCCCGGCGATCGGCCTGACCAGCCGGGTCGGCCGTGTGTCGGCCCGCTTCGACAAGGTGCTGGTGCGTGACCCCACGCCCGGACCGATGAACATGCCGTGCTTCATCAGCAGCATCCGCAAGCTGGACACCAAGGCTCTGCGCAGCTCGGAACAGGCGCTGCGTCAGGCACAGGTGCAGGAGCGCGAAGAAGGCCAGCAGGCGCCGACCCGGTAGTGCCGGCCGCTGGCCGGCCAAGGCATATCGAAGAAGGCACCGCCATCTCGGGGCCGTCCCATCCTCGCGGTAGATACCGACCGTTGGTCGGTATCAGAGCCGGTTACGCCTCCGGAACGAATCCAGCCGGCTTTTCGGCGCCACCGCTGAACAGGTACTTCACCAGTTCCTCTTCCAGGAACGCGCGGTGCTTGGGATCACGCGGCGACAGGCGGTTTTCGTTGATCAGCATGGTCTGGTGCGCCAGCCACGCGGCCCACGCCGGCTTGCCGATATGGTTGAAGATGCGCTGGCCCAGCTCGCCGGGGTAGGGCACGAAGTCCAGGCCTTCGGCGTCGCGTTGTTCGTACTGGCAGAAAACGGTGCGGGGCATAGCGTTACTCGATGTCTTGGGATGTTGCTGCGCGCCGCATTGTACGGCGCTTGGGCTGAGCGGGCGGTGCACCGGTCTCCAGCAGCTTGCGGATCGGCGCGGGCAGGCCCAGCGTGGCCAGTTCTTCGGCGGCGACCCAGCGCAGTCCCTCGGCCTCGTTGCGCAGGCCCTGCACCGTTGCCACCAGCACCTGCAGGTGCAGCCGGTAGTGGCTGAAGGTGTGCTCCAGCACCGGCAACGGCTCGGCATCGTCCAGCGAACCCTCAATGTGCGCGTCGAACCAGTCCTGCAGCACGACCCCGCTGTCGGCCTGGGGCAGGGTCCATAGCTGTGCCCAGATCCCCGTGTCCGGCCGCTTCTGCAGCAATACCCGGCCGCGCGCATCGCGCAGCAGCAGCGCCACCGCCTCGCGTTCGGGCAGGGTCTTGCCCGGCTTGGGCGTCGGCAGCTGATCGGTGCGGCCCTCGCGACGCGCCACGCAGGTGGCCTGCAGCGGGCAGATCACGCAGGCCGGTCGGCTGCGGCTGCAGACGCTGGCGCCCAGGTCCATCTGCGCCTGGGTGTAGTCGACCATGCGCGATGCGGGCACCTGCGCCGCATGCGCCTCGGCCACCGCCCAGAGCTGTTTTTCGATCACCGGCAGGCCGGGGAAGCCCTCGATGCCGTGATAGCGGGTCAGCACGCGTTTGACGTTGCCGTCGAGAATCGCGAACCGATCATTCCAGGCTTGGCTGAGGATCGCGCCCGCGGTGCTGCGGCCGATGCCGGGCAGCGCGTGCAGTGCATCGAAATCACGCGGCAGCTCGCCGTCGTGCAGTTCGACGCAGCGCTGTGCGGCGGCATGCAGGTTGCGTGCACGGGCGTAGTACCCGAGCCCGGCCCACTGTGCCATCACCGCATCGTTGCTGGCCGCGGCCAGGTCGGGCAGGGTCGGGAACACGTCGAGGAATTTCAGGAAGTACGGGATGACCGTGCCGACCTGGGTCTGCTGCAGCATGATCTCCGACAGCCACACCCGGTACGGGCTGCGTGGGTGCTGCCATGGCAGGTCGTGCCGGCCATGGTCGTCGAACCAGTGCAGCAGCCGCGCGACGAACACATCTTCGGTCGGCACCGGGGCGCTGGCGGGAGGCTGGCGGGTCATGCAGGTTCCGGAGAAGAGGGTAGAGCCACGCCATGCGTGGCTGCATCGGCTCAGCCGCCCAGTGCTTCCGGCAGCAGCGCGTCGACGAAGGCTTCCGGATCGAACACGCGCAGGTCTTCCGGGCGCTCGCCGATGCCGCAGAAGCGGATCGGAATGCCGAACTCACGGGCCAGCGCGAACACAACGCCACCCTTGGCGGTGCCGTCCAGCTTGGTCACCACCAGGCCGGTCACGTTGACCGCCGCGTGGAACTGACGCAGCTGCGACAGCGCGTTCTGGCCGGTGGTGCCATCAATGACCATCAGCACTTCGTGCGGGGCATCGGGATCGATCTTGCCGAGCACGCGGCGGATCTTGCCCAGCTCGTTCATCAGGCCGGCCTGGGTGTGCAGGCGGCCGGCGGTATCGGCGATCAGCACTTCGGTGCCGCGGGCCTTGCCGGCCTGCAGCGCATCGAAGGCGACCGAGGCCGCATCGGCGTTCTGGCCCTGCGCGACCACGGCGACGCCGTTGCGTTCGCCCCAGGCCTGCAGCTGCGCGACGGCAGCAGCACGGAAGGTATCGCCGGCGGCCAGCATCAGGCTGTGGCCGTCGTCCTTGAAGCGCTTGGCCAGCTTGCCGATGGTGGTGGTCTTGCCGACGCCGTTGACGCCGACGGTGAGCACCACGAACGGCTTGGCGGTGCGGTCGATGACCAGCGGCCTGGCGACCGGTTGCAGGATCGCGATCAGTTCGGCGCGCAGCGCCGTCAGCAGTGCATTGGCATCGGTGAACTCACGCGCCTTCATCCGCTTGCGCAGGCCTTCGACCAGCGCGGTGGTCGCGCCGACGCCGACATCGGCGGTGATCAGCGCGGTTTCCAGCTCGTCGAGCAGGTCGTCATCGAGCTTGGGATTGCGCGAGAACAGGCCGCCGAAACTGCGTGCGATCACGCTGTTGCGCAGGCGCTCGCGCCAGCCGCTCTTGCCGGCGGCGGCGGGGGCCATGTCGTGGGAGGTCGGGCGCTCGGTCACGATGGTCGGGGCGACCGGAGTGACCGGGGCTGGAGCAACCGGAGCAACCGGAGTGACAGACGGTGGTGCGACAGCAGCGGGCGCGGGTGCGCTTACCGGGGCGATCGGTGCTTGAACCGGTGCGGTCACCGCAGGCGCGGGGGTGATCGGTTCCGGTGCAACCGGAGCAGCCACCACGGGTGCGGGCGCAACCGGGGCCGGGGCCACCGGCGCAGCCACGACGGGCACAGGCACCACAGGGGCAGGCACAACCGGCGCGGGAACCACAGGCGCAGGAACCACCGGGGTCGGCGCGATCACGCGCTCTACCGGAGCGGCGGGCTCGGCAGCGGGAACAGCGGTTTCCACCACGGGCGGCAGCGGCGCAGGCGCCGGCGGTGCTGCAGGCTCGGGAGCGGCCTGCGGGAACGCGGCAGCCAGCTCCTCGGTGGAGTAATGCTGGGTCTTGGCCGCCTCTTGCGGGGCGTCCTGGGGCTTTTTGCGACGGAAGAAGCTGAGCATTGGCAAAAGACGCTGAAATCAGAGGGGTATGCTACCACTGCGCCCCGAATGCCCATGGGCGTGCAGGTGCGGTGGGGCGGGACTCAAGTAATGGCCGATGCGGCCGTTACCTGTTGTGAAGGGCTGCGCCATGTGGGTGCGGCCAGAACAACGAAACGGTGAACGATGAGCGTGATGTCCATTGCCAGCTCAGGCATGCGCGCTGCCTCGCTGGGCGTGCAGGCCGCAGCCTCCAACGTGGCACGGCTGCCGGTCACGGAGACCACCCGGCTGGGGGTCGCCCAGACGACAGCGGCAGGAGGCGGCGTCACCGCCACCGTGGTTACCGCGCCGGACGACGCCAATGCGCCGATCGCGGACCTGTTGACGGCCAGGGAAGCCGCGCTGGCGTTTGCCGCCAACGCGACGGTGGTCCGCCGTCAGGACGAGATGCTGGGCACCCTGCTGGACCGCTGGGCCTGATCCGGTCGGTGTGCCGGCCGCTGTGGCCGGCACCCTCCCGTAGCGCCCGTTACGCCGACAGCTCCAGCAGCAGCTTGTTGAGCCGGCGCACATACGCCGCCGGGTCCTTCAGCGTGTCGCCCGCGGCCAGCGCGGCCTGGTCGAACAGCACGCGGCTCAGATCGTCGAAGCGCGCGGCATCGCCTTCCTGATCCAGCTTGCCGATCAGCGGATGGCCCGGGTTGAACTCGAACACCGGCTTGCTGTCAGGCACCTTCTGGCCGCTGGCTTCCAGGATCTGGCGCATCTGCAGGCCCAGATCCTGTTCGCCGATCGCCAGGATCGCCGGCGAATCGGTCAGGCGGTGCGAAACGCGCACGTCGGCGACGTCGTCACCCAGTGCGGTCTTGATGCGGTCCACCAGCGCCTGCTTGTCCTTGGCGACGGCTTCCTGGGCCTGCTTGTCTTCGGCGCTTTCCAGCGCGCCCAGGTCCAGATCGCCACGCGCGACATCGACGAACGACTTGCCGTCGAACTCGGTGAGGTAGCCCATCAGCCACTCGTCGATGCGGTCGGTGAGCAGCAGCACTTCCACGCCCTTCTTGCGGAACACTTCCAGGTGCGGACTGTCCTTGACCTGGGTGTGGCTGTCGCCGGTCAGGAAGTAGATCTTGTCCTGGCCCTCGATCATGCGGCCCACGTAGTCGGCCAGCGAGACGCTGGGCTCGCCGCTGTCGTCATGGGTGGTGGCGAAGCGCAGCAGGCCGGCGATCTTCTCGCGGTTGCCATAGTCTTCCGCCGGACCTTCCTTGAGGACCTGGCCGAACTGCTTCCAGAAGCCGGCATAGACCTCCGGCTTGTCCTTGGCCAGCTTCTCCAGCATGTCCAGCGAGCGCTTGGTCAGCGCCGACTTCATCGAATCGATGACCGGGCCGGACTGCAGGATTTCGCGCGAGACGTTCAGGGAGAGATCGTTGGAATCCACCACGCCCTTGATGAAGCGCAGGTACAGCGGCAGGAACTGCTCGGCCTGGTCCATGACGAAGACGCGCTGGACGTAGAGCTTCAGGCCCTTGGGCGCATCGCGGTGGTACAGGTCGAACGGGGCGTGGCCGGGGACGTACAGCAGCGAGGTGTACTCGAGCTTGCCTTCCACCTTGTTGTGGCTCCACGCCAGCGGGTCCTGGTGGTCGTGCGCGGCGTGCTTGTAGAACTCCTGGTACTCGGCGTCGGTGATCTCGGTACGCGGCCGCGTCCACAGCGCGCTGGCACGGTTGACGGTTTCCCATTCGATCTCGGCCGGGGCGTCTTCGCCGTGGTGTTCCTTGACCATCTGGATCGGCAGGCCGATGTGATCGGAGTACTTCTTGATGATGCCGCGCAGGCGCCAGCCGTCGGCGAAGTCGCGCTGGTCATCCTTGAGGTGCAGGACGATGCGGGTGCCGCGCTCGGGCTTGTCGATGCCTTCCACGTCGAACTCACCTTCGCCGCGCGAGGACCAGTGCACGCCCTCGCTGGCGGGCAGGCCGGCGCGACGGGAGTAGACGTCGACCTGGTCGGCGAC
Source organism: Stenotrophomonas sp. SAM-B (assembly GCF_013387485.1). Lineage (GTDB taxonomy): Bacteria > Pseudomonadota > Gammaproteobacteria > Xanthomonadales > Xanthomonadaceae > Stenotrophomonas > Stenotrophomonas maltophilia_AA. The sequence continues at coordinate 187,112 of NZ_JABBXB010000004.1, forward strand.
GATGAAGGCGCTGTAGAAGCCAACGCCGAATTGGCCGATCAGCTGGGAGTCCTTCTTCTGGTCGCCGGAGAGCTGGCGCAGGAAGTCGCCGGTGCCGGATTTGGCGATGGTGCCCAGGTGGGCGATCGCTTCGTCACGGCTCATGCCGATGCCGTTGTCGTCGATGGTCAGGGTGTTGGCCGTGGCATCGAAGCTGACGCGGATGCGCAGGTCGCCGTCGTTCTCGAGCAGGTCCGGCTGGGTCAGCGCTTCGAAGCGCAGCTTGTCCGAGGCGTCGGCCGCGTTGGAGATCAGCTCGCGAAGGAAGATTTCCTTGTTGGAGTACAGCGAGTGGATCATCAGCTGCAGCAGCTGTTTGACTTCGGTCTGGAAGCCCAGGGTTTCTTTTTGGGTCTGCACGGTCATGGGTCGTGTTGCTCCTTGGGACATTGCCGCGCCCGGCGCGGCGGCTGGCTCAAGGGGTAGGGGTGGATTGTCCCGAATTCAAGGCCGCCGCCCTCGGCTCGTAGGTCGTACGTGCGGCCGGTAGAGCCACGCCATGCGTGGCTGCATTTCCTTCCGGCATCGGGGCACCGGGTGGAGGCAACCACCGGACCGCCTAGAATGTCGTCCTGAACTGCCTGCCATCCGTGCCCATGACCCGTTTCCGCCCGTTCGCCCCTCCCATCCCCCTCTGCCCCAGGAGCCACGCATGAAGCCGCGCCAGCCGGCAGCCGCCGTGGGCCAGGTGCGGATCATCGGGGGCAGGTGGCGCAATACGAAGCTGCCGGTACCGCTGTCGCCCGGGCTGCGGCCCAGCAGTGACCGGGTGCGGGAGACGCTGTTCAACTGGCTGATGCCGCGCCTGGGCGGGGCGCGGGTGCTGGATCTGTTCGCCGGGAGCGGGGCGCTGGGGCTGGAGGCGGTGTCGCGCGGGGCGGCGCAGGCGACGCTGGTCGAGCGCGATGCGGCATTGTCCCGGCAGTTGCGCGAGTCGGTCGCCGGGCTGGGGGCGCAGGACCAGATCGCGGTGGTCCAGGCCGATGCGCTGCAGTGGCTGCGGCAGCCGGCCGGGCCGCTGGCGGATATCGCGTTCGTCGATCCGCCGTTTGCCGATGGGCTGTGGGAGGCGGTGATCGCCGGCCTGCCGTCGCATCTGGCCGCCGATGCCTGGCTGTACGTGGAGTCGCCGGCCGATCAGGCGCCGAAGATGCCCGCGACGTGGCTGCTGCACCGCGAGGGGGGCACCCGGGAGGTCCGTTTTGCCCTGTATCGGCGCGCCACTGCTACACTTTCACCAGACCAACACGCGTAGCTACCGTATGACCGTGGCCAACCGCCGCATTGCCGTGTACCCGGGCACCTTCGATCCGATCACCAACGGTCACATCGATCTGGTGAACCGCGCTGCGCCCCTGTTCGAGAAGGTGGTGGTGGGCGTGGCGCAGAGTCCGTCCAAGGGGCCGACGCTGCCGCTGGACCTGCGCGTTCAGCTGGCCCGCGATGCGCTGGGCCACAACCGCAACGTGGAAGTGCGTGGCTTCGATACCCTGCTGGCGCATTTCGTGCGCTCGGTGCAGGGCGGGGTGCTGCTGCGCGGCCTGCGCGCGGTATCCGATTTCGAATACGAATTCCAGATGGCGAGCATGAACCGTCATCTGATCCCGGAGGTCGAGACGCTGTTCCTGACCCCGGCCGAGCAGCACAGCTTCATTTCGTCTTCGCTGGTCCGCGAGATCGCCCGCCTGGGCGGCGACGTGTCCGGCTTTGTGCCGTCCGCCGTGCTTGAGGCGCTGCGCAAGGTCCGTGAAGCGAAGTCGGGCCAAGCGTAGTACCTGTCAGACCCATACATACCAAGAATCACCAAGGGAGGAATTCCATGAACAACACCATGCGTGCCATGTTGATCGCGTCGTTCGCGCTGGCCTTCACCGCCTGCAAGAAGGAAGAGGCCGCACCGGTCGTCGAAGCCCAGCAGGCGCTGGTCGCCCCGGCTGCCGATGACGATGCCGGCTGGAAGAAGTACCTGCAGGCCGTGGCCGTGCAGAACATGGGCAACATCAGCAACAGCCCGTATCTGTACTACCTCTCGCCGGAATCGGATCCGGAATTCGCCGCCAAGTATGAGCGTCAGGTCGAAAGCGCCACCCAGGCCGTCGCCCGTGGCGTGCAGCCGGGCAACATGCTGGCCTTCGGTTCCTCGGCTTCGGCCAAGATGGCCGACATGATCCAGGCCGTGTTCAAGGACGTCTCGCCGGACTCGATGAAGGGTGTGCGCGTGGTCTTCATCGGCAAGGCCGCCGACAACGCCCGCGTCCAGTCGATCATCCAGCCGACCGGCGCCGAGTACATCTTCGTCGAAGCCAAGTAACCCGTGCAGTGGCGGCCGCGCCTTGTGCGCGGCCCGGGTGGCGCCCGCAGGGGCGTCACCGATGACCGGCCCGCGCGCCCGCGTGGGCCGGTTCTCATCCGCCGGCGCGGGCGTGGAGTAACGCCATGTCGCTGAAAATCAATGAGCTCTGCGTCAATTGCGACGTCTGTGAGCCGGCCTGCCCCAATCAGGCCATCTCGATGGGTGAAACCATCTACGTGATCGATCCGGCCCGCTGCACCGAGTGCGTGGGGCATTTCGACGAACCCCAGTGCGTGGTCGTCTGCCCGGTCGAATGCATCGATCCCGATCCGGACATTCCGGAAACCCAGGACGCCCTGCTCGCCAAACTGCGCGGGCTGCAGCGCGATCATCCCGAATTGTATGTCACGGAGTTTCTGCCGAAATGAGAACGCTGTCGCGTCGTTGGTTGCTGCTCGTCCTGCTGGTGGCCCCGAGTGCCTGGGCTGCCGGATCCGCGCAGGCGGTCCTGGCCAAACATCCGGATGGCGTGGCCGTCGCCAGTGGTCACCATCTGGCGACGGAAGCCGGCATGGAAATCCTGGCCAAGGGCGGCAATGCGTTCGATGCCGCGGTGGCGGTCTCCGCCACCCTGGCGGTGGTCGAGCCGATCAGCTCGGGCCTCGGCGGCGGCGGTTTCTTCCTGCTGCACGATGCCGCCACCGGCAAGGACGTGATGCTGGATGCGCGCGAAACCGCGCCGCAGTCCGCAACCCCGGCCGCCTTCCTGGACAAGAAGGGCGAGCTGGACCGCGACCGTTCGGTCAACGGTGCGTGGTCGGCCGGCATCCCCGGCCTGCCGGCAGCGCTGGTGGAGCTGTCCTCCAAACACGGCAAGCTTCCGCTGAAGACTTCGCTGGAACCGGCGATGCGCATCGCACGCGAAGGCTTCCCGGTGTACGCGCGCATGGCCAAGGGCTATCAGTCCCGGCGCGAGGTGATGCAGCGCTATCCCGGCACGCGCGAGGTGTACGAGCGCAACGGCAAGCCGATCGCCGAGGGCGACCTGTTCCGCCAGCCGGAACTGGCGCGGACCATGGAGCGCCTGGCCGACCAGGGCTTTGATGGGTTCTACCGCGGCGAGACCGGCACGCTGCTGCTCAAGGGCGTCAAGCAGGCCGGCGGCCACTGGACCGCCGAGGAACTGGCCGGCTACCGGGTCAAGCTGCGCGAGCCGATCGCGTTCAAGTACCGCGACTGGACCATCACCACCGCCTCGCCGCCGTCCTCCGGCGGCATTGCGCTGGCCGCCATGCTGCAGATCCTGGAAGGCTGGGATCTGAAGTCGATGGACCAGGCCCACCGCACCCATCTGGTGGTGGAAGCGATGCGCCGCGCCTACCGCGACCGCACCTTCTTCCTGGGTGATCCGGACTTCGTGGATATCCCGCAGAAGGTGCTGACCAGCAAGGACTACGCCCAGGGCCTGCGTGCCACCATCCACCCGGAGAAGGCCACCCCGAGCGATCTGCTGTCGGGCAACCCGACCCCGTTGGAGGATGACGAGACCACGCATTTCTCGATCATCGACCGCGAAGGCAACCGCGTCGGTGCGACCCAGACCGTGAACCTGCTGTACGGCTCGGGCCTGATTCCGTCGGGTACCGGCGTGCTGCTGAACAATGAAATGGACGATTTCGCGCTGAAGCCGGGCACGCCCAATGCCTTCGGCGTGATGGGCTATGCGGCCAATGCGCCCAAGCCGGGCAAGCGCATGCTCAGTTCAATGACGCCGACCTTCATGGAATCCGCCGACAAGGTCGTGGTGCTCGGTACGCCCGGTGGCAGCCGCATCATCACCATGGTGCTGCTCGGCATCCTCGGCTACGACGACGGCCTGACCGCCCAGCAGGTCGCCGCGCTGCCGCGCTACCACCACCAGTGGCTGCCGGACCTGATCGAGGCCGAGGACGGCACCTTCGATGCGGATACCATCAAGCAGCTGCAGGCGATGGGCCACAAGATCGATCTGCCCGGCGACAGCGCTGCCGGCGGCCGGGGTTCCAGCCACGTCTGGGGCAACCTGCAGACCGTGGAATGGGACCGCCGCAGCAACGTGCTCAGCGGTGGCAGCGATCCGCGCAACCCGGTGGGCAGCGCCAAGGTCAGCCAAGCGCACTGATTGAGTGCGGAAACGAAAAACCCCGTCCCAGTGGCGGGGTTTTTTCATGGGCGACGGCTAGCGAATATTTAACGGTCGCGCGACGATAATTTGCGGATGAAACTATGGTCCATCCGCGGTAACTCGCAGAAACTCGACGGCGGCGCGATGTTCGGCAATGCGCCGCGCGCGGTCTGGGAAAAATGGGCAGTGCCGGACGATCTCAACCGGATCGAGCTGGCCTGCCGCGCGCTGCTGGCCAGCCCGCTGGCCGGCAAGACCGTGCTGTTTGAAACCGGCATCGGCGCCTTCTTCGAGCCGAAACTGCGGGACCGTTACGGCGTGCAGGAACCCAGCCACGTGCTGATCGAATCGCTGCGCGAGGCGGGTTTCGAGCACGAAGACATCGACGTGGTGGTACTGAGCCACCTGCACTTCGACCACGCCGGCGGCCTGCTGGCGCCGTGGAGCGAGGGCCGCTCGCCCGAACTGCTGTTCCCGAATGCGACCTTCCTGGTCGGGGCCGAGCACTGGGCCCGCGCGCTGCATCCGCATCCACGCGACCGCGCCAGTTTCATTCCGGAACTGCCCGGCCTGCTGGAGGCGAGCGGTCGGCTGGAAATCGTCGATGGCCCGTACTCGAAAACCTTGGGCGACAGCGTGCGTTTCAGCTTCAGCGACGGGCATACTCCGGGCCTGATGCTGGCGGAGATCATCGGGCCGGAGACCGTGGAGGGTCAGCCGCGAGGCGGCGTGGTGTTCTGTGCGGACCTGATCCCGGGCCGCTCATGGGTGCATGTTCCGATCACCATGGGCTACGACCGCAACGCCGAGCTGCTGATCGACGAGAAGCGCAGCTTCCTGGAAGACAAGTTCGCCCGCAACGTCCATCTGTTCTTCACCCATGACCCGCAGTGCGCGATGGCGCAGGTGTCACGCGATGAGAAGGGCCGCTTCGGCACCCTGCACGAACAGGGCGAACTGAAGGCCCGCGCGCTGGCGTAACGCCTGCGCAACCACACCGGTAGGTGCCGACCGTTGGGCGTCCGTCCAAGCAAGCCGGTAGGTGCCGACCGTTGGTCGGCACGGCACCCCGTCCACGCACCGTCCAAAACCGGCGCGACCCTCAATGCGCCTTCAGACACCCGCTCATGAAGATCTTGCGCGCATCGCCGGCCAGCTTCTTCGCGGCGGCATCGGCATTGCAGGTTTTCATGCGTTCCTGCGGCGTGGTCGCTACCGGTGCCGGCGCGCTCAGGCAGGCCTTCTGCGCGGTCTTGTAGTCCTCGCCGGTCTTGCCTTTGTTCTTGGCCGAGCAGTCGGCCATGCGCTGTTGCTGCGGGGTAGCGGCATGGGCCAGCACGGGGCTGCCGATCAGCAGCAGGCAGGCCAGCAGGGACGCAGTCTTCATGGCAACACTCCGCGCACGGGTAGGGTTGCGCGCAGCTTCTGCCTCGCCCTGAGCAGGCCGCGTGAAGAAGCCGGCGGCCGCGCAGGGCCGCCAGCCAACGCGTGGATCAACCGACCACGCGGGTCCCGAAAATGCGGTCGCCGGCATCGCCCAGGCCCGGCAGGATGTAGCCCTTGTCGTTGAGCTGGGCGTCGATCGCGGCGGTGAAGATTTCCACGTCCGGGTGCACGGCCTGCACCGCGGCGATGCCCTCCGGTGCGGCGACCAGGAAGATGCCCTTGATGCGACGGGCGCCGGCGCGCTTGAGCATGTCGATGGTGGCGATCAGGGTGCCGCCGGTGGCCAGCATCGGGTCCAGGATCAGCGCATCGCGCTCTTCCAGGCGGCCGGTCAGGCGCTCGAAGTAGGGCACCGGCTGCAGGGTTTCCTCATCGCGCTGCAGGCCGACCACGCTCAGGCGCGCGGCCGGGATCAGCGAGAGCACGCCGCTGAGCATGCCCAGGCCGGCGCGCAGGATCGGCACCACGGTGATCTTGGCCCCGGCGATGCGCTGCACCGTCACCGGCCCGGCCCAGCCGGCCATGGTGTGGGCCTCGGTCTCCAGATCGGCGGTGGCCTCATAGGCCAGCAGCCCACCGAGTTCATTGGCCAGCTCGCGGAAGTCCTTGGTGCTCAGGGACGCATCGCGCATCAGGCCGATCTTGTGCTGCACCAGCGGATGGCGCACTTCGACGATTTTCATGGGGGAGACTGGCAAAGGAGAGGCCGATAGTGTGCCGCAACACCCCACCGAAGCCAAAAGCCGAAGCCGCCGCTGATCGCCTCGATGTCCCCGGTGTCATCCCCATGCAACCTCCCGGACATACCGTCCTGACCCATTCTTTACACAGATTGGGGAATGCAGTGCAGAAGAAGCGTCCGTTGGGCCTGGCGATCAGCCTTTCGTTGCTGGCGGTGATCACCCCGTCGGCCCATGCCGCCGACACCCCCGATGGCAGCACGGTGGCCGGCAGCGCCGCCGCCGGGGCCGCCGCCATCGACCTGGACCGCGTCGAGGTCCGCCCGCAGCTGGAGTCGCAGACCCGTGCGGTCGACCTCAAGCGCAGCAGCGATGCGATCGAAGATGCGGTGTCCTCCGATGCCATGGGCGTCTATCCGGACAAGAACGTGGCCGAATCGCTGCAGCGCCTGCCGGGCGTCAGCGTCACCCGTGACCAGGGCGAGGGGCGCTTCGTGGTCATCCGCGGCCTGGATGCCAACCTCAACAGCGTCAGTGTCGACGGCATCGCCATCGGCACCCCGGAAGATTCGAGCCGTGCGGCGCCGCTGGATGTGATTCCCTCCGATTCGACCGAGCGCCTGCGCGTGGTCAAATCGCCGACCCCGGACATGCCCGGCGACGCGATCGGCGGTGCGATCCTGGTCGAGTCCGCCTCCGCCTTCGACCGCGAAGGCCGCAACCTGCGCGGCAAGATCGAAGCCAGTCACCAGCAGCTCTCCGGCAACACCAGCCCGAAGGCGGCGATCAATTACAGCGAAGTGTTCGCCGATACGTTCGGCGTTGCGCTGGGCGTGAACTACCAGAACCGCAAGTTCGAGTCGGACAACACCGAAGTGGAGTACGGCGAACTCGACGGGGGTGCGGAGGACGACCTGTTCGCCAACAGCCTGCAGCAGCGCAAGTACGAGATCGAACGCAAGCGCATCGGCGCCAACCTCAATCTCGACTGGCGTCCGGATGAAGACAACCGCTATTACCTGCGCACGCTGTACAGCCAGTTCGACGATGCAGAAACCCGTCAGCGCACGATCTTCAACTTCGGCGATGGCGAGGTCACCGCGCTGGGCAACAACCAGTACCGTGTCGAGGACCTGCCGGCCGATGCGATCCAGAAGCGGATGCGGTACCGCACCAAGAAGGAAAATACCTTCACCACCAGCGCTGGTGGCGAAAACCGCCTCACCCACGCGGTTGTCGACTACAAGGTCGGCTACACCCGCACCGAAGAGCGCGTCAACGATGAGATGGAGGCGCGCTTCGAGTACAACGGCGACGACCTCGGCGCGAGCGTCGATCAGAACAGCGGCATCCCGCGCTATGCGCTGACCAGCGCGCAGTGGATGGACAACGGCAACTACGATTTCGACCGCTTCGTGCTCTCGCCGAAACAGGTCAACGACAGCGAGCGCAGTGCGCAGATCAACGTGCGCTTCGATGGAGATTCCTCCAGCGTCAAGTTCGGCCTGCTCGGCCGCTGGCGCGACCGCGACGTCAATGTCGACGAGCGCGAACTGCGCGTCGGCCCGGACGTGGCGTTGTCGGACTGGACCGCCGCCACCCCCGATCACCGCGGTGGCAGCCTCGGCCAGGGCATGAGCTCGGACGCCATGCGTCGCTACTGGGCCCAGCATGGCGGCCAGTACAGCGCCCGCCCGCAGGACGCCGGTGGCAACGCGCTGACCTCGCTGGAAGAGGACTACACCGCCAGCGAAGACATCTTCGCCAGCTATGCGATGGGCACCTGGGATGTCGGCGCGCTGCGCATCATCGGCGGCGTGCGCGTGGAGAACACCCAGTTCAGCGCTACCGGCAACAGCGTCGAGGTGGCCAGCAACGGCCGCAGCTTCACGGTCACGCCGCTGAGCGTGAGCCGCAGCTACACCAACGTGCTGCCCGGCCTGCACCTGCGTTACGACGCGGGCGATGACTGGGTGCTGCGCGCGGCCGCCAACAAGACCGTCTCGCGCCCGTCGTTCGGCGATGTGGCGCCGCGCGTCGGCCTGAGCCGGGGCGACGAAGAAGTCCGGATCGGCAATCCACAGCTGGATCCGTACGAATCGAAGAACATCGACCTGTCGCTCGAGAAGTACCTCGGCAGCACCGGCATCGTCTCGCTGGGCGTGTTCCACAAGTCGATCGATGGCTATATCGTCAACACGGTGAGCAACACGGATCCCGCGTACCCGGACTTCGAGGTCACCCGTGTGATCAACGGCAATAAGGCCACGGTCAGGGGCGCCGAATTCAACTGGCAGCAGCAGCTCGCCTTCCTGCCGGCCGGCTGGGATGGCCTGCTGGTGGGTGCCAGTGGTACCTGGCTGGATACCGATTTCGATCCGGGCGTGGCCGGCCGCGAGCGCGACGAATTCATGCTGCCGCGCGCCTCCAAACATGTGTACAGCGCACACCTGGGCTATGAAAAGGCCGGTTTCAGCACCCGCGTGGCGGCGGTCTACCGCAGCGAGTACCTGGATTCGCTGGGCGACAGCCGCGCCTACGATATCTACGTGGCGCCCAATACCCAGCTCGATTTCAGCCTGGACTACAAGTTCACCGCCAACGTGAGCCTCTACTTCGAAGCCCAGAACCTGCTCGACAAGCCGCTGGAGCTCTACCAGGGCGTGCGCTCGCGCACCCTGCAGAACGAAGAATATGGCCGCACCTACGCCCTCGGCCTGAAGGTGGCCCTGTGATGCGCGCCTCCCATTGCCTGAGCCTGCTCGCGCTGGCGCTGTTGACCGCCTGCACGCCGCCAGCGACGCCGGACGCTGCGGCACCCGCCGCGCCGACGGCTGCGGCCGGCGCCTCCGCCGCACGCGATGTCGCTACGGTCGCCGAGGCGTTCCTGACCCCGATGACCCCGGACGACAACATCGACTCGCCGGCCAGCTGGACCACGCCCGAGGGCCAAGTCTGGTTGATCGCGACCGCCAAGGCCACCGACAAGCTGGTGGTCTACGACGGGCAGACCGGCGCGAAGCTGCGTGACGTCGGCAGCCTCGGCACCGCCCCCGGCCAGTTCGACCGCCCCAACGGCATCGCCGTGGTCGATGACCTGGTGCTGATCGTGGAGCGCGACAACCATCGCGTGCAGGTGCTGCAGCTGCCGGACTTCACCCCGCTGGGTGTGTTCGCCGCCGACGACCTGCGCAAGCCCTACGGCCTGTGGGTGAACAAGCAGGGCAGCGGCTACGACGTGTACGTGACCGATTCCTACGATGCGGGCGAAGACGCGCAGGGCAACGACGTGCTGCCGCCGCTGGCCGAACTGGACAAGCGCGTGCGCCGTTACGCGCTCACCGTGCAGGACGGCAAGGCGCAGGCCACGCTCACCGCCAGCATCGGTGACACGACCGAAGCGGGCGCGCTGCGGGTGGTCGAATCGATCTGGGGCGACCCGGCCAACGACCGCCTGCTGATCGCCGAAGAAGACGAAACCTACGCCAGCGAGTTCAAGGTCTACACGCTGGAAGGCCGTTTCAGCGGCACCACTTTCGGACGCGATGCGTTCCAGGCCCAGGCCGAAGGCGTGATGCTGCGGACCTGCGGCAAGGATGGCTGGTGGATCACCACCGAGCAGGGCAAGCAGCGCAGCGTGTTCCACCTGTTCGACCGGCACAGCCTGAAACATGTCGGCGCGTTCCAGGGCAATACGGTGGCCAACACCGACGGCATCTGGTCGATGCAGGCGCCGTCCGCGCGTTTCCCGCATGGCGCGCTGTACGCGGTGCACGATGACCAGGGCGTGGTGGCGTTCGACTGGGCGAGCATCGCCAAGCAGATGTCGCTGCCGCTGGAGTGTGGCGCGTGAGCCGCGTTCCTGCCGCCCTGACCGCGCTGGCGATGGCGCTGCTGCTGTGCAGCGGCAGTGCCGTGGCGAAGAAAGATGCCGAAAACGGTGCCGAGCCGAACACCCAGGTGCCGGCCGGAAACCGCCACTACGCAGCGACCGGCTTCCCGGATCGATTGGTCGCCTCGCCGGCGCAGGACGCTGCGCGCGGCTTCTCCGTCGCCTGGCGTACCGACACCTCGGTGAAAGCGCCCGTGCTGGAATGGGTGGTGGCCGGTGACTCGCCGGATGTCGGCACGCCGACCCGCATCACCGCGACCACCCAGGCGCTGACCACTGAACTCGGCGCGTCCCATCATCACCGGGCCGACGTGACCGGCCTGCAGCCGGACACCCTGTACCTGTGGCGCGTGCAGGGCCAGAACACCTGGAGTGCCTGGAACCAGCTGCGCACGGCCGGGCGTGCCGATCAGCCGCTCACGCTGCTGTATTTCGGTGACACCCAGAACAAGAACCTCAGCCACGTTTCCCGGGTCCTGCGGGCCGGCATCAAGGCGGCCCCGGACGCGCGCCTGAGCCTGTTCGCCGGTGACCTGGTCAGTGGCGGCGACGGGCAGGATGACAGCGAGTGGGGCGAGTGGTTCGCGGCCGCCGGCTGGCTGCCGCAGGAGACCGCGGTCGCCCCGGCGATCGGCAACCACGAGTATTTCGAGGAGTTCGAAGACACGCCGCAGGAGCGCCGCGTGCTGGGCCGCCACTGGCCGGTGACGTTCGCATTGCCGCGCAACGGCGTGGACGCCGCCGATACCAGTACCTACTGGTTCGACTACCAGGGCGTGCGCATCGCCGTGCTCGACGGTACCTCCGCGCTCGATCTGGGCACGGCCAAGGCGCAGGCCGCCTGGCTTGACACGGTGCTGGCCGATAATCCGCACCCGTGGAGCATCGTGTTGCTGCACCAGCCGTTCTATTCCCCGCGCGAGGGCCGCGAGAACACCGAACTGCGCGATGTGCTGCTGCCGGTGGTGCGCCGCCACCAGGTCGATCTGGTCCTGCAGGGCCACGACCACACCTATGGCCGCCGTGGCGAAGGGCAGGGCGCGACGCCGCAGTTCGTCGTCACCGTCGCCGGGCCGAAGCAGTACCGGCTCTCCGACGAGGCCCGGACCACCATGGCGCCGGTGGGGGAGGACACGCAGCTGTTCCAGGTGTTGAAGATCGATCCGACGCACCTTCGCTACGAGGCGCGCACCGTCACCGGCCGCCTGTACGACGGCTTCGAGTTGACACGCGCTGCCGATGGCCGCAAACAGAAGGCCGAACTGACGCAGGGACGCATCGCCCCCCGCGACTGCACGCGCGCCCAGACCCTCAAGGGCCGCGCCGACCGTTGCTGGGAATGACCGACCGACCGGGCCACTGCGGTGCGCCCGGCCTTCCGTGGAGATCGAGATGACGCATCGCCGTTCCATCGCGCGGGCCGTGTTGGCCGCCTCGCTGCTGCTGCTCGCCGGCGCCAGCGTGGCCGGCAACGCAGTCCTGCACCCGTTCCTCGCCGCCCAGCCGAAGAACGCGCCTGACGAAGTGCATCTGGCCGTGGAGATCCCGGCCGGCAGTTTCACCAAGTACGAGATCAAGGAAGACGGCCTGGTCCATGTGGACCGCTTCCAGTCGATGCCGGTGGCGTACCCGGCCAACTACGGCTCGATGCCGCGCACCCTGGCCGGCGACAACGATCCGCTGGACGCACTGGTGTTGACCCGTGAGCCGCTGCATCCCGGCGTGATCGTGCGGTTCCGTCCGATCGGCTACCTCAAGATGGTCGATGACGGCGAGCAGGATGAAAAGGTCATCGGCGTGCCGACCGACAAGATCGACCCCACCTACGCCAACATCCGCGATCTGGACGATCTGCCGCTGATCGAACGGCAGCGCATCGAAGCCTTCTTCCGCGTCTACAAGGACCTGCCCGCCGGCCGCAATCCGGTCCAGCTCAACGGCTGGGGCAATGCCGCCGAGGCCAAGGCGTTGATCCGGGCTTCGATGCAGCGCTTCGACGCGCAGCAGCGGCGGGCGAAGGGCGATTGATCTGCAAGTGCGCGCTCCCGGGCGATCACGCCGGGCCGGCGCTGGCCTTCTGCAGCCGCCGAAGGAACACGGCCATTTCCTTGACCGCCTGCTTGTCGCCGTTGGTCTCGGCGACAGAACGGCCTTGTTGCCATGCCTGTGCCGCAGCGTCCGGATCGCCGGCCGCCAGATGGGCTTTACCCAGCCATTTCCAGCCTGCCGAGTACTGTGGATCCTGTGCGACACAGCGCTGCAGATGGATGACCGCTTCCGTGATGTCACCCGCGTCGAGCAGGGCCTTGCCCAGCCCGAAGCGAAGCAGGGCGCTGTCGCGCCCCTGTTCGAGAAGACGTTGCAGTGCGGGGATATCCATTCGATGCGGACTCAGGCAGCGGTGACGCGGGCGTAGCGCCCGCGGTGGAAGGCAAGGGTGTCGCCGGGGGCGGTATCCAGCTGCACCACCTGGCCGATGACCAGCACATGATCACCCGCGGGCAGGGTTTGTTCGACCGTGCAGACGAGCTGTGCCACCGCATCGCGGACCAGGGGCACGCCACTGGCGTGCGCCATCATCGTGCCGGGCACCGGCACGCGCCGCCGTTTTCCATCGGCGAAATGCCGCGCCAAGGCGAGCTGCCGGGCGGCCAGGATACTGATCGAGAACGGCCTGCCGGTGCGATACACGGCCACATCGGGCGAGCGGTTCGACAGGCTCCACAGCACCAGCGGTGGGTCCAGCGACAACGAAGCAAAGGAGTTGATCGTCATCGCGAACAGAGCATCGTCGTCGCTGCGGGCGGCGACAATGGCGACCCCGGTCGGGTACTGGCCAAAGGCATGGCGCAGGGCGGCCGCGGACAGCGGCGGGTCCCGCACTGCAGCCTCGGACGGCGTGGCGGAGGGCTGCGTGCCGAGGCCCAGTGCAGGACCCGTGTCCATCAACGGCCGCCGGCGGCCTGGTAACGGCGCGCGACTTCTGCCCAGTCGATCAGCTCGAAGAACGCGGCGATGTAGTCCGGGCGGCGGTTCTGGTAGTTCAGATAGTAAGCGTGCTCCCACACATCCAGCCCCAGGATCGGCGTGCCACCGGAGAGACCCGCGAAGTCGCCCATCAACGGGTTGTCCTGGTTCGGGCTGCTCTCCACCACAAGTTTGCCGTCGTGGCTCAACGTCAACCACGCCCAGCCACTGCCGAAGCGGGTCTGCGCGGCCTTGGTGAAGGCCTCCTTGAACGCAGCGTAGCCGCCGAGGTCACGCTCGATCGCCTGGGCCACGGCGCCTTCCGGCGTGCCGCCGCTGGCGGTCAGCACTGTCCAGAACAGGCTGTGGTTGGCATGCCCGCCGCCGTTGTTGCGGACGACGTTGCGCACACCCTCCGGCAGAGCCCCGATATCGGCGATCAGCGCGTCGATGTCGGTGCTCTCGATCCCGGCATCAGTGAGGGCGGTATTGAGATTGGTGACGTAGGCCTGGTGGTGCTTAGCATGATGGATTTCCATCGTGCGTGCATCGAAGTGCGGTTCGAGTGCGTCGTAAGCGTAGGGCAGGGCGGGGAGGGTGTAAGCCATGTGCATCTCCAGAGGGGAAGCGGGAGGGAGGACGCCACGATAGAACCTCAAGCATGATTGAGGTCAAGCGCGGTGATGTGGAACAGTGCGGGCCACCCATGCGTGATCGCTGCCTGTCCTTCACCTGCACTGGCTATCATTGCCTCTCGAATCTTCCGGGGTAGTCTCGTGTCGGTAGCGTTGGTGTGGTTTCGCCGTGACCTGCGGCTGCAGGACAACCCGGCCCTGCAGGCCGCTCTGGATGCCGGCCATGTGCCGGTGCCGGTCTACATCCATGCGCCACACGAAGAAGGCGATTGGGCGCCCGGTGGCGCGTCCAACACGTGGCTGCATCGTTCGCTGGCAGCGCTGGACGCTGACCTCCGTGCGCGCGGTTCTTCGCTGGTGCTGCGCCAGGGCGACAGTCGGTCGCAGCTCCAGGCGCTGATCGAGCAGACCGGTGCAGTGGCGGTCTACTGGAACCGCAAGTACGAACCGGCCACCCAGCCGCGCGATGCGAAGATCAAGCGGGAGCTGCGCGAGCAGGGCATCGAGGCCGAAAGCCACAACGGCAGCCTGATGTTCGAGCCGTGGGACGTGGCAACCCAGCAGGGCGGGCCGTACAAAGTGTTCACCCCGTTCTGGCGGAATGCGCAGACCCGCCTCCAGCTGCCGGCGCCGAGCGGTGTCCCGGACCGGCTCCCCGGGCACAGCGCGAGCGGCGGGACGCTGGAGTCACTGGGCCTGGCGCCGGCGATCCCATGGGACCGGCAGTTCTGGACGCATTGGCAGCCCGGCGAAGCCGGTGCCCAAGAGGCACTGACGGTCTTCATCGACGGTGCCCTCAACGGCTATCGCGAGCAACGTGATCTGCCGGACCGGGTCGGCACCTCGCTGCTGTCGCCGCACCTGCATTTCGGCGAGATCGCCCCGTGGCAGATCGTCCGCCGCCTGCAGGGCGAGCGCAGTGCCAGCCGGGATGCCGACATCGACGGCTACATCCGCGAACTGGGCTGGCGCGAGTTTTCGTATCACCTGCTGCATCACTTCCCGCAGACGCCGGATCACAACCTCAACCCGCGCTTCGATCAGTTCCAATGGGCCAAGCCCGATGCGGACGCGCTGCGTGCATGGCAGCAGGGGCGCACCGGCATTCCGATCGTCGATGCGGGCCTGCGTGAGCTGTGGGCCACCGGTTACATGCACAACCGCGTGCGCATGATCGTCGCAAGCTACCTGTGCAAGCACATGCGCCAGCACTGGCGCGAAGGCGCGCGCTGGTTCTGGGACACGCTGGTCGATGCGGACCTGGCCAACAACACGATGGGCTGGCAGTGGGTTGCCGGCACCGGGGCGGACGCCGCGCCGTACTTCCGGATTTTCAATCCGGTGACGCAGTCGCAGAAGTTTGACCCGCAGGCGCGGTACATCTCGCGGTGGGTGCCGGAACTGGCCGCATTGCCGGTCAAGGCGCGCTTTGCTCCGTGGCAGTCCCCGCAGCTGCTGGCCGAGTGCGCACCAGGCTATCCGGCCTTGCCGCTGGTGGATCTGTCCGAGGGCCGGGATGCCGCCTTGGCCGCGTATCGCCACACCGGCGGAGCGTGACCCGCACCCCGGATCGAGCGCCGCAGCCGTAAACGATTACCTGAACAGGGAGCTGCCGAGTGTGCCATTCATCATGCCGGCATCGCGTTGGGCTGTTTATGCTCTTCACGGCCCGCACGCCGGCGCCGACCGGTAACCAAGGAGAAACCTCATGATTCGACCCGCAACCCGCAACGTGGCCCTGGCCCTGATGACTGCTGCCGCCCTGACGGCCTGCGCCACCGGTGGCTCCTACGTGCAGAGTGACCAGTACGGCAATCCCGTCGAGCAGCAGAACCGCACCGGCCGCAACGCCCTGATCGGTACCGCCGTCGGCGTCGCCGCGGGCCTGCTCAGCGGCAACAGCGCCACCGAGCGCCGCCAGCACGCCATGATCGGTGCCGGTATCGGCGCACTGAGCGGCGCGGCCGTCGGCCAGTACCAGGACCGCCAGGAACGCGCCCTGCGCGAGCGCACCGCCAACACCGGTATCGACGTCTCCCGCAATGGCGACAACCTCGTGCTGAACCTGCCGGACGGCATCACCTTCGACTTCGGCAAGTCCACGCTGAAGCCGCAGTTCTACGGGTCGCTCAACGGCGTGGCGAGCACGCTGGCCGAGTACAACCAGACGATGATCGAAGTGGTCGGCCATACCGACAGCATCGGCAGCGATGCGGTCAACAACCGCCTGTCCAAGGAACGCGCCGACTCGGTCGCCGCTTACCTGGCTGGCCAGGGCGTGCAGCGCGCCCGCATCGAAACCCTGGGTGCCGGCAAGGCCTACCCGATCGCCGACAACAACACCGATGCCGGCCGCGCGCAGAACCGCCGCGTCGAGATCCGTGTGATTCCGTTGCAACAATAACGCGCCGCGTTATTGCTGCAACGTTCGCGCCGCAGGCGGGAACAGAATGCCGCCCTCGCAGGCGGCATTCTTGTGGGTACCGGCCGTTGGCCGGTACGCCATGAACAATTCCGTTCGCCCGCGCACCTGCACACCCGCAACGCCCAAACGACAGCGCCGCCAAAGTGCCGGCCACTGGCCGGCTGCTCTTCCCAGATGACGCCGCCCGCTTACCGGTTACCGACCAACCGAGCGCAGCATCAGTCTAGACAGGCTTGGAACGCTTGCGCGGGTTCATTGCGCCGGCCATCACCCCGTTGTACTTGACCAGTACACCCTCGCCCGCCCTTCGGGTTGCCCGGGCAAGAACCGCCTTGTCCGAATCAAACACTGCTTTCAGCTCGACCTTGGTCAACGTCTCGCCAGGCCTCGTGGCAATGCCTCCAGACAGATGGCGTCTGACCTTGGCGACGTCCACGGCGGATGCGGCGCGCTTGCCCGGCTTCAATTGAGTGGAGCGTTTCATCGCTGGCCCCCTGGGTGGGTCGGTCCTGACGGCAGTCTACTACTGTGGTCTGCGGCGGCTGTCAAATCATGGGCATCAACCGTGATGTCTTGAACAAGGCGCGAGAGCACGCCTCTGCGATGGACATGCCTGGTGAAGCCCAGCCTCTCGTAGTACCTCACCAACTCCGGTACCGGACGATTCAGCGCGATTTCACTACACCGCAGCGCAGTGGCAAGTGCAAGCAGATAGGCAGTCGCAATACGCCCGATTTCACCTTCCAAACCATGTGACGCGGGATTCGACTGAAGATAGTGGATGCTTGCCACCATCCGCCCCTTGCTGACTCGACCGACGGCCAGAGCGCACAGCACTTCCGCATCCCGAATCGCAAGATCCACTCTGCACGCATGATTTCTAAAGCGCTTCCAGAGTTCCCGCCAGTCCCATGGAACATGGGCCCGCGGGCGCGTCGTGGTGTCCGGGGCCTCTGCCCAACGTCGCGCCTGGTCAACCGCATCACCGTCGATATCAGACAGATGCAGATGCGGATAAAGAGCCTTCAGTTCGTTTACGACAACGGCACAGGCTTCTTCCCGCAACCGGAGGTGCCGCGTTTCCGCAACCTTGCGTGCAGGTAAGGTGTCCAACATCCGTTCCCGTGTGACGGTGGAACGAGATTGCGGTCACTACCTCCTACCCGGCAAGAGCGCAAAGCGACGGCATGGTGTAGGTCGCCAGCCCGGCGTACTGTCAGCATCACCCCGCGGTCACCGTCTCCAGAATCCGCTTCCCGGCCGCCTGCAGTTCCGTTTCCACCTGGGTCTGCTGCTGCTTGGCCAGCTTCGCCGCCGGGCACTGGGCGAGCATGTAGTTGGCGTCGAAGTTCATCTTCTCGACCAGGAAATCGACGAACGCGCGCACCTTCGGCGAGACCAGCCGGCCGCCGGCGAACACCGCGTTGAAGTCGACTTCGGGGCCGGTCCAGCCAGCCAGCACGCGGCGCACCATGCCCGATTCGACGAAGGGCTTGGCCATCACGTCACCGGTCAGCAGCAGGCCTTCGCCGCACACCAGTGCGCCGTTCAATGCAGACGGATCATTGGCGACCAGCAGCGGATTGACCGGGAAATCGAGCAGCTCGCCGCCGTTCTCGCCCAGCTGCCAGAAGAAACGATTGTTGTTGAGATTGCGCGCCTTGCGCATCGCCAGGATGCGGTGGAACTGCAGCTCATCCGGATGCAGCGGCTCGCCGTAGCGCTCGATGTAGGCCGGGCTGGCGAACACCTGCGTGCGCAGGCTGCCGAGTTTGCGCGCCACCAGGTTGGAGTCGGGCAGGGTGCCCACGCGCAGCGCCAGATCCGCTTCACCGGCGATCAGGTCGAGCTTCTCGTTACCCAGGTGCATGTCCAGCTGGATTTCCGGGTATTGCGCATGGAACTGGCCGAGCAGCGGCGCGATCCAGGTGATGCCGATCGAATACGGCACGGTGAAGCGCAACCAGCCGCGCGGGCCGGACTGCAGCTGGTTGACCGCACCTTCGGCTTCTTCCAGTTCGCGTGCGATGCGCTGGCAGTGCTCGTGATAGACCGAGCCGGCCTCGGTGAGGCCGAGGCGGCGGGTGGTCCGGTGCAGCAGGCGTGCGCCAAGACGCGTTTCCAGTTCCTGCACTTTGCGGCTCACCGTCGTCTTGGGGAGCCCCAGTGCAGTGGCGGCGGCGATGAAACTGCCTTGCTCGACCACTTTGACGAAGATCAGCGTGTCGTTGAGATCGTGGGCCATGACGGGATCCAAAGTCGGGGGAGGGGAAGCGTGCCGCAAATGATTGTGCCGGGCACGGGATGATTATTCCCCTAAATCCGGACTAATCAAGGGGGAGTTTGAGGACTAATCTGGCGCCATTCCAGATATGAAGGACGACAACCATGTGGTTGCGGAACATTCTTGGCCGCCTGCGTAGCGGCCCCAACGCCCCGCTGGACCTCGCGTTGACCGTGGAACCCCGCCTGGGTTCCTTGTCCCGCAAGGCTTTCCGGGAATTCACGCCGCCTGCCAACATGCAGCGCGGGGGCAGCCTTCGCCTGGGTGCCCGTGGCAACGACCGACTGGGTCGAATTGGGATTATCCCGGCGACGGGAGTGAAAGTCCCATGAATGGGACATTGGCCCCCGAGGTGCTGGTGCTCGGTGGCACCGGCAGCGTGGGCCACGGCATCGTGGCCGCCCTGCTGGAGGCCGGCAGCCCGGTCCTGGTGGTCGGCCGCGATCCCGCGCGGCTGGCCGCGCTGCAGGAGCAGTTCGCCGATGAGCCCGGGCTGGAAGTCCTGCTGGGCTCGTTGGGCGATGACGGCTCTGCGCGCACCGTGGCCGAGCGGATCGGCGGGCGTCGCCGTGCGCTGGCGGCCGTGGTCGATGCAATGGGCGGCCCGTACAACCGTGGTCGGGTGACCGATCGCAGTGGCGATGCGCTGTTGCAGGCGCTGCAGGCCGACGTGATGCCGCACGTGCATGCGGGGCGGCATCTGCTGCCGCTGCTGCGCGGTGGCGGGCAGGCACGGCGCTACGTGCTGGTCGGCGGTCCCGCCGGTTTCAAGCCGTGGGCCGGGCATGGGGAATCCTCCATCACCATGTCCGCCACCCGCATGTACGCGCAGGTGCTGCACCAGGAGGCCCAGGCCCTCGGTGTGCGCGCGCAGATGCTGGAAGTGTGCGATCCGGTGTGTACCCCGGCCAATGCGGCCAAGGCCTGCATCGAATGGCCGAGCGCGCTGCTGGTCGGCCGTCGCGTGGTCTCGCTGCTGGACAACTGCACCGACAACCGCGCGATCGTGCGCTGCGACGCGCGCGATGCCGAGTTGCCGCGCGGGCTGCTGCATCTGGACCGCCCCCCTCCGATGTCGCGCAACACGGCCGGCACCGCTTGACCTCTACCAAGGTTCAGGTCCCAGGCTACGCCCCCCACGTCGCCCCACGTTTTCGATTCTGTATCACCACCCCTACGTACGGATGCATGACATGACTTCCAACTCCTCCCCGCATCGTTTCACCCGACGGCTGGCCATGGCCGGCGTCTCGATCCTCGCCGCCGCGGTGCTGACCGCCTGCAGTGGCAGCCACGCTGAAGAAGCCGGCATGCCGCCGCCGCCGTCGGTCAGCGCCGCCCCGGTGCTGGTCAAGCAGGTCAGCCAGTGGGACGACTTCAGTGGCCGCGTCGAAGCGGTCGAAAGCGTTGAGCTGCGCCCGCGCGTCTCCGGCTACATCGACAAGGTCAACTATGTCGAAGGCCAGGAGGTCAAAAAGGGCGACGTGCTGTTCACCATCGACGCACGCAGCTACCGCGCCGAGCTGGACCGCGCCACCGCCGAGCTCAACCGCGCGCGCACCCAGGCCCAGGTGAGCCGCAGCGAAGCCGACCGTGCCCGCCGCCTGTCCGACCAGCAGGCGATCTCCACCGAGACCTGGGAACAGCGCCGCGCGGTGTCCGAACAGGCACTGGCTCAGGTCCAGGCCGCACAGGCGGCGGTGGATGCGGCGCGGTTGAACATGGAGTTCACCCAGGTGCGCGCTCCGATCAACGGCCGTGCCGGCCGCGCGATGGTGACCGCCGGCAACCTGGTGACCGCCGGCGACAGTGCCAGCGTGCTGACCACGCTGGTCTCGCTGGACAAGGTGCATGTGTACTTCGATGCCGATGAAGGGACCTTCCTGCGCTACGCCCAGATGGCCCGCAAGGGTGAACGCCCGAGCGAGCGCGACAGCGAACTGCCGGTGAAGGTCGGCCTGTCCGGCGAGACCGGCTACCCGCATGAAGGCAAGGTCGACTTCCTGGACAACCAGGTCACCCGCAGCACCGGCACCATCCGGGTCCGCGCGCTGCTGGACAACGCCGACCGCGCCTTCACCCCGGGCCTGTTCGCACGCGTGCAGCTGCTCGGCAGCGGCCAGTTCCAGGCCATGCTGATCGATGACAAGGCCGTGCTGACCGACCAGGACCGCAAGTTCGTCTACGTGGTCGACAAGGACAACAAGGCACAGCGCCGCGATATCGAACTCGGCCGCACCGCCGACGGCCTGCGCATCGTCGAGCAGGGCCTGAAGGCCGGTGACCGTGTGATCATCGACGGCGTGCAGAAAGTCTTCATGCCGGGCATGCCGGTCCAGGCCAAGGCCGTCGCGATGCAGCCGGCCGGCGGCACCGTTGCACCGAAAGCCACCGCCGCTCTGAACTGATCTTCCCTCGCTGATGCCCCGTGCGGGGCTGCCCGTCTCCGCTGTCGTCCGCGACAGCGGCAGGGGTCCTGCACGCCGGTGTCGGCGAACACCCAGGAATCCACCCATGGACTTTTCCCGTTTTTTCATTGACAGGCCGATCTTCGCGGCGGTGCTGTCGATCGTGATCTTCGCCGCAGGCCTGATCGCGATCCCCATGCTGCCGATCAGCGAGTACCCCGAAGTGGTGCCGCCATCGGTGGTGGTGCGCACGGTGTACCCGGGCGCCAACCCCAAGGTGATCGCTGAAACCGTGGCCACGCCACTGGAAGAAGCGATCAACGGCGTCGAGGACATGATGTACATCAAGTCCGTCGCCGGCTCCGACGGCGTACTGCAGATGACGGTGACCTTCCGCCCGGGTACCGACCCGGACGAGGCGGCGGTCAAGGTGCAGAACCGCGTCGCCCAGGCGCAGGCGCGCCTGCCTGAAGACGTGCGCCGCCAGGGTGTCTCCACCCAGAAGCAGTCGCCGACCTTCCTGATGGTGGTCCACCTGACCTCGCCGGACGGCAAGTACGACTCGCTGTACCTGCGCAACTACGCCCGCCTGCACGTCAAGGATGCGCTGGCACGCCTGCAGGGCGTCGGTGATGCGCAGATGTTCGGCGGCGGCGACTACGCCATGCGGGCGTGGCTGGACCCGGACAAGATCGCCGCGCGCGGCCTGACCGCCAGCGACGTGGTGCGTGCGATGCGCGAGCAGAACGTGCAGGTCTCGGCCGGCCAACTCGGCGCCGAACCGATGCCGAGCAGCGACTTCCTGACCCTGATCAACGCCCAGGGTCGCCTGCGCAGCGAGCAGGAATTCCGCGACATCGTGCTCAAGGCCGGTGACGACGGTGAAGTGGTGCGCCTGTCCGATGTCGCCCGCCTGGAACTGGGCGCCGGTGACTACACGCTGCGGTCGCAGCTGGACGGCAAGAACGCGGTCGGTATCGGTATCTTCCAGGCCCCGGGCGCCAACGCGCTGGAAATCCGCGACTCGGTCATCCACACCATGGATGAGCTGACCAAGCAGTTCCCGGCCGGCGTGAAGTACGAAGCGGTGTACGACACCACCATCTTCGTGCGCGACTCGGTCAAGGCCGTGGTCTCCACCCTGCTGGAGGCGATCGCGCTGGTGGTGCTGGTGGTGATCCTGTTCCTGCAGACCTGGCGCGCCTCGATCATTCCGTTGATCGCCGTGCCGGTGTCCATCGTGGGTACGTTCGCGGCGCTGTACGTGCTGGGCTTCTCGATCAATACCTTGACCCTGTTCGGGCTGGTGCTGGCGATTGGCATCGTGGTCGATGACGCGATCGTGGTGGTGGAGAACGTCGAGCGCAACATCGAAGAAGGCCTGACCCCGCTGGCCGCGGCCCACCAGGCGATGCGTGAAGTTTCCGGCCCGATCGTGGCGATCGCGCTGGTGCTGTGCGCCGTGTTCGTGCCGATGGCGTTCCTGTCGGGCGTGACCGGTGCGTTCTACAAGCAGTTCGCCGTCACCATCGCCATCTCGACCGTGATCTCGGCGATCAACTCGCTGACCCTGTCGCCGGCCCTGGCCGCACGCCTGCTCAAGCCGCACGGTGCACCGAAGGATGGCCTGACCCGTCTGATCGACCGTCTGTTCGGCTGGATCTTCCGTCCGTTCAACCGCTTCTTCAAGACGAGCTCGGAGAAGTACCACGGTTCGGTCGGCCGCCTGCTGGGCCGTCGTGGCCTGGTATTCGTGGTTTACGCCGGCCTGCTGCTGGCCACCGGCCTGATGTTCAAGGCGGTGCCGGCCGGCTTCATTCCGACCCAGGACAAGCTGTACCTGATCGCCGGTGTGAAGCTGCCGGAGGGTTCCTCGATCGCACGTACCGACGCCATGCTGGCCAAGGTCGCCGAGATCGCGCGCAACACCGATGGCGTGGCGCACACGATCCAGTTCCCGGGTCTGAACGCGCTGCAGTTCACCAATACGCCCAACACCGGTGTGGCGTTCGTTCCGCTCAAGCCGTTCAGTGAGCGCAAGGGCCGTACCGCCGCGCAGATCAATGCCGAGATCAACGCCAAGATCGCCGGGCTGCAGGAGGGCTTCGCGTTCTCCATGATGCCGCCGCCGATCCTCGGCCTGGGCAACGGCAACGGCTACCAGATGTTCATCCAGGACCGTGGCAATCTCGGCTACGGCGCACTGCAGACTGCAGTAAGCACGATGCAGGGTGCGGTCGCGCAGACGCCGGGCATGGCGTTCCCGATCACCAGCTACCAGGCCAACGTGCCGCAGCTGGATGCCGAAGTGGACCGCGTCAAGGCCAAGGCCCAGGGCGTGGAGCTGACCGAGTTGTTCGACACGCTGCAGACCTACCTGGGCTCGGCGTACGTGAACGACTTCAACCAGTTCGGGCGTACCTGGCAGGTGATCGCACAGGCTGACGGCCAGTTCCGTGACAGCGTGGAAGACATCGGTCGCCTGCGTACCCGCAACAACCGTGGCGAGATGGTGCCGATCGGCTCGATGGTCACCGTGAAGGAGACCTACGGTCCCGACCCGGTGCTGCGCTTCAACGGTTACCCGGCGGCCGATCTGGCCGGCGAAGCCGACCCGCGCATGCTGTCCTCGGCCGAGGCCATGGCCAAGCTGACCGAGATCGCCGGGCAGGTCCTGCCAGTGGGCATGCAGACCGAGTGGACCGACCTGAGCTACCAGCAGGCCACCCAGGGCAAGGCCGCCTTCATCGTGTTCCCGGTGGCGATCCTGCTGGCGTTCCTGGTGCTGGCTGCGCTGTATGAAAGCTGGTCGCTGCCGCTGGCGGTGATCCTGATTGTCCCCATGACCCTGCTGTCCGCGTTGTTCGGCGTATGGATGACCGGTGGCGACAACAACGTGTTCGTGCAGGTCGGCCTGGTGGTGCTGATGGGCCTGGCATGCAAGAACGCGATCCTGATCGTCGAGTTCGCTCGAGAACTGGAAATGGGCGGCAAGGGCATCGTGGAGGCTGCACTGGAAGCGTGCCGCCTGCGTCTGCGCCCGATCGTGATGACCTCCATCGCGTTCATTGCCGGCACGATCCCGCTGGTGATCTCGCATGGCGCCGGCGCGGAAGTCCGCTCGGTGACCGGTATCACGGTGTTCGCCGGCATGCTGGGCGTCACCCTGTTCGGCCTGTTCCTGACCCCGGTGTTCTACGTGGCCCTGCGCAAGTTCGTCAGCCGTAACGGCGGCGGGCAGCTGGTGACCCACGGCGAACCGACCATCCACCATTGATTCCTTCCCCCGCGAGGTTTTTCACATGAATACCGCTACCCAAAAGATCGCCCTGGTCACCGGTGCCACCCGCGGCATCGGCCTGGAAACCGTCCGTCAGCTGGCCCAGGCCGGCGTGCATACGCTCCTGGCCGGGCGCAAGCGCGACGTCGCCGTGGCCGAGGCGCTGAAGCTGCAGGCCGAAGGCCTGCCGGTCGAGGCGATCCAGCTCGACGTGGGCGACGCCGCCAGCATCGCCGCCGCCGTGCAGACCGTGACCGAGCGTCACGGCCGCCTGGACATCCTGGTCAACAACGCCGGCATCCTGCTGGACGACATCAAACTGGCCCCCTCGGCGCAGACCCTGCAGACCTGGCGCGATACCTTCGACACCAATGTGTTCGCGGTGATCGCCGTCACCCAGGCCTTCCTGCCGCTGCTCAACGCGTCGCCGGCCGGCCGCATCGTCAACGTGTCCAGCATCCTGGGCTCGCTGACCCTGCACAGCCAGCCGGGTTCGCCGATCTACGGTTTCGCGGTGCCGGCCTACAACGCCTCCAAGAGCGCGGTGAATGCCTGGACCGTACAGCTGGCCTACGAGCTGCGCGAGAGCACTACCAAGGTCAACACCGTGCATCCGGGCTACGTCAAAACCGATATGAACGGTGGCGAGGGTGAGATCGAAATCAGCGAAGGCGCGCGTTCCAGCGTTGGCATGGCGCTGATCGATGCCGACGGCCCGAACGGCAGCTTCACCTACCTCGGCGAGGTGCTGCCATGGTGATCCGCCTGTTGACCGTGGCCGTGACCAGCGCGCTGCTGGCCGGCTGCGTCAGCGTCGGCCCCAACTACCATGCACCACCGGCCCAGCCGGTGACCTTGCAGGGCGCCGCCGCGCCGGTGTTCACCACCACCTCGCCAGTGGCGAGCTGGTGGGCCCAGTTCGATGACCCGGTACTGGAGCAGCTGGTGCATGACGCACTGGGCACCAACCTGGACCTGCGCATCGCGATGTCGCGTGTGCGCGAGGCCCGCGCGGTTTTCGTCGAGCAGCGCCTGGACCAGTTGCCGCACGTCACCAGCGGTGGCAGCTACGACCGTCGCAAGCAGCCTGATGCAACCGTCGGTGGCGAGCGCGTCTTCAGCGAGACCTACCAGCTCGGCTTCGATGCCGGCTGGGAGCTGGATCTGTTCGGCCGCCAGCGCCGTGCCGCCGAAGCGGCGCGCGCGGACCTGGGTGCCGAGCAGGACAACCTCGCCGATGCGCAGGTCACCGTCGCCGCCGAAGTGGCCCGCAACTACTTCGAGCTGCGCGGTACCCAGAAGCGCATCGCGGTGGCCAAACGCACCCTCGTCAATCTGCGCGACACCCAGAAGCTCACCGAAACGCGGTGGGAACTGGGCGCCGGCAGCGAGCTGGACGTGCAGAGCAGCCGTGCCCGACTGAAGGCGATCGAGGCCGACATCCCGCTGCTGGAAGTGGCCGAAGTGCAGTCACGTCATCGTCTGGCGGTACTGCTGGGCCAGCGCCCGGACGCGCTGGACAGCCTGCTGCAGCCCCGCGAGATGCGGCCGTACGCCAAGGCGTTGCCGCTGGGTGACACCACCGAACTGCTGCGTCAGCGTGCCGACGTACGCGTGGCCGAGCGCCGCCTGGCAGCGGCGACCGCGCGCGTTGGCGTGGCCACGGCCGATCTGTTCCCGCGGATCAGCCTGAGCGGCTTCGTCGGCTTCCTGTCCGGCGATGCCAGTGGGCTGGTCAACGGCAGCAACAAGGCATGGTCGGTGACCCCATCGATCAGCTGGGCCGCGTTCGATTTCGGCACGGTGAAAGCCCGTCTGCGCGCGAGCAAGGCGCAGGCCGACGGTGCCGCGGCCGAGTACGAAAAGGCCGTGCTGCTGGCACTGGAAGACACCGAGAACGCACTGACGCGTTACGCCAAGCAGCAGGCCCGCCTGGCGATCGTCGCCGAGCAGGCCCAGGCCGCAGGGCGTGCCGAGGAGTTGGCGCAGATCCGCTTCCGCGAGGGCTCGGAAGACTTCCTGACCCTGCTGGATGCACAGCGCACGCAGCTTGCCGCGGATGATGCGTTGGCCGAGGCCGAATCCACGGTCAACGTCAGCGTGGTCGGTGTATACAAGGCCTTGGGTGGCTGGGGCCAGCAGCAGGACGCGGCCAACACCCCGGTGGCGGTCACCCAGCGCTGACCGCAGCGCCGGTGACGACTCCGCTATCGCACCGCCCTCGCGGCGGTGTGATGCCGCTGGACGGCTCCCGGCCGTCCAGCGGACAGGCGCTTACCTGCCTTCGGCGGCAGCCGGTGCAGCAAAACGCAGCTCGGCCTGGACCGGATAATGGTCCGACGGCAACACGCCACCGGGTGTCTGGTCCAGCGTGCTGAAGCGGTCCACGCTGAAGCCGCGCACCAGGATCCAGTCCAGTTCCACCGTCGGCGTACCGGTGAAATCGTGGAAGGTCAGGCGCGGGCCGTCGACCCTGCCGGCCAGCGTGCGTGCATCGCCCAGCGCGGCGGTGAATGCCTTGTAGGTGTCGCTGCCGGGCTCACTGTTGAAATCGCCGGTGACCACCACCGGGATGTCCTTGGGCAACGCCGCCAGGCGCGAGACGATCAATTTCGCACCGAGCACGCGACGCGGCTCATCCTCATCGCGGTAGGGCAGGTGGGTGTTGAACAGATAGAAGCGCTGGCCGTCGGCCTGCCGCTGGAACAGCGCCCAGGTCACCATGCGCGGGAACAGGTTGCCCCAGGTGATGCTGCCCGGCACGTCCGGCGTATCGGACAACCAAAAGTCCCCCGATTCCAGCACTTTCAGGCGCGCCGTGTCGTACAGCACGCCCATGTGTTCGTCGCCGTGGCCGCCGCGGCGGTCCTTGCCGAACAGCGCATACCCGGGCAGGTGCTCAAACAGGTACGCGCCCTGTTTCTGCACCAGTTCCTGCGTGCCGATCACCTCGGGCTTCTGCTCACGGATCAGCGTGACCATCGCATCGCGGCGGTCTTCCCAGCGCTTGCCGGGGTCGGTATCGGCCGGCGTGCGGACGTTGAAGGACATCACCTTCAACGCAGCCGGTGCCTGCGCCCAGGCGGTACCCAGCGGGGCCGCGAGCATCATCAGGGCCAGCAGCGCGGGCCGATGGAAACGAGACAGCATGTGGAATCCCTCCATTCCATGAAAACGTTCCCAGAGGGTCGCATGGAAGGGCGGGGCAAGGCTATGCGCGACATGGCGGTTGAACGGGGAACGGGCCGGTTGCACGGCCCGTCCCCCTGCCGGCAACCTGGAGTCAGTCGGCCGGCAGATACCACTGGCCGTTGTGGTCGATGTAGTACACCGACGTCCACACGCTGCCGTCGTCCTCGATATGCGTGACGGTGCAGCGTTGATGGGCGTAGGGGCCATTGGAGAGGCGGACGCAATCGGTGGTGGACGTCCCACGTCCCGCCGCGTCGGTCGTCGCGGCCGCCCCGATGCCACCCAACGCCATGACCAGTGCGGCCGTCGTGGCCAAATGCAGTTTCATCAGCATGATCCTTGCTCTCTGCAGTCGCGCACATGCGCATTGGATATCTATCACGGGGGCACCAGGCTTGTACACGTTGCGGCACTCCGCTTGAATGGCGCTACGCCTCGCTGGAGATCGCTGTGACCCGTTCGCCTGTTGCCGTGCCGCCCGGCGGCCACCCCGATGTGTCGCTGCGCTGGTTGCAGCCCGAAGACGCGCACGCGTGGTACGCGGTGCTGCGGCTGCCGGAGGTGACCGCCCAGACCAGCTGGTCGCTGGCCTCCGTCGAGGATCTGAAGCCGATCCTCGCTGCCTGCGGCCAGGATTCGTCCGCCTCCCAGGTGCGGCTGGCCATCGTCGACATCGAGGGTGCGCTGGCGGGCAGCATCGGTTTCCACAGCATCAACTCGCAGCATGGCACGGCCGAGATCGCCTACGAACTTGCACCGCACTACTGGCGGCGAGGTATCGCCAGTGCCGTCTGCAATGACGTGGTCGTGTGGGCCTGGCAGCGCTTCGGCTGGCAACGGATCCAGGCGTCGGTGCTGGATACCAATGCCGCCTCGGCAGGCGTGCTGCGCCGGTGTGGCTTCGACCTGGAAGGCCGCCTGCGCCGTTATCGCCGGGTCGCCGGCGTGTCGCGTGATTTCGACGTCTACTCCTGCCTCGCGGAGCCTTCCGGCGATGTGATCAGTTCGACAGCAGGATGATCCCGAGCGTGAGGTTGATCAGCGAGCCCAGTACCAGCACCCACGCCGTGGAGAGAATCGTGTTGAGCCAGGAACGCTGCAGTGCGACCTTCAACCAGCGGGCCTGCACCACCGCGTACCACAGCGCGGCGATTACGCCGACGATGATGCCGAGCACGGTCGACAGCTCGCCCGGGAGCCGCACGAACACCATGCTTGTGGACAGTGTCACCGCGAAGGGCGCGGTCAGGTAGCACTGCATGAAAAACGGCCGGCGCAGCGACTCGCGGGTCAGCGCCACGTGTTTGCGCCGCAGCAGGTGCGTGGTGGTCACCAGGGGCCAGATCGCGAAAGTAATCGAGCGGTACAGCAGCAGGCTTTCCTCATTGCCGAAGACCGAGCGCGACAGTGCCCCGGTGCCGACGATCTGCTGGTGCAGCATCAGCTCGACGCCGTGTGCGACCAGCACCGCCAGCATCAGGAACATCGGCGGACTGATCGCATCGTCGAACTGATGCTCCAGTTTTTCCTTCAGCTCGGTATCCACGTACTGCGCCATCCGCCGCGGATGCACGATCACCCGATACAGCGTGCGCGGGAAGAACAGGAACCAGGTACACAGCTCGTAGAGAAACTCTTCCAGCGACCGCAGCAGTTTGAGGAAGTCCATCCCGGGGTCCTTGCGAGGAAGCAGCCGACAACGCCGAGGATACCCGGGGAAGGGCTCAGCGGATGGCGACCGTCAGGCTGTGCGGCGCTTTTTCGCCACGGCGCGCCTGCGCGCGCATCTGGTAGACCTGCACGACATAGGTGCCGGTGGTCGGCAAGGTGCCGCTCCAGCGCCGCTTCTCATCGTTGCCGCCCAGCGCCTCACCCTGGCCGGGTACCACGCCGGGGGCGAACACGTTGAAGCTGGCATTCGGGCTGCCATCGATCGTCACCGCCATGGTCTGGCCGGCGCGCGCCGCGATCGTGTAACGGACGGTCTCATAGCTGGACAGCGTGCCGCGCAGCGTGGCGCTGCTGGCACCTTTGGTGAAATGCACCGGCGTGGTGGTGACCTTGTCCGCCGCGGTGGCCAGCATCGGTGTCACGGCGAGCAGGGTGGTCAACAGCAGTGAACGGAACGGTGTCATGGCAGGTCCTCGGTGGCCCGGCAGGGGCGTGTCGTGCCGAGCATGATTGCGCGCCGATCAAGGGACTGTGGATGCTTCGTGGCTGGATTCCCCGGCACCGCCCAGGGTTACCGGCTACCATGCGCGCATGAGCATCCCCGTACCGGACAGCAGCGTGCCAAGGCTGCTGGGTTTCGACGTCCCGACACTGCAGACCCGTGTCGATCATGGTGCGGACGAAGCCATCGTAGCGATGCTCGATGTCATTCCCGATGCGCACTGGTTGAAACTGTTCGACGAGCGCGTCGCCGCGCTGAAGGGCGAACTGGGCCTGGCCGGCGTCGAACTGGACGGCACCTCGATCCTGTTCTTCGGCTCCATCGCCGACAGCCGCCGCCTGGCGTCCGCCGTATCGGCACTGATCAATGCCATCAACATGGAAGTGGCCGGGCACAACGAGCCCTTC
The DNA here is from genome assembly GCF_013387485.1 of Stenotrophomonas sp. SAM-B. GTDB lineage: Bacteria > Pseudomonadota > Gammaproteobacteria > Xanthomonadales > Xanthomonadaceae > Stenotrophomonas > Stenotrophomonas maltophilia_AA. The sequence continues at coordinate 217,397 of NZ_JABBXB010000004.1, forward strand.
CAGCCGCCCGCGCCGTAGGCGGTCAGGAATCGATGCGGCAGGGGCGCAGCCGCAGCGTACTGCTCTTCCCGGCTGACCCGGTGGCGGGGCAGGGGGACGGGCAGCTGCCGCGGATTTCGGTCACCCACATCACCATCATCCCGACGATACGGTTGGCATCGGCCGGCCACTGCGTGACCAGCCGATCGTGGATCTGGTCGTATACCGCCCAACGCTGGGCGGCCGACCGGCCGCCTGTCCAGCACTGTTCCAGCTCGGCGTGTGCCTGCCGAAATGCCTCTTTCTGTCCGTCCATAGCCATCCCCGACACCGTGCGGACCGGACAGGCGCGCCTGCCCGGGTGAGCCCCCCTGCCATCGAACAAACGCGAATGGGCGGGCCGGGCGGCCACGTCCGGGTGGCGCACCGACGCGCCCTCCGCAGCCTGAACACCCGAGCTGCAGAGGGTTCTTAACAAAACAGGACGTACTGTATAGTTACGACCCCGCCCGATCCGTTTGCCTCCCCCATGACCCCGACCAAGACCCAGCGCTGGAGCCTGCTCCTCACCGTCGCCGCCGGCCTGCTGCTGATCACGCTCGACAATTCGGTGCTGTACACCGCCTTGCCGACCCTGACCGCCGAGCTCGGCGCCACGCCGCTGCAGGGCCTGTGGATCATCAACGCCTACCCGCTGGTGATGGCGGGCCTGCTGCTGGGGGCGGGCACCCTGGGGGACCGCCTGGGTCATCGCCGGATGTTCCTGATCGGCCTGGTGGTCTTCGGCATCGCCTCGCTGCTCGCCGCGTTCGCCCCGGATGCCGACCTGCTGATCGGGGCCCGCGCGCTGCTCGCGGTGGGTGCCGCGGCGATGATGCCGGCCACCCTGGCGCTGATCAGCCTGACCTTCGAAGACGAGCGCGAGCGCAACCTGGCGATCGCGGTCTGGGGCTGCATCTCCATCATCGGCGCGGCACTCGGCCCGATCGTCGGCGGCGTGCTGTTGGCGCATTTCTGGTGGGGCTCGGTGTTCCTCATCAACGTGCCGATCGTGCTGCTGGCCCTGGTCGGTGCGGTGCTGTTCGCGCCGCACGGCACGCCCGATGCGAGCAGGCCGTGGGATATGTTCTCCTCGCTGCTCAGCCTGGTGGCCTTGTCCGGCCTGGTGGTGGCGATCAAGGAGATCGCGCATGCACCGCCGAACTGGCCGCTGGCCGGTGGGGCCGCGCTGACCTTCGTTGTCGGCCTGGTGCTGTTCCTGCGTCGCCAGCGTCGCCTGCCGTACCCGATGCTCGACGTGGCCATCTTCCGCAACGCGCCGTTCCTGGCCGGCGTGCTCTCGGCCGCGTTCGCGATGTTCGCCATCGCGGGCCTGCAGCTGCTGACCACCCAGCGTTTCCAGCTGGTGGCGGATTACACGCCGCTGCAGGCGGGTCTGCTGGTCTCGGTGGTCGCGCTCGGCTGCCTGCCCAGCGCGATCTTCGGCGGTGCGTTCCTGCACCGCGTCGGGCTGCTGCCCTTGATCACCGGTGGCCTCGGCGTCGGCACCGCGGGCGTGCTGCTGGTGGCGACGACCTTCGGTGCCGACCTGGGCTGGACCGTTGCCGGGCTGCTGCTCACCGGGCTGGGCATGGGCGCGACGATTTCGGTCGCCTCCACCGCGATCATCGGCAACGTGCCGCATCATCGCGCCGGCATGGCGTCGTCGGTGGAGGAGGTCTCCTATGAGTTCGGCAGCCTGTTCGCGGTTTCGCTGCTGGGCAGCCTGATCGCCGCGCTTTACTCGGCCACCGTGTCGCTGCCGGACGGCGTGGATGCCGGTGCCGGTGAGAGCATCCAGCAGGCGTTTGCCCTGGCGGCCCGGCCGGGCGCTGACGCGGGGTGGCTCGCTGCCGCTGCCAGCGCCTACGACGCCAGCTATGTTTGGGTACTGTATATGATTGCCGCCGTGCTGCTGGTCGGCACGGTCATCACGGGCGTGCTGCTGCGCCGCCATGGCCCCGGCACGGCCACCACCGTCTCCCACGCCCACTGAGCCCATGCGCCCGAGCAACCGAATCAACATCCTCGATGCCGCCGTCCGCGTGATCGAACGCGACGGCATCACCGCGCTCACCTTCGAAGCGGTCGCCACCGAATCCGGCATCGCCCGGGGCGGGTTGCTGTACCACTTCCCCTCGCGCGACGCGCTGCTGCAGGGCATCCACCAGCACCTGGCCAGCGTGTGGGAGGCAAGCATGATCGGTGCCGCCGGCAAGCCGGCCGAGGCCGCGGGGAGGACCGAACGCTACCAGGCCTACGCACTCACTTGTGCCCAGACCGCCAGCCGGGCGGAGCTGCAGCTGATGTTCGATGCAGCCGCCACCGACGAGAACATGCAGCCCTGGACCACGGTGGTGGAGCGCTGGTCGCCGCCCACGCCGCAGGACCTGAGCGACCCGTCCGCGCTGGACCTGTTCATCGCCAAGCTCGCCGCCGACGGCATGTGGGTGTTCGAAGCGCTCTCGCGCTCGCGGCTGGCACCCGAGGTGCGGCAGGCCATCGCCGACCGGCTGGCGCAGTCGATCGCGGCGGCCTCGACGACAGCGTGATGCCCGCCATGCGGGTAACCTTGGCGGTTCACTTCTTGAATGACGGGTCCGCCTGATGGATTACCAACTTGTGATCAAGTTCTGGCGCAAGTCGCTGGACGATGAGGCCTTCCTGGCGACGCTGGAGGCCGAGCTGACCACCGCGCTCGGCAAGACCGCGACGCTGGATGGCTATGACGTCAGCGCGAAGGAGATCAACCTTTTCATGTTCACCGCGGATCCGCGCCCGACGTTCCGGAAGACCAAGGATGTGCTGGAGAGGTTGGGAGTGCTGCACAGTGTGTCTGCGGCGTACCGGCTGGTGGGCGGCGCGCAGTTCACCTCGGTGTGGCCGCTGCGGATGGCGCGGAAGTTTACGTTGCCGTGAGGGGCTCCTGTCGGTCAGGGCGTTCCCGTCACTCCGGTTGATCCCGTCACTCCGGTTGATCCGATTCCGGTTCGCTGGCGGCTATGCTCGCTGCTTTCCATCGATGGATCGCTCCATGCGCCTATTCGTGCTGTCCTTGTTGCTGCTTACCGCGTTCGTTGCACCCTCGCTGGCTGCCGAGCTGGTCCCGTCCGCACCCAGCGCGCCGCTGGTGATCGGTGAAACGTTCACGGTGCAGTCGAAGGTGCTGGGTGAGACCCGCCGCATCAACGTGTACCGTCCGCGGCCATGGGGACTGGACCCCAAAGAGCCGCTTCCGGTGATCTACATGCCCGACGGCGGCATCGAGGAGGATTTCCTGCACGTGGCGGGCCTGGTGCAGGTGCTGTCCGGCAATGGCAGCATCCGTCCATTCCTTCTGGTCGGCATCGAGAACACCGAGCGTCGCCGTGATATGACCGGCCCCAGTAGCGATCCCGAGGACAGGAAAATCGCCCCGCGCATCGGTGGGTCAGCTGCGTACCGTGCGTTCCTGCGCGATGAGCTGATGCCGGAAGTGCGCCAGCGCTATGCAACCACCGACGAGCGGGCGCTGATCGGCGAATCGCTGGCGGGCCTGTTCGTGGTCGAGACGCTGCTGCAGGAACCCACGCTGTTCAGCAGCTACATCGCGATCGACCCCAGCCTGTGGTGGAACCGGGGGCAGTTGCTGGCTGATGCACCGAAGCAACTGGCGGCCGCCCGCCAAGCGGAGCCGCGGGTGTTCCTGGCCAGCAGCGGTCAGCCGCAACTGGCGGCCACCACGCTGCAGTTCTCGGCGCTGCTGCAGCAGGCTTCGCCCTCGCTGTTGGTGAAGTACCAGCCGATGCCGGACGAGACCCACGCCACGATCTATCACCCGGCGGCCCTGCAGGCGTTGCGCACGATGTTTCCGGCGCCAGCGTCTGCCTCGCCATAAGCAGTGGCCTGGCACCGGACAACAAAAAAGCCGGAACCCCTTGTTTGACGGGAGGTTCCGGCTTTCTGTGGTCCTTGTGGGACCGTCTAATGGTGGAGGTGGGCTCTACCTTACTCGCGCCGACAACCCTTATGCGGCAAGGGAGGCGCGCCGGAAGCCGCCTGTACCCCCAGCCGTACCCCAAGTTTCGTTGCCAAGATTCCGCTCCGAAACTCGCTCCGAAATCCACGCCTCAGCCTCGGATTCCGCCCACCGAACCGAGCTCAAGGTGACCGGTTTGGGGAAAGATCCGGCCGACATGCGCGAGTAGAGGGTCGACCTCGACAGGCCGACCCGGTCTTGGACCTCGCTTCTGCGGAGCAGGCGGCGTGAGGTAAGCGATTGCACGTTGCTGGTCATCTTCTCTCCTTCGCCGCGGTGCGCGGCTGAATCACTGCAGGAGTTCGGGAGGGCCCGCTTGCCGCTGCGACCGTGACCTTCAGCGCCTCGGCCACGTCGCCGGCGCTCAGATGGTGCAACGCCAGACCGCGTGCCTCCCATGCGCGGAGCGTGGCCGGGCGAGCCTTGGCCACGTCCACTCCGGATATGCTGGCCAGTTCGTGGCCGACCTGACGGTGATCGGTGTTGAGCAGCTGGTCAGCCATGGGCGGGATTCCCTTCACGTAAAGCCGTGGCAGAATGCCGGCCATTCCACGGATCGATCAAGGAAGAATGAGCATGTTGGACGCGCTTGGCCCATGTTGGTGGTTGGGAAAGGAGTGCATCCCGCGATGGGAGGCCTGGGCCGTCGCCGCCGCAATTTTCGGTGGGATCGGAAGCTGGCTTGCAGCGTTCGCAACCTACTACGCAGTTGTACGGCCTGAACGGCGTAGGAGAGATGAGGCCCGTGCCGTGGCAACTACTGCGATGGAACACTTTGCAGCTGAGCTCATCGAATATAGATATCGAATCGGAAGCGTAGGTTTCCTTATACAGTTTGTGAAGACGAGCTCCTCGCCGAAAGACGCGAAGAAGTCCGTAAGCACTATGGGGAATTACGTGCTTGTGGTTCCCGAGATCGCCGTCAATAGTGAGACAGTTAAGATTGTCAAAGCGTTGAATAAGCTTCGTCGTGCATTCAAAACGTGGCTTGAAACGGTCAATACGTTTGATATGACCCCTATAAGTGATAGCCAAGGAGGAGATATCGCAGAGTACGCAGTGAGTACGCTGCACTCTCACTTTGGTTCCCTCATGAATGCGATCAGAGGAGTGGCAGAAGTGATTGAGCCTATTGTTCCAATCTATGCCGATGAGCTTAGGCTGGTCGCGAACGCAGGAAATAGCTTCCTCCCAATGGAAACGCCGCCCGACAGATTGTGACGTTCGAGTCATGTGTCCACCGCCTGGCTGTCGATCAGGGCCAGCAGGCGATCGCCGAATTGGCAATCCGCCAGCGATCCATGCCGTCCGGCGTGCGCCGAGAAGAACTCTACAGCCTCGCGGAACTCCACCAAGTCCACGGCCTGCGTGTTCGCATCAGCCCGTGCTGTGCCTGCCAGAACGGTTCTGCCCAGTGCCCGGTGGGTGGCGGTGTATGGCCTTGGGCGCCAACTATCAGCGTGCCGGTGATTATGTCGGCAACGGGGGCACGGATACCCGACATCACCGGCGGTGCAGAGCGGTGATCACGATCACACTGCGAATCAGCTCAGATATTTCCTACACAGATTTAGGGGCTTCCTTCCTCCCGACTGGTCTCAGGGGGGGGCAGACTGGAGGGCCGGGATACGCCGGCCACAGGAAGAACTAATGAACTTTGGGAAGAAGTTGTTCGCAACATCTGCGCTTGGCGTTGCGCTCTGCGTCGCAGGTTCGGCAGGGGCTCAAGAGCTAGATTACCTCGGAGCAACGCGCCAAATTATCAGTGAGGCGAAGGCTCAGCCCGCTTCACTTCCCGTAGGTGTTCAGTTGGTGGAGTTGGAGCGGTGGTTCTATCGAGACGACACCTATTCCGTCCGACCGCTCCCGAGCGGTGGGCCACAGATTCACCCTGGCAGCAGGCAAGGCGTCTTGGGCTTCATCTCGTACTATCCGTTTGAGGGCAGCCAAACCCTCTACTCGTGCAACACGAATGACTATCGCGACAGATTTACGTCCTTGGATCCGAACTGCGAAGGTCATATAAAAATGACCGCCAGCCCGATCACTGGCTACATCGCGAGTACGCAGCTGGCTGGTACGGTTCCCCTTTATCGCTGCATGCGTGGTGGACTGAAGCCGGGCAACTGGGCGGACCATTTCGACACGACGAGTGCAAACTGCGAGAACGTAAAAAATCCTGCCAATGACGGGATTATTGGCTACATCTGGCTGTAACGCGATTCAAGTCCTGCCCGCCATCGGCTTCTGTGGCGGGCAGGACTTGGCATACCTCGGCGTTGCGTTGGCACCCCAATCGCTGCTGATCAAGCAACCTGCATGCAGCTTGGATTGATTGTTCCGTGGCGTGTTCATCGCGCGGCTGACGCGATAGGCCTGCATCGCAGGCGGCTCGCTGGCTAGCAGCATCGCCATCGTATCGTCGGCCTCAGCCGCCATCCACTAATCTGCCTGGCGGTTACCTAATCTCAATGTAGTTGATTGGTGTGCACGTTATACTCCGCGCAGAATTTTGCTTCTGGAGCATATGGATGCGTGCGAAGATCGCTGTCATGGCGGTAGCTTTGGTCGGCCTCGTCGGCTGTTCGACCCATCGGGAGTTGCTAGTAACTGGGGGAAGCAGGGCGGATGGAATCGTCGAGCTTGGGTACGAGCGAAACGAGTTCCAGCGTGTCCAGTTCGATGCAGATGCCGCCGAGGCTCTGGCCGCGAAACGCTGCAAGGGTTGGGGCTACGAAGACGCTGAATCTTTTGGTACGGAGAAATCCACCTGTACAAGCCGGCGCGGGTTCGGCAACTGTGGCGGTAGACAGGTCATGATCCAGTACCAGTGCTTGGGCAACCCAGAACGCTGATGCAAAGGTAGTCAGGCTGCATTAGGGACATGCAGATGTTATCCATCTGGGCGATCTGTGGTCGCCGAATCCGGGAGCCGCAGGCAGCTCAGCCTAGGTGATGGGGCGACCTGAGCAGCCGCCTCGCCGGAACCTTTGGATCGCCCAGACGCGCGGTCGCGGAATCTGAGATCCCGGCCCCTATCCTGATCCAGTGCTTCCCCCTGCAACTACAACGGGCTTCACGACAGCACCTCGCCCCGCGGACTGGGTGTAGGACGGCGAGCGGTGGGGGTTGCGGCAGAACGGCCGGGAGATCGCCGCCGTGCTAGCCGATGCCAAGGACGCTGTGTCCGACCGTCCTGCCGAAAGCGCTGGGAAGACAAGGAGGGTCGGGCCGCCACCGTGCGCCAAGGCAAACACTACGCCGAGCGGTGGTGCGCGGCCCGAGTAGTCGAGGGTGTGCCGCTGAAGAAGGCCGTAGCGCAGCTGGTAGCGACGAACGAGCCGGGCCCCAAGCTCCCCCGCACCGAGATACGGCAGCAGAGGCGCCCTGACGCGATGCCCAACCCGAAGATGTAGCAGGCGCGGCTGCCTCACCAGTCAGCCGGCGTTGCCTCCGTATCGGCGCGTGCGACCGACAGTGGCGACAGTAGCCGCATGGATCAGAAGAGCATCGGCAAGGCGCGCTAGGCGTGCGCGAGGGCGGCTTCGCTATGGCAGTAGGCCGACGACCTAGACAGGAATCACAGCGGCGGCTGGCGGGTGCGGGCAAAGAGAGGCAGGGGCGCCGACCGCCTCCGAGTTGAGGCGGCGCGCTTCGATCGAATCGCGACCCGCTTAAATCCCCGCCCGGACCACGAGGCTGCATGACGCCGCTGTACCACCGCTATTTTTCAGAAGGTGTTAGCGATGCTATCCAAAGTCGTGAGCACAATTTCCAAGCGACTATCCGCCTTGCCCTTCGGCTTTGCCTTGAGCCACGCTCCCACGTTTGCCGGCTTGTTTACCCCGCGTTTTAGGCCCGTCGAATGTAGCGCCGCAGCGTCCAAAGCACGATTCATCGCCTTGCCCGACCGCTCACTTCTATGTGCAATGTGATTTCTCATCGAGATCATTGCGTCGACGGTCGCGCTGCTTTTCGAAGAGACTTTCGTGAACTTTTTCGCATGATCGGCAGAAAGAAGTCTCACTGCACCTTCTTTGAGTAGCTCGTAATTCGAGTATGTGATGTTGTTGCCTGAAGGATTGGCTAGCGATTGCACGTCCGCCTTGCTGAGATGAGTCGGAAATGTGATCTTTCCGAAAAGATCATGCAGTGCTTTGGGCTTTCCGCTATTGCGTAGATGCTCGTCGAAGGAGTTTTGCAAGTGAACTTTTAGCTGTGATGGGTTGCGATTCATGTACGCGATGAACATGTCGCTGACGAAGCCCTCCCAACTCACGGCTGCCGCCATCAGCATATGCTCGCTTAGAGTTGACTGATCGCTTTTGCTCGGTAATCCGTCTAGACCCGCAGCGTAGAATGTTCGGATTCCTTGCACCTGTTGGATGAAGTCCGTCTTCACCGAGGTTGGATCGATCTTCCGCACAGGACTGTCCTTGTTCTCTGAGTTCACAGCAGATTCGCGCATCCGAGCTCGCGTTGCAAGGTGACCTAGGTCTTGCTTGAAACCATCGTCACAACATTCTCGCTGCGCAGGCAGTCAAGGTAGTCCGCCCACTCCTGCATCATCCGCGTGCGCTCCACCAGGTGCGTGGTCCGATTGTGGACCCGGCCGTTCGAATCCTTTACCGCGTGCGCCAGCTGGCGCTCAATGATGTCCGGGCGGTAACCCAGCACCTCATCCAGCAGTGTGCGCGCGGTCGCCCGGAATCCGTGGCCGGTCACCGTGTCCTTGTCGAACCCCATGACCCGCAGCGCCGCGGGCACGGCCACCTCGGACATGGCCCGTTTGTCGGTGCGCCCGCCGGCGAACACGTACTGCCCGTGGCCGGTGATCTGCTGCAGCTCCGACAGCACCTCTACCGCCTGTCTTGCGAGGGAAACAATGTGTGCCTGGCGCATCTTCTGCGCGCGGCCGGGATGCTCCACACAGCGGCATCCAGATCGACCTTGGTCCTCCGCCACGGAACGGGAGGTGGTCGCAGCCTTGCGGTGTTCGCTCGGGTCCATGCCGCTGGACAGTAGGCGCCGCGCGTCCTCTCGCGCCTCTCTGGCATTGGCCAGGCTGACCTCGGGGTACAGGCCTAACGTCAGGAGCTACTCCCTACCGGCTACACGGTACTTCCATCGCCAGTTTTTGGCGTCGGCAACGGTGGCAAGGAGGACAGGTCGCCACCGTCGTCAGACAGCTTCTGCTGCCTCTCGGTGGCCTTCACGCGACGGATCGCGGCATAGGACAGGGGCATGGGGTACAAGGTTTTCAGGGCGGGCTTGTGCCCCTAGATATACCCCCAGCGTCTCATGGGCTGCAACGGAACAGGCCGGACACCCCCGGACAACAAAAAAGCCGGAACCCCTTGTTTGACGGGAGGTTCCGGCTTTCTGTGGTCCTTGTGGGACCGTCTAATGGTGGAGGTGGGCGGAATTGAACCGCCGTCCGAAGGCACTCCATCCCCGGTACTACATGCTTAGCTCACCGTTGAATCTCATCCTGTGGCAGCACGGTGTGCAAAGCGCACCCCAGGACCAGCCTGCTTTAGTTAAGTCGTGACTGACAGGCAGCCATCACAACCGGTTCCGTGATAATGACCCTACATCTACGAGCACGGGCACAAGTAGGTTCGGGGGTTCGCCTAAGGCGGCTGTAGAACTAAACGCTAAAGCTGTTTTTAGGCAGCGATTGCGAAGTCGTTCGAACCGTAGTTGTCGTCGTTGGCAACTAAAAGTTTGCTGCTGGATTAACGAGGAAAGCTGCCCCCTCGGCATGCACCAAGTAACTTCACAACCCCCGTCGAAACCAATGCACCCCCGGTTTCTTCAAGAACCGCACTTCATCCGGAAACGGCACCGGACGTCTACTTGACGGATTGGATCCTACTCCAATCCAGCTGAACAGTCACCTTGCCCGCCAGGTACTTACTTCTGCAGCTGGCGGCGGCTGTCGGCCTTGTGGCGGGCCTTTTCCTTCTTCAGACGGTTGTGCTCGTTGCGCACGGTCATCGCCTGCTTCTTGGCCTGCGGTTCGACCCGGGCCATCAGCGACTCCACCTGGGCCACCAGGCGGCGGTGCTCCAGGCTGTCGTAGCTCTGCGTCTCCGAGGCGACGCGCTTGGCGTTGCGGATCAGGTAGGTCAGCACCTTCAGCAGCGCGGCCGGGTCCATGGCGCGGGCGAGTTCGTCAAAGATGAACTCCAGCGCCGCCACGTCGGCGCGCAGGGTGGTCAGTTCGTCCGCCGCCAGTGCGGGTGCCGGGGTAGTTTCGAGAGTCACGCGCGGATCCTTTCCGTATCAATGCGGGGATTCTGACAGTTGTGCGGGGTTGGCGGGGAAAGATCGTTGTCCCGCTGGCGTCCGTAGGTCAGGCGGGGCGGGCCCCCGGGTGCACGGGCGGACTACAATCCGGCCCCGGAAGGGCGGTTGCAGACAGGGACGAGGCGTTGAAGAAGCAGGTGTGGATTGCAGTGGCGGTGCTGGTGGTGGCGGTGATCGGAGCCGCCAGCGTTTGGCGGTCGACGTCGGGTGCGCAGGCGCCTCACGGGGCAGGGCAGGCGTCGAAACCGGCCGGACAGGCGGCCACGCCTTCGGTGGAAGCGGCGCCGACCGCCTCGATCAAACCGCCGCATCCCTTCCCCGATCTCCCCCGCTCGCGGGAGGGGCTGGATATCGGCCAGGACCCCTTCAGCACCGGTCACCCGGAGGAGCGGCGCTGGCTCGACCAGCACGGCTTCCCCAATGGCGCGCAGTGGACCCGCTATCAGCAGGCCTCCGACGCCGAGCTCGACCAGGCGGCACGGGCCGGCGACACGGTGGCGGCAACGATGCGCGATGCGCGGCGGCTGGGCGTGGATCCGGAGGCCGAAAGTCGTCTGCTGGCCGCCGGCGCGGAAGGCGATCTGTTCGCGCTGAGCCTGCTGTCGTCCTGGAAGGCGGGTACCCATGCGGCAGGAATTCCCGAGGCCTACGCGATATCCCGCGTGGCCGAGATGCGCGGTGATCTCACCACGGCGCTGCACCGGGAAGTGATGCTGGGGGCGCGGCTGAGCGGCGAGCAGCGCCTGCTGGCCGAGGCCGAGGCGCTGCATCTGAATCTGCATCTCAATGCGTTGTACCGCCAGAAGCACGGCGTGGACCCGCCGCCGGTGGAGATGCGGCCCTACCTGGCCGATCCGGACGATACTGCGCGCTGAAGGCGCCGCACAGGGCCCTACAGCCGCTTGCGTAGATACAGCCGCTGATGACCGGGCGGAAACTCCTCCAGTCGGCCGAACACCTCATAGCCCTGCTTGAGGTAGAAGCCCTCGGCCTGCCAGGAGAAGGTATCCAGCGTCACGGCGTGTGCGCCGAGCGTGCGGGCCTGGTGTTCGGCATCGGCCAGCAGGGCCTGGCCCAGGCCTTCGCCGCGACGGGTGTCGTCGACCCACAGCGCATGCACCATCAGCCAGCCACCGCAGACATCGGCGGCGATCCCGGCCACCACCTGGCCGGCGGCGTCGTGGATCACGCGGTTGACCGGCTGGTCGTCCAGGGCATCGCCGCTGGCGGCCTGGTTGAAGGCCAGCAGACCGGCGAACACCGCGCGGGTGTCCTCGGCGCTGGCCGGCTGGATGCCCGGCGCGGGCACCGTGCGCGTCATCAGGCGTCGCGGTTGTGGCGGCGCATCGTGCGCGACTTCTCGCGCGCCCAGTCGCGGTCCTTCTCGGCATCGCGCTTGTCGTGGGTCTGCTTGCCCTTGGCCAGCGCGATCTCGAGCTTGATCTTGTTCTTGCTCCAGTACATCGCGGTGGGCACGATCGTGTAACCGTCGCGCTGGACCTTGCCGATCAGCTTGTCGATCTCGCTGCGATGCAGGAGCAGCTTGCGCTCCCGGCGGTCGTTGGCCACCACGTGGGTGGAGGCCTGGATCAACGGGGTGATCTGCGCACCGATCAGGTAGATCTCGCCATCACGCACGTAGGCGTACGCATCGATGATGTTGCCGCGCCCGGCGCGGATCGACTTGACCTCCCAGCCCTGCAGGGCCAGGCCGGCTTCGAAGCGATCTTCGATGTGGTACTCGTGACGGGCACGCTTGTTGAGCGCGATGGTTTTGTTGGCCGTCGCGTCCTTTGCTTTATCCTTGCCGCTGTTCTTGCTCATTTCCCTATTGTCTCCGATTCGGGCACGCCCGGTCGATTCATCAGACATCTGTATCGCATGCCAACTATCCGCCGTAGTGCCCTGGTCGAACATTCGGCTGCCCGAATGTTCGACCTGGTCAATGATATTGACGCCTATCCGCGCCGCTTCCGCTGGTGTTCGGCCTCGCAGATCCTGGAGTCCGGCCCGGACCGCCTGGTCGCGCGCCTGGATCTGGGCTTCGGTTCGTTCTCGACCTGGTTCATGACCGAGAACACGCTGCAGCGCCCGCACAGCATCGATATGCAGCTCAAGGACGGGCCGTTCAAGCGCCTGCACGGGCGCTGGGAGTTCCATGCGCTGGCCGAGGACGCCTGCAAGGTCACGCTCACGCTGGAGTTCGAGCCGACCTCACGCCTGCTCGGTCCGGCCTTGGCGCTGGGCTTCCAGGGTCTGGCCGATCGCATGGTGAATGATTTCGTCCGCGTCGCCGACGCCCAGGAGTGAGCCGTGATCACGGTCGAGGTGGTGCTGGCGTGGCCTGATCGGGTCGAGTCGCGGGTGCTAACGCTGGCCGAGGGGGCCACCGTAGCCGACGCCGTCGCGCTGGCCGCCATCGAAGGCAGTGACCGGTGCCCGGCCGTGGCCGTGCACGGCCTGCTGGCCAAGGCGGATCAGGGGCTGCGCGAGGGCGACCGGGTCGAGCTGCTGCGTCCGCTGCTGGCCGACCCGAAAGACAATCGCCGCCGACGCGCACGCGCCGGCAGCTGAGTGAAGAAGGCGGGCCTCAGCGGCCGCGCTTCTTCTTGTCCTTGGGCAGGTTGCGGCCGAACTGGCGCACCGTGCTGCGGGCCAGCTGGGCATCATCGCTGGCGAAGTACTCGCCGTCCCAGCGGGTGACCGCGTCGTTCTCGAAGTAGACGGTGAAGTTCTTCACGTCCGTCTTGCCGACGCGGTTCACGCGCTGGCTGGCGGTGTAGTCCCAGCGCTGGGCGTGGAACGGGTCCGCGACGGAGGGCGTGCCGAGCAGGGCACTGACCTGCTGCTTGCTCTGGCCCACCTGCAGCTGACCGACGGCCTGCTCCCGGATCAGGTTGCCCTGATAGATGGGTTGCTTGTAAATGATGCCGCAGCCCGTGGTGGACAGGGCAACGGCGGCGACCAGCAGGAGATTGCGCATCGGGGAATGGCGTTTGGGGAAATCGAGTCGATGATACACTCCTGACGTGTCGCCGCGACCCAATCCGAGGCAGCTGGCGCTAAATCGCCAATGAACGGAGAACTATGGAAACCCACGACCTGCGCAAAGTCGGCCTGAAGGTGACCCATCCGCGTATGCGGATCCTGGCGCTGCTCGAGCAGCGCAATGCCAGCCACCACATGACCGCCGAAGACATCTACCGCCAGCTCCTGGAGCACGGTGACGAGATCGGCCTGGCCACGGTGTACCGGGTGCTGACCCAGTTCGAGGCCGCCGGCCTGGTGCTGAAGCACAACTTCGAAGGCGGCCAGGCCGTTTACGAGCTGGACCGCGGTGGTCATCACGACCACATGGTCGATGTGGACAGCGGCAAGATCATCGAGTTCGAGAGCCACGAGATCGAGGAGCTGCAGCGCAAGATCGCCGCGGACCACGGCTACGAGCTGGAAGAGCACTCGCTGGTGCTCTACGTGCGCAAGAAGCGCCGGTGATGGCCCTGGGCCGGTCGTGATGACCGGCCTGGCCAGAACGGGCTGCTGATCAGACCCCCGCGCTTCGGCCCGGGGGTTTTTTCGTTCTCAGCGTGTCGTGACCGGCACTTGGCGGGGCAGCAGCACCTGCAGATCCACCGCGTCGGCCATCGCCCGGTTGCCTGCATCGCCCGGGTGCAGGTGATCGCCGGAATCGAATGCCGCCGCCATCCGGGAGGGATCGGCCGGGTCGCGCAGCATGGCATCGAGATCGATCACGGCATCGAACGGGCTTTCCTGCCGTAGCCAGTCATTGAGCCGACGGCGCAGCGCGTCCTTGTCGGGCTGGTAGTAATCGTCCAGCGGGGTACCGGGCAGGGCGCCTTCAAACGGCGGCAGGGTCGCGCCGAGGATGCGGACGCCGCGCGCATGGGCGCGCTCGACCAGGGCGAGATAGCCCGCCTGCAGCTCGGCCAGGGTCGGCGCCGGCTCGGTGCGGGCGAAGGCGGTGCCGGGCCAGCCAATGTCGTTGGTTCCCAGCAGCACGATCACGCTGGCCACGCCGGATTGATCGAGCACATCACGCTGGAACCGCGACAGCGCTGCCTCACCCATGCCATCGCGGAGCAGGCGTCCCCCGGAGATGCCGGCGTTGACCACGGCCACCCCCTGCGGCGCCAGGCGCGCGGCGAGGTGGTCGGTCCAGCGCTGGTCGCGGTCCAGACTGGCGGTCGCGCCATCGGTGATCGAGTCGCCGATCACGACCACGCTCCGGGCGTCGGCGGGCACTTCCACATCAATGCCCGAGACGAACAGGCGGGCGGTCGTGGTCGCGGTGGCGGTCAGGGCGGGGGCGAGGGTCTGGTCGCCAGCGGCGAACGACGCGGTCTGCCGGCCGTCCCAGTGGAACGTCTGCAGCGGCGTGTGTTCGGCAAGGTAGACGCTCACCTGCACGGCCTGCAGATCGGCCGTGGCCAGCGCCAGCGGGTCGCTCAGGCGTTCCTTGCCGGGCGCGATCAGGGTGTCGCTGTGCCCGTCGAACGAGAGCGGCAGCGGGGGTCGTCCCGTCCCGGCAGCAACGCTGGCCGCGCTGATCCGCAGGGGCTGCCTGCCATACGCATTGCTCAGGCGCACGCGCAGCTTCTCGCCCCCCAGGCCGAGGCGCGCGGTCTGGCGGAAGGTCTGTGCCTCCAGGTGCCCGGGAATCAGCGTGGGGAACAGGAAGCCTGCGTCCCAGACCGGTTGCGGGCTGGCCTGCCAACTGGCTACCCACGTCGTCGGAGGGGCTGCTGCCGCACTCCCGGCGGTGGCAAGCAGGGCGGTGGCGGTGAGGCGGGCGAGGGTATTCATCGGGCAGTCCGTGGGCGAAGGGACGCCATGGTGATCTGCGGATTACCTGTGAACTAGACTGCTTGCGGACAATCATCTGTGAACTGGATTCATCCCATGGCAGGCACCGACATCAACCGCTCCGGCGAACTGGAAGTATTCGTCCGGGTTGTCGAAACCGGCGGGTTCTCGGCGGCGGCCCGCTCGCTTGAGCTGAGCCCCTCGGCAGTCAGCAAGCTGGTCTCGCGGCTGGAGCAGCGGCTGGGCACGCGCCTGTTGCAGCGCTCGACCCGGCAGCTGCAGCTGACCCAGGAGGGCTGCGCCTTCTATGAGCGCGGGTTGAGGGTGCTGGCCGATCTGGACGAGGCCGAGCGCTGTGCCAGCGCACATGCCGAGCCGCGCGGGCGCCTGCGGGTGAACGCCAACGTGCCGTTCGGCCAGCATTTCCTGTTGCCGCTGCTGCCGAGCTTCCTCGCCCTGCACCCGCAGGTCGGGGTGGACCTGGTGCTGACCGACGAGGTGATCGATCTGCTCGAGCAGCGCACCGACGTGGCGGTGCGGGCCGGGCCGCTGAAAAGCTCCAGCCTGGTCGCGCGGCGGCTGGGCGCGACCCGGATGATGATCGTGGCCGCCCCCGACTATGCCGCCCGGCATGGGTTGCCGGAAGACGCCGACGCGCTGCTGGCGCACAACCGGCTCGATATCGGGCACCCACGCGCCTATACGGGCTGGCCGCTGGAGCTCAACGGGGAACGGAGGGTCGTTCCGACCGAGGGCAACGTGCGCGCCAGTGATGGCGAGGCCCTGCGCCGGTTGGTGCTCGGCGGCGTGGGCATCGCGCGGCTGGCGGCGTTCCAGGTGCAGGCCGATGTCGCGGCCGGGCGGCTGCTGCCGGTGCTGGAGCACGCCAATCCCGGCGATCTGGAAGAGGTGCATGCGGTGTTCCAGGGGCAGGGCGGTTACCTGCCGCTGCGGGTGCGCGCGCTGCTGGATTTCCTGGTGGCGCGGGTGGACCTGGCCAGGCCCCTGGGATGATGGAGGAGCCGGCCAGCGGCCGGCACTACCGGTCAGACCTGGAGCAGCTTGCGCGCCGCGGCGCGGGCTTCCTTGCTGACTTCCACGCCGCCCAGCATCCGGGCGAGCTCTTCTTCGCGGGCCTTGGCATCGAGCTTCTCGACCGCGCTCTGGGTCATGCCGTCCACCGGGGCCTTGCTGACCCGGTAGTGGGCGTGGCCCTTGGAGGCGACCTGCGGCAGATGGGTAACGCACAGCACCTGACGCTTCTCGCCCAAGGCGCGCAGTTTCTGCCCGACGATATCGGCCACGGCGCCGCCGATGCCCGAGTCGACTTCGTCGAAGACCATGGTCGGCACGGCATCCAGGCCCAGCGCGGCCACTTCGATCGCCAGCGAAATCCGGGACAGTTCACCGCCCGAGGCGACCTTGCGCAGGGCGCGAGGCGGCTGGCCGGCGTTGGCGGCAACCAGGAACTCGACCCGCTCGGCGCCGTTCGGGTCCGGCTTGGCCACGGTCTGCGGCTCGATATCGATCAGGAACTGACCGCCACCCATGCCCAGCTCGCCGATCAGGGTGGTGGTGGTGTCCGACAGCGCCTTGGCAGCCTTGCGGCGGCTGGCGCTGAGCACCTCGGCCACGGTCTTCCACTGCCCGGCGGCGCGGTCGATCTCACCGGCCAGGGCCTGCAGGCGCTCATCGGCGCCGCGCAGCTGCTCGACTTCGGCCTCCATCGCGTCGCGGTGCTCGCCCAGCGCTTCCATCGGCACGCGGTGCTTGCGGGCGAGGTCGTGCAGGCGGCCCAGCCGGCGTTCGATGTCCTCGAACTGCTCCGGGTCGGCATCCAGGTCGTCGTGGACCCGATCGAGCAGGGACAGCGCTTCGTCCAGCTGGATGGCGGCGCTGTCGAGCAGGGCGTCGACTTCGCCGAGACGGCTGTCGTGTTCGGCCACGCGGGTCAGATCGTGGCGGGTCTGCTGCAGCAGCTGCAGCACCGAGACCTCGTCGTCGCCGTTGAGGCGGCTGACGGCCACGTCGCAGGCGCTGATCAGCGCGCTGGCATGGGCCTGGCGGCGGTGGCTGCTGCCCAGGGTGGCGATCGAGGCCGGGTCGAGGTCTTCGCGCTTGAGCTCGCCGAGCTGGTGCTCGAGGTAGCCGATCCGGTCGCTCACGTCGCCCTGGCGCGACAAGGCCTCGGCTTCATCGACCAGCGCCTGCCAGCGTGCCGCGGTCTGGCGGACCTGGGCGCGCTCGGCGTCGTTGCGGGCGAAAGCGTCCAGCAGCGAGAGCTGCGAGGGGCGCGAGAGCAGGGCCTGCTGTTCGTGCTGGCCGTGGATCTCCACCAGCATGCCGGCCAGCTCGGTCAGCTGGGAGAGCGTCACCGGGCGGCCATTGATGAAGGCGCGCGAACCACCGTCGGCACGGATCACGCGTCGCAGTTGGCACTGTTCTTCGTCGTCGAGCTCGTTGTCGCGCAGCCACTGGCGCGCCGGGGCGTCGGCCAGCGGCGCGAATTCGGCCGAGAGCTCGGCGCGCGCGGCACCGTGGCGGACCACGCCGCTGTCGGCGCGCAGCCCGGACAAAAAGCCCAGCGCGTCCACCATCAGCGACTTGCCCGCGCCGGTTTCACCCGAGACCACGGTCATGCCGGCGCCGAATTCCAGCTCGGTGGCGCGGACGACCGCGAAATCCTTGATCGATAGATGTCTAAGCATGGTCTACGTTGTACACGAGGGGTGTCTCCAAGCCGCGCACGCTAGCATGGGCCGGGGGCGTCTCCAATGACTTGCCAACGCCCCGTGCAGCCATTATCTAAGTGGGCGTCTCACAGGCTGATTCCATGCATCCTTCCGCGTCACATCTCGCGCCACGCGCCCGCCATCTGCTGCGGACGCTGATCGCCCGCCACATCCAGGATGGCGAGCCGGTCGGCTCGCAGACGCTTGCCCGGCATGCCGGCCTGGACGTCAGCCCGGCCACGATCCGCAACATCCTGGGTGACCTGGAAGACCTGGGCCTGCTCAGCTCGCCGCATACCTCCGCCGGCCGGGTGCCGACCGCGCACGGCTACCGGGTGTTCGTGGACAGCCTGGTCAAGATGCAGCCGCCGGGCGAGGGCGAGCTCAGCCGCCTGCGTACCGAGCTGGCCACCGGCACCGGCACCCAGGCCCTGCTCGGCAGTGCCTCGGAGCTGCTGTCGGCGATGAGTCACTTCGTCGGGGTGGTCAGTGCCCCACGCCGGGAGCAGTTCGCGTTCCGGCATATCGATTTCGTGGCGCTGGACGCGCGCCGGGTGCTGGCGATCCTGGTGTTCGCCGACAACGAAGTGCAGAACCGGGTGATCGAGCCGCGGCGCAGCTTCGACCCGGGCGAGCTGGAGCAGGTCGCCAACTATCTCAATGCGAACTGCGCCGGGCGGCCGCTGGCCGAGATCCGGGCCCGGCTGCTGCTGGAGCTGCGCGATGCGCAGTCGGAGATGGAGCAGTTGCTGGCGC
Organism: Stenotrophomonas sp. SAM-B; assembly: GCF_013387485.1. Classification (GTDB taxonomy): domain Bacteria; phylum Pseudomonadota; class Gammaproteobacteria; order Xanthomonadales; family Xanthomonadaceae; genus Stenotrophomonas; species Stenotrophomonas maltophilia_AA. Next base: position 236,057 of record NZ_JABBXB010000004.1, read on the forward strand.
ACAGCATCGAGCTGGCCGAGCAGGCGATGGTGCCGCCGGCCGATGACATGGTGCTGGCCGGGCAGACCCGGCTGATGGGCGTGCAGGACCTCTCCGACCTGGAGCGGCTGCGCGAGCTGTTCGACGTGTTCGCCAGCAAGCGCGAGATCCTGCAACTGCTCGAGCGCACCATCCAGGCCCCCGGGGTGCGCATCTTCATCGGGGAAGAGACCGGGGTGATGCCGCTGGAGAGCGTCTCGCTGGTCACCGCCCCGTACTCGGCCGATGGCCAGGTGCTGGGCGTGCTGGGGGTGATCGGCCCGAAGCGGATGGCCTACGACCGCATGATCCCGCTGGTGGAAGCCACCGCCCAGGTACTGGGGGCCGCGCTGGGCTCGCCCGGCGGCGGCGGATTGTCCCGCGATCGCGCATAAAGCAGCCCTGGACTCTTGAATCCCGTAGCCGCGCCCACATAGGGGTGGGTGGAGGCGGAGAGTCACCGCCAAGGATCCGGAAATGAACCAAGATCAGTCAGATATCGCATCCCAGAATCCCGCCGGCGAGCCGGCCGCTGAGCCGTCCCTGCAGCAGCAGCTGGACAGCCTGCACAACGAGCTGGCCCTGCTGCGTTCGGAGTCGCTGCGCGAACGCGCCGACCTGGACAACCAGCGCAAGCGCGTTGCCCGCGACGTGGAACAGGCGCGCCGCTTCGCCAATGAAAAGCTGCTCGGCGAGCTGCTGCCGGTGTTCGACAGCCTCGATGCCGGCCTCAATGCCGCCGGCAGCGAACCGAGCCCGCTGCGCGAAGGTCTTGAACTGACCTACAAGCAGCTGCTCAAGGTCGCCGCCGACAATGGCCTGACCCTGCTCGACCCGACCGGCCAGACCTTCAACCCGGACCACCACCAGGCGATCAGCCAGGTCGACGCGCCCGGCGCGGCGCCGGGCAGCGTGGTCCAGGTGTTCCAGAAGGGCTACCTGCTCAACGACCGCCTGCTGCGTCCGGCGCTGGTCGTGGTGGCCCGCGACTGACCCACATCCCGGTCTGCCGGGCCTGGCCCGGCGGCTCGACCGGACGCTGAACGCGTTGGGTCGCCATCGAACACTGTGTTTGATGGACGGCTTGAAAGTGTCCGCAGCGTCCCACACATCCCATTCATAACCCGGCAGCTGCCGGATGTACCCAGAACTTTCAGGAGTCTCCCTCATGGGCAAGATCATTGGTATCGACCTCGGCACCACCAACTCGTGTGTGGCGATCATGGACGGCGGCAAGGCCCGCGTCATCGAAAACGCGGAAGGCGATCGCACCACGCCCTCCATCGTCGCCTACACCAAGGACGGCGAAGTCCTGGTCGGCGCCTCGGCCAAGCGCCAGGCCGTGACCAACCCCAAGAACACCTTCTACGCCGTCAAGCGCCTGATCGGCCGCAAGTTCACCGACGCTGAAGTCCAGAAGGACATCGCGCACGTGCCCTACGGCATCCTGGCCCATGACAACGGCGACGCCTGGGTGCAGACCAGCGACGGCAAGAAGATGGCCCCGCAGGAAATCTCCGCCCGCGTGCTGGAGAAGATGAAGAAGACCGCCGAAGCGTTCCTGGGTGAGACCGTCACCGAGGCCGTGATCACCGTGCCGGCCTACTTCAACGACAGCCAGCGCCAGGCGACCAAGGACGCCGGCCGCATCGCCGGCCTGGAAGTCAAGCGCATCATCAACGAGCCGACCGCGGCTGCCTTGGCCTATGGCCTGGACAAGGGCGACGGCCGTGACCGCAAGATCGTTGTGTACGATCTGGGCGGCGGCACCTTCGACGTGTCGATCATCGAGATCGCCAACGTCGACGGCGAGAAGCAGTTCGAAGTGCTGGCCACCAACGGCGACACCTTCCTGGGCGGCGAAGACTTCGACAACCGCGTCATCGAGTACCTCGTCGACGAGTTCAACAAGGACCAGGGCATCGACCTGCGCAAGGATCCGCTCGCCCTGCAGCGCCTGAAGGACGCCGCCGAGCGCGCCAAGATCGAGCTGTCCACCAGCCAGCAGACCGAAGTGAACCTGCCGTACGTCACCGCTGACGCGTCGGGCCCGAAGCACCTGAACATCAAGCTGACCCGCGCCAAGCTGGAAGCGTTGGTGGAAGACCTGATCAAGAAGTCGATCGAGCCGTGCCGCATCGCGCTGAACGATGCCGGCCTGCGTTCGAGCGACATCGGTGAAGTGATCCTGGTCGGTGGCCAGACCCGCATGCCGAAGGTGCAGCAGGCCGTGACCGAGTTCTTCGGCAAGGAACCGCGCAAGGACGTCAACCCTGACGAAGCCGTGGCACTGGGTGCCGCGATCCAGGGCGGCGTGCTGGGCGGCGACGTCAAGGACGTGCTGCTGCTGGACGTGACCCCGCTGTCGCTGGGCATCGAGACCCTGGGTGGCGTGTTCACCAAGATCATCGAGAAGAACACCACCATCCCGACCAAGGCCTCGCAGGTGTTCTCGACCGCCGAGGACAACCAGTCGGCCGTGACCGTGCACGTGCTGCAGGGTGAGCGCGAGCAGGCCCGCTTCAACAAGTCGCTGGCCAAGTTCGACCTCTCCGGCATCGAGCCGTCGCCGCGCGGCCTGCCGCAGGTGGAAGTGTCCTTCGACATCGACGCCAACGGCATCCTGCACGTGTCGGCCAAGGACAAGAAGACCAACAAGGAACAGAAGGTCGAGATCAAGGCCGGTTCGGGTCTGTCCGAGGACGAGATCGCGCGCATGGTCGCCGACGCGGAAGCCAACCGCGAAGAAGACAAGAAATTCCATGAGCTGGTCCAGGCCCGCAACCAGGCTGACGCGCTGATCCACGGTACCCGTACCGCGATCACCGAGCACGGCAGCAAGGTCGGTGGCGACGTGATCGGCAAGGTGGAGTCGGCCCTGGCCGATCTGGAAACCGCGATGAAGAGCGACGACAAGGCCCAGATCGAAGCCAAGTCGAAGGTGCTGGAAGAAGCCGGCCAGGCCCTGTTCGCGGCCTCCGCGGCGGCCGAGCAGGGTGGCGCCGCACCGGGTCCGGATGCCGGTGGCAACAACGGCGCGCACGACGATGTGGTCGACGCCGAATTCACCGAAGTCAAGGACGACAAGAAGTCCTGATCCGGCCATGACACGGGACGTTGCGCAGGCAACGTCCCGTTGTCGTATCCCCCTTCTGGTCCTGACAGCCGTATCCCGGCCTGTCGGGGCGCCCGGCGAAAGAGCGGACCTGGTGCCGCTCTTCCGCTTTGACGAATCCCGACTTCCGGAAACCGATTCAAGCTATGAGCAAGCGCGATTACTACGAAGTGCTGAGCGTGTCCCGCACCGCCAGCGACGAAGAACTGAAGAAGGCCTATCGCCGTTGCGCGATGAAGTTCCATCCGGACCGCAATCCGGGTGACAACGAGGCCGAGGCCGCCTTCAAGGAATGCAAGGAAGCCTACGAAACCCTGTCCGACGGCAACAAACGCCGTATGTACGATGCCCACGGCCACGCGGCGTTCGAGCACGGCATGGGCGGCGGTGGCGGTGGTCCGGGTGGCCCGGACATGGGCGATATCTTCGGGGACATCTTCGGCAACATCTTCGGCGGTGGCGCCGGCGGTGGTGGTCCGCGCCAGGCCCGTCGCGGTGCCGACATCGGTTACGTGATGGAGCTGGACCTGGAAGAAGCGGTGATGGGCGTGGAACGCCGCATCGAGATTCCGAGTCTGGTCGAGTGCGATGACTGCAACGCCAGCGGTTCGGAAGATGGCAAGGTCGAGACCTGCTCGGTCTGCCGTGGCCAGGGCCAGGTGCGCATCCAGCGCGGCATCTTTGCGATGCAGCAGGCCTGCCACCACTGCAACGGCCGTGGCCAGATCATCCAGAATCCCTGCAAGACCTGTCACGGCAATGGCCGTGTCGAGGAAGACAAGGTGTTGTCGGTCAAGGTGCCTGCGGGCGTCGACACCGGCGACCGCATCCGTCTGTCCGGCGAGGGCGAGGCCGGTCCGGCCGGCACCCCGGCAGGCGATCTGTACGTGGAAGTGCGGGTGCGCGAGCACGCGATCTTCCAGCGCGATGGCGACGACCTGCACTGCGAAGTGCCGATCCGCATCTCGCAGGCCGCGCTGGGCGATACCGTGCGCGTGGCGACGCTCGGTGGCTATGCGGAAATCCGCATTCCGGCCGAGACCCAGACCGGCAAGCTGTTCCGCATGCGCGGCAAGGGCGTGCGCTCGGTACGCAGCCGCAGCGAAGGCGATCTGTACTGCCGCGTGGTGGTGGAGACCCCGGTCAATCTCACCCCGGAGCAGCGCAAGCTGCTGGAACAGTTCGAGACCACCTTCACCGGTGATGAAGCCCGCAAGCACTCGCCGAAGTCGGCGACCTTCATCGATGGCGTGAAGGGCTTCTGGGACCGGATGACGTCGTAAGCGACGCCGGTTCCTGTGAAGTAGCGAAGGCCCCCTGGAAACAGGGGGCTTTTTCTTTGGGCCGCCAGGCGTCTCGACTGGGTGGGGTGCGATGCCCTTGTGGGCGAACTCAAGGAGGAGGCGACGGCCGCAGGCCGACGCCGGGGGACATTCGCCGACAAGGGCATCGCACCCCACCGCCCTACACACCCGCCGTCGCGCGCGCTTCGCATCGTCATCGTTCGCCCCCATGGTGGGGGCTGTGGGTACGATTGCATCTGCAAGCATCGCCGACACCTGCGCGGGGCAGGCGTAAAATGTCGGCATGAACGAATCCCTCGAAAGCCACCTGGTCCACGGCCGCCGCCAGCGCCCGGACGGTCCGTCGCCGGTCGACGTCATCTCGGTGCAGTCCCAGCTGGTGTACGGCTATGCCGGCAACAGTGCTGCCGTGCCGCCGCTGCGCGCGTTGGGCGTGCGCGTGGCCGAAATCCCCACCACGCTGCTCAGCAACGCGCCGTTCTACGAAACGACGCGCGGTCGCGTGCTGCCCTCGGACTGGTTCGCCGATCTGCTGCTCGGCGCCGGTGAGCGCGGCCTGCCACAGCGGGCGCGGATGCTGGTGTCGGGCTACTTCGGCAGCGTTGGCAACGGTGCGGCCTTCGCCGACTGGCTCGATGCGGTGCTGCCGTCCTCGCCGCAGCTGCGTTACTGCCTGGACCCGGTGATCGGCGACACCCACACCGGCCCTTATGTCGAGCCGGGCCTGGAAAAGGTCTTCGCCGAACGTCTGCTGCCGCATGCCTGGCTGGTCACGCCGAATGCCTTTGAACTCGGCCGCCTGACCGGCATGCCCAGCCTGGCCCAGGACGATGCGATCGCCGCGTCGCAGGCGCTGCTGGCGCGTGGCCCGGAGTGGGTGCTAGCGCACAGCGTCGGTGGCGATCCGGGCCAGCTGGTCACGCTGGCGGTCAGCCGCGACGCGATCTGGCGCTGGTCCTCGCCGCACCTGCCGGTGGACGTGGCGGGCACGGGCGACGTGCTGATGTCGTTGCTGGTCGCCTTCCTGCTGCGTGGGGAAACCTTCGAACAGGCGATCTCGCGCGCCATCGCCGGCGTGCACGTCGCGCTGGAGACCACCCTGGCCAACGGCCATGAAGAGTTCGATGTGCTGGCGGCGGCGCCGGCAGCGCTGGCCCTGCCGGATCGCTTCGTTCCCGAGCGCCTGGCGTGAGCCTGACGCCGGTGGTCGGCATCGTCGGCAGCGACGGTGCCTACGGGCGCTGGCTGCGCCGGTTCCTGGCGCAGCGACTGGGTCTGGAGGTGATCGGCCACGATCCAGCCGATCCGCAGTCGGACAGCCCGGAGACCCTGCTCGAGCGCGCGCAGGTGCTGATCTTCTCGGCACCGATCCGGCACACGCCCGCGCTGATCGCCGACTACGTCGCGCGATCGGCGGGTCGTGAAGCCGGTCGCCTGTGGCTGGATGTCACCTCGGTCAAATCCGCACCGGTGGAGGCGATGCTTGCCTCGCAGGCCGAGGTGGTGGGCCTGCATCCGATGACGGCCCCGCCCAAGGCACCCACGCTGAAGGGCAGGGTGATGGTGGTCTGCGAGGCGCGCCTGGCGCAGTGGCAGCCGTTCGTGCAGCAGCTGTGCGACGCACTGGAAGCGGAGTGCGTGCGCGCCACGCCCGAGCATCACGACCAGGTCATGGCGCTGGTCCAGGCGATGGTGCATGCCACGCATCTGGCGCAGGCCGGCGTGTTGCGCGAGTACGCGCCGATCCTGGGCGCGTTGTCGGCGCTGATGCCGTACCGGTCGGCCTCGTTCGAGCTGGATACCGCCATCATCGCGCGCATCCTCTCGCTCAATCCGGCGATCTACGAAGACATCCAGTTTGGCAATCCGCACGTGGCACCGATGCTGGATCGCCTGCTGGCCCAGCTGCAGCAGCTTCGGGCACAGCTGGAGCAGGGCGATGACGCGGCGCGCGCAGCGTTCCGCCAGCAGTTGCTGCTGGACAACCGTGACAGCATGGGGACGGAGGTGCTGGCCGACGGCAACTACACCTTCGAGCGGGTCGGCTACCTGCTGGCCGACCTGACCGAGCGCAACGCGATCAGCGTGCATCTGCCCGAAGACCGGCCCGGTTCGCTGCGCGAGCTGCTGCATGTGTTCGAGCGGCATGGGGTCAGCCTGGCCTCGATCCATTCCTCGCGCACGCCCGCCGGTGAGGTGCACTTCCGGGTGAGCTTCGTGGCGGGCAGCGATGCCCTCGCGCTGCAGGCGGCGGCCATCGAGATCGATGCCTCGGGCATCGGCCGCGTGCTGGTCCGCTGACACGGTGCGCTGCAGCATTCATCCACAGGGGGTGTGGATGATCTGCGCACAAACGTGTGGATAAGTGCGTACGCGCCTTGCGGGCAAAGGCTGTCAAGATGCTTGGTCAAAAATTGACCAACATCCGCGTAACTTTTTTTCAACGCCTCAGGTGACGAGGGTGAGCTCGCCGCCCGCCGTGCGGAACTCGCGGCCGTCGCGGATCAGATGGCGGCCATCGGCCAGCTCGTAGCGCGCACTCTGGCCGTTGCCCGCAGAAGCATCGGGCTGCTCATCCTTGAACTCGATGATGACGTAATCGTCGCCGTTGGCGTCGGTGGCGGGGAACTGTCGGAACGACATGAAACACCTCCTGCAGCGCATCCAGTGAGGGCTGCAGGATGCGATGGCCGGTGTTACCGGCCCGTCATCAATCGATGAATTGCAGACGTGCCAGTTCGGCGTAGAGACCGCCCTCGGCGAGCAGCTCGGCATGCGTGCCTTGGGCGACGATGCGGCCGTGGTCCATGACCACGATGCGGTCGGCCTTGAGCACGGTGGCCAGGCGGTGCGCGATCACCAGCGTGGTGCGGCCGGCCATCAACCGCTCCAGTGCCTGCTGTACGGCGCGCTCGCTCTGGGCGTCCAAGGCGCTGGTGGCTTCGTCGAGCAGCAGGATCGGTGCGTCCTTGAGCAGGGCGCGGGCGATCGCGATGCGCTGTTGCTGGCCGCCGGAGAGGCGCGCACCGCGCTCGCCCAGCTCGCTGGAATAGCCTTCGGGCAGGGCCTGCAGGAACTCATCGGCCTCGGCGGCTTCGGCCGCGCGCTGCACCTCTTCATCGGTCGCTTCCAGGCGACCGTAGCGGATGTTCTCGAACGCGCTGCTCGCGAACAACGTGGGCTGCTGCGGCACCAGTGCCAGCTGCTCGCGCAGCTGCGCCGGATCGACCTCGCGCAGGTCCACGCCGTCGATTAGGATGCGGCCGGCCGCGGGATCGTGGAAGCGCAGCAGCATCGACAGGATGGTGCTCTTGCCGGCACCGGACGGACCGACCAGCGCGACAGTCTCGCCCGGGCGCACGTGCAGGTCCACATGGTCCAGCGCGGCGGTATCCGGGCGCTGCGGGTAATGGAACACGACATCCTCGAAGCGGATTTCGCCACGCAGCGGCTGCGGTAATGGGGTCGGATGGGCGGGGGCGGTGATCTCCACGTCCTCCTGCAGCAGCTCGGCGATCCGGCCCATGCCGCCCGACGCGCGCTGCAGTTCATTCCAGACTTCGGCCAAGGCACCGACCGAGCCGCCGCCGATCAGCGCATACAGCACGAACTGGCCCAGCGTGCCGGCGCTCATGTTGCCGTCGATCACCTCGTGCGCGCCCAGCCACAGCACGCCGACGATGGCGCCGAACACCAGCACGATGGCGCTGGCGGTGACGATCGACTGCGCGCGGATGCGACGACGCGCGGCACCGATGGCATCGCCGAGGGCGGCGTTGAAGCGGCCGCGCTCATACGGCTCACGCGCGTGGGCCTGCACGGTACGCACTGCGCCCAGGGTTTCCGAGGCCAGGCTGTTGGCATCGGCGATGCGGTCCTGGCTGGCGCGTGCGATGTTGCGCAGGCGACGGGCGCCGATGATGATCGGCAGCACCGCCAGCGGAATGCCGACCAACGACCACGCCGCCAGATGCGGGCTGGTGACGAACAGCATCACCAGGCTGCCGATCACGGTGACGGTGCTGCGCAGCGCCACCGACATGGTCGAGCCGATCACGCTGCGCAGCAGTTCGCTGTCGGCGGTCAGGCGCGAGACCAGCTCGCCGCTGCGGCTGCGGTCGTGGAAGCCGGCGCCGAGCGTGATCAGGTGGGCATACAGGCGGCTGCGCAGATCGGCGACCACCTTTTCGCCCAGCAGCGAGACAAAGAAGAAGCGCGCGGCGGTGGCCAAGGCCAGCACCACCGCGACCAGGAACAGCAGCGCGAACGCCTTGTTGATCTGGCCGCCACTGGTGAAGCCGTGGTCGATCATCTGGCGGACCGCGACCGGCAGGCTCAGGGTGGCGACCGAGGACACCGCCAGGGCCACCAGCCAGGCACTGAACAGCCCGACATGCCGGCGTACGAACGGCCATAGGGTGTTCAAGCTGCCCAGGCGGCGCATCGGCGTGTCGTGCGGAGCGGGTGCGTCAGTCATTCGATGGGCCTGGTTCGGTGCGGGATTCAATACGGACACGATCACGAGTGGCGTCGCGGAGGCGGTTTTTCAACGGCTCGACCTGATCGGCCGGCAAGCGCAGGTGCAGGTTCACGCCGTCGGCGGTGAACCCTTCGTCCACTTTCTCGGCCAGATGCATGCCCAGCGCGGCGTGCAGTGGGCCCAGATCCTCGAAGCCGGCGTGCACGTCCAGCTCGGCCATGGCGATCAGCGGCAGCCGCGGCGCGACCCGCAGGCATTCGGCGGCGGTGCCGCCATAGGCGCGTACGAGGCCGCCAGCGCCCAGCTTGATGCCGCCATACCAGCGGGTCACCACCACCATCACCCGATCGAAGCTCTGGCCATCGATCGCGGCCAGGATCGGACGGCCGGCGGTGCCGGAGGGCTCGCCGTCATCGCTGGAGCGGTATTCATTCCCGTAGCGATAGGCCCAACAGTTGTGGGTGGCATCCACGATGGCAACCTGCTGCAGGAACTCCAGCGCGGCGGCCGCATGCGGGATTGGCGCGGCATGGGCGACGAAGCGGCTGTGCTTGATCTCCAGGCTGTGGCTGACGGGGGTGGCGAGCGTATCGGGCATTCCCCTCATTCTAGTGGGGATGCCCGGTCACCGTACGCGCAGCATCAGTTCTCGAGCAGCTGGCGCAGGTCGCGCGGGATGCGTACTTCCGGGTAGTGCTGCAGATAGCGCTCCAGGCTGGCGCGCGCGGTGTCCACATCACCGGCGTCGCGGCGTTCGCGGATGCGCTTGAGCCACTGCTTGCGGGGCAGGCCGGCATCGGCGGCAACGGCTTGGTGCAGTGCACGCACGGCATCGTCTGCCGAGGCAGGTGCGGCCATCGGCGCGGCGCCGCGACGCATCACGCCGGGAGCACCCGGGGCGGGTTTGGCCGGCGCCGAGCGCTCGATCGTCGAGCCGGTCACCGCGACGGCGTCCAGCGCCGGTTCGCCTGCATCCATGGCATAGGACGCCGCTGCTTCGGGTGCGGGGGCGGACATCATCGGTGCCGGTGCCGGTGCCGGTGCCGATGCGGGCGGCGCAGGTGCGGCAATGGGTTCGGGGCGCGGCGCAGACACGGCGCGCGCACGCGTCGGCGCAGCGGTCGTACTGGCCGGTGCCGGCGTCTCTACTGCCGCCTTCGCCGCGCGCTGCCGCGGGACGGGCGGTGGTGCAGCGGCCGGGGCCGGCAACGGCGCGGCGTCCATCGCCGGCGCAGCCTTCGTCACGGTGGCGCTCGATGCGGGTGCGGCGACTGGTTCGGCCAGCGGAGGCGCGGGCGGGGCTTCGGGCTTGAGCTGCCAGGCGATGCCGACGGCGAAGATCACCGAGGCGGCCAGCCCGAACACCGCCGGCAGCCGCGAGCGCGGGCGCCGCGAACGTGCCGGGGCGTCCGGTGGCAGCTTCCAGGTGGCCGCGTCGGCGGCCGGTGCTTCCACCGCGGTACGCGCGGCGGCCAGCACGGCCTCGTCGAGCGACGGCGCGGGGCCGGTCGCGCTTGGGCGACCCAGCAGCCGGGCCAGCTCGCGTTCTTCGGGCGTCAGCGGATCCGGGCGATTCATCCGCTCAACCCCGCACGCAGTTTGTCCATGGCATAGCGCAGCCGTGACTTGACCGTCTCGCGGCCGACGCCGGTGATCTCGGCAATCTCTTCCAGACTCAGTTCCTGTTCCAGGCGCAGCTGCAGGACTTCGCGCTGTTCCGGCGGCAGCTGCTCCATCGCCAACTGCAGCTGGCGGCGCTGTTCGAAGTCGGACAGCTGGGTTTCCGGGGTCCGTGCATCGGTGATCGCCGCCACGCGCTCGTCGGCGTCGATCGGTGCCGAGGGACGGTGCCTGGCGGCGCGCCAATGGTCGTTGAGGCGGTTGTGGGCGATCCGGAACAGCCAGGTGGTGAAGGCCGCCTCGGGCTGCCAGCCGGCACGGGCCGCGATCACCCTCTGCCAGACATCCTGGAACATCTCATCGGCCAGCGCGCCGTCGCGCAGCTGGCGCAGCAGAAAACTGTACAGGCGGCTGCGATGGCGGCCATACAGTGCCTCGAACGCACGCAGGTCGCCGCCGGCCCAGGCCAGCATCAGTGCTTCGTCGGTCGGCAGGGCGAGGGCATCCACGCCGCACAGAGTAAGCGCTGCGGGGGTGTTCGCATAGTCGATGGCGTGCCGGGTGGCGGAACGGGCTGGCATGGCGATGACCTGGGACATGGCAGTAAGAACGTCCCGCCGTGCCGGAAGGGGTTGGGGCTCTTCCACTGCCCCCCGGTTCGCGCGTTATGCTCGCAGGACAGGGGAGGTGCCGGGCAGCCGGCACCCGAGAGATGAGCGACGTGTCCAGCCAGATGGTGACCTCTTCAGTGCAACGGGACGGTGATGCGGTGATCCCTGCCGCAGTCGCCACGGCGTTGTGCGCCCTGTTGCCGGCCGGGGCAGCGGTCGTACTGGCCTGGTCTGATCCGCTGCTGGGCGAGGGCAGCCAGGCCCATCCGGAGGGCAGCGGCGCGGCGATGCAGGGCGGGCCGCCATGGCAGCAGCGCTGGACCCACGACGGTGTCGGGTTGAGCGTGAGCGTGACGCTGGCTGCCGGCCCGCCGCCGGACAGCTGGTGGACGGCCGCACGCCTGCTGGTCCAGAGCACCTTGTCGCTGGCCCGGCAGCGTCGCGAGATCGCCTCGCTGGAGGAATCCAAACGCCTGCAGCAGGCGTTGTACGAGATCGCCGATCTGGCCGGCGCGGATCTGGAAATGGCCGAGATGCTGCGCCACTTCCACCGCGTGCTCAATTCGCTGATGTACGCGCAGAACTGTTTCATCGTCGAGTACGACGACATCCGGCACCGGGTGCGGTTCCTGTACTTCGCCGACCAGAAAGACGACTTCGTCGCCGACCCGGACCGCAGCTACGAAGAACACGAAATGCCGCGCAGCCTGACCTTCGCGCTGCTGCGGCACGGCGAGCCGCTGAGCGGCCCCTCGCGCGAGCTGCTGGCGATCCTCGATGACGAGCACGATCCGCAGCGCGGGCCGGAAAGCCTGGACTGGCTCGGCGTCCCGATGCTGCGCGATGGGCGCGTGTGCGGCGCGATCGTAGTCCAGAGCTACGAACACCGCGCGCGCTATGACGAGGCCGACCGCACCCTGCTGGGCTATGTCGCCCAGCATATTCTCACCGCGATGGACCGGCGCCAGGCGCAGGTGCAGCTGGAGCGCCAGGTCGAGCGCCGCACGGTGGAGCTGCAGCGCGCCAACCGCAACCTGCAGGAGGAGGTGGTCGAGCGCCGCCGCGCCGAGAAACTGCAGCTGGCCCTGTTCAACATCGCCGAACTGGCGATGAGCGCCGAGTCGCTGTCGCAGTACTACGGCCAGGTGCATGGCGTCGTCGGTACGCTGCTGGACGCACGCAATTTCTACATCGCGCTGGTCAACGAAAAGGGCGATGGGCTGGAATTCGTGTACTCGGTGGACGAGTACAACCCGTCGCGCGCGCCGCGCCCCTTCAGCGAAGGACTGACCGAGTTCATCGTGCGCAACCGGCAACCCCTGCTGGCGACCCGCGAGCGCATCGACGCGCTGCGCGACAGCGGCGTGGTCCGTGAGTTCGGCGCCCGGTCGAACTGCTGGCTCGGGGTGCCGCTGCTGAGCGATGACGATGTGGTCGGCGTGATCGTGGTGCAGAGCTATTCGCCGGAGGTGGTGTTCACCGTCCACGACCAGCGTCTGCTGACCTTCGTCGCGCAGAACATCGGCAACGGCCTGTCCCGCCAGCGCGACCAGGAGCGGCTGCGCAACGCGCATGCCGACCTGGAAAAGCGCGTGGACGAGCGAACCCGCGAGCTGGCCGACGTCAACGACAAACTGCTCGGCCAGATCGGCGAGCGCCTGCGCGCCGAACAGCGCCTGACCCACCAGGCCATGCACGACGCGCTGACCGGTTTGCCCAACCGCCTGCACCTGCTGGATCGGCTGGAAGATGCGATCGCGCGTGCGCGCGGCAGCGAAGGGCAGGGCTTTGCGGTGCTGTTCCTGGACCTGGACCGGTTCAAGCTGGTCAACGACAGCATCGGCCATGCCGCCGGCGATCAAATGCTGGTGGAGGTGGCCAAACGCATCGTCTCGATGATTTCCGCACAGGACGTGGTCGCCCGGCTTGGGGGCGACGAGTTCGCGATCCTGCTCCAGTGTGGCGATGGCCTGGCCTCGGCGCTGGAGTTCTCGCAGCGCATGCTGGTGGCGCTGGAGGAATCGATGTGGGTGAAGGGGCGCGAGCTGTTCCCGTCCGGCAGCCTGGGCATCGCCATGTGGAATCCGCGCTATCGCAACGGCGAAGAACTGGTGCGCGATGCGGATGCGGCGATGTACCGGGCCAAGGCGCAGGGCAATGACCGCTGCGCCGTGTTCGATGAGGCGATGCGCGAGCAGGCGCTGCGCAGCCTGGACCTGGAAGCGGACCTGCGCCGGGCCATCATCAACCGCGATTTCGTGCCGTTCTACCAGCCGATCATGCGGCTCAGCGACGGCGAGCTGGTCGGCCACGAGGCACTGCTGCGCTGGCAGCACGAGCGTCGCGGGCTGCTGCTGCCCAGTGCGTTCCTGGACCTGGGCGAGGAGAGCGGCCTGATCGAGCAGGTGGACTGGCTGCTGTACGAGCAGGTGATCACCCAGCTCGCGCGCGGCGGCCGCGGTTATCTGTCGGTGAATGTGTCGCCGCGGCACTTCCGCTCGGCCGACTTCAGCGCCCGCCTGTTCGGACTGATCGAAGCGGCCGGCGCCGATCCGCATCGGTTGCGCCTGGAAATCACCGAAGTGGCGCTGCTCGATGATGGCCCGCGTACGCTGCGCATCCTGCAGACCCTGCGCGACCGCGGCGTGCTGGTGCAGCTGGATGATTTCGGCACCGGATTCTCGGCGCTGTCCTACCTGCACCGGTTCCCGATCTCGACGCTGAAGATCGATCAATCGTTCATCGCCGGCCTGCATGGGCAGGACATGCAGAGCACGCACGCGCTGGTGCAGGGCGTGCTGTCGCTGGCGCGCACGCTGGGCATCGAAACCGTGGGCGAGGGCATCGAGACCCAGGCCCAGCACGACACGCTGCTGCAGCTGGGCTGCGATTACGGCCAGGGCTACCTGCTCGGCCGGCCGGCCCCGATGGCGGCGACCGCGACGGCCTGAACCGTCGCGGCAGCGGGTGGATCAACGCAGCGCGTTGGCCCGCTTCTCATCGATCCACTTGGACGCCTGCGCAGGCTCGTAGGCGCGCATCCAGGCGAGCATTTCATCGATGTCCGAGCCGTACCACAGGTCCGCGCGCTGGGCCGGGTGCAGGAAGCGCTCTTCGACCATGCGATCGATCATGCCGATCAGGGGGGCGTAGAAGCCGTCCACATCCAGGAACGCGCACGGCTTGTTGCCGATGCCCAGCTGGCGCCAGGTCAGCATCTCGAAGATTTCTTCCATGGTGCCGAAGCCGCCGGGCAGGGCCACGAACGCATCGGAGAGGTCGAACATGCGCGACTTGCGCTCGTGCATCGAACCGACGATTTCCAGCTCGGTCAGGCCGCGGTGGGCGACTTCCCAGTCCGCCAGCTGCTGCGGGATCACGCCGGTGACTTCACCACCGCCTTCCAGCACGGCATTGGCCACGGTGCCCATCAGGCCGACGTTGCCGCCGCCGTAGACCAGGCGCAGGCCGTCCCGGGCGATGCGGTCACCCAGCGCGATGGCGCGCTCGGTATAGACCGGCTTGCTGCCGGGGTTGGAACCACAGTAAACGCAAATCGACTTCATTGGATCTTCCTGTTGTTCGTATCTGTAGCGACCGGAAACGAAAAAGCCCCGCCGATGACCGGTGCGTTGGTCTCGTGACGGGGTGTCGTTCCGCAGGTGCGGTGCCGGATTATCGCGTGTTTCGGGCGCGGGGGCCAATCGGCCACGGGGGTAGAGCCGACCGTTGGTCGGCTGCCTTTTCTCCTCCCGTCGGTCGGCTACCCACCGTGCGGGCTCACACCCGCACGGCCGCCGAACTCAGGCGGCCTGCGACTGCTCCTTGCGCGGGCCTTCCTTCAGGGCGCGGCCGACCAGGCCGACCAGCAGGTCCAGCTCCTCGCCATCCATCCCGAAGTGCGGGGTGAAGCGCAGCGAGTTCTCGCCGCCATGGATCACGTTGATGCCGTGGTTGCGCAGCCATTCCTCGGTGGAACCGGTGCCGTAGCACTTGAACTGCGGGGCCAGCTCGCAGGAGAACAGCAGGCCGGTGCCCTGCACCTTGGTGATCAGCCCGCCCAGCTCGGTCTTCAGCTGCTCCAGCTTGCGCACCGCTTCGGCACCGCGCACGCGGATGTTCTCGCGCACTTGCGGCGTCAGCAGCGACAGCGTGGCGCAGGCCACGTCCAGCGCCCGCGGGTTGGAGGTCATCGTGTTGCCGTAGATGCCCTTGCGGTACAGCTGCGCGGCATGCCCGGTCACGGCCAGCACCGAGAGCGGGAACTGGGCGGCGTTGAGCGCCTTGGAATACGTCTCCATGTCCGGCACGTCCAGGCCTTCGAAGCCCGGGTAATCCACGATCGAGAGCACGCCGTGCGCGCGCAGGCCGGCCTGGATCGAATCCAGCAGTAGGAGGCTGCCGTGCTGGCGGGTCAGCTCGCGGGCCAGCGCATAGAACGTCGGCGGCACCGAACGGCCCGGATCGCCTTCGCCCATCACCGGCTCCAGGAACACGGCCTCGATGAACCAGCGGTTCTGCTCGGCCTCGGCGAACACGCGCTTGAGCGCGTCTTCGTCATACGGCGCGATCGCGATGACCGTGTCCTCGCCCCGGTAGCTGGCCAGGTGCTGCATGTAGGTTTTGCGGCTGGAGTCGGAATACAGGCCCGGACGGTCGGTGCGGCCGTGGAAACTGCCCTTGACCACCACGCGCTTGATCTTCGCACCGGCGTGGCGGGCGCCCGGGTCGGTCTGCAGCTTGGCGTTGACGTCGGCGATGCGGGCGGCCAGGCCGACCGCTTCGGAGCCGGAATTCAGGCACATGAAGTGGCTGTACGGGCAGCCGCCGCGCCGGTGACCAATCTCCTTGCGCAGCGCCTGGATGAAGCGATGCTGGGACAGGCTGGGGGTCATCACATTGGCCATCACCTGCGGGGCGGCCATCGCCTCCATCACCGCCTCGGGGGCGTGGCCGAAGCCGAGCATGCCGTAGCCGCCGGCGTCGTACAGCACTGCACCCTTCAGGGTGACGACCCACGCGCCACGGGCGGCGAGGGCGACATACGGGGTGACCGCATCATCGGCATAGAAATTGACGAACCCCTCCTGCATCGCATCGATCTGGGCGCGCTCGTCCAGGGCCAGCAGGTCGCCCAGATCGGCGCGCACACGCTCGAATTCAGCGGCGGCGGCATCGATGGCGGCGACCAGGGCGGGGTGGCCGGCGGCCAGGCGTTCGAGGGTGGCGTCATCCAGGCCGGTGGTGAGGCGGGTGCCGGGCTGGGCGCGAAGCGGGGCGAGACGTTCGATGAAGCTCATTGCAGATCTCCTGAAACGATGGCGGCACGGCGGAAAAGCAAAACGCGCGTCTATTCGCGCGCGCTTCGGGCATTCCTGCTCGTGCATCAGACTTCCGGCTCGATGCTAGCACGCGGTTTTTCGCGCGATAACCCCGTCAAAAACTGTTGCAGAGCAGCATTTTGCGCGACGTTTGCTCAAAGCTGCATTGCCACCGAGGGCCAGTCGTACAATGGCCGACATTGCCTACACGTTGCCGTGCGCTCCCTTGAAGAAGTCCGATTTCAACTACGACCTGCCGCCCGAACTGATCGCCCAGGCCCCGCTCGCGGAGCGCTCGGCCAGCCGCCTGATGGTGGTCCCGCCAGCCCCGGCCCCCTTCGAGCACCGCCAGGTGCGCGACCTGCCGCAGCTGCTGCGTGCGGGCGACCTGCTGGTGTTCAACGATACCCGCGTGATCCCGGCCCGCCTGTTCGGCCAGAAGGCCAGCGGCGGCCGCGTCGAGATCCTGATCGAGCGCCTGCTCGGCGGGCAGCAGGCGCGCGCCCAGGTCGGCGCCAGCAAGTCGCCCAAGCCGGGCAGCCGCATCGCCCTGGATGCGGGTGGCGAGGCCGAGGTGCTGGGCCGCGATGGCGAGTTCTATGTGCTGCAGTTCCATGTGCCCGAGGCGCTGGAGCAGTGGCTGCTACACGCCGGCCGGCTGCCGTTGCCGCCCTACATCCAGCGCGAGCCGGGGGTGGACGACCGCGAGCGCTATCAGACGGTGTTCGCCCGCGAGATCGGCGCGGTGGCCGCCCCGACCGCCGGGCTGCACTTCGATGAAGCCCTGCTGGCCACCTTGAAGGACACCGGCGTCGACTTCGGCCATGTGACCCTGCACGTGGGCGCGGGCACGTTCCAGCCGGTCCGCGTGGACGACCTGAAGGAACACGTGATGCACCGCGAATGGCTGAACGTCGGCGCCGAGCTGGTCCAGCAGGTGCGCCGCACGCGCGCTGCCGGCGGCCGGGTGATCGGGGTCGGCACGACCGTGGTGCGGGCGCTGGAAAGCGCCATGCGCGAGGGCGAGCTGCTGCCGTACGCCGGGGAAACCCAGATTTTCATCACCCCGGGCTACCGCATCCGCAGCGTGGACGCGATGGTGACCAACTTCCATCTGCCGGAAAGCACGCTGCTGATGATGATCTCGGCGTTTGCCGGCCAGGCCCGGGTGTTCGAGGCCTACCAGGCCGCGATCCAGGAGAAGTACCGGTTCTTCAGCTATGGCGATGCGATGCTGCTGTTCCCGCAGGGGGAATGAGGCTGGCGGGGCAGGCGCGGCCGTTTTCGGCGACAATGGCAGACTATTTGCCCGAATGACCGCTCCATGTCCCGACTCCAGTTCCAGCTCCAGACCACCGACGGTCGCGCCCGCCGCGGCCGCCTGACCTTCCCGCGCGGGACCGTGGAAACCCCGGCCTTCATGCCGGTGGGCACCTATGGCTCGGTGAAGGGCATCCTGCCGGAGCAGATCCGCGCGCTGGGTGCGGAGATCATCCTCGGCAACACCTTCCATCTGTACCTGCGCCCGGGCCTGGACGTGATCGCCGACCACGGCGGCCTGCACGGCTTCGCGCGATGGAACGGCCCGATCCTGACCGACTCCGGCGGCTTCCAGGTGTTCTCGCTGGCCCACCGCCGCAAGATCACCGAGCAGGGCGTGACCTTCTCCTCGCCGACCGACGGCGCCCGCGTGTTCCTGGGCCCGGAAGAGAGCATGCGCATCCAGAAGGTGCTCGACTCGGACGTGGTGATGATCTTCGACGAGTGCACCCCGTACCCGGCCACCGAGCCGGTCGCGCGCACCTCGATGGAGCTGAGCCTGCGCTGGGCCCAGCGCAGCCGCAACGCGCACGATGAGCTGGGCAACGACGCGGCGCTGTTCGGCATCGTCCAGGGCGGTGTCCATCACGATCTGCGCAGCCGCTCGGCCGAGGGCCTGCAGCAGATCGGCTTCGACGGCTATGCCATCGGCGGGCTGGCCGTCGGCGAGCCCGAACACGAGCGCAACGCCATGCTCGACCACATGCATCCGATCCTGCCGGCCGACCGCCCGCGGTATCTGATGGGCGTGGGCCGCCCGGAAGATCTGGTCGAAGGCGTCGCCCGCGGGGTGGACATGTTCGACTGCGTGATGCCGACCCGCAACGCCCGCAACGGCCACTATTTCACCTCGTTCGGCACGGTGCGCATCCGCAACGCCCGCTACGAGCGCGACATGGACACCATCGAGCCTGGCTGCGGCTGCCATGCCTGCACCAGCGGTTACACGCGCTCGTACCTGCGCCACCTGGACCGCTGCAACGAGATGCTGGCGCCCATGCTGGGCACCATCCACAACCTCTATTACTACGAGAAGTTGATGGCCGACATGCGCGAGGCGATCGCGGCGGGAACCTTTACCGCCTTCCGCGAGTCTTTCTACGCGGCCCGTGGTGCGGTCACGCCCGCGCTGTAAAGTGACCCCGGCCGGCCGCTCCGGCGCGCCGACCCTGCCAAACGGCCCAAGGACGAACTCCCGGGGCCATGGCATACTTCGAGGCTGACCCCCGTTTCGCGGCGACTCCCTGACCCTCAAAGGGGGCAGGGCGCCTCCCAACCCAAGGACACACTATGAACCTGCTCGCCTTCCTGATTCCCACCGCCAACGCCCAGGCCGCCGGTGGCCAGCCGCAGGGCATGGGTCTGACCACCCTGCTGTTCCCGATCATCCTGATCGCGATCATGTACTTCCTGATGATCCGCCCGCAGATGAAGCGCCAGAAGGAACACAAGGCCATGCTGGAGAAGGTCAAGCGCGGTGACGAAGTGCTGACCAACGGCGGCATCGCCGGCGTGGTCACCGACATCGGCGACAACTTCATCACCATCGAAGTGGCCGAGAACGTGCGCATCCGCGTGCAGAAGGGCGCCGTGGGCAATGTGCTGCCGACCGGCACGCTGAAGTCGGCCAACTGATCCACTCCCTTTCCGTTCAACCGCGGTGCCGGGACGGGCACCGCGCGGGACCCAAGCAATGCTCGAATTTCCACGCTGGAAGTATTTCCTCATCCTGATCGTGCTGGCGGTCAGTGCGTTGTACGCACTGCCCAACATCTACCAGAAGGACCCTGCCGTGCAGATCACCGCCAACCGTGGCGGGCAGATCGACGACGCCCTGCGCGACCGCGTGCTGGGTGACCTCAAGCAGGCCGGCGTGGAGCCGCTGTCGGTGGCCAAGGAAGGCGACAGCCTGATCGTGCGCCTGCCGACGCTGCAGGCGCAGACCGCCGCCAACGACGCCCTGCGCGACGAGATGGGCGAGGACTACGTGGTCGCCCTGAACCTGGCGTCCACCGTGCCGGACTGGCTGAGCGACCTCGGCGCCAAGCCGATGGTGCTGGGCCTGGATCTGCAGGGCGGCGTGCACTTCGTGCTGCAGGTCGACCAGAAGGCGGCCCTGGACAAGCGTCTGGATGCCTACGCCGAAGACGTGCGGACCAGCCTGCGCGATGCCCGCATCGCCTACCAGTCGGTGGAGCGTCGTGGCGACAACACCATCGTGGCCACCATCAGCCCGTCCGCCGGTGCCGATGCGGCGGCGCGTGCCCGTGAGGTCATGCTCAAGGCGCAGCCGACGCTGGGCTACGAGGTGGCGGGCAACCGCATCACGGTGAGCATGCCCGAGGCCGAGCTGACCGCGATCGCCAATGGCGCCATCGAGCAGAACGTCAATACCCTGCGCAACCGCGTCAACCAGCTCGGCGTGGCCGAGCCGATCATCCAGCGCCAGGGTGCCGACCGCGTGGTCGTGCAGCTCCCGGGCGTGCAGGACACCGCCGAAGCCAAGCGCATGATCGGTGCCACCGCGACGCTGGAGTACCGCGCCGTGGTCGAGGGCAATGCCCAGGATGCGATCACCAGCGGCCGCATCCCGCCGGAGGCCAAGGTCTACCAGCAGCGCGACAACCGCGGCCCGATCCTGCTCAACAAGCGCGTGATCGTGACCGGTGACCAGATGGTCGCCGCGCAGGCCACCACCGACCAGAACGGTTCGGCGGCGGTCAGCGTGACGCTGAACAACGTCGGCGGCCAGCGCATGTTCGACTTCACCAGCGCCAACGTGAACAAGCCGATGGCGGTGGTCTACACCGAGCGCATCCCGACCGTGAACGTGGTCGACGGCAAGGAAGTGCGCAGCTTCCGCGTCAAGGAAGAGGTGATCTCGGTCGCCAACATCAACGGCGTGTTCGGCAAGAACTTCCAGACCACCGGCCTGGACAAGCTCGAAGCGGACAACCTGGCCAAGCTGCTGAAATCCGGCTCGCTGGCCGCACCGATGGACTTCGTCGAAGAGCGCATCGTCGGCCCGAGCCTGGGTGCGGAGAACGTCGAGCGCGGCGTGACCGCGGTCGGCTTCGCGTTCCTGTTCACCCTGATCTTCTTCACCGTGTACTACCGCATGTTCGGCGTGATCACCTCGGTGGCCATGCTGTTCAACCTGCTGATCGTGGTGGCGGTGATGTCGCTGTTCGGCGCGACGATGACGTTGCCGGGCTTCGCCGGTCTGGCGCTGTCGATCGGCCTGTCGGTCGACGCCAACGTGCTGATCAACGAGCGTATCCGTGAAGAGCTGCGGGCCGGCATGCCGCCCAAGTCGGCCATCGTCGCCGGTTACGAGAAGGCTTCCGGGACCATCCTGGACGCCAATCTCACCGGCATCCTGGCGGGTGTGGCGTTGTATGCGTTCGGTACCGGCCCGCTGAAGGGCTTCGCCGTGACCATGATCGTCGGCATCCTGGCCTCCATGTTCACTGCAATCACCGTCTCGCGTGCCCTTGCCGTGCTGCTTTACAGCCGCCGCAAGAAGCTCAAGACCCTGGCCATCTGACGGGAAGCGAATAGAAACCATGAAACTTTTCCCGTTGCATCTGATCCCGAACGACACCAAGTTCGACTTCATGCGCACCCGCTGGGTGGCTGTATCGCTGGCGGCGCTGGTGTTCATTGCCGCCATCGGCTGCATTGCCTTCAAGGGCTTCAACTACGCGCTGGACTTCACCGGCGGCACTGTGGTCGAAGTACGCTTCGACAAGCCCGCTGACGTCGATGCCGTCCGCGAGCACCTGGAAGGTGCCGGCTATGCCGGTGCCCAGGTGCAGAGCTTCGGCAGCGGCAGCAACCTGCTGATCCGTCTGCAGCCGCAGGAGATGGCCGCTGGCGAGAATGCCGGCGAAGCCAACAACCGCACCGCGGAAGCCGTGCAGAAGGCGATCTCCGTGGAGGGCAACCAGGCCGCCATCGTGGGTGCCGAGTTCGTGGGCCCGCAGGTCGGCAAGGAGCTGGCCCTGAACGGCCTGTACGCGGCCCTGTTCGTGCTGATCGGCTTCCTGATCTACATCGGCTTCCGCTTCGAGTGGAAGTTCGCGATGGTGGCGATCATCACCACGCTGTTCGACGTACTGGTGGTGGCCGGTTACTTCTCGCTGAGTGGCCGCGAGTTCGATCTGACCGTGCTGGCCGGCCTGCTGTCGGTGATGGGCTTCTCGATCAACGACACCATCGTGGTGTTCGACCGTGTGCGTGAAAACTTCCGCAGCCTGCGTGTCGAGCCGCTGGAAGTGATGAACCGGTCGATCAACCAGACGCTGTCGCGCACGATCATCACTTCGCTGGTGTTCTTCCTGTCCGTGCTGGCGCTGTACCTGTACGGCGGTGGTTCGCTGGAAGGGTTGGCGCTGAGCCAGATGATCGGTGCGGTGATCGGTACGCTGTCGTCGATCTTCATTGCCTGCCCGCTGCTGACGATGGGCGCGCTGGCGGTGAGCAAGCAGGATCTGCTGCCGAAGGCCAAGGACGTGGAAGCGCTGGAGCGTCGTCCGTAAGGGTGCTGGTGGTATGAAGTATCTGGGAGGCCGCGCATTGCGCGGCCTTTCTTTTGGCTGCCCTCCCGCCCACATCGACCCCAGGCCACAAGGAACATACACCCCCGTCGGTTGTACTCCGCAGCGCTGCGCACTACGATCCCTTGCGTTCCGCGCAGCCGCTCCGGTGGCGCGCGACCTCCCTTTTCATCGCGCCGGTCCGCCCTGCGCCAGTCCCCCTCGAGGTTTACATGGTCATCAAACCGCGTGTGCGCGGCTTCATCTGCGTCACCACCCATCCCGTCGGCTGCGATGCGGCCGTCAAGCAGCAGATCGATTACATCCAGTCCAAGCCGAAGATCGCCAACGGCCCGAAGAAGGTGCTGGTGCTTGGCGCCTCCACCGGCTACGGCCTCGCCGCACGCATCACCGCCGCCTTCGGCAGCGATGCCGCCACGCTGGGGGTGTTCTTCGAGCGCCCGGGCACCGAGACCAAGCCGGGCACGGCGGGCTGGTACAACACCGCCGCGTTCCACAAGTACGCCGAGCAGGCCGGCCTGTATGCCAAGAGCGTCAATGGCGATGCCTTCTCCGACGAGGTCAAGGCCAAGGTCATCGAGCTGATCAAGCAGGATCTCGGCCAGGTCGACCAGGTGGTGTACAGCCTGGCCGCGCCGCGCCGCAAGCATCCCAAGACCGGCGAAGTGATCAGCTCCACGCTCAAGCCGATCGGTGCGCCGATCACGCTGCGTGGCCTGGACACCGACAAGGAAGTCATCACCGAGACCACGATCGAGCCGGCGACGCCGGAAGAGATCGCCGGCACCGTCGCCGTCATGGGCGGCGAAGACTGGCAGATGTGGATCGATGCGCTGCTGGAGGCCGGTGTGCTGGCCGAAGGCGCGACCACCACGGCGTTCACCTACGTCGGTGAGGAAATCACCCAGGCGATCTACTGGAACGGCTCCATCGGCGCGGCCAAGAAGGATCTGGACGAGAAGGTCGTCGGCCTGCGCCAGAAGCTGGCCCCGATCGGTGGCGATGCGCGCGTGTCCGTGCTCAAGGCGGTGGTCACCCAGGCCAGCTCGGCGATCCCGACCATGCCGCTGTACCTGTCGCTGCTGTTCAAGGTGATGAAGGCCAAGGGCACGCACGAAGGCTGCATCGAGCAGCTCGATACGCTGTACGACATCCTCTACGGCGGCAAGGACGCGGGCACTGCTACCGAGCGCCTGCGCCATGACCTGGTCACCGACGGCGGCCGCAAGGTCGCGCTGATCGATGACGCCGGCCGCCTGCGCGCGGACTACAAGGAAATGGCGCCGGAAGTGCAGGGTGAGGTGGTCGCGCTGTGGCCGCAGGTCACCAACGAAAACCTGTACGAGATCAGCGATCTGGCCGGCTACAAGGCCGACTTCCTGCGCCTGTTCGGGTTCGGCGTGGAGGGCGTGGATTACGACGCCGACGTCGCGACCGATGTGAAGATTCCGAACCTGGTCGAGATGGCCTGATCGGAAGGATCGATGCCGACCCACGGTCGGCATCTACCGGCGGGGGTCACGGCGTATCGTCGCGCCGCCCCGCACCGCATGACCGGTAGGTCACGACCCTTGGTCGTGACGCTTCCCCTCAACTGAAATCGAAATTCATCGCCGGGCCGGCGGGGCCGACGAACTCGCCCTGCACGTAATCCACGCCGGCACTGAACAGCAGGCTCATCGAGTTGGCATCGGCGACGAACTCGGCGATGGTCTGGATGTTGGCCGCCTGCGCACGCGCGGTGATCTCGCTGATCTTCTCGCTGTGTTCGCGGGTGCTGGCGAAATCGCAGGTGAAATCGCGGTCCAGCTTGAGGAACTGCGGCTGGAAATGCGCCAGCAGCTGGAACGAATCCAGCCCCGAACCGAACTGCTCCAGGCCGATCCGGCAGCCCAGCGGCGCGACCGCTGACAGGAACTGCTGCGCGTTGCGCAGATGGGTGAACACCTTGGCCTCCGGCGCGTGCAGCCACAGCTGTTCGCCCGGCACCCCCTGGGCCTGTAGCTCGCGACGCAGGGTGGCGATCATCTGCGGATCGTTGAACGATTCCGGGGTGATCTTGACCATCATGTGGGTGATATGGCCCTCGCGCCTGCGCGCGGCGAGCATGCCGATCGCGTGCGTAACCACCCAGCGGTTGATGTCGGCCAGCAGGCCGTGATCCTCGGCGATGCCCAGGAACGCGGTCGGGCTGAGCAGCTCGCCGTTGTGCTCCAGGCGCAGGTACGCCTCGTACAGCTCCAGCGCCTCGCCCTGCAGGTTGAGCACGGGCTGGTAATGCAGCTGGAAGCCATCGCCATCCAGCGCCTGGCGGATGCGTGCCACCCAGTGCTGGATGCGCTCTTCCTCCACGCGGTCCACTGCGGCCGGGTCGAATACCCGCGTGGTGTTGCCCAGCTCCAGTGCGGCCTGCGTGCACTCCGTGGCGCGGGCCAGCACCTGGCCGATGCTCGCGATCTTCTCGCCGACCTGCACGCCGCCCACGCTGACCGTGACCGTGGCCGAGCGCTCGCCGATGCTGAACACCTGCCCGGCGAAGGCGTCACGGATCTGGTCGGCCAACGCGACAGTCTGCGCATACGCGCCCTCGGTCAGCACCGCGAAGCTGTGTTCGCCGAAGCGGGCCACTTGGGCGGTGTCGCCAACCGATTGGGCCAGCACGCGGGCGAGGGCGCCGATCAGCGCATCGGCCGAGTCCAGGCCGATCTCCGGCAGCAGGCGCGCGTAATGGTCCGGCTCGATCAGCAGCAGGCCGAAACGGCCTTCGCTGCGGCCGGCCTGGGCGACCGCGTTCTCGACGTGCAGCATGAAGGTCGGGCGGTTGAGCAGGCCGGTGACCTGGTCGCGCTGGCGAAGGTCTTCGACCTCGCGCGCCAGCTCCGGGTCGAATTCCATGCGCCGGCGGAACACCACCTGCAGGCAGGATTCACCCTCGTAGCTGGCCTGGGTGAACTCCATCGTCGCCGGGAACACCGCGCCGTCCTGGTTGCGCGCATCCACCTGGTATTGCGGGGGCGGGGCATCGCCTTTGCTCATCGACTTGAGCAGCTGCTTGAAGCCGTCCACGTGCTGCGGGGCGACCATGTCCAGCAGCGAGATGCCTTCCACGTCGTCGAAGGTCTCGTAGCCGAACATCTCCAGGTAGGCCTCGTTGGCCCGGATGTGCATGCCTTCATGGACGTAGGCGATGGGGTCGCGCGAGGAGGAGATCAGTGCGTCGCAGCGGCGCTCGGTCTCGCGCATCTGCGCCTCGATCCGGCGCAGCCCGCGTCGCGCATGCAGATCGGTCCATTCCGTGCGGACCACCGCCAGCAGGTGCTCGGGGCGGTGGCGCAGGGCAATGGCGCGGATGCCGTTGGCGCCGGCTTCGACCCACTCGTTCTCGTTGATCGATTCGGCCAGCAGGATCATCGGTATGTCCTTGCCACTGGCGGCGATCTGCTGGGTCACCTGCAGCAGCGGGATGCTCTGCGCGGCGGTGACCAGCACCAGGTCGATCGGCTGGGTGCCCAGCACCTGGGCCAGTTCCTCGCTGTGCTGCGGGCGCGTCGGGCGCACCGCGATGCCGCTGTTGCGCAGCGTGCTGACGATGGTCTCGGCGTTCTCGCCGCTGTCGTCCACGATCAGCAGGCGGACCGTCATGTCATTCGCGTTCTGCATTCACTACTCCCCGGACTGCAAACTTGATACACGATGCGTGTGACTACGTCCATGCGGCAAACGGCAGCCGATCACGGAACGTTCGTTCCGGCTCAGGCCACGCTGCCCGCGGCATGGCCACAGGCCCAGGCCCACTGGAAGTTGTAGCCCCCCAGCCAGCCGGTCACGTCCAGCACTTCCCCGATAAAGTGCAGGCCGGGAACCAATTGGGATTCAAATGTACTGGAGGACACCTTGCGGGTGTCGACCCCGCCCAGCGTCACCTCGGCGGTACGGTATCCCTCGGTGCCACTGGCCACCAGCGGGAAATTCTGCAGCAGATCGGCCGCCTGGCGCAGCTGCGGTTCGTCGATCTGGCGCACCAGCCGGTCCGGCAGCCAGTGCTCGCACAGGCGCAGCGCCAGCCGGCGCGGCAGCACCTCGGACAGCACCGTGCGCAGCTCGGCGGCACCGCGCTCGGCCTTCATCCGGCGCAGCCAGTCCAGCGCGTCCTGGCCGGGCAGCAGGTCCAGCCGCAGCTCGTCGCCGGGCTGCCAGTACGAGGAAATCTGCAGGATCGCCGGGCCGCTGATGCCGCGGTGGGTGATCAGCATGGAATTGCGGAACTCGACGTCGTTGCAGCGCGCCGCGATCGGCAGCGCCACCCCGCTGAGGTCATTGAAGCGCTCCTGGTGCTTGCCGCTCAGGGTCAGCGGCACCAGCCCGGCGCGGGTCGGCAGGACCTCATGGCCGAACTGGCGGGCCAGCTCATAGCCGAAGCCGGTCGCACCCATGCTCGGGATCGACAGGCCGCCCGTGGCCACCACCAGCGAGGCGGCATGGAAATGCCCCTGCGCGGTGTGCACGTGGAAGCCGTCCGCGCTGCGCTCCACCTTCTGCACCCCGCAGTCGGTACGGATCTGCACGCCTGCGGCCTGGCATTCGTCCACCAGCATCTTCACGATCTGCTTGGAGGAGATGTCGCAGAACAACTGGCCCAGCTCTTTTTCGTGATACGCGATGCCGTGCCGCTCCACCATCTCGATGAAATGCCAGGGCGTATAGCGGGCCAGCGCGGATTTGCAGAAGTGCGGGTTGGCCGACAGGAAGTTGGCCGCCGTGGTGCCGGTATTGGTGAAGTTGCAGCGCCCGCCGCCGGACATCAGGATCTTCTTGCCGACCTTGTTGGCGTGGTCGATCACCTGCACGATGCGTCCGCGCCGGCCCGCCGTGAGCGCGCACATCAGCCCGGCCGCACCGGCCCCGATGACCAGCACGTCGCAGCGGATCACACTCACGCCTGCGGCTTCTGCTTGCGCCAGGTCGGGATGACGCTGAGCTGCGCCTTGTCGGACGTCAACTGCACTTCGCCGTCCTGGATCTGCACGTCCCACTGCATCGTGCGTTCGATCTGCGCGCCCCATTCGGTGACGAACTCGCCCGGCAGGTCCATCACTTCCAGCGTGGACAGCTTCTTCAGCGCGGAGGCGTTGCGGTCCCACCAGATATCGGCGGCGCGGCCACCATAGGTGACCAGCTGCACCGCCCGCGCGCGGCCGGCGGCCTTGCGCAGGCGCGACTCGTCGGGCTGGCCCAGTTCGATCCACAGTTCGACGTCGCCGGTGTAATCGCGGCGCCACAGGTCCGGCTCGTCGTCCACGCTCAGGCCGCGGCCGAACTCCAGCCGGTCATCGGCGTTCAGCGCGAAGGTGAGCAGGCGCACCATCAGGCGGTCATCGGTCTCGGACGGGTGCTGGGCCAGCGTCAGCGTGTGGCTGGCGTAATAGCCGCGGTCCATGTCGCTGATCTGCAGTTCGGCCTTGCGGATGGTGGCGGTGAGGGCCATGGGGATACCTGAAACAAAGAGCGCCATGATAATGGTTCGCCATGAGTCCGTCCGATCCGATCCTCGCTGCCCCCGCGCCCAGCCGCCTGCAGTTGCCGCCTGGCGACTGGCCCAGCCTGCTGGACGGGCTGTGCGCGCGCTTCCCACGCATCGACCGTGCGCAGTGGGTGGACCGCTTCGCCCGCGGGCGGGTGCAGGATGTGCAGGGCAGGGCGCTGCGGCCGGATGATGCCTGGCAGGTCGGGCTGGAGATCGTGTATTTCCGTGAGGTGGCCGATGAGCCGGTGATTCCGTTCGTGGAGGCCATCGTCCATCAGGACGCGCACCTGCTGGTGGCCGACAAGCCGCACTTCCTGCCGGTCACCCCGGCCGGGGGCTACGTGCGCGAGACGCTGCTGGCCCGGCTGGTGGCGCGCACCGGCAACATCGACCTGGTGCCGCTGCACCGCCTGGACCGGCTGACCGCCGGGCTGGTGCTGTTCTCGACCCGGCCGGACAGTCGTGATGCCTACCAGCGGCTGTTCCGCGAGCGCCGGATCGACAAGGTGTACGAAGCGCTGGCGCCGGGACTGCCCGAATTTTCGTTCCCGCTGGAGCGGCATACCCGGTTGGTCCCCGGCGAGCCGTTCTTCCGCATGGCCGAGGTGCCCGGTGAGCCCAATGCGCGGACCCGTATCGAGGTGATCGACGGCACCGGACCGGTCTGGCGCTACCGGCTGCACCCGGTCACCGGCCGCAAGCACCAGCTGCGCGTGCACCTGGCAGGACTGGGCGCGCCGATCCTGGGCGACGATCTGTACCCGGAGCTGCTCGCGGATGCTCCGGCGGGGGTGCCGCTGCAGCTGCTGGCCAAGGAACTGGCGTTCGATGATCCGCTGACCGGGGAGCGGCGCACGTTCACCAGCGGCCTGTCGCTTCACCTGTAGGGCCGGCCGCTGGCCGGCTGCCGGGGTCCATGGTCGGTCCTGTGGTCACCGGGTGCTACGGAGGAGCCGGCCAGCGGCCGGCACTACCAGGACCGGGCCTCAGCTACGCCGGACCCCATCCACGCCGGACCCCATCCACGCCGGACCCTCAGCCTGCCAACCGTTCATCAGGGCGATAACGGTTCATCAGCCTTAACGCTTGGCCAGCCAGCGGTCCAGCTGCGCGGCGAAAGCCTGTTTGTCGCGCGCGTGCAGGGGCGCCGGCCCGCCGGTCTGGATGCCCGAGCCGCGCAGTTCCTCCATGAAATTGCGCATCGACAGCCGCTCGGCCATGTTGTCGGGGGTGTACAGCTCGCCGCGCGGGTTCAGCGCGACCGCGTGCTTGTCCAGCACCAGTGCCGCCAGCGGGATGTCCTGCGTGACGACCAGATCGCCGGGCTGGATCCGTTCCACGATCACGCTGTCGGCCACGTCCAGGCCCGGCGGCACCTGGATCGAGCGGATGAAACGGGACGGCGGCGTCCGCAGCCAGTGGTTCGCGACCAGGGTCATCTCGATCCCGGCGCGTTCGGCCGCGCGGAACAGAATCTCCTTGATCACCGCCGGACAGGCGTCGGCGTCCACCCAGATGTGAACTTTAGGGGGAGGGGCACCGGTCATTTGGCTGATCTTAAGGTAGGAAAAATCTGAATAGGGGGTGGGATTTCGTGTAAGATCGCCCGACCCCTTGTCCTGTCAGGCGAGAAGGGGGGATGGCTGAATAAACCAGCTATCGCTTTTTCGGTAAAACACGAGTATCGTCATCCACACTGTGTTTGCTAGGGTCACCGTGAATCGTGGCCTGGTGCAGTTGATCTCACGATCTGCTCATCGATCCGCTTTACCAACGCCTGCAACTCAGTCTCGGCTCCGATACGCGGCGGCCGCGATTATTTCAACTATTGTTTCAGGAGTTAGTACATGTCTGATCGTCAGCAGGGCACCGTGAAGTGGTTCAACGACGCCAAGGGCTTCGGCTTCATCACCCCGGAAAGCGGCCCGGACCTCTTCGTGCATTTCCGCGCGATCCAGGGCACCGGCTTCAAGTCGCTGCAGGAAGGCCAGAAGGTGACGTTCGTCGCCGTCCAGGGCCAGAAGGGTATGCAGGCTGACCAGGTGCAGGCGGTCTAATCGACCCCCCGCCACCGTAAGGTCGCCTAAAACGCCGGAAGCGAAAGCTTCCGGCGTTTTTTATTGGGCGGCATTCGGCCCTGGTCGACGCAGACTGTGTTGACGACGTCATCCTCCCGGCCGCCCGGTTACGATGCCGCTTTGACCCTGCGGAACCGTCGATGATCAAGGTGCACCATCTGGACCACTCGCGCTCGCTGCGCGTGCTGTGGATGCTCGAAGAGCTGGGCCTGCCGTACCAGGTCGTCAACTATCAGCGCGACCCGAAGACCTGGCTGGCGCCGCAGGCGTTGCGCGATGTGCACCCGCTGGGCAAGTCCCCGGTACTGCAGGACGACGCGCTGGTCCTCGCCGAATCCGGCGCGATCCTGGAATACCTGGCCGATCGCTACGACAGTGGCCGCCAGTTCTCGCCCGAGCCGATGCCGGCGCAGGCGCCCGAGCGCGTGCGCTACCGCTACTGGATGCACTACGCCGAAGGCTCGGCGATGCCACCGCTGGTGATGACGCTGGTGTTCGCGCGGCTGCGCAAGGCGCCGATGCCGTTCTTCGCCAAGCCGATCGCGCGCTCGATCGCCGACAAGGTGATGAAGGGCTTCGTCGGTCCGCAGGTGAAGCTGCACATGGACTGGATGGAGCGCGAGCTTGCCCAGTCGCCGTGGTTCGCGGGTGAGCGCTTCACTGCCGCCGATATCCAGATGAGCTTCCCGATCCAGGCCGCCGCCGCGCGCGGTGGCGACATGGCCGCCTACCCACGGCTGCAGGCGTACCTGGCGCGGATCGAGCAGCGCCCGGCGTACCAGCGTGCGGTGGAACGCGGTGGTCCGTTGAACCTCGGCGGCGGTTCGCGCTGAGCTTGCGGGGCAGCCTGGCTGCCCCCATTTCATACCGATGAGCACCCAGCCCCTGCGTTTCGACAATCGCTTCATCCGGGACCTGCCCGGCGACCCGGAAACCGGCCCGCGCGTGCGTGAGGTGCGCGAGGCCGCGTGGTCGTCGGTGATGCCCACCCCGGTCGCGGCACCCCGGCTGCTGGCGTACTCGCCGGAGGTGGCCGCACTGCTCGGCATGGGCGAGGACCTGATCGAGAGCGCCGATTTCGCGCGGGTGTTCGGCGGCAATGCGCTGTACGCCGGCATGGCACCGTGGGCGGCCAACTATGGTGGCCATCAGTTCGGGCATTGGGCGGGGCAGCTCGGCGATGGCCGCGCGATCTCGCTGGGCGAACTGCTCACGCCGGACGGTGCGCACTGGGAGCTGCAGTTGAAGGGCGCGGGGCGCACTCCGTACTCGCGCGGTGCCGACGGACGCGCGGTGCTGCGTTCGTCGATCCGCGAGTTCCTGTGCAGCGAGGCGATGCATCATCTCGGCGTGCCGACCACGCGCGCGTTGAGCCTGGTCGGGACCGGTGATGCCGTCGTGCGCGACATGTTCTATGACGGCCACCCCGAGGCCGAACCCGGCGCGATCGTCTGCCGCGTCGCGCCGTCCTTCATCCGCTTCGGCACCTTCGAGCTGCCGGCCTCGCGCGGCGACACGGCGCTGCTGCGGCAACTCGCCGATGTCTGCATCGCGCGGGATTTTCCTGCGCTCGCCGAGCTGGGCGACGCGCGCCATGCACGCTGGTTCGCCGAGATCTGCGAACGCACCGCGGTGCTGGTCGCGCACTGGATGCGGGTCGGCTTCGTGCACGGGGTGATGAACACCGACAATCTGTCCATTCTCGGTCTCACCATCGATTACGGCCCGTACGGCTGGATCGAGGATTACGATCCGGAGTGGACGCCCAACACCACCGACGCGCAGGGGCGACGCTATCGTTTCGGCACGCAGCCGCAGGTGGCGTACTGGAATCTCACCCGGCTGGCACAGGCACTGGCGCCGCTGTTCGAAGATGTCACGCCGCTGCACGACGGGCTGGCGCGCTTCCAGCAGGTGCACGCCCAATGCGAGCGCGCCGATATCGCCGCCAAGCTGGGCCTGGACGTTTGTCGCGACGAGGATGTGGCGTTGATGGCGGCCTGGCTGGAGATCCTGCACGAGGGCGAGATGGACATGGCCCTTGCTTTCCGCGGCCTGATGGCGCTCGATGCCGCGTCACCTTCCGTGGCGGTGCTGGAGGAGGCCTTCTACAGCCCGGCACGCCGCGAGGCGGTGCTGCCGTCACTGCAGGCTTGGCTGCAGCAGTATGCGGCGCGCCTGCGTGCCGATGGCTTGAGTGTGCAGGCGCGGCAGCAGCAGATGGGCCGTGCCAATCCGGTCTACGTGCTGCGCAACTGGCTGGCCCAGGAGGCGATCGAACGGGCGGAGCAGGGTGACCTCAGTGGCGTGCATGCGTTGCTGGAGGTGCTGCGCCACCCCTATGACGTGCAGCCCGGGCGCGAGCATTTCGCGGGCAAGCGGCCCGAGTGGGCGCGTGAGAAGGCCGGCTGCTCGATGCTGTCCTGCAGCTCGTAAGGACCCCCGGGCGGCGCAATGGATGCCGCCCGCTACGTCTGATTCCCCTCGCTGATCGCGCTGTCGCAGCCTCGCTGCAGCAAGGCCGTGGCCGTCGTCGCGGCCGCTTCTACGACAATGGTCGTACGGACATTGTTCGATAATCGCACGCATAGTCGATAAACGCACTTGAATGGTGCAGTGCGATAAACCTACTTTCAATCCCGTTCCAAGCGATCCACCTCTGGCGGGCGAGGGCAGTGCCGAACCGGTACTGAAGCCAGGTGCAGGGGAAGACCGCAGGAGTTCCCTTCCCTGTGCGGAGTATGCGCATGCGTTGCCGTCTGTCTGTTGTGTCCCTGTCCCTGCTTGCCGTGCTGCCATCGCTGGCGCACGCCTTCCAGGCCGAGCCCGCGCGCACGTCGCTGGAGGTGCTCCGGGTCGAGCGCTATGCCGATGATGCCAACCCGGGCTCGCTGCGCTGGGCGATCAGCACCGCCAACCAGGCGCCGGGGCGCTACCGGATCGAGATCGCCGCGGTGGGCAACGCCCCCTACGTGATCCGTCCGGCCACGCCGCTGCCGGAGATCGTCGGGCCGGTGCAGATCGTCGGCACGCCGTGGGCGCGCGAAGGCCAGTACGTCGCCATCGACGGCTCGGCCTACGTCACCGGCACCGGGACCGATGCCTGCCCGGGGGCCGAACCCGGCCAGTCCGGCACCAATGTGCGTACCACCACGCTGCCGGGGCTGGTCCTGCGCGATACCCGCGGCGTCGAACTGACGGGGCTGGAGATCCGCAATTTCTGCATCGGCGTGCTGATCAACCGCAGCAGCCACAGCGAGATCCACGACAACCGCATCGTCGCCAACAAAGGCGGTGCCGGCATCATGCTCACCGGTGACGACGGCAAGGGCCAGTCCACCGCCACCACCACGGTGCACAACCGGATCGTGCGCAACCAGTTCGTGGACAACGGCGATGGGCTGGAGCTGACCCGCGGTGCGGCCTGGAACCTGGTGGCCGACAACCTGTTCCAGTCCACCGCCGCCAATCCCGAACCGTCGCAGGGCATCGAGATCCTGTGGGGCAATGACAACACCGTGGTGCGCAATCGCTTCGTCGATTACTCCGATGGCCTGCAGATCAACTGGGGCAACCGCAACTACATCGCGGCCAACACCTTCACCGGCAATTCGATCGGGCTGAGCATCACCGGGAGCGAAAACGTAGTGGATGGCAACACGATCACCGGCAATGGCATCGGCATCGCAGTGCGACCGCAGCCGGTCAGCGCACCGAACCGCTTCAGCGCCAACCGCATCTTCGACAACGGGCTGAAGATCGAGCGCTGTGAGGCCGGGGGTGCCTGCGCCCAGGGCCAGCCACGCGGCGCCATCGTATTCGGCGTGCCCGGGCTGGAACATGCGAACTTCGTCGGTTCGCGCGGGCGCGGGGTGGACAGCGATCCCGCCAAGCGCGCGCACATCTGCACCGCGCCGGGTCAGGCCGAGTGCCAGCCGGCCCCCAATCTCGGCCAGGCCGCGCCGACGTTGCGAGCGGTGCAGGGCAGCGGTGCGGCGCGCACGGTGCAGGGTGTCTTCCAGGGCGTGCCCGGCCAGCGCTATCGGCTGGAGGTCTTCGGCAACCGCGCCCCCCACGGTCGCGAAGCCGAACGCCTGCTCGGCACGGTCGAGGCGATCACCGATGCGCAGGGGCAGGGCCGGTTCACGCTGGCGTTGCCGGCCAACGGCGAGGCGGCCGACATCGCCACCGTGACCGCCACCGCGACCTCCGCGCTGGGCGCGACGTCGCCCCTCAGCGCGCCGCTGTCGCTGCGCTGATCCCCCTACGAGAGATGCCCATGGCTGCCCTGATCCGAACCTCCCTGTCCACGCTGGCCGCCGCTGCGCTGCTGTGCCCGGCGCTGGCCACCGCGCAGACCGCCAACCGCTACGACGCCACTACCCTTACCGGCGATTGGGGCGGCACCCGCACCGCGCTGGACGAACGCGGCATCCGCTTCCGCGGCGACTATGTCGGCGAAGCCATGGGCGTGGTCGACGGCGGTTACGGCCGTACCGGCGCGCGCTATGCCCAGCAGGTGCGCGTGGGCATCGATCTGGACATGGGTACGCTGGCCGGTTGGAGCGGCGGTGCGTTCCACGTCACGCTCAACGACCGTCGCGGCAACAGCACCTCGGCCGATCTGGTCGGCAACCGCTTCCCGATCCAGGAAGCCTACGGTGGCCAGTACACCCGCCTTACCGAAGCCAGCTACGACCAGACCTTCAACGCCGGCCAGTCGTATTTCAAGCTGGGCTACTACGCGATGGGTAATCAGTTCGGCCTGCACAGCCTGCTGACCCACTTCGTCAACGCGGCCTTCTGCGCGCATCCGCTGGCCATGTCCGGCAACAGCGGCTGGTACAACTACCCCACGGCACGCTGGGGCGGTGAAGTGGCCCAACAAGTGAGCCCGGCGTTGAACGTGCGCACCGGTTGGTTCCAGGTCAACCCGAACCTCGGCGGCAACATCGAACGCAATGCGCTCCGTCCGTTCGTGTCGGGCACCACCGGCTCGCTGTTCCCGCTGGAAGTAACCTGGACCCCGGACAAGGGCGGCACCCATCCGGGCGTGTACAAGTTCGGCGGCTACTACGACACCTCGCGGGTCAGCCAGCGTGGCCTGGATACCTCGCCGACCACGGGACGCCACGGCGCCTACCTGCTGGCCGAGCAGCGCCTGACCCGCGAAGCAGGTGATCCGCAGCGCGGGCTGACCGCGTTCGCGCAGTACATGGTGTCCGACACCGATACCGCGCAGATCCGCCGCTGGTACGCGCTGGGCGGCGTCTACCAGGGCATCGGCTCGCGCGCGCAGGACAGCATCGCGCTGGGGTACGTCGGTGCGGACATCAACCGCCGCCTGGTCGATGCGCGCCGCGCCGATCTCGTCGGCATGGGCGTGCCGGGCGATTCGCCGCTGTACCAGCTCAGCCAGGCCGAGGAACTGTTCGAACTGTCCTACAGCATCCAGGTCACCCCCTGGCTGATGATCCGCCCGGACGTGCAGTACATCGTCAATCCCGGCACGTTCGCCTATACCCGCACCGACAACGCCTGGGCGTTGGGTGTACAGACCAAGGTCACCTTCTGATGCGCGCACTCACTCCCTATCTGTTGGCCGCCGTGCTGGGCGGCGTGGCATCCGTCGCGCAGGCCGCCCCGCCGGCGGTGACGCCATTGCAGGTCGGTGCGCTGCGCATCGGCGAAGGCGCGCCGCGCACCATCGTGCCGATCACCGGCGCCACCGCCGAGCTCGCGCTTCAGCAGGCCACCGCGATCGCCGCCAGCCCGTCGACCGATCTGGCCGAATGGCGCATCGATTACCTGGACATCGCCACCGACGGCAAGGCGCTGGTCGCGCTCGGCAAGCGCATCGCGCGCACGCTGGACGGCAAGCCGATGATCGTCACCTTCCGCACCCAGGCCGAAGGCGGCAGCAAGCCCATCCGCGATGCGGACTATGCGGCGCTGTACACCATGCTGCTGCGCGGTGGCTTCGCCCAGTTGATCGACGTGGAGATGTTCCGCGATCCCACCCTTGTGGCGTCACTGGTCGCGCAGGCGCACAAGGCCGGGGTCAAGGTGGTGATGTCCAGCCATGACTTCCATGCCACGCCCGCGCGCGAGGAGATCATCGCGCGGCTGCTGCGGCAGGACGCGATGGGCGCGGATGTGCTGAAGATCGCGGTTATGCCGCAGGACGCCGGCGATGTGCTGACGCTGCTGGATGCCACCTGGCAGGTGCGCCAGCGCAGCAGCAAGCCGCTGTTGACCATGTCCATGGGCGGCACCGGCGTGGTCTCGCGGCTGGCCGGTGAAACCTTCGGCCAGGCGCTGACCTTCGGCATGATCGGCACGCCCTCGGCGCCGGGCCAGGTCGAGGTCGAGCAGCTGCAGTCGGTGCTCCAGGTCATCCACGCTTCCAGCCAGGCCGGTCGTTGAGACCTCCCCGCCGGACGCCTTCCGCACCACGTCGTCGCAGGATCCTTGTATGAGCCATGCCACCGCCTCCGCTTCCCCGCTCGTGCTCGAGCGGATGAGTCCCTTCCAGTGGACCGCCATCGCGATCTGCGTGCTGTTGAACATGCTTGATGGCTTCGATGTGATGGTGATGGCGTTCACCGCGCCGCACGTATCGGCCGACTGGGGGCTGTCGGGCAAGGTACTGGGCATCATGCTGAGTGCCGGCCTGGTGGGAATGGCGCTGGGCTCGTTCCTGCTCGCACCGCTGGCCGACCGCTGGGGTCGCCGGCCGATGATCATGCTCTGCCTGGTGATCCTGACCGTGGGCATGGCTGCATCCGCGCTGGCCGCCAACGCCTGGCAGCTCGCCGCACTGCGTGTGTTCACCGGCATCGGCATCGGCGGCATGCTGGCCGGGGTAGGGGTGATCACGGCCGAGTATGCCAATGCGAAATGGCGCAGCACGGCGGTGGCGATGCAGGCGACCGGGTACCCCATCGGGGCCACGCTCGGCGGCCTGCTGGCCGCGTGGATGCTGGAGCACTTCAGCTGGCACAGCGTGTTCCTGATCGGTGCCGGTGCATCGCTGCTGTGCATTCCGCTGGTGATGGCCTGCCTGCCCGAATCGCTGGATTTCCTGGTCGCGCGTCGGCCGAAGGATGCGCTGCCGCGGCTGAATGCGCTGCTGGCACGCATGCGGATGCCGACCCTGCAGGCCTTGCCGCCGGTGCCCGTGCGTGCCGATGGGCGCAAGGGCTATGCGGCGCTGTTCGTCGGCGATCTGCGGCGGGTGGCGGTGCTGATCGCGATGGCGTTCTTCCTGCACATGTTCGCGTTCTATTTCGTGCTGAGCTGGACGCCGAAACTGCTGGTGTCCGCCGGCGTCTCGGCGCAGCAGGGCATCACCGGCGGGGTGCTGCTCAACCTCGGTGGCATCGTCGGCGGCAGTCTGTTCGGCTGGCTCGCCTCGCGCTGGGCGCTGTCGCGGCTGACCGCCGCCAGCCTGGTGCTGGCCATGCTGGCGATGCTGTTGTTCGCCGGCTTCAACACCCGCCTGGAGATCGCCTTCCCGATCGCCTTCGTGATCGGCGCAGCGTTGTTCGGGGCGATGGCCGGCCTGTATGCCGCCGCGCCGGTGGTGTTCGCCGCGGACGTGCGCACCACCGGGCTCGGCTGGGCGATCGGGATCGGGCGCGTCGGCGCGATTCTCTCGCCGTTGAGCGTGGGCCTGCTGGTCGATGCGGGTTGGTCGCCAGCGGCGCTGTACGTGCTGTGCGCGCTGCCGCTGGCCCTCGCCGCGTGGGCCTGCCTGGGGCTGCGCGTCGGCGTGGGCCAGACGCGTACCTGAGCCCGGAAGGAGAATCACAATGATGTGCGATTATCGAATCAAGTGGCCGAATATCGGATTGACCGTGCGCGCTGCGCTGCGCACCATTGTCCTTTCCAGAGTCTTCCCGCACGTGGCCGCGCATCGCAATGCGTGGCAAGGAGCAATGCAGTGATCGACAAGACCGTGGCCAGCGCTGACGCAGCGGTGGCCGATATCCACGACGGCGCCACGGTGATGATCGGCGGGTTCGGTACCGCCGGCATGCCTGACGCGCTGATCGATGCCCTGATCGCGCAGGGCGCGCGCGGGATGACCATCATCAACAACAACGCCGGCAACGGTGACAGCGGGCTGGCCGCACTGATCAGGCACAAGCGCGTGCGCCGCATCATCTGTTCGTTCCCGCGCCAGGCCGACTCGCAGCATTTCGACGCGGCCTACCGCGCCGGCGAGATCGAACTGGAACTGGTGCCGCAGGGCAATCTGGCCGCGCGCATCCATGCGGCCGGCTCGGGGTTGGGTGCGATCTTCACCCCGACCGGCTATGGCACCGAGCTGGCGCAGGGCAAGGAAACCCGCGAGATCGATGGCCGCCATTACGTGCTCGAGTACCCGCTGCATGCTGACTTCGCGCTGATCAAGGCCCACCACGGCGACCGCTGGGGCAACCTGGTCTACCGCAAGACCGCACGCAATTTCGGTCCGCTGATGGCGATGGCCGCGCGCTGTGCGATCGTGCAGGTGGCGTCGGTCGTGCCACTCGGTGAACTCGACCCCGAGGCGGTGGTGACCCCGGGCATCTTCGTGCAGCGGGTGGTCGAACTGCCCGCGTCCACCGCTGCAGGAGACCGCGCATGAACCGCCTCAGCCGCGAACAGATGGCCGCGCGCGTCGCGCGTGACATCCCCGAAGGTGCCTACGTCAATCTCGGCATCGGGCTGCCGACCACGGTGGCCAACTTCCTGCCGGCCGACAAGGAGATCTTCCTGCAGTCGGAGAATGGCCTGCTCGGCATGGGCCCGGCGCCTGCACCCGGCGAGGAGGATCCGGACCTGATCAACGCCGGCAAGCAGCCGGTGACCCTGCTGACCGGTGGTTGCTATTTCCACCATGCCGATTCGTTCGCGATGATGCGTGGCGGACACCTGGACATCTGCGTGCTCGGCGCGTTCCAGGTATCGACGCAGGGCGACCTGGCCAACTGGAGCACCGGTGCCGCCGATGCGATTCCGGCGGTAGGGGGTGCGATGGATCTGGCGATCGGCGCGAAGCAGGTCTTCGTGATGATGGACCTGCTGACCAAGCAGGGGCAGAGCAAGCTGGTGGCCGAATGCAGCTATCCGCTGACCGGCCTGCGCTGCGTCTCGCGGGTCTATACCGATGTCGCCGTGTTCGACCTGGGCAAGGACGGCGCGACCGTGCTGGAGATGGTCGACGGGGTGACGCTGGCGAAGCTGAGCGAGCTGACCGGCCTGCCGCTGCAGATGAGTGAAGGAGCCTGACATGAGCCTGCAGGACATCTATATCGTCGATGGTATCCGAACCCCGATCGGCCGCTATGCCGGGGCGCTCTCCGGCATCCGTGCCGACGACCTGGGCGCGCTCCCGATCAAGGCGCTGCTGGCGCGTCATCCGCAGCTGGACCCGGCGCTGATCGAGGAGGTGTACCTGGGCTGCGCCAACCAAGCCGGCGAAGACAACCGCAACGTGGCGCGGATGAGCCTGCTGCTGGCCGGCCTGCCGGTCAGCGTGCCGGGCAGCACCGTCAACCGGTTGTGTGGCTCGGGCCTGGATGCGATCGGCACGGTGGCCCGCGGTATCGCCGCTGGCGAGCTCGGGCTGGCCATCGCCGGCGGGGTCGAATCAATGTCGCGCGCGCCGCTGGTGATGGGCAAGCCGGGTGCCGCGTTCGCGCGGGATCAGAGCCTGGAAGACACCACCATGGGCTGGCGCTTCATCAACCCGCGTTTGCGCGAGCTGCACGGCGTGGAAACCATGGGACAGACCGCGGAAAATGTCGCCGAGCGCTACGCGATTTCGCGCGAGGACCAAGATGCATTCGCGCTGCGCAGCCAGCAGCGCACCGCCGCGGCCCAGCAGCGCGGGTTCTTCGAGGGCGAGATCGTCGCGGTCGACGCGCCGGGTCGCAAACGTGGCGAAAGCGTGCGCGTGGCGCACGACGAACACCCGCGTGCCGATACCACGATCGAGGCGCTGAGCAGGCTGAAACCCCTGTTCCGCCAGCCCGGTACCGTCACCGCCGGCAATGCCTCGGGCATCAACGATGGGGCCGCGGCGCTGCTGCTGGCGTCCGGTACGCAGGTGGAGGCGCTGGGGCTGACGCCGCGTGCGCGCATCCTCGGCTTTGCCAGTGCCGGCGTGGAGCCGGCGATCATGGGCATGGGCCCGGTCCCGGCCACTCGCCGCCTGCTGAGCCGGCTCGGGCTGGGCATCGCCGATTTCGACGCGATCGAGCTCAACGAGGCGTTCGCCTCGCAGGGGCTGGCCTGCCTGCGTGAGTTCGGGCTCCCCGACGATGCGGCGCACGTCAACGCCAACGGCGGCGCCATCGCGATCGGTCATCCGCTTGGCATGAGCGGCGCGAGGCTCGCACTCACGCTGCTGCGCCAGCTGGAGGCCAGCGGCGGCCGACGCGGCCTGGCCACCATGTGCATCGGTGTCGGCCAGGGCGTGGCGCTGGCGATCGAGCGCGTCTGAATCCGTCTTCCTTTCCTACGCTTCACGGCCGCTGTCGCCTCCGCATGGCAGCGTGCCGTAGCACCACAGCCGCGGTCTTCCGGCCGCCCGCCAATCGGAGTACGCCATGAGCGATCCTACTGACCTGCGCGGTTACCGCAGGCCATATCCCGGCACCCAGCCGGACCGCATCCACCTGCCGTATGCGTCCACGCGCCTGCGCGGCCCGGGCCGCGATCCGATCCGGATGCCGGCCACGTTGTCCGAAGTGACCGGGCCCACCCTGGACCGCATCACCCTGGGCAAGCACGCGGCCGATCTGACGGCTGGTTTCAAGGGCCAGCCGCTGGGCGAGCGCATCGTGGTCAGCGGCCGGGTGCTGGATGAGAACGGCCGCCCCGTCCGCAACCGCGTGGTCGAGGTGTGGCAGTGCAACGCCGCCGGCCGCTACCTGCACAAAGGCGATCAGCACAATGCGCCGCTGGACCCCAACTTCGCCGGCACCGGTCAGGTGCTTACCGATGAGCACGGCCGTTACCGTTTCACCACGATCAAGCCGGGTGCGTATCCGTGGCGCAACCACTTCAACGCATGGCGGCCGGCGCATATCCATTTCTCGCTGCATGGCGAGGGCATCGGCCAACGTCTGGTCACGCAGATGTACTTCCCCGGCGATCCGCTGCTGGAGTTCGACCCGATCTACAACTGCGTGGACGATGCCAAGGCCCGCGCGCGCATGGTGTCTTCGTTCGACTGGGAGACCACCGAGAACGAGTTCGCGCTGGGCTATCGTTTCGACATCGTCTTGCGTGGCCGCAAGATGACCGTGTGGGAGTAAGCAGATGAGTTTCCAATCCACTCCGTGGCAAACCGTGGGCCCGTACTACCGGCTGGGCCTGGAGCCGCTGTACCGCACCGACATCGCACCGGCACAGGCGCAGGGTGAACGCGTGCAGATCCAAGGGCAGGTATTCGACGGCCTGGGCGTACCGGTCTCCGATGCCGTGCTGGAGATCTGGCAGGCCGATGCGCAGGGCATCTATGCACACCCGGAAGACCCGCGGCACGCCGACCACGATCCGGCGTTCGACGGATGGGGCAGGGTGCCGACCGATGAGCACGGCCGCTTCGCGTTCACCACCGTGCGCCCGGGCAGCGTGGCAGGGCCCAGCGGGCAGGCGCAGGCGCCGCACCTGATGGTGCTGGTCTTCATGCGCGGCCTGCTGCGCGCGGCCAGTGCGCGGCTGTATTTCAGCGATGGGCCCGATAATGCTGACGATCCGATCCTGGCGCTGGTGCCGGCCGAGCGCCGCTCCACCCTCATCGCACAGGCGCAGGGCAATGGCCTGTACCACTGGGACGTGCGCATGCAGGGTGAACTGGAAACCGTCTTCTTCGATTACTGATGCTGGCGTGCACTTCGCGCCGACCGGGCGCGGGTAAGCTGGCTCCTCCTTTGGAAGGATGGCGCGTGATGAGCGATTCCTGTTCCCTGCTCGGTGGCCTGTTCGGTGCGCCGGAGGTCGATGCGGTGTTCACCGACACCGCACGACTGCAGGCGATGCTCGACGTCGAAGCCGCGCTCGCGCGGGCGCAGGTGCGCTGTGCGGTGATTCCTGCCGACGCGCTGGGCCCGATCGAAGCCGCGTGCCGGGTCGGGCTGTATGACGTATCTGCGCTGGGGCGTGCAACCGCGCTGGCCGGCAATCCGGCCATCCCACTGGTCAAGGCGCTGACCGCCCAGGTCGCGCGGGACAGCGCCGAGGCCGCACGGTGGGTGCATTGGGGCGCGACCAGCCAGGACATCATCGATACCGGCGCGGTGCTGCAGCTGCGTACCGCATCGGGGTGGGTGCAGGATCGCCTGCGCCTGCTGTGCGATGCCCTGGCCGCGTTGGCCGATGCCGAACGCGATACCGGCCTGCCCGGGCGCACGCTGCTGCAGCAGGCGGTGCCGGTGACCTTCGGCCTGAAGGCCGCCGGCTGGCTCGACGCATTGCAGCGCAGTCAGCGCCGCCTGCAGGCGTTGCGTGCGGATACGCTGGTGCTGCAGTTCGGCGGTGCCGCGGGGACGCTGGCGTCGCTGCAGACGCGCGGCCTGGACGTGGCCCAGGCCTTGGGCGAAGAGCTCCAGTT
This sequence comes from Stenotrophomonas sp. SAM-B, assembly GCF_013387485.1. Lineage (GTDB taxonomy): Bacteria > Pseudomonadota > Gammaproteobacteria > Xanthomonadales > Xanthomonadaceae > Stenotrophomonas > Stenotrophomonas maltophilia_AA. Next base: position 278,617 of record NZ_JABBXB010000004.1, read on the forward strand.
GCCGGTGCCGGCACTGCCCTGGCACACCGCACGCGATCGCGTTGCCGAATTCGGCAGCGTGTTCGCCCTGTTGACCGGTACGCTGGGCAAGATCGCCACCGATATCGTGCTGCTGATGCAGTCGGAAGTGGCCGAGGCGTTCGAGCCGGCCGGTGAGGGCAAGGGCGGTTCCTCCGCCATGCCGCACAAGCGCAACCCGGTCGGCTGCGTGGCAGCGATCGCCGCGGCCAGCCGGGTGCCGGGCTTGTTGTCCACGTTGTTCGTGTCGATGCCGCAGCCGCACGAGCGCGCCGCAGGGCAGTGGCATGCCGAGTGGGAAACCGTGCCGGAGATCGTGCGCCTGTGCGCCGGCAGCCTGGCCCAGGTGACCGTGGTGGTGCAGGGCCTGCAGCTTGACCGTGCGCGCATGCAGGATCACCTGGACAGTCATGGTGGCCTGCTCTACGCCGAGGCGGTGGCCGTGACCCTGGCCGAGACGCTGGGCAAGTCGGCTGCGCATGCGCTGGTGGAACAGGCCGCGCGCGAGGCGCTGGCGCAGTCGCGGCACCTGCGCGAGGTGCTGGCGCAGATGCCCGAGGTCACCGCGCAGCTGTCCCGCCCACAATTGGATGCCCTGTTCGCGCCAGACAGCTGGCGTGGCATGGCCGATACCTGGATCGACCGCGTGCTGGCGCAGCGCGGCTCCCCCTGATGTCTGGAGTGTTGCATGCCGTTTCTTGAGCTGGAGTCGCACCGCCTGCATCACCGCATCGACGGGCCGGTCGGTGCGCCGTGGCTGACGTTCTGCAATTCGCTGGGCACCGACCTGCACATGTGGGACCGGCAGGTCGACGCGCTGTCGGCGACGTTCCGCATCCTGCGCTACGACCGCCGTGGGCATGGCCAGTCCAGCGCGCCGCCGGGTGGGTACAGCGTGGCGGAGCTGGGCGCGGACGTACTCGCGCTGTGGGACCACCTGGGCGTGGAGCGCAGCCATTTCTGCGGGCTCTCCATCGGCGGGCTGACCGGGCAGTGGCTGGGCGTGCACGCCGGTGCGCGCCTGCAGACCCTGACCGTGGCCGCCACGGCCGCGAAGATCGGCACAGTGGAAAACTGGAATGCGCGCATCGCCCAGGTGCAACGCGACGGCCTGCTGCCGCTGCGCGAGGGGACGGCCGAGCGCTGGTTCACCCCGGCCTTCGCCCAGGCGCAGCCCGCCGTGGTGGAGGACATCCTGCAGCGTTTCGTCGCCACCTGCGTGACCGGTTACATCGGCTGCTGCCATGCCGTGGCCACGGCGGACTTCCGCGACCTGTTGGGACGCATTATGGTGCCGACCCTGGCGATCGCCGGCGACGACGATCCGGTATGCCCTCCGGCGGATCTCGATGCCATCGCGCAGGGCGTGGCCGATGGCCGCTCCATCGCGGTGCCTGGGCGCCACATCTGCAACATCGAATCCGCCGACGCATTCACCGCAGCGCTCGTCGCCCACCTTCGCTGACCGGCCCGCGCGGGTCGGTACGCCTCTTCCTCAGAACGAGTACCCCACAATGGACGAACAGGAACGATACGAAGCCGGCCTCGCCGTACGCCGCGCCGTGCTCGGCGAAGCGCACGTGGAGCGTTCGCTGCAGGCACGCACCGATTTCACCGAGGAGTTTCAGGCCTTCATCACGCGCACCGCCTGGGGCACGGTCTGGACGCGTGATGGCTTGCCGCGGCATACGCGCTCGCTGTTGACCATCGTGATGATGGTGGCGCTGGGCCACGACGAAGAGTTCAAGCTGCACATCCGCGCCGCCCGCAACAACGGCGTCACCCCGGAGGAGATCAAGGAAGCGCTGCTGCAGGCCGCGATCTACTGCGGCGTGCCCGCCGCCAACCACGCCTTCGCACTGGCCAAGCCGATCCTCGAAGAGCAGGCCGGCAAACAGGCCGGCTGACCGGATCGCCGGCCACCAACGCCATCGCCGCCCACCAACGCACAGGTAGTGCCGGCCGCTGGCCGGCAACCCGACAACGCCGGGCAACCTCGCTTCAGTGCAGCAGGTTGCCCAAGCGCTGTGCCGCTTCGCGCAGCCGCGGCAGCAGCTGCGACTGCATCACGCCCAGGCTGATCCGTCCGGCCTGGGTGCCGATATTGAGCGCTCCCACCACGGTGCCATTGCGCGCATGCACCGGCACCGCGATCGAGCGCAGCCCGATCTCCAGCTCCTGGTCCACCAGTGAGACGCCTTCGCGGCGCACGCGATCCAGCATGTCGAGGAAGTCCTCCATGCGGGTCACGGTACGCTCGGTACGCGGACGCAGCGGATTGCGTTCCAGGTAACTTTCCAGCGTGTCGCGCGGCAACGCTGCCAGCAGCACGCGGCCCATCGAGGTGCAGTACGCCGGCAGGCGGCTGCCGGCACGCAGGCCGATCGACATGATCCGCACGGTTTCGGCGCGGGCCACATACAGCACGTCGTCACCGTCGAGCACGCCCAGCGAGCAGGATTCATGCACATCGTCGCGCAGTGCATCCAGTACCGGCTGGGCGGCGGCGGTCATCGACGAAGAGGCAACGTAGGCGCCACCGATGCCAAGCACGCGCGGCAGCAGGACGAAGCCACGGCCCTGTTCGCCCACGTAGCCCAGCTTCTCCAGCGTGTACAGCACACGCCGTACGGCCGCGCGGGAGATGCCGGTCTCGGTGCTGATCTGGGACATCGTCACTTCGCGCGGGTGCTGTGAAAACACACTCAGCACCACCAGGCCACGGCCAAGGGACGTCATGAAATCCGGATCGCCCTGGTTGTCCTGGATCTGCTGCATCAGCTCGTGGCTGAGCCCGCGATCCTGCGGTGGGGCAGGGGCGCGCTTGGGACGACGGCTGGGAGGTGCGGCAGACATGGCGGTGGTTCGTGCTCGGTGATCGTGCATGGTAAGGGCTGCACGCGGCGAAGCGAAGCCGCCGCGCCACGGTCGGTGGACCGTGGCGCACGGGCCTCAGCGCGTCGTCGGCAGCGCGTAGGCGATCACGTAGTCACCGCGATCCGGCGACTGGCGTGCACCGCCGGCCGAAATCACCACGTACTGGCGACCGGTTTTCGGCGACACATAGGTGATCGGCGTGCCCTGGCTGCCCACCGGCATGCGTGCTTTCCACACTTCTTCGCCGGTGCGGCTGTCGAAGGCGCGCAGGTAGTAGTCCTGGGTACCGGCGAAGAACAGCAGGCCCGATTGCGTGGCCAGTGAGCCGCCCAGGGTCGGCATGCCGATCGGAATCGGCAGGCCCATCTTGATGCCCATCGGGCCGGTGTCCTTCACCGTACCGACCGGCACCTGCCACACCAGTTCGTGGGTGGCCAGGTTGATCGCCGACATCGTGCCGAACGGCGGTTGCTGGCACGGGATGCCCAGCTTGGACAGGAAGCGATCACGCAGCGAGCCGTATGGCGTGCCGGTCTGCGAGGCCGCGCCCATCTCCACGCCGCCCGCGCCTTCGGTCATTTCCGCGCGCGGAATGAGCTTGGTCCACAGGCCCAGGCGCATGTCGTTGACGAACAGGTAGCCGGTGGTCGGATCCACCGAGGCGCTGCCCCAGTTCATGCCGCCCAGCGACCCGGGCCACTGCAGGGCGAGGTCTTCGCCCGGCGGCGTGAACATGCCCTCGTAACGGAAGCCCTTGAACTGGATGCGGCACAGCATCTGATCGATCGGGGTGGCGCCCCACATGTCCGATTCGGTCAGCGTCTGCGCACCGATCTGCGGCAGGCCGACCGACAGGCGCTGCGTCGGCGAATAACGCTCACCATCGGCCTTGCCCTGCGGCGCCTTGATGTCGCGCACCTCGGTGATCGGCTGACCGGTGGCGCGGTTGAGCATGAACACCTGGCCGGCCTTGGTGATCTGCAGCAGGGCGGGGAGAGTGCCGCCCTTGCCATCGGGCACATCGGTCAGGGTCGGCTGTGCGGGCAGGTCGTAATCCCACAGATCGTGATGCACGGTCTGGTACACCCAGCGCTCTTTGCCGGTGGCCACATCCAGGGCCACCACCGCCGAGCTGTACTTGTCATCCTGCGGGGTCCGTTCGCCGGCCCACTGGTCCGGCGTGGTGTTGCCGGTGGGCAGATAGACCAGGCCCAGCTGCGGGTCATAGGCCATCGAGGTCCACACGTTCGGTGTGGCCCGGGTGTAATGGATCGAGGGATCCAGCGGCACGTCCGGGGTCTCCTTGGAGAGGTCCCAGACCCATGCGAGTGCACCGGTGCGCACGTTGTAGGCGCGCACCACGCCGGACGGCTCACCGACCTCGATGTTGTCGGCCACGCGGCCGCCCACGATCACCAGCTCACCGGCCACCAGCGGCGCGGCAGTGAGGGTGTAGAACCCGGGCTTGATCTCGCCCATGCCGCGCTTGAGGTCGACCACGCCGTTGTCGCCGAAGTCGGCGCAGGGCGCGCCGGTGGTGGCATCGAGTGCGAACAGGCGGGCATCAATGGAGGTCATCAGGATACGCTTTTCGCAGATCGCCGGCGCGGTGCCCGCCAAGGCGGCGGCCGGTGCTTCTGGTGCGGCAGGAGCCGACGATGCGGAAGGAGCCGTCGCTGCGGCAGCGGCTACAGTGGGCACGCCGTTCAAGGGCAGCGTGGCGTCGAAGTAGCCCAGGCCCCGGCAGCGCTGCCAGTTCGGTGCGGTCGCCTTGGGATCGAAAGCCCAGCGCTGCTGGCCGCTGTCCACGTCCATCGCGATCACCCGGTTGTGGGGCGTGCACAGATACAGGGTCTGCCCGATCTGCAACGGCGTGAGCTGGTCTTCGGCACCAAACCCATCGCTCTTCGGTACATCGCCGGTGTGTGCGGTCCAGGCGACCTGCAGCTGCGCCACATTGGCCGGGGTGATCTGGTCCAGCGCGGCGAAGCGGGTGCCCGCAGTGGTATTGCCCCAATGCATCCAGTCGCGTTGTTCGCTGCCTTTGGCGACCGGTACCACGGCCGGTCGCGCGCCCTGCGCGGTGACGACCGGGCGCGGCTGGAAGGCGGAGACCGCCGTGCCGAGCAGCCCGACCAGCAGCAGTGCCGCAACGGCATATGCGGAGCGCCCGGCGGGTTCGCCGCGGCTGCGCTTGAGCACCGGCCAGGCCAGCGCCACCAGCATCGCCAGTACGGCAGGCATCACCAGTCGCGAGACCAGCGGCCAGAAGGCCAGGCCGGCATCGGCCAGCGCCCACACCACCGTGCCGATGAACGCCACGCCATACAGCCCCGCGCCAAGCGGTCGCTGCAGGACCAGCAGCAGGCCGGCCAGCAGTGATGCACCGCCCATCAGCAGGAAGTACCAGCTGCCGCCGAGCTGGATCAGGCGGATGCCGCCTACCAGCAGCGCCAGGCCGAACAGCATCACCAGGATGCCAAGAAGGACCACCAGAGTGCGGCCGAAGGCCGACCGTTTCGTGTTCTCGTCCACGTTGCATGAACCTCTACAGGAAATCCGATGCCGGCCGGCACCGGTCAGGCCCGCGCGCGCCGTGCGTGGCGGGGACCGTTGGTCGTGTCATCCCGTGTCCCTGGCCGTGACCAGGCGCGCAGGACGCTTCGCTGCTTATCGCGGAAGCGGGGTGAACAACCAGTTAGGGCGATTATCGCACGAGTGTGCGAATTCGAGGTGAGCGGACGACGCCACCGCTGGAACGCAGCGATGCCGTGACGCCGGGGCCCGGCAGCTCCCGGCCGAAGCGTTTACCCTATGCCACCCTGTTCGTTTCCAGACCCATGACCGAGTCTTCCGCCACGCCCGCCTGGGCCGGCCGCCTGCGCGACATCGCCGATTTCCCCAAGCCGGGCATCCTGTTCAAGGACATCATGCCGCTGCTCGCCGATGGTCCGGATTTCGCGGCGGCCATCGATGCGATGGTCGCGCCGTGGCGCGATGCCAACCTGCAGGCGGTGATGGGCATCGAATCGCGCGGCTTCATCCTGGGCGCGGCCATGGCGCGGGTGCTGGGCGTGGGCTTCGTGCCGGTACGCAAGCCGGGCAAGCTGCCGGGCAAGGTGCTGCGCCAGGACTACACCCTGGAATACCGTACGGACAGCATTGAAGTGCACGCCGATGCCTTGCCGGCCGGCGCGCGCGTGCTGGTGATCGACGACGTGCTGGCCACGGGCGGCACCCTGCTGGCCGCGTTGTCGCTGGCCCGTCAGCTGCAGGTCGAGGTGGTCGGTGCGGCCGTGCTGGTGGAACTGGCAGGCCTCGGCGGCCGCGAACGCTGGACGAGTGACGTCCCACTGCTGGCCAACCTGGTCTATTGATCGCGGAATCCGCGGTGACCCGGCCGCGTCGGGTAGTGCCGGCCGCTGGCCGGCAGCCCATGCATCATCCCGTAGTGCCGGCCGCTGGCCGGCACCTCAAACGCCCCGACGAAGGCGCAGCCGACCAACGGTCGGCTCTCCCGCACGCGTGAAGCGATCAGCCGACCCACGGTCGGCTCTACCGCTCAGACATCCATCTTGCGGACGCGGAACCGGCGGCCCTTGATCTTGCCAGCCTCCAGCTGGGCGATCGCCCGGCCGGCCTGTTCGCGTGCAATGGCGACGTACGAGCGCGTTGCGTAGATATCGATCTTGCCGATGTACTTGGCCGCCAGCCCGGCGTCGCCGGTCAGCGCACCGAGGATGTCGCCGGGGCGCAGCTTGTCGGTCTTGCCACCGTCGATACGCAGCGTGGTCATGGCGGCCTGCGGCAGCACCGGCGGGCGGGCGGTGGCCAGCGGCGTCTTCTGCCAGTCCAGCGGCTTGCCCTGGGCGGCTTCCAGCGCATCGGCACGGCTGCGCTCGCGATGGGTCACCAGGCTGATCGCCAGGCCCGTCGCACCGGCGCGGCCGGTACGGCCGACGCGATGCTCATAGGTCTCGATGTCGGTCGGCAGCTCGTAATTGATCACCGCGGCCAGGTCCTGCACATCCAGCCCGCGCGCGGCGACGTCGCTGGCGACCAGCACGTTGCAGCTGCGGTTGGCGAAACGCACCAGCACTTCGTCGCGGTCGCGCTGTTCCATTTCGCCGTGCAGCGGCAGCGCGGAGAACCCGAACTGCTGCAGCGAAATGGCCACATCGTCCACGTCGCGGCGGGTGTTGCAGAACACCACGGCCGATTCCGGCGTGTACTTGAGCAGCAGGCCGGCCAACGCCTTCTGCTTCAGCGCCAGCTCGGTCTCGCAGAACAGATGGCGGATCGCCGGCGCATGGTCGGCGCCTTCCACGGTGACTTCCACCGGGTCACGCAGCAGCACCCGGGCGATCTCGCGGATCTCATCCGGGAAGGTCGCCGAGAACAGCAGCGTCTGGCGGTCCTTGCTGGTGCGGCCGGCGATCTCGCGGATCGGCTCCTCGAAGCCCATGTCGAGCATGCGGTCGGCTTCATCCAGCACCAGGGTGGTCACGCCGCCCAGGTGCAGGACGCGCTTGCGGCCCAGTTCCTGGATGCGCCCGGGGGTGCCGACGACCACCTGCGGATCGTGCGCCTCCAGCGAGGCCAGCTGCGGGCCCAGCGGCATGCCGCCGGTCAGCACCAGCAGTTTCAGGTTCGGGATGCCGGTGGCCAGCTTGCGGATCTGCTTGCCGACCTGGTCGGCGAGCTCGCGGGTCGGGCACAGCACCAGCGCCTGCGCGCGGGTCACGGACGGATCCAGCGCCTGCAGCAGGCCCAGGCCGAAGGCTGCGGTCTTGCCGCTGCCGGTGGGGGCCTGTGCGATGACATCGCGGCGCTCGAGGATGGCCGGCAGGCTCTGGGCCTGCACGGGGGTGAGCGAGGTATAGCCCATGGCATCGATGCCGGGCAGCAGCGCTGGTTTCAGCGGCAGGGAGGAGAATTCAGACATGCGGTAGTGTCGCAGAAGTCCGCCCGGCGTGCCTCAGCCGAGCAGCGCGTGCACGCCGAGATTGATCCCCAGCCCGCCCGCCAGCAGCCAGCCGAACAGCAGCAGCGCCAGCAGCAGCGGCTTCATCCCGGCCCTGCGCAGTGCCGAGGCATGCGTGGTCAGGCCGAGCGCGGCCATCGCCATCGCCAGCAGCACGGTGTCCAGATCGACCGCCGCGCCTACGACGGCCGCCGGCAGCAGCTGCAGCGAGTTGAGCCCGGCCACTGCCACGAAGCCGAACGCGAACCAGGGCACCACGATCTTCGCGCGCTGGCCGTCAGCGGCGCCCGTGCGGCCCCGTGCCAACAGCATCGACAGCCCGATCAGGAACGGCGCCAGCATCATCACCCGCACCATCTTGGCGATCACCGCGGTGTCGGCCGCCGGCGCACTCACCGCGCGCCCGGCAGCGACCACCTGGGCCACCTCATGCACGGTCGAGCCGGTGAATACGCCGTACGCCTGCGCGCTCATCGGAATCCACCCGTGCGCCAGGTTGAGTTGGTACAGCGCCGGGTACAGGAACATCGCGAGCGTGCCGAACACCACCACCGTCGAGACGGCCACGGTCACCTGCTCGGCGCGCCCGCGCACCACCGGTTCGGCCGCCATCACCGCCGCCGCACCGCAGATCGCGCTGCCGGCGCCGATCAGCAGGGCGCTCTCCCTGTCGATGCCGAACCACCGCGTACCGGCCCACCAGGCCAGCGCGAAGGTGCTGGTCAGTACCAGCGCATCGATCAGCACGCCGCTGGCGCCGACCTGGCCGATGTCCTGGAAGGTCAGGCGCAGCCCGTACAGCACGATGCCCGCGCGCAGCAGCCAGTGCTTGGCGAATCCGACCCCGGCACCGGCCTGGGCGGCCAGGCGGGGGTAGAAGGTGTTGCCCACGGCGATGCCGAGCACGATGGCCAGGGTCAGGGCGCTGATCCCGTGCGACTGCAGCCACGGCAACGTCGCCAGGCCCATGGCGGCGGCAGCGACGGCCGCGGTCAGCAGCAGGCCGGGCAGACGGCCGCGCCAGCGCTGGGCGATGGAGGGCGAGGGCAGGGCGGCGGCAGCGGTGTTCACAGTGTTCTCCGGTGGGTTCACGAGCCCAGCCTGCGCGACACTGATCAACCTGTAAAACGCATTATCCGTGTTGTTTCAACCCGTTTGATGCGTTAATAGGTCACATGCATCTCACCCTCCGCCAATGGCAGGTGTTCGTCTCCATCGCCGACGCCGGCACCACGGCCGCCGCCGGGGCGCAGCTGGCGTTGTCGCAGTCGGCCACCAGCGCCGCACTCAATGAACTCGAGAACCAGCTGGCCAGCCCCTTGTTCGACCGGATCGGGCGTCGGCTGGTGTTGAACGCACAGGGGCGGGCGCTGCTCGATCCCGCCCGTGCGCTGTTGGTGGCCGCCGCCGATCTGGAGCGGGTGGGGGGAGTGGGGCAGGCCAACGCCGGCCCGCTGCCCCTGCTGCTGCGGCTCGGGGCCAGCACCACGATCGGCAATTACCTGCTGCCGGCCCGCGTCGCGGCACTGATGAGCAACACCCCGCAGGCCCAGGTCGACCTGCGGATCGGCAACAGCGCCGACGTGGTCACTGCGGTACAGCGCCTGGAGGTGGATCTGGGCCTGATCGAAGGCCCGTGCCACGAGAGTGGCCTGCAGGTGCTGCCGTGGCAGCGCGACGACCTGGTCATCGTGGCCGCTGCGGGGTCGGTGCCCGATCGCATGGACCTCGCTGCGCTGGCGCAGGCGCGCTGGTTGTTGCGCGAGCCGGGCTCAGGCACCCGCGAGGCGGTCGAACAGGCCCTGCTGCCGCACCTGCACCACTTCGCCCGTTCGATGCAGCTGGGCAGCACCGAGGCGATCAAGCAGGCCGCCGCGGCTGGCCTCGGGCTGGCCTGCCTGTCGCGACATGCCGTGGCCGATCTGATCGCTTTGGGCAGCCTGACGGTTGTCGACACCCAGGTGCCGCCGATGTCACGCCAGCTCTGGGTGGTGCGGCATCCGGGCAAGCGGGTGCCCCCGCCGCTGCGGGCGCTGCTGGGGCTGCCTGCGGACGCGTTCGGTCGGGAGTAAGCGACGCGGTTGCCGCCAGACCGTACAATGGTCGGATGCCTCTGATTACTCTGCAAAACGTCGACTTCAGCGTCGGCGGCCCCCTGTTGCTGGAAAAAGCCGAACTGTCGATCGAGCCGGGCGAGCGTATCGCCCTGATCGGGCGCAATGGCGCCGGCAAATCGACCCTGCTCAAACTGCTGTCCGGCGATCACAAGCCCGATGACGGCGAAGTCCGCGTGCAGCAGGGGGTGCGCATCACCCGCCTGGAACAGGAGGTGCCGCACGGTGCCGCCGGCAGCGTCTTCGACGTGGTCGCCGACGGCCTGGGCGAACTGGGCCAGTGGCTGGCCGAGTTCCATCACCTGAGCATGGCCGAAGAATTCGACGGCGATGCGCTGTCGGCCGTGCAGGCCAAGATCGACGCCGCCAACGGCTGGGGCCTGGACCAGCGCGTCAGCGAAACCCTGACCAAGCTCGACCTGGACGGCGATGCCGAATTCGCGCGCCTGTCCGGCGGCATGAAGCGCCGCGTGCTGCTCGGCCGCGCGCTGGTGTCCTCGCCGGATCTGCTGCTGCTCGACGAACCGACCAACCACCTGGACATCGAAGCCATCGACTGGCTCGAAATGTTCCTCAAGAACTGGAACGGCAGCGTGGTGTTCGTCACCCATGACCGTCGCTTCCTGCGTGCACTGGCCACCCGCATCGTCGAGATCGACCGCGGCCAGGTCACCAGCTGGCCGGGCGACTGGGCCAACTACGAGCGTCGCCGCGAAGAGCGGATGAACGCGCAGGCGCAGGAAAACGCGCGCTTCGACAAGCTGCTGGCCCAGGAAGAAATCTGGATCCGCCAGGGCATCAAGGCCCGCCGTACCCGTGACGAAGGCCGTGTGCGCCGCCTCAAGGCAATGCGCAACGATCGCTCGCAGCGCCGCGAACTCGGCGGCAACGTGCGCATGGAAGCCGCCCAGGCGGAGAACTCCGGCAAGAAGGTCATCGACGTCAAGGACATCTCGTTCGCCTTCGGCGAGCGCGTGATGGTCAAGGATTTCAGCACCGTCATTCTGCGCGGCGACCGCATCGGCCTTATCGGACCGAACGGCAGCGGCAAGACCACGCTGCTCAAGCTGCTGCTCGGCGACCTGCAGCCGCAGAGCGGTGAGGTGCGTGCCGGTACCAACCTGCAGATCGCGTATTTCGATCAGTACCGTGCGGTGCTGCGCGAAGACTGGACCGCGATCGAAAACGTGGCCGAGGGCCGCGATTTCATCGAGTTCAACGGCAAGCGCAAGCACGTGCATGCCTACCTGCAGGACTTCCTGTTCTCGCCGGAGCGCGCCCGCGCGCCGATCACCCGTTTGTCCGGCGGCGAGCGCAACCGCCTGCTGCTGGCCAAGCTGTTCGCGCAGCCGTCCAACCTGCTGGTGATGGATGAACCGACCAACGACCTGGACGTGGAAACCCTCGAGCTGCTCGAAGAGCTGCTGAGCGATTACACCGGCACGTTGCTGCTGGTCAGCCATGACCGTGACTTCCTGGACAACGTGGTGACGTCCACGATGGTGATGGAAGGCGACGGCGTGGTCGGCGAATACGTCGGCGGCTATACCGACTGGCAGCGTCATGCCGCACGCGTGGCCGCCGCGGCGGCGTCCGCACCCGCGGTGACGGCCAAGCCCGTTGCGGCGGCCGCTGCCGCGGCGGCGGCGGCCGAGCCGAAGCGCAAGCTGAGCTACAAGGACGCGCGTGAGCTGGAGCAGTTGCCGCTGAAGATCGAAACGCTGGAGAAGGATGTCGAAGGTCTCACCGCCGCGATGAACGACCCCGCGTTCTATCAGCGCAGCGCGCCCGACATGGCCGCGCACAATGCCAAGCTGGCCAAGGTGCAGGCCGAGTTGGATGCCGCATACGCGCGCTGGGAAGAGCTGGACGCCTGATCCGGCAACCGGGCAGGGGAGCCACGCCATGCGTGGCTGATGGCAGCCGACCAGTGCCGGCCGCTGGCCGGCTCCAGGCAATCCCGAGGAGCCGGCCAGCGGCCGGCACTACCTTTCAGGGCTTCATGTCGCCGGACGGAAAGCAGCCGACCAACGGTCGGCTCTACACGTGACGGCTTGCGCCGTCACTTCAACCCGTGCAGATCCCGCAGCTGGGTCGGCCGTGATCCGAAATACGCGGCTAGATCGGCGATGTCCTGATCGCTCAGGTCGGTCGCCTGCGGGGTCATCAGCGCGTGCTGGCGATCCCCCGCGCGGTAGGCCTGCAGGCTGTGCGCCAGGTAATCCCCGTACTGCCCACCCAGTTTCGGGTAGGTCGGGTCGATCGGCTTGTTGCCGTCCGCCCCGTGGCAGTCGATGCAGCTCTGGCCGGTGGCTTTGCCCTTGACCTGGGCACGCGCCTCACCGGCGGCGATGCGACCGGCCGGCAGGCCGGCGGAGGAGCCGGACCCGTGTTCACCACTGGCGTGGCCCGGATCGGCGGCGGAATCTGCGCTGTTCTCCACCTGTGACTGCGAACACGCAGTCATCAGCAGGGCAACGGACAGGGCGATGGCGTAACGCTGGAGTGGCGTGGCTTTCGACATGAGCGCGCTTATTTGACGGTGGACAGGTAAACAGCGAGATCGGCGATCTCCTGTTCGCTGAAACTCATCGACTGCGCCTGCATCGTCGGATGCTTGCGCTTGCCGTGGCGGTACTCGGTCAGCGCCTGGCTGAGGTACTCACGGGTCTGCCCGCCGATCTTGGGCACTTTGTAGCTGGGGTAGGCGTTCTTGTACCCGGTGATGCCATGGCACCCCTGGCACGTGTAGGCCAGCACCCGGCCATTGTCGAACCGGCCGGTGACGGCGGCAGGCGCCGGCGCGGTGGCGGCCGGAGCGGGTGTGGCAGGTACGGCAGGAGCGGGTGTTGCGGCCTGTGCGGCGGCCCCGAGGGGCAGGAGGACGGCCAGAACGAGACAAGCGGCGAGCGGCTGCGGGCGCATGATGTCCTTTTCCGATAAACGGGTCTGGTCGTTCCGGCGTGGGGTACGGAACTGGGGCGAGTATAGCCTGCCATTTCATCTAGCTGAAACCGGGTCCCGGAAGCCATCGCCGCAGGTCACCATGACCTTTGGGATATGGTGTGGTCGTGACGTGGTGCATTACTTTGCTACCACACCTGCCCACGCATCCTTAGGGACACGACGATGTCGCGACAATCTTTCCTGCCCGGCCGCACCGGACGCTGTGCCGCTGCACTGCTGATCACCACCACGCTGCTGCTCAGCGGCTGTGGCGGTGCCGGTCCCGCCGAAGCCCAAGCGGCTGAAAAAGACGGCAAGGCCGAAAAGGCCGCCGACGCAGTGCCGGTCGAAGCCGTCGCGGCCAGCCGTCGCGCCGTCGCCGCCAGCTACACCGGCACCGCCGCACTGGAGCCGCGGGGCGAGTCGCAGGTGGTCGCCAAGACCTCCGGCGTCGCGCTGGCGGTGCTGGTCGAAGAAGGTCAGCAGGTGCGTGCCGGGCAACCGCTGGTGCGGCTGGACCCGGACCGTGCACGCCTGGCGGTCGCCCAGAGCGAAGCACAGCTGCGCAAGCTGGAGAACAACTACCAGCGCGCCCAGAAACTGGTCGGTCAACAGATGGTCAGCGCCGCCGACGTCGACCAGATCAAGTACGACCTGGAGAACGTCCGCGCGCAGTACCGGCTGGCCACGCTGGAGCTGTCCTACACCACGGTGATCGCGCCGATCTCGGGCGTGATCGCCTCGCGCTCGATCAAGACCGGCAACTTCGTGCAGATCAACACGCCGATCTTCCGCATCGTCGACAACTCGCGCCTGGAAGCCACGCTCAACGTCCCCGAGCGCGAACTGGCCACGCTGCGCCCGGGCCAGCCGGTCACGCTGATCGCCGATGCGCTGCCGGGCAAGACCTTCCCGGGCACGGTGGACCGCATTTCGCCGGTGGTCGATGCCGGCAGCGGCACGTTCCGCGTGGTCAGCGGCTTCGGCGAAGACGCCGAGGGCCTGCAGCCGGGCATGTTCGGCCGCATCCGGATCGACTACGACCAGCGTGCCGACGCCCTGGTGGTGCCGCGCCTGGCGCTGCTCGACGACGGTGAGCCGGCGGTGTTCCGCGTCCGCGATGGCAAGGTCGCGCGGGTGCCGGTCAAGCTCGGGTATGCCGAAGGCCCCTGGGTGGAAGTCCGCGAGGGTCTGGCCGCGGGTGACCAGGTCGTCACCGCCGGCAAGGTCGCGCTGCGCGATGGCACCGCGGTGCAGGTGATCGGCGCCAAGCCGGCCGCCACCGCCGCTGCGAAACCGGCACCGGCCAAGGCGGAGAGCCGTCAATGACAGCGGCCGGCAACGACCACGGCAACGATCCGCACCAGGGCGAGCGCCCGGGTGCCCACGGTGGCGGCCTGGTGGAGTTCGCCACCCGCCGCCGCGTCACCATCGCGATGTTCACCGTCACGCTGATGCTGTTTGGCTTCATCGCGCTGGGCAATCTCAAGGTCAACCTGCTGCCCGACCTGAGCTACCCGACCCTGACCGTGCGCACCGAGTACACCGGTGCGGCCCCGGCGGAAATCGAAACGCTGATCACCGAACCGGTCGAAGAGGCCGTCGGCGTGGTCAAGAACCTGCGCAAGCTCAAGTCGATCTCGCGTACCGGGCAGAGCGATGTGGTGCTCGAGTTCGCGTGGGGCACCAACATGGACCAGGCCAGCCTGGAGGTGCGCGACAAGATGGAAGCGCTGAACCTGCCGCTGGAGGCGAAGTCTCCGGTGCTGCTGCGTTTCAATCCGTCCACCGAGCCGATCATGCGCCTGGTGATCTCGGCCAGGACCGACACCTCCAGCGACGCCGAAGCCGTGCGCCAGCTCACCGAGCTGCGCCGCTATGCCGATGAAGACCTGAAGAAGAAGCTGGAGCCGGTCGCCGGCGTGGCCGCGGTGAAGGTCGGTGGTGGCCTGGAGGATGAGATCCAGGTCGACATCGACCAGCAGAAGCTGGCCCAGCTCAACCTGCCGATCGACAACGTCATCAAGCGGCTCAAGGAAGAGAACATCAACATCTCCGGCGGTCGCCTGGAGGAGGGCTCTCAGCGTTACCTGGTGCGTACCGTCAACCAGTTCGCCGATCTGGAGGACATCCGCAACCTGTTGGTGACCACCCAGAGCAGCAACGGCAGCGCCGCCGATGCAGCGATGCAGCAGATGTTCGCGATCGCGGCCTCGACCGGCTCGGATGCCGCCGTGGCCGCTGCCTCTGCCGCGCAGAGTGCGTCCAGCAGCAGCTCCACCAACATCGCCAACGGCGTGCCGGTGCGGCTCAAGGACATCGCCACCGTGCGCCAGGGGTACAAGGAACGCGAAGCGATCATCCGCCTCGGGGGCAAGGAAGCGGTCGAGCTGGCGATCTACAAGGAGGGCGACGCCAACACGGTGTCGACCGCCGAGGCGCTGCGTGCGCGCCTGGAGCAGATCAAGGGCCAGGTCCCCGGCGATGCCGAACTGACCACGATCGAAGACCAGTCGCGCTTCATCGAACATGCCATCAGCGACGTCAAGAAAGACGCGGTGATCGGCGGCATCCTCGCCATCCTGATCATCTTCCTGTTCCTGCGCGATGGCTGGAGCACGTTCGTGATCAGCCTGTCGTTGCCGGTCTCGATCATCACCACGTTCTTCTTCATGGGCCAGCTCGGCCTGAGTTTGAACGTGATGTCGCTGGGTGGGCTGGCGCTGGCCACCGGCCTGGTGGTGGATGACTCCATCGTGGTGCTGGAGAGCATCGCCAAGGCGCGCGAGCGCGGCCTGAGCATCCTGCAGGCCGCCATTGTGGGTACCCGCGAAGTGAGCATGGCCGTGGTCGCCTCGACCCTGACCACCATCGCGGTGTTCCTGCCGCTGGTGTTCGTGGACGGCATCGCCGGCCAGCTGTTCCGCGACCAGGCGCTGACCGTGGCGATCGCGATCGCGATCTCGCTGCTGGTCTCGATGACCCTGATCCCGATGCTGAGCTCACTGAAGGGCCGCCCGCCGCTGGCGTTCCCGGAAGAGCCCGCGCATCAGCCGTGGCAGCCGGACAGCCGCTGGCTGAAGCCGGTCGCCGGCAGCCGTCGCGGCGTGGGCACGCTGGTGCGCTGGATCTGCTTCGGGATTGCCTGGTCGGTGATCCGCGTCTGGCGCGGCCTGGTGGCCGTGATCGGGCCGGTGATGCGCAAGGCCAGCGATGTGGCGATGAAGCCGTACGCCGGTGCCGAGCGCGGGTACCTGAAGCTGCTGCCGGGCGCGCTGCATCATCCGGGCAAGGTGCTGGGGCTGGCGGCGCTGGCCTTTGTCGGCACGATGGCGCTGGTGCCGATGCTCGGTGCGGATCTGATCCCGCAGCTGGCCCAGGACCGCTTCGAAATGACCGCCAAGCTGCCGGCCGGCACGCCGCTGAAGCAGACCGATGCGCTGGTCCGCGAGATGCAGCTCGCCCATGCCAAGGACGACAGCATCGCCTCGCTGTATGGCGTCAGTGGCAGTGGCACCCGGCTGGATGCCAGCCCGACCGAGAGCGGCGAGAACATCGGCAAGCTGACCGTGGTGATGGCCGGGGGCGGCAACGCGCGCACCGAAGCGGCGATCACCGAGCGGCTGCGCGAATCGATGCAGCAGCACCCCGGCGTGCAGGTCGACTTCGCCCGCCCGGCGCTCTTCAGCTTCTCCACGCCGCTGGAAGTGGAGCTGCGCGGCCAGGACATGGCCACGCTGGAAACCGCCGGCAAGGCGCTGGCGGCGATGCTGCGCAACAACCCGCACTACGCTGACGTCAAATCCACGGTGGAAGAGGGCTTCCCGGAGATCCAGATCCGCTTCGACCAGGAGCGCGCCGGTGCGCTCGGCCTGACCACGCGGCAGATCGCCGATGTGGTGGTCAAGAAAGTGCGCGGCGACGTGGCCACGCGCTACAGCTTCCGCGACCGCAAGATCGATGTACTGGTGCGTGCCCAGGAAGGCGACCGGGCCAGCGTGGAGAGCATCCGCCGCCTGATCGTCAATCCGGGCAGCACCCGGCCGGTCACGCTGGATGCGGTGGCCGAGGTGGTCGCCACCAACGGCCCGAGCGAGATCCACCGCGCCGACCAGACCCGCGTGGCGGTGGTCTCGGCCAACCTGCGCGACATCGATCTGGGCGGCGCCGTGCGCGAAGTGCAGGACCTGGTCGCCAGGCAGCCGCTGGGGGCCGGGGTCGGCATGCACATCGGCGGGCAGGGCGAGGAGCTGGCCGACTCGGCACGCTCGCTGGTCTTCGCCTTCGGGCTGGCGATTTTCCTGGTCTACCTGGTGATGGCTTCGCAGTTCGAATCCCTGCTGCACCCGTTCGTCATCCTGTTCACCATCCCGCTGGCCCTGGTCGGTGCGATCCTGGCGCTGATGCTGACCGGCAAGCCGATCTCGGTCGTGGTGTTCATCGGCCTGATCCTGCTGGTGGGGCTGGTGACCAAGAACGCGATCATCCTGATCGACAAGGTCAACCAGCTGCGCGAGGCCGGTGTGCCCAAGCGCGAGGCACTGGTGGAAGGGGCACGCTCACGCCTGCGGCCGATCATCATGACCACGCTGTGCACGCTGTTCGGCTTCCTGCCGCTGGCGGTGGCGATGGGCGAGGGCGCGGAAGTGCGCGCGCCGATGGCGATCACCGTGATCGGCGGCCTGCTGGTCTCCACCCTGCTGACCCTGGTGGTGATTCCGGTGGTGTACGACCTGCTCGACCGTCGTGGCGATGCCTACTACCGCGAGCGCGGTCGTCACCTCAAGACACCGCTGGCCGGCACCGGCCATGACGCAGCCCAGGAGCCGGCATGAGCATTGCCGAGTTCTCCATCCGCCGGCCCATCACCACGATCATGTGTTTTGTGTCGTTGGCGGTGGTGGGCCTGATCGCCTCGTTCCGGCTGCCGCTGGAAGCGCTGCCGGACATCTCCGCCCCGTTCCTGTTCGTGCAGGTGCCGTATACCGGCTCCACCCCGGAGGAGGTCGAGCGCAACATCATCCGGCCGACCGAGGAAGCGCTGGCGACGATGACCGGGATCAAGCGCATGCGCTCCTCGGCCACCTCCGAAGGCGCCAGCATCTTCATCGAGTTCACCGACTGGGACCGCGATATCGCCATCGCGGCCTCGGATGCGCGTGAGCGGATCGATGCGATCCGCAGCGACCTGCCGGACGACCTGCAGCGCTACAACGTGTTCAAGTGGTCCAGCAGCGATGACCCGGTACTGAAGGTGCGCCTGGCCAGCGCCACCGACCTGACCGGTGCCTACGACATGCTCGACCGCGAGTTCAAGCGGCGGATCGAGCGCATCCCCGGCGTGGCCCGGGTCAACATCTCCGGTGCACCGCCGAACGAGGTGGAGATCGCGATCAGCCCCGATCGCTTGACTGCCCACAACCTGAGCATCAACGAGCTCAGCGACCGCCTGCGCACGCTGAACTTCTCGATCTCGGCCGGGCAGATCGACGATAACGGCCAGCGCGTGCGCATCCAGCCGGTCGGCGAGATCACCGACCTGCAGGAACTGCGTGATCTGGTGATCGACAACAAGGGCCTGCGCCTGGGCGACATCGCCGAGATCCGGCTCAAGCCCACCCGGATGAACTACGGCCGCCGCCTGGACGGCAACCCGGCCGTGGGCCTGGATATCTTCAAGGAGCGCAGCGCCAATCTGGTCGAGGTCTCGCGCGCGGCACTGGCCGAGGTCGAGGCGATCCGCACGCAGCCCTCGATGCGCGATGTGCAGATCAAGGTGATCGACAACCAAGGCAAGATGGTGACGTCCTCGCTGCTGGAGCTGGCCGAGGCCGGCGCGGTGGGCCTGCTGTTGTCGATCACGGTGCTGTTCTTCTTCCTGCGCCACTGGCCGTCCACGCTGATGGTGACCCTGGCGATCCCGATCTGTTTCGTGATCACGCTGGGCTTCATGTATTTCGCCGGCGTCACCCTCAACATCCTCACCATGATGGGCCTGCTGCTGGCGGTCGGCATGCTGGTGGACAACGCCGTGGTGGTGGTGGAGAGCATCTACCAGGAACGCGAGCGGATGCCCGACCAGCCACGGCTGGCCTCGATCATCGGCACCCGCAACGTGGCCATCGCGCTCAGTGCCGGCACGCTGTGCCACTGCATCGTGTTCGTGCCGAACCTGTTCGGCGAGACCAACAACATCAGCATCTTCATGTCGCAGATCGCGATCACGATCTCGGTCTCGCTGCTCGCCTCCTGGCTGGTGGCGGTGAGCCTGATCCCGATGCTGTCCGCGCGCATGCAGACGCCCAAGCTGGTGCATTCGGAGACGGGCGTGATCGCACGCCTGCAGCGCCGCTACGCGACGCTGCTGCAGTGGACGCTGGAGCACCGCGGCTGGAGCGTGTTCGGCATCCTGATGGTGGTGCTGGTCAGCCTGGTGCCGATGAAGCTGACCAAGATCGACATGTTCGGGGGCGAGGGTGGCCACGAGGTGTTCATCGGCTACAACTGGAAGGGCGCCTATACCTTCGGCCAGATGTCCGAGGAAGTAGCGCGCGTCGAACGTTACCTCGATGACAACCGCGCGCAGCTGCACATCACGCAGGTGTATTCCTGGTACAGCGAGCAGGAAGGCAGCAGCACCATCGTGACCTTCGACACCGAGCATGCCAAGAACATGCCGGCCGTACAGGAAGCACTGCGCAAAGGCCTGCCGCGCTCGGCGCGTGCCGACTACGTGGTCGGCAATTCGGGCGAGGGCAATGGCGGCAGCGGCAACAACCAGGTCCAGGTGCAACTGGTCGGCGACTCGACCAAGATGCTGCAGGAGATCGGTGAGGAAGTCGTGCCGCTGCTGGCCCAGCGCAAGGAACTGCGCGACGTGCGCATCGACAACGGCGAGAAGGGCAGCGAGCTGTCCATCCACGTCGACCGCGAGCGCGCCGCCGCGTTCGGCTTCAACGCCGAGCAGGTCGCCAGCTTCGTCGGCCTGGCCCTGCGCGGCGCGCCGCTGCGCGAGTTCCGCCGTGGCGACAGCGAAGTGCCGGTATGGGTCCGCTTCGCCGGTGCCGAGCAGAGCAGCCCGGAAGATCTGGCCAGCTACACCGTGCGTACCGGCGACGGCCGCTCGGTGCCGCTGCTGAGCCTGGTCGATGTGGCGATCAAGCCCTCGGCCACGCAGATCGGCCGCACCAACCGGCAGACCACGCTGACCATCAAGGCCAATCTGGCCGAGAAGGTCACCGTGCCGGAAGGCCGCAAGGCGATGGAGGAGATGCTCAAACCGATGAGCTTCCCGGCCGGCTACACCTTCAGCTTCGACGGCGGCGACTACGGCGACGACAACGAGGCGATGGCGCAGATGATGTTCAATCTGGTGATCGCGCTGGTGATGATCTACGTGGTGATGGCCGCGGTGTTCGAGTCCCTGCTGTTCCCGGCAGCGATCATGAGCGGCGTGCTGTTCTCGATCTTCGGTGTGTTCTGGCTGTTCTGGATCACCGGCACCTCGTTCGGGATCATGTCCTTCATCGGCATCCTGGTGTTGATGGGCGTGGTGGTGAACAACGGCATCGTGATGATCGAGCACATCAACAACCTGCGCCGCCGCGGCATGGGCCGGACCCAGGCGCTGGTGGAAGGCTCACGCGAACGCCTGCGCCCGATCATGATGACGATGGGCACCGCGATCCTGGCGATGATTCCGATCTCCATGACGGACACCCAGCTGCTCGGAGACGGCCCGCCGTATTACCCGATGGCGCGCGCCATCGCCGGCGGCCTGGCGTTCTCCACCGTGGTCAGCCTGCTGTTCCTGCCGACCATCTACGCGATGCTCGACGACATGAGTACGGCGGTGTCACGGATCATTCGTCGCGCGCGTGGCCGTGGCGTGGATGCCCCGGTGGTCGAGCCGGGCGCAGAATCGGTTTGAGGGTGCATGGAGGCCCGTTGGGCGGGCCTCCTTTTTTCGCGAACCGTATCCACGCATGGCGTGGCCTTTCGATTCACCGCCTGCGCGGGAATCACCCCGCGACCTTTCCCCACACCTGGAACCCGGTCAGCCACAGGCCCAGCATGCTGCCCAGGTTGGTGAGCATGAAGGTCAGCACTACGCGGGTCACCCGGTTCCGATACCAGCCCCTGACGCTCTGCGCATCGTCGCGCAGCTTCAGGAAGTCTTCGTAGGCCGGCTTGCGCAGGCGCGCTTCCACCAGCGCGGAGAACGCACCGGTCGGGATGCTCAGCCGGAACGGCTTGAACGGCGCGACCACGATCGCGGTCAGGATGCTCAGCGGGTGGCTGCCGGCCAACAGGCAGCCCAGGCCCGCCAGGCCACCGGTATACATCGCCCAGACCGCCAGCAGTTCGCTGCCGACACCCAGTCCGCCACGGTAGAAGCCCACGCCGATGCCGGTCAACACGATGGCCAGGATCGCCAGCGTGATCCACGGAATGTTGCGCTTCTTTGGCACGTCTTCCAGCGACTCGCGCAGCGGCCCCGGCGCGTCGGTGTCGGTTTCCAGGTACTTGGCGAGACCGGCCAGATGACCGGCACCGACCACGGCCAGCACTTCGCGCTGGGCCGGGTCGTGCACTTCACGCAGCCTGGTGGCCATGTAGCGGTCGCGCTCGCCGATGATGGTTTCGTACAGGGCAGGGCTCTCGCTGGCGAACTCGCCGAAGCTGGCTTCGAGCATGTCGCCCTGCTTGAGTTTCTCGATCTCGTCTTCGCCGACTTCTTCGGAGGCGAACAGGCCGGCACCCAGGCCCATGACCAGTTTGATCTTGC
This sequence comes from Stenotrophomonas sp. SAM-B, assembly GCF_013387485.1. Taxonomy (GTDB): domain Bacteria; phylum Pseudomonadota; class Gammaproteobacteria; order Xanthomonadales; family Xanthomonadaceae; genus Stenotrophomonas; species Stenotrophomonas maltophilia_AA. The sequence continues at coordinate 300,344 of NZ_JABBXB010000004.1, forward strand.
CGACGAAGCCCAGCCGCTGCGAGGCGCGCTTGAAGGTCAGGCCGACCTCGCGGTCGATCAGATGCACCGGCAGGTTGCGTTCGTTGGCCATCACCACCGCGCGCTTGAGCTCCGCGCCCGGCTCGATCTCGAGCTGTTCGGCCAGGCGGCGCTGGTAGGCGGCCAGGGCGAGATTGGCGGCGAACAGGGCGACGCGACCCTTGCGGATGACCTCGACCAGATCCAGCTTGGCCAGGGCATCGGGGTTGGTCAGCGCCTGCAGGCGCTGCGCGTCGAGCTCGACCGCGACCGCATCGAAGCGGCCACTCTCGATCGCACGTTCCACCGCTTCCACGCTGGTCTGCGAGACGTGCGCGGTGCCCAGCAGGGTGTAGCGCACGCCATCACGCTCGACCACGCGCACGGGTTGGCCGGCGAACAGGGTGTCGCCGGCGTCAATCAGGGTATCGGTCATTGCATCATTCATTCGAAGGGGCGCTGTCGGCACCATCGCCGAGCGCGCGCTGCATCTGGACGGTGTCCAGCCAGCGGCCATGCTTGCGGCCGAGGCCGCGGAAAACGCCGACGGTCTGGAAACCGAAACGCTCGTGCAGTTTGATGGAGGCGGTATTGGTCGGCTCGCCGATCACCGCCACCATCTGCCGGTAACCACGGGCGACGCAGGCATCGATCAGGCCCTGCATCAGCGCGGTGCCGACGCCGCGGCCCTGGAACGCCGCATCCACATAGACCGAATTCTCCACGGTCCACTGGTAGGCGATCCGGCCGCGATAGGTATTGGCGTAGGCATAGCCGGCCACCTGGCCATCGACCTCGGCCACGATGTACGGAAAACCGCGGCCGACGATGTCCTGCATGCGGCGGCGCATTTCCGCCGCCTCCGGGATCTCGTACTCGTAGGTGTTGACGAAGTCGGTCACTTCCACCGCATAGATCGCAGTGATGGCCGCGATGTCGGCATCGGTGGCGTCGCGCAGGTGCACGGTCACGGTGGGGGCGTCCTGGTCGGTCAGTCGATGTAGCGCTTGAGCAGATCGCCGTACGCGTCGATCCGGCGATCGCGCAGGAACGGCCAGATCCGGCGGACGTGTTCGCTGCGCTGCAGGTCGACATCGCAGACCAGCACGGTCGGCTCGCCACCGGCTTCGGCGATGAACTCACCCTGCGGGCCCAGCACGTGGCTGTTGCCCCAGAACTGGATGCCCGAGGCGCCCAGCGGCGAGGCCTCATGGCCGACGCGGTTGCAGCTCAGCACCGGCACGCCGTTGGCCACGGCATGACCACGGTGGCTCAGCACCCACGCATCGCGCTGGCGGCCCTGCTCGTCCTGCTGGTCATCCGGGTCCCAGCCGATCGCGGTGGGGTAGAGCAGCAGTTCGGCGCCGGCCAGCGCCATCAGGCGGGCGGCTTCCGGGTACCACTGGTCCCAGCACACGAGCACGCCAAGGCGACCCACCGAGGTATCGATCGGGTTGAAACCCAGATCGCCCGGGGTGAAGTAGAACTTTTCGTAGAAGCCCGGATCATCCGGGATGTGCATCTTGCGGTACTTGCCGAGCAGGGTGCCGTCCTTTTCGAAGACCACGGCGGTGTTGTGATACAGCCCGGCAGCGCGACGTTCGAACAGCGAGCCGACGATCACCACGCCGTGCTTCTTGGCCAGTGCGCCCAGGCGCTCGGTGCTCGGGCCCGGAATCGGCTCGGCCAGGTCGAATTCATCCACCGACTCGTGCTGGCAGAAGTACGCGCCGTTGTGCAGTTCCTGCAGCAGGATCAGCTTGGCACCCTGTGTGGCCGCTTCAGCCACGCGCGCTTCGATGACGGCCAGATTGGCCTCAGCATCGCCGTGGTTGCGCTCCTGGATCAGGGCGACGGAAAGGGTGTGGCGTGAGCTCATCCGGAGACGGTCCTGCAAGGGGAAAAACGCAGTTTATCGCGGATGGGTGCACGCAGCGTGCTGGCTGCTAAATGGGCAGCGCCCACGCGTCGGTAGTGCCGGCCGCTGGCCGGCTCTGCAGGAAACATCGAGACAAGCCCAAGCGCGTGGTCTGCAGGCTGCGGCGGCTGGGCTGGCGGGTGCGGAGGTGCGGGACGCGCCGTAAACCCTTCCCTGGGGGCTCGTGGGCGCCATCCATGGCGCCCTGACGGTCCCGCACCTCCACACCCGCCATCCCTTCGACAGTGCGTCGGTGGCCTGGCAAACAGCGGTAGCCCACGACCGTTGGTCGTGGCGCTTAAGCCAACAACCCCGCCGGCAGCTGCATCGTGATGCAGTGCAGGCTGCCGTTCTGCCAGATCAGCGAGCGGCACGGCACCGGCACGATCTCGCGGTCCGGATAGGCCTGGGCCAGCACCGCACGCGCGGCCTCGTCGGCGACATCGCCGTAGGCCGGCATCAGCACCGCGCCATTGAGGATCAGGTAGTTTGCGTACGAGGCCGCAAGGCGGCGGCCCTCGTCGATCACCGGCTGCGCCCACGGCAGCGGGAACAGGCGGTACGGCTGGCCGTCGCGGGTGCGCAGCGCAGCCAGTTCGGCACCCATCGCCTGCAGTTCGGCATAGTGCGAATCGCCGGCGTCATCGCAGGCCTGGTAGACAATGCTGTCGGTCGAGGCGAAGCGGGCCAGGGTATCGATGTGGGCGTCGGTGTCGTCGCCTTCCAGATAGCCATGGTCCAGCCACAGCACGCGGTCCTGGGCCAGCCAGGTGGCCAGGTCGGTGCTGAGCGATTCGCGGCTGCGATCCGGATGACGCTCGTGCAGGCACTGCCAGGTCGTCAGCAGGGTGCCGGCGCCATCGGTCTCGATGCCGCCGCCTTCCAGCGCGAACGGAATGCTCTGCAGCTCCGCAGCGCTGAACAGCCCGGCGGCGTGCAGCACGCCGACCAGCTGGTCATCCAGGCTGGCGTCGAACTTGCCGCCCCAGCCGGTGAAGCGGAAGTCCAGCAGACGGAAGCCGCCATCGGCGCGCTTGAGCGTGATCGGGCCGGAATCGCGCAGCCAGGTGTCGTCGTACTGGGCCGTCACGAACCGCACGCGGTCCGTGTCGATCCGGTTCGAGCGCAGGCGCGCGTCGGCGTACGCCTCCAGGTCGTCGTCGGCGACGATGATCACCACCGGCTGGAAGCGGGTGATGGCAGCGACGAGGGCGATGTAGGTGTCCTCGACGTCACCCAGGCGGTCGGCCCAGTCGGTGTCGGCGTGGGGCCAGGCGATCAGGATGGCGGACTGGGATTCCCATTCGGCCGGAAAGCGGAGCGTGTCGTTCATGATCTCAGTGCGAAGGCCCGCCGGCGGGCGGGCAAGGGGTAGGGGGGTCAGCGGATCGGCGGTTTCGGCCCGATCTCGTTGGCGTCGGCGCGGTTGGCGACCACGTCGATCACCTTCTGCTTTTCGAAGTAGACGGTGAACTGTGGGTAGACCCAGCGGTTGATCGTCGGCCACTGCTGCTTCTGTCCGCCGCGCGGTTCCAGGCGTTCGCCCGGGTCGCCGAACTGGGCCTGGACCTGCTGCATGCTCTGGCCGCGGACGGGCAGGGCGATGGCGGGCTTCTCACGGCTACGGTCGATCAGCAGGGTGTCGGCGTGGGCACTGGAAACGGCCAGGACGGCCAGCAACGGCAAGGTGGTCAGGTAACGCTTCATCTCGAACTACTCCCCAGTGGTCAAGAATGCGGAAGGTCTCACGACGGCAGGTCTCACGACCAACGGTCGTGAGCTACCCGGCGATTACAACAAAAATGGCAGCAAAAAGCCGCCCGGAGGCGGCTTTTTGTTCATCGCCCGGTCCGGTGAGGGACCGGTGGCGGCCGTGAGGCCAGCCGGCTCAGCGCTGGCGAGCCTTGAAGCGCGGGTTCGACTTGCAGATCACGAAGATCTTGCCGCGGCGACGGACGACCTTGCAGTCGCGGTGACGGGTCTTGGCCGACTTCAGGGAAGACAGGACTTTCATTGCATACCTCGGCGTAAACGTTGGATTCGGTTGGAGCGCGGCCGCGATATGCAGATGACAATCGGCAGGTGACGCCCGTTCAAGCCCGCCATTCTACCGGGCTTTTCCCCATCCTTTCAAGTGGTTGGGCCAAAAAAGTCTCAGGCCACCCCGGGCAGGGGCTAGAATGGGCGGTCACATCTATCGGGAAACCCATGAATCAGCTTCCATCCGTGCTCACCATCGACGGTCCTTCCGGGGCCGGCAAAGGCACTGTCAGCCGCATTGTCGCACGCCGGCTGGGCTGGCATTACCTGGATTCGGGCGCCCTGTACCGGGCGGTGGGCGTGGCCGCCAGCTGGGCCGATATCGATACCTCCGACGCCTCGGCGCTGGTCCGCTGCACCTTTGATACGCACGTGCGGTTCGTGGAATCGGCCGACGGCGGGCTGCGGGTGCTGGTCAACGAGACCGATGCCACCGACGAGCTGCGGCTGGAGACCACCGGCGCCCTGGCCTCGGCGATCGCGGCCATCCCGGAAGTCCGGGCGGCGCTGAAAGAGCGCCAACGCGCATTCAGGATGGAGCCGGGCCTGGTCGCGGACGGTCGGGACATGGGCACGGTCATCTTCCCGGACGCCCCATTCAAGGTCTTTTTGACCGCCAGCGCCGAGGAACGGGCCGAGCGGCGGCATAAGCAGTTGAAAGACAAGGGTGTTTCGGTTAACTTTGACGACCTCCTGCGCGAGATCATGGCCCGCGACGCCCGTGATGCACAGCGCACAGTGGCGCCCCTGAAGCCGGCAGACGATGCCGTCATCATCGACACCAGTGGTATTGGCATCGACGCCGTCGTTGCCAAGGTATTGGATCTGCTTCCGGTTTCGGGTGCCTGATCCGTTGTAAAGGAGGGCCGTCAGGGCATCGACGGTGTCGCACCATCGCAAGGCAACAAAAGCTCCGTCCCGCAATGATGCGTGGCGGTTTTCCTACTTAACACACGACCTGCGTTTCCGGGGTCGACCAACAGGCGGGCAGTATGCGGTTCCCTTCGGGGGCCAATGCCCATGTGTCCAACAGAGTAAATCTAATGACCGAATCATTTGCAGAGCTGTTCGAAGCCAGTCAGGCCAATCTGGCCAAGCTGAAGCCGGGCTCGATCGTCAGCGGTGTCGTTGTTGAAGTCCGCGGCGATGTCGTGGTGATCAACGCCGGCCTGAAGTCCGAAGGCATCGTGCCGATCGAACAGTTCCGTAACGACGCTGGCGAGATCGATGTCGCTGAAGGCGACGTCGTCAAGGTTGCCCTCGATTCCATCGAGAACGGCTTCGGTGAAACCGTTCTGTCGCGTGAGAAAGCCAAGCGCGCGATGGTGTGGGACGAGCTGGAAGAAGCGTTGGAAAAGAACGAAACCATCACCGGCCGCATCAGCGGCAAGGTCAAGGGTGGTTTCACCGTGGACATCAAGGATGTCCGCGCGTTCCTGCCCGGTTCGCTGGTGGATGTGCGCCCCGTGCGCGACCCGGCCTACCTGGAAGGCAAGGAGCTGGAATTCAAGCTCATCAAGCTGGACCGCAAGCGTAACAACGTCGTTGTGTCCCGTCGTGCAGTCGTCGAGAGCGAGCATTCGGAAGAGCGCGAGCAGCTGATGGACAAGCTGCAGGAAGGCGCGATCCTGAAGGGTGTCGTCAAGAACCTGACCGATTACGGCGCATTCGTTGACCTGGGCGGTATCGACGGCCTGCTGCACATCACCGACATGGCCTGGAAGCGCGTGCGCCATCCGTCCGAAGTCGTGAACGTCGGCGACGAGCTGGACGTCCGCGTGCTGAAGTTCGACCGCGAGCGCAACCGCGTTTCGCTGGGTCTGAAGCAGCTGGGCGAGGATCCGTGGGACAACATCGCCCGTCGTTACCCGGCCAACAGCCGCGTCTTCGGCAAGGTCTCCAACGTCACCGATTACGGCGCATTCGTCGAGATCGAGCCGGGCGTCGAAGGTCTGGTTCACGTGTCCGAAATGGATTGGACCAACAAGAACGTCAACCCGTCCAAGGTTGTGCAGGTCGGTGACGAAGTTGAAGTCATGGTCCTGGACGTCGACGAGGAGCGTCGCCGCATCTCGCTGGGCATGAAGCAGGTTGCCGCCAATCCGTGGGAAACCTTCGCTGCGATCCACAAGAAGGGCGACAAGGTGTCGGGCCAGATCAAGTCGATCACCGACTTCGGCATCTTCATCGGCCTGGACGGCGGTATCGATGGCCTGGTGCACCTGTCCGACATCAGCTGGAACACCACCGGCGAAGACGTGGTCCGCAACTTCAAGAAGGGCGACAACCTGGACGCCGTCGTCCTGGCCGTCGATCCGGAGCGCGAGCGCATCAGCCTGGGCGTCAAGCAGCTGGAGCAGGATCCGTTCGGTCAGTACATGGCTGCCAACCCGAAGGGTTCGAAGGTCGAAGGCGTGGTCAAGGAAGTGGACGCCAAGGGCGCTACCATCGAACTGGCTGACGGCATCGAAGGCTACGTGGCTGCTCGCGACGTTGCGAACGAGCGCGTCGACGACGCGACCCAGTTCCTGAAGGTCGGCGACAAGGTTGAAGCCAAGTTCGTGGGCATGGATCGCAAGGGTCGTACCCTGCAGCTGTCGATCAAGGCCAAGGACGACGCGGAACTGCGCGAAGTGCTGGAGGAATACCAGTCCTCTTCGGCTTCCAGCGGCACCACCCAGCTCGGCGCGCTGCTGCGTGCACAGCTGAACGGCAACAAGTCCGAGTAATCGGTCTGTCGCTGTCGTAGTTTCCTGGACGGCCCGGACATCAGTCCGGGCCGTTTCAGGGTCTGAGTTCCTCCCCAAGAGCCCGTAATGACCAAATCCGAGCTGATCGAAATCCTGGCGCGCCGACAGGCGCATTTGAAGTCGGACGATGTCGATCTGGCCGTGAAGTCGTTGCTGGAAATGATGGGCGGGGCGCTGGCCGGCGGGGATCGCATCGAGATCCGCGGGTTCGGCAGTTTTTCGTTGCACTACCGGCCGGCACGGCTGGGGCGCAATCCCAAGACCGGGGAATCGGTTGCGTTGCCGGGCAAGCATGTCCCGCACTTCAAGCCGGGCAAGGAACTGCGTGAGCGCGTCAGCGCCGTGGTGCCGCTGGAAAGCGATCCTGCCTGAGTGTCCATCCGCCACGGGGCGGATGCATGATTTCCATGGAGTCGGCTGGTAGAGCGGAGTGTTAGTCCGCTACTCTTGAGCCCTACGGAACTGGAGCTGCTGCATGAACATCGTACGTCTGCTGATCCTGCTGGCGGTTCTGGTCGTGGGCCTCATCATCGGTGCCCTCAACTCACAACCGATCATCATCAGCCTGGGCTTTACCCAGATCAATTCCACCACCGGCGTGGCGATCATCATCGCCCTGTTGTCCGGTGCCCTCATCGGCGGCGGCCTCGTGCTCGCCAGCGTGGTGATCCCGCTGTACGCCAAACTGCGCCGTGCGCAGAAGGCCGCGCCCGCCGTGGTCGTGGCACCCCCTTCTTCTTCTACATTCGACGGACGCTGAGCGCCGATGGAATTTGTCTCCGAGTGGTTCTGGTTCTTCCTGTTCCTGCCCCTGGCCGCGCTGTCGGGCTGGGTGATCGGGCGTCGCGGTGGCCAGCGCCATGGCGACAACCAGGTCAGCCATCTGTCCAGCACGTATTTCCGCGGCCTGAACTACCTGCTCAATGAGCAGCCGGACAAGGCGATCGAGCTGTTCCTGCACATCGCCGAGCTGGACAAGGAAACCTTCGAGACCCAGGTCGCGCTGGGCCATCTGTTCCGCCGCCGCGGTGAGGTGGATCGTGCGATCCGCCTGCACCAGGGCCTGGTCAACCGCGCGGACCTGAGCGATCAGCAACGCGTCCAGGCGCTGCTGGCCCTGGGCGAGGATTACATGAAGTCCGGCCTGCTCGACCGCGCCGAAACCGTGTTCACCGAGCTGGCCCAGATCGACCAGCGTGCCCCGCAGGCGCTCAAGCACCTGATCGGCATCTACCAGGCCGAGCGCGATTGGGAAAAGGCGATCGACAACGCCAGCCGCTTCGAGGAAGTCACCGGCGAGCCGATGGGCAAGCTGATCGGTCAGTTCGAGTGCGAGCTGGCCGAGCGCTACCGCGGGGCGGGGAAGATCGACGAAGCGCGCGCCGCGATCGCGCGTGCGTACCAGGCCGATGCGATGTCGGTCCGTGCCGGCATCATCGAAGGCCGCCTGGAAGACGATGCCGGCAACGCCGAAGCAGCGGTCCGTGCGTTCGAACGTGCGGCACGCAACGATCCGGAGTACCTGCCCGAAGTGTTGCAGGCGCTCATGCAGAACTACCGCAAGGTCGGTGATCTCGGCGGCGCACGCGCGTTCCTGTCGGAGATGACCGAGCACTATCGCGGCATCGCGCCGGTGCTGGCACTGACCCAGCTGATGGAAGAGCAGGAGGGCGTCGCGCCGGCGCGCGCCTACCTCGGGCGCCAGCTCAAGGACCGTCCGTCGGTCCGTGGCGAATCGGCGCTGATCGACCTGACGCTCGCCGAGGGCGCCGATTCCACCGCGACCCTGCACGACCTCAAGCACATCACCGACCAGCTGCTGGTCCGCAACCCGGCGTACCGCTGCACCCGGTGTGGCTTCGGTGCGCGCACCCATCATTGGCAGTGCCCGAGCTGCAAGGAATGGGGCACCGTCAAGCCACTGCTCAATTACGCGGTGCTCTGAACCATGATGGTCGCCTGGATGGCGGGGCTGCTGGCGGTGCTGGCGGTATCGGCGGGCGTGACCTGGGGCGCGCGCGCGTATGCGCTGCGTCGCAATCTAGTGGATGAGCCGGGCGAGCGGCGCAGCCACGGCGTGGCGACGCCCCGGGGCGGCGGTATTGCGATCGTCCTGACCCTGCTGCTGGCCTGCGTGGTCGCGGCGGTGATCTGGCCGACCGCCCGGATCACGCTCGCGGTGTTCGCCCTGGGCCTGGTGCTTGTCGCCGGGATCGGCTGGTGGGACGACCATCGGCCGCTGCCGGCGGTGCGTCGCCTGCTGGTCCATGTGATCGCCGCGGCACTGCTGGCCGGGCTGGTCTGGCACGCCACCGGCAATCCCTGGCAGGCGCTGCTGGCGCTGTTGTTCGCCACCTCGTTGATCAACATCTGGAACTTCATGGATGGGATCAACGGCATCGCCACCACCCAGGCGATCCTGGCCGGGCTCGCCTTCGCGATGGTGCTGCCCCCGCCGTATGGGCTGGCCGGCGTGGTGCTGGGACTGGCCTGCCTCGGCTTCCTGCCGTTCAACTACCCGCGGGCACGCATCTTCATGGGCGACGTCGGCAGCGGGGCGCTCGGCTATGCGATCGCGGCCCTGGTCTGCCTGGTCAGTGTGCGTACGGATATCCACTGGCTGCTGTTGCTGGTGCCGCTTTCGGCCTTTCTTGTGGACGCGGGCTTCACATTGCTTTCGCGCATCCTGTCCGGACAGCGCTGGATGGAACCCCACACGCAGCATCTCTATCAGCGCGCGGTGAAAGGTGGTGCAAGCCACACTTCCGTCACCGGGGTGTATCTTGTTTTTGGAATATTCAGTGCGGCAGTGTTTAATGCATGCACGAATTTGCAGCCGAGGTGGGAGGCTGCCGTGGCCATCGCGTGGTTGATCCTCGCGTCCGGTCTTTGGCTGCTCCTGCGCAAGGGAATGCGCAACTAGAAGGATTACGCTGTTTATGACGCCTTGGCAGGACCGACTTACCGGCTTGATGCCCCGTGCGGCCATCGTCGCCCACGACCTGTTCATGGTCTGGGCGTGCTGGCAGCTGCTGCATGCGGGGCGCTACTCGATGCTGGCCGATGCGCCGGCGTTGCCGCTCTGGAACATCGATACCTCGCTGGTGCTGATCATCCAGGCCGTCGTGTTCTGGCGGGTGGGCCTGTATCGTGGCCTGTGGCGCTTCGCCAGCGTCGCCGATCTGCTCAACATCTTCAAAGCCAGCTTCATCGGCCTGCTCGCGATCGTGGTGGCGCTGGCCTACAAGCGCTTCGATGGCGTCCCGATGTCGGTGCTGGTGATCTATCCGTTCGCGCTGTCGGCGCTGCTGGGCGCCCCGCGCCTGCTGTATCGCGCGTGGAAGGACTACCAGGCGCTGCAGTCGGACGTCACCGCCCGCCGCGTGCTGATCCTCGGTGCCGGCCAAGCGGCCGAGGCACTGGTCCGCGATCTGCGTCGTTCCGGTGATTTCGAACCGGTCGGCCTGCTCGACGATGCCCCGCATCTGCAGGGCGCCAAGCTGCAGGGCCTGCCGATCCTGGGCACGCTGGAAGACGCCCCCGCCGTGGTCCGTGAGACGGCCGCCAAGCTGCTGGTGATCGCCATCCCGTCGCTGGATGCCGTGGGCATGCAGCGGGTGGTGGCCATCTGCGAAAGCACCGGCGTGCCGTTCCGCATGGTGCCCAAGCTCAATGACATCCTGCTCGGCCACTCGTTGCCGGGCGAGCTCAAGGAAGTGGCGATCGAGGACCTGCTCGGCCGCAAGCCGATCCTGCCGGACTGGGCGCTGATCCGCGGCTGGCTGGGGGGCCGCACCGTGCTGGTGACCGGCGCCGGTGGTTCGATCGGTTCTGAACTGTGCCGCCAGTGTGCCCGCCATGGGGCAGGGCGCATCGTGCTGGTCGAGATGAGCGAGCTGCTGCTGCTGACGATCGAGGCCGAGCTGCAGCGCAGCTTCCCGGACCTGGTCGTGGAGGCGGTGCTGGGTGACTGCGGCGATCCCGCGGTGATCCGCCACGCGCTGTCGCTGTCGCGGGTGGACTCGGTCTTCCACGCCGCGGCCTACAAGCAGGTGCCGGTGCTGGAGCGCCAGCTGCGCGAAGCGGTGCGCAACAACATCCTGTCCACCGAGACCGTGGCCCGGGCCTGCGTCGAAGCCCGCATCGAGCACTTCGTCTTCATTTCCACCGACAAGGCGGTCGACCCGGTCAATGCGCTGGGCGCCAGCAAGCGCTATGCGGAGATGATCTGCCAGAGCCTGGACCAGAAGACCAGCCACACCCGTTTCGTGACCGTGCGCTTCGGCAACGTGCTGGCCTCGGCCGGCAGCGTGGTGCCGGTGTTCCGCGAGCAGATCCTCAAGGGCGGCCCGGTCACCGTGACCGACCCGGAAGTCACCCGTTACTTCATGACGATTCCCGAAGCCTGCCAGTTGATCCTGCAGGCGGCCGCCTCGGCTTCGCATGGGGCGATCTATACCCTGGACATGGGCGAGCCGGTGCCGATCCGCGTGCTGGCCGAGCAGATGATCCGCTTGGCCGGCAAGCAGCCGTACAAGGACATCGCCATCGTCTATACGGGCCTGCGCCCGGGCGAAAAACTGCACGAGACGCTGTTCTATTCCGACGAAGATTATCGCCCGACCGCGCATCCGAAGATTCTCGAAGCCGGCGTGCGCACGTTTGCGCGCGAGCAGGTATTGGCCAACGTGCCGAAACTGCGCGAGGCGATCATCAGTTATGACACCGATGCAATCAACAGCATTCTGTTTGCAACCATGCCGGAGTTTTCTCCGCTGCAACAGGACGATCACGTCAGCTCTGCTAAAGTGCTGGCCTTTCCGGCGCGTGAGGCCAACAGGTTCTGATGAGCAAGCGTATTCGTAAGGCAGTATTTCCTGTCGCAGGGTTGGGAACGCGATTCCTTCCCGCCACCAAAACCGTTCCCAAGGAAATGCTGCCGATTATCGATCGGCCGCTGATCCAGTACGCCGTTGATGAGGCGATCGAGGCGGGCTGTGACACGCTGATCTTCATCACCAACCGCTACAAGCATGCGGTCGCCGATTATTTCGACAAGGCCTACGAGCTGGAGCAGAAACTCGAGCGCGCCGGCAAGAAGGAACAGCTTGAGCTGGTCCGCCATGTGCTGCCCAACGGCGTGCGCGCCGTATTCGTGACCCAGGCCGAAGCGCTGGGCCTGGGCCATGCGGTGCTGTGCGCCAAGGCGATCATCGGCGACGAACCCTTCGCGGTGCTGCTGCCGGACGATCTGATCTGGAACCGTGGCAACGGTGCGCTCAAGCAGATGGCCGATGCCAATGAAGCCACCGGCGCCAGCATCATCGCGGTGGAAGACGTGCCGCATGAGAAGACCGGCAGCTACGGCATCGTGGCCACCGAGGCCTTCGATGGCCGCCAGGGCAAGATCAGCGCCATCGTCGAGAAGCCCAAGCCGGAAGATGCCCCGAGCGATCTGGCGGTGGTGGGCCGTTATGTGCTGAGCCCGAAGATTTTCGAGCTGCTCGAAGCGACCGGTACCGGTGCGGGTGGCGAAATCCAGCTGACCGATGCGATCGCCGAACTGCTCAAGACCGAGCGCGTGGATGCGTTCCGCTTCGAGGGCCGCCGCTTCGACTGCGGTACCCATCTGGGCTTGGTGGAAGCTACGATCCGCTTTGCCCTCGACAACGAGAAGCTGGCCGGTCCTGCGCGCGAAGCGCTGCAGAAGATGCTCGCCGAAGGCTGAGGGAACGCCCTCGCACGTTGTAGCGATGGGTAGTGCCGGCCGCTGGCCGGCTCCCGAGAGAACAGAAAAGGGCAGCCGCGAGGCTGCCCTTTTCGTTACCGGCGGTGCACCGACCAACGGTCGGTGCCTACCCTTTGATTTGTTGCCCGTCGCATCGGCGATGCCCGTTGACCGGTGTTGCCCGTTGCATCGGTGATAACCGTTGCATCGGTGCCGACCCATCGGCCGGCACCGATCATTGCCTCACAGCGATTCGAAGATACCCGCCGCGCCCATGCCGGTGCCGATGCACATGGTCACCATGCCGTACTTCTGCTGGCGACGGCGCAGGCCGTGCAGCAGGGTGGCGGTGCGGATCGCGCCGGTCGCGCCCAGCGGGTGGCCCAGGGCGATCGCGCCACCCAGCGGGTTGACCTTGGACGGGTCCAGGCCACAATCGCGGATGACGGCCAGCGACTGCGCTGCGAAGGCTTCGTTGAGCTCGATCCAGTCGAGCTGGTCCTGGGTCAGGCCGGCCTGCTTGAGCGCCTTCGGAATCGCGGCGATCGGGCCGATGCCCATCACTTCCGGGCGCACGCCGGCGACCGAGAAGCTGACGAAGCGGGCCAGCGGGGTCAGGCCGTAATCCTTGATCGCCTGCTCGGACGCCAGCAGGACCGCACCGGCGCCATCGCTCATCTGCGAGGAGTTGCCCGCGGTGACGGTGCCGCCGAACTGGCCGTTGCGGAACACCGGGCGCAACTTGGCCAGGCCTTCAGCGGACGAATCCAGGCGCGGGCCTTCGTCGGTGTCCACGATCCTGTCGCGGGTGATGATGCGGCGGCCGTCAGCCAGGTCGGGCTGGCGGGTGCGCACGTCGTAGGGGCTGATCTCGTCCTTGAACTCGCCGTTCTGGATCGCGGCGATGGCCTTCTGGTGCGAGGCGAGGGCGAACGCATCCTGGTCCTCGCGCGAGACCTTCCACTCTTCGGCGACCTTCTCGGCGGTGATGCCCATGCCGTAGGCGATGGCGACGTGGTCGTTGTCGAACACGCTCGGGGCCATCGCGATCTTGTTGCCCATCATCGGCACCATCGACATCGATTCGGTGCCACCGGCCAGCATCAGGTCCGAGTTGCCCAGGCGGATCTGGTCGGCGGCCATGGCCACGGCCTGCAGGCCCGAAGAGCAGAAGCGGTTGACGGTCTGCGCGGCGATGGTGTCCGGCAGGCCGGCCAGCAGCACGCCGATGCGCGCCACGTTCATGCCCTGCTCGGCCTCGGGCATCGCGCAGCCGATGATCGCGTCATCGATGCGGTTGACGTCCACGCCCGGCGCCTGCGCGACCACGGAGCGGAGCACGTGGGCCAGCATGTCGTCGGGACGGGTATTGCGGAACACGCCCTTGGGCGCCTTGCCCACCGGGGTGCGGGTGGCGGCGACGATGTAGGCGTCCTGGATTTGCTTGGTCATTGCAGTGATCTCTTGAATGTGGGGACAGGTGTGCCGACCAACGGTCGGCACCTACCGGGCGCGGACGGGTCCGTCGCGCCCGGCGCGCCATCAATTACGCAGCGGCTTGCCGGTCTTGAGCATGTGCGCGATGCGGGCCTGGGTCTTTTCCTGCTGGGCCAGTTCGACGAAGTGCTTGCGCTCCAGCGTCAGCAGCCACTCTTCGTCCACCAGCGTGCCGCGATCCACTTCGCCGCCGCACAGCACGGTGGCGATGCGCACGGCGATCTCGTAGTCGTACGGGCTGATGAAGCGGCCTTCCAGCATGTTGACCAGCATCATCTTGAACGTGGCGATGCCGACATCACCGGCGACCTGGATGCGGCGGGCCGGCATCGGGGGACGGTAGCCGCCTTCGGCCAGCGCCAGCACCTCGGCCTTGGCGATGTGCAGTGCTTCGAAGCTGTTGAACACGACCTTGTCGGTCGCGCGCATCAGGCCAAGTTCCTTGGCGTTGACCGCCGAGTTGGAGACCTTGGCCATCGCGACGGTTTCGAAGGTCTTCTTCAGCTCGGCGAACACGTCGCCGCCCGGACCGGCCGCCTGCGAGGCACGCACGGCCAGTTCCTTCAGGCCGCCACCAGCCGGCAGCAGGCCGACGCCGGCCTCGACCAGGCCGATGTAGCTTTCCAGCGCGGCCACGCTCTTGGCGCTGTGCATCTGGAACTCGCAGCCGCCGCCCAGGGCCAGGCCGCGCACGGCAGTCACCACCGGCACCAGCGAATACTTGATCGCCTGGCTGGTGCGCTGGAAGTTGTGCACCATCTCTTCGAACTGGTCGACCTTGCCGGCCTGCAGCAGGCCGAGCGCACCGGCCAGATCGGCACCGGCGGAGAAGGGCTCCTTCTGCTGCCAGATCACCAGGCCCTTGTAGTCCTGCTCGGCGCGCTTGATCGCTTCCTGCAGGCCATTGAGCACGTGGTCGGAAACGGTGTTCATCTTGGTCTTGAAGCTGACCACCGCGATGCCGTCGCCGTCGTGCCACATGCGCACGCCATCGTTCTCGAACACGGTTTCGCCCGGGCTGAAGCTCTCGCCCAGCAGCGGATCCGGGAAGCGCTGGCGCTGGTACACCGGCAGCGCCGAGCGCGGCAGCTTGGCGTTGCGCGACGGGCTGTAGCTGCCTTCGGCGGCGTGCACGCCGTCGCGGCCATCGAACACCCAATCCGGCAGCGGGGCGTTGCTCATGCTCTTGCCGGCGACGATGTCATCGGCGATCCACTGCGCAACCTGCTTCCAGCCGGCGGCCTGCCAGGTTTCGAACGGGCCCAGCGACCAGCCGTAGCCCCAGCGGATCGCCAGGTCGACGTCGCGCGCGGTCTCGGCGATGTCGGCCAGGTGGTAGGCGCTGTAATGGAACAGGTCGCGGAAGGTCGCCCACAGGAACTGCGCCTGCGGATGCTGGCTCTCGCGCAGCTTGGCGAACTTCTCGGCCGGGTTCTTGATCTTCAGGATCTCGACCACTTCCGGGGCGGCGGTGCGATCGGCCGGGCGGTAGTCCTGCTTTTCCAGGTCGAGGACGACGATGTCCTTGCCGACCTTGCGGAAGATGCCGGCACCGGTCTTCTGGCCGAGCGCGCCCTTGGCGATCAATGCATCCAGCCACTTCGGCGATTTGAAGAATTCATGCCACGGATCGTTGGGCAGGGTGTCGCCCATGGTCTTGATCACGTGCGCCATGGTGTCCAGGCCGACCACGTCCGAGGTGCGGTAGGTGGCCGACTTCGGGCGGCCGACCAGCGGGCCGGTCAGGCCGTCCACCTCATCGAAGCCCAGGCCGAATGCCTGGGTGTGATGGATGGTGGACAGGATCGAGAACACGCCGATGCGGTTGCCGATGAAGTTCGGGGTGTCCTTGGCGTACACCACACCCTTGCCCAGGGTGGTGACCAGGAACGCTTCCAGGCCTTCCAGCACGGCGGCATCGGTGGTGGTGGCCGGGATCAGCTCGGCCAGGTGCATGTAGCGCGGCGGGTTGAAGAAGTGCACGCCGCAGAAGCGGTGGCGCAGCTGCTCGGGCAGGACGTCGGCGAGCTTGTTGATGCCAAGGCCGGAGGTGTTGGAGGCCAGCACGGCGTGATCGGCCACGAACGGGGCGATCTTCTTGTATAGGTCCTGCTTCCAGTCCATGCGTTCGGCGATGGCTTCGATGATCAGGTCGCAGTCTTTCAGCTGCTCCAGGCCGGTCTCATAGTTGGCCGGCGTGATCGCCTCGGCGTAGGACTTGCTGGCGAGCGGGGCCGGGCTGAGCTTGCCCAGGTTGGCGATGGCCTTGAGCACGATGCCATCGGCCGGACCTTCCTTCGCGGGGAGGTCGAACAGCACCGTGTCGACACCGGCGTTGGTCAGGTGGGCGGCGATCTGGGCACCCATGACGCCGGCACCCAGCACGGCGGCACGGCGGACTAGCAGGGAATTGGACATGTCGATAAGCCTTTGTTGGTCGGGCAGCCGGGCAGCGCCTGGCTCTACGGGGTGGAAAGGGAGGTCGTCGAAGCGCTCGAGGCCGCGCTGGCGCGGAATCCTGCGTCGGCGAAATGAATCAGTTCCTGGGCGGCATGGGCACGATGCGCCGCTTCGGTGACACCGGCGGGTCGCTTGATCAGGCCGAAGTCGGCCATGGCATAGGTCAGCGAGCCGGCGAGGAAGTCCAGGCGCCAGTACAGCTCTTCCTTGCTCAGCCCCGGCACGCAGGCGGAGATCGCCTTGCCGAAGTCGCGCAGGACGTGGCCGTAATGGTCGGAGAGGAACTTGCGCAGGTTGTCGTTCTTTTCGGCATAGGCGCGGGCGATGACCCGTACGAACGCGCCGCCGGTCTGTCGGTCCTGGGCCATGGCCAGGGCCGGTTCGACGAAGGCGGCCAGCACCGGGCGCAGTTCACCGGGGTGTTCGCGACGAGCGGCGTCCAGCTGGGCCAGGCGCGCCGAGGTCATTTCATCCATCCGGCGGCGGAAGACCTCATTGACCAGGTTTTCCTTGGAACCGAAGTGGTAGTTGACCGCGGCGATGTTCACATCGGCCTGGCTGGTGACCTGGCGCAGCGAGGTGCCCGCGAACCCGTGCAGGGCGAACAGTTCCTCGGCGGCGCCGAGGATGCGGTCCTTGGTGGAGAAGTGGGCGGGTTTGGCCATGGGGCAGGGAAGTTCAATCAAACGATTGTTTGATATTAGACCCGTGGCTGCGCCGTCGCATTGTGCGGCGCAGCAGAAATGGGCGTCCGTTCATCCGCCGCTGTGTAGTGCCTGCCCATGGCTGGCAACCTCGCTGTGCCTGAACGGGGCGGGCTGCCCCATGCGGTCCGGGCCTGCCACGCATGGCGTGGCACTACCGTAGATCCGGAGGACACGTTAGAATTGGCGCACGTATATCAGGCTAAGCCCGCGTTTTGACGCGGGTTTTTTTCATGTTAACCTCGGGCCGATCAAGTGGCCCGCCCAACGGAGTATTCCCATGGCGCTGGAGCGCACCCTTTCCATCATCAAGCCGGACGCCGTCGCCAAGAACGTCATCGGCGAAATCTACGCCCGCTTTGAAAAGGCCGGCCTGAAGGTCGTCGCCGCCAAGTACAAGCAGCTGTCGCGCCGTGAAGCCGAAGGTTTCTACGCCGTGCACCGCGAGCGTCCGTTCTTCAACGCGCTGGTCGAGTTCATGATCTCCGGCCCGGTGATGATCCAGGCGCTGGAAGGCGAGAACGCTGTCCTGGCCCACCGCGACCTGCTGGGCGCCACCAACCCGAAGGAAGCCGCCGCCGGTACCATCCGCGCCGACTTCGCTGAATCCATCGATGCCAATGCCGCCCACGGCTCGGACTCGGTTGAGAATGCCGCGATCGAAATCGCCTACTTCTTCGCCGCGACTGAAGTCGTCTCGCGCTGAGAGTGATGCCGTGAACGAGGTCGTACAGCCCACCGCCATCCCATCCGTGCTCGTGTCGAGCCCGGCTGTGGCCAAGCAGAACCTGCTCGACCTCGATCGCGAGGGTCTGGAGCGCTTCTTCGCCGAGACGCTCGGCGAAGCGCGCTACCGTGCCCATCAGGTGATGAAGTGGATCCACCATCACTACGTCACCGATTTCGATGAAATGACCGACCTCGGCAAGGCGCTGCGCGCCAAGCTCAAGCAGCATGCCGAGGTGCTGGTTCCGAACATCGTGTTCGACAAGCCCTCCGCCGATGGCACCCACAAGTGGCTGTTGGCCATGGGCACCGACGGCAAGAACGCGATCGAAGCGGTCTACATCCCGGACAAGAACCGCGGCACGCTGTGCGTGTCCTCGCAGGTCGGCTGCGCGCTGAACTGCACGTTCTGTTCGACCGCGACCCAGGGCTTCAACCGCAATCTCTCCACCGCCGAGATCATCGGCCAGGTGTGGGTGGCGGCGCGGCATCTGGGCAACATCCCGCACAAGCAGCGTCGTCTCACCAACGTGGTGATGATGGGCATGGGCGAGCCGTTGATGAATTTCGACAACGTCGTGCGCGCCATGAGCGTGATGCGCGACGATCTGGGCTATGGCCTGGCCAACAAGCGCGTGACGCTGTCCACCTCCGGCCTGGTGCCGCAGATCGACCGGCTGTCCGCCGAGAGCGACGTGTCGCTGGCGGTGTCGCTGCATGCGCCCAATGATGCCCTGCGCGAGACCCTGGTCCCGCTCAACAAGAAGTACCCGATCGTCGAGCTGATGGCCTCGTGTGCACGCTACCTGCGCGCCAACAAGCGCCGCGAATCGGTCACCTTCGAATACACCCTGATGAAGGGAATCAACGACCAGCCCGAGCACGCCCGCCAGCTGGCGCGGCTGATGCGCCAGTTCGACAACGCCGTGCAGGCCTCTAACGCGGGCAAGGTCAACCTGATTCCGTTCAATCCATTCCCGGGCACGCGCTATGAGCGTTCCGGCGAAACCGACATCCGCGCCTTCCAGAAGATCCTGCTCGATGCGAAGGTGCTGACGATGGTGCGGCGCACCCGTGGCGACGACATCGATGCCGCCTGTGGCCAGCTCAAGGGCCAGGTCATGGATCGCACGCGCCGCCAGGCCGAGTTCAACAAAACGCTGCAGGACGGGAAAAACCGGGATGCCGCTGCCTGATCGCCGATTGCCAGCCGTTGTTTTCATCGCGCTGGCATTGGCCGGCTGCGGCAAACAGGGCATCAAACCGCCGTCCGGTACCCTCGAGGTCGCGCCGACCTATGAGGCCCGCGACAACCCCGAGATCCGCAAGCGCGTGAACTACCAGGACCAGATGGTCCTGGCCGGCGAGTCGCTGCGTGCGGGCTCGCCGGAGGCGGCCGAAAAACGGGTGCGGGCGGCGATGAAGATCGACGCGCGCCGTCCCGAGGCCTACATGCTGTTGGCGGCCATCGCCGCCCAGCGCGGCAACGAGGCCGAGGCCGGGCAGTTGTACGCCAAGGCCGCCGAGCTGGGCCCGGAGCGCGGCGATGTGCTCAACAATTATGGCGCGTGGCTATGTGCTCATGGCCGACCGGCCGAGTCGCTGGTGTGGTTCGACCGGGCCCTCCAGGCGCCGGGCTATACGACACCGGCCTCTGCCCTGGCCAATGCCGGTGGCTGTGCGTTGGATGCCGGCCAGCCCGAACGGGCGGTTCCGGACCTGCGCAGGGCGCTTGAGATCGATCCGGTCAATGCCTACGCGCTGGAGTCGATGGCCCGCAACGAGTTCGCCCAAGGGCGTTATTTCGAGGCCCGCGCCTTTTCGCAACGGCGTTTGACGGCTGCACCGGCCACACGTTCCGTGTTACAACTTGCGTCTCAAATCGAGGCGCGGCTTGGCGACAGCGTGGCATCCGGTCGCTATCTGCAGCGAATTCATGACGAATTTCCGCAGGATGCGGCACCTAATCCCCGGGGTTGAAGCATTGTGATTGATGACCAGACTGTGAACGCTTTTGATACTGCGGCCGGTTGCGGAGCTCGTCTTCGCCAGGCCCGGGAAGCGGCCGGACTGACCCTGGAGGCCGTGGGGCAGCAGCTGCACATGCCGGTCCAGGTCGTGAAGTCCCTCGAAGACGAGCAGTGGCAGCGCCTCGGCGCGCCGGTCTTCGTCCGCGGCCAGCTGCGCAGCTACGCCCGTCTGCTCAAGGTGGACATCGGCGATATCCTCGAACAGGCCCATATCGGGCCGATCGTGCCGCCGCAGCTGGTCAGCCATACCCATACCCCGCGGGCCCGGCGCATTGCCGAGAGCCTGGGGCGTCGCGTCCTGTATGTCGGCATCACCGCGGTTCTGGCCGTGCCGGTCTGGTTCGCCACCCGCGGCCATTTCGATGGCACGGCGAGCACCCCGAACACCGCCTCGCTGGATGTGATCCCGGCGGCGGTGCCGGTGGCCGGTGGCGAGACCCCGGATCCGGCCGCACCCGCGGCGGTCGAGGCGGCCAAGCCGACGGCACCGGCAGCACCGTACCTGGCATCGCTGACCCCGGTCCCGCGTCCGGCGTCCGCGCCGATGCCGCAGGCCGGCGCGCTGAGCCTGCAGTTCAAAGGCGACAGCTGGGTGGACATCTCCGGGCCGGACGGCGCCACCGTCGAGAAGGCCCTGATCAAGTCGGGCGAGACCCGCAGCTTCGCACCGGGCCAGGTGGCCCGCATGGTGCTGGGCAATGCATCGGCGGTCGAGGTTCAGCAGGCCGGCACTATCGTCGACCTTTCGCCGTACCAGCGAGCCAACGTGGCACGCTTTACGGTATCCTCTGACGGCTCCGTGGTCCCAGTTTCGCACTGAACCGCGTTTCCCCAATCCAATTCAAATAGCTCCTCCTCATGGGCGGGGCGAGAGTACGCATGGCGATCGACGACCTGCTCGACGAGCACGAACAAAGTGAACGCGTCCGCGGCTGGCTGCGGAAGAACGGTGTCAGCATCCTCGCTGGCGTAGCCATCGCGATCGGTGGCATCTGGGGCTGGAAAGAATGGCAGACCCGGCACAGCAATAGCCTGGCCGGCGCCAACGTCCAGTACCAGATCGTCCTCAAGAGCCTGGAAGACAAGGATCTGGAGCAGGCCGCCAAGGGTGTGAAGGACCTGGAAAGCGGCAAGGCCAACATCTATGCCGATCTGGCTGCCCTGCAACTGGCCAAGGCCCAGGTCGATGCCGGCAAGAACGAAGACGCGCTGGCGACCCTGCGCGCGATCAAGGCCGACCCCGAATTCAAGCCGGTGATCGAGCAGCGCGTCGCGCGCCTGCTGGTGGCCACCGGCAAGACCGAGGATGCGATCAAGCAGCTCGGCACCGCTACCGACAGCGCCAGCCTGGAAATCCATGGTGATGCACTGATGGCGCAGGGCAAGCGTGATGCTGCCCGCGAGCAGTATGAGAAGGCGCTCAAGACGCTGGACGTGGCAGCGCCCCAGCGGCGCCTGCTGGAAACCAAGTTGACGGATGCCGGTGGCACCGTCACCGATCCTGCGGAGTCGGTGTAATGAATCAGATGGTCATGATCAAGCGCGTTGCCACGGTTGCCCTGTTGGGCATGGCCCTGACCGGCTGCAGCACGATGAAGGGCTGGTTCGCCGGCAAGGATGCGGCGGCCAAGAAGGCGCTGGAACCGGCCGAACTGGTCAAGTTCGATGCCACCGCCAAGGTCGACAAGATCTGGACGGCCAACGTCGGCAAGGGCGAGAAGCGCATCGGCGTCCGCCAGGGCCCGGTGGTCGCCGATGGCCGCGTCTACGCAGCCGCCATCTACGGTGGCGTGCATGCCATCGACCTGCAGACCGGCAAGAAGGTCTGGACCTACGAGCCGGCCAAGGAAAAGAAGAAGCCCAAGCTTCGTCTGTCCGGTGGCCCGGGCGTGGGTGACGGCCTGGTCGTCATCGGCACCCTGGACGGCGAAGTCATCGCGTTGAACGCGGCCGACGGCACCGAAAAGTGGCGGGCCAAGGTGCCGGGTGAAGTGATTTCCGCACCGGCCGTGGGCCAGGGCATGGTGTTCGTGCGCAGCAACGACGGTCGCGTGACCGGCCTGGATGCCGAAAACGGCACCCAGCGCTGGTTCAATCCGCGCGAGCTGCCGGCACTGACCGTGCGCGGCAACGCGCCGGTCGTCACCGGCCCGGGCGTGCTGTTCATCGGCAACGACGACGGCTCCGTCGCCGCGCTGGCCATGCAGGACGGCCGCACGCTGTGGGACCAGATGGTCGGCACCGGCGAAGGCCGTACCGAGCTGGACCGCATGGCCGATATCGACGGCGCGCCGGTGCTGGAAGGCAATACGCTGTTCGTGAGCAGTTTCAAGAGCCAGACCATGGCGATCGAGGGCCCGACCGGCCGTCCGCTGTGGGCCCGTGATCATGGTGGCGCCGGCGGCGTGGCCCTGACCTCGAGCACTGTGTTCGTCACCGACAACAAGGGCGGCGTGTTCGGCCTGGACAAGGCCAGCGGTTCGGCCATGTGGTCGCAGACGGGCCTGGCCCGTCGTTCGCTGACCGGTCCGGTCATCCACGGCGATTACGTTGTGGTCGGTGATTACAAGGGGTATCTGCACTGGTTGCGGACCGATAACGGTGAGTTCGCGGCGCGCGCCAAGAGTGGCGGCGACGCCCTCCTGGCCCAGCCGGTAGCCGCCGATGGGATTCTGCTGGTGCAGAACGTTGATGGAAAGCTGACCGCATTCCGGTTGGCACAATAAGGAGTTACCGCGATGCTGCCCTTGGTCGCCCTGGTTGGACGGCCGAATGTCGGCAAGTCCACGCTGTTCAATGCGTTTACCCGTACGCGCGACGCGCTGGTCCATGACCAGCCCGGCGTGACCCGGGACCGTAATTACGGTGTTTGTCGTCTTGATGAGGACCACCCGTTCCTGGTGGTCGATACCGGCGGTATCGCCGGTGAAGAAGAAGGTCTGGCCGGCGCTACCGCCCGCCAGGCCCGCGCCGCCGCCGCCGAGGCGGACCTGATCCTGTTCGTGGTCGATGCCCGTGAGGGCCCGATGGACGACGAGATCCTGTCCTGGCTGCGCAGGCTGGCCCGTCCGACCCTGCTGTTGATCAACAAGATCGACGGCATGAATGAAGACACCGTGCGTTCGGAGTTTGCCCGTTACGGCTTCAGCGAAATGCTGACCGTCTCGGCCGCGCACCGCCAGGGCCTGGATGATCTGCTGGACGAGGTCGTGGAACGGTTGCCGGAAGAGGGCACCACCGAGACCCTGGACACTGATCCGAACCGCATTCGCATCGCCTTCGTCGGCCGCCCCAACGTGGGCAAGTCGACGCTGGTCAATCGTCTGCTCGGCGAAGAGCGCATGATCGCCTCCGAAGTGCCCGGTACCACCCGTGACTCGATCGCGGTGGACATGGAGCGCGACGGGCGTGAGTACCGCCTGATCGATACCGCTGGCCTGCGTCGCAAGGCGCGTGTCGAGGAAGTGGTCGAGAAGTTCAGCGTCATCAAGACCCTGCAGGCCATCGAGCAGTGCCAGGTCGCGGTGCTGATGCTCGATGCCTCCGAAGGCGTGACCGATCAGGACGCCAGCGTGCTCGGCGCGGTGCTCGATGCCGGCCGTGCGTTGGTGGTGGCGATCAACAAGTGGGATGGCCTGACCGATTACCAGCGCGAGCAGGCTGAAGCGCTGGTATCGCGCAAGCTCGGCTTCGTGCCGTGGGCGGAAGTGGTGCGCATCTCGGCCAAGCACGGCTCGGGCCTGCGTGAGCTGTTCCGCTGCATCCACGCCGCGCACGCCTCGGCGACGCACGAGTTCAGCACCAGCGAAGTCAACAAGGCGCTGGAAACGGCGTACGAGACCAACCCGCCGCCGGCGATCCGTGGTCACGTGTCCAAGCTGCGTTACGTGCATCCGGGCGGTTCCAATCCGCCGACCTTCATCGTCCACGGCACCCGTCTGAAAGACCTGCCGGAGTCGTACAAGCGCTACCTGGAGAACTTCTTCCGCAAGCGCTTCAAGCTGGTCGGCACGCCCGTGCAGTTCATCTTCCGCGAGGGTGTGAACCCGTACGAAGGCAAGAAGAACGTGCTCACCGAACGTCAGCTCAAGCGCAAGCGCCGCTTGATCAAGCACGTCAAGGGCCGCTGAAACCGGCGGGGTGAACCTGACGGGACAGAGCAAAGAAGAGCCGGCGCGAGCCGGCTCTTCTGCTTCCAGTTGCGGCGGAATTCAAGCGTTGGCTGTACAGC
Organism: Stenotrophomonas sp. SAM-B; assembly: GCF_013387485.1. Classification (GTDB taxonomy): domain Bacteria; phylum Pseudomonadota; class Gammaproteobacteria; order Xanthomonadales; family Xanthomonadaceae; genus Stenotrophomonas; species Stenotrophomonas maltophilia_AA. The sequence goes on from NZ_JABBXB010000004.1 coordinate 324,446, forward strand.
TGTATGTGTACTCAACTTCCTTCGTCTTGATGTCGCTTGTATCGGTCAGCCACGCGACGAGGGCAAAATACGGAGTGATGAAATCCTCGGTGATTCCGTTTGACGGATCACGCTGGGCACGCCAATCGTTTTACTGATAGTTGAAATACAGCGCATGTCCACCCGCCAGCGCAACCTTCGGAGGAGCAACGTTCGTTCTGGAGCCTTGTCGCTGGCGTGGTTCAATCGGGGGGCAGTGGATCCGGCCGTAGCTGGTGGATGTAGTGGCCGGCAAACTGGAAATCCGCGCCATCCACGGCGACGACTCCGCGCAGGAGATCCAGCGCCACGAGCGCCAGACGGTGTTGTTGGTCCTCCAGGTCCCCGCCCGTATGGGAGGGAACCGCCCCCCCGCCCAGGTCTATGATCACGGTTCGGCGCTCTGGAACGAGCCGCGTCCGGATGTTGAATCCCGTTTGACCTTCGATGAGGGTCAGGTTTTCGGCTGCTTCAGAGAGCGCCTTGTCGAGCATCTTTTCGATGCGCGCGCGCTCGGGACGGCCGATGTTTTCAATGGGCGTTCCACTGGCATGGGTGATGGGCGCCGATGCAGCCATGGCGGGCGTGCTCGGCAGTACCGCAAGCGTAGCGAAAATGAATGGAAGTCTTGATAGGTGCATGATGCGCATGGCAATCCTTGTCATTGGTCATCGGGGGCTTATCGAGGCGCGGACAGGCTATATCCGGGAATGTCTTCAAATTGCGTGCTCAGTCACGCTTATTTGCAATTCACTGGTTTCCCTGCACGCACGTGAATCGCACCAACTTTCCAGGGCGGAGCAGCTTCCCTACTTTTATACGCTGCGCGCATCGACACCCACGTTGCCAGATCGCCAGGGGCCACGTGCCACGCGCTGGCCGGAGGCTGTAGATGGAAGACGACCGGGCTCCGGCCTACACCCTCGTGCGCAATAATGCCGGCATGGACATCCCGCAGCTATCTCCCGCCCAGGCCCGCCAGCGCCTCGCCCACGGCGCACTGCTGATCGACATCCGCGAGGCACATGAACGTGCCACCGGCATGGCCGAAGGCGCGCTCGGCATTGCGCGGGGCGATCTCCAGGCCGAGCCGAGCACACACCTGCCGGGACTCGATCGCGAGGCCCTCCTGATCTGCCAGAGCGGCAGGCGTTCGATGGACGCCGCGATTTTCCTGTCGGACCTGGGCTACACGCATATCGCCTCCGTCGATGGCGGCACCGCCGCATGGCGTGCCGATGGGTTGCCTTTGGTGCAGCCGATGCAGAGCGACGCCGAGCGTGACTTCAACGAGCGGTACTCGCGTCATCTGCTTCTGCCGCAGGTCGGTATCGACGGCCAGAAGACGCTGCTCGCCTCGCGCGTGCTGGTGCTCGGCGCCGGCGGGCTGGGCGCGCCGGCCAGTTTCTACCTGGCCGCGGCCGGGGTAGGGCACCTGCGCATCGCCGATGACGACGTGGTCGACCGCAGCAACCTCCATCGGCAGATCATCCATACCGATGCCAGCGTCGGCGAGCCCAAGGTGCTCTCCGCGCGCACACGCCTGCTTGCCCTCAATCCCTCGCTGGACGTGGAGGCTGTGCAGGCGCGGGTCACTTCGGCCAACATCGATGCACTGCTCGAAGGTGTCGACGTGGTGCTGGACGGTTCGGACAACTTCCCGCTGCGTTACCTGCTCAACGATGCCTGCGTCCAGCACGGCATCCCGCTGGTGTATGGGGCGGTGGAGCGCTTCACCGGCCAGGTCAGTGTGTTCGATGCCGGGCGTCAGCGCGGCACCGCGCCGTGTTACCGCTGCCTGTTTCCCGAGCCCCCGCCGCCGGCGTTCGCGCCCAACTGTGCCGAGGCCGGTGTCCTCGGCGTGCTGCCCGGCATGGTCGGCCTGCTCCAGGCCACCGAAGTTCTCAAGCTGCTGCTCGGCATCGGTGAGCCGCTGATCGGCCGGCTGCTGAGCTTCGATGCGCTGGGCATGCGCTTCCGCGAGACACGCCTGCGCCCGGATCCGGCCTGCCCGTTGTGCGCGCCCGGGCGCGCATTCCCGGGCTACATCGATTACGCGGCGTTCTGCAGCGGCGCGTAGATCCACGCCATGCGTGGATGCCGTTGGCCAGGGGCCGCCGGGTGAGCGCAGCCACGCGTGGCATGGGTCTACCGGTGGGTTCGGTAGCGATTTCGGGACGATGCCGCATCCGGATTCAATATCGTTCTGAATTCAGCACGATAAAACGCATCATCCGCGCTATTGCCCTTCACCGCTTTGCCCTATCGTTGACCCATCTTGTGCAGTCCGGGGAAACAACCGCATGGCGGTGGAAGCAGGTGCCAGTGAACTGGTGAAAGTGGTCGCCCTGCTGGGTGCGGCAGTGGTCATGGTGCCGCTGTTCCGCCGGCTCGGCTTGGGCTCGGTGCTGGGCTATTTCGCCGCAGGCCTGGCGATCGGCCCGTTCGGGTTCGGCTGGTTCTCCGATCCGCAGGCGATCCTGCATACCGCCGAGCTCGGCGTGGTGATGTTCCTGTTCGTGATCGGCCTGGAGATGCGGCCCTCGCACCTGTGGAGCCTGCGCAACGAGATCTTCGGCCTGGGCACGCTGCAGATCGTGGTCTGCGGCACCGTGCTGACCGGCGTGTGCATGCTGCTCGGCTTCCCCTTGCCGGTGGCCTTCATCGGCGCCGCCGGTTTCGTGCTGACCTCCACCGCAGTGGTGATGCAGCTGCTCGCCGAACGCGGCGACATCGCGCTGCCGAGCGGCCAGAAGATCGTCTCGATCCTGCTGTTCGAGGATCTGCTGATCGTGCCGCTGCTGGCCGTCGTCGCGTTCATGGCGCCCGTGCACAGCGATGCCGGCGAGAGTTCGCGCTGGGTCACCGTGGGTATCGCCGCCGGTGCGATCGTCGGGCTGGTGCTGGTCGGCCGCTTCCTGCTCAATCCGCTGTTCCGCATCCTCGCCGCCGCCAAGGCGCGCGAAGTGATGACGGCTGCCGCATTGCTGGTCGTGCTCGGCGCCGCGCTGCTGATGCAGCTGGGCGGATTGTCGATGGCGATGGGCGCGTTCCTCGCCGGCGTGCTGCTCAGCGAATCCACCTTCCGCCATCAGATCGAAGCGGACATCGAACCGTTCCGCGGCATCCTGCTCGGCCTGTTCTTCCTCAGCGTCGGCATGGCGCTGGACCTCACCGTCGTCGCCAACAACTGGCCGCTGATCGTCTCCGGCGTGTTCGCGCTGATGCTGGCCAAGGCGGTGTGCATCTACGTGGTCGCGCGCATCCTCGGCAGTGATCATCGACAGGCGCTGGATCGCGGCGTGGTGATGGCACAGGGCGGCGAGTTCGCGTTCGTGCTGTTCTCCGCCGCGGCCGTGGCCGGTGTGATCGATGTGCAGGTCAACGCCAATCTGACCGCGATCGTCGTGCTCTCGATGGCACTGACGCCGCTGTTCGTGCTGCTGCACGACAAGCTGATGCCGGACCGCGAAGTCTCGCTCGATGGCGTCGAAGAAGCCGACGGTCTGTCCGGCAGCGTGCTGCTGATCGGCTTTGGTCGCTTCGGCCAGGTCGCCAGTCAGTCGCTGCTGGCGCGCGACGTGGATGTGACCATCATCGACAACGACGTGGACATGATCCACAACGCCGAGCGCTTCGGGTTCAAGATCTACTACGGCGACGGTACCCGGCTGGATGTACTGCATGCGTCGGGCGCGGCGTCGGCGCGTGCGATCGCGGTGTGCGTGAACAACGACCAGGATGCCGATCGCATCGTCGAGCTGGTCACCCACGAGTTCCCGCAGGCCAAGCTGCTGGTGCGCTCGTTCGATCGCGAACATTCACTGCGCCTGATCCATGCCGGCGTGGACTTCCAGATCCGCGAAACCTTCGAGTCGGCGCTGCAGTTCGGCCAGGCCGCGCTGATGGAGCTGGGCGCCGATCCGGACGATGCGCGCGAGATCGCCGAGCAGATCCGCGAACGAGATGCGGAGCGCTTCGAGCTGGAGATGGCCGGCGGAGACCTGCGCGCCGGCGCGCACATGGTGTTCGGCAGCGCGCTGCCCGGTGTGCCGACGCCGACGCCGTTCACCGCACCCAAGCGCAAGGCGCGCACGCTCAACGCGGACGAGGTGCCCGAAGAAGAATGATGAGGGTAGTGCCGGCCGCTGGCCGGCACCCAGGTAGCGCTGCCGGGCGGTCGTGGCTGCCGGCCAGCGGCCGGCACTACCCCGGTGGGCGGGGCGGGCCGAATCGGGGACAATAGACGACCGTCGCCCCCACGCCTGCCGCCCTCGATGAGCTCACCGACTTCCGACACCGCTTCTTCCGCCCGCATTCTCGACGGCCGCCGCATCGCCGAAGACCTGCTGGACAGCCTCAAGGTCCGGGTCGATGCCCGCCTGGCTGCCGGTGGCAGCCGTCCGGGCCTGGCCGTGGTGCTGGTCGGTGGCGACCCGGCTTCGACCGTGTACGTGCGCAACAAGCGCCGCGCGGCCGAGAAAGTGGGGATCGAAGCCTTTGATTACGACCTGCCGGCCGGCACCACCGAGGCCGAGCTGCTGACCCTGATCGACCAGCTCAACGCCGATCCCAAGATCCACGGCATCCTGGTCCAGCTGCCGCTGCCGGGCATTCCGGACGCCAACCGCCTGATTCACCGGATCGACCCGCGCAAGGACGTGGACGGCTTCCACCCGGAGAACGTCGGCCACCTGGCCCTGCGCGAGTTCGGCCTGCGCCCGTGCACCCCGCGCGGCATCGTGACCCTGCTGGGCCACACCGACCAGCCGGTTCGCGGTCGCAACGCCACCATCGTCGGCGTCAGCAACCACGTCGGCCGCCCGATGGGGCTGGAGCTGCTGATCGCCGGCTGCACCGTCACCAGCTGCCACAAGTTCACCCCCAAGGACGTGCTGGAGCAGTCGGTGCGCAACGCCGACATCCTGGTGGTCGCCGTGGGCCGCCCGGGCATCGTCCCGGGTGAATGGGTGAAGCCGGGCGCCGTGGTCATCGACGTGGGCATCAACCGCCTGGACGATGGCCGCCTGGTCGGTGACGTCGGCTTCGAGGCTGCCGCCCAGCGTGCCAGCTGGATCACCCCGGTCCCGGGTGGGGTAGGGCCGATGACCGTGGCCACGTTGATGCAGAACACGATCGAGGCGGCGGAAGCCTTCTGACCCGGGAACGGCGTGACGACCAACGGTCGTCACCTACCGGCACCACCGTCCTGAACCGGCGTTTGCCGGCGCGACACAGCGTCGCATCCGACCCCTGCCAAAGACGCCCGAATCAGGGTAAAATGTCGCGCTTCCCCACATCTCGGGTATGCCGATGCTGCGCATCCAGGCTGAAGCTCTCACCTACGACGACGTCTCCCTCGTCCCCGCTCATTCCATCATCCTGCCCAAGGATGTCAGTCTGGAAACGCGCCTGACGCGCGACCTGCGGCTGAAGCTTCCGATCCTCTCGGCTGCCATGGATACCGTCACCGAAGCCCGCCTGGCCATCGCCATGGCCCAGCTCGGCGGCATGGGCATCATCCACAAGAATCTGAGCGTCGAGCAGCAGGCTGCCGAAGTCGCCAAGGTCAAGAAGTTCGAGGCCGGCGTCATCCGCGACCCGATCACGGTCGGCCCGGAAACCACCATCCGCGACGTGCTGGCCCTGACCCAGGCGCGCAACATCTCCGGCGTGCCGGTAGTGGACGGCGGCGGCCAGCTGGTCGGCATCGTCACCCACCGTGACATGCGCTTCGAGACCGAGTTGGACGATCCGGTCCGCCACATCATGACCAAGAAGGATCGCCTGATCACGGTCAAGGAAGGCGCGGCCTCCGATGAAGTGCTGCAGCTGCTGCACCGCAACCGCATCGAGAAAATCCTGGTCGTCAACGATGAGTTCGCCCTGCGCGGCCTGATCACCGTCAAGGACATCCAGAAGAACACCGATTACCCCAACGCCGCCAAGGACACCGCCACCCGCCTGCTGGTCGGCGCGGCCGTCGGCGTCGGTGGGGATACCGACCGCCGGGTCGAGGCGCTGGTCGCCGCCGGGGTGGACGTGCTGGTGGTCGACACCGCGCACGGGCACTCGCAGGGCGTGCTGGACCGCGTCAGCTGGGTCAAGAAGCACTTCCCGCAGGTGCAGGTCGTCGGTGGCAACATCTGTACCGGTGAAGCCGCACTGGCGCTGCTGGACAGCGGCGCGGACGCGGTCAAGGTCGGCATCGGCCCGGGCTCGATCTGCACCACGCGCGTCGTCGCCGGTGTCGGCGTGCCGCAGATCACCGCGATCGACCTGGTCGCCGAGGCGCTGCAGGACCGCATCCCGCTGATCGCCGACGGTGGCATCCGTTACTCCGGCGACATCGGCAAGGCGCTGGCCGCCGGTGCCTCCACCATCATGATCGGTGGCCTGCTGGCCGGTACCGAGGAATCGCCCGGCGAGACCGAGCTGTTCCAGGGCCGCTCCTACAAGAGCTACCGCGGCATGGGCTCGCTGGCCGCGATGGAGAAGGGGTCCAAGGACCGCTACTTCCAGGACGCCTCCAGCGCCGACAAGCTGGTGCCCGAAGGCATCGAAGGCCGCGTGCCGTACCGCGGCCCGGTCGGCGGCATCATCCACCAGCTGATGGGCGGCCTGCGCGCCACCATGGGTTACGTGGGCTGCGGCACCGTCGATGACATGCGCACCAAGCCGAAGTTCGTCAAGATCAGCGGCGCCGGCCAACGTGAGAGCCACGTCCACGACGTGCAGATCACCAAAGAGCCGCCGAACTACCGCGCCTGACGCGGCATGAGCAAAGAGGAACGAGGAAGCTGATTCCCGTTCCTCTTTCTCTATCCGCCGCCGGTGACGACTCTGTGTTCCCCGTATTCACTCCTGCATTGCCCGGGCACCATGACCAACATCCATAACGACAAGATCCTCATCCTCGATTTCGGCGCCCAGTACACCCAGCTGATCGCGCGCCGCATCCGCGAGCTCGGCGTGTACTGCGAGATCTGGGCATGGGACCACAACCCGGCCGACATCGCCGCGTTCGGCGCCAAGGGCATCATCCTGTCCGGTGGCCCGGAATCGACCACGCTGCCGGGCGCGCCCGCCGCACCGCAGGAAGTGTTCGACAGCGGCCTGCCCATCTTCGGCATCTGCTACGGCATGCAGACCCTGGCCGCCCAGCTCGGCGGGGCCACCGAAGCGGCCGACCAGCGTGAGTTCGGCCATGCCGAAGTCAACGTCGTCGCCCCGGATGCGCTGTTCAAGGGCCTGAGCGACCACGGCGGCGAGCCGAAGTTGAACGTCTGGATGAGCCACGGCGACCACGTCTCCGTCGCGCCCCCGGGCTTCACCGTCACCGCCGTGACCGATCGCATCCCGGTGGCCGCGATGGCCAACGAAGAAAAGCGCTGGTACGGCGTGCAGTTCCACCCGGAAGTGACCCACACCCTGCAGGGCCAGGCGCTGCTGCGCCGCTTCGTGGTGGACGTGTGCGGCTGCGAGACCCTGTGGACCGCCGCCAACATCATCGACGACCAGATCGCCCGCGTGCGCGAACTGGTCGGCGATGACGAAGTGATCCTGGGCCTGTCCGGCGGCGTCGATTCGTCGGTCGTGGCCGCGCTGCTGCACAAGGCAATCGGCGACAAGCTGACCTGCGTGTTCGTCGATACCGGCCTGCTGCGCTGGCAGGAAGGCGACCAGGTGATGGCGATGTTCGCCGAGCACATGGGCGTCAAGGTGATCCGCGTGAATGCCGCGGACCGCTATTTCAGCAAGCTCGAAGGCGTGAGCGATCCGGAAGCCAAGCGCAAGATCATCGGCAACCTGTTCGTGGACATCTTCGATGAAGAATCCACCAAGCTGAAGAATGCCAAGTGGCTGGCGCAGGGCACCATCTACCCCGACGTGATCGAGTCGGCCGGCAGCAAGACCGGCAAGGCCCACGTGATCAAGAGCCACCACAACGTCGGCGGCCTGCCCGAGCACATGAAGCTGGGCTTGGTCGAGCCGCTGCGTGAGCTGTTCAAGGACGAAGTGCGTCGCCTCGGCGTCGAACTCGGCCTGCCGCGCAGCATGGTCTACCGCCATCCGTTCCCGGGCCCGGGCCTGGGCGTGCGCATCCTCGGCGAAGTGAAGCGCGAATACGCCGAACTGCTGGCCAAGGCCGATGCCATCTTCATCGACGAACTGCGCAAGGCCGATCTGTACGACAAGACCAGCCAAGCGTTCGCGGTGTTCCTGCCGGTGAAGTCGGTGGGCGTGGTGGGTGATGCGCGTGCGTATGAGTGGGTGATCGCGCTGCGCGCGGTGGAGACGATTGATTTCATGACCGCGCATTGGGCGCATCTGCCGTATGAGTTCCTGGGCACGGTGAGCAACCGGATCATCAATGAGCTGCGGGGGGTTTCAAGGGTTGTCTACGACATCTCGGGGAAGCCGCCGGCGACCATTGAGTGGGAATGAGTCTGCGTCCAGCCCTGGCTCGTATCTAGACGCACGGACGTACACGGAAGCCCGCAGAAATGCGGGCTTTTTTGTTCTCTTCGGGTGTACGGGGTCACCGGTGGTCGCGCATCAGCGCGATCACATCGCCAGCGGCACGTCGCACCGGCTTCCTGCGCAGCCACACCAGGTGCACCGGCATCGTGACGCCGTTCTCCAGGTTGTCGAACGCCAGTACACTCACGCGTCCAGCAGAAACGGCGACCTCAACGACATCCGCCGGCAGGTTGGCCCAGCCAGCACCGCGTTCCACCAGCCCCAGCGCAGCATCCACAGAGTCCACATGCCAGCGGGCGTCGGACACCAGCAGCCGACGATCTGCGACGTCGTCGTCGGGCCCAGCCACCACGATCTGGCGGCTGCCGCTGAGATCCTCCAGACGCCGAAGGTCCGCCGGGAGACCGGGCGTGTCCGCCGTGGCCGAAGCGACGGCGATGAAAAGAACGTTGGTGACATAGGTGAAGGCCTCTTCTCGATCCACCTCCGTGGAGACGGGCAGCAGGACCAGATCGGCCCGCTCCTGGTGCAGCATCTCGCGAACCTGGTCCTGGGGCAGTCGAAGCAGGTTCACCCGCAGCAGAGGGTACCGACAGCCCACCCGGGCCAGCGCCTCCAGCAACGTCTGGTCCGGAACGCCGGCGGCGACAGCGACGGTCAGAGTGCTCTCCAGATTCTGCGAAAGCTCCACGGCATGGATCTGCAACAGCCGCAACCTGCTGGCGACGGAGCGCGCGTGGGGCAGCAGGGCCAGTGCTTGTGCGGTCGGTAACGCCTCGCGGCGCGAGCGGTCAAACAGTGGATAACCCAATCCGGCCTCGATGTTGGCGATGCCCATGCTCACTGCGGAAGGCACCCGACGCAGCGCGCGGGCCGCGCCGGAGAAGGAGCCGTGGTCGACCACAGCGAGGAAGAGATCGATGTCATCGCTGGAGAGGGACATATATCTTTTCAATAATTCTGAAAGGAGATGACTTTTTCAGTCAGTGATTCTGAATATAGCATCCAGACCCTTCGCCAGTGACCAAGCAGGAGGATGTAATGCAGGGCGTAAAACGCAAGGTGATCTACGTCGGGGGCTATGAGCTTCTGGGACTCGCGGTGGGAACGATGGTCATGACGGTGCTGACCGGCAAGTCACCGGCCACGACCGGACTGCTGGCGCTGATGATCACGGGGATAGCCACGGTATGGAACGTGAGCTTCAACTACCTGTTCGAGGCATGGGAGCGTCGCCAGCGCGACCGCACCCGCACGGTACGCCGACGCGTCCTGCATGCCGTGGCGTTCCAGCTGACCCTGGTGTGCTTTCTGGTCCCGCTCATCGCATGGTGGCTGGGCATCACGCTGACGCAGGCGTTCGTACTGGACCTGGTGTTCATCGTCTACATCCCTTTCTATACGTTCGCCTACAACTGGGCTTTTGACCGGTGCTTCGGCGTTCCCAGTTCGGCGGTGAACTAAGGCGGCTCTAGGCATTCGCTGATCCGAAAATTGTTTGACAGATCGGAAATGCCCTTGTAATCCTGCGAAGGTCATCCTTTCTGGATTCCCCGCCGTGCTAGTCATCCCGGTCTTCTGCAGCTTGGCGAACGACATCTACCATAGGGCGCAGGCATGAGCGCGCGGCGGTCATCCAGTGGCGTCGCACGCTACACGCTGCCACTGCTGCTCCTCAGCATCGCCATCGCCGCATGGTCCGCTTGGAGCGCGCAGAAAACCCCGCCGCCACAGCCCGCCAGCGTCGCCATCGCTGAGTTCTCGGCCGCACGCGCAATGCAGCACCTGAGCTGGATCGCGGCCGAGCCGCATCCCACCGGCTCAGCGGCTGCGGCAAGGGTACGCGACCAACTGATGCACCACCTGCAGCAGGCCGGACTGCAGGTGGCCGTGCACCGCGGGCACGCAGCCGCCGAGTACGGTTCGGGCGACGGACGTGGTGTGCGCGCGGCCAATGTCGAGAACGTGGTCGCGGTACTGCCGGGCCGCGATCGCAGCCTGCCGGCGGTGCTGCTGATGGCGCACTACGACACCGTTCCGCATTCGCCCGGCGCGGCCGACGATGGCCTTGGCGTGGCGATGATGCTGGAGATCTCCCGTGCTCTGCAGCGTGACGTGCGGCAGCGTGACGTGGTGTTCCTGTTCACCGATGCGGAGGAGGCCGGCCTGCTCGGCGCGCGTGCGTTCTTCGCGTCGCATCCGCTGTCGTCGCGTGTCGGCACGGTCATCAATCTGGAAGCACGCGGCAGCAGTGGCCGTGCGGTGCTGTTCGAAACCGGGCCGGGCAACGCGGTGCTGCTGGGCACGTTCGCCAAACTCGCGCCGCAGCCGCTGGGCAACTCGCTGACCGGTTTCGTCTACCGCTACATGCCCAACGGCACCGACTTCACCGTGCCGGCGCAGAAGGGCATTCCGGGGCTCAACTTCGCGATCATCGGCCGCCAGATCGACTATCACGCCGCGACCGCGAGCGTGGCGAACCTCGACCCGGGCAGCGTGCAGCACATGGGCGCGCAGGTGCTGCCTATGGTTCGCCAGCTGGCGACCTCGGCGACGCTGCCGACCTCCACCCAGGAGGCGATCTACAGCGATCTTCCCGGCGGCTGGATGATCAGCGTGCCGACGTGGTCGGGCTGGTGCGTGCTGGCGTTTGGACTGCTGGTCCTTGTCGTGGTCGCGCGCCGGGCCACGTTCAATCAGGGCGGCTGGCGGGGCATGGTCAGTGGCGTGGCGTGGTGGCCGTTGGCGCTGCTGTCGGTGGCGCTGGCTGTGCGTGTGTCGTACCGGTTGCTGGGCGGCGGCGACGCCACGCTGGTGAACAACCGTGACCTGCTGGCGGCGTTCTCCAAACTGGCGGCAGGCGAGGGGCTGTTGGCGATCGGCGTGGTGCTGGCGCTGGGCGCACTGACGCTTTGCAGGGCGGCGCGTAAGCCAGCGGCCGTGCTCGCCGTGCTGGCGGGCGCATGCGCCTCGCTGCGGGGTGGGTTCGATGCCATAGCGTTGGTGCTGGGCGTGGTGGTGGCGCTGCTGGCCTGGACCAGTGCAGGTGCCGCGGTGCGCGGGGAAAGCATGCGGCTGGGGGCGTTGCTGGTGGCCTGGATCATTGGCGCGGTCGTGCAGGTGCTCGCACCGGAACTGGCACCGTTGCTGCTGTGGCCGTTGTTGGCGGTGGCCGCGGTGGTCTGGCTGCTGCCGGCGCATGCGCCGCTGACCGCATTGCGTGTCCTTGCCGCGGCAGTGATCACCGCATTCGCCTTGGCGCATGTCTTCCATTTCGCGCTGCAACTGTTCGAGGCGATCGGCTTCGGTACGCCGGAAGTATTGGCGTTGCCGTTCGCGTGGCTCGCCATGTTGCTCTTGCCGTGGGTACGGGTGGCCGATGGCGGACGCTGGTTTGCCATCGCCGCGTTCATCACGCTGTTGTCTGCCGCAGGGGTACTGGCCGCCGCGTCGCTCACCCAGGCGGACCGCACGCGCTATCCCGAACTGTCCCAGGTGCTGTTCGTCGCCGATCCAGACAACCAGCAGTACCACCGCGTCAGTCCGTTGTCACAGCTGTCCGATTGGAGCCGCGGCGCATTGCGGGTAGGGCAGGGTGAGCCTGCCCGTCTGCCGATTCCGGCGTTGGATTGGGCAGGTGTCTGGGCGACGAAGGCCGACGCCATCGCGGTGCCGGAGCGGGTTCGCTTCGAGCCGTCGTTCGATGCCGCCACAGGCCAATCGGTGCTGCGCGTGCTGGCACCCGCAGGCACGCGCGAACTCCGTGTACGGCTGAAGAGCGGGGCGGTGGTACGCAATGTGCAGTTGCAGGGCGAAGCGGTGCCCCTGCTGGACGAGGCGGACCGCTGGTCGCGTCTGCGCTGGCAGGCACCCGGCCCGGACGGGATCGAATTGCGGTGGCCAGCGGACGGCGGTCCGGTCGAGGTGCAGGCCGCGGCGGGAATCGATGGCTGGCCGAAGGATGCGGCGCCACTGCCTGCGCGGTCTGCGCACATCGTGCCGTGGTCGACCTCGGACATGACCTGGATTCTTGGCGCGACGCGCGTGAGCGCGGAGGGCGGCGCGCACCAAGGCGCGCGGTGACGCCCGACGGGATGGAGGGCGGGTGGCCCCTCCGTCACGGCCAGCATCCACGGCTGCGCGTTGCGATCTACCGGAACCGATACAGACAAACGGCCCGCAGTGCGGGCCGTTTGTTTTGGTGCCTGTAAAGCGTCCGAGCATGGCTCGGACCTACAGACCTGCCTCAGATATGCAGCGCATGCCCCAACGCACGCAGCGCCGCTTCCTGCACCGCCTCACCCAGTGTCGGGTGCGGGTGAATCGTCCCGGCAATATCCTCCAACGTGGCGCCCATCTCAATCGACTGCACGAAGGCGATGGACAGTTCCGAGACCTGCACGCCCACGGCCTGCCAGCCGAGGATGCGGTGGTCACTGCTGCGTGCAACAACGCGCACGAAGCCATCGGTGGATTCCAGCGACATCGCACGGCCATTGGCCGCGAACGGGAACAGCGCGACCTTGGTCTCGATGCCCTGTGCCTTGGCTTCGTCCGGCGACAGCCCGACCACCACGATTTCCGGATCGGTGAAGCACACCGCCGGAATCGCGGCCGGCACGAAGTGGCGCTTCCTGCCGCTGACGATCTCGGCCACCAGTTCGCCCTGTGCCATCGCGCGGTGCGCGAGCATCGGTTCACCGGCGACATCGCCGATCGCCCACACGTTGCGCATCGAGGTCTTGCACTGGTCGTCGATCTTGATCGCCTTGCCGGTCAGATCCAGCTGCAGCGATTCCAGATTGAAGCCGTCGGTCTTCGGGCGACGCCCCACCGCGACCAGGATCTGGTCGGCGTCCAGCGCGATTTCGTTACCGTCCTTGTCGCGCACGCGCAGCTGGCCGTTGTCGGCCAGGCCGAGCACGCTGTGGCCGGTCAGCAGCTTCACGCCGGACTTCTCCAGGTGCGTGGTTACCGGCTTGGTCAGCTCGGCGTCGTAGGCCGGCAGGATGCGCTCCTGGGCTTCGACCACGGTGACTTCGCAGCCCAGCTTGCGGTACACCGTGCCCAGCTCCAGGCCGATGTAACCGCCACCGACGACGATCAGCTGCTTCGGCAGCGAGGTCGGCGAGAGGGCTTCGGTCGAGGAGATGACCTTGCCGCAGAACGGCAGGAACGGCAGTTCCACCGGCACCGAGCCGGTCGCCAGCAGCAGGTGCTCGCAGGCGATGCGCAGCGTGCCGCCATCTTCCGCGGCGCCGGCGATCTCGACGGTCTTGCCGTCGACGATCGTGGCCCAGCCCTTGATCAGCTGTGCGCCGTTCTTCTTCAGCAGTGCACTGACGCCGCCGGTCAGCTTCTTGACGATGCCGGCCTTCCACGCGACGGTCTTGGCCAGGTCCAGCGACGGTGCCTGCACGCTGATGCCCAGCGGCGAGGTGCCCGCCGCATACGCGGTGACCTTGGCGAACTCCTCGGCAGCATGGATCAGCGCCTTGGAGGGAATGCAGCCGATGTTGAGGCAGGTGCCACCCGGATTGACGCCCTCGACCACGATGGTCTTGACGCCGAGCTGGCCGGCGCGGATGCCGGCGATGTAACCGCCGGGACCGCCGCCGATGATCAGCAACTGGGTTTGAAGGGTATTGGACATCGCTTACTCCACGAACAGCAGGGCCGGGGTTTCCAGGCGGGTACGGATCGCCTGCACGAACTCGGCCGCATCCATGCCATCGACGATGCGATGGTCGAACGAGGACGACAGATTCATCAGCTTGCGTGCCACCACCTGGCCCTCGCGGAACATCGGACGTTCGATGATGCGGTTGACGCCGACGATCGCCACTTCCGGATGGTTGATGATCGGGGTCGAGACCAGGCCACCAATCGCGCCGAGGCTGCTGATGGTGATGGTCGAACCGGACAGCTCCTCGCGGGTGGCCTTGCCCACGCGCACGGCACTGGCCAGGCGCGCGATCTCCGCGGCGGTCTGCCACAGGTCCAGCGACTCGGCATGCGCGACCACCGGCACCGACAGGCCGACCTCGCTCTGGGTCGCGATGCCCAGCTGCACGCCCTCGTAGCGGGTCACGATGTTGGCCTGGTCATCAAAGCGGGCGTTCATCTGCGGGAAGTCGCGTGCGGCCAGCACGACCGCGCGTGCCAGCAACGGCAGCAGGGTCAGCTTGCCGCGTTCCTTGGCCCAGCGCTCGTTGAGCTTGGCGCGCAGGGCTTCCACTTCCGTGACGTCGATCTCTTCCACATAGGTGATGTGCGGAATGGTCGACCAGGACTGCTGCATCTTCTGCGCGATCTTGCGACGCAGGCCGATGATCGGCACCTGCTGCTCGCCGGTACGGCGTGCGTAGCTGCTGCCGCCGGCACTGCCGCCGACCGGCTGTGCCTTGCCACCGGCGGCGGCGTAGGCATCCAGATCGGCCTGCAGGATGCGCCCCCCCGGGCCGGTGGCCGGCACGTAGCGCAGCTCGATCCCCAGGTCCCAGGCGCGGCGGCGCACGGCCGGCGAGGCCAGCGGGGCTTCACCGGCGTTGAGCACGCCGTTGGTGACCGCGCCACGCGCGTCCTGCTTGGCGGCACAGGCGGGTGCGGATGCCGCGGCGGCCTTGGCCGGCGTGGCAGCCGGTGCAGGATCTGCGGCGGCCGCAGGTGCCGCTGCGGGTGCGGCAGCCTTGGGCGCAGCTACCGGTTCGGCCGGCGCCGCGGCGGCCGGCGCACTGGCGGCGCTGGCGTTGCCCGCACCGTCCACTTCCAGGCGGATCAGCTCGCTGCCGACGGCCATCATCTGGCCGGGCTTGCCGCCCAGCGAGACCACGGTGCCTGACACGGGCGAGGGGATCTCGACCATGGCCTTGTCGGTCATGACCTCGGCAACGACCTGGTCTTCGGCGACCGGGCCACCGACCTCGACCTTCCAGGTGATGAGTTCGACTTCGGCGATACCTTCACCGATGTCCGGCATCTTGATGACGTGATGTCCCATGGTTCAGTCCTCCAGCACGCGCTGCATTGCATCGATGACCCGGGACGGACCCGGGAAGTAGTCCCATTCCTGCGCGTGCGGATACGGGGTGTCCCAGCCGGTAACGCGTTCCACCGGTGCCTGCAGGTGGTAGAAGCAATGCTCCTGCACCAGGGCGACCAGCTCGGCGCCGAAGCCGCAGGTGCGGGTGGCTTCGTGCAGCACGATGCAGCGGCCGGTCTTCTTGACCGAATTGACGATGGCGTCCAGATCCAGCGGCCACAGGCTGCGCAGGTCGATCACTTCGGCGTCGATCCCGGCATCTTCGGCGGCGGCCTTGGCCACCCACACGGTCGTGCCGTAGGTGATGACCGTCAGTGCCTTGCCTTCGCGGGCGATCGCGGCCTTGTCCAGCGGCACGTTGTAGTAGCCCTCCGGCACCAGGTTGTCCGGGTACTTGGACCACGCGGTGACCGGGCGGTCGTGGTGACCGTCGAACGGGCCGTTGTACAGCCGCTTGGGCTCCAGGAAGATCACCGGATCGTCGTTCTCGATCGAGGCGATCAGCAGGCCCTTGGCGTCGTACGGGTTGGACGGCATGACCGTGCGCAGGCCGGTGGCGTGGGCGAAGATCGCCTCCGGGCTCTGGCTGTGGGTCTGGCCGCCGTAGATGCCGCCGCCACACGGGGTGCGGAACACCAGCGAGGACGTGAAGCTGCCACCGGAGCGATAGCGCATGCGCGCCGCTTCGGAGACGATCTGGTCGTAGGCCGGGTAGATGTAATCGGCGAACTGGATTTCAGCGACCGGGCGCAGGCCGTAGGCGGCCATGCCGATCGCCGCGCCGGCGATGCCGTTTTCGGAAATCGGCGCATCGAACACGCGCTGCTTGCCGTACTTGGTCTGCAGGCCGTCGGTGCAGCGGAACACGCCGCCGAAGTAGCCCACGTCCTGGCCGAAGACCACCACGTTGTCGTCGCGTTCCAGCATCACGTCCATCGCCGAGCGCAGCGCCTGGATCATGGTCATCGGCGTGCCGCCGGTGTTGTTCTGTTCAATCCCGCTCATGTGTTCAGACTCCCAACTGCTGACGCTGGCGACGGAGATGTTCGGGCATGTCCTTGTAGACGTCTTCGAACATGAGGGCCGCGCCGGGACGGTTGTCGCTGCCGAGCAACCCGTGGGTTTCGGCTTCCTTGAGGGCACGCAGGACCTCGGCATCGAGTTCGGTGCGCACTTCGTCGTGCTGCTGATCGCTCCACAGGCCGCGCTTGATCAGGTGCTGCTTCAGGCGGTCGATCGGGTCGCCGAGCGGGAAGTGCTGGGCATCGTCGGCGGGGCGGTACTTGGACGGATCATCCGAGGTCGAATGCGGGCCGGCGCGGTAGGTCACCCACTCGATCAGGGTCGGGCCGAGATTGCTGCGGGCGCGTTCGGCCGCCCAGCGCGAGGCCGCGTACACGGCCAGCAGATCGTTGCCGTCCACACGCAGCGACGGAATCCCGTAGCCCACGCCGCGGGCGGCGAAGGTGGTGTTCTCACCGCCGGCAATCGCCTGGAAGGTGGAGATCGCCCACTGGTTGTTGACCACGTTGAGTACGACCGGCGCGCGGTACACGTGCGCGAAGGTCAGCGCGGCGTGGAAGTCGCCTTCGGCGGTCGCGCCATCACCCACCCATGCGGTGGCGATGCGGGTGTCGCCCTTGATCGCCGAGGCCATCGCCCAGCCCACGGCCTGGATGTACTGGGTGGTCAGGTTGCCGGAGATCGAGAAGAAGCCGTAGTCCTTGTACGAATACATGATCGGCAGCTGGCGGCCCTTCAGCGGGTCGGCCGCGTTGGACAGCACCTGGCAGATCATGTCGACCAGCGAGACTTCCTTGGTGATCAGGATGCCCTGCTGGCGGTAGGTCGGGAACTGCATGTCGTCATCGCGCAGCGCCAGGGTCTGGCCGACGGCGATGGCTTCTTCACCCAAGCACTGGATGTAGAACGAGGTCTTCTTCTGGCGCTGGGCGATCAGCAGGCGGGCGTCGTAGGCGCGCGTCTTGAGCATGGCGTGCATGGCACGCAGCAGCACTGCGTCGTCGATGTCGGCGGCCCACGGACCCACGGCGTCGCCGTTGTCGTCCAGCACGCGGATCAGCTGGCCGGTCAGCGGCGCGGTCTGGCTGGCGCTCACGTCCACGGGCGGCTTGTCGACCGCGCCGGCGGGGCTCAGCTTCAGATAGGAAAAGTCGGTGGCCTGGCCGGGACGGGCGCTGGGCTCGGGCACGTGCAGATGCAACGGCTCGCTCGTGGCGGGAATCTGGGGTGATGACATGTCAGGGGCCTCGCTGGGCTTGGGTCATGGAGCTACAGGCATACCGCCGGCGGGGGGCAACGGTAATGGCGATGTTGACGCGCCGACATCCGGGCGGGATCTCGTCGCGAAGCGGGTAAGGACCAGCGCTTGCAAGGCGGCTGGGGCCATGGCGCATTGCACCCAGTGTGAAGTCTAGAGGCACAGCGGCTTATCGTAAATTTGTTTAATTGCGTATGAGGTATTGTTTATTCAGATATCTTCATTCCGTGGGAGCCCGGGCATGCAAATCCCCGCCAACATGACCCTGCGCCAGCTGCGTTACTTTGCCGAAGCGGCTGAATTGGGGCAGTTCTCGCAGGCCGCGCGCAAGCTGCACGTCTCCCAATCCGTGATCACCACGGCGGTCGCCCAGCTGGAAGCCTCGCTGGGTCTGAAGCTGTTCGACCGCATGCCGCACGGGGTCGGCCTCACCGCCGAGGGGCACCGCTTCCACCAGCATGTGCGGCACATCCTGGATACGCTGCAGGACGCGCTCAGCGAGCCGATGTTCCTGGCCAACACCCTCCCGGGCCGGGTGCGGATCGGCGCGTCCTATACGGTGCTGGGCTACTTCCTGCCGAGCCTGCTGGCGCGCTTCAAGCGCTCCTACCCGCAGGTGGAGGTCGACCTGGTCGACATGGACCGTGCCGCGATCGAGCAGGGCGTCAGCAGCGGCGACCTCGACTTCGGCTTGTGCATCATTTCCAACATGGCCGAGCCCTATGTACTGCGGCGCCAGGTGCTGATCCGCTCCCGCCGCCAACTGTGGCTGGCCGAGTCGCATCCGCTGCTGCAGCTGCCGGTGATCAGCCCGGCCGACGTGGAGCCGTATCCGTACATCATGCTGATGGTCGACGAGGGCCAGGAGTCGGCGATGCGCTACTGGCGCTCGGTCGGGCGCGAACCCAACGTCGTGTTCCGGACCTCGTCGCTGGAAGCGCTGCGCGGCATGGTCGCCTACGGGTTCGGGGTCAGCATCCTGTCGGACATGGTCTATCGGCCGTGGTCGCTGGAGGGGCGCCGGATCGACGTACGCACCCTCACCGACGCGGTGCCGCCGATGGAAGTCGGCCTGGTCTGGCGCCCGGACGAAGACCTGTCCGCGCCGGCACGCGCACTGCATCAGTTCCTGGTCTTCGCCTGTGGCGGATGAGCGCCGATGGCATCGGCCAACGCGGGACGCGGATCGGGCAGGTCGCCCACGGGCGCCGTGAAGGCCTGGCCACGGCGTGACCAGATCTGCCACGCCGAATAGGCCAGCAACGGCACCACGTAGGTGGCCAGGATCGCGTAGGCCAGCAGCCGGTATCCCTTCGCGATCAGTGCGACCAGGCCGATGCCATCGGCCATGAACACGGCCATCAGCAGGATCGCCACGATGATCGCCACGCGTACGCCGCGCTTCGGTGCGGCACCGGTGCGTTCCTTCCAGTTGACGCTGATGCGGCCATCCACGGAGGCCATCAGCGTGACCCCGGTTTCCACCAGCGCCACCATGATCATCAGGCGGAACAGCCACTGGAACCACGGCAGGCCGAGCTGGCCGAGCATGAGGTCCGACGGCAGCGGCGCGTCGGCGATGTCCGGCAGGAACGCGATCATGCAGACATAGAAGACGATCGCCGGCAGGATCGCCAGCGGGCCGGCCAGCGCACCGGCGATCACCGCATCGCGACGGCACAGCAGGTGGCGCACGACCAGCAGGATCGAGACCGCGGCGAACATGTTGTAGCCGGCGTAGGTGACCCCGTTGAGCACCCAGTCCTGGCCGAGCTCGTGGGTGTTGGACAACTGCGCCATCGCGCCGCCGCCGAAGCGGTACAGGATCAGGCACGCCGCGATGGCGTACACCAGGTACATGAAGGCCGACATCAGCTTGAACATGCGTTCGACGGCATTGGTGCCGGCCTGCACCACACCGGTGATGATCGCCACCAGCACCAGCGTGCCGACGATCCGCGGCCAGCCGAACATGGTCGCCGCCAGTTCGCCGGCGGCCGCGCCGAAGACCGCCAGCACCACCACGATCAATGCCAGGTAGGCGACTTCGAAGGTCCACCAGCCACGGCCCAGCAGATGCCGGAAGAAGGTGCGGTAGTCGTTGGCACGGATCGCCCGTGCCAACAGGAACGTCAGGATGCAGATCACGCTCCAGATCAGCATCGACAACACCATCGCGGCCAGGCCACCCCACGGGCCCGATGGCAGGAAAAACTCCGCCAGCTCACGGCCGGTCGCGTATCCGCCGCCGATCACGGCCGACTTGAACGCCAGACCGGGCAACAGATACCGCTGGAACCGGCTGGCGGCGGCGGTCACTTGCGGGCGGCCGTGGGCTGCAGCAGGTAGAAGTCGCGCACCGTGCGCGCGATCTCGGCGATCACCCGCTCACGTTCGCTGCGCGGGGCATTGCTCGCTTTGACGAAGACCGAGATCGCGAACTGGTTGCCGTCGGGCAGGGTGACCACGCCGACGTCGTTGACGGTGCCGGCGACGGTGCCGCTCTTGTCCGCCACCTTGGTGCCCGGCGGCAGGCTGCCGCGCAGGCGTGCGCTGCAGGTCCGGCAACGCTCCATGATCTGCACCAGCACCTCGGTGCTGGCCGGGCTGAGTGCCCTGCCGGTGAACAGCTGGGTCAGCAGGGTCGACATCGCACGCGGCGTGGAGGTGTCGCGCGGATCCTTGTCGAAGGCCTCGCTGCCGGATTTGGTGCGCTTGACGACCTCGGGGTCGAGGGTCAGTTCCGCGACGCGTTCCTTGGTCAGCGGCTCATCGCCGAGGCCGAATATGTCGCTCAGCAACTGCCGGGTGTTGCGGTCCAGGCGCTGGCCTTCGATACCGTGTGCGCGCAGCCAGGCGGTGACCGCGGCCGGTCCACCGGCCTGGGCCACCAGCACGTCGGTGGCGGTGTTGTCGCTCTGCGTCAACATCACTTCGAGCAGGTTGTGCACCGACAGGCTCACGCCGTCGTGGATGAAACGGTCGGCGATCACTTCCGAATCGACATAGAAGGATTTCGGCACCGGCACCATCGTGGTCAGCGCCAGTTCGCCGGCATCCACCTTGCTCAGGATCACGGCGGCGACGGCGACCTTGAACGTGCTGGCCATCGGGAAGCCTTCATCGGGATTCAGATGCACCTGCTCGCCCTTGCCATCCAGGCGCCATGCCGAGACACCGACCTTGCCGTCGATCAATGTGGCCAGGCGTGCGACTTCGGTTTCCACCGGACTGGTCCGGCTGGCGCTGAAGGCGGCGAGCGGGCTCAGGGCCAGCACGGCCGCGACGCACAGGCTCAAGGTACGGGATGTCATCTTCATGCGATGCAGGCCTCCAGCAAACGGTTGAATTCCCCATCTTGCCGCATCGGGTCGGCCACCGGCAGACCCAGGCGCGCGCTGACCTCCGCACAGGCGGCAGACGCCGCGGCCTCGGTCATGCCGTGGGTGTTGAGACTGACGCCGACGCAGCGGATGTCCGGATTGGTACGGCGCCCCAGCTGCACGGTCAACGCGATCACTTCCTCGATGGAGGGCAGCGGATAGTCCGGATAGCCGAGCACATGCTTGCGCCCCGGCTGGTGGCAGACCACGAACACATCCGGCTGGCTGCCGTGCAGCAGGCCGAGGCTGACGCCGGCATAGGCGGGATGGAACAGCGAGCCCTGGCCTTCGATGACATCCCAGTGGTCGTCGGCTGCATTCGGGCTGAGCAGTTCGGCGGCGCCCGCTGAGAAATCGGCGACCACCGCGTCCATCGGAATGCCGCTGCCGGCGATCAGGATGCCGGTCTGGCCACTGGCGCGGAAGTCGGCATCCACGCCGAGCCCGCGCAGGCCGCGGGCCAGGGCCAGTGCGGTGTACTTCTTGCCCAGCGCGCAGTCCGTGCCGACGGTGAGCACGCGCTTGCCGGTGCGCTTGCGCCCGTTGCCGACCGGAATGCCGCGCGGCGGCACGCGGACGTTGATCAGCTCGCGCCCATGGCGTTCGGCGGCGGCGGCCAGTTCCGGGATGTCACCCAGCTTCTGGTGCATGCCGCTGACCAGGTCCAGGCCGTTTTCGAGGGCGTCGACCAGCGCCGGCAGCCACTGCGGGGGAATCACGCCGCCGCCGTTGGCCACGCCGATCACCATCGCACGCGCACCGGCGGCGCGCGCTTGGGCCGGCGTCATGGTGGGCAGGCCGGTGGTGATCGGGCAGCCGGGCAGGCTCCATTCGGCGACACACACTTCCGGCGCCCAGTCGTGCAGGCCGATCGCGGTCTTGGCGAAGCCGGCTTCGGTGGTGTCGCCCAGGAACAGCAGGTACGGCTGGGGGAGGGCGGCGAGGGCCTGTACGGCAGCGGTGGGCGTCGGGCTCATGAGGGTTCCAGTGGTCGCGGGAGAGAAGAGAGGAGAGGCGTTCACGGCGAGGGCTCGCTGTTGGTAGACCTGGTTCGATCTGTATAAGTCCTAATCAGAGAATATGCAACCTAATCAGGATAATTCTCCACTCTCTTCTGTCGGTCTGCTCCACGCCCCTCAATAGCGATAGTCGATCGACATGCCGATGGTGCGCGGCTGCAGGGGAACGCCGGTCACGGCGACGTAGCGGTTGAGCGCGTCGCGCACGGCGCCGGTCGAGACGTAAGCGCGCTCGTCGGTGGCGTTGCGGGCGTACAGACGCACGGTCCACGTCATGTTGGTCAGCTCGGCATGCAGGTCCAGCGCGTTGTAGCTGTCGATGTCGTACGCACCGGCCACCCGCTCGCCGGTGACGCGATAGCCGGCGCCGATCCGGCCCTGCCACTGGTCGCTCACATCGACGTCGTAGTCGATGGTGCTCGACCAGCTCAGCCGCGGCGTCATCGGCATGCGGCTGCCGGAGACCAGGCCGCTGGACGGCGGCACGTCACCGATCTTCGAATCGATGTAGGCGGCATTGAGGCCGATCGTCAGGCGCTCGGCCGGCCGCACCATGAAGCTCAGTTCCGCGCCCTGGCTGCGCGCGCTGCCGGCGTTGCCCATCCAGCTCAGGCCGTTTTCCGAAACGCGCACCTGGATGTCGTCCCAGTCGATCCGGAACAGCGCCATGTCGATCATCGCGCGACGGTCCCAGAAGTGCGATTTGAAACCGAGTTCGAGGTTGTCCAGCGTATCGGTCTTGGTCATCGGCACCACGCCGGAGGTCGATACGTTCGGCCCGCCCGGGCGGTAGCCGGTGGCGTAGCGCGCGTAGATCATCGAGCTGTCGTTGAGGTGCCAGCGCGAGGCCAGCTTCCACGTCGTCACGTTGTCATCGGCGGAGTCGGCCAGATCGATCGGCCGCGGGCCGTACAGCAGGCCGATGCTGTGCTGCTCGAAATCCTGCTGGTTGCGCGCGTGCCGCACACCGGCGGAGACATCGAAGCGGGGGCTGAACTTGTAGGTGACATCGGCGAAGATCGCCTGCTCGTCATAGGTGCCGGGCAGGCTCGCGGTGCCGGGATTGAAGGGCAGCGGGATGCCATTGGCATCGTAGGCGCTGACCTGCTGGCGGTTGGTGTTCTTCTCACCGGTGAAGAAGGTGCCGAGCAGCCATTCGAAGCGCTCGCTCTCCTTGGAACTGAGTCGGAACTCCTGGGTCCATTTGCGGGTGCCAAGGAACACATCGAACTGCGCCTGGCCGGCCGGGTACGGCGTCAGCAGGGGCCATGCCGCGCCGTACACCAGCGTGGAGTCCTGCACTTCGTCCATGCGGGTTTCGGAGAAGCTGGTGGCCGACACGAAATCGACGTTGCCCAGATCCCAGTCCAGGATCGCCGAGTAGTAGTCGGTCTCCATCCGGTACGGCGTCGCGCGCTGCAGGATGCCTTCCAGCGGGCCGCGGATCGGCTCCAGCGTGGGATAGGTCAGGCCCACCGCGCTGGAATTGTCCGCATCCACGATCTGCGACAGCGCCTGCACGCGCAGGTTGGCGGTGTCGCTGATGCGCCAGGTCAGCGCCAGGCGGGAGGCCAGCTGGTAGTAGCCGTTGCTGTCCTTGGCATCCTCGCCGCTGAGGTCGGGCTGGTCGACGTAACCGGGGGTGCCCTGGCGCGACAGACTGGCGCGCATGCCCAGCTTGCCTTCGATCAGCGGCACGTTGAAGGAGGTGCGCACGCCGGTGCCCACGTCGCCGGCCTCTTTGGTGGCGTTGACGTCCATGCCGGCGCGGAACTCGAAGCCGTCCGGATCGGCCGCCTTGGTGATGTACTTGAACAGGCCGCCCATCGAGCTGGCGCCGTACAGCGTTCCCTGCGGGCCGCGCAGCACCTCCACGCTCTGGATGTCATACGGCAACAGATCCAGCGCGTAGGTGGTCGCGCGCTGCTTGTTGCTGCTCGGGCCGATCGGGGTGTCATCGATGTAGGTGCCGATGATCGAGCCGCCGCCAAGCGGTGCCACCCCGCGCAGCGCCATCGTGGTCTGGCCCGGTGCGCCGCCACTGTCGACCTGGAAGCCGGGCACGTAGGCGGCAAAGTCGTTCAGGCGCGTCGCACCGAACGCTTCCAGCCGCTCTTCGCTGATCACGCTGACGCCGGCCGCCACCTCCATGACGTTCTCGCTGCGCTTCTGTGCGGTGGCCACCACGCGATCGAGCTCGACGACATCGGGCGTGCTGCGGCCGCCTTCGGCATCGGCGTCCTGGGCCATCGCCGCAGTGGCGAGGCTCATGCAGCACAGCGTGACGGTGGAGGCGAGGATCGAACGTTTCATCGGCTTGCGCATGTGGCGGGCTCTCTGGAATCAGGAACGAAGTCGGGCAATAGGCACAACAGTCATCCACGGCTGGGGCAGCCGTGTGGCGAGGTGACGCGGGGGAATGGGGACACCCGTGCCGTCGAAACCGAGGCGGGAGGTCAGCGCGACCAGAGGGCCAGATCGGCGGTGGTCGGGGCGGTGCGGAAGCTGATCGGGCATTTCGACATCCCTACAAATCCTATGCAAGGAATATGTAGCCTGATCAGGTATATGTCAAGCGCAATCAGAAAACATCGTCCCGTTCAGGGCTGTCGCATTGCAGCATTACGTGTGCGCGCTCGGGGCGCGTCGGCGCCTCTGACCCGTCCCGGGTGGCGTACACCGGCGAACGGGTCGGCATCGACCGCGATCCAGGTCGCGGCCGATGCCAATGGTCAGTGCCGCAGCCTCACCGTGCGGGGGCCGTGCCGTCAGCCGGGGCGGCTTCCTGCGGTGCAGGTGCAGCATTGCCGGCAAGCAATGGTCGGGCGCGTCGTTCCAGACGCAGCAGCAGCACGGCGACGATCATGCAGGTACCGGCCATCAGCGAGAAGAAGACCGCGCTGGAGAGCGTCGACCACAGCGTGCCGACCGCCCCGGCCAGCAGGTTGCCGCCGAACGACGCCAGGAACCAGAACGCGATGATCGTGGCACCGAAGCCGACCGGGGCCAGGCGGGCGAACAGACCCAGTCCGACCGGCAGGATGAAGAGCTCGCCGAAGGTGAAGATCGCAAAGAACAGCGCGGCCCACAGCCAGCCGACCTTGGCCGTTGGTTCGCCACCGAGTATCGCCACCAGCGCGAACGACAGTCCGACCACGGCGGCACCGATCGCCATCTTGGTCAGTGCGGCCGGCTCGCGGCCGTCGCGGGCCTGCCGCATCCAGCGCCGCACCAGCAGCGGGGTGATCAGGAAGACCAGCAGCGGATTGAGCGAGAAGAACCACGTCATCGGAAGGGTGAAATCCGCGGTGAGCACGCGGTCCACGCCGGTGTCGAGCCAGATCGCGATGGTGTTGCCGATCTGCTCGTAGGCAAGACGGAACACCACGATCAGGCCGGCAATCATCGCCATCAGTTGCAGCAGCGGGCGATAGGCCGGTTGCCACAGCGCGGAGAAGGGCAGCGTGGCGCGCTCGCTGCGCGGCGGATCCGGCGGCAGGTGGCGGCGGCCGGTGATGTAGATCACCAGCCCCAGCAGCATGCCGATGCCGGCCGCGGAGAAGCCAACATGCCAGCCATACACCTCACCCAGCGTGCCGCAGACCAGCGGGGCGAGGAACGCACCGAGGTTGATGCCCACGTAGTACACATTGAACGCCGAGCCACGGCGCGGATCATCGCGCTGATAGAGGTCGCCGACCTGGCCGGGCAGGGTGGGCAGGAACAGGCCATTGCCGAGCACGATCGCCAGCAGTGCGGGATACAGCAGCGCATCGAAGGCCATCAGGAAGTGCCCGAACGCCATGATCGCGCCACCCAGGATCACCGCACGTCGCTTGCCCAGCCAGCGGTCGGCGAGCATCCCGCCGAAAACCGGGCTGAGGTAGGCCAGCGCGGTGTACAGGCCATAGACCATCGAGGCCTGTTCCTGCGAGAACAACAGCTGCTTGGTCATGTAATAGACCAGCAGCGCCCGCATGCCGTAGTAGGAGAATTTCTCCCACATCTCGGTGAGGAACAGGATGGTGAGGCCTGGCGGTTGCCCGAACCAGGCCTTGCGCGGTGCGTCGAGGGTCATCGGGCAGGGCGTCCGGGGGTCAGAGCTGCAGGCCGGTACTGATCAGGCGCTGGGTAATGGCGACGAACGCCACCACCACGCCCGACAGGGCGACCACCCAGGCGCCGTAGCGGCGCACGCGCGGCCAGCTGGCCGGCGCGCGGACGGCCACCCAGACCAGTGCGACCGCGGCAATCACGCTCAGCCAGGACAGCGCCTGCACCAGGATCAACGGTCCGTTGGTGTAACTGGAGATACCGCCCGGCGCGGACATCGACTTCACATACGCCACCCAGGCGATCACGCTGCCCAGCAGCACGGTGATCGACAGCGTCTGCAGTCGACGCAGGCCACGGCCTTCGGCCGGCGCGGGAACCCGGTAGTAGCGACGGACGAACACGCCCCCCACGCGCAGCACCGCCGACAGCGTCAGCAGCCCCAGCGCGACGATCAGTGCAGGACGCAGCCACGCCGGCGAACGCCAGCCGGGGATCGGTTCGAAACCGAACACCGAGGCGAACGGGCCGCCGGAGAAGTACACCGGCCGGCCGTCCTTGACCTTCACTTCCAACAGGCCGCGACCGTTTTCCTGCTGCCACAGCCACGGCGACACCTCGCGCCAGCGCAGCAACTGGCCGTTGAGGCCCTTCTGGCCATCGACGGTGATCGTGCCGTCTTCCTGCGGGTGCACGCGGATCGGTGCAAACAGGGTCAGCATGCGCAGATACGAACTGTCCGAGCGGCGCGTGCTCTGCCAGCTCACCCCCGCCAGCGCCGCGGCGTGTTCTCGCGCGGTTGCCGCATCCACGCCCGGGCCGGCGGCCTGGATCGGCAGGGTCGGCAGGAAGTTCTCGACGAAGCGCTCCCACACCTGGGCACGCAGCGCCGAGCCGGCCGCATCACGCCCGACGCTGTTGGTGGAGACGAACACGCCGATGTTGCGCTCCGGGATCATCCACAGCCACGAGTAGAAGAACAGCATCGTGCCGCCGTGCGAGCGGGTGTCGTAGCCACCGGTGTCCGAGGCCATCCAGCCCAGGGCCATGCGCGGCAGATGCGGCAGGATCGCCGGCTGCGGGGTCAGCATCTGTGCGTTGGTCTCGGCGCGCATGATGCGCTGGCCGTCGAGCTCACCATGATTGAGCGTGGCCATCATGAAACGGGCCATCGCCGACCCCGAGGCATACAGACCGCCCACGCCCGGTGCGGTGTTCTTCTCGGCCGGGTAGCTTTTGCCCGAGCCCAGCAGATAGCCCTTGGCAGCGTGTGGCAGCAGCTCGGCCGGCAGCTTCTGTTCGAAGCTGGCGTACTGCATGTCCAGCGGCTGCAGGATGTGCTGCCTGGCGTAGTCCTCGAAGCGCTGTCCGCTGACGCGCTCGACGATGTACGAGGCGATGCCGGTGGCGTAGTTGGAGTACGCCGGTGTCGTGCCCGGTGTGGAAATCTGGTTGGGCACCCATTCCTTGAGGTAGTTGTCGCGGTTGGCCGGATGATCCGGACCCAGCACGATCAGGTAGCGCATGCGCTCTTCCAGACCGCTGGTGTGGGTCATGATCTGGCGCAGCGTGATTGGCTCACCCTTGGCCGGGACCTTGATGTCCAGGTAGGTGTTGATGTCGGTGTCCAGGTCCAGCTTGCCCTGTTCGACCAGCTGCATCACCGCGGTCCACACGAACAGCTTGGAGATCGAGCCGGGGCGGAACAACGTGGTTTTGGGGTCGACCGGCGTGCGCTTCTCGACATCGGAAAAACCAAAGCCGCGTTCGGTGACGACCTTGCCGTTCTCGACCACGGTGACCACGGCGCCGGCGAGATCGCCCTGGGCCATCAGGTAGGGCACCAGGCCATCGAGGAAGGTGTCCACGCGTGCGGCATCCAGCGTGCCGGTGGGTGTCTGCGCGGGTGCGATGCTGTCAGCCGCTTCGGTTGCGGCAGGTGCCGCCGGCGCCGCGACGGGGACCGGTGCCTGTGCATGCACTGGCGAGAACGCGGCAGTCGAGGCCAGCAGCAGGCCGGAGATCAGCGGGCGCCAGATGCTCATGCGTGCACTCCCTTGCCCCACACGGCGTCGTCGCAATGCACCAGTCCGTCGTCGTAGCGCAGGCCCGGGGTCCGGTCGTCGCGCAGGAACAGCGGGCCATCGAGATCGACCACGTCGCAATGCTGGCCCACGATGAAGGCCGGGCCCATCGCCCAGCTGCTGCCGATCATGTTGCCGACCATCACCTGCATGCCCAGCGAGCGGGCCTTGCCGACCATCGCCAGGCTTTCGGTGAGCCCGCCGGCCTTGTCGAGCTTGATGTTGATGACGTCGAACAGACCCGCCAGCGCCTCGATTTCCGAAGCATCCTGCACGCTCTCGTCGGCCGCGAACGGCAGCGGCCGCGCGAAGCCCTTGAGCTCGGCTTCGCGGCCGCGCGGCAAGGGTTGTTCCAGCAGCTTGATGCCGTTCTCCAGCAGCACCGGAATCAGCGCATCGAGCACGTCCACGCTGTAGCCCTGGTTGGCGTCCACGCCCATCCACACATCCGGGCGCACCTTGCGCACCGCACGCACGCGCTCGATGTCGATATCCAGATCACCGCTGAGCTTGAGCTTGAGTGCCTTGGCCGGCGCATAGCGTCCGGTCGCGATCGACTGCATCGTCGCCGGGTCATCGGCGCCCAGGGTCCAGGTGGTCAGCAGCGGCCGCGTCTGTGACAGCCCGGCCAGCGCCCAGGCATGCGTGCCGCTACGGCTCGCCTCCAGATCCCAGAGCGCGCAGTCGAGTGCGTTGCGCGCGCCGCCGCGGGGCAGCAGTTGCTGCAGCTCGTCGCGGGTGATGCCGGCTTCGATGCGCGCACGCAGCAGTTCCAGCGTCGCCAGCATCTGCTCGGGCGTGTCATCGAAGTAGTACACACCGCTGGCTTCGCCGCGGCCGCGATGGCCGCCGTCTTCCAGTTCCACGCGCAGTACCGGGGCGTGTTCGAACACGTAGCCGCTGATCCGGAACGGGGCCAGCAAGGCAAGCGTATCGATCTGCAGGGTCAGTTTCACAGGATGTCTCCAGCCCCGTGGCGGGGCCATGGGTCAATAGTTGAGAGCGAAGTCGGCCAGGCCCATCAGGACCAGGGCGTAGGCGAGCACGCAGGCCGCGATCAGCAGCAGCGCGGCCCAGAGGCGGGCGAGCCAGCCGCGACCAGCGCGTACGGTCTCCACGAGATTCCAGGCCGTCGAACCGATCCCGCCGACGATCGCGATCACCGTGGCGATGCCGAGGCCGATCACTGCCGGATCGAGGCGGTCATCGAGGCGGGCGAAATCCGCCGATGCCCAGGTCATCACCGCCATGGCCGCGGCAGGCACCAGCAGCATGAACCAGCAGGCGAAGCGGCTCAGGCGATAGGCCAGCAGCGTCCTGCGCGGCCAGCCCAGCACGCGCCCATGACGGCGGCGCACGAACGCGGCGATCGGCCAGGCCAGCGCGGACAGCGCCAGCACGGCCACTGCCCCGGTCAGTGCCGGCTTCAGCCACAGCGCCGAGCGATAGCCTTCGGCACGCAGGAACACGTTGAACGGCGAAGACGAATCCACCGCAAAGCCGACCGGCGCGCCGTCCTTGACGATGGCGGCCAGGCGCAGCTCGCTGTTGCTGGCCTGCCACAGCCACGGGGCGATCGGCTTGAAGGTGGTGGGCTGCCCGTTGGGCTGCTTCATGCGCGGCAGACGCAGGCTGCCATCGTCGAGGGCTTCCAGGCGGGTCTGGGTGAGGATGCCGGTGCGGCCGATGCCGGTCTCCGCACGCCGCGCATCCAGGTAGCTCGGCGCCGCCAGCAGGCGTGCCTGCTGCCTGGCCAGCGCTGCGTCGACGGGCGGTGCCGCCGCGGGTGCCGCGGCCGGGAAATAGCGGTCGGCGAAGTTCTCCAGCAGTTCACGCCGGATCGGGCCGGTGATGCCGTTGGCGCCCGCGCTGTTGAGTGAGACGAACAGACCGACGTCGTGATCGCGGAACAGGAACAGCTGCGAGTGGAACGAGTAGGTGTCACCGGCGTGCGACACCACGCGCTGGCCATTGACATCGATCTCGTAGAAGCCGAGTGCCATGGTGTTCAGCGGCGGCGCGAAGCGCGTCTGCGGGGTCAGCATCAGCTGGCTGGTCGCGGCTTTCAGAATAGCGGTGTCGTGGCCGCCCGCCGCGCTCAGGTGCGCGATCATGAAACGCGCCATGTCGCTGCCGGTGGCCGACAGTGCGCCGGCCGGAGCGGATGGGGTGACTTCGAAATCGCGCGGCTTGCCCGATCCCAGTGCATAGCCCTTGCTGACCAGCGCACGCAACGCAGGCGGCAGCGGCTGGCGGAAGCTGGCGTGCTGCATCTGCAGCGGCACGAAGATGTGCTGCTCGACGTACTCGGCAAACGGTCGGCCGGACACGCGCTCGACGATGTAGCCGGCCAGGCTGGTGCCGTAGTTCGAATAGGCGGGCACGGTGCCCGGGGCGAAGATCTGCGCCGGCACCCGTCGCTTGAGGTACGGTCCCAGCGCGATGTCACCGGCTTCGGCCACCGCCTCGCTGGTCCACATGTACTTGATGTTGGCCTCGAAACCACCGGTATGCGTCATCAGCTGGCGCAGCGTGATCGGCAGGCCGCGCTCGGGCACCTTGAAGTCCAGGTACTGGTTGATGTCCGCGTCCAGATCCAGCTTGCCGGCCTCCACCAGCTGCATCACCGCGGTCCAGGTCATCAGCTTGGAGACCGAGGCCATCCGGAACAGGGTGCGGTCCGGATCCACCGGGGTCTGTTTTTCCACATCCGAGACGCCGTATCCGCGACGGACCAGGATCTGGCCGTCCTTGACCACGGTCACCACCGCGCCGGCGATGTCACCGCGCGCGATGGCATACGGCATGAACCCATCCAGCCAGGTGGCCGCGTCATCCGCGGTCAATCGGGCCACGGTGTCCACGCGGGTGGGCGCGGCCTCCGGAGGCGGGGACGACGGCCGCTGTGCATCGGCCTGGAAGGACAGCAACAGCCCACAACACAACGCGACAAGCCCTGACAACGCACGCATGTGACGATCCCCTCTGGAACTGGAAGACGAGGCACCCCGCACAAACGATCGGAGGGCCCAAAACCATCTCAATCAGACAACAATATTCCTGATCAGAGAAATGTCAATTGCGCGTGATCTCGTCCGGCGGCCGCCGAGCAGGGGTGATTGCGACCGTTACATGCCCTGAATACGCCATTCCGGGGCCGATGAGAACGATTACACGGCGTTGAGGGACGCCATATGAGGCGAACGCGACAAGAAACCATCCTGATCAGGATGGCATTCATCTCTACGTAGTATCGTATCGGCAACTTCACCAGCAATAGCCCAAAGGTCCTGTCGATGAGCCCCAAAAGCCCGACGCTCGGAACCCTGCTGCGCGGTCTGCGCACGCGCCAGGGTTGGACGCTCAAGGAAATGAGCGAGCACACCGAAATTCCCCTGTCCACGCTGTCCAAGATCGAGCACGACCGCCTGACCTTGACCTACGACAAGCTCCAGCACCTGGCGCAGCGCCTGAACCTGCGCATGTCCGATCTGTTCTCCGAGCCCGATGCCGACAGCGCGCCGAAGCCGGTCACCGCACGGCGCAGCCTCGGCTCGCTCGACAAGGCGCTGCGGGTCCAGACCGACAACTACGATTACTACTATCTGTGCACCGAACTGCGCCGCAAGCGGATGATCCCGATCCTGACCAAGGTGCGGGCCAAGACCACCGCCGAGTTCGGCGACCTGGTCCGCCACCCGGGCGAGGAGTACGTGCACGTGATGGAAGGCCGCATCCAGGTCCACACCGAGTTCTACGATCCGGTGGTGCTGGAGACCGGGCAGGGCATCTACATCGACAGCCAGATGGGGCACGCCTACATCGTCGATACCGGCTGCGAGGAAGCGGTGCTGCTGGCCGTGTGCGCGAGTGCGGACGAAGACCTGATGGAATCGCTGATCACCCTACATGAGCATGAGGGGAGCGTCTGAGCGCGTTGTCGCGTACAGCGGTCGAGCGAGATGTGTTGAATGAAAAGGGCGCCCAAGGCGCCCTTTTCTGTGATCTTCCCGCCCGGATCAGGCCAGTGGCTTGGCGAAGACGTCCATTCCCCTGCCGGTCTCCAGCAGTGATTTCAGGCTGGACAGGACAAGCGGCCAGCCCTGCCGGATGCCGGTGTCCATGCCGCTGCCCGGCTCGAGCTGGTCATGGGTCACGGTGAGACGGACCATGCCGTCATACGGCACGATATCGAACGTCACCCGGCTGTAGGCCTGCGCGTCATCGGCCTGCGAAGCGGCAGCCCAGGTGATGACCAGGCGCGAGGGCGGGGTGCTTTCGACCACCTCGCCGACCAGCTCGACCTTCCTTGCCGCGTCGGCACGGACGTGCTGCCAGCGTGAACCGGGCTGCCAGTCCGATACGTTCTCATGGCCCCAATAGGTGCGGGCGATCTCTGGCCGGGTGATGGCCTCGAATACGCTTTCGGCGGTGGAGGCGATATAGATCACGTGGATGAAGCAGGTAGACACCGTGGACATCATCATTCTCCTTCGAGTTCTTTTTTCAGGTCATGCAGCAGGCTCAGCCGTTGGTGCTCGAACTTGCGTACCCACCGCTCGTAAACCTCGTGCAGGGGCACGGGGTTGATGAAGTGCAGCTTCTCGCGACCGCGCCTGACGGTGCTGATCAGGTTGGCGTCTTCCAGCAGGCCCAGATGCTGGGTGACCGATTGCCGTGCCATCTGCAGGTGCGCGCAGAGCTGCCCCAGCGACTGCCCGTTGGTCTGGCAGAGCGCATCCAGCAGCGCCCTGCGGGTTGGGTCGCCCAGCGCCTTGAACACCTTGTCTGCATCCATCCGCGTTCCTCGCTGCTCGTGATCCAGGTAACGCCCTGTGCATGTGATGGCGCCCGTCGACGATCCGATAATATGCAGGTAAATACCTGCATGTCAATGCCGGTCATGCCAGGCACCGCCACGACCGGACCAAGGCTTGCGTCGTCCCGTCGACCGGCAGGGCTGACCGGGTTCTAGCCCTTCATCGGCTGACAGAGCATCGCCATGCCGGCGGAGTCGGTCTCACCACGTCGCCTCCAGCCGGCGGAACGGCTGCTTCAGCAGCACCCCGCGCGCGTCGTAGTCACTCACGACGCGGCCATCCACCCGGACCGAGGTTGGGCGCGTGCGGCTCGGCCACCACACACGCACCGCGGTGTCCGTGCGCAGCCCCTTGCCCAGCGTTACCTGCAGCGTTCCCTCGCGCTGCCGTGCCTGCAGGGCCAGGATGCCGTAGGCGGTCGGCAGGCGATCCACCGCCAGCCCGTCGCCGGCCACCCACGAGGGCGGGGTGCCCGGCAACAGCGACAGCGCGTCATCGTCTTCGCGCATCAGCATCCCGAACAGCGTGCGTCCGTATTCGGCGCCGATCCAGGTATGTGGCATGTCGCCGAGATAACGCGGGAAGCGCAGCCGCGAATGGACCACCTCGGCGAGCACCTGCCATTCCAGCGGGCGGCGGTCATGCAGCAGGCCCTGCAGCAGTTCGTCGGCGGCCTCGGGCTGGTCCAGATGCACGTAACTCAGCACGTTGCGGATTTCGTACGGGGTATAGGCATACAACGCGCCCGGCTCGCCGCGCTTGCGGACATCGTCCAGATAGCGGGCGAACGTGGTGCGTAGCGCCTCGGCCGGCAACACATCCTGTGCGCCGGTGGGATCGAGCGCGATCGACACGCCGGTCGGATCACCATCGCCAAGGTCGGCCGAAGAGGGAATGAAGTCGATGCCCTTCCACGCCATCGTGGCGCGGATCGAGGCAGCCAGTGCATCGTGCAGGGCGGTGTACTGTTCGCGCGCCCACGCGGCGGTTTCGTGATCGCCCAGCGACTCGGCCAGCCACGCACCGTCATGCCAGCCCTTCAGGCCCCAGTAGTCGTCCCAGTAACTGTGCGTGGGCGAGGGATAGCCCTCATGGCTGATCGACGGCGCCAGGATGCCGGCGAAGCGTTCCGGCGAAGGCTGGCTGGCCATGTAGCCGGGCACCAGCGTGCGCTCGCGCAGTTCCTGCAGGAAGCGCATCGCGGCTTTCACCTTGGGCAGATAGGCGCGTACTGAGTCCGGTCCGCCATCCAGGCGCGCGACATCGGCAACCAGACTGATGTACTGCCCCTGGCTGTCGTACTCGATGTCCGAGCCGAAGCCGGTGTTGACGCTGCCGTCGTCGTTGAGGATCGGCGAGACCAGGCCGTTGGCATGCACGCCGTGCTCGCTGTACCAGGCCAGGTAATCGCGCGCGACCCTGGATTCGCCCATGCGCAGCAGCACCGCGGAGGTGGCCATGCCGTCGCGGATGAAGGAGCGGTTGTAGTTGCGCGGGCCGGGCTGCATGGCCGGGCCGGTCTGGTTGATCAGCATGTACGCCGCCTGCGCGCGCAGCATGTCCACCAGCGAGGGATCGGGCAGGCGCAGGCCGACCTGGCCCAGGCGTGCCTGCCAGTCGTCGGATGCCCGCTTGGCAAGTGCGTCGTACGCCGCATCGGGTGCACGCGGGACGCCAGGCAGCGCCAGTGGCGGTGCATCCGGCAACGAACCGTCCTTAGCCGAAGCGGCGGTGCCCAGCGGGAAGGCGACCACCACCGAGCGGCTGGCACCCGGCGCGAGCTGCACGCGGTAGGCCAGCGCCGCGGACGCGAGACCCTCGGCATCGCGTGCCTGCGTGGCCGCGGGCAAGCTACCGCTGGCGATGGCCCCTGTGATCTCGGTACTGCCCTCCGTGCCGAACGGCGCCGCACCCACGGCATCGACCGGGGTGAGCGACTGCAGCAGGGCGCGCCCGTTGATGCGCACCTGTCGACCTTCCACGGCCACCTCGCGGATCGGCGAGAGGCCGCCGTTCTGCCACGGTGGATTCATCTGCATCGGCCGTACCGCCAGTGTCAGGGTGCCCTCGAGAGGGGCGCTGCCGGTGTTGCGCAGT
The DNA here is from genome assembly GCF_013387485.1 of Stenotrophomonas sp. SAM-B. Taxonomy (GTDB): domain Bacteria; phylum Pseudomonadota; class Gammaproteobacteria; order Xanthomonadales; family Xanthomonadaceae; genus Stenotrophomonas; species Stenotrophomonas maltophilia_AA. Next base: position 359,727 of record NZ_JABBXB010000004.1, read on the forward strand.
CGATGGCGCACGAAGGTGACCGGCTGTCCCCCCAGCTCGACCGCGAACGCCTCGCTCTGCAGTTCCAGCCCGGGTTGTGGCGACCACGTCGCCGAGGGCATCGGCTTCCAGCCATCGCGCAGCGCGTGCTGCACCGGCTGGTCGGCGGCCCCTGCGGCAACACCGTTCGCGTTGCGCCAGATCGGCTGCACCAGCGGCGCACCCTTGAAGGCTTCGATGTTGCCGTACTCGTCGAAAATCGATTTCTGTCGGCCGGCGTGGATGCCGACCGCGGTCCAGTAGGTCTGCTGCATGTGCAGCGAGGCCGGGAACAATGCGCGCTGCGCGCCGCTGGCGGCGATCTGGTAGCGCTTCATGGGCGTCATCACTGCCTTGGGGCCGAGCAGGCGCAGGCGCTCGACCCGAGGGGCGCCACCGTCCACCTTCAGCCGCAGCGCGGTGGCGGTCACGGCAGCAGTGCCCGCCAACCAACTCTGCTGCCGTGTACCGGCCTGCGGATCGCGTGCGAGGTCCATCCAGCGGCCCTGCGCATCGCGTGCCTGCAGCCGTGCGGCACCGTGCTCACCTTTCCAATCCACGGACAGGCCGGTGGTGGAGACGGCACGCGGCAACGCGATCTCGAGCGTGTGCGTACCGTCCTTGCCACGCGGAACGTCGATCGCACTGCCACCCTGCCACAGCGCCGCGGCCTGGGTCGCATCCACGCCGGACACGCGCGCGCTCGTGGTGGAATCCAAGGGCTCCAGCTCGAAGATCGACACGCCCCAGTCCGAGGTGCGCGCCGGGCTGGCCAGGCGCAGATAGCGGGCGTTGCGCGGCGCAAAGAACAGCGTCTCGATACCGCCGAGCGAATCGCGCATGGTGTAGGCCGGCTGCCACTGTTGACCGTCCAGCGAGGTCTGAAGGCTGTACCCCTCCGGATTGGAGACGTCCCAGGTGATCTGCGCGCCGCTGAGCATGCTCGGCCTGCCCAGGTCCACCTGGAACCAGTGGCCCGGGCTGAAGGCGCCGCCGGTGACTGTTTTCGGGTCGCCGTCGATCAGGTGCCCGACCGCCATCGCCGGCACCTGCTGGGAGGAACTGCTGGCCTGCCACTGGCTGCGCGGTGGCAGGTCCTGGGCGGCCGCGGTGAGGCTCAGCGCGAGGGTGGAGAAGAGCACGCTGCCGGCCATGATGCGGCGCGGTCGGTGCACGACGGTCGAACGGTCAGCCTGCAGCCCCATCAACGCGCTCCTGATCTGAAACGACCCCGACGGCGGGGTGGGGACACGCTAGCAGGGGATGTAATCGTTTACATGACGCGTCGCAATATGCGCCGGATCATCCCTTGACCGCTTGGGCGATCTGGTCCCGCAGCCAGCGATGCGCCGGATCTCGGTGCACGCGCTCGTGCCACAGCATCACCATCTGGTAGCCGGGCACGTCGATCGGCGCCTCCACTACACGCAGTGACGGGTCATCGGCGACCAGCCGCGCGGGCACCATCGCGACCATGTCGGTCCGGCTGATCACACTGCGCAGGTACAGGAAGTGCGGCACTGACAAGGCCACCCTGCGCTGTGCACCCACCCGGGCGAGTGCCTCGTCGGTGACGCCGTGGAAGCCGCCGCCCATCGGCGAGACGATGACATGCTCGAGCGCGCAGAACTGGGTCAGGGTGGGGCGACGCTTCAATTTTGGATGACCGGCGCGGCCAGCCAGTACGTAGCGTTCGGTGAACAGTGGGCGGTGGTGCAGGGCGGGTGGCGCATCGGACGCGATGTGGAACGCCAGGTCGATATCGCCACGCTCGGCCTGCTCCACCATGCGCCGCGGTGCGAGTTCGACCACGGCCAGGCGCGTGCCCGGTGCGGCGCGACGCAGACCGGGCAGAGCCGGCAGCAGCACGGTGGACTCGCCGTAGTCGGAGGCCATCACCTGCCAGGTGTTGCTGGCCTGCGCCGGGTCGAACGCCCGGGTCGGCGCCACTGCGCGCTCCAGCGCGGCCAGCGCGTCGGCCAATGGCGCGCGCAGGGCGTCGGCGCGCGCCGTGGTCCGCATGCCGCGCGGGCCGGGCAGCAGCAGCGGATCGTCGAACAGATCACGCAGCCGCCCCAACTGCACGCTCACCGTGGGCTGCGCCAGATGCAGGCGCGCGGCGGCGCGGGTGACGTTCTGCGCGTCCAGCAGGGCCTGCAGGGTCACCAGCAGGTTGAGGTCGATGCGACGCAGGGTATTGTCCATGGCAATGTCAGCGATTGTGGGAATTCATTTCCACTATAGCGCTGCCCTCCCTACCGTGGCGGCATCTCCTCCGTGGAACTGCCATGAACGTCCTGATCGTCTACGCCCACCCCGAACCGACTTCGCTCAGTGGCTCGCTGAAAGCCTTCACCGTCGAACGCCTGCAACAGGCCGGCCACACCGTGCAGGTCTCCGATCTGTATGCCATGCAGTGGAAACCGCAGCTCGATGCGGCCGATCATCCGGACCGCGATCCGTCGGTGCCGTTCCATGCCTCGCTGGACTCGCGGCAGGCGTACGCCAACGGTGCGCAGAGCGCGGACATCGCGGCCGAGCAGGACAAACTGCGCTGGGCCGATGCGGTGATCCTGCAGTTTCCGCTGTGGTGGTTCTCGATGCCGGCCATCCTCAAGGGCTGGGTCGACCGGGTATACGCCTATGAGTTCGCGTATGGGGTGGGCGAGCACTCGGACCGTCACTGGGGCGATCGCTACGGCGAGGGTGCCATGAGCGGCAAGCGGGCGATGCTGGTGGTCACCACCGGTGGCTGGGCGTCGCACTACGCACCGCGCGGCATCAACGGTTCGATCGAGGATGTCCTGTTTCCGATCCAGCACGGCATCCTGTTCTATCCCGGCTTCGAGGTGCTGCCGCCGCATGTGATCTACCGCACCGGCCGCGTCGACGACGCATCGTTCCCGGCGCTGCTGGAGAACCTGGGCAACCCGGCTGGACGGCCTGGCGACCGATGCCCCGATCGCCTACCGCCGCCAGAATGGGGGTGACTATGAGATTCCCGCCCTGCAGCTGCGGCCGGAACTGGCGCCGGGTGAAAGCGGGGCGGGCATCCACATCATCGGCTGATTTCACCGCCATGGCGGCCCGCGCGACCACGCCAGCAGCGCGTGGCCACTTTCGTGATGGACTGCGCTGCGCTGCAGGGTATCGATCTGCGATAGTCGATGCGTATTCATTACATCCGTTGGATTGATGCTCCATCCACAAGAGTTGTCCTCGGCGCAGATCACCCAGGTGCTGGGGGAGGCCTACGGCGTACGAGCCACCGCGGTAGTGCAGCGCGCCTGTGGCGCCGATGCAGGTGCGACCGTGTACCAGGTGGGTGGGCCTGATGGCATGCGCTGGTGGCTGAAGTGCCGGCGTTACGCGGTGGATGCCGTGGTGTGGGACGTTCTGCACCATCTGCGTGACCACCTGGGACTGCGTGAGATCATCGCGCCGCTGCCGACCCGGGACGGTGCGGCCGCGGCAACCTGGGCGGGCCTGCAGTGGACGCTGTTTCCCTATGTCGATGCGTTTTCCGGTTTCGAGGAGGCGCTGTCGCGTGGGCACTGGGAGCGGTTCGGGCGCGTGCTGCGCCAGGTTCACGACGTGCGGTTGCCGGAGGCACTGTCCGTGCGTCTGCGTTGCCCTGGATTCGACGACGACACTGCGGTGGAGCGCGTCGGCGCATGGCTGCAGCGCGCCGACGCGCGGATACCGGTGCGCGATGCATTGGGCGAGGAGTATCTGGCCCTGTGGTGCCGGCACCGTCAGCGCATCGAGGCGATCTGGCAGCGCTGCGGCGCGCTGCGCGCGCGCATCGGCGACGGTCGCCCCCGCCGCGTGCTCTGTCATGCCGATCTGCACGCGGGCAATGTGCTGGTCGGGCCAGATGAGGGTATCCATCTGATCGATTGGGACGAGATGGTGCTGGCCCCGCGCGAGCGCGACCTGATGTTCATCGGCGCCGGCATCGGCGGGCGCTGGGGGCGTGAGCAGCCGCCGGGGTTCGCCGAGGGCTACGGCCCGGTCGAGGCGGATCCGCTGTGGGGGGCGTACTACCGCCACTGGCGGATCCTGCAGGACCTGCAGGAGTTCCACGATCTCCTGCTGGAACCCGGCGCCACGGCACGCCCGCCTGCACAGCGGCGCCAGGCGCTGCGCTACATGGCCGAGCAGTTCGCGCCCGGCAACGTGGCCGACTGCGCGACCCGTGCGTGGCAGGTTGCGCAGGGGTGAGACTGCGACTCAGCGAATGTCCGTACGCAGGCTGCCGCGGATCTGATCGCGCCAGTGCCCGGCGACGCCGGCCTCGTCGGCAAACTGGGGCCAGCGCAGCACGCTGTGCCGGACCTGCTCAATGATGTCCCGGGCGCGGCGGGCATTGATCGAGGCAGTCGCGGCACAGGCGGTCAGGTCGGCCACGTCGAAACCCTCGCGCTTGGCGTTGATCGACATCTGGTGCCGCGCTGTCCAGTCGCCGTCCGGGTTGTACGCCCAGGTGATATCGAACGCAGGTGACAGCGACCACTGGCCCTGCCGGTCCATCAGGTAGGCGATGTTCTTGACGTGGTCGTCCTGGTTGCGTGCGATCACGTTGAACACCATCCGCCGGAACTGTTCCTCCAGCTGCGCCATGGGCAGGCGCAACTGGCGCATGACCAGCAAGGCCTGCTCGTAGGAGTAGGCAGTGGGATCATTGAAGTCGAAGTGGGCCATCGCCGCCAACGACTGCATATGGCGCTTGCCCCCTGCATCGGTGCGGTCGAAGCGTTGTGTCATGAAGTGGCGGCGACCGCCTTCCTCCAGCAGTCGGCACTCGCTGATCTGGATGCCTGCATCACGCGCCATCAGCGCGTAGGCGTACTCAACCACGCCGTAGCCCTTGGGGTCAGCCAGTTCCTTGTCGCGGTTGTTCTGCACGCCATCGAACTTGAGCAGCCAGTAGCTGAAGCCTGGCGCCGCCGCGGCCTGGCCCGATCGGACTTCGCCGGTGGCTTCGTTCCAGGCGATTACGGCTTTGGCCCGTGCGCCACCGGCCGAGGTGCCCACGCGCAGAATGTCCCGCAGTGCATCGGCGCGTTCTTCATCGCCGAACGAGGCACGCAGGTTGTCGCGGTTGCTCAGAACCTCGGTGGCCAGCGCGACCAGGGCATCGATCTGAATCTTGTGTGCCGTGCGGACGCGCGGCCCATGCACAGGCGAGAACTCCAGCGCCCCCATGCCGCGCGTGCCGGTATAGCAGAGCCGCTCCACCGCATTGAAGCTGTCCGGGGTGCGGCCCTGGGTGGCCAGCCACGCATTGATCAGGGTATTGCCGTACTTGTCCGGCAGGGCGTCGGCGAGCAGGCCGGGCAAGCCATGGAAGCCTGCCGGGTTGAGGGAGGGGAAACCGTAGATCCGATCCGCCGCGAGCGGCATGGTCAGCGGGGCGACCTCAATGCTGGAACGTGCGAATGCCGGGTCGTAGGCGAATTGTGCGATCCGCTCGCCGTCGGCCAGCGTCACCGCGCCGATCCGGCTGCCCCACAGGCGCACCTCGGCCGTGGTGTTCATTGCTCATCCCCCCAGCTCCAAGGCTTGGCCGGGGCGGCTTCTGCAACGCCCGGTCGTGCGCGCTGGCGTGGGTGGCCGCGGCGCTCCAGCAGATCGATCGGATTGGGGCCGTCGCTGGGCAGCATCACGTCCAGCGCATCCAGCCTGCCGAGGGCGCGCAGGCATCGGATCAGGTTGGCCAGCTGGGCGGGCGTACCGTCTTCCAGCCGCTGCACGGTGCGTTTGGAGACGCCCGCAGCATCGGCCAGCTGCTCCTGGGTGATGCCTTGCGAGAGCCGCACGTGGGATAGACGTTGCCCCAGCTCAGCCAGGACAGCCTCGTCCGTCATCAGATGTGTGATCGTCATAAAGTGACCCTCCTGACGCTTTGTATCGCACTATTGCAATAACGCGTCAAGTGTGGCGCTTTACGACATTTAGATTGTATTTCACTAAAGCGCCAAATATGGCGCGTTATGGCAATTTATAGAGTTAAAACGCCAGAAATGACGCGTAATGAGACGCGTTGTGGCGCTTACTCCGCCACGTTTGCTAAAATTCGTCGTTCGACTCTGGACGACGTATGCAGAAGGATCCTGAATGAAGATTGCCGTCGCCGGTACCGGTTACGTGGGCCTCTCCAACGCGGTGCTGCTCGCGCAGCATCACGAGGTGGTGGCGCTGGACATCGATCCAGCCAAGGTGGCGATGATCAACGCGCGCCAGTCGCCCATTGAAGATGCCGAGATCGAGCACTTCCTCGCCAATCGCACGCTGAACCTCACCGCCACGCTGGATCCGGCGCAGGCCTATGAAGGCGCGGACTTCGTCATCGTCGCTACGCCGACCGATTACGACCCCAAGTCGAACTACTTCAACACCGGCTCCGTCGAGGCGGTGATCGCCGATGTGCTGCGGATCCATCCGTCCGCCGTCATCGTGATCAAGTCGACCGTGCCGGTGGGCTGCACGCATGCGCTGCGGGCCAAGTTCGGCACGGACACGATTCTGTTTTCGCCGGAGTTCCTCCGCGAAGGCCGCGCGCTGTACGACAACCTGCACCCGAGCCGGATCATCGTCGGCGAACGCTCCGAACGCGCCGCGGTGTTTGCCGGGCTGCTGAAGGAAGGCGCGATCAAAAAGGACGTGCCGGTGCTGTTCACCGACGCGACCGAGGCGGAGGCGATCAAGCTGTTCTCCAACACCTATCTGGCGATGCGGGTGGCCTACTTCAACGAACTGGATACCTACGCCAGTTCGCACGGGCTGGACACGCGGCAGATGATCGAAGGCGTCAGCCTGGATCCGCGCATCGGTGACCACTACAACAACCCGTCCTTCGGCTACGGCGGCTACTGCCTGCCCAAGGATACGAAGCAGCTGCTGGCGAACTACAGCAAGGTGCCGCAGAACCTGATCCACGCCATCGTCGAGTCCAACCGCACCCGCAAGGATTTCATCGCCGATGACATCGTGGCGCGCAACCCGAAGGTCGTGGGCATCTACCGGCTGGTGATGAAGGCCGGCTCGGACAACTTCCGCGCCTCGGCGGTGCAGGGCGTGATGAAGCGGATCAAGGCGAAAGGCATCGAGGTCATCGTCCATGAGCCGGTGCTCACGGAGCCGACCTTCTACCGCTCCCGCGTGGTGAACGATTTTGCGGCGTTCCTTGCGGAGGCGGACATCATCGTCGCCAACCGGCTGACGCCGGAGCTGGTGGAGGTGGCGCACAAGGTGTACACGCGCGATCTGTTCGGGTCGGATTGATGCCCGGGGGTCTATTCCCCCGGCTTGGCGGCCGCTGTGACCGCCTGCGATTTCGCCCGCCGTGCCAGCACCGCTTCGCGGTGGGCGATATAGGCGTTCGCGCCGAGGATGATGCCGGCGCCGATCACGGTCCAGCGGTCCAGGGCTTCATTGAACAACAGCCAGCCCAGCAGGCTGACCAGCGGCAGCTGCATGAAGCTGATCGGAGTGAGTGCGGAGACTTCGCCCAGGCGCAGGGCGCGCGTCCACAGCAGCTGGCCCAGCGTGCCGAGCACACCGGTCGCGACCAGCCAGACCCAGGCCAGGCCAGTCGGCCAGACCCAGACGAACAGCGCCGGCACCAGCGACAGCGGCACCCAGAACACATAGGTGTAGAACACCACCGTATCGGCGCTGTCGATACGGGTGAGCTGCTTGATCTGGATCGCCACCAGCGAGCTCAGCACGGCAGCGCCGACGGCGACCAGGGTGCCGGGTGTGAAGCTGGTCGAGCCGGGGCGCACGATGATCAGCACGCCGATGAAGCCGATGATCACCGCCGCCCAGCGGCGCATGCGCACGGTTTCGCCCAGCCACAGCACGGCAGCGATGGTCACGAACAGCGGTGTCGAATAGGAGAGCGAGATCGCCTGGGAGATCGGCAGGTGCCCGATCGCCCAGAACGCGCACAGCATTGAGGCCAGCCCGATCGCGCTGCGGAGGAAGTAACGCGGCAGCTGCTGCGTCTTCAGCGGCGCGCTGCCGGGGCGGATCAGCATTGGCAGCAGTGCCAGCAGGCCGAACGCGTTGCGGAAGAACGCCACTTCCTGGGTCGGCACGTAGCGGGTGGCATAGCGGATCGCGATCGCCATCAGGCCGAAGGCCAGCGTACTGCCGAGCATCAGCAGGGCGGCCCGCAACGGCGTGGCCACCGGTAACGCGGGGGCGGGGTTCACCACTGTGCGCCGATCAGCCTGGGTTCCGGTTCGATCGGCACGCCGAACTTCTCCAGTACCGAGGCGGAGATCCGCCGCGCCAGCGCGAGCAGTTCTTCGCCGGTGGCCTGGCCGTGGTTGACCAGCACCAGCGCATGGCTTGGGGCAACGCCAGCATCGCCATCGCGGTACCCCTTCCAGCCACAACTTTCGATCATCCAGCCCGCGGAGATCTTGCGGCGGCTGTCGTCGTCGGCCGGGTACACGGGCAGCTCCGGGAAGTGCTGCAGCAGCACCTCCACCTGTTCCAACGGCAGGATCGGGTTCTTGAAGAAGCTGCCCGCATTGCCGAGCACGTCCGGATCCGGCAGCTTGCGGCGGCGGATGTTGATCACCGCGTTGGCCACATCGGCGGCCACCGGCAGTTCAACGCCCATCGCCTCCATTTCCTCGGCGATCCCGGCATAGCCCAGGCGCAGGCCATGCAGCAGCGGCAGGCGCAGCTCGATCGCGGTGATCAGGTAGCGGTCCGGGTCGTGCTTGAAGATGCTGTCGCGGTAGGCGAACTGGCAGCCTTCCGCATCGAAGCGTACCCAGTCGTTCTCGTGTCGGTCCCAGGCATCCACGGCCTGGATGAACTCGCCGACCTGCGCACCATAGGCGCCGATGTTCTGGATCGGGGAGGCGCCGGCGGTGCCGGGGATCAGGGCCAGGTTCTCCAGCCCGGACAGCCCGTTCTGCAACGACCACATCACCAGCCCATGCCAGTTCACGCCGGCACCGGCACGCACGATTGTGTGGTCGGCGCGGTGTTCCAGGATCTCGATGCCGCGATTGGCGAACACCAGCACGGTGCCTTCCACGTTGTCCGCGATCAGTACGTTGCTGCCGCTGCCCAGCACCAGCAGCGGCTGCTCTGCGACGCGTGGCAGGGCCAGCACCTCCGGCAGCACGGAAGGATCGAACACCTCCAGCAGCTGCGCGGCCGTGGCGTCGACATGGAAAGTGTTGAGCGCCTTCAGCGAGGCGTTTTCAGTGATGGCCCAGGCAGTCATGGCGTCGTTCACAGCGGTGCCACCGCGCCGCGGCTGGGCGCCTCTCTGCGGCGACGGATCGCCTCCACGCAGTCATGTACCAGCTCCGGGCCACGGAAGATCAGGCCGCTGTAGCACTGCACCAGCGCGGCGCCGGCGGCCATCTTGGCCACCGCGTCCGCACCGGATTGAATGCCGCCCACGCCGATCAACGGCATCGATTCGGGCAGGCGCGCGCGCAGGCGGCGCAGCACCAGGGTCGATTGGCCCAGCAGCGGCGCACCGGACAGGCCGCCGGCTTCGTTCGCGCGCGGGTCACCCGCCACGGCACTGCGGTCGATGGTGGTGTTGGTGGCGATCACGCCGTCCACCTTGAGTTCGCCGAGCACGCGCGCGGCCGCATCGATGTCGCGATCGCTCAGGTCCGGGGCGACCTTGACCAGCATCGGCACCCGCTTGCCGTGCTTGGCGGCGAGGCTTTCCTGGCTTTCGCGCAGCTGCGAAATCAGCTGGCGCAGCGCGGTCTCTTCCTGCAGTTCGCGCAGGCCGGCGGTGTTCGGCGAGGAGATGTTGACGGTGATGTAGTCGGCCAGCGGATACACCTTCTGCAGGCAGTGCTGGTAATCGTCGAACGCCTGCTCGTTGGGCGTGTCCTTGTTCTTGCCGATGTTGATGCCGAGCAGGCCGGTGCGGCGCTTGGCGCGTTCGACATTGCGCACCAGCGCATCCACGCCCAGGTTGTTGAAGCCCATGCGGTTGATGATGGCGTGGTGCTCCGGCAGCCGGAACAGGCGCGGCTTCGGGTTGCCCGCCTGCGGACGCGGGGTGATCGTGCCGATCTCGACGTAGCCGAAGCCCAGGGCCAGCAGCGCATCGATGTGCTCGCCGTTCTTGTCCAGGCCGGCGGCCAGGCCCACCGGATTCGGGAAACTCACTCCCAACGCGTTGGTCGGCAGCGGGTCGATGCGGCGGCCCATCAGCGGCGTGGTGCCGGTGCGATAGGCCAGGTCCAGCGCGCTCAGGCCAAGACCGTGGGCGCGTTCTGCATCAAGGGCGAACAGGAAGGGGCGGGCAAGCGAGTACATGGCGTTCAATCAGTCCAGCGTGCCGACAAAGGCACGGGTTTGGTATTCAAAGGCGATCTGGCCGTCCACCGCGTGGGCGTCGAACAGCTGTTGCAGTGCGTCCAGCATCGCGGCGTGGCGCGGGTGACCGGCCTGCGGTGCATACGAGGAGGACAGCAGGCGACCGCGCAGGCCGTCGTAGTCCATGCGCTGCACATTCGGCAGCCGGGCCATGCCACGCAGGCCCTCGCCGAACCACGCGCGCATGGTGTCATCGTCCTGATAGCGCTCGGCGACGTCGGTGTAATCGGTGCCGAACTCCAGCAGCAGCTGCTCATAGCCGATCAGGAACGGGGACGCATCGAGCAGGCGCGAGTTCCAGAACACCAGGGCCATGCCCTCGGGCTGCAGGATGCGCGCCCATTCGTGGCGCACCGCGGTGGTGTCGAACCAGTGGAAGGCCTGCGCTGCGGCAACGAGGCCAACGCTGTTGTCGGCCAGGCCGGTGACCTCGGCGGTGCCGTCGGCGACCTTCAGGCGCAGATAGTCCGGCGCGAGCAACTGCTCGGCGGCCTCGCGCATGGCCGCATTCGGTTCCACCGCGATGACCGGGTGGCCGGCGGCCAGGAACAGCCGGGTGGAAATGCCGGTGCCGGCGCCGATATCGGCGACCAGGGTTTCGGTGGGCACACCGATGTCCTGGTGCAGCCAGTCCAGCAAGGCCGGGGGATAGTCGGGACGGTAGCGGACGTAGTCGGCAACCCGACTGCTGAAGCGTTCGGTCGAATCCGAGCGGCTCATGTGCACCTCACGATTGGGTAGCGGCAAACCAGGCCAGTCCGCCGAAGAACAACAGCACCACTACCAGGGCGAGCAGGCTGCCGATCACCACGATCCAGCCCAGGATCAGGCCGGCCAGCGCCATGCCGTCGCCTTCCAGTTCCAGCGGCCGGCGGCGGATCTCGGCACGGGCCAGGTGGCCGGTGACGATCGCCGCGATGCTGCCGATGAAGGGCAGGGCGGTCCAGCCGAGGATGCCCATGATCAGGCTGACCACGGCCATGGCACTCGTTTGTCGGGGCGGAAGGCTCATGCAGGTCCTGGTCGCGGTGGGAAGGTTCGATGATAGGGCCAGCGGCGGGTTTATCCCATCAGGACCTGGCCACCATCGACATTCAAGGTATGCCCGGTGATCCAGCCCGCCAGCGGCGAGCACAGGAACAGCGCGGCGTTGGCGATGGCCGCCGGCTCGCCGAAGCGGCCGAACGGGATCTTCGCCAGCGTGTTTCGATACAGCTCGGGGTCCTGCTCGCGCCGGCGCGCCCACAAGCCATCCTCGAACTCGATCGAGCCGGGGGCGATGGCGTTGACGCGGATGCGGTGCGGCGCCAAGGCCAGCGCCTGCGAGGTGGTGTAGTGCATCAGCGCGGCCTTGGCCGCCGCATACGGCGCGCCACCCGGGCGCGGCTGCTGGGCGGCGATCGAGGCAAGGTTGAGAATGCAGGCATCGCTGGACTGCTGCAGCCAGGGCAGCGCCAGCCGCGAGGCGCGCACGGCCGACATCAGATCGACGTTCAAGCTGGCTTCCCAGCCCGCCTCATCGTCGGTCATGCCGTACCCGGTCGCGTTGTTGACCAGCACGTCGATGCCGCCGAGGGCTTGGGCGGCATCGGCCAGCCAGCGGCCGATGTCGCCCACCCGGGAGAGGTCGGCACTGGCCGTATGCACGGCCAGGCCGAGCGCCCCGGCATCCGCATGCAGCGCGGCCAGACCGGCCTCACCGCGTGCGCAGACCGAGACGCGGGCGCCTGCCGAAGCAAACGCCAGCGCCATCGCGCGCCCGATGCCCTTGCTGCCCCCGGCGATCAGCACCCGGCGCCCGGTAAAGTCCAGGCGCGGGCCGGCCGGCAGGTGGGGCGCGGCGTCCATCACAGGTCGAACTTGATGCCCTGGGCCAGCGGCAGCGAGTCGGAGTAGTTGATGGTGTTGGTCTGGCGGCGCATGTAGACCTTCCAGGCGTCCGAGCCGGACTCACGGCCACCGCCGGTGTCCTTCTCGCCACCGAACGCGCCACCGATCTCGGCACCCGAGGTGCCGATGTTGACGTTGGCGATGCCGCAGTCCGAACCCGCTGCCGAGAGGAAGCGCTCGGCGGTTTTCAGGTTGGTCGTGAAGATCGAGGACGACAGGCCCTGCGGCACGCCGTTCTGCATGTCGATCGCTTCGTCCAGCGTGCTGTACTTCATCACGTACAGGATCGGGGCGAAGGTCTCGTGCTGGACGACCTCGTCGCTGTTCTTCAGGCCGGTGACGATGGCCGGCAACACGAAGTTGCCCGCGCGGTCGATGCGGGTGCCGCCGGTCTGCACGGTGCCGCCGCTGGCCTTGGCCTTCTCGATCGAGGCCAGGAACTGCTCCACTGCGCCTTCGCTGTTGAGCGGGCCCATCAGGTTGGCCGGGTCGGTCGGATCGCCGATCTTGCCTTCGACCTGTTTGTACGCCTTGATCAGCGTGGCCAGCACGTCGTCATGGATGGATTCGTGCACGATCAGGCGGCGCGTGGTGGTGCAGCGCTGGCCGGCGGTACCGACGGCGCCGAACACGATGCCCGGGACCGCCAGCTTCAGGTCGGCGGTTTCATCCAGGATGATCGCGTTGTTGCCACCCAGCTCCAGCAGGCAGCGGCCCAGGCGATGCGCGACCTTCTCGGCGACCTGGCGGCCGACCTGGGTCGAGCCGGTGAAGCTGATCAGCGGCACGCGCTTGTCGGCCACCATCTTTTGCGACAGTTCGGTGCCGGCATCGTTGATCAGGAAGAACAGGTCCGGGAACCCGCCCTCGCGCAGCGCTTCATTGCAGATGCGCATGGAGGCGATCGCGGTCAGCGGGGTCTTGTTGGACGGCTTCCACAGGCAGATATCGCCGCAGATCGTGGCCAGGAAGGAGTTCCAGGCCCACACCGCGACCGGGAAGTTGAACGCGCTGATGATGCCGACCAGGCCCAGCGGCTGGTACTGCTCGTACATCCGGTGGCCCGGGCGTTCGGAATGCATGGTGTAGCCATAGAGCATGCGGCTCTGGCCCACGGCGAAGTCGGCGATGTCGATCATCTCCTGCACTTCGCCATCGCCTTCGGGCTTGCTCTTGCCCATTTCCAGCGCGACCAGCGAGCCCAGGGCATCCTTGTTGGCGCGCAGGGCGTTACCGCACAGGCGCACGGCTTCGCCGCGGCGCGGGGCCGGGGTGGTGCGCCAGACCTTGAAGGCCTCCTGGGCGCGGGCCACGATGGTTTCGTAGTCGGCGTCAGTGGTCGCGTAGACCTGGGCGATGGCTTCGCCGGTGGTCGGGTTCACCGGGGTGATCACACCGGCATCGGTGGCCGAAGACCACTCGCCGTTGCCAAGGTAGGTGCCAGCGTTGGTCGCGTCGAGGCCGAGGGCCTTGAGCAGGTCAGAGGACATGCAAACTCCTGTTGCGTTGCGTTTGTAAGGCGCTGGCCGCTGGCAGGGTGGGGGGGGGCGGCAAGCTGAACCCCGAATGGTAACAGAGGGGAGCAATGCCTCATCTGGCGGTGCGGCGCGGTTCTGGCCCACGCTTTGCTCTCGGGGCAGCCCGGGCCACGAATTCCATGTTCGGTGGATCTCAGAGGGGCCGGCTTCTGCAGCGGCCGCGCCCTGGCTCACGCTTCCGCGGTGGAGGCTCGTCGTGAAGTCAATGCGGGGACCAGCTTGGCTGATCACGGTGCCAGCGCCACGCACTCTCGATGATTGGCGCCAGTTCGGTCCAACGCGGCTCCCAGCCGAGGAGTTCGCGCGCCTTGGCGCTGGATGCCACTAGTGAAGCCGGGTCGCCCGCGCGGCGGGGTGCCATGGTGCACGGGATGGGAGCGCCCGCCACGGCGGCGGCCGCGGCGATGACCTGTTTTACCGAGAAGCCGCGGCCATTGCCGAGGTTGAACGCATGGGCGCCCTCCTGATGCTTCATGAATTCCAACGCCAACGCGTGGGCCTGGGCAAGGTCCTGGACATGCACATAGTCGCGCACGCAGGTGCCGTCGATGGTGTCGTAGTCGCTGCCGAACACCTTCAGCGGCGGCCCCTTGCCCAGGGCGGCACGCAGGACGTTGGGTATCAGGTGCGTTTCGCACGCATGCGCTTCGCCGATCCCGTGCTCGGGCAGGGCGCCGGCAGCGTTGAAGTAGCGCAGGGTCACTGAGCGAAGGCCGTAGGCTGTGGCAGCGTCGGCCAGGAAGCGCTCGGCCATCAGCTTGCTCGCCCCATATGGGTTGATCGGGGTCGTGGGGTGACCTTCGTCGATGACGGCGGTGGCTGGGTGACCGAACACTGCTGCGGTAGATGAGAAAACCAGCTTCTCAACCCCATGGTCACGCATCGCCTCGAGGAGGTTCAGGGTGCCGGTAACGTTGTTGCTGTAATAGCCATAAGGGTCGGCGACTGATTCCCCGACCAGTGACCGCGCACAGAAGTGCATGACCGCGTCGAAGCGTCGGCCGTGGAAGGCCCGCTCGAGTGAAGCCGGATCCATCAGGTCGGCGGTAATCAGTTCGCCCCAGCGAACGGCTGCGCGGTGCCCGGTTGAAAGGTTGTCCAGGACCGTGACCGTGTGGCCATGCTCGGCTAACCATTGGGCCATGTGGCTGCCGATGTAACCGGCGCCGCCGCAGATGAGTACGTCCCGCAAAAGAGCTCTTCCTTGAGTGTGTAGAAGGCGCCGGGCGGTGACCCAGGCGCGGTCGGTTCGTGTGTGGGGGGATGTTAACAGACCCGCTTGCGCGGTCTTCGGGGCCGAGCCCGAGATGATGTGTGTCGTGACGCGGCTCCCGTAGCGGCAGGCGGGTGTGCCAGAAACGGATCCCTGCACGAACCGTGCCTATTCAGGCTGTCGGCGTCGCAAACGGCGAGAAATTTAGTTAGGTTCCCGTCACAATCTGGTTACAATGCTTGATTGTGTGCACGCAAGACGGCCGATACGGAGCCTTTGGCGTCTGCTCGTATCAGGATGCGGAATGAGTGCGGAGAAAAAGGAGCGGTACATGCTACAAGGATCTGTAGAAGAGCTGGCCGGCACGGGTAGTCGCGTTCGAGCGCGCCGCGGCGAGGCTAGAGCCGCGCTGGAGTTGGGCTTGCGTCTGGGCGACTTCCTGGCCGTGCCGGTGGCCGCCATTGCCACTCATTACCTGCGTTATGGATGGGTAGCCCCCACCCATGAGCAGAAGGTTATCTTTGGCGCGGTGTTGCTGAGCGCTATCGTGTGTTTCTCCGTTGCCCCGATGTATCGGAACTGGCGGGCCCGGGGACTACTGGCCGATCTCTGGATCCTGCTCATGGCGTGGACCTCCGTGTTCGCGCTGTTCTCCATGTACGCCATCCTGATCGACGTAGCCGATGCCGTGCCTGCGCCTTGGCTGGTGGGCTGGTTCGTTGCCGGCATGTTGGCCATGACCTGCGTCCGGGTAGTACTCAGGGTGCAGCTGCACCGTCTGCGTGCGCGAGGGCTGGACAGGGAGCGCGTGCTGCTGGTGGGGTTGCGTGCGCCCGCGTTGAAGCTCCATCGGCTGCTTCACGGCAAGCCGGAGCTGGGCAAAGAGGTCGTCGGTTACTTTGCCGGCGCCTACGACATCGCCGGTGGGCGGCGCAGTGGCTGGCCGCATCGCTTGGGCGCGGTGGAGGATCTGCCGGAGTACATGGCCGCCCACGCGGGAGACTTCGATCAGCTGTGGGTGTCCATGCCGATGGGCAGCGCGGTGCAGATCAAGGCGATGCTGAAGAACATCGAGCGGTTCCCGGTGCCCGTCCGGTTGATTCCTGATACCACCGGCCTGGGGGCATTGAATCCGGGTGTGCACGAGGTGGGTGGCGTGCCGATGATCGGCGTCCGCCAAGGCCTGGGGGACCAGAAATTCAAGCTGGGCAAGCGGATCGAGGATCTGTTCGTTGCCAGCATCGCCGTGGTGCTGCTTTCGCCGCTGCTGGCGTTGCTGGCCATCGGGGTCAAGCTGAGCTCGCCGGGGCCGATATTGTTCCGGCAGAAGCGCCACGGGTTGGGTGGAAAAGAGTTCTGGATGCTCAAGTTCCGGTCCATGCGGGTGCATGCAGAACGAGCCGACAAGATTACCCAGGCGACACGCAATGATCCCCGGGTGACGCGTTTTGGTGCATTTCTCCGCCGCTCCAGCCTCGACGAACTGCCCCAGTTCTTCAATGTGCTCGGTGGCAGCATGTCGGTGGTGGGCCCCAGGCCCCACGCCATTCAGCACAATAACCACTATGAGCGGCTGATCGAGCGCTACATGCACCGTCATTACGTCAAGCCGGGGATCACCGGGTGGGCGCAGGTGCACGGCCTGCGCGGCGAAACCCCGGAGCTGCGATCAATGAAGAAGCGGGTTCAGTACGACATTGACTACATCCGCCGCTGGAGCCCCACCCTCGATGCACGGATCATCGCGATGACGGTCTTCAAGGTCTTTGGACAGAAGTCAGCGTATTGAGGCGAGGGACGATTTTAGCGACCTAAGTCAATGATTTGATAAAAAAAACTGTGCCACTGCCTGCATCGTGCGGTAACCTGTGCGACTGGCTGAGTGTTGTACGCACGTCGTGGCCTGCGCGAACTGTTATGGAATCCAGGTAGTGTTCAAAAACATTCTTTTTGTGTGTGTCGGCAACATCTGCCGTAGCCCATCGGCCGAAGTGATGCTGCGCCAAGCCGTCGCAGGCAAGGACATCCAGGTGTCGTCGGCGGGGCTCGGCGCACTGGTCGACCACGGCATAGATGCCACCGCGCAGGAACTGTTGCTGGAACGGGGATTGGACGGTGTGGCGCATCGCGCCCGCCAGATCAATGGTGCGATCCTGGGTTCGGCCGACCTGGTGCTGACCATGGAACGCAAGCACGTCCGGCGCATCGCGGAAATCGCCCCAGAGGCATCCGGCAAGACCTTCCTGCTGGGCAAGTGGCAGCAGGACCGGGAAATTCCCGATCCCTACCGCCAGCAGCGTCCCGCGTTCGAGCACGTGTACAAGCTCATGGCCGAGGGCGTGGAGAGTTGGTCGCGGCATCTTTGATGCGCGCCTCTTGCACCTTCCTTTGTCTCTAAACTCTTTTGCCTTGATGCCTATTCCCCATGACTACTGATTCACGCAATTCCGCACAAGACGACAACGACGAGATTGATCTGCGGCAGCTACTGGGCACGCTGGTGGACTACAAATGGTGGATCATCTCCATCACCCTCGTGTTCTTCCTCGTGTCTGCGGCGTACGCACTGCTGGCAACCCCGATCTACCGCGCCGATGCGATCGTGCAGGTCGAGTCGAAGGTGCCTTCTCTTCCGGGGCTGGCGGATGTAAGCCAGTCGCTGGGCATGAGCGGCGGCGCGGCTGAGGCCTCGACTGAAATTGCGTTGATCACGTCCCGATCGGTTGTCGGCAGTGCCGTTGATGCGCTGAAGCTGGATGTCAGCATTGAGCCGAACCGTTTCCCGCTGATCGGAAATTATTTTGCCCGCAAGGCGGCGGCCAGGGATCCGGACGCATTATCCGACGTGCGCTTTGGAATGCGTCGTTTCGGCTGGGGCGGTGAAAAGCTCGATATCTTCCAGCTTGACGTCCCGCGCGCGCAGTTGGCGCGCCAGATGACGCTCGTTGTCGGGGAGAAGGGGAGCTACGAGCTGTTGGACGACGATGGGGACCGGCTGTTGAAGGGACGTGTCGGTGAGGTTGCGACCGGCGGTGGCGTGAAGATGCAGGTTGCCGTGCTCCGCGCGCATCCGGGCATGCGCTTTGACCTCATGCGGCAGCGCCACCTGACAGTCATCAATGATCTTCAGCGCGATATCGGCGTCAGCGAGTCCGGCAAGGACTCCGGCATCCTCACCCTAGCGTATGAGAGCGCCGATCCCGTACTGGCACAGAGCTTCCTGCAGCAGGTGGCACAGGCTTACGTGCGTCAGAACGTTGAACGCAACTCGGCCGAAGCCTCTGCCCAGCTGGCCTTCGTGAAAGAGCAGCTGCCGAACGTCCGCAGCCAAGTGGATGCTGCACAGAAGGCACTGAGTGCTTACCAGACCAAGGCCAATTCGGTTGACCTTACCCTGCAGACCAAGGGCCTCCTGGACCAGGAGGTCGCGGTCGAGACCAGCATCCAGCAACTCCGCCTGCAGCAGGCCGAGATGGACCGAAAGTTCACCCGTGATCACCCGGCTTACCAGGCATTGATGCGCCAGGTGGGCGAGCTGGAAGGGCGCAAGAGCAATTTCCAGGGCCAGGTGAAGCAGTTGCCTGAAGCCCAGCAGCAATTGCTGCGACTCACCCGCGATCTGCAGGTGAGTAATGAGATGTACACGGGCATGCTCAACCAGGCGCAACAGCTGGATGTGGCGCGCGCAGGCACGGTCGGAAATGTGCGCATCATCGATGCCGCCGAAGTGGATGCAACCACCCCGGTGAAGCCGCGAAAGGCGATTGTGGTGCTGATCGGTACGGCGCTGGGCGCCTTCCTTTCGATTGCCATGGTGCTGCTGAAGCAGTTGCTGAATCGCGGCGTGGAAGACCCGGCGCAGATCGAAGAGCTTGGGCTGCCGGTCTATGCGTCCATCCCAGTCAGCCTGCAACAGCAGGGAGACTCGGTGCGGGGCAAGTTCCGCGCGGATGGGAAGTTGCATCTGCTCGCGGTGAAGGACCCGGCCGACCTTGCCATTGAAGCCGTGCGCAGCCTGCGTACCAGCCTGCATTTCGCACGGCTGGAGGCCAAGAACAACATCGTGCTGATTTCCGGCGCCAGCCCGAATGCGGGCAAGACGTTCGTTTCCTCGAATCTCGCTGCCGTCATCGCACAGGCCGGGCAGCGGGTGCTGGTGATCGACGCCGACATGCGCAAGGGCACCCTGCACAAGGCGCTTGGCACCACGCAGACGCCGGGCCTGTCGGATCTGCTGGTAGGAAAGGCCGAGCGCTCCGAGGTGATCCGCACGCTGCCCGGCCTGGACAACCTGAGCTATATCGCCCGGGGCGACGTGCCGCCAAATCCATCCGAGCTGTTGATGCATGCCAACTTCACGCGCCTGCTGGAAGAGCTTGCCCCGCAGTACGACATCGTCATTGTGGATACGCCGCCGATCCTGGCGGTGACCGATGCGGCGATCATTGCCCACCACGCTGGCACCTGCCTGATGGTGGCCCGTTTCGGGCTGAACCAGGCCAAGGAGCTTGCGCTGGCCAAGCGCCGCTTCGAGCAGAACAACGTCCGCATCAAGGGCGCGATCTTCAACGCAGTGCAGCGCCGCGCAACCGGGTACTACAGCTACGGGTACTACGAGTACAAGTCCACCTCTTCCTGAGGCGATCGCGCGGGAGGCCGGGGTGCGCGCCCGGCCTGACCCACGCTGTTTCCGGCCCCGTTGCTGCGCGAGGGCGTTGCATCGGCGGCGGTCGGTACTGAACCAGGCAACTGCATGTCTGCGCGGCAGTCGCGGCATCCTCTCTGGCAGGGCCTTGCCCCGCACGCATACGCGGTTTGAAGTCATACACAATGAAACGTTCCATCCAGCACGTTTCCGTCATCGGTCTGTTCACCATCGTGGGCGCCGGGCTGACGTTCCTCACCCAGATACTCGCAGCGCGCGTACTGGGGCCGCGGGAGTACGGCATCTTCATGGCGGCGTTCACAACGATCAATATCGTCTCACCGCTGACCGCCTTTGGGCTTCAGGCGTTCTGGCTGAAGGTATTCGGGCGCGAGGGCTGGCATGCCATGCGCTGGATCCGCCCGACGTTCATGTTCTGCGCGTTGAGCACCGTGATCACGATTGTCGGCGTGGCGGCCTGGGCGATAGTCGGGCTGGGCGTTGAAGACCCGACGGCGTGGTGCCTGCTCATCCTGTCCACCAGCCTTCTCTCCGTGGCCAGCATCGAGGTGGTCACCACGCGGTTCCTGCTTGAGGAAAAGCCGGTTCCACTAATGGTCTGGCAGACGTTGCCGCAGGTGGTCAGGTTCCTCGTGGTGGTCGGCGTCCTGTTGGCAGGCCAAGGTCTGGATGCAGTTACCCTGGCGTGGTTGTACGCGCTGGTGGGCGGCCTGCTTGTGCTTGCCGGCATTCCAAACATGGTCGCGCTTGCGACCGGGCGCATGGGCGTGGTGGGGCACGAGCGACCCACCGACCCGGTGGTGCTGGAGCAGCCGGGCATTCTGGCCGTGGCATCGGAGACCTGGGCATTCGGTCTGGGCAACCTGTTCTTCCTGGTCTACTTCCAGAGCAGCATTCTCTTCATCAGCCACCACCTGGGACCCGAGGCTACTGCGACCTTTGGCGTGGCGGTCACCATCCTGGCCGCGCTGTACCTGCTGCCCACCACGATCTACCAGAAGCTGATGATGCCGCGCCTTCACCGCTGGGCATTCCAGGATCGGGCCGCGTTCCGCGCGGCTTATCGTGCCGGCAACAAGTACATGCTCCTTCTAGGGCTTGCCGCGGCGGTCTGTACGGCCCTGCTGGCTCAGTATCTGGTGCCCCTGTTGTTCGGCAAGGAATATGCGAAAGCCGCGTGGGTGCTCATGTGGCTTGCACCGTGCATTCCGATGCGCTTCGTTGCGACCAGTGCCGGTGCGATTCTCAGCACGGGCAACCTGATGCGGGTGAAGATCCGGATCATGGGGCTGGTAGCGGTCTGCAATCTCGTACTGAACCATCTTCTGATCAGCCGGTTTGGCATGCAGGGCGCAATCCAGGCTGCCATTGCGACCGAAGCACTGTTGGTGGGCCTGTACTGCTACACCGCCCACCGTTCATTCAGCAGGAGCGAGTCCGCATGAGCCAGGCAGTTTCACTTGGGCAGATCGTCAAGGGCGGCTACTGCGTTGGCTGCGGCGGTTGCGCAATGGCGGCTAGTGGTGTGCAGATGTCCGTCAACGACGTTGGCATGCCACAACCGTCCCATCCGGCCCTGGAATCATTGTCTGCAGAGACGTGTCCGTTCGGGACCGACAGGAATGAGACGGTCCTGGCCGAGGAGCTGTTCGGGGGGCTGCAGGGCATCTCGCATCATCCTTCGACGGGCTTCTACTCGGATCTGCATGCCGGCCATGCGATCACCGGGCCGCATCGTCTTTCGGGCAGCTCCGGCGGTCTCACCTCGTGGGTGCTTGAAGAACTGCTCACTCGTGGTGAGGTCGATGCGGTCATCCACGTCGGGCGTGGCGCCAGCGACGGCATTTTCGAGTACCTGATTTCCAGTTCAGTGGATGAACTGCGGACGCGGGTCAAGTCGATCTACTACCCCACGGGGTTCCACGAGGTGCTGGAGCAGGTGCGCGCCGATACCACGCGGACGTTCGCCATTACCGGTGTTCCGTGCCATATCAAGGCGCTGCGCCTGGCTGCCGAGACCGATCTGCTGCTGCAGGGGAAACTCAAGTACTTCGTTGGTATTTTCTGCGGTCATCTCAAGTCGCGAGGCTTTGTGGAATCGTTCGGGTGGCAGTTGGGCATTCATCCCGACGCGGTGAGCGATGTGGACTTCCGCGTCAAGGACACGTCCCGCCCGGCCAATGATTACTCGATCGAAGTACGGTCCAATACGAAGGTTGCGCGCACGGAGAACTTCCGCCTGTACGGCTCGGACTGGGGGCTGGGCCTGTTCAAGCCGCTGGCCTGCGATTTCTGTGATGACGTTGCCTGCGAGACCGCCGATGTTGTCATGGGCGATGCATGGCTGCCGGAGTATGTGAACGACAGCCTCGGCACGAACGTGGTGATCGTGCGCCATCCTGTCATCGCAGCGCTGCTCGCGGACGCGAGCGCACGGGGCGAAATCTCGCTTGATCCGATCGACCCCGGCAAGATCCACCAGTCGCAGGCGGCAACCTTCCGTCATCGCAACGAAGGGCTCCAGGTTCGCCTTGCCCATATGGATTCGCGTGGCATCTGGCGTCCCCGCAAACGCGTCCAGGCTGGCGACGGTGGGTTGGAGCCCATGAGAAGGCGTCTTTACGTCACTCGCATGCGCCTTTCCCAGGTCTCCCACCGGGCCCTGAAAGAGGCCAAGCAAGGGGGCTGGCTTGGGTGGTTCTTCCTGCGACTGCTGCCCTACGACGTGCTTTACAACTATCAGAATGGTCAGCTTCTGCGCAGAACGTACCGTACATTGCGGGCCATGCTGCAGTCACTGGTCCTCCGACCCTTGAGGAAGAAATCATGACTCGCCGAATCGGCCTGCTCACCCTCCCGCTGCATTCCAACTACGGCGGTATCGTCCAGGTTGCGGCGCTGTATGCGTTCCTGAGCGAGCAGGGACACCAGCCTATTCTGCTGCGCAAGGAGCATCACAAGGCGGCGTGGAAGTTGGCCGTCATAGCCGCATTGAAGCGCATTCCGGGCCAGAACATAGCCAACTATCGCAGCCAATTCCTGAAGCTGCGCAAGCACGCCGGCTTCATGCGGGCGTTCTTGCCGATCCAGTCCGGGGTCAGTCGTACCCCATCGCAGCTCGCTGCGGAAAGCGCGCGACTTGGTCTGGATGCCGTCATTGTGGGAAGCGACCAGGTGTGGCGGTTGGATTACATCGACGATGGGGCTTACGACGCCTATTTTCTGTCGTTCCTGCAGAATTTGTCTGTGCGACGGATTTCGTATGCCGCTTCGTTTGGTACGGACCAATGGGCCGATGATGGAAAGGTGGCGCAGGTTACACGGCTGCTTGGGGAGTTTGATTCGGTATCGGTCCGTGAAGATTCGGGCGTCGCGCTTTGCGGGCAACGCTTCGCAAGGAAAGATGCGGTGCATGTGCTGGACCCGACGCTGCTGGTCGAGCGGGCGTTCCATGAACGTGTCATCCAGCAGTTGGCGCCCGGAAACAGCGCTGGAGGCTTGTATGCCTATGTGCTTGATCGATCCGCAACGAAGCAGGGCATCATCGACGCCGTCCAGCGGGCGCAGCAGCTGGACACGATGACCCTCGCCGAGCCGGAGACGGATCTGACTGGGTACGTGAATATCGGTCAATGGGCGCGCCGCTTCCGTGACGCCGACTTTGTCGTGACCGATTCCTACCATGGCATGATCTTCTCCATCATCTTCGAAAAGCAGTTTGTCGCCATCGGCAATGCCGGGCGTGGGCTTACGCGCTTCAAATCACTTCTTGCAATGCTCGGCCTTGAAGACAGGTTGTGCGACGCCTCGGCCAGTCCAGCCTTCGGGGCGGTTGAGCTTGAACCGATCGACTACCAACGTGTGAATCAGCGTGTCGCGGAGCTTCGGGAGCACTCGAAGGCGTTTCTGCTTGGGGCGCTAGCAAAGGAGCCCGTATCGTGATTCCAAAGACCATCCACTACTGTTGGTTCGGAGGCAATGCGTTGCCGCCGCTGTACAGCCGATGCATCGATACATGGGCGGAGAAGCTGCCGGGCTATCGCATCGTGCGTTGGGATGAGTCGTCCACGCAGTTCGACACCCCCTTCCTGCAGCACTGCCTGAAGAAGAAACAGTGGGCCTTTTTGTCGGACTATATCCGGCTGCGCGCCATCGCCGACGAGGGTGGCATCTACCTTGATGCAGATATTGAGGTTGTGAAGTCGTTTGATCCACTTCTGGGCCATGGCTGCTTCCTGGGTCTGGAAGCACCTGGCCGGCCCACCACCGGCGTCATCGGATCCGTCCCGGGGCACTGGTTGCCTCGTGAGTGCATGCGGCTGATAGATGAGCGCTTTGCTGCCCGAAAGCCGTACCTGATCGCCCCTGAAGTGGCGATGGCGTCGGTTGCTACCGGTGATCCTTCGACAGTTTCGATCCTGTCAGAAGAGCACTTCTATCCCTACAACCCCTACGATGCCAGTCGCCCGGTCAAGGAACTAATGTTCTCGAGCATCACCGAGAACACGTACGCAATTCACCACTGGGGCAAGTCGTGGCGCCAGGGCTTTGCGTCCCGCGCGCTGAAGAAGCTGGGGTTCTGATGGTGGACACCACTGAAGCGATGGCAGCGCTGCAGCGACTGACTGCCCTGCTCGGGCGGCGGCACGATGACTGGCGTGCGTTCAAGATCCCCAGCGATCGCGCATTGTTGGTTAGCTTCATTAATCCTCATGCGGTCCGCATGACGATCGATCGGCCTGGCTACGTGGCTGATCTGGCCGAAATGGATGTACTGCTTCCAGATGGAAACCTGCTCGCATCCAGTGCAAGCCGGCAACTTGGCCGCGTCATCGTCCGTGAGTCCTTCGACGGTAACTCCATGGCCCCGGAAGTGTTCGCTTTCTGCCGCACGCATGCGCTCAAGATTGCACTGGTGGGAGGTGTGCATGGTGTCGCTGAAAGAGCGGCGGGGGTCTTTGCCACTGAGTTTGACGCGGAGGTTGTGTATGCGCGTTCGGGCTTCTTCACCGGCGAGGGCGAGGTCCAAGCGTGCTACGACAGGCTGCGGGCGTTGAACGTAGATGTTGTGATCTGTGGCATGGGCGCGCCTCACCAAGAGCGTTTTCTTCTTGGCCTGAAGGACTCCGGGTGGAAGGGTCTCGGATTCACGTGTGGAGGGTATCTGGATCAGGCCCTTGATGGCGGAGTGAAGTACTATCCGGAATGGGTGAACCGGCTCAATCTGCGTGCCCCCTACCGGCTGTGCCGTGAGCCCGGCCGTCTCTGGCGCCGCTACCTCGTCGAATACCTTCCCTTTGTTGTCGCGGATCTTCGCCTGCGCCTGGCGCGCGGCCCCGCGCTCCCCGGCGCCGAACCGTGAGCGTGTTGTCCATTGTTGTCCCCGTTTACAACGGTGAGGCATATCTCAACACGTTCGTCGACTCGGTGGCGCCGCTGCTTACCACCGGCCAGGTCCAGCTCCTGTTCGTAAACGACGGGTCCACGGATCAGACCGGTAGCCTGTTGAATGAGATGGCGCTCCATCAGCCCTCCATCGCGGTGCTGCATGTCCCCAATGGAGGCCAGGGCAGGGCTAAGAACATCGGTGCGAGGGCCGCTGTCGGGAAATTCCTGTGGTTTGTCGACGTCGATGACCTTGTTATCGTGACATCTGGCCCTGCATTTCTTCTGCAGTTCGCGGAAGACACCGACCTGGTGCTGGTTGGCTACGAGCGTGTGGATGTCGACTCGGGGCGCGCCCTAGGCCAGTACCTGCCCGCCACGCCCGGTATCGACGGCACGCAGGAGAAGATTGCGCGATTCGATGTCTATGGCCATAGCGCCTGGAACAAGATTGTCCGGCGCGAGCTGTATCTTCAGACCGGGCATGCGTTCCTGGAAGGTGTGATCCATGAGGATCTCGCGGTCGTGCCGCTTTGGCTGTCCCGCGCGAGGAAGATTACGTTTGACCGGCAGGTTCGCTATAGATATGGGGTGCGTGCATCGTCGAGCATCCACGGAAACTTCAGCCGCCACCCTGACCTGATCGTGGCACTGTCGCATCTGATGGCCAATGTCGACCAGGATGATGCTCGCATCGGTCCTTCGGTCATCAAAGAGCTGTTCTTCTACTCCTTGCCGCGCTATGCAGGTGGCTTGGGCAAGGGATGCTCCTGGGCGAGCTACATGCAGTGCTACAGGGATTCGATGACCATGTACCGTCGAATTCCGGCGGCGCGTCGCTCCAGGTTCACCGCCCAGTTTTCCCGGGCGTCCAGAATCTACATAGGTGCCACCGCGGCAGGCTGCTTCTTCCTGCCGCTGGCCGTTTCCCTGGCAAAGAGGGTGCGTGATGCGCGCAATGCCTGACTGCTCCAGCGCGGGCCTGTTTCAATGCTGTTATGCCAGCCGCGTTGCTGAGCTTTATCCAGAGGGATATATATGCGTACGTTGAGGGCGCGCTGGTCGGCACGCGTATTCTTTTACTCTTTTCTGCTCATTGGACTGGTCGGTCTGTTCAGCCCGCTGTCCTACAACGCCCTTCCGGCAAATGCGATGTTTGAATGCGTGTTGCTGATATGTGCCGCACTGATCGCGAGGATTCCGAAGCGTTCGGTGATCGCGTTCTTCATCGGCTCCGTCCTCTATGTCGGCATATCGTATGTATTGATGCTGCTTTTCCAGCCGGCGCATATCCTCGATTTCGCTCAGGCCTACAAAGCCTTCTTCTACATTGCGCCGCTTTGTCTCTTCTTTGGTGCAAACGTGTTTTCGCGGTCATCCGCGGTGAAGCTGCTGAAGTGGCTGCTGGTGCTGTTCCTGGCCAAATACGCATACTCGATTGCGCTTGATCTCACCCCGCGCATGGGGAGCCGGCCTGGTTTGTACGTCGAGAACAACTTCGAACTGATCTTCCTGATGCTGATGTTCTACATCCTCCGCAATGATCTCGGCCGACGGATGGTTGTCTGGTTTGCGGTGCTGGTGGCGATCATCGGCCTGTCCGGCTCGCGTAGTTCGGTGCTGGCGTTGCTGGTGCTCTTCTATGGGGTGTTCCTGAACCGCCTGACCCTGCGAACGTTCTTCTACATGGCTGGCCTTCTTGCCCTAGGAGGCGTGGCAGTGGCAATTTTTGTCCTGCGTTCCGACGGGGGTGGCATCGAGTCCATCGATCGCTACAACTTCATGATGGTGTTCGTGGGCGAGGTGGCGCATTGGCCCGCGTGGAAGTTCCTGCTGGGCAGCATGCCACTGACGCCCCTGTCCAGTTATTCCTGCCAGAGCCTGTCTTACTATGAGGACCTGTTCAGTTTCTCCGGGGACGGTCGCTGTTATTCGGTAATCCTGCACTCCTACTTCCTGCGGGCGGTGTTCGATCACGGCATTCTCGGCCTGCTGTTCCTTCTCGCATTCATGGTGATAGCGCTGAAGAGGAGCGGCTATAGCCCCATCGAGGTCATGGTCTTCCTCGGTATCGTGTGCAGCTCGGCGTTGTCTGTTTCGGCGATGAACAGCGTGTTCGTCAGCCTGGCGCTCGCGCTTGCGATGGGCCTTCGCCGGCCGATGGAGACGCAGCCCGACGATACTAAACTCATGCAGAACGGGTAAACGGCGCGCGGGGGCTGCGAGACGCAGTGGTGCGAACGCCGGTCACTGTGCCGGCGCCCGCTTAAACGGTGCTTCGTGCAAAGGGTGCGCTGTTGTTGCGTAGCGCTGGGCCAGGGCGGGTTGCCCGCCCTGCGGCCGACTCAGTCGGCCGCCGACTTGATGTTGTCGTAGAAGAACCGCTCGTCCCGCTCGCCTGTCAGGTTGTACAGAGAGTATTTGCGATTGAGCATGGCGCCACCGTCGCGGATCAAAGGCGCCCAGTTAATCGTGGCCCTGGAACGCGTCGAACGGGGCAGCACCGTATCGAGCGGAATGCTGAAGTAGATGCCCTTGTCGAAGCTGCCCTCACCAAACTCGGCAGCCGACACGTTCGTCTTGGTCGCGTAAGCGCCCATGGTCATGCCATTGTCGAAGACACGAGCCAAGTTGAGCGTGGCGCCGTAGTCACCCGCAAGATAGCGACCGGCCGAGAGCGACCCGACAACGCGTTCCTTCGCGTCGAATGTGTAGTACAGCGTGGCATGACCGGTGGTGATGCTGTAATCACGCAGGCCGAAATGCTGATCATAGTCGCGCTGGCGCACGTAGTTCAGATTGCCACCCACCGCCCAGCGTTCGCCCATGGGGCGGTAGAGCACCTCGCCACCGACGCCCGCGTACATCCATTCCAGGTAGCCCGCGTAGGCCATGCCGTAGATGTCGCGTCCGAGTCTGCCTGCGACGTTGAACTGCAGGTTAGGCATCATCACGTCCGACGTCGTTGAGTATTGGCGCACGTCAGTGCGTACGCGTGGCAGGTTGCTGGGCGCGTCGAAACGGAACTTGTCGTAGTTATTGATGATGTCCGCGCTGACGGTGCCTGTCAGCCAGACATTGGGTTTGAAGAAAACGCTGCCGCTGAAGTTCGCCGCTACCTGGTAGAGGATGAAGCCGTCGGGCCCGCCGAGGTTCTGCCGGTAGCCGACGCTGTAACCGCCGCCCCACGGCTTCCTGGGCTGCGTGTAGAGCACCTCGCGTTCAACGTCGGCAGGCACGGAAACTTCGGTGCTGCGGCGAAGATCATCTTCGGTTGCACGCCCGTCCAGGTAGGATTCGAAGGTGTCTCGTTTCATCGACGTATCGATGATCGGCATCCCCAGTCGTGTCGTCCGGAAGGTGTACCAGTCGTAGTCGTCGCCCACGCCGTTGCCCAGAATGCGTGCGGCGCGCCCCATCCCTTTGGCGGTGTGGTAGTAGTTGGCCTGGTAGCCGTCGATATACAGTTCACTGCCGCGGCGCGAGATCTGCTCGATGCGAAGACCCGCGTTATGGCGCAGCTGGCGGGCGATGCTCTCCCAATCGGCTTCGGTACCATGCGCCTGCGCAGTTCCCGCCGGGGACTGCGGTCGTGCCTCTTCCTCAGCCTCTGTCTTTGCCGGGGCGCGTTGCTTCAGTCTGACCGGCGCAGGGTCGAACGGCTTCGCCGACGAAGCTGCCTGCCCCGGATTGCCGCGGAACGTCAGGGAGAACATGGCCGCATCGCCGCGTTCCCACGCTGCGGCCAGCTCGATGTTCCGGTTCGGAACATAGACCAGCCCCACGTTGATGGGCGTGGACTGATTCAGGTTGTTCCGGCGGGGCTCGCGCTTGTAGTCATTACCGTCGTACTCAACCTTGAGCAGAAGCGCGTCCCAGGGGGTCTGGTAGGTGATGCCGCCGAAGATGCCCACCGGCCCCTTGAACATGTTGCTGGCACCAAACTTGCCGGCGTCGTTGATGTTGCTGCCTGCGATAGGGCGGCGATCCTTGAAGCGGTCATCAATCGCGCCGAGGGGGTTGGAGAAGTCGCCGCGGTTACCGATGTAGCCGGTGGCCAGGCCGATGGAGGCATCCACCGGGCCAAAGTTCTTGCTGGCGACGAGATACTCGCTGGAGAAGAAGCCGGTGCCGCCCAAGTCACGCACACCGAAGGCAAGGTCGGGTGTCCAGCGCGTTTCCTGCCAGAGACGGACCTTGAAATCGATTGACTTGTCCTTGTAGTTTTGGTCGCCGCTTATATCGGTTGAGCCGTAGCGGATGTTGGAGACGTTGATGTAGCGGAACGCACCCTCCAGCCAGGGGAAGGGCTGCATGGTCAGGTTGTAGCGGCTGTACGGTGAGTTGTGCGAGGCCGTGAAGGCGATATCGCCATCGGCCGCCATCCGTGCGGTCGGCGTCTGTAGCAGCCCTATGCCACCCCATTCGCTCGCGGTGGCGGGTGGTGCTTCCTGTGCATGGAGGCTGGCCGACAGGGCCAGCGCAAGCATCGAGAATGCAAGCGTCGTCGGACGCGTCATCTTACTGCAGCTCACGGTGTCAGGGCCTGTGTTGCGATAAACGCAGCAAAATCGGTGTTGAACGACGGATCAATCCTGTTGATCTCGCGCTGGCGCAGGGGGACATAGATGACCCCGCCGGGCGCAACGGCCTGCGGGTCAGCGCGGTTCCAGAGCGCGATGCCAAGCCGCTGGATGATCATGTCGGGCTGGATGACAAACAGATCGTCGGTGTCGGCGGCCTTCGTGATGGGGCAATCGCGAAGATAGTCGCGTGCATCGCGTTCGGGTTGGTGTGGCAACTTGCAGGGAGCGCCGACCCCACCCATGACGGTGATCGTCGTTGGGCGGGCGGGAAAGTGCAGCCTGTCCCCGGGTGCCAGCACAGGGTCCGCCGCAGGTTGAACCTGCATCAGGCGTACATCTGTGGCTGCCAGCGGGACGCGCCCCGTGGCATTGCGTGCGTCGATCCACTGAAGAAGCTGTTCGGCGACCTTCGCTATCTCCGGACGTTTGTGGTCCTGCAGATCGGCAAGGTCATGCTCGATACCCGCACGCAGGCGCACCTGTTCAAGGCGATCGTGTTCGCGGAAGAAGGCGGCACCGGGCAGGTAGGCCTGAGTATCAGGTCGCGCGGCCGCAAGCAGGCTCGAAAGCCGAGCGCCTGCAGCGAGCGTGTAATCACCCGGCGCATGGACTTCTCCGTCGACACGGGCTATCAGAGATGCGGGGTGTGCTGTAGCCGTCCAGGCGGTGCACGCCCACACAAGCCCGGCCGCCAGGGCAAGGAAACGCAACTGCATGTCTCAGTCCTTCGATGTCCGGTAGGGCTTGAGCTGAATCAGCTCAACCTCATAATCCGGGCTCAGTTGTTGGCGGCTCTTCCAGATGAAGCCCGTCGCAGGATCGGCCCAGTAGATATTGTGGGCCCGCATGCCACCCTCTAGGCGTTCATCGAAACGAACCAGATCGCGCTTGCGGCCCAGGATATCCACCGATTCCAGTGGACCGCGTTCGACGGTGCCATGCGCCTGGACACCCATGCGGTAGCCGGGGATCCAGTCGTACTCACGTTGTACGCGCGCACTGCCTTGAATGCGTGCAAGGTTGCCGAAAGGCGAGGGGCCAACGATGCGCGAGTGGAGCTGGCGCCCACTGCCCGATGTGCCTGTCAGCAGTCCGTTTGCATCGAGCTTGAACACGGCATGGTTGCCGGCATACCAGGTCTGCTGCCCCTCGTCGACGAAGCCCAGCACGATGACAGCCGCTATATCAGGTGCCTTCAGCTGGGCCTGTGGATAGGGCGTGGCCGCCACCTGCGCCGGCGTCGCCTGTACCCGCCCCTGGAACAGCAGGCGGAACGAATCGCTGGTGGCGCGGCTGCCTGTGGTGCAGCTGGCGAGCAGCATCGTGCTGGCCAGAGCGATGCACGGCAAAAGCGCCATTGGCGCCCTGCGGCTCTGGGCATGCGCGTCAAAGAGTGCCATGTCAGTTGTTCCCGACTTCGCTCTCCGTGCGTGCCGCGGTATACAGGATGTTGCTGAACGGCAAGAGCTGGTTCACGAAGCGGTTCCAACGAGTCACGCCTGCGGCACCCACGAAGACCACATCGCCAGGCTGCAGCATGAACTGGCTGCCGACGGCGAAGGCGGTGGGAGAGCGGGCCTCAAGCTGAAACACGCGGGACGGTATCGTTTGCAAATCCTTGCTGCCGCGGATCACATAGACCGCATTGCCGTTGGATGTTTCCTGGGTCAGCCCGCGGGCGCGACCCAGCGCTTGGTTCAGCGACACGTCGCCCGTCCGGAAGCTGTAAGCGCCCGGCAGATTCACTTCGCCGACAACGAAGATTTCTTTGCGGTCCAGGTACGGAATGAAAATCGAATCGCCGTCCTTCAGGTAGAGCTGCCGGCCGCCATACTGCGTGGCGAGCGTCTCCAGGTTGACGGTGAAAGTGGCGCCGGCGCGGCTCAGTTTCACGCCCGACAGGTCGGCCTGAGTCGGGTTGAGGCCCGCCTGGCTGATCGCATCAGACAAGGTGAGGGGAGAGGTGCCCAGGGCAATGGGTGCGGAACGTTCCGCAGCGCCGGTCACCCACACGCGTTGGCTTCCGTAGTTCAGGATCGAGACGTCGACCTGGGGCGACTCGATGTACTGCGCCAGGCGGCGGCTGATCTCTTCGCGCAGTGCCATCGGCGTCTTGCCGCGGGCCTGCACTTTGCCAATGTAGGGGTAGAACAGGGCGCCGTCGCTCTGCACCAGACGGCCGGCAAGGTTGCCCTGCTGCTGGGACCCGGCGGGGACAGTCAGCTCCGGGTGGTCCCAGACGGTGATGTACAGGACGTCGCCCGTGCCGACGGTGTAATCGGCAGGCTGGTAATCGAACAGTTCAGGCGGAAGAACCTGCTCATCCTGCGTCGCGCGATCCATCGCGATGAGTTTAGGAGTGATGGTGACCATCTCCAACGTGCGATCATCGCTTTGCCGGTCGGCCGATACATCGCTGTGACGCAGGTGCTGTCCTGGCGCAAGCATGCAGCCGGACAGGGTGGCAGTCGCCAACAGGGCGACCGCAAGGCAGGTGAACTTCATGGTCATGTAG
Source organism: Stenotrophomonas sp. SAM-B (assembly GCF_013387485.1). Lineage (GTDB taxonomy): Bacteria > Pseudomonadota > Gammaproteobacteria > Xanthomonadales > Xanthomonadaceae > Stenotrophomonas > Stenotrophomonas maltophilia_AA. Next base: position 391,918 of record NZ_JABBXB010000004.1, read on the forward strand.
AGTCTGATTTTTCGGCGGGCATAAAAAACCCTCGCCAAGCATGGCCCGGCGAGGGCATGGATTCAGGCTTTGGCTAAATCAGCCGCCGGTGCCGCCGGTGCCACCCGTACCGCCAGTGCCACCCGTACCGCCGGTGCCACCCGTACCCGGGCCGCCCGGATCGGTGCCGCCATTGTTTCCACCATCGTCGTTCGAGCCGCTGGAGCTGTCACCCGCGATGCTGTAAAGCACGGCACCCGCAGCGATCACGCCCACGGTGGTGCCGGCGATGGCGGCGGTCGAGTAACCAGCAGCTTCGGTGCCAGCGACTTCAGAAGAGGTCGTGGTTTCGGTAGCAGCACCCGTCTGCTCAACCTGAGCGTCCTGGGCGAAAGCCGGGGAGGACAGACCTACCAGGGCGATTACGGCAAGCATCTTCTTCATAGAACGGGTTCTCCTACTCCGTTAGGGGGTAATTCATCCCTATGATCACGGTTGGGCGCTTTTGATGTCAAGCCGCGGCGTGATGAGGGAGACGTGGTCTCAGTGGGGCGGATGGCCTGTGACCAGTAGTAGCAGGGTGTGTGGACGCACATTCCAGAGAATGACCAGGCAGGTGCCTCCAACGGCCAGTGCGGCGGTGGCCCAGTACGGCCGATGAAAATCGGCAGGAACAGCACCACGCAGTGCCCACGCCGCTGCCAGCGCGCCCAACAGCCAGCCGGTGATGACTTCGGTCCAGGAGTGGGTATGCAGTGGCGGCCTCGATGCTGCTACGAGCGCGGCAAGTATCAGGCCCGATACCGCCCCCACACGTGGTCGCCGAGGGGTTGCGCTGGCCAACAGAACGGGCCAAACGGCGGCAGAAAATGCGGCATGTCCGCTGAAACCGGTGAACTGAGGTGTAGTCAATCCGATTCCCAGCCCCAGGAAGGCCAACTTGCTCGTCAGGACAGCGGCGCCGACCGCGCCAAGTCCCCATGACCATCGTCGATAGGGCGACGTTCCATCCAGGTAACCGAGCAGCATCAACGTGGCGGCCGCCGGAAGCAGTAATCGGCTGTCGCCAAGCAGGGAGAGAGCTCCCCAGAGGAAAGGATCCATGGACGGACTATGCTGCGGGTGGGTGTGGGCACGAAAGGATAGGGGAGAAGCAGTCCCTCTACGTGTACGGTGGCCATGCGGGATGGCCGCATAGGCGATCACGCTGTATCCTTCACACCTCTTCCAGGCCCCGTAGCTCAGCTGGATAGAGCGTCCCCCTCCTAAGGGGAAGGTCGCCCGTTCGAATCGGGCCGGGGTCACCAAAATCAAGGGCGTACCCTGGGGTACATGGGGGCGCAATGCTCTATTTCGCCACGTCCTGGGCCTCCTTTGGCACAGTTGGCACAGCGACGAATCTATGGCTGGCTCTTGCGCGGACTGGGTTGCTGCTGTTGGCGTCATCGCAGCCGCTGCTTCAAGGATCTCGATCGCTGTAATCGGTAGCCGTGAAACCAAGCGGCGGGCTGGAGATGGCGAGGACTTGGGGGTTGCGATGATTGCCCATCCCTTGATTGCGGATACGGAGATGGTCACTAGGATTTCCGGTGTGTGATTCATACGCTCGAAAACAGCGTGGCGGTGACGATCAGCTCGACGCGATGCGCCTTCAGCTACGCGAGTGGATTGACGCCCCGCAGAAGAATCCGTGTGCCTAACTAGTGCCTGCAGCATATGAATTCGTCGGGCAGCAGCGCAGCGACGTCCCCGAGACCATTGTCGACGCACTGATCGCCATCCTGCTGCTCAGTCGTGAAAACGGCGACGTCTTGGCCGCAGCAGTCTGTACTGAAGCCAATGAGAAGCTGCTGCTGGCCAGCTCGGCCGATCCCACGATCCTCACCAATGTTTCCACCGACATTGGCAGCCTGCTCAAGGCTTGGATGATCGGCACTGAACTACGCTATCGGAAATGCGGGGAAAGGCATTGAGAAAATGGTGGAGGCCGTGACAGTGATCTCTGCAGAATCTCCATCAAGAACAATCGGGCCGACGCCGCAATGGCGATTCGGTTGAAGATGCGCGCGGTCGTGACGTAGAGACGAACAATCGGAGGGTAGAACGTATCTCATGAGACTTTGATGACGATTGCGCCAATCGTGATATAAGACCGACCTTTAATTCGCTTGGGCAAAGTTGTGAGAAATCTCTACTGGGACGTATGGAAGGGTCTCGCGATTGTCGCGGTTGTCACCATACACGCGTGCGGTAGCGCACTCGTCTTCCCTGAGGGCAGTGCCAACAGTACTTTTGCAATTGTGCTGAGGCAGTTCATCAATTTTCCGGTGGCGCTTTTTGTCTTCCTCTCAGGCATGTTCGCTCTACATGGAACACCAGCCACCGCCTATCTGGCTGGTGTTAAAGCTAGGTTGAAGCGTCTGCTTGCTCCATATCTAGTGTGGGCGGCTGTGTACGCGTGTGCCAAGGTGCTGATGGGAAAGTTGGTAGTTGCAGATTTGCCTGAGATGCTCGTCACGGGCACGGTGACATCCGTCGGTTACTACGTGATTGTGATGTTGCAGATAGCCCTTCTTTCCCCGGCTCTCGAACGCCTGTCGTACGGCGCGCTCAAGTTGGCAATCCCGGTTTCCATCGTTGCGTCCTGCACGTTCACCTACGGTATCCGAGCTAGCGGCTTTGATGGCGCTTGGTCGCATTTCCCCTACAACGCGCTGCCATTTTTTCTGTGGCTGCCCTTCTATCTGGCTGGCTTGGTCTTTGGCCGGGGCGAGTTGGGTTCGTCGTTCGGCTACTGGCAGGCTTGGCTCGCGCTGGCGATTTTGTCTGCGGCGGTTTCAGTTGCTGAGGCATACATGTGGCTCCCTGGCGCTGTCGATCTCGCGATATCGCAGCTGAAGCTCTCGTCGATGATCACATCCCTGTGCGTGTGCGCTCTCGCGGTTGCGCTGGCCCGCACCTGGACCATTCTGAGTGGTTGGCGATGGGCGATGAGTTGGCTGGGGGCGCGCAGCTTCTACTTCTACCTGTCGCACATGCTCGTTCTTGGCGCTGTTCAGGGCGGGCTACGTCGAATCCCAGGCGTTGAAGCACTGCAACCAGCATTCGTGGGCGCAGCCGTGATCATCACCATCGTGATTTGCGCAGTCGGGGCGATTGCCTTCGAATATCTGGTTAAGGGCCGTCGGACTGCTTTGCGATGGGTGGGGATCGCCTGACAGCTATGTGGCGTCGGCACCCGTCGCCTACTTTGCCTCAGGCAACCTTGCTCCAGCGGAGCTGGCTGGTTGCCGCGCCGGTCCTCGCCACCCGGATGGCCCTCGTCGGCTGGGCGTAAGCCGGTCAAGGGGTGTGGGGCTCGGTATCTGCGTGAACTGTGGGCGGTTCAGGCATCAGCAGCGGATTCGCCTGGAGTCGGCACTGCGCGCTAGGCGCTCGTGAAGGCGGCGCCGCTATGGCGGCAGGCCGACGACCTCCATAACAGCCACGGCGGCGACTCTCGGCGACTCTCGGCGACGTGCCAGCGCGGGGCGGCTCGGCTGCGCGCAGAGCTCGTGGGCTTCGACGTCATCGCCAATCGGCTTCAGTATTTGACGGCGATCAGGCCGCCTCACCGCCTGCCCCCCACTGACCGCAGGCCACAAAGAAGTCATTGATCTGCGTAGGTTGCCAATGATCGCCGGTCCTGCCGAGTCCCAGATTCTTCAGGCGGGAAAGGCGCTCCGGCAAAGAACGCCGAGCTACTGCCGCGTCTTTGGATCCTACTTCTTACTGCCGTCGCTGCTTTTCCAGGGCCTCGCTCACACTCTTGGCCGCAAACGCTTTGTATTCCCTCGAGAATGCCGTCAGCTGCTCCAATCCGGCCGGTACGCCGACCATGCCTGGCCGCTGGGCGTACGCCTTCATGAAGGCGCAGTCATCCGGAAGCATTGACGAAAGCAGTTCGCTGTCGGCGATGCTTGGACTCCACATCGTCCCGTTCGCGGCCATCGGAAGGATGAACGTCATCTCCCCGGTGTAACCACCGAAACTGTTCTTGGAGTTCACGGTCCCACAGGCAACCTCTCCGTCGAACATCGGGAAGACGTCCGTGACGACGATCTTGGCGGAGTCGGGGTCCTTGAGGTGCTCTTTGAGCCCAGCTTCCACCCGTGCGATCTGCTTTTCGTGATCCGTCGGGCCGCACCCCGCAACCGTCAACACCATCGCAGCCAACAGTGCGCACTTCTTCATACCCATTCCTCCTTGAATTAGGGAGCGAATGGTAGCTGAGCAAATGGTGCATTTACAGGGCCGGGTGCTCCGGCCACCGCCTTTCGGCCACTAAGCTCACACCTTTCCTGGGCGCTCATAATCCTCAGGCGTCGCCCCATGCTCCGCCTCCGGCATGTCCTTCTCCTTCCACCGGGCGTCATCGTTCCTCAGCTTGTCCGCCGTGTGGCTCTTCTGCTGGTCGTCTTCTTTCGTAGCGGGCGATCGCGGTGCAGTAGTCATGACATGTCCTCGTTTGACCAGTGATCCAGCGTCTGTTTGCCGGCCGTGCCATGCTGGCCGAAGTTCGGCTGGGTAATGCCGTCGTCCTCTCGCACCCCGTCCGGCTCACCTTCACCGGCTTTGCCGCCCTTGCCATGGCCGTGCTGGTTGTAGCCGTCGTTCTCGGCCTTCAGGCGGTCGGCGTCCGGATCTTTCGCGTCCTTGTCGTCCTTCGGCGGCTTGGCCGCGACGAACGGCGAGATGGGATCACTTGCCGGGAAGGTCTCTTCCAGCGCTTCGTCGTGGTTCTCCGAGGTGCGCTTCCTGTCGACCTTGCCTTCCCCCGGCGGCAGGTTGTGCGTGGCGTGGGCGTCTTCGGTGGAGGCGGGCGGTGTCTTGTCGTGCTGCATGGCGTGGCTCCTGCGCGAACGGGTACGGCGGTTATGGCTCGACGCTAGCCCTGCGGCTGTTACGAAGGAGCGGGGGTGCCGTGAAGGGCGGGTGCTCCCACCGGCTTCACTTCGAAGTTCCTATCGTCCAGACCTCGCCACATGGAGGCTGCCGCGATGCATGAGATGTTCGAGTTGGGGATGGAATGGTGGGAGTTCGTGGTCCGCGCCGTCGCGGTGTATGTCGTGGTCCTGCTGCTGACGCGGATGAGTGGCAAGCGTTCGATGGGGCAGTCCACGCCCTTCGATATCCTGGTGATCGTGCTGCTGGGCACGGCGGTGCAGAACTCGCTGATCGGGGAGGACACCTCGCTGCCCGGCGGGCTCATTCTGGCCGCGACCCTGATTGGGCTGAACTGGTTCGTCGGGTTCGTCGGGGCGCGCAGCAAGCGACTCAACCAGATCGTGGAAGGCGTGCCGGTGGTGCTGGCGCGGCACGGCACGATCTACTGGGACCAGGTGAAGCGCTGCAATGTCAGCCCGGCCGATCTGGAGGTGGCGATGCGCGCCAATGGCTGCGAGGGCTTCGGGCAGGTCGAGCTGGCGGTGCTGGAAACCTCCGGCGAGATCACCGTGAACAAGCGCCGCTCCGAGGGAGATGACTGAGCCAAAGCGTTCGCCCGCCAGTATGGCCGTCGCTGGATGTTGACGGTACGCCGCGTAGCGTCGAGCGCAGCCCCTCAACAGGAACACGCGCGATGTACATGACACTGGACAGTGAAACGATGGCCTCATTCGATGAAGTGATCGCCCAGGTGCCGGCCCCGACCCCGGAGCCGGTGCCGCCCGCGCCGCCGGTGGAGGAACCCGGCCGTGGCGACCCGCCGGCACAGGACCCCCCGCAGGAAATTCCGCCGGAGGGTGATCCTGCGCCGGCGGCGCCGCCGCAGGAACTGCCGCCGGATCCAGAGGCGCCTTCGGCGCCCTCGGTGGAGTAAGCGACGGGCGGGGCACGGGCCGCGCCTGCAGAATGAATGATTCAGTCCTCACGCACTACGGAGCGCCATGCGTTCCGGTCCTGCCGCGCGGTGCACTGACCCGGATAGACACCCCGCACACGGTGCGGTCACGACGCTGCCACGCCGTACCACGTACCAAAGAGGTACCTGGACACGGAGTTTGCTATGCGCGCACTGACTTACCACGGCAGCAAGGATGTACGGGTTGATACCGTGCCGGATCCTGCGCTGGCCGCCCCGGACGACATCATCCTGCGCGTCACCGCCACAGCGATCTGCGGCTCGGACCTGCATCTGTACCGCGGGAAGATTCCCGATCTGCACACCGGCGACGTGCTCGGCCATGAATTCATGGGCGTGGTGGAGGAGGTCGGCGCGGGGGTGATGGACCTGCGTCCGGGCGACCGCGTGGTGATTCCCTTCGTGATCGCGTGCGGCGAATGCTTCCATTGCCGCCGGGCCGAGTTCGCGGCTTGTGAGACCACCAATACCGGCAAGGGCGCTGCCGTGAACCAGAAGGGCATCCGCCCGCCGGCGGCGCTGTTCGGTTACAGCCATCTTTACGGCGGCGTGTCGGGCGGGCAGGCGGAGTTCGTGCGCGTGCCGAAGGCCAACGTCGGGCCGCTACGTATTCCCGATGCGCTGTCCGATGAGCAGGTGCTGTTCCTGTCCGACATCCTGCCGACCGGTTACCAGGCCGCGATCAATGCCGGGGTGAAGCCCGGCTCCACGGTGGCGATCTTCGGTGCCGGTCCGGTCGGGCTGATGAGCGCGGCGTGCTGCCGCCTGCTGGGGGCGGAGACGATCTTCATGGTCGACCATCTGCCGTATCGCCTCGCCTTTGCGCAGCAGACCTACGGGGTCACCCCGATCGACTTCACCCAGGTCGAGGATCCTGCCGAGTACATCATCACCCAGACCAACGGACGCGGCGTCGACGCCACGATCGAGGCGGTGGGTTTCGAAGCGGAGGGCAGCGCGCTGGAATCGGCGCTCACCACGCTCAAGGTGGAAGGCAGCAGTGGCGTGGCGATCCGGCAGTGCATCGCAGCCACCCGTCGCGGCGGCACGGTGAGCATTCCCGGCGTGTATGCCGGCTTCATCCATGGTTTCCTGCTCGGCGATGCGTTCGACAAGGGCCTCACCTTCAAGATGGGCCAGACCCATGTGCAGAAGCTGATGCCGGAGCTGCTCGACCACATCGGCGAAGGCCGCTTGGACCCGGGCGTGATCGTGACGCATCGCCTGTCGCTCGAAGACGCGGTGCGTGGCTACGAAATCTTCGACCGCAAAGAGGAGGATTGCCGCAAGGTGATCCTGACGCCCTGACATGAGTGCCGTAGCTCCCGTTGCAGTACCGGCCGCTCCACAGCCGGTGACCGAGACCGATGACCTGCAGGCGCAGGCCCGCGCGTGGATCGAACATCAACCCTCGTTGCCGCGCCCCGGCAGCGGGGACACGCTGTTGCGCTGGCAGGCGCTGGCGCATATCGCGGCACGTGATCTGTGCCTGGCCAAGGTGCTGGAAGCACATTACGACGCACAGGCGATCCTGCAGGAACTAGACGCCACCACTCCCGACCGGGATCGGCTGGGAGCGGTATGGGCGGCCGAAGGGCCGGCAGCGACCCTACGCTTTGATCGGGCCAGCGGCACCCTCTCCGGTGACAAACCCTGGTGCTCCGGCGCCGGCTGGGTCGACCACGCATTGGTGACGGTGCGCGATGACGGGCGCTCGCGCCTGTTCCTGGCGCCGGTGCGCCGCGCCAGTGTGAGTTTCCTGCCGCAGACCTGGCAGGCGACAGGGATGGGGCGCGTGCCGAGTGGAACCGCGCGCTTCGATCAGGTGCCGGCCATCGAGGTCGGCGCGGCAGATGCCTACCTGCAGCGCCCCGGGTTCTGGCACGGCGGCGCAGGCATTGCCGCCTGCTGGTTCGGTGGTGCCAGTGCCTTGGCCGAGCCGCTGCTGCACAACGCGCGGGCCGATGAGCCGGGCACGGTGGCCGGCCTGCTGGGTGAGATCGATCTGGCGCTGTCGCCGTGCGCCTCACTGCTGCGCGAACTGGCCGCGCTGATCGATGCGCAGCCCGAGCTGCCTCACCAGAAGGAAATCGTGCGGGCGCGCAGCGCGGTTGAACGGGCTGCCACCCTGACCCTGGACCGGGTGGGGAGGGCGCTCGGTCCAGGGCCGATGTGCATGGATCCGGCCCACGCGCGGCGCTGGGCCGACCTGACCGTCTTCATCCGCCAGAGTCACGCTGACCGCGACTGGCAGCATCTCGGCAACCTGATGCACCGGGAGGGGCGTGCGTGGACGCTGTGAATCGTCAGATCGCAGGCGGCGGCGTGACTGAAGCGCAATGGTCGGCATCGCCCTGGTTGCAGACGCTGCCCGTTGGGTCGCCTGCGGCCTCGTTCGGCACTGCGCGGCGGCTGGTGGTGGTATCGCCGCATCCCGATGATGAAGTGCTGGCCTGCGGCGGGCTGATGGCGCTTGCCCACCAGAAGGGCCTGGGACTCGTGGTGGTTTCGGTGACCGACGGCGAGGCCTGCTATCCCGATCACCCTGCGTGGACGCCCGAACGGCTGCGCGCGGCCCGCGCCGCTGAACTGGATGAGGCGCTTCGTTGCCTGGGTCTGGCGAGTGCCGAGCGGCTCTCCTGGCACATCGACGACGGCGCGGTGACGGCCAGCGAAACGTGGATTGCCGAGCAGCTGGCGGACGTGCTGCAGGCCGATGATCTGGTGCTGGCGCCGTGGCGCTTCGACGGACATCCGGACCATGAAGCGGTCGCCCGCGCGTGTGTGCAGGCCTGCGCCACGCGAGGTGCGGCACTGAAGGAATATCCCGTCTGGGGGTGGCATTGGCTGGACCCGCAGGTGGCGCCGACGGCTTGGGTGCCGGCCACGCGCTATGTGCTGGATGACGCGATCGTGGCGCGCAAGCGCGACGCCATCCGGCAGTTCGTGAGCCAGACCGGCGCGGTGGAGGGGCTGGACTGCGACCCCATCCTGCCTGCCACGGTGCTGCAGCGGTTCGAACGGAATTACGAGGTGCTGATCGGATGAGCGATGTCGCCTACTTCAACGCGCTGTACCAGGAAGAGGATCCCTTTCAGTACCGCACCCGCTGGTACGAGCGTCGCAAGCGCGCGCTCACGTTGGCGAGCCTGCCGCGCGCGCGTTTTTCCCGGGGTTGGGAGCTGGGCTGCTCCAACGGCGTCCTGACGGCGGCCCTGGCCGAGCGCTGTGACCAGCTGCTCGCCACCGATCTGAGCGAAGGCGCGGTTGCCGCCGCGCGCGTGATGACGCGGGGCCACGCGCACGTCACCATCGAACAGGCACGACACCCGCAGTCATGGCCGGCCGGCAAGTTCGATCTGATCGTGCTCGGTGAGATGGGCTACTACCTGACCCCGGAAGACATGCAGCAGACCGCCGCGCAGGTGGTCACCTCGCTGGCGCCGCAGGGCGTGGTGGTCGCCTGCCATTGGCGCGTGCCGTTCGAACAGGCGCGGTGCAGCGCGGCGTTCGTGCACGCGCAGTTGGATGCCTGTCTGCCTCGCCTGTTTTCCTATCGTGACGAGGACATGCTGCTGGAGGGGTGGTCAGCCGACACCACGTCCGTCGCCGAGCGCGAGGGGCTGCGATGATTGCCGTGACCCTTCCCGCGCACAACGAAGAACAACTGATCGCTGCCTGCCTGCAGTCGCTGCAGGTGGCCGCCCTGCATCCGGCCCTGCGCGACGAGCCGGTGGTCATCGTGGTGGCGCTGGACCGCTGTACCGATGCGACCGGCTGGATCTGCCAGCGCATGGGAGTGGAGGTGGTCAGCGTGGAGGCGGGCTGCGTCGGCGTCGCCCGCGCGGCGGCCAGCGAGCGGGCGTTGGCGCTTGGCGCCCGCTGGATCGGCTGCACGGATGCGGACAGCGTGGTGCCGCCGGATTGGCTTGCGCGGCAACTTCGCTGCGGCGCGAGTGCGTTCTGCGGCGTGGTGGCGGTGGGCGACTGGCTGGACTATCCGCAGGCCGTGCGCGAGCAGTTCCTGCAGGGTGAGCATGCGGTGGACGGGCATCCGCACGTGCACGGCGCCAACATGGGCTTCAGCGCGGCGGCGTATCGGCAGTCAGGCGGCTTCGCGCCACTGGCGACCGGTGAGGACGTCGCGCTGATCCAGACCATGCAGGGCGCGGGCATGCGGGTCGCGCGCCTGGCCAGACCGCGGGTGATGACCAGCGCCCGCCGGCAGGCGCGTGCGCCGCATGGCTTCAGCGACTTCCTGCGTCGGCTGGAGCAGCGCGTTGCGCTGGCGACGGATGACGTGATGGGCGACGTCGCGCCGGCGTCGTTGCTGGCGCGCTGATGGAGCCGATCGACCTGCTCGGTTGGGCGGCGACCGCCGTGTTGATTGCCACGCTGTGGCGGCAGATCTGGAAGCAGTGGACGGCCGACGACGCGCAGGCGGTATCGACGTGGCTGTTCGTCGGCCAGATCACTGCGTCGGTGCTGTTCATCGCGTACAGCGCGGCCACCGGATCGATCGTGTTCGTGGTGACCAATTCGCTGATCCTGCTCACTGCGGTTGCGGGGCAATGCCTGTCATGGATGAAGCGGAGAAGGGCAGGGAAGTAACACGCATTTCGCACGCCGACGACGCGTCGTGCACATCGATCACGCAGTGCGTTGAGCTCTCTGAACACTGGTATTTCAGTGTCACGCCGACTTCATGGCCGATGCGGAAAAGTCGACTCACCCCGACAACAACACACGGGCCAAACCGGACCAACAGGAGTACATCGCAGTGAATACCGAATCGAAGACCGCGCATAACTTGAACGACCTGATCGAAATCGCCCGTGATGGCCAGGAGTTCTACACCGAGGCCGCAGGCAAGGTCGAAGATGCCGAGTTGGCGGCGCTCTTCACCCGTATTGCCGGTGTCAAGAATGAGATCGTCCGCTCGCTGAGCGCCACCGTTGTCGCCGCAGGCGGCAAGCCGGCCGACCATGGCACCTTCGTCGGTTCCATGCAGCAGTTCTACGGCAAGGTGCGCGCCACCCTGGGCGACAAGCAGTACGGCTACGTGGCCGAGCTGGAAGAATCCGAGGATCGCCTGCTGAAGGCGTTCAAGGACACCCTGACCGACGCCGACACCTCGCCCGCCGCGCGTCAGGAAGTGCAGCGTCTGCTGCCGCAGGTGCAGGAATGCCATGCGGTGATGCGCGACCGCAAGCACGCCATGAAGCACTGAGTTCCAGTCGCTTCCTGAAGCGCTACCAGAACAGCCCCGGCACTGCCGGGGCTGTTCGTTTGTGCCCGGCGACCCCGGCGTTGGCCAGGGCCCGCACGGCGCCGAACGGTGGTGCGGGAATTGGTGCATACTCGGGACAAAGAGCCGCTTGGATTTGTCATGGAACACATGCGTTGGCTGACGCTTCGTCTCAGCAACAATCAATCCATCGGCCCGAAGGTGCTGATGGACCTGTGGGCCAACGCGTGCGAGACCAATCAGTCCTCGGTGACCCGCGAAACGCTGCCCGGGAAATCGACCTCGTACGCGCTGCATGCACCGACGTCGCTGGCGTATCCCAAGCGCGCCGAGCTGCGCATGCGCAAGCTGCTGGAAGAAGCCGGTTACACCTTCACCCTCGGCTCGCTGGCCGACCGCCCGGCGCCGCAGCCGGTGCGCTTCCGCTGACGCCGTTCAACGGCGTCGCATTCATCCCTGCGGCCCGCGGCCGCCACCGCGCGTTCAGTCGACCGGATCGGCGGCCACGCTGCGGACCATGATCCGCACCGGCATCCCTGCGGCATGCGGCACGGACTCCAACGGGGCCCAGCCCAACCGGCGATACAGGCCGCCATCATCGGCTTCGGTCTGCAGGTAGATATCGCGCACGCCGAGCGCCCGGCCGCGCACCACCAGTTCAGCGATGACCTTCTCGGCCAAGCCGCGCCCGCGGTGCGCCGGATCGACATACACGCCGCCCAGCCAATGCAGGCGTTCGGGGCGTTCGGTGCGTTCATGGAACTTGAGCTGCGCGGCGGCGACGGGAACCTCACCGTCCAGCGCGATCAGCAGCAGCGGCAGCTCGTCGTCCTGCAGGAAGACCTCCAGCCGTTGCTGCTCATCCAACAGCGCCATTCCGGGAACATGGTGTCCCCATTCCTGGAAGTACCACCCGGCCACGAGTGGCAGCAGGTCGGGGCGATCACTCAGCGGAACGATGGTGCAGGCCACGGTAAACGCTCCATGTTGTACGGGTCGGCCGCCATGGTACGCGCATGCGCGGCTTGCGGTGCCCTTTGCCCTGCGCGCAGACTATCGACATGCCTGCCAGCGCCTGCCACCTGCGGTGTTACGGAACCTCCAGCGACGTGGACCGGCACGACTTTGCGCAATGGGTGCTGCCGCTGCGCGGAGACCTGGACGTTGAAGTCGATGCGTTTGGCGGCCGCCTGGATGTGCTGCAGGGGGCCTTCGTGGCGCCGGGCGAGGGACATGCGCAGACCGGTGATGGCGACCACCTGATGCTGATCGTCGACTGCCCGGCCGGGGTGATCGATGACGATACGCTCGACCACCTGCGCCGCCAGCGCTGGCTGGCCCTGCCCAAGGGGTTGCGGCAGCGCCTCACGGGTGCGGCGGAGCACGCCAACCACGATCTGCTGGCAGTCCTGTTGCAGCAGTACGCGCCCGCCGGCAGCGCAGCGCGGCTGCATGCGCTGTGCACCCGGCTGACGGCCAATCCAGGCGCGGACTGGAACGTGGCCCGCATGGCGGCGCTGGTCGGCATCAGCGGCAGTCGCCTGCACGCAGCCTTCGTGCAGGAGTTCGGGGTACCGCCGCAGGCCTGGCTCAGCGCCTGCCGGCTGCGCTGGGCCAAGCATCGGCTGCTCACCAGCACCGACAGCATCGCCACGATCGCACTGGATGCCGGGTATTCCGAGCACAGTGCACTGACCCGCGCCCTGCGCCGGGAAACCGGGCTGACCCCGCAGGCATTCCGGCGGCAGTAGCCTCGGTCAAGACGCCGCCGCCCGCGGCTCCTACACTGCGCGGCCAATGCACAAGCGCGAGCCACAATGAAACGATCGATGGGCGTGGGCATCGCCAATGGCATTGCCGCCGGCGCGCTGTGGGGCGTGGTGTTCCTGGCCCCGGCGATGCTGCACAGCTTCAACGCCGTGCAGCTCTCGGCCGGCCGGTACCTGGTCTATGGCCTGATTGCCGTGGTGCTGCTGGCACCGCACTGGCGGCAGCTCAAGGACCGGCTCGGCTGGCCCGAGTGGCGGGGCCTGTTGTGGCTCAGCCTGGCCGGCAACCTGGTCTATTTCCTGCTGCTGGCCAACGCGGTGCAGTGGGCCGGCGGTGCCGCCGCTTCGCTGATCGTCGGGTTGATTCCGGTGGTGGTGACCCTGGCCGGCGTGCGCGAGGAAGGCGCCGTGCCGCTGCGACGCCTTGCCCCTGCGCTGCTGCTTTGCCTGCTCGGCGTGGCGCTGGTGGGCTATGAGGCCTTGATGGCCGAACACGCTGAGGGCTCGCCCGGGCGAAGGCTGCTGGGCCTGCTGTGCGCGGTCGGTGCCTTGTTGTCCTGGGCGGTGTATTCGATCGGCAACAGCCGTTGGCTGGCCCGCCGCCCGGACCTGTCCGGGCACGACTGGTCGCTGCTGACCGGCATCACCACCGGCGGGCTCGCCCTGGTGCTGGTGCCCAGCGCCTTCGTGACCAGTACGACGGCGCATCCCCCCGGCGAGTGGCTGAACTTCTGGCTGATCAGCGCAGGCGTTGCCGTGGTGGCCTCGGTGCTCGGCAACGCGTGCTGGAACCGCGCCAGCCGCAACCTGCCGTTGACCCTGACCGGGCAGATGATCGTGTTCGAAACCCTGTTCGCGCTGCTCTATGGCTTTGCCTGGCAGCAGCGCTGGCCGACGCTGATGGAGACGGTGGCGATCATCTGCCTGGTGTCCGGCGTGCTGATGTGCGCGCATGCGCATCGGCCGCCCGCGGCGGTGGCCGAGCACGTTGGCTAGGGCAGCCGTTGTGCCGCCTGGATGGTGTCATTCGCAACTTGTTGGCCGACGATCAGTGCAGATGACGTGCGGCGATCTTTTGCGATGCAGCACTTGACAAGCAGGGCGGCGGCGTAGTTTTCTTGGCCCATGGTCATCACCGTCGCCCACGCCTACCTGCTCGTTCCCGCCTCCGCGGGCGGCCAGGCCGTGTTGACCGGTACCACCATCATTACCACCGCCACCACTCGCCCGGTGCGGCCCGTCGTCTTCGCGTAATTTCCGAAAACCACGGCCCCGCACCCAGATCAGGTGGCGGGGGAGACTCTCGAACCTGATATGACGCGGGGCCTCCCATCGAGGTCAGCATGTCTTCTGTCGCCGCTTCCGCTCCACCTTCCGCCCTGCCTGCCGTCTCCGTCGCGTCGCGGGCCGGCGTGGCCACCGTGGTCCACAAGTTCGGCGGCACCTCGGTCGCCGATGCCGAGCGCTATCGCCACGTGGCGCAGCTGCTGCTGGCGCGTGACGAGGCGATGCAGGTCACCGTGGTCTCGGCGATGAAGGGCGTCACCGATGCGCTGATCGCGGTGGCGACGCTGGCGGCCGACGATGGCTCGGCCTGGCGCGAGCAGTGGCATGCGCTGCGTGCGCGCCATCGCGGGGCGGCGGTGGCCCTGCTGGGGGAGCACGCCGGCGCGACGGTGGAGTGGCTGGATCAGCGCTTCGACGCGTTGGCCGAGGTGCTGGGCGCGCTGGCGGTGATCGGTGGCTTGCCCACCGAGGTGCTGGACCGCGTGCAGGGCATGGGCGAGGTGTATTCGGCGCAGCTGCTCGGGAAGTATCTGCAGACGCTGGGCGAAGACTGCGCGGTGCTGGATGCGCGCGATGTGCTGGTGATCGAGCGCGGTGAACTGGGCGTGGATGTGGACTGGGTGCGCAGCGCCGAACGCCTGGCCCAGTGGCGCCTGCAGCACCCGCAGGTGCGCATCGTGGCGACCGGCTTCGTCGCCCGCGACCGCCAGGACCGCATCACCACGCTCGGCCGCAACGGCAGCGACTATTCCGGTGCGATCTTCGCCGCGCTGTTCAACGCCGATGAGCTACACATCTGGACGGATGTGGACGGCGTACTCTCGGCCGATCCGCGGGTGGTGCCCGAGGCGGTCCAGCTGGAAGCGCTGAGTTACGACGAGGCCTGCGAGCTGGCGTACTTCGGCGCGAAGGTGGTGCACCCGCAGACGATGTCCCCGGCGATCGAGCGTGGCCTGCCGATCATCATCCGCAACACGTTCCATCCGGATCATCCGGGGACGCGCATCACCGCCGAGCGCACCGTCTCCGGCCCGATCAAGGGGCTGACCTTGAGCCCGGACCTGGCCGTGCTCAATCTGGAGGGCACCGGCCTGATCGGCGTGCCGGGCACGGCCGAGCGTGTGTTCGCGGCGCTGCGCAATGCGCATGTGTCGGTGGTGATGATCTCGCAGGGCTCCTCCGAGCATTCGATCTGCTGCGTGGTGAAACAGGCCGAGGCCGTGCGTGCGCGCGAGTCGCTGCTGCAGGCCTTCGCCCACGAGCTGAGCCTGGGCCAGGTGCAGCGCGTGCAGCTCACCGACAACGTCAGCGTGCTGGCCGCGGTGGGCGATGGCATGGCCGGGCAGCCCGGCGTGGCCGCGCGCCTGTTCGAATCGCTGGGCCGCGCACAGGTGAACATCCTGGCGATCGCGCAGGGCTCGTCCGAGCGGAACATCTCCGTGGCCGTGGACAGCCGTCACGCCACCAAGGCCCTGCGTGCGGCGCATGCAGGCTTCTGGCTGTCGCCGCAGACGTTCTCGGTCGGTGTGATCGGCCCGGGCAACGTCGGTGCAGCGCTGCTGGACCAGCTGCAGGCGGCGCAGGGGCAGTTGCTCGGCCGCGCCAACGTGGATCTACGCCTGCGCGCGGTCGCCTCGCGCACGCGGATGGTGCTGGACGAGCGCGGCCTGAAAGGCGACTGGCGCGCGGCGCTGTCCGGTCCTGCGCAGCCGAGCGATCTGGACGCATTCACCGAACACCTGCTCTCCGCCCACCTGCCGCACGCGCTGATCATCGACTGCAGCGGCAGTGCCGACGTGGCCGACCGCTATGCCGGCTGGCTGGCGGCGGGCATCCACGTGGTCACCCCGAACAAACAGGCCGGTGCGGGTCCGCTGGAGCGCTATCACGCGATCCGCGAGGCGGCCGCCGGCAGCGGCGCGCGTTTCCGTTACGAGGCCACGGTGGGTGCCGGCCTGCCGGTGATCACCACGCTGCGCGACCTGGTCGATACCGGCGATGAAGTGCTGGCGATCGACGGCATCTTCTCCGGCACGTTGGCGTGGCTGTTCAACAAGTATGACGGCCAGGTGCCGTTCTCCGAGCTGGTCAGCCAAGCGCGGGGCATGGGGTATACCGAGCCGGACCCGCGTGATGACCTGTCCGGCGTGGATGTGGCGCGCAAGCTGGTGATCCTGGCGCGTGAGGCGGGCCGTGAGCTCAGCCTGGAGCAGGTGCACGTGGAGAGCTTGGTGCCTGAAGCACTGCGCCAGGCCAGCGTGGACGATTTCATGGCCGGCCTGCCGCAGATCGATGCGGTGTTCGCCGAGCGCCTGGCAGTCGCCAAAGCGGACGGCGCGGTGCTGCGCTATGTGGCGCGCCTGACGCCGGACGGCGCTGAAGTCGGCCTGGTCGCGCTGCCGGCCGGGCATGCCTTCGCCAACCTGCGCCTGACCGACAACGTGGTGCAGTTCACCACGCGCCGCTACTGCGACAACCCGCTGGTGGTGCAGGGCCCGGGCGCCGGGCCGGAGGTCACCGCCGCCGGCGTGTTCGCCGATGTGCTGCGCGTGGCGGTGGGCGAAGGAGCACGCCTGTGAGTGACGGCAGCATCGTTGAAGCACGTGCGTTCGCGCCGGCCTCGGTCGGCAATGTGGGGGTGGGATTCGACATCCTCGGCCACGCCATCGAGGGCGTCGGCGATACGGTGACGGTGCGGCGTATCGCGGAGCCCGTGGTACGCATCCACGCGATCCGCGGCACCACGGTGGATCTGCCGCGGGTGGCCGAGGACAACACCGCCGGCGCTGCGCTGATCGCGCTGCGCGCTGCGCTGGATCTGCCGTTTGGATTCGAGCTGGAGATCGACAAGGGCATCGCGCTGGGCTCGGGGATGGGCGGCTCGGCGGCCTCGTGCGTGGCGGCGCTGGTCGCGGCCAATGCGCTGTTGCCGAAGCCGTTGACGCGTGAGGCGTTGTATCCGTTCGCGTTGACTGGCGAGGCGGTGGCCAGTGGTGGCCGCCATGGCGACAACCTCGGCCCGATGCTGCTGGGTGGCTTGGTCTTGAGTACCGCCGATCGCCTGGTGCCGGTGCCTGTCCCGGCGGCGTGGCACAGCCTGCTGGTGCATCCGGATGCGGTGCTGGAGACGCGCCGCGCACGCGCCGCGCTGCAGGGCCATTACGCCCTGGGCGAATTTGTTGCGCAGAGCGCGAATCTGGCGCTGGTGCTCAGTGGCTGCTACACCGCCGATGCCTCGCTGGTCCGCGCCGGCCTGCGTGACGTACTGATCGAACCGCGTCGGGCCGGTCTGATCGCCGGGTTCGCCGCCGCGCGCGATGCGGCACTGGATGCCGGGGCGATGGGCGCCAGCATTTCGGGCGCGGGGCCGAGCGTGTTTGCCTGGTTCGAGCGGCGTGACGCTGCGCTTGCTGCGCAGGGCGCGGTCCAGCACGCGTTCGCGGACGCAGGCTTCGCGAGTCAGGGCTGGGTGTCGCCCCTGAACGCTCCCGCTGCACGCCTGCTCTGACGCCTCCACTCTTTCTACGTTGGGATATCCGATGAAGTTCGTTTCCACGCGTCACGCTGCACCCGCCGCTTCGCTCAGCCAGGCGCTTGCCGCCGGACTCGCCCCGGACGGCGGCCTGTATGTTCCCGACCATCGCCCGCAGCTGCAGAGCTGGTCAGCGCAGGGTTCCTTCGCACAGACCGCCGCGGCGGTGCTGGCCCCGTACTTCCATGACGATGCCTTGGAGAAAGCGCTGCCTGACCTGTGCGGGCAGGCATTCGATTTCGATGCGCCGCTGCGTCCACTGGCGACGGCCGATGACCATGTCCTCGAGCTCTTCCATGGCCCGACGGCGGCGTTCAAGGATTTCGGTGCGCGCTTCCTGGCCGCATGCCTGGCCCGATTGCAGCAGGGGCGCGAACGACCGCTGACAATCGTGGTCGCCACCTCGGGGGACACCGGGGCCGCCGTCGCGGCCGCGTTCCACCGCCAGCCCGGGATCCGTGTGGTGGTGCTGTACCCGGATGGCCGGGTCTCGCCGCGGCAGGCACATCAGCTGGGCTGCTTCGGCGACAACATCCAGACGCTGCGTGTGGCCGGTTCCTTCGACGATTGCCAGGCGATGGTGAAGCAGGCGCTGGGCGATCGCGAGCTGCAGGACCAGGTGCCGTTGAGCTCGGCCAACAGCATCAGCCTGGGCCGCTGGCTGCCGCAGATGAGTTACTACGCGCATGCGGCGCTGGTGCACCAGGCGCAGACCGGCCACGTGCTGAACCTGGTGATTCCCACCGGCAACCTCGGCAATGCGATGGCGGCGATCCTGGCGCGCGCGATGGGCCTGCCACTGGGGCAGATCGCGTTGGCCACCAATGCCAACGATGTGCTGCCGCGCTACTTCCACGGCGAGGACTACCAGGCGCGGACCAGCGTGGCGACGATCGCCAATGCGATGGACGTGGGCGCCCCGAGTAACGTCGAGCGGCTGCGTTGGTTGTACAACGAGGATGATGTGGCGCTCCGGGCCGCGTTCACTGCCGAGGCGGTGGATGATGCGGCGATCCGCGAAGTGATCCGCCGGCGCCATGACCTGCATGGCGAAGTCTTCTGCCCACATACGGCAACCGCGGTGGCGCGCCTGGAGCACCTGCGGGCCGCGGGCGCGCAGGGACATTGGGCGGTCGCGGCGACGGCGCATCCGGCCAAGTTCGAGTCGGTGGTGGAGCCGCTGATCGGGAAGCCGCTGGAGGTGCCGCCGGCACTGGCCGCCTTGCTGGAGCGGTCCGCGACGGCCGAGGCATGCGCGCCGGAGTATGAGGCGTTGCGTGAGGTGTTGTTGCGCGGGTGAGGCGGGTGACACGCGGAACGCCGGAGCAGCCGGGCAGTGCCCGGCGCGACTAGTAGGATTCGTCGGCCGAGAGTTTCTGCAGGGCGGCTTCGTCCAGGATCTCGACGGTGTTCAGATGGGGCAGGGCGATCAGGCCCTGCTGGCGCAGCTTGGTGAAGGTGCGGCTGACCGTTTCCATGGTCAGGCCGAGATGGTCGGCGATGTCGCCACGCCCCATCGGCAGGGTCACGCGCAGGCCAGGTTCACCGAGCAGGGCTTCGCGCGCGGCCAGGCGCAGCAGGAAATCGGCGACTTTCTCGGCCGGCTGCAGTCGGCCCAGCGCCATCGCGGCGTCCTGGGCCGCATCCAGCTCCTGGCAGGCGCGCTGCAGCAGCTTGCGTTCCAGGTGCGGGAAGCGCGAGCGCAGGTCCTTCATCTGCGGCAGGGTCACGCGGCAGACGCGGCTGTCGGCGATGGCTTCGATATCGTAACGGTGATGATCGCTGCCGCTCAGTCCCAGGAAATCGCCGGGCAGCACGAAACCGCTGATCTGGCGTCGGCCGTCGGCCAGCGTGCGGACCAGGCGCAGCGCACCGGCCGTAATCGTATAGACATGTTGGCGCGGCTCACCGGCACGGACCAGCGTGGAGCCCAGCGGCAGTGCCTGGGACACGGTGACCCGTTCCAGCGCCTGCACTTCATCCGGCGACAGCGCCGAGCACACCGCCAGGTGCCGCACCGAGCAATGCAGGCAATCGCGCAGGGGCGAGCAGCCGGGGGCGGCGGGGTCTTCAACAGCGGAAAGCGCGGTACCGGAGTGAGGCCGGGTCATGTCAGGTCAGCAAGCAGGGCCTGCCCATGATACTTCATGCCGCCATTGGCCCGGCCCCGGCGCCCGGATGCGGCTCGTTGCGCCGGCTGCGGCTAGAATATGCCGCTCGCTCATCCCCCCGTTTCCGCAGGAGTCCCGCAAGTGATCAAGCCCCGTACGCCGCCCGGCATCATGGAATTGCTGCCGCGTGAGCAGATCGCGTTCCAGCGCATGCTGGACGTCATCCGCCGCAACTACGAGCGGTTCGGGTTCCTGCCGGTGGAGACGCCGGTGTTCGAGCTTTCCGATGTGCTGCTGACCAAGTCTGGCGGCGAGACCGAGCGCCAGGTGTATTTCGTGCAGTCCACCGGTGCGCTGGCCAACGCCGCCGAAGCGGAAGAGAAAGCGCTGCCGGAACTGGCCTTGCGCTTCGACCTGACCGTGCCGCTGGCGCGTTATGTCGCCGAGCACGAGCACGACCTGACCTTCCCGTTCCGCCGTTACCAGATGCAGCGCGTGTACCGTGGCGAGCGCGCCCAGCGTGGCCGTTTCCGCGAGTTCTACCAGTGCGACATCGATGTGATCGGCAAGGACACGCTGAGCACCCGCTACGACGCCGAAGTGCTGGCGGTCATGCATGCGGTGTTCGCTGAACTGCGCATCGGCGATTTCTCGGTGCAGCTCAACAACCGCAAGTTGATGCGCGGCTTCTTCGAAAGCCTGGGCGTGGCCGATGGCGAGCGCCAGCTGGCCGTGCTGCGGGAAGTGGACAAGCTGGACAAGCGCGGCGCCGATTACGTGCGCGAGACGCTGGTGGGCGAGGGCTTTGCGATTCCGGCCGAGCAGGTCGAGCGCATCCTGGCGTTCGTGGCCGTGCGCTCGAGCAGCCATGCCGATGCGCTGGCGCAGCTGGATGCGCTGCTGGTCGATGGCGCTGCCAGCGAAACGCTCACGCAGGGCGTGGCCGAACTGCGCGAAGTGCTGCAGCTGGTCAAGGCGCTGGGGGTGCCGGAAACCGCGTACTGCCTGAACTTCTCCATCGCCCGCGGCCTGGATTACTACACCGGCACCGTCTACGAGACCACGCTGACCGACCACCCGCAGATCGGCTCGATCTGCTCGGGCGGTCGATACGAAGACCTGGCCAGCCACTACAGCAAGTCCAAGCTGCCGGGCGTGGGCATTTCCATCGGCCTGACCCGCCTGTTCTGGCAGCTGCGCGAAGCCGGCCTGATCGCCGGTATCGAGGACAGCAGCGTGCATGCGCTGGTGGCCCTGATGGACGACAACGGCCTGCCCGAGTCGCTGGATATCGCCCGTCGCCTGCGCGTCGGTGGCATCAATGCCGAAGTGCAGATGGAGCCGAAGAAGATCGGCAAGCAGTTCCAGTACGCCGCAAAGGCCGGTATCCGTTTCGTCGTGCTGGCCGGTGAAGATGAGCTGGCGCGTGGCGTGGTCGCGGTCAAGGACCTGCTGCGCGAGCAGCAGTTCGAGGTCGCCCGCGACGAGTTGGCCAGCGCGCTGCAGGTCGAGCTGGAGCAGGCCAAGGCGATGGCATGAAGCGGGTCGGGGCAGGGGCGCTGATGCTGCTCCTGCTCGCCGGCTGCCAGAGCGACCCGCAGCTGCGCAGCAAGCGGATCGGCCCCGGGCATTACCGGTTGGTGGTCGATCGCTGCCATGTGATCAGTCGGGAACAGCTTGAGCGCGATCTGCGCGAGCTGGCCAGCAACCAGTGTTCCGGCAGCGCCGGAGTCTTGGAGGCCGTGGAGTCGCTTCCCAGCCGCCAGGGCAGCCTGCTCGGCGAATGCCTGCAGCGGCGCCCTGCGCGCCGACGTCCGCTGCCGGTAGGTGCCGACCCGGTAGCTGCCGCCCGTTGGTCAGCACGCTTCCTTGGATGCCCGGAACAACGCCCGCCCATGCGGGCGTTGTTCGTTTCCGGACCCTGAACACTTCCGGTCCGCTCACTGCAGCGGTTTGACCGTGCCCCTCGCTTGGGCTAATGTAATAGCACGCTATTACATTGATACGATGAAACTACGTCCGATCCCCCGTGAAAAAGATGCCCAGGCCGATCTGGCCCCGCTGGCGCGTGCCTTTGCTGCCCTCGCCGATCCCGAGGCGGTGACCGCGTTCCTGCGCGACCTGTGCACGCCGGCCGAGCTGGAGGCGCTTTCCGACCGCTGGAGGGTCGTGCCGCTGCTGCAGCAGGGCGTGCCGTATCGCGAGATCCATGAGTTGACCGGGGTCAGCGTGACCACCACCGGGCGCGTGGCGCGCTCGCTGGACCACGGCCACGGCGGCTATGCCGCCGCCATCGCCGCCACGCCGACCTCCCCCGAATCCGAGTAGAGACCTCCCCCATGAGTGCAACCCAGACCGCCCCGGCACGTGACCGGCTGCGTATCGCCATCCAGAAGAACGGGCGACTGGCCGAGCCTGCGCGCAGCCTGCTGACCGCCTGCGGGCTGAGCTGGCGGCAGAGCCGCGACAAGCTGTTCTGCTATGGCGAATCGCTGCCGGTGGACCTGCTGCTGGTCCGCGATGACGACATTCCCGGCCTGATCGCCGATGGTGTGTGCGATTTCGGCATCGTCGGCCGCAATGAGCTGGACGAGCAGGGCGCCGCGCGCCGCCGGATCGGTCTGCCGGATGCCTACCAGGCGCTGCGCGGCCTCAACTTCGGTCAGTGCCGCTTGATGTTGGCGGTGCCGGAGGAGTGGGAATGGACGGGCGTGGAGCAGCTGGCCGGCAAGCGCATCGCCACCAGCTACCCCGCGATCCTGGCCGACTGGCTGGCCGAGCGCGGCGTGGATGCGCAGGTGGTCGAACTGTCCGGCTCGGTCGAGATCGCCCCACGGCTGGGCACCGCCGATCTGATCTGCGATCTGGTCTCCAGCGGCGCGACGCTGGCCGCCAACCAGCTCAAGCCGGTCGAAACCCTGCTGGAAAGCGAAGCGGTGCTGGCCGGTCCGGTACGCACGCCCGATGACGCGCGCGCCGGTCTGATGGCGATGCTGCTGCGCCGACTCGATGGGGTGGTGAAGGTCCAGGACAGCAAGCTGCTGATGTTCCGCGCCGCGCTGGACCGGGTCTCCGAGCTGACCCGCCTGCTGCCTGATGCCGATCCGCTGGTGCAGCTGCCCGATGACGGCGGCCACCTGCGTTTGCAGACCATGTGCCACGGTGCGTTGACCTGGCAGCGATTGGAGGACCTGGAGCGCGCGGGCGCGCAGGGGTTGATGGTGTTGAGTGTGGAGCGGTCGCTGGCATGAATCGTTTGACGTGGTCCCAATTGGATGCCGGCGCCCAGGCGCAGGCGCTGCAACGCCCCGTCCAGGCCGTGGCGGCGCGTACCCGTGAGTCCGTCGCGGCCTTGATCGCGGCGGTGCGCGAAGGCGGCGATGCCGCGCTGCGTGAGATCACCCTGCGCTTCGATGGGGTGGCACCGGAGAGCTTCGAGGTCAGCGACGCGGAATTCGCCGCTGCCGAGCAGGCCGTCTCCGCCGAGCTTCGGCAGGCGATGATCGATGCCGCCGCGCGCATCCGGACCTTCCACCAGGCCGGCATGAGCCAAGGCTATGCGGTCGAGACCGCGCCCGGTGTGCGTTGCGAGCGTGTGGTGCGCCCGATCGGCCGGGTGGGGCTGTATGTGCCGGCCGGCAGCGCGCCCTTGCCGTCGACCGCGTTGATGCTGGGCGTGCCTGCACAGCTGGCCGGCTGCCGGGAAGTCGTGCTGTGCACGCCGCCACGCAAGGACGGCAGTGCCGATCCCGCGGTGCTGGTGGCCGCGCGCCTGACCGGTGTGCACCGCGTCTTCAAGCTGGGCGGCGCGCAGGCGATCGCGGCGATGGCGTACGGCACCGACAGCATCCCGGCCTGCGACAAGCTGTATGGCCCGGGCAACAGCTACGTGACTGAAGCGAAGCAGCAGGTGGCCCAGGACGGCGCGGCCGCGATCGACATGCCGGCCGGACCGTCGGAAGTGCTGGTCATTGCCGATGCCGGCGCCAATCCCGCGTTCGTCGCGGCCGATCTGCTCTCGCAAGCCGAGCACGGACCGGACTCGCAGGTGCTGCTGCTGACCGACGACGCAGGGATGGTCGACCGGGTTGAAGCGGCGGTTGAAGCGCAGCTGGCGCAGCTGTCGCGCGCGGAGATTGCCGCGCAGGCGCTGGCGTCCTCGCGCCTGATCCTGGTCGATTCGCTGAATGATGCGTTCGCGATCAGCAACCGGTATGCGCCGGAACATCTGATCCTGGCGCTGCGCGATCCGCGCGCGTGGCTGGAGAAGGTTGAAGCGGCGGGCTCGGTATTCCTCGGCGACTACACCCCCGAAGCGCTGGGCGATTACTGCAGCGGCACCAACCACGTGCTGCCGACCGCTGGCGCCGCACGCGCCTACAGCGGCGTCAGCGTGGCCAGTTTCCAGAACCTGATCAGTGTGCAGTCGGCCACGGCCGCCGGCATCGCCGCGATCGGCGAGTGCGCCCGCGTGCTGGCGCGCGCCGAAGGCCTGGATGCGCACGAGAATGCCGTGACCCTGCGCATGGAGGCGGCGGCATGAGCACTGCCTCCATTCTGTCGCTGGTTCGCGAGGACCTGCAGGCGTTCACCGGGTACTCCTCGGCGCGCAGCAGCGCGCTGGTCGGCGATGTCTGGCTCAACGCCAACGAATCGGCCTGGGCCAATCCGGCCGATATCGCGGGCAGTGCGCGCCGCTACCCGGATCCGCAGCCGGTGGCCCTGCGCGATCGGCTGGCAGAGCTCTATGGCTGTGCGCCCGAACAACTGTTGATCGGTCGTGGCAGTGACGAAGCCATCGACCTGCTGGTGCGTGCGCTGTGCGAGCCGGGCCGGGATGCAGTGGTGACCACGCCGCCGGTGTTCGGCATGTATGCCGTCTGTGCCCGTCTGCAGAACGCGCCGGTGATCGAGATACCGCTGGCCGACCAGGGCGATGCGCTCGTCGCCGATATCGACGCCGTGATCACCGCTGCGCTGGCCGGCAACGCCAAGCTGGTGTTCCTGTGCTCGCCGTCCAATCCCGCTGGCAGCGTGATCACGCTGGCCGAGATCGAGCGCGTGGCCACCGCATTGCAGGGCAGGGCGCTGGTCGTGGTGGACGAGGCCTACGGTGAGTATGCCGAGCAGGCCTCCGCCGGCACGCTGCTGGGCCGCTACCAGAACATCGCCGTGCTGCGGACGCTGTCCAAGGCGCATGCGCTGGCCGCCGTCCGCATCGGCAGCCTGATCGCCGATGCCGCCCTGATCCAGGTGCTGCGTCGTTGCCAGGCTCCGTATCCCGTGCCCGCACCCTGTGCGGAGCTCGCGTTGGCGGGCCTTGGCCCGGAGAACCTCGCGGTGACCACCCAGCGCATCACACAGATCAAGGCCGAACGTGCGCGGCTGCAGGCCGGTCTTGCCGCGCTGCCCGGCGTGCTGCGTGTCTATCCGTCGCAGGGCAACTACCTGCTGGCCC
This sequence comes from Stenotrophomonas sp. SAM-B, assembly GCF_013387485.1. GTDB lineage: Bacteria > Pseudomonadota > Gammaproteobacteria > Xanthomonadales > Xanthomonadaceae > Stenotrophomonas > Stenotrophomonas maltophilia_AA. Next base: position 417,204 of record NZ_JABBXB010000004.1, read on the forward strand.
GCTTTGCCGACGCACAGGGCGCGTTCGACGCGCTGCTCGCAGCCGGTGTGGTCGTGCGTGACCAGCGAGCCGCGCCGCAGCTGGGCGATGCACTGCGCATCACCCTCGGGAGCCCGGAGCAGAACGACCGCGTACTCGCTGCCCTGACGGCCCGGAGGGCTGCCGCATGACCCCGATTCTGTTCGTCGACCGCGACGGCACCCTGATCGAAGAGCCCGCCGATTTCCAGATCGACGCCTACGAGAAGCTGCGCTTCGTACGCGATGTGATCCCGGCGATGCTCAAGCTGCGCGATGCCGGCTACCAGTTCGTGATCGTCAGCAACCAGGACGGGCTGGGCAGCGAAGGCTATCCGCAGGCCAGCTTCGACGGCCCCAACGACCTGATGCTGCAGATCTTCGCCAGCCAGGGCATCACCTTCCGTGACGTGCTGATCGACGGCAGCTGGCCGCAGGACAACGCGCCGACCCGCAAGCCGGGCATCGGCATGATGCTGCCGTACCTGCAGGACCGCAGCATCGACTGGGCACGCTCGGCGATGGTGGGCGACCGCCTGACCGACATCCAGTTCGCCGAAAACATGAAGATTCGTGGCTTCCAGCTGCGCACCGAACAGTTCGGCGGCGACTGGGACTGGACCTCGATCGCGCATGAGCTGGCCGATGCGCCGCGTCGGGCCACCGTGCAGCGCACTACCAAGGAAACCAGGATCCGGGTGGAGGTCGACCTGGATCGCACCGCCGAACCGCAGACCCACACCGGGCTGCCGTTCTTCGACCACATGCTGGAGCAGATCGGCAAGCACGGCGGTTTCGCCCTGAGCGTGCAGGCCGAGGGCGACCTGCACATCGACGAGCACCACACCATCGAGGACACTGGCCTGGCGCTGGGCCAGGCCCTGCGCGAGGCGCTCGGCGACAAGCGCGGCATCGGCCGCTACGGCTTCACGCTGCCGATGGATGAAACCCTGGCCAGCGCCGCGCTGGATTTCAGCGGCCGCCCGTATTTCGTGTTCGAAGGCGAGTTCAAGCGCGAGCGCGTGGGTGACATGCCGACCGAGCTGGTGCCGCACTTCTTCCGCTCGCTGTGCGATGCGGCGGGGTTGAACCTGCACCTGAGCGTGCGCGGTGACAACGACCACCACAAGGTCGAGGCCTGCTTCAAGGCGCTGGCCCGCACACTGCGCCAGGCATTGCCGCGGCAGGGCACCGCGCTGCCGAGCACCAAGGGGGCGCTGTGACCGAGGTTGCGCTGATCGATGCGGGCGGCGCCAACCTCGGCTCGGTCCGCTATGCGCTGGAACGGCTGGGCGTGCAGGTGCGGCTGGTCCGCGATGCGCAGGGTCTGGAGGGCGTCTCGCGGGTGATCCTGCCTGGCGTCGGCGCGGCCCCGCACGGCATGGCACGCCTGCATGCACAGGGTCTGGTCCAGCCGCTGCGCGACCTGCAGGTGCCGCTGCTCGGCATCTGCCTGGGCATGCAGCTGCTGTTCGATGGTTCTGAAGAAGGCCATGTCGAATGCCTGGGCCTGTTGCCCGGGGTCGTGCGCCACCTGCGCCCTGCAACCGGCATCCGCGTGCCGCACATGGGCTGGAACCGGCTGCTGCCGCTGCGTGAGTCGCCGCTGCTGGCCGGCGTGCCGGCACGGGCGAGTGCCTACTTCGTCCACAGCTACGCCGCGCCGCTGGGCGAAGACACCGTGGCCGCCTGCGATCACGGCGGGCTGTTCGCGGCCGTCGTGCAGCGCGGCCGGCACAGTGGTGCCCAGTTCCATCCGGAGCGTTCGGCCGACACCGGCGCGCGCATCCTGCGCAATTTCATCGAGAACGAACCGACATGAGTTTCATCGTCTATCCCGCCCTGGATATCCGCGAAGGCCGCGTGGTGCGCCTGCTGCAGGGCGACTACGCGCAGCAGACCACCTACGGCGATGATCCGCTGCCGCGCGCGCAGGCGTTTGCCGCGGCGGGCGCGAGCTGGATGCATCTGGTCGATCTGGATGCGGCCCGTGCGGGCGGTTACACGCTGGCACCGCTGCTGTCCTCGATCGCGGCGCAGACCGGGCTGCAGGTGCAGACTGGCGGCGGCGTGCGCTCGCGCGATGACGTTGCCCGCATCCTCGACGCCGGTGCCACCCGCGTGGTGATCGGCTCGGTATCGGTCCGCGAGCCGGACACGGTGATTGGCTGGCTGCGCGAATTTGGCCCTGAACGGCTGACCATCGCCCTCGACGCCCGCCAGGCCGAGGACGGCCGCTGGCTGTTGCCGGTGCATGGCTGGACCGAAACTGCTGAGGACACCCTGGACGTACTGGCCCAGCGCTATGCCGAGGCCGGCATGCGGCACCTGCTGTGCACGGATATCGCCCGCGACGGCATGCTTTCGGGGCCGAACATCGATCTGTACCAGCATTTGGCGCGCCTGCTGCCGGGCGTGGCGGTACAGGCCTCCGGCGGCGTGCGTGATGCCGACGACGTGGCCCAGGCCAAGGCCGTCGGCTGTGGTGGCGCGATTCTCGGCAAGGCGCTGCTGGAAGGGCGCATGACCCTGGAAGGAGCGCTGGCATGCTGAGCCGCCGCCTGATCCCGTGCCTGGACGTGCGCGATGGTCGCGTGGTCAAGGGTGTGCGTTTCCGCGACCACGTGGACATGGGTGACATCGCCGAGCTGGCGATGCGCTATCGCGACCAGGGCGCGGACGAACTCGTGTTCTATGACATCGGTGCCAGTCCGGAGGGGCGCGCGGTAGACGTGGCCTGGATCGAGCGCATCGCGCGCCTGATCGACATTCCGTTCTGCGTGGCCGGCGGCATCAGCGATGTCGAGACCGCACGGCGCGTGCTGCATGCCGGTGCCGACAAGATCTCGATCAACTCCCCGGCCCTCGGTCGGCCAGAGCTCATTGAAGAACTGGCCGATGCGTTCGGCGTGCAGTGCGTGGTCGTCGGTATCGATTCGGTGCGCGAACCGGATGGCGAATGGCGGGTGCGCCGCTTCAGTGGCGATCCGGACAAGACCCAGGCGGTGGCGGTGCGCACCCTGGACTGGCTGGTGGAGGCACAGCGCCGGGGCGCCGGCGAGATCGTGCTGAACTGCATGGACAGCGATGGCGTCCGCCGCGGTTACGACGTGGCCCAGCTGCGTCAGGCGCGCGCGCTGTGCCAGGTGCCGTTGATCGCCTCCGGTGGCGCCGGCGAAATGCAGCACTTCGCCGATGTATTCGACCAGGCAGACGTCGATGGCGCGCTTGCCGCCAGTGTCTTCCACAGTGGTGCCATCGCCATTCCCGCGCTCAAGCAGTTCCTGCGCGAGCAGCAGATCGAGGTTCGAGATGTCTATTGAGGTGAATTCCATCGACGTGCGCCCGTCGCGCGCGGCGCTGGCGCAGCTGGACTGGGGCAAGGGCGATGGCCTGCTGCCGGTGGTGGTGCAGGATACGGACACGCTGCGCGTGCTGATGCTGGGCTACGCCAACGCGGCTTCGCTGGAGCAGACCCTGGGCACGGGTCACATGACCTTCTACAGCCGCAGCAAGCAGCGGCTGTGGACCAAGGGCGAGTCCTCCGGCAACGTACTGGCGGTGACGGCCGTGCGGATCGACTGCGACAACGACACCCTGCTGGTCAGTGCGCGCCCGGCCGGGCCGACCTGCCACACCGGCAGCGAGAGCTGCTTCCCGCAGGCGCCGGGCAACTTCCTGGGCCGGCTGGATACCGTGGTGCGCGAACGTGAGCAGCAGCGCCCGGCCGGCAGTTACACCACGTCGTTGTTCGACGGCGACATCCGCCGCATCGCGCAGAAGGTGGGCGAGGAGGGCGTCGAAGCCGCGTTGGCCGGGGTCGTCCAGGACGATGACGCGCTGCTGGGCGAGTCGGCCGATCTGCTGTTCCATCTGACCGTGCTGCTGCGCGCGCGTGGCCTGTCGCTGGACGACGCGGTGGCGGTGCTGGCGGCGCGCCACGCGGGGTAAGCCCGGGCGGGACATCGTTTAACGTCGGTGAAACGCGGTGCAGGCGATGATGTGCGGCTCTACAATTCCCCACCCCCGATCGGACCGCCCTCGATGACCCGTACTGCCGCTTGGCTGGCTTGCCTGCTGTTGATGACTTCGCCTGCCTGGGCTGCCGGCACGACGATTACCGGCAAGGTCTATCAGGAGCGTGACGGCAAGCCGGGGCGCGGCCCGACCGATCCTGGCCTGGCCGGCGTGCAGGTGTCCAACGGGGAAACGATCGTGCGCACCGCCGCCGATGGCAGCTACAGCCTGCCGGTGCGCGAGGGGCAGACCGTGTTCGTGATCAAGCCGGACGAGTACCGCTTCCCGGCCGCCGCCAATGGGCTGCCCTCGTACTGGCGCCACTATGCGCCGCAGGGCTCGCCGAAGCTGAAATACGACGGGATCCACGCCACCGGCGGCGCAACCCGCAACTGGGATTTCGCGCTGGAGCCGGCCAAGGGCACGGACGCGGCGCGCAACGGCTTCGAGATGCTGGTCTTCACCGATTCGCAGACCGCCAGCCGCCAGGACATCGCCTACTACCAGCGCGCCATCGTCGATCCGATCATCGGAAAGCATCCGGCGCGCCTGGGCACCACCCTGGGCGACATCGTCAACGACGATCTGAGCCTGTACCCGGACATCAACAAGGTCACCGCGCAGCTGCAGGTGCCGTGGTTCCACGTACCGGGCAACCATGACCTGGACATGGATGCCGGCAACGACGCGCATTCGCTGGACAGCTGGCGCGCCGTGTACGGCCCGGATACCTACGCGGTGGAAGAAGGCGGGGCGAGCTTCGTCTTCCTCGATGACGTGGTCTACGACCCCAAGGCCAAGCCGAGCTACGTCGGCGGCCTGCGCGCGGACCAGTTCGCCTTCCTCGGCAACTATCTGAAGGGCGTGCCGCGTGATCGGCTGATCGTGCTCGGCATGCACATCCCGCTGTTCGATGCGGCACCGGGCCGTGAGACGTTCCGCCATGCCGACCGCGCAAGGCTCTTCGCGCTGCTCAAGGACTTCCCGAACGTGCTGGTGCTCAGCGGGCACAGCCACACCCAGCAGCACTACTACCACGGCGCCGCCGAAGGCTGGCAGGGCAGCAAGCCGCTGCACGAATACAACGTGGGCGCGGCCTGCGGGGCGTTCTGGTCGGGGGTGAAGGACAGCAACGGCATTCCCGATGCGACCATGAGCGATGGCACCCCGAACGGCTATGCGGTGCTCTCGGTCAAGCCCGGCGGTGACTATGGTCTGCGCTATTACGTGGCGCGCGCACCCGACGATTACCAGATCGCCCTGCACGCGCCGAAGGTGCTGCGCCAGGGCGCGTACCCAGCCTGGGGTGTGTACGCCAACGTGTTCATGGGTCAGGCCGATTCGCTGGTGGAGTACCGCGTGGACGATGGCGCATGGCAGCCGATGAAGCGTGTCGAGCAGCCCGATCCGCGGCTGCTGCAGGAAAATGTCGCCGACGATACCGCCGAGCGGCTGCGCGGTTTCGACCGCTCGCCGGAAGCCACGCCGTCGCCGCACCTGTGGCGCGGCGCGCTCCCCACCAACCTTGCAGTGGGGGAGCACAAGGTGGAAGTGCGTGCGGTGCAGGGCGATGGCCCGACCGCGATGGCCAGCACCAGCTACCGCCTGCAGACCGCCAAGCCCTGATCACGCCGCAGTCGTTTCAGTACGGCGCTGTATGGCAGGCGTGGCTTTGCATTCCCCCGGCGATGCCTGAGAATCGCCGGGATTCAATCGATTCAACCAAGGCAAGCGAGTGAGCGCAGCGGTACCGGTTCCGGCTCAACCTGAGGTGTCGCGGACGGCGGCCCCGCGGGATTCCCACTCTGACACGCTGATCGTGGCCGATGTTGGCGGCACGTTCGCCCGCGTCGCGCTGGCCACCGTGTGCGCGGGCGCTGCGCCACGGCTGAGCGGCCTGCGGCGTTATGCCTGCGCTGATCACCCCGGCCTGGCCGCGATCCTGGCCGACTTCATCGCCAGCCTGTCCGCAGCGCCGGACAGTGCCGTGGTCGCGATCGCGGGGCTGCTGGACGGTGATCATCTGGTCAACACCAATCTGCCGTGGCCGGTGTCGGTCGCGCAGACCCGTCACGATTCGGGGCTGGTGTCGCTGGCGCTGATCAACGATTTCGAAGCGGTCGCCTATGCGATTCCGCACGTGGCGCCGGAAACCATGGTGGCCCTCAACGGTGCACCCGAGGCGGGGCCGCGTTGGCCGGCGCTGGTGCTGGGTCCCGGCACCGGTCTGGGCGCGGCGCTGCGTTTCGAGGGCGGTGAGCGTCCGGTGCTGGCCAGCGAGGCCGGCCATGCCGCCTTGAACGCCTGCAATCCGCTGGAACTGGAGGTGCTCTCGCGCCTGCTGCAGCGCTGGGAGCACGTGGACAACGAGCGCGTGCTGTCCGGGGGCGGCCTGATGAACCTGTATCCCTGCCTGTGCGATATCCGTGGGGTCACACCGCACTGGGCGAGCACCGAAGCCCTGATCGCGGCCGCGCATGACGGTGTGGATCCGGTGGCGGTGGAGACGCTGGAGGTGTTCTGCGCCTGGCTGGGCAGTCTGGCCGGCGATCTGGCCACCACCTTCGGCGCGCGCTCGGTCTATCTGGCTGGCGGCATCTCCACGCGCGTGGACCGCTTCCTGCGCGACGGCCGCTTCCGCGAGCGTTTCCTGGCCAAGGGCGTGATGCAGGACGTGCTCCGCCAGGTACCGATCTGGCGCGTGGACCACGGCGAACTCGGCGTGCTCGGCGCGGCGGTCTGGCATGCGGAGCATCGCTGTATCGTCGCGTAGTTCTTCCATTGTCCGATAACTGGAGACGTACCCATGACTGACCGCAGGCGATTTCTCCAGGCCAGTGCCCTGGCGGCCGGCGCCCTCGCGCTGCCGACGCTGCAGGCACGCACCGCCAGCGGCGCGCGCGTCGTGTCCACCTGGGATTTCGGCGTGGGGGCCAACCAGGTGGCCTGGAAAACCCTGTCGGCCGGCGGCTCCGCGCTTGATGCGGTGGAAGCCGGTGCCCGCTGGGCCGAGAGCGACCTGTGCAACCCCACGGTCGGGCGCTGCGGCAATCCGGATCGAGATGGGGTGCTGAGCCTGGACGCCAGCATCATGGACGGCGATGGCCGCTGTGGTTCGGTGGCGGCGCTGAGCGATATCGCGCACCCGGTTTCGGTGGCGCGGCGGGTGATGGAGCAGACCCCGCATGTGATGCTGGTGGGCGAGGGCGCGCAGCAGTTCGCTGTGCAGCAGGGCTTCGAGCGGAAGAAGCTGCTGACCCCGGAAGCCGAGACGGCGTGGCGTGAGTGGCTCAAGACCGCGCAGTACACCCCCGAGATCAATGCCGAGCGACGCAGCCGCCCCGGCGACAGCAGCAACCACGACACGCTGGGCATGCTCGCCATCGATGCCCAGGGGCGTCTGGCCGGTGCCTGCACCACCAGTGGCATGGCCTGGAAGATGCACGGCCGCGTCGGCGACAGCCCCATCATCGGCGCGGGGTTGTACGTGGACAATGAGGTGGGCGCGGCGACCGCCTCGGGCGTCGGTGAGGAAATGATCCGCAATGCCGCCTCGTTCCTGGTGGTCGAGCTGATGCGCCAGGGCCGATCACCGGCCGAGGCCTGCCGCGAGGCGATCGCGCGGGTGGTGCGCAAGCGGCCGGAGGCGAGCAAGACGCTGCAGGTGTGCTTCCTCGCGTTGAACAAGCACGGTGAGGTCGGCGCCTATGCGCTGCATCGCGGCTTCGTCTATGCAGTCTGCGACAAGGACCGGCAGGACGATCTGCGCGATTCCGCCTCGGTCTACACGAGCGAGCAGACGTGAGCGCGCGGCGGCGGCTGCTGGAGATCGCCTCGAACTCGGTGGCCTCCGCATTGGCCGCCCAGCAGGGCGGCGCGGACCGGATCGAGCTGTTCGACAACCTGGCCGAGGGCGGTACCACGCCGTCGCAGGGCAGCATCGCGGTCGCCCGTGACCGCCTGCATATTCCGTTGTTCGTGCTGATCCGGCCGCGTCCTGGCGATTTTCTTTACACCGCGCTGGAGACGGAGATCATGCTGCGCGATATCGCGCAGTGCCGTGCGCTCGGCTGCGATGGCGTGGTGATCGGCGGCCTGGATGCCGACGGCGGCATCGACATGGCGTTGTGCCGTGAACTGATTTCCGCGGCAGGCCCGCTCGGCATCACCTTCCACCGCGCCTTCGATGCCGCACGCGATCTGCCGGCGGCGCTGGAGCAGATCGTGACGCTGGGCTGCCAGCGCATCCTGAGTTCGGGCGGGCAGGCCAGTGCCCTGGCCGGTGCCGACGTCCTGAGTGCGCTGGTAACGCAGGCCGGTGACCGGATTTCGCTGATGGCCGGCGCGGGAATCTCAGCGGCCAACATCGTGGAGGTTGTCGAGCGCAGCGGTTGCCTTGAACTGCACGCCTCGGCCAAGGCCACGCAGCACTCGGCGATGCGCCACCAAAATCCGGCGCTGATCGGATTGTCGCCGGACTGGAACGTGACCGACACAGCGCACGTCATAGCACTGCGCGCGGCGCTTGATAATAGGGACGGAGGTAGTTAATCCGCGACGCACGTCCGCAATTAACTACCTCCGTCCCTGTTAAGAAAAACGCCGTTAAAAAAAAACGGCAGCCGCCTGTAGAAGCGCAGCTGCCGTGGAGGACCGTTGCCCCGCCCGGAGGCGGGGGCGGGTGATGCTTAGAACTTCCAGTTCACGCCGAAGTACAGCTGGCGGCCGGCGTAGATGTTGGACAGCAGGCGGGCTTCGCTGTCACCGCCGATGTAGCTCTGCAGCTCGGACTTGGTGGCGTTCAGCACCGAGGCGGTGACCGTCCAGTCCGGCGTGATGTTGTACGCCACGTTGAGGTCGAGCTGGTCGTAGGGCTTGGTGTAGGTGGTCAGGCCGTTGTTCAGGCCGCCCACCACTTCGCCACGGCGGTTGTACGAGGCGCGGGCCAGGATCGTGTCGTTCTCGTAGAAGATCGTGACGTTGGCCTGGTTCTTCGCGCTGCCCACCAGCGGCGACGCACCGATTTCCTCGCCATCCAGCACGATCGAGGCGAGGTTGGTGTCGTTGTAGGTGTAGTTGGCCTGCACGCCGAAGCCCATGTCGAAGGTGTACTGACCGTACACCTCGACACCCTGCGAAACGCCGTCACGGCCGTTGGCTTCCGTGGCGTACTTCTGCACGGTGACCGTCTGGCCGCCGACGGTCATCTGCTGGTCGCGCACCACCGGCACGGTGAAGTTGTCCACGTTCTTGCGGAACAGTGCCACGCCCGCGGCAGAGCCGGGCTTGAAGTACCACTCCACGCCAAGGTCGAACTGGACGGCTTCGAACGGTTCCAGGTTCTTGTTGCTGCCGGAGCCGTACCAGCCGGGGGTATCGGTGCCGCCGGCGACGCGGCGGTCGTTGCTGTATTCCTCGCTGATGTAGTTCAGGCCGCCCGGATAAGCGATGCTCGTGTAGCCCGGACGTGCGATGACCTTCGAGGCGGCACCGCGCAGCACCAAGGTGTCGGTGATGTCCCAGGCGATGTTGAAGCTCGGCAGGAAGTCGGTGTAGGTCTTGTCGAGCGAGCTGAGCGTGTACACCTTGTCGCGGACCTGGTTGTCCGGCAGGCGCACGAAGCCGCCCTGGCAGCGCAGGGTCGGATCCGCGGCCGGATCATCGCAGCTCATCGGCGAGCCGTTGGCGTTGTCGACGAAGTAATCGTTGAAGCGCTCGACCGAATCGCTGGACTGGGCGAACTGCTCGGTACGCACCACGCGCACGCCGACGTTGCCGCGCAGACGCTCGGTACGGAAGTTGGCCTGGAAATACCCGGAGTAGATCTTCTCGTTGACGTCGTAGACGAAGTCTTCTTCGGTGCGGTTGTGCGAGCCGCCGTAGGTCTGGTTGAGGTAGTTGATGTAGGCCGGGTAGTTGATGCCCGGGAATACGTTGGCGTTGAAGCCGCCCGCGATGTTGCTGATCGGGTTGGACAGGAAGAAGCCCGGCTGCGCATCACCGGCAGTCGAATCGCAGCCGGCCTGGTAACGGTTGTTGTCGTAGTCGGACGGGTCCAGGCCCTGGCACACCCAGTAGGTGTTGCCGGTGTTGCGGTGGACCTTGCCATCACGGTACTTGGTGCCGAACTGGATCGAGTCCAGCCAGCCGGTTTCGAACAGTTTGGTGAAGTCGGCCTGGAAGTAGTTCTGTTCGACCTCGGTCTGCATCCACGACGAATCGGTCGAGCCGGTGTCGACTTCTGCAATGCCGGCCATCAACTGCTGCTGCAGGTCCGGCGAGAACTGCACCGACGGCGTGCCGGTCAGGTCCCATGCGGTGTACTGATTGCCCGACAGGTAGTCGGGACCAACCTTGCGGCGCGGCTTGGCCGACATGCGGAAGTTCATCGACGGGCCGCCTTCGGACCACGTACGGCCGCCGGTGAACGAGGCCTTCCACAACGGGCTGATGTCCCACTCGACGGCCAGGTCGGCGGTCTGGGAAAGCGCCTTCTCCTTGCTGTAGCCACCGGTCAGCTGCGGGGTGGGGAGGGTGCAATCGTCCGGACCCCAGCCGCCCGGCGCCAGGCCGGCCGCTGCGGCCTGTTCTTCGCTGCAGATGTAGGCCTTGCCCGGCAGCTTCTCGAACTGCGCGCCGGTCACGATGCTGCCGCTGGGATCGAAGTCGAGCCCGTTGAGCAGCCGGCCGCCGGCCCAGTTACCGTCGCCGTCGAAGCGGGCCATGCTCCACTCCGGCACCTTGAGCATGTTCTGGGTGTAATCACCCTGCAGCTCGAAGCGGAAGTAGTTGGCGGTCAGGGTCAGGTTGTCCAGCGGCTTGAACTGGAAGGTCAGCTGGCCACCCTTGCGCTCGCGCTTCTCTTCCTTCACAGCGAAGTTCACCGAGGTCGGCATGAAGAAGTCGCTGTAGTTACCGCCGGTCTGGTTGTTGAAACCGGACTGCCCCCACCAGTAGTGGATGCCATCCTGCGGCAGCGCGTTGCCATTGGCATCACGCGCGTCGCCGGCGCCATACCACTGATAGTCCTCGGTGCTGGCTTCCATGGTGCGGCTGGTGCGCTTCTGCTGTGTCACGCCCACGAGCACGCCAAAGCGTTCGTCCTTGCTGTGCCAGGAATACAACGCCGAGGCCTGCGGATCGATGTCGTGGCTGGTGTCCGACGAGGTGCCTTCCAGATTCACGTACCCGGAGTTGGCTTCCATATCGAGCGGACGGCGGGTGTGCAGGATCACCGTGCCGCCGATGCCGCCTTCGTCGATGCGCGCTTCCGGAGATTTGAACAGCTCCGCGCTGGACAGCATGTTCGACGGCAGCAGCGTGTAATTGAACGAACGCGACGCCTCGTTGTTGGTTTCCGAGGTGGCGACGTAATTGCCGTTCAACTGGGTGAGGGTCAGATCGGGCGCGAGGCCGCGTACGCTGACGCTCTTGCCTTCGCCGCCGCTGCGCGTGATCACCACGCCGGGCACGCGCTGCAGCGCATCGGCGACGTTCTTGTCGGGGAACTTGCCCACGTCCTCGGCGGTGATCACTTCGACCACGGCGTTGGCGTCGCGCTTCTGCTGCAGGCTCTTTTCGATGGCGTAGCGGTACCCGGTGACGGTCACGCTGTCGAGCGTGGTCGCATCAGGGGTGCCGGTCGCGGCCGGGGTCGCTTGTTGCGCGAACGCGCTGGCGGGCACGACGGCCGCGGCCAAGGCGCTTGCGATGGCCGCGGACAACGTAACGCGGCGGTGCATGCGTGACATCTTCATTCCACTCTCTCCCTCTCCTGGATTGACACGGTGGCGATACGAATTCTTTGAATCGATCTAATGTTTGAAGCCCATTCTCCAGAGCGTCGAGTTGCCTGGCGCGTCCCGCATGCATCGCGTGGGGCAGTCCCCCGGCTCCCCACTTCCGGCAATCGTGACCGTTTTAAGTTGGATCGATCTAAACGATTGGCGGGTGATTTTTAACACGACCGTGCGGGCGAAGCATGCTGCTCCGCAATATGGATTCCCGGGGAGCTTTCGCTTGGCGAGGGCCCTGTCCCCGGCGGCACAGGCCGGACGGCCCCGGCCCTGCGGGTGGGCCGCTCACCATGAATCGGACTTCCGACCCGGGTTGCCCAGGTACGAGTGCGAAGCGGCATGGGCAGTGAATGGCCGCCCCAGGCAGGGCCATGTTGCAGCGCAGAATGCATCGCCTGAAATTCCCGTGCTTTACTTAAATCGATCTAAATTCACCGGGGTGTGGATTGGGTCGCCCAGTCCAGGGAACCCGCGGCACCCACCGCCAGGGGTTCGCGCTGCCGCCACGTCCGCCAAGGAGTCCGTGTCCGTGACCCGTTTTTCCAAGCGTCCTTCCGTTGTTCCCGCCGCCCATGCCGTCCCGGCACGCCGCCGCCCGCTGGCCGGCCTGGCCTTCCTGCTGGCGCTGAGCTGCGCGCCGCTGTTGCTGCAGGCCGCGCCCGCTGCACTGGAGCGTGAGGTCAACACCTTCATCGGCAGCAAGGACGATGGCAATACGTTCCCGGGCGCCTCGGCGCCGTTCGGCCTGATCCAGGTCAGCCCGATCGGCGAGCACTACGCCGGCTGGCGCTATGACGATCCCAAGATCCGCGGCTTCGGCCACTCCTTCCTGTCCGGCGCGGGCTGCTGGGAGCAGGGCGGCCAGGTTTCGGTCCTGCCGGTGACCGGCAGCATCGGCCCGGGCGGTGACTTCAACACCGACGACGCCAAGAGCTTCGACCACAAGCGCTACGCCTCGAGCTATACGCACGACGGTGAAGTCGGCCAGGCCGGCTACTACAAGGTGCGCCTGACCAATTACGGCGGCATCGATGCCGAGGCCACCGCGCGCACCCGCGCCGCGGCCGAGCGCTACACCTTTGCCGCCGACGCGACGACCGGCCATGTGCTGGTCAACCTCGGCCAGGCCAACGAGCGCCATTCGGTGATCGGCAGCGTGGTCGACGTGGTCGGCGACCGTGCCGTGGAAGGCAAGCTGGTCACCAAGAGCTTCTGCGGTGGGCATCAGTACACCACCTGGTTCCGCATCGAGTTCGATCGCCCGTTCAAGGCGTTCGGTATCTGGGGCGAGGGCGGCGGCCTGCCGGGCGCACGCCATGGCATGGAGGGCGAACTCAAGCCCAGCGGTGCCTGGCTCAGCTTCGACCTGGGCAAGGGCCGCGCCGTGACTGCGGTCAGTGCGATCTCGCACGTGGATGCCGAAGGCGCGCGCACCAACCTGCGCAGCGATGGCATGCAGGGCGACCGCCTGCTCGGCTTCGACCAGATGCGCCAGCTTGCGCAGCAGCAGTGGCGCAAGGAGCTGGCCGCGGTGCGCGTACAGGGCGGCAGCCACGATGATCGCACCGTGCTGTACACCGCGCTGTACCACGCGCTGCTGCAGCCGCTGACCGGCAGTGATGCCGATGGCCGCTACCGCGGTTACGACGACGCCATCCATCGCGCCGATGGCTGGACCTACTACGAGTACTTCTCGCTGTGGGATACCTACCGCGCACAGAACCAGTGGCTGGCGCTGACCAAGCCGGAGGTCGCGCGCGATATCGGCCGGACCCTGCTGGCCATCGAAGCGCAGGGTGGCTGGTTGCCGCGTTGGGGCTATGCCAACTTCGAAACCAACATCATGACGGGTGATCCGGTCACGCCGTTCCTGGTGGACCTCTGGCGGTTCGGCGCGCTCGCCGGCCGCGAAGGCGAGGCCTACACCGCGCTGCGCAAGAACGCGTTCGAGGTACCGCCGATGAACTCGCGTCATGCAGGCCGTTCGGGCAACCCGAGCTACCTGACCAACGGCTACGTGCAGTACGACCGCGCCTTCCCCTCCAAGGGCATGGACGTGGATCCGCACCACGGTGGCTCGGCGACGCTGGAATACGCGCTGGCCGACTGCGCGCTGGCGCAGATGGCCGATGGCCTCGGGCATGCCGCCGATGCCGGTGTGCTGCGCGAGCGCGGCCGCAACTGGCACAAGGTGTGGGACCCGTCGGTGCGGGACGAGGAGGGCGACTTCAACGGTTTCCCGCGTCCGCGCATGGAAGATGGCGCGTGGTACCTGCCCGCCGACGGCAAGTACAGCCCGCGCTCGCACCATGGTTTCCATGAAGGCACCGCGTGGCAGTACCAGTGGCTGGCGCAGCAGGACGTGCCCGGCCTGGTCCAGGCCATGCACGGTCGTGAGCAGGCGGCCCGTCGGCTGGATACGTTCTTCGCCTATGACGCACTCGTGAAGTCGCCGCTGACCGCCGCGCGCAAGGAATGGGTGGTCGGGCCGTACAGCTATTACAACCAGTACCGCTACAACCCCAACAACGAGCCCGACCTGCACGCGCCGTGGATGTATACGCTGATCGGGCAGCCGTGGAAGACCGCGACCGTGGTGCGTGCCGCGCAGCAGCTGTTCACCAATGCGCCCAACGGCGTGACCGGCAACGATGACCTGGGCACGATGTCGGCGTGGTACCTGTTCAGTGCGCTCGGTCTGTATCCGGCGGTGCCGGGCAGCGGCGAGTTCCTGCTGCATACGCCGCGTTTTGCCCGTGCCGAGATCGATCTGGGCCAGGGCAAGACACTCACTTTGAAGGCGCCGGGCGCCGATGGCCGCCAGCTGCAGTACGTCCAGAACGTCCAGATCGACGGCCGCGCGCATGCGCCCGTGTGGCTGGACTGGGCGCAGCTGCAGCGCGGTGGCACCATCGCCTTCGCGCTGGGCAGCACCGCCCCGGAGAACGGCTGGGGTACGCAGGCCGAGGCGCTGCCGGCCTCGTTCTGCGCCACCCCCGGCGCAGTGCTGGAATGAGCGGCGCGCCCGCCTGCGCCGAGGTCGTCCCCCCGGGGCTGACCGCCGGCACGGGCGCGGACCGCTGGCCAATGCGATCGTTTAGGCTTGCACCTTGCTTGAGGAACCCGACGACCCGATGAAAGACAAGGCCACCCCCGCCGGCAAAGGCACGCGCGCGGTCACCGTGACCGACATCGCCGAAGCGATCGGCGTGTCGCGCGCGACCGTGTCGCTGGTGCTGCGTGGCAGCCCCCTGGTGAACGTCGACACCCGTGCCAAGGTGGAGGCCGAACTGCGGCGCCAGCGCTACGTCTACAACCGCGGCGCGGCCAACCTGCGTCGGCGCACGTCTTCGAGTGTGGCCCTGGTCATCAACGACCTGTCCAACCCGTTCTTCGCCGAATTCGCCTCCGGGGTGGACGAAGCGCTGGGCGGCAAGGGCTTCGTGACCCTGCTCGGCAGCACCGGTGAATCGCCGGAGCGGCAGCAGGCCGTGCTGACCACCTTGATGGAGCACATGCCGGCCGGGCTGATCCTGTCGCCGGCCGAGGGCAGTGATACGGGGCAGCTCCGGCAGGTGCTCGGCCATGCCAACGTGCTGCTGTTCAATCGCGAACTGCCCGGCGCAGAGTGGGACTTCCTGACCCTGGACAACCAGCAGGGTGCCTACCTGGCCACCCGCCATCTGATCGAACAGGGCCACCGCCGCATCGCGTTCTATGGCGGCCATGCGGTCTCCAGTTCGTGCCATCAGCGTCGTACCGGGTATGCGCAGGCGCTGGTCGAGGCGGGCATGCCGGTGCAGCCGGCGTGGCTGATCGAAACATCGCCCAGTCGTCTGGATGCGGCCGCG
The DNA here is from genome assembly GCF_013387485.1 of Stenotrophomonas sp. SAM-B. Taxonomy (GTDB): domain Bacteria; phylum Pseudomonadota; class Gammaproteobacteria; order Xanthomonadales; family Xanthomonadaceae; genus Stenotrophomonas; species Stenotrophomonas maltophilia_AA. Next base: position 432,885 of record NZ_JABBXB010000004.1, read on the forward strand.
CGGACCGGCGAGCTGTTCGCGCTCGGTGACGTGCCGACCGCAGCGGTCTGCTACAACGACAGCGTCGCGCTGGGCCTGATGCTGGGCCTGGCCTCGCGCGGCGTGCAGCCGGGCCGCGACTTCGCGGTGACCGGTTTCGATGACATTTCCGAGGCCTCGGTGGCATCGCCGCCGCTGACCACGCTGACCGTCAATCCGCGCGAGCGCGGGCGGCAGGCAGCCGAACTGCTGTTGCTGCGTCTGGACCATCCCGACGCTGCGCCGGCCCGTACCGTTGCACCGGTCCAGCTCCGCGTTCGCGAGAGCAGTGGCGCGATGACCGTCTGATGGTTTCCCCAATCACCTGCTCGCGCACTGAGGCGCGTACCTGAATGCCCATCTCTCCTACGCCCCGCCTCCCATCCTCATCCTCCGCTGCGCCCGTGGTGAACACGCGTGTCGCGCTGGCCGTGGCGACCACCATCTTCTTCATGTGGGGCTTCCTCACCTGCCTCAACGACATCCTGATCCCGCATCTGAAGGCGGTGTTCGAACTGAACTACGCCCGCGCGATGCTGGTGCAGTTCACCTTCTTCGGTGCGTACTTCCTGATGTCGCTCCCGGCCGGCCGGCTGGTCGCGCATCTGGGCTACAAGAAGGGCATCGTGGCCGGCCTGGCGATTGCCGCGGTCGGTGCGCTGGGCTTCTGGCCGGCGGCCGAACTGCGCGTGTATGAAGCCTTCCTGGGTGCCCTGTTCGTGCTGGCCACCGGCATCACCGTGCTGCAGGTCGCGGCCAACCCGTACGTGGCGCTGCTTGGCCCGGAGCAGACGGCCTCCAGCCGCCTGACCCTGGCCCAGGCGCTGAACTCGCTGGGTACCGCGATCGCGCCGATCTTCGGCGGGCTGCTGATCCTGGGCAACACGGTCAAGAGTGCCGACGAGATCGGCGCGCTGCCGGCCGCCGAGCAGATCGCCTACCGCGTGCAGGAAGCGCAGTCCGTGCAGGGCCCGTACGTGGGCCTGGCCGTGGCGCTGTTCCTGCTGGCGGTATTCGTTTATCTGTTCCGCCTGCCGGCGCTGACTGAAACCACCGAGCAGGCCGATACCAGCAAGCACACCCTGCTGGATGCGCTGCGCCATCGCCACGTGCTGTTCGGCGTGCTGGCGATCTTCTTCTACGTGGGTGCGGAAGTGTCGATCGGCAGCTTCCTGGTCAACTACCTGTCGCTGCCCAACATCGGCGGCTTCACCGAGAAGGAAGCCACCCATTACGTCTCGGCGTACTGGACGCTGGCGATGATCGGTCGTTTCGCCGGCTCGGCGATCATGACCCGGTTCTCGCCGCGCGTGCTGCTCACCCTGTTCGCAGGCATGAACGTCGCACTGCTGGCGCTGACCATGCTCAGCCAGGGGCAGGTCGCGTTGTACTCGATCGTGGCGGTGGGTCTGTTCAACTCCATCATGTTCCCGACCATCTTCGCGCTGAGCATCGAACGCCTGGGCACGCTGACCAACAAGGCCTCCAGCCTGTTGATCATGGCCATCGTCGGTGGCGCGGTGGTGCCGTACCTGCAGGGCCTGCTGGCCGACAGCATCGGGCTGCATGAGTCCTTCATCCTGCCGCTGCTGTGCTACGGCTACATCATCTTCTACGGCCTGTCCGGTTCGCGCCCGGCCGTCGGATTCCGCCAGGGAGCTTGAGGCCACGATGTCCAAGATTGTTTGTTTCGGCGAGATTTTGATCGATCTACTTGCCCAGCCGCCGGCCACCCCGGACACCCCGCGTGCCTTCCTGCAGTACGCCGGCGGTGCGCCGGCCAACGTCGCCGTGGCGGCCGCAAGGCTCGGTGCGGATACCCATTTTGCCGGGATGCTCGGCCAGGACATGTTCGGCGACTTCCTTGCCGAGAGCCTGGCCAGTGCCGGCGTGGCGACCGACTGCATCGTGCGCACCGACGCGGCCAAGACCGCGCTGGCGTTCGTCGCGCTGGATGCCAGCGGCGAGCGCAGCTTCAGTTTCTACCGCCCGCCGGCAGCCGACCTGCTGTTCCGCAGCGCGCACTTCCACCCGAACTGCTTCGACGGTACGCGCAGCTTCCACGTGTGCTCCAACAGCCTGACCGAAGCGGAGATCGCCGACGCCACGCTCGAGGGCATGCGCCGCGCCCGCCAGGCCGGTGCGATGGTCAGCCTCGATCTCAACCTGCGCCCGGCGCTGTGGCCGACCGGTGTCGACCCGCTGCCGCGGCTGTGGGAAGCGTTGTCGCTGGCCGACCTGGTCAAGCTCTCTCGCGAGGAACTGGAGTACCTGGCGGCCTCGGTGCCCGGCGGTGATGCCGCCGTGGTCGAGCGCCTGCTCGCTGCGCAGGCCCAGGCGGTGGTGATCACCGACGGCGCCGCACCGATCCGCTGGCATACCCGCCACACCCACGGCGTGCTCACCGGCTTCCGCGTCACCACGGTGGATTCGACCGCGGCCGGCGATGCCTTCGTCGGCGGCCTGCTGTTCGGAATCGGCGAGCGCGGCGGGGACGGCGCCGGTTTCGCCGCGTTCTGCCAGGACCCCGCCGGGTTGGTCGAGGCGATCCGCTTCGGCGCGGCCGTCGGTGCATTGGCCGTGACCCGCAAGGGCGCTTTCGCCGCGATGCCCAGCCTCCATGAAGTCCAGCAACTGCTGCAGCAACAACAGGATGACGCCGCATGACCACGCCGGTTCCGCCGACCCCCGACTTCCGCTCGCCCGCGTTCCTGCGCGCCCACATCGCGCAGACGATGGCGTTCTACCAGCCGCATGAAATCGACCCGAACGGCGGCTTCTTCCATTACTACCGTGACGATGGCAGCGTGTATGACGCCGGCCACCGTCATCTGGTCAGCAGCGCCCGCTTCGTGTTCAACCATGCGATGGCCTACCGCGAATTCGGCAAGCCCGAGGACCTGGCGGCGGTCGAGCATGGTCTGCGCTACCTGCGCGAGGTGCATCGCAACCCAGCGACGGGCGGTTATGCATGGACGCTGCGCGATGGCGTGGTCGAAGATGCGACCAACCACTGCTATGGCGTGGCCTTCGTGCTGCTGGCCTACAGCTGCGCGCTGAAGGCCGGGATCGGCGAAGCGCGGTCGTGGATGGACGAGACCTGGCAGCTGCTGGAAGCGCGCTTCTGGGAACCGGCGTTCGGCCTGTACAAGGACGAAGCCGACGCCGACTGGCACTTCAGCGACTACCGTGGCCAGAACGCCAACATGCATATGTGCGAGGCGATGCTGGCCGCGTTCGAGGCAAGCGGTGAGCGGCGCTATCTCGATCGTGCGCTGCTGCTGGCCGATCACATGACCCGTCGCCAGGCGGCGCAGGGCGATGGCCTGGTGTGGGAGCACTACGACACCCAGTGGCAGATCGACTGGGATTACAACCGCGACGACCCCAAGCACCTGTTCCGCCCGTGGGGCTTCCAGCCGGGCCACCAGACCGAGTGGGCCAAGCTGCTGCTGATCCTGGACCGCCACGTGCAGGCCGACTGGCTGGTACCGACGGCGCGGCATCTGTTCGATGTGGCGGTGGAACGCAGCTGGGACGCCGGGCGCGGCGGGCTGTATTACGGCTTCGCGCCGGATGGCAGCGTCTGCGATGACGACAAGTATTTCTGGGTGCAGGCCGAATCCCTGGCCACCGCCGCGCTGCTGGCCAAGCGCACCGGCGACGTCGTGTACTGGGACTGGTATGACAGGTTGTGGGGCTACGCCTGGCAGCACATGATCGATCATCGCCATGGCGCCTGGTATCGCATCCTGGATGCGGACAACCGCAAATACAGCGACGAGAAGAGCCCGGCGGGCAAGACCGATTACCACACCATGGGCGCGTGCTACGAAGTGCTCAACGTGGTGCGTTGATCGGCGGGTCGCCAGTGGGTGTCTGAACGTGCCGGCCCCGGGCCGGCCGGCATAAGCGGGTCAACAACGAGGCAGACTGCCATGCGTCATTTCCGTGTCGTCCGTGCGGCCTGCTGGCTGCTGTTGCTGCTGGTGGGATCGTGGGTGCTGCCGGTGACGGCAGCGCCGCTGCAGGCCCAGTGGAGCTTCCGCCTGTTGCCCGGCGACGCCCAGCTGCGCACCCATCCACAGTTGGCCGGCTGGCGCACCGCGCAGGTGCCTGGCGCGGTGCATACCGACCTGCTGGCACAGGGACAGATTCCCGATCCGTACGTCGGCGCCCCTGAGGCCGGCCTGCAGTGGATCGGCCTGGCCGACTGGGAATACCGTGCGCAGTTCGATGTGGATGCGGCGACGCTGGCGCGCGCACATGCCGAGCTTGCGTTCGAAGGCCTGGATACGTTCGCGACCGTCACCCTCAACGGCCAGCCGCTGCTGCAGGCGAACAACAGCCATCGCACCTGGCGTGCGCGGGTCGACGGCAGGTTGCGCGCCCGCGGCAATGAACTGCGCATCGTGCTGCGCTCGCCGATCCGCACGCTGCTGCCGGACGTGCAGGCGATGCCGCACAAGATCGCCGGCAACTACCCCTCGCCCTATGGCGATGAACCCAAAGACGCGATGGTCGGCAATTTCGTGCGCAAGCCGGGCTACCACTTCGGCTGGGATTGGGGTCCGCGTTACGTGACTGCCGGCATCTGGCGGCCGGTGCGGCTGGAGAGCTGGGACGCACAGCGGCTCACGGCGCTGGCCGTGCAGACCCGCGCCCTGGACGCGGCCCGCGCGGACCTCGAGGTCGCGGTCGAGGTGGAGAGTGCGGCGGCGGGGACCGCGGCGGTGCAACTGGAGGTACTCGATCCGGACGGTAAGCGAGTAGCGCGCATCGACCGCACGGCGATGCTCCAGGCGGGCGACAACCGCATCACGATCCCGGTGACGCTGCAGAAGCCGCGACGCTGGTGGCCGGTCGGGCAGGGCGAGCAGGCGCGCTATACCGTGCGCGCCACCCTGGCACCGGGGACCGCCGATGCGTCCCGCATCGAGCAGCGCACCGGCCTGCGCACCGTCAAACTGCGGCGGGAGGCGGACCGCAACGGCGGGCAGGGCTTCGCGTTCGTGATCAACGGCGTGCCGATCTTCGCCAAGGGCGCCAACGTGATTCCGTTCGACATGTTCCCGGCGCGCGTGGACGAGGCGCGGATCCGGCGCGAGCTGACCGCGGCGCGCGATGCCAACATGAACATGCTGCGCAACTGGGGCGGCGGTTACTACGAAGACGATGTGTTCTTCGACATCGCCGACGAGCTGGGCCTGCTGGTCTGGCAGGACTTCATGTTCGGGGGCGGCATGCAGCCCGGCTACGATCCGGCGTTCCGCGCGAACGTGGTCGACGAAGCGCGCGACAACGTGCGGCGCCTGCGCCATCACCCCAGCGTGGTGGTGTGGTGCGGCAACAACGAAGAAGAGACCGCGTGGAAGGACTGGGGCCACGGCCGTAACCTGACGGCGGCGGACCCCGTGTTCGCCGCGAAGGTCTGGCAGGGCTACGTGGACCTGTTCGGCAATGATCTGCGCCAGGTGGTGGCCGAGGAGGGATTGGGCGTGCCGTACTGGTCGAGCTCACCGGGCAACGACCTGGACGAAAAGGCCAACGATTCCACCCGCGGCGACAAGCACTACTGGCAGGTGTGGGGCAATCCGGCGCTGCCGGTGACCGCCTACCTGCGCGAGACACCGCGTTTCATGTCCGAGTACGGACTGCAGGCCTGGCCGGTGCTGCGCACGCTGGACGGCATCATTCCCGCCGACGAGCAGCAGGTCGACAGCCCGACGGTGCGCGCGCACCAGAAATTCATGGCGGGCGAGGGCAACCAGCGCCTGCTCAAGTATATCGAGGAGGAGTACGGCACGCCTCGCGACTTCCCGGCATTCGTGTACCTGAGCCAGGTGATGCAGGCCGACGGCATCCAGCTGGCCGCCCTGCATCACCGTGCCTCACGGCCGTACACGATGGGCTCGCTGTATTGGCAGCTCAACGATGTGTGGCCGGGTGCGTCGTGGTCGAGCATCGACTACGCCGGGCGCTGGAAGGCGCTGCATTTCCACGCCAGGCGCTTCTTCGCCGACCACGCGGTCGCGGCGCTGCGCGATGACGGCATGACCCGGGTGAGTCTGCTCAATGATCGCCAACAGGGCCTGCAGGCGACATGGCGGCTGCGCGTGTTCGATCTCGATGGCGCGCTGCGCAGCGAGCAGCGGCATACCGTGGCCCTGCCGCCGTTGTCCGCGCTGGAGGTGGGGCGATTTGCCGATGCCGATCTGTTGAAGGGGGCCGATCCGACGCGCACCGTGGCGGTGGTCGAGCTGTTCGACGGCGGGAAACTGCTGTCGCAGCAGGTGGTGTATTTCGTGCCGGCCAAGGCCTTGGCGCTGTCACGGCCGGCCATCGACAGCGAACTGCGCGCCGATGGCGACGGTTACATGTTGACGCTGCGCTCGGCCACGCTGGCGCGGGCGCTGTGGATCGCGTTCGAAGGGCTGGATGCCACGCTCGACGACAACGCGCTGGACCTGGTGCCGGGCGCGACGGTGACGATCCGGCTGCGCGCGGATGCGGATCTTGCGACGCTGCGCCGGACGTTGCGCCTGCAGTCCCTGGCAGACGTCATCCGGTAGAGCCACGCCATGCGTGGCTGGCGTGGTGCCGGCATCGTGCGAACAGCATCCACGCATGGCGTGGATCTACCTCGTATCACGAACGTGCAATCGCGGCAGACATCCGGAGGGTGTAGAGCCACGCCATGCGTGGCTGGCGCTGGGCCTGTATCGTGCGAACAGCATCCGCAGGGCGTGGAGGATGTACCCGGTTACAGCGTGATCTGCTGGAAATTCTCGAGGCGGTCGTGGCCGTGCGTGGCCTCACCATTGCGCGGCAGCGGGTAATCCTCAAGCCGATCCAGCAGGCGGGTCTGCAGGCCGGCCTCGCGCGCAGCATCCAGCTCTTCCACCACATCGGACAGGAACACGATCTGCCCGGCAGGCACCCCGATGGCCTCGACGATGTGGCGGTAGCTGTCCGCCTCGCGCTTGCCGCCGACTTCGGTGTCGAACCAGCCCGACACCAGCCCCGTCAGGTCACCGGCCTCGCTGAAGCCGAAGAACAGCTTCTGCGACGGGACCGAACCGGAGGAATACACGTACAGCGGCTTGCCCTCCGCATGCCAGCCCTTCAGCACGGCGGCGACTTCCGGGTAGAAGTGCGCCTTGTAGTCGCCGTTGCGGTAACCGGCTTCCCAGATCATGCCCTGCAGCGCCTTGAGCGCGGTGTGCTTGCGGTCCTGGTCGATCCAGCCCTGCAGCGTCTCCACGATCAGGCTGTCCTGGCAGGCGCCGCCGATCTCGACCGCCACCGCGTCCAGCCAGCGGCGTACCTGCGGCTCCTGGCCATGCGCGGCAACGAATGCCGGCAGCGCCTTGCGCGCGTACGGGAACAGCACGTTCTTGACGAACGAAATGCTGCTGGTGGTGCCCTCGATATCGGTGAGGATGACGGTCGGATGCGGCATGGATCAGTCGGCCTGGTGCTGTGCGGGGTGGTAACGCGGGAAGGTCTGGGCGATGTCGCTGCCGGTGAAATGGCCGACCCAGCCATCCGGCTCGGTGAAGAAGCGGATCGCCACGAAGCTCGGCTCCTCGCCCATGTCGAACCAATGGGTGATGCCATCGGGCACGGCGATCAGATCGTTCTTGACGCACTCGATCTCGTAGACCTTGCCGTCCACGTGCAGGGTGAACAGCCCCGACCCGGCAACGAAGAAGCGGACCTCGTCTTCCTTGTGGAAGTGCTCGTCCAGGAACTTCCTGCGCAGCTCGGCGCGGTTCGGGTTGTCCGGTGCGATCGATGCGACGTCCACGCTCTTGAAGCCGTGCGTGGCAACCAGCCGGTCGATATCGACCCTGTAGGCGGCGAAGACCTCGTCCTGGCTGGCGCCCGGCGCGACCTCATGGGCCGCCTGCCAGCGCTCGAAGGTGACGCCGATCGGCTTGAGTTCGGCGGCGATCGCCTCGCCATCCCGGCTGTCGAACAGCGGGACATCCGGGGCGGTGTCATCAAATATGCGGAGTCGGCTCATGGCGGCAGCATCGAGGCGAAGAGGGGAAGGAAAGGGTACCAGTGCGGCGCCGGGGTGGGGGCGACGCACTGATGCCGAAGCGCGGAATACAGATTCTCTTCAGGAATCTGAGCGCGATCAGCCACGCAGCTTGCGCAGTTCCAGCTCACAGTGCAGCAGGAATTCGAAGGCTTCCATGTGGCGGCGCGCCTCGGCCATGGTGCGGCCCCAGGCGTACAGGCCGTGGCCGTCGATCAGGTAACCCCACAGCGGCTGGGTGTCGAGCAGGGCATCGACCTGGGCCGAGAGCACGTCCATGTCCTGGGTGTTGGCGAACACCGGCACATCGACCGCCATCTCGTGGGTGCTGTTGCCGTGGAAGGCCTTCAGCAGCTCGTAGCCTTCCAGCCGGATGTGGCCTTGCGGCGCATACAGCCGCGAGGCGATGGTCTGCACCGGCGAATGGGTGTGCAGCACGCAGCCGATCTCCGGGAAACGGCGGTACAGCTGGGTATGCAGCAGGGTCTCGGCGGAGGGGCGCAGCGGGCGGCCGACGGCCTTGCCGTCGAAATCCACCACCATGATGTCGTCCTCCACCAGCCGGCCCTTGTCCTTGCCGGAGACGGTGATCGCGGCATGGCGGTCATCCAGCCGGTGGGAGAAGTTGCTGCTGGTGGCCGGGGTCCAGCCGGCGTGGGCCAGCTCGCGGACGTTGTCGATCAGCAGCTGGGCCAGTTCGCTCAGGCGCGCGGTGTCGTACGGGAAGGTGGGAGTGCTCATGCCGGTCATTTTAGCTAGGTCAACAGCTAAAAGCAGGTTCTATGCTGGGCCGGACGGGATGGGGTTTGCGGGGGACGCCGCAAGTACGTCCCTGTAGCAACTGTGTTGTTGGAGGGACTTCGGCCCCTCCAGCAGACGGGCGCGGTAGTGCCGGCCGCTGGCCGGCAGCCTTTGGAGATGTGCCCGGGCGTGCTTCAGGCGGGGATTAGACCGCTTTGA
>NZ_JABBXB010000005.1 GCF_013387485.1 Stenotrophomonas sp. SAM-B
AAAGCCAAAGGCAAGGCGAGCAAGGTGGCGCTGGTAGCGGTCATGCGCAAGATGCTGGTCATCCTCAACGCCCGCAAGCGGGACGCCGAGGCCGCGTTGGTCTGCACCTGATAAGACAGTTGCTACCTTCACGTCGATTCCTGCGGTGCACCCGCCGCCCCCCAGGTGCGTAGCCGCATCGCGATCGCCGCTCAGGGCACCAGTGAGAACATGTGCGCTGCGGCAGGACGGTCGTCGATGACCAGTCGGTTGCGCGCCACGCCCTCGCGCAGGGCGCCGGACTTCACCGCCACCCGTTCGCTGGCGAGGTTGCCCACGGCCACGACGATCTCCACCCGATGCAGGCCCAGCGGGCCGAATGCCTGGACGGCCAGCGCCTGCACGACGCGGGGCGCGACACCCTGGCCGCGACACGCCTGCCGGACCCAGTACCCCAGGTTGCAGAACCGGGGGTCGTCCTGGATCTTGTTCAGTCCCGCGCCGCCAACGAAGGCGGCGGTGTCACGGTCGAATACCCCGTACTCGCAGGCCGTGCCTGCCGCCCAGCCGTCCCGGCAGGCCTGGAACCACTGCAGCGCCTGCTCGACGCTGTAGTCGACCGAGCTCCACGGCATCCAGCGCCGCATACCCTCGGCCGATTCACGCACCGCCGCTGCGAACGCGGCGGCGTCGGCATCCTCGAACGGCCGCAGCAGCAGTCCGTCGGCGTGGAGGTGGCTGTCGTCCATGTCAGCCCCTTCCCGTCAGGCGCCGTAGCGGCGCAGTTCCCACGCGCGGTGGATGCGCGGGTTGCGTTCGAAGTCCGCACCGATGGTCTCGGGCGAAATCTCCTTGCACTCCGCGAATTCCTTGATCGCTTCGTCGTCCAGCTTGAAGCGGCGGAAGTTGTTGGAGAAATACAGCACGCCTTCCGGGCTCAGGCGCGCCACGGCCGCGCGCAGCAGGCGCACGTGTTCGCGCTGGATGTCGAAATCATCGGCGCGGGCCGAGTTGGAGAACGTCGGCGGATCGCAGAAGATCACGTCGAAGCGGTGACGCTCCGCCTCCAGCCACGCCAGGGCGTCGGCCTGGATCAACTGGTGCTGGCTGCCACCCTTGCCGTTCAAGGCCAGGTTGTCGGCGCACCACTGCAGGTAGGTACCGGACAGATCCACGCTGGTGGTGGTCGCGGCACCGGCCACGGCGGCCTGCACCGAGGCGACGCCGGTGTAGCAGAACAGGTTGAGGAAACGCTTGCCCTGGGCTTCCTGTGCCATGTGCCAGCGCAGCGGGCGATGGTCCAGGAACAGGCCGGTATCCAGATAGTCGAACAGGTTCACGCGCAGCAGGGCATCGTTCTCGCGCACCAGCACGAACTCGCCGCGCTGCTCGAAACGACCGTACTTGCTGCCGCCCTTGCCACGCTCGCGCGACTTCAGCGCGACCTGCTCGGCCGGCACCTGGAAGACCTCACGCGCGGCCGACAGCAGCTCGTTGCGACGACGACGCACATCGACATCCGGAATGGTCGCCGGGGCCGCGTACTCCTGCACATGCAGGAAGGTACGGCGGGCACCGCCATCTTCTTCGTAGACATCGATGGCGGCCGCGTACTCGGGCAGATCGGCATCGTAGACGCGGTAGCAGGTGATGCTCTCGCGCGTCCGCCACGTCTTGAACTTCTTGATGTTCTTGCGCAGGCGGTTGGCCACCATCTGCGCGCCTTCGCTGAGCTCGCGCGGCTGGCCGGTGTTCTCGCGCTGCGGCACCGCGATCGGGTCGCAGACGATCAGCGCGCACTCGATGGCGCCGTTGAACAGCTGGTACTTCTTGTTGGCGCGCAGGCCGGTGGCGAAGGCCAGGTCGGCGCTGCCGCACAGCAGGCTGGCACGCCACTGCGGCACCGCGCGCTTGAGCGCGTCGCCGAGGCGGCGGTACAGCAGGGCATCGGCGGCCAGGCGCTCGTCGTAGGGCGGATTGCAGACCACGCAGCCGGTTTCCTGCAGCGGCACCTGCACATCGGCCACGTCGCGCACGCCGAACCAGATTGCGTGCGAGACACCGGCGGTCTCGGCGTTTTCCTTGGCTGCGCGGATCGCATGCGGATCGATGTCGCTGCCGTGGATGACCTGCTTGAGCGCACCGCGGCCGGCTTCCTCGCGCGTGCGCGCTTCGGCCATCAAGGTGTTCCAGCTCTCGCGGTCAAAGCCCAGCCAGCGGCTTGGCGGAATGCTGCCGTGGCGCTGCAGGCCCGGGGCGACGTCGGCGGCCATCAGCGCGCCTTCGATCAGCAGCGTGCCGCTGCCGCACATCGGGTCGAGCAGGCCACCGCCTTCACTGTGGATCTTCGGCCAGTTGGCGCGCAGCAGCACGGCAGCGGCCAGGTTTTCCTTCAGCGGCGCCTCGTTCTGCGCCATGCGCCAGCCGCGGCGATGCATCGGGCCACCGCCCAGATCGATCGAGATCGTGGCCCGGCCCTTGCGCAGCGACAGGTTGATCCGCACGTCCGGGAACTCCACGTTCACCGACGGCCGTTCCAGGCCCTGCGCGCGCAGGCTGTCGACCACGCCATCCTTGACCCGCTGCGCGGCGAAGCGCGCGTGGGTGATCTCGGTACCGGACACATGCGCGTCCACCGACAGGGTCAGCTCGGGGCTGATGTGCTGCTCCCACGCCATCGCCGACACGCCCTGGTAGAGCGAGCCCTCGTCCGGGCACTCGAACTCGGCCAGCGGCCACAGCACCCGGCTGGCCAGGCGCGACCACAGCACCACGCGCTGTGCCTGCGCCAGCTCGCCCTCGGCGTTGACGCCGGAAATGGTGGCGGTGGCCTTGTCCAGGCCGAGCGCCAACAGTTCGTCGGCGAGCAGATACTCCAGGCCCTTGGCGCAGGAAACAAAGAATTTCACGGAATCGGTATCGCAGGTCAGCGGAGAGGGGGTGCCCACGGGCACGGCAAGCAGCCGGGCACGGAGCCCAGGTGGCCATTGTACGTGACGTGGGCGGGATCGCCCGGTTACAGCGAGGCCAGCAATTCCTCGAACGCCCGGCAGGAGGCCTCGACGTGGTCGGTCAGCCGGTGCCCGTCATCCACCATCAGCAGGCGCGCCGAGCGGGCCTGGGCCCAGGCGATCACCTCGGCCGGCGGGATCAGCTCGTCGTGCCAGGCATGCACCACGCTGGTCGGCACGCGGGCCGCGTCCAGGGCCGGCATCGGCCCCATCCGGGTCGGCGGCACCATCAGGAACAGGCCACGGACCGGCACCTGCAGCGAGGCGATGGCTGAAATGTAAGACCCCAGGCTGGAGCCGGCCAACACCACCGGGCCCTCGGCGGCACGGGTGGCGGCGAGGGTGACCAGGCGCTGCAGGCGGGCCCGCACGTCGCCCAGGCTGCTGACCTCGCGCTGGGCGTCCAGGTCGGTGTAGTCGGGGCGCTCGTGGGTCCAGCCCAGGCGTTCGGCCACGTCCGCCAGGGCGGTCACCTTGATCGCGTCGGGGCCGCTTTCAAAGCCGTGGGAGAGGATGCAGTGGCCGCGGCTCATGCGCGTACCGCGCGGGAATCGATAGGAGCGTTCATGCCCAAATGCTAGCATCGCCGCATGCCCGACCGCGCCCCGCCCGCCATCGATGCACAGCCCCTGCCCTACCAGGACAGGCTGCTGCCGCGCACGCACGACGACATCGATCTGGTGGTCATCCACTGCACCGAACTGCCTGACCTGGCCATGGCGCGCGCCTACGGCGAACGGGTGCTGTATGAAAGCGGCACCGGCAACAGCGGCCACTACTACATCGACCGCGACGGACGCATCGTCCAGTACGTGGCGCTGGACCGCGTCGCGCATCAGGTCAGCGGCTTCAATCCGCGCTCGATCGGCATCGAACTGGTCAACACCGGGCGTTACCCGCACTGGTGGGATTCCCGGCACCAGGCGATGGACGAGCCCTACCCCGATGTGCAGATCGCGGCCCTGATCGATCTGCTGCAGCATCTGTGCGGGACGCTACCGGCGCTGACACATATCGCCGGCCATGAGTGGCTGGATACGCGCGAGGAAGTGGCCAGCGATGATCCGGAGCGGCGCGTGCCACGCAAGCGCGATCCGGGTCCGTTGTTCCCGTGGCCGCGTGTGCTGGCGGCAGTGCCGTTGCAGGAACTGCGTGGCTGAGAGGGTGTGCCGACCAACGGTCGGCACCTACCGCGCCATTGGCCGTGGCCGTCATCGTGGCCCGTGATCAGCCGGTGGCGACGGGACGCGACGTGTCGCTGACCCAGCCACTCCACGAATCCGCATAGATCCGCGCACCTTCCAGGCCCGCGACGTCCATCGCCAGCAGCAGGTGGCAGGCGGTGACGCCGGAGCCGCACATCAACACCACCTCGTCCGGCGCGTGGGTGCCGATCAGCGGCTGCAGCGCCGCGCGCAGATCGTCCGCAGGGCGCAACCGCCCGTCGTGCACGTTCAACGCGAAGGGACGATTCACCGCGCCGGGCACGTGGCCGGCGACCGGATCCAACGGTTCCACTTCGCCACGGAAGCGTTCACCGGCCCGCGCATCGATCAGCCAGCCCGGCGCGTGCTTCAATCGCGCCTGCACCTCCTCCACCGAGGCGATCCGGCTGCGGTCGAAACGACCGGGGTACGGCGGCAACGGGGACACCTGCGGCAGCGCCGCCGTCACCGGCAAACCAGCCGCCTGCCAGGCGGCGAAGCCACCATCGAGCACCTGCACGTGCGTATGTCCGATCAGCCGCAGCAGCCACCACAGGCGCGCGGCGGCCATGCTGCCGTCGCCGGCGTCGTAGACCACGACCCGGGTCTGCGGCCCGATGCCCCACTCGCCCAGGCGCGCGGCGAACGCATCGCTGTCCGGCAGCGGGTGACGGCCATGGCCGGTGCGGCCGAGATCGGACAGATCCCGGTTGAGATCGGCGTACAGCGCACCGGGCAGATGGCCCAGTGCATACAACTGCGCGCCGGACTGCGGGTCGGCGAGCGAGAAACGCGCATCCACCACCTTCAGCGGCGGGGCGGCACTGGCCGTCGCCCGTGCATCCATCAGGCGCGTGGCGCCCTCCTCCAGGGCCTTTGCGAGGGCGGTGACATCGATCAGTGGCGTGGTCATGCGGTCTGCTCCAGGCGGCGACGCAGGTTGTAGAGAATGGCGGCGGTCGCGCCCCAGATCCGCTGCCCGGGCCAGCCGTATTCGAGCACGTGGCGGATGCGCCCGCGATGGTCGATCTCGACGTGGTGCAGGTTGGCCGGATCCATCAGGTAGGACAGCGGCACTTCGAAGACTTCCGCGACCTCCCCCGGTTCGGGTACGGCCACGAACGCGGGATCGATCACCGCCACCACCGGCATGACCCGATAGCCGGTGATGGTCACGAACGGGTCGAGATACCCGAGCACCTGCACCTGGTCGTGCTTGAGCGCGATTTCCTCGTCGCTCTCGCGGATCGCGGCCGCCACGGCGTCACGGTCGTCCGGCTCCATGCGGCCGCCGGGGAAGCCGACCTGCCCCCCATGGTGGCGCAGCGTGTCGGTACGCCGGGTCAGCAGCACTTGGGCGCCACCCTCGCGCGGAATGATGCCCGCCAGCACGGCTGCTTCGACCGGCGGGCCGGGCGGCAGGAGATCGATGAGTTCGCTGCGGTTCCAGCCATCGCCCTGCGGCGGCTGGTCCAGCGGATGCAGCGCGCGCAGCAGGCGTTCGTGCTCGGCCAGCGAACCGCACAGCGATTGACGCAGTTGTTCGCGCAGGGGCAGCGTGTGCTGCATGACGTGATGCTGTTCGGGTCGGCTCATGATTCGCCAGCGGGTGATCTCATCCACGGTGCGCAGGCAGCCCGTGCAGATACCGGCGCGATCCAGTGCGCAGATTCCGATGCAGGGAGTGGGCGCGGCATGCGGGGATTCTTCCATCGATTGGACCGCTCAACAGTAGCGCGAATGCACGGAAACGAAAAACGCGCCGGTGTTTCCACCGGCGCGTTCTTGATGTTGCAGAAATTACTTGACGCTGACGAGCTTGATTTCGAACTGCACCGCAACGTTCGGCGGGAACGGCGTGCGCGGATCGGCACCATAGGCCTGTTCCGGCGGCAGCGTCACTTCCCACTTGGAGCCGGCCGGCATCTGCAGCAGGGCTTCACGCATGGCCTTCATTTCGACTTCGCTGACCTTGATGCCCGGGATCTGCTGGGCCGGGCGCGCTTCGGCCGGACGGGTGCCGAACGGATACGGACCGGCCACTTCCAGCTGCACGGTGCTGGCCTGGGTCGGCTTGGCACCCTTGCCTGCTTCGATCACGCGGTACTGCACGCCGCTCGGAAGCGACTGCACGCCGGCCTTGGCCTTGTTGGCGGCCAGGAACTGGGTGCTCTTGGTCTTGTTCTCGGCGGCAGCCTTGTCGTACTCGGCCTTGGCGGCCTGCGCACGACCCTGCTCACGCTTCTGGAAGGCTTCGACGGCGGGCTTCAACTGCTCGGCCGTGATCGACGGCTGCTTCTTGGCGTAGGCATCCTGCAGGCCCTTCACCACCGAGTTGATGTCCAGCTGCTCGCCGCGTGCGGTGAGTTCAGCCAGGTTGTTACCGTAGTCGTAACCGAAGTAATAGCTCAGCTTGCCCTTTTCGGACGAGGTGTCCTGGGCGAAGGCATTGCCCGTCAGGGCCAGGGCCGCGACGGCGACCGCGATAGAACGCAACTTCATCAAACTTTTCTCCAGGGGTGGTAACTCAGGACGCGTTGGGCCGCCCTGAGGCGACGGGTTAGGATAGCCGCCGCAACGTTGAACCGCCACTAACGACGGAGGCTCTGACCTGACTTCGTTTCAAGAGTTCAACATCACTATTTTTTAACGTTTTCAGGAGTCCTGCCGTGGCCGACGCCCTTATCGCGATTATGGACGATGGTGCCGTACGCACCGTGACGGTCAACCGCCCGGACAAGCTCAACGCTCTCGACCGGGCCACGCTGGAAGCCTTGGATGCCGCCTTCGCCGCGGCCGCCTCCGATGAGGACGTGCGGGTGGTGGTCCTGACCGGCGCCGGTCCCAAGGCGTTCGTTGCCGGGGCCGACATCGCCGAAATGAACGGCCTGAGCGCGGTTCAGGGTCGTGATTTCTCGCTGCTGGGCCAGGGGTTGATGCGGCGCATCGAGCGGATGCCCAAGCCGGTCATCGGCAAAATCAATGGATTCGCGCTGGGTGGCGGGCTGGAGCTGGCCATGGCCTGCCACCTGCGGGTGGCCGCCGAGACCGCCAGACTCGGCCAGCCGGAGATCAACCTGGGACTGATTCCGGGCTTCGGTGGCAGCCAGCGCCTGCTGCGTCTGTGTGGCCGCGCCGCCGCGCTGGAGCTGTGCCTGCTCGGCGCCCCGATCACCGCCGCCCGCGCCGCGCAGGTCGGGATCGTCAACGAGGTCGTCCCGGCCGCCGATCTGGATGCCCGCGTCCACGCACTGGCGTCGCAGCTTGCCTCGGCCGCGCCCTTGGCGCTGCGCGGCATCCTGGATGCCATCCACATCGGCGGCGAGTGCGCGCTGGGCGAAGGTCTGGAATACGAGAGCGCGCAGTTCGGCCTGATGTTCGCCACTGAGGACATGCGCGAAGGCACCAGCGCCTTCCTCGCGCGCCGCCCGCCGGTGTTCCAGAACCGCTGAGCCATGTCGCCTTCCGATACCGCTTCGCCAGCGCAGCTGCTGGCACTCGTGCTTGACGATCACTGGGACGCCGCGCTTGCGGCCGGCCTGATGGACTACGTCCCGCAGCCGGGCGACGAGCACCTGCTGGCCGACCATCCCGATCTGCCACAGCGCCTCCAGCACGCACAGCAGCAGCTGCAGCGCGCCTGGGATGCACGCGAACGCTACCGCCAACGCGGGCAGCGGCTCGCCCGCCGCGCCGCCGAACGGGAGGCGCGCCGCGCGCCACCTCCCACACCCGACATCCAGAAACCCGCCCTGCCCTCGGCCGCCGCCGCGATTCTCGCGCGCGCCAAGGCGAAGGCGGCCGGGCGTTTTCCCTGATGACCACGATGAAGAAAACCGCCGCACGCAGCGCGCGCATGCCCAAGGCCGATGTGATCGAAATGTTCACCCGCCTGCGCGAACTCAACCCGCACCCCAGGACCGAACTGGAGTACAGCTCACCCTTCGAACTGCTGGTGGCGGTGGCGCTGTCGGCGCAGGCCACCGACGTCGGGGTCAACAAGGCCACGCGCAAGCTGTTTCCTGTTGCCAACACGCCGCAGGCGATCCTCGACCTCGGCGAGGAGGGCTTGAAGAAGTACATCGCCACCATCGGCCTGTACAACGCCAAGGCAAAGAACGTGATCGCCGCCTGCGCGATGCTGGTCAACCAGCACGGCGGCGAGGTGCCGCGCGATCGCGCCGCACTCGAGGCATTGCCCGGCGTTGGGCGCAAAACCGCCAACGTGGTGCTCAACACCGCGTTCGGTGAACCCGTGATGGCGGTCGACACGCACATCTTCCGCGTCTCCAACCGGACCGGCCTGGCGCCGGGCAAGGACGTGCGCGCGGTGGAGGACCTGCTGGTCAAGGTGATCCCCGCCGAGTTCCTGCTCGATGCGCATCACTGGCTGATCCTGCACGGCCGCTACGTGTGCAAGGCACGCAAGCCGGACTGCCCGCAGTGCGTGATCCGCGACCTGTGCCGGTTCAAGGAAAAGACCGCCGCCTGAACGGGGGCGCGATTGCCATCTGGACGCAACCCGGCGGTCATCTCCGCCGGGCATAAATGGCAGCCCCTGACGCCGCTTGGGATACGGCAGATGACGGTTTGTCTGAAACTGTCACATTTACGCAATCTTCACTAATTAGCCTGCGCAGCATCTTCCCACCTGCCTGCAAGGCTCCTTCCATGAAACTGCATCGCCAACTTCTTACTGCGGCCGTGGCGGCTGCGCTGTTCGTTCCGGCCGCTCACGCTGAAGTGGCCATCGATGTGATCGGCGGTTCGGAAATCACGTTCGAGGGCCTGGTCCAGGCCGACGGCAACTGGTTCGACAACGATGTGACCGACCTCAATGGCGGCGACGCCGGCAACGGCAAGAACAGCGAGTTCGAGCTGCGCCGCGCCGAGCTGGTGCTCAAGGGCAAGGGCCCGGGCAACGTGGAATGGGTGGTGGGCTACGACGCCAAAGCCGACAAGTTCCTGGACACCAACCTGAAGTACAAGCTGGCCGGCAACGCCAACCACTTCGTGCAGTTCGGCCAGTTCAAGCAGCCCAACAGCCTGGAAGAACTGTCCAGCACCAAGAACAACGACTTCATCTCCAAGGCCGCGGTCACCAACACCTATGCAGTGGCCCGCCGCCTCGGTGGCGCCTACAGCATCGGCGACAACAACTGGTCGGTCACCGCCAGCGCCTTCGGCCGCGAACTGACCCGCAACCTGGCCCACGGCAGCGGCTACGGCGCGCGTGGTACCTGGGCCCCGATCAATGACAAGGGCCAGGTCCTGCACTTCGGCCTGAGCTACGTCGACTACGACACCGATGCGGACACCCTGCGCGTGCGCGCCCGTCCGAACGCCGACCTGGCCACCGCGCGCCTGGTCGACAGCGGCAACCTGGTCGACACCGACCGCGTCAGCACGATCGGCGCCGAAGCGATGTACATCGGCGGCCCGTTCAAGGCCCAGGCCGAGTACTACACCAGCAAGGCCAAGCGTTACACCCGCGACAACTACAGCAGCGACGGCTACTACGTCAGCGGCCTGTGGAACATCACCGGCGAAACCTGGGGCTACAAGGGCGGCACCCCGACCACCGGCCTGCCGGACGAGCCGGGCCGCGGCATGTGGCAGCTGGGCGCGCGTTACGACCACATGGACCTCAACGACGGCAACCTGTCGGCGAATCCGGTGGCCGGTCGCCCGCCGATCGTCGATGGCGTGCTCGGCGGCAAGATGGACATCTGGACCGTGGGCGTGAACTACTACTGGCGCTCCAACACCAAGTTCGCACTGAACTACGTGATGGTGGACAGCAAGAAGTACAGCTCCACCGCCCGTACGTTCGTCAACGACGATCCGAACATCCTCGAAGCGCGCCTGCAGTTCTTCTGGTAAGCCCTGCAACACGCGTGTGACACAAAGGCGCAGCTTCGGCTGCGCCTTTTTTCGTGCCCGTGCGCGGGTATGCTGGGCGCCCTTTGCCCATGGATGGACCCGATGCGTATCGCACTCCCGCTGTTGCTGGCCGTCGCGTGCAGTGCCGCCACCCTGCCCGCCCACGCGCAGGACTGCCACGACGCCCAGGCCGCCGCGGAGGAGGCGTACGTGGTGCGGGCGGACGGCGCGCTGCCCGATCGCCTCGGCTACACCCGTGACACGGCCGCCAGCGTCTGCCGGCGCTGGCCCGCGCGCCCCGAGCTGACCCTGCTGGCCACGCCCGTCTGGCGCGACGGTGGCGACAACGACGCCCGCGATGGCGATGTGGAGGTGCTGGTGATCGATTCCGACACCCTCGCCACGCGCGCATGGACGGTGCTGTCCGGCGCACTCGACAGCGATGCGGTCTTCTTCGACGGCATGCACCTGGATACCGCGCGCTACCAGCTCGCGCCGGACACCCTCGCGTTCGGCCTGCGCGTGCAGCGGCGCAATGGCTCCGGGCCCAATCCTTTCAGCGAAGAACAGGTGCAGCTGCTGGCGGTGCAGGCAGACACGCTGCGCACGCTCGGCTCACCGATGGTGCTGCGTCGTTTCCAGGCCGAGTGGGACACCCGCTGCGCCGGTGAATCCACCGACGTGACGCGCACCGTGGCGGTCGGCCCGCAAGGCAAGCACGGCTTGGCCGACCTCGTCCTGCGCGAGCGCCGGGTCACCACGCACAGCTGGATGGACGGCGACACCTGCCGCGACCAGGACACGCCGGTGGAAGGCGAGCGCCATGTGCTGCGCTTCGACGGCCGCCGCTACGCGGTCCCGGAGGCGTTGCAGCCGTTGTGACACCCCGCCCGGAAGCCGTGTCACGAGGTGGTCATATGACAGTCGCTGCGCTGTCATCGAACCGTTATGGAATGAGCACCGGGCGGGACACCCCGCACCTTCATCCATCCCAGGAGCCACCCCGTGATCCACGCCTTCAAGTCGCGCGCCGCCGTTGCCGTCCTCGCCGCGTCGTCCGTGTTCGCCGCCAATGCCGCCGATGTGACCGGCGCGGGCGCCTCGTTCATCTACCCGGTCATGTCCAAGTGGTCGGCCGACTACAGCACCGCGACCGGCAAGAAGGTCAACTACCAGTCCATCGGTTCCGGTGGCGGCATCGCCCAGATCAAGGCCGCGACCGTTGATTTCGGCTCCTCCGATGCCCCGCTGAAGCCGGAAGAGCTGGCGGCAGCCGGCCTGGCCC
The DNA here is from genome assembly GCF_013387485.1 of Stenotrophomonas sp. SAM-B. Classification (GTDB taxonomy): domain Bacteria; phylum Pseudomonadota; class Gammaproteobacteria; order Xanthomonadales; family Xanthomonadaceae; genus Stenotrophomonas; species Stenotrophomonas maltophilia_AA. Next base: position 11,364 of record NZ_JABBXB010000005.1, read on the forward strand.
AGTTCCCGTCGGTCATCGGCGGCGTGGTCCCGGTGATCAACGTGGCGGGCATCGCGCCGGGCGCGCTGAAGCTGGATGGCCCGACCCTGGGCAACATCTTCCTCGGCAAGATCAAGACCTGGAACGACCCGGCGATCGCCGCGCTGAACCCGGGCGTCAAGCTGCCGGACGGCAAGATCACCGTCGTGCACCGCTCGGACGGTTCGGGCACTACCTTCAACTTCGTCAACTACCTCTCCAAGGTCAACCCGGAGTGGAAGACCAAGGTCGGTGAAGGTACGTCGGTCCAGTGGCCGGTCGGCATCGGCGGCAAGGGCAACGAAGGCGTCGCTGCCTACGTGAAGCAGATCAAGGGCGGCATCGGCTACGTCGAACTGTCCTACGCGCTGCAGAACAAGATGTCCTACGCCGCGATGAAGAACGCCTCGGGCAAGATCGTGCTGCCGAGCGACACCTCCTTCGCCGCCGCTGCCGCCAGCGCCGACTGGGCCAGCGCGAAGGACTTCTACCTGGTCATGACCAACGCCCCGGGCGCGGATGCGTGGCCGATCACCGCCACCAACTTCATCCTGGTCCGCAAGCAGCCCAAGAACGTCGCCAACGCCAAGGCTACTCAGGAGTTCTTCCGCTGGATCTACAAGAGCGGCGATGCCCAGGCCAAGCAGCTCGACTACGTCCCGCTGCCGGACACCCTGGTCAAGCAGATCGAGACCTACTGGTCGCAGAACCTGAAGTACTGATCGATCGACGGCGTCACCACTCGCGGTGGTGACCTACCGGTAGGTACCGACCGTTGGTCGGTACGCGTCGCCCCCGACGCAACCCACCGGACAGTGCAATGGCGCCGGAGGGTCCTCTCTCCCCCTTCCGGCGCCATCGGGCGCGGACCGCAAGGCTCCGCGCCTTTTTATTGCCTGCCCCTGCGAGCCCGGCCCTTGTGCCGCAAGGCTTTGCGTGCGCCCGGTCACGGCGTCATCAAGCTGTAACAAAAACATCATTTCATAGTCGCGTCGCCGGAAAGACCGGCCCTTGTCCCGCTATGGAGTGACGCATGAAACTGCACACGGCCAGCATCGCCGCCCTTTCCCTGGCCATCGCGCTGGGTCTTTCCGCCTGCAAGCCGGGCGCTGAAGGCCAAGCCGCCGCGCCGGCCACCGACGCGCCCGCCGCCGCCCCCGCCGCGGGCGACCGCCTCACCGCCGAAATTTCCGGTGCCGGTGCCTCCTTCATCTTCCCGCTGGTGTCCAAGTGGTCGGCCGACTACAACACCGCCACCGGCGCCAAGATCAACTACCAGTCGATCGGCTCGGGTGGCGGCATCGCCCAGATCAAGGCCGGCACCGTTGATTTCGGTTCCTCCGACAAGCCGCTGAGCAGCGAAGAGCTGGCCCAGGCCGGCCTCGGCCAGTTCCCGTCGGCGATCGGCGGCGTGGTCCCGGTGGTCAACATCGACGGCCTGGAAGCCGGCAAGCTGCGCCTCAGCGGCGCCCTGCTGGCCGACATCTTCTTGGGCAAGGTCAAGACCTGGAACGACCCGGCCATCGTCGCCGCCAACCCGGGCGTCACACTGCCGGACGGCAAGATCACCCTGGTCCACCGTTCGGACGGTTCGGGCACCACCTTCAACTTCTCCAACTACCTCTCCAAGGTCAGCCCGGACTGGAAGAGCAAGGTCGGCGAAGGCACCTCGGTGCAGTGGCCGGACGGCGTGGGTGGCAAGGGCAATGAAGGCGTGGCCTCGTACGTGAAGCAGATCAAGGGCTCGATCGGCTACGTCGAGCTGGCCTACGCGCTGCAGAACGGCATGCCTTATGCCTCGATGCAGAACGCTGCCGGCAACTGGGTGCAGCCGAGCGCGGAAACCTTCGCCGCTGCCGCCGCCAGCGCCGACTGGGCCAGCGCCAAGGACTTCAACCTGGTCATCACCAATGCCCCGGGCGACCAGGCATGGCCGATCACCGCCACCAACTTCATGCTGATGCACAAGCAGCCCAAGGATGCCCAGCGCAGCAAGGACACCCTGGCGTTCTTCAAGTGGGCTTTCGAGAAGGGCCAGGCCCAGGCCAACGAACTGCACTACGTGCCGCTGCCGGCCGAGCTGGTCACCCAGATCGAAGCGTACTGGACCAGCGAGTTCAAGTGAAAAAGGCAGGCCCGCGCGCGGCGCGGGCCTGACCGATCGTAGTGCCGGGCGCTGCCCGGCCGCACCACGCTCCGAACGTGATGCCGGGCAACGCCCGGCACTACCTCTTCTCTTTTCGGGCCCCCGCCTCAGCCATGAATGCCATCGCCCAGCCTGTTCCCGCACCGTCCCTCCGCGACCTGCGTGATGCCCGCAACGACAAACTGTTCCGCTGGGTCCTGATCGCCACCGTCATCCTGGTGCTGGTCGCCCTGGCCTGCGCCGCGCTCTCGATGCTGTGGGGCGGCCGCCATGCCCTGCAGGAGCAGGGCCTGAGCTTCTTCTATTCGTCCGAATGGAATCCGGTCGAGAACAAATTCGGTGCCCTCGCACCGATCTACGGCACCCTGGTCACCGCACTGATCGCGATGGTCATCGCCGTGCCGGTGAGCTTCGGTATCGCCTTCTTCCTGACCGAAGTCGCCCCGCGCTGGCTGCGTGGCCCGGTCGGTACCGCCATCGAACTGCTGGCCGGTATCCCCTCGATCATCTACGGCATGTGGGGCCTGTTCGTGCTGGTCCCGGTGATGACCGAGTACGTCACTCCGTTCCTCAACGATCACCTCGGCACGATGCCGATCATCGGCCCGCTGTTCCAGGGTCCGCCGCTGGGCATCGGCGTGCTCACCGCCGGCTTCGTGCTGGCGATCATGGTGATCCCCTTCATTTCCTCGGTGATGCGCGAGGTGTTCCTCACCGTGCCGACCCGCCTGAAGGAATCGGCCTATGCGCTGGGCTCCACCAAGTGGGAAGTGAGCTGGGACATCGTGCTGCCCTACACCCGCTCGGCGGTGATCGGCGGCATCTTCCTCGGCCTCGGCCGCGCCCTGGGTGAAACCATGGCGGTGGCCTTCGTGATCGGCAACAGCGTGCGCCTGTCGCCGTCGCTGCTCGAGCCGGGCACCACGATTGCCGCGCTGATCGCCAACGACTTCGGCGAAGCCACTGAAACCTACCGCTCGGCCCTGCTGCTGCTCGGCTTCGTGCTGTTCATCGTGACCTTCGTGGTGCTGGCGATCGCCCGCCTGATGCTGATGCGCCTGGCCCGCAAGGAGGGCAACTGATGTCCACCGCCAACGCCCAACCGCTGTACCTGCGCCGCCGCATCGTCAACGTGGTCGCGCTGCTGATGTCCTGCCTGACCGCACTGTTCGGCCTGTTCTTCCTCGGCTGGATCCTGTGGACGCTGGCCTCCAAGGGCCTGGCCGGGATCAACCTGGACCTGTTCACCAAGATGACACCGCCGCCGATGCAGGACGGCGGCCTGGCCAATGCCTTCTTCGGCAGCGCGGTGATGTGCGGCCTGGCCATCGCCATCGGTACGCCGCTCGGCGTGCTGGCCGGCACCTGGCTGGCCGAGTACGGCAACTTCCGCAAGGCCGGCACGGTGGTCCGCTTCGTCAACGACATCCTGCTCTCGGCACCGTCGATCGTGCTGGGCCTGTTCGTCTACACCCTGTACGTGATGCAGACCGGTGGTCAGTTCTCGGCCTTCGCCGGTGCGCTTTCGCTGGCCTTCATCGTCCTTCCGGTCGTGGTGCGTACCACCGATGAAATGCTGCGCCTGGTGCCGTCGCAGATGCGCGAAGCGGCCCTGTCGCTGGGCATCCCGCAGTGGAAGGTGACGGTGCAGGTGCTGTACCGCAGCGCCGCCGCCGGCATCGTCACCGGCATCCTGCTGGCGCTGGCCCGCATCTCCGGCGAAACCGCCCCGCTGCTGTTCACCGCCTTCGGCAACCAGTACTGGAACAGCAACGTGTTCCAGCCGATGGCCTCGGTGCCGGTGGTGATGAACCAGTTCGCCGGCAGCCCCTATGAATCCTGGCAGGTGCTGGCCTGGGCCGGCGCGCTGGTGCTGACCGTGTTCGTGCTGCTGGTCAGCCTTTCCGCGCGCGGCATCCTGCTGCGCAACCGTATCTCCCATGACTGACCTTTCCACGGACATCGCCATGAACGATCTCTCCAACGCCGTGCCGATGCAGCGCATCGTGGTCCCGGCTTCGCATGAAAGCCTGCAGACCCCGGCGCCGATCAAGCTGGCCGCTCGCGGGCTGGATTTCTACTACGACAAGTTCCATGCACTGAAGGGCATCGACCTGGAGATTCCGGAAAAGCGCGTGACCGCGCTGATCGGTCCGTCCGGGTGCGGCAAGTCCACCCTGCTGCGCATCTTCAACCGCATCTACGCGCTGTATCCCAAGCTGGAAGCGCGTGGTGAAGTGATGCTGGACGGGGAGAACATCCTCTCGCCGAAGTACCCGATGAACCGCCTGCGCAGCAAGGTCGGCATGGTGTTCCAGAAGCCGGTGCCGTTCCCGATGACCATCTTCGAGAACGTGGCCTACGGCATCCGTCACCACGAAAAGCTCTCCAAGTCGGAGATGACCGATCGCGTCGAGCAGGCCCTGCGCCAGGGCGCGCTGTGGGACGAGGTGAAGGACAAGCTCAACCAGAGCGCGCTGGGCCTGTCCGGCGGCCAGCAGCAGCGCCTGTGCATCGCCCGCGCCGTGGCCCTGCGCCCGGACGTGCTGCTGCTCGACGAGCCGACCTCCGCATTGGATCCGATCTCCACCAGCCGCATCGAGCAGCTGGTCGAGGAGCTCAAGCACGATTACACCATCGTGATCGTGACCCACAACATGCAGCAGGCCGCGCGCGTCTCCGATTACACCGCCTTCATGTACCTGGGCGACCTGATCGAGCACGACCGCACCGAAGTGATCTTCTCGCAGCCCACCAAGCAGCAGACCGAGGATTACATCACCGGTCGTTTCGGTTGATCGGTGCTGTCCCCTCACCAACTGTCCCAGCCAGGCGCGGCCTGGCTCTACCCGGATCGCAGACCATGAATCTTCCCAACGACCACATCGTCAAGAGCTACGACGAAGAACAGCAGCGCCTGGTGGCCGAGATCGTGCGCATGGGCGAGATGGCCGTCGCCCAGCTGGAGGCGTCCATGGACGTCATCGAGAAGCGCGACGAGAACGCCGCCCAGCGCATCATCGCCAACGACGAGGCCATCGACCAGCTTGAGCAGCAGATCAGCCACGACGTCATGCGGCTGGCGCTGCGTGGGCCGATGGCGCGCGACCTGCGCGAGATCCTGGCCGGCCTGCGCATTCCGGCCGACATCGAACGCATCGGCGATTACGCCGCCAACGTGGCCAAGCGCTCGATCGCGCTGAGCAAGGTGCCACCGCTGCCGCAGATCCAGGGCCTGCGTGCGCTGGGCCGCCTGGCCGCCCAGCAGGTGCGCCGCGCCATCGAAGCCTACCGCGACAACGACGCCGCCGCGGCGCTGGAACTGCGCGACGACGACGCCCGCCTGGACGCGCAGTACACCGCGCTGTTCCGCGAGCTGCTGACCTACATGATGGAAGACCCGCGCAACATCACCCCGTGCACCCACCTGCTGTTCATGGCCAAGAACCTGGAGCGCGTGGGCGACCATGCCACCAACATCGCCGAGAACGTCTGGTTCCTGGTGCATGGCGAGCAGGTACTGCCGCCGCGCGAGAAGCGCGACGAGACCAGCAGTACCGATCACGTCTGAGGTCTGCCTGAAGCGCAGGAAGAAGAAGCCGCTGCCTCCGGGTGGCGGTTTTTTTTTGCCTTGCTGTTGCGTTGCCATGATGGCAATCCCCCACACTTCACGAAACGTTGAATCCTGTGTGAGGATTCGATGAGTCGGGTCGGTCCACCATGGCCGCACCTGCTGCCCCCACGCAGCCATCCCGGGCCCCGGCCCATTCCAAGGAGATCCACCCGATGAGCACACCCACCCGTTCGCTGTCCCTGTTGGCGGCCACTGCGCTGGCCGCAGGCCTGGGGGTCACCGCCTCGGCATCCGCGTTGAGCATGACCGAGCTGGCCCAGGGCTATCTGGTGGTTGGCCAGGCGGCGACGAAGGCCGCCGAGGGCAAATGTGGCGAAGGCAAGTGCGGTGCGCACGGCGGCAAGGCCGGGACGGAGGCGGGCGACAAGGCCGCAACGACCGGTGCCAAGGCCGCCGAAGGCAAGTCTGGGGAAGGCAAGTGCGGCGCCGACAAAGCGAAGGCCACCGGCACCAAGGCCAAGGCCGCGGGCGACACGAAGACGGCGGAAGGCAAGTGCGGCGAAGGCAAGTGCGGTGCCAAGCACTGACGCGCTGGCCACTGGCCTGGACCGGTCGTCGCTGCCTGCGGCGGCGACCGGCCTTGGTCTGCGCCGGGCCCTGCTGCAGGACCTGCGCGATGCGCCCGCCGGCGATGTCGACTTCCTCGAGTGCGCCCCGGAAAACTGGATCGGCGTCGGCGGGCCGGCCGGCGACGCGCTCGCCGAACTGGCCACGCGCTACCCGCTGACCTGCCACGGGCTGTCGCTCTCACTGGGCAGCACCGCGCCGCTGGATACCGTGCTGCTGGAACAGGTAGGACGCTTCCTGGACCGGCACAACGTGCCGCTCTACAGCGAACACCTGAGCTACTGCAGCGATGAAGGCCACCTCTACGACCTCCTGCCGCTCCCCTTCACCGATGAGGCGGTACGCCACACCGCGGCGCGCATCGCCCGCGTGCAGGACGCGCTCGGCAGGCGCATCGCGGTGGAAAACGTGTCCTATTACCTCGCCCCGGAACCGGCCATGGACGAACTGGCGTTCACCAACGCGGTGCTGGCGGAGGCCGACTGCGACCTGCTGCTGGACGTCAACAACGTCTACGTCAACGCCTGCAACCATGGTTACGACGCCGACACGTTCATCGCCGGGCTTCCTGCCGCGCGCATCGTCTGCCTGCATGTCGCCGGCCATCTGGACGAAGCACCCGACCTGAAGATCGACACCCACGGCAGCGCGGTGATCGACCCGGTCTGGGACCTGCTCGCCCGCACCTATGCGCGCATCGGCGCGCGCCCGACCCTGCTGGAACGCGATTTCAATTTCCCCCCGTACGCCGAACTGCGCGGCGAACTGCATACCATCCGCCGCCTGATGGCCGCCCATGCCGGAGCCGGGCATGACTGACGCCCCTTCGCACCTGCACGCGCAGCAGAGGGCGTTCACCGCGCACCTGCGCGACCCGGACCATGTCGCCGCACCCGCCGGACTGGACGCACGCCGGCTGGGGATCTACCAGCGGCTGGTGTTCAACAGCGTGCTGGGACTGCTTGGGACCGGCTTCCCGGTCTGCGTGCGACTGCTTGGCGAGGCGGCGTGGTCCACGTTGATCCGGCAGTTCTTCGCCCGACACCCCGCGCAGACCCCGTTGTTCACCGCACTGGCCGCCGAGTTCGTGCAGTGGTTGCAGCAACAGCCCGCGCTGCCGCACCCGGCACTGGCCGAACTGGCCCACTACGAGTGGGTGGAAACGGCCCTGTACCAGCTCGACGCGCAGCCCCTGCCGCCCTCCCCCGGCCTGGACCCGATGTCCGCGGCGCTGCAGCGTTCGCCGCTGGCCTGGCCGCTGCTCTATCACTGGCCGGTGCACCGGCTGGGCGCCGAGGATGCACCAGAGCATGCAGATACCGGTCCTACCGGGCTGCTGGTCCGGCGCGATCCCGATGGCCAGGTCCGCTTCGCCACGATCAGCCCGATGGCCGCGCAACTGCTGGAGCGGATCGGCCAGCATCCCGGCCACAGCGGCGCCACCTACCTTCAGCATCTCGCCGAGGCACACGGCCTGGCGGTCGATGTGCTGCTCCTGCCCGGCGCCGCCCTGCTGCGCCAATTCCATGGCAACGGGGTGATAGGCCCCGCCGCGCACGTTTCCTGATCCCTCCCCAACGGAATCTCCCCGATGAAGTCACCTCACCTGGTCGCGCTGCGCGACCGGCTGGACCGTGTTGCCCCGTGGTTCGCCCCGCTCGGCCTGCGCCTGCTGATGGGCTGGGAGTATTTCGAATCGGGTCGCGAAAAACTGCGCGGCCAGAACTGGTTCGAGGACCTGCAGCAGGCCTTCCCGTTTCCGTTCGACCAGTTGCCGGCGGCCCTCAACTGGCACCTCGCCACCTGGTTCGAGCTGGTTGGCGCGGCCTGCCTGCTGCTCGGGCTGGGCACCCGCTTGGCGGCCAGCAGCCTGCTGGTGCTGACCGTGGTCGCCACTGCCGCCGTGCACTGGCCGATGCACTGGGAGGGCCTGGGCGAGCTGGCGATGGGCTATGCCATCACCGACCAGGGCTTCGGCAACTTCAAACTGCCACTGCTGTTCATGGCCATGCTGCTGCCCCTCGCCCTGCAGGGCGCCGGCCCGCTGAGCCTGGACCACCTGCTGCGCCGCCGCGCACGCACGCCTGCCTTCGCCTGAGCACGAGGGGGCGTACAGGGCGCTCTGCTAAACTGGCGCAATGACTGACGACCTCCCCCGCTCCGACGCGCCGGCTGCTGCCGACGCACTGCCCGCTGCTGCGCAGCGCTTGATGGCAACCCGCTTCCGGGGCTTCCTGCCGGTGGCGGTGGATGTGGAGACCGGCGGATTCGACTCTGATCGCCACGCGCTGCTGGAGATCGCCGCCGTTCCGATCGAGATGGACGAAAACGGCCTGCTCTATCCCGGGCAGACCGCCAGCGCCCACGTGGTGCCGGCCGAGGGGCTGGAGATCGATCCCAAGTCGCTGGAGATCACCGGCATCATCCTGGACCACCCGTTCCGCCTGGCCAAGGTCGAGCGCGATGCGCTGGACCACATCTTCACCCCGATCCGCGCCGCGATGAAAAAGTACGGCTGCCAGCGCGCGATCCTGGTCGGGCACAACGCCCACTTCGACCTGGGCTTCGTCAACGCGGCGGTCAACCGCACCGGCCACAAGCGCAACCCGTTCCACCCCTTCAGCGTGTTCGACACGGTCACCCTGGGCGGTATCGCCTATGGCCAGACCGTGCTGGCGCGCGCGGCGACGGCGGCCGGCCTGGGCTGGGATGCCGATGAAGCGCACAGCGCGGTGTACGACACCGAACAGACCGCAAAGCTGTTCTGCAAAGTCGCCAACAGCTGGCCGCGCTAACCGCGTCCGGCAGTGAGCTGACGCGCCGGACAGCATCCCGCACGAGCGGACAGGCCGCGCATCGCGGGGCCCCGCGGGCTCAGCCGATGCTGGTCCTGTCCCTGCCTTCGCTTTTCGCGCGGTATAGCGCGCGGTCGGCGCGCTGGTAGAGCAGCATCGGGGTGCGATCGGCGGCATCGAGTTCGACCAGGCCGGCGCTGAAGGTGACCTTCAGGCCCGGAATCCCCGCCCAGTCCGGATGATCGTGGAACAGCCCGCGCAGGCGCGCGCAGACCTGCGCCGCTTCGTCCAGGCGGGTGTCGTTGAGCAGCAGCGCGAACTCCTCGCCGCCGGTCCGCGCCGGCATGTCCGAGTCGCGGCAGGCCGAGGCCAGCAGGCGCGCCACTTCGACCAGCACCACGTCGCCCACCGAGTGACTGTGCCGGTCGTTCACTTCCTTGAAGTGATCGATGTCCAGCACCACCAGGCACAGCGGGTGGCGGCTGCGCTGCGAACGGGCGAAGTCACGCGCCAGCGCTTCGTCGAAGGCACGCCGGTTCGGCAACCCGGTCAGCGCGTCTTCGCGCGCCTGCCGTTCGAATGCCTCGGCCTGCACCGCCAGGCGATCGGCCAGTTCGGTCTTCTCCTGGTTCAGCGCCTGCAGGTTGACCGTCTGCGTCTGCAGATCCAGCGTGGCTTCCTTCACCATCCGCGCCAACCGCACGTTGCTGGTCTTGTAGCGGTTGATCAGGTAGCGGTACAGCGCGACCAGGCCGGCCAGCAGCAGCAGCGCGGCGATCAGCTGCACGCTGTGGCGCTGCCACAGGAACGGCTCCACCGTGAACTCCCAGACCGCCTCGCTGTCGCTCCAGACACCGCCGGGGTGCGCGGCCGAGACGTGCAGCGTGTAATCGCCCGGCGGCAGGCCGATGAACTCCACGCTGCGCTGCTGGCCGCGTTCGATCCAGCCCTTGTCCAGGCCCTCCAGGCGGGTGCGGTAGCGGATGCGCTCGGAGAGCAGATAGCTCAGCCCGACGTAGCTCACGCTCAGCCGGCGCCCGCCGGGAATCGAATTGTGATTGCTCCCCTGCCAATGCAGGGGCGCCCCGTCGACCTGCACGTTCTCGATCACCGCCGGCGGCGCCAGGCGCTCGCGGAAGCGCTGCAGGCGCAGTGGATCGACCGTGCTCAGGCCACCGGCGGTGACCACCCAGAAGGTGCCGTCCTGGCGCAGGATCGCCGACGGACCGGAGCTGCCGTTGGCCTGCGAGTTGGCCATGCCGTCGATCTCGTTGTAATGCTCCACCTCCACCCGCGCGGCGCGGCCATCGGCGACGGCGTTGAGCATCGTCATGTCGGTGCGCAGCACGCCACGGTTGCTGCTGACCCAGACGTTGCCGACCCGGTCGGGCACCAGCTGGAACACCGTATCCACCGGCATGCCCTGCTCCAGGCCGACCCGCGCGAGCTGGCCTTCCTGGTAGCGGTACAGGCCGCGATCGGTGCTGACCCACATCGCATCGCCGATCTGCTGGAACCCGAACACACTGCGGCCACCGCCCAACGGCTGCAGATCGATGGACTGCACCCGCCCCCCCCGCAGCACCCGGATGCCTTCGATGGTGCCGATCCACAGTGCGCCGTCGTCGTCATGCGCCAGTGCGGTGATCAGCCCGCCGGGCATGCCCGGGATCGCCGGCTGCTCGGCCCTGCCGGCCTCGATGCGGACCACGCCCTTCTGCGTGCCGGCCCAGACCACGCCGTCGCGGTCGATGCTGATCGCACGGATGTTGCCGCCCGGCAGCCCTTCGGCCGTGCCGTAGCCACGCAGGCGCTGGCCCTGTTCGTTGATCCGGAAGATGCCGTCGCCGAAGGTGCCTACCCACAGCGTCCCTTCGCGGTCCTGGGCCAGGCTCAGCACCGAAGGACTCTTGCCAACGTTGTTGCGCAACGGCACCGGACTGAAGTGGCCCTGCGCGTCGCGCCGGTCCAGGCCACTGGCGCTGCCGATCCAGAGCTGGCGCTGGCGATCCTCGAACACCGTCCGCACGTAGTCGCCGCTGAGGCCGTCGCGCTCGGTGAAGCTGCTGAACAGCGTCTCGCGCAGCCGGTACAGCCCGCCGTTGGCGCCGACCCAGATGCTGCCCTCGGCATCTTCGCGCAGGCTGACCACGCGCCCGCCCGGCAGTGAGAGCCCCGTCGGCAGCCGCTCCAGGCCATGCCGCGACAACCGCAGCAGACCTTGATTCTCGGTGCCCAGCCAGAGGTCGCCATGGCGGTCCTGCAGCATCGCCGTGATGTGGGTCACGCCGGGCAGGCGGTGCTGCAGCAGCGGCACCCCGTCCTGCATGCGGTAGATGCGCTCGCCGGCCACCACCCACATCACCCCGTCGGGCCCCCGGTATGGCCAGACCAGGCCACGCCCCAGACCCCAGCTGTCCGGCGCGCGGCGCAGCACGCCGTCGGTATCGCGCACCACCAGCCCGTCGAGGGTGCCGACCCAGACCCGGTCCTGCGCATCCACCACCAGCTTGGTGAAACTCAGCGCCATCGGCACGTCGGCGGGCGGTGGCTGGTAGTCGATGACGCCCTCCGGCCCGAGGCTGGCGATGCCCTTGCCTTCATACAGCAGCCACAGGCGTCCATGGCTGTCCATCTGCATGGCCTGGATCAGCACCTGCGGGGTGTCGGCACGGTGCTCCCAGACCTGCCAGCGGCCGTCCGTCCCACGCCGGGTCACGTTGCCGCGCGAGTCACTGATCCACAGTGCGCCGCTGCGGTCCACCAGCAGCGCGCCCACGCCGTTGTCGCGCAGACCGGGCGTGGTGCTGCGGTCGAACACGGTGAAATCCAGGCCGTTGTAACGGACCAGGCCCTCCCAGGTGGCGAACCAGAGATGCCCTTCGGGGGTCTGGGCGATGTCGCGCAGGGAGTTGTGCGGCAGCCCGTTGCGCGAGGTCCAGACATCGATGGCGTAATCGCGCAGCGGCGGCGGACCATCCTGCGCCGACAGCGTCCAGGGCACCGCGCACAGCAGCATCAGCCACAGCGCTGCGGCCTGCAGCGTCGGCAGGCGCGGGAACCCTGGTTGTACCGGCCGCCACCGGCTCCTGCCCCCCCGATCGCTCATCCGTGTGGATCAGCCCTGGGCAGGCGCCGTGCGCATGGGGGGGACGGCCGTGCACCAGCGCGGAGGCTGGCAGAGTCGTACGCTCTCATGGGGGAGACGCTGGAAAGAGATGCCCATAGTAGGCAAATCCTTGCGTTTTGGGGGAGCCGGCGTCAGCTCCCGCGGGGTCCCGATGGCACCCGCGCCGGCGACGTCCAGCGCACGATCGCCTCCAGCCCGCCCTGGGGATGGTTGCGCAGGTGCAGGGTCGCGCCGTCCTTTTCGGCCAAGGCGCGGGCGATGGTGAGGCCCAACCCGGCCCCCCCGGTCTGGCGCGAGCGCGAGGTCTCCAGCCGCACGAACGGGTCGAACACCGCTTCCAGTTCGTCCTCGGCCAGGCCCGGGCCGCTGTCGCGGATGCGCACCTCCACGTCCTGCCCGACCTGCTTCACCCGCACGCGCGCGGTCTGGCCGTACATCACCGCGTTGTCGACCAGGTTGGAGAACAGGCGGTGCATGGCCAGCGGGCGCAGCATAAGCACCGCCCCGCTCGGCTGCTCGAAATGGACATCGGCCCCGGCCTCGGCGGCATCTTCGACGATGCTCTCCAACAGCGAATCCAGGTCCAGCGCGGCGCGCTGCTCGGCGCTTTCGGCGCTGCGGGCCAGCTCCAGGCCTTCGCGGATCAGCGCCTGCATCGCACCGAGATCGCCGATCAGGCGCTCGCGCAGCGCCTCGTCGGTGACGTTCTCCAGGCGCAGGCGCAGGCGGGTTACCGGTGTCTGCAGGTCGTGGGTGATCGCCGCCAGCATCTGGGTGCGCTCACCGAGATGGCGCTGCAGGCGCTTCTGCATGGCGTTGAAGGCTTCGGCCGCCCGGCGCACCTCGAACGGCCCGGTCACCGGCATCGGCGCGCCCTGCAGGTCATCGCCCAGCGCGGCGGCGGCATCGGCCAGGCGCTGCAGCGGTGCACTGGCCATCCGCGCCACGATGTAGGCCAGGATCGCGATCGCCACCACCAGCAGGGTCAGGAACAGCGGGTCCACGGCGAGCACGCCGTTGTGCGCGACCGCCGGGGAATCCAGCGCCAGCCGCAGGGGCGTGCCGTCGGTCAGCTGCAGGGTCACCACGCGGCACTTGGGCGGAATGAACGCCGGGTCGCGCTCGCGCGGCGGGTGCCGCATCTTGTCCTTGTCGCGCGGGGGGCGCGGCAGCAGTTCCGGCAGCCGCGGCAGGCAGGAGCGGAACGAGGTGAAGGCGACCTGGCTGCTCGCCACCGGACCGGGCCGGTCGTCAAGGATCTCCATCAACGCCGCATCGGGCCGGCCGATGCGCGCGCCTTCCGGCAGTTGCCGCACACTCGGCCCGCCACTGGTGAGCAGGCGCTGGCGCAGCTCCGGATTGCCATCGAGCAGGTTCACGAACCCCTGCAGGCGATCCGCGATGCGGTTGAGGTTCTGCCGTTCGAATTCCTGCTGGCGCTTGGTACTGGCCAGCATGGTCGCGCCGATCGCCGCCACGCTCATGCCCAGCAGCAGGATGACGAACAGCCGCCCCACCATCGAGGAAAAGAAGTGGCGCAGGCGTTTCATTCCAGGGTGACTGCCGCAGCGAGCACGTAGCCTTCATTGCGCACGGTCTTGATCAGCCCGTCGCTGCCGCCGTCATCGGCGAGCTTGTTGCGCAGGCGGCTGACCTGCAGGTCGATCGCACGGTCCTGCGACTCGTAGTTGCGACCGCTGCTCAGCGAAACCAGCTGCTCGCGCGAGAGCACCTTGTTGGCATGCCCGACGAACACCCGCAGCAGGCGGAACTCGGCGCCGGACAACACCACCACGCGCCCATCCGGATCGACCAGGTGGCGGTGTTCCAGGTCGAACACCCAGCTGGCGAAGCGCGCGCGGCGGATCGCCAGCGGCTCCAGGTTGGCCGGCAATGCTTCGGTACGGCGCAGCACGTTGCGGATGCGTGCGAGCAGCTCGCGCGGCTCGAACGGCTTGGCCAGGTAATCGTCGGCGCCCATCTCCAGGCCCAGCACGCGGTCGATCGGCTCGCTGCGTGCGGTCAACATGATCACCGGCGTGCTCGAGCGCGCGCGCAGGTCGCGGCACAGGGTCAGGCCGTCTTCGCGGGGCAGGTTGAGGTCGAGCACGATCAGGTCCACATGCTCGCGCTCCAGCAGCTGGCGCATGCCGTGGCCATCGCTGGCGGTGCTCACCAGGTAACCGGCGCGGCCGAGCTGCTCGGCGAGCAGCTGGCGGATATCGTTGTCGTCATCGACGATCAGCAGTCTGTGCATGCTGTTGGCAGTCTCCATGCGGCGATCATCCCCTGTCGGGAGCTGAACCGCATCTCCTGGTTTGCGTACATCTGTTTCAAAGGGCGATGCGGATACACAACGAAACGTGTCGTGCGCCGCAGAGATACATCTTGGTACACGGCGAGCATTGAGCCGGCGGTGAACGATCTTCACAATGCTGACAACGCCGATGCACCGGCCTGCCGAGTTGACGATCATCGTGAAGCCCCGTTTGCCCAGAACCCGCCGTGCCCGCCTCCTGCTGCTGCTCGTGGTCCTCGTCCTGATCGCCGCGATTGTGGCATGGATGCTGCGCAAGCCGGCCGCGCCCACGCTGGCGACCTCACCGGTCAGCCGCGGCGACATCGAACAGACGGTGGAAGCCACCGGTGTGATCGACGCCTACAAGCTGGTCAGCGTCGGTGCACAGGCTTCGGGGCAGATCAAATCGCTCAAGGTCCAGCTCGGCGATACCGTCAAGGAGGGCGACCTGATTGCCGAGATCGACGCCACCACCCAGCAGAACCAGGTGCTCAACGCCCAGGCGTCTCTGGACCAGGTCAAGGCCCAGCGCGCGGTGCAGCAGGCCAGCCTGCGCGAAGCCGAGCTCGAATTCGCCCGCCAGCAGCAGATGCTGGCCGCCGAGGCCACCTCGCGCGCCGAGTTCGATGCGGCCGACGCGAAGCTCAAGACCGCACGCGCACAGATCCAGTCGTTCGACGCGCAGATCACCGGGCGCGAAACCGAACTGGGCACCGCCCGCGCCAACCTGGCCTATACCCGCATCACCGCACCCATGGACGGCACCGTGGTCGCGGTGGTCGCCGAGGAAGGCCGTACCGTGAACGCCAACCAGACCGCGCCGACCATCGTGATGCTGGCCCGGCTGGACCTGGTGACGGTGAATGCCGAAGTGTCCGAAGCGGACGTGGTCAAGATCAAGGCCGGGATGCCGGTGTACTTCACCACGCTGGGTGAGCCGGACCGCAGATTCCACGCCACGCTGCGCCAGATCAACCCGGCACCGTCCTCGATCGCCAACGACAGCTCCAGCAGCTCCAGTTCGTCCAGCTCCAGCTCCAGCACTGCGGTCTACTACAACGCCTTGTTCGATGTGGAAAATCCTGACGGCACGTTGCGCATCGACATGACCGCCCAGGTCTCGGTGATGCTCAAGCAGGCCAAGGACGTGCTGATCATTCCCGCCGTCGCGCTCGGTCCGAAGACCCGTGACGGGCAGTACATGGTGCGCGTGGCCGATGCCGATGGCATGCCCGCCCCGCGCAAGGTCAAGATCGGCATCAACAACGGCGCCAATGCCGAAGTGCTGTCCGGCCTGGCAGAAGGCGACAAGGTCATCGTCGGCGAAGGCGGCGGTGCGCAGGGTGCCGGCGGCGGCAACCGCGGCGGTGGCGGCGTGCGGATCAGCGGCCCCGGCATGGGTGGGCCGCGCCGATGAGCACCGCCACGGGCACGCCGCTGCTGCGGCTGCGCGACCTGCGCCGGGAATTCCCGGCGGGCGATGAGACCATCGCGGTGCTGCGCGACGTCAATCTGGACATCGCAGCGGGCGAGATGGTGGCCATCGTCGGCCAGTCCGGCTCCGGCAAGTCCACGCTGATGAACATCCTCGGCTGCCTGGACCGGCCCACGCGCGGCAGCTACCAGGTGGCCGGCCGCGAAACCGGCCGCATGCAGCCGGACGAACTGGCCGAGCTGCGCCGCGAACATTTCGGCTTCATTTTCCAGCGCTACCACCTGCTCGGTGACCTGGACGCGCGCGGCAACGTGGCCGTGCCCGCCGTGTATGCAGGCAGTCCCGGCCCGGTGCGCACCGCGCGTGCCGAAGAACTGCTGCAACGGCTGGGCCTGGGCGACCGCATGAACCACAAGCCCGGCCAGCTCTCCGGCGGGCAGCAGCAGCGTGTGTCGATCGCGCGCGCATTGATGAACGGCGGCGAAGTGATCCTGGCCGACGAACCGACCGGCGCACTGGACACGAAATCCGGCGAAGAAGTGATGGGCATCCTCGGCGAGCTGCATGCCGAAGGCCACACCATCATCATCGTGACCCACGACATGAGCGTGGCCGAACACGCCCAGCGCATCATCGAAATCCGCGACGGCGAGATCATCGCCGACCGCATCAATCCGAATGCACCGAGCTACCGCGCGCAGCGCCAGCCGACCGTAGCGGCCGGCAAGGGCCACAGCTGGCGGGCAGCACGCGACCGCTTCACCGAAGCGTTCCGCATGGCCCTGCTGGCGATGAACGCCCACCGCCTGCGCACCTTCCTGACCATGCTCGGCATCATCATCGGCATCGCCTCGGTGGTCTCGGTGGTGGCGATGGGCAATGGCTCCCAGCAGCAGATCCTGCAGAACATCAGCGCGCTGGGCACCAACACCATCGACGTCTATCCCGGCCGTGGTTTCGGCGACATGCGTTCGGCCCGGGTGCAGACGCTGAAGGCCAGCGATGCCGATGCACTGGGCCGGCAGAGCTACATCGACAGTGCCACGCCCAGCGTGTCCTCCTCGGTGACCGCGCGCTACCGCAATCAATCGGCCACCGCGCAGGTCAACGGTGTCGGCGAGCAGTTCTTCCGGGTCAAGGGCGTGACCCTGATCGCCGGCAGCTTCTTCGATACCGATGCGGTGCGCAGCCTGGCCCAGGTGGCCATCATCGACGAGAACACCCGCACCCAGTTCTTCCCGAATGGCGAAGACCCGGTCGGCCAGGTGATCCTGCTCGGCAACGTGCCGGTGCGCGTGGTCGGTGTCGCGCAGCGGCAGAGCTTCGGCTTCGGCGGCAGCACCAGCCTGAGCGTGTGGGTGCCCTACACCACGGTGATGTCGCGCATGCTCGGCCAGAGCCATGTTTCCAGCATCACCGTGCGCGTGGATGACACCACGCCGATGGATGCGGCACAGGCCGCCATTTCCAAGCTGCTGATCATGCGTCACGGCACCGAGGACTTCTTCCTCAGCAACAGCGCCGAGATCCGCCAGACCATCGAGCAGACCACCCGCACGATGACGCTGTTGATCAGCGCCATCGCCGCGATCGCGCTGCTGGTCGGTGGCATCGGCGTGATGAACATCATGCTGGTCTCGGTGACCGAGCGGACCCGCGAGATCGGCGTGCGCATGGCCGTCGGCGCGCGGCAGAGCGATATCCGCCAGCAGTTCCTGATCGAAGCGGTGCTGGTGTGTCTGCTCGGCGGCCTGCTCGGCGTCGGCCTGTCGCTGGTGATCGGCTGGCTGTTCGGCAAGTTCGCGCCGGACTTCCAGATGCTGTTCTCGACCGCATCCATCGTGGCCGCCTTTGCCTGCTCCAGCCTGATCGGCGTGGCGTTTGGTTTCCTGCCGGCCCGCAATGCCGCCCAACTTGATCCCGTGGAGGCGCTGGCGCGCGAATGAAGATTTCTCCTGCTCTGCTGCACCCTGCGTCACTGCGCCCGCTGGCCCTGGCCTGCGTGACCGCGCTGGCCCTGTCTGGCTGCGTCAGTACCGGCCGCTACCAGGTCGATGCACCGGCGGTCCCGGCCACCTACGGCCGTGGCGATGGCACCTTGAACGCCCCCACCGAGGCCGTCAGCGAACAACCGCATGCGGCATCGGCGGATGTCCGCGCCGATGCCTGGTGGACCCAGTTCGGCGACCCCGGCCTGGACCGCGTGATCGATCGTGCCCTGGCCGCCAACACCGATCTGGTCTCGGCCGGATTGGCCGTGCAGCGTGCGCGGCTGCAGGCCGGGTTGGCCGACAACGCCCTGTGGCCGCAGCCCTCGGGCAGCGTCGGCAGCAGCGGCAACCGCCCGATCGACCAGAGCGCGGACTGGAACCGCGGCAGCTCGGCCGGCGTGTCCCTGCAATGGGAGATCGACCTGTGGGGGCGGCTGCGCGCCCAGCGCGACATCGCCCAGTGGGAAGCCCAGGCCAGCCAGGAGGACCTGCAGAACACCGCGCTGCTGGTGATCAGCGACGTGGCTACGCAGTACTGGACGCTGGCGTTCCTCAACCAGTCGATCGCCGCCGGCCAGGCCAACCTGGCGCGGCTGCAGCGCACCCGCGAGCTGGTCCAGGCGCGCTTCGATGCCGGTGCGGTATCGCGGCTGGAAGTACGCCAGGCCGCGCAGAGCCTGGAAGCACAACGTGCCGCGCAGAGTGCACTGGAGCAGCAGCGCGTCGCCGCGCGCAATGCGCTGACCGTGCTGCTGGACGGGCAACCGCTGGCGATGGCCGACGAGCCGCAGCAGTTGCAGCGCGTCGGCAGCCCGGTGATCGCCGAAGGCCTGCCGGCCGATCTGCTCGGCCGACGCCCGGACCTGCGCGCCGCCGAGCTGCGCCTGCGCAACAGCCTGAAGACCATCAAGGTCACCGCGACCCAGTACTACCCGGCGCTGAGCCTGACCGGCAGCGTCGGTACCGGTGCCGCCTCGCTCTCGGACGTGCTGAATAATCCGGTCGCCACCCTGGGCGCGGGGCTGTCGCTGCCGTTCCTCAACGTGCGCCAGGCCCAGTTGAACACCCGCTTGGCCGGCACCGACTACCAGATCGCGGCCAACGGGTTCCGCCGCACGCTGTACACCGCGTTGTCGGAAGTGGACAACGCCTTGTCGGCGCGCACCCAGTTCGCCACGCAGGTGGCGGCCTCGCAGGCGTCCTATGACGAAGCGGTGGAGATCGAACGGATGTACGAGGTGCGCTACCGGGTCGGTGCGACCGATCTGCGGACCTGGCTGGAAGCGCAGCAGACCCGGCGCGACGCCGAGCTGTCGCTGGCATCCGTGCGTCAACGGCAGTTGATCAACGATGTGACGTTGTTCAAGGCGCTGGGGGGAAGCGCGGGCTGATCGCCCGCGCCAGGTGCATCACGGGTAGAGCCACGCCATGCGTGGCTGCCTCTCGATCCGGCGCCGCACATTGTCTGCCTCTCGATCCCGCACCGCTCAGCCACGCATGGCGTGGCTCTACCCCCCGGGCCTGTGCGCGGCTTACAGCCCGCGCTGGCGCACTGCTTCGAACAGGCTCACGCCGGTGGCCACTGAGACGTTGAGGCTCTCGATATCGCCCGGCATCGGAATCTTGACCAGGCCATCGCAGTTCTCGCGGGTCAGGCGGCGCAGGCCGTCGGCTTCGCCGCCCAGCACCAGCGCCACGTTGCCCTTCAGATCGATCGCGTACAGCGATTCGGTGGCTTCGCCGGCCAGGCCGTAGATCCACACGCCCTGCTTCTGCAGATCCTTCAGGCAGCGCGAGAGGTTGGTCACCTGCACCACCGGGATGCGGTCGGCCGCGCCCGCCGAGGTCTTGCGCACGGTCGCGTTGACCGAAGCCGACTTGTCCTTGGGGATGATCACCGCCGTGGCACCGGCCGCAGCCGCGCTGCGCAGGCAGGCGCCGAGATTGTGCGGGTCCTGGACTTCATCCAGGATCAGCAGCAGGGCTTTGCCCTCGGCCGCTTCGACCAGCCCTTCCAGCTCGTTCTCGCCCCAGGTCCGTGCGGCCTGGTAGCGCGCGGCCACGCCCTGGTGACGCACCGAACCGCCCACACCGTCCAGCGCCTGGGTGTTCACCTTGCGCACGTCGATGCCCTTGCGGCGTGCGTTTTCCTCGATCTCGGTCAGACGCGGATTCTTCGCACCGGCCTCGATGAGGACCTCGCGGACGTTCTCGGCATCATTCTCGATCGAAGAGGCGACGGCGTTGACGCCGACGATCCACTGGCTTTGCTTGCTCATTGCGGGGGGCGGGACCGGTAAAGGGGTTGGTAATGGTAGAGCATCGAGCCCCACCCTGCCCTGCCGGGCGTTCACGGGGGCGTTCACGGGGGTGCGGCCACCGCCGGCCTTCAGCCCGGCGGCCAGTCCGTGGTGTCGTGGTCCGGGTGCTGGCGGGAGACGATATGCAGCAGGAAGTCCCCGGCCGCAGTGTCCTCCTCGCTGCGCAGCGCGCCGAGCGAGCCCAGCGTATCCACGAACGGCAGCTTGGCCTCGATGCCGTACTGGATCGTAGGCGGCAGACGGGTCGGCTCGTCAAACGCACCGGCCGCGACCGCCACACCGTCCGGCGCTTCATAGGTCAACGGGGTGCCGCAGTCGGCGCAGAAGCCGCGCTGGACCAGATTGGACGACGCGAAACGCCGGGGTTCGCCGCGGGTCCAGCGGAAATCGCTGCCGCGCACCGATACCAGGGGGGCGTAGTACGCGCCGAAGGCCTTCTGGCACATCCGGCAATGGCAGATCGAACTGTGGGTCAGCTCACCGACCACATGGAAGCGGATCGCGCCGCACTGGCAGCCGCCGCTGTATTCGGGGAAGGACTGCATGTGATCGCTCCGACGGGGTCCGTGGGAAACAACATGCCCACCCGCGGGGGGCGGGTGGACGGTGTGCCGGCCGACGGTCGGCGGGTAGACGAGGTGCCGACCAACGGTCGGCACCTACCGCGTACCGGCCGTGGGCCGGTACGCGACGATCAGTACTTCTGCTTCTGGCGCTTGGCCGGCTGGCCGCGCGGCGGCAGCTCGGGCAGGGCATCGTCCTTCTCTTCGACCAGGCGGAAGTCGATCTTGCGCTCTTCCATGCTGGCCTTGAGCACCAGGATCCGCACCCGGTCACCGAGACGGTAGATCTTGCCGCGACGCTCGCCGTTGAGCGTCTTGCGCACCGCGTCGAACTGGTAATAGTCGTGCGGCAGCTGGGTCACATGGACCAGGCCGTTGACCTTGGACTCATCCAGCTCCACGAACAGGCCGAAGCTGGTCACGCCACTGATCACGCCGTCGAACTGGCCACCCACGTGCTTTTCCATCCACGCGGCGCGGTAACGCTCGTCGACTTCGCGCTCGGCTTCGTCGGCACGGCGCGCACGCTCGGAGCACTGCAGGGCCAAGGCGGCCATCTCACGCGGCGAGTAGGTGAACTTCTCCGGCGCGGCCCCGCTGAGCGCGTGCTTGATCGCACGGTGCACCAGCAGATCGGGGTAACGACGGATCGGCGAGGTGAAGTGGGCGTACGCATCCAGCGCCAGGCCGAAGTGGCCCAGGTTGTCCGGCGAATACACAGCCAGGCTCTGGCTGCGCAGCAGCACCGATTCCAGCAGTGCCGCGTCCGGGCGATCGCGCACCTTCTTGAGCAGCTTGGTGAAATCGGCCGGCTGCACCTTCGACCACGGCGGCAGGCTCAGCTTGAATTCCTTGAGGAACTCGAGCAGATCGGCGTACTTGGATTCCGGCGGGCGCTCATGGTCGCGGAACGGCGCCGGCACCTGCTTGGCCAACAGGTAGCGTGCGGCCTGCACGTTCGCCGCGATCATGCATTCTTCGATCAGCTTGTGCGCATCGTTGCGCACCATCATCCCGGCCTGGGTGACTTCGCCGGTGTTGTCCAGCACGAAGCGCACTTCGGAGGTTTCAAACTCGATCGCACCGCGGCGGGTACGGGCCTTGGCCAGCACGTGATACAGCTGGTACAGGCGGTCGACCTGCGGCATCAGCGGGCCGATCGCCTTGCGCGCGGCCGGGTCGTTCTCGCCCACCGCTTCCCAGACCTGGTTATAGGTCAGGCGCGCGTGCGAGTTCATCACCGCTTCGTAGAAGCGCGAATGGATGACTTCGCCTTCGCGGTTCACCTGCATGTCGCAGACGAAGCACATGCGGTCGACCTTGGGCATCAGCGAGCAGATGCCGTTCGAGAGCGTTTCCGGCAGCATCGGCACCACGAACCCGGGGAAGTAGACCGAGGTCGCGCGCTTCTGCGCTTCATCATCCAGCGGCGTACCGGGACGTACGTAATTGGAGACGTCGGCGATCGCCACGACCAGGCGGAAGCCTTCGGCATTCGGTTCGCAGTAGACCGCGTCGTCGAAGTCCTTGGCATCCTCGCCATCGATGGTGACCAGCGGCGTGTTGCGCAGGTCTTCGCGGTGGCCGATCTGTTCCGGGGTGACCACCATCGGCACGGCGGTGGCTTCCGCCAGCACTTCGGCCGGGAACTCGAACGGCAGTTCGTGGCCGTGGATCGCAGTTTCCACCACCAGCGAGGCGGTCAGCTTGTCGCCGAGGACGGCGATGATGCGGCCGATCGGCGGACGACGGGTGTCCGGTGCCTGGGTCAGCTCGCAGACCACCAACTGGCCGTCGCGGGCATCGCCGGTCTGGTCGGGCGGGATCTGCACATTGCGCTGCACGCGCTTGTCGTCGGGCACCACGTAATTGATGCCGAATTCGACGCTGAAGCGGCCGATCAGGCGGCTCATGCCACGCTCGAGCACGCGCGAAATGCTGGCCTCGCGGCGACCACGACGATCGATGCCGGTCACGTTGACCAGCACGCGGTCGCCATGCAGCACCTTGCGCATTTCGAACGGCGGCAGGAACAGGTCGTCACCGCCCTCGACCGGGCGCAGGAAGCCGAACCCTTCCGGGTTGGCGATCACCACGCCGGTGATCAGGTTGACGGCCTGCAGCGGCGCGAAACCGCCACGGCGGTTCTGCACCAGCTGGCCATCACGGCACATCGCACCCAGGCGCTTGCCCAGGGCATCGGCACGGTCCGGCTCGGTCAGGCCGAGATGGATGGCGATCTCGTCGGCGGTCTGCGGGCCATCGCAGCGGTCGAGCAGTTGCAGGATCGCCTCACGGCTGGCGATCGGCTGCGCATAGCGCTCGGCCTCGCGGGCGGCGAACGGATCCACCTGCACTTCACCATCCAGCGGAGCCGGATGCGGGCGGCGGCGCGTCGGGATCGGCCCGGCGTGCGCGGGCTTGGCGCCCCGCTTGTTGCCGCGCGGCGGCTCAGGGGTGTTCAGGGATTCGGGCATCCAGGGGGGCAGCTTGCCGGCTTTCTTGGCGGCAGCGCGGGGGTTGCCCGACGGACCGGCTGCCTTCTTGGGCGCCGGGGACTTGGGGGCTTTCGCGCCCTGGGTCGGTTTCTTTGGTTTCATTGACCTCAATAGTAACCGCTGCGGGTGTGCAGAGTCAGTCAGCGGCACTCCTGTGCAGGATTGTGAAGAAATTTCACAAAACCGTTGACAAGTTTCCCGGACATGCCCAGAATTCTCCTCCTGAGTCGCCCAGGTGGCGGAATTGGTAGACGCACTAGCTTCAGGTGCTAGCGGGGGCAACTTCGTGGAGGTTCGAGTCCTCTCCTGGGCACCATGACTCGGAAAATGATCAAACCCGCGCAAGCGGGTTTTTTCGTTTCCGGGCCAGGTATGCATGGATACATGCGTACCGCGCGATGCCCGGCACCGCCCCACAACGAAAAAACCCCGCCTCTCAGCGGGGTTTTTTCGTTTCAACGTATCACGTCTTCAGTGCCCGCCGGCCGAGGCCGCACCCGCCCCTGCGCCGAACGGCGGCTTGGCCAGCCACAGGAAAGCGATGATGGCCAGGAAGATCCAGCCCAGCAGGAAGAAGATGTCGTTGAAGCCCATCTGCGAGGCCTGGTGGTTGATCATGTTGTTGAGCGCAGCCGCACCATGCTGCAGGTCGCCCTGCCCCATCGCGGTCACCTGGTCCTGCATGCCCGGGGTGTAGCCGGAGATGTGTTCGGTCAGGTGCGCGTGGTGTTCCTGGGTACGGCGTGCCCACAGCCACGTGGTCAGCGAGGCGGCGAAGCTGCCGCCCAGCGTACGCAGGAAGGTGGCCAGGCCGGAACCGGCGGCGATCTCGCGACCGTCCAGATCCGACAGCAGGATCTGCAGCACCGGCATGAAGAACAACGCCACGCCGATCCCCATGATCAGCTGGATGCCGGCCACATGGCCGAAGTCCACCTGCAGGTTGAAGCCCGAGCGCAGGAAGCTGGTGAACGACAGGAAGATGAAGGCGATCGTGGCCAGCATGCGCATGTCGAACCGCGAGGCGTACTTGCCCACGAACGGCGTCATGATCACCGGCAGCACGCCGATCGGCGCGGTCGCCAGGCCGGCCCAGATCGCGGTGTAGCCCATGTCACGCTGCAACCACTGCGGGATCAGCAGCGCCACGCTGAAGAACGCCGCGTAGGCCACCACCATCGCCAGCGTGCCGGCGCGGAAGTTGCGATGCCGGAACAGGCGCAGATCGACGATGGGATCCTTGTCGGTCAATTCCCAGATCAGGAACACTGCCAGGGCCACCACCGACACGCAGGCCAGCACGACGATCTTGGTCGAACTGAACCAGTCTTCGTCGTTGCCCAGATCGAGCACCAGCTGCAGGGCGCCCACGCCGATCACCAGGGTGATCAGACCGACGTAATCCATCTTCGGCTTTTCGACGTGTTCGGGGCGCCCCTTGAGCTGGTTGCCCACCACCAGCGCGGCGAAGATGCCCAGCGGCACGTTGATCAGGAAGATCCATTCCCAACTGTAGTTGTCGGTGATCCAGCCCCCGAGGATCGGGCCGGCGATCGGCGCGACCACGGTGATCATCGCCAGCAACGCCAGCGCCTGCCCGCGTTTTTCACGTGGATAGAGCGAGACCAGCAGGCTCTGCGTGATCGGGTACATCGGGCCGGCGACGAAGCCTTGGATCGCACGCGACACCACCAGCATGCCCATGCTCTGGGCCAGGCCGCACAGCAGCGAGGCCAGGGTGAAGGCCAGCGTGGCCCAGACGAACAGCTTGGTTTCGCCGAAGCGCCGGCTGAGGTAGCCGGTCAGCGGCAGCGCGATCGCGGTGCTGACCGCGAACGAGGTGATGACCCAGGTGGCCTGCTGCGAACTGGCGCCGAGATTGCCGGCGATGGTCGGCAACGAGACGTTGGCGATGGTGGTGTCCAGGACCTGCATGAACGAGGCCATCGCCAGCCCTGCGGTACACAGGGCGACGTTGGCCGGCCGGAAGGCCGTGCCTGGCGCCGCGGGGGCGCCCGGCGCGGCGGGAGCTTGTGCGGACATGGTGGCCTCAGCTCGCCTTGGCCTGCTGCGGCAGGTTGCTCTGGATGATCTGGTGGATCACATCGTCGGCGCTGTGCAGCTGCTTGGCGTAGACGTCGGTATCGAACACCTGGCCCTTGGCGGTTTCGGTCGGCAGCACGGTGCCCTTCTGGTCGCGCAGGCTCACTTCGGCCTTGATCGACAGACCGATGCGCAGCGGGTGCTCGGCGAGCTGCTTGGCATCGATGGCGATGCGCACCGGCACGCGCTGCACGATCTTTATCCAGTTGCCGCTGGCGTTCTGCGCCGGCAGCAGCGAGAACGCCGAACCGGTGCCCAGGCCGAGGCTGTCGATGCGGCCCTTGTAGGTGACGTCACCGCCGTACAGGTCCGAACGCAGCTCCACTTCCTGGCCCAGGCGCATGTGGCGCAGCTGGGTTTCCTTGAAGTTGGCTTCGACCCACATCTGCTCGGTCGGCACCACGGCCATCAGGGCATTGCCCGGCTGCACGCGCTGGCCGACCTGCACCGAACGACGGGCGACGTAGCCGGTGACCGGCGCGACGATGCCGGCGCGGGCATTGTTGAGATAGGCCTGGCGCAGCTGCGCGGCGGCGGCCTGCACGTCCGGCTGGGTCGCGATCACGGTGTCATCGACCAGCGCGTTGCTGCGCTCGAAGGTCTCGCGCGAGCCGGCCACGGCGGCTTCGGCAGCGGCCAGTTCGGTGCGGGCATGTGCCAGTTCTTCGTTGGAGATCGCGCCGGTGTTGGCCAGATCCTTACGACGGTTGAAGTCCTCGCGCACGCGCTTCAGGGTGACCTGGCGCGCGTTCAATTCTGCCTGGGCGCCTTCCACGCTGCGGTACAGACCGCGCACCTGGCGGACCGTCTTGGCGAGGTTGGCTTCGGCCTGCTGCAGGGCGACTTCGGTATCGGCCGGGTCCAGCTGGACCAGCAGCTGGCCGCGCTCGACGCGCATGCCGTCATCGGCGTTGATCGCGACCACGGTGCCGCTGATCAGCGGGGTGATCTGGACCTGGTTGCCCTGCACGTAGGCATCGTCGGTTTCTTCGAACCAGCGGCCGAACATGAAGTACCACAGGGCCAGGGCGGCCAGCAGCAGCACGACGATGACCAGCAGGCCGCGCAGCAGCTTGCCGCGACGGGAGGGAGCTGCCTTCTCGGCAGCGGGGGCGGAGGTCTGACTCATGGGGATGACTCTCAGGAATGCGGGGATTCGGGGGTGGCGGCGACCGTGGCGGCGTCGCTGGTCGGGGTGAAACCACCGCCCAACGCCTGGCTCAGGCGGACCGAAACAAGGATCTGACGCGACTGCAGGCTGGCCAGCCGCTGCTGGGACACCAGCAACTGCTCTTCGACACTGAGCACGTCCAGGTAGCTTCCGATGCCGGCGCGGTAGCGCTGCTCCGCCAGGTCATGGGCGGCGCGCGCGGTGCTGACGGCCTGGGCCTGGGCACTGGCCTGGTCGGCCAGCGAACGCACCGCGTTGACCTGGTCGGCGACGTCACGCAGCGCATTGACCACGGACTGGTTGTAATCGGCCACGGCCAGGTCGTACTGCGCGTCGGTCTTGCCCAGGTTGGCGCGCAGGCGGCCGCCGTCGAAGATCGGCAGGCTCAGCGCCGGGCCGAGGAAGGCGAACGTCGAGCCACTCTTGAGCAGCTGGTCCACTTCACTGGAGACCACGCCGCCCAGGGCGGTCAGGTTGAGACTGGGGTAGAAAGCGGCCTTGGCCGCGTGGATCTCGCGGTTGGCCGCCTCCACGCGCCAGCGCGCGGCGACGATGTCCGGGCGACGACCGAGCAGTTCGCTCGGCAGCACGCCGGGCAGCTGCAGCGCCAAGGGGTTCAGCATCTGCGGGCGTTCGATCTGCAGGCCACGGTCCGGGCCCTGCCCGACCAGCGCGGCGAGCGCGGTGCGGGCTTCATCGATCTGCTGCTGCGCGGCCTGCTGTTGCTGCTGCGCGGCCGGGATGCGGGCCTCGGCCTGGCGGGTCTGCAGGTCGCTGTCGATGCCAGCGGCGCGACGCTGGCGGGTCAGGTCCAGGGTCTTCTGCGAGCGCGCCAGTTCTTCGCTGGCCACGTCGTGCAGTGTCCACGCGTAACCCAGCTGCGCGTACGCCTCGGCGATGGCGGCCGAGAGATTCAGGCGCGCGGCCTGGGCGTCCACTTCCGCGGCGTGACCGCTGTCCACGGCCGCTTCCCAGGCGGCACGCTTGCCGCCCCACAGGTCGATGCCGTAGCTGAAGCTCAGGTAGGCCTGGCCGCTGCCGGCGTAGCTGCCACCGAGTTCGTCACCGACCATCGACTCGGGCAGGCGCACGCCGGTGTAGCCGCCGGAGGCGGAAACGCTGGGCAGGCGATCGGCGCGGGCGGTGCCGATCTGGGCACGGGCCTGGCGCAGGCGCGCATCGGCGGCCTCCAGCCCGGGATTGCGCTGCAGGCCTTCCGCGATCAGGGCGTCAAGCTGGGGGTCGCCCAGCGCGCGCCACCAGTCGGTGGCCGGCCAACCGGGCTGGCTCAGGCCGTTGGCGGCCAGGGTGCGCTGGGTCTGCAGGCTGTCTGCGTCGAGCAGACGACCCTGCGGCTCCAGGCCGCGGCTGCTGGCACACGCGGCCAGCGCAAGCGCCAGCACGGAGACCAGCACCGGCCGCAGCGGGCGCAGTGGATGAGAGCGTTCAAACATGGAAGTCATGGCGTTACCAGTGAGTCGCGTACACGGGTCATGAGGGAAAGCAGCTGCGCGCGTTCGTCCGAAGACAGATCACGCATGGCGTCGTCGATGGTCTGGTCCCCGCGCTGTTTGAGGCGGGCCCACAACTGGCGGCCCGGCTCGGTCAGCACGATCTGCAGTGCCCGCCGGTCCTGGGCATGCGGCTCGCGCCGCACGCAATCCAGGGCTTCCAGCTTGTCCAGCAGGCGGGTCACCGCGCTCGGCACCTGGTCCAGGGCCTGGGCCAACTCGTTGGCGGTGCACGGGGCACGGGCCGCGAGCACCTTCAGGCCGAGATAGTGGGTGAAGCCAATACCGAGGTTTTCCTCGGCCATCGACGTGTCTAGCTGACGGACCAGGCCATCGCGCACTTGGCGCAGCAGGAGTCCGAAGCTGGGGGGATGGGCATCAGGGCAGATCATGGGTGAGCATTCTCTTCCAAAAAATATATTTCTCAATAGAAATATTTAATCTGGAACCAAATGCTGTGTTGCAACAATCAGAACAATGGGCAGGTCGCTACCTTAATGGCGCCCTGGACTGGCCCGGTATTACAATTTGGACAATGGATAACACTTTCAGGCCAGAGCGCGAGACCGACGCCACCCAGATGATCCGCAACCAGGTCTTGGACTGGTTCGAGCGCGACGATGGACTGGGCGTGCTCGGCTTCCGGATCGAGAGCGCCCGCGGGCTGGACCGGGAGATCGACTGGCACCAGCACCGGCGCGCGCAGCTGATCTGCGTGGAGGCGGGCCTGCTCACCACCCGCACCCGCCATGGCACCTGGTCGCTGCCGCCCGGCTGCGCCGGCTGGATGCCGCCGGGAGAGCCGCACACCGTGGATATCTGTGGGCCGCTAAGGGGCTGGGGCATCATCGTCAGCGCGGCGATGGCCCATGACCTGCCCGACGAGCCCTGCGTGGTGGCCATTTCCGATCTGCTGCAGGCCTTGTCGCTGCGGGTCACCGCGTGGGTGCCGGCGGCCGAACCCAGCCTGCGCCAGCAGCACATGATCGAGGTCCTGCTGGACGAAATCCGCAATGCCCCGCGCCAGCGCATGCATCTGCCGATGCCGCAGGACCGGCGCCTGCTGCGGATCGCCTCGCAGCTGATCGCCGATCCGGCCGACGGCCGCAGCCTGGAGCAATGGGCCCAGTGGGCGGGCCTGTCGCCGCGTACACTGACCCGGCACTTCCGCGATGAAACCACGCTCAGCTTCGCCCAGTGGCGCCAGCAGGCCCGGTTGGCCCAGGGCCTGCGCCGCCTGTCCGATGGCCAGAGCGTGTCCGACATCGCGCACGAACTGGGGTTCAGCAGCCCCAGCGCCTTCGTCACGGTGTTCCGCCGCCACTTCGGCAGCCCGCCCGGGCGCTATCTGGCGCGCAGCGGGCACCCCCTGAACCCATCACGCGGCTTGGCATCCCCGGCCGCATCCGGATAATCATCCGCCTGCGAGGGCGACAGCCGTCGCCGTCCCTTGCCACAGGTAACAATCCCGCATGACCGATCTTGCCCGCCCCGCGTTCCACGGCTTTGAACAGCTGCCCCTGCGCGAGTACGCCGAACGGGCGTACCTGGACTATTCGATGTACGTGGTGCTCGACCGCGCACTGCCGTTCCTCGGCGACGGCCTCAAGCCGGTGCAGCGCCGCATCATCTATGCGATGAGCGAGCTGGGTCTGAACGCGTCCTCCAAGCCGAAGAAGTCCGCGCGTACCGTCGGTGACGTGATCGGTAAGTACCATCCCCACGGCGACAGCGCCTGCTACGAAGCGCTGGTGCTGATGGCCCAGCCCTTCTCGTACCGCTACCCGCTGATCGAAGGCCAGGGCAACTTCGGCTCGACCGACGATCCCAAGTCGTTCGCGGCGATGCGTTACACCGAGTCCAAGCTGACCCCGATCGCCGAAGTGCTGCTGGGCGAGATCAACCAGGGCACCACCGACTGGACCCCGAACTTCGACGGCACCCTGGAAGAGCCGACCTGGATGCCGGCGCGCCTGCCGCACCTGCTGCTCAACGGCACCACCGGCATCGCCGTCGGCATGGCCACCGACGTGCCGCCGCACAACCTCAACGAGATCGTCAGTGCGCTGCTGCACCTGCTCGACGACCCGGATGCGACGGTCACCGACCTGTGCGAGCACGTGAAGGGCCCGGACTACCCGAGCTTCGCCGAGATCATCACGCCGATCGCCGATCTGCGCTCCATGTACGAGACCGGTTACGGCAGCGTGCGGGCGCGCTCCACCTTCCTGAAGGAGAACGGCAACATCGTGATCAACGCGCTGCCGTTCCAGGTATCGCCGTCGAAGGTGATCGAGCAGATCGCCGCGCAGATGCGTGCCAAGAAGCTGCCGTGGCTGGAGGACATCCGCGATGAGTCCGACCACGCCAACCCGGTGCGCGTGGTGCTGGTGCCGCGCTCAAACCGCGTGGACGCCGAGCAGCTGATGGGCCACCTGTTCGCGACCACCGACCTGGAGCGCAGCTACCGGGTCAACCTCAACGTGATCGGGCTGGACGGCCGCCCGCAGGTCAAGAACCTCAAGACCCTGCTCAGCGAATGGCTGCAGTTCCGCAGCACCACCGTGACCCGCCGCCTCAACCACCGCCTGCAGAAGGTCGAGCGTCGCCTGCACATGTTGGACGGCTTGCTGGTCGCCTTCCTCAACCTGGATGAAGTGATCCACATCATCCGCACCGAGGACGAAGCCAAGCCGGCGCTGATCGCGCGCTTCGCGCTGAGCGAGGAACAGGCCGAGTACATCCTGGAGACCAAGCTGAAGCAGCTGGCCCGCCTGGAAGAAATGAAGATCCGCGGCGAGCAGGACGAGCTGGCCAAGGAACGCGACAAGATCGTCGGCATCCTGGAGAGCAAGGCCAAGCTGAAGAAGCTGATCCGCGACGAGCTGGTGGCCGATGCGAAGAAGTTCGGCGATGACCGTCGCTCGCCGCTGGTGCAGCGTGGCGCGGCGCAGGCCATCGACGAGACCGAGCTGGTGCCGAGCGAACCGATGACGGTGGTGCTCTCGGAGAAGGGCTGGATCCGTGCGGCCAAGGGCCACGACATGGACCCGGCCACCCTGTCCTATCGCGAGGGCGATGCGCTGCTCGGCTCCGTGCGCGCACGCAGCACGCAGCAGGTGGCGTTCCTGGACAGCGAGGGCCGTGCGTACTCGACCCTGATCCACACCCTGCCCTCGGCCCGTGGCAACGGCGAGCCGCTGACCGGTCGCTTCTCGCCGGCCCCGGGCAGCGCCTTCATGACGCTGGCCAGCGGCGAGAACAACACGCGCTTCGTGCTGGCCTCCACCCACGGCTACGGCTTCGTGACCCGCTTCGAGAACCTCACCGGCCGCAACAAGGCCGGCAAGGCGATGCTCAACCTGACCTCCGGCTCCAAGGTGCTGACCCCGGCCGTGGTCGCCAATCCGGAGACGGACCGCATCGTGGCCGTGACCAGCTCGGGCAATCTACTGGCGATCGCCGCCAGCGACCTGCCGGAACTGGACAAGGGGAAGGGCAACAAGATCATCGACATCCCCAAGGCCAAGCTCGCCACCGAGCGCGTGGTCGCGGTGGTGTCGGTGGCGCCGGGCAACACGCTGCTGGTCCGCAGCGGCCAGCGCACGATGAACCTGTCCTTCAAGGACCTGGACACCTACCTGGGGACCCGCGCCACCCGCGGCCATCTGCTGCCGCGTGGCTGGCAGAAGGTGGAAGGCCTGGCGGTGGAATAAGGGTCCAGCGTCGACGTGGATCGAAACGGCCGGGGAAACCCGGCCGTTTTCTTTTGCGCCCACAGAAAAGGCCGGGTTTCCCCGGCCTTTCTGCTTGGTGCAGCGTCGGCTGGCTGGCGGATGCTGGCTGGCGGACGAGGGTTTGATGCGGCGTGCTGGCGAAGGCTGGCTGGCGCGAGAACCCGATGACGGGGTGGTGGATCGTGACGCATCCAGTACCCGTCTGGAGATACAGCCCCCTTGGAGTCCAAGGGGGCGCGCCGACAGGCGCGGGGATGTGGAAAGTGATAAGCCGGGGCCCGCGATGTGCGCAGCACGTCGTGGGGCTGAAGCGCGTATGCGCTTCAGTGCGCGGCCGTACCCTTCGCATCCATCTTGCTGGTCTGGTACAGCGCCAGGCCGATCCGCTTGATCAGGCCCAGCTGCTGCTCCAGCCACCAGGCGTGGTCTTCTTCGGTGTCCTTCAACTGCACCAGCAGCATGTCGCGGCTGACGTAGTCCTGGTGCTGTTCGCACAGCTTCATGCCGGCAGCCAGGTTGTTGCGGACGCTGTACTCGGTGTCCAGGTCCTTCTGCAGCATCTCTTCCACGGTCACGCCGGGCTCGAACACATGCGGGCGCATGTCCGGGTCGCCGCCGAGGAAGAGGATGCGGCGCAGCAGCGCATCGGCGTGCTGGGTCTCTTCTTCCATTTCGTGGTTGAGGCGCTCATATAGCGCGAACAGGCCCTGGTCTTCGTAGCGGCGCGAATGGATGAAGTACTGGTCGCGCGCGGCCAACTCGCCGCGCAGCAGTTCCTTCAAGCAGGCGATGACGTCCGGGTTGCCTTTCATGGGGGGGGCTCCTGATGAATCAATGCGCGCATGGTGCCCTATCTGGAATTCCGGTGATCTAATCGGAATCAGTTGCAGTTGCGCTTCCACCGCTCCATCGCATTCAGCAACGGCCCGGTCATGGCTGTGGTCACCAGCGCCATGATCACCAGCACGGCAAACAGGCGGTCACCCAGGAAGCCCAGCTCGTAGCCCAGGTTGAGCACGATCAGCTCCATCAGGCCGCGGGTGTTCATCAGGGCACCGAGCTTCCACGCCTCATGGCTGCCCATGCCGGCACTGCGCGCGGCGCTCCAGGTGCCGATCAGCTTCCCGAGCGTAGCCACCACGATCACGATCAGGCACAGCACCAGGTCGCTGGCCTGCAGGGCATCGGCGCGCATGCGCAGGCCGGTCATGGCGAAGAACAAGGGCAGCAGCAGGGTGACCGCGAACGGCTCGACACGCTCGGCCACGGTATGCCGCAGGGTGGCGTTGCCGGACACCGCCACGCCGGCCGCGAACGCGCCGAACAGCGCGTGGATGCCCAGCATCTCGGTGACCAGCGCGCAGCCCAGCGCCATCAGCAGCATGATCAGCAGCCAGCGTCCTTCCTGGCCCGGTGCGATCACCAGGCGCGAGAACCACGGGCGCACCACCCCCAGCATCAGCGCGACGAAAGCGACCACGCAGACCAGGTTGATCGTCGCGGGCACCCAGCCCTGCGATTGCGCAGCCGCCACGATCAGCGCCAGCAGGCACCATGCGGTGGCATCACCGAGTGCGGCGCAGGCGATGGCGGTCTGGCCCAGCGGCGTGCCGGTCATGCCACGGTCGGCCAGGATGCGCAGCAGCACCGGGAAGGCGGTGATGCTCAATGAGATGCCGACGAACAACGCAAAGCCGGTGAAGCCCACGCCCGGCGGTGCGTGCGCGCCGTAAAGCCAGATCGCCAGCAGCACGCCCAGCACGAACGGCACCGCGATGCCGGCATGGCTGACCACGAAGGCGAAACGCCGCCGCCCCCGCAGCCCGCCCAGATCCAGCTCCGCGCCGGCCACCAGCAGGAACATCAGCACGCCGAGCTGGCTGAGCAGGCCGAGCGAACCGAGCGATGCCGGCGGGAACAGCATGCCGTGCACCTGCGGCAACACGGCGCCCAGCACCAGCGGCCCCATCATCAGGCCCGCCGCCATCTCACCGATCACACCCGGCTGGCCGAGGCGACGGAACACCCAGCCCGCGGCCTTGGCGACCATCAGCAACACCAGCAACTGCAGCAGGAACAGACCGAGCGGCGCATGCAGATGCGCGGCCCAGTCGGCGCCCAGTGAGGACTCCGCACGGGCCACCTGTGCGGTCACGGCCGGGCCGGCAAACCGCGCCAGGCCCAGGCCGATCAACAGCGGCAGTGCCACCCAGCCCAGGTAGCGCCATGCCAGCCCGCTGCGGCGCATGCCGGTGGTGTCAGAGTCCATGACCGATCCCCATCGATTGAAGGGGCGATTCTACGGTCTGCACGCGCTGCCACACCACCGCGGACGACGCGGCGGTGTGGTCCATCGGTCAGGCCAGCGCCTGCTCGTGCACGCCGGCGATTGCGCGCCCGGACGGATCGGCCATCGCGGCAAAGCTGGCGTCCCATGCGATGGCGGCCGGCGAGGAACATGCGATGGACTTGCCACCCGGCACGGTTTCCGCCGCGGCCTGGGTCGGGAAGTACTGCTCGAACACGTGGCGGTAGAAGTAGGCTTCCTTGGTCTGCGGCGGGTTGTGCACGAAGCGCTTGTCCGCCGCCGCCATCACGCGGTCGCTGACCTGGGTTTCGGCATGTGCCTTGAGCCCGTCGATCCAGCCGTAGCCGACGCCGTCACTGAACTGTTCCTTCTGGCGCCACAGGATCGCGTCCGGCAGGTAGCCTTCGAAGGCCTCGCGCAGCACCGCCTTCTCGATCCGGCGTGCACCGGCGGGGCCCTGCCCGACCATCTTGTGCTTGGCATCGATGCGCATGGCCACATCGAGGAACTCGCGGTCCAGGAACGGCACGCGCGGCTCCACGCCCCAGGCCATCATCGACTTGTTGGCGCGCAGGCAGTCGTAGTTGTTGAGCGCGTCCAGCTTGCGCACCAGCTCTTCGTGGAACTCCCGTGCGTTCGGCGCCTTGTGGAAGTACAGATAGCCACCGAAGATCTCGTCGCTGCCTTCGCCGGACAGCACCATCTTCACGCCCATCGCCTTGATCCGGCGCGCCAGCAGGAACATCGGCGTAGACGCGCGGATGGTGGTGACGTCATAGGTCTCCACGTGGCGGATCACTTCCGGCAGTGCATCCAGGCCCTCTTCGAAGGTGTACTCGAAGCCGTGGTGCACGGTGCCCAGTGCTTCGGCGGCGATGGCGGCGGCCGCCAGATCGGGCGAACCCTTCAGGCCGATCGCGAAGGAGTGCAGGCGCGGCCACCAGGCTTCCGTCTGATCGCCATCTTCGACACGGTGGCGGGCATAACGCGCGGCAACCGCAGCGACCAGCGACGAATCCAGACCACCGGAGAGCAGCACGCCATAGGGCACATCAGTCATCAACTGGCGGTGCACCGCGCGCTCGAACGCCTCGCGCAGCTCGACGCGGTCGGCCTCGACGCCTTCCACCGCGTCGTAATCGCGCCAGGGGCGTTCGTAATAGCGGGTCAACGTATCGGTGGCACTGTCGTACCAATGGCCCGGCGGGAACTGCGCCGCGTCGGCGCAGATGTCCACCAGCGACTTCAGCTCGGAAGCCACGACCAGGCGGCCGTCCTTGTCGTGGCCCCAGTACAGCGGCACCACGCCGATCGGATCACGCGCGATCAGCACGCGCTGCTGGGCGCGGTCCCACAGCGCGAAGGCGAAGATGCCGTTGAGGCGGTTCAGGAAGGAGGCCGGGCTGTCCTCGCGGTAGAGGGCGTTGATCACCTCGCAGTCCGAGCCGGTCTGGAAGGCGTACGGCTGGGCCAGTTCGGCCTTCAGTTCGCGGTGGTTGTAGATCTCGCCGTTGACCGCCAGCGCCAGGCCGCCGTCCTCGGACAGCAGCGGCTGCGAGCCACCGGCCGGATCGACGATGGCGAGTCGCTCGTGGACCAGGATGGCGCCGTCATCGACATACACCCCGCTCCAGTCCGGGCCACGATGGCGCTGGCGCTGCGAGAGGTCCAACGCATGGCGGCGCAGTGCGGGGAGGTCGTCGCCGGCCTGGAGGCCGAAAATACCGAAGATCGAACACATGGGAACAGCTCCTGATAATGGGGGAATACACGTGTTGCAGGCATTCGACCGGCCACCCGGGCCCGGAAGGGGTAAACCCGGGCCACAAAAAAACCCGCATCGGTCGATGCGGGTTTTCTGGGGTCCGGGCGTGTTGCTTGTACTAGCCCTGGTCGCAGTCCCGCATCGGCCGCGCACGATTATTCGCGCGCAGATTGGTGCGGTTGGTATTGTTGACAGCGGTGGCCGGGAACGAGGACATGGACCGACCGTAACCGGGTTTCGACGGCGGTGCAACTGTTGCGATGGCAACCAAACCGACCGCCGCGGACAACCCGGGGCTCCGGGGCCGGGCGATAATCACCGCCCTTACGCATCACCTGGCTGGCATGACCCCTCGCATCGGACGCATCGCTTCACGCCTGGGCGGCATCGCCCTCACCTTCGCCCTGGTCGCCTGCAGCAGCGCCCCGTCACGGACGCCCGCAAGCATCGTGCAGTCGGTCGAGGCCAAGGCCGCCGACGGCAGTTTCGACAGTGCCTGGGACGCGGCGAAGACCTACGAAACCTTCAACGATCCGCGCGCCGTGACGTGGTATGAGCGTGCCGCCGCCGTCACCCCGTGGAGCTTCCACAACCCGCAGGCCGAAGAGGCGCTGGGCCGGATCTGGACCCACGGTGAGCTGCTGCACGGCACCGGCCCGAACATCGTCCAGGGCGCGGCGCTGCGTGCCTCGCCGCGGAAGGCCGAGCGCTGGTACCGCACCGCGGCCGAGCACGGCAACCCGATGGCCATGCTGATGCTGGCCAAGTTCCATCGCGAACGCGGTGACGCAGCGAGTGCGCTGCGCTGGGACCTGCGCGCGACCATCTACCACCACATGCAGTCCGAATCCTCGCGGCTGCCGCAGGCGATCGCGCCACAGCCGGATGGCACCCTGCATCCGCTGGTCGTCGACATCCAGCGGCGTGCGCAGCGTGGCGATGCCGACGCCCAGGTGGATCTCGGCGCGATGTACGAATTTGGGATGGGCCTGCCGTGCGATGGCCTCGAAGCGCTGCGCTGGTACCGGCGGGCGGCGGACCAGGGCAATGTGTATGGCCAGTACTTCACTGGTCTGCTGCTGGGGCGTGGGCGCGCGGGCGTGACGAAGGATCTCGACGCCGCCGCCGGATGGTTTGCGAAGGCCTATGCGCAGAAGTTCTATCTCGCCGATGAAACCTACTGGCGCAAGACCATCGAGCCGCCGTTCTGGACGTTCGGGTAGTGCCGGTCGCTCCGTTCTGTACACATTCTGCAGCGACCTTCAAGTCTGCCCCTGGTCCGGGACATCACCCAGAATGGACGCATGAACACTGTCACTTTCCGAGATGAGACCGTCACCCGCGAGCGTATGCAGGCCATCATCGCCGCGCATCCGCGGGCTGCCATTTTCGAGAGCTGCAGCTTCGATCACGGCGACTTCTCGCGGCTGGACATGGATGGCTTCCAGTTCCACCAGTGCTCGGTCACCGGCGCGTCCTGGCTGGCGGCCTCACTGGAAGAAAGCCAGTGGACGAAGTGCCGTGGCAGCCAATGCGATTTCAGCTCGGCGCTGCTCAGCGACGCGCGCTTCTCGCACTGCGATCTCAACAACAGTCACTGGCGCCGCGCGACGTTGTCCTCTGTGCAGTTCCAGGACTGCAAGCTGACCGGCGCGCACCTGCAGGAAGTCACCGGCTGGGCGCTGGAATTCCGCGATTGCCTGCTGGTGAGCGCGGACCTGCGCGGGATGTCGTTCCGCAAGGCGCAACTGGAGGGCATGGATTTCTCCGAGGCGGAGCTGTCCGGCTGCGACTTCCGCGATGCGGTGTTCAACGGCGGCAGCCTGCGCAACGCACAGACGCGGCTGACCCGGTTTGAAGGTGCGGACCTGCGTGGCACCGACATCAGCGGGCTCAACGTGATGGACGCCAAGCTGTTCAAGAAGGCGGTGATTTCGCAGCGCCAGGCGGCGGCCGCGTTGGCGTCGTTCGGGTTGATCGTGGCGTAAGGGCGAACCGACCAACGGTCGGTTCCTACCTGAGGCGGTAGGCGCCGACCGTTGGTCGGCGCAGCGCTTGCATCAGGCCAACAGGCGCTCGATCAAGCGCTGGTACAGTGCCGGCAGCGCTTCCAGATCCGCCACGCGGACGTTCTCGTCGACCTGGTGGATGCTCGCATTGACCGGCCCCACTTCGATGCACTGCGCGCCCAGCGGCGCGATGAAGCGCGCATCGGAGGTACCACCGCCGGTGCTCTCCTCCGGCGGCGCACCGGCGAACTCACCCAGGACGTCGCGGGCAACCCTGCGCAGCGTGCCTTCCGGGGTGTAGAAGGGCTCGCCGCTGCGATGCCACGTGAGGGTGTACTCGAGCGCATGCCGCTCCAGCAGCGTGGCGATCTCCTGCTCCAGTGCCGGCGCAGTCCAGTGTGGGTTGTAGCGCAGGTTGAACAGCACCTGCAGCTCGCCGGGGATCACGTTGTTCGCACCGGTGCCGGCATGGATGTTGGAGACCTGCAGGCTGGTCGGCGGGAAGCTCTCGAAGCCATCGTCCCAGTGCCGTGCGGTCAGTTCCGCCAGTGCCGCGGCAGCGAGATGGATCGGATTGCGCGCCTTGTCCGGATACGCGACATGGCCCTGCACGCCTTTCACCGTGAGCGTACCCGACAAGCTGCCGCGGCGGCCGACGCGCAGCAGATCGCCAAGCACTGCGGTGGAGGACGGCTCACCGGTGATGCACCAGTCGATGGCCTGGCCGCGCTCGCGGAAGATGTCGGCCACGCGCCGCACACCGTCGATGGCGTCGCCTTCCTCGTCGCTGGTCAGCAGCACGGCCAGCGTGCCGGGATGGTCTGGATGGGCGGCCACGAACTGCTCGGCAGCTACCACGAAGGCGGCCACGCTGCCTTTCATGTCGGCCGCGCCGCGCCCGTACAGCACGCCCTCGCGGATCTGCGGATCGAACGGATCACTGGTCCAGGCCGAGACCGGGCCGGTCGGCACCACATCGGTATGCCCGAGCAGCACCAGCACCGGTGCGCCCTGCCCGTGTGTGGCCCACAGGTTGTCGACCTCGCCCAGGCGCAGGTGTTCGCAGTGGAAGCCGGCGCGTTCAAGACGGCCGGCCAGCAGCGCCTGGCAACCGGCGTCCTCGGGCGTGACCGAGGCGCGCGCGATCAGGTCGCAGGTCAGCGCAACGACGTCGTTCACGCGCCCACTCCGAACCGCTGCTTGAAGCCGTTGTCCGAGAAGCCCTGGGTCATCACGCCCTCGGCACTCACCACCACCGGGCGCTTGATCAGCTGCGGGTACTCGCGCAGCAGCAGCTTCCATTCGGCCTCCGAATCAGCCGCTTTGCGGTTCTCCGGCAGCTGCCGCCACGTGGTGGAGGATCTGTTGATCAACGCGGGGAAGCCACCGGCCTGGGCCGCCCAGTCGATCAGGGTCTCCGGCGTTGGCTTCTCGTCGCGGTAGTCGACGAAGGTGTACGGCACCTGGAAACGGTCCAGCCACTTGGTAGCTTTCTTGCAGGTGTCGCAGTTCTTCAATCCGTACAGAGTGGTGGTCATGGCGCGGCGTGCAGCATCGATCAAGAAGGACGCCGTGAGGATGTCACAACAGGCGTTCGGACACGACCCGGAACGGCACCTGCGGCACCCGGAAACAGAATGCGTCGGCCAGATCGACGCCCATCGCGGCCAGGTGCGGGCAGGTCACCGCCCCCTCCAGTTGCAG
This sequence comes from Stenotrophomonas sp. SAM-B, assembly GCF_013387485.1. Lineage (GTDB taxonomy): Bacteria > Pseudomonadota > Gammaproteobacteria > Xanthomonadales > Xanthomonadaceae > Stenotrophomonas > Stenotrophomonas maltophilia_AA. The sequence goes on from NZ_JABBXB010000005.1 coordinate 51,069, forward strand.
CGACTGCACGCCTTCCAGGGCAATCGGCAGATCGATATGGGTCAGGGCCAGCCGACCATCCGGGGCGACCGCGAACGCGGCCTCCTGACAGGCCAGAAAAGTCATGGCCTGCGCTGCATCGGTGAAGGCACCGGCTGCCCATGCAGCCGCCAAGCCCTCTGTCGGACGCACCTGCGCCTGTAGTGCGGGGGCACTGCCCTGCCCCGGCTCGATCACGGTGTGCCCGCCATCGGCATCGACGGCATGCTCGAAACGGGCGGCCAGATGCGGTTGCATGGCGTCGCTCCACAACCGGGCACCGACCGCGTGCACCACGCTGTCGATCACATTGCGGTCGAACAGCACCTGCGGCGTGGCGGGCCCGGCGGCCGCATCGTCCGGCACCACATACCAGCGCCAGTTACTCTGCAGCGGAGAGGGAAACAGGCCACGCAATGGCCCCGCCAGCGCCGGCCCGAAATGGCCGTGGCGGTACGTCAGGATCGTGTAGGGCGTACGCCCCTCATGCACGAACAGGCGATGGCCCGGCGGCGGCGGCGGTGCATGACGCACGTCCACCCACCAGCTCAGGTACACCACCTCACGCACATCACTGATCAACGCCGGTACCGGAACCACGCGGGTCAGCGCGCGCCGGGCGGCGGTCAGATGCGCGCAGCCCAGCAGATGCTGCAGCGCGCGTCCCGGCCACCCCGCGAACGGGTGCCGGTAGCGCGCTGCCTGCGCCAGCGCGGGCTGCGGCGTACTCAGTCGGCCAGGCCGCGCAGCAGGTCGTTGACGCTGGTCTTGCTGCGGGTTTTGGCATCGACCTGCTTGACGATCACGGCGCAGTACAGCGAGTGCGAGCCGTCCTTGGACGGCAGCTGGCCGGAGACCACCACGCTGTAGGGCGGCACCGAGCCGTAGCTGATCTCGCCGGTGGCGCGGTTGTACACGCGGGTGCTCTGGCCGAGGAACACGCCCATGCCGATCACGCTGTGGTGGCCGACCACGAAGCCTTCCACCACTTCCGAACGCGCACCGATGAAGCAATGGTCTTCGATGATGGTCGGGCTGGCCTGCAGCGGCTCGAGTACGCCACCGATGCCGGCGCCGCCGGACAGGTGGCAGTGCTTGCCGATCTGCGCGCACGAACCGACCGTGGCCCAGGTGTCGACCATGGTGCCCTCGCCCACGTAGGCGCCGATGTTGGTGAAGCTCGGCATCAGCACCACGTCCTTGCCGAAGTAGCTGCCACGACGCGCGATCGCACCGGGCACCACGCGCACGCCGGCGCGACGGAACTTGGCTTCATCGAACCCGGCGAAACGCGACTCGACCTTGTCCCAGAACGGCGCCGGGCGGGCATCGACCACGGCCATGTCGTTGACGCGGAAGTACAGCAGGACCGCCTTCTTCAGCCACTCGTTGACCTTCCAGCCACCGTGGCCATCCGGCTCGGCAACGCGGAACTCACCGGTTTCCAGGCCATCGATGACGCGGCCGACCAGCGGCTTGGTGGAACCTTCGATCTCATGCAGGGTCAGCGTGGCACGGCGCTCGAACGCGCTCTCGATGCCGAACTTGAGCTCTTCCACGCCCGGCGTGGCCGGCTTGCGCAGCGACTTGCGCGCGATGGTGGCGTCACGGCTGGCACTGCGCTTGGCGGCGCTCTCGGCCGGGGTAGCAGCGACCTTGCGTGCCGGCGCCTTTTTGACCGGCGCCTTCTTCACCGCGGGCGCCGCCTTCTTTGCGGCGGCGGTCTTCTTCACCGCAGGCGCGGCAGCAGGGGTCTTGGCCGCCGCGGTCTTCGCGGCGGTCTTCTTGGCAGGCTTGGTGGCCATCAGTGGGGGTCTCCGGCTTTTCGATCAGGGTCCAGGCAGGCAAGCATCGTGTCTTGCAGCTGCTGTCTGGCGGATTCGGTCAGGGCGTGATCATGCTCATCGCTGATCACGAACATGTCTTCGGCGCGCTCGCCGAAGGTGGCGATGCGCGCATCATGCACGCGCAGCCGTTGGTTGCGCAGCACGAACGCCACGTCGGCCAGCAGGCCGGGGCGGTCGGGCGCGACCAGGCTGAAACGGGTGCTGGTGGTGTCGCCATCGGTGATGTCGCGGAACTCGATGCGCGGCGCGAAGCGGAAGTGGCGCAGCTGGCGCGGGATGACCCGGCGCGACGGCCGCAGGCGGGTCAGGTCGCCGGCCAGCGCTTCACGCAGGCCGGCTTCCAGGCGCAGCGCATCACCGTCGGCGAAGCTGTCGGCCGGGGTCACTTCGAACGTATCGAAGATGGTGTCGACCGGGCCGTCCAGCACGCGGGCGCGATGGATGCCGTAGCCCTTGCGGTCCAGCGTCATCACGATCGCGGCGAACAGGCCGTCGCGATCGGGCGAGTGCACGAACACTTCCAGCGCATGGTCGTCCGGGGTGATCCGTCGCACCTTGACCAGGGTCTGGCCCTGCTTGATCGGCACCAGCGCGGCCGCCTGCCAGGCGAGTTGTTCGGGCCGCAGCCGGATGAAGCTCTCATCGGGCATCACCGTGAACTGGCGCTCGATCGTCGCATCGTCATAGCCGCGCTCGCGCACCAGCTGGCGCACCGATTCGCGCGCTTCGGCGACACGCTCGGCGGCCGGCATCTGGTTTTCCAGGCCATCGCGCAGCGCGCGTCGCGCGGCGAAATACAGGTCGGCCAGCAGACGATCCTTCCACGCATTCCACAGCTTGGGGCTGGTTCCGGCGATGTCGGCGCAGGTCAGCAGATAGAGGTAGTCGAGCCGGTCGCGGCTGGCCACCAGGGTGGCGAAGCGGTGGATCACGTCCGGATCGGAGATGTCCTGCTTCTGCGCGGTGACCGACATGCGCAGGTGCTGCTCGACCAGCCAGGCCACCAGCTCGGTATCGGAACTGCTCAGCGCCAGCGCCTGGCAGAACTCACGCGCATCCACCGCACCGAGTTCGGAGTGATCGCCGCCGCGGCCCTTGGCGATGTCATGGAACAGGCCGGCCAGCAGCAGCAGCTCCGGCTTGCGCAGGCGCGGCCAGACTTCGTGCGCGATCGAGAAGCGCTCGTCGGCACGGCTGGTGGCGAACAGGCCGATGTTCCGCAACACCATCAGCGTGTGCTGGTCGACGGTGTAGACATGGAACAGATCGAACTGCATGCGCCCGGAGACCTGCGCGAACGCAGGGATCCATTGGCCCAGCACGCCCAGGCGCGCCATCCGCGCGAGGGTGTCCACCGCGCGCGGGCTGCGCAGCAGCGCAAGGAACTGTTCGCGGGCGGCGGGGCTGGCGTCGGTATACGCGGCCAGCTCGGGCAGGGCTTCGGCCAGCGCGCGGGCTGTCAGCGAATGCAGGCCGCGCACGTCCGGGTTGTAGGCCCAGCTGGAGAACAGCGCGAACACCTGTTCGATGTCGCCCTGCGGCCACGCAGCATCATTGGCCGCCAGGTAGCCGCGACGCAGCGAGAAACCGACGCTGACCGGCTCGGGCACCGCTTCGCCATCGAACTGTTCTTCAAAGCGCTGCAGCAGGCGATCACTGATCCGCCGCACCACGGTGGCGCTACGGTAGAAGCCCTGCATCATTTTTTCCACGGCCAGGCTTTCGATGTCGTCTTCGAAGCCCAGGCGGGCGGCAAGTGTCTTCTGGTAATCGAAGCGCAGGCGCTCTTCCGGCCGGTTGGCGACCAGGTGCAGGCCGAAGCGCAGCCGAGCCAGCGCACAGCGCTCGCGCTTGAGCGCAGCCGCCTCATCCGGGCCGAGATGGCCCAGGCCGACCAGGGCTTCCAGGTCGCGCACGCCGAACGCGCGCAACGCCATCCAGCCCAGCGTATTGAGATCGCGCAGCCCGCCGGGGCCGTCCTTGATATCCGGCTCGAGGTTGTCGGCGGTGTCGCCGAAGCGCTGGTGGCGGGCCAGCAGTTCCTCGCGCTTGGCGAGGAAGAATTCGCGTGGGGGCCACAGACCTTCCACGTTGACCGCCGCCTTCAGGGCCTGGCGGGCCGCGTCATCGGCGACCACCGGGCGCGACTCGATCAGTGCGGTCAGCACGGTCTGGTCGGCGCTGGCCTGGGTGCACTCGGCCGGCGAACGCACCGCGTGGCTGACCGGCAGGCCGCAATCCCACAGCAGCGCGAAGAAGCGCGCCAGACCGGATTCGTGGCGTCGCTGCTGCTCGGGCGTGCCCAGCACCAGCACGTCGATATCCGAGCGCGGGAACAATTCGCCGCGCCCGTAGCCGCCCACCGCGAACAGCGCCAGTCCCGACCCCGCCGGCAGGCAGCGATGCCAGGCCAGCCGGATCAGGTGATCGGCCGCGCGGGCGCGCAGCGCGAGCAGGCGCTCGATGTTGTCGCCCTGGTCGAAGCGGCGATACAGCCGCGCGTCGGTCTGTTGCAGCGACTGGCGCGCCAGTGCCGCCCAGTCCGGGTCGGCGACGGATTCGGCCGGCGCGTCCAGCATCGGGCTCGCCGGCAGCATGCTCAGACCTGCGATTCGCCGGGCGAGAGGGTCAGCACGTCGACGCCGGTCTCGGTGACCGCGACCATGTGCTCCCACTGCGCCGACAGCTTGCGGTCCTTGGTGACCACGGTCCAGCCGTCCGGGAGCACCTTGTTGTAGCGGGTGCCCTCGTTGATCATCGGCTCGATGGTGAAGGTCATGCCGGGCTGCAGCACCAGGCCCTGGCCCGGACGGCCGTAATGCACCACCTGCGGCTCGTCGTGGTAGACCTTGCCGATGCCGTGGCCGCAGTACTCGCGCACCACGCTGAAACGCTCGGCTTCGGCATAGCTCTGGATCGCATGGCCGATGTCGCCCAGCGTCGCGCCCGGCCGCACCGCGCGGATGCCGCGCCACATGGCTTCGTAGGTCGCATCGACCAGGCGCTTGGCCATGACCGACGGGGTGCCGACGCAGTACATGCGGCTGGTATCGCCGTGCCAGCCATCCTTGATCACGGTCACATCGATGTTGACGATGTCGCCGTCCTTGAGGACCTTGGCTTCGCTGGGGATGCCGTGGCAGATCACGTTGTTGACCGACGTGCAGACCGTCTTGGGGAAGCCGCGGTAACCGACATTGGCCGGCGTCGCCTTCTGCACATTGATGATGTGGTCGTGGCAGATGCGGTCCAGCTCTTCGGTCGTCACGCCCGGCTTGACGTGGGGGGTGACGATGTCGAGCACCTCGCTGGCCAGACGGCCTGCGATGCGCATCAGTTCGATTTCCTCGGGGGTTTTCAGATTCACGCTCATGGCGACCATTATCGCCGATCCGGGGCCAATCTGAACGGGATCGGGTGGAACGCCGACAGCCGCGGTTTGGGCGGAGTTTCAGTCAGGTCGATGAATGAATGCGATAGGCGTCTCAAAAATGGCGTTTGTGCCGAAAACGGCCATCGAATCGTCCAAATCTCACGGGTTCCCCACAACGGCAAATCTATAACCGGGTCAACACCGTTCCCCCGCCCCACCGTTCGGCAGCATCGTGTTGTTCAGCAAGGACCTACGTCCAAGGAGCATGCCCATGCGATTTCTCCGTCCCGCCCTGCTGAGCCTGGCCCTTGCCAGTCTCGCTTCGCCCGCCCTGGCGGCCGATACCACGACCTTCAACGTCAAGATCATCATCACCAAGGCGTGCACGATCACCGCAGCCGCCGCCACGGACGTGGATTTCGGCTCCGCACTGTCCACGGCCACCACCCCGTCCAATGCCCAGGGCACGATCACGGCACAGTGCTCGGCGCTGACCCCGTACACCGTCGCGCTCAATGCCGGCTCCAATGCGGGTACCGCCAACGATGTGACCACGCGGCGCATGAAGAACACCGACGCCAGCGTCACCGCCAACAATTTCGTCGGCTACCAGCTCTACCGCGATGCCGCGCACACCAATGTGTGGGGCGCCACGGCGGGCACCAACACCGCCGCCGGCATCGGCACCGGCCTTGCGCAGACGCTCAATGTCTACGGCCAGATCGCCAACCCCAGCGTCAACAACGCCGCTGCCGGTAACTATCAGGACACGATCACCGCCACGATCACCTACTGAGGTCCGCCATGCCGATTTCCGCAGGGCGTCGCCCTGGGCGGTTCGGGTGCGCGGCCCTGGGCTGGCTGTGGCTGCTGATGGGGAGCGCCGCCGCCGCAAGCCTGCAGGTCGCCCCTACATCACTGCAGCTCACGCCGCGGCAGAACGCCGATGCACTCTGGCTGACCAACAGCGGTACCTCGCCCGTACAGGTGCAGGTGCGGGTGTTCGAGTGGCGCCAGGACGCCGGCCAGGATCACCTTGTGCCCACCACGGACCTCCAGGTGAGTCCGCCGATGCAGTCGCTGGCCGCCGGCCAGCAGCAGCTGATCCGGGTGGTGCGCAGCGTGCCCACCCCGCCTGCTCAGCAACGCGCTTACCGGGTGGTGGTCGATGAACTGCCCACGGTGGATCCGCGCCGCACCGGGATGCAGTTCGTCCTGCGCTATTCGATGCCCGTATTCGTCCAATCCGACGCGGACGCCCCGCTGCGACACGCCCTGCAGGCGCGCCTGACCCGGCTGGATGACGGGCGACCGGCCCTGGAGGTGCACAACAGCGGCAACAGCTACGCGCAGCTGGCCGATCTCGGCCTGGGCCCGGCCAACCGCCCCCAGATCATCCATCCCGGCCTGCTCGGCTATGTCCTTGGCGGACAGACCATGCGCTGGCCACTGGAGGTTCCGGCGGCCCGCCTGGCGGGCGCCACGTTCTCGGCAAAGATCAATGGCGAGTCGGCCCAGACGCCACTGCCCGCCGCGCCGCCGGCTCGCTGAGGCCTGCATGCGGATGCTGCTGACCGCGACGCTGACCCCGTGCGCCGCGATGGCAGCCGACGCAGACATCGGCGCTTCGGGCGATGCGATGCTGCCCCCGCCCACGCCGTTGACCGCCGCGCAGACGCTGTACCTGGACGTGACGCTCAACCAGACCCCGCGCGGGTTGCTGCCGTTCACCGAGCTGCAGGGCCGGCTGATGGCCGCCGGCGCCACGCTGCGCCAGCTCGGCTTTCCGGCACGCGGCGAGGACCCGGTCGCGCTCGATCAGCTCGGCGGCGTGGTCGTGCGCTACGACGCGGCATTGCAGACGCTGGCCCTGGACGTCCCGCTGGAACAGCTGTCGCTGCCCACCACGCGGCTGGAACGCCCGACCGAGACCGCACCGGCGGCGGCCGCCTCGCCCGGCGTGGTGCTCAACTACGACGTCTATGGGAGCCACAACGAAGGCGGTGGCAACCTGGCCCTGACCACCGCGCTGCGCGTGTTCGGGCTGGGCCAGGGGGTACTGGAGACCAGTGCGCTGCTGCGCACGTACCAGGACCCCGCCGATCATCAATGGCAGGGCGAAAGCGTGCGCCTGGACACCGCGTGGCGCCTGGATTTCCCGGATTCGGCGGTCTCCCTGACCGTGGGCGACTTCTACAGCGGCTTCGTGGACTGGAGCCGACCGGTGCGGATGGGCGGCGTCCAGGTGGGACGCAATTACGGGCTGCAGCCCTACCGCGTACTGACCCCCACGCCCACGTTTCTCGGCGAGGCGGTCGTCCCCTCCAATGTGGAGCTGTATGTGGACGGCCTGCGCCAGTACAACGGCGAGGTGCCGATCGGCCCCTTCCAGCTGGCCGCGCAGCCCGGCATCAACGGCACCGGCAATGCACAGGTGGTGATCACCGACGCCTTCGGCCGCATGCAGACGCTGGATTTTTCCTTCTACGGTACGCAGCAGCTGCTGGCCAAGGGCCTGTCCGACTGGTCGGCCGGCGTGGGCAGGATGCGCCGGGACTACGGTATCCGCTCGTTCGCCTACGAAACACCGGTGATCGGCAGTGCCACCTGGCGCTACGGCGCGAGCGATCGGTTTACCGCCGAGGCGCATGCGGAAGGCGGCGGCGGCGTACTCAACGGCGGTGCCGGCGGGTGGTGGCTGCTGGGCGGCGCCGGCGTGGTCAACGCTGCTTACGCGCACAGCCGCTATGCGGGGCTGCAGGGCGGCCAGTATTCCCTGGGGTACAGCTGGAACAACCGCCGATTCAACGTCAATGTGCTGACCCGGCGAACACACGGCGCGTATCGCGACCTTGGCGCGCTGCAGGACACGCTGCCGCCGGACATCAGCGAGCAGGCCACGCTGGGCATCAACCTGCAGGACGCCGGCTCGCTCAGCGCCAGCTACCTGCGGCTGCGCTATCCCGACGGCGACGACAACCGCTACGCCAGCCTGTTCTGGTCGCGCAGCTTCGGCGATCGCTGGTCGGCCTACCTCTCGTTCAATCAGAACCTGGCCGACAGTGATGACCGCAGCGCGTATCTGTCCGTCTCGGCCGCGCTCGGGCGCAACCGGCAGAGCAGCGTGTCCGCACAGCGCAACGGTGAGCGGCTGACCTATGTCGCCGATCTGTCCCAGCCCGTGCCGGGCGACGGCAGCCAGGGCGGTTATGGCTGGCGGGTGCAGGCGCGCGGGGGCGACGACGGTGCCGGCGGACTGGCCGAACTGGGCTGGCTCAACCGGGTCGGGCGCTATTCGATGGGCTATGCGCGCCAGGATGATGTCGACTACGGCTACGCCAGTGCCAGCGGCAGCGTCGTCTGGATGGGCGGACATGTCTTTGCCGCCCGCGAAGTACCCGACGCCTTTGCAGTGGTGTCCACCGATGGTTTCGGCGGAATCCCGGTGCGGCTGGAAAACCGGCTGATCGGCAGCACCGACAGGAACGGCCTGCTGCTGGTCACCCCGTTGCTGTCCTGGCAACGCAACCGGCTGTCCATCGACACGCTGGACCTGCCGGCGGACATGCGCGCGGATCGCGTGGATACCTGGGTCACGCCGCGGCAGAGCGCAGGGCTGGGCGTCAACTTCGGCCTGCGCCGCACCCAGGCGATGCATGTGGTCCTGCACGATCCCGCCGGCGCCCCCCTGCCCGTCGGCAGCCAGGTGCGCCTGCCCGGCGGCGGTTCCGCCACGGTGGGCTACGACGGCGAAACCTACCTGGAGGACGTGGCCACGCCGGTCCAGCTCGAGGTCGACCTGCCCGACGGGCACTGCCGCGTGCACCTGGCGCCGCCGGTCGCCGCGACCTCGCCGGGCGTGCCCTCGATCGGCCCGCTGCGCTGCCTGCCGGTGTCGGCGCCATGACGGCCGTACGACTGTTCGCGATCGTGCTGGCGGTGATGGCGTCGTGCTGGGCAGCGCCGGCACGCGCGGCTACGACATGCACGGCCACGGCACCGACGGCACTGGCGTTCGGCACGATCACCAATGGTGCGGCGAACCCGACCAACGCCATGACCAGCTTCACCATTACCTGCAACACGGCCGCGTTGAGCCTTCTGGGCAGCGCCAGCGTGCGTGCCTGCCTGAAGATAGGCACCGGCAGCACCGGCAGCACGCTGCTGCCCACCCGCAGCATGACCAATGCCACCGCCGACCCGATGGCCTTCCAGCTCTATACCAACGCTGGACGCACCACGGTGTGGGGCGCGGTGCCGGGCGCTTCACCGCCGGCGGCGGTGGTGACCCTCAGCTACAGCGTGCCCTTGATCACCGGCGGCAGCGGCGCACAGTCGGTCACTGTGTATGGCCAGATTCCCGCCGCCCAGGTGCTGTCGGCCGGCGCTTTCACCAGCAGCTTCACCGCCGCCAACGTCAGCCTGGAATACGCCTACAACGAAAGCATCATCGGCACCGCCCAGCCGCCGGCGCTGTGCACCAGCACCAGCGGAGTCAGCGGACACAAGACCGCCGACGGCGCGTTCCCGTTCACGGTCAGCGCCAACGTCCTGCCCCAGTGCAGCACCTATGTCACCACCGACATGGACTTCGGCAGCAACGCCGGCGCGATCAGCGCCAACCTCGATCGCACCTCGACGATCGGGCTGACCTGCATCAATCGCACCGCCTACAGCATCGGCCTGAACAACGGGCAGAACGCATCGGGCAACGTGCGCCGTATGCGCTTCACCGCACCGGACAGCAGCGTCTACTACATCCCCTACGAGCTCTACCGCGATGCGGCGCGCTCACAGCGCTGGGGCAACACGATCAACACCGATACCCAGGCCGGCACCGGCACCGGCGCCGCGCAGAGCCTCACCGTCTACGGGCGGGCGCCGCCCACCACCGGGGCGATTCCCGCCCAGGGCAGCTACAACGACGTGATCACGGTGACCATCACCTATTGAGGGGAAGAACGCTCAAGGCGCGCTGATCGCAGCCGTTAACGGTCGCATCCCTGCCGTCCGATATTCGATGCCCCCGCGACCGCCGTCCCTCGTCCTGGCCTGCCTGCTGGCTGCCTGCGCCACCGCGCCCGCTGGCGCACGTCCGGGCGTGGGCACGGCCACCCCACTGCGGATCGGGGTACGGATCATCGCCGACTGCCACGGTGCCGGGGCGCGCGACATCAGCTGCCGGCCGGCCCGGCAGCGCAGCGATGACACGCGCCCGGTACCTGCCCAGGTCGCGGCCTTGAGTCCCGCCCTCAAGGCCACGGACCGCCCGGTCCCGGTCACCGTGACCTACTGATGCGCTGGCTGATGCGCTGGCTGCTGGCCCCCTTGCTGGCGGTGGTGGGCATCCTGCCGGTGCGGGCCCTGGAGATCCGCCCGGTCAGCGTCTCGGTCCCGGCGGGCACCGCGCATGCCGAGGTGTGGCTGGAAAACACCGGAAACACGCCCTGGAAGGGCCAGGCCCGCCTGTACCGCTGGGAACAGGCCGGCGACCAGGAGCGCCTGCTGCCCGCCGGCGAGGTCGCGGTCAGCCCCGCCCAGCTCACCATCGCTCCAGGCCAGGGCCAGCGGGTGCGCGTGGTCCTGCTTGGCGGCGCCCCCGACGTCGTCCAGCAGGCCTATCGGCTGGTGCTCAGCCCCGGGCCGGATGCGGCCGCCGGAACCGCGCGCTATTCCCTGCCAGTATTCGTCGAGCCGCAGGCCGTGGCGCCCCGCTCGCGGCTGCGGGTGGCGATCGCCGGCAGCACCGGCACCCCACTGCTGCGGCTGTACAATGACGGTGCGGCACACGCCCACCTTGCCGATCTGGCGTTCGTGGACGCCCGGGGCCGGCGACACGGCCTGATCGACGGGCTGGCGGGATATGTCCTGCCGCACAGCGCCCGCAGCTGGAGTCTGCCGCCGCGCCCGGACGGCTACGCCGGCGGCTGCTTCCAGGCCCGCCTGGACCACGCAGCAGAGGCCGCCCTGCCCTCCGTGGCGCCCGAGATTGCGGCACCGGCACAACCCGGGCTATAATCGACCGGATCTCCTGCCTCATCGAAGCAGGAAACACGTCAACACCGGACGTCACCGGTGAATCCACACCTGCCGCCCATATCCGTGCCGGGGTGCTCCGCAAGGAGTTCGGTCACGGAAGCGACAGGGAAGCCAAACCCCGGAACCACCCGCCTTGCGGCGGACCGCCCAACTATTACCCGTGGCGGCCGGTTCCCTATCAGGAGTTACTGCAATGCCCCAGGTCACCATGCGTCAGATGCTGGAAGCCGGCGTCCATTTCGGCCACCAGACCCGTTACTGGAACCCCAAGATGGGCCAGTACATCTTCGGCGCCCGCGGCAAGATCCACATCATCAACCTGGAAAAGACCGTTCCGCTCTTCAATGACGCGATGAACTTCATTTCCAGCGTTGCGCAGAAGCGCGGCACCATCCTGTTCCTGGGCACCAAGCGCAGCGCCCGCGAGTCGATCCGCGAAGAAGCCGAGCGTTGCGGCATGCCCTTCATGAACCAGCGTTGGCTGGGCGGCACCCTGACCAACTTCCGTACCGTGAAGCAGTCGGTTGCCCGCCTGAAGGAACTGGAAGCCGGTGAGACCGACGGCAGCTTCGAGAAGCTGGTCAAGCACGAAGTGCTGGGCCTGCGTCGCGAGCGCGACAAGCTGGAAGCCTCGCTGGGCGGCATCAAGGACATGAACCGTCTGCCCGACGCGATCTTCGTCATCGATATCGGCCACGAAGACATCGCCATCAAGGAAGCCAAGAAGCTCGGCATCCCGGTGATCGCTGTCGTCGATACCAACTACAACCCGGAACTGGTCGATTACGCGATCCCGGGCAACGATGACGCCATCCGCGCCGTGCAGCTGTACGCCCGCGCCGCTGCCGACGCCGTGCTGGAAGGCAAGGCTGCTGCTCCGCACGCCGCCACCGTCCGTGAAGAAGAGTTCGCCGACGCTGCCGCCACCGAAGAAGCCAAGCCGGCCCGCCGCGCTCCGGCCAAGAAGGCTGCTGCCGCTCCGGCCGCCGCTGAAGCGCCGGCTGCCGACGCTCCGGCCGCTGGCGAAGCCCAGGCCTGATCCAGGCCCACGGTGGGCGCAGCGCGCCCACCGTTCCTGTCCGCAGCCGATGGCGCGACGACAGGACACTGTCATACGGGCCGGCCACCATGCCGGCCCAACCCCTTTCTTTCGTGAGGAAATCCCGTGGAAATCACTGCTTCCCTGGTCAAGGAACTGCGCGAGCGCACTGGCGCCGGCATGATGGAGTGCAAGAAGGCACTCGTCGAAAACGGCGGCAACATCGACGCCTCGGCCGAATGGCTGCGCAAGTCCGGCCTGGCCAAGGCCGACAAGAAGGCTGACCGCGTGGCTGCCGAAGGCATCATCGTGGCAGCCCAGGACGGCGGCAAGGCCGTGCTGGTCGAAGTCAACTCCGAAACCGACTTCGTCGCCAAGGACAGCAACTTCCTGGACTTCACCAAGGCTGTCGCCGGCACCGCGCTGAGCTCGGGCGCTGCCGACATCGACACCCTGAAGGCCGCCAAGCTGCCGTCCGGCGAGTCGATCGAAGAAGCCCGCGCCGCCGTCATCGCCAAGGTCGGCGAGAAGGTCGACGTGCGTCGCATCGTGCGCCTGGAATCGACCAACAACGTCGCTGCCTACGTGCACGGCGGCCGCATCGGCGTGCTGGTTGAACTGGCCGGTGGCAGCGAAGAGCTGGCCCGTGGCCTGGCCATGCACGTGGCTGCCATGAACCCGCCGCACAACAAGGCGGCCGATGTGCCGGCCGAGTTCGTCGCCAAGGAAAAGGAAATCGAACTGGCCAAGATGTCCGACAAGGACAAGTCCAAGCCGGCCGATATCCTGGAAAAGATCATCAGCGGCAAGATCGCCAAGATCGTCAACGAAGTGACCCTGTACGGCCAGCCGTACGTGCTGGACACCAACCAGTCGGTCGAGCAGGTCCTGAAGGCCGCCGGTGCCGAAGTGGTCGGCTTCCAGCGCCTGGCGGTCGGCGAAGGCATCGAGAAGGTGGTGGAAGACTACGCCGCCGAAGTGATGAAGCAGGCCGGCCTGGCCTGATCCATCGCAGGACTGCCGCAACGCAGTCGCTGTACGACGAAAAAGCCCGGCTTGCGCCGGGCTTTTTCATGCCCAGGAGGCTTGCAGGGCTGGACTCAACCCTTGGCCTGGAAGGTGACTTCCTCGTAGGGCTGCACCACCACCCAGCCTTCACCGGCGAACCGCATCTGCAGGCTCTCGCCCGAGCCGCGGCCGAGCAGCGTCCCCAGCGAAATGTCGGTGACCAGCTCCGGGGTGAGGGTGCCGGCCCAGGCCACGGTCGCATTCGGATCGGTGAAGATCGGCCCCGTCCGGGCATTGACCGGCAGGGTCAGCGGTTCGTAGTGCGAGGTGATCGCCACGATACCGTGGCCACTCAGACGGATGTTGAACAGACCCCCGGAGAGCATGCCGGCGACCTTGCGCATCATCGTGATCTTCGACTGCACGCCGGACTCGAACGCCAGCACATCATTGCCATTGACGAAGATCGATTCCCCGGCCAGGCGCAGCAGGGTGATCTGCTTGCCGGCATCGGCCAGGTAGACGCGGCCCTGACCTTCAGCCTTCATCAGCTTCAGCCCTTCGCCGCTGGCCATCTTTTTCAACAGCGTGCCCAATCCCTGCTCCAGGATGCCTTCGCGGGTGAACTTGACCGCGCCCTTGCGCGCGACCATGGCGCCGGACTTGGCCCAGACCATGCCGTCCAGACGGACTTCCAGCAGATGCGGATTCTCCAGCTCGAAGGCGTCGGTACTGACATCCTTTTCCTGGGTGGTGGCGAGGAACTGGTCGAGGGTACGTACGGTCATTGCGCTGGACTGCCATGGGGACGGGAGCGCGATGGTAGCCTCCCGGCGTTGCAAAGGGTGACGGAGCCGGACGTGCATGTGCGCAAACCACCCGCCGAGACCCCTTCCGCATCCCTTCCTGCGATGGATGTGATACCAAGGCAGGCACCTGCCGTACTGCACGCGACGCCACCACTGGCTTTGCTTTGTGTGCCGGATCGGGGCAATACTCCCAAACCGATCTGCCGCGTCAACGCAAGAAATCAAGGACGAAACTGTGATGTACCTCAGGTATTCTTGCCCCAACATACTGAAAGCCCCGCCATGCCTCCCGAGCTGACAGCCGCCCTGGCGCTCTGCCGCAACCTGCCCTCCCCGCCCGGTATTGCCCTGCGCATCATCGAACTGGCGCAGGATCCGGAAGCGGACATCACCACCGCCGCCGACATCATCGCCATCGACATGGCGCTGAGCGCCCGCATGCTGCGCATCGCCAATTCGCCGCTGTATGCCAGCCGGCGCCGGATCGAGAACCTCGGCCAGGCGCTGACCATGCTCGGCCTCAACGCCACGGTCAGCCTCGCGCTGGGCTTCACCGTGACCCAGAACCTGACCGCGGCCGGCGACGGCCAGGACCTGCGTGAGCGCGCCTGGCGCCGCAGCATCCTCAGCGCATTGGCGGCAAGCCTGCTCGGCCAGGCCCGTGGCCTGCGCAAGGCCGAGGAGCTGATGCTGGCCGGCCTGCTGCAGGACATCGGCGTGCTGGCGCTCGCCCAGGCGCAACCGGACACCTACCTGCCGCTGCTGCGCCAGGCGACCGACAACGACGCCCTGGTCGCGCTGGAGCGCGAGCACCTGCAGTGCACCCATGCCGATGTCGGCGCGTGGGTCGCCGAAGAGTGGGGCCTGCCGCGCTACCTGGTGGACAGCATCGCGCAAAGCGAATCGCCCGCCACCAGCGAAGACAACTTCCAGAACTGCGTGGCCCTGTCCGGCGCCGTGGCCGACATCTGGCTCGGCCCCGATGCGGATGCCGCGCGCGAACACGCCCTGCAGCAGGTGCACGACACGCTCGGACTGGACAGCGCCCAGTTCGACCAGGTGCTGGCCCGCATCGGCGAATCGCTGCCGGACATCAGCACGCTGTTCGAGACCCCGCTGTTCTCGCCGTCCCGCGTGCAGCAGCTGATCGACCACGCCCAGGAGCTTGCCACCCTGCGCAACCTGCGCGAGATGCAGGATGCCGCCCTGGCCCGCCAGCGTGCGGACGAATTCGAAGCCCGCGCCAACCGGCTGGCCGAACAGGCCCACCGCGATGCCCTGACCGGCGTGCTCAACCGCCGCCAGCTCGAAGCCGTGCTCGAGCAGGAGTTCCTGCGCGCGACCCGGCATGGCTGGCCGCTGTCGGTCGCCTTCATCGATCTGGACGATTTCAAGAAGATCAACGACGCCCACGGCCACCTCATGGGCGACCAGGTGCTGCGCATGTTCGCCACGAAGCTGCAGGAGCAACTGCGCAACAGCGATACCGTGGCGCGCTTCGGCGGCGAGGAATTCATCGCGCTGCTGCCCAACACCACCGAGCCGGTCGCCCTTGAAGTCGTGCGGCGGGTGCTGGCCACCATCGTCAACACGCCCATGGCCGAGGCCGCCAGCGGCCCGCTGTTCGTCACCTTCTCGGCCGGCGTCGCCACCCAGGGCGGGTATGAACGTTTCGCCGATGTTCAGGACCTGCTGAAGGCCGCCGACGACGTGCTGTACCGGTCCAAGAACCTGGGCCGGAACCGCGTCATCGCCCGCTCGCCGAGCACCGCACCGGCCTGAGCCGGATGCGCGTGCGGGGCCGTGTCCGCGGCGCCCGCGGCGCCTCCATACGCCGCAGTGCAGCAAATTTATGCTGCCCGATGACCCGGCTTCCAGTAGAATCCGGGCGTTTTCCACGCACCCAGAGATCGCCATGTCAAAGCTCGCCTATCGCCGCATCCTGTTGAAAGTTTCCGGGGAGGCGCTGATGGGAGACGAGGACTACGGCATCGACCCCAAGGTGATCCACCGCCTCGCCCGCGAGGTGATGGAAGCGCAGGCCGCCGGTGCCGAAGTGGCGCTGGTGATCGGCGGCGGCAACATTTTCCGCGGCGCCGGCCTGGCAGCTGGCGGCATGGACCGGGTCACCGGTGATCAGATGGGCATGCTCGCCACCGTGATCAACGCGCTGGCCATGCAGGACGCCCTGGAGAAGCTGGGCGCCAAGGCCCGCGTGATGAGCGCGATCAAGATCAACGACGTCTGCGAGGATTACATCCGTCGCCGCGCCATCCGCCACCTCGAAAAGGGCCGCCTGGTGATCTTCGCCGCCGGCGTCGGCAGCCCGTTCTTCACCACCGATTCCGGCGCCGCCCTGCGCGCGATCGAGATCGGCGCGGACCTGCTGCTGAAGGCCACCAAGGTCGACGGCGTGTACGACAAGGACCCGAACAAGTACAGCGATGCGGTCCGTTTCGACAGCCTGACCTACGACGAAGTGATCCGCCGCGGCCTGGAAGTGATGGATACGGCCGCCTTCGCGCTGGCCCGCGACAGCGATCTGCCGCTGCGCGTGTTCGACATGGGCCAGCCGGGCGAGCTGCTCAAGATCCTGCACGGCGACAACATCGGCACCCTGGTCCAGGGCCGCGACAACGCCTGAGCCTGAGCGGCGCCCCACGCCGGGCGCCCTGAACGGCCCGGAAAGGGTCGGTATTCGCCTATAATCGCCCGATTCCCAGTGACATCCAGGATTCGGGCGATGCTCAACGAAATCAAGCAGGACGCGCAGACGCGCATGGCAAAGAGCATCGATGCTCTGAAGCACACCCTTACCTCCATCCGCACCGGCCGTGCTTCCCCGGCCCTGCTGGATCGCATCACCGTCAAGGCCTACGGCACCGACACCCCCCTGAACCAGGTCGCCTCGATCAGCGTTTCCGAAGGCCACTCGCTGGTCATCACGCTGTTCGACAAGGGCATGATCAAGGACGTCGAGAAGGCGATCTACGCCTCCGACCTCGGCCTGACCCCGAACGTGGCCGGCACCGTCATCCGCCTGAACCTGCCGCCGCCGACCGAAGAGCGCCGCAAGGAGCTGGGCAAGCAGGTGCAGAAGGAAGGCGAAGGCGCCAAGATCGCCATCCGCAACATCCGCCAGGACGCCAACAAGGCGATCGCCAGCCTGATCAAGGACAAGGCGATCAGCGAAGACGACAAGAAGCGCGGCGAAGACGACATCCAGAAGCTCACCGACAAGTCCATCAAGGACGTCGATAGTGTTGTCGCCGAGAAAGAAAAGGAACTGATGGCGGTCTGAGCCCCATGTCCCAGGCCCCGACCAGCGGCTCTGCCGCGCCCATGCCGCGCCACGTCGCCATCATCATGGATGGCAACGGGCGCTGGGCACAGAAGCGTCGTCGCCCGCGCGTGATCGGCCATCGTGCCGGCGCGCGCGCGGTCAACCGCACCATCGATTTCTGCCTCGACAACGGCATCGCCGCGCTGACCCTGTTCGCCTTCTCCAGTGAGAACTGGGGCCGGCCGACCGACGAAGTCGATGCGTTGATGAAGCTGTTCCTCAATGCCCTCGACCGCGAAGTGGACGAGCTGCATCGCCGTGGCGTGCGCGTGCGTTTCATCGGCGAGCGCGAGCGTTTCGGCGCCGGCCTGGTCAGCCGCATGCAGCTGGCCGAGCAGCGCACGGCCGACAACCGCGCGCTCACCCTGAGCATCGCCGCCAGCTATGGCGGCCGCCAGGACATCGCCCGCGCCGCGCGCGAACTGGCTGCCGAGGTCGCGGCCGGCCGGCTGCTGCCCGAGCAGATCGACGAAGCGATGCTCAGCAGCCGCGTCGCCCTGGCCGACCTGCCGCCGCCGGACCTGTTCATCCGCACCGGTGGCGACACCCGCATCAGCAATTTCCTGCTCTGGCAGCTGGCCTACACCGAACTGTGGTTCACCGACGTACTGTGGCCCGAGTTCGATGCCGCCGTCCTGCAGCAGGCGATCGACGCCTATGCCTCGCGTGAACGCCGTTTCGGCCTGACCAGCGCCCAGATCGCCGCCTTGGCCACCGAGACCTCTTCCCCATGACCAAGACCCGAGTCATCGCCGCGCTGATCATGGCGCCGGTCGCCATCCTCGCCATCCTGATGCTGCCGACCCAGTGGCTGGCCGCCGCCGCGGCCGCCGTGTTCCTGATCGGCCTGTGGGAATGGCTGAAGCTGGCCGACGTCGAGGACACCCTCGCCCGCACCATCCTGCTGGTGCTGAACCTGGTGCTGATGGTGCTGATCGTGTGGGCCGATGCCGGCTCGCTGGTGCTGTACCAGATCGCCGCACTGGTCGGCATCGGGTGGTGGTTGCTGGCCCTGCTGTGGCTGCGCTTTTTCAACTTCGGCGCCAGCCCGAGCAGCCCGGCGCGTGCGCTCAAGCTGCTGGCCGGCACCCTGGCGATCGTCCCGGCCTGGGCTTCGCTGGTGCTCATCCATGCCAGCGGTGACAACGGCCACCTGTGGCTGCTGACCGCGCTGGCCGTGGTCTGGGCCGCCGATTCGGGCGCCTACTTCGCCGGCCGTACCTTCGGCCGCACCAAGCTGGCCCCGCGCATCAGCCCCAACAAGACCTGGGAAGGCCTGGGTGGCGGCATGGTCGCCGGCCTGATCGTGGCGCTGGGCTTCGGCTGGCTGGCCGGCATCGACAGCGGCCACCTGGTCGGCCTGGTGATCACCGCCGTGGTCACCGTGTTCGCTTCGGTCCTGGGCGATCTCTACGAGAGCCTGATCAAGCGCCACGCCGGTGCCAAGGACTCGGGGCACATCATCCCCGGCCATGGCGGCGTGCTCGATCGTATCGACGGCGTGCTCGCCGCCCTGCCGGTGTTCGCACTCGGCAAGGAAATCTTCGGGTTCTAACCATGGCCAGCGCTTCCACCCCCCGCCAGGTCGCCGTGTTCGGCGCCACCGGTTCCATCGGCGCATCCGCGCTGGATGTGATCGCGCGCCATCCGGACCGCTACCAGGTCACCGTGCTGGCCGCTGGCCGCCAGGTCGATGCGCTGGTCACGCTGTGCGCCACGCACCGTCCGGCCCACGCGGTGATCGCCGACGCATCGCTGTATGCCGCCCTGCGCGACGGCCTGCGTGACGCCGGCCTGGCCACCCAGGCCCATGCAGGCGCTGCGGCACTGGACCAGCTGGCCGCCAGCGATGTCTGCGACACCCTGGTCGCGGCAATCGTCGGCGCCGCCGGGCTGTCCTCGACCCTGGCCGCGGCCGCGGCCGGAAAGCGCATCCTGCTGGCCAACAAGGAATCGCTGGTGCTGGCCGGCGAGCTGCTGATGCGCCAGGCCGCCGCCGCCGGGGCCGAGATCATCCCGATCGACAGCGAGCACAGCGCGATCTTCCAGTGCCTGCGGTCGCGCGACGCGAGCCTGGACGGGGCCGGCGTCCGCCGTATCATCCTGACCGCGTCCGGGGGGCCGTTCCGTGGCCGTACCCGCGAACAGCTCGCCCAGGTCACCCCGGCCCAGGCCGTGGCCCACCCGAAGTGGTCCATGGGCCCGAAGATCTCGGTCGATTCGGCGACGTTGATGAACAAAGGGCTGGAAGTCATCGAGGCGCACCACCTGTTCGGCGTCCCCGGCGAGCGCATCGATGTGCTGGTCCACCCGCAGAGCCTGGTCCATTCACTGGTCGAATTCGTCGACGGCTCCACCCTGGCCCAGATGGGCCTGCCGGACATGCGCACCACGCTGGCCGTGGGCCTGGGCTGGCCGCAGCGGATCGAATCCGGGGTCGGCGGGCTGGATCTGCTGACCCAGGGCCGGCTGGATTTCGAAGCGCCGGACACCGAGGCCTTCCCGTGCCTGAAGCTGGCCTGGCAGGCCATGGCGGCCGGCGGCACCGCCCCGGCGATCCTCAATGCGGCCAATGAAGTCGCTGTTTCAGCGTTTCTTCAGGGGCGGGCAGCTTTCCTTGCCATTCCCGCGCTGGTCGCTAACGCTCTGTCAACACTGTCGACCGAGTCCGCCGATACACTGGAGGGCCTGCTGACCGCCGATCAGCGCGCCCGCCAGATCACCCAAGCCGCCATCGACCACGCCTGAATGCCCCACACGCCCTCTTACAGTGCTGATCACCATGGGTGATTTCATCGGATCCGTCTGGTGGATGATCGTCAGCCTTGGCCTGCTGGTGACCTTCCACGAGTTCGGTCATTACTGGGTCGCCCGCCGTTGCGGGATCAAGGTGCTGCGCTTCTCTGTCGGTTTCGGCAAGCCGCTGTGGTCGCGCCGCAACCGCGCCGGCACCGAATTCGCGATCGCCGCCATCCCGCTGGGCGGCTACGTGAAGATGCTCGATGAACGCGAGGTCGAGGTACACCCGGCCGAGCGCGGCCAGGCCTTCAACCACAAGACCGTGTGGCAGCGGATCGCGGTGGTCGCCGCGGGCCCGGCCGCCAACCTGATCCTGTGCATCGCCCTGCTCTGGGCGATGTTCGTGATCGGCAAGCAGGATTACTCGGCCACCATCGGCCGTACCACGGGCATGGCCCAGATCGCCGGGCTGCAGCCGGGCGACCGCGTGGTCAAGGTGGATGGCCGCAGCGTGGCCACCGCCGGTGAAGCCAGCATGGCGCTGACCACCGCGGCGATGGACCGTCACGATGCCAAGGTCGAGGTCCTGGACGGCCTGGACCAGGTGCAGACCCGCACCCTGCCCCTCTCGCAGCTGCCGGCCGGCTTCGATGAACGCCGTGTTCCCCAGCTGACCGGGCTGAGCTGGCAGTTCTGGCTGCAGCCGGCGCTGGTCGACAAGGTCCTGCCCGAGGCGGCCGCCCAAGGGGTGCTGCTGCCGGGCGACCTGATCGTGGCCGTGGACGGCCAGCGCATCGAAGGCGCCGACCAGGTTCCGGCGCAGATCGCCGCGCTGGGCCAGCGCGGCGGCCCCGGCATGATCGACGTCCTGCGCGGCGGCGAGCGGCTGGCGCTGGAGATCACCCCCCGCCAGGGCGTGGACGGCCGCGGCCAGCCCACCTGGCAGATCGGCATCGGCTTCCCCGAGAGCCATGCCCCGGCGTATGACGCCGAACTCAAGTTCGGGCCGTTTGCGGCGGTCCCGGTGGCCCTGCGCGAAACCGCCCGGATGGCGGGCGATTCGCTGGGCATGATGCGCCGCATCGTCACCGGCAACGCCTCGCTGCAGAACATCTCCGGCCCGGTCACCATTGCCCGGGTCGCCAATGTCTCGGCCAAACGCGGCCTGGACTGGTTCCTGTATTTCCTGGCCCTGCTGTCGCTGAGCCTGTGCATCATCAACCTGTTGCCCATCCCCATCTTGGACGGCGGGCACCTGCTGTATTACCTTATCGAGTTGGTCAAGGGCAGCCCGCTGAGCGAGCGCGCCATGGCTGCCGGGCAGTATGTGGGCCTGGCGCTGCTGGCCGGGCTGATGGGATTGGCGTTCTACAACGACATCCTCGGCCTGGTCCCGCGATGAACTTTTTTCCTTTTGTCGTCGTCTTATGCGCCGGCATCCCGCAATGTTGAAATCGACTCCAACCGGACGTGACATGACGCGACTCCCCAATCGCCGCCTGCTGGCCCTCGCACTCGTTGCCGGTTTCGGCGCGCCCGCCCTGGCGCAGGCAGCCGAGCCCTTCACCGTCAGCGACATCCGCGTGGATGGTCTGCAGCGCATCACCTCCGGTACCGTGTTCACCTACCTGCCGGTGGAACGTGGCGACACCATCACCGACAACAAGGTCGGTGAAACCATCCGTGCGCTGTACAAGACCGGCTTCTTCGAAGACGTCCAGCTCAACCGCCAGGGCGACATCCTCGTGGTCACGGTCAAGGAACGCCCGGCGATCAACAAGTTGACCGTCACCGGCAACAAGGACATCAAGAGCGACCAGCTGCTCAAGGGCCTGAGCGACATCGGCCTGACCGAGGGCGGCACCTTCGATCGCCTGAGCCTGGACCGCGTGACCCAGGAACTGCGCCGCCAGTACAACGACCGTGGCAAGTACAACGTGGACATCACCCCGACGGTGAGCCCGCTGGACCGCAACCGCGTCGACATCGCCATCGCGATCAAGGAAGGCAAGGCCGCCAAGATCCAGCACGTCAACCTGGTCGGCACCGAGAAGTTCCCGGCCAAGGACATCCTGGAAACCTGGGAATCCAAGGAGCACAACTGGGCTTCGTGGTACCGCCGCGATGACCAGTACTCCAAGGAAAAGCTGTCCGGCGACCTTGAAAAGCTCAACGGCTGGTACCTGGACCGCGGCTACGTGGATTTCAGCATCGACTCCACCCAGGTCTCGATCAGTCCCGACAAGCGCGACATGTTCATCACCGCCGGCGTGACCGAGGGTGAGCAGTACAAGATCTCCGAGATCAAGGTCACCGGCGACACCATCCTCCCGCAGGAAGATGTCGAGCGCATGGTGATCCAGAAGTCCGGCGACACGTTCTCGCGTGCGCTGCTGGAATTCAGCTCGGACCAGATCACCAATTCGCTGTCCAACATCGGCTACGCGTTCGCCAAGGTGAACCCGATCCCGACCAGCAACCGTGCCGACCGCACGGTGGCCATCAACATGCAGGTCGTTCCCGGCCCGCGCGTGTCGGTGCGCCGCATCACCTTCAAGGGCAACACCCGCACCTCGGACGAAGTGCTGCGTCGTGAAATGCGCCAGTTCGAGAACAGCTGGTACTCGCAGGCCGCGATCGACCGTTCCAAGATCCGTCTGCAGCGCCTGGGCTACTTCGAATCGGTGGACGTGGAAACGCCGCCGGTCACCGGCAGCAACGACCAGGTCGACGTGGTCTACAACGTCAAGGAAACCACCTCGGGCAGCTTCGTGTTCGGCCTGGGCTACTCGCAGTCCTACGGCATGACCACCTCGGTGCAGCTGTCGCAGAACAACTTCCTCGGCGGCGGCAACCGCGTGTCGGTCGAAGCGTCGCGCAGCAGCTACCTGCAGCGTTACGGCTTCTCCTACACCAATCCGTACTTCACCGATGACGGCGTCTCGCTGGGCTACAACCTGTCCTGGCGCGAACTGGATTACTCCGACTTCAACACCGCGCAGTACAACAGCACCAACGGTGCCGCGCAGGTGGTGTTCGGCGTGCCGATCACCGAGAACGACACCGTCTCGCTGATGGTGGGCATCGACAGCAACCAGATCACCACCTACCAAGGCTCGACCCCGCAGGCGATCATCGATTACATCGACGCCATCGGCCAGCGCACGTTCCATTCGTGGCGCACCGAGCTGGGCTGGGCGCGCGACACCCGCAACGACTACTTCATGCCGACCCGAGGTACCTACCAGCGCGTCGGCCTGGAAACCACGCTGCCGGGTTCGACCGTCGAGTACTACAAGCTGAACTACCAGTTCTCCAAGTACTGGCCGATCATCCCGCAGCTGGTCATCAACACCCGCGCCGAAGTCGGCTACGGCGACAGCTACGGCAATGACACCACCCGCGTGATCACCAACCCGGATGGCAGCACCCGCGTGGTCACCGCGACGGGCCTGCCGTTCTACGAGAACTTCTACGCCGGTGGTACCAACTCAGTACGTGGTTTCGAGGACAACACCCTCGGCCCGCGTTCGGAACCGACCCTGAGCTACAACCGCGGCCAGCCGCTGGGTGGCTCGCTGAAGACCGTCGGTTCGGTCGAAGCCTACTTCCCGCGCCTGTTCGACAGCCCGTCGGCCCGCATCTCGGCCTTCGTGGACTTCGGCAACGTCTACACCGGCGTGGACAACTTCAAGGCCAACGAACTGCGCGTGTCCACCGGTGTGGCCCTGCTGTGGCGCGCCCCGGTCGGCCCGATCTCGATCAGCTACGCCTTCCCGCTCAAGAAGGAAGACGGCGACGAGGTGGAGCGCCTGCAGTTCACGTTCGGCGGTCAGTTCTGACGAACTGCTTCGCAGTTCGTCCGCGCATTCCACCTCATCCCCGCGCCTTCGGCGCGCCCCCTTCAACAGAAGGGGGCTCTCCACCAGACGCGGTACGCATTCGCCGGGCTTTGCCCGGCGTTTTCGTTTTGGGGACGGGACCGATTGGGGGAAGGGTTTTCGCTTTGGGTAGGTGCCGACCGTTGGTCGGCACGAACGTCCGGGATCAACGAGAGCCGGCCAGCGGCCGGCACTACCCTGCCGCGCGCGGGTTGAACCGTCGGGGGTCGTGGCGGGTAACCCTGGCCAAGGACCGTTGGGCCGCATGGATGCGGCCCACGAGCCCCCATGGATGGGTTCACGGCGCGTCCTGGACGGGGCTACCCGCCATGACCCCGCGCGATAGCAACCGAAGCGCCACGCCGCAGCAAACCGACCAAGACACCCGAAAGCCCCCGCCCCGCATGACCGTTTCGGCAGCACACGGTAAACTCCCCCGGTGAACACTCCTACCTATACCGCCCAGCAACTCGCCGAGCAGTTTGGCCTGCAGGTCCATGGTGATGGCAGCACTGCCATCCATGGCGTGGCTACGCTCGCCCATGCCGGCCCCGGCCAGCTCACCTTCCTGGCCAACCCGCGCTACCGCGCGCAGCTGGCCGACAGCCAGGCCGCGATCGTCGTGCTGCGCGCCGAGGATGCCGAGGCCGCGCCGGGCGCCGCCCTGGTCGCCAAGGACCCGTACACC
This sequence comes from Stenotrophomonas sp. SAM-B, assembly GCF_013387485.1. Lineage (GTDB taxonomy): Bacteria > Pseudomonadota > Gammaproteobacteria > Xanthomonadales > Xanthomonadaceae > Stenotrophomonas > Stenotrophomonas maltophilia_AA. Next base: position 75,853 of record NZ_JABBXB010000005.1, read on the forward strand.
ACGTTCGCCAAGATCGCCGCCCTGTTCGACATCGCACCGCCGCGCGCCCCGGGCATCCACCCCAGCGCCTGCATCGATCCGGACGCACAGGTCGCCGCCAGCGCCCACATCGGCCCGTTCGTGACCATCGGCGCCCGCAGCGTCGTCGGCGAGAACTGCATCGTCGGCCCCGGCAGCATCATCGGTGAAGACTGCACCCTGGAAAACGGCTGCGAACTGATCGCCCGCGTGACCCTGGTCACCCGCGTCAAGCTCGGCAAGCGCGTGCGCATCCATCCCGGCGCCGTGCTCGGCGCCGACGGGTTCGGCCTGGCCATGGATGCCGGCCACTGGATCAAGGTGCCCCAGCTCGGCGGCGTGCGCATCGGCGACGACTGCGAGATCGGCGCCAACACCTGCGTCGACCGTGGCGCGCTGGAAGATACCGTCCTCGAAAACGACGTGCGCCTGGACAACCTCGTGCAGGTCGCCCACAACGTACAGATCGGCGCCCACTCGGCCATCGCCGGCTGCACCGGCATCGCCGGCAGCGCCAAGATCGGCCGCTACTGCCTGCTCGGCGGTGCCGTCGGCGTCGTCGGTCACCTGGAAATCTGCGACAAGGTCGTCATCACCGGCAAGTCGGTGGTGCGCAACTCCATTCACGAGCCGGGCGAGTACTCCTCCGGCACCCCACTGACCGACAACCGCACGTGGCGTAAAAACGCCGCGCGCTTCAAGCAGCTCGATGCGCTCGCCCGGCGCATCCTGTCTGTGAGCAAGGAGAAGGAATGAGCAACAACCAGAATCTGCCGGACATCAACCAGATCCAGCAGTTGATCCCGCACCGCTATCCGTTCCTGCTGGTGGACAAGGTGATCTCGCTCGATTTCGAGAACCGGAAGATCGTCGCCACCAAGAACGTCAGCATCAACGAGCCGTTCTTCCAGGGCCACTTCCCGGGCCAGCCGATCATGCCCGGCGTGCTGATCATCGAAGCCATGGCGCAGGCCGGCGGCGTGCTGACCCAGCTCACCCTGGGCCGCGATGCGCAGTCCAAGCTGTTCTACATGGTCAAGGTCGACAAGGCCCGCTTCAGCAAGCAGGTCGTGCCCGGCGACGTGCTGGAGATGCACGTGGAGATCAAGCGCGTGATCCGCAACATGGCGGTGTACGACTGCGTGGCCAAGGTCGATGGCGAGATCGTCGCCTGCGCCGAAGTGCTGTGCGCCGGCACCCGCGAATGATCCAGGCAGGAGGACTGCAATGAGCGACAACGCCCCTCTCATCCACCCCACCGCGGTCATCGACCCGTCGGCGACGCTGGCTGCGGATGTGCGCGTGGGTGCGTTCTGCCTGATCGGCGCGGACGTGGAGATCGGTGCCGGCACCGAGATCGGCCCACACTGCTCGATCCATGGCCCGACCCGGATCGGCCGCAACAATCGTTTCATCGGCCATGCCGCGATCGGTGGCGAGCCGCAGGACAAGAAGTACAAAGGCGAGCGCACCGAACTGGTGATCGGCGATGACAACGTCATCCGCGAGTTCGTCACCATCAACCGCGGCACCGTCGGTGGCGGCGGCGTCACCACGGTCGGCAACGACAACTGGATGCTGGCCTACACCCACGTCGCGCACGACTGCCACGTCGGCGACCACTGCGTGTTCTCCAACAACACCACGCTGGCCGGCCACGTCACCGTCGGCGACTACGTGATCATCAGCGGCTTCGCCGGTGCCCACCAGTTCTGCCGCATCGGTGCCCACGCCTTCCTCGGCATGGGTGCACTGACCAACGGCGACGTTCCGCCGTTCACCATGGTCGGCAGCGACACCCTGGGCCGCCCGCGCGGGATCAACAGCGAAGGCCTCAAGCGCCGCGGCTTCGATGCCGAGCGCATCGCCAGCATCAAGCGCGCCTACCGCACCCTGTACGTGGCCGGCCTGCCGCTGGCCGAGGCCAAGGTGCAGCTGGCCGAACAGGCCACCCACAGCGCCGACGTGAAGGACCTGCTGGACTTCATCGAAAGCGCCGAGAGGCCCCTGCTGCGATGACGGGTCCAGGCGGGCACACCCCGGGCATCACGACCGCCGAGATCATTCCGCTCGCCGCGATGGCGACCAGCGTCGAACAGACGCTGGCCGTGCGCACCTCCGACCGGCCGGTGCGGATCGCACTGGTCGCCGGTGAAGCCTCCGGCGACCTGCTCGGTGCCGGCCTGGTCCGCGAACTGCGCCTGCGCTTCCCCCATGCCGAATTCGCCGGCATCGGCGGCGATGCCATGCGCAGCGCCGGCTGCCAGACCTGGTTCGACGCCAGCGAACTGGCGGTGATGGGGCTGACCGAAATCCTCCGCCACCTGCCGCGCCTGCTCAAACTGCGTCGCGAGTTCCGCGCGCGTGCCCTCGAGTGGCAGCCGGATGTGTTCATCGGCATCGACGCACCCGACTTCAACCTCGGCGTGGAGCGCTGGCTGAAGGACCGCGGCATCCGCACCGTCCACTACGTCAGCCCCTCGGTCTGGGCCTGGCGCGAGAAGCGTGCCGAGAAGATCGGTGCCAGCGCCGACCTGGTGCTGTGCCTGTTCCCGATGGAACCGCCGATCTACGCCAGGCACGGCGTCGATGCCCGCTTCGTCGGCCACCCGATGGCCGATGACATCCCCCTGCACAACGACCGCGAAGAAGCGCGTGCCGAGCTCGGCCTGCCCTCCAACGCGAAGGTGCTGGCGGTACTGCCCGGCAGCCGCCTGGGTGAAATCAGCAAGCTCGGTGAACCGTTCTTCGAAGCCGCCTGGCAGGTTTCCGAACGCATCCCCGGCCTGCACGTGGTGGTCCCGGCCGCCAACGCCGCCTGCCGCCAGCTGATCAGCGAACAGCTCTCCGCCTCGGCCCTGCCGGTCGCGCACTCGCACCTGCTCGACGGCAACGCGCGTACCGCGATGATCGCCGCCGACGTGGTCGTGCTCGCCTCGGGCACCGCCACGCTGGAGACCATGCTGGTCAAACGCCCGATGGTGGTCGGCTACCGCGTCGCCGAACTGACCTACCGCATCGTCAAGGCGCTGGGCCTGCTCAAGGTCGACCGCTTCGCCCTGCCCAACATCCTGGCCGGCAAGGACCTTGCCCCGGAACTGATGCAGCACGACTGCACCCCGGACAAACTGGCCGCCGCCATCCTGCAGTGGTTCGACCACCCGCAGCGCGTGATCGATCTGCCGGGCACCTACGAGCGCCTGCACCTGCAGCTGCGCCGCGATGCCTCCGCACGCGCCGCCGATGCCGTCACCGACCTGCTCGAACGCGGCCCCGACCGGCGCCGTGCCACATGAGCCGCCGTCACGCCGCAGCCGCCTCGCTGGCCCTGTTCGACGGCGCTGCCCTGGCCACCGTCGCCCCGCGCTACGTCGCCGGCGTCGATGAAGCCGGCCGCGGCCCGCTGGCCGGCCCGGTCGCCGTCGCCGCCGTGGTGTTCTGCCCCGACCGCCCGCGCCTCAACGGCCTGGACGACTCCAAGCAGCTCACCGCCGCCCGCCGCGACCAGCTCTACGACAGGATTCTCGACCGCGCCCTGGCCTGGCACGTGGTGATGGTGGACGTCGGCGAAATCGACGCGCTCAACATCTACCAGGCCACGATGCTCGGCATGCGCCGCGCCGTCGAAGGCGTCGCCCACGTCGCCCAGTTCGCCCGCATCGACGGCAACGTCGTCCCCAAGGGCCTGCCCTGCCCGGCCCAGGCGCTGATCGGCGGCGACGCCCTCGACCGCGCCATCATGGCCGCCTCGATCCTCGCCAAGGTCAGCCGCGACCGCTTCATGCAGTCGCTGCACGATACGCACCCCGAGTACGGCTTCGACCAGCACAAGGGCTACGGCACCCCCGCCCACCTCGCGGCCCTGCGCAGCCACGGCCCCTGCCCCCAGCACCGCCGCAGCTTCGCCCCCGTGCGCGCGTGCCTGGACGCCGACCGCAGCAGCGTTCCCGCCTGAGTGATGCTGTTGCCGGGCACAGCCCGGCACGGCCCCAGCGCATGACGGCTGCGACGGGAAACCTGAACCCCACCGCCAACCCGCGCCCCCGCAACACCCCTGTCAAGCCTTGTTCGCGTGCACCGCCACGGCTACCCTGACCGGGCATCACATTGGTTCGGCATGTCCACTTCCCGTTTCGTACATCTCCACGTCCACACCGAATTTTCGCTGGCGGATTCGACCATCCGTGTCCCGGCGAAGCCGGATCAGGCTGACCCGAAGAAAGCCAAGCAGGCCAACCTGCTCAGCCGCGCGGTCGAACTGAAACTGCCTGCCCTGGCCGTGACGGACCTCAACAACCTGTTCGCGCTGGTCAAGTTCTACAAAGCCGCCGAGACCGTGGGCATCAAGCCCATCGCGGGCGCCGACATCATGATCGCCGAGGAAGGCATGACGCCCTGGCGCATGACCCTGCTCTGCCGCGACCGCGAAGGCTACCTCAGCCTCTCCAGGCTGCTGACCCGCGCCTGGATGGAAGGCCACCGCCCCGAAGGCGGCGTCGCCGTGCACCCGGACTGGCTCAAAGCCGGTTGCCACAACCTGTTCGCACTGGCCGGGCGTGACAGTCTCGCCGGCCGCCTCGCCGGTGACGGCCGCCACGACCTGGCCGAGCAACAGCTCGCCGACTGGCAGCGCGTGTTCGGCGATGGCCTGCACCTGGAGCTGACCCGTACCGGCCGTGACGGCGAAGAAGCCTTCAACCAGTTCGCCCTGCAGGCCGCCGGCCAGCGCGGCCTGCCGGTGATCGCCAGCAACGACGTGCGCTTCCTGCAGCCGGAAGACTTCAACGCGCACGAAGCGCGCGTCTGCATTTCCTCCGGCCGCGTGCTGGACGATCCCAAGCGCCCGCGCGACTACAGCGACCAGCAGTACCTCAAGTCCGCCGAGGACATGTGCGCGCTGTTCGCCGATATCCCCGACGCGATCGACAACACGCTCGCGCTGGCCGAACGCTGCAACATCGAAATGCGCCTGGGCACCTACTTCCTGCCCAACTATCCGGTGCCCGAGGACGAAACCCTCGACAGCTGGATCTGCAGCGAATCGCGCAAGGGCCTGGAAGCACGCCTCGAAAAGAATCCGCTGGCACCGGGCAAGACCCGCGCCGATTATTTCGAGCGCCTCGAATTCGAACTGGCCACCATCATCAAGATGGGGTTCCCCGGCTACTTCCTGATCGTGGCCGACTTCATCCAGTGGGGGAAGAACCAGGGCATTCCGATTGGTCCCGGCCGTGGTTCCGGTGCCGGCTCGCTGGTGGCTTGGGCGCTGCAGATCACCGATCTGGATCCGATCCCGTACAACCTGCTGTTCGAGCGGTTCCTCAACCCCGAACGCGTGTCGATGCCCGACTTCGACATCGACTTCTGCATGGACCGCCGCGACGAAGTCATCGACTACGTCGCGCGTAAATACGGACGCGACCGCGTCAGCCAGATCATCACCTACGGCACCATGGCGGCCAAGGCGGTGGTGCGCGATTCCGGCCGCGTGCTGGGCTTCCCGTACGGCCTGGTCGACGGCGTTTCCAAGCTTATCCCCAACATCCTGGGCATTTCGCTCAAGGATGCGATGGGCGAAGGCAAGGATTCGGAGATGGCCTCGCCGGAGCTGATCCAGCGCTACCAGAACGAAGACGACGTCCGCGACCTGATCGACCTGGCACGCCAGCTCGAAGACCTCACCCGCAACGCCGGCAAGCACGCCGGTGGCGTGGTGATCGCACCGGAACCGCTGGCCGAATTCTGCCCGCTGTTCGCCGAACACGACGAAGGCGGCCGCGGCCGCAACCCGGTCACCCAGTTCGACAAGAACGACGTCGAAGAAATCGGCTTGGTGAAGTTCGACTTCCTCGGCCTGCGCACGCTGACCATCATCGACTGGGCGGTCAAGGCGATCAACAAGCGCCATGAGCGCGCCGGCATCCCGCCGGTGGACATCACCGCGCTGCCGCTGGATGACGTGCCCACCTACAAGGACATCTTCGCCAACGGCAACACCGGTGCGGTGTTCCAGTTCGAATCCTCGGGCATGCGCCGCCTGCTGAAAGACGCGCGTCCCGACCGCTTCGAAGACCTCATCGCGCTGGTGTCGCTGTACCGCCCCGGCCCGATGGACCTGATTCCCTCCTTCAACGCGCGTAAGCATGGTCAGGAAGAAATCATCTACCCCGATCCGCGCACCGAAGCGATCCTGAAAGACACCTACGGCATCATGGTGTACCAGGAGCAGGTGATGCAGATGGCGCAGATCGTCGGCGGCTACTCGCTGGGCGGCGCCGATCTGCTGCGTCGTGCGATGGGCAAGAAGGTGCCGGCCGAAATGGCCAAGCACCGCGAGATCTTCCGCGAAGGCGCGGCCAAGGACGGCGTCGTCGAAGCCAAGGCCGACGCGATCTTCGACCTGATGGAGAAGTTCGCCGGCTACGGCTTCAACAAGTCGCACGCTGCCGCCTACGCGCTGGTCAGCTACCAGACCGCGTGGCTCAAGCGTCATTACCCGGCCGAGTTCATGGCCGCGACGCTGTCCTCGGACATGGACAACACCGACAAGGTGGTCGGCTTCCTCGCCGAAGTGCGCAACCTCGGCCTGACCGTGCTGCCGCCGCGCGTGAATGAATCGGCGTACATGTTCGAAGCCTCCAGCGCCGACACCATCGTGTACGGCCTGGGCGCGATCAAGGGCGTCGGCCAGGGCGCCTGCGAAGCGATCGTGGAAGAACGCCAGCGTGGCGGACGTTATGCGTCGCTGCTGGATTTCTGCATGCGCGCCGAATCCGGCAAGCTCAACCGCCGCACGCTGGAAGCGATGATCAACTGTGGCGCGATGGACGGCCTCGGCAAGAACCGCGCCTCGCTGATGCTGCAGCTGCCCGAGGTCCTCAAGGCCACGGACCAGATGGCGCGCGAAAAGGCCTCCGGCCAGAACTCGCTGTTCGGCGCGCCCGATCCGGTCAGCACGGCGATGCAGCTGGAGCTGCCCGAAACCAAGGAGTGGGCGCTGGGCCAGCTGCTGGAAGGCGAGCGCGAAACGCTGGGCTTCTACCTCAGCGGCCATCCGTTCGATCCCTACGCCGACGACGTCAAGGAACTGGTCGGTACCGACCTGGGCAAGCTGGAGAAGTTGATCCCGCCGGCGCGTCCGAGCAAGGACGGTGAGAAGCGCGCCTGGCGCCAGGAAACCCCGGTGATCCTCGCCGGCCTGGTGGTGGGCGTGCGCCGCAAGGGCGAAAGCCAGATCTTCATGCAGCTCGAAGACGGCAAAGGCCGCGTGGAATGCAGCGCCTTCACCGATGGCCTGGCCGAGTTCGGCCACCTGATGACCAAGGACCGCATCCTGGTGGTCAAGGGCGGCCTGCGCGAGGACGAGTTCAACGGCGGCTACGCGCTGCGCATCCGCCAGGTCTGGGATTACGAAGACATCTGCGCGAACTACGCCACGCGCCTGTCGTTGCGGGTAGACCTGCGCCAGGACGGCGCGGTGTGGAACCGCATCAACGCCCTGCTCGACCGGCATCGCCCGGGCCGCACGCCGTTGCGCCTGGACCTGCTGCTCGGTTCGGAGCAGGGCCCGGTGGCCGGCATGCTCGACGTTGCCGGCGAGATCGCCGTGCGCGTGGACAGCCAACTGGTCGACGCCCTGCGCGCCGATCCCGCGGTACGCACGGTGAAGGTGCGCTACAGCCCGCCGTGGGCGAACTGATCTTTTTTCTGTTGCAACACAGGTGTTTTGTTTTGATCAAACGTTTTGCCGTGCTGCTGAGTGCAGCCGTCGCCATCACCGGCTGCTCCGGCCCCGCCCAGACCTTCGAGATCGACAACCCGGGCGCCACGCCACTGACCCTGCGCATCGATGGCAATGAACTGCCGATCGCCGCGCACGCCTCGCGGCCGGTCAAGCTCAAGCCGGGTGAACATCATCTGCAGACCGAACAGCTGGGCGACGTGCGTTTCATCGTCTACGCCAGCGGCAAGGGCGGGTTGATCAACCCGACCCTGGCCGAGTACGTGATCGCCAACGAGATCTATGTCACCGGCGAGGACAAGCTGCAGCACTTCGGCAGCCTGAAGAACCAGATCGCGCTGGGCGGCGTGACCTTCGAAGGGCCGTACCAGGCCACCCATGACCTGTTCATCGACCAGGCCTGGAGCTTCGGCGTCCGCGAGCCGTTCCCCGAGGTCCAGACCGTGTCCCACGTGGACGCCAGCGGCGGCCGGATCAACGCGAAGATCTTCACCGCCCCGGATTTCATCGCTTACGTCGAAGCAGGCATGGGCCAGCCGGGCGCTTATGCGCGCCAGCAGCCCAAGGGCTACATGGCCCCCGTCTACACACTGGACGCCGCGCCGACCGCCCTGCCCGCACTGGATCCGGCCTTCGAAGCCCATGCCGGCCCGCTGCGCGAGCTGTACAGCCGCTACCTGCAGGCCACCACCGCCGATGCGCAGCTGCAGCTCCAGCAGGAGGCCTTCCAGGCCCAGATGGCGTTCACCGCCGCGACGGCCACGCTGGGCTCGGGCCTGTCCAAGGAGGCCAACGAGGGCTACAACACCTTCGTGCGGACCCGCAGCACGCTGATGGGCAGCGCGGCGCTGGTCGTCCCCTGACCTGACTGGCGCCCTTGGCCCCGCTGCGCTACCGTCGGTTTCCAGACGACGGCGTACGGGGCTTTTCGGCGCATTCGGCTACACTTTCCCTCTTTTCTTCACGACGGTTTCCGATGAATCCGAACTACCTCGACTTCGAGCAACCCATCGCTGATCTGGAGGCGAAGATCCAGGAACTGCGCAGCGCCAGCGCCGGACCTGCGGTCAATGTCGAGGCCGAGGTCAATGCCCTGCAGGACAAGCTGCGGGTGCGCACCGCGCAGATCTTCCGCAACCTGACCTCCTGGCAGGTGCTGCAGCTGGCCCGGCATCCGTCCCGCCCGTACACCGAGGACTACATCCGCATCATCTGCGATGAGTTCCAGGAACTGGCCGGCGACCGCGCCTTCGCCGACGACAAGGCGATCATCGGCGGCCTGGCCCGCATCGGTGGCCGCTCGGTGATGCTGATCGGCCATCAGAAGGGCCGCGACACCAAGGAAAAGATCAGGCGCAACTTCGGCATGCCCAAGCCGGAGGGCTACCGCAAGGCGCTGCGCCTGATGAAGATGGCCGAACGCTTCGGCCTGCCGGTGCTGACCCTGATCGATACCGCCGGCGCCTGGCCGGGCATCGACGCCGAATCGCGCGGCCAGTCCGAAGCGATCGCGCGCAACCTGATGGAAATGGCCGAACTGAAGGTGCCGGTGGTCTGCACCGTGATCGGTGAAGGCGGCTCGGGTGGCGCGCTGGCGCTGGGCGTGGGCGACCGCACCGTGATGCTGGAATACAGCGTGTACTCGACCATCAGCCCGGAAGGCTGCGCCTCGATCCTGTGGAAGGACCCGGCCAAGGCCAAGGACGCCGCCGAACAGCTCGGCCTGACCGCCCCGCGCCTGAAGAGCCTGGGCCTGGTCGACAAGGTCCTGCGTGAGCCGACCGGTGGCGCCCACCGCAATCCCAACCAGATGGCCAAGCGCCTCAAGGCCGTGCTGCTCAACGAGCTGGACGTGCTGGAGAAGCTGCCGGTCGATGAGCTGCTGCAGAAGCGTTACGAGCGCCTGCGCAGCTACGGGACCTACGAAACCGCCTGATCGGGCTGCGGCGCAGACGAAAAAGCCGGACGCGCAAGCGCCCGGCTTTTTTTTTTCAGAACGGCTTGGCGATCACCAGCCAGACCACGCCGATGAACAGCACCAGCGGCAGTTCGTTGAACCAGCGCAGCGCGCGCGAGGACGGCAGCACCCTGCCCTTGACCGCGCCTTTCAGCAGCCGCCCGGTCCACGAGTAATACACCAGCAGCAGCACCACCAGGCCGAGCTTGGCATGCAGCCAGCCGGCCGCGCCGGGGGCGACCATGGTCGGGAAATCCGGAATCACGCGGTAGCCCAGCCACAGCACCAGGCCCAGGATCAGCGCGAGTCCGAACATCATGTGGCCGAACCGGTACAGGCGCAGACCCATCAGCTGCAGCCGCTCGGTCACCGGCAGCTGGCCGGCGGTCTCGCTGAGGTTGACCAGGATCCGCGGCAGGTAGAACACCGCCGCCATCCACGCCACCACGAACAGCAGATGGAAGGTTTTGACCCAGTAGTAACTCTGCATGCGCTTGCTCCCGCGGCTGGCGTAGGTTGGCCGCCATTCTCGCACGCCCGGTAGAGCCGCCCCATGGGTGGCTGACGCGACCGATCGCCACACCTCAACGACGCATACACGTGCGCCACGCCGTACGATAGACGCCGCTTTCACCCACGTGCACATTCTCCATGGACAAAACCTACGACGCCGCCTACTTCCAGCGCTGGTACCAGCCTGACCAGACCGGTGGCGCCGCGCGCCTCGCGCGCAAGGTGGCGCTCGCGGTGGCCAGTGCCGAGTACTACCTGGAACGGCCGATCCGCAGCGTGCTGGACATCGGCTGTGGCGAAGGCGCCTGGCGTGCCCCGCTGCTCAAACTTCGCCCCCGCGTGCAGTACCTCGGCTTCGACAGCAGCGATTACGCCGTGCTCCGCTACGGCCGCAGCCGCAACCTGCACCCGGCCAGGGTCGGCGATTTCGCGTGGCTGCGCCCGTGCGCGCCGGTCGATCTGCTGATCTGCTCGGACGTGATGCACTACGTGCCCAGCCGCGAGCTGCGCCCGGCGCTGGAGGGCTTCGCCGAACTGACTGCCGGCGTTGCCTTCCTGGAGGCGTTCACCGCCGAGGACGACTTCGACGGGGATCACGAGGGCTTCCAGGCGCGCCCAGCCCGCTGGTACCGCAGCCAGCTCAAGCGCGTCGGCTTCACCCCGCTGGGCTCGCACTGCTGGCTGTCACCGGCGCTGGCCGGCCATGCGGCCGCGCTGGAACGCGGGGCACCGTGAGTCTCCATAACAATTGAGACAGGACCCGCATTAACGCGCCCGCGCGACGGGTACGCTATGCTGCGCGGCAACATAAGACCATACATATTGGACGTCATGCTATATCAGCTGCATGAGTTGACCCGCAACCTGCTCGCCCCGTGGGTGCACCAGGCCCAGGCCAACGCGAAGTTCTTCGCCAATCAAGGTCATTGGTGGTCGCAGATGCCCGGCGCGGATCGCCTGGCCGCTGTGAACGAGCTGTTCCACCGCATCGGCAAGGATTACGAGAAGCCCGAGTGGGGCATCAACGAAATCGACGTCGAGGGCGAGCGCGTGCCGATCGTCGTCCACGAAGAGATCAGCAAGCCGTTCTGCAAACTGCTGCGCTTCAAGCGCCACAGCAATGAAGCCGACCAGCTGCACACCATGCTCAACCAGCCGTTCGTGCTGGTGGTGGCGCCGTTGTCCGGTCACCACGCCACGCTGCTGCGCGATACCGTGCGCACCCTGCTGCGCGACCACCGCGTGTACGTCACCGACTGGGTCGATGCGCGCATGGTGCCGGGCAGCGAAGGCGAGTTCGGGCTGGATGACTACATCGCCTATGTGCAGGAATTCATACGCCACCTCGGTGCGGAGAAGCTGCATGTGGTGAGCGTCTGCCAGCCGACCGTGCCGGTGCTTGCCGCCGTCTCGCTGATGGCGAGCCGTGGCGAAACCACGCCGCGTTCGCTGGTGATGATGGGTGGCCCGATCGATGCGCGCTGCAGTCCGACCGCGGTCAACAACCTGGCCACGCAGAACCCGATGTCGTGGTTCGAGAACAACGTGATCCACACCGTACCGGCCACCTTCCCGGGTGCCGGCCGCCGCGTGTATCCGGGCTTCCTGCAGCATGCGGGATTCCTGTCGATGAACCCGAGCCGCCATTTCAGTTCGCACTGGGATTTCTATGCCGACCTGGTCAAGGGCGACATGGAAGATGCCGACGCGCACCGTCGTTTCTACGACGAATACAACGCCGTGCTCGACATGCCGGCCAAGTACTACCTCGACACCATCCGCGTGGTTTTCCAGGAGTTCCTGCTGCCGCGCGGTGAGTGGTACGTGCAGGGTGAACGCGTGGATCCCACCGCCATCACCGGCACTGCGCTGCTGAGCATCGAAGGCGAGCTGGACGACATCGCCGGGCTCGGCCAGACCGAAGCCGCGCAGGCACTGTGCACCGGCATCCCGGCCGCGCATCGCGAGCATTTCATCGTCGAAGGCGCCGGCCACTACGGTATTTTCAGCGGCCGCCGCTGGCGCGAAACGGTCTACCCGAAGGTGCGCGATTTCTTCGCCGCCCATGCCCAGACCGTGGCCAGCAAGCCGAAGAAGGCCGCGAAGATCGCGAGCAACGTCACGCCGCTGCGCCGTAAAGCGGGCTGAGCGATCCGTACCGACCAACGGTCGGCACCTGCAGCGCCGGTAGGTGACGACCGTTGGTCGTCACCCTCGCCATCCTCGTGTCCCGTTTACAGCCGCACCAGCAGGTGCTTGGCCATCATCCCGTGCAGGCGGCCGATGCCGCGGGCCAGGTGCAGCGTCGCGAACAGCAGCAGGACGCCGACCACCGCCAGCAGCGGTGTGATCCAGACCGGCAGCATCTGGCTGCCGTCGATGTGCAGTCCTACGTAACTGCTGGAGAACAGCGCCGCCACCGGCGCCCAGATCAAGCCCATCGAGGTCGACAACAGCGTGGTGGCGATCGTGAAGTAGACGATGCCCAGCGGCAGCATCAGCACGAAGTAGAGCAGGGTCAGCCAGGTCCGCCCGTCAGTGAACATGTCGCCGATGCGCTGCAGCCAGGTGCGGCTGCGGTCGGAGTACGTTGGTCGGCGCGGCATGCGCTCGCCCAGCAGTGCTTCCACCAGCCGCCCTTCCAGCAGTGACAGGCCGCGCACCGAGCCGAAGAACAGCACCGCCACCGGAATGCCGATGATCAGCACCATCAGGCCCAGCGACAGCGACAGGCCGGTGACCACCCAGGTGAAGAAGAACGTGCCGGTGGCGAGCGACAGCAGCATGTAGAACAGCGCGCCATAGGTGCGGGCCTCCAGCGCGACACCGAAGAAACGGGCCAGTGCCGAGCGCGGCCTGGGCGGGGCCGGCGGCGGCACCGATTCCGCGCCGGTGCTGACCGGCGCAGCGCGTCGCAGCGGCGCCGTCCCGGCACTGGGCGTGCGCAGCGCGCGGTTCACGGTGATCTCGGTCTCGCGGTAGATGTCGGCGACTTCTTCCGGCGCGCCATAGCTGCCGGCGACATCGGCGATCACCTCGGCCTCGCTGCGACCCGGCTGGGCGGCCAGCTCCGAACGCAGGTATTCCTCGGCGTCGTACAGGGCGTCCTGCACCATCGCCGGATCGGCGTCGTGAAGCGCCGCGCGCAGCTGGGCCAGATACGCGGGAATGGTGGTCGGCAAGGCCCGACCGGCCACGGACTCGATGTTCATTCGGTTACCCCTTCCAGGACGGAATCGACGGAATCACGGGTGGCGCGCCACGCGGCGGTCCATTGCCTGAGCACTTCGTGGCCCGTGTCATTGATGCGGTAGTAGCGGCGCGGCGGACCCGCCACCGACGGTTCAACATGGCTTTCCAGCAACCCGGCCCCTTCCAGGTTGCGCAGCACCGGGTACAGCGCGCTCTGCTTGCCGCTCAGCACGCCCTCGCCGATCCGCTCCAGCTCCTTGGCGATCAGGTACCCGTACAGCGGCTCGCCGGCCTTGGCCAGGACCGCCAGCAGGGCCAGTGAGACCGTGCCGGAGCTGAGCTCTTTCTGGAACTTCTTCAGGTGGACGTCGTGGTCGCTCATGGCGGTCTCCGCTAGCGTGGAGTCCACACTAGTCCGAAGTTCGCTATAGCGGATGTGTCGTTAGTCACCGTGCCGGTGGGCATGGCCGGCTGGCCGTGGCTGGCGTGCTCGCGCACAATCGGGGCACTACCTTCCTGAACGGGTCCGCCATGTCGCCACGTCGTCCTGCCCTGCTCGCCCTCGCCCTGGCCTGCCTGCTCCCCACCCTGGCCAGCGCGGCCACGCCTTACCGCAGCCCGCAGCAGATTCTGGACGCCTCGCCGGACAGCGACTGGCGCACGCCCGACCCGGCCAACCTGCTGTACATGAACCTGCCGGCCGGCCGCGTCATCATCGAGCTGGCCCCGGCGTTCGCGCCGCAGCACGTGGCCAACATCCAGACCCTTGCCCACGAACATTTCTGGGATGGCGAGAGCATCTACCGCGCGCAGGACAATTTCGTGGTGCAGTTCGGCGATGCCGACGCCGATGATGCCGCCAAGGCAAAGCCGCTCGGCAGCGCCACGCGCAAGCTCCCGGCCGAGTTCCAGCGCGACAGCAAGGGGCTCAAGGTCAGCCTGCTGCCCGACCGTGATGGCTGGGCCGACCAGACCGGTTTCGTCGACGGCTTCCCGGTGGGCCAGGACCGCAAGGACGGCAAGACCTGGCTGGCGCATTGCTATGGCGCGCTGGGTGCCGGCCGCAACAACGAGGAAGACAGCAGCATCGGCGCGGAGCTGTACGTGGTGACCGGACAGTCACCGCGTCAGCTGGACCGCAACATCACCGTGGTCGGCCGCGTGCTGCAGGGCATGGAACTGCTCAGCGCCCTGCCGCGCGGCCCGGCGCCGATGGGCTTCTACACCGATCCGGCGCAGCGCACCGCGATCCAGTCGATCCAGCGTGCGAGCGACGTCCCGGCGGCGGAGCGCCCCAAGCTGCAGGTGCTGCGCACCGACTCCAGGACCTTCGCCGATGCGACCGAAGCGCGCCGCAACCGCGTCGATGATTTCTACAAGCGCCCGGCGGGCCACATCGACCTGTGCAACATTCCGGTGCCGGTGCGCTGAGGATGAGATAACCGACGCGTCAGCGTCCGGATGCCCCGGTAGAGCCACCCCATGGGTGGCTGCACGCGGACCCGCCGGCCTATCGCTGCGATGCCGCCACGCTGCCAAGGATCAACACACCCGCCACCACCATCGCGCCGGTCACCGGTTCGCCCAGGAACAACCAGGCGAACAGTGCGCCGAACATCGGCACCAGATAGGTCACGGTCGAGGCGCGCGCCGGGCCGATGCGGGCGATGAGGCGGTAGAACATCAGGAACGCCAGGCCGGTGCAGACCACGCCCAGGGCGATCGCGCAGGCCCAGGACAGCATCGGGATCGGGCCGGTCGGCCAGTGGGTCAGCGCCATCGGCAGCAGCAGGATCGCCGCGCAACCCAGCGTGGCGCCGGCCGAGGCCGCCGGCGGCAGGCCGGTCATGTGGCGCTTCACCAGATTGACGCCCAGGCCGTACAGCAGCGCCGCCAGTGCACCGGCCAGCACCGCCGCGCCGATGCTCAGGCCGGAGACCTTGGCCGTCGCCAGCACTACCACCCCCGCGAAGCCGACCAGCAGGGCGATCGCGCGGCGCATGCCGATCTTCTCGCCGAAGAACAGGAAGGCCATCAGCGCGGCGAACAGCACTGTCATCGCATTGCAGATCGCACCGATCGCCGCCGGGGCGCGCTGCGCGGCCCAGGCGAACAGCACGAACGGGATGGCCGAGTTGATCAGGCCGATCGGCGCCAGCCACAGCCAGCGGCGGGCCGGGAACTGCGCCCGCGCCTGCCAAAGGAACGGCAGCAGCACGAGCGCGCCGAGCAGCAGCCGCACCTCCACCAGTGCGTAGGGTCCGAAGGCAGGCACGGCCACGCGCATGAACAGGAACGAGCAGCCCCAGATCGCGCCGAGCACGGTCAGCTCCAACGGCGTGCGCCAATCGCGCTCGACCGTGCCGGCGGCCAGCGGCGCCCCGCTCATGACCCGCCCCCCAAGCAAGGCAGACACGCGGGGCAAGCGGTAAGGGACGGCAACATGCGCGTGAATCCTGGGAGGAAGGGCGACAGCATCCGCCTGCCGCTGCGCGCCCACAAGCGCGTAGTATCCGTGCAAGCCACAAATATGATTTGGGTCTCGACCATGATCCTCCGCCCTGCCCTGCTGCCCGCCCTGGGGGTGTTCGCGGTAGCCGCCCGCCACCAGAACTTCGCCCATGCCGCCCAGGAACTGCACCTCACCGCCAGTGCGGTCAGCCACCACGTGCGGCGGCTGGAGGATCTGCTGGGCACGGTCCTCTTCCAGCGCCATGCGCGCGGCGTGCGGCTGACCGCCGAGGGCCGCCAGTTGGCCGATGCGGCCGCGGCGGCATTGAGCGATCTCAATGCGGTGGCCGGCAACTTGCATCCCCAGGCCGACATCGTGCCGCTGCGGGTCACCACCATCCGCTCGCTGTCGTACTGCTGGCTGATCCCGCGCCTGCCGCGTTTCACCCACCAGCATCCGCGCATGCGCATCGAGCTGCAGACCAGCACCGAGCTGGTCCGCTTCGACGAGACCGGCCCGGAGCTGGGCATCCGCTACGGGCTGGGCCAGTGGCCCGGCATGACCGCGCATCACCTGATGGACGACGAACTGTGCCCGGTCGCCTCGCCGTCCCTGGTGGGCGTCTCGACGCTGCGCGAACCGGCGCAGATCGCTGCCCTGCCGCTGCTCAGCGACATGTCACCGCAGGGCTGGCGCGACTGGTTCCGCGCTGCCGGCGTGCGCGGGCTGGATCTGCCGTCGCTGCACACCTTCAGCGACAGCACCGATGCGATGCGCGCGGCGGTGTATGGCATCGGCGCGGTGCTCGCCCGCAAACACATCGCGCAGCCCTATCTGCAGCGCTACGAGCTGGTGCGCCTGCCCGGGCCTGCGCTCAAGGCACGCTACGCCTACTACGTGGTGCACGCCGAGCACCGCCCGCTCAGCCCGACCGCGCAGGCGTTCATGGACTGGCTCAAGCGCGAGGCGCTGGACGAACGCACCCCGCTGCCCGCGCTGCCCGACGAACTGCTGGGGTTGCCCCCTGCCGACGGCACGCACGACTGAACCGCACGCCGCGGTCCGTCGCGCGTCCTCACCCGGCCTTTTCCGTCCGCTGGCTAGGCTGGAGTCCCTTTCCCCCGAGGCTCGACCCATGGCCCTGTTGCGACTGCGAATCACCGGCACCGAAGACGATGCACGTGCCATCACCGACCTGCTGCAGAGCATCGAGGGGATCGAACACGTCGAAGAAACCGACGACCTGATGCCGCACATGGACGACGACGATTCCAGCTCGGCCGGCCTCTCCGACGACATCGGCCCGGGTACCCACGAACTGGAAGTGGAAGTCGGCAATGCACTCGGCGCCCAGCGCGTGCGCGATGCCGTGCAGGAGCTGGCGCTGGAGCTGGATGTCTTCGTCGAATACGAGCAGGACGAAGGTTGAGTCAACGGTCGTGCCGCGCGTTGAGGCGCGGCACGACCCGTTTCATCAGCGCGCGGCCGCGGCGGCCTTGCGACGCTTGCGGCGGCGCCACAGCGCCACGACCACGGCACCGACCGCCCACACCACCACGCCGACCGGCAGCAGGGCCGCCACCGCGCGGATCACGAAGGCGATGCTGGTGGTGAAGATCGCCCCGAACTCGCTGAACGCCTTGCCGATCTCGCTGCGGCTGCGCTGCCCGGCCGGGCCTTCGAAGTTCATCGTCACCAGCTGGGTATCGATCCGCCGGCGTTGCTGTGCGGCGTCCTTGTTGGCCTGCTCCAGCCCCGCCTCGATCTCCGCCATGCGCTGCGAGACCGCCAGCAGGTCGGCCACCTTCATGTCGCTGCGCTGCTGATACGCCTGCAGCTGCGCGTGTTCCTTCTGCAACCGCGTCTGGGTCAGCGCGGTATCGGCCACCTGCTGGGCCAGATCTTCGGCATGCGTGTTGCGCGAGGCCACATCGCCGCCTTCACCGGCCAGGGCGATGATCGGTTCCACGCCCTTCGGCGCGATGCGCACGCGGATCGAGCCGGACCGGGTTTCACCGCCCTCCTCGCCCACCTGCAGGACGGCGCAGTCGCCGAAGCGATTGCTCTGGCAGGCCTCGGAGACCGCCTTGACCCGCGCGCTGATGCGCTGCGCATCGAGCTGGATGCGAATGTCGTGTTCGTAGGCCAGGAACGCGCCTTCCGGCGACGCGACGGCCCCGGCAGCCGCATCGGCGGCGTAGTTCGGCCCGCTGCGGCCACAGGCCACCAGGCCCAACAGCAGCATCCCTGCCAGCCCGGCGCGGGCCCCTCCTGTCCATCCAATCACAGTTCAGCTCCATCAACGGCGGTGAATTTCACAGCGCATGGTAATCCAATGGCACGGGGACAAAGGGGGCCATCGGCCCTATGCTCGGGTATTGTCCCCAGTACAGGAACACCGATGCGCCAGCATCTGCTTGCCCTCGCCCTGATCGCCGCCCTTGGTGGCTGCCAGCAGGCCGACTCCCCGACGCCCGCCACCGGCACCGAAGCGGCCACCCCGGCCGGCGATGCCGCGGTCGATGCGGCCTTCGCCGACCTGTCCAAGCGCGCCCTGGACACCTGGATGCAGCTGTCCCCGATCAGCGCCACGCAGATCGGCGACCACCGCTACGACAGCGAGATCGACGACCTCAGCGCCGCCGGCCAGCAGAAGGTGCTGACCGCGTACAAGGCGCTGCTCGGCGATCTGGACAAGATCGATGTCAGCAAGCTCTCGCGCGAAAACCAGGTGGATGCGGCGATCCTGCGCAACCAGCTGCAGTCCGAAGTCTGGACGGCGGAAGTGCTGCAGTCGCCCAAGTGGGATCCGCAGATGTACAACGGCATGGCCGGCAGCGCGCTGTACGGCCTGATGGCGCGTGAGTTTGCGCCGCTGCCGGACCGCCTGAAGTCGGCGACCGCGCGCATGGAGAAGCTGCCGCAGATCTTCGCCCAGGCGCGCGAGAACCTGGACCCGGCCCGCGTGCCGAAGATCCATGCCGAGACCGTGGCCAAGCAGAACCGCGGCATCCTCAGCATCGTCGATACCTTCATCACCCCGCACATCGGTGAACTGCCGGCCGAAGACCAGAAGCGTCTGCAGGCCGCGATCGACGGCCTGAAGAAGGCCGTCGACGAACAGCAGACCTGGCTGGACAAGACCCTGGTGCCGAACGCCAAGGGTGACTTCCGCATCGGCGCCGACCTGTACGACCAGAAGCTGAAGTTCGCCCTGAACTCCTCGCTCTCGCGCGCCGAGATCGGCGAGCGCGCGCGTGCCGAACTCAAGCGCGTGCGCCAGGACATGTACGGCATCGCGCAGACCGTGCTCAAGGACAAGCCCGGCGCCCCGGCGCTGCCGGCCAACCCGAGCGACGAGCAGCAGCAGGCCGCGATCGAAGCCGCGCTGGAGCTGGCCTATGCGGACAAGCCGGCACGCGACAAGGTCGTTGAAGACGCCAAGGCCGCGCTGGAGCAGTCCACCGAATTCGTGCGCAAGCACGACCTGATGACGCTGCCCGATTCCCCGGTCGACATCATCCTGATGCCGGAATTCCAGCGTGGCGTGGCCGTGGCCTACTGCGATTCGCCGGGCCCGCTCGACAAGAACCTGAAGACCTTCTACGCGGTCTCGCCGATTCCGGACGACTGGACCGACAAGCAGGTCGATTCGTTCCTGCGCGAATACAACAGCCGCATGATCCACCTGCTGAGCATCCACGAAGGCACGCCGGGCCATTACCTGGAAGGCTGGCACTCGGGCAAGTTCCCGTCGACGCTGCGCGCGGTGCTGCGTTCGGGCCTGTTCGCCGAAGGCTGGGCGGTCTACACCGAGCGGATGATGCAGGAGCAGGGTTACCTGGACAACGATCCGCTGTTCCACCTGGTGCAGCTGAAGTTCTACCTGCGCACCATCTCCAACGCGATCCTGGACCAGGGCGTGCACGTGGACAACTGGACGCGTGAGCAGGCGATGCACCTGATGACCCACGACGCCTTCCAGCAGGAAAGCGAAGCCTCGGGCAAGTGGGTGCGTGCACAGCTGACCTCCGCGCAGCTGCCGACCTACTTCGTCGGTGCGCAGGAACACTTCGACACGCGCAAGGCCGTACAGGACAAGCAGGGGGCGAAGTTCAACCTGAAGGCCTACCACGACCAGATGCTGTCCTACGGCGCTCCGCCGGTGCGCTTCGCGCGCCAGCTGATGCTGGACCAGCCGATCGAGTAAATCCACGCCATGCGTGGATGAGCCTGCTGACGGCCCGGGGATCCCGGGCCGTCTTTTTTTTGTCACGGAACCAGATGAATCAACGCCAGGCGTGGACCTACGCGTCGGCGGCCACGAAGCCACCGGTCTGCCGCGCCCACAGGCGTGCATACAACCCGCCCGCCGCGATCAGCTCGGCGTGCGTGCCGGTCTCCACGATGCGGCCCTGGTCCATCACCACCAGCCGGTCCATGCGCGCGATGGTGGACAGCCGGTGCGCGATCGCGATCACCGTCTTGCCGGTCATCAGTTCGTCCAGGTTGTCCTGAATGGCCGCTTCCACTTCCGAATCCAGCGCCGAGGTGGCTTCGTCCAGCACCAGGATCGGCGCGTCCTTGAGCAGCACGCGCGCGATCGCGATGCGCTGGCGCTGGCCTCCGGAGAGCTTCACCCCGCGCTCGCCGACATGCGCGTCATAGCCACGGCGTCCTTCCCCGTCCACCAGCGTGTCGATGAAAGCCGAGGCACGCGCCTTGGCCACCGCCGCATGCAGCTGTTCCTCGGTCGCATCGGGGCGCCCGTAGAGCAGGTTGTCGCGGATCGAACGGTGCAGCAGCGAGGTGTCCTGGGTGACCACGCCAATCTGCCGGCGCAGGCTCTCCTGGGTAACCCCTGCGATGTCCTGGCCGTCGATGCGGATCTGCCCGCTTTCCAGGTCGTACAGGCGCAGCAGCACGTTGACCAGGGTCGACTTGCCGGCACCCGAGGGACCGACCAGGCCAATCTTCTCGCCCGGTTTCACGTTCAGATCGAGTCCGGCGATCACCCCGCCGCTCTTGCCGTAATGGAAATGGATGTGATCGAAATGCACGGCGCCCTGGCTGACCAGCAAAGGCACGGCATCGGCACGGTCCTGCACGGTCAGCGGCTGCGAGATGGTGGTGATGCCGTCCTGCACCGTACCGATATCCTCGAAGATGCCGTTGATCGTCCACATGATCCAGCCGGACATGTTGTGGATGCGGATCACCAGCCCGATGGCCAGGGTGATCGCGCCCACCGTGATGTGCCCCCCGTTCCACAGCCACAGCGCCAGCGCGCACGTGCCCACGATCAGGAAACCGTTGACCACGGCGATGGTCACTTCCAGCCCGGTGGTAACCCGGGTCTGGCCGCGGTGCTTGGTCGCCAGTTCCCCGATCGCTTCGGCCACGTAGGCCTGCTCGCGCCCGCCATGGGCGAACAGCTTCAGCGTGGGCACGTTGGTGTAGCCATCCACGATGCGGCCCATCGCCTTGGAACGCGCCTCCGAGGCAAGCCACGCCCGCTCCTTGGCGCGCGGCACGAAGTACCACATGATCACCACGTAGCTGCCCATCCACAGGGCCAGCGGGATCATCAGCCGCCAGTCGGCCTGTGCGAACAGGTACAGCGCGGTGCCGGTGTAGACCAGGATGTACCAGACCGAATCGACCATCTGCACCGCCGACTCGCGCAGCGAGGTGCCGGTCTGCATCACCCGGTTGGCCATGCTGCCGGCGAAGTCGTTCTGGAAGAAGCTCAGGCTCTGCCGCACCACGTAGTTGTGCATCAGCCAGCGCGAGCGGTTGCTCAAGCCCGGCACGATCGCCTGGTTGACCAGCAGGCTGTGCAGCGATACCAGCAGCGGCCGTGCGATCAGGGTGATGCCGGCCATCCACAGCAGTGTGTTGGCATGCCGTGCAAAGAAGCCGCTGCCGGGCTGCTCGGCGACCATGTCCACGATGCGGCCCAGGAAATCGAACATCGCCACTTCGACCAGTGCCAGCAGCAGGCCGGCGATCAACGTGGCCAGCAGCACCGGCCAGACCGGGCGCAGGTAATGGATGTAGAACGGCACCACCTTGCGGGGTGGCATGCGCGCGTCGATCGGCGGGAAGACCGGAATAATCGATTCGAACCAGCGGAACATCGCAGTGCACCAAAAACAAAACAGGCCGCGATTATCCCACCGCGGCCTGCCCTTTTACTCTCACCCCCATCACAGGCTGGCGACGGGGTTCAGCCCTTGGCCTCCACGGCGATCGGCATCAGCAGCAGGTCCTGGAAATCGAAACTGAAATCGGTGAGCGAGGACACCGCCTGCATGCGCACCTCGCGGACCTTGCCGTCCGGATCGAGGCTGAAATTCACAAAGGCATCGGCATTGAGCGAACGATCATCCCAGCGCACCAGGAAGGTATCGTGCTGCCAATGCTCCAGCGTACCGATCAACTGCGCGGTCCTGCCGAAGCGCAGGCGCAGCTTGCCGCCCTGCTGTTCGACGAACACATCGCCGTACCACGCGTCGCGGTAACCACCGGCATAGCGCGACAGCGGCAGCGACAGCCTGGATTTCGCATCGCGCGCGGCCTGGTGCCTGGCCCAGCCTTCGTCCGCCTTTTCCTGTGACTTGGCAACGGCAGCGGCATAGGCGGCGACCCAGTCGGTGGCCGGGGCCTGCAGGTAAGCGTCCAGCGCTTCCATCGTGATGGCGTTGAAGGCCGCGCCGACTTCCTGGTTGGTGAGCACCACGATGCCCAGCTTGTGCTCCGGCACCAGGGTCACGCGCGACACCATCCCCGGCCAGCCGCCGGTATGCCAGACCAGTTTCTGGCCGCGGTAGTCGCTGAGGCTCCAGCCTTCGCCATAGCCGGCGAAGTTCGGCCGCGCCGCGGCCAGCTGCGGCACGCTCGGCTCGGGCACGACCTGCGGCGTGATCATCTGCCACATCGCCTGCTGGGTCTTGGCGGTGAACAGCGGCTGCCCGTTCTCCAGCGTGCCCTGGGCCAGCTGCACGTTCATCCAGCGCGCCATGTCGTGGACGCTGGAATAGATGCCGCCGGCGCCGGCATTGTTGGACCAGGTCAGCGGCGCGACGGTGCGCAGCTGACTGAAATCGAACTTGGCGTGCCCGACCGCGGCGTTGTCGCCGGGCTGCAGATGGTCGGCGTTGTAGCGGGTGCCGCGCATCCCGACCGGCGTGAAGATGCGCTGCTGCAGGAAGTCCGCATAGGTCTGCCCGGACACCTGCTCGATCACCTGCTGGGCGACCGCGTAGAGAATGTTGTCGTAGGCATAGCGATCACGGAAACCCGCCTTCAGCGGCACCTTGCCCAGACGCTGCACCACCTCTTTGCTGCTGTAGGAGGTGGTCGGCCAGAACAGCAGGTCGCCCGCCCCCAGGCTCAGGCCACTGCGGTGCGAAAGCAGATCGCGGATGCGCATCTCGCCGGTGACGTACGGATCGGACATGCGGAAGCCGGGCAGATGATCGATCACGCGGTCGTCCATCTTCAGCTTGCCCTGCTCGGCCAGCAGGTTCAGCGAGGTGGCGGTGAACGCCTTCGTGTTGGAGGCGATCGCGAACAGCGTATCGGCCTGGACCGGGTCCGGCTTGCCCAGTTCGCGCACGCCGTAGCCGCGTTCCATCACCACCTTGCCATCCTTGACCACCGCCACGGCAATGCCGGGAATGTCGAACTCGGTGCGAGCGCGTTCGATGGTGGCGTCCAGCCGCTGCAGTTCGGCCGGCACGGCGGCCGATGCCAGGGGTGCGCATGCGAGCAGCACGGCGCCTCCGATCCAGGATGTGTTCAAGCAGTGTCTCCGGTTGCGTGTGGCGGGGGCGTCGAGGGTCGCGATGCCCCGGTTTCGCACGATGGTAACGCGGCCCGGATCAGGCTCGCCTGTGCCAGAAGGAGGCCCGTCATGACCGCGCCCGCCGCGACCACCGCCACCATCATTCCCTGCCTG
This sequence comes from Stenotrophomonas sp. SAM-B, assembly GCF_013387485.1. Lineage (GTDB taxonomy): Bacteria > Pseudomonadota > Gammaproteobacteria > Xanthomonadales > Xanthomonadaceae > Stenotrophomonas > Stenotrophomonas maltophilia_AA. Next base: position 99,689 of record NZ_JABBXB010000005.1, read on the forward strand.
CGCTACCGCGATGCCCACGCCGCGATTGCCTGGCTGCAGCAGGCGTTCGGCTTCCAGAAACACGCGGTGTACGCCGATGGCGATACCGTCCACCACGCCCAACTCGTGTACGGCCACGGCATGATCATGCTGGGCTCGGTGGACAACGCCAGCGAATGGGGCCGTTACAGCGTCCAGCCCGATGAGGTCGACGGCCGCCAGACGCAGACGGCCTGCGTCATCGTCGCCGACCCGGACGCGCACCACGCGCGTGCCGTCGCCGCTGGTGCGCGGATCGTGATCGAGATCGCCGACCAGCCTTACGGTGGCCGCGGTTACGCCTGCCGGGACCTGGAAGGCTATCTGTGGTGGTTCGGCAGTTACGATCCGTGGGCCGCCCCCGCGGGCGGCGCATGAGCACAGCGGCCGGCTCCATCCGCACGGGTATCGGTGGCTGGGTGTTCCCGGCGTGGCGCGGCGGCACGTTCTATCCGGCCGTGCTGCCGCAACGCGAGGAACTGGCCTACGCCAGCCAACAGCTGGGCTGCATCGAGATCAACAGCACGTTCTACCGCGCGCAGAAGCCGGCCATCTATGCGCAGTGGCGCGAACAGACGCCCGAAGGTTTCCGCTTCTCGGCCAAGGCCCCGCGCACGATCACCCAGACCCATGACCTCACCACGGTCGGCGAACGTGCCGAGCGTTTCATCGATGGCATCGCGGCGCTGGAAGACCGGCTTGGCCCGTTGATCTGGCAGTTCGGCGACACCCATCCGGCCGGTGCGGCCGAGTTCGATCGCTTCCTGGCGATGCTGCCGCGCAAGGTCGACGGCCACCGCCTGCAGCACGCACTGGAGGTGCGCAATCCCGCGGCATGGACGCCTGGGCTGCTGACCGCCGCCCGTGCGCATGGCGCCGCGCTGGTGTTCAGTGGCTCGGACGATCATCCCAGCTTCGCCGACCCCACGGCCGACTTCATCTATGCGCGGTTGATGGGCTCGCGCGCCAACCTGCGCGCCGGCTACCCGGCGCGTGCGATGGAGCAGTGGTGCCTGCGTGCGATGCGCTGGGCCCGGGGCGAGGACAATCCGGACCTGCCCCATCTCGGCGCCGAGCTGCCTGCCTCGCCGCCGCGCGAGGTCTATGTGCTGTTCATCGGGGCGGCCAAGCAGCGCAATCCCGGCGCGGCGATAGCCCTGCGCGACCAGCTGCAGCAGCTCGGCGGCGGCTGACGCCCTTATCCGCGCCGGCGGCGTTGCGCCAGCGCGCCATCCAGCCACCACAGCAGCCCGCCGCACACGACGAACACCACCCCCACGGCCAGCACGTTGCGCAGGACCAGCACGAGGCCCAGCGTGCCCAGGTCCAGGAAGGGGTACGGGTACTGGCCACTGACCCGGCCGACCAGCAGCGCCCAGCCGAGATAGACCGTCGGAAACGCCAGCGCGCCGAGCAGCCCGCGCCGGTGCAGGCCACCGTGCGGGCCGGCCAGCCAGCCCAGCAGGTACAGCAACGGTACCGCGTAATGCAGCCCCCCGTCCGCCCACCATTGCGCGCCCTGCGGGTGCCACAACGGGCGCAGGATGATCACGTAGATCAACCCGGTGATGCCGATGAACAACGCCACCGCCGCGCGCGGGACGGGGCCGGCCAGGCCGTCGCCACGGCCGCGGGCCAGCGCCAGGCAGACGGCGGCCACCCCGATGTTGCTGAGGATGGTGAAGTAGCCCAGGTAACGCAGCGTCGCGTCCGCCGCGCCCAGGCCAGGCGTGCGCAGCAGCAGGTGGTACTGCAGCAGCAGGGAGGCCACGGCAATGACCGCGGTCAGGCCGGCCCAGGCGCGCAGCGCGGAGGTCGGGGCGGCACGGACGGGATCGGTGTGGAGGCGTGTCATCGCCGCAGGATGCCACGGCCATGCAGCGGATCGCGTGGAAGGCATCCTTCGCGGCACGGCTTGCCGCACAATATGCGGATGCCGATGACCGATACCCGCAGAGCCCTGCTGCAAATCCATTTCTGTGTGCTGCTGTGGGGCGTCACTGCCATCCTCGGCAAGCTGATCACCCTGCCCGCCCTGCCGCTGGTGTGGTGGCGCATGCTGCTGGTGGTGGCGATGCTGGCGCTGGTGCCACGCGTGTGGCGCGGTCTGCGCCAGCTGTCGCCGCGTCTGGTGGCCGGCTACTGCGGCGTGGGCGCCCTGGTCGCCCTGCACTGGCTGACCTTCTATGGTGCGGTGAAGTTGGCCAATGCCTCGGTGGCGGCCACCTGCATCGCGCTGGCGCCGGTGTTCACCGCAGTGATCGAACCGTGGGTGGCCAAACGTCCCTTCCAGTTCCGCGAACTGGCCTTCGGCCTCCTGGTGCTGCCCGGCGTCGCGCTGGTGGTCGGTGGCGTGCCGGACGGCATGCGCCTGGGCGTGCTCATCGGCGCGTTGTCGGCGCTGCTGGTGGCGATCTTCGGCTCGTTCAACAAGCGTCTGGTCAGCCACGCCGACCCGCTGACCGTGACCGCGCTGGAACTCGGTGCGGGCACCCTCACCCTGACCCTGCTGGCGCCGGCGCTGCCGTTCCTGCTGCCGGCCCTGGCCAGCCCGTTGTGGGTGATCCCGGACCTGCACGACGGCCTGCTGCTGCTGACCCTGGCCGGGCTGTGCACGCTGCTGCCGTTCGCGCTCGCGCTGGTGGCGCTGCGCCATATCAGCGCCTATACCTCGCAGCTGGTGACCAACCTCGAACCGGTCTACGCGATCCTGCTGGCGATGGTGCTGCTCAGCGAGCAGCGCGAGTTGACGCCGCTGTTCTATGCGGGCGTGGCGATCATCGTCGGCGCGGTGTTCCTGCACCCGCTGCTCAACCGCCGCAGGAAGGTCCAGCACCCGGAAATCCTGGCGACCTCCGAGGCGCGCAACATCGCCGAGTGAGGCGAAGCCGGTGACGCCGATGCCTAGCGTCGCGGCCAGTGCCAGGGCGGTACGTCCAGCAGGCCCTGCCCGGCCACGGTGGTGCGGCTCATCTGTTTCTCCAGCCGGATCGGGTGGCAGTCCGGTGATTCGTACAGTGCTGCGATCAGCCGGCTGGCATGCGACACCACCCACAGCTGAGTGCGCGCGGACGCCGCGGTGATCAGCCGCGCCAGCGCCGGCAGCAGGTCCGGGTGCAGGCTGGTCTCCGGTTCGTTGAGCACCATCAGCGGTGGTGGGCGCGGCGTGTGCAGCGCGGCGATCAGCAGCAGATAACGCAGCGTACCGTCGGACAGTTCGGCGACCGCCAACGGCCGCAGCAGGCCGGGCTGATGGAACTTCAGGTGCAGCCGGCCCTCATGCGGTTCGATCCGTACCTCTGCACCCGGGAATGCGTCGTCGAGCGAGCGCCCCAGCGCCTGCGGATCGCCGATCTCCACGATGGTCTGCCACGCCGCGGCCAGGTCATGGCCATCATGGCTGAGCACGGGCGTGCGCGTGGCCAGTGGTGCCTGGCGCGCCGGCGCGTCCTGGTCGCTGCGGAAATGATCGTAGAAGCGCCAGCCGCGGATCGATTCGCGCAGGGCCAGGACCTCGGGCATGCGCTGCGGATCGGCCACCTGGGTGAACAGGCTGTCGAACACGGACAGGTGCTCGTCAACCACCTGCCAGTGTCCTCCCTGCCGGCGCCGCACCACGCTGTTGCGGCGCTCGACCAGGGCGCTGGCGCTGCGCAGGAACGGCCCGGCCCAGAGACTCTCGCACTTGATCTGCGGATCCAGGTCGAACAGGGAGTTGCCTGCCAACGGCAGACCGAGATCGATGGCGTAGCCGAAGGTATCGGCGGCGAATCCCAACCGCAGCGAGATCGACGATGAGCGCGTTTGGCCCTGCACCGGCACTTCGCCGCGCAGCATCCGCGCATCGATCTGGCTTGGGCCGGCCCACAGCGCCGAGCCCAGCCCACCTTCCCGGGCCAGCGCCGCGGCGACACCACCCTGCGCGGTTTCGGCAAGCAGCCGCAGCGCGCGGTACAGGCTGGACTTGCCGCTGCCGTTGTCGCCGGTAACCAGGTTCAAGCGCCCCATCGGCACGACCAGGTCGTGCAGGGAACGGTAATGGGCGATGGCCAGGGTCTGCAGCATGGCGGTGGCGGTCGGCTGGGCTGGGCAGTCTGCCGCGCCCCCGTCGCACCGCCTGCGAAACCGGCCTCAGTCGGCGCGGATGACCCGGTTGCGGCCGTCACCCTTGGCCCGGTACAGCGCCGCGTCGGCGCGGGCCAGGGTCTGCTCGATCGCGTCGCCATGGCGGTGCGCGGCCACCCCGATGCTGATCGTCAGCGGCAGGCCCAGCGGCAGATCGGCCACCGCCATGCGCAGGAAGTCGCACTGCAGTTCGGCCGTGGCCAGCGGGGTATCCGGCATCAGCACCACGAACTCCTCGCCACCGTACCGCGCGGCCAGGCCGTGCCCGGCGAAATGCGCGCGCAGCAGCCGCGCCAGTTCCGCCAGGACATGGTCGCCGGTGGCGTGGCCGTAGAGATCGTTGACGGTCTTGAAGTGATCGATGTCGAGCAGCGCCACCGCGGTCGCACGCGGTTGGCCATCGGCATCGATCACGGCCGCTTCCAGCGCGGCGCTCATCGCACGGCGGTTGGGCAGGCCGGTGAGCGGATCGGTCCGGCTCTGCTCGGCCAGGTCGGCGTTCTGCTGCTCCAGCAGTTCGTTGTATTCGGCCAGGCGCTGCTCGTACCAGGCGCGGTCGGTCATGTGCTGCTGGATTTCATGGGCATACCGGCGCAGCTCCATCACCAGCGAGACCTGTCGCGACAACGCCGACAAGGCCTCGCGCTGGCCCACGCTCAGGTGCCCCGGAAGGGCATCGAACACGCACAGCGTGCCCAGTGGCAGCCCTTCGCTGCTCAGCAGGGGGGCGCCGGCATAGAACCGGACATGCGGATCGTCGACCACCACCGGATTGTCGAAGAAACGCGGATCGGCAAGGGCGTCTTCGACCACCATCACCTGGTCCGGCTGCAGGATGGCGTGGCCACAGAAGGAAATGTCCCGGTGCGTTTCAGCCGCCTCGAGCAGCTGCCGCGACTTGAACCACTGGCGGTCCTGGTCGACCAGGGTCACCGCGCCCATGCGGGTGCCGCACAGCGCGGTGGCGATTGTGACCAGATCGTCGAAGGAGCGCTCGCGGGGCGTGTCCAGGATCTGGTACCGCTGCAGCGCCAACAGGCGCTGCGCTTCGTTGTCCGGTTTGGACGGCTTGATCATCGTGGCAGGCGGTAGCGTGTGCCTGCGCAGTCTAGCCCGGGTGCGGCGTCAGCACGTGACGCACGGCATCACCAGTCCAGCTGTTTGGGCAGCAGGCCCTTGAGCTCGGCATCGGTGAGGTTGCGCCACTGCCCCGGCTTGAGCGCGCCGAGCTTGATGTTGTCGATGCGCACGCGGCGCAGCTGGGTGACGCGGAAGCCGAACGCGGCGGCCATCAGGCGGATCTGCCGGTTCAGGCCCTGCTGCAGGGTGATCCGGAAACCGAACTTGGCCAGTTTGCTGGTCCGGCACGGCAGCGTGACTTCATCACGGATGCGCACGCCACGGGCCATGCCGCGCAGGAACTCATCGGTGACGGCCTTGTTGACCGCGACCATGTATTCCTTTTGGTGGCCGTTCTCGGCGCGCAGGATCTGGTTGACGATGTTGCCGTTGCTGGTGAGCAGGATCAGGCCTTCCGAATCCTTGTCCAGGCGGCCGATCGGGAAGATGCGCTGCTCGTGGCCGACGAACTCCACGATGTTGCCCTTCACCGAGCTCTCGGTGGTGCAGGTGATGCCCACCGGCTTGTTCAGCGCGATGTAGACGTGCTTGCGGCCACCGGCCTTCTTCGCTTCGCGCGCGCGCAGCGGCTGGCCGTCGACCAGCACCACGTCCTGTTCGCCCACCACCGCACCGGTGCCGGCCGGATGGCCGTTGACGGTGACGCGGCGCTCGCCGATCAGGCGGTCGGCTTCGCGCCGGGAACAGAAGCCGGTGTCGGCGATATGCTTGTTGAGTCGGGTTGTCATCGGCCCATTATCGGGCAAAAGGCGGCCGCCGCTGCGTTTTTCCGCGCGCGGGCGGTTCAGGCCGGTACCGGCTCGCCGGCCGTCGTGGTGCGCTCGCCATCATGGATCTGGTTGCGGCCGTTGCGCTTGGCGCAGTACATGGCATGGTCGGCCCGGCGCAGCAGCCCGGCCAGGTCATCGCTGCCGGGCCTGAGCACCGCCAGCCCGATGCTGGCCGAGACCGTCAGGCCGGGGATGCCGAGCGTCTGGGTGACCGCCGCCACCTGCTGGCGCACCGTCTCCAGCCGCGCCACGGCGGCGGCATGCCCGGCCCCGGGCAGCAGCACCAGGAATTCTTCCCCGCCCATCCGGATCACGTCGTCGTGGTTGCGCACCGACCCGCGCAGCGCGCGCGCCACCGCGACCAGGACCTGGTCGCCCACGTCGTGGCCGAACTGGTCGTTGATGTCCTTGAACAGATCGATGTCGAGGAAGCCGATCGCCAACGCATGCGGCTGCTGATGCGCCCGCTCCAGGTACTCGGCCAGCAGGCGCAGGCCGGCGCGGCGATTGGGCAGCCCGGTCAGCATGTCGGTGTCCGCCAGCTGGCGCATTTCATCGCGCTGGCGACGCAGGCGCCCGAGCCGAAGGTTGAGCGCATAGGCGGCCATCATCAGGAACCAGGTGGCCGCCAGCTGCAGCGCTTCGATCCGGTAGGCCACCAGCCAGCGCGCATCCAGCACATCGGCCCCGATCATGATCCACCACGGGGCCAGTGCGGCCAGACCCGGCAGTGCGTGCGCATCGCGCCGCCACACGCCCCACAGGCCCGCGCCGAGGCACAGCGTGCAGACCGCCAGGAAGCTCCACTCCAGCACGAACGCCACCGCGCCCAGCCCCTCCAGCCCCCACAGCGGTACGCTCAGCCCGATCGCGACCAGCCCCCACAGCACGAGATGCTGCGCCGGGCGCGAGCGCGGCCAGCGCCGGTCGCCACCGCTGAGCCGCCACAGGATCGGCAGCAGCAGCGCCTCGCTGAACGCCGTGAGCGCGACCAGCCACCAGGAGGCACGGTCCTGCACCGGCAGCCAGGGCTCGGGATAGCCGCTCAGGCCGCCCAGCACCGCCTGCCAGAGCACGAACACGGCACAGGCACCGACATAGACAAGGAAAGATTGATCGCGGGTGGTGGCCCAGCCCATCAGCGCCGACAGCGCCAGGGCAATCGCCACGGCGATGCAGGCCGCACGCACCAGCAGGCGGGCGGTGTCGTTCTGCTGGACCGGACTGGGCGCGCCGAGCTGGATGGTCGGCACCCAGCGGGCCTTGAGCGGGCGGGTCCAGGAGACCACGATCGGCTCGTGATCGCCGGCCTCGGGCACGACCACCAACCCGACCCCGGCGCGGAAGCGCGAATCGCGCGTGCGGGCATCGTGCATGCTGCCGCAGATCTCGCGGTCGCCGTGGCTGATGCGCACTTCGCCGGTCAGCACCCCGAACACATCCACGGCCTGCGGCTTGCCCGACCAGCCGGCGGCGGGCGCGGGGATCGAGAGCACTTCCTGGTGGCGCGCCAGCACATCCGGCGTGCAGGCACGCTGCGGCGTCACTTCATCGGTCGCCCCGCCGAGCAACAGGAAATCCTGGCCCACGCGCGGGGCCGCCTGCAGGCTCCATGGCAACAGCCACAGCAGCACCATGATCAGCGCCGCCCACCCGATTGAATACCCGCCCCCGTTGCTCACACCTGCGCCCTGCCCGCCCGTGATCGCCTGCGGACACCTTGTCCGCTGCCGCCGGTGGCGATTATCGCATCATGGCATGCCCCGCCAGGGATCGGACGAGCCCCCTGCCCGGACCGGCCGTATCGCCAACTGCGTCATCCTTTCCAGCGGAATCGGCCGTTCGATCGCGTACCCCTGCAGGCCTTCCACGCCCATCTGGGCCAACTGGTCGGCCACCACCGCCGATTCCACCCACTCGGCGACCACCATCATGTGCAGCTCGCGGCCGACCTCGGTGATTGCCCGGACGGCGGCACGGTTGACCGGATCCACGTTCATGTCGCGCACGAACACGCCGTCGATCTTGAGCATGTCCGCCGGCAGCTGGCGCAGATAGCCGAACGAAGAAAGCCCGGAGCCGAAATCATCCAGGGCCATGCGGCAGCCACGCGCTTTCACCGCATCGATGAAGGCGCGCGCCTGGGCCAGGTTGCTGACCGCCGCGGTCTCGGTGATCTCAAAGCAGAGCTTGCGGGCCAGGCCGCGGTTGCGCTCGAGCAGGTCGGTGACGAACGCCAGGAAGCTCGGCTCGGCAATCGACTGCGCCGACACGTTGACGTTGCACAGGCCCAGTTGCTGCACATGGTTCGGGCACACCTGCAGATGCCGGAACAGCAGCGACAGCACGTGCCGGTCCAGCGCCATGGCCATGCCATAGCGTTCCACCGCGCCCATGAATTCGGCCGGCCCCTGCAAGGCGCCCTCCGGGCTGCGCATGCGTACCAGCACTTCGTAATGCAGGAACTCCGGGTCACCGACCCGCTCGATGCGCTGGGCATACAGCAGCATGCGGTTCTCGGCGATCGCGCTGGAGACATTGGCCAGCCGCTCCGCTTCGTGGCGGCGCTCGTCCAGCGCCATGCGACTCTCGTTGTAGCAGTGCACGCGGTTGCGGCCGGCCTCCTTGGCCGCGTAGCAGGCGCTGTCGGCCGCGCTCATCAACCAGTTCACGTCCGGTGCCTCGGCGGTCACTTCGACCACGCCGATGCTGCAGCTCACCTTGGGCGCGCCGTCCCCATGCTGGAAGCTGACCTGGCCAAGCGTGCGGATCACCCGCTGCAATACCTGCTTGGCCTCGTCCTGGCTGGCGTTGGCCAGGAACAGGGCGAATTCGTCGCCGCCCAGGCGGCCGACCCAGTCACCGTCGCGCACCGCCCCCACCAGGTAGTCGGCGAAGCTGCGCAGGAGCTGGTCGCCGGCGGCATGGCCGAGCCCGTCGTTGACCAGCTTGAAGTAGTCCAGGTCGATGTAGCACAGCGCGTGGGTACCGCCTTCGGCACGCACCGCCGCCAACGCCTGGTCCAGCAGCCGCTCGATTTCGCGGCGGTTGATCAGGCCGGTCAGGGGATCGTGGCTGGCATGGTGTTCCACCTCGCGCGCCAGCGCATGGTTCTGCGAGACGTCCTCGACCAGCGCGAACACGGTCGGTGCCCGCGCCCGGGTGTGTACCACGGTCCCGCTCCAGCGCCCCCACATCAGGCTGCCGTCGGAACGCAGGAAGCGCAGCTCGCCCGGGCGCAGCTGGCGCGGCCAGTCGATCCGGCCGTGCGCGTCCAGGATCAGCTCGCCCTCCACCAGCAGGTCGGCCAACGACAGCCCGAGCAGCGCCTCGCGGCGATGGTCGAGGATGTCGGCCATCGTCTGGTTGGCCTCGACGATGCGACCGCCCTCGTCGAGTTTGAGCATGCCCACTGTGGCCTGGTAGAAGGCCGCGCGGAAGCGGCTCTCCTGCTCGGTCAGGTCGTTGCGCACGCGCCGCGCCAGCAGCACCGCGATCAGAGTGATCGCCAGCACCGACAATCCGCCCACGATGAAGGTCGTCATCCGCACCATCGCGGCGGTGTGCAGCAACGCACTGGAGAACGCACGCGCCTGGTTCTGCATGCCCACGTCCAGCGCCTGCACCCGGCGCAGCAGGGCCTGCTCCACCGCCGGGGTCAGGCTGCCGGCGGCATGCCCGGCCTGGACCCGGTCGGTGATGGCGGCCAGCTGCAGCAGATCGTCATCGGTGCCGCGCCACACGCGGACCGCATCGCGGAAATACGCCTGATCACGCAGGTAGCGGTAGGAGAGGATCAGGCGGTTGATGTCACCGCGGGCGTTGCCGCCTTCGATGAAGCCCTGGCGTGCCGCGGCAATGTCCGGTTGGGCCTGTTCGAGGGCGCGGCGGGCATGCAGATCGCCCAGCGGCACCCGCAGTGCCTGCCGCGTCGCGGCCAAGTCGGCGGGATCGCCGGAGGTGATGTACCGCGACAGCGCATGGGTGGCCTGCTGCTGGCCACGCGACCAATGGCTCTGGCCCATGATCCACGCCGTGGAGGCCGCCTGCAGCTCCTGGATCAGCGCGGAGATGCCGACCAGGCCGATCGCCATCCCGGTCAGCAAGACGAAGCGCAGGGTCAAGCCCCGCGTCGAATACGGTATCGCGGTGCCGCCACTCTCCCTGCGACCTCCAGACATCGCCGATCCCCCCGGGGCTGCGGATGTGGAAACTCATTCCATTGGAGCATGGTCCAATCCGCAGGCTAGGGCCAGCAGTGTTGAGGCGGTGCGAAACCGGCACGACGGGATGCGGACCCCGGAAACGACGACGCCAGCCCGGAGGCTGGCGTCGAGGCGATCACCCGGGGGCGATCAGAAGTTGCGCGGACCGCGCGGCTTGAAGCCGTCGCGACGCGGCGGGCGGTCGTTGCCGCCCGGGCCACTGCGCGGGCCACCCGGACCACCCGGACCACGCGGCTTGCCCTGGCCGAACTTCGGCTTGAACGCCGGACGCGGCGACGGGGTCAGGTCTTCACCCGGCTCGACCTTGCGCATCTGAAGCTGCTGGCCCGAGACCCACACCTTCTTCAGGTGGGTCAGCAGGTCCTGCGGCATTTCGGCCGGCAGGTCCAGCACCGAGAAGTCGTCATGGATGTCGATGCGGCCGATGAAACGGCTTTCCAGGCCAGCTTCGTTGGCGATCGCGCCGACGATGTTGCCCGGCTTCACGCCGTGGACGTGGCCGACTTCGATACGGAAGGTCTCCATGCCCGCCTCGGCGGCACCGCGCGGGGCGATGTCACGGCGCGGGGCGCGCTCGAAACCACCCTCGCTGTTGCCGAAGTCGCCTTCCGGACGCGGCGGACGCGGGCCGCGGTCGTCTTCACGGCGCGGACCACGCTCGAAGCGCGGCTCGAAACGGGCCGGGCGTTCGCCACGGTCGTTGCTGCGCTCGTTGCGCTGGTGCGGGGCACGCTCTTCACGCGCACCACGGACCGGCGGGGTCAGCAGGAACGGCGAATCGCCCTGAAGCAGCTTGGCCAGCGCGGCGGCGATCTCGATCGCCGGCACGTTCTTCTCGCCTTCCAGGCGCTGCAGCAGGTCGCGGTAGAACTCGGTGCCGCCGGCATCGAGCACATCGCTGATGCGGCTCATGAACTTGGAGATGCGGGTGTCGTTGACCGCGTCCACGCTCGGCAGCTGCATTTCTTCGATCGGCTGGCGGGTGGCGCGCTCGATCGCACGCAGCATGCCCTTTTCGCGCGGGGTGGCGAACAGGATCGCGTCACCGGTGCGGCCGGCACGACCGGTACGGCCGATGCGGTGCACGTAGCTTTCGGTGTCGTACGGGATGTCGTAGTTCAGCACGTGGCTGATGCGCTCCACGTCCAGGCCGCGGGCGGCCACGTCGGTAGCGACCAGGATGTCCAGCTTGCCTTCCTTCAGCATGCCGATGGTCCGCTCGCGCTGGGCCTGCTGCATGTCGCCGTTGATGGCGGCCGCGGCCAGGCCACGTGCCTGCAGCTTCTCGGCCAGCTCTTCGGTGGCGGCCTTGGTGCGCGAGAAGATGATCATCGCGTCGAACGGTTCCACTTCCAGGATGCGGGTCAGCGCGTCCAGCTTGTGCATCCCGCTCACCCACCAGTAACGCTGGCGGATGTTGGCCGAGGTCGTCGTCTTGCTGACGATGGTCACTTCGGCCGGGTTCTTCAGGTAGGTCTGCGCGATGCGGCGGATCTGCGACGGCATGGTGGCCGAGAACAGGGCGACCTGGCGGGTATCCGGCAGCTTCTTCAGCACGGCTTCGACGTCGTCGATGAAGCCCATGCGCAGCATTTCATCGGCTTCGTCGAGCACCAGCGTCTTCAGCTCGGACAGGTCCAGGGTGCCGCGCTCGAGGTGATCGATCACGCGGCCCGGGGTGCCGACGATGACGTGCACGCCACGGCGCAGGGCCGACAGCTGCTGGCCGTAGGGCTGGCCGCCGTAGACCGGCAGCACGCGGAAGCCGGGGATGCCGGACGAATAGGTCTGGAACGCCTCGGCGACCTGGATGGCCAGCTCGCGGGTCGGCGCCAGCACCAGCACCTGCGGCTTGGTCTGGTTGAAATCGAGGTTGGACAGCACCGGCAGCGCGAACGCGGCGGTCTTGCCGGTACCGGTCTGGGCCTGGCCAAGCACGTCGCGACCTTCCAGCATGGCGGGAATGGTGGCGGCCTGGATCGGCGAGGGGGTTTCATAGCCGACGGTGGCGACCGCCTGCATGACGGCGTCGGACAGGCCGAGGTCTGCGAACAGCAGCGGCGTGGTGGTTTCTTGGGACATGGGGAACTCCGAAACACTGCCGTTTACAGGCAGTGAGATAAAAAAGGGGGATGGTCCGCGCTTTGGGCGCCCTTTCTTATCGCGTGCCCTAGCGCTGCTCGGTCGGAGGAGAATTCACTCGCTCAGGGCGCGATGATACCGCATCGTTCCTGAACAACGCGTACAGATTCCCGCATGGATGCCGTCCTGCCCCGCGCTGGCGCACAATACGCGCCCTCTTCCGGCCCGGCCCAGCGGCCGCGCCCCTTCCCTAGGATACCCGTTCCATGCAGACCCTCGAATTTGAACTGGACCGCGACTATGTCGAGCTCAAGCAGCTGCTCAAGCTGGCCGACCTGGTCACCAGCGGGGGCGAAGCCAAGACCGTGATCGGCGACGGCCAGGTCCTGGTCGATGGTGAAGTCGAACTGCGCAAGGCGTGCAAGATCCGCGCAGGCCAGCAGGTGCAGTTCGCCGACACCGTCATCCACGTGATCGCCGACAGCGACGCGCCCTGACCATCTGTGACGACCAACGGTCGTCACCTGCCGGTGAGGTGGGCCGCGATCAGCTGGCGGAACGGGGCCACCCCGTGCGCCAACCGCAGCCCGGCCCGGCGCAGCAGCCGCGCCGGCAGGCGGTCATCGGTATACAGCGTGGCGATCGCATTGGTCGCCTCGTACAACGGGCGCGAGGCCAGACGATGGCCGCGTTCGTAAGCGGCCAGTCCGGACGGTGCACCGATGTCGCGCCCCTGGCCTGCGGCTTTGCGCAGGATGCCGGCCAGCCGGTGCTGGCTCTGCAGGCCCAGGTTGAATCCATGCGCGGTGACCGGATGCATGCCGACGGCGGCATCGCCGATCAACGCGCAGCGATCGCCGGCGAACGCGTGGGCATACACACCCACCAGCGGATAGGCCACCGGTCTGGCGACCGGCCGCATCGCGCCCAACCGATGCTCGAAGAACGTGCTGATGCTGCGGCCGAATCCGCCCTCGTCCTGGGCCATCAGGCCGGCGATCTCGCGCGGCGTCAGGGTGATCACCGCCGAGGCCTGGTCACCGTTGAGGGGCAACAGCGCCATCGTGCGGCCATAGCCGAACCATTCCCAGGCGGTGTGCTGGTGCGGCACCTCGATCTGCATGCGGCAGACCAGCATGGACTTGCCGAAGTCGCGCATCTGCGCGCCGATGCCGAGCAGGCGACGGGTCGAGGAGAAGCGGCTGTCGGCCGCGACCACCAGCCTGGCGGCCACTTCGCGGCCATCGGCCAGGGTCACGGTGCTGTGCGTCTTGCCGGGTGTCACGGCCGTCACGCTGGCCTGGTCGACGATCTCCAGCCCGGCCTGACCCTCCACGCTCTGCCACGCCGCGCGGCGGAGCAGATGATTGGGCACCAACCAGCCCAGGTCTTGACCCGTGCGCGGGTCCGCCGCGAAGGTCAACGCGAACGGCGAGCCGCCGTCCATCACCTTGGCATCGCGCAGCGGGGAGATCTCGGCCGGGTCCAGCCGTGCCCACAGGCCCAGCGATTCCAGGATCTGGCGCGAGGCATGGGTCAGCGCGATCTCGCGGCCATCGAACGCGGGCTCGGCCAATGCGGCACGCGGCTGCTGTTCGATCAGGGTGACGCTGAGGCCGGTATCGGCCAGCGCGCGTGCGAAGCACAGCCCGGCCGGGCCGGCGCCCACCACCACCACATCCACTGACTGCATGATTCCCACCTGCCGTTACGTGTCCGCTGGCAGCTTACCGCCGCGGCACCGGCAGCGTCCTTGATCTGGATCAGGGGCGCCAGCGTCGGTTCACAGCAGCGCCCACAGCAGCATGACGATCCCGAGCAGGGAAACCAGCCAGACCAGGCTGCGCACGTACGGCACGCCGGCCGCGTACAGCGGCAGATAGATCAGGCGCGCCCAGAAGTAGAGCTGCACGGCTACGGCGGTCATCCCGTCCTGGCGCTGGGTCAGCACCACCGCCAGCACCGCGGCGGCGAAGAAGGGGAACGTCTCCATGAAGTTGCTCTGCGCACGCTGCAGCCGTCCGGCCAACGGCCTCGGCGGCGGCATCGGTTGATCACGCGCCGACGCATTCCAGCCGATCCCGCGCTCGCGGGTGATCAGCGTGGAAGGGGCGAAGACATGCACGATGCCCAGCAGCATCGACCACACCAGCATCTGGATTTCGATACTCATCTGCGCAGGCTCCGGCAATCAGGGGGTGGCGGCACGCACGCTGTAACCGGCCAGGCGCCAGATGCGGTCTTCATCGAACCGGAAGGAGACCAGTTCGCGGACCGGCTGGGCACTGTTGGCAAAGCGCGTGGGGAAACTGACGTTGATGTAGAGGCCCTCGGGCACGGTCGCGCCGGCGGCGTACTTGACCCGGGTCACCACCGGCTGGCCACGCGAGGCCAACGCACCGAGGCGCTGGCGATCCGCGGTGAGCTGGCTGACGAAGGCCTGCTCGGTCACCGATTTCTTCGCCACGGCGGAGGCACCCTTCCATGCCTCGCCGGCACGATTGGCGTCGATCAGGCGGGCCACCTGCAATGCGGCGGCGGTCATCTCCGCATCCTGCTTCTGCACCTGCGCCTGCTGCGCCGGGCTCAGTGCCGGGCGTGCCGCAGGGGCGGCGGCGGGCGCGGGGCGCGCCGGGGCCGGTGCGGGCGTGGCCGGTGGTGCTGGCGTCTGGGCCAGCGTGGCGAAAGGCAGCAGAGCGGACAACAGCAGCAGCGGAACACGCATCAGGGACACCGTTGGCTGGAAGGAACTGCGTTCCAGTCTACGGGAAGGACGTGAGTCCTCCGTCAGTTGCGCTCGGCCGCGTCCGCCGGTGACGGGCGGGCATCGCCCAAGGTCTGCTCCACCGCCTCCGGCTGGCCCGGTGCGGTCGTCTCCGGCAACAGCGTGGAGACATCGATCTCCGACAGCGGGCTCTCATCCGGGCAGGTCTCATCCGGGAAACCGAAACGCTGCTTCAGCGCCTGCCCACAGCTGTTGACGGCGTCCAGTTCGCTGCCTTCGCGCTTGCACTCCTGATCGAAGGCGACCAGGAACGCATCCTTGCGGCGGACGAAGGCATCGCCGCACTTGCGCATCTGCTTGATCCGCTCCAGATCGTCCTGCACCGCATTGGTGCCATCCAGACCGAACTGACGCAGCTCCTCGGCAGTCAGCAGGCGCAGGCTGCGGTTGGGCACGGTCATCATCAGGTCGGCCACGCCCACCGCCACGCCATTGCGCTGCAGGTAATCCTTGACGTTGTCGTAGACCTCGTGGAGCTCGCGGTTGAGCTCGGCGCGCGAGGTCGCCTTCGAGCTGATCCGCATCATGCGATGGATGCCGACCTTGCCCGATACCAGCCGGTTGTCGCCGGCGGCCAGCACGAACACGCAGGCGCTGTGGCAGACCGAGCCTTCGCGCACCCAGATCGTCCAGTTGGATTCACCGATGCGGTCGCCGGCCACGATGGCGGCTTCGACCTGGCCGCCGCTGGAATCCAGATCGAGGATGCGGCGGGAAATACGCTGCGCATCGGCGACCACGGCCAGCCGCGCCACCAGCTCGGAGAAGCCGAGGTTGATCTTGCCCACGTAGCGAACGCGCAGCAGGCCGCGTTCCGCACAGGGCTGCAGGGCGGCATCGATGCTGGCCCGATCCAGCACCTCCAGCGGTGCACCATCGCCCGCATCGCCGGCATAGTCGGTATCGCAGCTGATCCACGCCTTGCCGTTTTCCAGGGCGGCGGCCGGCCAGCTCAGGTCGCCGCGCTTGGGCGCGGGCGGCGGCGGTGGCGGCGCATCGGCGGCGTTGATCGACACCATGTGGTCGCCATCGGCGGTCTGTGCCCGCACGGCCTTGTCGGCGGCGGTGACATTGCCGGGGTTTTCGAGCTGGCTGCAACCGGCCAGGCCCAGGCATAACAACGGCAACCACCACGACTTGAGCAACATGGACAACCCGGAATCCTTGCGAGGGGGAATGCGCGGCAAAACGAGCGCGGATGCACAGTCTAGTGCGCGGCTGGCGTGTCGCGGCAACCTGTCCTGAACCGGGCGGCGCGGGGCTGGCATTGCTGTCCGAAAATGGCGAGCCTGCACCGGCGGGCAGGCATAGACTGGCCCCCATGGAGACCGCCCTGCCCCTGGATCACGCCGCCTGCGAAAGCGCCCGCCTTGCCCGCGATGCGCGCTTTGACGGGGTGTTCTTCACCGCCGTGCGCAGCACCGGCATCTATTGCCGGCCGGTGTGCCCGGCCCCGGCGCCGAAGCCGTCCAACGTGACCTACTACCCGACCGCCGCCGCCGCGGCCGCCGCGGGTTTCCGCCCCTGCCTGCGCTGCCGCCCCGAGCTCGCGCCCGAGGCGCAGGACGCACTGAACAATGAAACCCTGCAGCGCGCGTTGGCGCTGATCCACGATGGCTACCTGCAGGACCAGCCGGTCGCCGATCTGGCCGCGCACGTCGGCCTGAGTGCCCGCCAGCTGCAGCGCCTGTTCGTCGCCCGCCTCGGCGCGGCGCCGGCGCAGATCCACGCCACGCGCCGGCTGCTGCTGGCCAAGCAGCTGCTGACCGAAACCGCTCTGCCGGTCACCGATGTGGCGATGGCCTCGGGCTACAACAGCCTGCGCCGATTCAACGCGGCGTTTCTGGAAGGCTGCGGCATGCCCCCCACCGCGATCCGCCGCCAGCGCGGCGCGCTCACCGAAGGCGCATTGACCCTGCGCCTGGGCTATCGCCCGCCGCTGGATTTCCCCGCGATGCTCGGCTTCCTGCGCCGCCGCGCGATTCCCGGCATCGAACAGATCGATACCGCCAGCTATCAGCGAGTGATCGGCCCGCCCGAACGTCCCTCGCTGCTGCGCGTCACCGCGGACCCGCGGCGCCCTGAGCTGCTGCTGCAGCTGGGCCAGGTCGACCCGCGCGCGATCCCGGGCATCGTGCGTCGCGTGCGCCGCATCTTCGATCTCGATGCGGACCTGCGCATGGTGCACGCGACACTGGAGCAGGAACCCCTGCTCGCCACGGGTATCGCGCAACGCCCCGGGCTGCGCGTGCCCGGCGGCTGGGACGGGTTTGAAGTCGCCGTGCGCGCGGTGCTCGGCCAACAGGTCAGCGTCGCGGCCGCAGCCACCCTCGCGCGGCGGGTGGTGGATCGCTTCGGCGCCACCCTCGAGGGCATGCCGGAGGGGCTGGACCGTCAGTTCCCCTCCCCCGGGATGCTGGCGCAGGCCCCTTTGGAAACGATCGGCCTGCCGCGTACCCGTGCCGCCACCGTGCGTGCCGTCGCCCAGGCAGTGGTCGATGGCCGGCTCGATTTCCGTGCCGGCCAATCGCTGGCCGGCTTCGTCGACCGCTGCGTGGCGCTGCCCGGGATCGGGCCGTGGACCGCGCATTACATGGCGCTGCGCGCGCTGGCCCTCCCCGATGCCTTCCCGGCCGGCGACCTGGTCCTGCAACAGGTGCTCGGCGTTGATGCGCGCTTGAGCGAACGCGCCACCGAGGCACGTTCGCAACCCTGGCGTCCGTGGCGCGCCTACGCCGTTCTCCACCTGTGGCACCTGGCCACGCCTTCTTCCGGAGCCACCTCATGAGCCTGCTCTACGACACCTTCGACAGCCCGATCGGCGCGCTCACCGTGGCCGGTGACAGCCAGGGCATCCACCACATCCTGTTCGAGAACAATCGTTACGATGCCAAAGGGCGTGAACACTGGCAGCGCGACGCCCATGCACTGCGGGACGCACGCGGACAACTGCTGGAGTACCTGCGCGGCGAGCGCGTGCGCTTCGATCTCCCGTTGGCGCCGCACGGCACGCCGTTCCAGCTGCGGGTGTGGAAGGCGCTGGCCGATATTCCGTTCGGCCAGACCTGGAGTTACGTCGCGCTGGCGCGGCATATCGACCACCCCACCGCCAGCCGCGCGGTCGGCGCCGCCAATGGCCGCAATCCGCTGCCGATCGTGCTGCCCTGCCACCGCGTGATCGGCAGCAGCGGTGCGCTGACCGGGTTCGGCGGCGGGCTGGAAACCAAGGCGGCCCTGCTGCGCCTGGAAACGCGGCGCGATTCGCTGTTCGCGTAGGGCAACACGCGTCACCGCGGGCATGTGCCATGGGTTGTCTTCGACGCGTCACCGCCACGCACTATCATGTCGCGATGATTTCCGTCCGCCTTCCGCTGGCGCTTGCCGCCGCTCTTTCGCTGGCCGCCTGCGCCACGACACCGTCTTCCCCACCTGCCGCGGCGACCGCGGCGACAGCGCCGAACGTGGCTGCGCATCAGCAGAAGCTGCTGCTGATCTCCATCGACGGCCTGCGTGCGGACATGCTTGATCGGGGCATCACCCCGAACATCGGCCGGCTGGTCCGCCAAGGCGTGCGCGCGCAATGGATGACGCCGTCCTATCCATCGCTGACCTTCCCCAACCACTACACGATCGTGACCGGCCTGCGCCCGGACCACCACGGCATCATCCACAACAGCATGCACGAGGACGCACTGGGCCAGTTCCAGCTGCACGTGCGCGAATCGGTGGCCGACGCACGCTGGTGGGGGGGCGAGCCGATCTGGGTGGGCGCGGAAAAGGCCGGTGTGCGCACCGCGGTGTGGTCCTGGCCGGGCAGCGAGGCCGCCATCCAGGGCGTCCGCCCCAGCCAGCTGCACGGCTACGACGAACGTGTGAGCCTGCCGGACCGCGTCGATCAGGTGCTGGGCTGGCTGGATCAGCACGGCCCGCAGTCGCCGCGCCTGGTCACGCTGTACATGGAGCAGGTCGACAAGGCCGGGCACAATCACGGCCCGGAATCGCCCGAGTACACCGACGCCGTGGCAGTCGCCGACAGCGCGGTCGGTCGCCTGCTGGATGGCCTGCAGGCGCGTGGGTTGGCCGATACCACCAATGTGATCCTGGTCTCCGATCACGGCATGGCGGGCGTGCCGGCCGGCCAGGTGGTGGCTACCGAAGACATGATCGATCCCGCCATTGCCCGGGAAATCTCGGTGGGCCAGTCGATCGGCTTCGCGCCGCTGCCCGGCAGACAGGCGCAGGCCGAGCAGATCCTGTTGGGCGCGCACGCCCACTACGACTGCTGGACCCGCCAGACCCTGCCGGCGCGCTGGAAGTACGGCAGCAACCCGCGCATTCCGCCGATCATCTGCCAGATGCACGAAGGCTGGGATGCCCTGACCCGCGATCGCATCGCAAAACGTGGCCCGGGGAATCGCGGCTCGCACGGCTATGACAATGCCCTGCCCTCGATGCGCGCGGTATTCGTGGCGCGCGGCCCCGCGTTCAAGCAAGGGCAGAGCCTGCCCGCGTTCGACAACGTGGATGTGTATCCGCTGCTGACCCGCCTGCTCGGAATTCCGGCGGCACCCAACGATGGCGACGCCGAGCGACTGCTGCCTGCGCTGCGCTGAGCACGCAGCGGCTTCGTCGCCGGAACGCGGGCAAAAAAAAACGCGGCGCAAGCGCCGCGTTTTTCATGACCCGCCTGGCTGGATCAGCCGGCCTTGGCCACCGCTTTCTTGGCAACGGCCTTCTTGGCCGGCGCCTTCGTCACGGTCTTCTTGGCAACCGGCGCAGCTGCGCCCACGGCCGCCTTGCTCACGACGTGCGAACGCGAATTGCCGTAGCTGGCATTGAAGCGCTTGCCCTTGGCGGTCTTGCGGTCACCCTTACCCATGTCGTAACTCCTTAGTCTGAATGCTGCGAAATCTGATTACCCCGTACTGACACGGGTTCGGCGGGGCCGCCCTCTCAGGCGCCCCCGCGCACGATCGGAAAGCCTACCATGCGCGCTCTCAATGAGCACAGCTGGCGTCATGGACGTGGCCGTGGTTCAGGCGCAGATTCACCAGATGGGCCACACCCACCAGCACGCCGCCCAGGGTCATCACCACGGCATGCGGCACGGCCGAATGGTGCAGGGGGCCATACAGCAGCCCGGCCCACAGCGCGGTCAGGCCAGGAATGAGGAAGCCCAGCGCACGCAGCGCGCCATGCCGACGCCAGCCCCAGACCAGGCTGAACAGGCCCAGCAGGGTCACGAAGCTCACCAGCGCCAGCTCCACCCCATCACTCATCCAGACCGACAGGCCCAGCGAGGGCGCAGCGGCCAGCAGCACCGGGAGCACGGCGCAGTGCACCGCGCACAGCAGCGAACCGGTGGCACCGAAACGATCGATCAGATGGCGGAGGCGAGGGAACAGGGGCATGACTTCCAGCAAGGTCGGCGAAGCGTTATGGAATAATATAACATCAATCCTGACGCGCACCCTGCCTCCCCCTGACTTGCCCTCCCCCGTTCCGCTACGGGATTCGCGCGCCCCACCATTGATATATTGTAACAATTGACCGAAGGCCCTTGCCCTATGCGCTCCAGCTCCCTCCTGCTCACCCCCCACGCCCTGTCCCTGGCCCTTGCCGCGGCGATGCTGCCCTCGCTGGCAAGCGCCGCCGACGCCCCCGGCAGCCATCGCGACGGCCACCTGACCGAGCTGTCCACCGTGAAGGTCACCGCCTCGCCGCTGCAGGGCGATGCCGAATCGCTGGCCCGCCCGGTCGACGTGCTGGCCGGTGAACGCCTGGACGAGCAGAAGGCCGGCACCCTCGGCGACACCGTGGCCAAGCTGCCCGGCGTGCAGAGCACCTTCTTCGGCCCCGGGGTCGGCCGCCCGATCATCCGCGGCCAGGAAGGCCCGCGCGTGGCGGTGCTGTCCAACGGCATGGGCAACATGGATGCCTCGACCGTCAGCGCCGACCATGCCACCAGCATCGAGCCGTTCCTGGCCGACCAGATCGAAGTGCTGAAGGGCCCGGCCACGCTGCTGTTCGGCAGCGGCGCGATCGGCGGCGCGGTCAACGTGGTCGATGGCCGCATCGCGCGCGAACTCCCGGACCGTCCGCTCAGCGGCCGCGCCGAACTGCGCGGCAACTCGGTCAACGACGAGCGCAGCGGCATGTTCCGCCTGGACGGTGTCAGCGGCAACGTGGTGCTGCATGTCGACGGCCTGGTCCGCAACGGCGATGACTTCCGCATTCCCGGCTACGCCGTGATCGATGGCCTGGAAGACCACAGCGGCCACGACCATGAAGAAGGCGACACCGACGAACCGCGCCGCGGCCGCCTGGACAACAGTTCGATCCGCACCCGCGCCGGCGGCGTCGGTGCCACCTGGCTGGGCGACGAGGGCTACTTCGGCGTGTCCGCCAGCACCTACCGCACCAACTACGGCATTCCCAACGGCGCGCACGTGCATGCCGACGACGACCATGATCATGACCACGATCACGACCATGGCGACGAGGAAGAAGGCGACGAGCATGACGTCCGCATCGACATGGTGCAGAACCGTTTCGAAGCCAAGGGCGGCATCTACCAGCCGACCTCGTTCCTGAAGAACATCAATCTGCGTACCGCCTACACCGATTACGAGCACACCGAACTGGAAGCCGGCACGCCGGCCACCCGCTTCACCAACCGCGGTATCGAAGCCCGCCTGGAAGCGGTGCAGGAACAGATCGGCGGCTGGGACGGCGCGTTCGGCCTCCAGTTCGGCAACAGCGACTTCGGCGCCAAGGGCGAAGAAGCCTTCGTGCCGGACACCGGGACGAAGAACATCGGCCTGTTCGTGCTGCAGGAAAAGCAGTTCGGCCCGTTCAAGCTGGAACTCGGCGGCCGCCATGACCAGGTCAAGCTCGAACCGACCGGTGACTACCGCGTCCGCAAATTCGATGCCACGAATCTCTCCGCGGCCGGCATCTGGACGCTCAATGACGCCGTCGACCTGCGCTTCGGCATCGACAGCTCCGAGCGCGCCCCGACCAACGAAGAGCTGTACGCCGCCGGCGCGCACATCGCCACCCGCTCGCTGGAAATCGGCGATGCCAACCTGAAGACCGAACGCGGCCAGCGCGTCGAACTGGGCATCCACACCCACAGCGACCGCGTCGATTTCTCGGCCTCGATCTACCAGACCAGGTTCAAGGACTTCATCTACCTGGCCGACACCGGCGTGGTCGAATCGCTGCCGGTCCGCCTGTGGACCCAGCAGGACGCCACCTTCAAGGGGGCCGAAGCCGAAGCCCTGTTCCATCTCTTCGAAGGCAACGCCGGCGACTGGGACCTGCGCGTGTTCGGCGACTACGTCAAAGCCGAACTGGATGGCAGCGGCAGCCGCAGCGTCGATATCGCCGTCCCGCACGGTGACCACAACCACAACTACACCGTGGACCTGGCCAACACCGGCTACCTGCCGCGCATCGCCCCGGGCCGCGTCGGCGCCGACCTGCGCTGGTCCAAGGACGGCTGGCGCGCCTCGGTCGGTGCCGTGCGCTACAGCAGCCAGAAGGATGTCGCCCAGAATGAGGACCCGAGCAACGGCTACACCCTGGTCGATGCCCACCTCGCTTACCGCTGGGACCGTACCGACAGCAACAGCTACGAAGTCTTCCTGGATGGCAACAACCTGACCAACCGCGAGGTCCGTCCGCACACCTCCCTGCTGCGCGACTATTCCCCGCTGCCGGGCCGAGGCGTCGCGTTCGGCATCCGCGCTTACTTCTGATCGTTTGATCGGGTGGTGCATGACCCGAGGGGGGCCGCAAGGCCCCCTTTTTTTGTGCACGGCCATCGGCGTGCTATGCCCTGCCCGCACACTGTGGCAACGTGCATGCCGAGCGTACCGTTCGACCACGCCCTGCCTGCCTGCCGGAGCCGACGCATGAGCACGTCCACCGCCGCGGCCCGCGCTCCCTCCATGCATTGGGGCCTTCTGGTCGCCGCCTCCGCCATCCTCATGGTCACCATGGGCGTCCGCCAGACCTCCGGCCTCTATGTCGACCCCATCCACCGCGGCACCGGCGTCAGCATCGTCGAGATCAGCTTTGCGCTGGCCATCGGTCAATTCGTCTGGGGCGCGGTGCAACCGGTGTTCGGGGCCGTCGCCGATCAGCGCGGCGCCCTGCCGGTGCTCATCTTCGGTGCGCTGCTGCTGGCGGCCGGGCTGCTGCTCGCCCCGCTGCTGACCAGCCCACTCGGCATGACCTTCACCCTCGGCCTGCTCATGGCCGCAGGTGCCGGTGCCGGCAGTTTCTCCGTGCTGATCGGCGCCACCGCCCACCGCCTGCCCACCGAAAAGCGGTCGTTCGCCGCCGGCCTCATCAATGCCGGCGGCTCGCTGGGCCAGTTCGTATTCGCGCCGCTGGTGCAATGGATCATCGGCACCGCCGGCTGGGCGCGCGCCATGATCACGATGGCCGTCATCACGCTGCTCTCGGTTCCTTTGGCCTGGCCGCTGCGCCGTCGCACCGGTGACCACGCGCCTGCCGTCGGCGGGACCGATGAAGGTGGCCTGCGCGCACAACTGCGCGTCGCCCTGCGCGATCGCAGCTACTGGTATCTGCATCTGGGCTTCTTCACCTGTGGCCTGCACATCGCCTTCCTGGTCACCCATCTCCCCGGCGAGATCGCGCTGTGTGGCCTCTCGCCCACTGTCGCCTCCTCCTCCATCGCGCTGATCGGCCTGTTCAACGTCGCCGGCAGCCTGATTGTCGGCGCCCTCGGCCAGCGCTACCGCATGAAGTACCTGCTGTTCTGGATGTACGCCAGCCGCGCCGTGATGATCGGGGTCTACCTCGTCGCTCCGCCCACCCCGCTCACCTTCTACGTCTTCTCCGCCGCGCTCGGCTTCACCTGGCTGGCCACCGTTCCGCCCACCGCAGGCCTGGTCGGCAAGCTGTTCGGTCCGCGCTACCTCGGCACCCTGTTCGGCCTGACCCTGCTCTCGCACCAGCTCGGCGGCTTTTTCGGCGCATGGCTGGGCGGGCTCGCCCTGGCCCACACCGGCAATTACCTGTGGATGTGGTACGCCGACATGGGCCTGGCCGTGCTCGCCGCGTTGATCAATCTGCCCATCCGCGAGGCCCGGATGGGGGGCTGTCACGGCGTGCCCGCCCCGCGCTGAGCTCACCCGCCCTCGACATTGCCCAGCGCGCGCCAACCAGCGCGCGCCAAAACCGACACCTCCCCCTTCCGCGCCGGACAGTTGTGTCCGATGATGCGGCATGCCTACCCAACGTGCCGACGCGGCCGCCCGCCGCGCCCAGATCCTCGACGCTGCCGATGCCGTGTTCGGCCAGCACGGTGTCACCGCCCCCCTGGATCTGGTGGTCGAACGTGCGCAGGTCGGCCGCGCCACCCTGTACCGCAACTTCCCTGACCGCACCGCGCTGGTCGAGGCCCTGCTCCAGCGCACCGTCAACCGCATCGCCCGGCAGGTACAGACCCTGGGCGACCGCGACGACGCGCTGTTCGAGGTGCTCGAGAGCATGGCCAACCGCATCGTGCAGTCACCGGCCCTGTCGGACTACTGGCGCGCCGTCGATCCCGACCAGATTCCGATCCGGGCCGCGCGCGAGACCATTTACGAACTGCTGCGCGAACCGATCGCGCGCGCGATCGCCGCCGGCCTGTGCCGGCCGGATCTGGAAACGACGGACATTTCACTCATCTCAGGCATGCTGGGAGCCGCGCTGCGTGGCAAGACGCGTGACGAACGCGCCCGGCTGGTCACGCGCGCCCTGCAATTGCTGCGTGGCGGATTGCGGGGGCCTGCCGACGGGGAGAGATGATGTCGCAGTACCTCAAGCCGGTTCCGGACTGGGAGGAGCACGAAAAACCGACCCTGCCGGGCTCGGCCTCGATGCCGTGGCATCCCCCGCACCGCCGCGTGGCCTATGCGCTGGTCGCCCTGCTGGTCGGCATCACCGGTGGCCTGGGCAATGCACTGGTCAGCGCCAACCTGCCGTTCCTGCAGGGCCAGCTCGGGCTCACCCCGGCGCAGGGCAGCTGGCTGGTGGCGGCCTATGCGATGGTCAACGTGACCGCCAACCTGCTTGCCTTCAAGTTCCGCCAGCAGTACGGCATCCGCCTGTTCGCCGAGATCGGGCTGGGCCTGTATGCCGCCCTCGCGGTGCTGCATCTGTTCGTCGGCACGTTCGAGACCACCGTGTTGATGCGCGCGGCCAGCGGCTTCGCCGGCGCGGCCTGTACCACCCTGGGCACCCTGTACATGCTGCAGTCGCTGCCGCGCAGATACACGGGCAATCTGCTGGTGATCGGCGTCGGCATCTCGCAGCTCGCGGTGCCGATCGCCTGGCTGGTTTCGCCCGGGCTGGTCGACACCGGGCAGTGGCACAACCTGTATCTGTTCGAAGCCGGCCTCGCCCTGTGCGCGTTCGCCGCCGTGGTCGTGCTCAAGCTGCCGCCCGGCGCGCAGATCAAGGCCTTCGAACCGCTCGACTTCCTGACCTTCGCCCTGCTCGCCCCCGCGGTCGGCCTGCTGGTGGTCGTGCTCGCGCAGGGATACACGCGCTGGTGGCTGGATACCCCGTGGCTGGGCTGGGCGCTGGTCGCCTCGATCGCGCTGTCCACCACCGCCTTCATCATCGAGCACTACCGCCGCAATCCGCTGCTGCAGACGCGGTGGCTGGCCAGCCTGCCGGTGGTCCATTTCATCATCGGGGCGTTCCTGATCCGCTTCCTGACCACCGAGCAGTCCTACGGCGTGGTCGGCCTGATGCGCACGCTGGGCATGGGGCCGGACCAGATGCGCCCGTTGTTCGCGGTGATCCTGGCCGGCGTGATCACCGGCATGGCCGCCAGCTCGCTGACCTTCGGCCCGAAGCGGCTGATCCCGCAGCTGCTGATGGCGATCCTGCTGCTCGGCAGCGCCGCCCTGCTCGACCAGAGTCGCACCAGCCAGGACCGGCCGCACGATTTCTTCGCCAGCCAGTTCCTGGCGTCGGTCGGCGCGGGCATGTTCATGGGCCCGCTGATCATGCTCGGCATCACCCAGGCCTTGAAGCAGGGCGTGGACCACATGATCACCTTCCTGGTCACCCTCTCGATCACCCAGACCCTCGGCGGCCTGGCCGGCTCGGCGGTGCTGGGCACCTACCAGTTGCACCGCGAGCAGGTGTATTCCAGCGCGCTGGTCAGCCAGCTGGACCCGGCCGACAACGTGGTCGCCCAGCGCCTGAAACAGCAACAGCAGCTCTACGGCCGGCTGATCACCGACCCGGTCCAGCGCAGCGCGCAGGGCACCGCACAGCTGGCCCAGATCACCCGCCGCGAAGCCAACGTGCGCGCCTTCAATGATGTGTTCGCGCTCAGCGGCCGCGTCGCCCTGATCTTCCTCGGCTGGTTGCTGCTGCTCGCGGTACGCACCGCCGTGCTCAAGCAATGGCGCAAACGCCACGCGCCGACACCTCCCCTTTCCGCGCCGACGCCCGGCAGCGCCGCGCCCCGATGAGCCCGCCCATGTCGACCCAACCGCCGCACGACGACGTCGCCCCGGAAAACGTCAACCCACCGCCGCCGACCGACGCCGCGCCCGCCCCTGCACCGCCACCGACGGCCGCGCCGTCGGGCGTGCCCAAGTACCTCAAACCCAGCCTGCGTGCCGTGATCATCATGATCGTGGTCGCGTTGATCGGCATCGCACTCATCCTGCGCGCCTGGTCACTGTGGCCGTTCGAAACGGCACGGGTGACCACCGACAACGCCTACGTGCGCGGCCAGATCACCGTGCTCGCGCCGCAGGTCAACGGCTACGTCACCGAGGTGCTGGTCAAGGACTTCCAGCACGTCAAACAGGGCGAGCCGCTGCTGCGCATCGACGACCGCATCTACCGCGAGAAAGTGGTCCAGGCCGAAGCCGACCTGGACAGCGCGAAGGCCGCACTGGCCAACTCCGACCAGTCGCAGGCGCAGAACCGCGCGCAGATCCAGGCCGCCCAGGCCAACCTCTCCGCCGGCCAGGCCGAGCTTTCCCGCTCGCGTACCGAGCTGAAGCGCTACGAAGAACTTGCCGCCCAGCAGCTGGTGGCCCTCAACGACCGCGACAAGTTCCGCACCACCACGCAATCCGCGCAGGCCAGCGTGCAGCAGTCGCAGGCGCAGATCCGCATCGCCGAGGAAACCCTCACCTCCACCCAGGTCGCCCGAAAAGGACTGGAGGCCCGCGTCGAGACGGCCCAGGCCCAGCTGGAACTGGCCAGGATCGACCTCGCCAACACGGTGATCCAGGCCCCACGCGACGGCCAGGTCAGCGAAGCGTCGGTGCGCCTGGGCCAATACGTCACCGCCGGCTCGCAGCTGCTGTTCCTGGTACCGGACACGCTCTGGGTGGTCGCCAACTTCAAGGAAGGCCAGACCTGGAAGATGCGCATCGGACAGTCGGCCACCTTCACCGTGGATGCCTTCGATGGCCAGAAGCTGCACGGCCACATCGAACAGATCGCACCGGCCACCGGCTCGGAGTTCAGTGTGCTGCGCCCGGACAACGCCAGCGGCAACTTCACCAAGGTGGTCCAGCGCCTGCCGATCCGCATTTCCATCGACCCCGACCAGCCGCTGGCACCGCGCCTGCGTCCGGGCATGTCGGTGATCGTCAAGGTGGATACCGGCGTGGAAGGGCGTGAGCCGGTCGAGGCGACGCCGTGATGCGGCTGCGATGACGCCGACTGGCGTGGCAATGATCCCGCGCATCCCGGGGGCGGAAGATGGCCGTCAAAAGCATCGAGCGCGGCCTCGATCCAGCGTACGCGACGCCCAACGCAACGCAGAAACGGCAGATCAAGCGGGCACGGAACAGCGCCACGTAGCGGGAGACGGGGCGACGAGCATGGAGTCATCCGGTGGCCATGAAAATGGAATGGCTGCTCTCGTGCAGAAACGAAAAAGCCGCGCAGGTGCGCGGCTTTTCAACATCGACAGCGTACCGACCAACGGTCGGTACCTACCGGTGCAGCGAACCTACCGGTGCAACATACCTACCGGCGTAACGTACCGACCAACGGTCGGTACCTACCCCGCACAGCGCGCGCACAGGCCATGCACTTCCAGCGTCTGTGCCTGCGGCTGGAACCCCAGCTCCTTCGCCCGCTTTTCCAGCTGGCTGACAATCTCCTTGTCCTCCAGCTCCACCGCACTGTGGCAGCTGTTGCAGATCAGGAATGGCACCGAATGCTGCGCACTGCTCGGGTGGTGGCACGCCACGAACGCGTTCACCGACTCCAGCTTGTGCACGAAGCCATTGGCCATCAGGAAATCCAGCGCCCGGTACACCGTCGGCGGCGCGTCGGCACCGACGCCCTTGCCATTGCGCACCCACTCCAGCAACTCATACGCCTTGACCGGTTTCCCGGCCTCGGCGATCAGGCGCAGCACGTTCGCGCGGATCGGCGTCAGCCGCAGCCCGCGTTCCGAGCACACGCGTTCGACCACCTTCACGAAGTCGGAGGCATCGTGAACATGATGGTGCGGAGCGGTACAAGCGGTCTTTGCGGACATGCGCGGTCTCCTGTGGTCAGGCCGTCGGTACTTTAGTGAGTGCGACGTCGATGCGTTTCAAGGCCTCTTCACGCCCGGCCAGGAACACCGTCTGCGAAATGTCGGGGCTGACCTGGGTGCCGGTGATGGCCACGCGCAGCGGCTGGGCGACCTTGCCCATGCCGATCTCCAGCGCCGTTGCGACATCGTGCAGGACGGCCGACACACTCTCCACCGTCCACTCCCCCGCCGCACCCAACAGCTCGCGCGCCTTGCCCAGCGCCAGTTCCGCGCCCGGCTTGAAGTGCTTGGCCACGGCGGCCTCGTCGTACTCGGTCAGCGGCTGGTACCAGACCACCGCCTTCTCGGCCATTTCCTTCAGCGTCTGCACACGGTCGCGCAGCGCCACCACCACGTCCGCCGGCGCCGGACCGGCGTTCAGATCCAAGCCCAGCTTGTTCAGCTGGTAGACCAGGTGCGGGGCGATGTCGGCCGGCTGCTCGGTCTTCAGGAAATGCTGGTTGACCCAGCCCAGCTTGGCCATGTCCAGGCGCGCAGCCTTGGAATTGCAGTGGGTCACATCGAACAGATCGATCAGCTCCTGGCGGCTGAACAGCTCCTGGTCACCATGCGACCAGCCCAGGCGGGCCAGATAGCTCAGCAGCGCGTCGGGCAGGTAACCGGCGTCCTTGTACTGCATCACGTCGGCCGCACCGGTGCGCTTGGACAGCTTGGCGCCCTGCTCGTCCAGGATCATCGGCATATGGCCGAACTTCGGCACCGGCGCACCGATGCCTTCATACAGATTGATCTGGCGCGGGGTGTTGTTGATGTGGTCGTCGCCGCGGATGACCTCGCTGATGCGCATGTCCCAATCGTCCACCACCACCGCGAAGTTGTAGGTGGGGAAGCCGTCCGGACGGAAGATCACCATGTCGTCCAGCTCGCTGTTGGCGATCTCGATGCGGCCCTTGATCAGGTCGTCGAACACCACGGTGCCCTCGAGCGGATTCTTGAAGCGGATCACGCGGTTCGGGTCGTCCTTGTACGGCAGGGCCAGATCGCGCGCGGCGCCGTTGTAACGCGGCTTTTCCTGCTTGGCCATGGCGGCCTCGCGCATCGCGTCCAACTCTTCCCTGGTCTCGTAGGCGTAGTAGGCCTTGCCATCGGCGACCAGCTGCTCGGCCACTTCCAGGTACCGGGCCACGCGCTGGGTCTGGTAGATCGGGCCTTCGTCATAGCCCAGGCCCAGCCACTCCATCGCCTCCAGGATCGCGTCGATCGCGCCCTGGGTGCTGCGCTCGCGGTCGGTATCTTCGATGCGCAGCACGAACTCGCCGCCGCGGTGACGGGCCTCCAGCCAGCAATACAGCGCCGTGCGGGCGCCACCGATGTGCAGGTAGCCGGTGGGACTGGGGGCAAAACGGGTGCGGCAGGTCATGGAGGGCTCAGGGCGGGAAACGGAATCCCGGCAATTTTACCCCGCCGCGGCCGCAAACCGGGCACTCGTTGCCCGGCATGGCCGGGACCGCCCTCTCCGGGCGGTCCCGCGGTGCCTCTCAGGGCGCCAGCAACGGCTTGCGCGGCAGCTTTTCATCGCGCATGGCCGCGTTGTACACGAACGAGGCGACGATGGCGGCGGCCTGCTTCAGGTCTTCCGGCTCGGCGTGGTCCCAGGTGTCCAGGTTGCTGTGGTGGACGTTGGTGAAGTAATCCAGGCGATCCTGGATGAACTGGAACCCGGGCAGGCCGACGCGATCGAACGCGATATGGTCGGTGCTGCCGGTGTTGCGGGTCGCCACGGTGGTCGCGCCGACATCATGGAACGGGGCCAGCCATGCCTCGAAGATCGGCACCGCGGCCAGGTTCTCCTGCGCATAGATGCCGCGGAACCGGCCCGAGCCGTTGTCCATGTTGAAGTACGCCGAAAATTTGTCGTAATCGCGCTGGCGCTGCAGGGCGCCGGTCGGCTCACGCATCGAGGCCGGCAGCTTGAGCTGCGCCGGGTCGGTCGGCTCCGGGTAGCGCGCGAAGTGCTTGGACACGTAGTCCTGCGAGCCGACCAGGCCCTGCTCCTCGCCGCTCCACAGCGCCACGCGGATGGTGCGCTTGGGCTTGGCACCCACCGCCTTGAGGATGCGCATGGCTTCCATCATCACCGCCACGCCGGCGGCGTTGTCGGCCGCACCGGTGCCGGTGTGCCAGGAATCCATGTGCGCCCCCAGCATCACGATCTCGTCGGCCTTGCTGCTGCCGCGGATCTCGGCCAGCGTGTTGTAGCCCGGCTGGTCCTGCGCATCGGTGAAACGCGCCTCGACATTCACGCGCAGCTTGACCGCCTGCTTCTGGTCGGCCGCCCGCACCAACTGGTTGTAGTGCTCGGCCATCATCGCCAGTTCGGGCACGCCGACCGGTTCACCGGCCTTGCGCGAGCCACCGCCGCCGACGCGGATGATGCCGTTGTCCCAACCGCTGATGCTGATCGTGGCCAGCACCCCCTGCTCGGCGAAGAAGGCGTTGGTGGCGCGGGTCAGCGCCTGCTTTTCCAGGTATTCCTTGGCCTTCTTGGCCCGGTCGGCCTTGGCATCGGCGACATCCTTGGGCACCGCGAACACCTGCAGCTCGGCCAGGCCGGCGTCATCGTGGCGGTGCGAATCGGACTTGGTGGCCCGCTCGTAGTCGCGCGCATCGTTGAGCAGCAGGATCTTGCCGGCCAGCTTGCCCTTGTACTGATCCAGGTCGGCCAGCTTCTTGATCTCGACCTTGATCACCTCGCCTTCGACCGGACCGTTGGTGCCCGGCGTCCAGGCCTTCGGCAGCGCATACAGCGGCGCCACGCGCGGGCTCAGCAGTTCCACACTGGCGTTGCTGAACTCCCAGCCGCGGCCGAACGCATCGAACGCCTCGTCGTGCACATTGACCAGACCCCACGCGTTGAACTTGCTGCGGGTCCAGGTGTTGGCCTCGCCCATCGCGGGGGAATTGGTCAGGCGCGGGCCGATCTGCTCGGTCAGGTGGCTGAAGGTCGCCATCACCTGCGATCGGTGGAAGGCTTCCTGACGGATGCGGCTGACCATGTCCAGGTCCACCGTCTCCTTCGTCTGTGCATCGGCGACGCCGCTCAATGCCAATGCCACGCTCAACATGCCCCACTTGAACACGATTACCCCCGCCTCTCGGCCAGACCACGAACAATCCCCGAGTCTATCGAGCGCTGGCCCGGTACCCCCGGGCCAAGAGTCATGGTCCATCCATCCAGCCGTACCAGAGCTGGCCGCGGGTCGGCAGCACCAGCAACCAGCGGCTGCGGTCCAGGGAGGCGCTGGCGTAGACCGGCGCATGCACCGGCCAGTCGCCGGGCAAGCCGCGGATGCCGATCTCGCGCAGGGCCTGGGCACCTTCGCGCCACGGCCGATACTCGCCACACCACTGCGGCAGCGGCAGGCGCCCGCGCGCCTGCCGTGCCTGTTCCAGAAAGCGCAGTCCCTGCGCCGCGATCGCCTCGCAGGTGACCGGGGCCAGCCCGAAGCGGACCAGGCCCGGTGCCCCCTGCGCGCCCGGCAGTGCCATCAGTGGCGACGGCCATCCCGGGGCCTCGCCGTCCAGCAGCGAGGCCACCTCCAGCCGGGCGGGGAGCGCCCGGCGCATGCGTTCCTGAAGACAACGACGCCAGCTCATGGTCGGTCCTTACTTCAGGCTCGCGCCGAGTTCGTACCAGTCGACCCGGCGGGTCACCCACATCACCGCGGCCAGCACGCCGAACAGCAGCAGCGAGCCCATCAGCAAGGCGTTGTTCTCCGAGATCAGCAGCCCGTACAGCGCGCCGTACAGTGCACTGAGCATCAGCGCGAAGCCCAGCCCGCGTTTCCAGCTTTTCAGCACCCCGGCCAGGTACACGGTCTGGATGCCGATGCACGCCAGTGCCGAGAGCGCATAGGCCTGCCAGAACGCGATGTGCTCGGAGAGGCTGAGCAACAACAGGAAGAAGATCGCCAGTGCCAGGCCGACCATCAGGTACTGCAGCGGGTGGATGCGCAGCTGCTTGATCAGCTCGAACAGGATGAAGCCGACGAAGGTGAGCAGGATGAAGAGGATGCCGTACTTGCTGGCGCGGTCGGCCTGGGTATACACATCGACCGGGTTGACCAGCTCCACGCTGACGGCTTCGGCGTCGATGTCCGGGCGGTTGCGCAGCTGATGCTGGGCACGCGAGGCCAGCGAAGACACCGCCCACTGCGCGTCGAAACCCTGCGCGTCGACCCTGCGCTCGTTGGGCAGGAAACTGCCACCGAACAGCGGATGCGGCCAGGGCGAGCGCAGCGCGATGCGGCTGTCATCGCCGACCGGCACCACCGACAGCGACCGGGTGCCATCCAGCACCAGCTCCAGTTCGACCTTGCTGCCCTTGAGCAGCCCGCCGCGTGCATCCTCCAGGCCCGGCAGGCCGACATGCAGGCCGGTGCCGATGCCACTGACGCCGCCGGCATCGGGCAGCAGGTTCAGGGCATTGCCATCCACCCGCAGGTTCGGCGAACCGACCAGGCCGCGCACGTCGGCGATGCCCACGGTCAGGAACGGCGCACCATAGACGCGGCCCGCCTTCACCGGGTAATCGTCATCGGCGAACTCGGCGGTGACCGTGGCCTTCCAGCTGTAGACCGGCACCCGGAACAGCCCGACCCGGCGCTCGTCCGGCTGCATCACGCCGTCCACCTTCAGCGTGGCCGGCATCTGCAGCCACTGGCCCTGCTCGACCTGCTTTTCCTTCTTCTTGGTGCCGGCCGCATCCACTACCTCCACCTCGCGGGTCTCGGTCCACGGCACCACGCGGATCGGGCCGGTCAGGATCTGCGCGCCGGCGCGGCTCTGCGCCACGCGCTGGTATGCCTCGTCTCGGTACGCCTCGCGTTCGCGGATCACGCCCTTGATCAGGCTCAGCGGAATCAGCAGCAACAGGATCAGCCCGCCCACGATGGCGAACCGCAACAGCATCTTCAGGGATTTCATGACCCGTCCTCGGTTGGGAGGGGGCCAGCTTCCCGCGCGCCGGTGTGCGGGGTTTGTGCCGGGTTTGAAGTCTGTGTGAAGTGTGGCGCGGCGGTCAGCGCCGCGGCGGGAGCGCGGGCAGCCGCGACGGCAGCCACAACACCGCCTGCGCGCCGCCGTCATCGCGGTTGCGCAGGCTCACGCGGCCGCCGTGCAGGCGCGCCACTTCCTGCACGAAGGACAGGCCGAGGCCGGAGCTGCGCTGGCCGGTGCCGGGGCGCGCCAGCGAATAGAAGCGTTCGAACACACGGTCGAGCGCGTACTCCGGCACGCCGCTGCCGCGATCGGCCACGGTCAGTGCGATGCCCTCGCCTTCCACGCCCGCACCGAGGGTGATGGCGCTGCCGGCAGGCGAGAAAGCCACGGCATTTTCCAGCAGGTTGTTGAGGGCCTGGCGCAGCAGGTAGCCATCGCCCTGCACGCTGTCGGCCCGCACGTCGATCGCGATCACCACCCCGGCCGCCTGCGCGCGTACCGCCACCGCGTCGGCGGCGGCCTGCAGCAACGGTGCCAGCGCGAGCCGCTCATGCTTCTGCAGCCAGCCGTACTGCTCCACCTCGGCCAGCGCCAGCAGTTTGTCGATGGTTTCGGTCAGGCGCTGCGCCTGGCCTTCGATGCTGCGTGCGAAGTGCGCGCGGTCGGCATCCGGCAGCGGCTCCTGCAGCAGTTCCGCCGCGCCGCGGATCGCGGCCAGCGGGCTCTTCATTTCATGCGTCAGCGACTGCACGTACTGCTCGACGTAGGCCTTGCCTTCCAGCTTGCGGCGCATGGTTTCCAGTGCCTGGCCCAGATCGCCGATCTCATCGCGGCGCGGCTTCGGTGGCGGCACCGGCTCACCGGCGCTGACCGCCTTGGCATAGCGGTTGAGCCGGCTCACGCCGTGCATCAGCCACGCGGTCATCAGCAGGCCGATCAGTGCCGACAGGCCGATCAACCACGCGCCACGTTTCATGATGGCGCGCTGGCTGGCCGCGATGAACGGATCGATGCTGCGGTTGGGCTGGGCCAGGCTGAGCACGCCGATCAAGCGGCGCCCATCGGCCGGATCGAAGATCGGCGCGGCCACGTGCATCACCGAGTGGGTATCGTCGCCCGGGGTTTCCGGGCTGGAACGCGCGCCGTATTCGCCACGCAGTGTGCGGTAGACGTCATTCCAGCGCGAGTTGTCGCGGCCGACATCGCGCCCGGTCGAGTCGTACACCACGATGCCCTTGGCATCGGTGATGGTGACCTGATAATCCAGCGTGCGTTTGGGGAACCGCCATACCATCGCCTTGGGGTCGCGCCGCTGCGCCCGGGCCAGGTCGGCGACGAAGCGGCCCTGGCGGATCTGCCCGGCCTTGAGATCGGCCGCGGCCATTTCCGCCAGCACGTTGGCCGCATCGACCAGCGTCGACTCCATCGCCTGGCGCACGCCCGGCTTCACTTCGTTGACGAAGATGCGCATCACGAAGAACGCGGCGATGCCCACGATCAGGAAGAAGCCCAGGAACAGTTTCAGGCCCAGCCGCATGCCTACACCTCCAGTGCGTAGCCCAGGCCACGGTGGGTGCGGATCGGGTCGGTCGCGGCCCCAGCGGCACGCAGCTTGGCGCGCAGCGTTTTCACGTGCGTATCCACCGTGCGGTCGGCGCTGTCGGCGTCACTGTCCCACCCGCGGTCCATCAGCTGGGCGCGGCTGAGGATCGCGCCGGGGCGCTGCAGCAGGGCCGCCATCAGCGCGTACTCGTACCGGGTCAAGTCCAGCGGCTGGTCGCCGAAGCGGATCCGGCTGCCCTCGCGGTCGATCGAGAAACGGCCGTGCTGCTGCCAGCCCGAGGTCTCCGCGGGAGCCGCCGACCGGCGCAGGCGCGCACGGACCCGCGCCACCAGCTCGCGCGGCGAAAAGGGCTTGGCCATGTAATCGTCCGCGCCCAGTTCCAGCCCGAGCACGCGGTCGAACTCGTCATTACGGGCGGTCAGGAAGATCACCGGCACCTCGCTGAAGGTCCGCAGCGTGCGGCAGACCTCGAAGCCGCTCATGTCCGGCAGGCCGACGTCCAGTACCACCACGTCGAACGCCTGCTGGCGCAGCCGGGCCAGCGCCTCCCCGCCGAGCAGGCTGTGGTGGGCACCGTAGCCTTCGCTGCGCAGCGCATACAGAACGGTGTCGGCGATGGCGGTTTCGTCCTCGACCACCAGGACGTTGTGCAGGGGGTGGTTCATGCGCGCAGCATAGCCGCTGGGCCCGCCGCCCCGTACACTGCCCCGATGAATTACCGCCACGCCTTCCATGCCGGCAACCATGCCGATGTGCTCAAGCACATCGTGCAGCTTGCCCTGCTCGACACCTTCAAGCGCAAGGACAGCCCGTTCTTCGTGCTGGACACCCACGGCGGCGCTGGCCGCTACCTGCTGGCCAGCGAGGAAAGCCGCAAGACGCTGGAGGCCGAGGACGGCGTGATGCGCCTGATGGCCCAGCCGCAGCTGCCGGCGGTGGTCGAGCGCTATCTCAAGGCGGTCCAGGCCGACAATCCGGTCGGGGCGATGATCAGCTACCCCGGCTCGCCGTTGCTGACCGCCCAGACCCTGCGCGAGCAGGACCGCATGGCGGTCTGCGAGGTCCAGGATGCAGAAGCCGCCGCGCTGAAGGCGCTGTTCGCCCATGACAGCCGCGTCGCGGTGTACCAGGCCGACGGCTACGCCCAGAACAGGAAGCTGCTGCCGCCCAAGGCCAACGGGGTGAAGATCGGCCGCGGGCTGGTCCTGATCGACCCGCCCTACGAGGGCCAGGACGCCGAATACCAGGCCATCATCGCTTCGGTGACGGAGATCCTGGGCCGCTGGCCGCAGGCGAGCTTCGCGATCTGGTTCCCGATCAAGCAGCGCCGGACCATCCTGCATTTCCTGCGCAAGGCCTGCGCCCTGCCGGTGAAATCGGTGCTGACCGCCGAGTTGCTGATCCGCCCGGACGACTCCCCGCTGCGGCTCAACGGCAGCGGCATGCTGCTGCTCAACCCGCCGTGGCAGTTCGACCAGGTCCTGGCCCCGGCGATGCCGGCGCTCAAGCAATACCTGGGCGAGGCCGGCGCCTCGACCCGCCTGCAGTGGCTCAAGCAGGCCGAATGACCCCTCCAGGCCAGACCGGAACCCCGGCCTGGCCGGCTCCTCCCGGCCGGATCGGCGTGAGTGATCCGTTCACGGAACGCTGCCCCCGGGATGCGAGAATCCTGAGACCACCAAGGAATCACCGGTATGGCTACCCGTAACCGCATGCCGCCCTGGCACGAGATTTTCAAGGCACCCAGTGGCCACGAGCTGCTGATCCGCCCGATCCGGCCGGAAGACGGCCCGCCGCTGCATGCTGCCTTCAGTCTGTTCGGTCCCGAAGAGATCCGCGACCGTTTCCTGCAGTCGGTGACCGAGCTGTCGCCGGAAACGACGCAGCGCCTGACCCACCCCAATCCCAAGAGCGAAATCACCCTGGTCGCGGCCGAATCCCTGCCCGCCGGTGAAGCCGTGGTGGGCGCGGTGGCGCGCGCCTCCATCATCCCCGGCACCCGCGAAGCCGAGTACGCGATCTTGGTCAGCCGCTTCCTGGTCGGCCAGGGCCTGGGCCGGCAGCTGATGCGCAAGCTGGTCAAGTGGGCCCGTGGCAAGTATCTGGACCGCCTGTACGGCGATGTCGCCGAAGAGAACGAGCCGATGAAGCAGCTGGCCGCCTCGCTGGGCTTCCAGCCGATCCCGCACCCGAACGGTACGCCGGGCCTGGTGCGCATGGTGCTCGAACTCGACAGCTGAAACGGGGCGCATGCCCACGCCCTGATCGGTAGTGCCGGCCGCTGGCCGGCTCTCGAACATCACGCATCGCCTGGAGCCGGCCAGCGGCCGGCACTACCGTTGACTGCCAGCGGCCTGCACGCTGCGGTCTGCTAAAATCGACGGTTCATGTCACGCACCTCCTATCCCGTACCGCCGCTGCCACGTCCTGGACAGCTCCGCGCCTGGTGGCGCGCTCCCGCTTCGGCGACAGCGCTGGCGTGGTACATCGCCCGCGCGGCGCAGTCGCACGACGGGCCGTTGCTGGTGGTCGCGCGCGACAACCACGGCGCGAACCAGATCGAAGCGGACCTGCACACCCTGCTGGGCACGGCCGGCGACGTGCCGATCGTGGCGTTCCCGGACTGGGAAACCCTGCCCTACGACGCCTTCAGCCCGCACCCGGACATCATTTCCCAGCGCCTGGCCGCGTTGCACGCCCTGCCTGCGCTCAA
Organism: Stenotrophomonas sp. SAM-B; assembly: GCF_013387485.1. Taxonomy (GTDB): domain Bacteria; phylum Pseudomonadota; class Gammaproteobacteria; order Xanthomonadales; family Xanthomonadaceae; genus Stenotrophomonas; species Stenotrophomonas maltophilia_AA. The sequence goes on from NZ_JABBXB010000005.1 coordinate 137,665, forward strand.
GCGCGGCATCGTGGTGGTGCCGGTGCAGACACTGCTGCAGCAGCTGGCCCCGCTCAAGTACGTCATCGGTGGCAGCTTCGACCTGACCGTCGGCCAGCGACTGGATCTGGATGCGGAAAAGCGCCGCCTGGAATCGGCCGGCTACCGCAACGTGCCGCAGGTGATGGACCCGGGTGATTTCGCCGTGCGTGGCGGCCTGCTCGATGTCTACCCGATGGGGGCCGACGCGCCGCTGCGGGTGGAACTGCTCGACGAAGACATCGATTCGATCCGCGCCTTCGATCCGGAATCGCAGCGCTCGCTGGACAAGGTCGAGGCCGTGCACATGCTGCCCGGCCGTGAAGTACCGCTGGATGACCTCAGCGTCTCGCGCGTACTCAACACGCTGCGCGAACGCTTCGATGTGGATACCCGGCGCAGCGCGCTGTACCAGGATCTCAAGGCCGGTATCGCGCCGGCCGGCATCGAGTACTACCTGCCGCTGTTCTTCGACAAGACCGCGACCCTGCTCGATTACCTGCAGCCCAACGTGCTGCCGGTACTGGCGCCGAACGTGTTCGATGCCGCGGCCGCGTTCTGGGCGCAGACCCAGAACCGCTACGAGCAGCGCCGCCACGATGTCGAGCGCCCGCTGCTGGCGCCGGAAGAGTTGTATGCCAGCCCCGAGCAACTGCGCGCCACGCTCAACGGCCTCGCCCGCGTGGAAGTCTGGCCGCCGGATCACGATCGCATCGGTGATGCACAGCCGCTGGGCGACCAGCCGCTGCCCCCGCTGCCGGTGGCCGCGCGCGATGCCCCGGCCGCCGAGGCACTCAAATCCTTCATCGGTCACTACCCGGGCCGGGTGCTGATCGCCGCCGATTCCGCCGGCCGCCGCGAAGCGCTGCTGGAAGTGCTGCTCGCCGCCGAGCTGAAGCCGCCGGTAGTCGCCGACCTGCCCGGCTTCCTGGCCGACGACAGCGTGCGCTTCGGCATCACCGTGGCGCCGCTGGAAGATGGCTTCGCGCTGGAGAATCCGCCGATCGCGGTGCTGACCGAGCGCCAGCTGTTCCCCGAACGCGCCGGCCAGCAGCGCCGCAGCCGCCGTGCCGGGCGCGAGCCCGAAGCGATCATCCGCGACCTCGGCGAGCTCAGCGAAGGCTCGCCGATCGTGCATGAAGACCACGGTGTCGGCCGTTACCGCGGCCTGATCGTGCTGGATGCCGGCGGCATGCCCGGCGAGTTCCTGGAAATCGAATACGCCAAGGGCGACCGCCTGTATGTGCCGGTCGCCCAGCTGCACCTGATCAGCCGTTACTCCGGCGCGTCGCCGGAAACCGCGCCGCTGCATTCGCTCGGTGGCGAGCAGTGGACCAAGGCCAAGCGCAAGGCGGCCGAAAAAGTCCGCGACGTCGCCGCCGAGCTGCTGGAAATCCAGGCGCGTCGGCGTGCGCGTGCCGGCCTGGCGCTGCACGTGGACCGCGCGATGTACGAGCCGTTCGCGGCCGGCTTCCCGTTCGAGGAAACGCCGGATCAGCTCGCCGCGATCGACGCGACGCTGCGCGATCTGGCCAGCAGCCAGCCGATGGACCGCGTGGTCTGCGGCGACGTCGGCTTCGGCAAGACCGAGGTCGCCGTGCGCGCCGCGTTCGCCGCCGCCAGCGCCGGCAAGCAGGTCGCCGTGCTGGTGCCGACCACCCTGCTGGCCGAACAGCATTACCGCAATTTCCGCGATCGCTTCGCCGATTGGCCGCTCAGGGTGGAGGTGCTGTCGCGCTTCAAATCCACCAAGGAGATCAAGGCCGAACTGGAGAAGGTCGCCGCCGGCACCATCGACGTCATCATCGGCACCCATCGCCTGCTGCAGCCGGACGTGAAGTTCAAGGACCTCGGTCTGGTCGTGGTCGATGAGGAACAGCGCTTCGGTGTGCGCCAGAAGGAAGCGCTGAAGGCGATGCGCGCCAACGTGCATCTGCTGACGCTGACCGCCACGCCGATTCCGCGCACGCTCAACATGGCCATGGCCGGCCTGCGTGATCTGTCGATCATCGCCACGCCGCCGCCGAACCGGCTGGCGGTCAAGACGTTCATCACCGCCTGGGACAACGCACTGCTGCGCGAAGCGTTCCAGCGCGAACTGGCCCGCGGTGGCCAGCTGTATTTCCTGCACAACGATGTGGAGAGCATCGGCCGCATGCAGCGCGAGCTGTCCGAGCTGGTGCCCGAAGCGCGCATCGGCATCGCACATGGGCAGATGCCCGAGCGCGAGCTGGAGCGGGTGATGCTGGACTTCCAGAAGCAGCGTTTCAACGTGCTGCTGTCGACCACGATCATCGAATCGGGCATCGACATCCCCAACGCCAACACCATCATCATCAACCGCGCCGACCGCTTCGGCCTGGCCCAGCTGCACCAGCTGCGCGGCCGCGTCGGTCGCTCGCATCACCGTGCGTACGCTTACCTGGTGGTACCGGACAAGCGCGCGATGACGCCCGATGCCGAGAAGCGCCTGGAGGCGATCGCCTCGATGGACGAGCTCGGCGCCGGCTTCACCTTGGCCACCCACGATCTGGAAATCCGCGGTGCCGGCGAGCTGCTCGGCGAGGACCAGAGCGGCCAGATGGCCGAGGTCGGCTTCAGCCTGTACACCGAGCTGCTCGAACGTGCGGTGCGCAGCATCCGCCTGGGCAAGCTGCCTGACCTGGATGCGGGTGAAGAGGCACGCGGTGCCGAGGTCGAGCTGCATGTTCCCGCCCTGATCCCCGACGCCTACCTGCCCGACGTGCATACCCGCCTGACCCTGTACAAGCGCATCAGCAGCGCGCGTGATACCGGCGAGCTGCGCGAACTGCAGGTGGAGATGATCGACCGTTTCGGCCTGCTGCCGGACCCGGCCAAGCACCTGTTCGCGATCGCAGAACTCAAGCTGCAGGCCAACGCGCTCGGCATCCGCAAGCTGGAGCTGGGCGAGAACGGCGGCCGCATCGTGTTCAATCCCAAGCCGGAGATCGACCCGATGGCGGTCATCCAGCTGATCCAGAAGCAGCCCAAGCTGTATACGATGGATGGGCCGGACAAGCTGCGCATCAAGCATCCCCTGCCGCTGCCCGAAGACCGTTTCAGTGCCGCCAAGGCGTTGCTGCTGACCCTGTCCCCTCGCTGATTTCACGCCTGGCGCCGGTCGCCAGGCGGTATCTTTCCACCGGCACGGGCGGCATGCCGTCCTGCCAGGATGGCGGTCTTCCGGCCGCCCACCACCGGACGCCCCCATGTTCGACTCCCCCCGGTTCGACGATGCCCACCCGCAGGCGTGTTCCATCGATGCCCTGTCGATGTCGCTGCAGATGCGCGACCAATACACCCGTTTCCACTGCGACCGCGTCGGCCTGCTGGGCGAACAGCTCGGCCGTCTGTGCGATCTGGATGAGGCAGAGCGCGCGCATCTGGCGCTCGCCGCGCGCTTCCACGACATCGGCAAGATCGGTATTCCCGACAACGTGCTGCTGCACCCGGCCCGCCTGGATGACGAACAGCGCGTGATCATGCGCACCCATCCCGAGCGCGGTGAACGCATTTTCGCCGCGACCGGGCGCAGCGACGCGGCCGCGGTGGGCCGCCTGATCCGGGCACACCACGAAGCCTTCGATGGCGGCGGGTATCCGGACGGCCTGAAAGGCAGCGAGATACCGCTGGCCGCCCGTGTACTCACCATCGTCGACGGCTACGACGCGATGACCAGCAACCGCCCCTACCGCGGCCCGATGCCGCACGCCAAGGCCATGGGCATCCTCGCCGAGCAGCAGGGTGGCCTGATCGATCCGGACGTGTTCGCCACGTTCACCCGCATGATCTCCACGGCTGTCTAGCGCCACACCCTGCATGGCAAACAAAAAACCCGGCGAATGCCGGGTTTTTTGTTTCACTCAACCGCGTGCGATCACCAGATCACGACGCGCTTGTCGTCGGCCCGCACCATCGCGTCGCCGGCCTTGCACTCGAACGCCTGCGCGTACGCCGGCATGTTCGACGGCGCGCCGTTGGCACGGAAGTTGGCCGGGGCGTGCGGATCGGTGTTCAGACGCACGCGCAGCTCGCCTTCGTTGAAGTTGCGGCGCCACACGGTGGCCCAGTTCATGAAGAAGCGCTGGTCCTGCGAATAGCCGTCGACGTCGACGTTGGCCTTCGGGTCTTCCTTCAGCGCCATCTGCAGCGCGTCATACGCCACGGTCAGGCCCCCCAGGTCACCGATGTTCTCGCCCAGGGTCAGCTTGCCCTTCACGTTCACGCCCGGCAGCGATTCATAGCCGTCGAACTGCGCGACCAGCTGGTCGGTACGCTGGGTGAAGGCGGCACGGTCGCTGTCGGTCCACCAGTTGTCGAAGTTGCCGTTGGCGGCGAACTGGCTGCCCGAGTCGTCGTAGCCATGCATCATCTCGTGGCCGATGACCGCACCAATGCCGCCATAGTTCAGCGCCGGATCGGCCTTGGCGTCGAAGAACGGCGCCTGCAGGATCGCCGCCGGGAACACGATCTCGTTCTTGGTCGCGTTGTAGTAGGCGTTGACGGTCTGCGGGGTCATGCCCCACTCGGTCTTGTCGACCGGCTTGCCGATCTTGTTGAGCATGTAGCGGTAGTTGAACGTGCGCGCCGCCTGCATGTTGCCCAGGTAGCTGTCGCCGTTGGTTTCCAGGCCCGACCAGTCACGCCACTTGTCCGGATAGCCGATCTTCGGGGTGAAGCTGGCCCACTTCTCGAGCGCCTTCTTGCGGGTGTCTTCGCTCATCCACTCCAGCTTCTCCAGGCGCGCCTTCAGCGCCACCGAGAGATTCTCCACCAGGTGCTGCATCTGCACCTTGGACTCGGCCGGGAACACGGCGTCGACATACATCTGGCCCAGGCCTTCGCCGATGGCACCATTGACCGACTCCAGCACGCGCTTCCAGCGCGGCTGCATTTCCTTCTGGCCACGCAGGGTGGTGCTGTAGAAATCGAAGTTGGCCTTCTCGAAGGCGCTGCTCAGGTACGGCGAGGCGTCATCGATGGTATGGAAACGCAGGTAGGCCTGCCAGGTGGCAGCCGGGACATCGGCCAGCATCTTGTCCACTTCACCGAAGAAGCCCGGCTGGGCCATCGAGAACTTCTGCGCGGCCGGCACCTTCAGGGTGTCGAACAGGGCGGTCCAGCTGAAGTTCGGTGTCAGCTTGTCCGCGTCAGCGGCGCTGACCGGGTTGTAACGCTTGGCCGGGTCACGCATCTCGATGCGCGACATCGAGGCCTTGGCCAGACGCGTTTCGAAGTCCATCACGGCCTTGGCCTGGGTCTTGGCCTGCTCGGCATCGACGCCGGACAGGGTCAGTACCTGCGCGATGTAGGCAACGTACGCATCGCGGATCTTGGCCTGCGAATCGTCGAAGTAATAGCCCTTCTCCGGCAGGCCCAGGCCGCCCTGGCCGACGTACGCGATGACGTTGGCCGAATCCTTGTAATCCGCATTGGCGAACAGTGAGAACAGCACGCCCTGGCCCTGCGCCTGGCTGTCGCGCAGGTACTGGGTGATGGCGGCGGTGTCGTTCAGCGCGGCGATCTTGTCCAGCTGCGGCTGCAGCGGGGTGATGCCGGCGGCCTCGATCTTGGCTTCATCCGAGCCGGTCTTCCAGATGTCGCCGATCTTGGCTTCCACCGAACCGGCCTTGGCCTGGGTGGCGGCAGCCTGCTGGACCAGCGCGTGCTGCACTTCCAGCGAGCGCTCGCGCAGGATTTCGAAGCTGCCCCAGGTGGTCTGATCGTTCGGCACCGGGTTGGCGGTGAGCCACTTGCTGTTCACGAACCCATTGAGGTCGGTACAGGCGGCGATGGCGGTATCCAGATCGGCAGTGTTGAGCGAGATCAGCGCGGTCTTGATCTGCGACTGGTCAAACGCCGGCTTGGCCGCATCGGCGGTGGCGGCAGGCGCGGTATCGGTCTTGCCGCAGGAGGCCAGCGACACGGCGATGGCGACGGTCAGGCCCAGCGGGACCAGCTTGGAAAACTTCATTCGACTCTCCGGCTACAGATGGATGCATCACCCGGATCACGGGCAATCGGGCAGCGTAGCGCGGGAGGGGCCGGGGCGGACCGGCCAAAGGTCACAGGTGGGAACGCCTGTGGTCGGTGTGTGCGGACCGTTGGTCTGCACACACCGGGCAGATGCATCCCTACCGACGGAATGCATCCCCATCAATGGAATGCATACCCACCAACGGTGGGTATCTACCGCGCTTTGCCCTGATTGGCCACGGCCTCGGCAGCCTTGCGTGCCGCTTCCGGGTCGCCCAGGTAGCGGAACGACTGCACCGTCAGATCGTCGTTCAGTTCGAACAGCAGCGGGATGCCGGTCGGGATGTTGAGCTCCAGGATCGCTTCCTGCGAAACGTTGTTGAGGTACTTGTACAGCGCGCGCAGCGAATTGCCGTGCGCGGTGACCAGCACGGTCTTGCCATCCTTGAGCTGCGGGGCGATCGCATCGAACCAGTACGGCAGCACCCGGTCCAGCGTGGTGGCCAGGGATTCGGTGCCCGGCAGTGCATTGCGGTCCAGCCCGGCATAGCGACGGTCGTGGATCGGGTGGCCCGGATCCTCGATGTCCATCGCCGGCGGCGGAATATCGTAGGAGCGGCGCCAGATCTTGACCTGGTCCTCGCCGTGCTTGGCTGCGGTCTCGGCCTTGTCCAAGCCCTGCAGCCCGCCGTAATGGCGCTCGTTCAAGCGCCAGCTCTTGCTGACCGGCAGCCAGTCCTGATCCAGCTCGGCCAGGGCACCCTGCAGGGTGTGGATGGCGCGCTTGAGCACCGAGGTGTGGGCGACATCGAACTGCAGCCCTTCTTCACGCATCAGGCGGCCGGCGGCGGCAGCCTCGCGGCGGCCCTGTTCGGTCAGTTCCACGTCCACCCAGCCGGTGAAGCGGTTGTCCAGGTTCCACTGGCTCTGGCCGTGGCGCAACAGTACGAGTTTCCGGGTCACTGCAGTATCTCCGACAGATGGCAAGGCAGGCCCGCATTGTAGCGGCAACCCTGCCCTGCCCGTCCGCCGCCGGGCCAAGGCCACAGCCCTCAGGGATGCGGATGCCCGTGGTGGCCCTGCGCGTCCGGGGCGGCGCGGCGGCGGCCGTCGCTGCCGGCGTGCGCGTGGCCCGCATGATCATGGGCGGCGTGATCGTGCCCGGCATGGTCGTCGGCATGCCGATCGCGCGGGCTGCCGACGCTGCACGGATCCCCACAGTGGTCCGCCTCGATCTGCAGGGTCACGTGGTCGATGCCGTACTGCTCGTGAAGGTCGGTACCCAGCTCGCGGCGCAGCCGGTCCGCATCCACGCCGGTGCCCATCACCACGTGCGCGGTCAGTGCCGGCGTGCTGGAGGCCAGCGCCCACACGTGCAGGTCGTGCACGTCCACCACGCCATCGTGCGCGCACAGCGTGCGCCGCACCGCGGCGACATCCATGCCCTTGGGCACGCCTTCCAGCATCACGTTGATCGCTTCGCGCATCAGCACCCAGGTGCGCGGCAGCACCCACAGCCCGATCAGCACGGCCAGGATCGGATCGATCGGCTTCCAGCCCGTCCAGCGGATCAGCAGCGCGCCGAGGATCACCGCGACCGAGCCGAGCATGTCCGCCCAGACTTCCAGATACGCGCCCTTGACGTTGAGGCTCTCGCCGCTGCCCGCGCGCAGCAGGCGCATCGAGATCAGGTTGATGACCAGCCCGAACACCGCGATCACCAGCATGCCGGTGGACGCGATCTCCTGCGGAGCGCGGAAGCGCTGCACGGCTTCCCAGAGAATGTAGCCGGCCACCACGAACAACATGCCACCGTTGATCATCGCGCCGAGCGCTTCCAACCGTGCGTAGCCGTAGGTGCGCTTGGCATCGGGCGGGCGCCGGCTCAGCCGGACCGCGACCAGCGCGATCATAAGCGCGAGCGTATCGGTGGCCATGTGCGCGGCATCGGACAGCAGCGCCAGGCTGTTGGTCCAGAACGCGCCGGCCACCTCCACCAGCAGGAACGTGGTGGTCAGCCCCAGCGCCCACCACAACGGTTTTTCGTGGCGGATCTCGCTGGGCAGATGGTCGTGGTCGTGACCCATGAAAGCTCTCCTGGACAATGCCGGCAGGTTAAGCAGCGCCTCGCGCGGAGACTATTACACTTACTGCAGCGTTCAGTTTGCAACTCAATAACAACAGCGCCCGGCCGCTACCTCTCGACGGCCTGTGTGGCGGGAAGACAATCGTGCATAACGTTCCAAACCTTGATGATGCCAGCCAGCCGCTCGCGCTGGCCTGGAGCCAGACGCTGGCGCAGACGCCGGCCGCCGCGGCGACACTGTTGGCGAGCCTGTCGGCGGAAAGCCCGCCCGAGCTGGCCCACCACTTCTACGATGTGCTGCTTGAAGACCCGCGCGCGGGCCGCTTCCTCTCGCACGACCAGGTGCGGCTGCGCCTGAAGCCGGCGATGCAGCGCTGGCTGCAGCAGATCCTCACCGCCACACCGGACAGCATCAACGCACTGGTCGCCGCGCAGCGCGTGATCGGTGACGTGCACGCCCGTGTCGGCATCCCGGTGGATCTGGTCGCCCGGGGCGCGCGCGTGCTCAAGCACCGCCTGTTCGATCGCATCATCGCGCAGGCCGAGGAAAGCGCCACCGCGTTCGCGGCGATCCACTGTCTCAGCGCGTCGATGGATATCGCGCTGGAGGGCATGACGCTCGCCTATACCCACGCACGTGAGCGCTCCTCGCGTACCGATGCGGCGTATCGCCTGTTCTCGCTGGTGCAGAACGTCAGCACCGAGCGCGAACGGCAGCGTGCCCTGCTGCTCGACTGGGAAAACGCCCTGCTCTACGCGATGGCCAGCCAGAATGCCGAGGCGGAGCTCACCGGACTGGCGCAGTCCGAGTTCGGCCTGTGGTTCACCCACAAGGGCATTCCCAGTTTCGGCGAAAGCAGCGAGACCGGCCAGGTCGGTGCGCTGGTGGCCGCGGTCGATACGCAGCTGCAGGAAGCCCTGGCGCATGCCGATTTCGCGGCACGCTTCGGCGCCCTGCAGGGCATCCGCGAGCGGCTGGCGCAGATCCGTACGTTGATGGGCATGTTGTTCGAGCGGATCGGCGAACTCGATGCCGGCAGCGATGCGTTGACCAACCTGCTCAACCGCCGCTTCCTGCCGACCGTGCTGCGCCGTGAAATCGAACTGGCCAATTCCACGCGGACGCCGTTCTCGGTGCTGCTGCTCGATCTGGATCACTTCAAGGCGATCAACGATGCGCACGGCCACGACGGCGGTGACCGCGCCCTGCAGCACGTGGCCGCCCTGCTGGGCCAGCTCACCCGCGGCAGCGATTATCTGTTCCGCTATGGCGGCGAGGAGTTCGTGGTGGTGCTGGTGGCCGCCACCGACGTGCAGGCCGAAGTGATCGCCGAGAACCTGCGCAAGCACATCGCGCAGAGCCCGGTGCAGCTGGCCAGTGGCCAGGCGCTGTCGCTGACCACCAGCATCGGCGTGGCGGCTCATGATGGCCATCCCGACTACGAGCGCCTGATGGCGCGTGCAGATGCGGCGATGTACCAGGCCAAGAAACGCGGTCGCGACCGGGTGGTGCTGGCCAGCGATGACCTGCCCGATGCACCCGGACGACAGGCCCTGCAGCGCGGGTGAGGCACCTGTTGCGGCATACCGGGCTGACCAATGGCGCATGCCCGGGGCGGCGCAGGCGGCGTAGCATCGCCGCATTGCACTCCGCCACAGGAACACCCCGATGTCGATCCGCCGCGCCCTGACCCGCCCTGCCGTGCTGCTGCTCCAGTCGACGCTGCTGATGGCACCGCTGCTGGGCGCCGCGCGCGAGGTGGCCGCACCGGCCGAGCACGTCGATGCCGACGGCCCCTATGTGTTCCGCACCGCCACGGGGCTGGAAGCGGCCTGGGTATGCAAGGACCAGGTGGTCCGCCGCACACTGCCGGCGCGCGGCGAGACCACGGTGATCGCGCCCGCATGCGGCTATCCGCACCCGCTGACGGTGCTGCCGACGCGCACCGCGGAGATCGCCCGTTTCCCGGCCACGCCGCGGATCGTCGCGCTGTCGGACATCCACGGCCAGTACGGCCTGCTCATCACGCTGCTGCGCGCCCACCAGGTGATCGACAACGAGGACCGCTGGGCGCTGGGCGACGCCACGCTGGTGGTGGCCGGCGATGTGTTCGACCGCGGCCCGCAGGTGACCGAGGCCTTCTGGCTGCTGTACAGCCTGCAGCAACAGGCCGCGGCCGCCGGTGGTGCGGTGCACTTCGTGCTCGGCAACCACGAGACGATGGTGCTCTACAACGACCTGCGCTACGTCAACCCGAAGTACCTCAAAACCGCGCAGCTGCTCGGCCGCTCCTATCCGGCGCTGTATGGCCCCGATTCGACGATCGGCCAGTGGCTGCGCACCCGCCCGGTGCTGCTGCGCGTCGGCGATACCCTGTTCCTGCACGGCGGCATCGCACCGGAGAACCTGGACCTGGTCCGCGGGATGGATGCGACCAATGCCGGTTATCAAGCGGCGGTCGGCCTGCCCAAGGACCAGGTCAAGGCCGCGCCGGACACCGCCCGCCTGTTCGACGGCAAGACCAGCCCGATCTGGTACCGCGGCTACTTCGATGGCCGCATGGACACCGCCCAGGTGGAGACGCTGCTCGAACAACTGGACCTCGCCCGCATCGTGGTCGGCCACACCTCGATGCCGCATGTCAGCAGCTTCCACGGTGACCGCATCATCGCCATCGACAGCAGCATCAAGAACGGCGAGAACGGCGAGCTGCTGTTCATCGAGAACGGCACGCTTAGCCGCGGTCTGCTGGACGGCTCGCGGGTGCCGCTGGCCGAAGGCCGGCTCGGCGAGAGCGACTGACCGGCCGTCGGCGGCATTGATCCGCTTCAATGACCGACCTGTTGCATCGCGTGCGACATGTGTCGCACACTTGCGACACCTCGCCACGCTTGGAGTCTCATGTCCGCACTGCCTAGCCCCTCCAATGCCGAGCTGGAACTGCTCAAAGCGCTCTGGCGCCAAGGCGCCTGCAGCGCGCGCGAAGTGCACAACGGTGCGGTGGCCACGCTGGACTGGTCCTATTCCTCCACCCGCAAGACCTTGGAACGCATGGTCGACAAAGGTCTGGTCAAGGAAACCGTCGAGCACGGCTTGAACATGTACCGCGCGAAGGTGGGCAAGGTCGCCACGCTGGCCGCGCTCAGCACCGACTTCGCGCGCCGGGTGCTGGAGCTCGACGGCGCATTGCCGGCGCAGGCCTTCGCCGACAGCCGCCTGCTCAGCGAGCAGGAACTCCAGCAGCTCGATGCCCTGCTGCGCGCGCCTGCCCAGGATGACCCGGCATGACCCTGCCGACGCTCGGGTTCTGGGTGGTGCATGGGGCCGGCGCCCTGGCCGGTGGCTGGCTCGCGTGGGCCGCCGGCCAACGTCTCCACCGGCGGCTGGGTCTCTCCCACGCCGCGCAGGGCTACTGGATGGGGCTGTGGCTGCTGGCGGTGATGCCGGTGCTGCTGTCGGCAGTACTGGCGCTGTGGGCGCCCGCACCGCTCGTCTCATTGCCAACGGCGTTGAGCATGCCCTTGCCGCTCGCGCTGGACCTGGGCAATCCCGGTGCGACGGACCGGACCGTAATGGCGTCCGGCTGGACGCGTCCGGCCACCGCCACGTTGCTGGCCGCGCTCTACCTGATCGGCGTGGGTGTCGCATTGCTGCGCGTCCTGCTCGGCACGCGGGCGACGGGCCGGCTGTGCCGCGCGACTACGCTAATCGCGCCGGAAGCCTGGCCAGGCCCGCGCAGTCGGGCTTCAGCGCTTCGGCTGCAGTCGGCCGGCATCGCCTGCCGGCTCAGCACGTTGCCGGTGAGCCCGTTCGCGGTGCGCTGGCCTCGGCCCTTGATCGTGCTTCCGGCCTCGGCACTGCAAGCGCTGGATGATCGCGCCCTGTGCCTGATCCTCGGCCATGAAGCCGCTCACCTGATGCGCTGCGATCCCCAACGCGCCGGGCTGATGGCGGTGTTCAATGCGCTCCTGTGGTTCAACCCGTTCCTGGCGCGGATCGGTGCGCGTGTGCAGCTGGCGGCAGAGCTGCGCTGTGATGCACATGCACTCGCCGGTGATGCCCACGGCGGGCGCGAGTTCGCTGCAGCCTACGTACGCACGCTGCGACTTTCCACGGCGGCCCACAGGCCCTCCACCGCACTGACCCACCGCGATCTGGCCGGGCATGAAATCCGCATCCGCCACATGCTGCATGGCGATGCTGCAAGGCCACTGTCGGGATCACGAGGTGCCATGCTGCTGGGCAGCGCACTGATCATCGGCTGCGCGCTGATGGTGATGCAGGCCAGCACCGCGCGACCGCTGCAAGGCCCTGCCGCCTCGAGTGCCCCGGCGTTGAGCTCGACCACCCACGCCGCATTGCCGCTGCCGCCGATGGGCAACACCCCCATCGAGATCCTGTTCCAGGCGCCATTGGTCACCCCGCGGATCACGGGTCGCTTCGGCGATACCGGCAGCATCCGTCAGCGCCCGCATCGCGGCACCGATTTCGGTGCGCGCCCGGGCACGCCAGTGCTGGCGCCGGCGGACGGCCGCGTCGTGGCCGCAACGACCGCCTACCCCGATGGCCCGCAGTACGGCACGGTGGTGGTGATCGACCACGGCCAGGGGTGGCAGACGCTGTACGCCCACCTGCAGAGTGCCGATGTGGCGGTCGGCCAGCAGGTACATGCCGGCGAGCAGATCGCACGGGTCGGCAGCACCGGGCGCGTGACCGGCCCGCACCTGCATCTGGAAATGCTGCGCAACGGTGAGCGCGTCGATCCGCAGGCGCACCTGCCATGACCCGCTAAGCCGCTCCCCCGAAACCACCGCTGCATTTCGTTTTCCTGGCCACAGGAGGGGCGCGTGTTGCCCGGCGAAATGCGTACCTGGCCCTTCTGCACGGATCGCCCATGACTTCTTCGTTCCGCATCGCCCTGGCCCTGGCCCCGCTATGCACCGCGTTCCCGAGCGCTGCGCAGTCACTCCCCGCGCCAGCGACTCCGCCGACCACCGCGCTGGACACCGTACAGGTGCAGGCGCAGGCCTACGACATCCGCCGCGACGACACCGCCACCCGGATCGTGATCGGCGCCGCGGCGCTGCGCCAGTACGGCGACCCTGGCCTGGTCGATGCGCTCAAACGCCTGCCGGGCATCACCGTCGGCACCGGCGCCCCCGGTCGCAGCGGCGCGCTGTCGCTGCGAGGGTTGGGCGCGGGCTACACCCAGATCCTGCTCAATGGCCAGAAAGCGCCCACCGGCTTCGATCTGGATTCGCTCACGCCGGAGATGGTCGAGCGGGTGGAGATCATCCGCGCGCCGACCGCCGACCAGCGTGGCGAAGCGATCGCCGGCTCGATCAACATCGTGCTGGCCGCCGGTGCACGCACGGATGCCGACCAGCTGACGGTGGCCTGGGGCAGTAGCAATGGCCGCAACACGCCCTCGGCCAGCTGGCAGCGCAACCGGCGCGCCGGACATCGCAGCAGTGCGATCTCGGCGACCGCATCGCGTCGCGAGTTCCTCGTCGAGGAAACCGGCACCGAACGCGCGTGGGACCCAGAGGGAACCCGGACCGTGCTGCGCGACACCACCCTGCGCGCGGGCGGGAACCGCGATGTGCTCTCGCTGGCCCCCAGCCTGGAAGCCACGCTGGAGAACGGTGACACGCTTGCGTTGCAGGGCCTCGTCGATGCCAGCCGGTTCAACCGCGTCACTGACATCGAGTGGATCAGCACACTCGGCGCGCCACTGCGGACGAGTCGGTATCAACAACGCACGCGCATCGATGTCGCCCAGGCCAACGGCAGCGTGACGTGGACGCGCGCCTTCGAACAGGGCGGCACATTCACCACCAGACTGCGCCTCGGCGGCAACCGCGAGCGCTATGCCTACCGCGAGCAGGGTCGGTCACCGGAGGGGCAACAGAACCTGGACGACCACACCAATGCGCGGCTGAGCGTGCGCGACCTCAACAGCACCGGAAAATACACACTGACATCCCGCGGGCGTCATGCGCTGCAGCTCGGTTGGGAAGGCAGCGAAGACCGTCGTGACGAGTCGCGGATGCAGCACCTGCTGCCGGTCGGCGGGGAAGCGGAGTGGTTCAGTGACCTGGCCTTCGACGCCCGCATCCGGCGGCTGGCGCTCTATGCCCAGGACGACGTCACCCTCAGCGAGCGCTGGTCGGTCTATGCCGGGGCGCGGTGGGAGCAGATCGATACGCGTAGTGAAGGCAGCGGATTCAGCGGCATCCATCGGCGCGAGCAGATACTGTCGCCTGTGCTGCAGTCGCTCTGGAAAATCCCCGGCACCACGAGCCATCAGCTGCGCGTCGCGCTCACCCGCACCTACCGCTCGCCCACGCTGGCATCGCTGATCCCCCGTCCGTACACCTCCACCAACAACCGCCCGCTCAATCCCGACGAACGCGGCAACCCTGCGCTGCGCCCGGAGCTGGCGACCGGGCTGGACCTGTCCTACGAGACCTACGGCAAGGAAGGCGCGCAGCTGAGTGTGGGGGGCTATGTGCGACGGATCACGGACGTGATCCGCACCGAGACGCATCTGCAGGACGGGCGCTGGGTGGCCTCGCCGGTGAACGGCGGCACCGCGATGACCTGGGGCGTGGAGATGGATACCGCGTTGCGCCTGCCGCAGGTGATCGCCGCTGCGCCGGATGTAGCGCTCCGCTTCAATGCGACGGCCAACGATTCGCGCGTGGACGATGTGCCCGGTCCGGACAACCGCCTCGATGAGCAGGTGCGCTTCAGCAGCACGCTGGGCGCGGACTATCTGATTCGCACCGGCTGGACGGTCGGCGGCAGTTACACCTACCGGACCGGCGGTTCGGTGCAGGTCAGTCCCGGACAGTTCGAGACCAGCGCCTACGCACGCGAGCTGGACCTGTATTCGCTGTGGTCGCTGCGCGCAGGCGGCAAACTACGGCTGAGCCTCAACAACACGCTGCACCCGTCGCTGCACACCGGGCAATCGCGGATCAGCGACGAAGGCACCGAGCAGCTGCGGCGGCAACGCAGGGCTTCGCCGCTGCTGCGCCTCCAGCTCGAGCTCCCGCTCTGATCAGCCCGGCTGGCGACTCGCCTCGCCTACCGCCGGCAGCGCACGCGCGCGGCCCGGCCTGCTCGGGAAGGCATGGCGCACGATCCGCCACATCACCTGGCCGAACTGGCGCGGCAGCGAACCGGTGTTGTAGTGCTGGCCGTAACGCGCGCAGATCTCCTTCACCTCGACCGCGACCGCGGCGTAGCGGTTGGCCGGGATATCCGGGTAGAAGTGATGTTCGATCTGGTGGCTGAGATTGCCCGACATGACGTTCATCAGCTTGCCGCCGGTCAGGTTGGACGAGCCGCGCAGCTGGCGCAGGTACCAGTGGCCGCGGCTTTCATCGCGCACGCATTCCTTCGGGAAGGTCTCCGCGTCCGCGGTGAAATGACCGCAGAAAATGATCACGTAGGTCCACACGTTGCGGATCAGGTTGGCCGCCACGTTGCCCAGCAGCACCGGCAGGAAGAACGGGCCGGCCAGCGCCGGGAACAGCAGGTAGTCCTTGAACATCTGCTTGCCCATCTTGCGGCCGACCGGGCGGAACTGCGTCCCCAGCTGGCGCAGCGTCATCTTGCCGGCGAACACGCGGCCCAGGCGCAGGTCCTGTATGGCGATGCCCCACTCGAACAGCAGCGCGAACACCACCGCGACCACCGGCTGCATCAGGTAGAACGGGCGCCAGCGCTGCTCGGGGAAGATGCGCAGCAGGCCATAGCCGATATCGTCGTCCAGCCCGCGCACATTGGTGTAGGTGTGATGGCGGAAGTTGTGCGTCTTGCGCCAGGCGTCGGCGGTACCGACGATGTCCCACTCGTAGGTGCTGCCCTGCAGCTGCGGATCGCCCATCCAGTCGTACTGGCCATGGATGACGTTGTGCGCCAGCTCCATGTTCTCCAGGATCTTGGACAGCGCCAGCATCACCACGCCGGCGATCCACGCCGGGACCAGCACGCTGTGCACGAACGCACCGAGGAACAGCAGCGCACGGCCGGCCACGCCGGTCCAGCGTACGGCGGCAACGACGCGGCGGATGTAGCGCGCGTCGCGCGCACCGAGCGTGGCCAGCTGGCGCGCGCGCAGTGCATCGAGTTCATCGCCGAAGGCCTGCAGTTCGGCCGGGGACAGCGCGCGGTTGTGCACGGAAGACATGGTCACAGCTCCAGGATCAGGTCGGTGCTGGCGCTGTTCACGCACAGCTTCACTTGCGTGGCCGGTTCGGCCGCGTGCTCGCCGGTCAGGGTGTGGCGGGTGACGCCGGACACCTTGCCGCAGACACAGGTATTGCAGATGCCCATGCGGCAGCCACTGGCCGGGCGCAGCCCTTCGGCTTCCAGCGCCTGCAGCAGCGAGGTGCCCCGCGGCAGGGACAGCGTGCGGCCGCTGCGACGCAGCTCGACCTGCACGGTGCCCGTTTCCGCCGCCGGCAGGACCGGCGGGGTGAAGGCTTCGGACTGCAGCGAGGCGACACGGCCCTGCAGGCGGGCCTGCGCGGCGTCGACAAACCCGCCGGGGCCGCACACCAGGGTACGCGCACTGCCCAGGTCACCCAGCGCCTCGAACGCGAACGCGTCCACGCGCGGGGCCGGTGCGGCCGGATCGCGGGTCAACGCGATATGCAGCGAGAACGAGGGATGCCGTGCGGCGAGCGCTGCCAGCTCCTCGGCGAAACACAGTTCCTCGCGGCGGCGCGCCCAGTACACCAGGTCCACCGGCGCCGACATGCCGGAGGCGTCGAGTTGGCGCAGCAGGGCGCGCATCGGGGTGATGCCGCTGCCGGCTGCCAGCAGCAACAGGCGCTCGCCGTGCACTGCGGGCAGGGTCATCTCACCGAAGGCCTGGCCGAGTTCGAACACGTCTCCGATCACCGCGGCCCGGGCCAGGTGCTGGCTGACAGCGCCGCCGGCGATCGCCTTGACGGTGATCGCCAGCCGGCCATCGGCCAGCGCGGTGGGGCTGTAGCTGCGCGACAGCCGACGGCCGTCGACCTCCACGCCCAGGGTGATGTGCTGGCCCGGCAGCAGGCCGCGGAAATGGCGGTTGGGCTTGAGCACCAGGGTGACGGCATCCGCACTCTCGGCGGTGCGCGACACCAGCCGTGCCAACGGGCGACGCAGGGTCCACAGCGGATGCAGGCGGGTGCCCCAGAAGTCGAACAGCTCCTCGGAGACCCAGCGGCGGGGGCTGGCGGTGTGACGGCGGGCGGCGATGCGCGGGACGGTGCTCATGCTGCGCACTATACGGCCGAGCATACGACTGTGTATACAGTTGTATATAGTCGGGACGGGCTATGATTCAGGGACTTGACTCCCCTGCCCCCGATGACCTCCCCAGACCTGCCCCTGCCCGCCTCCGACGACGCCCATCCCGCGCGCAAAGCCTCGATCTCACGCGAGGATCTGCTGGCCGCGGCATTGGCCCTGATCGGGCCGCACCGCAGCGTCTCCACGCTGAGCCTGCGCGAGGTCGCGCGTGAAGCCGGGATCGCCCCGAACTCGTTCTACCGTCAGTTCCGCGACATGGACGAGCTGACCGTGGCCCTGATCGACCTGGCCGGCCGCTCGCTGCGCACCATAATTGGTGAGTCACGGCAGCGCGCGGCATCGTCGGACCGCAGTGTCATTCGCCTGTCCGTGGAAACGTTTTTCGAACAGCTGCGCGCGGACGACCGCCTGCTGCACGTGCTGCTGCGCGAAGGCAGCGCCGGCTCGGATGCGTTCAAGCAAGCCGTCGAGCGCGAACTGAATTACTTCGAAGAAGAGCTCTGCGTCGACCTGATCCGGCTGGCGCACGCCGACAACGGCGCGCTGCTGCATGAGCCGCACCTGGTGGCCAAGGCGATCACCCGGCTGGTGTTCGCCATGGGCGGTACCGCGCTGGACCAGCCGCCCGAGCGCGACCCGGAGATGATCGAACAGACCGCGCAGATGCTGCGGATGATCATCACCGGGGCGCGGACGATTGCCGGGTATCCGCCGACGCGCTAAAGAAAAGGGCCGGCGCATGGCCAGCCCTTTCGTTTCACTCAGCACGCCTTGCGCGCGTTCGCATCAACGGCGATAGCACTGACGCTCCACCACGCGGTCGCCGTTCTTGCTCTGCGAGTTGCCCTGGATCTGGCGACCGGCCGCGCCACCCGCTACTGCGCCGGCCACGGTAGCGATCTTCTTGCCGCTGCCGCCACCCACCTGGTTGCCCAGCAGGCCGCCTACCACCGCGCCGGTGGCCGTACCGGCAATGCGGTTCGGATCGCGGCTGTTGCGCTGCACTTCAACGTTCTTGCAGACCACCTTGGTGCCATCGTTGAAGCGGCGCCCTTCGTCCTTCGGCCCGTAGGTCTGGGCGCTTGCGCTGAACACCGATGCCATCAGGGCCGCTGCACACAGCACGTTTCGGGTAGAGAGATTCATGGTTGGCTCCTCGCTTCATGACATAGCGCCAGTGTCTGCGCGGCGTTGGGAACCCCCTGTGAAAAGCCGTGGATGTCGCGTCAACGCCGCACGCGCTGTTCAGCCGGCAGCCATTGGCGCGTCGTCGGGATGTCAGTGGTTGCCCCCCGCATACTTCTTCTCCCCGGCCAGCACCGCCAGCCGCGTGCGTTCGCCGCTGCCATCCTGCAGGGCCAGGCGGTTCTCCGGCGGCGGCAGCGGGCACGTGGCGAATTCCGTGTACGCGCAGGGCGGGTTGTGCGCACGGTTGAAGTCCACCACCACCGTGCCGTCTGCCGCGACCGGGTCGGTGCGCAGGTAGCGCCCCACCCCGTAGGTGAGCCGGCCCGTGGTCTGGTCCTGGAACATCAGGTTCAGGCCTTTGGCCGGGTCGCCCAACGCTTCCAGCCGCCACTCCTGCCCTTCCTTCTCGAACACCACATAGCCCGGGTTGGGGTTGTCGGCGACCTCGCCGAGCACGTTGACGATGGGAAGCGTCCTGCCGGCCGGGTGCGGCACGAACCGTGCCTGCACGCGCCAGGCTTCATCGGCCGGGAAGAAGTCCAGGCCCGCGAAGTCCCGCCGTGCCGGTGCGTCCGCGTGGCGCACGCGCAGGGCAAGGCGCTGACCGCGCTTGATCGCGGTGATCTGGCCCCTGCCCTCGTCATAGGCCAGCTTGGTACCACCGCCCGCCCCTTCTGGATCCAGGCGCACCTCGCCCTGTACCGGCTTGCCGTCCACGGTGACCGGCACCCCGGCGGCGACCTGGAAGTACAGGCCATCGGCGCGCTGCTCCACCTCGCCCAGTCGATCCGGCGCAATGGACAGGCGGATCGCATTGTCCGCGCCCCCTCCCACGCTGCGCTTGCCTGCTTCGATCCAGTGCAGCCCGATCAGGCTGGTCCAGCCATCCGGCTTGCTCAGGTCCGCGCTGCGTTGACGTACCCACTGCGTGTGTTCGTCCTGGAAGTCCAGCGCCGCGGCTGCGGCCGCGGAGGCGGATGGCACCCCCGTTGCCCGATCCTGCGGACTGCACGCGGTGGCGAGCAGGGCTACCACGAACAGCGAAACGACTGCATGCGTCTTCATGATGTTCACCAGTTCTTCGAAATGCCGAGGTGGAGGTAGCGTCCGTAGGATTCGTGCAGTGCGCTCAGGTAGTTGCCGGTGGTGCTCAGCGGTGGCTCTTTGTCGAACAGGTTTCGCGCGCCCACTTCCACCGCAGTTCCACTCAACCGCCCGCGGGTGAACTCCTTCTTTACCGACAGCGCCCAGCGCTGCGTGGAGCCGACCACGAACGGCGTGCGGTCGGAATAGGCGCCGGCGGTCACGCTGTCGATGTAGTCGTCGCGCAGCCGCACCGTCCAGTCCTGCAGGTTCCAGATCAAGGTCGCGCTGGCCCGCCACTCCGGCTTCGCGCCGTTGATGCCCACCTCGTTGGCCGCCCCCAGGTCGGGCACGAGGATGTTCAGCTGCCCGCTGGCGATGGCTGCGGCCACCTGCTGTATCTCGGCCGGTTTCTGCTGGGTGTATTCCTTGAGCTGGCTGGCACTGACCAGCAGCGAGAAGGTGCCCCACGACGTTTCCGGCAGGCGCCAGCCGAGGTTGTAGTCCACGCCCGACGCGGTGAGCGGCCGGCGATTCTGGTAGCGGTTGTAGATGTGCGTCACCACGCCCGCCGGCGCCAGGCCGGTGCCTTCGAACTGGGCGATATCCTCCGCCGTCACCTCCGCGCGCACCACGTTCGGGTTGCTGCTGCCTTCCACCAAGCGCAGGTAGGCGTCATACAGCAGTTCCTCGCCCATGGTGCTGATGGGGTTCTCCACCTTCACCCGCCACGCATCCACGCTCAGGCTGATCGCCCCCAGCCCTTCGGGCAGGAACTGCGGCTCGAACACCACGCCCCACGAGGATTGGCGGGTGGTTTCCGGTTTGACGTCGTCGCCGTACGACGTCACCGAGCTCACTGACGGCTTCACCGACGAACCGCTGCTGAAGGCATTCAAGCAGGCGGTGTAATCGGGCTGCGCGCCCTTGGTGACCAGCGCATGGCAGCGGACCGCATCGTTGTTGAAGCCAAAGCCATAGGTCGGCGGCGAGTTCACCAGCTCCAGCCCCGGTGCACGGAAGCCGCCACTCACCGAGCCGCGCAGCAGCAGGCTGTCCACCACCTTCCAGGCGGCCGCCAGTTTCGGCTTGCCCACCTTGCCGGCATCGCTGTAATCCTCCCAACGCCCGGCAATCTGCAGGTCCAGCGACTGCACCAGCGGAATACCCTGCGCCGGGGACACCAGTGGCACCGCGAATTCGATCAGCGCCGATTTGACGTTGCGGCTGCCGCGCACATCCGGCCGCGGGCTGTGGGTGAAGAAGTTGCTGGCCGCGACCGTGCCGGTGTACCAGTCGGTATAGGGGTTGCTGCCATCGATGTCCTCGTCGCGGTCATCCCGCCGGCTTTCATAGCGGTACTCCACGCCCGCCGCCATGCCGATGTCGCCGGCGTACCAGGTCAGCAGGTCGGAGCGGTTCACCTTGAAGTCCCACAGCGCCAGTTCCGTGGTGCCTTCGCGGGTCGCCTCGCCGATGAATGACGAGGTGTCGTAGGGCGTGGCATCGCCCACCCGGATGCTGGTGGGGTCGCCGCCGCTGAACGGGTTGTAGGCGCTGGCGTCGGTGCGGTTCACCGCCTCGATGAAGGCATCGGTCAGCCCGCCCTGCTGCGTATCGGTGCTGCGGGCGCGGGAGTACAGCAGCGCGGTTTCCCAGTTCCAGCCGCCCTCGGTCCATCCACGCACGCCCAACAGCACCCGCGACTGGTCGTTGTCCACCTTTACCCGGCGGATGCCCGAATCGGCGAACTGGTAGTTGAGCAGCCGGATCGCATCGACACCACGCAGCGCTTGCGGAACCCAGTACGCATCCGGGCGGATATGCAGCAGGAAGCCATCACCGCCAAAGCCCGACTCGCTGCTCACCCACGATTCGGAAGTGGCACGGTAATAGCCCAGCTCACCGAACAGCTGCACGCTGTCGTTGACGTCGAAGCGTCCCGTGGCAAACACGTTGCCCTTGCGGATGGCCGGTGACGTGGTGATGCCCGACTCGGCCGCCGAATCGTAGTGATAGCGCGTGGGTACCGTGCCCGAGGTCAACGCCCCCGTGGTGGGATTGACGTACCAGCTGCCCGTGCGGCGGCTTCCGGTATAGGTATCGAAATGCCCCCATGGCGTTCGGGTGCTGAAGCCGGTGGTCCCGTTCGGGTCCGGCACGCTGGTGCCATCACCCAGTGCGCGGCGGCCGTCGGTGGCAGTGAACCAGGCATCGGAATTGAGCTGCGAGGTCCGCCTGGAGAAGCCATACAGCACTGAGAGATTGCCGCGCCCCTCGCTGAAGTCGCTGCCGAAGTACCCGTCCAGCGATACCTCTTCGCGGTGGCCATCGGCGACCTTGCCGTAGTTCAGGCGAACGCCGCCGCCATCTGCCAAGTTGCTCGGCATCACCAGGTCCACCACGCCGGCCACCGCATCGGAGCCGTAGATGGACGCCGCGCCGTCCAGCAGCAGGTTGACCCGATCGAGGCCGAAGACCGGAATGGCGTTGGCGTTGTAGGTGGTGTCATCGCCGCTGTTGCTGATCGGGTGCTGCACGGTGCGGCGGCCATTGACCAGCAGCAACGTGTACTTCGAGCCCAGGTTGCGCAGGTTGATGGAGCCCACGTCACCGCGTGCGACGTTGGAGTTCCGGCCTGCGTTGGTGGTGCCCTTTTCCGTAATGGCCACATCACCGAACTGCGGCAGGCTGCGGAACAGTTCGTTGCCGTTGGTGGCAAGGGTGGCATCGATCTGCTCCCGATCCACCGCCACCACCGGCAGTGCCGCCTGCGCGCCGCCGCCGGCGATCTGCGAGCCGAGTACCGAAACCTTGTCCAGCGTGCGGGCGTTGGAGCCCTGCGACTGCGACGCCGATGCAGCGGCCTCCTCTGCAGTCTCTACAGGTTCGGCGGCCTCCGCAGCCTCACCGGCCGGCGCAAGCAGCGTGCACAGGGCCAGCGCCAGATGACTGCGCTTAGCGCGTGGCTTCCGCATATGCGCCTCGCACGATGCTGCCTTCAAGCTTCTGCTCGTCCTTCACCAGGTTGTACAGCGGGCAGGTCGCCTCGACCGACTGGCGCAGCGCATCGATCTCCTGTTCCGAGGCCGGCGATTCAATCCGCACCTTGTAACGGATGTCGCTGTACCGCGCCGGCGAACGCACGTTGCTGCCGAAGCGCGGGCTCACCTGGCCATCCACGGTCAGCTCCAGCGAATCCAGCAGCACGTTGCGCGAGGCTGCCTGCACTTCGAAGATGTGGGTCAGGCAGGTACCGGTCACGCCGAGCAGGTGTTCTTCCACCGTCGGGGCAAGGCCATAGCCGAGCAGTCCCGGCGCGCTGTCGTGCAGCTGCTGGTGGTAACCGTCCTTGCCCAGGAACACCCGACGCAGGCCGGTCCGCGGCTCGACGTGGGCGCGCGCGACCAGGGTTTCCGGCTCGGCCGGTTTGGCCTTGGCGCCCGGCT
Organism: Stenotrophomonas sp. SAM-B; assembly: GCF_013387485.1. Taxonomy (GTDB): domain Bacteria; phylum Pseudomonadota; class Gammaproteobacteria; order Xanthomonadales; family Xanthomonadaceae; genus Stenotrophomonas; species Stenotrophomonas maltophilia_AA. Next base: position 160,799 of record NZ_JABBXB010000005.1, read on the forward strand.
TCACCTGCCTGGCGAGCACCGCCGGGCGCTTCTCCTCGGTGATGAAGTCACGCAGGCCCGGCGGCAACTTCGGATCGCGCTCGGCTGCGCTGTGGATGTATTCCACATCGGCATGGCTGACCTGCTGCGGACGGGTGACCAGGTCGATGGCCGAGGAATTCTCATGCACCGCACGCTTGAGCGCCTGCAGCTGCGCATCGGTGGCCGGCGAATCGATATAGGCCACGTAGGAAAGATTGTTGGGGTAGGCCAGCGTCTCGCTCTTGCGCTCGGGAATGCTGGTGAACACCACGTCCAGGCCATCCAGCGGCACGCCCTGCACGGCCGCCTGCACGATGTACTCATCTGCCACCGAGCTGGCCAGCGTGCCCACCAGCGAATCCCAGGAGCCGGCGCCAAGGTTGTAGCCGGCGTAGTTGCGCCCGCTGTCGCTGATGTACTGGAATTCGCCGGTCGGCCCGATGCGCAGGCGGCGTACGCCGGAGCGGCTTTCGGCGGTGACCTTGGCATGGATCGCGGTGGGCGTGCCGGGCTTCGCCGACTGGGCCTGGATGGCCTCGCGCTTGTCGGCCAGGTAGGTGCGCAGCGGCGAGGCCTGGTCCGCAGCCGAGGAGACCAGCGGGGCCAGCAGGAGCATGGCGGATAGTGCGGTGGTGCCGATTACCTTGAACGGCGTCGTGCAGCGTGCGATGGACATGGGAGAACGGCCTCCGGAGTGGTTCGTGAATAGAAGCCCACTCTTTCATGTCGCATCGCCGCATTTAAATAACCGTTGGCAATTCCCATATACATGCCCCATCGCCTGGTACCTGGGCGATGGGGCGGCACTGCTAGAGTCGTACTGAGCAGGCGCAGAGGGACAGGACTGAATGACCACCACCGATCCACTGGTACTGGTGCTGCAAGGCAGCGCAGTAGGTGACATCCCCAGTTTCTATGCCGAGATCAACCGGGTCTTCATGGCCGACGAGGATTGGCAGCTCGGGCACAGCCTGGATGCACTGGACGACATGTTGTACGGCGGCTATGGCGTATTGGCCGGGCACGAAAGCGCGAAGGTGATCTGGCAGGACATCGAGCAGACCCGCATCGCGCTCGGCGTGGAAACTACCCGCACATGGCTGCAGGCGAAGCTGGATGCAGATGGCACGTTCAACGTACGCACGGTCGCCGCTCAGCTCGAGGCGCTCGATGCCGGCGAAGGCCAGACCTACTTCCAGATCGTCATGGAGATTTTCGCCGCCCATCCCCGGATCCAGCTGGAAGGTCGCTGAGCCTCCCTGGCCGAAGGGCCCCGATTGGTAGGGTCGATTCCCAAACGACCGCACGTAGACGAGCAACGCCCGGTGGCGCATGGACGCGACCGGAGGAACGGTTCCGTTCAAGGTCATGCGTTACCGGGCGTGGATTTACCATCGGCAGTCGTCTTGCGACCGACCCTACCATTCAGTCAGCCAACCGTTTAGGTGCGCAGGCCGCAGCCGCAGCTGCGGCCCTCCCCTACAATGTGGAGTCCGGCCTGCCCAAGGCCCCGCCACCGATGGACCCCGCGTGACCCAGAAGCCCGCCGAACACACCCCGCTGATGAAGCAGTTCTTCGCCGCCAAGTCCGATTACCCGGACCTGCTGCTCTTCTTCCGGATGGGCGACTTCTACGAGCTGTTCTACGACGACGCCCGCAAGGCGGCGCGGCTGCTGGACATCACCCTGACCCAGCGCGGCAGCTCGGGCGGCGCCCCGATCCCGATGGCCGGCGTGCCGGTGCATGCCTACGAAGGCTACCTGGCGCGGCTGGTCGCGCTGGGCGAGTCGGTGGCGATCTGTGAGCAGATCGGCGATCCGGCGTTGGCCAAAGGCCTGGTCGACCGTAAAGTGGTGCGCATCGTCACCCCCGGCACCGTCACCGATGAGGCGCTGCTGGACGAGCGCCGCGATACGCTGCTGATGGCGCTCTCGCGAGGGAAGAACGGCTATGGCCTGGCCTGGGCCGACCTGGCCGGCGGCCGATTCCTGGTCAACGAAGTCGATTCGGACGATGCGCTGGAGGCCGAGCTGGCCCGCCTGGAGCCGGCCGAGCTGCTGGTGCCTGATGAAGAGAACTGGCCCGCCTTCCTGCAGTACCGCAATGGCATCCGCCGTCGCGCGCCGTGGCTGTTCGATGCCGACAGCGGCCGCCGACAGCTGCTGAGTTTCTTCAAGCTGCACGACCTGACCGGCTTCGGGATCGACGACAAGCCACGGGCCACCGCCGCGGCCGGCGCCCTGCTCGGCTATGTCGAAGAGACGCAGAAACAGCGCCTGCCGCACCTGACCGCGATCGCCACCGAAACCGCCAGCGAAGCCATCGCCATGAACGCGGCCACGCGCCGGCATCTGGAGTTGGACACGCGCGTCGATGGCGATACCCGCAACACCCTGCTCGGCGTGCTTGATACCACTGTGACCCCGATGGGCGGTCGCCTGCTGCGGCGCTGGCTGCACCGCCCGCTGCGCCTGCGCGAGGTACTCGTGCATCGCCACGATGCGGTCGCCACGCTGATCGATCGCGGCGCCGAGGGCGACGTGCGCGACGCCTTCCGTGCACTGGGTGATCTGGAACGCATCCTCACCCGCGTGGCCCTGCGCTCGGCGCGCCCGCGCGATTTCTCCACGCTGCGCGATGGCCTGGGCCTGTTGCCCGAGGTGCGCGCGGTGCTCGCACCGCTGGATTCTCCGCGCCTGGTCGCGCTGCACGATGCACTGGGCTCGCATGACGAGTGCGCGCACCTGTTGGCCAGCGCGATCGCGCCGACGCCGCCGCTGAAGCTCAGCGATGGCGGTGTGATCGCCGAGGGCTACGATGCGGAACTCGACGAGCTGCGCCGCCTGTCCACGCATGCCGACCAGTTCCTGATCGACCTGGAACAACGCGAGCGCATCAGCAGCGGCATCGCCACGCTGAAGGTCGGCTACAACCGCGTGCACGGCTATTACATCGAGATCAGCAAGGGTCAGTCCGAGAAGGCGCCGGTGCATTACACGCGCCGCCAGACGCTGACCAATGCCGAGCGCTACATCACCGAAGAACTGAAGTCGTTCGAAGACAAGGTGCTGTCCGCACGCGAACGCTCGCTGACCCGCGAGAAATTCCTGTACGAGCAGCTGCTCGACATCCTCGCCAGCGGGCTGGAGCCGCTCAAGCAGTGCGCCGCCGCCCTGAGCGAACTGGACGTGCTGGCCGGCTTCGCCGAGCGCGCGCAGGCACTGGACTGGGCGCGGCCGGAACTGGAGACCGCCCCCTGCCTGAAGATCGAGCGGGGCCGTCATCCGGTGGTCGAAGCGGTGCGCGAGCAGCCCTTCGAGCCGAACGACCTGGACCTGCATCCGGACCGTCGCATGCTGGTGATCACCGGCCCGAACATGGGCGGTAAATCCACCTACATGCGCCAGAACGCCCTGATCGTGCTGCTGGCCCACATCGGCAGCTTCGTGCCGGCCCGGCGCGCGGTGATCGGCCCGATCGACCGCATCCTGACCCGCATCGGCGCCGGCGACGATCTGGCCCGCGGGCAGTCGACTTTCATGGTCGAGATGGCCGAGACCAGCTACATCCTGCACCACGCCAGCGCACAGTCGCTGGTGCTGATGGACGAGATCGGCCGCGGCACCTCGACCTACGACGGCCTGGCCCTGGCCGACGCCGTCGCGCGGCATCTGGCCTACCAGAACCGCTGCTACACGCTGTTCGCCACGCACTACTTCGAGCTGACCGCACTGGCCGACGAACAACACGAAGGCGGCGCCAGCGGCATCGCCAACGTGCACCTGGATGCGGTGGAGCATGGCGACGCCCTGGTGTTCATGCACGCGGTGAAGGACGGTCCGGCCAACCGCAGTTTCGGCCTGCAGGTGGCCGCGCTGGCCGGCCTGCCGAAGTCGACCGTGGCCCAGGCGCGGCGTCGCCTCGCCGAGTTGGAACAGCGCAGCCACGAGACCCAGTCCGCGGTGGTCGCGGCGCAGGCGCTGGATGCACCGCAGCAGTTCGGGCTGTTCAACGCGCCGAACACGGCCGCGCAGGATGCGCTGGCCGCGATCGATCCGGACGAGCTGACCCCGAAGCAGGCACTGGAAGCACTGTACCGGTTGAAGACGCTGCTCTGAAGGAGCGTCCGGGCTGGCCACGACCAACGGTCGTGGCCTACCACGGCGGTGCGGTAGTGCCGGCCGCTGGCCGGCTCCACACGGAACCGGTAGCACCCGACCGTTGGTCGGGTGGGCGCATCCCACCCGCGTGAATTCTTCGCATTCCCGTAGTGAACGCAGCGCTATGCTCGGCCGGTTCCCATCCCTGCCCTGGAGTCCGCCGTGAATACCGAATCGCTTGCCGCGTCCCTCTTCCAGCAGCTGCAGCAGGGCCAAGGCCTGCAGCAGGTGTCCCAGCAGCTCGGCATCGACCAGAACCAGGCCAGCGGCGCGATCGGCGCGGCCCTGCCGCTGCTGCTCGGCGCGATGGGCCGCAATGCGCAGGAACCGCAGGGTGCACAGGCCCTGCTCGGTGCCCTGCAGCGTGACCACGCCCCCGCCAGCAGCGGCGGCTTCGATCTGGGCGGTCTGCTCGGCAGCGTGCTTGGCGGAGGCGGCGGCAATGCCACCAATGGCGCCGGCATCCTCGGCCACGTGTTCGGCGGCAACACCGAGCGCGCCACCCAGGGCCTGAGCCAGGCCACGGGATTGGACAGCAGCAAGACCAGCCAGCTGCTCGCCATCCTGGCGCCGATCGTCATGTCCTATCTTGCCCAGCGCTTTGCCAGCGGCGGCAACCCGAACCAGCTCAGCCAGGTCCTGGGCCAGGAAGCACAGAGCGCCAACAGCGGCGGCCTGCTGACCTCGGTGCTGGACCAGGACGGCGATGGGCAGCTCGGCGTAGGTGACCTGCTCAAGCTCGGTGGCGGTCTGTTCGGCAAGCGCTGAGGACAGGCGCTGGAAATAGCCTGCGCCTATCGCATTGGTTGATTCATTCAAATGTACTGAATGAACGACAGTGTCTAACGTGTGGGTACGCCTTCACATCGCGGCGCCCCACGCCCGCATTCGCAGGCACCACGTTTCCGACGTCGCCATCGCCTCCCCCGCGCCGGTGGTTTCCACGTTCGCCAGTCCACAGGTAGATACCCATGAAAAGCGAAGCCAAGTGCCCGTTCAACCACGCCCTCGTCGGCGATGCCACCACCAACCGCGACTGGTGGCCCAAGCAGCTGCGGGTGGACCTGCTCAACCAGCACTCGACCCGCTCGCATCCACTGGATGAGACGTTCGACTACGCCCAGGCCTTCAAGGGGCTGGACTACGCCGGCCTCAAAGCCGACCTCAAGGCCTTGATGACCGACTCGCAGGACTGGTGGCCCGCCGACTTCGGCCATTACGGCGGCCTGTTCGTGCGCATGGCGTGGCACAGTGCCGGCACCTATCGCATCGGCGATGGGCGTGGTGGCGCCGGCCGCGGCCAGCAGCGCTTCGCTCCGCTCAACAGCTGGCCGGACAACGTCAGCCTGGACAAGGCACGCCGCCTGCTGTGGCCGATCAAGCAGAAGTACGGCCAAGCGATCTCCTGGGCCGACCTGCTGGTGCTGACCGGCAACGTCGCGCTTGAATCGATGGGCTTCAAGACGCTGGGCTTCGCCGGTGGCCGCCCGGATACCTGGGAACCGGACCAGGATGTGTACTGGGGCCGCGAAACCACCTGGCTCGGCGGCGATGTTCGCTATGCGCATGGCTCCGAAGGCGTGCAGGAAGACCACGGCGTGCTGGTCTCCGATGATGACGCTGACGGCGACATCCACTCGCGCGACCTCGAGAATCCGCTGGCGGCGGTGCAGATGGGCCTGATCTACGTCAATCCGGAAGGCCCGGACGGCAACCCCGATCCGCTCAAGGCGGCGTTCGACATCCGCGACACCTTCGGTCGGATGGCCATGGACGATGAGGAGACTGTCGCCCTGATCGCCGGTGGCCACAGCTTCGGCAAGACCCACGGCGCCGGCCCGGCCGACAATGTCGATGTCGAACCGGAAGCGGCCGGGCTGGAAAGCCAGGGCCTGGGCTGGGCCAACAGGTTCGGCACCGGCAAGGGCGGCGACACCATCACCAGCGGCCTGGAAGTGACGTGGACGCGCACCCCGGCGCAGTGGAGCCATGACTTCTTCGAGATCCTGTTCGGGCACGAGTGGGAGCTGACCAAGAGCCCCGCTGGTGCGCACCAGTGGGTCGCCAAGGACAGCGAGGCGATCATTCCCGACGCGCACGATCCGTCGAAGAAGCACCGCCCAACCATGCTCACCACCGATCTGTCGCTGCGCGTCGATCCGGCCTACGAGAAGATTTCGCGCCGCTTCCTGGCCGACCCGCAGGCCTTCGCCGATGCCTTCGCCCGGGCGTGGTTCAAGCTGACCCACCGCGACATGGGCCCGCGTGCACGCTATCTCGGCCCTGAGATTCCGGCCGAAGAATTCGTCTGGCAGGATCCGGTGCCGGCGGCACCGCAGACCACGCTGAGCGCGCAGGACATCACCACGCTGAAGCAGCAGATCGCGGCCGCCGGGCTGAGCGCGGGCGAGCTGGTCTCCACGGCTTGGGCATCGGCCTCCACCTTCCGCGGCTCGGACAAACGTGGCGGCGCCAACGGTGCACGTGTGCGCCTGGCCCCGCAGAAGGACTGGGCGGTCAACCAGCCGCAGCAGCTCGGCAAGGTGCTGGCCGTGCTGGAGAAGATCCAGGCCGGCTTCAAGGGCGACGGCGGCGCGCAGGTCTCGCTGGCCGACCTGATCGTGCTGGCCGGCAATGTGGGTGTCGAACAGGCGGCCAAGGCCGGTGGCCATGAGGTCAGCGTGCCGTTCAACCCCGGCCGCACCGATGCCAGCCAGGCGCAGACCGATGTGGAGTCGTTCGCGGTGCTGGAGCCGTATGCCGACGGGTTCCGCAACTACGTCAAGGGCCGCTACAGCGTGCCTGCCGAAGCGCTGCTGATCGACCGTGCGCAGCTGCTCACGCTGACCGCGCCGGAGATGACCGCACTGGTCGGTGGCCTGCGGGTGATCGGTACCAACGTCGGCGGGAGCACGGACGGCGTGTTCACCGATCGCGTCGGTACGTTGAGCAACGACTTCTTCGTCAACCTGCTCGACATGCGTACGCAGTGGGTCGCCCACGGCGATGGCTACAGCGGCCGCGACCGCAGCACGGGCGCGCCGCGCTGGAGCGGCAGCCGGGTGGACCTGGTGTTCGGCTCGAACTCGGTGCTGCGTGCACTGGCCGAGGTCTATGCCAGCGCGGACGGTGAGAAGAAGTTCGTCCGTGACTTCGTGGCCGCCTGGGCGCGGGTGATGGAGCTGGACCGCTACGACCTGCGTTGAGGCGACGTCGCGCGCAGAAACAAAGACCGGGCCCATGGGCCCGGTCTTTTCATGTGCGCCGCATGCAGATCACAAGGCGTCCAGATCGCCCAGCGCACGGATCAATCGACGCGCACGCTTGTCCGGCTTGTGCTCCGGCGGCTGGTACCCGTTCTTCGCCGCGGCGCGCTGCAGGCGCAGTTCCGCCCGGCGTGCCAGGGAGGCCTCGCTCTCGGCGTATAACTGCTGCGCCACCGGAGCGGGGCCGCGCATTTCGCTGAGCCCAAGCACCTGGATATCGAACACTTCATCGCCGCGGCTGATCTGCAGCGCTTCGCCCACGCGCACCGCGCGCGAGGATTTCGGGCGTTGCCCGGCCACATCGACCTTGCCCGTTTCGACCGCCTGTTTGGCCAGGCTGCGGGTCCGAAAGAACCGCGCGGCCCACAGCCACACGTCCAGCCGCACGGCGGCCACCGGTGTTGCGTCAGTCATGCTTCCTATCCAGCTCCACGGCATTGGCCGGTTGTCGGTTGAGGGGTTGCGGAGCGTCCGGCGTGCCACGACAACCGGTACCGCCGATCAGCGCCGGCCCCCCGGCATCCAGATCGCGGCGCTGGCTGCCGACCTGGCATTCCGGTCGGTCCATCGGGCGCACCTGCGTGTCACGCAGGCGCTCGTCCGTACTCGAACATGCGGTCAGCGAGGCGCCAATCAAGAGGGCCAGCGCGGCGGGGATGAACCGGTCAGCCGGGACGCTCTGTAGCCGGCCAGCGGCCGGCACTACGGGTGGAGCGGCGGACGTGCATTGAGACGCGGTGGTGCGCATCGCGATATCCCACTGACGGGCTTGATGCTAGTGTGCCGCTCTCTGAGCTCGATCTCCAGCGCACATGGCCAAAGCGCCGCTTGACCTGACCACCGGCCCCATCGGGCGCAATCTGTTCCTGTTCGCCCTGCCGATCCTGGCCGGCAACATCGCCCAGTCGATGAACGGCTCAGTCAATGCGATATGGGTCGGCCGCTTCCTTGGCGAGGCAGCGCTGACCGCCACGGCGAACGCCAACAACATCATGTTCTTTTTGATCGGCTCGGTGTTCGGGATCGGCATGGCCGCCTCGATCCTGATCGGCCAGTCGATGGGTGCGCGCGATCTGCCCCAGGCCCGGCGCGTGATGGGCACCAGCGCGACCTTCTTCATCGGCCTGTCGGTCGTGATCGCGATCGCCGGCTGGTGGCTGTCGCACCCGCTGCTGGCGGCGATGGGCACGCCCGCCGAATCCCTGCCGCTGGCCGAGGCCTACCTGCGCATCATCTTCCTGGCGATGCCAACCCTGTACGCCTTCGCCTTCCTGAGTTCGGCGCTGCGCGGCGTGGGCGATTCACGCACGCCGTTCCGCTTCCTGCTGCTCTCGGTGGTGCTGGATATCGGCTTCAACCCGCTGCTGATCTTCGGCATCGGCCCCTTCCCGCAGCTCGGCATCGCCGGCGCGGCCTGGGCCACGCTGATCGCGCAGACCCTTTCGCTGCTCGGCCTGCTCTGGTACATGCGCAACAAGCGCCACGTGCTGTGGCTGGGGCGCAAGGACATGGCGCTGTTCAAGATCGACGGCGAAATCCTGCGTGCCCTGGTGGTCAAGGGCGTGCCGATGGGTCTGCAGATGGTGCTGATCTCGCTGTCCATGATCCTGATGATGACCATGGTCAACAGCTACGGCACCGACACCGCCGCCGCATATGGCGCCTCACTGCAGCTGTGGACGTACGTACAGATGCCGGCAATGGCGATCGGCGCGGCGTGCTCGACCATGGCCGCGCAGAATGTCGGCGCGCAGCGCTGGGACCGCGTGCGCGGCACCGCGCGCAGCGGCGTGCTCTACAACTTCCTGCTGACCGGCGTGCTGATCCTGCCGCTGATCCTGCTCGACCGCTACACGCTGGCCCTGTTCCTGCCCGAGGGCAGCCAGGCGCTGGAAGTGGCGCGCCACCTCAACCACATCGCGGTGTGGTCGTTCCTGTTCTTCGGCGTGAACTTCGTGATCTCCGGCGTGGTGCGCTCGACCGGCGCGGTGATTCCGCCGCTGCTGATCCTGGCCGCCTCGCTGTGGGGCATCCGCGTGCCGTTCGCCGAACTGCTGCAGGACCGCTGGGGCGCCGATGCGGTGTGGTGGAGTTTCCCGGTCAGCTCGTTCTGCGCGATGCTGATGTCGCTGGCGTATTACCGCTGGGGCGGCTGGCGCAAGGCGCGCATGCTGCCCAGCCACCGCGAGGAACTGGCCGCACCGGCCGAGGTCCCCGCTTCGCCCCCCTCGCCCGTGGCGGACCCGAACCCGACCACGCCGCTCCAGCCGGCCCCGGCAGGCACCGCACGGCCGGATTAGGCCGCAGGGCCCCGCAGCAGGGTCTTCCAGGCGGGCAATTGGTAGCGGCGCCGCTGGTGCTGCATCAGCAGCGCCATCAGCACGCCGAACAACAGCCCGGCCATGACAGCACTGCCGATGGTGATACCCAGCGTAAGTGAGCCAAGGTCCAGCACCAGCCACATCAAGGCACGCCACAACACGCCCCACAACACGCCGAACAGCCCGCCCATCACGAACAGGTTGGCACTGAAGCTGGCAAGCAGCGGCGGCGGCACGCGCAGCCCCATGCGCCACAGCAGCCGGTGCATCGGCGGCGCACGCATGCCGGCAGGCACGTTGGCGTCGGCCATGGCCTGCAAGGCGTTGCGAACGTCAGCGGGATAACGGTCCATGTGCTTCTCCATCACGAGGCCACAAATGCAAACGGCCACCCGAAGGTGGCCGTTTGAGGCGACAACCGGAGTTGTCGGCCGGGTATTACTGGGCAGCCTTGGCAGCCAGGCGCGCGGCCTTGGCCTGCGCAGCAGCAGCCAGATCTTCCTTGATGCGGGCAGCCTTGCCTTCCAGGCCACGCAGGTAGTACAGCTTGCCGGCGCGGACCTTACCACGACGCTTCACTTCGACCGAGTCGATGATGGCGCTGTGGGTCTGGAAAACGCGCTCGACGCCGTAGCCGTGCGAGATCTTGCGGACGGTGAACGCGGAGTTCAGGCCGGCGTTCTTGGTGCCGATGACGACGCCTTCGTAAGCCTGGACGCGCTCACGGTTGCCTTCCTTCACCTTCACGTTGACGACGACGGTGTCACCCTGGCTGAACTTCGGCAGCTCGCGGGTGATCTGGGCGGATTCGAAGTCCGAGAGGATGGATTTGTTCAGCTTGCTCATGGGTGCACCGATAGTGTTCGGGTGGTCGTGTCGTTCGACAACGTGGGCTCATGCAGTCACCGGACTGTGCTGCACGTTTTTTTGTAGGGATCCTACCAACGGGCCCAAAAGGCCGATGGCAATCCCGGATTGTAAACAAGATTCCGCCCCCGCGCTAGGGGGTCGGATCCTTGGCCACGGCCTGCCGCGCCTGCTCCAGCAGGAGGCGGTCGGCCTTGGACAACTGCCCTTCGTCGAGCAGGTCCGGCCGCCGCAGCGCCGTGCGCAGCAGCGACTGCTGCCGGCGCCAGCGGGCGATGGCGGCATGGTTGCCCGAGCGCAGCACATCGGGGACGGTACCCCATTCATGCTGGGCCGGATGGCTGTAATGCGGGCAGTCCAGCAGACCCTGCGGGCCTTCGAAACTGTCCTGGGCGGCCGATTCGGCATCGCCGAGGGCCCCCTCCTGCAGCCGGGTCACTGCATCGACGATCACCGCCGCGCCCAGCTCACCGCCGGACAGGACGTAATCGCCGAGCGAGATTTCCTCGGTGACCTCGGCCTCGAGGAAGCGCTCATCGATGCCTTCATAACGGCCACAGAGCAGGATCATCCGCGGCAGCGCCGCCAGCTCGCGGACCTTGGCCTGGGTCAGCGGCTTGCCCTGCGGACTGAGGTAGATCACCGGCGCGGGCGCCGGATCGGCCGCTTTCGCGGCCGCCAGGCAGGCCCGCAGCGGTTCGATCAGCATGACCATGCCCGGGCCACCCCCGAATGGACGGTCGTCCACCCGGCGGTAGTTGCCTTCGGCATAGTCACGCGGATTCCAGCCGTGCAGTTCAAGCAGGCCGCGCTCAGCGGCACGGCCGACCACGCCCAGCGCGGCCGACTGCGCCATGAACTCGGGGAACAACGTGACGACGTCGATACGCATCCGGCCTAGAACTCCGGATCCCAGTCGACCACGATCAGGTTGGCCTCGAAATCCACCGAGACGACGAACTCGGGCTGCACGAACGGAATCATCCGCTCACGATCACCCTGCACCACGAGCACGTCGTTGGAGCCGGTCGAGAACAGGTGCGAAGCCCGCCCCAGCTCAACGCCATCGACGGTGCGCACCTGCAGACCTTCCAGATCGACCCAGTAATACTCGTCGGGCTTCGGGGGCGGCAGTGCACTGCGTGCGACATAGACTTCGGTCCCGTACATCGCCTCGACCACATCGCGGTCGGTGATGTCGGGAAACACGGCCACGAGATGCTTGCCGGACTGACGTCCGCGCGCACCGGTGAGCGTGCTCTCCTGGCCGGCGGGGGTCCGCAGGATCCAGGGCTGGTAGTGGAAAATGGCGGTACGCGGCTCGGTCCAGGACTCGAGCTTGATCTCGCCTCGCACACCAAAAGCGCCGACAATCCTGCCCAGCAGGATCCGGCGCTCGGTATCTTTCATCTGTATGGACCGAATGGGCCGCGGCAGGCGCGGCCCGTCAGGATCAGGCCGCGGAGGCCTGGGCCTTGGTCGCTTCCTTATACAGGTTGCGAACCTTGTCGGTCATCTGGGCGCCGTTGGCGACCCACTTGTCGACCAGCGGCAGGTCCAGCACGATGCGGGACTCGGCACCCTGGGCAACCGGGTTGTAATAACCGACGCGCTCGATGTTGCGGCCATCACGGGCGCTGCGCGAGTCGGTCACGATGATGTGGTAGAACGGACGCTTCTTGGCGCCGCCGCGGGTCAGTCGAATCTTGACCATGGTGTTGTTTCCTCAATTGCCCAGTCGCCAGGATGGCGCGGTAAGCCGGCGATTATAGCGGCGGCCTCCGGTCATTCCAAGCCTGTGAAGACCGGGAAAGCTGAACAGGGCCTGCAGATCCGGCGGCTCAGGCCACCAGCGGCTGCCAGGCCACTGCCCCCAGCACCTGCCTGGCCTTGGCGCACAGCGCTTCCGAGTTCGCCAGCACGATCCCATTGATCGCCGAGATCGGCCAGACGCCGGCTGCGTTGCAGGCGATGGCGGCATCGAATCCGGGCAGGTCCGCCAGTGCGACAGGCCGCACCTGCTGGTCACCGCCCCACCCCGCCTGCAGCAGACGCTCATGGGTGCCGCGCAGGGCGGGCGCCTGCGGCCAGACCAGCGTGCTGCCCGAGGCGAACGCGATGTTCCAGGTGGTGCCTTCGCTGACAAGGCCGTCGTCGCCGACAAACAGCGCGTCATCCACCCCGGCCAGCAAGGCCTCCCGGCGATGCTGGAACAGCGCGAACGTACCGACATGCTTCACGTGCGGCAGCTCGCGCTGATAACGGACCGTCCGCAGTCGCCGCGCTATCGCCGGCAGATCGACCGGCGGCGCAACGGCCACCAGCACATCCACGGCGACGGGCTGCAGCGGCCGCCGGAAATCGAACTGGCGCGAAAACACGGTCACCCGCAGCGAGGCATCGACCGCACCTTCGGCCTGCAGCGCGTCGTGCATCCAGGCGAGCGCCTGCAGCGGGTCCAGTGCGGTGCCGAACAGTTCACGCGTGCCCGCCTGCAGGCGCTGCAGATGCAGATCCAGGCCCTGCACCGCGCCTTTGCGCACCTGCAGCGAAGTGAAATGGCCATAGTTGGTGAGTGCACCGGCAAGATCATCGGCGCTGGCGGCGCGGCCATTGCAGTAGAGCGTCATCCGAGCAGCGCCCTCGCATCGGACCACATCTGCTGCAGCACCTCGGCCGCCGGGCGTGCCGGGGCCATCCACGCGGACTGCCCGGCCCAGGCCTGCATTGCATCGACGTTGTTGTCGCGGCCCGCCTGCGCGCGCATCGGCGCGGTCAGCCCACGCTGCACCGGATAGGGCCGCGGCTGTGGTGCGTCAGGAGAAGCAGCGGCGCGCACATACGCCGTCGCCAGGCCACGCCCGAGGCGGCCACTGAAGGCGCGCGTCGGCCAGGTATCTTCCGGCTCGGCCTCGGCCAGCGCCTGCGACCACGCCGGATTCAAGCGGCACTCCGGGGTACGCAGGAAGGCCGTGCCGACCTGCACCGCGCTCGCGCCCAGCGTCAGTGCCGCCGCGATGCCACGACCGTCGGCGATGCCCCCGGCAGCGATGACCGGGATCTCCAGGCGGTCGGCCACCCGCGGCAGCAGCGCGAACAGCCCGACCAGTTGGCGCTCGGCCGCCTCCGGATTGAACGCGCCACGGTGGCCGCCGGCTTCGAAGCCCTGTGCGACCACGGCATCGGCGCCGGCGGATTGCGCGGCCAGCGCTTCAGACAAGGTCGTGGCGCAGGCGATCCAGGCGATGCCCACGTCTTTCAGGCGCTGGACCTGTGCCGCCGTGAACACCCCCATGATGGTCGACGCCACCGCTGGGCGCGCCTGGATCAGGGCATCGAACTGCGCATCGAAATCGGCCGGCCCCGCATCGGCGGCACTGGCCGGCACCTCCGGGCCCCACTGCGCCAGGAAGCGGCGTGTCGCGGCTTCAGCATCGGCATCGCGCGACGGCAGCGGATCCGGAATCCAGACATTGACCTGCGCCGGGCCGGTGGACTGCGCGCGGAAATCGGTCATCCACGCCACGATGTCCTGCGGCTGCGACAACACCGCGCCCATCGCGCCCATGCTGCCGGCGTTGGCCAGCGCGGCCGACAGCGGCACCGGGCAGGCGCCGGCCATCGGCGCCAGCAGGATCGGGGCCTGCAATGCAAAACGCCGACAGAAGCTGTCGGCGCGTTCGAGAACCGGGGAACCATTCACGCGCGGCGCACCTGTGGAAGGAGACGGTGCCAGCATACGCCGCACCGTCCCTGCCCGGAATGCACGCCCGCAGGACTCAGCGCGCTGACAGTGCGTAGGTGCGCACCAGCTGGCTGTCCATTTCCTCGTTGAAGGTGAAGGTCACATAGCGTGCGTCATCGGCGGCGAACTCCTCCTCGACCACCGACCGGCCGATTTCGGTGCCCTCTCCATCCAGCGCGCGCGCCACCAGTTTGCCCTTGAACGGCTTGTCGGCAACCACATAGACAGCGGCATTCTTGGAGCCCATGCCACGGCTCTTGCCCTGGGTCACCGTCAAGCCACGCGCGGCCAGCGCCGGGTCAGCCTGCAGGGTCACGGTCATCCGCTTGTCCACACCTTCGCCCAGCCCGGCGACGAAATCGGCGGCGGTCCCGCTGATCGCACTGCCGGCCTTCTGCGATACAGAAGCATCGTCTTTGCAGGCGGCCAGGGACAGGACGAGCGCCATCACCACGATCGACTTTTTCACGAACATTCCCTTGATAGTTCAAGCGAACCAGTGAATCAGCCGGCCGGACCCGCTACAAGAGGCAAATCCAGCACCCGATGACGCTTGCAACCTCTATTGCCCTTCTCAGCGGAACGGCATGCCGCCGCGGCCGCCCATGGCGCCCATCATCCCCTTCATGCTGCGCATCATGCCCTTCATGCCGCCGCCGGCCATCTTGCTCATCATCTTTTCCATCTGCTGGAACTGCTTCATGAGCTTGTTGACGTCGGCCGGGGTCAGGCCGGAACCACGGGCGATGCGGGCGCGGCGCGAGCCGTTGAGCAGGCCCGGGTTGCGGCGCTCTTTCTTGGTCATCGAGTTGATGATCGCGATCATGCGCGGCACTTCCTTGCCCTGGCTGACCTGCTGCTTGAGGTGCTCGGGGATCTGGCCCAGGCCCGGCAGCTTGTCCATCAGGCCGCCGATGCCGCCCATGTTCTGCATCTGCTCGAGCTGGTCGCGCATGTCGTTCAGATCGAACTTCTTGCCCTTGGCGACCTTCTCGGCCAGCTTCTGCGCCTTGTCCTTGTCGACCTGCTGCTCGACCTGCTCCACCAGCGACAGCACGTCGCCCATGTCCAGGATGCGGCTGGCGATACGGTCCGGGTGGAACACGTCCAGGCCGTCGGGCTTTTCGCTCACGCCGACGAACTTGATCGGCTTGCCGGTGATGTAGCGCACGCTCAGCCCGGCACCGCCGCGGGCGTCACCGTCGGTCTTGGTCAGCACCACGCCGGTCAGCGGCAGCGCGTCGCCGAAGGCCTTGGCGGTGTTGGCGGCATCCTGGCCGGTCATGGCGTCGACCACGAACAGCGTTTCGGCCGGGTTGACCGCGGCGTGCAGCGCCTTGATCTCGGCCATCATCGCTTCGTCGATGGCCAGGCGACCGGCGGTATCGACGATCAGTACGTCGACGAACGACTTGCGGGCGTCATCGATCGCGGCGCGGACGATGGCTTCCGGCTTCTGGTCGGCGGTGGACGGGAAGAACAGCACGCCGACCTGGTCGGCCAGGGTCTTGAGCTGCTCGATCGCGGCCGGTCGGTAGACGTCGGCCGAGACCACCATCACCTTCTTCTTGCGCTTTTCCTTCAGGTGCTTGGCCAGCTTGCCCACCGTGGTGGTCTTGCCCGCACCCTGCAGGCCGGCCATCAGGATGATCGCCGGCGCCGGCACGTTGAGGTTCAGGTCCGACGCGGCCGAGCCCATGACCGCGGTCAGCTCGTCGCGCACGACCTTGATCAGCGCCTGGCCCGGGGTCAGCGACTTGAGCACTTCCTGGCCGACCGCGCGCACCTTGATGCGTTCGACCAGCGCCTGCACCACGGGCAGCGCGACGTCGGCTTCGAGCAGCGCGATGCGGACTTCGCGGGTGGCCTCGCGGATGTTTTCCTCGGTCAGGCGACCGCGGCCGCGCAGCCGCTCGATGGTGCCGGAGAGGCGCTGGGTCAGGGACTCGAACATGGAAGCGACCTGTTCAGAACAAAAGACAATGAGACCGCCAGTATAACGGTTCCGCCCGGACTCCCGGACCGGCCCTGCCTGCGGCCCGCCGGGCATCGCCAGCACCCCGGGGGTATGCGAAACTGACACGATGACAATCGTTCTCATCGCGACCCTGCTGTACCTGACCGCCACCGGCCTGCTGGTGCGCGCGGTCGTCCGCGATGATGCGGTGACCTCACCGGCCTGGCTGTGGCCGGCGCTGCCGGCGATGCTGCTGCACGGCGGCTATCACGTGCTGGTGGCGATGCGCACCAGCGGCGGGCCGGACATGCACTTCTTCGCCGCCCTGTCGCTGGTCGGCCTGGGCATGGCGTGGCTGACCTCGCTGGTAGCCGCGCGCGGGCGCATGGCCGCGCTGGGGGTCCTGGTGTTCCCGATGGCCGCGGCCGTGCTGTGGATCTATCACGCCTACGGCCATGCACCGAGCCGGCCGCTGGGCTGGCAGCTGGCCACGCATGCGTGGATGGCCCTGCTTGCGTACGCCACCCTGAGCGTGGCCGCCTTGCTGGCGATCATGCTGTGGCTGCAGGAGCGCGCCCTGCGCCGCCGCGATTTCCGCCCGTGGCTGCGCGCCCTGCCCCCGCTGGCCGACCTGGAAGCGCTGCTGTTCCGGGTGATCGCCGTCGGCTTCGCACTGTTGACGCTGACGCTGGTCACCGGCGTGCTGTTCGTCGATGACCTGCTGGCCCAGAAGCTGGTGCACAAGACGGTGCTGAGCATCCTGTCCTGGGTCGTGTTCGGCACCCTGCTGATCGGCCGCCGCCGCTATGGCTGGCGCGGCGCGAAGGCCGTGCACTGGACCCTGACCGCGATGGCGCTGCTGCTGCTGGCGTTCTTCGGCAGCCAGTTCGTGATCGAGCTGGTGTTCGGGCGCACCCGATAGAGGCGTGCCGACCAACGGTCGGCACCCACCCGTGGACCGCATGCCGATCGTTGGTCGGCATGCGGCCCGCCGGGGCTTACAGACCGTAGCGTTCGATGGCCTCCAGGTGGCGCTGCGCGTCCTGGTTGCAGGCTTCTGCCAGGCGCAACCAGCACATCGGGTGCGTCCACGCGGCGGTGGCCTCCACCAGGAAGCGGTGCAGTGCCAGCGGTGGCTGGTCATGCGGCTGCGCAAGGGTGAACAGGACGCCGGGCAGATGGCCGCCCTCGGTGTCCGGATCGGTCAGCTGATAATCATCGCGACTGTGCTTCCACAGCTTCCAGCCACGCGCCTCGACCGCCTCGGTGAAAGCGTTCCACGCCGCCTCGCCCGGGTCCACGCCATCGATCAGCCAGCTTGCCGCGTAGCCACCACTTTCCAGCGTATGCACCTCGGCATAGGTCGGCATGAAGTGCTCGCGCTCGGCCTCGTCTTCCGGCGCCGCGTGTACCAGTTCGGCGTCGAAGACCACCCAGTCGTCCACCCGTTGGGTGCGGTTGGCCGGGGCATTCTCGATGATGCGCGCGGTCACCGGTCCGGTACGGCGGGCGTAGTACTCGATCGGCTCGCCGCCATCCATGCAGCGGATGATGACCCAGCCGAAATTCTCCTCCACCGGCCCGTCCGTGCTCTCCAGTTCCATGCCGATGGCAGCGGCCGAGTGGCGCACCGCCGGCCAGTCGCGCGCGGCGCTGGCTGCGGTCATGTGGTCCCAATGCGCACTGCGCGGCTCCTCCAGTACCTCGGTGAGGTGGCGGTAGTGCTGCGCGGCCTCCTCGAAACGCTTGGAAACCAGGTACGAGGAGGCAAGCATGCCACGTGCGCCGTGCGACCCTGGCGACAGCGCCAGCAGCGCAGTGACCGCCTGTTCCAGTGCCGCCCAGTCGGACAGACGCCGGGCCAGCTGCGCCTGGCACCAGAGGGCGAATACCGGCACTGTCACCTCGTAGTGGCGGACCAGGCGTAGCAGCCCGGCTTCATCACCGCGCTGGGTCAACAGTCGCATCAGCGAATACGCGGGCTGGGCGTCTTCTTCCGGATGGCGCTCCACGAATGCCCAGAGCAGCGCGATGGCATCGTCGTCAGCGCCACAGGCGCTCAGTGCCGAGGCGGCGGTGTCCACCAGCGCGGCGTCATCGGGCCGCTCTGCCACGCCCTGCAGCAGCCACTCCGCTTCGCGCTCGGGATCGCGCGACTGGCTTGCCTCGCCCTGCGCGGCCAGCCAGTCGAGCAGTTCCGCGGCGGGCACAGGGAGTGCGGCCGCGGCCGGCGCGGCATCGATGCGCGCGGCCATGTCCGCCACCTGCTGGGCCGCGCCGCGGTCCTGGCGCAACTGGCCGAGATGGCGGCGGGCAAGTGCCAGATGCCGACGTGCTACCCACCCTGCCCCGCGCTGCAGCGCCATCTCCACGCACAGCCCGGCGATCTCGATCACGAAGCGGTGCGCGCCGACGTCGGAAAAGTGCGCCAGGGTGGCGTTGAGACGGCTGCCCAGATCCCAGCTGTTGCGTTCCGGCGACGCCCGCACCAGCAGCGCGACCACGTGCGCCCACATGCGCCGGTAGTTCGGCGACAACTGGCCGAACGGCACCAGCGAGGCCAGCGCCTCTTCATCGCGGCCCAGCTGTGCCAGCGCCCAGGCCTTGGACAGCCTGCGGGGCACGGTGCAGTTGGCGGGTTCGTAATTCCCTTCGGCAGCGACCTCCCCTTCGCGCTGCTCGATCAGTGCCAACGCCTCGGCGGCGCGGCCACTGGCGAGCAGGATCTTGATGCGCGTTTCCGGGAAGCTGTCGTACACCGTGCCACCGTGCGCCAGGACGGTGCCGGCCTGCACGTCCAGGTACGTCAGCGCCTCGTCGGCGCGGCCATCGTCGAGCAGCGCGTCGGCCTTCTCGCAGCTCAGGCACTGGAAGCATGCCCAGCTCGGATCCACCCGCGACAGCGTCTCTTCGCACACCTCCACACGCTCGGGCACCCAGCCCGGACCGTCGATGTTGCCGTAGCAGGCGGCCAGGTCCTGGGTAACGCAGACCGACTGCGGGCATTCGGCCGTATCGGCGCGATGCGCGCGTTCGAACAGCGCCACCGCATCGGCCAGTGCCGATTCGCCTTCAACCCGGTTGCCGACCCGGTTGCGCATTTCCCAGTGGCCGACAAATACGTCAAGCCAAGGATTGCCCAGGGTCTTGCCCAGCGCACGCGCCTCGGGCAACAGCGCATCGACACGGTCCATGCGCAATTCGCAGACGTCGTCGGTGAGCCGCGTCAGCAGCTGCGCACTCTGCGGCTGCCCGGCTTCGCCCAGGTCGTCCTGCAGCTTTTCCACCCAATTCCAGATATCCATGCGGTCTCAGCGTCCTAGTGTGTCGAAATGGAGAGTCAGCGCGGCGCCTGCAGCATCTGCTGCAGGGCCACGGCGATGTCGGCAAATGCGCGGTTGAGATCGCCGCTGCCGGTGCCGGCATCCTGCGCACGCCCCTGCGCACTGACGATGATCTTCAGCGAACGCAGCAGACGCGCAGCGGCCTCGGCCTGCGGGTTGCCGCTGCGCATCGCCGCCAGCAATGCCTGTACCGCGGGGTTGTCCAGGTTGATGTACAGGCGCGACACCTCGCGCGCGGCGATGCGCGCGGTGAACTGGCGCGCCAGCCGCAATGCCGCCATCGAGACGCGCTTGTCGTTGTCATCGTCTTCGAGGCGGCGCTTGAGTTCGGCTTCGCGGTCGGGCACCACCACCACCGGCAGCTCGATCGGGCTGAAATGCGCAGGCAGCAGCTGCTCGCCATCGCCCAGGTGCTGCTGAAGCCATGCGATGTCGGCCTCGGGCAGGCTCCCGGCCTTGAACAGCGCGCGGTTGCCCTGCTCGGTGCCCAGCTCGACCAGGCGCATGCCCTTGGCCTGCGCCCAGCGCCGCAGGAACGGCACCACGGCGTAGCGATGACCATGCGCGACAGGAACGCCCATCGCCCGGAAAAGCATTTCCTCGAAGCCGCCGCCGCTGTCCAGGATCACATGCAGCGCGCCGCGTGAGGGCAGCTCGCTGGCTTTCATGTCGCCCTGCGAGGTCGGCAGGCGCACGTGCTCCATCAGAAGCTGGAACAGGCGCTCATCGCACAGTGCCGCGCCGAGCAGCGCTTCGTTGTGGCGGGCCAGGACCCGGCGCCATGCCTCCGGCTGCTGGCGCGCCACCTCGGCCAGGCCTTCGATCAGGGCTTCGCCCAGCGCATGCTGGACCGAGCGGTAGGCCTCGTCGCGCTGCAGGTCTTCGCGGCTGGCAGTGGGGGTGAGGCGGTTGGACTCGATCACCCCGCCGATGAACCCGGCCCACGGCGGCAGCAGGTCGCGCGCGTCGTCGTCAAGCAGCATGCCGCGCACGAACACGGACAGGTTGCGGTTGTCGCTGGTGCCATAGGTGGCACCGTCCTGCACCCACAGCAGGCCCACGCCATCGCTGCCGGGCGCGGCGCGCACGGGCACGGCGCAGATGGGTTCGAAGTTGCGCTCGAAGCGCGCGGCGAATTCCACCGCGCGGCGCTGCGCCTGCAGCGGGTGCAGCACCACGCCATCGCGAGGGCGCCACGGTGGCGGCTCGGGGTTGATCGGCTGCGCATCGTGGCCGATGTAGATCGGTTCGCGCAGCAGCGCACAGTAGCGGCCGAGGATGTCGCGCAGATGCGCTTCCTGGGCCAGGTGCTGGAAGTCCGCGTGCAGCTCCAGCAGCACTTCGGTGCCGATCGCACGCGCCGGCATCGGCGACACGGTGTACTGCTCGGCGTTGCTGGACACATAGCAATGCCCAAGCGTCGGGGTCTGGTAGGACGTGGTGCGCAGCGTCACCCGTCGTGCCAGCACGAAGGCGGACAGGAAGCCCAGGCCGAACATCCCGATCAGGCCTTCATCGTCCTCACCGGTCTGGCGCAGGCCGCGGGTATAGCCCACGCCCACGGTAGCCAGGTAGTCGTGGATCTCGCGCTGGGTCAGGCCCGCGCCGGTATCGATGATGCGCACGATGCCGTTGCCCGCATCGCCATGCACTTCGATACGCCCCGGCTCGACCCAGTCGGGTTGCTCAAGGCGGCGGCGGACCAGGGAATCGTGCGCGTTCTGGACCAGTTCGCGCAGGGCGACCACCGGGGTGGAATACAGATGCTTGCCCAGAACCGTCATCAACCCATTGAGATCGACACCGGCACGACGGATTTCAGTGGCGCCGGCGGCTTCGAGGGTCGTCTCTTCCATGTAATCGTTTTCTCCGGGGTGCGTGCCCCGGCGTCGAAATGAGCCGGGGCGAGGAAGCGCCGGGAAAACTAGCACAGCCCTGTGTGATTGCGCCTGCGTCCTGGCGCCGACATCTAGGCCCTCACCTGCGCGCCGGGAAGGCCCGCAGCCTTGGCAGTAAAAGCCCCGAGTGCCCTTGCTTCACTGGGTGGCGGATGAACTGCAGCTGTGCGGCCTGCCATTCACAGCGCGTCGATCGCCTCCGACAGCCGCTCCACCGCGATCACCTCCATGCCCTTCACGCTGCCGGTCTTCGGCGCATTCGCCTTGGGCACGATCGCGCGCTTGAAGCCATGCGTGGCCGCTTCGCGCAGGCGGTCCTCACCGTTGGGCACCGGGCGGATCTCGCCGGACAGGCCGACCTCGCCGAACGCGATCGTCTTCTCGGCCAGCGGCCGGTCCTGCAGCGAAGACAACACCGCCAGCAGCACCGGCAGATCGGCCGCGGTCTCCTGCACGCGGATGCCACCCACTACGTTGACGAACACGTCCTGGTCGCCGACCAGCACCCCGCCGTGGCGGTGCAGCACCGCCAGCAGCATCGCCAGCCGATTCTGTTCCAGGCCCACCGCGACCCGGCGCGGGTTGGACAGCGGCGAGGCGTCCACCAGCGCCTGCACTTCCACCAGCAGCGGACGGGTGCCCTCGCGGGTGACCATCACGCAGCTGCCGGGCTGCTGGGTGCTGCCACCGGACAGGAAGATCGCGGAGGGATTGGAGACTTCCTTCAGCCCCTTCTCGCCCATCGCGAACACACCGAGCTCGTTGACCGCGCCGAAGCGGTTCTTGAACGCGCGCAGCAGGCGGAAGCGGCTGCCGCTCTCACCTTCGAAATAGAGCACCGCATCGACCATGTGCTCGAGCACGCGCGGGCCGGCGATGCCGCCCTCCTTGGTCACGTGGCCGACCAGGAACACGGCCGTGCCGGTCTCCTTGGCGAAGCGCACCAGCCGTGCCGCGCTCTCGCGCACCTGGCTGACCGAACCGGGGGCCGCGGTCAGCGATTCGGTCCACAGGGTCTGCACCGAATCGGCCACGATCAGCCGCGGCTTGGCCACGCTGGCATGCTGCAGGATCGCCTCGACCTGGGTTTCGGCCAGGGCGTTGACGTTGTCCAGCGGAAGATCCAGCCGCACCGCGCGGCCGGCGACCTGCGAGAGCGACTCCTCGCCGGTGATGTACAGCACCGGCAGCGACGCGGCCATCTTCGCCACCGCCTGCAGCAGCAGGGTGGACTTGCCGATGCCCGGATCGCCGCCGACCAGCACCACCGCGCCTTCGACCAGGCCGCCGCCGAGCACGCGATCGAACTCGCCGATGCCGGTGCTCACCCGCAGGTGCTCGGTCTGCTGCACGTCCTTGAGCGCCATGATCTTCGGCGCGTCGACCTTGCCGGCCCAGCCGGAACGGCGCGACGCCGGCGAAGACTTGGCGGGCGTGGCGCTTTCCAGCGTGATCTCGCTGAGCGTGTTCCAGACCCCGCACTCGGTGCACTGGCCCTGCCACTTGCTGTATTCGGCGCCGCATTCACTGCAGACGTAAGCGGTGAGTCGCTTGGCCATGTCCACTTCCGCTTCAGAATCGATGGGGCAGGATAGCCGAGCCGCGTCGCAGCAACCGAGACGCAGGGCGTACGCGCTCAAGATTCCGGCCCCGATGCCGATACTGCGGCGGGCCACTGCCCCTCCTTCAATCTCTCCAGGTTTCTCCATGACCGGCACCTACAGCCAGAGTCTTGTCGTCTTCTCGCTGCTGGTCGCCATCCTCGCCTCGTATACGGCCCTGGACATGGCCGGTCGCCTGGCCAGCACCCGTGGCCGGGTCGCCCGGTGGTGGCTGGCCGGTGGCGCAGGCGCGATGGGCCTGGGCATCTGGTCGATGCACTTCATCGGCATGCTCGCCTTCGATCTGCCGATCCCGGTCGGCTATGACCTGGCGATCACCCTCTACTCGCTGGCGGTGTCAGTCGGCGCCTCGGCCTATGCCCTGTGGCTGGTCTCGCGCGCGGAGCTGCCCTGGTCGCGCTTGTGTGCCGGCGCGGTGCTGCTGGGGCTGGGGATCGCGGCGATGCATTACCTGGGCATGGCCGCGCTGGAGATGCAGCCGGGCATCGACTACGACCCGCTGTGGTTCACCGCCTCGATCCTGATCGCCATCGGCGCGGCCGGTGCGGCGCTGTGGATCGCGTTCCGGCTGCGCCTGGAACAGCGCCGTCCGTTCCTGCTGCGCGGCGTGGCCTCGCTGGTGATGGGCCTGGCGATCGTCGGCATGCACTACACCGGCATGGCGGCGGCCACCTTCCCCGAAGGCGCGCTGTGCGGCGCGGCCTACGGCCAGGGGATCGATACCAAGTGGCTGGCGGTGCTGGTGATCGTCACCACGCTGGCCACGCTGGGGATCGCATTGATCGCCTCGGTGTTCGATCGCCAGATGCGTACCCGCACCGGCCTGCTCGCCGATTCGCTGGCCCAGGCCAACGAAAAGCTGATGCAGGCCGCCCTGCACGACCCGCTGACCCAGCTGCCCAACCGCATGCTGCTGCAGGACCGGATCGAACAGGCCATC
Organism: Stenotrophomonas sp. SAM-B; assembly: GCF_013387485.1. GTDB lineage: Bacteria > Pseudomonadota > Gammaproteobacteria > Xanthomonadales > Xanthomonadaceae > Stenotrophomonas > Stenotrophomonas maltophilia_AA. The sequence goes on from NZ_JABBXB010000005.1 coordinate 184,941, forward strand.
GAAAAGGCACAGCGTCGGCAATTCAGCTTCGCGGTGATGTTCTGCGATCTCGATGGATTCAAGGCGATCAACGATGCCTACGGCCATCAGCTCGGTGACCAATTGCTGATCCAGGTCAGTGAGCGGATCACCGCGCTGCTGCGCGCGCAGGACACCTTCGCACGCCTGGGCGGGGACGAGTTCGTCATCGTGTTCCAGGTGGAGGATCCCGAAGACGCGGCCGTGGTTGCCGAACGCATCATCGCCAGCGTGGCCGAGCCCTTCGAGATCGACGCACTGGAACTGCAGGTCAGCGCCAGCCTCGGCATCGCGCTGTACCCCGCCGATGCCAGCACCGAGCGGGACCTGATGGCGCACGCCGATGCGGCGATGTACCACACCAAGGATTCGGGCCGGAACGGCTATACCTTCTTCACCCAGTCGCTCAACGTGAGCGCCAATCGTCAACTGAAACTGCTGCAGGAGCTGCGCAAGGCGGTCAGCCGCAGCGAGCTGGTGCTGCACTACCAGCCCAAGTTCCAGGCCAACGGGAATTCGCTGATCGGCGCCGAAGCACTGGTGCGCTGGCAGCACCCCGAGCTGGGCCTCCTCTCGCCGGATGCGTTCATTCCGATCGCCGAGCGCAGCGGACTGATCCTGTCCATCGGCGACTGGGTGCTCGACCAGGCCTGTGCGCAGCTGCGTCACTGGCACGATGCCGGGCACCCGGACTGGACCATGGCGGTGAATCTGTCGCCGCTGCAGTTCGGCTCCAGCACGCTGCTCGAGACTGTGCAGCGCACGCTGGACAAGCATGGGCTGGACCCGAAGCGGCTGACCCTGGAGGTCACCGAGACCACCGCGATGCGCGACGTGGAAGCGAGCCTGCTGATCCTGCACGGACTGACCGCGATGGGCGTGAACATCTCCATCGATGATTTCGGCACCGGCTACTCCAGCCTGCTCTACCTCAAGCGCATGCCGGCCACCGAGCTGAAGATCGACCGCGCCTTCGTACACGATCTGGAAGACAACGCCGAAGACGCCGCGATCGTCTCCTCGATCATCGCGCTGGGCCGCTCGCTGCAGCTGCAGATCGTCGCCGAGGGCGTGGAGACCGCCGGTCAGCGCCAGTACCTGAGCGACATGGGCTGCGATCAGCTGCAGGGGTATCACCTCGGGCGGCCGGTGGATGCCGCGGAGTTCATGCGGCTGGCGAAGGCGGCGTAACGCGCGGCACCATCGCCATCACATCGCCCAACAAAAAGGCCGCCCGAGGGCGGCCTTTCTGCGTGTGGCAACGTCGGAAAGACGTCAGTGCATCATGTGCACGTTCATGTTGTGCATGACCCACAGCGAACCGGCGACGATGATGCCGATCACCACGACGGTGAAGGCCGCCGCGCTGACGTTCCAGCGCTGTTCCGAGGAGCGGTCCAGGTGCAGGAAGAACACCAGGTGCACCAGGATCTGCAGCACCGCGGCAACGACGATGATGACGCCGGTGGTGAAGCGCGGCAGGTCGCCATGCATGACCGCCCAGAACGGGATGATGGTCAGCACGGCGGCCAGGACGAAGCCGATCAGGTAGGACTTGACGCTGCCATGGCTTTCGCCGGCAGCGCTGTGGCCATGATCGTGTGCGTGATTGTCATGTGCGGCCATTACAGCGCTCCATTCAGATAGACGACGGAGAACACGCCGATCCAGATCAGATCCAGGAAGTGCCAGAACAGGCTCAGGCACGCCATGCGGGTCTTGTTGGTCTGGGTCAGGCCGTTCTGCTTGATCTGGATGAACATGATCAGCAGCCACAGCAGACCCGCGCTCACGTGCAGACCGTGGGTACCGACCAGCGCGAAGAACGCCGACAGGAACGCACTGTGGTCCGGACCGTAGCCCTGATGGATCAGGTGGTTGAACTCCCACACTTCCATGCACATGAAGCCGAAGCCCAGCAGCCAGGTCAGGGCGAGCCATGCGTACATCTGGCCCACCTTCTGCTTGTGCATGGCGATCATGCCCAGGCCGAAGGTCAGCGAGGAGACCAGCAGCAGCGTGGTTTCCCAGGCGACGAAGGACAGTTCGAACAGGTCCTTCGGGCCGGGGCCACCGTCGGTGCCGCCGGACAGCACGATGTAGGTCGCAAACAGCGTGGCGAAGATGAGGCAATCGCTCATCAGGTACACCCAGAAACCGAAGACGGTATTGCCGCCGGTGTCGTGGTGCTCGTGGTCGTCATGGCCGTGGGCCGCCGCGTGCGCGGCGTGCCCATGGTTCATGGTGTTGGGGATAGTGGTGCTCATGCCTTCAGCTCCGATTTCACCAGGCCCTGCGCCACCAGGTGGCGACGGTGCTCATTCTCGATCCGCTCCACTTCCGCGGCCGGCACGTAGTAATCCACGTCCTTGTCGAAGGTGCGCCAGATGAAGGTGCCGATCATGCCGACCAGGCCCACGATCGCCAGCCACCAGATGTGCCAGATCATCGCGAAGCCGAACACCAGGCTGAAGGCGCCGATCACCACACCGGTGCCGGTGTTGCGCGGCATGTGGATGTCGGTGTACTTGGCCGGGCGTTCCCACGCCTCACCACGCTGCTTGCGCTCCCAGAACTCGTCCAGTTCGTTGACGCGCGGCAGCGAGCCGAAGTTGTAGAACGACGGCGGCGAAGAGGTTTCCCACTCCAGCGTACGGGCATCCCACGGATCGCCGGTCAGGTCGGCGGTCTTCTTGCGGTCGCGGATCGACACGGCGATCTGGATGATCTGGCACAGGATGCCGGCGCCGATGATGAAGGCACCGCACATGGCGATGATCAGCAGCGGCTGGTATTCCAGGTTCGGGTAGCTCTGCATGCGGCGGGTCATGCCCATGAAGCCCAGGATGTAGAGCGGCATGAACGCGACATAGAAGCCGATGAACCAGCACCAGAACGCACGCTTGCCCCAGGTTTCATTGAGGCGGAAACCGAACATCTTCGGCCACCAGTAGGTGATGCCGGCGAACATGCCGAACACCACGCCGCCGATGATGACGTTGTGGAAGTGGGCGATCAGGAACAGGCTGTTGTGCAGCACGAAATCGATGGCCGGGATCGCCAGCATCACGCCGGTCATGCCGCCGATGGTGAAGGTGACCATGAAGCCGATCGTCCACAGCACCGGGGTCGTGAACTGCACGCGACCGCGGAACATGGTGAACAGCCAGTTGAAGATCTTCACGCCGGTCGGGATCGAGATGATCATCGTCGTGATGCCGAAGAAGGCATTGACGTTGGCACCCGAGCCCATGGTGAAGAAGTGGTGCAGCCACACCAGGAACGACAGCACGCCGATGCAGGCCGTCGCGTAGACCATGCCCTTGTAACCGAACAGCGCCTTGCGCGAGAACGTGGCGATGACCTCGGAGAACACGCCGAAGGCCGGCAGGACCAGGATATAGACTTCCGGGTGACCCCAGATCCAGATCAGGTTGATGTACAGCATGGCGTTGCCGCCACCGTCATTGGTGAAGAAGTGCGTGCCGAGGTAACGGTCCAGGGTCAGCAGCACCAGGGTGATCGTCAGCACCGGGAAGGCGGCGATGATCAGCACGTTGGTGACCAGCGCGGTCCAGGTGAAGATCGGCATCTGCATCAGCTTCATGCCGGGCGTGCGCATCTTCAGAATGGTGATGAAGAAGTTGATGCCGCTCAGCGTGGTACCCAGGCCTGCTACCTGCAGGCCCCAGATGTAGTAATCGACACCTACCCCTGGACTGTATTCCTTGCCTGACAACGGCGGGAAGGCCAGCCAGCCGGTCTGCGCGAACTCACCGACACCCAGCGAGATCATCACCAGGCCCGCGCCCGCCACGAACAGCCAGAAGCTGAGCGAGTTGACGAACGGGAAGGCGACGTCGCGTGCGCCGATCTGCAGCGGCACGACGACGTTCATCAGGCCGGTGATCAGCGGCATCGCCACGAAGAAGATCATGATCACGCCGTGGGCGGTGAAGATCTGGTCGTAGTGATGCGGGGGCAGCACGCCCTCGTTGCCGCCGGCGGCCATCGCCTGCTGGATGCGCATCATGATCGCGTCGGCGAAGCCGCGCAGCAGCATGACGAAGGCGACGATGAGGTACATCACGCCGATCTTCTTGTGATCCACCGAGGTGAACCACTCTTTCCAGAGATAGCCCCACAGCTTGAACTTGGTGATCAGGGCCAGCACGAGCAGGCCACCGATCCCCGCGCCGATCAGCGTGGTGATGATGATCGGATCGTGCGGGATGTCGGCAAAGGTCAGTTTACCCAACAGATTCATGGTCATTCTCCCGAGCCGTCGTGACCGGCGTGGCCGGCTGCGGCGTGCTCGTCTGCAGTGTGTGCGGCGTCCGCGGCAGCGGGCTGGTCGGCATGGACCGGCAGCTTCGCAGCGTCGTCGTGGGCTCCGCTCATGGCCTGCATGTCGTGGCCTTCATGGCTTTCGCCCTCGGCGCCGTCATGCTTCATGGCCTTGTGGTCGTGCTTCATGCCGTAGTGCTGGTTGTCGCCCATGTGCTTGGCGATGACCCAGTCGAACAGGCCGGCCTCGGTGGTGCCGTAATAGGTCACCGGGTGCCAGTCGTGGTTCTTCTCGGCGACCAGCGCAGCGAAGGCGGTCTTGTCCAGGGTCGCGCTTTCGGCACGCACCTTGGTCAGCCACTGCTGGTACTCCGCCTCGGTCACCGAGTGCGCGGAGAAATGCATCTTGCTGAAGCCCGCGCCGCTGTAGTGCGAGGACATGCCCGGGAACTCACCGGTCTCGTTGGCGATCAGGTGGAGTTTGGTCTCCATGGCCGTCATCGAGTAGATCATGCTGCCCAGGTGCGGGATGAAGAATGCATTCATCACCGAATCGGACGTGATCTTGAAGTTCAGCGGGGTATCGACCGGGAAGGTGATCTCGTTGACGGTGGCGATGTTCTCTTCCGGGTAGATGAAGAGCCACTTCCAGTCCAGCGAGATGGCTTCGATCACCACCGGCTTCTTGTCCGAGTCCAGCGGACGGTACGGATCCAGCGCGTGCGAGGAACGCCAGGTCAGCACGGCCAGCACCAGCACGATCATGCACGGGATCGACCAGACCACCACTTCGATGGCCGTGGAATGCGACCACTTCGGCTCGTAACGGGCCTTGGTGTTGGTCGCACGGTACTTCCACGCGAAGGTGAGGGTCATGATGATGACCGGCACGACAACCAGCAGCATGAGCACGGTGGCCGTGATCAGCAGGGTCTTCTCGTCGTGGCCGATCTGGCCCTTGGGGTTGAGGATGGCCGAGTTGCAGCCCGTCAGGAACACGGACAACGCAAACAGCAGGCCCGGACGCAGGAAGCGTCCAAGGGGTTTCAACGGAATCATCGGTCGATCCAATTGCGTAGGGAATGCCAGTTCAAGCCCGCCTCCGTCCCAGCCAAAGCCGGTGGTGCCGGTCCAAGGGGACAGGCACGAAGGACGATCATGTCAGCCTTCTAATTTTAGGCCGTCACGCATCATTTAAGAAAGGCATTGACAATGATCCAGCGCAGGAAAGGCCTGTTTTAGGCTGCGACACGTTGTCGCAGTACCGGGCAATGACCCGATTCGGCAACATTCCGGCCCTTGTATAGACATGAACGGGTCAGGTCCGGGGCTCCGCGTCGCCACGGTACACGCCCCGGTGGTCGGCGTCATCGGCGGCGGCGCTCAGGGGGCCAGCACCCGGTTCGCGCAGTCCGCCCCACTGACGAAGTCGGCCAGGTTGCCCAGCGTGATCTCCGAGATCTCCTGCAGCGCCTCCACCGTGAAGAAGCCCTGGTGCCCGGTCACCAGCACATTGGGGAAGGTCATCAGGCGCTGGAACGCATCATCGTCGATGATCTCGCCGGACCAGTCCTGGAAGAACAGCCCGCTCTCCTGCTCGTAGACGTCGATGGCCAGGTGCCCCAGGCGGCGGGACTTCAGCGCGCGGATCACCGCATGGGTATCCACCAGCCCACCCCGCGAGGTATTGACCAGCATCGCCCCGGGTTTCATCCGGGCAAGCGAAGCATCATCGATCAGGTGCTGTGTCTGTGGCGTCAGCGGACAGTGCAGCGAGACCACGTCCGCGCGGGCGAGCAGTTCCTCCAGCGCGACCGACGCGCCGATGGCGGCGAACGCGGGCGACGGATACGGATCGTGACCCAGTACGGTGCAGCCCATGCCCTTGAAGATGCGGGCGGTGGCCAGCCCGATCTTGCCGGTCCCCACGATGCCCACGGTTTTGCCGTGCAGGGTGCGGCCCAGCAGGCCATCGAGCATGAAGTTGCCCTCGCGCACCCGGTTGAAGGCGCGGTGGGTGTGCCGGTTGAGCGTCATCACCAGCGCCAGCGCATGTTCGGCTACGGCCTCGGGCGAATAGGCGGGCACGCGCGCTACGAACAGGCCCAGCTGGCCGGCGGCGGCCAGGTCGACGTTATTGAAGCCTGCACAACGCAGCAGCACCGCGCGCACGCCCAGTGCATGCAGCGCCTGCAGCACCGGCGCATCCAGCCGATCATTCACGAATACGCAGACCGCTTCGCAGTCCTGCGCCAGTGCCGCGGTATGTACCTCCAGCGCGGCGTCGAAATACAGAAACTCGAAGGACTGCCCTGCCCCGCGGCGTTGATTGGCTTCCTCGAGAAAGCGCTGGTCATACGGGCGGGCGCTGAATACTGCGATCTTCATGAGGCGGATTCCCGGGAGTTCGAGCATGACGATACCGCAGTACACTCCGGCCAACTGCCTGGAGACCGCCGTGTCCCTGACTGCCCGCCTGCTCCGCTGGACCGCCACGCCGATGGGCCGGCGCGCCCTGTTCGTGCTTACTGCCGCGATCGTGACCCTGATGGCCTGCAACCCACTGCTGGTGCCACTGCTGCCCGTGGTGGATGCGCTGGGGCTGGATGTCCTGCTCCTGCTGATCGGTGCGCAGGCGATGGCGCTGTTGCCGTGGGTGCGGCTGCATGCCAGCCGTATCGCCCGCGTCGCCGCCCGTTTACTGCTTGGTGCGCTCGCAGGTTTCATCGGCGGCTATCTGCGGCAACTGGTCTTCGGCAATGGCGCGCGTTGGACCCGCACGCGCGCGTGACCTAGTATTCGGCACTTGCCGGACGCCATGGGTGGATGTGCGTGGAGAGTTTTGAGCGGTTCAACGGGCGCCGGAGTGGCGAAGGCAAGACAGTCGCGATCCTGTCACACGGTTTTGGTACCGATCAGACGGCATGGAACGCACTGCGCCCTTGGTTTGAAGCACGCTTTGATGTGATCTCCTTCGATCTTGCCGGCTGCGGTCCGCAAGGTGCGCAGACATACGATTTCGAACGACACGGCTCGCTGTTCGGGTATGCCGACGATCTGATCGAGATCCTCGACGAACTGGACGTGCGTGAGTGCACCTACATCGGCCACTCCATGAGTGGCATGATCGGCGCGGCCGCTGCCGTGGCGCGGCCGGACCTGTTCGAGCGCCTGGTCATCATCGGTGCATCGCCGCGCTATCTCGACGATGACGGGTACACCGGCGGCTTCAGGCCGCAGGACCTGGACCAGTTGTTCGACAGCATGCGCGCCAACTACCAGGCCTGGATCGCCGGCTTCGCCCCGATGGTCGTCGGCGTGGAAGACAGCGCGGTCGTCGCCGATTTCTCCAATACCCTGTTCCAGATGCGCCCGGATATCGCACTCAATACCTCGCGCACGATTTTCACCTCCGATCTGCGCAGCCTGGCCGCGCGGGTCTCAAGGCCGGTCCACCTCATCCAGACCGCACACGACGTGGCGGTACCGGTCGCGGTCGGCCACTGGCTCGCCAACGCGATCGATGGCGCCACTCTGGATGTGATCGATGCCTCGGGTCATCTTCCGCACATGACCGCGCCCGATGACGTCATGCGCATCCTCGAACAGCGACTGGCAGGCACCGCGTTGTGACGACGTCCGACAGTGACGCCCTGGCCGCGCTGTGTCAGTTCGCCCGCCTCGCCTCCCACGCCGACCTGGTGATGGCAGTGGAAGTGGACGCCAACGGCAGGGCGACGTGGGCGGTCGCGGCCCCGGCGCTGCCCTCGTCGAGCTTCAACCTGTCGCGCAGCGGTCTTCTCGAACACACCTGGAGCGGTGAAGCCGTCGACGCAACGGGGTTCCGGCTGCCGACGGCGATCATCCATGCACTGGAAGGCCTCCCCACCCACCTGCTCTACGTGCCGGCCTCGTCGCACGGAGCGCCGCTGAGTGGCCTGCTGCTGCTGTGGCGAAGCGCGCCTGCCCCTGCAGCGCTGACGGCGCAGGTGCCGCTGCTGGCGACGAGCGTGGCCCGCCTGCTGTCCGCACGGCGGGAGGCCGCACGCGGCGCGATCGTCCGCAATCAATTCCTCGATCTGTTTGAAAGCGTGCCGGCGGGCATCGTCCTGATCGATGGCGATGGCGTGGGCGCTGCCGTCAACGAGCACGCTGCGGAGCTGCTGGGGTGCGCGGCAGGCAATCACCGCGCGGCGGACCTCGCCGGCCCGATGCGCGCCCTGCGCCAACGCTGCGACAACCATGCCGAGCTGGAGCTGGCCTACAGCGCCCAGATGAACAACGATCAGTTCGCCGCGAAGCAGAACTGGACGCTGGGAGAACGGACCTTCGAAGTGGATACCCATCCGGTACGCGGCAACGGCGCCCATGGGCGCATCTGGCTGTTCACCGACGTCACCGCCGATCTGCTGATGGCCGCCGAACTGCGCCGCCTCGCCTCCTCCGATCCCTTGACCGGCGTGCCCAATCGCCGTCATTTCGAGGAATCCTCTGCGCAGATCATCGCCGCCCGTGAAGCGAATGGCCGTGCGGTCGCGGTGCTGATGGTGGACGTGGATCACTTCAAGAAGATCAACGACACCTACGGCCATCCGGTCGGCGATGAAGTCCTCAAAGTGGTCGCCAGGCGTTGCCGGGATGCGCTGCGGGAACGCGATCTGTTCGCCCGCTTCGGGGGCGAGGAATTCATCGCCCTGCTGGCCGCCTCCACCCTGGATGAGATTCCCGCAGCCGCCGAGCGACTGCGCAGCGCGGTCGCCGCCGAACCCATCCTGGTGGGCGGCGAACGTATCGCCGTCTCCGTCAGCGTCGGCGGCGCGATCGGCGAGGCGCTTCCGGGCGGCGACCAGAAACTGCTGGAGGCGCTGATCTCCCGCGCGGACGAGGCGCTGTATGACGCCAAGACCAGCGGGCGGAACCGGGTCCGGATGGCGGCCCTCCAGCCCGACCTGATCGCCCCCTGAGGCGAGCGGGCGGCACTTGTCCGGGCCAGCCTAACACTGTTAGATTCGCCGCCTAACATCGTTAGGCAGGGCCAGCAGTGCGTCAACCCATCGCGCGGGAAAACATCGTCGAGGCGGCCTTCCGGATCCTCGACGAGGCCGGCCTGGAGGGCATCACGCTGCGCAAAGTGGCCTGCTCGCTGGGCATCCGCGCGCCGTCGCTGTACTGGCACTTCAAGAGCAAGCAGGCGCTGATCGATGCCATGGCCGACGCCATGATCTGCGACGTCGCCCGTGACATTCCCGTCGGCCAGCCATGGCGGCAGACCCTGCTGCAGATCGGGCGCGAGTTCCGCCTGGCATTCAAGGCACGCCGCGATGGTGCACGGGTCTATGCCGGCACCTTCCTGGCCACCGAAAACGTGCTGCGGGTGGGTGAGGCGAGCATCGCCGCGCTGATCGGCGCGGGCGCCTCGGCACGCTTCGCCGCGACCACCTCGATGGACCTGGTGTATTACACGATGGGCTTCGTCATCGAGGAGCAGTCCTGGCCCGGCGACGGCAGCATGGAGGCGCTGGGCGAGGCGTTCATGGCCCTGGCCGAAGCGCGCTTCCCCCATTGCTGGCAGGCCCGTGATGTGTGGAGCGAGGTCGATTTCGACGCCCGCTTCGAGCAGGGGCTCGGCCTGATGCTGGATGGCATCGCCCTGCGCCTGTCCCGCGAATCCTGATTCCCCCACTCCTTTTTCTCCCGCTGTTCCGACCCGGAAAGCCCCTCAATGCGTGCACCCTCCTTCCGCAGTATTTCCCTGATCCTGGTCGCCGCGCTGCTGTCCGCGTGTGGCGGCAAGGACGACAAGGCCTCGGCCGACGCCACGGCCGCCAGTTCGGCGCTGCCGGTCTCGCTGGCGCCTGCACAGCAGCAGACCATGGCGCGCACGGTGCTGGTCTCCGGGCCGGTGACCGCCTACGAGGAAATGCAGCTGGGCGTGGAGATCAGCGGCCAGCGGGTGACCGCGCTGCTGGTGGACGTGGGCCAATGGGTCAAGCAGGGCCAGGTGCTGCTGCAGGTGGACCATCGCACCCTGGACAGCGAGCTGGCGCAGGCCGACGCCTCGCTGCGGCAGGCGCAGGCCTCGCAGGAACTGGCGCGGATGAACTACGAGCGCAGCGCCAAGCTGGCCGCCCAGCAGCTGATCAGCGAAAGCAGCCTGGATGAACTGCGCGCCTCGCGCATCAATGCCGAAGCGCAGACCTCCACCGCACGTGCCGCGCGCGACGCCGCCAAGCTGCGCCGCGATTTCGCCGATCTGCGCGCACCGGCCGACGGCCTGATCTCCAAGCGCCTGGTGCAGCCGGGCCAGGTGGTCTCCGCCGGAACCGAGCTGCTGCGCCTGATCCGCGATGGTCGCCTGGAGTGGCGCGCGGAGTTGCCGGAGAACCAGCTGGCCGATGTGGCGGTAGGCAACACCGTGGAGCTGCCGTATGCCGGCCAGGTGGTCAGCGGCCGCATCCGCGCGGTCACCCCGGGTGTCGATGGGCAGACCCGCACCGGCACGATCTACGCCGATCTGCCCACGCCCGGCCCGCTCAAGCAGGGCATCTACGTGGATGGCCGCATCGTCACCGGCGACGGCCCGGTGCTGACCATCCCGACCGCGGCGATCGTGCAGCGCGATGGCCACAACTACGTGTTCACCGTGAACGACAAGCAGCAGGCCACCCGCCACCGGGTCAGCACCGGCCAGGCCGTGCAGGGCCGCACCGCGATCCTTGAAGGTCTGAAGGCCGGTGACCAGGTCGTGGTGGATGGTTCCGGCTTCCTCGGTGAGGGCGACCGCGTGCGCGTAGTGGCCGCGACCAAGGCCGCCGCACGATGAACATTTCTGCCTGGGCGATCAAACGCCCGTTGCCTGCGCTGCTGATCTTCTTCGTGCTGTGCGTGGCCGGTCTGTGGGGCTTCCATCAGCTGCCGGTGGCGCGCTTCCCGGACATCGCCTTCCCGATGACCACGGTGACCGTCACCCAGCCCGGCGCCTCGCCGAGCCAGCTGGAAGCCGAAGTGACCCGCAAGGTCGAGGACTCGGTGGCGACGGTCAACAACGTCAAGCGCGTGATGTCCTCGGTCAGCGAAGGCGTCAGCACCACCACCATCGAATTCCAGCTGGAGGCCGACCTGGCCACCGCACTGGATGACACCCGTGATGCCGTTACGCGCATCCGCACCGACCTGCCGCAGGACATCCAGGAGCCGGTGATCTCCAAGGTCGATATCGGCGGCTCGCTGATGACCTATGCGCTGGTCGCCCCGCACATGACCACCGATGAGGCCAGCTGGTTCGTCGACCGCGACATCTCGCGTGCGATGTACGGCGTGCCCGGTGTCGCGCGCGTCACCCGCGTGGGCGGCGTGCAGCGCCAGGTGCGGGTGGATCTGGATCCCAACGCGCTGATCGCGATGGGCATCACCGCCGGCGATGTATCGCAGCAGCTGGCCCGCATCCAGGTGGAGCGCGCCGGCGGCAAGACCGAGGTCGAGGGCGCGCAGCAGACCATCCGCACGCTGGGCACCGTCGGTGACGCACAGGCGCTGCGCGACTACTCCATTGCCCTGCCGGACGGGCGCGCGGTGCGGCTGTCCACGCTGGCCACGGTCACCGACGGCGCCGCCGACCCGACCGAAGCGGCCCTGCTGGACGGCAAGGGCGTGGTGGCCTTCTCGATGTCGCGCACCCGCGGCTCCAGCGAGGTCAAGGTCGAAGCCGGCGTGCATGACGCGCTGGACAAGATCAAGGCCGAGCATCCGGGCATCGACTTCCGCCTGGTCACCACGGCGATCGATGAGACGCACCGCTCCTACGATTCCTCGATGACCATGCTCTGGGAAGGCGCGCTGCTGGCGTTGCTGGTGGTGTGGCTGTTCCTGCGCGACTGGCGGGCGACGTGGGTGTCCGCGCTGGCGCTGCCGCTGTCGATCATCCCGACGTTCGCGGTGATGTACTTCTTCGGCTTCACCCTCAACATCATCACGCTGCTTGCGCTGTCCGTGGTGGTGGGCATCCTGGTGGACGATGCGATCGTGGAGATCGAGAACATCGTGCGCCACCTGCGCATGGGCAAGCCACCGCTGGAAGCCGCGCGCGAGGCGGCCGGCGAGATCGGCAATGCGGTGATCGCCACCTCGCTCACCTTGGCCGCCGTATTCGTGCCGGTGGCCTTCATGCCCGGCATCGCCGGCAAGTTCTTCCGCGAGTTCGGCTGGACTGCCGCGACCGCCGTGCTGTTCTCGCTGCTGGTGGCGCGCCTGCTCACGCCGATGATGGCCGCCTACCTGCTCAAGCCGCATGGCGAGGAGAAGCCGGAATCGAAGCTGATGACCTGGTACCTGGGCTGGGTGGACGCCGCGCTGCGCCATCGCGGCCGCACGCTCTGGCTGGCCACCGGGTTGTTCGTCGCGTCGCTGGCGCTGGTGCCGTTCATCCCGGCCACCTTCATCCCGCAGTCCGATCTGGGCCGCAGCAACCTCAACCTCGAACTGCCGCCGGGCACACGCCTGCAGGAAACCGTGGCCGTCGCGGAGCACGCGCGTGCGCTGCTCAAGGACATGCCCGAACTCAAGCAGGTCTACACCGCGGTCGGCGCCGTGCTCGACCTGGGCGATCCCAGCGCAACCGGCGTCGGTGAGCCGCGCAAGGCCACCCTCGTGCTCGACTGGGGCACCACCGACACGCGTGAGCGCGACCAGCGCGTGCTCGAGCGCGAGGCGCGCCAGCGCCTGGCCGACCTGCCCGGCGTGCGCGTCAGCTACGTCAGCTCCGAGCCGGGCAACCTGCTGCAACTGGTGCTCTCCGGTGACGACCCGCAGCGCCTGCAGGATGCCTCCACCGCGCTGGAGCGCGACCTGCGTGGCATCCAGGGCCTGGGCAGCGTGACCTCCACTGCCTCGCTGCTGCGCCCGGAACTGCAGATCATGCCGAACCCCGCCCGCGCCGCGGACCTGGGCGTGGCGACCGCCGATATCGCCGAGGCCGCCCGCATCGCCACGGCGGGCGATTACGAACAGCGCCTGGCCAAGCTCAACCTGCCCGATCGGCAGGTACCGATCCGGGTCGGCTTTGCCGAAGCCACGCTGGCCAATCCGGGCCTGATCAGCCAGCTGCGCGTGCCCGGCCGCAATGGCCCGGTACCGTTGGCGGCCGTCGCCGACATCCAGCAGGGCAGCGGGCCGTCGCAGATTTCGCGCTACCAGCGCCAGCGCAACGTGACCCTCACCGCCGAACTCAACGGTCGCCCGCTGGGCGATGTGATGACCGAGGTACAGGCCCTGCCGAGCGTCAAGCAGCTGCCGCCGGGCGTGACCTTCCTCAACACCGGCGATGCAGAAGTGTTCGTCGAACTGTTCATCGGCTTCATGCTGGCGATGGCGGCGGGGTTGATCTGCATCTACATGGTGCTGTTGCTGCTCTTCAACCACGCCCTGATGCCGATCACCATCCTTGCCGCGGTGCCGCTGTGCGCCGGCGGTGCGTTCGGCGCGTTGCTGATCACCCAGAACATGCTCTCGCTGCCGGCGCTGATCGGCCTGCTGATGCTGATCGGCATCGCCACCAAGAACTCCATCCTGCTGGTGGATTACGCGGTGATGGCCGAAGACGAACACGGCATGAGCCAGCACGATGCGCTGATCGATGCCTGCCGCAAGCGTGCGCAGCCGATCATCATGACCACCCTGGCGATGGGCGCGGGCATGATGCCGATCGCGCTTGGCTTTGCGGGTGACTCCAGCTTCCGTGCACCGATGGCGATCGCCGTGATCGGTGGCCTGATCACCTCGACGCTGCTCAGCCTGATCGTGATTCCGGCCGCTTTCACCGTGGTGGATGACGCGGGGGATTGGCTGTCGCGGAAGTTCCGGCGGCGGTCTTCGCATCCGGCTGTCGGCGGTGCGGAGTGAGCTGACCCGCCACGCCGCCCCAAACAAAAAGCCCCGGCCAAGGCCGGGGCTTTCTGCTGTATCTGGTGCCGGAAATAGGAATCGAACCTACGACCTACGCATTACGAATGCGCCGCTCTACCAACTGAGCTATTCCGGCGAGGTCGTGAATTCTAGGGGGTCTGGGCCACTTTGGTCAATCAGGGAAGCGGGCGCATCGGCAAACAGGCCGCGCCCCAATGACCACGTGCGACCCGCCCAGAAGTACCGGCCCTTGACGCACCGGCCTCTACAGTGAATCCCCCACCTCCGGAGGCATCCCATGCGCCCCTGTCCCCGCTTGGCCGGCCTGCTGCTGTCGTCCCTGCTGCTGAGTGCCACTGCGCTGGCACGCGACACGACACCGACGCCGCAGACCCCGGACCAGCAGTGGCAGCCCCTGTTCCAGCAGGTCCAGGGCGCGCACCTGTTCAAGGATCAGAAGACCTTCGCGGATGCAGTGCCCCGCCAGGCGCCGGCGACGGTCCTGACCGAGTGGCAGCGCGCCAGGACGCAGCCCGGGTTCGACCTCGCCGGTTTCGTCTCCCAGCACTTCACCGTGCCCGGCGACGCCCCGCCGTATGCACCGCCTGCCGGGGAAACGCTGCGTGCCCATATCGAGGGTCTGTGGCCGGTGTTGACCCGCACCACCGGTACCGTGGATCCGAACGGCTCGCTGCTGCCGCTGCCCAAGCCCTACGTGGTGCCCGGCGGCCGCTTCCGCGAGGTGTACTACTGGGACAGCTACTTCACCCTGCTCGGGCTGGCCTCCAGTGGCCGTTGGCAGCAGGTGCGCGACATGATCGACAACTTCGCGTTCCAGCTCGACAGCTACGGCCACGCTCCCAACGGCAACCGCAGCTACTACCTGAGCCGCTCGCAGCCGCCCTTCTTCAGTCTGATGGTGGATCTGCTCGCCACGCATGAGGGCGATGCGGCCTACCGCCGCTATCTCCCACAGCTGCGCATCGAGCATGCGTTCTGGATGCGCGGTACGGAAACGCTGGCACCGGGCGAGGCGCGCGAGCGGGTGGTCCGGCTCGCGGATGGCCAGCTGCTCAACCGCTACTGGGACGACCGCGCCGTGCCGCGCACCGAGTCCTGGATGGACGATCTGGCCACCGCCGCGCAGGCGCCACAGCGCGCGCCCTCGCAGGTGTATCGCGACCTGCGCGCCGGCGCGGAGTCGGGCTGGGATTTCAGCTCGCGCTGGTTGGCCGAGCCGTCCGCGTTGGCGAGCATCCGCACCACCGCGATCGTACCGGTCGATCTGAACAGCCTGCTGTTCCATCTGGAAACCACGCTGGCCCGCGCCAGCAAGGCGGCCGGTGACCGCACGGCCGCACGCGCCTTCACCCGTCAGGCGAAGGCACGCCGGCACGCCATCAATGCGCTTCTCTGGGATGACGGCCAAGGCTGGTACGTCGACCGCGATCTGGAGCGAGGGCAGACCCGCCCTGCCCTGACCGCGGCGGCGCTGTTCCCGTTGTGGCTGGACGTGGCGGATCGCGCGCAGGCGCGCCGTACCGCCCAGGCAGTGGAGACACAGTTGCTGCGCGACGGCGGTTTGCTGACCACCACCGTGGCAACCGGCCAGCAATGGGATGCCCCCAACGGCTGGGCGCCGCTGCAGTGGGTCGCGGTGGACGGGCTGCAGCGGCATGGGCAAGACACCCTCGCCCGCCGGATCGGCGTGCGCTTCCTGCACACCGTGCAGGTCGTCTATGAGCGCGAGGGCAAGCTGGTGGAGAAGTATGTGGTCGACGGCTCGGCCACGGGCGGCGGTGGCGGCGAATACCCGCTGCAGGATGGGTTCGGCTGGAGCAACGGCGTCACGTTGGCGCTGCTGGATCGGCTGTGTGCGCCAGAACGCGCATGCGACAGCGCGCAGGATGTGGAAGCAGCGGACTGACGCCCCAAAAGAAGAGAGCCCGGCAAGCCGGGCTCTCTCTTTCATGCAGGTGACCGATTACTGGAACTTGTAGCGCAGCGAGGCCATGTAGCGGCGGCCCAGCGCATCCAGCACGTACGGGAACGGACCGATGTCGTCGGTGAGGTTGATCACCGACAGGTTCAGGCGGGCGTTGTCGGTCAGGCGGTAGCTGACGTTGGCGTCCCAGGTGGTCCAGCTGTCACGCACGAGGTACTGGCGGCTTTCCGGCGTGGCGACCAGGCTGAACTTCGCGCTGCTGGTGTAGTTGGACGAGAAGCCGGCGCTCCACTTGCCGATGTTGTGCTGGGCGGTCCAGCGGAACACGCGCTCGGGTTCGTTGAACGTACCGACCTGCTCGACGAAGGGAACATCGGCGCTCGGGGCCTGGCCACGGTTCTTCGGCATGTAGCCGTAGAAGCCCAGGTCCAGCGAGCCGAAGCGGCCCATGTTCCAGCGGTAGTCGACTTCAGCCGTCCAGCCGCGGAACATCAGCACCGGGCCGTTGCCGTACTGAGTCTTGATGTCGGTGGCGACACCGGTGCCCGGGGTACGGGTAACCAGGCTGCAGAAGCGGTTGGCGTTGGGCACATCGGCCGCGTTGAATTCCGGATTGTCGAAGCAGCCGGTGATGATGTCGTTCGCGGTCAATGCGGTGATCACATCGGTGATCTCGATGTCATACCAGTCCGCCGCCACGCGCAGGCCACCGGCCCACTCCGGTGCGAACACGATGCCTGCGGTCCACGACTTGGCCTTCTCGTTCTTCAGGCCGGTGTAGCCGTTGGTCGAGCCCAGCGTGTTGGTCGGTGCCGCCTGGAAGGTGGCCGGATCCGCGCCCGGGTATGCCGCGAAGAATGCGTTGCAGTTGGCCTTGCGCACGGCCGGATTGCTGCCGCCGTTGATGTTGGCCACCGAGCAGACTTCCGGGATGTTGTAGAACGCCGGCTGCAGCGTGGTGTACAGCTCTGCGATGGACGGTGCGCGCAGCGACTGGGTCTTGTTGCCGCGCAGCTGGATACCCTCGAACGGCTCGTACTGCAGGCCGTAGGTGAAGGCATTGAAGCCACCGGCCACCGAGTTGTCCACGCGACGGAACTTCGCCGTCACGTCCAGGCGATGCAGGCCCGGCAGGCCCCAGTCCGGGTTGAACAATGGTGCCAGGAACTCGGCGAACACTTCGTTGGTGTGGTAATCGCCCTTGGCGGCCTGGATCGGCACCGAACGGCCCTGGCCCAGGCGCTGGTACTCGCTGGGAGTGAACGAACCTTCCTCGCGGCGGTGTTCGAAGCCGGCTGCAACGCCGAACTCGCCACCGGGCAGATCGAACAGGCCACCGGACACGGAGGCGTTGAACACGGTCTGGCGGGTTTCGGCCTTGGCCACGGTCGGCGTGGAGACGTAAGCAAGCGCTTCAGGCGATGCCTGGTTCTCGCCGAACAGGTTCAGCGGACGGCAGTTCGGATCGGCGATGGTGCCGGGCGCCGCCGAATTACAGACGATGTTGCCGTTGGCGTCGGTGGTGACGTTCAGCGCGTTGATGAAGTTCTGCTGGATCAGACCGGTACCGAGATAGTCGAAGTCACCGCGACCGTGCGTGATGCTCGTTTCCCAGTTGAAGGCACGGCTGCCGATGTCGAAGAAGCCATCCAGGCCGGCGACCACGCGGGTGAGGCGGGTTTCCGTGCTGGCGTTGTTCATGCTCAGGTCGCGCGAGGAGCGTGACAGCTGGAAGGACGTGATGCCGTTCGCGGCGAGGATCCGGCGCGATTCAGCGCTTAGGAACGGATTGCTGGCACTGAACAGCAGGGTGCCGCTCTGTGCGCCCGTACCGTCCGGATTGGCGACGCCGAAGGAGGCCGCGTTGTAGACGTTCTGGTCGAGCGTTTCGCGTGCGGTCGCCTCGTAACGGGACAGCTCGAAGAAGCCGCGCACGTTGTCGGTGAAATCGAAGCTGCCCGTCGAGTACACGGAGCGACGCTCGAGGTCGGCGATCAGCGGGAGCGTCTCGTTGAGGTCCAGGCCGTCGCCACCGGAGGCATTGCCACTGGGATAGGAGATGCCCTGGTCGAACTCCACCAGGTTACCCGCGCTGTTGAAGTGCCACAGCTTGTTGTCTGCGCCGAAACCGGTCAGCTCACCCGCCGCATTGCGCTGGTACGAGCGCCGGACACCCACGTCGGACGGCAGGATCAGGCCACCGAACGTCATGTTCGAAATGCGGCGATTGCGGATGAACACCTGGTCCGGGATGCCATCGGCCGGACCCGTATTGAACGGGATGCTGCCATCGATGCGGCCATCGGACCCCGGGGTACGACCCGGCTGGAAGCGCGCGATGTTCGCAGCGGTCGGGTTGGTCTGCAGGCTGTAGCCATTGCGATAGAAATCGCGCGACAGCGAATCCACGCCATCGCTGTTGTCCAGCTCCGCGGCGATGGTGAAGTGGCCGCGGCCATCGGCGAAGCTGCTGCCGAAGATCGCCGACCACGAGTAGCGGTCATTGTCGCTCTTGGTCGTGCTGCCGTAGCCGATCTCGACTTCGGCGCCCTCGAAGCGATCACGCAGGATGATGTTGTTCACGCCGGAAATGGCGTCCGAGCCGTAGGTCGGTGCACCGCCCACGCTCAGGCTTTCCACGCGCTCGACCATCACGGTCGGAATGGAGTTCATGTCGACCTGGATACCCGAGCCACCGCCCGCGCCGAACACGGTCGGGGGAGCCGAGGTCACGAAGCGGCGACCGTTGACCAGGGTCAACAGGCGGTTGCTGCCCAGACCGAACTTGCTGGCGAAGTTGACGCCGGCGCCGAAGCCGGCCTGGTCGCCGCGCGAGCTGACACCGGCGGTGACGCCGGGCACCTTGGTCAGGGCGTCGATCAGGTTGGTATAGCCATAGGCTTCAATGCTCTGCCGGGATACCACGGCCGCCGGTTCCAGCGTGTCGAACCCGGCGCGGTAGATGCGCGAGCCGGTCACGGTGATCCGATCCAGCTGGGTGAGCGCCTTTTCCGGATCCGCCTGCGCGGGATCAGGGGTGGAGGCATCCGACGATCCGGCGTCCTGCGCCATGGCCGGTGCGGCGGTCGCCAGGAACAGTGCCGAGGTCAGGGCAATGCTCAACGGGGTACGACTGAGAAACGTAGTGTTCGCCATGGTTACCTTCCGTGATTCGTCCACAGAGCCCTGGGTCGGCTTCACAAGGCTTTGTCTGAATGGTTCTTTAACGCGCCGATAACGAATCAATACACAATTCAGTAACAAATGACAACACGATGAACAAACGTGTCTCACTCAGGACCTGCTAGGCCCGGAAGGTCGCTGGGACGCCATACGTTTGGCGCACAGCGAACAAACGGGGTTCATTCCACGGCGTTAGCCGCTGTTTGTCAGCATGTTCCCCACAACGAAAACCCCGACCGGGCCGGGGTTTCGTTTTTTACTTGTGCTGAAAACGTCATCCTCGGCGTTGAAACATCCGTGCCCCGGGGGAAAGATCTACGTCTGAATCTTCCGCCATGAGCACCTTACGCACGGGCATGAAGCGGAAAATGCTGCGGATGCACGCAGCCTGACGCCGGTGGTCAGCGCGCCTTCCACAGCTCCGCCAGGCGGTCCGGCTTGCCGGCGATGCGCTCCAGCGCCGGGTACTTCAGCCCGTCGTGGTAATCCAGCGTCACCGTGTCGATGCGATCGACGTTTTTCACCAGCAGCGTCAGCGGTGCCTTGTCGGTCCTGGCCGTGGTGATCGCCTCCTTCAACTGCTCCGCCTTGAACACGCGGCCATTGAGTGCGACCACGCTCATGCCGGGGATCAGCCCGGCATTGAACGCCGGGCTGTCCCACAGCACGTCGCCGATGTAGCCGGACTCGCTGACGGACAGGCCGATGGAGTACAGCAGATTGCTGTTCTTGGCCCGGGCCTCCTGCGCCTTGAACGCTTCGTTCGGGGTATCGGTGTAGACCAGTTTCCAGCCGGCTGCTTCCAGACCGCCGGTCAGCGGGCCGTGCCCATCCAGGCGTTCGCGCAGGAAGCTGGCCCAGTCGAACGGCGCCACGCCGTTGAGGGTGCCGACCACGTCCTCGAAGGTATACGGATGGACGTTCCAGTCGCCGTCGTTCATGCCGAAGAACGCCTTGGCGAAGTCGTCCAGGCCGCGCTTGTTGCCGGTCAGCGCGCGCAGCTTGCCGTCCACCTCCAGCCATACCATCTGGCCGCCGGAATAGTAGTCCTCGCTCATCTGGTAGTTGCGGAACGCCAGTGCGCGGCGCTGGGCGATGGTCGGGTCGTTGGTGGTGTCCTGCAGGTTGCGCCAGGCCAGGCCGGGGCGGCCGCGGTCGTAGGTACCGGCGACATTGGCCAGTACATCGCGGGTCTGCTGCGGGCTCCACAGTCCGGAGCGGGCGGCCAGCACCTGGCCCCAGAACTGGGTCTGCCCTTCATACAGCCACAGCAGGCTGTCGCCCATGGGAACGTTGAAGTTGGCGGTGGCCAGATCCGCGCCACGGCGGTACTTGCCGTTCCAGGAGTGGTTGAACTCGTGCGGCAGCAGGTCGCGGCCGAGCCAGGTCTTGTCCCACTCGGTGAAGTACCCGGTGTCGCCACTGTTCTCGCTGGAGCGCTGGTGCTCCAGGCCGATGCCGCCGAGCCTGTCGGTCAGCGCGAGCAGGAACTCGTAGCGGTCGAAGTGGCGCGCGCCGTAGAGCTTGTACATCTGCTGCACCAGCGCGCGATGCGCCTGGATCTGCTCGGGCTTGGCCGCCAGCGACGTGGCGTCATCAGCGAAGACATTCAGGTGCACCGGCACCTTTGCGCCGGGGTCCAGATCGAAGCGCTGGAAGTGGCGGCCGGCGAACAGCGGCGAGTCGACCAGATGGTCGTAGCTGATCGGCTTGAACACCACGGTGTCGCCGTCGCGGCGCTCCGTGTCCAGCGCGGTGGCATACGACCAGCCCGGCGGCAGGGTGACGGTAGCCTGCGCTTGGATGTTGCGGGTGATGACCCCGGCCGGGTACAGCGAGTTGGCGTTCCACTGCAGGTTGAGCATGTCCGGCGTCATCACCACGCGGCCCTGCGCGCCCTGGGAGGACAGGAACTTGAACTCGGCCACGACTTCACTGGCGCCCTGCGGCACCTCCACGGTGAAGGCGTAGACGTCGTACGGATCCCGCTTCCACTGCAGCGGCGTGCCGTTGGCGGTGACGACCAGGCCGGCGAGCTTGTCGATCGGCCCGCTCGGCGAATGCGCGCCGGGCAGCCACTGGGGGTACAGCAGGGTCAGCGGGCCGGGCTTGGCCGGCACCGTGGCCTTGACCTTGAAGATGCGTCGCCCGATATCGCGCGCGTCCACGTCGATGCGCAGCAGGCCGGGGAAAGCCACGTCCTGCGGCGGCGGTGTCTGCGCCTGCACGCCGGCGGCGGACACGGCCAGCAACACGGACAGGGCAACGGCACGCATCTTCATCAGGCAGGCTCCAGCGGGGGAAGCCTCGATCCTAGCCCTGCGTTACCGCCCTGCCCCATGGCCAAAGGTCATGCGTCGCGTTGCGGCCATGATTGGCACAGCGGAGTGCGGTGACGTTCTGTCTGCCGGACGCGATCAGGACCCACCGAGATGAGCTGCCGGCCAGCGGCCGGCACTACCGGGGCAGCGCCACGGCATGCGTGGCGTAACGTTGCCGGGTCAGTCGACCAGGCGCAGCCGCAGTTCCTTCGGCAGCGCGAACACCATCGATTCCGGCTCGCCATCCAGCTCGCCGACGCCGGTGGCGCCAAGTTCTTTCAGGCGCGCGATCACCCCGTCCACCAGCACCTGCGGCGCGGAGGCGCCGGCGGTCAGGCCGATGTGCTTTTTGCCCGCCACCCATGCCGGGTCGATCTCGTCGGCACCGTCGATCAGGTAGGACTCCACGCCATCACGGCGTGCCAGCTCACTCAGGCGGTTGGAGTTGGAGCTGTTCGGCGAGCCGACCACCAGCACCAGGTCGCAGCGCTTGGCCAGGTCGCGCACGGCATCCTGGCGGTTCTGCGTGGCGTAGCAGATGTCATCGTTCTTCGGGCCCTGCATCGCCGGGAAGCGGGTACGCAGCGCTTCGATGATGCCGCGGGTGTCATCCACCGAGAGCGTGGTCTGGGTGGTGTAGGCGAAGTTCTCCGGCTGGTCGATGACCAGCGTGGCGACGTCGTCCACATCTTCGACCAGGTAGATCTGGCCGGTGCCGCGCTCGCGGCTCCACTGGCCCATCGTGCCTTCCACTTCCGGGTGGCCGGCGTGGCCGATCAGCACCACGTCGCGGCCGGCGCGGCAGTGGCGGGCCACTTCCAGGTGCACTTTGGTGACCAGCGGGCAGGTGGCGTCGAACACCTTCAGGCCACGGCGGTCGGCTTCCTGGCGCACGGCCTGGGAGACGCCGTGGGCGCTGAAGATCACCGTGTTGTCGTCCGGCACTTCGTCCAGCTCTTCGACGAAGATCGCGCCGCGGGCCTTGAGGTCATCGACCACGAACCGGTTGTGCACGACCTCGTGGCGCACATAGATCGGCGCACCCAGGGTCTCGATCGCGCGCTTGACGATCTCGATCGCACGATCGACACCGGCACAGAAACCACGCGGATTGGCGAGCAACACATCCATCGGTCAGATACTCCGGCCGGCGTGAGCCGGGTCGTTACGGATACAGAAGGGAATTATCCCGCTTTTTTGGCAGGCTTGCCGTCGAACAGGCCGAACAGGGCGATACCCACCGCGCCGACCACGATCGCCGAATCGGCGATGTTGAACGACGGCCAGGCATGGTCACCGATATACCACTGGATGAAGTCGACCACATGGCCGTGCATCAGCCGGTCGATCACGTTGCCGATCGCCCCGCCGATCACCAGGGCGTACGGCACGGCGCTGCGCCAGGCACCGCGCGCGGTGCCCCACATCCAGTAGGCCATCAGGCCGCTGATGCCCAGCGCCAGCGCGGTGAAGAACCACAGCTGCCAGCCACCGGCATCGCTCAGGAAACTGAACGCGGCGCCGGTGTTGTAGGTGCGGTACCAGTTCCAGAAGCCGTCGATGACCACCACCGGCTCGTACTCGGGCAGGCTGGACAGCACCCAGGCCTTGCTCCACTGGTCGGCGATGATGATCGCCGCCGACAGCAGCAGCCAGATCAGCGCGTTCGGACGCGGACGGGCGGCGGCCATCAGAACCACCGCCGGTCTTCGCCGGCACCGTCGATGTTGGTCACGCAGCGGCCGCACAGCTCCGGATGCGCGGCGACCGAGCCCACATCGGCGCGGTAATGCCAGCAGCGCACGCACTTCTGCTTCGTGGTCGGCTGGGCGCTGACGAACACCTCATCGGTGGTCGCCGGGCGCACCTGCACGTCACCGCTGATCAGCAGGAAGCGCAGCTCCTCGGCCAGCGGCTGCCAGCGCGCGGCGGTCTCGGCATCGGCGGCGACGGTGATCTCCGCTTCCAGCGCCGCACCGATCGCACCATTGGCGCGCATCGGCTCGAGCACCTTGGCGACCTGCTCGCGCAGGGCCAGCAGCTGGTCGAAATCGGCTGCGTTGAGCGGCGCGTCGGCCGGCAGTGGAGCCAGTCCTTCGTACCAGGTGGCGAACAGCACATTCTCCTTGCGCTCGCCCGGCAGGTAGCCCCACAGCTCATCGGCGGTGAAGCTCAGGATCGGCGCGATCCAGCGCGTGAACGCTTCGGCGATGTGATACATCGCGGTCTGCGCCGAGCGGCGGCCGCGCGAGTCCACCGGCATGGTGTACAGGCGGTCCTTGGTGACGTCCAGGTACACCGAGCCCAGGTCGACGCTGCAGAAGTTCAGCAGCAGCTGCACGATCTCGGCCATGTTGTAGCCGGTGTACGCGGCCTTGATCTTCTCCTGCACCTCGAACGCGCGATGCACGATCCAGCGGTCCAGCGCGACCATGTCGGCCGGGGCCACCAGGTGCTGGGCCGGGTCGAAGCCGTCCAGATTGCCGAGCAGGAAGCGCGCGGTGTTGCGCAGGCGCCGGTAGGCATCCGCGTTGCGCTTGAGGATCTCCTGCGACAGCGACATTTCATTGCTGTAGTCGGCCGAGGCGATCCACAGGCGCAGGATGTCCGCGCCCAGGGTCTTCATGATGTCCTGCGGCTCGATGCCGTTGCCCATCGACTTGGACATCTTGCGGCCCTTCTCATCCACGGTGAAACCGTGGGTGAGGCACTGCTTGTACGGCGCCTGCCTGTCGATCGCCACGCCGGTCAGCAGCGAGGACTGGAACCAGCCGCGGTGCTGGTCCGAGCCTTCCAGGTACAGATCGGCCGGCTTGCCGAAGCCACGCGCCAGCAGCACGCCTTCGTGGGTCACGCCCGAGTCGAACCAGACATCGAGGATGTCGGTGACCTTCTCGTACTGCGACGCTTCTTCGCCCAGCAGCTCGGCGCTGTCCAGCGAATACCAGACGTCGATGCCTTCGGCCTGCACGCGGTCGGCGACCTGCTGCATCAGCTCGACGGTGCGCGGGTGCGGCTCACCGGTTTCGCGGTGGGTGAACAGCGCGATCGGCACGCCCCAGGTGCGCTGGCGGCTGATGCACCAGTCCGGGCGGCCATCGACCATCGAGCCGATGCGCGCCTTGCCCCAGCTCGGGAACCAGCCGACGGTGTCGATCGCGGCCATCGCATCGCTGCGCAGGTTGGCCTTGTCCATCGAGATGAACCACTGCGGGGTGGCACGGAACACGACCGGGGTCTTGTGGCGCCAGCAGTGCGGGTAGCTGTGCACGATCTCGACATGGGCCAGCAGCGCACCGGAGGCGCGCAGCACATCGATGATCAGCGGCTGCGCCTTCCACAGGTGCACGCCTGCCAGCTCGACGTCGCCCGCCGGCGGGGTCGAGGACAGGTACACGCCACGGCCGTCGACCGGGTTGATCTGGCCGGCGTTGTACTTGTCCATCAGCCCATACTGCTGGCTGACCACGAAGTCTTCCTGGCCATGGCCCGGGGCGGTATGCACCGCACCGGTACCGTCTTCATCGGAGACGTGGTCGCCGTTGAGCAGCGGGATGTCGCGCTGCGGATAGAACGGATGGGCCAGCAGCAGGTTTTCCAGCGCGGCGCCGGTGGCACGGCCGTGCACGACCAGGCCCTCCACGCCGTAGCGCTGCAGCGAACGTTCGGCCAGCGCGGCGGCCAGCACCAGCCAACGGCGCTTGCCGTGGTGGGCCGGGCCTTCGGCCAGCACGTACTCGATCTCCGCACCGAGCGACACCGCAAGCGAGGCCGGCAGCGTCCACGGGGTGGTGGTCCAGATCGGCACCGCCACCTCGACATCGGCCGGCAGCGCCACGCCGAAGCGTTCGGCCAGCTGCTGCGCGTCGCGCGAGACGTAGGCCACGTCGATCGCCGGCGAGGTCTTGTCCTGGTATTCGATCTCGGCCTCGGCCAGTGCCGAGCCACAGTCGAAGCACCAGTGCACCGGCTTGGCGCCGCGCACGATGTGACCGTTGGCGAAGACCTTGGACAGCGCGCGGATCTCGTTGGCTTCGAAATCGAAGCTCAGCGTCTTGTACGGGTTGTCCCAATCGCCGATCACGCCCAGCCGCTTGAAGTCGCGGCGCTGCAGTTCGATCTGCTCTTCGGCGAACTCGCGGCACTTCTGGCGGAACGCGACCGCATCGAGCTTGACGCCGACCTTGCCCCACTTCTTCTCGACCGCGATCTCGATCGGCAGGCCATGGCAATCCCAGCCAGGCACGTAGGGCGCATCGAAGCCGGCCAGGTAGCGCGACTTGACGATGATGTCCTTGAGGATCTTGTTGACCGCGTGGCCCAGGTGGATCTGGCCATTGGCGTAGGGCGGGCCGTCGTGCAGCACGAACAGCGGGCGTCCCTGCGCGTTGTCGCGCAGGCGGGCGTAAAGGCCCTCGTCCTCCCAGCGCGACAGAATGCCCGGCTCGCGCTTGGGCAGGTCGCCGCGCATCGGGAATTCGGTTGCCGGCAGATGAAGGGTGGCTTTGTAGTCCTGGCTCACGCAGTGGCTCGCAATCTGTGTTCGGAAAGGATGTGACGGGCCTGTTCGGCGTCACGGTGCATCTGGTCGGTCAACGCAGCCAGATCTTGGAACTTTTCTTCGTCACGCAGCTTGGCGACGAACTCGACATCGATGTGGCGACCGTACAGGTCACCCTGGAAATCAAACAGGTGCGCTTCCAGCAGCGGCTCCACGCCGTCCACGGTGGGGCGCGTGCCGAAGCTGGAGACCGAGGGCCACGGCTGGTCGAACACGCCATGGACCCAGGTCGCGTAGATCCCCGACAGCGCCGGCGTCTTCGGGAAGCGCAGGTTGGCGGTCGGGAACCCCAGCGTACGGCCCAACTGGCGGCCGCGCACTACCCTGCCCCCAATCGTATACGGCCTGCCCAGCAGATCCCCGGCATGGCTGAAATCACCGGCACGCAGCAGTTGGCGGATGCGGGTGCTGGAGATGCGCTCGCCGTGCAGGTCGACCGGCTCGATCTCCCCCGCACTGAAACCCCGCTCGCGGCCCATCGCCTGCAGCAGGGCCAGATCGCCCTTGCGGCGGTTGCCGAAGCAGAACTCCGGCCCGATCCACACCTCGCGCGCACTCAGCCGGTGCACCAGCAGCTGCTCGACGAACGCCTCGGCCTGCATCGCGGCCATGCGCGCATCGAAGCGCAGCAGGCCGATCGCATCCACGCCGAGTTCGCGCAGCATCGCGACCTTGTCGCGCGCCAGGGTCAATCGCGGCGGCGGCTCGCCCTGCGCGAAGTACTCGCGCGGCAGCGGCTCGAAGGCCACCGCCACGGCGGCCACGCCCAGCGCGCGCGCGCGCGAAACGGCGTGGCGCACCAACGCACGATGACCCAGGTGCAGGCCGTCGAATGCGCCGATGCAGACCACGCTTCCGTGCGGGAACAACTGCCCGCCTTCGACGTTTCTAAACAGCCTGCTCATCTACGTGGAATGCGGCCCACCAGGGCCGATGCTTTGCAAGAGATAGCCATGAAGTATAGCCGGGCTGCCCACCTATCAATGCTCCCGCAGGTGGCGCGGGCGGAAGCCCATGGCGACCAGCGCCACCAGATAGGTCAGACCACCGCCGCCGACCAGCAGCGCGAGGTTCCCGATCCGGTGCCATTTGTCCATGCCGGTGAACGCCGGCATCCCGTACAGCAGGGCCAGCAGCACCGCGACCATCGCCAGACACGCCAGCCCCAGCTTGGTCACGTAGCCACCCCACCCGGGCTTGGGCTGATAGACGTCGGTCTTGCCCAGCCAGTACCAGAGCAGGCCCAGGTTCAGGTAACTGGACAGTGCGCTGGCGATGCCCAGCGCCAGATGCAGGCCCGGCTGCTTGCCCAGCGCGACCCACACGCCCTGCGCCTTGAGCGCCTCCGGCACCATCACGTGGTACAGCACGGCCAGCAGGATGAAGTTGAACACCATGTTGGCCACCAGCGCGGCCACGCCGGCGCGGACCGGGGTGCGCGTGTCCTGGCGGGCGTAGAAGGCCGGCAGCACCACCTTGAGCAGCGCGAACGCCGGCAGGGCGAAGCTCAGCCCGTAGACCGACAGCGCGGTCATGCGGGTATCGAACGCGGTGAAGCGCCCGTACTGGAACACCGTGGCGATCAGCGGCTCGGCCAGCAGCAGCAGGCCCAGCATGGCCGGGATCGCGATCAGCAGCGTCGTGCGCAGGCCCCAGTCCAGCGCGCTGGAGAAGCCGGCCTTGTCGGTGCTCACGTGGTGGCGGGCCAACGCCGGCAGGATCACGGTACCCAGCGCCACCCCGAACACGCCCAGCGGGAGCTCCAGGAAGCGGTCGGCCAGCGACAGCCAGGACTGCGAGCCATCGGTCAACTTGGCGGCGATCACCGTATCCAGCAGCAGGTTGATCTGCGCGATCGAGGAACCGAACAGGGTCGGCACCATCAGGGTCAGCACCTTGCGCACCCCGGGATGCCGCCAGCCCCAGCGCGGCAGGGTCAGCAGGTTGATGCCCTTCAGCGAAGGCAGCTGGAACAGCAGCTGCAGCAGCCCGGCCGCCAGCACCGCCCAGCCCAGGGCCAGGATCTGCTTCTCCGGGGTGCCGCCCAGCCGCGGGGCCAGCCACAGCGCGCCGGCGATCATGCACAGGTTGAGGATCACCGGGGTCAGCGCCGGCATCGCGAACTTCTGGAAACTGTTGAGCGCCCCGCCGGCCAGCGCGGTCAGCGAGACGAACAGCAGGAACGGGAAGGTCAACCGGAACAGGTCCACCAGCAGGCCATGCTTGGCCGGGTCGGTATCCACCCCGCTGGAGAACAGGGTCGCCAGCTGCGGCGCGAAGATCAGCGCCAACGCCGTGACCAGCAGCAGCACCCCGCCCAGCGTGCCGGCCACCCGCGACATCAGCTCGCGCAGTTCGGCATGCGAGCGGGTTTCCTTCACTTCCGTGAACACCGGGACGAACGCCGTGGCGAACGAGCCTTCGGCGAACAGCCGGCGCAGGAAATTGGGCACCCGGAAGGCGACCCAGAAGGCGTCGGTCACCGCATTGGTGCCGAACGTGGTGGTGATGACCAGGTCGCGAACCAGCCCCAACACCCGCGAAATCATGGTCATGCTGCTGAAAGACAGCAGGCCCCGCAACATCCTTGGTGAACTCACCCGTGTTCCCTCTTGACAATTGACTTGACGTACATTTTTCGAGCCATCATACTTTCCAGCTTGCTGTTCCCATTACACCGATTTTTCAGGAAACCACCACTGTGGCCAATATCAAGTCCGCCAAGAAGCGCGCCAAGCAGACCGTCGTGCGCAACGCGCGCAATACGGCTCAGCGTTCGATGCTGCGCACCGCTGTCAAGAAGGTGATCAAGGCTCTGGATGCCAATGACGCCGCCGGCGCCGAGGCAGCCTTCGCTGTTGCCCAGCCGATCCTCGACCGTTTCAGCTCGCGTGGTCTGATCCACAAGAACAAGGCTGCTCGCCATAAGAGCCGCCTGACCGCGCGCATCAAGGCCATCAAGGCCGCCTGATACGGCGCTGCGGGTGTCGTAGAGCCACGCCCTGCGTGGCTTCGATCCAGCCGCAGAGAAGAACCCGGCCTTGGCCGGGTTTTTTGTTGCCTGCGATCTGCGGCGACCCGCCCGGTCGGCGGTTACGGCGACACCACAGAAAAACCCGGCCGGAGCCGGGTTTCTCAGGGGCGCGTGGCTGCGCTCAGTACGCATCGCGCGCTTGCGCCTCGTCTTCCTTCTGGCGATCGAAGAAGGCCATGATGTTGTTCATGATCGGCCAGGTGCCTTCACGGCCGAGGGCCGAGACCAGGTACCACGGCTCGGTCCAGCCCAGCTCGGCGACGATCTTCTCGGCAGCGGCCTTGGCCTCGTCCTCGAACATCAGGTCGGCCTTGTTCAGCACCAGCCAGCGCGGCTTGTCCAGCAGCTCCGGGTCGTGCTTTTCCAGCTCGCGCTCGATCGCCCGGACCTGCTCGATCGGCGACACACCTTCCACGCCGCCTTCCATCGGGGAGATATCCACGAGGTGCAGCAGCAGGCGGGTGCGCTGCAGGTGGCGCAGGAACTGCGCGCCCAGCCCGGCGCCGTCGGCCGCCCCCTCGATCAGGCCGGGAATGTCGGCGATCACGAAGCTGCGGTAGTTCTCCACGCGCACGACGCCCAGATTGGGGTACAGCGTGGTGAACGGGTAATCGGCCACCTTCGGGGTCGCCGCGGACACGGCACGGATCAGGGTGCTCTTGCCGGCATTCGGGAAGCCCAGCAGGCCCACGTCGGCCAGCAGCTTCAGCTCGAGCTTGATCAGGCGCTCTTCACCCTCTTCGCCCGGCAGCGCCTGGCGCGGCGAGCGGTTGGTGGAGCTCTTGAAATGCATGTTGCCCAGGCCGCCGCGGCCGCCCTTGGCCACCAGCAGGCGGTCGCCATGCGCGGTCAGATCGCCGATCACCTCGTCGGTGCTGACGTTCATGATCACGGTGCCGATCGGCACGGTGATGACCAGGTCTTCGCCGCCCTTGCCATAGGCCTGGCGGCCCATGCCGTTCTCGCCGCGCTGCGCCTTGAAGATGCGGTCATGGCGGAAATCGACCAGGGTGTTGAGGTTCTCGTCGGCGCGGATCCACACGCTGCCGCCATTACCGCCGTCGCCACCGTCCGGCCCGCCCAGCGGAATGAACTTCTCGCGACGGAAACCGATGCAGCCGTTGCCGCCGTTGCCGGCGATCACCTGGATTTCTGCTTCGTCTACAAGTTTCATGATTCTGGATGCCAATCTGGAGGCGGCGGGCGCGAGGTGCACCCCACCGCAGAGTCTAACGGCCCCGGTACGATCCAGGGCCGGCGGCGGGAAATGTCCCGCCCGATGTAGTGGATACCAACGAAAAACCCCGCCGAAGCGGGGCTTTCGTCAGCGACCCCACGCCGTGGCGTGGGCGCCTGCGTACCGCTGAAGATCAGGCTTCGGCGACGACGCTGACGGTACGACGCTTCTTCGGGCCCTTGACCGAGAACTCCACCTTGCCGTCGACGAGCGCGAACAGGGTGTGGTCACGGCCGAGGCCAACGCCGGTACCCGGATGGAACTGGGTGCCGCGCTGACGCACGATGATGTTGCCGGCGTCGATGGCCTGGCCACCGAAGATCTTGACGCCGAGGTATTTCGGGTTGGAGTCGCGACCGTTGCGCGATGAGCCTACGCCCTTCTTATGTGCCATGACTGCTTCTCCTTATTACTTGCTGCCACCGGCAATGCCGGTGATCTCGATTTCGGTGTAGTACTGACGGTGACCCTGGCGCTTCATGTGGTGCTTACGGCGACGGAACTTGATGATCCGGACCTTGTCGGCACGACCCTGGGACACGACCTTGGCAGTGACCGAAGCGCCGCTCAGCGCGTCGCCCAGCTTGATGCCATCGCTGTCGCCCAGCATCAGGATGTTGTCGAACTTGATCTCGTTGCCGACTTCGACTTCGAGCTTTTCAACGCGGAGCGTTTCGCCCTGCGCCACGCGGTATTGCTTACCGCCGGTTACCAGTACTGCGTACATGACCAGACTTCCTCTGTAGTTATTGTGGTCTATGGACTGCCGCCATCGAGGGCGGACAGAAGCGGAATTTTAATGACTTCAACCACTTCGGGTCAACCCACCCCCTGCTCGGACCCGGATTTGGCTGAATACGGTTCAGGAAACCGGCTGGCGGGGTCTCAGGGCGTGAGACCCAGGGGTGGCAAAGTCCGCGATTGCCCCCAAATCCCAAGCTCGGTAGGCTGACCGATTGCCGTTTCCGATTGCCCCACCCGCTTGCCGGCTCCCTGAGCCGAAGCCCCACAACGGATCCCCCATGGCGATGGATTTCATCCGCATCCGCGGCGCGCGGACGCACAATCTCAAGAACATCGATCTCGACCTGCCCCGCGACAAGCTCATTGTCATCACCGGCCTGTCCGGCTCGGGCAAGTCCTCGTTGGCGTTCGACACCATCTACGCGGAAGGCCAGCGTCGTTACGTGGAGTCGCTGTCGGCCTATGCCCGCCAGTTCCTCAGCGTGATGGAAAAGCCGGACCTGGACCACATCGAGGGCCTGTCCCCGGCGATCTCGATCGAACAGAAGTCGACCTCGCACAACCCGCGCTCGACCGTCGGCACGATCACCGAGATCTACGACTACCTGCGCCTGCTGTACGCCCGCGTCGGCAGCCCGCGCTGCCCGGACCACGGCTACCCGCTGGAAGCGCAGACGGTCAGCCAGATGGTCGACCACGTGCTGACCCTGGATGCCGAACAGCGCTACATGCTGCTGGCCCCGGTGATCCGCGAGCGCAAGGGCGAACACGCCCAGGTCTTCGACCAGCTGCGCGCGCAGGGCTATGTGCGCGTGCGCGTGGACGGCCAGTTGCATGAAATCGATGCGGTGCCGCCGCTGGCGCTGCGCCAGAAGCACACCATCGAGGCGGTGATCGACCGCTTCCGCCCGCGCGAGGACATCAAGCAGCGCCTGGCCGAGAGCTTTGAAACCGCGCTGAAGCTGGGCGACGGCATGGTCTCGGTGCAGTCACTGGATGTGGAGGATGCGCCTGCGCACCTGTTCTCCTCCAAGTACAGCTGCCCGGTCTGCGATTACTCGCTGCCGGAGCTGGAACCGCGCCTGTTCTCGTTCAACTCGCCGGTCGGCGCCTGCCCGGGCTGCGATGGCCTCGGCATGGCCGAGTTCTTCGATCCCTCGCGCGTGGTAGTGCACCCGGAGCTGTCGCTCTCGGCCGGTGCCGTGCGCGGCTGGGACCGCCGCAACGCCTACTACTTCCAGCTGATCGCCTCGCTGGCCAAGCACTACAAGTTCGACACCGATGCCCCGTGGCAGAGCCTGCCCGAGGACGTGCGCCAGGCCGTGCTGTACGGCAGCGGCGACGAGACGATCACCTTCACCTACTTCACCGAAGCCGGTGGCCGCACCCAGCGCAAGCATCGCTTCGAGGGCATCATTCCCAACCTCGAGCGCCGCTACAAGGAGACCGAATCCTCGGCGGTGCGCGAAGAGCTGGCCAAGTACATCAGCGAGCGCAACTGCCCCGAGTGCAACGGCCAGCGCCTGAACAAGGCCGCGCGCAACGTGTTCGTGGCCGACCGTGCGCTGCCGGAACTGGTGGTGATGCCGATCGACGATGCGCTGAAGTTCTTCAGCAGCATGACCCTGCCCGGCTGGCGTGGCGAAATCGCCGGCAAGATCGTCAAGGAGATCGGCGAACGGCTGGGCTTCCTGGTCGACGTCGGCCTGGATTACCTGACCCTGGAGCGCAAGGCCGACACCCTGTCCGGTGGCGAGGCCCAGCGCATCCGGCTGGCCTCGCAGATCGGTGCCGGCCTGGTCGGCGTGATGTACGTGCTGGACGAGCCGTCGATCGGCCTGCACCAGCGCGACAACGAGCGCCTGCTCGGCACCCTGACCCGCCTGCGCGACCTCGGCAACACGGTGATCGTGGTCGAGCATGACGAAGACGCGATCCGCCTGGCCGACTACGTGCTGGACATCGGCCCGGGTGCGGGCGTGCATGGCGGCGAGATCGTCGGCCAGGGCACGCTGCAGGACATCCTGGATGCGCCGCGTTCGCTGACCGGCCAGTACCTGTCGGGCAAGCGCGCCATCGAGATCCCAGCGCGCCGGCACAAGCCGAACCCGAAGATGACGCTGCATCTGCGCGGTGCCAGTGGCAACAACCTCAAGGGCGTGGACCTGGACATTCCGTCGGGCCTGCTGACCTGCATCACCGGCGTGTCCGGCTCGGGCAAGTCGACCCTGATCAACGACACCCTGTTCTCGCTGGCCGCCAACGAGATCAACGGCTCCTCGCACCCGATCGCCCCGTACAAGGAAGTGGACGGCCTGGATCTGTTCGACAAGGTGGTGGACATCGACCAGTCGCCGATCGGCCGCACCCCGCGCTCGAACCCGGCCACCTACACCGGTCTGTTCACGCCGCTGCGCGAGCTGTACGCGCAAGTGCCCGAAGCGCGTGCACGCGGCTATTCGCCGGGGCGTTTCAGCTTCAACGTGCGCGGTGGCCGTTGCGAAGCGTGCCAGGGCGATGGCCTGATCAAGGTGGAAATGCACTTCCTGCCGGACGTGTACGTGCCCTGCGATGTCTGCCACGGCAAGCGCTACAACCGCGAAACGCTGGAGATCCTGTACAAGGGCTACAACATCAACGACGTGCTGCAGATGACCGTCGAAGATGCGCTGAAGCTGTTCGAACCGGTGCCGAGCATCGCGCGCAAGCTGGAAACGCTGGTCGACGTGGGCCTGAGCTACATCAAGCTGGGCCAGAGCGCGACCACGCTGTCCGGTGGTGAAGCGCAGCGCGTGAAGCTGTCCAAGGAATTGTCGCGCCGCGATACCGGGCGCACGCTGTACATCCTGGATGAGCCGACCACCGGCCTGCATTTCCACGACATCGAGGCGCTGCTCGGCGTGCTGCACAAGCTGCGTGACGAAGGCAACACGGTGGTGGTGATCGAGCACAACCTGGACGTGATCAAGACCGCCGACTGGATCGTCGATCTGGGTCCGGAAGGCGGCCACCGCGGTGGCACCATCCTGGTCACCGGTACGCCGGAAGACGTGGCGGCCTGCCCGACCTCGTACACCGGCCAGTTCCTGGCCAAGATGCTGCCCTCCACCAGCGCGCGCCCGGAACAGCCGGCGGCCGTGGCCAACAAGCCCGACGCCCGCCCGCCGCGCAAGGCCAAGCCGGAAAAGCCGGCCAAGGTGGCCAAGGTGGCCAAGAAGGCGGTGGCCGCCACGCGCGCGGCAACCCCCAGCAAAACCAGCCCTGCCAAGACCACGAAGGCGAAGAAGAAGTAATGAGCAGCGAACACAAGATTCTCGCCCGCGTACCGATCAGCGTCCGCTGGCGCGACATGGACAGCATGGGCCACGTCAACAACGCCAAGTACATCTCCTACCTGGAAGAAGCGCGCGTGCGCTGGATGCTGGGGGTGGAGGGCGTTTCGATGACCGACCGCATCGCACCGGTGGTGGCGGCGACCAACGTCAACTACCGCCTGCCGATCGTGTGGCCCAACGACATCGTGGTGGAACTGTTCGTCGAGCGTCTCGGCAACAGCAGCGTGACCATCGGCCACCGCATCGTGGACGAGAAGAACGACAGCACGCTGTATTCGGACGGCAACGTGGTGGTGGTGTGGATGGACACCCAGACCGGCAAGAGCGCACCGTTGCCCGAGGCGATCCGCACCGCGTCCACCTGAGCAGGTAGTGCCGGCCGCTGGCCGGCAACCTCAGACTCCCGGACGGATGTGCATGATTGCCGGCCGCTGGCCGGCAACCTCATGACGCCGGAAGGATGTGCATGGATGCCGGCCAGCGGCCGGCATTACCGCCATTCGTTCAAAGGAATGCCATGTTCCACCAGACCGACATCCGCACACTTCTTCCCGGAATGACGCCGTTCCCCGCCGACGTTTTTTCCCAGGAACAACCGTGGCTGGCCCAACACCTGCTGCCGCTGATCGGCATCGACCTGGGCATCCTGCATCCGGAACTGGCCGGCTCCGTGGCCACGATGCTGTGCCCGATAGAGCCGTATGAAGGCTGCATCGGCGAAGACACCGAAGAGCACCACAACGCGTTCACCGGCACCAACTGGATCGCATTCGAGCTGACCACCGACAACCGCATGCGCTTCCTCGGCACCGCGGGCTACTTCGTCGGTGACCAGGAGCAGGACAGCGACGCGGTCGAGCACATCGCCGAGATGCGCGACAGTCACGCCAAGGCACACGCCTATTTCCAGACCCACGGCTCCTTGGCCAGCTACATGCGTTATGGCGATGGCGAGCCGGGCGAACAGGCGTATCTGGACAGGCTCGGCGGGCAGATTTCCGGTGGCAACTGGACCGAAACCGCCGAGATCCCGCCGGCATTCGAGATCGCACTGGATCCGGCGATGTATGACCGCGACCGACCTGACGATGCCGAGAACGTGCGCATCACCCGCGATGGCAAACCGTTCTTCGCGGTCGCCGAAGTAGCCGGTTACAACTGGTGCGCCGCGGGTGCCGATGCCATCGTGATGCTGTACGAACCGGACAGTCGCACCGTGTTGTTCTCCTACGACTGGAGCTGAGCGCGCGCCTGCCGGCCAGCACCCCCTCAACGCGCGCCGCGCACCTGCAGCTGTCCATCCACCTTGCGCCCGTCTTCCAGGCTCAGCCGCAGCGGCAGCACCTTGCCCTCGCTGAGCGGCACCTCCGGCTGCATGAGCATCAGGTGCAAGCCCCCCGGCTTCAGCTCGACGGTCGCACCGGCCGCGATCGGCAATCGCTCCACCGCGCGCATCCTGCTGACCCCGTCGACCAGCGTGGTTTCATGCAGGGACACATCGCCGAACGCCTTGCTGCCGGCGGCGATCACCACGACCGCCTCGCGGCAGTCGTTGCGGATCCGCCCGTAACCGGCGGCCATCGGCATCCCGGCCGGCGGCAACCGCAGCCAGCCATCGCGCAGTGACACACAGGAAGGTTCTGCGGCCGCTGTCGGCGCCGATGCTGCGATCGCACACAGTCCCAACAATACGCACACGAATGGTTTGGTTATCATCGGCTTCGTTCCCTGTCCGCAACGAGACTGCAGCATGACGACGCTCATCGAGGTGATCAACCATGGCCCCATCCGCGAACTGCGGCTGGCGCGCCCGCCGGTCAATGCGTTGGACACCGAGCTGTGCCGGCACCTGATCCAGGCGATCAACCAGGCCATGTCCGAGGACGTGCACGGCATCGTGCTGTCCGGGAGCGAGCGCATCTTCAGTGCCGGCATGGACGTGCCGCACCTGCTCGGCCATGGCGATGACAAGCACAGGCTGCTGGACAGCTGGCAGGCCTTTTTCGGCGCCGTGCGCACCCTGGCCGAATGCCGCGTGCCGGTGGTGGCGGCCATGACCGGGCACGCCCCGGCCGGCGGCTGCGTGCTGGCGCTGTGCTGCGACTACCGGATCATCGCGCGCAGCCCCGATGCCGCCCATCCCACGGTGATCGGCCTGAACGAAGTGCAGGTCGGGCTGGTCGCGCCGGAAGGCATCCAGCGCCTGATGCGCCGCGTGGTCGGCCACCATCGGGCCACCACCCTGCTGGTCGGCGGCGAGATGGTGCCGGCCGAGCGTGCACTGCAGATCGGGCTGGTCGATGAGGTGGTCGATGCGGACCTGGTCGTCGCCCGCGCCGTGGCCTGGCTGCAGAGCCTGCTGAAGCTGCCGCGCCAACCGATGCTGCTGACCCGCGCCATCGCCCGCGCCGACCTGCATGAGGCGCTGCACGCCGACCTCATCCAGCTCGACCGCTTCGTGGACACCTGGTACGCCCCGGACGCCCAGCAGGCGCTGCACGGGCTGGTCGCCCGGCTGGGCAAGGGGTAAAGCGTCCCCGCATGCGCGCTGCCGCCCCGCGGCTCGCTGCGCAAACCGCGGGCCCCTCTTACCGACCCCCACACCCCCGCCGCTTCGCGGCAGCCCCCTGACTCAGGGGGCTTTCCCTCCAGACGCGCCCCGGCATTCCCAGCTCTTGGCCGGCACTACCCTATAATTCCGGTTCGCCCCCTGCCGGTTGCCGCCTTTGTCCGCCACGCACGAACCCGTCGTTTCCGAGCTGATCGACCTGCTCTCGCTCGAACGCCTGGAAGACAATCTATTCCGCGGCCAGAGCCGCGATATCGGCACCAAGTACGTCTTTGGCGGCCAGGTGCTGGGCCAGGCGCTGTCCGCCGCCCAGAAGACGGTCGAGAACGGCCGTCACGTGCATTCGCTGCACGCCTACTTCCTGCGCGCCGGCAACATCGACCATCCCATCGTCTATGACGTGGACCGTACCCGCGATGGCGGCAGCTTCTCCGTGCGCCGGGTCACCGCGATCCAGCACGGCAAGGTGATCTTCTTCTGCGCGGCCTCGTTCCAGCAGGCCGAGACCGGCGCCGAGCACCAGCACAAAATGCCGGAAGTGCCGCAGCCGGAAGACATCGAGCCGAACCAGCCGTTGCCGCAGGCGGTGCTCGATCGCCTGCCGATCAAGGTGCAGCGCTGGCTCTCGCGGGGTGGCCCGTTCGAGTTCCGTCATGTCTACCCGCGCGACGAACTCCATCCGCCCAAGCGCCCGCCGTACCACCAGGTGTGGCTGCGTCTGAACGAGACCGTGGGCGATGCCCCCGAGCTGCATCAGGCCCTGCTCGCCTACGCGTCGGATTTCCATCTGCTCGGCACCGCGACCTTCCCGCACGGCATCAGCTACTACCAGCCGCACGTGCAGATGGCCTCGCTGGACCATGCGATCTGGTTCCACCGCCCGTTCCGCGCCGACGACTGGCTGCTGTATTCGCTGGACAGCCCCAGCGCGCAGGATTCGCGCGGCCTGGCGCGTGGCCAGTTCTTCACCCGCAACGGCATCCTAGTCGCCAGCACGGCGCAGGAAGGGCTGATCCGCGTGGTCGACGACAGTGCCGCGGCCGCCGCCGTGCCGGCCAAGGACTGACATGAGACAGATCTTCAACAGCCAGCGCGTGGAGACCGTCGAAGGCGTGGCCCAGCTGCTGCGCGACGCCGGCATCGAAGTGCGCATCACCAACGGGCGCTCGTACCACAGCAAGCGCGGCAGCCAGTTCAGCTATCTGGACAAGGAAAAGGCCACCACCCATCCGACCCTGTGGGTGGTGCATGCCGACGACCAGCCGCGCGCCCGCGAGATCCTGCGTGATGCGCGCCTGCTGGAAACCACCCGCCGCGATCACCCGACCGCGCAGTTCGCGTTCCGCGATGAGGTCGCCCAGAACGACGCACCGCGCAACTGGGCCTGGCGCATCCGCATCGGCCTGTTGCTGGTGATCGCTGCCGTGGCGATGGTGGTGGTCATGCGCCACCGCGGCGCCACGACCGTGGTACCAGCGCCGGCCCCGGCGGTACAGCCGGCCGCGTCGCCCACCGCACCGGCGGCCACCCCACCGGAAGAAGAGGAAGTGCGGGTCCGGATCCAGCCAACTGAATAACGGGTAGTGCCGGCCGCTGGCCGGCTCTGCAGGATTCCAACCGTACGAGGAGCCGGCCAGCGGCCGGCACTGCCCGGTCACATTCCGGTTGAGGCATCGTCATACTCGGATCACCGCCGGGGAACGTGCCATGACGCATCCGCTGACCACTACGCTCGAACGCGAACTGCCCGCCGCCGCGGGCGGCTGCCAGCAGTCCTACGGGCGCATCGTACTGGCCTGCCAGAACACGGTCACCGCGATCGCGCTGGCGATCACCCGCGACGTGCATGCGAGCGAGGACATCGCGCAGGAAGCCTTCATCAAGGCCTGGCAGCAGCTCAACCAGCTGCACAGCCATGCCAGCTTCCTGCCGTGGCTGCGCCAGATCACCCGCAACCTCGCCCGTGACTGGCTGCGCGCCAACCGCGGCCGCCCGCTGTCCGGCGAGGCCGCCGAGATCGCCATCAACATGGCCGCCGACCCCAGCCCGAGCGCCCCGGAGCACCTGCAGCGGGTGGAAGAGGAGCTGGCGGCGGAAGAGATCATCTCGGCGCTGCCCGAAGACAGCCGAGAGACGCTGCTGCTGTATTACCGCGAAGGCCAGAGCTCACAGCAGGTCGCCGACCTGCTCGGCCTCAGTGACGCCGCCGTGCGCAAGCGACTGTCACGCGCTCGCGCCACCGTACGCGAAGAGATGATGCGCCGGTTCAGCGAGTTCGCGCGCAGCAGCGCCCCGAGCGCCGCGTTCGCCACGACGGTGGTCTCGATGGTGCTGGTCGCCGCGCCCGGCACCGCCAGTGCCGCGATCCTGCTCGGCACCGGGTTGGGCACCAGCAAGCTCGGGCTGGGCGGTGCCAGCGTTTCCGGCGGTGCGGCCCTGGGCTCGTTGAGTGCAGCGGCCAGCCAGAGTCATGTCCTGCCGCCGGATCTCGCGTGGGGCGCCATCGCCGGCGGCGTGGTCGGGGGCGTGCTGGGCAGCTATCTCGGGGGTCGTTACCTGCTCTCGTACGCCGAGAACGAGGGCGAGCGAAACGCCATCCGCGGGTTCGTGCACTACAGCACCTTCACCGCGTTGGTGACCTGCGTGGCCGTGTTCGCCTTGAGCTTCCTGCCGCTGGCCTGGTACTGGCCCGTGGTGGCGTTGGCGGTCGGCCTGTCCATGATCAACTATCAGTGTCTCGTTCCGCTGCAGCGGATCATGGCCCCGATGATCGCGCGGGATGCGGCGCGCCATGGACGCACCGGGCCGAACTGGAAATACGAGTCGCTGTACGGCCGCAAGGCGCTGTGGGTGATGAACCTGTTCGTGGTCGGCACCATCGTCTGGGCGATGTACAAGAACGGACGGCTCTGAAACAGAAAAGCGCCGGTCGATGACCGGCGCTTTCTCGTGCAACACCTTCGTACCGCTTATTTCGCGGCCGGTGCCTTCGGCGGCATCGGCGGCTTGCCATCGCGGTGCTTGCCATCGCGGTGATCGCCACGCGGGCCACCGAACGGGCCCTTGGCCGCATCGAACTCGGCCTTGCTCAGCTGGCCATCCTTGTTGGTGTCGGCCGCGGCGAACCAGGCATCGCGATGCTGCTTCATGCGCAGCTCGCGATCGGCCTTGTCCAGGTAGCCATCCTTGTTGACGTCCATCGCATCGAAGCGCGCGGCAAGGCGAGGATCGGCCTTGGCTTCCTCACGGCTGATGCGGCCATCCTTGTTGGTGTCCAGCTTGGCCATCCAGTCGCCATGACCGCCCGGGCCACGCCCGTGGCGCTTGCCGTGCCAGCGCGGCAGTTCCTCACGGGAGAGCTTGCCATCCTTGTTGGCGTCCAGGGTGTCGAACTGCGCGGCCAGTCGCGGCGCCTTCGCCGCTTCGGTGCGGTCGATGAAGCCATCGCCATTGGTGTCCAGCTTGGCGCGGGCGGGCTTGTCGCCGGCGGCGGGGGTGTCGGCAGCGACCGCCAGGCCGGCAGCACCGGTGGACAGCAGCAGGGCCAGCAGCAGGAGGGATGTGCGGTTGCGCATGGGTAACTCCGGTTCGTGAGGGAAACTGTGTGCGGTGCGTGGCACCCACACCGGTAACAACGCGTGGGCGCCAGCACCGTTGACAGCCCGGCCGGCCGTGTTCATTTGGCAGACAGTCGCGGCGGCTGCGACGGCACGGGGCTATGCTGTGGGCATGGCAATACACGGCGACCGCGACGACGAGCTGCGACTGTTCCAGACCGGCGACCACCCCTGTGGCTACTGGCCGGAACGGGCCGCGCGCGATCTGGTGCTCGATCCCAACGATCCGCGCCTGGGCACGCTGTACCCGATGGCGCTCGGCTGGGGCTTCCGCCGCTCCGGCGATCTGGTCTACCGCCCGCACTGCGCCGACTGCCACGCCTGCGTGGCCGTGCGCATCCCCGTGGCCCGCTTCGCACCGGACCGCAGCCAGCGCCGCTGCCTGGCCCGCAATGCCGATCTGGAAGTGCGGATCGTCGCGGCCGAGCAGACCGAAGAGCAGTTCGCGCTGTACCACCGCTACCTCACCCACCGCCACGCGCAGGGCGGCATGGACGAGCACGGCCCGCACGAGTTCGACCAGTTCCTGATCGGGCGCTGGTCGCAGGGCCGTTTCATCGAAATCCGTGGGCCGGCCGAGGATGGCCATCGCGGTCCGCTGCTCGGGGTCGCCGTGACCGACGTGACCCCGCAGGGGCTCTCGGCGGTCTATACCTTCTTCGATCCGGACCAGGCCCATCGCGGCCTGGGCACCTTCGCGATCCTGCAGCAGATCGCCTGGGCCCAGCGCGAGCACCTGCCGCACCTCTACCTGGGCTACTGGATCCGCGGCCACCGCAAGATGGACTACAAGCGCCGGTTCCGCCCGCTGGAGGCCTATGACGGTCGCCGCTGGCACGTGTTCGACGACGAATCGGACGGCCGCTGACGCATCACTGACACCGCGACGGGTGCAGAATAGGCGGATGAAAGCCCATCCCCTGATCCTTGCCCTGGCCCTGCTCTGCGGCGCCTGCGCACAGACCCCTGCCAAGACCGCCGCCATGCCGGATCCCGCTTCCGCACCGCTGCGGATCGCCACCTACAACACCTCCCTGTACAGCGACGAGACCGGCGGCCTGATCGCCGAGCTCGAAGGCGACAGCGAACACGCGCGCAAGATCGCCGCCGTCCTGCAGCAGGTCCGCCCGGATCTGGTGCTGCTCAACGAGTTCGATTACGACGACGCCCATCGCGCCGCCGACCTGTTCCAGAAGCGCTACCTGGAATCCGCCCAGCCGGGCGGCGGCGAGCCGCTGCACTACGCCTACCGCTACCTCGCCCCTGTCAACACCGGCGTGCAGAGCGGCCTGGACCTGGACAACAACGGCGAGATCGGCGGCGAAGGCCGCGCCCGTGGCAACGATGCCTGGGGCTACGGCCTGCACCCGGGCCAGTACGGCATGCTGGTGCTGTCGCGCTACCCGATCGATGACGCCAAGGTCCGCAGCTTCCAGTTGCTGAAGTGGAGCGCGATGCCCGGCGCCCTGCGCCCGATCGACCCGCGTACCGGGAAATCCTTCTACAACGACCACGTCTGGTCCCAGCTGCGGCTGTCGTCCAAATCGCATTGGGATGTTCCGGTGAACACCCCGAACGGCACCGTGCACGCCCTGGTCTCGCACCCGACCCCGCCGGTCTTCGACGGTCCGGA
This sequence comes from Stenotrophomonas sp. SAM-B, assembly GCF_013387485.1. Classification (GTDB taxonomy): domain Bacteria; phylum Pseudomonadota; class Gammaproteobacteria; order Xanthomonadales; family Xanthomonadaceae; genus Stenotrophomonas; species Stenotrophomonas maltophilia_AA. Next base: position 227,325 of record NZ_JABBXB010000005.1, read on the forward strand.
AAAGCGCAACGCCGCCCGCAACCACGACGAACTGCGCCTCTGGCAGGACTACCTCAAGGACCGTGACACGTCGTGGCTGTGCGATGACCGTGGCCACTGCGGCGGCCTTCCGCAGGACGCACGCTTCGTCATCCTCGGCGACCTCAACAACGACCCGGTCGACGGCGACGGCCGCCATGAGGCCATCGTCGAACTGATCGAGAACGCCCGCGTCCTGCGCTACCCCACCCCGCGCAGCGTCGGCGCCGAGCAGACCAGCCTGGCCTATGCCGAGAAGGGCATCGTCCGCAAAGGCGCCCCCTTCCACGCCACCGGCGACTTCGGCCCCAAATCCGGCACCATGCGCCTGGACTACGTCCTGCCCTCGGTGGGCTTCAGCTACATCGGCAGCGGCGTGTTCTGGCCGTCCAATGACAGCCCGGAAGCGAAGATTGCCGACGGCAGCGACCACCATCTGGTGTGGGTGGACGTGAAGTAACGCCTGCTTCGTTCTGAACGGAAAAACGGCGAGCCAAGGGCTCGCCGTTTTTTTTAATGCTCTACATCAAGGTGTGCAGGGCATGATGCATTGCCATCCCGTTGGCAGGGAGGCCGCGCTTGATGACAGAATGCGGACACCATCATTGCCGCAGGAAGCGCTCGGGTGCATCGAAACCTCGTCATGATTCTCGCTGTATCCGCGCTGCTCGCCGTGTTCATGATCGGCTGGCCTGGAATCGCCCTGCATGTCATTGCGTTTCCGATGATCGGCCTGCTTCCCGCGTGCGTGGCCTGGTACAAGGGGTACGGAGAAAAATTCGGGACGTGGTGGTTGTATGGCTCGGTGCTGGCGCCGATCGCCTTCATCCACGTCACCGTCCTGCCCTGGGCGCAACGCTGAGGCGATCTTCCGCTTACTCAGCGATGCGCCGCACGCTCACGACGATCGCAACTCGATCCCGATAGCCTCCGCCGCCTCACGCGCAATCTTCCGCGCCTCGTCGATATCCGCGCCACGCGCCAACGTCACGCCCACACGGCGATGCCCGTGCACGCTCGGCTTGCCGAACAGCCGCAGCGCCGAATCCGGATGCACCAGCGCCGCGGCCACATTGCTGAAGAACGGCACGCCCTCGCCATGCGCCAGCATCGCGCACGACGCCGACGGACCGCTCTGGCGGATCACCGGAATCGGCAACCCCAGAATCGCCCGCGCATGCAGCGCGAACTCACTCAACTCCTGCGATGCCAACGTCACCAGGCCCGTGTCGTGCGGACGCGGCGACACCTCGCTGAACCACACCTCGTCGCCCTTCACGAACAACTCAACCCCGAACAGGCCCCAGCCGCCGAGCTCGTCGGTGATCGCCTGCGAAATCTCTTCCGCCCGCGCCAGCGCACGCGGCGACATCGGCTGCGGCTGCCAGCTCTCGCGGTAATCCCCGTCCTTCTGCCAATGCCCGATCGGCGCACAGAACGACGTCCCGCCCGCGTGGCGAACGGTCAGCAGGGTGATTTCGTACTCGAAATCGATGAAGCCCTCGACGATGCAGCGCCCGGCGCCCGCACGGCCACCGGTCTGCGCGTACTCCCACGCGGGCGCGATGTCCGCGTCCTGGCGCAACGTGCTCTGGCCTTTGCCCGAGGAGGACATCACCGGCTTGACCACGCACGGCAGCCCGATCGCCGCCACGGCTGCACGGTACTCGGCGTCGGTATCGACGAAGCGGTAGGGCGAGGTCGGCAGGCCCAGGGTCTCGGCGGCAAGCCGGCGGATACCCTCGCGGTCCATGGTCAGGCGTGCCGCACGTGCGGTCGGCACCACCCGCAGGCCCTGCTCCTGTTCCAGCTGGACCAGCGTTTCGGTATGGATCGCCTCGATCTCCGGCACCACCAGGTGCGGCTTCTCCAGCGCGATCAACGCGCGCAGCGCCATCGCGTCGAGCATGTCGATCACGTGCGAACGGTGTGCCACCTGCATCGCCGGTGCATTGGCATAGCGGTCGGCAGCGATCACCTCCACCCCCAGGCGCTGCAGCTCGATGGCGACTTCCTTGCCGAGTTCGCCGGATCCCAACAGCAGCACACGGGTGGCGGAAGGAGACAGCGGCGTACCGAGCGTGGACATGGCGGTGTTCCGGGCAACAGGGGCGGGAGGGCATTCTAGCCGCTGCGGCGGCCCCATGGCCGACCGGCCGGGCACTTGCAGGTTGATATCAATTTGATATCTTCAACTCAATCACCCAAGGACGCCCTGCCATGAAAGAGAAGTCGATCCGCTCGCTGTCCGGCCTGCCCTTCCTGCTGCTGGTACTGGCCTTGACCGCCGTGGCCGTGTGGATGTTCGTGGTGGGTGTGGACAAGGGAAACCGCAATCCGGCACTGATCGTCGGCAGCCTGGTGCTGGCCACCACCGCCCTGCTCAGCCTGGTCGGCCTGTACACAGTGCAGCCCAACCAGGCCGTGGTCGTCAGCCTGTTCGGCAAGTACGTCGGCACCGTGAAGGAGAACGGCCTGCGCTGGAACAACCCGTTCTTCACCAAGGTCAAGGTGAGCCAGCGCGTGCGCAACTTCGAAAGCGGCAAGCTCAAGGTCAACGAACTCGATGGCAGTCCGATCGAGATCGCCGCAGTGATCGTGTGGCAGGTGGTGGATGCGTCCGAGGCCGTCTACAACGTGGACGATTACGAGAGCTTCGTGCACATCCAGTCCGAATCGGCGCTGCGCGCGATGGCCACCAGCTACCCCTACGACCAGCACGAGGAAGGCCAGCTGTCGCTGCGCAGCCATGCGGCCGAGATCTCCCAGCACCTCAAGGACGAGCTGGCCGAGCGCCTGGCCGATGCCGGCGTGCAGGTGATCGATGCGCGCATCAGCCACCTCGCCTATGCGCCGGAAATTGCCCAGGCCATGCTGCAGCGCCAGCAGGCGAACGCCGTCATCGCTGCACGCACGCGTATCGTCGCTGGTGCGGTCGGCATGGTTGAGATGGCCCTGGCCGAACTGCAGAAGAACGGCGTGGTCCAGCTCGACGAGGAGCGCAAGGCGCACATGGTGAGCAACCTGTTGACCGTGCTGTGTTCGGACCGTGGCACCCAGCCGGTGGTCAACGCCGGCTCGCTGTATTGATGCACCCGCGGCGCCGAGGGGACGGCACGCGCTGTTGATAAAGGACCCCGCATGACCGAAAAGAAAGCGTACCCGCTGCGTATCAATGCCGATGTCCTGGCGGCAGCGCAGCGCTGGGCCGACGACGAGCTGCGCAGCCTCAATGCGCAGATCGAATACGTGCTGCGCGATGCGCTGCGCAAGGCCGGACGCCTTCCCAAACCCACCACCGACAAGGAGAGCAAGTCATGAGCAGGCGCTGGAGCTATCTCACCGTTGAAGTGAAGCCCAACCTGATGGGGATCGTCAAAGCCGAGCAGATCCAGGATGAACTGACCAAGCAGGGCCAGCTGGGCTGGGAGCTGGTCAACGCGATCAGCCTGGTGTCGGCACCTCCCTTCACGACGTCGGTGCTGATCTTCAAGAAGGAGGCATGACGTGAGTGCACCTCACCCCTTCGAGGTTGCCCCGGCACCGGCCTGGCGACTGCTGTGGCTGTGGGTTCCGCTGCTGCTCGTCGCCGGCCTGATGGTGGGCACCGCGCTGGACGCGCCGGAGCGCTCACACACCGAACTGTTCATCACCCTGCCATTCCTGGCGGTGCTGGCGGCCGCGCTGACCTGGGCGTACACCCGCCGCCGCATCGTGCTGCACGAGGACACGCTGGAGGTGCAGTCGACCTTCTACCGCAAGCGCGTGCCGGTCCGTGACATGCGGCTGGACGAGGCGCGCATCGTCGATCTCGCCGAGCACGGCCGTTACAAGCCCTCGATCAAGACCAACGGCTACGGCGTGCCCGGCTTCCAGTCCGGGCATTACCGGATGGCGGACCGCAGCAAGGCGTTCTGCCTGATCACCGACAGCAGCCGGGTGCTGTACCTGCCGTTGCGCGATGGCAGCGCCCTGGTGATCAGCCCGGAGCGTCCCCGCGTCCTGCTGGAGGCGCTGCAGGCGCTGGCCGGACCGCCGGGCGCGCACTAAGCTGGTGGCATGCGTAGATCCCCTGCCCTGCTGATCAACACCGCCGAGATCGAACTCTGGCCCGGCGGCCTGCTGCGTGCGCGCAGCTCCGCCGACGCGCGCGCCTTGGCCCGTGCGCAGTGGGTGCTGCGGCGCAAGCGCGATGGCCGCTACCTCGCCGTCGCCACATCGCAGGGCGTCCTGCCCCTGGTGCCACGCCTGATGCGCGAGCCGGGGATTGAAGCGGCACTGGACGCACTCGACCGCCAGCTGGTGGACCGCCGCCGCGGCAGCGCGCCCGACGCGGTGCTGCCCCTGAGCGGCCTGCAGGATCGCCTCGAGACCCTCGGGATTGATGCCGATGCCTACGAAGCCGCGACCGGTCTGGCGCTGGAAGCCGAACCGACCCAGCTGCACCTGGCCGGTTTCGACCGCTACCGGCGCCCCCTGTGGCTGCACCGCGACGCTGCCCGAGGTTGGCAACGCCTGCGCCAGCAGGCCGCCAGCGATGGCATCGCCCTGGATGCGATCTCCGGCTACCGCAGCCACGATTACCAGCTCGGCATCTTCGCGCGCAAACGCGACCGCGGGCTGGGCGTGGAGGACATCCTGAAGGTCAATGCCGCGCCGGGCTACAGCGAGCACCACAGCGGTTACGCGCTGGATATCGGCACGCCGGGCGAACCGCCGGCCGAAGAATCGTTCGAATCCACGGCGGCCTTCGCCTGGCTGGGCGAGCATGCAGGGCGCTTCGGGTTCCAGCTGAGCTACCCGCGCGACAACCCGCACGGCATCGTCTACGAACCGTGGCACTGGTGCTGGCGGCAGCCCCGCTGGTGACTCCGTGCTGCCTCAGTCCTGCGAGCGGTTGGTCGTCGCCTTCGGATCCACGGTGAAATCGGCGATCCGCCACAGGTACAGGCTGGCGTAGGTCCGGAACGGACCCCACTTCTCGCCGCGGGCAAGCAGCTCCTTCGGGCTCGGCATCCGCTCGGCCTTGTCCACGCGCTGCGCGCCCTTGCGGACGCCCAGGTCGTCGACCGGCAGGATGTCCGGGCGGCCGAGCCGGAACATCAGCATCATCTCCACCGTCCAGCGGCCGATACCGCGGATCGGCACCAGGGCGTCGATGATCGCGTCGTGGTCCATCACCGACATCCGGCGCAGGTCGGGGATCTCGCCGGCCGCCTCGCGCCGCGCGAGGTCGCGCAGCGCCAGCGCCTTGTTGGCCGAGACGCCGCACACCCGCAGCCCCGGATCGTCGATGCGCGACAGCGTATCGGCATGCAGCCGGCTGCTCCCGATCGCGGTTTCCACCCGCCCCACGATGGTCGAGGCGGCCTTGCCACTGAGCTGCTGGAACAGGATCGCCCGCGCCAGCGCATCGACAGGATCGAAGCTCTTCGCCCAGCCCGGCTGTGCCTGGATCGGGCCGAGCCGCTTCATCCACGTGCCCAGCCGGCGGTCGCGCCGGCTCAGCCAGTGGGCTTCATCGACATCGAAGCCGCGGCGGTAACGGGGCATGTCAGCGCCTCAGGGCATTCAGGCCGTAGGCCAGCCAGCCCACCATAAGGGCGGTGCCACCGACCGGCGCCAGCTGGGTGCTGAGCTTCCACAGCGCGCCAGCCACCAGGCTGCCGGAGAACAGCAACGTGCCGATCAGCAGGACATACAGGGCCAGCCGGCCAAGGGTGTTCTGCTGGGTGGGACCAAGCACCGCCAGCGCCACGCCATGCCCGAACGCATACAGCGCCGCGGTGGTCACATGCGACTGCGCCTGTGGATCGGCGATGCCATGCGAGGCGTAAGCGGACAGGCCGACCGCGGTGGCTGCCAGCAGGCCGCCCAGGCCGGCCAGCAGGGAGGGTTTGCGCGTGCGTCGTTCCAGGTTGAGCATGCTTGCGTCCTTCAGACAGTGCCCCGCTGCCGGAGCCAAAAAAAAACGCGCCGCAGGAAGCGGCGCGTTTCAGGTCGTGCGTTACATCACGGCAACCGTCGGATTACTTGACGGCCCAGTAGATGTCGTACGTGCCTTCCGGAGTGAACGACTTTTCCACGCCGTCCTTCCAGGACTCGTACGGACGGTCGATCACTTCGTTGCCGCCGGTCACCGACCACGCACGCAGGGCGTTGCGGGCGATGTCCAGGCCGGCCATGTGGCCGGTGTAGGCCGCGTGGGCCGAACGGTGCGGAGCAACATGCACGTACTTGACCGGTGCACCACCGTCGATCTTCACCGTCAGGGCTTCGGCAGTCGCGCCTTCAGCACCCTTCTTCTTGACCGGCTGGGCCACGTCGAAGGCGTACTTCTCGGCGCCGAAATCGGTGGTGATGATGCGGAACGGACCGGCGGCTTCGAGGTTGTTGGCCTCCATGACGCGCTTGATCCACTCCTGGTTGTCCTTGATGGACTTGGTGATGGTCTCCTGGCCGCGATCCACGTTGCCGGCGGTGACGACCAGCAGGTCCTCGGCCGGGACGTCCACGATGGCCAGATCGGTCAGCGGGGCTTCGGCGGTGCGGTAGTCCACGTTCGGCACGGTGGCCAGCATGTTGGCCATGCGCGACAGACCCAGCTTCAGGTCGTCACCGGCGTGACGGCTGACGTACAGGCCCGCGTAACGACCGAACAGGTTGAAACCGTACTTGACGTTGTAATCCTGCGTGATCTTGACGTTGCGGCCACCCTTGCCGGTCGGCTCCAGGGTGAAGTTGGTCACCTTGTCGTGACCCTTGCTCTCGTCTTCGATGGCGATCGCAACGTGCTTGTTCTGCTCGGACTCGGTGATCACCCAGCTACCCTGGCCCAAGGAACCTTCCTTGGAGGTGTAGTCCAGGCGTGCGCCGACGCCGGCAGCCGGGCCGGAGTGCTTCAGTTCAACGGCGGGATCGCGCAGCAAGAGCGGGTTCCAGTCCTTGAAGCGGCGCAGGCTGTTGACCGTGTCGAACACGATCGTCATCTTGCGGTTGGTCTCGATGCTTTCGGAAATATGGCGCTCGCCCGGCAGACATACGCCAATGATGACGAACAGGCCAGCCACGATCCCCAAGGCGATCAGGAACTCGATAATACGGGTCATTCAGGAGTCTCCGGGGCCGATCCCACGGCCGGGTTGATTGAAGCGAAGCGCCAATCCTAGCAGGCTTCGCCGGTGTTGTTGATCAGGGTTGGCACACCGGTTTCCATGTCGGCAGCGGTTTTGCATAGACAAGGAGCGGAAAGATAACGCATCGCGCGTGTCAGCACGTAGCGGATGGAGAATATTTCTTTGCCGGATTCGGCCGCTGGGCTCGAAAAAATCCCTGCAACGCTTGCGCTGCAAGGGTTTCACGGATTTCAGCCAATACCCGGTACCGGCAGCCGCCCGAAGGTCTCCGCCGGCCCGGCTGGGTCAGACCAGCTGCAGCTCGAAGGCCTTGAGCACCGCCCGCGTGCGGTCGCGCACGCCCAGCTTGGAGAGGATGTTGGACACGTGGTTCTTGATGGTGCCCTCGGCCACGCCCAGTGAATTGGCGATCTCCTTGTTGGAGAAGCCGCTGGCCATCAGCCGCAGGATCTCGGTCTCACGGTCGGTCAGCGGATCCGGCCGGTCCAGGCTCACGAACTCGTTGCGCATGTGCTCCAGGCCCGAGAGCAAGCGCTGGGTGACCGCCGGCTGCACCAGCGAGCCGCCGTCGGCCACGGTCCGGATCGCGCCCACCAGCTGATCCAGGGTCACATCCTTGAGGAGGTAGCCCTTGGCGCCGGCCTTGAGCCCGGCCAGCACCAGCTGGTCGTCATCGAAGGTGGTCAGGATGATGGTCGGCGGCAGCTGGTTCAGCCGCGACAGCATCTGCAGCGCTTCCAGGCCGGACATGACCGGCATGCGCATGTCCATCAGCACCACGTCCGGGCGGACCTGCGGAACCACCTCGACTGCCTGGCGGCCATCGGCGGCCTCGGCGACCACCTCGATGCCGTCATCCAGCGCCAGCAGCGAGCGGATTCCCTGCCGCACCAGGGTTTGGTCGTCGACCAGGCAGACGCGAATCATCAACGCACTCCTTCAATGACAGCGGTCAGCATCAATACTGGCACGCCGGGTACCGAGGCACGAAGGCGGAAGCCCTGTCCCCGGCGGGTTTCGATCTGCAGCTCACCACCGCATTGTTGCAGGCGCTCGCGCATCCCGCGCAACCCGTTGCCGACCACGATCCCGTCGGCGCCCACCCCGTCATCATGCGCTTCCAGCACTACGACGCCCGGCGACTCGCGCCGGACCTTGATCCACAGGTTGCGCGCGCCGGCATGGCGCACCGCATTGGTGATGATTTCCTGGGTGCAGCGCAGCAGCACGTGGGCGCGCTCGGGGTCTTCCACGCTCAGCGGCTCGTCGATGTCCAGGTGGATTTCCAGCGAGGGCACCTGCTCGGTCAGCGGCCGCAGGGCGGCGGCCAGGTCGATCGCACCGCTGTCGCGCAGCTGGCTGACCGCCTCGCGCACGTCGGTCAGCAGCAGCTTGGCCAAGGTGTGGGCCTGGTGGACATGCTCCTGGGCTTGGCCCTCGGTGATGTGACCGGCCACTTCCAGGTTCAGGCTGAGGGCGGTCAGGTGGTGCCCCAGCAGATCGTGCAGCTCGCGGGAGATGCGCGTGCGTTCGTTGACCCGGGCGCTCTCGGCCAGCAGCACACGGGTGGCGCGCAGCTCCGTGTTGAGCCGGCGCTGTTCCTCCCGGGCATCGGTCTGCTGCCGCGCGACCAGGCTGGTCACGAAGATGAACATGGAGAAGCCGCCATACAGCAGCGACTGCATCACCGCCTCGAACAGCGAGAAGTTCAGGATCAGGTAGTAGACCGGCAGCACCGCCAGCTGGCTGAGCAGCAGCCAGATCACGCCGCCGCGCACCGGCAGCATCCACGGGATGACGCCGGCGGCGACCATCATCAGGATGCTGCCCAGGCCCGATCCGCTCAGGTAGCTGACGCCCAGCGCCGAGGTCGTGAGCAGCACCAGCATCACCCGGTCGTACCAGCGCGAGTGGCCGCCGTTGCGCAGCCCGCGGGTCAGCCAGAAGTAGCCGGCGCCGAAGGCCAGGTAGGCGGCGAACAGCCACAGCGCCCAGGCATCGACGCCACCGCCGCGGCGCAGCAGCGCTTCGTACTGTGAGTAAACCAGAGGAAGGCCGACCATGACCCAGGTGAACAGGCCGGCCAGTCGCAGTACTCGGGTGTGACTGAGGTATCCCAACATGGACGCATAGTAGGCTGAACCTGTTCCCCTGCACTCCCACAGAAGTCATGCCTGTCGGCTCGCGGGGGGAAGCCACCCATGCAATAATCGGACCGAGGGCCCCTTGATGGGCCAACCGCGTTACCCCACGGAGTCACAATGTCGATTGTCATCCGCGACGTGCGCGAGCACGAGCTCGATTCCGTCCTGGCCCTGAACAACAATGCCGGCCTGGCCATCCTGCCATTGGATGCCGCCCGCCTGCGTCTGTTCTATGAAAGCGCTGAGTATTTCCGCGTCGCCGAGCGCGACGGCAACCTGGCCGGTTTCCTGATCGGCTTCGGCAGCGACAGCCAGCACGACAGCAGCAACTTCGCCTGGTTCAAGCAGCAGCTGGATACCAAATTCTTCTACATCGACCGCATCGTGGTCGCCAGCCGCCGTCGCGGCGGTGGCGTCGGCCGTGCGTTCTATGCCGATGCACAGAGTTACGCCGAGTTGCGCTACCCGCAGCTGACCTGCGAGGTTTTCCTGGACCACGGCGCCGATGCCGCCCTGCTCTTCCATGGCAGCTTCGGCTTCCGCGAGGTCGGCCAGAACAACATGGCCCACGTCGATGTGCGCGCCAGCATGCTGCTCAAGGACCTGTGCAGTTACCAGTGGGTGCACGACACCTACGGCGACCAGTTGCCGGATGTGCCCTGGGTGGGCCATCGCCGCGAGCCGCTGCGCGTCCAGCAGCAGACGGGGACCTGATCGGTGGCAGCGAACATGGATTTTGAACAGGCCGGTGAACTGAAGATCGGCCAGGTCGGCATCGCCAACCTGCGTATCCGCACCCTCGACGTCGAACGCCTCACCCGTGAAATGCAGGAACGCGTCGCCCGTGCCCCGAAGTTGTTCGGGCGGGCTGCGGTCATCCTGGATTTCGGCGGGCTCAGCAGGATGCCCGATGTGGCCACCGCCCAGGCGCTGCTGGACGGCCTGCGCAAGGCCGGCGTGCTGCCGGTGGCGCTGGCCTACGGCACCACCGAAACCGACCTGCTCTCCCAGCAGCTCGGCCTGCCGCTGCTGGCCAAGTTCCGCGCGCAGTACGAGCGCGCCGAGGCCGAACCGGCCCCTGCGCCTGCCCGCGCCCCCGCACCCGCACCCGCGGCCGAGCCGCCGCGCCGCGCGCGCGCCGCTGCCGCGGTACCGGCAGCGCCCGCGCCCAGTGCCGTCGCCACCGGTGGCGCGCCCAAGCCCGGCCGCATGCAGACCAGCAACGTCCGTTCGGGGCAGCAGCTGTATGCGGAAAACTGCGACCTGACCGTCATGGCCACCGTCGGCGCGGGCGCTGAAGTGATCGCCGACGGCAGCATCCACATCTACGGTACGTTGCGGGGCCGTGCCCTGGCAGGTGCCCAAGGCAACACCACGGCGCGTATTTTCTGCCGTGAATTCCACGCTGAACTGGTCGCCATTGCCGGCCATTACAAGGTACTGGACGATGTCCCGGACTCCCTGCGCGGCAAAGCCGTTCAGGTGTGGCTGGAACAGGACCAGATCAAGATCGCTGCGCTGGATTGACGCAGCCCCCAAACAGAAGAATCAGGAGAAATCCTTTGGCTGAAATCATCGTAGTCACCTCCGGCAAGGGCGGCGTCGGCAAAACCACCAGCAGCGCCAGTCTGGCCTGCGGGTTGGCGCGTCGTGGAAAAAAGGTGGCGGTGATCGACTTCGACGTCGGCCTGCGCAACCTGGACCTGATCATGGGCTGCGAGCGCCGCGTGGTGTACGACTTCGTCAATGTCGTGCACGGCGAAGCCACCCTCAAGCAGGCCCTGATCAAGGACAAGCGTTTCGACAACCTGTACGTGCTGGCTGCCTCGCAGACCCGCGACAAGGACGCGCTGACCCAGGAAGGCGTGCGCAAAGTGCTCGACGATCTCATCGCCGACGGCTTTGAATACGTCATCTGCGACTCCCCGGCCGGCATCGAGAAGGGGGCATTCCTGGCGATGTACTACGCCGACCGTGCGGTCGTGGTGGTGAATCCGGAAGTGTCCTCGGTGCGCGACTCGGACCGCATCATCGGCCTGCTCGACTCGAAGACCCACAAGGCCGAATCCGGCAAGAACGTGCCGGCCTTCCTGCTGCTCACGCGCTACAGCCCGGTACGGGTGGAAAGCGGCGAGATGCTCAGCATCACCGACGTGGAAGAAGTGCTGGGCCTGAAGGCCATTGGCGTGGTGCCCGAGTCGGGCGACGTGCTCAATGCGTCCAACAAGGGTGAACCGGTCATTCTGGACCCCGAATCGGCGGCGGGCCAGGCATACGAAGATGCGGTGGGCCGCATCCTTGGCGAAGAGCGTCCGATGCGCTTCACCACCGTGGAGAAGAAAGGCTTCTTCAGCAAGCTGTTCGGAGGGTAAGCATGGGACTGTTCGATTTCCTGAACCGAAAGAAGACCACTGCCGAAACGGCCAAGAACCGCCTGCAGATCATCATCGCGCAGGAACGCAGCCACCGCGGCGGCCCGGACTACCTGCCCCTGCTGCAGCGCGAGCTGCTGGAAGTGATCAAGAAATACGTCAACATCGACGCTGATGCGGTCAAGGTCGATCTGGTCAAGGACGGTGAGCACGACGTGCTCGATATCTCCGTCGCCTTGCCGGAAGGCCCGCAGCAGCCCTGATCGACATCGCCCCTTCCGGACCGGAAGGGGCGGTTGAGCGGCAACCCATGAACGACGCTGCCCCCACCGCCGAACCGCAGGTCACCCGCGTCGGCGATATCCGTTTCGACGATGCCCATGCCCTGCTCGCCGCCCACGATCTGCACCTGCATCGTGTGGCCGAGGGCGCGCCGATCCCGGGCAGCTATTGGGGCGAACCCGAGGCCGGCATCATCGGCAGCGACGTGTATGTCCGCGATGACACGCCCGTGCACTCGATGCTGCACGAAGCCTGCCACCTGATCGTGCTGCCGCCGGAGCGGCGTGCGCTGGTGCATACCGATGCCACCGATTCGGTGCCTGAAGAAGACGCCACCTGTTACCTGCAGATCGTGCTGGCCGGCAAACTGGCCGGTGTCGGCAGCGCGCAGTTGATGGCCGACATGGATGCGTGGGGGTATACGTATCGGTTGGGGTCTACGAGAGCCTGGTTCGAGCAGGATGCGGAAGATGCAAAGGCGTGGTTGGTCGAACGCGGTCTTCTTCCCGCGTAGAGCCACGCCATGCGTGGCTGAAGCCTTCCGCGAAATGCATCCACGCATGACGTGGATCTACCCAGGACATGCATCCACGCATGGCGTGGATCTACCGCCTTACCCGGCCATCGCGCGCAGGGTAATGCCCACGATGTAGGCCAGATACGTGCCCGTCGCGTAGCCCATCGTGCCCAGCAGCACGCCAACCGGCGCGAGCGAAGGATGGAACGCCGCCGCCACCACCGGGGCCGAGGCTGGCCCACCGATATTGGATTGCGAGCCGATCGCGAAGTAGAAGAACGGCACCTTCAGCGCGCGCGCCAGTGCCCACAGCAGCACGATGTGCACCGCGATCCAGATCAGGCCGAGCAGGAACAGCCACGGGCGGTTGAGCAGCGCGAGCAGGTCCATCTGCATACCGATGCAGGCGATCAGGAAATACAGCAGCAGCGAGCCCAGCTTGGAGGCGCCCGCACCCTCGAGGTTGCGCGCACGGGTGAAGCTCAGCGCCAGGCCGCAGGTGGTGGAGATCACCACTACCCAGACGAACGGCGCGTCCAGGCTGAACTGCGACGCCCAGGCCACATGCCCCTTGAACCAGGCCGAGACCGGCCCGGCGATCGCATGCGACAGCCCCACCACGCCGAACGCCACGGCCACGATCAGCATCAGGTCGGTCAGGCTGGCCACGCGCTCGTGCTGCGCCTGGAAAGCCTGGATGCGCAGCTTGAGCGCGTCGATGCCGGAGGTGTCGGCACCGCTGCGCGCATCGATCTTCGCCGAACGCCCGGCCATGAAGATCAGCACGGCCATCCACACGTAGCCGACGCCGACATCGACCACCGCGAACTGTCCGAAGGTGGTCGCATCGACGTCGAACACTTCGCGCATGGCGAGCATGTTGGCGCCGCCGCCGATCCAGCTGCCTGCCAGCGCCGCCATGCCGGCCCAGGTGTCGCCGGCGACGGTCGCCGGGTGCAGCCACTTCATCAGCTGGAAGGCCACCACTGCGCCGATCATGATGCTCAGCGAGGCACCCAGGTACATCACGATCAGTTTCGGGCCCAGCCGCAGGATGCCCTTGATGTCCACGGCCAGCGTGAGCAGCACCAGCGCGGCGGGCAGCAGGATGTCGCGCGCGACCGGGTTGTAGAGATGGGTGTTCTGGCCATCGATCAGGCCAACGGTGTTGTACACACCGGGAATCAGGTAACACAGCAACAATGCGGGCACGTAGGTGTAGAAGCGCTTCCACAGCCCCTGCTCGCGCGAGGCGGTCCAGAACACGGCACCAAGGGTGGCGGCGATCAGGCCGAAGACGACGATGTCGTTCTGGATCAGGGCAGGTGCTTTCACGGAGAGGGGTTGCCTGGGTTGTGCCGGGCGCTGGCCGGCAACCTGATGGATACTGAAAGCGCGGAGCAGATGCCGGCCAGCGGCCGGCACTACCGATGAAAAAGCGCCGCCCCTGGGGCGGCGCTTCAAACCGGCTTATTCGCCGATGTGCTGCTTCAACCAGCCGTTGACGGTGTCGTGCCACTGCACGCTGTTCTGCGGCTTGAGCACCCAGTGGTTCTCGTCCGGGAAGTACAGGAACTTGGACTCGATGCCCTGGCGCTGTGCGGCGGTGAACGCTGCCAGGCCCTGTTCCACCGGAATGCGGTAGTCGAGCTGGCCGTGCACGATCAGGATCGGCTTCTTCCAGTCCGACACGTGGTTGACCGGGTTGAACTTCTCGTAGCTGGCGGCCTTCTCGTACGGCGTGCCGCCCTGCTCCCACTCGGTGAACCACAGCTCTTCGGTGGCGTAGCCCATCATGCGCTGGTCGAACACGCCGTCATGGTTGACGAGGCACTTCCACGGCTCGTTCCAGTTGCCGGCGATCCAGTTGACCATGAAGCCGCCGTAGCTGGCGCCCAGCGCACACGCCTTGTCGCCGTTGAGGAACGGGTACTGCGCCTGTGCCGCGGCCCAGCCCTTCTGCAGATCTTCCAGCGGGCGGTCGCCCCAGTGCTGGCTGATCGCATCGGTGAAGGCCTGGCCGTAACCGGTTGAGCCGTGGAAGTCGATCATGACCACCGCGTAGCCCTGGCCGGCGTAGGTCTGCGGATTCCAGCGGTAGCTCCAGCCGTTGCCGAAGCTGCCCTGCGGGCCGCCGTGGATCAGGAACGCGACCGGGTAGCGTTTGCCTTCCTGGTAGTTGTACGGCTTGACCACGTAACCGTGCACGGTCTCGTTGTTCCAGCCCTTGAACTGGAACTGCTCGTAATCGCCGAAGGCGACATCGGGCAGCATCTCGCCGGCGCTCGGGGTGATCTCGCGCGGGTTCGCACCATCGAAGGCGGCCACGACGATCTGGTCGCCGCTCTTCAGGCTGTTCTTCGTGTATGCCAGGGTGGTGCCGGCGATCACCGGCGAGCCGATGCTGCCGCCGTCGACCACGACCTCGGCCTCACCGGTGGCGATGTCGACGCCGAACAGGCGGTGCTCGCCCATGTCGTCGGCGCTGGTGTAGATCAGGGTGCCGTCACCGGACAGCACGATCTCGCCAGCCGAGCGGTCCCACTTCGGCGCGATCTCACGGGTCTTGCCGGTGGCCACGTCCATCGCCATCAGGCCGAAGCGGTCCGCTTCGAAGCCCGGGCGCTTCATGGCGCGGTAGTACAGGGTCTTGCCGTCGGCGCTGAAGACCGGGCCGGCATCCCAGGCCGGATTGGACGCGGTCAGGTTGACCGGCGCCTGCTTGCCCTCGGCATCCAGGCGGTACAGGTCGAAGTTGGTCGACCACGGCTCCTGCTTGCCAGCCACGCGGATCGCAGCGACCACGGTCTTGCCGTCCGGCGACCAGGTGAAGTCGTCATTGCCGCCGAACGGCTTGGACGGCGCATCGCCGGCCAGCGTCGCGCTGATCGCCGAGGCGCCCTTCACCGCGGCGGCCTTCGCGGCCGGCAGCGGCGCCACGAACAGCGTGTTGCGGCGGCCATCGGCCCAGGTGTCCCAATGGCGCACGAACAGAGTGTCGAACACCTCACCGGTGTTCTTGCGCGCCTTGTGCGCGTCCAGCTTCTTGCTGGTGCAGGCCAGGTCCGAACCGCAGTCCTGGAACACACCACTGCTGAAGGCAACGCGGTCGCCCTGCGGCGAGACGTGGAAGCTGTCCACATCGACCGGGAAATCAGTGAGCTGGCGCGGCGTGCCGCCGGTGGTCGGCTGCGCGTACAGCTGCTGGCTGCCGTTCTTGGCGCTCAGGAAATACACGGTCTGGCCATCGGCCGACAGCGCGGCGGAATTGACGTTCCAGCCGGCCGGGGTCAGCGGCTTGGGCGGGGCCAGGTCACGGGTACGCAGATTGCGGATGTACAGGCCGGTGCTGGCCTTGCTGTCGGTGCCGACGACGCGCTTGGCGAAGATCACGTTGCCGCCATCGGCGGTGAGCAGCGGGCTGGAGACCCGATCCAGCGCGATCATGTCGCGCACATCCAGGCCACGCGTGGCCGCCAGCGAAGGCATCGCGGTCAGCAGGCACAACGGCAGCAGGGCGTAACGAAATTTCATCGGGGTCTCCGCGGAACGGCAAAGCGCCGATGGTAGGGCCGCAGGGGCCGCACATGCAAAGGCCATCGGTCATGCCGGTGCCTTGCCTGGGGGCAGAAACGACAAACCCCGCCGGAGCGGGGCTTGTCGTGACGCAGACCCGGGCTTTTTAGACCGAACCGACCGCGCGCTTGCCGGTGCGGTAGATCAGCCAGCCGACCAGGAACAGCACGGCCAGACCGATCCACTGCGCGCCCGGCAGGTGGAACGGCAGCGCCAGCACGTCGGCACGGCTGCTGATCACGATCGGAACCGCGATGGCGATACCCATCAGGGCTTCACCGGTGATCAGGCCGGCGGCGAACAGCACGCCCGGCTTGTGCACGCGGTCGCGGCCTTCTTCGTCGTCGCCACGGATCTTGTGGAAACGCTCCACCAGATAGGCGATCAGGCCACCCAGGAAGATCGGCACCATCAGCTCCAGCGGCAGGTAGATACCGATGGCGGCCGCCAGCACCGGCACGCGGAAGCGTGCGTTGCGCGACTTCAGCCAGCTGTCGAAGGCGATGATCGCCGCGCCGATCACCGCGCCGATGCCGATGAAGGTCCACGGCAGCTCGCCCCCGAACAGACCCTTGGCCACCGAGGCCATCAGGTTCGCCTGCGGCGCGGCCAACGCGTTGGGATGCAGCTCGGACTTGACGCCGATGCCGTAGGCGGTGGCCAGCAGGTTCAGCACCGGGGCCATGATCAGCGCGCACGAGAACGCACCGATGCCCAGCATCAGCTGCTGCTTCCACGGGGTGGCGCCGACGATGTAGCCGGCCTTGAGGTCCTGCAGATTGTCACCGCCGACCGCGGCCGCACAGCACACCACCGCACCGATCATGATCGCGGCCACCGCACCCAGCGGTGCGCCGCCAACGCCCACCGGCTTGAGGCCGTCGGCGCCGAGCAGCACCACCAGCACCGCCGAGGCGAACAGAATGGTGGAGATGGTGATGCCCGAGACCGGATTGTTGGACGAACCGATCAGACCGGCCAGGTAGGCCGAGACCGACACGAACAGGAAGCCGGCCACGATCATGATGAGCGTCATCGGGATCGAGACGTGCCACTGGCCCACGATGGCCTGGTACAGCGCCAGCAGCGGCAGGGTGAACACCACCAGGGCCACCAGCATCCACTTCATCGGCAGGTCGCGCTCGGTGTGCGCCAGCGCCGGGCCACCGCTCTTGCGGGCCGCGGCAAAGCCACTCTTGACGCCATTGAGCAGCGACTTGCGCAGCGAGATCAGGGTCCAGACGCCACCGATGAGCATCGCGCCCACGCCCAGGTAACGCATCTTCGCGCCCCAGATGGCGAAGGCCGCCTCGGTGGAGGAGGCCGTGGCGAGCGAGGCCGCCAGCGCCGGATCGGTGTTCATGAAGAACGCCTGGTACAGCGGAATGGCGATATGCCAGGTCAGGATCGAGCCGGACACCACCACGATGCCGACATTCAGGCCGACGATGTAGCCTACGCCCAGCAGCGCCGGGGACAGGTTGGTGCCGATGAAGGCCGTGATCTTCGAGCCGCCCACGTAGGCCGAGGTGGCCCAGGCATCCGGAATCAGGCGCAGGCCGCTTTCGGCCGCCAGCTTGACGAAGGCGCCGATCACCGCCGACACCGCCAGGATCTTCAGGCCCGGTCCCGGGTTTTCACCGGCCTTGAGCACTTCGGCGGCGGCCTTGCCTTCGGGGAACGGAAGCGGATCTTCCACGATCATCGAACGGCGCAGCGGCACCGAGAACAGCACGCCCAGCAGGCCACCCAGGCCGGCGATGCCCAGCACCCACCAGTACTTGAAGTCCGGCCAGTAGCCCATGATCACCAGCGCGGGGATCGTGAAGATCACGCCGGCGGCGATCGACGAACCGGCCGAGGCGCCGGTCTGGACGATGTTGTTTTCCAGGATCGTGCCACCGCCGAGCAGGCGCAGCACCCCCATGGAAATGACCGCGGCGGGAATGGCGGTGGCGATGGTCAGGCCTGCGAACAGACCGAGGTAGGCGTTGGCGGCCGACAGAATCACCGCCAGCACGATGGCAAGCACCACCGCGCGGAAAGTGAGCTGGCGTGGCGCAGCGTCGTTGTTCATGGAAGCCCCTGCTGGCAAAAAATCCCTGCCACGCTAGCGTTCATGTACGGGCAAGTCCAGTAGTGCCGGCCGCTGGGCGGCAACCCTGCACCAGCTGATCGAGGCCCCTGTTGAGCTAAGCGTGCCGACGCAGCCGCGACACGCCGGACTCGGCAAGGTCCAAGGCCAGGCCCATCGATTTTAGTTATGTTATATCCTATCGCACCGAACACCCGGCGCTGCTGTGACGTCTTCCCCCACCTCCCGCCTGACCTCCATCGACCAGCTGCGCGGCACCGTGATCGTGCTGATGCTGCTCGACCACGTGCGCGAAACCTTCTATATGCACCAGCAGGTCGGCGACCCGATGGCGGTCGATCAGGTCGAGCCGGCGCTGTTCGTCAGCCGGCTGCTGGCCCACCTGTGCGCCCCGGTGTTCGTGCTGCTGACCGGTCTGTCGGCCTGGCTGTACGCCAGCGGCAAGCCGGACGGGCGGCGGGCCGCGTCGGCCTTCCTGCTCAAGCGCGGCCTGTTCCTGGTCGTGCTGGAGCTGCTGGTGGTCAACTTCGCCTGGACCCTGCAGTTCCCGCCCAGCGTGGTGTACCTGCAGGTGATCTGGGCAATCGGGATCAGCATGATCGCGCTGGCCGGGCTGCTGTGGTTGCCACGCGGCGCGCTGGCGGTGCTGGCACTGGCCGTGATCGCCGGGCACAACCTGCTCGATGGCATCCGCGTGCAGGGCGACGGTGCACTGGCCGTGCTCTGGAAGGTGCTGCACCAGCGCGACTGGATCGCCGTGACCGACGGGCTGCGCCTGCGCACCTCCTACCCGGTGCTGCCGTGGATCGCCGTCATTGCGCTGGGCTGGGTGATCGGCCCGTGGTTCGCGCGCGGCGGCGATGCCCTCCTGCGCCAGCGCCGCCTGTGGATGGCCGGCGCCGGTGCGCTGCTGGCGTTCGTCATGCTGCGGGCGGTGAACCTCTACGGCGACAGCCCGTGGCAGTCGTTCGCCAGCGCCGCCGGCACGGTGATGAGCTTCTTCAACGTCACCAAGTACCCGCCTTCGCTGCTGTTCCTGCTGCTGACCCTGGGCATCGGCCTGCTGTTGCTGCGCCTGTACGAGCAGCCGCGCGTGGCCCGGGCGCTGACGCCGCTGGCCGACATCGGCGCGGCACCGATGTTCTTCTACCTGCTGCACCTGTACGTGCTGAAGCTGCTCTACGTGCTGGCCGAGGCGCGCTGGGGCCAGACCCACGGCGGGTACTTTGCGGTCGACCACGTGGCGACGCTGTGGCTGGTGACCGCCGGGCTGGCGTTGGCGCTGTACTGGCCGACCAGAGCGTTCGCGCGATTCAAGGCACGGCGGCGGGATTTGGCCTGGCTTCGCTATCTGTAGGTAGCGGCCAGACCCGGCACGGCCGACCCTTCGCCCCGGGCCTATACTCGCCCCCTTGTCCGCCCTGCCCTATCCCTCGATGACCGCAGCCGCCCTGCCCGCCGCCTCGACCTCCACCGCGACCGACGACTTCCTCGGCCATCCCAAGGGCGTTTACATCTGCTTCTTCACCGAGATGTGGGAGCGGTTCTCGTTCTACGGGATGAAGGCGCTGCTGCTGCTGTACCTCACCAAATACCACCTGTTCGGCGACAAGGCCGGCCTGGACCTGCTCGGCGCCTACGGTGGTCTGGTCTACTGCATTCCGGTGTTCGGTGGCCTGCTCGCCGACCGCTGGCTGGGCATGCGCAAGGCCGTGGTGTTCGGCGGCGTGCTACTGGTGCTCGGCCATCTCGGCATGGCCTTCGAAGGACATGCCGCGGTCCGCATCGATGGTGCGGTGGTGCGCGATGACGCCGCACTGGGGATCACCTACCTCTCGCTGGCGCTGATCATCATGGGCGTGGGCTTCCTCAAGCCCAACATCTCCACCATCGTCGGCAAGCTCTACCCGGAAAACGATCCACGCCGCGATTCGGGCTTCTCGCTGTTCTATGCCGGCATCAACCTCGGCGCGCTGTTCGCGTCGCTGGTGTGCGGTTTCCTCGGTGAAGCGTACGGCTGGAAATACGGCTTCGGCGCGGCCGGCATCGGCATGGTGATCGGGCTCGGCATGTTCCTGTGGGGACAGAAGTACCTGCAGGGTCATGCCGAACCGTCCGACCTGCCGGCACTGCGCCAGCGCGTGCTCGGCATCCGCCGCGAATGGCTGATCTATGCGGTGGCCGTGCTCGGGGTGGTGCCGGTCGCTGCCCTGATGTGGGCGGCCGCCAACGGCGCGTTCGCGCTCGGCGGGGAAATCAGCCTGGCGCTGATGCTGATGATCGTCGTGCTGGGTGGCGTGCTGGTCTGGTTCGCCTGGTTCACCGGCACCCGCTGCACGCCGGTGCAGCGCCAGCAGATGATCGCGCTGATGGCCCTGATCTTCATGGCGCTGGTGTTCTTCACCCTGTACGAGCAGACCTACGGCTCGTGGGTCACGTTCACCGATCGCCTGCTGACCAAGGACCTGGTGCCCTCGCTGGTAATCCAGGGCGGCACGCCGCTGCCGTGGTCGATCGCCTCGCTGCTGCTGGCACCGCTGGGGTTCGTGGTGGCCGCGCGCCTGTCCGAGCGCCGCCCCGGCTCGTCCGCACCCCGCACGCTGTTCATCGTCATCGTCGCTGCGATGCTGGTGATGCTGATCCGCGACTGCCTGGTGATTCCGCAGACCGCCGGCTCGCTGACCTACCTCGGCGGCCTGTTCCTGGTCGTGCTTGCGCCACTGTTCGCGATGCTGTGGGCGTGGCTGGACCGTCGCCGCATGGACCCGTCCAAGCCGGTCAAATCCTCGATCGGCCTGGTCTTCGCCGCGCTGTCGTTCGTGCCCCTGGCACTGGCCGCCCAGCACGTCGGCGCAACCGGGCAGATGGCCAGCGTGTGGTGGCTGGTGCTGGCGTACCTGATCCTGGAGATCGGCGAAATGTGCCTGTCGCCGGTTGGCCTGTCGGCGGTGACCCAGCTGGCTGCGCCGCGCGTGGTCAGCCTGATGATGGGCACCTGGTTCCTGGCCACCGCGTTTTCGGAAACGCTGGCCGCGCTGTTCGGCAAGCTTGCCGCGATCGAAGTGCCGGAAGGCCAGACCATGGACATCGCCAGCGCCGCCGCCAGCTACGAGCACCTGTTCTGGCTGCTGATGTGGATCGGCCTGGGCTGCGCGGCGGTCGCGCTGATCTGCTCGCCGCTGCTGAAGCGGATGATGCACGGCGTGAAGTGAGTCCTGCCTGCCGCGCACACGACAACGGCACCTTCCGGTGCCGTTGTCGTTGAAGCGGTGTTTCCTGCGCGCCGAACTCAGGGCTGGGCCGGCGTGGACACCGTGGCGGTCTGCCCGCCCAGGCTGTTGGACAGGAAGGCCAGCAGCCTGGTGTAGTACTCGCGGCGATGCGCGTCGGTGTAGAAGCCATGGCCTTCGGTGGGGTAGTACAGCGTATCCACCGGCACGCCGGCCTTCTTCAGTGCCGCTTCCATCCGCCGGGTGTGCAGGATCGGAGCGCGCTCATCTTCGCC
Organism: Stenotrophomonas sp. SAM-B; assembly: GCF_013387485.1. GTDB lineage: Bacteria > Pseudomonadota > Gammaproteobacteria > Xanthomonadales > Xanthomonadaceae > Stenotrophomonas > Stenotrophomonas maltophilia_AA. The sequence goes on from NZ_JABBXB010000005.1 coordinate 248,970, forward strand.
ACCGGCGGCCAGGAACACGGGCACTTTGATCCGCCCGGCCAGGTTCACCGGCGATACCGCCGCCAGTGCCGTGCGGTCACCCACCCATTCCCTGAGATAGGTCTCGCCCGAGCCACGGCGCTGGATGTCGCCGGTGGTGTACATGATCGGCAGGTCATAGACACCGACATAGCCCGCCGCACACGCGTACAGCGACGGCTCCTTGGCCACGCCCATCAAAGCCGCATAGCCGCCGTAGCTCGCACCGTACATGCAGACCTTCGCGCCATCGGCGATGCCTTCGGCCACCGCCCAGCGGGTCGCGTCGGTCAGGTCGTCCTGCATGGCACCGCCCCATTCCCGGCTGCCGGCGTTGGCATGGGCCCGGCCGAAGTTGGACGACCCCCGGAAGTTGACCTGCAGCACCGCATAACCGGCGGCGGCCAGCAGCTGGCTTTCCATGTCATAGGCGCCGTCGTCGTACACGAAGAAGGGCCCCCCATGCGGCATGACGACCATCGGCAGGCGCTTGCCCTCGCTGCCCCGGGGACGGGTGACGAACCCGTGCAGCGGCATCCCGTCGCGGGCCTTCAGCGCGATCGGCTGCACCACGGCCGTGGTGTCCGGATCCACCCACTGGCTGCGGCTCACCACCAGATCGGCCTTCTTGGCCTGCGTATCGAACACGTAGAAGTCGCCGGGATTGCTCCCCGACCAGACCTGCACCATCGCCAGCCTGCCGTCGCGCGAGGACGAGGTAATGAACACCGCCTGGCCGCCGAAGGCCTGCTCCAGGCTGCGCTGCAGGCGGGCATCGGCCGAGGTTTCATCGAAGAAGCGGGTGCGTGGCGTGTCGCCCAGGTACAGCGCGCCGATCGGGATCGAGGTCCCGCGCCGGTAGATCACCTTGGCCGGGTCGACCACCTCGTCGCGCAGCAGTTCGCGGCGCTCGTCGGTCGCCGGGTTCCACGACACGATCGTGTCGGGGCCACTGGGCTGCTCGACCAGCAGGTAGGCGAGCCTGCCATCCTCGGAGAAGCCCAGCGCCCGCTCGATCCGTTGGCTGACGCCTTGATCGTTGACCATTTTCCAGGCCGCGCCGGCGCCGTCGCGGTAGTACAGCTTGTTGACGTTGTCACCGGCGGCGCCGTCGGCGAAGCGCACTTCCCCCTTGCCATCGGCGACGAAGTCGGCGCGCTGCACAGGCGCGCGCGCGACCGGCGTGCGCTGGCCGCTGTTGACGTCCAGGCGCTCGGCCGAGGTGAACGGATCGACCGAGAACGGCATCACCTTGACCAGCACGCGGCGGTCCTGGTCGGGCAGCGCATCGATCATGAAGGCAGCCACCGCTTCGACCTTCTTCGGCTGGATGCGCGTGCCCGGGCCGCGGCTCTGCACCCGGTAGCCGATCAGCAGCTCGCCCCGCCCGCCGTCGGCATTGATGCCGAACAGTTCGCCGGTCGGCTGCGGCTCGTCCAGCGAGCCGAACTTCTCCGCCAACCCGATCAGGACGCGCTTGTCGTTGACCCAATCGAAGTCATTGGCGTGGTTGTTCTTCGGCGGAACGAACGAGCCGATCAGCTTGCCGTCCTCGCGTCGCACGATCGCCAGCCCGGTGCGGTCCTCCATCGGAATGGTGGCCGCATAGAACGCGCCGGTCGGCGAGATCTTGATGTCCGTAAACGTATCCCGGCGCAGATAGTGCTCCAGGTCCACCGCACCGGCCTGGCCCGTCATGGCCAACAGCGCGGTCATTCCCCACACGCATGCACGCTTCATCCTTCCCCCCTGCTCCACTGGACATCGTGTCCGGAAGGGCGATTTTAGGCGCAAGCGCGGCGGGTCAACCAGCGGCGTTTTCCAAAAAAAATGGCACCGCGAACGGTGCCATCTCCAGGGCCTGCATCGAGGAGAGAGTTCAATGCATGCCGCGGAACGCGAGGCTGAGCGCCAGGATCGACAGGATCACCGCGATGGTGCCGTCGAGGATGCGCCAGGTTTTGGGCTTGGTGAACAACGGGGCCAGCAGGCGCGCGCCCAGGCCCTGGGCGGTGAGCCACAGGCAGCTGGCGGTGAACACGCCGGCGGCGAAGGCCATGCGTGCGTTGCCGAAGTTCTCGGCAATGCCACCGATGACCATCATGTCCAGCCAGAAGTGCGGGTTGATCAGCGAGAACCCGACCGCCGAGATCAGCACCGCGCGGCGCGAGGTGCTGTCGCCATCGTCCACATGCATGCCGCCGCCACCGGCCAGCGCGCGTCGCGCCGACTGCCAGGCATACCAGGCCAGGAAGGCGACACCGCCCCACAGCACCACCGTGGTGAGCCACGGCACCGCCTGGGTCAGCGTGCGCAGGCCGGCCACGCTGGCGAAGATGAAGATGCCATCGATGGCGGCACACGTGGCCACCACCGGAATGATGTGCCTGCGCAGGATGCCCTGGCGCAGGATGAACGCGCTCTGCGCGCCGACCACCGCGAACAGGCCGATGCCGGTTGCGGCACCACTGAGCCACGCGCTCAGCCCGGCGCCGCCGGAAAGGATCGAAAACATGGGATACCACCTGTGTCTTGCCGGGGGGCGGTGCCTCGCCAAGGCGTACAGCACCGGATGGCGCATATTGTCGCGCCGCAACATTAAAAAGTAGAGCTAAACTTACTTAACCATCTTTAGCAGAACTTAAGATCATGCGCATCGACCATGCCCAGCTCCGTGCCTTGGCCGCAGTGATCCGCGAAGGCAGCTTCGAGCGTGCCGCGCAGTCGCTCAATGTCACCGCCTCGGCGGTCTCCCAGCGGGTCAAGGCGCTGGAGGACCGGGTCGGTCGCCTGCTGGTCAAGCGCTCGTCCCCGGCGGTGGCCACCACCGAGGGCCAGGTGCTGGTCCAGCTGGCCGAGCAGACCGCCCTGCTCGAGCACGATGCCCTGCACCGGATGGGCATCGCCGATGAAGACCTGCCCCACGCCAGCATCCCGGTGGCGGTGAACCATGACAGCCTGGAAACCTGGTTCCCCGAGGCCGCCCTGCAGTTCGCGCGGCAGACCGGCACCACGCTGGATCTGCGCTCGGAGGACCAGGACCACACCGTGGCCCTGCTCCGCCAGGGCGCCGTGCTGGGCGCGGTGACCACGCTGGACGAGCCGGTACAGGGCTGCCAGATCCACGCGCTGGGCAGCATCCGCTATGCGGCCACCTGCACCCCGGCCTTCCACGAGCAGTACTTCGCCAAGGGCGTCAACGCGCAGTCGCTGGCCCAGGCGCCGGTGCTGGTGTTCAACCGCAAGGACGACATGCAGGCCCGCTTCGCCCGCCGCCTGGCCGGCAACGACCTGCCGCTGACCGCGCCGACCTGGTGGATTCCCTCCACCCGCGCCTTCGTCCAGGCCAACCTCGGTGGGCTGGGCTGGACCATGAACCCGCTGCCGCTGGTCAAGCGCCATCTCGATGCCGGCCGGCTGGTGCACATGAAACAGCGCGCCTGGGAAGACGTGCCGCTGTACTGGCAGCACTGGAAGGGCGACGTGCAGACGATGGCGCTGCTGACCCGCGCGGTACTGGCGGCCTCGGCGACGCTGGTGCGGCGGAAGCGGTAAAAGCGGCGGCCCAGCCCTGCCCTACACAGACCACCGACTCGGCCCGGTGCAGGATCGGCCCATCCAGCCGTGGGGGTCTCGATGGACAGCGATCCGGTCTACCTGCACATCCGGGTGGTGCTCAGCATCATCCTCGGCCTGAGCATCACCACCCTGCTGCGCGGCCTGGCCGGGATCATCGAACACCCCAAGCGCCGCGGCTGGTCGTGGATCCACCTGTGCTGGGTGGTCTGGGCGCTGATCTCGGTGGTGACGTTCTGGTGGTGGGAGTTCCGCCTGGGGCAGGTCCGGCAGTGGACCTTCGAGCTGTATCTGTTCGTGATCGCCTACTGCGCCGCGTGGTACATGCTCTGCGTCCTGCTGTTTCCCGACGATGTGCGCGAGTTCGGCAGCTATGAGAATTACCTGCTGCAGCGGCGCGGCGGCTTCTTCGGGATGCTGGCGCTGGTCACCCTGCTCGATCTGGTCGATACCGCCATCAAGGGCCACAGCCGCTGGCAGATGCTCGGCGATGCCTACTGGGTCCACACGGTGGTGATGCTGGCGATCGCGGGGTTGGGCATCGTCCTGCGCCAGCGCCGCGCCCACCTGGCCCTGGCCCTGATAGCGCTGATCTATCAAGCCAGCTATTTCCTTCTTGAATACTTCACTTTGGCCAGCGACTGACCGGGCGCGGCACACCGACCGGATGCTGCGTTGCACCAAATCCGTACCGGAAAGGGCTAAAATCGCCTCCAAGGTACCGCTGTGACGCCCGTCTTCACGGGCGTTCCCGGCAGCGGCGGCATCCTTCCCATGTCTCCCTACCTGAGATCCCCATGAAAAAACTAGCGAAGGTCGTCCTCGGCCTGTTCGTGGTGTTGCTGTTGGCAGCGGCACTGTTCCTGTACTGGCCGCTGCATCAGCGCTCGGTCCCGGCCGCCGGCAACGACAAGCCGGTCGACGTCGTCCTGGTCGGCGGCGGCATCATGAGCATCACGCTCGCCACCTTCCTGCAGGAGCTGCAACCGGACTGGAACATCCAGGTCTATGAGCGCCTGGACGGGGTCGCACTGGAAAGTTCGGACGGCTGGAACAACGCCGGTACCGGCCATTCCGCGTTCGCCGAGCTGAACTACACCCCGGAACTGCCCGACGGCAGCATCGAGACCAAACGTGCGGTCGGCATCGCCGAGCAGTTCGAGATCTCGCGCCAGTTCTGGTCGCACCAGGTCCGCGAGGGCCGCCTGAGCCAGCCCAGCGATTTCATCAATCCGACCCCGCACATGAGCTTCGTCTGGGGCGATGAGAACATCGCCTACCTGCACAAGCGCCAGCAGGCGCTGGTCAAGAACCCGCTGTTCTACGGCATGCAGTACTCCGAGGACGCCGCGCAGATCAAGCAGTGGGCACCGCTGCTGATGGAAGGCCGCGACCCGAAGCAGAAGGTCGCCGCGACCTGGATGCCGCTGGGCACCGACGTGAACTTCGGGGTGATCACCCGCCAGCTCACCGCCGGCCTGCAACGCAGCCCGAATTTCAGGCTGCACCTCAACCATGAAGTGCGCGCCCTGCGCCAGAACGACGACAAGAGCTGGAACGTCACGGTCAAGGACCTGGCCTCGGACACCGAATCGACGATCAAGTCGCGCTTCGTCTTCATCGGTGCCGGTGGCGCCGCGCTCAAGCTGCTGCAGCTGTCGGGCATTCCGGAATCGAAGAACTATGCCGGTTTCCCGGTGGGGGGCCAGTTCCTGGCCTTCCAGTCGCCGGCGATCGCCGGGCGTCATTCGGTGAAGGCCTATGGCATGGCCGAAACCGGCTCGCCGCCGATGTCGGTGCCGCATCTGGATGCGCGCAAGCTGGATGGCAAGCCGGTGGTGCTGTTCGGGCCGTTCGCGCTGTACAGCACCAAATTCCTCAAGCATGGCTCGTGGTTCGACCTGTATTCCTCGGTCAACCACAACAACGTGGCCGGCATGATGGACGTGGGTCTGGAGAACCTGGACCTGGTGAAGTACCTGATGGGCCAGGCGCGCCTGAACGATGACGACCGCCAGGCCGAGCTGGTCAAGTACTACCCGAATGCCAAGCGTGAGGACTGGAAGCTGGTCACCGCCGGCCAGCGCGTGCAGATCATCAAGAACGACCCGGAGAAGGGCCCGATCCTGCAGTTCGGTACCGAGATCGTGACCGATCAGGACCACACCCTGGCCGCCCTGCTCGGCGCCTCGCCGGGTGCCTCGACCTCGCCGCCGATCATGCTCGACCTGCTCAAGAAGGCGTTCCCCGAGCAGATGGCCGCGGGCTGGGAAGCACGCCTGAAGGAAATCGTGCCGTCGTATGGCCGCAAGCTCAACGACAGTCCCGCGCTGACCAATGAGATCCGCCGCCTGACCAGCGAGACGCTGAAGCTGCCCTACCTGGACGTGCCGCTGGAAGGCGCGACCAGCCCGGCGGTGATGCTGACCCCGCCGCCGGCCGCCAAGCCGGCCGAGGCCAAGCGCAACGCCAACGAAGAACTGCAGGCCCTGTAAGCCTGCTCCGGCGGGGCCTGCGGGCCCTTGCCACGGTTTCCCTCCGGCCACCCTCGCGGTGGCCGGTTGCGTTTTTGGGTCTCTCGCCGCCGCTCGGCCCCTCTACGCCGACGCGGACGATTGTTCAAGAATTGTAAAGCGACTGAGAACGATTTACATTTACGCATCGCAGGGTTGTCGCTTCGGGCGGTTGACGGTCTCAACGGACTGCCGTCACCCCGGAGCTGCCCCACACCCTGCCTTTCCCAGGATGGATCTGCCCTGTGCCTGGCGCCTGCGCGCCGGCGTTGCCTGCCTGTTGCCCTCATTCCTTACTGCCCGTCCAGAGACCCCCATGTCCCTCCGCGCCCACCCGCTCCGCTCCCGCCGTGCCCCACTGGCCCTGGCCCTGCTTTCCGCCCTGTCGCTGACCGCTCCGCAGGCCTTCGCCGATGCGCTGGCCGACGCCAGCGGCAGTGCCGATGCCAAGACGCTGGACAAAGTCAGCGTGGTCGGTGCGCGCGCGATGCCCTCGAGCACCACGCGTCTGCCGATCAGCCTGCAGGAAACCCCGCAATCGGCGACCTCGATCGGCCTGCAGCGGCTGCAGGACGAATCGTTGTTCAGCATCAACGACGTGATGCGCAACGTCACCGGCGTCAGCGTCTCCTTCTACGACACCCAGCGCCCGCTGTACTACGCGCGCGGTTTTGCCATCACCGATTTCCAGGTGGACGGCATCCCCACCTACAGCGGCTCGACCAACCAGGAATACGACACCGCCTTCTACGATCGCGTTGAAGTGATCCGCGGCGCCAACGGCCTGCTGAGCGGGGCCGGCGTGCCGTCGGCCACGGTCAACCTGCTGCGCAAGCGACCGGGCAAGGAATTCGATGCCTCCTTTGCAGTGAGCGCCGGCAGCTGGGACTACCAGCGCATGGAAGCCGACGTCACCGCGCCGCTGACCGCCGATGGCCGGTTCCGCAGCCGCGTCGTCGCCGCCTACACCGACCGTGATCTGTATTACGACCGTTACCACGAGAACAAGATGGCCGGCATGGCCGTGCTGGAAGGTGACCTGACCGACAGCACCACGCTGACCGTGGGCTACCAGACCCAGGACAACAATCCGGTCGGTTCGACCTGGGGCACCGTGCCCTTCTTCGACAGCCAGGGCAACTTCGCGCACCTGCCGCGCTCGACCAACGTCGCCCCGAAGTGGAGCTACTGGCAGCGCGAGACCAGCACCGCGTTCGCGAACCTGGAACAGCGCTTCGGCGAGGACTGGCTGCTGAAGATCAACACCGCCTACACCCAGGGCAACGTGCAGAACGTGCGCGTGTACGGCAGCGGCTACCCCGATCCGGCCACCGGCGCGGGCATTTTCCTGCGCACCGCCGCCGGCGATTCGGAAGACACCCGTCGCAACGTCGATGCCTATCTGAGTGGCACCTTCACCCTGTTCGGCCGCGAACACGACCTGACCGTGGGCGGCCAGTGGGCGGATATCGAGGGCACCACGAACACCATCGCGCTGCGCTACCCCACCGACTGGGCACGGTGCGGAACCGAGCGCTGCTACTACATCCCGGACATCCGCGCGTGGGATGGCGACATCTCCGAAGTGACCTACTCGCGTACCGGCGCACGCCGCGTCGCCAAGACCACGCAGAGCGGCGTCTACGTGGCTACCCGCCTGCGCCTGGCCGATCCGCTGGCGCTGATCGCCGGTGCGCGCCTGAGCCGCTGGGAGACGCTGACCCGTTCCTACAACGCGGCCGGTGCGTACACCGGCACGAGCGGCGCCTACAAAGTGACCGATGAAGTCACGCCCTATGTAGGCCTGGTGTACGACATCACCCCGCAGGTGGCCGCGTATGCCAGCTACACCGAGATCTTCAACCCGCAGAACTTCAAGGACCGCAACGAAAACCTGCTGGCGCCGGTGGAAGGTTCGAATCTGGAAGCAGGCATCAAGTCGCAGTGGTTCGACGGTCGCCTGACCGCCAACGCGGCGGTATTCGAGGCCAAGCAGGACAACTACGCGGTACTCGATACGAGCGTGCCGGAGCGCTCGCTCAGCGATGGCAGCTCGGCCTACATCGGCATCAACGGCACCAAGGCACGCGGCTGGGAAGTGGACGTCAACGGCGAGATCCTGCCGGGCTGGACGGTCAATGCCGGCTTCACCCACGTCAAGGTGACCCGCGCGGCCACCGATCTGCTGTACGCCAACCCGGCCGAAGATCTGCTGCAGTTCAACACCCAGGTGCGGCTGCGCGGCGCGCTGGAGCGCCTGAGCGTGGGCGCGGGCGTGCAGTGGCAGAGCAAGGTGCAGGGCTACAACATCCCCTATCCGCTCGGCGGCACGGTGACGGTGAACCAGCCGGCCTACGCGCTGGTGCAGTTCAATGCCAACTACCGCATCAGCGACAGCTGGACGGCCACCCTCAGCGTGCGCAACGCGCTGGACAAGACCTACTGGGCGAACCTGGATTACAACAACTACGGCGAACCGCGCTTCGTCGCGTTGAGCCTGCGCTGGAAGTACTGAGGCCTGGCGACATCGCTGTGTTGAACGCACGGGTCGCCTTCGGGCGGCCCGTTTTTTTCCGCCCACCGCACACAGGTAGTGCCGGCCGCTGGCCGGCTCCTCAAGAACCCGACATCGTGCAGAGCCGGCCAGCGGCCGGCACTACCTTCTCGGCACCCTGCGTGGCGCCGGGGCCGCGGCCGGCACTACCGGGGCCGCGTCTCGCGCAGCGTCCACATCACCGGCAGCACCAGCACCGCGACCACCGCGATCATCGCGCCGGGCGCGGACGACCACCCGGTGTGCCGCACCAGCAACTCGGCCAGCAACGGCGTTGCCCCACCGAAGAACGCGGTCGCCATGGTGACGCCCAGCGCCAGGCCACTGAGTCGCCCTTCCCCGGGGAACTGCTCGGCCGTGGCGGGGGCCGCCACCGCGCTCACGCCGCCCGCGAGGCAGGCCAGCACCACCGCCGCCAAGCCGATCGCCACGGTACTGCCGCCGGCCATCAGCGAGAACATCGTCAGCGGCAGCAGGGCCGACAGCGCGGCCAACACAATCAACACCGGACGGCGCCCGACCCGGTCCGACAACGCGCCCGCCAGCGGGGTCACGACGATCACCGCCACCGCTGCGACCGTGGACAACCACAACGCCTCCGATTCACCGACCTTGCCGGCCGAGCCCAGGAACGCGGGCACATAGGTGATGCCGACGTAATAGGTGATCGAGCCCAACGCGGAGATCGCGAACGTGCGTGCAATGGCGGCCTTGTGGTGGCGCCAGGTATCGCGGATCGGTGACACCGGCACGGTACCTTCGGCCTGCTGGCGCTCGAACTCGGGCGACTCATGCATGGTCGAGCGTGCCAGCAGGATCGCACCGGCCAGTGCCGCACCGACGAAGAACGGAATGCGCCAGCCCCAGCCATCCAGCTGCGCCGTGCTGAGCAGCGCGACGGTCAGCGCCGACAGCGCGACCGCGAGCAATGCCCCTACTTCGCTCGCGGCCGAGGCCAGCGAGGTCACCAGCCCGCGACGGCGCACCGGCGCGGTTTCCAGCAGATATGCGACCACGCCCGTGTACTCGCCGCCCACCGAGAACGCCATCAGACAGCGCAGCAGCAGCAACAGCACACCGGCAGCGGCACCGATGCTCTCGAAGGTGGGCAGCAGGGCAGTGGCGAGCATCGCCACGGTCATCAGCAGCATCGAGGCCAGCAGCATGTAGCGTCGACCAAAGCGGTCGCCGAGGTGGCCGAACACCAGCGCCCCCAACGGACGCATCAGGTACGACACCGCGAAGCCGGCGAGCGTGGCCAGCAGTGCATTCTCGCCTCCGCCGAAAAACACGCGGGACAGCACCGTGGCCAGGTACAGGTAGAGCGTGAAGTCGTACCACTCCACCACCGTCGACAGGCCGGCAATGATCATCGAGCGCGTACGTGGGCGCGTACCGGGCGCGGTGGGCGCCGGGCTCAAGCGTGCTTCCTGTGGGCGCGCAGGCCGTCGCGGATCGACAGCGGAAGAAATCGCATCGGGCTACTCCCGGCCGCCTCGGCCGCATCTGGACGGCGACAGCCTACGACAGCCGATCTGCACGCCGCGTCACGGGAGCGCGGCGTTGTCGCAACGCGCCCCGCCCGCGCTCAGGCCGCGGCCACGGGTCGGACCGCACCTCGCCGATAGCTCAGCAACCGGCCATTGCCCGGCGCATTGCCCTCGTCCTCGAACAGCCCAAGTTCTTCGGTCACGTCGAAGCCCTGCAGGGCCATGCCACGCGAGAACGACCCGACGTTGCCGCGGCCGGGGTCGGTGATCAGCAGCTCGGCCACGGGTTTGGCATGCCGCAGCATCATTGCCGCGACCTGATGGGCATGCCCCCGCTCGTAGAGGATGTCACTGCCGATGATCAGGTCGAAGCGGCCGAGTGAGCCATCGGGGACTTCCCAGGGAAGGTCGCGATAACTGACGGCCGGCAGGTCGTTGAGCCCGGCGTTGTAGGCGAGGAACGATTCGGCCAGGGGATGGTGATCGGTCGCAACGACGTCGGCACCCCGATGCGCGAGCACCAGGCTGGACAGGCCCAGCCCGCAGCCCAGTTCCAGGATGCGTTTACCGGCCACATCGAAGTGGCTCATGGTGTCGGCCAGCGCGCGGCCGGCCGGCCAGATCTGGCCGAACAGGCTCCACAGCGAAGAATGGATACCGGCGCGCTCGGCGCGCCCGGTGGGATCGGAGAACTGCTGCAGGTCGCTGAGCGCGCGGATGCGGAAGTCGTGGCCGCCGACCGGAATGGTGAGGATGCGGGTGGTATAGCCCGGCATGTGCGCTCCGTGGGACACGGGAGCCTTCATTCCGGGATCGGCATGAAGGGCTCGGAGAAAGGAGCGGGGGCGATCAGGTGTCGATCGCGCAGGACGCGCGCAAGCACGTGTGACCCCATCCTACGCCATGCGCACAGACCTGGCTGAACGCCTCGGCGCCGCCTTGCGTGGCGTCGGTGGGGCCTTGCGTGGCATCGGCGGAGCCTTGCGTACGGCGGGCGCGGTGCCATAGCGCACCTGGCAGACGGGGCAGAAGAAGGTCCGCCGCCGGGTCGTGCCCGGGTAGGTCTTGCTGAGCGGGCCACCGCAGTGGGGACAGGTGCGCTTGGTGTGGACCAGCCAGTGCTGGCGCAGCACGAACTGCCGTTTCCAGTCCAGGAAGTCGAAACTGTACTGCCGCGCCTGTTTGATGACCTCGCCCAGCTTGCGCGGTGGCAGCGCGCCGACCGTGGATTCGGGATGCACACGCGTACGGAACAGCACCTCGTTCTTGATGATGTTGCCCACGCCGGCAAAGATGTCCTGGTCCAGCAGCGCGTCGCAGATCAACGTCTCCGGCTGCTGCTTGAGTTTACGTCGCGCCAGTGTCGGATCCCACGCCGGATCCATCACATCGCCGCGCCAATCGTAGGTGTCCGCCAGCGCGCCTTCGATGTACTTCACCGACGAGGCATAGATGTTGAGCTCGCCATTGTCGAACTGCAGCGACACCCGCGGTGGCGAGGGCTTGCGCTCATCGATGCGGTAGCTGCCGAACATCAGCATGTGCACGCGCAGGCTGAAGCCGCGGAATTCGATCAGGAAGTGCTTGCCCCAGCTGCGCAGCGCGACCACGCGGCGGCCTTCCATGCGGGTGAGGTCGAGCGAGCTGTTGCCGGTGGCCAGCCGCACAGTCTTGCCGCGGAACTTGGCGGCCGCTTCCCGCAGGATGACGATGGAAGGACCTTCAGGCATGCGTGGTGATCTCCTTCAGGCGCAGGGCATTGGCGATCGCAAAGCCATGGGCGGTGTTGTCGAAGATCACCCACGGTGCCTGCGCCTGCCCGGGCTGCTGCATGACCTGTGTCGCCAGAGAGGCCAATGCTGCATCCGGGTAGTCGCTGTAGTACATGCGCGGCGAACCGTGCCAGCGCCAGTAGTGCCAGCCCTGCGCGCCGCCCGGCAGCGCGGCGGCGGCAACGCGCGCCGGATCCACCGCGGCCCGGGAAATCGCGTGGCGCTGCAGCAGCGCATCAGCCTGCGTGCTGAACCAACTGGCATGGCGGGGCTCGCAGACCACAGGCACCGGGGTGCGTCGACGCAGCGCGCGGAAAAAGCTCCCGGCGCGGCGCGTATCCAGTGCCAGCGATGGCGGCAACTGCAGCAGCAGGGCGCCCAACGTACGCCCCAGTCCACCCACCTCGTCCAGGAAGCGGTCCAACAGTGGACCCACGCCGACCAGTCCGGAATCGTGCGAGATGGTCCGCGGCAGCTTTACCGAGAAGCGAAAGTTGGTCGGTACGGTGGCCGCCCAGCGCGCGTAGGTCGCGCGTTGGTGCGGCCGGTAGAACGAGGAGTTGATCTCCACCACGTCAAAGCGCGTGGCATAGCGCGCCAACAGGCTGTCGCCGGGCCCGAAGTGCGTGGCGTACCGGCTGGGGATCGACCAGCCGGCACACCCGATCTTCGGCATACGCGACGCGGCCATGCGTGCCTCCTTCAGCGCAGGATTTCGCCCTGGTCTTCCCCATCCCAGTAATGGATGCGCGCCGCAGCCACCTGGATCAGGACCAGCCCAGGGCTATCCACCCCCTGCGCGAACCAGCGCTCCAGATCTTTCACCCAATGCTGCTGCATCACCGCCTTGTCGCGGATCAGGGTCGCCCTGCCCTGCACCGCCACGAACAGCGGCGGCTTGCCCAGCAGCGACTTGCTGCCGGTGAAGCTCAGCGCCACCTTCGGGTCGTGCGTGATCTCGCGGACCATGTCGGTGTCTTCGGTGGTGAAGAACCAGCTGTCGCCGTCGTAGTCCACATCACCGTTGTTGCTCATAGGCCGCGCCGCGATCTCGCCGCTGTCGGCATGGGTCTGCAGCATGGTGAAGTCGATGTTGGCCATCTTCTTGGCCAGTTCGGGCAGGGTCAGCGTGGTCATGGCGGATCCGGGTTGGGGACAGGCTGCCAGCGTCGGCCGATGGCAGTGACCGTGCCGTGGAGGGCCGCTGTCCTGGCCTTCACGCCGTGCCGGAGCGTCGTCCCGACCGCGCAGGCGCTTGACAGCCGCCCGCCGACGGAACACCATCAGTTAACGAATTAGTTAATTACCGCCCGTGGACCGCATCTTCGAAGCCCTCGCCTCCACCGCACGCCGTCAGATCCTGGCCTACCTCAATGGCGGCGAGTTGAGCGCGGGCGAGCTGGGCGAGCGCTTCGATTTCAGCAAGCCGGCGCTGTCCAGCCACCTGCGCATCCTGGAAGACGCCGGGCTCATCAAGCGCGAGAAGCGTGGCCAGTTCGTGTACTTCCGGCAGGTGCCCGACACGCTGGCCAATACCCTGTTCGCGTGGGCCGCCGAGGTCTGTCCGGTGGGCGGCCCGCTGCAGCGTGAAAGCCGTGCCCGTGCCCGCCGCAAACCCACCGCGTGAGCTGAGCGACCCAACGACAAGGAGATCGGCATGCAGGACATCGCACACGTGAGTCGTTCGTTTCCCAGCATCAGCCTGCCCTCCTGCGGCGACGGCAGCCCGGTCGAGGTGGCGTTGATCGCCCAGCTCGGGATCGGCGCCGGCGATGCGCTGCTGCGCGACGCGGGCCTGCGCCAGTCGCAGCATCCGCGCTTCGTTGATGCACTGGACGAACCCTCCGCGCGGCTGGGGGGCATGCACTTGGCGCACGGCGATGCGTCGTCGCTGTATTCGTTCTCGGTAGGCCGCACCGGCCATCCGTTCCATCGCCATGCCGGCCCGCGCATGTTCACCGCCATTGCCGGCAGCGGCGGCGCACAGCTGCGTTTTTCCACCGCGTCCGACGCACAACTGCAGCAGGACCCGGCCGCCTTCGTGCGCGCCCTGCGCTGCATCGACGTGCCGCCGGACTGCCTGTTCACCGTGCGCTTCGGCAGCGGTACCTGGCACCAGTTCGTGTCCCGCCATCCCCGGCACGCGGCGCTGTTCGCGCTGTCCTGCCATGCCGATGAGCGCAGTGGCGCATTGAGCGATGCGCAACGTGCACGCATCGATGCAGGCGCCGCTGACATCCCCTCATTGACCGAGACCCTGCCGCCGGCGTTGCAGCAGCTGCTTGACCAGACCGACCTGGACCAGCTTCCGCGGCTGACGCTGTCGCTGCGCGCGCCGGCCGCTTCGGTGCTGGCCCGCTGGTGCGCCGGCAGCCGCGACCTGGTCGGCCGGGTGCGCAGCGGCTTGGTGCGGTTGCGCCCTGCCCATGGCTACATCGGGCAGCGCGCGGCATGCGGCACGCTGGGCATGCAACCCGCAGCGCCCGCCGATTCCCTGCTGCAGCAGGCGTTGCCGCAGGGCTTCGACCATCAGGATTACACCTATGTCACCCTGCCCGCCCACAGCATCGGCGGGCACTCGGCGCGTGCGCTGCTGGAAGCGGTGCTGGAGGGATTCGTCCGCAACCCACCGCCGGGCGTGGGCCGGCTGATGGCCCTGCGCAACGTGCTGGTGACCCCCTTGCGGCTGCGCACCTCGCCGCTGGGCTGCCCGGTGTCCTCGCTGCTGTCTGACGGGCCCGGCGAGCGGTTCGCCGGTCGCTTCCCGGTGCGTGCCCAGGCCACCGACGACGACGGCCGCAGCGCCGAAGTCCTGCTCGGCGCCGACGACCGCCACCTGCAGTTCCGCTCGTGCGTGCGCGTGCAGGTGCTGGACGATGGTGCGGCGGTGATTGGGCTGGGCACCCGGGTGCGCACGCTCAACGCGTTCGGCCGCCTCTACATGGTGGCGATCAACCGGGTGCACCGCCGCCACCTCAGCCCGGCGATGCTGCGCATGGCCGTGGCACACGCGCTGGCACCGGAACTGGCCACCGCGATAGCGCTGCAGGACACTGCCCTGGCCTGATCGGGTGGGCGCAGCGCTGGTGATCCGCGAGCCGCGCGACCTGCGTCGCCAGGTCGCCCGCTGCGCGCTCGCCGAAGCGGGCGTCAAACAACGGCACGGTGCGCACCGTCTGCATGCTCAGCCCCCGTTGTACGGTCCGGTGCCCGGGTAAACCTGCAGCAGCGCGCGGGTGAGCGTGCTGGGGTACACGGTGAGGTGGTCTTCGGCCGGCACCACGCGATTGTCCACCTGCAGCCCCTGGTAGCCGCGCTGGCGCAGGCGATCGGCGAATGCCTGCGTATCGCGCACCATGTCGTTGCGCGGGCCGTCTACGGCATCGGGCGTGGGCGTCTCTTCACTGCCGATCGCCAGCAGTACCCGTGCCGGCAGTGCGCGGTGCTGCTGCGCGTAGTCCTGTTCAAGGCGGTCGATATAGTGCCCGTCGAACCACAGCGAGGGGCTGGACAGGATGTAGGTCTGGAACATCTGCGGGCGTGTGAGCAGCACATAGGTGCCGAACAGCCCCCCGTAGGAATGCCCGGCGAAACTGCGCCGCGCCGGATCGGTACGGTAGCGCGCGTCCACCGCGGGCAACACGTGCGTGGCCAGGAAATCGCGGTAGTGCGCGGCACCGCCGTAGACCACGTCGTCGCTGTAGTCATCGTCGGCACTGCGTTGCGGCTGGGTGGGCGTGTAGTCGCGCGAGCGGCTCTGCTTGGAGGTCAGCCCCTGCTGCGGCGGCAGCCCGACCAGGATGAAATCTTCCAGGTTGGCGCCGCCCTGCCCCACCAGGTTGCGCACGCTGCGCACCAGCGGAAAGCTGTACAGCGCGTCGGTGACGAACAGCACCGGGTAGCGCCGCTCCGGGTGCTGCGCGTAGCTGGCCGGCAGCGCCACCCAGATCGGATAGTCGCGCCCGGCCGGATCATGCACGCTCCAGCTCTCGGTGTCGGGCAGGACCACGCCTGCCGCCGGCACCGCCGCCGCAGGCGTGCTGCGCAGCGCATCGCCGTGCAGCGCACAGCCACCGGCGGTGGCCAGCACCATCATCGTTCCCAGCACGTTGCGCATTGCTTTCATCCGCCTTCTTCCGCCCTATCAGCGCGCAAGCGTCGCAATTCCCTGCGGGCTTGCCAAGCCGGCGCGTTCAGCCGCGGTGCGGCTGGCCGCGCCTTGGCGCAGCGTGATCAGGGTGATCTCCGACGGCACGCCGATACGTGCCGCGAAGCCCGGCCACAGCCCGGCACCGTTGCTGACATACAACGTCATGCCATCCACCTCGTAGCGGCCGGATACAAAGCCGCCGTTGGCGCGCTTGACCAGCTGGTCCATGCCGACGATGTGGCCGCCATGGGTGTGGCCGGAAAGCTGCAGCGCCACACCCTTCGCGGCATTGGCGCGTGCCTCCACCGGGCGATGGTCGAGCAGGATCACCGGCGCCTGCGGGTCTGCCCCGGCCAGCGCGGTGGCGAGGTCCGGCATGGGCAGGCCGTAACGCGCGGCCACCGGATCGGTGACGCCGGCGATGGTCAGCACGGCGCCTTCGCGGCGAACCTCGGTGTGGCTGTTCTCCAGCACCTGCATGCCCTGCCCCCGGAACGCCTGCATCCACTCGGCGTACTGAGCGTAGTACTCGTGATTGCCGGTGATCGCGATGACACCATCGGGTGCCTGCAGTCTGGCCAGAGGCGCGAAGTCGTTGGCGCGGGCGCTGACAGTGCCGTCGATCAGATCACCGGTGATCACCACCAGGTCAGGATGCAGGGCGTTGCTCTCGGCCACCACCTTCTCGACCCAGCCACCGGTGAGCAGGCGGCTGGCGTGGATGTCGGTGAGCTGAAGCACGCGATAGCCATCGAACGCGGCCGGCAGCCCGTCGATGGCCACCTCGATCTGGCGCGGCTTGGGGACCGCCATGCCCTGCCAGATACCGTAGGCGGAGAGCAGCAACGCCAGTGTGCCCGCCGCAGGGCGCAGCCACGGCGCACGCAGGATCGGCAGCACGCGCCGCGCCCGCACCAGTCGCGCGATCAGCAGCAGCGCATCCAGCACAAGCACGAACACCGCACTGATCAGCAGCGTGGTGAACCCGGTCGCGAGCACCGCGATCAACGCTTTGGGAATCTCGGGCGAGGCCATGGTCCCGGCGAACTGCGCCACGATCCGGTGGTGCAGCGCCAGCGCCACCACCAGCAGCCCCAGCACGAGCCGGACCGGACGCGGCAACCGCAACGGCCAGATCAGCCGCCATACCAGATACAACGCAAGCAAACAGCCGATCACACTCAGCACAGGCACATCCTGGAAACGTTGGGGGGGGAATGGGCCGGCCGCATCGCTGCCGCCTCGCCCAGCCCTTCATCGTTGCCGAATCGCGCGGCGTGTTCCAGTGCAGGAGGTCGTGATGATTCAGGCAAAGCGCTGGCTCGCCTTCGCACGCGCTGCAGCGGCGGGGAGCTTCGCTGCCCGGTTGCGCGCGATCGCGGCGCGGATCAATGCCTTGAACGCGGTGGCGCTGATCGTTTCGCCCTCGTGCAGATCGATGGCGCGGCGGGTGTTGCCCTCCAGGCTCGCATTGAACAGCCCCTTCGGATCGGGCAGCGCCGCGCCCTTGGCGAAGGTCAGCTTCACGGCCGCCTTGTAGGTCTCGCCGGTGCACAGGATGCCGTCATGCTCCCACACGGGCACGCCTCGCCACTTCCAGGTTTCCACCACCGCCGGATCGACCTGGTGGATCAGGCTGCGGATGCGCGCCAGGGTCTCGCCCCGCCAATCATCCAGCGACTGGATGCGCGCATCGATCTGCTGCGAGGCGGACGGCTCGCTGGCTACGGCAGCGCGCGGGGTCGTACGGGCTTTGGGCTGGGTCATGAGGTCACCACCGATCGCCATGGGCGGCCCGGTCGGCAGCGCCCTTCGTGCGCCTTATAGACCTGATCGAAGGGCCCATCAAGCATGCGGCGCCTGGCAGAACTCAGGGGAAGCAAACATTAATGCAATGTTATATCATTTCTTTGTTGGCACCCCGTCCCCTCAGCGAGCGAACTCTGTCCGCTTGCCCTACCCCTGTCCTCACGGCTACTGAAAGGCACAACTAGATGAGAACCAAGGCAATGGTGTCCGCCGTGCTGGCGACCCTCTGCGCCGGCGAAGCGCGCGCGCAGTCCAGCGATGCGGCAATCACGCTGGGCAGCGTGCACGTGCGGGAAGGCTCCCGCCGTCCCCTCGCCGCGAACCGCGTGCTGACCTCGGTGGATGTGATGGGCGGCGACCAGGTGCATGAGAAGAACGTCTCCAACAGCTGGGAGCTGGTCGGTCAGATGCCGGGCATGCAATTGACCGAAACCCGCCAGGGCGCGGAGTCCGGCAAGGCCACCTTCCGCGCGTTCAATGGCGAGGGCTACCTCAACGGCATCAAGATCCTGATCGACGGCATTCCCAGCAACGTCAACAGCGGCAACCAGCGCTTCATCGACATGGTGTTTCCGCTGGACATCGACTACATCGAGGTCGTGCGCGGCACCAACGACCCGCGCTACGGCCTGCACAACATCGGCGGCAACATCAATCTCGGCACCCGCCAGGGCGGTACCTACACCGATGCGCGGCTCACGTATGGCAGCTACAACACCCGCGAAGCGCAGGTCGCGATCGGACGCGAAGCCAACGGTGTCGCGCAGAACTACTTCCTGGCCTCGCAGGCCTCCGACGGCTACCGCGACCACGACCGTTCGAAGAAGTACTCGCTGGGCGGCAAGTGGTTCTACAGCGGCGACGGTGACCTGTTCAACCTCGGCCTGATCGCGCGCGTGTACCACCACGAGGCGGACGAACCCGGTTTCATGACTGCCGATGAGTTGGCCACGGACCGCCGAGGATCCGCACTCAAGAATGCCAACGACGTCGATGACCGCGACATGCGCCATCTCAGCACCCATCTGGATCTGCAACTCAGCGATACGGTGCACGTCAGCAACAAGCTGTACTACAACCGCTACGAGGACGACCGGCAGGTGACCTTCACCAGTTTCGTGCCCGGCAACGCACCGCGCCAGCGCCGCCAGTGGGATGAGACACAGACCGGCCTGCTCAGCACGCTGACCTGGGCAGCCACGCCTGCGCTGACGGTCGAGGGCGGTCTGAATGCCGAGCACCAGGACAACAGCTACCGTCGCCTGCGCTATGCCCATTCCGTTCCCACCGATTTCTCGACCCCGGCGCGGATCCAGAACGATGACCGCTACACGCTGGACAACTTCGGTGCGTACGTACAGGCCGTGTACCAGCCCACGCCTGCGTTGAAGATCGTGCCGGCCTACCGCGTCGACCGCTTTTCCGGCAGGACCCGCCTGCCCGGTGGCATCACCGCCCCGCTGCAGCGCTACGGCACCATCGAACAGCCCAAGCTGAGCGTGGTCTATGCGATCACCCCCGCGCTCAACGTCTATGCCAACTGGGGCAGGACGTTCCAGGTGCTGACCGGTTCCACCGCACCGGCCTACCTCACTGCCGGCCAAGACACGTTCCGGCCCTCGATCAATACCGGCAAGGAGGTGGGTATCAAGTTCACTCCGGCCGTCGGCACCGACGCGCGCATCGCGGTGTGGCGCCAGGATGCGACCGACGAAGTCGCCAACATGCCGGCCACCGGCACCTCGGTCGGCCTCGGCCAGACCCGTCGCGAAGGCGTCGATCTGCAGTTCAGCTCGCGGCTGGGCGATCACTGGACGCTGTGGGCCTCGCACGCGATCCAGCAGGCCAAGGTGGTCCGCGCGTTCACCACCGACGGCACCGCCCTCGCCGGCAACGAGGTCATCGCCACGCCGCGCTACATCAGCAACCTCGGGCTCGACTACCGCAGCAACGAACGCTGGAGCTTCGGGCTGCAGGGCCGGATGCAGGGCGACTACTACATTGAAGAGCGCAACACGCGGGGAAAATTCGGCGCCTTCGCGGTGCTCGATGCCAGCGCGTCGTACCAGCTGTCCGAGCGGCTGAGTGTCGATGTGCAGGTCAAGAACCTGACCGGCCGCGACTATGCCTATGCGTGGTACGACACCTTCTTCTGGGGCGGCGATGACCAGCCGATGTTCTCGCCAGCACCGGGGCGCGCGGCCTACGTGTCATTGAACCTGAAACTCTAGGGCAGCCTTCCCCTCACATCCGTTCGCCGGGCAGCCGGCTGGCCTGCTGTACCCAGGCATGGAACTGTGCTTCGTCCAGCGGCACGCCTTCCTCGATGCGCCGCACGCGGCTGATCAGCGTTGTGCGTGGGGCCGGTAGCGGTAGACCCGATCCGTGGTGTCCATCCGGGGCGCCGTCGCATCCAACACGCCGCCAAGACGTCGCGCGACCTGGGCCGATGCGGCGTTGGTCGGTGTCATGTAGCTGACCAGGGTGGACAACGCCAACGCGGAGAACCCCCAATCACGCAGCGCTGCAGCGGCCTCAGTGGCGTATCCCTGGCCTTCATGGCCGGCGTAGAGCAACCAGCCCAGTTCCCTCTCCGGGAATAGCGGCCCATGATTGATCCCCACCTGCCCGATGCATGCACCGGTCGCGTTGAGATCGATCATCAACGCGCCATGCCCCAGCAGCGGCCACTGCGCCAGGTCATGGCAGAACAGGCCCCAGGCCGAACGTTCGTCCATCGGCCCACCCACGCCGACCGCGCGGGGTGAGGCCAGGAAGGCCGCATAGGCCGGGAAATCGTCCATGACCTGCGGACGCAGGGTCAACCGGGCGGTGGTAAGCGTGATGATGTCGTACGACGGCATGGGACGTTGCTCAGCTCAGATCCAGCGCTGGTCCAGCAGTTCACGCTTGATGTAGGCGTAGAACACCGGCGCCGCGACCAGGCCCGGCAGACCGAAGGCGGCCTCCATCAGCAGCATCGCCAGCAGCAGCTCCCACGCCCTCGCCTGGATCTCTCCTCCGACGATGCGCGCGTTGAGGAAGTACTCCAGCTTGTGGATGACTACCAGGTACAGCAGTGCGACCACGGCGACGTAGAAGGACACCGACAGCGCCACGATGGTGATGATGGTGTTGGAGATGATGTTGCCCACCACCGGCAGCAGGCCGGCCAGGAAGGTGATCAGCACCAGTGTCTTGGACAGCGGCAGGTGTACGCCGAACAGCGGCAGTACCCCGAGCAGGAAGATGGCGGTGAACAGCGTATTGAGCAGGGAGATCTTCACCTGCGCGAACACCACCTGGCGGAAGGCCGTGGCCAGGCGGCTGGTGCGGCCGATCAGCTCGCGCGCCAGCGGCCCCATTTTCGGCAGAGGCAGCTCGTCGTAGAGCGCGATCATCGCGCCCAGCACCATGCCGATCAGGATCCGCACGCTGATCTGCACCGCCGAGGTACCGGCGATGCCCAGCTGCTGGCGGTGCGTGGCGGCCCAGTCGTTCATCGCCGTGCGCAGCGCCTGCAGGTCTTCGGGGATGTACGGCTGCAGCAGGTCCGGCACCTGGTGGCGCGAGGTATTGAGGATGTCCATCAGCCGCATCAGCAGCGCATCCGGCCCACCGGTTTCATTGCGGAAAAACGAGGCTATGCCGATCGCAGCGAGGGTCAGTACGCCGATGATCAGCGCTGACAACACGATCACCGAGTACGCGCGTGCGCGCCCTGGCGGCAGCTTGCCTTCGACGGTGGAGGCCAGCAGGTGGGTCAGGTGGAACACCAGCAGGCCAGACAGCAGGGTCACCACCAGCCCGAGTTTCAAGGTCAGCCACATGCCCAGCAGCATCAGCACCCAGGCCGCGATGCGGGCGGTGGGCGGCTTGGGCAACGCGGGGATCACTATGGACATGCGGGCGCATCCTGACGGGTGGCCCATGGTAGTGGATGTGATGCGGGCGCAGCCGTCGAGCCCCGCAGCATCAAGCTGAAATCCAGGGTCTGCTGAAGCGGCACATCGACACGTTCGATGATGGCGAGCAGCAGGTTGACCGCGCGGGCACCGATCTCGCGCATCGGTTGCCGGATGGTCGTCAACGGCGGCGTGAGATAGCAGGACGACGCCAGGTCGTCGAAGCCGACGACGGACAGATCACCCGGCACCCGGATGCCCAGATCACGGCAGGCCGCCAGGACGCCCAGCGCCATCTGGTCGCTGAAGCAGAACACTGCGGTCGGCACCGGCGCGCGCGCCAACAGCGCCATCCCGGCCGCGTGGCCGGATTCGACGGAGAAGTCGCCCGGCACCACGCCCAGCTGGCGCAGGCGGCCACGCGCCCTGGCGGCAGCGCGAACCCCTTCGAGCCGTTGCTGGTGGAGGGGGTTGTCGGGCGGCCCGCCCACCACGGCGATCCGTTCGTGCCCCAGTCCATACAGGTGTTCCATCACGGCGCGCGCGGCGGCCGCGTTGTCGATATGGACACTGGGAATCCCGACCGCAGGATCGAACTCGCATCCATTGACCACCGGCGCAGCGGCGCCCAGCTGCTGGACGATCGCGCGCGCCGTCGGCGGAAGGCGATGCCCCAGCACGATCAGACCGTCGGCCTCGTTGCGCCGGAGCATCTGCGCGTAGCGCTCCTCGCGGTCGGGTTGATGCTGGGTATCGCCCAGCAGGACGGCGTAGCCAACGGCCTGCGCGGCGTCCTCCGCACCCTGCAGGATCTGGGCGAAGAACGGATTGGCGATGTCCGGGACGGTGACCAGGATCTTGCCGCTGCGCTGGGTCTTGAGCGTGCGGGCAACCGTGTTGGGCACATAGCCCAGCGCGGCGGCGGCCTGCTCGATGCGGGTACGCGTGGCCGGCAGGACTTTCTCCGGCCGGGACAGCGCCCGCGACACGGTGCCGGCGGAGACGCCGACGTGCTTTGCGATGTCGTAGATGGTTGCCATGGCGTCAGTGTTTCTGTCCGCTGTGCACTGCACAACGCGTCCTGCGAAAGCCCCTGCTAGGATAATGCAATCGATTGCATCGAGAGTGAATCACGTTGAAGACGCTCAAGGGTCCAGCGCTGTTCCTGGCGCAGTTCATCGGCGACACACCTCCATTCGATCGGCTGGACACGCTGGCCAAGTGGGCCGCGGGGCTGGGCTATTCTGGCGTACAAGTGCCCACCAGCGCGCCCCACCTGTTCGACCTGGCCGAGGCGGCCCGGAGCCAGGCCTACTGCGACGACGTCGCCGGCATGCTGACCGGACAGGGGCTGCAGATCACCGAGCTGTCCACTCATCTGCAAGGGCAGCTGGTCGCCGTCCACCCCGCCTACGACAGCCTGTTCGATGGATTCGCGCCGCCCGACAAGCGCGGCGATCCGGCCGCCCGCCAGGCCTGGGCGGTGGAGCAGCTGCTGCTGGCCGCCAAGGCCAGCCAGCGCCTGGGACTGACAGCGCATGCCACGTTCTCCGGCGCGCTGGCCTGGCCCTATTTCTATCCGTGGCCGCAACGTCCGCCGGGACTGGTGGAAGAAGCCTTCGCCGAACTCGGCCGCCGCTGGCGCCCGATCCTGGATGCCTTCGACGCCTGCGGCGTGGACCTGTGCTTCGAGATCCACCCGGGTGAGGACCTGCATGACGGCGCGACCTTCGAGCGCTTCCTCGACCTGGTGGACCACCACCCCCGCGCCAAGATCCTGTACGACCCCAGCCACCTGCTGCTGCAGCAGATGGACTACCTGGGCTTCATCGACCGCTATCACGACCGTATCGGCATCTTCCACGTCAAGGACGCGGAGTACCGCACCAGTGCGCGCAGTGGCGTCTATGGCGGCTACCAGGACTGGATCGATCGTCCGGGGCGGTTCCGTTCGCTCGGCGATGGGCAGATCGACTTCAAGGCGATCTTCTCGAAGTTCGCGCAGTACGACTTCCCCGGCTGGGCGGTGCTGGAGTGGGAGTGCTGCCTGAAGCACCCGGAAGACGGCGCACGGGAGGGCGCCGCCTTCATCCGCGACCACATCATCCAAGTGACCGGGCGCGCCTTCGACGACTTTGCCGACAGCGGCACCGATCCTGGATCCCTGCGCCGCATGCTGGGGATCTGAGCCATCACTGCCTGGGAGGGCAAGCCATGACGCACACCATGTCGCGCTTGGGCGCGATGATGTTTCTGCAGTTCTTCATCTGGGGGGCATGGTTCGTCACCCTGGGAACGTACCTGGTGCAGGGGCCGTTGCAGGCCAGCGCGAGCCAGGTAGCGACGGCGTTCCTCAGCCAATCGATCGGTGCCATCGTCGCGCCTTTCCTGGTCGGCTTGATCGCGGATCGCTACTTCGCGGCGCAGCGCATCCTCGCGGTGCTGCACCTCGCCGGCGCGGCGCTGATGTGGCTGGCATCCACGGCGACGGACTTCAGCACCTTCTCCGCCTATGTCATGGGGTACATGCTGCTGTTCATGCCGACGCTGGCGCTGGCCAACAGCGTGGCGATGCGGCACATGCACTCGCCTGAGAAACACTTCCCGCTGGTGCGGGTGGCCGGCAGCGTCGGCTGGATCGTGGCGGGCGTGCTGATCGGCTGGCTGGGCTGGGAACAGGCGCATCGGCTGGAGCTGACGTTCCGGATGGCGGCGATGGCGTCCCTGGCGCTGGGCCTGTATGCGTTCACGCTGCCGCACACGCCGCCGCTGGCGCAGCAGCGCGACGCCGGTCTGGGGCAGATCCTGGGCCTGGATTCGCTGCGGCTGCTGAAGTCGCGCGCGTACCTGGTGTTCTTCCTGGCATCCATCGCCATCTGCATCCCGCTGTCGTTCTACTACAACTTCACCAACCCGTACCTCAACGACCTGGGCGTGCGCGGCGCGGCCGGCCTGCAATCCCTGGGGCAGGTCTCCGAAGTCCTGCT
Organism: Stenotrophomonas sp. SAM-B; assembly: GCF_013387485.1. Taxonomy (GTDB): domain Bacteria; phylum Pseudomonadota; class Gammaproteobacteria; order Xanthomonadales; family Xanthomonadaceae; genus Stenotrophomonas; species Stenotrophomonas maltophilia_AA. The sequence continues at coordinate 273,744 of NZ_JABBXB010000005.1, forward strand.
GATGCTGGCCATGCCGTTCCTGTTCGTGCGGCTGGGGGTCAAGACAATGCTGGCGGTCGGCATGGCCGCATGGGTGGTGCGCTACGCCATGTTCGCCTTTGGCGATGCGGGCGGCGGCTTCTCCCTGCTGGTGATCGGCATCGTGCTGCACGGCATCTGCTACGACTTCTTCTTCGTCACCGGCCAGATCTACACCGATGCGCATGCCGGCCCCGCCGCGCGCAGCAGCGCGCAGGGCTTCATCACCCTGGCCACCTACGGCGTGGGCATGCTGATCGGCACGTTCCTGTCCGGCGCGGTGGTGGAGCACTACACCACCGCCGCGGGCCCTGACTGGCAACGGATCTGGCTGTTCCCGGCCGGTGTCGCGCTGGTCGTGCTGGTCGCCTTCCTGCTGCTGTTCCGCGACCGGCCGGCGCTTGCCGCCGCGCCCACCACGCACTGAGGAGCCCACCCGATGCGCAAGCTTGGAATCGCCATTGTGGGCACGGGGATGATTGGCGCCGTGCATCGTCGCGCGGCACTGCTGGCCGGTGCCGAGGTGCGCGGCGTGGCCGCCTCTTCGCCGCAACGCGCAGAGGAGGTGGCGCAGGCGTGGAATGTTCCGCGCGGCTATCGTGACATCGAAGAGGTGGTCACCGATCCCCAGGTGCAGGTCGTGCACATCTGTACCCCCAATCACCTGCACCGCCCGATGGCGCAGGCCGCACTCGAGGCCGGCAAACACGTGATCTGCGAGAAGCCGCTGGCGACGACGCTGGAAGACGCCGAGGCCCTGGCGGCATTGGCCACCTCGACCGGGCTGGTCGCCACGGTGCCCTTCGTCTACCGCTACCACCCGGTGGTCCGCGAGGCACGCGCACGCATCGCGCAGGGCGAGCTGGGGCCGCTGCACCTGATCCACGGCAGCTACCTGCAGGACTGGCTGCTGGACCCCGCCAGCAACAACTGGCGCGTGGACCCGGCGCTGGGCGGCGCGTCGCGCGTGTTCGCCGACATCGGCTCGCACTGGTGCGACCTGGTGGAATGGGTCAGCGGCGAGCGTTTCGTCGACGTCAGCGCGGCTTTCGCCACCGTGATCGCCGAGCGCGGCACGCTCACCGGGCAGAGCTTCACCGCGCCGGTGTCCGGTGGCGCGATGCAGGTGGTCGCGAGCGAAGACGTGGCGGCGGCGATGTTCAGGACCGGTGCGGGTACGCTGGCGTCATTGACGGTCAGCCAGGTCTCGGCCGGACGCCACAATCGCCTCTGGTTCGAGATCGATGGCGCCAGGTCCAGCGTGGCATTCAACCAGGAGGACGCCGAGCGGCTGTGGATCGGCCTGCCCGACCAGCGCGAGGAGACTTTCGTGCGTGGGCCGGGGGCCGGCAGTGCCGAACAGCGCCGGCTGTCTGTCCTGCCAGCCGGGCACGCGCAGGGGTACGGCCATTGCTTCGAGGCGTTCGTCGCCGACACCTATCGCGCCATCGAAGGCGAGCGGCCGCAGGGCCTGCCCACCTTCGAAGACGGACTGCGCTCGGCGCGGATCGTAGACCGCGTCATCGCATCGGCCAGGACACGTGCCTGGACCACCATCGGCTGAATCCCGGGAGACTCTCTTGATGAACACCTCTGTTCGCGGAACTGCAATCCTCGCTCTGCTGCTCGCTGCCCTGCCCGCCTTCGCGCACGACATGGTCACCCCGCAGAAGCCCATCGCCGTGCAGATGTACACACTGCGCAACGCCGGCTCGCTCGACCAGCAGTTGAAGATCGTCCATGACGCGGGCGTGGGTGCGGTGGAAACGGTGGGCACGCAGGGCGTCAGCGCCGCCGAACTCAAGCAGCTGCTGGACAGGCATTCGATCAGGGCGATCTCGTCCCACGTGCAACTGGCCGAGCTGCGCAGGGACCTGGACGGCGTGGTGGCCTTCAACCGGTCGATCGGCAACACGACGCTGGTGGTGCCCTACCTGGACGAAAAGGATCGACCCACCGATGCCGCAGGCTGGACCGCACTGGGCCGGGAACTCGGCGGAATCGCGAGGCAGGCACGGGCCAAGGGCATGCAGCTGGCCTACCACAACCACGACTTCGAGCTGGTCGACTTCAACGGCAGCACAGGGCTGGAACTGCTGTTCGCGGCCGCCGGACCCGATCTGCTGACCGAGCTGGACCTGGCCTGGGTCGCGCGTGCGGGTCATGACCCGGCGGCCATGCTGGAGACATTCCGCGGCCGCCTGTTCGCGGTACACGCCAAGGACAATGCGCCGAAGGGTCACGCCGAAGACGAAGGCGGCTTTGCCGCCGTCGGCCAGGGTGTCCTCGACTGGAACACGATCCTGCCGGCCGCGGCCGATGCCGGGGTGCGGTGGTACATCATCGAGCACGACCAGCCGCGTGATCCGGCCAAGGTCATCCAGGCCGGGGCGGACTACCTGCGCAGACACCTGACTGCCCGCCTGCCCGCCAGCGCACCGCGCCAGCCAGCAAAGGAGTAATGCTTGAATACGCGTTTCAGACTGATCCCGATCATCGCCGTACTGGCATCGAGTGCGCTGCTTGCCCCTGAGGCGTGGTCCAAAGACGACCCTGCGGCCGGCGCGACCCTCTACGCAACCCACTGCACGGCCTGCCACGGTGCCGAGCGCGCCGGTGTTCCGCCAACGTTCCCCGCGCTCACCGACGTCGCCAAGCGGCTGCAGCCGGCGCAGATCAAGGAGAAGATCAGCAAGGGCGGCGGATTGATGCCGCCGTTTCCACAGCTGTCGCCCCAGGAGATCGACGATATCGCCAGTTACCTGGCGCACTAGGCTGCCCGCGCCGGCGCCGGCAGCCGTTTCGTGTCGGCGCTACAGCTCGCGCACCCAGATGTTGCGGTAGCTGACCCTGGAATCGTGCTCCTGCAGGTAGATCGGCGCACACGCATGCGGCGAGTACGAAGGCGCGCCGATGTACTCGGTCTTTCCCGCCAGGACAGTGTCGTTCTGCACCAGCACGCCGTTGTGCAGCACGGTGATGCGGGCGGGCGAGGTGAGCCCGCCGCCCGGCGAGAAGCGCGGTGCCTTCCAGATGATGTCGTAGGCCTGCCACTCACCCGGCGCACGCGAGGCGTTCACCAGCGGCATGGCCTGTTTGTAGAGCGAGGCCGCCTGGCCGTTGGCATAGGTCGGATTGTTGTAACTGTCGAGCACCTGCAGCTCATACAGTTCCTGCAGGAAGATGCCGCTGTTGCCCCGATCCTGGCCGTTGAAGCCCTTTGTCGCGATGGGCGAGCGCCATTCGACGTGCAGCTGGATGTCGCAGAAGCGCTGCCGGGTCCGGATGCCCTTCCTGCCGGGAACCACGGTCAGCGCACCGTCGGCGACGCTCCAGGGCACGCGCCCCCCCTGCTCGGACTCCCAGGCGGAAACATCCCTGCCATCGAACAGCACGACCGCGTCGGAGGGCGCACCGCCCGGCGGCGTGGCCACGCTCGCGGGCACGGGGGTCCACACCTCGGTCTTCGCTGGATCGCGCGCGGGATCACTGTTGGCCTGTGCAGACACAGCTGCGGTGGCCAGCAGGCCCACCGCCATCAGCAACGGGCGGGTCATGATGCTGCGGTCCATCAGCTGGTCCCCCAGGCGGGCGTACCGGGAACATAGGCGAGGTCGCCGTCGTAGCGGCCCGGCACGGCGACATACTTCAGCACCTCGGTCGCGCCGACCTTCGACGTGAAGAAGCCGAAGATGGCGAGCTGCTTGATCATCGTGAAGTAGTGCGGCATCGCCTCGCCTGCTTCGGCGGTGCCGGTCTCGGTGACCTCGACTGCGTGTTTCCTGGCTTCTGCATCCAGCGCGCGCAGGAGTCCGGTACGGTCCTGCGGCGCGAGTGAAACGAAGCGGCCCCCGGCGCGTTTGTCGATATCGGCCAGGCCGGCGCGGAACGCCGCCTGCTGTTTCTGCGTGTAGCAGTCCGTGACGAACGTCGCCATGAACGCACCGGCGCCTGCGTCTTTCGCCCCCGGCGTTTTCGTCCGCGGCAGGATGGTCTCGGCGATCTCGTCCAGCGTGCCGACATCCGCATCGGAGAAGAGCGTCTTCGGCCCTGCGGCAGGAGCCTGTGCCTGACCGAGCGCGGGCAGGCCGATCATGGCCGCACCGGTGGCGGCGACGATCATCTTCAGCAGTTCGCGGCGATCCATCAGAGGTTCCCCGCTTTCAGTTCGCGCACGGCATGGTCGGCGGCCCGGGCCGTCAGCGCCATGTAGGTCAGCGAAGGATTCACGCAGCCGCTGGAGGTCATGCAGGCACCGTCGGTCACATAGACGTTGGGCGCATCCCATACCTGGTTGTGCTGGTTCAGCACGGAGTTCTTGCGGTCACGCCCCATGCGCGCGGTTCCCATTTCATGGATGCCCTTGCCCGGGGCATAGTCGTTGTCGTGCATCTCCACGTCCTTGACCCCGGCGGCCTCCAGCATCTCGGCGGCATCGGCGGCCATGTCCTTGCGCATGGCCATTTCGTTGGCGCGCATGGAAACGTCCATCGCCAACACCGGCAACCCCCACTTGTCCCTGCGGTCCGGATCCAGGCGGATCGTATTGTCGTGGTGCGGCAGCATCTCGCCGAACCCGGTCATGCCGATGCGCCAGTCGCCAGGTACGGTCAGCGCCTCTTTCAGGTCGGCACCGATGTTCAGCTCGGCGATCTCGCGCGACCACCCGTTGCGGCTCGCGCCGCCCTGGTAACCGAATCCCCGCATGTAGCCGCGCTTTTCCTCGGCGACGTTGCGGAAACGGGGAATGTAGAAGCCGCAGGGACGCCGGCCGAAGTAGTACTTGTCCTCAAAGCCCTCGACCCGGCCGGAGGCACCCGCACCGAAATGGTGGTCCATCACGTTGTGCCCCAGCTCGCCCGACGCAGAGCCCAACCCGCCTTCCCAGACATCGGTGGCCGAGTTCATCAACAGCCAGGTCGAGTTGAAGGAGGATGCGTTGAGGAAGATCACCTTGGCCGTGTACTGGTAGGTCTGCCCGGTCTCGGCATCGATGACTTCCACGCCGCGCGCACGCTTGCGGTCCTTGTCGTAGAGCACTTCCTTGACGATCGAGAAGGGGCGCAGGGTCAGGTTGCCGGTCTTCATGGCGGCCGGCAGCGTCGCCGACTGGGTCGAGAAGTAGGCGCCGAAGGGGCAGCCCAGGATGCACTTGTTGCGGTACTGGCAGTTGACGCGGCCCTGCTCGGGCATCGGCTGGGTGATGTTCGCCGTGCGCGAGTGGATCATGTGCCGGGTGCCGCCGAAGGCCTTTTTGATCCGCGCGGCCACGTCCTTCTCGACGATGTTCAACGGGATCGGCGGCAGGAACTCGCCGTCCGGCAACACATCCAGCCCTTCGCGCGTGCCGGCGATGCCGGCGAACTTCTCCACGTAGTCGTACCAGGGCGCGATGTCGGCATAACGGATGGGCCAGTCAGTGGCGATGCCATCCTTGAGGTTCGCCTGGAAATCCAGGTCGCCCAGGCGATAACTCTGCCGCCCCCACATCAGCGAGCGACCGCCCACGTGGTAGCCGCGGAACCAGTCGAACCGTTTGGTCTCGATGTAGGGCGATTCCTGTTCGTCGGCCCACATGCCCTGGAGGTTCTCGGCCAGCGCGTAGTCGCGCATCAGTACCGGGAACGCGGCCTTCATTGCCTGGGTTGGCCGGTTACGATGCGGGAAGTCCCACGGCTCCTTCATCGCGTTGACGTAGTCCTTCACGTGCTCGATGTTGCGGCCTCGTTCCAGCATCAGGACCTTGAGGCCCTTCTCCGTCAATTCCTTCGCCGCCCAACCGCCACTGATTCCCGAGCCGACGACGATGGCGTCGTAATGATTGTCTGCCATGGGTTTGTTTCACCTAGGTGGATATCGTTTCAGACGTCGCAGAGGCGGATCGCCTCGCGCAGCGAGCCGACGGGATCTGGCGCCGCAGGCATGAACTCCTGCGCCAGATACCCATCGAAACCGGTGTCGCGGATCGCGCGACAGATGGCCGGATAGTTCAGTTCCTGCTGATCCCCGATCTCGTGCCGGCCAGGCACGCCCGCGGTGTGGTAGTGCTTGAAGTACGCGTGATGCCTGCCGATGGTGGCGATGATGTCGCCCTCCATGATCTGCATGTGGTAGATGTCGTAGAGCAGGCCGAAATGATCCGAGCCGATCCGTTGGCACAGCTCGACGCCCCAGGCGGAGGTGTCGCAGAGGTAGTCGGGATGATCGACCCTGGAGTTCAGCAACTCCATCACCAGCACGACGTTGCGTATCTCGGCGTGCCGGAGGATGCGCTTGAGCCCCGCTTCGGCATGGGCCATGCCTTCCTCGGGGTCCATGCCGTTGCGATTGCCGGAGAAGCAGATGAGGTTGCGGTAGCCGGCATCGGCCACCAGATCGATGTGCCGCGTGTAGCGTTCCACCAGCGCGTCGTGGAACTCGCGGCCGGCAAAGCCCTTGGTGAGGCCGAGCTCCGCGCCGTTGCACATCGAGCTGTACACGCCATGGGCCTTCAGCGTGGGCCAGTCCTCCGGGCCGACCAGATCAATGGCGACGAACCCGATGTCCTGCACCGTCCTGCACAGCTGGGCGACCGACTGCTGCGGAAAGGTCCAGCGGGCGACGGCGTGCTTCAGGTTGCCCTTGAGCGGCGCGGCCGCGGCAAACGCCGGCAGCACGCCCGCAGCACCCAGCCCCAGGCTCGCGGCGGCCGCCAGGCGCAGTGCATCGCGCCGCGTGAGCCCCGGCCCCGATGCCGGTGCCGGTCTGATCGAATGGATGGACATCCGTCTTCCGGCCTCCCAACCGGTATCAAACGCTGACGATCCGCTGCAATGCAATCGATTGCACCATAGAGGAGGACATCGTTTTTTTGCAAGACGCGGTGCACGAAAACGCATGCTGCGGGGCACAACGCGCGTGCGGCCTCTCGCCGCGTGCGTACGATGGGAGAGCGGCGTGCCACGTAATCGCGTTCACCGGGCTGCGGGAGGACAGCGCCGCCGCGCAGCAGGCCTCCGCTCATCGCCGGCGATGCATCGCCTGGCGCAGCTGCTCCCGCGCCTCCGGGTCAGCCTCGATCATGCGGCGCAGCGAGCGATAGACATACGCGCGGCAGAGCCCGGGCCAGGCGACCAGCAGATAGACCGCGCCGGCGATCAGCCACGCATTCGGTGCCTGCTTCATCAGGCCGGTGTAACCACCGGTCGCGGCCACTGCCAAGATCACCAGCAGCACCCAGCGGAACCAGCGCCAGAACCGCATTCCCCAGTCGACATTGAGAACGTGCTTGAGTTCCTGGTCGGTCAGTCGCATGCCGTCACTCCTTCCCTGAGCAAGGACCCATCGTGCCACGCCTACGAGTAGAAGACCGCGTCAAACCAGCAGGAAGCAGAACGTCCTGTGCAGAAAAGAAAAACCCCAGCAAGCACAGGGGCTTGCCGGGGTTTCATCTGCATCCGTAAAAATCAGAAATCAGAACGGAATGTCGTCATCAGCGAAGTCGTCCATCGGCGGCGCCGACTGCTGCGGGGCCTGCTGCTGTGGGCGCTGCTGGCCGTAGCCACCACCACCGCCGCCGCGCTGACCACCGCCACCGCCACCGCCACCGTACTCCTGGCGCGGGGCCTGCTGGCGCTGCGGACGTTCGCCGCCAGCACCGCCACCGCCGCCTTCACGGCCGCCGAGCATCTGCATCTCATCGGCGATGATGTCGGTGGAGTACTTCTCCACGCCGTCCTGGCCGGTGTACTTGTCGTAACGCAGGCTGCCTTCGACGTAGACAGAGCTGCCCTTGCGCAGGTATTCACCGGCGATTTCGCCGAGCTTGCCGAAGAACACCACGCGGTGCCATTCGGTGCGCTCCTGCTGGTTGCCATCCTTGTCCTTGCGGACGCTGGTAGTGGCCAGGCTGATGCGGGTGATCGCCATACCGCCCTGGGTGTACTTCACGTCCGGGTCGTTGCCGAGGTTGCCGACCAGGATGACTTTATTGATGCCGCGCGCCATAGGGTTGCTCTTCCGTTGTCCGAGGGCCGCCTGGTGTCATCGCACAAGCGGATCGATGCCGGGATGCGGCGGCCCTGCGGGGGGTGATTCGTTGGGGTACTTGGCCGCCATGGTACCACTGGAACCGCCCCTGGCCGCCCGCTGGGGGCGACCACGGAAAGTTCGATGAAACCCACCAGAACGCAAGCGGGCGTCAATTGCGACGGGGCTCAGCGCCCGCCCTCAGGCCGCCTCGGCCCCCGGGGCATTCAGGGTGACCTTGTCGCGCCGCCCGGTCTGCGGGTCGGTCCGGTGCATCGAGACCAGCTTGCCCGCGAACGGACCGGTCAGCAGGTCGGTGAGCATGGCTTCTGCCAGGCCGTTGCCGGGGGTCGCAAAGGGCGTGACGAACTCGATCAGCCACAGCCGGTCTCCGCTACTCCACTCCTCCAGTTCCAGGCGCTGGCCCTGCTCCAGCTTCTGCTCGGCCACCTCGGACAAGTTCGCCCAGATGGCCACGCCCAGCGGCAGCTGCTCCAGCGCCTTCTGGGTGAGCCCGCTGAAGGCCGGCGAGGCATCCTGCAGCCCGGGCAACGGCGGCAGGGTGCCGAAGCGGAACACCCGGAACTGTTCCTTCAGCACCGGCGGCATAAAGGACCATTCCAAGTCCTTCAACTTCAGCTCACGATGCAGCGCAGACTGAGAAAGCAGCCAGACGATCTGGCCCAATGCCTCGGCCACGGTGCGGGGGGCGCCATCGCTGGCCGGTGAAGCGGACGTCGGGGACGTGATCATGAGTGGGAAATCCTGTAGTCGGGAATGGCAGTGAGCAGTTCCATGGTGGCAGGGTTGCGCGCGGCCGTGCTGATGCCCTGCGCATAGGGTTGGGCATCGAAGGTGGACATCGCTTCGATCATCTGGAACCGCTTCTTCTGGGCGAGTGCCAGATTGTCATGCAGGGCCGAGCGTGACGTCCGGGGGCTGGTCGGGAGGCTGTCGTCAACAGCCGGTCGACGATCCTGTCCAGACGGGGCCTGCCTGCGTTCGGCCGCTGTCTGCTCGACCCCGCCGAAGCGATCCCGCGCACCGGCCACTACCGGAGGTGTTCCGGACTGCGGCAGGTCTGCACTGGCCGCGACCCTCAGATTCCCACCGCGACGGTTGACGCGGCCGGAAGTGGCATCGCCACTGCCCAGATCGCGCCCCCCGTTGCCGTTGCCGGCATTGAGGTTCTGCCCGCTGCCGCCCTCGTCATTGTTGCGTTCGCCGAAGGCGAAGAACATGTCCGCCAGTGCCCCCTGGCTGCCATCGGTGCGGGTGAACTGGCCGTTGGCATAGGTGGTGTTGTCTCGCGTCTGGCCTGGCATCTGCCCGGTGCGCTGCGCATCGAGGTTGATCGACGCCACGCCCGCCTGCTGGAGGGTCAGCAATTCATCGGCCTGGCTGATGCCATCGCGGTTGCCGTCACGCCACACCTGGAACTCGCCGAAGCGTGCATCGTTGGCGTCAAAGCGGCGATCGCCATTGCTGTCGTAGGCCGCCAGGCCCTCCAGGTCCGAATGGGCACCGTCGAGGTCAGCGGTGAACGAAATTTCGGCGCCGGAATCGATCACGCCGTTGCGATTGCGGTCCAGGACCAGCAGGCCATCATGCGGCCCCACCCAACCGGTGAGGTCGCGCACGCCGTCGCCATTCATGTCGAAGCGGGTTGCGCTCTGCGCCCAGCCAACGGTTTCAACGCCGTCGCCGTCCATATCCAGCACCACCGGCCCGAGGCGTGCGCCGTGCATGTTGACGACGAACTTGATGGGGTCGCTCCAAAGACCGCCACTGTCGACTGACGCGACTGTAATTTCATACCAGGTTTCGTAGTTGGTTTCTTCGAAGTAGCCTGCACCACTTCCGCGCGGATCGCCCCAATTGCCAGACGTCTCCTGACGCCAGCTGCCACGCGCATTCACGCGAATGGCAAGATAATTGGCGCTGTGATAATACCCGGTGAGGAAGCCGTCCCCGGATACCGCGCGCGTCGTTATTCCGCGATCATAGCTATAACCTTCACCACTATAGGTATCGGTGTATTGCCCGGTGACATGCACGTACTCGATTGCACTTGTCACCACCAGCAGAGCCATCCCATCTTCGGCGTCACTGCCCCACATAACCTGGATACCATTGTCTTCGACCCGTACGACGGTGGGACGATCGTTGACATTCTGTACGTTGATCGTCACCCAGGTACTGGACGAAAGGCCGCCCCGGTCGGTCACCGTGACCAGTATTTGATGGCTTTGCGCGGCCTCGTAGTCCAATTGGCCATGCAGCGCGATCTGCCCGGTGGTGGCGTTGATCCCGAACAGATTGCTGGCCCCGCCAGTGATGGCAAAGCGGTGGTCGCGGTTGTACCACTGGCTGTCCGGATCGGACCAGTTGGTGAACTGGAACACCGTCTGACCGGCGCCGGGCGCTGACTCCGCCAGCGAAACGCTCTGGCCCCAGGTACTCGGCGCTTCGTTGACGTCTTCGATGCGGACAGTGACTTCCCGGTTGCCCGATACCAGCGCGCCGTCGGTGGCCCGCAGGGTCACGTTGTAGACCGCCTCCAGCTGGCCGTCGCCATCACCGTCGATCAGCTGCACATACGGTGCAATCGCTTCGAAATCGAAGCTACTGACGTTGTACTTGAGCTGGTTACCGGAAATGACGAACCAGGCGAAGGGATCGTTGATGATCTGATAGGACGGCGTGGTGCCGTCCGGGTCGGACGACGACAGGGTTGCCACCACTTGCCCGGCCACCCCGGTGTTCTCGCCGGTGAGCACGATGTGCTGGACGACATCCGGGGTCCGCGGTGCCTCGTTCACGTTGGATACGCCGACCTGGAACACCTGGTCGCGAGTGGCACCATGGCTATCGGTCACCCGTACCGTGACGGCGTGCGTGGTCGCGGACTCATAATCGAGCAGGCTGCCATTGGCCACCGTCAATGCGCCGGCGGCCGAGATCGCGAAGCGCCCGCCGGCATTGTTGACAAGGCTGAACGTCAGGCCGTCGGTGGTGTCCTGGTCCTGGCCGCTGAACGTACCGACTGCCGCGCCATTTGCGGTGTTTTCGGCGATGGTCAGTGTCCGGTCCGCGGTAATGCCGTGCGGCGCATCATTGACGTCTTCCAGCCGCACCGTGATGGTGCGTACGCCTACCGATGACAGCCCCCCAGATACGGCGCGCACCGACACCGAGTACACCGCTTCCTGGCGGCCATCGCCATCCGCATCGCTCAACGTCATGCCGGCAGCTTTCAGCGCCTCGAAGTCCAGCACCAAGCCAGCACGGAACTTCAGCTGGTTGCCGACCAGGGTGAACCACCCCCTGGAATCGCCCTCCAGCACATAGCTGTAGGTGCCATTGCCGCCACTGGAGGACAGGTTGGCGATCAGCACGCCCCCCAGCGCAGCATTCTCAGCCGCGATCGCGACCGGCTGGCTGGACACCGAGGGCGTGCCAGGTGCTTCGTCAACGTTGGTGACCGCGACAGTGAAGGTTTTGTCGCGGGTCAGGCCGCCGGCGTCGGTCACGCGCACCACGATCTGGTGCGAGGCATTGGTTTCGTAGTCGAGCAGGCTGGCGTTGGCGATGGTCAGGACACCCGCCGCCGAGATTGCGAAGCGACCGCCTGCATTGTCGGCAAGACTGAAGGTGAACCCATCATTGTCCGCATCCACGCGCGCGAAGTTGCCCAGCACTGTCCCGTTGGCCAGCGGTGCCTCGCTGGTGGACTCGGCAGTGCTCAGCGCCCGGTCCACGGTAATGTCGGTCGGGCGAGCGTTGATGGTCACCGTCAGTGTCTGTGTCTTGCTGCTGGTCTGGCCGGTCGCCAGCTCCTTGGCAATGGCCGTCACCGTCAATGCAGCGGTGCCGGTAAGGTCGGCCGACCACGTCGCCGGCCCCACCAGTGCCAGTCCCGCCAGCTGCGCGGGCGTCAGCGACCAGACGCCATTGCCCAGGTGTGTGCCCTTGTTGAGCGTCAATCCGGCCGGCAGGTTCGAAATACGGATTTCCAGCGTTTCCGACCCATCCTTGTCGGACAATGCCGCCTGCACGTCCAGTGCCAGCGTGCCACCGTCCAGCGTGGTGCCCACCTGCACCGCGCGGGTGATCAGCGGCGCATCGACCACCGGCGCCACGTCCAGGAAGAAGACACGCTCGGTCACCAGGCCTCCGGCGTCAGTGGCGATCAGCTTGATGGCCACCCGGCCACTGGCGTTGCCCTTGGGAACCAGCGTCACCGTGCGCGAGCCGTTGGCGCCCACGGTGATGGTCGGTGGGTTCATCCACGCCAATACGGTGCTCAGGTCTGTGGCATCCACGGCCACGGCACGCACGCTCACGCCGCTGGCCGGGGTCAGGTCATCGCCTACGGTGAACTGCACGGCCACCTGGCCGTCCTCATTGATCTGCTGGTTGGCCACCACGCTGACCGTCGGCAGGCCGTTGCCATCCCAGTGGTGGCGCCACCGGTTCTCGAACGCCGCGTCCGCGTGCAGGGCCTGGTAGTCGGCCAAGGTTGCAGGCTTGGTTTTTCCGGCCATCAGCGCCACCAGCGCCTCGGCGTTGATCGTGCTCGTTGCGTGCTCACCGGCCAGGAAGAAATCGATCTTGTAGCTCGCCCGATCGCTGGCATTGGTGGTGGTGTACCAGCCCTTGATCGTGGTCTGCACGCTGGTCCCGATGACCGAGATCACCAGGTCATCCCCGGTGCGGCTGAACCACAGATCATTGCGGCTGATGTCGCGGTAGCCGATGACGTCGATGTCGTCACCGCTCGAATCATAGTTGCGGATCTCGTCGGCCCCGGAACTCCGGTCGATCAGATAGACATCACTGTCGTCGCCGCCGATCAGGATGTCGTTGCCGGCACCACCATAGAGCGTATCGTTGCCGGCCTGCGCGTCGAGCAGATCATCGCCATCGCCGCCGTACAGCGTGTCGTTGCCGGCACCACCGTAGAGCTTGTCGTTGCCTGCGCCACCTTCAATGTAGTCATCACCGGCGGTGCCGGTGATCGTGTCAGCGAAGCTGCTTCCGATCACGCGCTCAAACGCGTCTTCCAGCACATCGCCCTGCGCAGCCCCGCCGTGCGTTCCGGTAGCCATGTCCAGCACAACGCCAGCGGTGGCCGTGGCGTAGGTCAGCGTATCGACACCTGCGCCACCGGACAGCACATCGGCCCCGGCCCCGCCATCAGCGATGTCATCGCCCTCACCGCCACGCAGCGTGTCGTTGCCCAGTCCGCCGAGCAGCGTATCGTTGCCAAGGCCACCGTCCAGCAGATCGCTACCGGCACCGCCGTCGAGCACGTCGTTGCCGGCTTCGCCGTACAGGCGGTCATCACCGTCGTCACCATAGAGCGTGTCGTCGCCGTCACCGCCACGCAGCTCATCAACGCCTGCCCCACCATACAAGGTGTCGCGGCCTAGATCGCCCCACAGCTTGTCATCGCCGGCTTCACCGCGCAGGGTGTCGTCGCCGTCACCACCGTACAGATCATCGTTGCCGCCGCCCCCGTTGATGATGTCGTTGCCGCCCAAGCCTTGGATTACGTCCCGGTTGGCCTGCCCCACCAGGGTCTCGCCTGCGGCGGTGCCATACAGGTAGTCATCGCGGTTGACCACTGTGAACACCAGCTGCTTGCTGACGCTCAGCCCGGCACCGCCACGATCGGTGGCAACAACGGTCACCGTGATGGTGGCGCCCGCCTCGTAGTCGACGATCGCACCGGCCTTCAACCGCAGCTGATTGCCGTTGACGATCTCGAAGCGGCTGTCGGACACGCTGTACGCCATCGTGGCGAAATCACTGCCCGGGGTCGTGTCCGGATCGGTCGCCGACAACGTGCCAAGCAGGATCGCCGGCCGCGCGGTCCCGGTGGGTACGCGGTCGGTTTCGGTAATGCTGGTGGTGCTCGCAGCGAAGGCAACGGCCGTCGGCGCCTCGTTCTCGTCTTCGATTGCATAGGTGAAGCTCAGCGTCCCGTCCGAGGCCAGGCTGCCGTCATGCGCGCGCACGCTGGCAGTCAATAACACCTCCTTGACGCCATCGCCGTCCAGATCAACCAGCGTGGCGCCCTGCGCTTTGGACAGCGCCTCGAAATCGATCGCAACCCCGGCGCGGACACGCACTTGGTTGCCCACCACCTCTAGCAGTCCACCCGGGTTGGTCACCAGTTGCAGTGTTGGCGTGGTCTTGTCCGGATCGCTCAGCACGAAGCTTCCGACCACTGTGCCGGCGCCGGTCTTCTCACCCGCCAGTACCGGGGCCATGTTGGGTGGACGGCTGGGCGTGAACGGGGTTTCGTTGACGTTGCGCACGTCGATGACGAAGTTCTTTTCGAACCAGGCGCCCGCACCATCGGTGACGCGTATCCGGACCGTGTGTGCCACGCCGGTTTCGTAGTCGAGCCTGGTACCGTCGCGTACGCTCAGCACGCCATCGGCGCTGATCGCAAAGCGCCCACCGCCATCGTCAACCAGGGTGAAGGTGGCGGTGTCTTCGGGGCCGTCGCGGTCCACATGGCCAAAGCGACCCAGCGACAGGGTGTTTGCCGCGTTCTCGTCGACGGCCAACGGGCCCGGGGCAAGGATGTCGCTTGGCACGTCGTTGACCGACCGCACCGCCAGCTCGACCACCTGGTCGGCGGTGTTGCCATCGGCATCGGTGACGCGGACCACGAAGCGATCATTGCCGTGGCGGTCTGCCGCTGGGGTATAGACCCATGCGCCGGTGACTGCATTGAGGGTCAAGTTACCCATGCCCGGCGCTGTCAGCAGCGTATAGCCGGTGATGTTGTCATCATGGTCCACGGCGTTGACGTTGCCAGTGAGGGGCAGGTCTTCGTCGGTGGCCAGATACTGGGTGGCCACCAGCGGAGCAGGCTTGTTGGAGTTCTGCCAGTAGCTGGCCAGTTGTTCCTGGAGTGCGGACGACATACTGCCCGGTACCAAGACCGAATCGGCCGCCATCGCCGCCAGCAACGGCTCGGCGTGCGCCAGGAACAGCGACCCGCCGCCGGTGGTGATCTCGGTGATGCGGCTGGTTCCGGCGTAGTAGCCGGCAATGGTGATGCGGGTGCTGCCACCGATCACGCTTACCAGCAGGTCGTTGCCAACGCGCTGCAACCAGACTTCGTTGGGCGCGGCGTTCTGCAGCACGATGCGGTTCACGCCCTGTGCGTCTTCGATCCGGTCGCTGCCGCCGTCGCGATCAAACAGATAGGTATCATTGCCATCGCCCCCGCGCAGCAGGTCATTGCCCGCCTCGCCCACCAGCGTGTCATTGCCGGTACCACCATCGAGCAGGTCATCACCGGCGCCCCCCACCAGGGTATCGTCGCCGGCGTCGCCGTACAGTTGGTCGGCGCCCTCCTGACCGCCAAGGGTGTCATTGCCCTCGCCGCCCCATGCCTTGTCGTCACCGACATCACCGCTGATCTGGTCGTCGCCCACGCCACCGTAGATGTCATCGGCACCCGAGCCACCGGCGAGCACGTCATTGCCCGCGCCGCCTTCAAGACGGTCGTCGCCGGCATCGCCAGAAATCGCGTCGTTGCCGTCCCCGCCCATCAGGGTGTCGTTGCCATCGCCGCCGATGAGGACGTCATCGCCCCCCCGGCCATCCAGCCAGTCATTGCCGCCCAGGCCAATCAGGCGGTTGGCCCGCGCATCGCCACTGAAGGTATCGGCAAAGCCATCTGTTCCGACCACATTCTCAATGGAACTCACACCCCCGCTCATCACGATGGTGTCGCCCGTTGCATGACCGCCGGACAGCGTGCCAGCCGCCAGATCAAGGACCAGCGCGGCGTCGGAGCTTACGTAGCGGATCGTGTCCCCGTAGCCACGATCTGCCTCCAACGGCAGACCAAGACTGATGCGGTCGCTCCCACCGTCCAGCACATCCGCACCCGCACCGCCTTCCAGGGTATCGTCACCCTCGCCGCCGGACAGCCTGTCATCCCCATCCCCGCCAGAGATCACGTCATGCCCGGCGCCGCCGTTGATGGTGTCGGCCGCAGCGCCTCCCAGAACAACGTCATCAGCGGTGGTCCCCCCCTGCGCAAGCTGACGCAGATTTTCAAGGTCAAACACAAGTCCATCGCTGAGCTGGACCTTATCAACGCGGCGCTGGCTGTTGGCCCCATCAATGAGTCTGACCGAGCCGGTCTGTGCCGCAATGACATCAAGCTGGGTATCGCCGCTCACGATCCGCATGCGCAGGTTGGACAGGCTGATGGCGCTGCCGAATGCCAGGACATCGTTGCCCCCCTCAACATCCTGGAACGCTTCACGGGCGATCTGCGAACCGTTTTCGGTGTTACGCCATGCATTGCCCAGCAGCCGCCCAACCCCATAAGGCCATGCCGACGCAGGCGGCATGGTTGCCTGCGCGGTGGCAAACAGGAAGTCAACGCGGTCAATGCTCTTGTAGACAACCTGACCGGTCTCCCGGCTGGTGATCGTCAGACGATGGGCATACAGACCGCCCGCCCCTTGACCAAGCAACTCCCACGATGCCGAATAGCCGCCCGCTACGTCACCAGCGGAGGTGACCACTTCCTCCAGGGCGAAGGCGCCCTCGAAGATCTGGTCGTTTCCATCACCCACGTTGTATTCGTACGTATCGTCTCCCTCGCCGCCATACAGAACATCGCTGCCGCCGCCACCACGCAGGACATCAGCGCCGACACTGCCGCCCAGCCGGTCGTCGCCGCTGCTACCCTCCAGTCCGTCGATGCTGCTGTACACATCGCCCTTGGCATCACCCGTGTTGGCAAAGGTACCTTCCAGATATGCGCGTACGCCGACGCTGCCCGCATACGACGCGATGTCCACACCGCCACCGCCAAACAGCGTGTCGGCACCCGCACCACCGTGCAGCAGGTCGTCACCCTGCCCGCCGTAGAGAACGTCGTTGTCGGCGCCGCCACGCAGCGTGTCGTTGCCGTCGTTGCCCATCAGCAGGTCGACCCCCTGCCCGCCGTCGATCACGTCATCGCCGCCATTACCAGTGAGCCAGTCCTTGCCAGCTGTTCCGTTGATGGTGTCGTTCCCATCGCCCCCACCCAGGAGGGTCATGTCGGTGAGGGCGTGCCGCCCGGTTGCGGCAAAGACCATGTTCTCGATGGAGCCACCCAGGGCATACCAGTCCTTGATGGTGATGCGATCACCGGAACCGGACAGCTGGCCAACCTCGCCATCACGACCGATCACCAGCCGCAGATCATTGCCATCCCGCTGCAGCATCACGTCCTGGATGTCGACCCCGACACCGAACTCCAGCGAATCCACGCCAGCGTCGCGCGCGATCAAGCCGTTGATCGCGCCCTGGTGGCGGCGCAGCACCTGGGCCTCGTCGTTCCAGTCGTTATGGCTGGTCCAGGTGGAACCGTCGAAGTAGACGATACCGTCCTTGCTGACGGTTCCATCGGCATTGCGCACATAGCCGTTGACGTACCCGCCGTTCTGCCAGACCAGATCCCAATTGTCGACATAGTCGTCCATGAGGGTGTCATCGCCATCGCCACGCTGGTAGCGGAAGACATCATCACCTGCGCCGCCGACTACTTCATCGTTCCCACGGCCACCAACGACCAGATCCGCTCCAGTGCCGCCGTACACACGGTCGTCGCCATCGTCACCGAATACCGTATCGTTACCCGCGCCGCCCAGCACCTGGTCGTTACCGGACCCGCCCATCACCCAGTCCTGGTCGCCGTCACCGGCGACGAAGTCGTCACCCGACCCGCCATTGCCGAAGTCGTTGCCGGCCAGACCGCGGATCTCGTCGTTGCCGGCGCCGCCGTACAGGAAGTCAGCGCCATAGGTGCCAAGAATAACGTCCGAGCCGCCGGTGCCGATGATGTAGGAGGTCATGTCCCCGATGCGGATCTCTTCGCCGTCGGCAAAACGCAGCCACTCCACGCGGTGTGAAGACTCGAACCAGTCCTTGATGATCAGCTCGTCGCCGGTAAGGATCGCGTTGCCCGCCGCATCGTAGGCAAGCAGCGCGATGACCAGATCATTGCCTGCGCCACTGGCCGCTGAACGACGCATCTGGACATTCTGCAGCGACAAACCGCTGCCAAACACGATGGCATCCTCGCCCCCCTTTACCGACCCGTTGACTTCATAGTCACCACCGCCGGCCCAGTTGCGCGCCAGCTCTCCGTTGGCAATCTTCGCCAGGCGGTCGTTCAGGCTGTCGCCGCTGCCACGGATCCCGCCGCTGCCCTGCTCGTCGTACACCACGTCGCGGCCGTCGCCGAGGCGGAACAGGTACTGGTCCGAACCACCTCCACCGAACAGGCGCGCTTCGCCACCGGCACCGCGATCGTCGCCCGCACCACCGGCGAGAATATCGCCGCCTTCGCCACCGACCAGCAGGTCGTTACCCGCGCCACCTTCCAGCCAGTCCGAGCCGATGCTGCCGTACAAGCGATCATCGCCAGCGCCACCGTCGAGGTAGTTGCCGTTGCCACCGTTGCCGGCGATGGCTGTCGCCTGGGCAGCCGTGTCGCCGACGGCGAAGTTCACATTGGCGACGTTGCCCGCGAACAGGACGTCATTGCCGTCGCCGCCGAACAACCAGTCATCGAGCAGGCCGCCCACCAGAGTGTCATTTCCGCTTCCACCCAGCAGATCATTGCCCAAGTCGCCGCCACGGACGATGTCGTCTCCGGCGCCGGCGTCGATGACGGCTGCGATCTCGATGCGGTGGCTGGTCTGAGAAGTGTTGCCATTGATCAGCAGGCCGGTCGTGCTGGACAGTACCGCACCGTTGACGTGAATGCTGTCGTTGCCATTGCTGCCTAGGATTTTGTCCTTGTCGGAGGCAATGATGGAGTCACTGAAAGTGAAGACCTCATTGCCGACCCAATCAATCAGTACGCGCTCCCGTCCGCCATCCATATCAAATTTGAACATCATGTTCGATGCGGCAAGACCAGCACCATCAACCGTGCCATCTGCCACTTGGTCAAGCCATGCGGCGAACCCCCCAGTCCAGTCCGACGCTGCACGCCGATTCAGACCAAGCTCTTCCACGCGGACCAATGTGATGGCCCACTGCGCCGCGAATCCACTTTCCGGCGCGCCCGCGATCAGCGCGTTGATCTCCCATGGGGATGCCACGTATCGGCCGTAATCGGTCGCAACAGCGATATCGCCAAAAAGACTGGTCGCACTGAAACTGGTCGGCACGTCCAAGCTGGCAAGGTTCCTGCCGATGGCGCGTTTGATATAGACGTCCCCCCCTACCATCCTTGCGAGCAGGCTGGATAGACCACGAACAGTCCCGTAAGAGATGACATCCTCTGCTTTGGACGTTGTGATAGATGGGTTTGACCAGTAACGATAGTTTTTCCCGTAGGTGCCGTACGTGCCGCCATCGACCGACGTTCCGATTGCCAAACGACTTCCAGAGACCTCCAGCACGGCGTTCATGGTGCCGGCGACCTGATTGGCCAGGAGAACGGCACCCACGGTCGTTCCGCCCGATTTGGCGTGCGCGCCGGTCACTGTGAATGCAGAGTTCGATTCGTCCCATGTGACCGACGCCCAAGACCTGGGCTTCCCACTGGAGAACAGACTTCCGATCAATCCGCCGAACACATATCCGACCAACGCGCCTATGGCCGCACCGATTGGTCCAGCGTATGTGGCTCCAACGGCTTGCAGCAACGCGCTCCAAGTCTGAGCCATGGTCGCACCCACGTACGCACCCACTGCAGAGCCGATCTGGGCGCCAAGCTGACCGCCAACCGTATCGAACTTGACAAGACTGGCACCGAGGCGCGCGCCGATGTAGCCGCCGACAGCGGTGTATATCTGGGCCGGCTCTAACCCGTTCACAATGCTGATGTCCACGCCATCGGCAATCTTGATTGCATTCTCGATGATCTGTCCAAGCGCCGTGGACGCAACGGTCTGCCCGATCTCCGCCAAAGTGCCTTTGATGCCCAGAGAACTGATCAGCTCGGCGGTCAGGTACGCAGAGATGGCGCCAGAGGCCGCACCGCGCAGGCTTGTCTGGAACTCTTCCGGGATGTCAGCCAGCAGGTCCATGATTCCAGACCTGGTAATCACCTTCGTACCACCGGCAGCAGCGATTTCGCCGAGGTTTCTGCCGACAGTCTTCAGCGTTGCCGAAGCCAGCACCTGCCAGAGCGGATCATTGATCTTGAGTGCGGAGGCAACTGCACCTCCTATTGCGCCGCCCAAGCCACCTGACATCGCGATCCGTTGAAGGGTGGCGGCATCCACGTAGACCGGCATCAACGGAGTCGTCGTGGGTCGTTCCGAGGCGGTGCCCTTTCGATTGAACGTCCTCAGTCTTCCACTGCCATCAGCGAAGATGAAGTCACTTGCCCTGCCGTTGAAGTAAAGTCCATCAGCCTCCAGCTTTGCCTCGTCTCCACCTAGACCCTCAAGATCGATACGTACGCTGCCTGGCTCGTTGCCTCCAGGTATCCGCTCCTGCATCCACTGCTCTACGCTGATGATGTCTTCGAGCCGAGAACGCAGGTAGTAGTTCTGATAGTCCAAGCCCCTGCTTGCGCCAAGACCCCCGCTACTAGCATCGTAGTAGCAAACGCCGAAGGCTTCCTTGTTACGGTTGGGATCAACAGAATAGTCCTCGCGCAGTACAATACCCGGCGCAAGTGCGTATTGCCCATTGGGCTGT
Organism: Stenotrophomonas sp. SAM-B; assembly: GCF_013387485.1. Classification (GTDB taxonomy): domain Bacteria; phylum Pseudomonadota; class Gammaproteobacteria; order Xanthomonadales; family Xanthomonadaceae; genus Stenotrophomonas; species Stenotrophomonas maltophilia_AA. The sequence continues at coordinate 294,465 of NZ_JABBXB010000005.1, forward strand.
TGGATGACACATCCCGGCGGCATGGCCTGAAACATTCTGCCCAGGACGGCTTGCATGTTGACCGTTCCTGAGCCACCAACAATGCGGCTCCGCACGGCATTCCAGCCGCCGATCATTCCGATCGCTTCATCTGTACGGGTGGCTTTCAGATAGGCAGCCAAGGCGGGCGTGTAATCCCTGACCCCTGTCGTCCGCGCGATGATTGAAATCTGATCACGAAATGTTTCAAGTGCGATCTTGGATTGGCGCGAATATATACTGTGTGCGACTTCGTGCCCCAGTACAAAGGCGATTGCATCAAGAGAGGCCTCGCCCCTGTTGACGAAGCGCTCGCGACTGATGCGAATGAATCCATCACCGGGACTGTAGTTTCCACCTTCACTAGCGCCCGATGGAAGAAGATCGATCCCTTTTAAGGTTCCTTCAATAGCGGAGAGGTTAAGGCGCAGCAAGAGGTCGGGAGAGCCTTCAATCGTTCGCCGAATGGTCTGCTCGGCACGAGCATAGTCCCCCCCTTTGCGGCGAAGGCTTTGCAGAATCGCGTCAAGATCTCTATTGATCGATGCCATTTTCAAAACTCCGGGGGGCCGATACTTATCGTTTCAACGCACTGCTGACGGCGACCGTCGGCGGTGCTCGTGTATGTCCTGATCGCCAATTCCACGTTTCTTCCGCTGATGTACCAGGTTTCAGGTAGCAAGCCTCCCCGAACGGGGACGCCCGTCAGCCCGACCAGCTTTAGCTTTCTTGCAAATTGCTCGACAGGAAATGTGCAATCGCTTACGGGATCGTCAATGTACGTATCGAAGCGCGTTTGATATCCACCATTTCGAAATTCGGAGTAGACCCAGAAATCCCATCCCTCTGCCGTTCTTGCCCCGCCTTTTCTCAAGGTAGAAGCGTCATCTTCGCGGGCCATCCTGATCCCTATTTCTTGCGCCACCCTCTGCGGCGGAATGCCCTTCCATCCTGTCCCGCCCTGCCGGGACAGCATTGAAGCGATGCGCCGCTCAAGCTCAGCGGAGCTCAGCGATGCTGCGTCTTGCGCGTAGAGGGGCCCGCAGACAAGCGTCAACGTAACGAGAAGAATTAGAGCAAGCGGTATAGCGCGGCATTCGCCTGCGATGTAGAGGGCACTTTTCATCGTTCCCTCCCCGCTTCCTGCATCCGCCTCGACAGCGGCGACAGCAGGTATTCGATGATCCTTCGATCCCCGGTCTTGATCTCGGCGGTGGCGGCCAGTCCTGGTGCAAGCGCCATGCGCCGGCCGTCGATCTCGATCCAGGAACGAAGCAAGCGCACGCGCGCGGGATAGCGCAGGCCTTCCTTTTCGGTCTGCACCGCATCCCGGCCGACGGTTTCGATCACGCCGTCGACCACGCCGTAGCGGGTGAAGGGGTATGCCTCCAGCTTCACTTCAACCGCTTGCCCTTCACGTACGAAACCGGCATCTCGGTTGGGCAACATCGCGTCCACCATCAGTTCGCCGTCATGCGGCACCACTACCATCAGGGGATCGGCAGGTTTCACCACTCCCCCCAGGGTATGCACCTGCAACTGCTGCACCACGCCAGTCACCGGAGCGCGCAGTATCGTGTGGCTGGCCTTGTCCTCGGCCTTCTTGAGTTCTTCGGCACGCAGCGCGCGGGCGGCTTCGGCTTCGGTGAGTGCATCCAGTGCTTCGCGCGCGAACTCGCTGCGGCTCTTGGCCAACTGCTGGTTGGCCGCCAACTGTGCCGCACCGGCCTTACCACGCTCTTCGCGACGGATCGCCAGGTCCTGGCGCATTCCCACTACCCGCTCCTTGATCTCCGCCACCTGCAGTCGCGGCACGTAGTTGTCACGACTGAGAGCTTCCATTTTGGCCAGCTGGTCCGTCGCAAGTGGCAGCTGTTCCTCGAGCTTGGCGACTTCGGCATCGATCATCCCGCGCTCGCCATCGCGCTGACTGCGCTCCTGGCGCAACCCGGCCACTGTGGCGTCGAATTCGCGGTGCTTGGCGATCAGCAGCGATTGCTGGATGGCCACTGTCGACGGTTCAGCGCCTTCGGGCGCGATGAAGCGGCCTTCCCGCCCTTCGATATGCTCCACGACGGCACGAGCACGGGCCACATCGATCTGCGCGCTCAACAACGCCTGGCGCGCCTGCTCCACCTCGGCACGGCTGACGGTGGGATCCAGGTCAAGCAGGGGCGCGCCGGCCTTGACCATCTGGCCTTCGACTACATGGATGGCGCGTACCACGCCCTGATCGGCCGCCTGCAGGATCTTGACGTTGCCACGCGGGATCACCTTGCCTTCGGCCACGGCAACCATGTCAAGGCGGCCAATGCATGACCAGACCAACGCAATGGCCAGGAACGCGATCAGCACCCATAACACCGCACGGCCGAGTGGATTGGGCGGCTTTTCGAGGATTTCCAGCGCTGCAGGCAGAAAATCCGGGGCGGCCGATACGGGACGGTCGCCCACGGCACGCTCCGCGCGCAGGCTCTCGCGCAGGATCGCAAGATGGTGCCGAAGACCCTTGAACATCACGATGCGTCCTTGCCGTGTGGGGAGTGTGGGGCGGGGTCAGTTGACCGGGGCGGCCATTGCAGGCAGCCCCATCTGTTTGGTGTAGAGCATCGAGTAGCGGCCACCGGCGCGGAGCAGAGTGTCGTGCGTACCGGTTTCCGTGATGCGGCCACGTTCCAGGGTGATGATGCGGTGGGCCTGGCGTACCGCCGACAGCCGGTGGGCAATGATGATGACCGTGCGGTCGGCCGCCATCCGCTTGAGGTTGTCCTGGATGATCTCTTCGCTTTCGGCGTCCAGCGCCGACGTCGCTTCGTCGAAGATCAGGATCTTCGGATCGGTCGCCAGCGCACGCGCGATCGCGATACGTTGGCGCTGCCCGCCGGACAGGTTGCCACCGCGCTCGTCGATGCGGGTGTCATACGCTTCGGGCAGTTCCAGGATGAACTCATGCGCCCCGGAAAGCTTGGCCACTTCGACCACCCGGCTCATCGGCATCGCCGGGTCGGCCATGGCGATGTTCTCGCGCACGCTGCGGTTGAACAGCAGGCTTTCCTGCAGCACCACGCCCACCTGCCGGCGCAGCCAGGTAGGGTCGACCATGGACAGGTCCACGCCATCGACCAGAATGCGCCCACGTTCGGGCGTGTGCAGCCGCTGGATGAGCTTGGTCAGGGTGGACTTGCCGGACCCGGACGGACCGACCACACCGATGATCTCGCCGGGGGCGATGTCCAGCGACAACTCCGACAGCACTTCCGGCCCGTCAGGCCGGTAGCGGAAGGCCACATGTTCCAGCGCAATGCGTCCCTCCACGCTGGGCAGACTGGCGCGTGAGGGCGAGCTGGCCGGCTCGGTCGGAGAATTGAGGATGTCGCCCAGCCGATCCACGGCAATGCGGGCCTGCTGGAAATCCTGCGCCAGCTGCGCAAGCCGCAGTACCGGGCCGGACACCTGGCCGGCCAGCATGTTGAAGGCCACCAGCTCGCCAACGGTCAACTTGCCATCGATCACCAGGCGCGCGCCAAAGAACAGTAGCGCGACGGTGGCCAGCTTGTGGATCAGCTGGATCGCCTGCGAGCCCCAGTTGGCCAGCATGCTGGCGCGGAAACTGGCCTGGATGTAGCCGGCCAGCTGCTTGTCCCAGCGATTCTGCGCCTGCGGCTCCACCGCCAGCGCCTTCAGCGTTTCCACGCCGGTCACCGCTTCCACCAGGAACGACTGGTTCTCCGCACCACGGATGAACTTCTCGTCCAGCCGGCGGCGCAGCATCGGACCAACCAACATCACCACGGCCGCATACAACGGCAGGGTGATCAACACGATCAGCAGCAACGTGGGGCTGTACAGCCACATCACCAGCAGGAAGACGATGGCGAAGAACAGGTCCAGCACCACGGTCTGCGCCGAGGAGGTCAGGAAGTCGCGGATGGTTTCCAGCTCTCGCACCCGCGCCACCGAATCGCCGACCCGGCGGGCCTGGAAATAGGCCAGCGGCAGGTGGGTGAGGTGCGCGAACAGCTTCGACCCCAGTTCGGCGTCGACCCGGCTGGTGGTATGCGAGAACAGATAGGTGCGCAGACCGCCCATGGTGACTTCAAACACCGACACCACCATCAGGCCTATCGCCAGCACTTCCAGCGTGGTGATGCCCTTGTGGACCAGCACCTTGTCGATCACCACTTGGAAGAACAGCGGGGTGATCAGCGCCATCAACTGCAGGAAGAACGAGGCCAGCAGTACATCGCGCAGCAACCGGCGGTACTTCACCAGCGCGGGAATGAACCAGCTGATATCGAAGGCACGCGCAGCGCCGGCCACCCCCTCGCGGGTGGTCATCAGCAGCAGGCGGCCATCGTAGTCCAGGGCGAAATCGGCCAGTGACTGGGTAACCGGGCGTTCGTGGTCGCCCGCGTCGAAACGCAGCACGCGCTCAGCGTCGGCTTTCAGCACCAGGGTGTACCGCCCCCCGGCCAGGCAGGCCATCGCCGGCAGCGGGTAGTCGCCCAGGCTGAATGCATCGGCATTGACCACGCGCGCCTTCACGTCCAGACGTTTGGCGAGTTTGAGCAGATCCTGTGGGGTTATCGCACCGCCGGGATTGCCCAGCTGGTGACGCAGCTGGTCCGGCTCGGCCGGTCGGTCGAGAAACCCCAACAGCGCGACAAAGCACCCCAGCGCATTCTCGTCAGCCGCGCAGGGTTCATCCTGCAGATCAATCCTTGATCCGTCACTTGCCACTGCCCTGTCCTGTTGGCCCCTGTGGCGCGACTCTATAGCCGGCTTGTGCATTCTGTCTATCGCAGAAAACGTTTTCATGGCGAGGGATCGCCGGGAGTGATGGATTTCACATTCCCCGGGGCCAACTGCCGCCCTGCCTGGCCCGGTGACACCCGCCCGGCCAGCGCCCGGGTGCCGTGCCACATGGCATCATGCAGGTCGTCGTTCCCGCCGTTCCCAGCAATGACCATCCGCGGTAAAGCCACCTCCCTCGATATCGCCCACCTGGCCGGCGTCTCCCAGCCGACGGTGTCGCGGGCACTGCGCGGCAGCCCGATGGTCAATGCCGAGACCCGGCAGCGGATCCTGGCCATCGCCCGGGAGCTGAACTACAAGGTCGACAAGAACGCCTCCAGCCTGCGCCTGCGCAATGCCGGCACGCTGGCCCTGCTGTTCTTCGAGGACCCGACCAACGACGACTCGCTGATCAACCCGTTCTTCCACGCCATGCTGGGCTCGATCACGCGCGCCTGCGCGCTGCGCGGCTACGACCTGCTGGTCTCCTTCCAACAGCTGTCCACCGACTGGCAGGCCGATTACGAGGACAGCAACAAGGCCGACGGCATCATCCTGCTCGGCTACGGCGACTACCACGAGTCGCGCGAGCGCCTGCAGCGGCTGGTCGAGCAAGGCACCCATTTCGTGCGCTGGGGGGCGTCCCTGCCCGACCAGCCGGGTGTCTCGATCGGCAGCGACAATTTCCAGGGCGGGTTCGACATCACCGCCCACCTGCTCGACCAGGGCCGCCGCCGGATCGCCTTCGTCGGCCACGCCTCCAGCCACTATCCCGAATTCGAGCAGCGCTACCGCGGCCACGTCGAGGCGATGCGGGTGCGCGGCCTGACCGCCGAGCCGTCACTGCAGCACGATGCGATCACCACCGAGCAGTCCGGCTTCGATGCCTGCCAAGCGCTGTTGGCAGGCGGCGAGCGTATCGATGGGCTGTGCGCGGCCAGCGACCTGATCGCGATCGGCGCGATGCGTGCCCTGCGCGAACATGGACTGCGCGTCCCCGAGGATGTGGCCGTCACCGGTTTCGATGACATCCCGCTGGCCGCCTCGGTGTCCCCGCCGCTGTCCACCGTGCAGCAGGACACCAAGCAGGCCGGGCACCTGCTGGTGGAAAAGCTGCTGGCACTGATCGAAGGCCAGCCGGTGGAAGGCCAGAGCATCGCGGTGAAGCAGGTGCTGCGGGAATCCTCGCTGCGCGGCTGAGCATCCACCGCTGTCGGCTTATTTCAAACGACGATCCAGCACGAAGTACACGACATTGCCCAGCCCGGTCGCACCGAGCAGCAGCGCGATCGCCCCGGGCGTGACCCGGTCGATGCCGAGGACATCCACCAGCCCGAAACCGAGCGCCAGGGCCAGCATCACGCAGCCCCAGTGCAGCGCGGCCAGCCGCCGCTTGGTGGTGTCGCCGGCCAGCAGCGAGCGCACCAGCTCTTCCGAGCCGCGGGCTTCGACGATCCGCCGCCGGGTGTGGCCGTCGACCACGCTCTTGATGGCATACACGATGCCGAGGATCAGGACGACGGGCAGAATCAGGTTGTAATCCATGGTGCGTACGTTCCGTTGAGAAGGGGCTTGTCCACTGAGATACGGCCGGGGCGGGATCGGTTGCACGGGTCCCGGTTGCAACCGATGGCGCACTCGACGTATCCCTATGGGACATGTGCACGCCGCCCACCCCTGCCGACTGCCTCGACGCCGACCGTGCCCTGGTCGCCGCCATCCTGTCGCGACAGCCCGGGGCGTTCGAGCAGCTGGTGCGCGAGTATCAAGGACTGTGCTGGCGCGTGGTCGACCGCATGGTCCGCCATCCGGACGACACCCGCGAGCTGTGCCAGGAAGCATTCCTTCGCATCCATCAGACGCTGCATCAGTACCGCGGCGAGAGCGCACTGAAATCCTGGGTGGCGCAGGTCGCCTATTCGATCGCCAAGCGCCACCTGGAGCGACGCCGTATTCCGCTGGTGGACAACAGCGTGACCGAAGACGGTGCCGCGTTGATCGACCAGATCGGCGACGGCCACGACCTCGAGGCGCGTACCAGCGAGCAGGACATCAACGCCCATCTGCACGCCGCGATCGACGCGTTGCCGCCGCTGCAGCGCACCCTGCTCACGCTCTATCATCTGGAAGAGATCTCCATCGCCGAGATCGCCACCCTGACCGACCTGGCCGAAGGCACCATCAAGAGCCACCTGTTCCGCAGCCGCAAGCGACTACGCGAGCTGCTGGAATCCCGTATTGGAGTGCCCGCATGAGCACCGCAGACGATCCCCGGATCAACCCCGAGGAATGGCAGGCCCAGGAACGTGGCCTGCGCGCCGCCCTAGGCGGCCAGCGCGCCGGCCCGGACGACGTCGACTACCTGCGCATCGCCGAGGCGATCGCCTCCGCACCACAGAGCGGGCCGCCAATGCGCTTCGCCCGCGAGGTCGCCCTGCGCATCGCCCGCCATGACGCCGGCATCGAGCGCTGGGTGTCGCGGGTGCTGCTGGCCGTGCTGGCCATCGCTGCCCTGGCAGTGGGCACCCTGTTCGGCCCGGCATGGTGGAGCGCGATCGAGCAGACCGCGGGCCGCGCGGCGACCGGGTGGCTGCTCGCTGGCGCCGCATGCGTCGCGGTCTCGTGGCTGGCGGCCCGTTGGCGGACGGGCGGCCGCAGGCACCCATGACTTACGGCGGATGCAGCCTATCTGAATAGGGCGGATAACCGAGGTATCGCCCAGGGGAAGCTGTCCGCATGCTTGAGATCCGCGCGCTGTCCAAGACCTACGCCAATGGTGTGCATGCCCTTGCGGGTGTGACGCTCGATATTCCCCGCGGCATGTTCGGCCTGCTCGGTCCCAACGGCGCCGGCAAGTCCTCGCTGATGCGGACGCTGGCCACGCTGCAGGAAGCGGACAGCGGCACCGCCACCCTGTCCATCCCCGGGGAGGCGAGCATCGATGTGCTGCGTGACAAGGATGCGGTGCGTCGGCGGTTGGGCTATCTGCCGCAGGACTTCGGGGTGTATCCCAAGGTCAGCGCACTGGACCTGCTCGACCATTTCGCGGTGCTCAAGGGGCTCACCCACAAGGCCCAGCGCCGCGAAGTGGTGGAGGCGCTGCTGCAGCAGGTCAATCTGTGGGATGCGCGCAAACGCAAACTCGGCACCTACTCCGGCGGCATGCGCCAGCGCTTCGGCATCGCGCAGGCCCTGCTCGGCGATCCGCGGCTGGTGATCGTCGATGAGCCCACCGCCGGGCTCGACCCGGAAGAGCGCAACCGCTTCCTCAACCTGCTCGCGGCGATCGGCGAAAACGTAGCGGTGATCCTGTCCACGCACATCGTCGAGGATGTCACCGACCTGTGCCCCAGCATGGCGATCATGAACAAGGGACAGGTGCTGCTGACCGGCAAGCCCAGCGATGCGATCGACGCGCTGCAGCACCAGGTCTGGCGCAAGCAGGTGGACGTTGCCGAACTGCCCGCCTACGAAGCCAACCATGTGGTGCTGTCCACGCGCCTGGTCGGTGGCCGGCCGGTGATCCACGTGCACAGCGCGACCGACCCCGGCGACGGCTTCGCCGCCGTTGCTCCCGATCTGGAAGACGTCTATTTCCAGCGACTGCGCCTGCAGTCGCGGGCCGCCTGACCGGAGCCCGCCCATGATCGCTGCCTTCTTCCGCTTCGAGCTGCGCGAGCAGCTCCGTTCCCCCCTGCTGTGGCTGCTGGCGGGCCTGTTCGCGCTGATGGCCTTCGGTGCCGCGTCGTCCGACGCGATACAGATCGGCGGCGGTGCCGGCAACGTGCACAGCAATGCGCCGACCGTGATCGCCTCGATGCTGGGCGTGTTCACCCTGCTCGGCATGCTGGTGTCCACGCTGTTCGTCAGCAATGCGCTGCTGCGCGATTTCGATCTCGGCACGGCCGAGCTGATCTTCGCCAGCCCGATCAAGCGCCGCGACTATCTGGCCGGCCGCATCGGCGCGGCCCTGGTCAGCGGACTGCTGGTGTACGTGATCATCGCGCTCGGCCTCGCGCTCGGCCCGCTCATGCCCTGGGTCGATCCTGCACGCATGGGGCCGGGCTCGCTGTACAGCTACGTCTGGGCATTCGGGGTGATCGTGATCCCGAACCTGATCTTCACCACGGCCCTGCTGGCGTTGCTGGCGGCGGCCACGCGATCGATCCTGTGGGTCTACATCGGCGTGATCGGCTACTTCGTGCTGTACGGGGTCAGCGCGGCCCTGCTCAGCGACATCGACAACACCTGGATTGCCGTACTCAGCGAACCGCTCGGCCTGCGCGCGCTGTCGCGGACCATCCGCTACTGGTCGGTGGCCGAGCGCAACAGCGGGTTGCCTGCCCTGGCCGGGCAGCTGCTGGCCAACCGTGCGCTGTGGCTGGGCGTAGCCGCGCTCCTGTATGCCGCGACGTTCGCCCTGTTCCGCACCGAGCGCAGCGGCAGCGGCGGTCGTCGCTGGGGCCGCAAAACCACCGTCGCGGCGGCCGCGCCGTCACTGCGTCCGGCCCAGGTCGTGGTGCCCCGCGTGGTGCCAGGCCGTAGCACCGCTACCGCCTGGGCGCAGTTCCTGCACCAGGTGCGCTTCGACACCCGCGGTGTGCTGCGCAGCGTGCCCTTCCTGGTGCTGCTGGTGCTGGGGCTGTGCAACTTCCTGCCCGGTGCGCTGTTCCGCCAGACCCTGTATGGCACGCCGATCTGGCCGGTCACCTCGGAGATGCTGACCGCCCTGCAGGGTGCCTTCAGCTGGCTGCTGATCATCATCGTGCTGTTCTTCGCCGGCGAACTGGTCTGGAAAGAGCGCGCGGCGCGGATCAATGAAGTGACCGATGCGATGCCCGTCCCCAACTGGGTGCCGCTGCTGGCCAAGTTCGCCACGCTGGTGGCGGTGATCGCCTGCTTCCAGGCGATCGGCGCACTCGCCGCGATCGGGGTGCAGCTGGCCAAAGGCTATACGCAGATCGAGCCGCTGGTGTACCTCAAGACGCTGGCGCTGGACTCGGTGGTCTACCTGTTGATGGGCGGTCTGGCGCTGGTCCTGCAGGTACTGACCAACAACAAGTTCGTCGGCTACGCGCTGCTGATCGTGGTGATGATCGGCCAGGCCGTGCTGGGCATGCTCGATTACACCCAGAACCTCTACAACTTCGGCAGCTGGCCGATCGCCCCGTACTCGGACATGAACGGCTACGGCCACTTCCTCCCGGGGCAGCTGGCCTTCCAGGGCTACTGGGCGCTGTTCCTGCTGGCGCTGCTATGCGTCGCCTCGGCGTTCTGGGTGCGTGGCGTCGGCACCAGCCTGCGCCAGCGCCTGGTGCTGGCCGGCCGTCGCCTGCGGGGCCCGGCCGGGCTCGGCGCCGCCGTGGCGATGCTGGGCTTCATCGCATTGGGTGGCTGGCTGTACTGGAGCACCAACATCCGCAATGCGTTCCTCTCGCCGGACCAGCAGCTGGACCTGCAGGCCCGTTACGAGCGCGAACTGTCGCGTTACCGCGACCTGCCACAGCCGCGCATCGTCTCCGTGGACAACCGGATCGACCTGCATCCGGAAACCCAGTCGGTGGTGATCGATGCGTACTGGACCGTGCGCAACACCTACACCGCGCCCATCGCCCAGCTCCACGTGGCGATGAACGACGACCGGCAGCTGACCGCGGTCGACCTTGGCGGCCAGACCCTGGCCATGCATGACGCCGACCTGGGCTACCGCATCTACCAGCTGGCCACCCCGCTGCAGCCGGGCGAGGAGCGCCGCATCCACTTCCGCGTGAACCAGCACCCGACCGGCATCACCGCCGATCAGGCACCGACCAACCTGGTGGAGAACGGCAGCTTCTTCAACAGCAGGCTGCTGCCCTCTTTCGGCTACGACCAGGGCGTGCAGATCACCGACCGCAACGAACGCCGCAAGCGCGGCCTGGGCGAGCCGAGCCGCATGCCCAAGCTGGAAGACCAGGCCGCCCGCGCGAACAACTACGTGACCGACGATGCCGACTGGCTGGCGTTCCGCAGCACGATCTGCACCGCACCGGACCAGATCGCGCTGGCGCCCGGCTACCTGCAGCACGAAGCCACCGTCAACGGCCGGCGCTGCTTCAGCTATGCCATGGACCGGCCGATGCTCAACTTCTATGCGTACCTCTCGGCCCGCTGGGACGTGAAGCGCGCGGCATACAAGGGCATCCCGATCGAGGTGTACTACGATGCGCGCCATGGCTACAACGTGGACCGCATGATCGAAGCGGTGCAGAAGTCGCTGGCCTACTACGAAGCCAACTTCACGCCCTACCAGCACCGCCAGGTACGCATCATCGAGTTCCCGGGCTACGCGCGGTTCGCCCAGTCCTTCGCCAATACCATTCCCTACTCCGAAGGGATCGGCTTCATCGCCGACCTGCGCGACCGCGACAAGGTGGACTACGTGTTCTACGTGACCGCCCACGAGGTGGCGCACCAGTGGTGGGCACACCAGGTGATCGGCGCCAACGTGCAGGGCGCGACGATGCTCTCCGAATCGTTGTCGCAGTACTCGGCACTGATGGTGATGGAGAAGGAATACGGGCGGCAGCAGATGCGCCAGTTCCTCAAGACCGAACTGGATGGCTACCTGTCCGGACGCGGCAGCGAAGGCATCGAAGAGCTGCCGCTGGCGCGGGTGGAGAACCAGCAGTACATCCACTACGAGAAGGGCGCACTGGCGTTCTACCGCCTGCGCGAGGAGATCGGCGAGGCCGCACTCAACCGTGCGCTCAAACGCTTCCTGCAGGACAAGGGTTTCCAGCAGCCGCCCTACACCACCTCCACCGAACTGCTGGAGTACATCCGCGGCGAGACGCCGGCCGACCGCCAGCAGCTGGTGACCGACCTGTTCGAAAAGATCAGCTTCTACGACAACCGCGTGCTGGCCGCGACCGCGCACAAGCGGGCCGATGGCAAGTACGACGTCACCCTGACGCTGCACGCCGAGAAGCGCTACGCCGATGGCGATGGCAAGGAGACCGCGGGCAGGATGGACGACTGGATCGAGATCGGCGTGTTCGCCAACGGCCCCTCGGGCAAGGAGCGCGACCAGAAGGTGCTGTACCTGCAGCGCCACCACGTCACCGCGGCCAACCCGTCGATCACCGTCACGGTGGAGGGAAAGCCCGACGAGGCGGGCTTCGATCCGTACAACAAGCTGATCGACCGGGTCTCCTCGGACAACCGGCGCAAGGTGACGCTGCAGTAGGACGCAGCGTCAGCGCGGGCCGTCGGCGAAGTCCTTGAGGATTTCGCCGACGCCCGACGGCGAGATCTCAAAGCCCAGCGAGGTACCCGGATTGATCACCACACCGTAGCCGCCGGGCACGCGCTTGAGCACTTCCAGCATCAGCATGCGGATCGTGTGCGGGGCCTGCTGGCTGTGGAAACCGACGCGGCTCATATCGGTGAACACCGACACGTGCAGGACACCCTGCTTGTCGAACAACAGCGGATCGAAACCGCTGCCGTCCGGGGTCACCAGGCTGCCGGTGAGCAGCACCACCTCGGAGGCGACGAAGGCCTTCATGAACAGGCCGATCGGCAACTGACCGTCCATCGCGGTCTTGAGCAGCGTTTCGATCGGGGTCTGGGGGGCGGCGTCGTTCATGGAATGCAGGGATACGGGGGATCCCTCATTGTACCCGCGGGGTGACCGGGAGCCGGCCAGCGGCCGGCACTACCCGCGCGCGGGGGCGCCGATCAGGAACAGGTGGAAGGTGGCGTCCTCGTCGTCGAGGGCGACGAACGGCACCGCGAGCCGTGGCAGCGTCCGCAGCCAGTAGGCATGCGCGGTCACGTCGCCGCGGAACACCGCGAGCAGCCATTGCCCGTCGCCGGGGCGGACCAGTTCCTTGACCACATGCGCGGCCAGGCCTTGCCGCCGGTACGTGGGCAGCACGAAGAGGTCGGCCAGCTCGGGATAGTGGCGCCCTTCCCGCTCCACCTGATCCACCAGCACGAACCCGGACAGCGCGTCGTCGACGAACAGCAACCGTGCCCACTGCGGGTCATCGCGCAGGGACGACTCGACATCGCTGCGGTCACAATCGAAGAGGCCGTCCGGACGCACCGCTTCTCCACTCCAGGCCGAGGCCTCGAAGTAGTAGAACTGCATCAGGTGGAACAGGCGCTCGGCATCATCGGGCGTTGCGTGGTTCAGGGACAGGCGTGACATGGACAGCGGACTCGGAAGGACCGCACTGCGGTCGCGGACCCGATTGTAGTGCCCGGGCCACCGCAGTGCGGCGGGCCGGGCACGCTCCCGGGCTACTTCGCCAGGCGCCTGGTGCGCGCACGCTGGTCGTCCACCGCCGCCTTCAACTGCTGCTGCAGCGCCGTCTGCTCGACCTGCGCATCCAGCACGAACACGCGCACGCCGTGTGCGGGCACCTCGGCGTTCAGCGATCCCGTCACCGTCTGGCTGGCACCGCCCAGCGCGTCGCGCCAGGTACCGGCCTGCAGGTAGCGGCGGACCTCGATGGAGCGCGGCGTATCACCCTTGTTGAGCAGCACCAGTGCGGTCTGCGCGGTATCGCCCTGCTGCAGCACGCGGAAGAACACCGCTTCATCGCCCTGCAGGCGCTCGTTGACCTGCAGGCCGCGCTGCAGGGCCGGCGTGGCCTCACGCAGTCTGGCGATACGCTGCAGCGGCGCGAAGATCGGGCTCTTCGGCGCGTCGTTGACGCGCTCCTGCCCGAAGTAGGCGCGGTTGCCGGCGTGCTCGGCGCGGCTGCGCATGAAGCCGGTTTCCGAGCCGTAGTAGATCACCGGGATGCCGCGCGCGGTGAACAGCCAGTTGTGGGCATCGATGAACCCGGCATCGCTGGCATCCAGCCGCGCCATGTCGTGGTTGTCGTAGAAACTCATCAGCTCGTACGGATTGGCATACGGACCGTCGAGCAGGTGCAGCGGCTCGGCCAGGGTTTCAAAGCCCTTCTGCTCCTTGCCGAACACCGACGACAATGCGCCGCGCAATGGGAAATCCAGCACGCTGACGTTCGCGTTGGCCGGCCAGGTGTGCTCGGCGATCTTGCCCGCGTCGTAGTCGAATGCCTCGCCGAACATGAACATGCCGGGATGCTCGGTGCGGATGCGATTGACGAAGGTATGCCACCAGGGGTGCGGCAGCCAGCCGATGGTGTCGATGCGCAACGCATCCACGCCCTGCGCGGTCCACTGCAGGTACGCGCCGACCAGGTAATCCATCACCGCCGGGTTGTGCTCGTTGAAGTCGGAGAGTTCGGCAAGGTTGCCATCGAAGATCGAGCCGTTCTTGCCGTCGACCGGACCGATGCTGTTGTAGAAGGCATGCAGCGGGTTATGCGCCGGATCCAGCTGCTGCGGCGGCAGGTTCTGGTGATCGGCGATCAACCGGCCCTCCTTGTCGAAGATCTGGCCGAACTGCGGCTGCCCCACCGGCATCGTCCACGCGGGCGAACCATGGTTGCCGACGATATCCAGCACCACCTTCAGGTCGGCGGCGTGCAGGCCACGGGTGAAGGCGGCGAAGTCCAGGCCCTTGCTCGGCAGATGCTCGTCGAGCGTGTAGAAGTTGACGCCCCAGTAACCGTGGTAGCCGGTCTTGCCGCGGTCGGTCAGCGTGCTGGTGCAGCTGATCGGCTTGCTGCCGGTGAAGGCCTGGTCCGGGTTGTCGATGATCGGGGTGATCCACACCGCACCGAAGCCGAGGTTGCGGATGTACGCGGCGTTGTCCAGCACGCCCTTGAAGTCACCGCCCAGGTAGCCGATGTTGCCGTCCACCTTGTCCGGGCACGGCACCGGGATATCGAACGTGGGATGCGCGCCGCCCTGGTCGCGGTGGTCGTTGGACGGATCACCGTTGACGAAGCGGTCGGTCACCACGAAGTAGACCGCCTGGCTGGCGAAGGGCTCGCGCGTGCCGACATAGTCCGGGCGCTCGACGGCCAGGGCGGGGCTGGCCGACAGCGCGAACGACAGGGCCAGCGACAACGACGAATACCGGGACATCAGACACTCTCCTGTTGGGATGGCACGAACAGCACGCACAGGCCGGCCAGCAGCAGGCTGCCGCCCCCGAGTGCGAGCACGTGCATCGGATCGCCCCCCAGCCACGCGCGCAGCAGGAAGCCGAGCGCACTGGCCGCGACCAGCTGCGGAATCACGATGAAGAAATTGAACAGGCCCATGTAGATGCCCATCTTCGCCGCCGGCACGCTGTCGGACAGCAGCGCATATGGCAGCGACAGGATGGAGGCCCAGGCGAAGCCGACGCCGACCATCGACAGCAGCAGCCAATGCGGGTCGCGGATGAACAGCATCGAGATCAGGCCCAGTCCACCCAGCCACAGGTTGACGAGGTGGCTCCAGCGCAGGCCCAGTGCGCGCACCATCAGCGGGATCAGCAACGCCGCCAGCGCAGCGAACCCGTTGTAGGCACCGAACAGCACGCCGACCCAGTTGGCGCCTTCGTTGTAGGCGGCGGAGGCGGTATCGGTCGAGCCGAAGTGGGTGCCGGCGACGGCGGCCGTGGTGTAGATCCACATCGCGAACAGCGCGAACCAGGAGAAGAACTGCACCCAGGCCAGGCGGCGCATGGTGCGTGGCATCGCACGCAGGTCGTCGACGATGGTCGCCAGCATGTGCGGCCCCGGCACGCAGCGCGCGATGCCCAGCAGCACGCCATAGGCGATGCACAGGCCGGCCAGCACGTACAGCATGCGGTCGCCTTGGTACCACGTGATCGCCGCTGCCAGCGCGATACCGGCCGCCACCCAGCCGCCGATCTGCGCCCACGGAGGTGGCCCGGCCACGCGCGCACTCTGGTGCACGGCGGCCGGCTCGGCGTCATCGAAGCGGGCCAGCTCGGCCGGCGAGTATTCCCGGGTGCTGACCACCGTCCAGGTGATCGCCGCGAGCAGCACCGCCGCGCCGAAGTAGAACGCGTAGCGCACGGTATCCGGCACCTGCCCGGCGGCCGCCGTGTTGGCGACGCCGAAGTGGGCCAGGATGAACGGCAGGAAGCTGGCGACGATCGCACCGATGCCGATGAAGAAGCTCTGCATGGCGAAGCCGGTCGGCCGCTGGCGCGGAGCGAGCTGATCGCCGACAAACGCGCGGAACGGCTCCATCGATACGTTGATCGAGGCATCCAGCACCCACAGCGTGCCAGCGGCGATCCACAGCGTCGGCGAATTCGGCATCACCAGCAGGGCGAGCGTGGTCAGCACCGCACCGATCATGAAGAAAGGACGGCGGCGGCCCCAGCGCGTCCAGGTGCGGTCGGACAGGTAGCCGATCACCGGCTGCACCAGCAGGCCGGTCAGCGGGGCGGCGATCCACAGCCCGGGCACCGCGTCCATCGGTGCGCCAAGCGTCTCGAAGATGCGGCTGGCATTGGCGTTCTGCAGCGCGAAGCCGAACTGGATACCGAGGAAGCCGAAGCACATGTTCCAGATCTGCCAGAACGACAGGGTCGGTTTGGGCGTACGGCTCATCGGCGCGGCTCCAGCGACAAAGACACCGGCATCAGGGTCAGCGCGGACACGCGCGCCTCGTTGAGCACACCGTCCTTGCCCCCCTTGCCACCGTTGTACTTGGCGAAGTGGGTGAGCGCGCTCATGTTGAAGCCCTCCTCCAGCGCGATGCGGCAGCTACCCGCCGGTGCCTCGAACTCGACCGCCGTGGAGTCCTGCTCGCCCACGCTGTGCGGCATCACGATCGGACGGCGCTGGTCGGGCTTCCCCTCGCACTGCAGCACCAAGGTCTTTACTGCCGCGGTGACGCCGGTGTTGATCGGGCCGTTCGGATTGTCATAGCGCAGGCGCGCACGCCAGCGGCCGGCGCTCGGTGCGGTCCACTGCCAGTGCGTGGCACCGGCCAGCACCTGCTGCGGACCGACGCAGGTCATCGGGCTGTGCAGCGATTCCAGCGCGCCCTCACGGCGGGTCAGGCTCAGGCAGTGACTGGCACCGTCCCTTGCAAGCGTGGCGATACCCTGCGCGGGTGACAGCCGCTGGCCGTCGCGCCATAGCACATGATCGGCGGGCACTGGAATCTGCCAGCCCGCCGTGGTCTCGCGAGGCACGGGTGCGGCGGGGGTGGCCGGGGCGAAGACGGCTGCCGGGCGGACAATCGCCGGCGACGGCATCGCCACACGACCCGCCAACGGCACCAGCTGCACGGTGGTGGTGCTGCCGTCACGCTGGATGGCGCCCGCCACCAGCAGTTCGCCGGCGAGCTGCTTCGGCCGCACCAGCACGTAACGCTGCTTGCCATCGTCCAGGCGGATGCGGTCACGGTCGCCGAACAACCTCGGCACCAGTGACACCGGCAGCTTCGGCGCGATGCGGCCATCGTCTTCCACGCCGAACACACCTTCCAGCACCATCGAGAGGTAACCGGCCACCGACCACAGCTGACGCGGCGAATTGACCACTGGACCGCTGAGCACGCCTTCATCGACATGCACGGCCAGCGTGCGCATCTCGTAATTCTCCATGTTGGAGCCGGCCAGCGCGGTGCCGCGCATCAGCGACTCGATCTCCATGGCGATGCGCGGGGCATCATCCAACCGCCGCGCTGCCCGCAGCGAGTACGCACTGACGAAGGGCCAGATGCCGCGGTTGTGGTAGATGGGCTGCTGCGCTTCCTGCGGCCAGACGACCGGGCTGCCACCGGCCACGGCCGGGTAGTTCGCCAGCGCGCGCCGTGCGCGATCGGCCGGGAACACATCGGCCAGCACGCCCAACGAAAGCGCGAGCAGGTCGTACTTGGCGTACGGCACAGGGTGTGCCGCCTCGCCGATGTAGCTCATGTACTGTCCCGCATCCTCGCGCCAGAAACGCGCGTCGATCTGGCGGGCCAGCGCATCCGCCCATTGGCCGTACGTGGCAGCGCGTGCATCGCCGTGCTGGCGGGCCAACCGCTCGGCCAGGCGCAGCGCTTCGTAATGCAGCACATTGGTGGACAGCGCGAAGGATTCGCCGATGAAGCGCACGTCCTCGCGGGTCCAGTCCGGATAGGTCTGCTCGCGCCAATCCAGGAACGAGGTTTCGCCGCGATACAGGCCGATCCGTGCATCGAACACCGCCTCGCGATCCTGCGCCAGGGTCGCCTGCAGCGCCTGCCAGACCTGGTCGGCGAATGCCGCGTCATCCAACAGCCCACGTGCGGCCAGGAACCAGACCACGCGGTCGCTGCTGATCGGCCAGCTGCCACCGGAGCCGGTGTCCTGCGCCACGAACAGACCCGGCGTGTGCCCATCGCGCGCCGTGGACAGCTTGAACTGCAGCGACTGCCGCGTCCGTATGGGATCCAGACGCGACAGCGCCAGATCGGCGGCGAAGCTGACATCGCGCGTCCACACATAGGGCCAGCGCTCGCCGGTCTGGAAACACGCGCAGGGAACCGGCTTGCCGTGATTGAAGGCCGGGTCGCGGATCGCATCCACGCGGTCGTCGGCCATCTCCTGCTGGGCCAGCCCGAACAGCGCATCGAACAGCACGCTCGCGGTCTCGCTGCGCATCGGCTGCGCACTGACGCGCACCTCGCCCTGCGGCGCATGCAGACGATAGCCGCCCGCGGCGGCGGTTTCGGCGCGCGCATGGCGGCCATCAAACTCCAGGTCCGCCGCGCCCGCGGTGGACCCCATCGCTGCCCCGAGGGCAGCGGTCAGGCAGATCGTCTTCAGCATCGAAGTGGCGAACCGGCTCGCGCCTGTTGCCTCCCTCCCCTTTGCTCGCGTTGTAGGTCCGCACCGCCTCGCGGCAATGCGCTCGCGGCCCCCTCCCAGGGTGCCTTGGCCCCATGGTAGACGGCGCACCGCAGCCTGCATCGACCTGCATACGTATTCATCGGCACGGCGGTCGGCAGGCGTGAGGGCGTCGCTATAGTCCCGGTGTGTTTTCGGCCACCTTGGGAGGGGAAATGCCGTCACTGTCGTATCCAACGGACGGGCCTTGCGCACGTCGTCGCCTGTCCCTGCTGGGCTGGATCCTCTGCGCGTTCAGCGCCACCGCGGTTGCCGAGCCGGTCACCGTGGCCAGCGTCGAGTCACCCGGCAAGGTGCTGCGCGTATCGCTGCAACTGGACGGCGGCACCCCCAGCTACCGCGTCGAACGCTTCGGCGAGGCCGTGGTGGACACCTCCAGGCTTGGCTTCCAGTTGCGTGATGGCCGGCTGGACCGTGATCTTGCCATCGTCAGCCAGCAGTCGCGCCGCGTCGATGAGACCTGGGAGCAGCCGTGGGGCGAGCGCCGGCTGACCCGCAATCATTTCAACGAAGTGGTCGTGCAGCTGGCCGAACGCAGCGGCGCCAAGCGTCGCATCGATGTGGTGTTCCGGGTCTATGACGACGGCCTGGGCTTTCGTTACCACTTCCCGCAACAGCCGGGCATGCGCGAGGCGATCATCGACGATGAGCTGACCGAGTTCGCGATCGCCCCGGCTTCCACCGCGTGGTGGATTCCGGCCGGCGAGCCGATTCACTACGAGTATCTCTACCAGCGCACGCCGCTGGACCAGGTGCCGCTCGCACACACGCCGATGACGCTGCGCAGCCATGATGGCCTGCATGTTTCCATCCATGAAGCCGCACTGGTGGACTACGCCGGCATGTGGCTGCGTCGCACCGAGGGCCAGCGCCTGCGCGCGCAGCTGTCGCCCTCGGCCGAGGGCTGGAAAGTGCGACGGAGGCTGCCGTTCGACACCCCGTGGCGCACGCTGCAGATCAGCGACACCGCCGGCGGACTGGTCGAATCCAGCCTGATCCTCAACCTCAACGAGCCCAACCTGCTCGGCGACGTCAGCTGGGTGAAGCCTTCGAAGTACCTGGGCGTGTGGTGGTCGATGCACCTGGACGAGGAGAGCTGGGCGACCGGCCCGCGACATGCCGCGACCACGGCGAAAACCAAACGCGTGATCGATTACGCCGCCAGGCATGGATTCCGCGGCGTGCTGGTGGAAGGCTGGAATCCGGGCTGGGATGGCGACTGGGTGGGCAATGGCTATGCGTTCGACTTCACCCGGCCCACGCCCGATTTCGACATCGAAGCGCTGTCCGCCTACGGCGCGAAGAAGGGCGTGCACCTGATCGGCCACCACGAAACAGGATGTGCGATCGAGCACTACGAAGATCAGCTTGGCGCGGCGCTGGACCTGTATGCGCGGCTGGGCGTGGATTCGTTCAAGAGCGGCTACGTCTGCGATGACGGCCAGGTTGACCGCCGCAACCCCGCCGGTGGGCCGTTGTGGCGCGAGTGGCATGATGGCCAGTTCATGGCCCGCCACCATCTCAAGGTCGTGCAGGAGGCGGCCAGACGGCACATCGCGGTGAACCCGCACGAGCCGATCAAAGACACCGGCCTGCGCCGCACCTACCCGAACTGGATCAGCCGCGAAGGCGCGCGTGGCATGGAGTACAACGCCTGGGGCCAGCCACCGAATCCGCCCGAGCACGAGGTCAATCTCGTCTTCACCCGGATGCTGTCCGGGCCGATGGACTACACCCCCGGCATCCTGAGCCTGAAGGGCCGTGGCGGCCAGGCGATTCCCAGCACGCTGGCCCGCCAACTCGCCCTGTACGTGACGATCTACAGCCCGATCCAGATGGCGGCCGACCTGCCCGAGCATTACGAACAACACCGTGAGGCGTTCCGCTTCATCGAGGACGTCGCGGTGGACTGGGACGATACCCGCGTGCTCAATGGCGAGGTGGGCGACTACGTGACCATCGTGCGCAAGGACCGCCACAGCCGCGACTGGTTCCTGGGCAGCATCACCGACGAACATGGCCGCGTGTTGCCGGTGTCACTGGGCTTCCTGGAACCGGGCGTACGTTACCGCGCGGAGATTTACCGCGATGGAGACGGCGCCGATTTCCGCAGCAACCCGTTCGCCTTCGTGCGCGAGACGCGCGAGGTCACCAGCGCCGATGCGCTGGTGCTCACCCTGGCGCCGGGTGGCGGGCAGGCGATCCGCTTTACCCCGTTGTAAGTCGCTCAGCCAGCGCCGGGTAGCGCCCGACCGTTGGTCGGGCGACGCACCCGGCGCCGGCGCATCCGTGCGTGGATGCGGCATGCCGACCAACGGTCGGCACCTACCGGGCGCGCGTGCGTCGGTGCGGCTGCGATAACGCACCTGTAATCGCTTCCAACGCTGCAAACGTCATTGAATACGTATGCAGGGTGATTCCCGCGGCGGGCGCGCTGCCTACCATAGCCACGCAGTCAACGGCCACCGCGCCATGACGCTCCCGGGTCCTCCGGGCAACCAAAAAATCGATTGGCAACATTGCCTGGGAGGGGAAAATGTTGAACCGCAAGCGCAGCGCGCTGAGTCTCGCGCTGGCCGTCGCCCTGACGCCGTTGATGGCGTCGGCGCAGACCGCCGAATCCAGTACCACCACCGCACCGACCGGCACCACGGCGACCAATCTGGACACCGTCCAGGTCACCGGCATCCGCCGCGGCATCGAGAACGCGATCGCCATCAAGCAGGACGCCACCTCGGTGGTCGAAGCGATCTCGGCCGAAGACATCGGCAAACTGCCCGACGTGAGCATCGCCGAATCGCTGGGCCGCCTGCCCGGCCTGGCCGCCCAGCGTGTGGCCGGCCGTGCCCAGGTGATCAGCGTGCGCGGCCTGTCCCCGGACTTCGCCACCACCCTGCTCAACGGGCGCGAAGTGGTCAGCACCGGTGACAACCGCAGCGTCGAGTTCGATCAGTACCCGTCGGAACTGGTCAACGGCGTGACCGTGTACAAGACCCCCGACGCGGCCCTGGTCGGCCAGGGCCTGTCCGGCACCATCGACATGCAGACCGTGCGTCCGCTGAGCTTCGCCGAGCGCGTGATCGCGATCAGCGGCCGCTACCAGAAGAGTTCGCTGGGCAAGGCCGCCAATGTCGACCCGTACGGCAACCGCTTCAGCGCCAGCTACATCGACCAGTTCCTCGACAACACGCTGGGCATCTCGATCGGCTACGCGCACAGCGACATGCCCATCCAGGAAAACCAGGTCGGCCTGTACGAACCGTGGACCACCGAGCAGACCGACCAGGGCAACCGCCCCGGCCTGGCCCCGGGCACCGTGTTCTCCGACGGCATCAAGGCATTGCGCCGCACCGGCAACAACGAGCGCGACGGCGTGATGGCGACCGTGCAGTTCCGCCCGTCGAATGTGTGGACCAGCACGCTGGATGCGTTCCATACCGAAGCCGAGCAGATCGACACCGCCAACCAGTTCGAGGTCAACCTCAGCAACTACAACGGCGGCTACACCCCGGGCCTGCTGATCACCAACCCGCAGATCAATGCCGATGGCACCTTCGCCGGCGGCGTGGCGACCGGCGTGTATCCGCTGGTGCGCGGCATGTACAACAAGCGCAAGGACAAGATCGACGCGTTCGGCTGGAACAACGAGTTCAACTTCGAGCGGGTCAAGGTCGTCGCCGACGTGAACTACTCCAAGGCCACGCGCAACGAACTGAATCTGGAGAACAACCTGCAGCTCACCCCGATGCCGCAGCTGGATTCGGTCGGCGTGGTGGTCAAGCCGGACGGGTTCTCGCAGATCCGCCCGGGCCTGGACTACGCCAACCCGGACGCGCTGTTCCTGACCAACACCATCTACGGCTCCGGCTACGGCAAAGTGCCGATGGTCGAAGACCGCCTGAAGGGTGCCCGCCTGCAGGCCACCTTCGCGATGCCGGATTCGCTGCCGTGGTTCTCCGACGTGGACGTGGGCGTGAACTACGCCGACCGCCGCAAGGACAAGACCCAGGCCGAGGGCAACATCCTGCTCGGCGACCAGGGCGATGCCAACATCGCCGGTGACCTGCAGTACGCACCGGTCAACCTCGGCTTCGCCGGCATCGGCTACATCCCCGCCTGGAACGTCCCGGCCGCGGTGGACCGCTACATGGTCTTCAATCCGGTCACCAACCTGGCCTACCTGATTCCCAAGGCGTGGACGGTGCAGGAAAAGACCAGCACCGCCTGGATCCGCGCCAACATCAACACCGATCTGGGCGAAGTCGGCCTGCGCGGCAACATCGGTGTGCAGATGGTGCGCACCGACCAGAGTTCGCAGTCCAACTACTTCGATCGCTCGCGTCCCGAGGGCCAGAACATCCTGCCGATCGATGACGGCAAGACCTACACCGATTGGCTGCCGAGCTTGAACCTGGCCTTCATGTTCCCGCACCAGCAGACGCTGCGCTTCGCCGTGGCCAAGCAGGTCGCACGCCCGCGCGTGGACCAGATGCGTGCCGGCCTGGAGTTCGGCGTGGACACCGCCACCGGCAAGCCGGGCGGCAGCGGCGGCAACCCGCTGCTGGATCCGTGGCGCGCCAACGCGATCGACCTGTCGTACGAGAAGTACTTCGGCGAGAAGGCCTACGTGGCCGCCGCGGTGTTCTTCAAGGACCTGAAGTCCTACGTCTACACGCAGTCGCGCGATGACTACGATTTCAGCGACCTGCTGGCCAGCTACGTGCCGCCGCCGGGCATGATCCTCCCGGTCCTGCCGACCGGCACCTTCTCGGCCCCGCAGAACGGCCAGGGTGGCAAGCTGAAGGGCCTGGAGCTGACCGCCTCGTTCCCGCTGGACATGCTGACCGACAGCCTGCGTGGTTTCGGCGTGCAGGCGAGCGCGACCTTCAACGACAGCGACATCAAGATCCTCGACCCGGAGAGCGCGTCCAGCGTGGGCAGCGAGCCGATCAGCCTGCCGGGCCTGTCCGAGCGCGTGTACAACTTCACGGCCTACTACGAGCGCAGTGGGTTCGAGGCACGCGTGAGCCAGCGTCGTCGTTCGGACTTCATCGGTGAGATCGGCAATTTCAACGGCAACCGGACGCTGCGTTATGTGGTCGGTGAGAACGTGACCGACGCGCAGGTCAGCTACACCTTCGCCGACAGCAGCAGCCTGCATGGGCTGACGCTGTTGCTGCAGGGAAGCAACCTGACCAACGAGCCGTACCGCACGTACGCCGGCACGAAGGACCGCCCGCTGGAATACGTGGAATGGGGCCGCACGTACATGCTGGGCGTGAACTACAAGTTCTGATTAGGCCCGCATCAGCGGCCTGGTGGCAACATCGAGAACCCAAGGAACCCGCTGCGCGTGCAGCGGGTTTTTTGTTGGCTTTTCTCTCAGTGTAGAAGCTGTAGTGCGGGTGCAGAAGCAGCAGCGCTGGCCGTCCGTGGGCTGGTCGGGGGTGTGGGGGTTCGCGGGACGCGCCGTAAACCCATCCATGGGGGCTCGTGAGCCGCATCCATGCGGCACAACGGTCCCGC
>NZ_JABBXB010000006.1 GCF_013387485.1 Stenotrophomonas sp. SAM-B
CATGGATGGCGGCATATGAGCCCCCATGGATGGGTTCACGGCGGGTCCCGCGCACCCACCCACACCCTGCCCAGCCAGCCATCCCCGCAGCCCAAGGCTTCAAGGCTTTTCAGCCTTTCAAACCACCAACCCGCGACCGCCAAACACCGTCGCCGATGAACAGCAGCAGCCCGGTCCAGATCGCAGCGAAACCCACCGCCTTGGCCGTATCGAACGGCTCGCGGAAAAAGAACACGCCCAACAGCAGGCCGATACTCGGCGCGATGTACTGCAGGATCCCGACCAGTGACAGCGGAATCCGCTTTACCCCGTACGCAAACCCGATCAACGGCAACGCCGTCACCGCACCACCGAAGATCAACAGCGCATCGTTGCGCCAACCCCACCCACTGAAGAACGCCCCGCCGTGCCCGTTCTCGCTCCACAGCGCGAACCCGATCGCCGGCAGGAACAGATACAGACTCTCCACTCCGAGGCCGGCCACCGGGTCCACCGAGATCATCTTGCGCAGCAGGCCGTACAGACCGAACGAACAGGCCAGCCCCAGCGCGATCCAGGGCGGCGTTCCCGCATCGACAGTCAGCCATGCCACCCCGAGGGCCGCGCAGCCCACCGCGAGCCACTGCAGGCGGCGCAGGCGCTCTTTCAAGACCACCACGCCGAGCACCACGCTCACCAGGGGGTTGATGAAGTACCCCAGGCTGGTCTCGATCACGTGACCGGCATTGATCGCCCAGATATACAGGCCCCAGTTGAACGCGATCGCCACGCTGCTCAGTGCCAGGGTCGGCAGCGCGCGCGGCTGGGCGGCGATGGCCTTCCACCAGCCCATCCCGCTGCTCAGCAGCAGCCAGGCCACCACCAGCACCGTGCTCCAGATGATGCGGTGCGCGATGATCTGCTGCGACGGCACCGCCTTGAGCAGGTGCCAGTAGACCGGCACCAGGCCCCACAGGGTGAAGGTGAAGGCGGTGATCGCGAAGCCGCGGCGCTGCTCCTGCAGGCTGTGTTGCGCAGGCAGGCTCACTTCGCGCGCGTCCGGGCCAGGGTCAGCACCACCACGCCGGCCAGGATCACCGCCATTGCCAGCAGGTCACGCCCGCCGAAATGCTCGTTGCCGATGATCACGCCCAGGATCACCGCGATCACCGGATTGACGTAGGCATAGCTGGCCACCAGCGCCGGGCGCACGTTGTGCCGCAGCCACACGTACGCGGTAAAGGCGACGATCGAGCCGAACATGCACAGGTAGGCCACCGCCAGCAGCCCATTCATGCTGGGCCACGTGGTCGGGCGCTCGCCGCTGAGCAGGCCGAGCACGATCAGCATCGCGCCACCGCAGAGCATCTGCCCTGCGGCGGTCATGAACGGGCTGGGCAGGTCCAGGCCGCGTGCCCAGATCGAGCCGAAGGCCCAGCCGATCGGCGCGATCAGCAGCAGGATCAGGCCCTGCGGCGAGGCGGTCAGGCTGCTGCCGGCGTTGAGCCAGACCACGCCGAGGAAGCCGATCGCAATGCCCAGCCACTCGCCGCGGCTGGCGTTCTGCCCGCGCATCGCGCCGAACAGGGCCATCCACAGCGGCACCGAGGCCACGGCGGTCGCGGCCAGGCCCGAGGACACCGTGCGCTCGGCCAGCACCACCATGCCGTTGCCCAGCACCAGCATGGTCAGGCCCATGATCGCCAGGTTGCCCCACTGGCGTCTGGTCGGCGCGGGCGAGCCACGCCAGCGCAGCACGGCATACATCAGCGAGCCGGCGATGATGAACCGGCCGCCGGAGACCATCGTCAGCGGCAGCGCGCCGCCCTCCAAGGCCAGCCGGATCCCGAGATAGGTGGACCCCCAGACCACGTACACCAGCAGCAGCGCCAGGACGACCAGGCCGCTGCGGGGAGCGGCCGACGGGGATTCGGGTAGAACGGCCATGGGCCACCACGGTACGGGGGAACCCGGATTCTAGGCCGTTGCCGATGGCGCGGCACCCCTTGTGCTGGCACGCTGATTTCACCGGGCCGCCGCGTGATGCCTGACACGCACCCGTTTTTGACGTGCGGTAAGGTAACAAGAGCAATCAACGCTTCCCAGCCAGGACCCCTACCCTGCATGAGCACTTCCGTCCCCGCCACCGCGGCACACCCCGAACGGGCCGCCCTGCGGCGCTCCATCTCCAACACCCTCAAAGGCTCGGCCGGCAACCTGGTCGAGTGGTATGACGTCTACGTCTACTCGGTCTTCGCGGTGTACTTCGAATCCCAGTTCTTCTCGGCCGCCGACAAGAACTCCACGATGTATGTGTGGGCGATCTTCGCCGCCACCTTCCTGATGCGCCCGATCGGCGCGTGGTACTTCGGCCGCTTCGCCGACCGCTACGGCCGACGGCTGGCGCTGACGGTGTCGGTCACGGTGATGGCCGCCTGTTCGTTCCTGATCGCGATCACCCCGACCGCCTCGCAGATCGGCATCTGGGCGGCGGTGATCCTGCTGTTCGCGCGCCTCCTGCAGGGCTTCGCGACCGGGGGTGAGTACGGCACCAGTGCGACCTACATGTCCGAGGCCGCCATCCCCGGCCGGCGCGGCTTCCTGTCCTCGTTCCACTACGTCACCCTGGTCGGCGGCCACGTGCTGGCGCAGCTGACCCTGCTGGGCATGCTGACCTTCTGGGACAAGCCGGAGATTTCCGCATGGGGCTGGCGCGTGGCGTTCGGCATCGGCGGCATCGCGGCGATCGTGGTGTTCTGGCTGCGCCGGAGCATGGACGAATCGCTGCAGACCGATTCCATCGAAGCCGCACGCGATGGCCGCGCCAAGGCCTCCGGCTCGATGCGTGAGCTGTTCGTCAACCAGTGGCGTCCGCTGCTGCTGTGCTTCCTGATCACCGCTGGCGGCACCGTCGCGTTCTATACGTATTCGGTCAACGGGCCGAAGATGATCCAGAGCGCGTTCGCGGGCGATGACGTCATGACCGGCACGATGATCAACCTCGGCGTGCTGACCTTCCTGATGGTGCTGCAGCCGATCGGCGGCTGGCTGTCGGACATGGTCGGGCGCAAGAGCCTGCTGGTGTTCTTCGGCATCGGCGGCGTGCTGTACAGCTGGTACCTGATCACCGAACTGCCCAACCAGCACGATCCGTTCATGGCCTTCCTGGTGCTGGGCATCGGCTTCGTGATCCTGACCGGCTACACCTCGATCAACGCGGTCGTCAAAGCCGAGCTGTTCCCCACCCATGTGCGTGCACTGGGCGTGGGCTTCGGCTATGCGATGGCCAACTCGCTGTTCGGTGGCACCGCGCCGCTGCTGTATCAGGGCGCGCTGAAGACCGGCCAGGTCGGCATGTTCGCGGTGTACGTCACGGCGATCATCGCGGTATCGCTGGTGGTCTACATGTTCTTCCTGACCAACAAGGGCCCGAACTGGCTCGATGGCACGCGCAAGTAGGGGACGCGCCATCGCATACGCGCTGACGCCCCACGCTTTGCTGCGCAAACCGCGGGCCCCTTCTTACCAGCACCCAGACCCCCGCCGCTACGCGGCCGCCCCCTGACTCAGGGGGCTTTGGTTTTGCTGGCGGATGCGGCGATCCCGCAATCCACCCCTACATCAGCGGCGCGCGGACTCGGTCTTTTCACGCTCGGCGCGGAATTCGGAGCCTTCTTCCCACTGCGGCCAGCGACGGCTGTTGGCCAGTTCCGCGCCCAGGTCATAAACCAGCAGGGTGTCGGCGGCGTGGCCGCTCGGGTCCCAGCTTGGGGTCCAGGCATCGCAGGCCTGGTGGTAGCAGGCGGCGAAATACGCATCGCGCAGCTCGCGACCCTTTTCGACGCCACCTTCGCGCATGTCCAGCCCCGGGCCGATGGTGATCGCCGGCACGCCGAGGCGGGCGAAGGCGAAATGGTCGGCGCGGTAGAAGAAGCCGGCTTCCAGGTTCGGGTCCGGCGAGTAGGTCCGGCCCCGCGCCTTGGCCACGCGCTCCAGGTCCCCTTCCAGCGAGACCCGGCCCTTGCCCCACGACGCGATGTCGCGGGTCGGGCCATCCGGGCTGAACATCTCGATGTTCAACACCGCAGCGGTCTTGTCGAGCGGGGCGAGCGGGTGCGCGGCGTAATAGCTGGCGCCGAGCAGGCCCTTCTCTTCCGCGGTCAACGCGACGAAATACAGCGTGCGCTGCGGCTGCGGGCCGGCAGCGAAGACGCGGCCCAGCTCAAGCACGGTGGCCACGCCGGTGGCGTTGTCGATTGCGCCGCGACGGATGCGGTCGCCCTTGGCATCGGGCTGGCCGATACCGAACGCGTCCCAATGCGCGGAGAAGATCACCGCTTCATCGGCATGCGCGCCGCCCGGCAGCTTGGCCACCACGTTGCGGGTGATCACCTGTTCGCGCTTGAGCTTGAAGTCGACCGAGAGCTGCGCATCGCCCAGGGCTACCGGCTTGAAGGCCGGGGTCATGGCGCGGCGCTTTTCGGCCTCGAAATCCAGGCCCGCGTCGCGGAACAACTGCTCGGCCAGGCTGCGCTGCATCCAGCCGCGCACCGGTACGTGCTGGGCCAGGGCCTGCTCGCGGGTGCGTTCGATATCGAACAGCGGCGAGGTGCCCGAGCTCTTTACCGTGGCCCAGCCGTACGCGGCCG
Source organism: Stenotrophomonas sp. SAM-B (assembly GCF_013387485.1). Taxonomy (GTDB): domain Bacteria; phylum Pseudomonadota; class Gammaproteobacteria; order Xanthomonadales; family Xanthomonadaceae; genus Stenotrophomonas; species Stenotrophomonas maltophilia_AA. The sequence goes on from NZ_JABBXB010000006.1 coordinate 4,629, forward strand.
GCGCGGTCTCGTGCACGATCAGCACGCCCTGCGCACCGCGGCGTGCGGCCTCTTCGAATTTGTAGGTCCAGCGGCCGTAGTAGGTCACGGCCTTGCCATCGAACGCGCCCGGCTGGTCGGCCTCGAAATCGGCGTCATTGATCAGCACCACGGCGATCTTTCCGTGCAGGTCGACGTCCTTGTAATCGTTCCACTGGCGCTCGGGCGCATCGATGCCGTAGCCGACGAACACCAGCGGTGCGTTCTTGATCGCCACCGCATCCTGCGGTCGCAGGCTCTGCAGGGTCACGTCCTCGCCATTGGCCAGGGCGCGCTGCTTGCCCTTCTGGCGCAGCTGCGCGCGCACCGGGCCATCGACCTGCGCGCGCACCATCGGCACCGGCTGCACCCAGCCGCCGTCGACGCCACCGGGCTGCAGGCCGTACTTCTTGAATTCCTCGATCAGGTACTGGACCGTGCGCTCTTCACCGGGCGTGGCCGGGGCACGGCCTTCGAACTCGTCCGAGGCCAGGATGCGCACATGCCGCGACAGGGCCTGCGGATCGATGCCGCCACCGGGCAGATCATTGGCGGCGTGGGCCAGGCCGCCCACGAACAGGCAGGACGACAGCAGCAGCATGCGCATCGGATTCACGGCAGACACCAGGACGAAAACGGGACACCGGAGTGTAACGTGACACCCCCGTGACCGTGCACTAGCGGCGATCGCGATCCAGCCAGCAGGCCAGGCCCTGCGCGTTGAGCTCGATGTCCATCGCCAGCACACGGGTCACCGCTTCGTCATCCAGCGGGCAGCCGTGTGCCTGCGCGCGTTCCAGGTACAGCGCGGTCAGCGCCGCCACCAGGCAGCGATGCCGGTCCGGGCGACCATCGCATTGGCGACCGATCTCGACCATCGCATCGATCTGCTCGACGAGATCCGCCGCCAGTTTCCGCGGCGGTGCCACCGGCCCGTAGTGGGTCAGGTACATGGCCTGCGGATCGTAGGCCAGCATCTTCGCGATCGACTGCTTCAGCGGCTCGGGATCGAACTGGACAGGCGAAGAGGTCGGCACGATGAACGCGCCCTGCGCGCTGTCCAGCTCGCGATAGGACAGCCCGAAGGTGTCGCCGGTGAACCAGCTGCGGCTGCGTGCATCCCACACGCACAGGTGATGGCGCGCGTGTCCGGGGGTATCGATGCACAGCAGTGCGCGCCCGGCCAGATCCACGGTGTGGCCATCCTCGGCGATCACCACGCGCGCGGCGGGCACCGGCAGCACCGGGCCATAACTGCGTGCGATCTCGGCTTCGCCATAGACCTCGGTGGCCCCGGCCACCAGGCGGGTCGGATCGAGCATGTGCGGCGCGCCGCGCGGGTGCACGACCAGGGTGGCGTTGGGCAATTGCTGCATCAGCAGACCGGCGCCGCCGGCATGATCCAGGTGCACATGGGTCAGGATCAGCCAATCGACCTGCCCGGGCGTACAGCCTGCGCGCGTCAATGCGGCGAGCATCGCGGGCACGGCCAGGCCGGTGCCGCAATCGATGAAGGCCGCCCGGCCGTTCTCGACGATCAGGTAGGCCGCGTCGAAATCATCGCGCTGGAACGCGGTGTCGATCGTATGAATGCTGGGGTCGGAGTGCATCAACACATCCCTGGCACGAAACGCCCCCATCTTACGTCGATCAGTGCAGCGGCTTCGATGCGGCTTTGGTCGCAGTCGCACTCAGCAGTGGTCCACGCAGCAGCACGGCGGCCACCATCACTGCCAGGAACGCACCGTAGGCGTAGAGCACCGCCAGTACCTGCCGCCAGATTGGTCCGGCATCATTCTGGACCACGCCGATGTGGTGGCCCCACAGCATCGCCAGGATGCTCAGCACGAAGGCGAGGATCAGCGCGGCACCATCGAACAGGTGGCGCGCGGTGCCACGCGGCTGGCGCGGGAACAGCCAGTACAGCGTGCCCAGCAGCACGAACCAGGGCAGGAACAACAACAACGACAACCAGGCCATCGCAGTCTCCCGTGCAGGAACACGCCCCTGCGGCGTGCAGGGGCATCATGCCATAGCGGTGGCATCGACCCACGGTCGATGCCTGCGTGATGGGGCGTTCGCCTGGTTGCCGGCCAGCGGCCGGCACTACGTGATGCTGCGGTTACCTGGTTGCTGGCCAGCGGCCGGCATTACCCGCGCAGCGCCTGGAGTGCAGCCAGCACCACGTCGACCTCGGCCTCCAGCTTGAACAGCTCGCTCTGCAGCCCGTCGCCATGCTCGGTCTGCTTGAGCACGCCGATCAGCTGGCCGGCATCGCGCGGCGAATCGAAGCCTTCGCTCTGGATCAGCGGCGTGCCGTCACCGGCCTGCAGCTTGAAGTAGAAACGGCCGTCCTTCTCGCGGTATTGCTTGAACAGCGGCGGTGCGGCGCGTGCGGCCTCGCTTTCCTCGCTGGGCACGTCACCGGCGGTGGACAGATCGCGCAGGCCGACCGCATGGCGCAGCTCCTTGAGCAGCGGCACGGCGAACTGCTCGCGCAGTTGCTGGCCACGACGGCGCAGCAGCGCCTCGATCTTTTCCGGCTCGGCCATCAGCGCGTCATAGCGCTCGCGCAGCGGGGTGATCTCGCTGTCGATGCGCTCGAACAGCTGCTGCTTGGCATCGCCCCAGCTGATGCCGTCGGCGAACGCCTGCGCGAACGCAGCGGTCTGTTCCGGGGTGGCGAAGGCCTGGTACATCTGGAACAGCGCCGAGCCTTCGGTGCTCTTCGGCTCGCCGGGCGCGCGCGAATCGGTGAGGATCGCGAACACCACCTTCTTCAGCTCCGCGCGCGGGGCGAACAGCGGGATGGTGTTGTGATAGCTCTTGCTCATCTTGCGCCCATCCAGGCCCGCGAGCGTGGCGACCTGCTCATCGATCACCACCTCCGGCAGCGGGAAGAATTCCTGGCCGTAGACGTGGTTGAAACGCTGGGCGAAGTCGCGCGCCATCTCGATATGCTGGATCTGGTCGCGGCCGACCGGCACGCGGTTGGCCTTGAAGATCAGGATGTCGGCCGCCATCAGCACCGGGTACATGAACAAGCCCGCGCTGACGCCGGCGTCATCATCCAGCTGCTCCTCGCGGTTCTTGTCCACGGCCGCCTTGTAGGCATGCGCGCGGTTGAGGATGCCCTTGCTGGCGATCACGGTCAGGAACCACATCAGCTCGGTGGTTTCCGGGATGTCGCTCTGCCGGTAGAACCACACCTTGTCCGGATCCAGCCCGCACGCCAGCCAGCTTGCCGCGATCTCCAGCGTGGAACGCTGGGTGCGCTCCGGCTCCTGCGCCTTGATCAGGCTGTGCAGGTCGGCCAGGAAGAAGAAGCTCTCGATATCCGAGGCCTGGCTGGCGGTGATCGCCGGACGGATGGCGCCGACGTAGTTGCCCAGGTGGGGCGTGCCGGAGGGGGTGATGCCGGTAAGGACGCGGGTAGTCATGGGGGAATCAATGCGGACAGATGAACCGCCCCAGTTTACCTGCCCGCGCTCGACCCCGTTGGCCCGGCCCGTGCGTTTGATCCTGCACCTGCCCTGCGGAGCCCTGCCATGAAACGCCTGATCCTGCCCCTGCTTGCCGTGCTGGCCCTGTGCGGCTTCAAGCCGGCGCCCTCTCTGCGCTACGACACCGGGCCTGTGCACCTGACCGTGATCGACCGCGACAGCGGCCAGGCCCTCACTCAGTACCGCCAGGGCAGCCAGCGCTGGGTGGCGGGGCAGCAGGGCCATCGCTACAGCGTGCGGCTGCGCAACGGCAGCGCCGAGCGGGTGCTGGTGGTGCTCTCGGTCGACGGTCTGAATGCCATCAGCGGCGAGGTGGCTGCCCCCGGCCAGACCGGCTACGTGCTCAACCCATGGCAGACCACCGATATCCACGGCTGGCGCAAATCCTCCGACGAGGTCGCCCAGTTCGTGTTCACCGATCCGGACCGCAGCTATGCGGCCCGTACCGGGCGCCCGGACAACATCGGGGTGATCGGGGTGGCGGTGTTCCACGAAGCCGGGCGGGTGTCCTGGGAAGCGGCGCCCGCGGTGGCCGGCGCGGCCGATGCCAAGGCACGCCCGCAGGCGCGCGCATCGACGATGGAGAGCGCACGCGTGACCGGTTCCTCGGCCCCCGCCCCCCAACTGGGCACCGGCCATGGCCAGCGCGAGGCATCGCGCGTGCGCAACACCTCCTTCGAGCGCGCCACGGCGTATCCAGCGCAGCAGCTGCAGGTCCGCTACGACAGTGAGCGCAATCTGAGGGCACGCGGGATTCTTCCACGGCGGAGCACACCACCGCGCGACGAGCCGCAGGCCTTCCCCGGCCAGTACGTGCCGGACCCGCCGCCGTACCGCGATCGCTGATCCCGGACCAAGCGCATGAAAAAACGGGCCGCTCTCGCGGCCCGTTCCGGTTTCAACCCCCGACGGCTGCGCCGTCGCAACGGATCACCCCTCAGTGGTAATCCGGATAATCCTTGCGCATGGCCGCTTCGAAGTCGCGGACTTCGGTTTCAGCACGGTCGCGTGCCCAGCCATAGCGTTCCTGCAGGCGTCCTGCGAGGTACTCGGCATTGCCTTCGGCCACCTTGAAATCGTCGTCGGTCAGGTCGCCCCACTTGGCCTGCGCCTTGCCCTTGAGCTGCGTCCACTTGCCGGAAATGATGTCTTTGTTCATGGATTCGCTTCCTTGATTGCAACGGCCATCTCGCCGTGGGACCAGATTGCGCCAGGGCGCGTTGCCGCACGGTCAAGCGGCGATGAAACGCATGCTCACGAGCTTGAATGATTCACTACGGCATCCGTCCGCACTGTCATCCCGCGGACATGAAAAAGGCCGGGAATTCCCGGCCTTTTCCGTTGACTGCTGATCCGCGGATCAGTTGCCCTTGGCAGCGTCTTCGACCGATTCACCGGCCTTCTGCACGTCCTTGCCTGCACCAGCAACGGTGTTGCAGCCGGACAGCATGGCCACCGAGAACATCGACAACAGCATCAGTGCGATAACACGCTTCATGGGGTTCTCCTGGTTGTTCAAATTCAATACCGAAATCCGGTCCCGCCTGTCAGAAGAGCACGCCAGCGCAGCTCCCCTTCCTGACCTGCAGTGCCGTGGGTCGAAACACACAGCGCCGCGTGACGTGCAATCTGGCTGGAGCGGCGTGCAGCGGATGTGAATGCAGGAAAACGCTGTTCAGCCAGAAGTTCTCAATCGCGCATCAGCGTCGATTTGCCGAACAGGCTTTCGACCAGATCCACCGCCAGTTCGGCCGTGGCATTGCGGTTGTCCAGCAGCGGATTCAGCTCGACGATGTCCAGCGAGCCCATGCGCCCGGTGTCGGCGATCATCTCCATCACCAGCTGCGCCTCGCGGTAGTTGACCCCGCCCGGCACCGTGGTGCCCACGCCCGGCGCGATGCTGGGATCCAGGAAGTCCACGTCGAAGCTGACATGCAGATGGGTGTTGGCATCGATGCCGGCCAGTGCCGCTTCCATGGTGCGCTTCATGCCCGCTTCGTCGATGTAGCGCATGTCGTAGACATCGACCTGGTGCTGCTTGATCAGGCGCTTCTCTTCCTGGTCCACCGAGCGGATGCCGATCTGGTGCACCTGCTGCGGGCGGATCGCGGGGGCGTCGCCGCCGAGCCGGGTCAACGCATCCGGGCCGAGCCCGCACAGGCAGGCTACCGGCATGCCGTGCACATTGCCCGACGGGGTGACCTCGCTGGTGTTGAAATCCGAATGCGCGTCCAGCCAGAGCACGCGCAGGTCCTTGCCCTGCTCGCGGCACCAGCGCGCGACCGCGGTGATCGAGCCGATGCCCAGGCAGTGGTCGCCGCCGAGCATGATCGGCATCCGGCCGGCCTGCAGTTCGGTATAGGTGGCGTCCATCAGCGCGCGGTTCCAGGCGACCACCTCGTCGAGATGGCGATAGCCCTGCACCGGGGCCGTCCACGGATTGCGCGGACCGTCCAGGTTGCCGAGGTCGCGCACCTGCACGCCCCGCGCAATCAGTGCATCACCCAGGCCCGCGATGCGCAGGGCGTCCGGTCCCAGACCCGCGCCACGGTGGCCCGCCCCGATGTCGGTGGGCACGCCAATCAGGGAAACCGGGGAATACATCGCCATCGCTGTTGCCTCCATTGCAAAGAGGAACAGCATAGCCAGCGCGAGGTGATACGACTCGCGGCGCTGCAGCAGCCGTCATCGACCGTGCAGCAATGGTGCCGGCACCCGGATTCGAACTGGGGACCTACCGCTTACAAGGCGGTTGCTCTACCAACTGAGCTATGCCGGCATGGGCATCGCGGCGGGACGACCCGTCGCGGAGCCGGGATTCTAGCGCACGCGCGCGCATTCCAGCGAGCGCTGCTGGGCTGCGCCGCTGCGCTGGCGTGCCGCGGCGGCCTCTGTACCCGCTGCCAGGGTCGCATCCAGCCACCACTGCGCGCTGCCATCGCCCCCGCTGGCGACCATCTTCGCCTTGAAACCCGCCGCGCTCAGCGCCGCCAGGCGACGATCCGCGCCTTCCCGGTTGCGGTATTGGCCCAGCGCGATGGCATGGGTCTCCTCGCCCTGGGCAATGATGTAGTAATCGCTCACCCCGGCCGCAACGATGCGTTTGACCGTGGCCTGCGCCTCTTCCCGGCTGGCGGCGGGTGGCAGCAGCACCCGGTAACGGGTGGCGCCGGCATCGGCGACCTCGCGCAGCCGGGCCGTGCGCAGGGCACTCCCCGCGCGGGACTGCGCAGCCTGGGCCGTCGCGCGGTCGGCGAAGGGCCCCAGGCTGACGCATTGGGCGGGCGCGGCCGGCGGCGCGACCGGCGCCGGTGGGGCGACCGCCGGGGCGGCGGCGGGACCAGGCGCAACGGCGGGCGCGGTAGCTGCAGGCGCGGGCGCGGGCGTGGCAGCCACGGCGGTGGGCGGCACTTCGGGGGTCACCGGCGCCGCGGCCGGGGCCGACGCCGGCGTCACGTCCTGCAGCGCAGGCGCGTTGTTCGTCGGTGTCGCCGCAGCGGGGGGCGCCTGCGTGGGTGGCAGCACTTCCAGCTGCGCCACGCCGACCGGCGAGGCCGGGGGTTCGCTGACCGGTTCGCTGCGCAGCAGCCACCACAGCGCGACACCGAGGTTGAGGATGACCAAGACGACGATCAGGGCACGGGTGAGCATCGGCTGATCCTAGCCTGCCGACGGCGGTTGATGCACGGCCCAGCGGGCCAGCCCGTCGAGCACCAGCGAAGGCTGGAATTCGGCATCGCCGAGCAGCGGCAGCAGGGCGGGTGCACCGCCCCCGTGGACCAGCAGGTGCGGCAGCGTGCCGAGCCGTTCACCGCCCTGTACACGGCTGCGTTCGATCAGCGCCACCGCGGCACCATCGCAGCCGGACGCCAGCGCATCGGCGGTGTCATTGGCGAACTCGCTGTAGTCGCCGCCTGCCGCAGGCAACTGCACCGCACGCGCATGCAGCGCTTCGCGCATGGTGGTCGGTGAGGCCGAGATGCGGCCACCGTGGTGCTGGCCATCGGCATCGAGCAGATCGATCGTGAGCGCGGTGCCCACGCCGGCGATCAACACGGCCTGGCCCCGCGCCGCCACGGCCAGCAGCGCCAGATAGCGGTCCACGCCGAAGCGACCGGGATCGGCATAGGCGATCCGCACTCCGGCGTACTCTGCTTCGGTGCGCGCCACGCGCACATGGCGGAAGCGCGCCTGCAGCACATCCAGCATGGCGGCGGTCAGCGAGGGCGCTGCGACGCTGGCGACATACGCGGTGTCACCCGACGGCAGCGCATCCAGTGCCGCGACGGGCATCGCTTCGGCGCCATGCGGCCATGCCTGCACATCGCCCGCGCGCATGCCCTGCAGCGGCGCGAACTTGAAGCGCGAATTGCCCAGATCAAACAACCAGTCGCTCATTGCGCCCTCACGCTGACTTCGCCCGCATGGAAAACCCGTTCGTTGCCGTCGATGCGCACGCGCAGCGCGCCATCGTCGGCCAGACCCAGCGCCGTGCCGGCAAACAGCACGCCGCCCTCTTCCACCTGCACCTCGCGCCCGGCCAGGCTGTCCAACGCGGCATAGCGCGCGAGGAACGGCGCCAGGCCGTCCTGCTCGAACGCGTCCAATGCCGGCAGCAGGACCGCGAGGATGCGTGCGACCACGGCGTTGCGCGACGTCTGTGCGCCGGACAGCGTGTCCAGATCGGTCCAGGGCTGGGTGATCTCCGCGGCGAACGCGGCGGGCATGCGCACGTTGACCCCCAGGCCGATCACCGCACGCGCGGGCCCGGCGAACTCACCGCCGCCCTCGATCAACAGGCCGCCGAGTTTGTGTCCATCGACGACAAGGTCATTCGGCCACTTCAGCGCGACGTCGCGAAAACCCGCCTCGCGCAGCGCCTCGGCCACCGCGACCCCGGCGACCAGGCTCAGCCCGCCCAACCGCGACAGGCCACCGGCAAAGCCACGCAGCACGGAAAGATAGATATGCGCCGCCAGCGGCGAGGCCCAGGCCCGTCCGCGGCGCCCGCGGCCGCGGGTCTGGCGTTCCGCCAGCAGGACCATCGCCCCGCGCTCCGGCGCGCTGCAGCGCAGCAATTCACTGTTCGTTGACGCAACCGACCAGGCCACCTGCAGGGAGGAAAGCTGGCCCGAGGCCGGGGGCGGCAGCGCGGCCTGGATCGCGTTGCCATCCAGCAGGTCCAGCGGCTGCTGCAACTGGTAGCCGTCACCGGCGCGTCCGTCGATATCGACGCCCGCCGCCCTAAGTCCTTGAATCCGCTTCCAAATCGCGGCGCGGGTCTGGCCCAGTTCGCGCGCCAGCGCGTCGCCGGACAGGCGCCCGGCGCCCAGTTTGGCCAGCAGTTGGCGGTCGTCCACGGCAGCTTCCATCGGGTAAACGGGAAAAGTATGCGGGAAAGCCGCCGCCAGCGCCCGCCCGGGGCCTTCCAATCCCCCGGCGGAATCGGGCTAGAATCGGGAACTTCACCCGCCGCTGGATGTTGACGATGCGCCCGTTCGCCCATTGCCTGCTCCTCCTGATGGCCCCGCTGGCCGCGCATGCTTCCGATGCGCTCACCACGGCGGGTCGCGGCGCGTGTGTCTATTCGGCCAGTGAGAGCGAGCGCAGTGCGCCGGCATCGGCATCTGCATCCGCCGCACCCGCCACGGTCAAGCCCAGCGCCAGCAGCGGGACCAGCACCGGCGGCGGCGGCGATGAGGACGTGCTGCCGCGCCTGCGCGCGCCGAAGTGGCACAGCTTCCTGCCGGGTATGTTCCGCTGATCGAACGACTGTTGGGCTGGCTGCGCCGCACGCCACGCGAGATCGACCCCACCCTCTGGGACACCACCTGCCACCGCGCTGCCTGGCTGCGGCGGTTGGATGCTGCCCGCCGCGAACGCCTGCGCGCCCTCGCTGCCCGCTTCCTGCACGAGAAAACCATCAGCCCGGCCGCCGGACTGCAGCTGGACGAGGGCGATGGCGTGCTGCTGGCCGCGTTGTGCTGCCTGCCGCTGCTGGAGCTGGGTGAGGTCGGCCTGCGCGGCTGGTCGCAGCTGATCGTCTATCCCGACGCGTTCCGCGTGCACCGCAGCCAGGTGGATGCCGCCGGCGTGCTGCACGAATGGGACGATGCGCTGATCGGCGAATCCTGGGACAGCGGCCCGCTGATCCTGTCCTGGGCCGACATCCAGGCCGACATCGCCGATCCCGAGGCCGGGTTCTGCGTGGCGGTGCATGAAATGGCGCACAAGATCGATGCGCTGGACGGCGCGATCGACGGCACGCCGCCGTTGCCACGTGCGTGGCAGAAACAGTGGGCGGCGGATTTCCAGCAGGCCTATGACGCGTTCTGCGCTGCGGTGGACCAGGGTCGGGAAACGCAGATCGATCCGTATGCGTCCGAGGCGCCGGAGGAGTTCTTCGCGGTGGTCAGCGAGTACCACTTCTCCGCACCGGCGCTGCTGGCGCGCGAGATGCCGGCGGTGGCTGGGCATCTGCAACGGTTCTATGGTCCGTCGCCGCTGATGCGGTGAGGTGCGCCACGACCAACGGTCGTGGGCTACCTGTTCCGTGGGAATGCCGGGCGATACAGATCGATGATGCACGTTGGGTGGATACGGGCCATCGGTAGGTACCGACCGTTGGTCGGTACGGCCTTTACGGCCCCGGCGGCAGCTTCACTTCGAAGCGCGCACCACCCAGCTCCGGGGAACGCTTCACCTGCAGTTCGCCGCGGTAGTCCTTGATCAGATCCTGCACGATCGACAGACCGATGCCGTGGCCCTGCACGCGCTCGTCGCCACGCACGCCACGCTGCAGCACCTTGGCGATGTCCTCCGGTGCTATGCCCGGGCCATCGTCATCCACCGACAGCACCAGGCCGGCGCGACGCGCACCCGGTGCCGGCAACGGATGCGCGGTCAGCAGCACGCGGCGTTTGGCCCACTTGAACGCGTTCTCCAGCAGGTTGCCGAGCAGTTCCTGCAGATCGCCGGGCTCGCCATGGAAACGCGCGGCCGGATCGATGTCGAACTCGCACAGCACGCCCTTGGAGGCATAGACCTTCTCCAGGCCCCGCACGATCTCTTCGGCGTTGGACTCGATCGGCAGCGGGGCGGAGAACAGCTTGTGGCCGGACGACGCCGCGCGCGCCAGCTGGTAGGACACCAGGTTGTTCATGCGCCGCAGCTGCACGTCGAATTCTTCGCGCAGATCCTCATCGCGTGCGCCGCTGTCGAGCTGCGTGCGCAGCACCGCGAGCGGTGTTTTCAGGCTGTGCGCGAGATCGGCCAGGGTGTTGCGCTGGCGCTCGAGGTTCTCGCGCTCGCTCTCGATGAAGGCGTTGATGCTGTCGGTCAGCGGCTCAAGCTCGCGCGGATGGCGTTCGCTCATGCGCTCGGTTTCACCGCGCTGGACCTTGGTCAGTTCGTTGATCACGCGCCGCATCGGGCGCAGGCTCCACTGCAGAATGACCGTCTGCAGCAGCAGCAGGATCAGACCGATGCCGCCGAGGTAGAACCACACCCGCCCGCGGAACACGCGCAGCTGTGCGCCGAGCGCGCGCGAGTCTTCTAGCACGTAGATGGTGTACGGGAATTCGGTGGCTGGGTCGGCGTCGGCATCCCAGACCAGGCCCATGCCATAGCGGTAGGCCGAGCCCTCGCTGCCGTCGATCTGGATCATCGGCAACGGACCTTCGAAGACTTCCTGTCGCGGCGCCAGCATGCCGCCGCCTTCGGTCGGCAGCATCGGGCCTTCGGCGGACATGGAGTTGCCCTTGCCGTCGGGCATCACGACCTGCAGATAGAGGCCGCTGCCGGGGACGTCGAAGCGCGGATCCGGCGGCTGCTCGCGGATGTACAGCGAGCGGTCGCGGGTGAAATCGATGCCGGCCGCATACGCGGTGGCGTAGTTCTTGAGCCGCTCGCGCAGGTTGGCCTTCGCGGTATCGGCGAAGGCGGCATCCAGCGCGTAGCCGGCCAGGGCCAGGAAGGCCACCAGGCCCACCGAGGCGGCCAACAGCTGGCGCGCCTGCAGTGAGCGCGGCCGCCAGCGTTTAAAGAACCACAGACGGCCGGACATCATCTATCGCCAGCAGCTCAGCCTTCGTTGCGCGGAATGGCGAAGCGGTAACCGCGGCCACGCACGGTTTCGATCGGCTTGAGTTCGCCGTCGGCATCGAGCTTCTTGCGCAGGCGGCCGATGAAGACCTCCAGCACGTTCGAGTCGCGGTCGAAGTCCTGCTGATAGATGTGTTCGGTGAGGTCGGCCTTGGAGACCAGTTCACCGGCATGCATCATCAGGTACTCCAGCACCTTGTACTCGTAGCTGGTGAGGTCCACGTTGCTGCCGTTGACGCTGACCGTCTGCGCGGCAAGATCCAGCGCGACCGGGCCGCACTCCAGCGTGGGCTTGCTCCACCCGGCGGCACGGCGCAGCAGCGCATTGACGCGGGCCAGCAGCTCTTCGACATGGAACGGCTTGACGAGGTAATCGTCGGCGCCCTGCTTGAGGCCCTCGACCTTGTCCTGCCAGCTCGAACGCGCGGTCAGGATGAGCACCGGGAACTTCTTGCCCTCGTCACGCAGCGCCTTGATCAGTTCCATGCCCGACATCTTGGGCAGGCCCAGATCGATGATGCCGACGTCGAACGGTACTTCGCGGCCCATGTACAGACCTTCCTCACCGTCCTGCGCAGCATCGACGGCAAAGCCTTCGCGCTTGAGCCGGGCTGCCAGTGTTTCCCGCAGCGGGGCTTCGTCTTCGACCAGAAGGATACGCATGAACTCTCCCTAGTGTCCTGGGTATGGCCCCATGGGGCCAGTGGGTAATGCAGATGACTGCGGACAACTATCCCTGTTCAGGGGTTATCGCCGCGTAGTGATGACATATCCGAGCGCGGCGTGCGGGGCTGTGAACGCGATGTCGCGGGATCGTCCATATAGCGGACGCGGCCGCGGTCATCCATGTACTTGACCCGGTTGATGTCGCGCCCGTCGAAGGGCACGCGCTCGGCGCCGAGGATGTGTCCACCGGTAGTCCGCTGCACCCGACGGACCGCATCGGACAGCGAGCGCTCCTGCGGACCACCGCGTTCGGCCGTGCGCATCATCTCGGCACGGGCCGCTTCCGGCGGCATCTGCGCCCACGCACTGGCGGAGGCAGCTGCGCCCGTCGCCAGAAGGGCGAAGGCAGCGATGCGGCGGTGGCGGGTCACGGAGAACATCGGTCTGATCCTAGCGGAGCGCGGCTAAACGTTCAAAAGTTGTGAATCGGCAACCGCCAGCCTGGGCCGGCGCTTTACGAATCTTTAGCGAATTCTTGGTTTTAGCCAGTGAATCCGGTCTGAACTTTTCCGGTTGCCTCCCCGCTTTGTTCATCTAAGTGAACATTGGCGGCCAAAGCGAGGCCCTTGTCAAGCTGACAGGGTGATGCGGTTCACGCCGCGACGCGTTCGGCCTGGGCGCGGGTCACCGCCAGCGCCTGGTCGATCAGGCTCCAGTCGGCCCCGACGCGATGCGAGCCTTCGCTCAGAATCTGGCGGAAAGCGCGCCCACCGGGTTGGCCGTGGAACAGCCCCAGCAGGTGCCGGGTGATGTGCTTGAGCGCCAGCCCGCGGGCCAGCTGGGCCTCGATGTACGGCTGCATGGCGCGCAGCAGCGCCTCGCGCGACTGCAGCGCGGCACCGGTCTGGGCCGCCTCCAGCTGATGCAGCACGTAGGGGTCGTGGTAGGCCGCACGGCCCAGCATCACCCCGTCCAGCGCCGGCAGCTGGGCCTGCGCGGCCTCGACCGTGGCCAAGCCACCGTTGAGGACGATCTGCAGCTGCGGGCGGTCGGCCTTGAGGCGGTGCGCCCAGTCGTAACGCAGCGGCGGCACTTCGCGGTTTTCCTTCGGCGAGAGGCCCTTCAGCCACGCGTTGCGCGCATGCACCACGAACATCGCACTTCCCGCGTTGGTCGATTGATCGACGAAGTTGACGAAGGTTTCGTAGTCGTTGTCGTCATCCACGCCGAGTCGGCACTTCACCGTCACCGGGATGTCCACCGCTGCGACCATCGCGCCCACGCACTCGGCGACCAGGGCCGGCTCGCGCATCAGGCAGGCACCGAAGCGCCCGGCCTGGACCCGGTCGGAGGGGCAGCCGCAGTTGAGATTGACCTCGTCGTAGCCCCACTCCCGCGCGATGCGCGCGGCCTGGGCCAGCAGGGCTGGATCGCTGCCACCGAGCTGAAGCGCCAGGGGATGCTCGCTGCCGTCGAAGCCGAGCAGGCGCTCACGGTCGCCATGGATCACCGCGTTGGCGTGCACCATCTCGGTATACAGCCGTGCACCCGGCGCCAGCAGCCGGTGGAAGTACCGGCAATGGCGGTCCGTCCAGTCCATCATCGGAGCGACGGACAGACGCAGGGAGGCGGCGTAACGCGCGGTGGCGTCGGTGATGGGCTGGGTCATGGGGCGCGGGGCTATCTGGATTCACTGGCAATACCAGCGCAATCAATAGTTTACCCCCTTCCCATGAACGCTGTACGTGGGGCGCTGGGGGAATCGGTCAAGGGACCGAGCAACAGACGCCGCATCCACAGCACCGGTACGCACCACAGCACGAAAGTGAGTTCGCGCTGCCGTCCTTGCATTTGGCACTACAGCAATCGCTGCTGGAGGCGGACAGAGCACGAGCTGTCTTGCAGGTGGCCTGTGTAGCCACCACAGTCGCGTCGCTCTCAAGTACTGCGTGAGAAACCAGTTCAATCTCGACCGATGCCTTCGTCGAACCGCCTATCCTGACGCTGGGCGACCGCCCCTCGGAAGCGGCCCTGGCGATGGTGCGGGAATCAATGACCATCACGGAATCCAGGAGCATCTCTCCACCGCCGACACCGCCCCGCCAGAGAACCATCTGCAACCCCGTGGCATCGGCTGGGGCATCCGCTACGTGCTCGATGATGTCCAACGTCAACGTGTACACAACCTCTCCGGGAGATCCAATGGACACGTAGGCGGTACGCGTTGGAAGCAGTTGCACGTTTGGCGTCATTATCAGCTCGCCGTCCACCAACACTCTCAACGACAGGTCATGCAGATTGATCGACTCTGCTGCTATCCGCTGGGTCGCACCGCCTGCAAAGCTCCCGGCGGCAAGCAAAACGCCGGACAACAGCAACATGATTTTTCTCAACATTGTGTGCTTCGCCTTGACCCCTCGAAATGCCAAGCTACCAACAACCATTCCGTAAAAATCCAGCTGAAGTCACACTCCTTCGAACGCATTCGCAGCATCGCGATCAAGTCGATCCGCCCTATGCGAAAGTCATTTGTCCGCGCTATCGGATGTGTCGAAAATGCCGGGAAAACCTGTTGAACGCCGCGCGATCCCAATGAACCTATCCACCTACATGCGCATCTCCCGCCCGACGCGTCTCGCCTACCCACATGGCCAAAAGACGGCGGGCGATCATGTCATGTCGCCCCATGCAGGTTTCCAATGAGCATTGCACGATTCGACCCTACCACCGAACAAGGCGTGCTGCGCCTGTCGATCGCCGCCTCGCTGGCGATGGCCGCGGCCGCGGTGGCCTTCGGCCTGCTCGCCAACTCCTCGCTGATCATCTTCGACGGCATCTACGGGCTGATCGACGTGGTGATGACCTGGCTGTCACTGCTGGTGGTGCGCCTGATCAGCCTGTCGACCCACGTGGATACCCTGCAGTCGCGCTTGAACCAGCGCTTCACCATGGGCTTCTGGCACCTGGAGCCGATCGTGCTCGGGGTCAGCGGGACATTGATGATCGGGGCAGCCTTGTACGCCGCGGTCAATGCGGTGGACGCACTCATGTCCGGCGGGCGCGAGATCGCGCTGGGGCCGGCGATCCTGTTCGCGGTGATCTCGATCGTAGCCGAAACCGGGCTGGCACTGTTCGTACGCCGTGCGAACCGGTCGATCGGCTCGGACTTCATCGCGCTCGATGCGAAGAACTGGGTGGTCGCGGCGAGCATGTCGGCCGCCTACCTGGTCGCCTTCGTCGGCGGCTATGTGCTGCGCGGCACCGAATGGGCGTGGCTGGTCCCGTACATCGATCCGGCGATCCTGCTGGTGGTCTGCCTGTTCGTTGTGGTGGCGCCCCTGGGCACGGTGCGCCAGGCGCTGTCGGACATCCTGCTGATCACGCCGCTGGACCTGCAGGCACATGTCGACGCGGTGGCACGCGACATCGTGGCCAGGCACGGCTTCCTGGAGTACCGCAGTTACGTGGCCAAGGTCGGACGCGGTGAGCAGATCGAACTGTTCTTCGTGGCGCGCGCGGACGATCCGCCGCGGCCGCTGATCGAATGGGATCGCCTGCGCGATGAGATCGGCGAGGCGCTGGGCGAGGAGTCGCCGGACCGGTGGCTGACGATCATGTTCACGACGGATCGGGAGTGGGCGATCTGAGCGACGCCGACGTGCGTCGCACTATCGCCCGGGCGCCATACTGCCCTGCTTCCACTGCCGCGGCGACTGCCCGGTCTGCGCCTTGAACGCGCGCGACAATGCCGCTTCACTGCCGTAACCCACCTCGATGGCGATGCGCTTGAGCGGATGGCCGCGGCGCAGCGCCTGCTGCACCAGGCGGGTACGCCAGCCCTGCAGGTAGTGGCCGGGCGTGCTGCCGATGGTGTGGCGGAAAGTGTCGGCGAAGGCGCTGCGTGACATGCCGGCGCGCTGCGCGAGCGACTCCAGCGTCCACTCGTCGGCCGGCGCTTCGTGCATGGCGACCAGCGCGTGGCGCAGCCGCGGATGGGCCATGCCGGCGAGCAGGCCGACGCGGATCTGGCCACTCTCCATCAGCGCGCGCAGGATCTGGATCAGCACCACCTCGAACAGACGATCCAGCAGGGCCTGGCGGCCGCAGCGCTGCGCGAAGGCTTCTTCGAACAGCAGCGACAGCACCGGCTGGCCGCCATACAAGCCCTCCAGCGGCAGGCACACGATCGGCGGCAGTGCCGCGGCGACCGGGTTGTTGGCGCCCCCTTCGAACTGCAGGTGGGCGCAGGCGAAATCCGCCCCCCGCGTTGGATCGGTGACGAAGCGGTGCGCGAGCGGGCGCGGGTACAGCAGGACGCTGGGCGTGGTGATCTGCAGCGTGCTGCCGTCCGGGTGCTCGACACGCACATCGCCGTCGCGGATCAGATGCAGCTGGCCGCGCTCGCCGTCGGCCGGCAGATCGTTGATGCCGCATAGCGCGCCGGCGTGGAAGACCTCCGCCGAGACTGCGAAACGGTCCAGCAGGGATTGCAGTCGATCGACCATGGCGGACTCCAGATCAAATTTTCTGGACGAAATGTTGCCACACGTACGAGGTGGGCGCGCAAAGTACACCTGCCATCTGGCCCACCCCTTTCACTCCGCAGGAGAGTCCCATGTCCATTGCCAACGTTCTGTATACCGCCCAGGCCACTGCCAACGGCGGCCGCGACGGCCGCGCCGTCTCGTCCGACAACGTGCTGGACATCCAGCTCTCCACCCCGCGCGAGCTGGGCGGCGCCGGCGGCCCGGGCACCAACCCGGAGCAGCTGTTCGCGGCCGGCTACTCGGCCTGCTTCCTGGGCGCGCTGAAATACGTGGCCGGCCAGGCCAAGGTCGCCCTGCCGGCCGAAACGCAGATCACCGGCAAGGTCGGCATCGGCCAGATCCCGACCGGCTTCGGGATCGAAGTGGCGCTGGAGATCTCGGTCCCGGGCCTCCCGCGCGAGCAGGTCGAAGAACTGGTGCAGAAGGCCCACATCGTGTGCCCGTACTCGAACGCGACCCGCGGCAACATCGATGTGACGCTGACCGTGGTCTGATCCACCCGAGGCGCCTGCAATCCACGTACGGCCGGGCCTTGTCCCGGCCGTACGCGTGTGTGCGCGCCGTGATGCCGTGAGTCAGGATTGCTTCGTATACTGCCCGCCGGACAATGGAATGAAGGAATCAGGCATGCAGGCGAAGTTCAAACAGTCCCTTCTGGTCGGCATCACGCTGACCGCGCTGATCGCCAGCGGTGCGGCGATGGCGCGCTCGCCGGTCTCCACGGCGCAGCCCGGCAAGGGCATCAGTGCCTCCTTCACCACCTGCCAGCAGCGCGCCCAGGGCGCGATCGCACAGGCAGCGTGCATCTCGCAGGAAACCAAGCTGCAGGATCAGCGCCTGAACCGGGTCTACAAGGAACTTCAGGGCAAGCTCGACGCCGCCGGCAAGGCCAAGCTGGTCGGGGCGCAGCGTGCCTGGCTGGAGTCGCGCAAGCGCGACGGCGAGCTGGAGACCGTGATCTTCGACAGCACCCAGCCCGGCAACCTGCAGGGAAGCGAGATCGAGATGCGCCGCCTCGGCGCACGTGCGGACCAGTTGCAGGGCTACATCGACCTGCTCGACTGAGCCGCGCCACGCTGGAATGCTGACCCGGCCCCTGGCCGCCCCCCGATTGCACAGAAACAAGGAAGTAAGCCATGCCCGACAATATCGATACCCGTAACCTGGATGCCACCTCCGGCGCGGTCTACTTCGCGGTAGGCCGTGGCACCGAAGGCGGCCCGGCGTCGTACCATCTGTCCATCGCCGGCATCACCCGCGGTACCCGCGAGCCGGATTGGGGCGAGGTCAGCAGCGTCGCGCAGAACAGCGGCTACAGCCTGGGCGCGATCCAGGTCGATTTCGGCCAGCGCGGTACCTGGCCGGTCGGCGCGATCGGCGATCGTCCGCTGGCGGCGGGCGAAAAAACCTATGTGGATGCGGTGATCGACCAGGCCCAGGCCTACGCGAAGACGCACAATCTGCCGTTCACCAACGACCGCGCCGACCTGCGTGGCGACCTGCTCAGCCACGGCAATGGGCTCAGCGGCCGTTCTTCGATCCGCTTCATGGACGAACAGACCCGCGACAGCATCAACGCCTGGGCCGGTTCGGACGAAGGCAAGCAGTGGATCCACGCCAACATCGATTACCCGCAGGTGCGCAACGCCACCCAGACCGCGATGTCGATCCTGGACGCGCACGGCAGCCATATTCCCGATGAGCGCCGTTTCGAGGCGATCAGCCTGCTGGCCAAGACCGCCAACCAGATGCCCGGCCAGTTGTCCAAGCTGGAGAAGGTGCTGGAAAACGGTGGCGACTACGACGCCCTGCGCACCAAGGCCGGCGAGATCCGTGCCACGCACACCTACTACGATGGCCCCAAGGCCGCCGACATCGCCGCGCGCTACGAAGACGCCTACGCGAACAACAAGGACGCGATGGACCGTGCCCACGCCAAGGTCAGCAGCCGTGACTACGCGCCGGCCGGTGAGCGCAATGATGCGGACATCCGCGTCGCGCTCGACCAGATCCATCCGCCGCGCCAGCAGAGTGCCGCCTCGAGCGTGCTGAAGGAAGGCGCCAGCGGCAAGGAGGTCGGCAAGCTGGAGTCCAATCTGGCGGTGCTTGGCTACACCGCCGCCAACGGCCAGGCCCTGAACGCCGACAAGCGCTTCGACGGCGACACCCGCGCGGCGGTGGAAGCCTTCCAGCGCGCGCACGGGCTGGAGCCGGTGGACGGCAAGGCAGGCCCGGCCACGCTGGGCGCGATCGACCGTGAAGCACGCCAGCTGCAGACCGCACTGGCCGCGCAGGGACATACGGATGCCAACGGCCGCGCGCTGAGCGTGGACGGGCACCTGGGCGCCGGTACCCGTGCCGCGCTGGGTGCTTACCAGCAGGCGCACGGTCTGGACCCCAGCGGCATACTGGACGCGCAGACCCGTGAAGCGATGGCCGCACCGGCGCGCACCCAGGCACCGGCCGACATCGCGCCTGCGCCGGAACCGGCGCAGCGCGATGGCGCCGCGCTGCGGCCGCTGACCGATCCGGGCAACGCCCAGCACGTCCTGTATATGGAAACCCTGATGCGCGTGCATGAAGCCGAGGAGGCACGCGGCATCGGCCACGGCCCGCACAGCGAGCGACTGGCCGGCGCGCTGACGGTGGAAGCCGCACGCGCCGGCCTGCACACCATCGACCGCGTCGAGCTCAACCAGGACGGTTCGATGGCCCGTGCCGTGCAGGCCAATGCGCTGCGCGACGAGGCCGCGTTGAACCGCACCAGTGCGCCGGTGCAGACCGCCGACGCGATGGGCCAGTCGCTGGAAGAAAGCAGTGCGCGCGCGCAGCAGGCCGGCGACCAGCAGCGGGAGCAGCGGCTGATGGATCAGCAGACCCAGCAGCATGGCGCGCGCGCAATGTCGGCCTGAACCCGGCCGCCAGCGACCGGGCTTTACCGGTCGCTGGTGACCAACTGCACCACGCTGGAGAAATCCAGTTTGCCGCGGCCGGCCTGGTGATTCATCGAGTACAGGTTGCGGGCCAGCTCGCCCAGCGGGATCGAGGCGCCGACACTCATTGCCGCTTCCACCGCCAGGCCCATGTCCTTGAGCATCAGGTCGCTGCCGAAACCGCCGCTGTAGCCGCGCGACGCCGGGGCGTTTTCCAGCACGCCAGGCCACGGGTTGCACACTTCGGTGGCCCAGCTGCGGCCGGTGCTGACCGCCATCATCTGCGAAAGCACCTTCGGGTCCAGCCCGTGGGCGACGCCCAGCGCGATCGACTCACCGGTCACCGCCATGATCACGCCCAGCGCCATGTTGTTGCACAGCTTGGCGACCTGGCCGGCACCGCTGGCGCCGACATGGAAGATGTTCTTGCCCATCGCCTGCAGCAGCGGGCGGGCGCGTTCCAGCGCCTCGGCTTCACCACCGACGATGAAGGTCAGGGTGCCGGCCTGGGCACCGGCGGTACCGCCGGAGACCGGGGCATCCAGCATCTGCAGGCCACGTGCGGCGGCCGCTTCGGCGACCTTGCGGGCGGTGGCCGGGGCGATCGTGCTGCAGTCGATGACCAGCGCGCCGGCGGGGATATCCGCGAGCAGGCCGTCATCGCCGAGGTAGACGCCTTCGACATGGCGGCTGGCCGGCAGCATCGAGATGACGATCTCGGCGTCGGTCAGCGTATCCAGGGCCGAGGTGGCGGCAGTGGCGCCGGCATCGACGGCGGCCTGTACGGCGGCAGGCACAAGGTCGAACACGCGCACGGCGTGACCGGCCTTGGCCAGGTTGGCGGCCATCGGGCCACCCATGTTGCCCAACCCGATGAATGCAATACGGCTCATGCGTGGCTCCTTTCAGGGACGGTGGCACCGAGGTCGGCCAGCGGATGCGCGGCATCGGACCACGGCGAAACGAAGAAGGTGCGGGCCCACTCGGCCGTCGCGTCAGCCAGCGTGCGCGGCTGCCACTGCGGGTTGCGGTCCTTGTCGATCAGCAGCGCACGGATGCCTTCGGCGAAATCGCCATGGGCCGCCGCGTGCAGGGCTGCGATGTATTCGATACGGTAAACCTCGGCCAGCGGGGCGCCCTCGGCCAGGTGCTGCAGCTCGAACGCGAGCCGCGCCGAGCCCGGCGCTCCGGCGGCGAGCGTCGCTTTGGCGGTGCTCAGCCAGGCATCGTCCGTCTCCAGCGCAAGGATCGCATCGACGATCGCGCCGACGTCGTCGCCCGCGCACAGCGCATCGACCGTCGCGGCGTTGCGCAGCAGCGGGCCGGTGGCCGCATCGCTGGCATGCTGCTGCAGCAGCGCGGTCAGCTGTTCGTGATTGCGCTTGGCCTCGGTGCTCCAGTGCACGTCCGCCAGCGCGTTGAACACGGTCTCGCGCTGCGCCTCGGCGATGTGGATATCCGCCAGGCCGGCATAGATCGCATCGCCCGCGTTGAGCGGCGCGCCGGTCAACGCCAGGAACAGGCCGCAATGGCCGGGCACGCGCGGCAGCAGCCAGCTGCCACCGACATCCGGGAACAGGCCGACGGTGATTTCCGGGAACGCCAACTTGGAGCGCTCACTGACCACGCGGTGGCTGGCGCCGGACATCAGGCCGATGCCACCGCCCATGACGATGCCATGGCCCCAGCACAGGATCGGCTTGGGATAGGTGTGGATCGCGTAGTCGACGCGGTATTCGACGTCGAAGAATTCGGCCGCGTAGGCGTTGTCGCGGATATCGGTCTTCCCGCTGTCGCGGTACTCGACCATGCTGCGGTACAGGCTGTGCAGATCGCCGCCGGCGCAGAACGCCTTCTCGCCCGCGCCCTGCAGCACCACCAGCGCGATGCCGTCATCGCTGGCCCAGGCATCCAGCCGCTCGCGCAGCAGGTGCGCCATCGGCAGCGAGAAGCCGTTGAGGGTGCGCGCTGCGTTGAGCGTGGCGATACCGATGCGAGTGCCGTTGCCGGCCTGGCGCTCTTCGAACAGCACCGGCGCCGCGTCGTTGGCGACGACGGTACTCACGCGTTCTTCCACTGCGCGGCGCGCTTTTCCAGGAAGGCGTTCACGCCCTCGGCCTGGTCGGCGCTGTCGAACAGATCGACGAAGGCTTCGCGCTCGGCCACCAGTGCCGAGGCGTGGGTGCCGGTGCGGGTGGCCTGCACCAGGGTCTTGCAGGCGGCGATGCTGGTCGGGCTCTGCTTGCCGGCCTTGTGCGCCCACGCCAGGGCCAGGGCCTTGGCCTCGCCCTTTGCAACCTTCTCTTCCACCAGGCCGATACGCAGCGCGGTGTCCGCATCGATGCGTTCGCCGAGCAGGATCATGCGCTTGGCCCAGCCTTCACCGACCAGGCGCGGCAGGTTCTGGGTGCCACCGGCGCACGGCAGCAGGCCGACGGTGGCCTCCGGCAATGCCACCTGGGCGTGTTCTTCGATGATGCGCAGGTCGCAGGCCAGCGCGCATTCCAGGCCACCGCCCATCGCGTAGCCATTGATCGCCGCGATGGAGACACCGCGGAAACCAGACAGTGCCTCGAAGGCTTCGCCGAAGCGACGTGCAGCTTCGCGTGCGGCGGCCTTGTCGCCGGAAGCGAACTGCTTGAGATCGGCGCCGGCCGAGAAGAACTTTTCGCCGTCGCCGGTGATCACCAGCGCGTAGACATCGCGGTCTGCGTTGAGCGCGCCCACCAGGTCACGCAGCGCGGACAGGCTGTGCACGGTCCAGGTATGTGCCGGCGGGTTGTCGAGGGTGATGACCGCGACGTGGCCATCGGCCTCGACCTTCAGGCCGACATGATCATGCTCGCGCCAATCCATCATCGCAGTTCCTCTTCGGTGTTGAGCAGGTGGCGGGCCACGATCACACGCATGATCTCGTTGGTGCCCTCCAGGATCTGGTGCACGCGCGAATCGCGCAGCAGCCGTTCAATCGGGTATTCGCGGATGTAGCCGTAGCCGCCGTGGATCTGCAGTGCGTCGTTGCAGATGTTGAAGCCGGCATCGGTGGCGAAACGCTTGGCCATCGCGCACCACACATTGGCATCGCTGGCACCGGCATCGAGCTTGCGCGCAGCGGTATGCACCATCTGCCGGGCGGCGACCAGCTGGGTGACCATGTCGGCCAGCTTGAACTGCAGCGCCTGGAACTCCGACAGCGCCTTGCCGAACTGGCGGCGCTCGCCCATGTAGCGGCGGGCGGCATCCAGTGCGCCCTGGGCAGCGCCCAACGAGCAGGCGGCGATGTTGATGCGGCCGCCGTCCAGGCCCTTCATGGCCAGCTTGAAACCGCTGCCTTCCTCGCCGAGCAGATGGCTGACCGGCACGCGCACGTTCTCGAACGTGATGCCGCGGGTCGGCTGGCTGTTCCAGCCCATCTTCTCTTCCTTGCGGCCGTAGCTGATGCCCGGCAGATCGGCCGGCACCGCGATCGCACTGATGCCACCGGCCCCGGCGCCACCGGTACGGGCCATCACCACCAGCAGCTCGGTGGCACCGGCGCCGGAGATGAAGGCCTTGGAGCCGTTGAGCACGTAATGGTCGCCGTCGCGTACCGCGCTGGTCTTCAGCGAGGCCGCATCCGAGCCGGCACCCGGCTCGGTCAGGCAGTACGAGGCCAGCTTGGTGCCGGACGAGAGGTCTGCACCCCACTCCGCACGCAGGCTCTCCTGGCCCCACTTGGCCACCATCCACGACGCCATGTTGTGGATGCTGACATAGGCCGCCGTGGACGGATCCACATTGGCGAGCTCCTCGATGACGACGGCGGCGTCCAGACGGCTCAAGCCGCTGCCACCGACCTCGGGGTCCATGTACAAACCACAGAACCCGAGTTCCCCTGCCTTGGCGATCGCCTCGCGCGGAAAGATGCCCTCCGCATCCCATCGCGCGGCGTGCGGCGCCAGTTCGGCCTGGGCGAAGTCGCGCGCGGCCTCTCTATAGGCCTGCTGCGCTTCGTCGAGTTCCGTCGTCATCGAGTGGCTCATGGTCGAACTCCGTTGTTGCTTACTTCAGGCTGATGGTGGTGTTGACGCCATGACCCAGCGTCTCGTCATCGAACCAGCGCGAGGTGATCGTCTTGGTCTGGGTGTAGAACATCACCACCTGCTTGCCGTACGGGCCCAGGTCGCCGAGCTTGGAGGCGCGCGAGCCGGTGAACGAGAACAGCGGCACCGGCACCGGGATCGGCACGTTGATGCCGACCTGGCCGACGTCGATGTCTTCCTGGAACTTGCGGGCGGCCGCACCGGACTGGGTGAACAGCGCGGTGCCATTGCCGTTCGGGTTGGCGTTGATCAGTTCGATGGCGTCTTCCAGCGTCTCCGCTTCCAGGATCACCAGCACCGGCCCGAAGATTTCCTCGTCGTACACGCGCATGCCCGGCGTCACGCCGGCGAAGATGGTCGGACCGACGAAGTTGCCCTTCTCGAACCCATCCACCTGCGGGTTGCGGCCATCGAGCACCAGCTTGGCGCCCTGCTCCACGCCCGAGGCGATCAGGCCTTCGACACGCTCGCGCGCGGCGCAGGAGATCACCGGGCCGACATCGGTCCCGGCGACGCTGCCACCGCTGACCTTCAGCGTCTTGGCCTTGGCCACCAGGTCCGGCACCCATGCGCGCGCTTCGCCGACCAGCACCAGGGTGGAGGCGGCCATGCAGCGCTGGCCGGCCGCACCGAAGGCAGCACCGACCATCGCGTTGAGGCTCTGTTCCTTGTTCGCGTCCGGCAGCACCACGGCGTGGTTCTTGGCGCCCATCATGCACTGCACGCGCTTGCCGGCCAGCGAGGCGCGGTTGTACACATGCGTGCCGACGCGGGTGGATCCCACGAAGGACACCGCCTTGATATCCGGGTGATCGCAGATCGCGTTGACCACGTCTTCGCCACCGTGGACGACGTTCAACACGCCCTTGGGGATGCCGGCTTCCAGCGCCAGTTCGACCAGGCGCATGGTGACCATCGGGTCCTGCTCGGACGGCTTCAGGATGAAGGTGTTGCCGGTGGCGATGGCCATCGGGAACATCCACAGCGGAATCATCGCCGGGAAGTTGAACGGGGTGATGCCCGCGCACACGCCCAGCGGCTGCAGCAGGGTGTAGGTGTCCACGCCGTTGGCCACGTTGTTGGCCAGCTCACCGAGCTGCAGGTTGCCGATCGCAGCGGCGTGCTCGACCACTTCCAGGCCACGGAACACATCGCCTTCGGCATCCGGCACGGTCTTGCCCTGCTCGGCGCTGAGGAT
Organism: Stenotrophomonas sp. SAM-B; assembly: GCF_013387485.1. Classification (GTDB taxonomy): domain Bacteria; phylum Pseudomonadota; class Gammaproteobacteria; order Xanthomonadales; family Xanthomonadaceae; genus Stenotrophomonas; species Stenotrophomonas maltophilia_AA. The sequence continues at coordinate 29,679 of NZ_JABBXB010000006.1, forward strand.
GTGGGCCAGCTCGCTCATGTTCTCGCGGATCAGCTGCTGGTACTTCAGGAAGATGCGCGCACGGGTGCCGATCGGGGTCTTGCGCCAGGTCTTGAACGCTTCCTTGGCCGAGGCGACGGCGGCGTCGACCTCGCTGGGGGTGGCGAACGGGACCTGGGCCAGTACGTCCTGGGTGGCCGGATTGACCACGTTCTGCCAATGCGAGCTGGCCGATTCGATGAACTGGCCATCGATCAACATGCGGATACGGGGCGCTGCAACAGTCATGGACAATCCCGACGGGTCGAAAGTTGTTGGCATTATTCACAGTGCCATCCTCGATTTCCGGGCTGTATGCGCTTAATCTGGCCAATGCCCGCTACGATTCTTGTGAATTCTGTGAATAGCCAGCCCGTCCAACGTCAGATAGGCCTGCGCCTGCTCAAGCTGCGCGAGCAGCGGGGCTACAGCCAGCTCGCGCTGGCCAAGGCTCTGGGGCTGTCGGCGAGCTACCTGAACCAGATCGAGCGCAACAAGCGGCCACTGACCCCGGCGGTACAGGGCAAGCTGCGCGAGGTGCTGGGTGATGTCAGCGACCTGTTCGAGGTCGATGACCCCGGTGCGCTGCAGGAATCGCTGGGCGAGACCCTGCGCGATCTGGGCCTGGCCGATGTCAGCAGCACCGAGCTACGTGCCATGGCCGGCAACCTGCCGCAGATCAGCCGCGCCCTGCTCGACCTGCACCGCCGCCACCTGATGCTGCGCGAGCATGCCGCCGCGCTGGAGTTCCAGCTGGGCGACGTGCATGCCGGGCAGGCGCTGCCCGCCGGCGACCAGGTGCGTGACTTCTTCAACCGCATGCACAACCACATCCCCGAGCTGGATGACCTGGCCGAGCAGTTGTTTGGCGAATGGGGGCTGGTGGCCGGGCATGTCGCGCCGCGCCTGCGCCAGCTGCTGGCCGACCGCCACGGCGTGCTGGTGGAGGTCGGACCGCTGCAGGCCGGACGCGAGAAGCGCGTCTACGACGGCGGCAGCCGCACCTTGTGGCTGCCCGACTACCTGGAGCCGGGCCAGCAGGCGTTCCAGATGGCGGCCGAGCTGGCCCTGCTCGGGTATGCGGCGCAGATCGATGCGGTGATCGCCCGCGCGGGGTTCGGCGAAGCCGAGCAGATCGCGCAGGCGCGGATCGGCATGTCCAACTATTTCGCCGGTGCGCTGGTGATGCCGTATGCACAGTTCCTGCGCGCCGCCGAGCACAGCGCGTACGACATCGATGCGCTGGCCCATCGTTTCGGCGTGGGCTTCGAGGCGGTCTGCCATCGCTTGAGCACACTGGCGCGACGCAGCGCGCCGGGGCTGCCGTTCTTCTTCATCCGCGTGGACCGCGCCGGCAATGTCTCCAAGCGGCATTCGGCGACCGACTTCCACTTCTCCCAGGTGGGCGGCTCCTGCCCGCTGTGGATCGTGTACGAGGCCTTCAACCAGCCAGGGCGGGTGCTGACCCAGACCGCACGCATGCCCGACGGGCGCCGCCATTTCTGGTTGGCGCGGCAGGTGAGCAGCGGCCCGATCGGGCATGGCCAGCCACGCAAGACCTTCGCGGTGGCACTGGGCTGTGATCTGCAGCATGCCGAGCGGCTGATCTACACGCGCGGGCTGGACATCCAGAGCCCGGGCAACTCGGTGTCGATCGGCCCGGGCTGCCGGGTGTGCCCGCGCGAGGACTGCATGCAGCGCGCATTCCCGCAGCTGCCGGGACGAGGCTGATACGGCCCGGTGGCGGTTGGATCGTGCCGGCCAACGGCCGGCACCGACCGGTTTGGAGGACACCGGTCTAGTAGATCGGCGTCACCTTCATCTGCGGCAGTGGTCGCGGTGCGCCATCCGTGAGGTCCGGCCCGAGGTCTTCCCAGGTCTGGCCCTGCTCGACCATGTGCCGCCACAGCTGCTGCGACTCGCGGCGTTTGTCTTCCGAGCTCAGGCGATAGGACGGCGGCACCGGCGTGCCGGTGGCCACGCTCTGATAGGCCGCCTCGTACGCCGCCACGCGCTGCGCCGGATCATCGGTGCGCGCCACATCCAGCGTGTAGCGCTGGTAGGCCGAGGCCAGATTGCGCCAGCGGATCCAGTAGTGGTTGGCAAAAGAGAAATCGCAGAAGCGTTCGCCGGCGATGCTGCCCTTGTCGGCGATGCGGCTGAGCACGGCCTGCGGCATGTCCAGGTTCATGCCGCCCTCGTCGCCCTCCAGCGCGACATGCACGATGCGGTCGCGGTAGCCCGGCGCGCGAGCCTGCAGCACATCGCGCCAGTTCTGCATGGTCGACACGATCGAGAACAGGAAGCCGGACATCTCCGCCGCCGCCAGCGGCTGCGCGATGGAATGGTAGGTGCGTTGCCAGCCATGGCGGTTCTCGGTCGGCAGGAACACCGCCTGCTCCGCACGCGCATGCGGGTCGCCATGAGCCAGCACGCTGACCGCCTCGGCGTGGCGCGGATACACCAGATTGATGCCGAACGTCGGCCAGCGCGGCAGCGCTGCGTCGAACAGGTGGATCGGGAAATTGCTGCTGATCCCACCATCGGAGAACCAGCAGACGCGGAAGGCCGCGATCACCGGGCCACAGCTCTGACCGCCACTGGTGAGCCCTTCCATGCTGTCGGCGACATTGGTGTTGTCGCGACGTGGCTCGGCGTCCGCGACCGGCTCGCAGCGACGCTCGCGGCGCGCCGGCTCGTGCAGCGGCACCGCGCTGATCAGCAGCGGGAAGCTCAGGCTCATGCGCGTGGCGACCAGCACCGGCAGTTCCTCGCCATCGACCAGGCGGTAGTAGTCGCGCCCATCGACGTGCTCCGGCGTGCCTGCACGCGCCACCAGCCAGTCGACCACGCTCGCCGGGAACAACTGCGCGAACTCCTCGCGCAGGAACCAGAAATGCGCGGCATTGAACGGCAGCGTGCGCGGCTCGCTGTGCGAGATGCAGGTGGTGATCATCTGCAGGGTGATCGCGTGCGCGCCGCCCGGCTCACCGGGATAGCGCGGCGCCGCGTGCAGATCGCCGAAGGTCAATGGCTGGCCGTCCGGCTTGCCGGCCAGTGCCTGCAGCCGTGCGTGCAGCCAATCGGTCAGGGCCGGTGCGGACGCATCGGGCTGGGTACTGCCATTGCACAGGCCGAGCAGGTTGCGCCGTGCCACCCGCGCGACGCGTAGCGCCGAGGCCAGCACGCCGGCACCATACGCGCACAGCAGCGAGGGCAGCAGCGTCGCCCAGATACCGTCGATGCCACCGGCCAGGTAGCCGATCCCGAGCAGCCCGGCCAGCGCCACCAGCAGCTCCACGGGTGCGATCGCGAACACTGCCGCGAGCAGGCAGGCGACCTTGCGCAGCAGGCCGGCCTTGCCGGTCAGCATCACCAGCAGGCGATACGCGGTACGCGCGCCGTACGCCGGCTGGAACAGGCTGTGGATGAAACCCTGTCGCGACAGCTGCGCCGAGACCTCGGCCAGCCCGGGAAAGCCTACCGTCGACGCGACCGGCTCATCGGCCTGGCGACGCCGATCGCCCAGTGCGGCGGCCGCCGCAACGGCGGCGGCAATGGCCCCGGCCGAGGTGCCGCCGATGCTCTTGAAACGGTACTCGCGGGCCAGCGACAGCACCGCATTGGGATACACGATGCCGCTGGTGATGCCGCCCTTCATGACCAGATCGCAGTACTTGTCCGCCACGTTGCCGTCCTCTGTCCGCCGGTGCGCGGCCGATCCGCGCACCCTCCCCGCCTGTTCCCGCAACGATGCAGGGACCGGGGAGCTCGATGGCGACAGTATCGCCCGCGCGCTTCTCAGGGCCTGAGAAGCGCCGCACGGAACGGCTTATTCGGCCTTGCCGGACTGCGGCACGCGCCGCACCTGGGACAGGTCGTAGCCGAGCGCGGCCACGCGGGTCATCGCCGCCTGGTAGTCCGCATCGGAGATGGTCGGCGTGCGCGCCATCAGCCACATGTAATCGCGTTTACTGCGCCCGACGATGGTCTGCCTGTAGTCGGGGTCGAGATCCACGATCACGTACTCGGCCTGGATCGGCCAGATGAACTGCATGCCCCAGATGGCGCCGCCGGTGCCCTCCTTGACCGTCCCGATCGGGTGCATGGTCTTGATCGGCGCCTGGAAGCTGCCCTTGCGGTAGCGGAAGGTGGTCTGGATGCGACCGTCCGGACGCAACGCATAGGACTCCACCGCATCGAACGCTTCACGCTCGGGGCGGCTGGGGATATGGGCGATCACGTACCAGTCGCCCATGAAGCGCGGCACGTCCACGTGGGCCACGGGCGGGATCGGACGGGTGTTGCCACTGCAGCCGCCGAGCATCATGCCGACGGCCAGCAAGGGGATGAGAGCGCGGATCGACATGACGGCTTCCTCCAGGAACGTGGGGTGATCACGGACGGTTGAACAGGTAATGGGCCACCTGCCACTGCTGGCTCTGCTGATAGCCGAACAGCTCCGCGCAGGCCATCCAGAACATCCGCCAGCGCTGGTGCCACAGCGCGGCCGAGGCATCGCCGTAGGTCTGGCGCAGCACAGTCATCACCGCCTCTTTCTCGCGGTCCTGGTTGGCCAGCCAATGGTTGGCGGTGCGCTCGTAGTGGGTGCCATCGAGCAGCCAGCGCTGCTGCAGCTGCAGGTGCTGCTGGAAGAACAGCAGGGTATCGGCGGCCGGCATCAGGCCACCGGTGAAGAAGTGGCGACCCATCCAGTTGTCATCGCCCTCGGTCTCGAACGGGTACATCAGCGTGCGGTGCACGAAGATGTGCACGAACAGCTTGCCCTCCGGGCGCAGCCAGCGGTGGATGCGCTGCAGCAGCTGCGGGTAATTGCGCATGTGCTCGAACATCTCGATCGACACGCAGCGATCGAAGGTTTCCGCATCCAGCATCAGATGGTTCACGTCACGGGTCAGCACCGTGACGTTGATCAGGCCACGCGCGCGGCACTGGCCCTGGATATACTCGCGCTGGCTGTTGGAATTGGATACCGCGGTGATCTGCGCGTTCGGGTAGCGCTCGGCCATCCACAGTGTCAGCGACCCCCAGCCGCAGCCCAGCTCCAGGATGTGCTGCCCATCGGCCAGCTGTGCGCGCTCGCCGTACAGCGCCAGCATCGCCTCTTCAGCCTCGTCCAGCGTTTCCCTGCCGGTGGCGTAGTAGCAGCTGCTGTACTTCAGGCGCTTGCCCAGGCAACGGTGGAAGAACTCGGCCGGCACCTCGTAGTGCTGGCGGTTGGCGGCATCCACGTGCAGCGCCACGGCGCTGCTGGCCAGCCCGGCGATGCGCGCGGCAAAGCGCTGCGACTGCACCTGCTGGCCGCCGGCGAGCTCTTCGCGCAGGCGCTGCTCGCACTGGCGGCGGATGCCCAGCCGCAGCAGGGCATCGGGCAGCAGCCCGCGTTCGGCCAGGCCGGTCAGGCCCGGTGCGTAGTCCGGCAGCGGAAGACGGTCACTGGCGACATTCATGGGGAAGATTCCTTGCGGGCAGACGACGAACGGGAGGGGAACCACGGAAACAGCATCGGCGTGGTGCGCTGGTACTCGCGGTAATCCTCGCCACGCGAACGCAGCGCCTGCGCCTCGGTGAAGGGAATCCCACTGACCCAGCGCAGGAACACGTACATCACCAGTGGCCCGGACCAGGCCAGCCACCACAGCGGCGAGTGCACGGCGAGCAGCACATAGGTGAACCAGTGCAGCCACTCGAAGAAATAGTTGGGGTGCCGCGAGTGGCGCCACAGCCCCTCACGGCAGGTCTTGCCCTTGTTGGCCGGATCGGCACGGAAGCGCGCCAGCTGACGGTCCGCCAGCGATTCGCCGCCCACGCTCAGCAGCCACATCGCGATGGCCGCGATCAGCCAGCCCCAACCCGCTGGTGCCGGATTCACCGACACCGCCACGAACGGCAGCGCGAACAGCACGATCAGCAGCGCCTGGAACTGGAAGAAGCCGAAGATCTTTCCCTGGTGGCCGTTCCAGTGCCTGCGCAGATGCTGGTAGCGGCCATCCTCGGGCTCGCTGCGCACGCGGTGCCACAGGTGCAGCGCCAGGCGCGAGCCCCACAGGCCGCCCAGCACCGCCAGCGCGATCCGCGGCATCGCTGCCCCATTCCCCAACAGTGCCAGCAGCAGGGCAGAGGCGCCGACGCCCTTGGCCCAGAGCACATCCACCACACCGATGTTCTGGTGCCGGCGCTGCCACCACCAGCCCCAGGTCATGATCACGGCGGCGTACAGCCACACCCACCACAGCATTTTCATCGTGTCTCTCCCGGAACGAGTGGGCGCATCGATGCGGCGTGGCGCTGCCAATGACGGGCGCACGCCGCAAGTACCGGCAGCGCGATCGCCCAGCCGATGCCAAGCAGCAGCACGCCGTGCCACTGCGGTGTAGCGAACACCACCGACGACCAGCCGCGCGCGGCGGACAGATACGCCAGCGGCGCCAGCAGCAGGCCGACCAGCGTGGCAATCACCAGATGACGCTGCAGCACCGCGAACGACACCGTGAGCGTCATCGCGAACGCGGCCCACAGTGCGAGGATCCAGACCGGGGCGACCCACGCGGGTTCATTGCCGGCCGCGTAAAGCACCCACCCGGAAGCGCCGGCCAACCCGTCAACGACCACGCCGCAGCCGATCGCCACCAGCATGAGCCTGAGTTCCACCGAGGGCTGCGCGGACAGCGCGAGCTGGCTGCCCACGTAGGCCGCCGCCGCCACCAGTGCGGGCCAGCGCAGCCCGTGGCCGGCGCCGATCACGGCGCACAGCCAGACCAGCTGGTTGCCGATCACGTTGGCCCAGAAACGGGGCACCTCAGCCCTCCCCGGCGATCAGCGCGGGCCGGTAGCCCGGACGCGCCATCAGCAGGTGCGAAACGCCGATGGAGCGCTCCAGGAAGCCACCTTCGCAGTACGCCAGATAGAACTCCCACAAGCGGATGAAGCGTGCATCGAAGCCCTGCGCGCGCACTGCGGGCAGCTGGGCCAGGAAACGCTGGCGCCACGCGCGGAGGGTGAGTGCGTAAGACGGGCCGAAATCATGCTGGCCGATAAGCTGCAGGTCGCTGCTGCGGGTCTTGGCGGCGACGATCGCGTTGATCGAGGGGATGAAGCTGCCGGGAAACACGAAGCGCTTGATGTAGTCCACGCTGCGCCGGGCCTGCTCGTAACGCTGGTCTTCGATGGTGATGGCCTGCAGCAGCGCGAGGCCATCGTCCTTGAGCAGTCGTGCAAGCGTGGCGAAGTAGGTGTCCAGGTACTGCGCGCCGATCGCCTCGATCATCTCGATGGAAACCAGTTTGTCGTACTGACCGTCCAGATCGCGGTAGTCCTTGAGCAGCAGGGTCACCTTGTCCTGCAGGCCGGCCGCCTCGACCCGCTGCTTTGCCAGCGTGTACTGCTCGACCGAGATGGTGGTGGTGGTGACGTGGCAGCCGATGTGGCGCGCCGCGTACAGCGCGAAGCCCCCCCAGCCGGTGCCGATCTCGACCACGCGATCGGCCGCGGTGAGCTGCAGCTGCTCGCAGATGCGCGCCAGCTTGCGCTCGGACGCCGCCTCCAGCGTGTCGTCCGGGCGGGCATACAGCGCCGAGGAGTACATCAGGTCCGGCGACAGGAACAGCGAGAAGAACGGATTGCCCAGGTCGTAGTGCGCGGCGATGTTGCGGCGGCTGCCTTCGCGCGTATTGCGGCGCAGCCGGTTCCAGCCTTTCAGCAGCCAGCCGCCGATGCGGGCCGGGCCGCGCTCCATGCCATCGAGCAGATCGCGGTTGCGTACCAGCAGCTGTACCAGCGCGACCAGGTCATCGCAGCGCCAGTCACCGCGGATGTAAGCCTCGCCCGCACCGACACTGCCCTGCGCCGCGACCGCGCGGTAGAAACCGGGGTCGTCCACCCAGACCGTCACCTGGGGCGTGGCGTCCGGATCGCCGATCACCACATCACCCACGGCGTCGCGCAGCCGCAGATGCCCGCCGCGCAGCGGCGCCAGCTGCGCCAACAGGCGTGCGCGCAGGAACCCTTCAAGGGTGGACGGTTGCGGCACGGCCACCGCACGGGTCATGTCGTTCATGGGGATTTTCCAGCAAGAGAAGGATGGTCGTGAACCGGGTTGCGCTTGAGCCACAGCCGCAGCGCCTGCCAGTGGATGGCAGCCACCACCTTGAGCGTCATCAGCGGGTAGCGCAGCAGCACGCCGGCCAGGCCACGCCCGGTGAGTGGGTGCCGCTGCATCACCAGATCGGCATCGAACTGGCACACGCCCTCGCGCCACACCTGCATGTGCACGTGCAGGTCATCGCCCGGCGCGGTGAAGCGCCAGCGGTACTCGCAGTCCATCTGCATGAAGGGCGACACGTGGAACTGCTTGTCGAAGGACCAGCACAGCGCGCGGCCCTGGGCATCGGCCTGCGCCACCGGCAGCACGTATGCGTGGCGCTCCTTCCACGGCGTGTTGGTGATCTCCGCGACGATGCTGTCCAGCGTGCTGCCATCGGCGGCATAGCAGTAGTAGAAGCTCACCGGGTTGAAGACATGGCCGGCATAACGCGGATGCGTCAGCAGCCGGAGCGGCCCGGCGGGCGCGCGGCCCAAGGCCTCGGTGATGCGTGCGCGGACGGCATCGGCCAGCGGCTGATCGGGCGCGCCGAGATAATCGCTGCGGCGGAACTCGACCACGTTGCGGCGGCCGACCGACCACAGCCAGCGCCGCTCGAACAGGCGCGGCAGTTCGTCCAGATCCAGCAGCAGCTGCGCGATCGGGTAGCGGAATGCATGCGCGCGCGGCGCGTGCCGCCGATGGCGCATCCAGCCACGGTAGATCGCACTGGCGCTCATGCCGGCAGCGCCTCGGCCAGCGGCCAGTACGACTCGGCATCCAGCGCCTGCAACGCATCGACCACGCGCCGCGCACTGCGGATGCCATCCTCGTGGAAGCCCCAGCCCCAGTACGCACCGGCGAACCAGGTCCGGCGGTGGCCCTGGATCTCCGTCCAGCGCTGCTGCGCCCGCACCATCGCGTGGTCGTGCACCGGATGGGCGTACTGCAGGCGACGCAGCACGGTGGACGGATCGATCGCAGCGCTGCGGTTGAGGGTGACCACCAACGGCGTCGGTGTGTCGATGCCCTGCAGCAGGTTCATGCAGTAGCTGACCGTGCACGGCGCCAGCGGATCGCGCGGTACGTGCGCGTTCCATGCGGCCCACGCCTTGCGGTCGCGCGGCAACAGGCTGGCATCGGTGTGCAGCACGACCTCGTTGGGCTGGTAGCGGATCGCGCCCAGCACCGCGCGTTCGGTGAGATCGGCATCGGACAGCAGGGCCAGTGCCTGGTCGCTGTGGCAGGCCAGCACCAGCTGGTCGAAGCCTTCCAGGCCGGCAGCGCTGTGCACGCGCACGCCATGCTCGTGGCGCTCCACGCCGAATACCGGGCACTCCAGGCGCTCACGCACCTGCCAGCGGCGGCGCAGCGCGTCGACATACCGCGCCGAGCCACCCTGCACCACGCGCCACGGCGCGCGCCCGGTCATCTGCAGCATCTGGTGATTGGCCATGAACTGCACGAGGTAGCGCGCCGGGAAGGCGGCCAGGCTGGCCGTCGGCGACGACCACAGCGCCGAGGCCATCGGCAGCAGGTGTTCGTCGATGAAGGTGCGGCCGTAACGGCCCTTGTCCAGGAACTCGCCCAGCGAGGGGCCTTCATCGTCGCGCTCGAGCAGCGCCGGCGCCTCGCGGTAGAAACGGCGCAGGTCGCGCAGCATGCCCCAGAACCGCGGCGACACCAGGTTGCGGCGCTGGCAGAACAGCGTGTCCAGCGAGGTGGCGTTGTACTCCAGCCCGCTGCGTTCGCTATGCACCGAGAAGCTCATCGTGGTCGGCTGCGAGGCCACGCCCAGTTCCTCGAACAGGCCGGTCAGCAACGGATAGTGCGCGGGGTTGAACACGATGAAGCCGGTATCCACCGCCTGCGTGCGGCCGTCGATCTCCACCTCATGCGTGTGGGTATGGCCACCGAGGTAGTCATTGGCCTCGAACAGCGTCACTTCGTGCCGCTGGCTCAACCACCACGCACTGGCGAGGCCGGCGATGCCCGATCCGATCACGGCGATACGCATGTCAGTGCTCCGCCTTGGCCAGCACCCAGGCCGGCACGGGTTTGAGGTCATGCACCAGTCCCAGCGCGGCCATCGCCCGCAGGCCATACCAGGTGACATCCACTTCCCACCAGTAGAAGCCCTGGCGCGCGGTCCCCGGGAAGAAGTGATGGTTGTTGTGCCAGCCTTCGCCAAACGTCAGCAGGGCGAGCCACAAGTTGTTGCGGCTGTCATCGCCGGTGTTGAAACGCTGGCGGCCGAAGCGGTGCGCCAGCGAATTGATCGTGACCGTGGCATGGAACAGCACGACGGTGGAGATGAAGAAGCCCCACACCAGCATCTGCCCGCCGGTGGTGCCCCACGACGGCGCGATGCGCTCCAGCAGGGCACCCAGGCCGAACAGCGCGGCGGCCAATGCGATCGGCACCAGCGTGTCGAAGCGGTCCAGCCAGCGTAGTTCCGGGTACTTGGCCAGGTCGGGGATGCGCGACCAGTCGGTACGGAAGCCCTCGACCGTGAGGAACCAGCCCATGTGGCTCCACCAGAAGCCATGCACCGAGGGCGAATGCGGATCGGCCGCCGTGTCGGTATGGCGATGATGGTTGCGGTGATGCGCGGCCCACCACAACGGGCCGCGCTGCACGCTGGAGGCACCGATCAGCGCGAAGATGAACTGCACGGCGCGCGACGTCTGGAACGTGCGGTGGGAGAAGTAGCGGTGGTAGAAGGCGGTGATCGCAAACATGCGCACCGCGTACAGCGCGACTGCCACGCCGACCGCCACCCAGGAGACACCCACCCAGATCACCGCCAGGCAGGCCAGGTGCATCGCGGCGAACGGGATCGCCCGCACCCAGTCCACGCGCTGTGGCTGGCCGGTCGCGGCCGCCGCATCGGTGCTGGTGTCGAACCAGCGCAGCAGCGTTGCCCAGCGGCGTCGCTGTGCGGTGCGTCCTGCGTCGGGGGTGGGGCTGACCGACATGACTCGCTTCTCCTGAGGCGTTATCAGGAGATACGGGAGCGGGCGCTGTTTGGATGCACGGATCCGGAAAAATAGTCCGGACCCATGCGGTTACAGGTTCGCGATGTCGCCCTTGGCGATGATCGGGCCGGTCGGAATGCCCTGCGGCGCGCCGGTGGAGGGCTCCAGCGTGATCGCCAGCACCGACCCGTTCACAAGTGCATCACGCAGGGTGTCGGGCACGGCCACGGTGTGGGCACGGTTGATCGAGACCAGGCCCAGCGAACGCGGGGCGCCACCGGCCGGGATCAGCCACAGCTCCGGCGCGCGACCGGCCGCGTCTGCCGGTGCCGGGACGGGCACCATCAGCACCTTGCCCTGGGTCTTGTCGACCGAGGCCAGCCATCCCGGCGTGCCATCGTCGTGCAGCAGCGGGGTGACCGGCTTGGTCGCCTGCTCCGGTTCGGCCGGGGCCGTCGGGGTGCTTGGTGTGACCGCCACCGGGGTGGACACCGGAGCGGCAGGCTCCAGATCGCGGCGGCTGAACACCGCCACCAGCGCCAATGCGGCGGCCAGCGCGGTCATGCCCTGCCAGAACCCGGTGCGCTGCCACAGCCGCGGCGAGGCCGTGGCTGCGGAAGGCCAGCCCAGCGAGGTCCGGATGCGCGGCCACAGGTGCGCGGGCACGGCTTCGGTGCCGAGCGACTCCAGCATCGGCGCGAGGCGGTTTTCCCACTGCGTCACCAGCCGGCCGAAACCGGGATCGCTGGCGATGCGGCGTTCAACCTCGGCGCGCCGGGCAGCGTCGAGCACCCCCAGCACGTACTCGCCGGCGAGGATGTCGGCGCTCGGCGGTTCGCCGTCGTCATGCAGATCGTGGAGGTCGCGGATGTTCATCGTTCCAGGCACACCCGCAGTTGGCCCAGGCCCCGGCGGATCCAGCTCTTCACCGAGCCCAGCGGCGAGCCGATGCGGCGCGCCAGTTCCTCATAGCTGGCGCCATCGAGGAAGGCCAGCCGGATCAGCGAGCGGCGGCGCGGCTCCAGCGTGTCCAGGCAGTCCTGCAGGCGCTCGTGATCGGATGCCTGTTCGGCCACCTGGGCCGGCTGCGGCGCGAAATCGGGCAGTTCCTCGGCCACCGACAGATCATCCAGCGCGCGCGGCGGCGCGGCGCGCAGGCGGTCGATCGAGCGGTTGCGGGCCATCATCGACAGCCAGGTCATGGCCGCGGCCTTGGCACGGTCGAACTGTGCCGCCTTGTGCCAGACCGTGGTGAAGACCTCCTGCAGCACTTCTTCGGCATCGCCGCGGTCGCGCAGCACCTGCAGGCAGATCGCGAACAGGCGGCCGGAGGCAAGCTGATAGACCGATTCGAACGCCTGGCGATCGCCTCCGGCGACCCGGACGAGCAACTCGTCCAGGCGGTGTGATGCGGCGGCGGCGGCGTCCAGCTCGGGCATTGCAGGCTCAATGTCGATAACGGGCGTATCGGCATCCTCCTTGCTCCCGGCGCTGTCTGCAAGGGGGCGCTCAGGCACCGCATGTCTTCACCAGCGGCTGCGTGCGGGCAGCGGTGAGCTCGGCGGCGGGCGTCGCAACGGGGGCGGCGGGAAACTCGACCCGCACCTCCGGGTACCTGCCCTTGTCATCGCGGACGTTGCCGGTGCCGGTGAACTGCAGCAGGCGCTGGTCCGCGGTGGCATAGATCAAGGTCACCGCGGGCACGGCGAAGCCGAACCAGGCATCGAGCTTCATCTGCAGCTGCTCGGCCGGCTGGCCCTGCCAGGTGACCGCGCCGGTACGCTGCAGCTTCAGCGGCACCAGGCGCTGGCGACTGGGCAGGAGGAACTGGAACGCCACGCTCTGTCCGGCCTGCAGCGCAGCCCAATGACGGCGCACCGCGGCATCGAAGCCGGCGTCGACCACCGCGCCCGAGGGGATCGCGATCGCCCGGCTGAAGGTGGGCGCCTGGGCGCTGGCGCGGACCGATACCTGGCGCGCATCGGAGGTACCACGCACCCCTTCCTGATACCCATCGCGGCCATCGTCGAGCGTGAAGTCCGGTGTCTGCGGGTTGCCCTGCGGCGTCATCCATTTGCGCGCGAACGGGCGGCCATCGCTGCAGCGGTACAGCACCAGACGCGACTGTGCCGTTGGCGGTCCCTGCAGCCAGTGCGTCTCGCGGTAGAGCAGGCGCCCATCGGCAGTGGCGTACGCGCGCCCTTCCTGGCGCTGCACGGTCTGGTCGGCGGCGCTCACGGGGACGGCGAAGGCCGACATCAGCAGGATCAGGCAGGGCATCGGCTGGCGCATGGGGGTCCAAACGGGCGGGCTTGCAGGGAGATACGCAGTTGGCTGCGGTTTGGATGCAGTGGGGTCAATCGCGCAGACGACTTGACCATCGCTCGCCTTCGGCCTACCTTGTGCTCGCCAAGGGTATCCATCGCTTCATGCAGATGAAGGGATGGATTTAAACGGGAATCCGGTGAAGGCGCCTCGTGCGCCCATTCCGGAGCTGCCCCGCAGCGGTGAATGGAAACGACTCCTGCCAACAGCACTGGGCCTTCGCGCCTGGGAAGCGGCAGGTACTAGGTGGGCGTCCGCGCCCGTGTCCATCAGCCCGAATACCGGCCCCGGCCGGAGGACACGACCGTCCTCCGATTCGACCTGGAACGTCCGCGGGGAGGTTGCCGGGGCCTGCCGCCATGCCGCCTGCATGGCGCTGCCCCCGTGCGTCCGCTTCACGGCATCCGGTTCGCCCGCGGGGGCGAAGGTCGCTGGCGGGGCGGAACGGGCTGCAAGGCCCCGGACGGCGCGCGGTTCCTTCGTTCCTCAATGCCCCTACGCAATGAGGACACGTTCCAATGACCACTGTTACCACCCTGGGTTTTCCGCGCATCGGCGCCAAGCGCGAACTCAAGCGCGCGCTCGAAGCCTTCTGGTCCGGCGAGAGCAGCGCCGCGTCGCTGCAGGACACCGCGGCCGAACTGCGTGAACGCCACTGGCAGCTGCAGCGCAAGGCCGGCGTGGATGTGCCGCCGAGCAACGATTTCAGCCTGTATGACCAGGTGCTCGATGCCGCCTTCCTGTTCGATGCGATCCCGGCCCGCTACCGCGCGCTCGCCGATGCCGAACCGCTGAGCGGCTACTTCGCGATGGCGCGGGGCCTGCAGCGCGATGGCATCGACCTGCATGCGCTGGAAATGACCAAGTGGTTCGACACCAACTACCACTACCTGGTGCCCGAACTGCACGCCGGCCAGACCTTCACGGTGCGCGGCGACAAGCCGCTGGCCGAGTACCGCCAGGCCAAGGCGCTGGGGATCGAGACCCGCCCGGTGCTGATCGGGCCGGTGACCTTCCTGCGGCTGTCCAAGACCACCGATGGCAGCAACGCGCTGGACCTGCTCGATGCGCTGCTGCCGGTGTACGTGCAGCTGCTGGGCGAGCTCAAGGCCGCCGGCGCTTCGTGGGTGCAGCTGGATGAGCCGCTGCTGGTGCAGGACCTGGACGAGGCCACGCACGCCGCGTTCGAGCACGCCTATGCGGTGCTGGCCCAGGCCGCCCGCCCGAAGGTACTGGTCGCTACCTACTTTGGTGCGCTGGAGGACAACCTCGATCTCGCCGCGTCGCTGCCGGTCGATGGCCTGCATGTGGATCTGGTCCGCGCGCCGGAACAGCTGGATGCGGTGATCAAGGCGCTGCCGGCCGGTCGCGTGCTGTCGGCCGGTCTGGTCAACGGCCGCAACATCTGGCGCACCCACCTGGACAACGCGCTGGTGCTGGCGCGCTACGCGCACGGTCATGTCGGCAGCGATGCGCTGTGGCTGGCGCCCTCGTGTTCGCTGCTGCACAGCCCGGTCGATCTGGACCACGAAAAGAAGCTCGATGACGAACTGCGCAGCTGGCTGGCGTTCTCCCGGCAGAAGCTCGGCGAGCTGCGCGTGCTGGCCGACGCGATCGATGCGCCGGCACGCGCCGAGGCGCCGTTGGCGCACTCGCGTGCGTGCATCGAATCCCGTCGCCGCTCGCCGCGCGTGCACAACCCGGCCGTCGCCGCGCGACTTTCCTCGCTGACCGCCGCCGATGCCCAGCGCCACAGCCGCTACCCGCAGCGTCACCTGGCCCAGGCCGCCGCACTCAAGCTGCCGCGCTTCCCGACCACCACGATCGGTTCGTTCCCGCAGACGCTGGAGGTGCGTGAGGCGCGCGCCCGCAACAAGTCCGGCAAGCTCTCCGATGCCGACTACGATGCCTTCCTGGCGACCCAGACCGAGCACTGCGTGCGCGTGCAGGAACAGATCGGGCTGGACGTGCTGGTGCACGGCGAGTTCGAGCGCAACGACATGGTCGAGTACTTCGGCGAGCAGCTGGATGGTTTCGCCTTCACCAGGAACGGCTGGGTGCAGAGCTACGGCTCGCGCTGCGTGAAACCGCCGGTCATCTTCGGCGATGTGACCCGCCCGCAGCCGATGACGGTGCGCTGGTCGCAGTACGCGCAGTCGCTCACCCAGCGGCCGATGAAGGGCATGCTGACCGGCCCGGTGACGGTGCTGCAGTGGTCGTTCGTGCGCGATGACCAGTCGCGCGCGGACACCTGCCGTCAGATCGCGCTGGCGCTGCGCGATGAAGTGACCGATCTGGAAGCGGCCGGCATCGGCGTGATCCAGATCGACGAGCCGGCGATCCGCGAAGGGCTGCCGCTGCGCCGCGCGCAGTGGCGCGACTACCTGGACTGGGCGGTCGAAGCCTTCCGGATCAGTGCCAGCGGCGTGCGCGATGCGACCCAGATCCACACCCACATGTGCTATTCCGAGTTCAACGACATCATCCACTCGGTGGCTGCGATGGACGCGGACGTGATCTCGATCGAGACCTCGCGCTCGCGCATGGAACTGCTCGATGCCTTCGTGCGCTTCCAGTACCCCAACGAGATCGGCCCGGGCGTGTACGACATCCACTCCCCGCGCGTGCCGGACAAGGCCGAGATGCTGGCACTGCTGCGCAAGGCCGCCGAGGTGCTGCGTCCCGAGCAGATCTGGGTCAACCCGGATTGCGGGCTGAAGACCCGTGGCTGGCCGGAAACCCGTGCCGCGCTGGAAGCACTGGTGGCCGCTGCGCGCGAGCTGCGCGAGGAAACCGCAGACGCCGACGCCGCCTGATCTGCCCTTTGTAGACTGCCCCAAGGACCCCATCGCCGCCGTTGCCGGCGGTGGGGTCGACGAGAAACCCATGAACACGCCCCAGCTGACACCGATCGACCGTCCC
The DNA here is from genome assembly GCF_013387485.1 of Stenotrophomonas sp. SAM-B. Classification (GTDB taxonomy): domain Bacteria; phylum Pseudomonadota; class Gammaproteobacteria; order Xanthomonadales; family Xanthomonadaceae; genus Stenotrophomonas; species Stenotrophomonas maltophilia_AA. The sequence continues at coordinate 46,023 of NZ_JABBXB010000006.1, forward strand.
ACCCTGTCCCTGCCCGATGGGCACACCAGGCTGCTGCTGCATTCGTGCTGTGCACCGTGCTCGGGCGAAGTGATGGAAGCGATCACCGCCTCCGGTATCGACTACACGATCTTCTTCTACAACCCCAACATCCACCCGGTGAAGGAATACGAACTGCGCAAGCAGGAGAACATCCGCTTCGCCGAGAAGCATGGCGTGCCATTCGTCGACGCCGACTACGACACCGACACGTGGTTCTCGCGTGCCCGCGGCATGGAAAACGAGCCCGAGCGCGGCATCCGCTGCACGATGTGTTTCGACATGCGCTTCGTGCGCACCGCGCTGTATGCGCACGAACATGGCTTCCAGGTGATCAGCAGCTCGCTGGGCATCTCGCGCTGGAAGGACATGACCCAGATCAACGATTGCGGCCACCGCGCCGCCGCGCACTACCCGGGCATCCAGTACTGGGATTACAACTGGCGCAAGGGCGGCGGCGCCGCGCGGATGGTGGAGATCAGCAAGCGCGAGCAGTTCTATCAGCAGGAATACTGCGGCTGCGTGTACTCGCTGCGCGACGCCAACCGCCACCGCCGCGAGACCGGACGCGAGCGGATCAAGCTGGGGGTGCTGTATTACGGCGATGGCACCTCCCGGCAGGGCGACGCCGACTGACCGTTGCGGGGGCGTCGGCTAGACTGGGCGCCCCCACCGTCGTGAAGTCGCCATGAGCCGTTACCCTGCCGATGTCGCCCTGGTCGTGATCGACCTGCAACCGGACTTCATGCCCGGTGGCGCGCTGGCCTGCGTGGACGGCGATGCGATCGTACCGGGCATCGCCGCGGTGCTCGCCGAGCGCCATTACCGCACCGTGGTGGCGACCCAGGACTGGCATCCGGCCGACCATGCCTCGTTCGCCAGCCAGCACCCGGGACACCTGCCGTTCGAGGCGATCCTGCTGCACGCGCAGCCGCAGACCCTGTGGCCGGACCACTGCGTGCAGGGCAGCCCGGGCGCTGCATTGCACCCGGGCGTGGACTGGAACGTAGCCGACCTGATCCTGCGCAAGGGCACCCGACGCGCGGTGGATTCGTACAGCGCCTTCCGTGAGAACCATGGCCCCGACGGCACCCGCCCGGCCACCGGACTGGCGGGCTGGCTGCATGAGCGCGGCATCCGCGAGGTGCATGTGTGCGGCCTGGCGCGCGATTACTGCGTGCTGTGGAGCGCCCAGGACGCGGTGAAGTCCGGGTTCCGGGTCAAATTCCGCTGGGACCTGACCCGGCCGGTCACCGAGGCCAATGACGGCATGGTGCGTGAGGCGTTGGCGAAGGCGAAGATCGCGGTTGTCTGACGGGCGAATTGGGCGCCGGCCAGAAAGCGTACCGACCAACGGTCGGTACCTACCGGTTCAAAGAACGATCGGCTGGTGCCTGCCGCGCTGGTAGTGCCGGCCGCTGGCCGGCTCCCGATACTATTTGGGGCGCGCGAGGAGCCGGCCAGCGGCCGGCACTACCGGAGCGTCGTACCCACCAGCGGTGGGTACCTACCGGATCAAAGCGCAGGCAGCATCAGGCAGCCGGCACCGCACCCCGTCAGCGGAACACGACCGTGCGATGCCCGTTGCGCAGGATCCGATGCTCCACATGCCGGCGTACCGCGCGGGCCAGCACCTGCGATTCGGTATCGCTGCCCAGCCGCACCAGGTCGCGCGGCGTCATCGCATGGTCCACGCGCGCCACGTCCTGCTCGATGATCGGGCCTTCGTCCAGATCCGGGGTCACGTAGTGCGCGGTCGCACCGATGATCTTGACCCCGCGCGCGTGCGCCTGGTGGTACGGCTGCGCGCCCTTGAAGCTGGGCAGGAAGCTGTGATGGATGTTGATCGCGCGCCCGGCCAGGGCCTCGCACAGGCGCGGCGACAGAATCTGCATGTAGCGCGCCAGCACCACCAGGTCGATCTGCTCGCGTTCGACCAGGTCGATGATCTGCTGCTCCTGCACGGCGCGGTTGTCGGCGTTGACCGGCAGGTGATGGAACGGCACGCCGTAGGAGCCGGCCAGGGCGGCGAAGTCCTCGTGATTGGAGGCCACCGCCGCGATATCCACCTGCAGCTGCCGGCTGTGCGCGCGGAACAGCAGGTCGTTGAGGCAATGCCCCTGCTTGCTCACCAGCACCAGTAGGCGCGCACGCCGGCGGGCGTCATGCAGCTGCCAGTCCATCCCGAACTCGGCGGCCAGCGTGGCCATGCGCGCTTCCACGTCACCCAGCGACTGCTCGGCGGCACGGTCGAAATGCACGCGCAGGAAGAACCGGCCGCTCTCGTCGTCGCCGAACTGCTGGGCATCGAGGATGTTGCAGCCCAGCTCGAACAGCAGGCCGGACACACGGTAGACGATCCCGGTACGGTCCGGGCATGACAGGGTGAGGATGGAATCGGGGCGCATCCGACCAGTGTAAGCGAGCACCGTCGGCCTGCGGACGATGCTCTCAGATGCAACCAAGGGCGCGGGGAGTCAGCGCTGCTCGGCATCCCACGCCGCACGGATGGCACCCAGCTCCGCGCCTTCACCCCGCCACCCGCTCACGGTGGCGATCACCGTGCCGTCGCGGACCAGATGGAACGCAGGCGTCTCATTCCGCTCAAAGCCCGCCCATGCCGGGTCGACCACCATCGGCCGCATCGGTAGTCCGGCATGCGCCGCGTTCCAGTCGATCAGCTCCTGCCCCGGCCACTGCTGCCCGATCGGCACCACCAGTTGCAGATGCGGTCGCAGCCATGCGTACTGCGCCTGGGTGGTGATCGCCTCCAGTGCGCGGCGGGAAAAGCCGCAGTATGGATGCACCATCGCGACCACCCGGAGCCCGTCTTCGGACAGTGCCACGCGCTCTGCCTCATCGAAGCTGATCAAGCCCAGCAGCGGCTTGCCTTGCGGGATGCTGCCGCGGATCGTGGGCAACGGCGCGCCGGCATCGGCCAGCGCCGCCCCCACGGTGTTGGCACGTTCAAACTGCTGAAGCGAGATCAATGTGCCCCGCAGCGCCCGGTGATGCGCCGCGCTGGCCTGGCCACGGGTGACCAGGGCATCGTGCAGGCACTGGAGGCGGTCCAGGGAGCTGGTATCCCTGGCATAGAACGCGATCAGCGCAGTGGCCTGGAACAGGTCCTCCAGACGCTTATCCGTCTGCGCCAGGCACTGCGAGCGCTCCATCCTGACCGGCGCAGCCTGTGCGTAAGCGCTGCGCATCGCCGCCAGTCGCTGCTGGACCGGAGCAATCGGCGCGGCACGATCCAGCTGCGTCAGCGAATCAAACAGGGGCAGCTCGACCGACATCGCGATCGGCATCGGGATACCCACAAACAGCACAAGGCTGATCACCGTCCGCCTTGCGCAGGCCGCCCACGCCCTGCCTCGAAGCATCACTGCCAGCATTACCGATGTGTCCCGTCCGTTACCGTGTCACCACGCAATCGTGAACGGTGATGCCGATGCCGTGACTCAGCTCACGGCATCGAATGCATCTATGGCGGCCCGGCGTGAGCGTCTGGCTCGGCTGGCAGCGTCGCCGCGCCGTCACCGCCCAACGACTACACCGCCGCCGGATCCACCTTCTCGACATCGATGCCATAGCGGTCGATCGCCACCTGCAGCTGGGCACGTTCGATCCGGCCCTCGTCGGCCAGCGACTTGAGTGCGGCGAGCACGATGAAGTGGCGGTCCACTTCAAAGAACGTGCGCAGTGACTCGCGCGTGTCCGAGCGGCCGAAGCCGTCGGTGCCCAACGCGGTAAAGCGGCGGTCATCGATGAAGGGGCGGATCTGGTCGCCGACGATCTTCATGTAGTCGGTGGCGACGATCACCGGGCCCGGGTGCGCGGCCAGGCACTGCTGCACATACGGCACCCGCGGTTCCTGCACCGGATGCAGCAGGTTCCAGCGCTCGGCCGCCAGGCCATCACGGCGCAGTTCGGTGAGGCTGGTGGCGCTCCACACGTCGCTGGCGATGCCGAAATCCTGCTGCAGCAGGCTGGCGGCGGCTTCCACTTCGCGCAGGATCGCGCCGCTGCCCATCAACTGCACGCGCAGCGCCGGATCACTGTCGGCGACAGCCGGGTGCAGCAGGTACAGACCCTTGAGGATGCCGGCTTCGCTGCCTTCCGGCAGTGCCGGGTGCGGATAGGCCTCGTTGAGCACGGTGATGTAGTAGTAGATGTCTTCCTGGTCCACGTACATCCGGCGCAGGCCGTCCTGGATGATCACCGCCAGTTCGAAGTTGTAGGTCGGGTCGTAGGACACACAGCTGGGGATCACCGAGGACAGCACGTGGCTGTGGCCGTCGTCGTGCTGCAGGCCCTCGCCCATCAGCGTGGTGCGCCCGGAGGTGGCGCCGAGCAGAAAGCCACGGGTGCGCGCATCCGCAGCGGCCCAGGCCAGGTCACCGACGCGCTGCAGGCCGAACATCGAATAGAAGATGTAGAACGGAATCGTGGCCAGGCCGTGGTTGCTGTAGGCGGTGCCGGCGGCGATCCACGAGCAGATCGCACCGGACTCGTTGATGCCTTCCTGCAGGATCTGGCCGTCCTTGGCTTCCTTGTAATAGCTCAGCTGGCCGGCATCCTGCGGCGTGTACAGTTGGCCGAGGTAGGAGTGGATGCCGATCTGGCGGAACAGGCCTTCCATGCCGAACGTGCGCGATTCATCGGGCACGATCGGAATGATCAGCTTGCCCAGCTCGGGGTCCTTGAGCAGCGTGGTGAGGATGCGCACGAAGCCCATCGTGGTGGACTGGCCACGCTCGCCACTGCCTTGCAGCTGGGTGGCAAACGCCGACAGCGCCGGCACCGGCAACGGATCGACATGGGTCACGCGCGCCGGCAGCTGGCCGCCCTGGGCCTGGCGACGCTGTGCGAAATAGCGCTCTTCAGCACTACCCGGCGCGGGACGCAGGTACGGCATGTCCTCCAGCTGGTCGTCGCTGACCGGCAGATCAAACCGATCGCGGAACGCGCGCACGGCGTCGGCGCTCATTTTCTTGAGCTGGTGGTTGATGTTCTGGCCTTCACCGGCCTCGCCCATGCCGAAGCCTTTCACCGTCTTGGCCAGGATCACGCTCGGCCGACCATTGCCGGCGACGGCCTGCGCGTAGGCGGCATACACCTTCTGCGGATCGTGGCCGCCGCGGGCGAGTGCCCAGATGTCGTCATCGCTCAGGTCCTCGACGAGCGCCAGCAGTTCGGGATACTTGCCGAAGAAATGCTCGCGCACGTAGGCACCGTTCTGCGACTTGAAGGTCTGGTAGTCGCCGTCCACGCATTCCATCATGCGTTGGCGCAGCAGGCCGGTGCTGTCCTTGGCGAGCAGCGCATCCCAGCCGCCACCCCAGATCACCTTGATGACGTTCCAGCCGGCGGCACGGAAGGTGCCTTCCAGTTCCTGGATCACCTTGGCGTTGCCGCGCACCGGGCCGTCGAGCCGCTGCAGATTGCAGTTCACCACGAACACCAGGTTGTCCAGGCGCTCGCGGCCGGCCACGGAAATGGCGGCCAGCGATTCGGGCTGGTCCATTTCACCATCGCCAAGGAAGGCCCAGACCTTGCGGCCCTGGTGCTCCTTCAGCCCGCGGTATTCCAGGTAGCGCATGTAACGCGCCTGGTAGGCGGCGGTGAGCGGGCCCAGCCCCATCGAAACCGTGGGGAACTGCCAGAAGTCCGGCATCAGGCGCGGGTGCGGGTACGAGGACAGTCCGTCGCGGTCGGATTCGCGGCGGAAGTTGTCCATGCGTTCGGGCGCGATGCGGCCTTCGACGAACGCGCGGCCGTAGATGCCGGGCGCCGAGTGGCCCTGGATGTAGATCATGTCGCCATCGAAGGTATCGGTGCGGCCACGGAAGAAGTGATCGAAGCCGACGTCGTACAGCACCGCCGCGGACTGGTAGGTGGCGATGTGGCCGCCCACGTTGGAGTGCTTGCCGGCGCGCAGCACCATGACCATCGCGTTCCAGCGGATCATCGCGTTGAGGCGGCGCTCGATGCCGAGGTCGCCCGGATACGCCGGCTGGCGTTCGACCGGAATGGTGTTGGTGTAGGCCGTCCACACGCGGCCATGCAGGTCGCCATGGCGGGCCGTGTCCAGCTCGCTCAGCTGGTCCATCAGGTAATGCGCGCGCGGGCGGCCGGCGGCGTGGATGACCGCCTCCAGCGACTCACGCCATTCCTGGGTTTCCTGCGGGTCGGTGTCGAGGGGGGCGAGCGCTGGGTTCATGTGCATCTCCGGGAAAGGCGGCCAGGCCGTGCGCAGGACGCGACGGCAGCGGGGGCGGCACAGCGCGGAAGCGGCGTCGCCCGGGCAACAGCGCCGGGCGAACGGGCAACCTGGCGGTTGCGGGACAGGCACGATAAGCAGCCGCCGCCGGGGCGGGTAGACCGGATGGGCTTGACGCTTTATAAAGAAATTCTTTCCAATGGAGCGCGAGAATGGCGGCCAGCATGAACATTCTCCAGTCAATCCGCAGCTTCATCCGGACCGCCGATGCCGGCAGCCTGGCCGCGGCCGCGCGCACGCTGGGGGTCAGCCCGGCAGCGGTCGGGCAGAACATCGCCCGCCTGGAGGCCCATCTGGGCGTGCGCCTGCTCAACCGCACCACGCGCACGCTGGCCCTGACCGAACGCGGCGCGCTGTACCTGGCCCAGGTGCGCCATATCGAGCGCGACCTGCAGCGCGCCCAGGCCGCGGTGACCGACCTCGATGCCACGCCCGAAGGCCGGCTGCGGATCGCCAGCAGTACCGCGTTCGGCCGGCACGCGCTGGCGCCGTTGCTGCCCGCGCTGCAGGCCCGGTTCCGGCGCTTGGCGATCGAACTGCTGCTCACCGACCGCAGCGTGGACCACGCGCACGAAGACGTGGACGTCAGCATCCGGATCGAGCCGCAGCTGGAGGAAGGCCTGGTGGCGCGGCCGATCGCGCAGGTGCCGTTCGTGTTCTGCGCGGCGCCGTCGTACCTGGCGCGGGCCGGCATTCCGCTCACACCGGAGGCGCTGCGCGAGCATCGTTGCCTGCTGTTGCGCTACCCGCTGGACGGGCGTTACCTGCCGTGGGGCTTCGTGCGCGATGGCATGCGATTCGATGCCGAGGTGAACCCGGCGCTGGTCAGCGACGACATCGATGCGCTGGCCGCGATGGCGGTGGCCGGCGGCGGCATCACCCGGCTGGCGGCGTTCGTGGCCGCGCCCTATCTCGCACGCGGCGAGCTGCAGGCGCTGTTCGAACCCGGCGATGCGGCGAGCACCCAGGCCTCACCGGAGCCGATGCGGTTGTTCCTGTGCGTCAGCGATCGCCGTGATCTGACGCCCAAGGTGCGGGCGCTGATGCAGCACATCATCGAGGGGCTGCCGACGGCGTGGCGGGTGGATGTCGGCTGAGTGCAGGGTCACCCGGAGGCCGGCCAGCGGCCGGCACTCCCGTCAGCGTGTCAGCGTTCCGGCGCGATGAACACACCACGGGCTTCCCGTGGTTCGCAGCGCAGGTACTGCGGGGCCGGGGCGACCGAATCGCCCAGTGCCGCGGCGGCATGCCACGGCCAGCGCGGGTCGTAGAGGATGCCGCGGGCCAGCGCGATCGCATCGGCATGGCCGTGACGCAGGATCGATTCGGCCTGCGATGGCTCGGTGATCAGGCCCACCGCGATGACCGGCATGCGCAGCTTGTGCGCCTTGATCGCCTGCGCGAACGGCACCTGGTAGCCCGGCGACAGCGGGATCTGCTGGCGCGGATCATTGCCGCCGCTGGACACGTGCAGGAACTGGCAGCCGCGCGCGTCCAGCACGTGCGCCAGGGTCGTGGTCTGATCGATATCCCAGCCGCCGGCCACCCAGTCGCTGGCGGAGATGCGCACACCGACCGCGATGCGATCGGAGACGGCCTCGCGCACGGCGTCGAACACGCGCACCAGCAGGCGCATGCGGTTTTCCAGCGAGCCACCGTACTCATCCTCGCGGCGGTTGCTCAGCGGCGACAGGAACTGGTGCAGCAGGTACCCGTGCGCGGCATGCAGTTCGATCAGGTCCATGCCGACGCGTTCGGCGCGACGGGCCGCAGCCGCGAAGGCTTCGACCACCGCATCGATACCGGCCAGATCCAGTTCGGTCGGCGTCGGATCGGTCTTGGCGAACGGCAGCGCAGACGGCGCGACCGTGGGCCAGGCGCGCGGATCGGACGGGTCCATCGCGCCGCCGCCTTCCCACGGCTTGTTGACCGAGGCCTTGCGGCCGGCGTGACCCAGCTGCACGCCCAGCGGCATCGGCGACCACTGCTTGACCGAGGCCACGACCGAGGCCAGCGCGGCTTCGGTGGCGTCATCCCACAGGCCCAGGTCGGCCCAGCTGATGCGGCCTTCCGGCAGCACGGCGGTGGCTTCCAGGATCAGCAGGCCGGCGCCGGACTGCGACAGCTGCCCGAGGTGGATGCGGTGCCAGTCATTGGCAAGGCCGTCGACGCAGGAGTACTGGCACATCGGCGCGATCACGATGCGGTTGGGCAGGGTCAGCGGGCCGAAGGGGATGGAGGAGAAGAGCTGGCTCAAGGGGGGAACTCGGGAAGAGGAAATGGAACCGGGCGCCATTGCACTCCTGTGCGGCGGCGGAGGCAACCGTGCCAATGGATCAGTGTTTCGTAGCGGCTCAGGCGGCGGCGGTTCCTGGCAGCAGGAAGGCCAGCGCGTCGGCGCAGGATTGATCGACCTTCAGGCTCAACAGCGCGTCCGCGCGGGTAAGGCCGCGGTTGAGCGCGGCGATCGGCAGCCCGGCCTGGGCCGCGGCCTGCACGAAGCGGAAGCCGGAATAGACCATCAGCGAGGAGCCGACCACCAGCACCGCATCGGCCTGCTGGAGATGCGCGTGGACGGTCGCGACCCGCTCGCGCGGCACGCTTTCGCCGAAGAACACCACATCCGGCTTCAGCACGCCGCCACACAGCGGGCACGCCGGCACCTGGAAGGCGGAGAAATCCATCTCCAGATCGGCATCGCCGTCAGGCGCCTGCCCGGCTTCAAGGTGCTCCCAGCCGGGGTTGAGCGCCAGCAGCCGGTGCTGGAACGCCTCGCGCGGGGTGCGAGCTTCGCAGCCCATGCAGCGCACCTGGTCCAGCCGCCCATGCAGGTCGATCACCGCCTCGCTGCCCGCCCGCTGATGCAGGCGGTCGACATTCTGGGTAAGCAGCAGCTCGACCTGGCCACGGGCTTCCAGCGCGGCGAGCGCGGCATGCGTGCCGTTCGGCTGGGCCCAGCCGAACCGGGGCCAGCCCAGCAGGCTGCGCGCCCAGTAGCGCTGGCGCGTGGCCAGCTCGCCCATGAAGGCCTGATAGGTGACCGGCGGGCTGCGCTTCCACTGCCCATCGGCATCGCGGTAATCCGGGATGCCCGAATCGGTGCTGCAGCCGGCGCCCGTCAGCACGAACAGGCGCTGGGCGCGGTCGATGAACTCGGCGAGGGGGGTGCTCATGATCAGCAGATGGGGGCGCAGGCGCGGAGAGGCAATCGCTGGCCGCTCACGGACCCGGGATGTCGCCCGGCAGCGGCGGAACGGTGGTCGGATGGCCGTCGGCATCCAGCGCGATCATCACGAAGTGCCCGCGCGTGCAGAGCTTGCGCTCGCCGTTGTGCAGGTCCTCGGCGATCAGTTCGACCTCGACCTTCATCGAGCTGCGCCCGACCTCCACGATGCGGCCGACGGTCTCGACCATCTGGCCGATGCGGATCGGCAGCTTGAAATCGACCTGGTCCGAGCGCGCGGTGACCACGGTGCGGCGCGAGTAGCGGGCTGCGGCGAGGAACGCCGCCTTGTCCATCCACGCCAGCGCCTGGCCACCGAACAGGGTGCCCATGTGGTTGGTGTGGTTGGGGAACACGATCTCGGCCATGCGGACTTCGATGGGCGGGATGGTCTCAGGGATGGGGGTCATGGCGGGGGCCGGGAGTGTTGTGGGGTGGCGCGGATGATACGACAGGGGGTGGGTTGGTCGCGTAGAGCGTTCTTGGCGCTTTTATCTCTATCGGTTCGAGGAGGTCGGGGGGAAGAGCAGCCGAGCATGGCTCGGCTCTACACGATGTGTGTGGATACCACGGGGTGCATTGATGGTTAGCGCACGTTGGTAGCAACCGCCTTTCCAACCGCAATGGGAGATCCGTGAGAAGTGACCCGGGCAGGCGAATGCGGGACCGTTGGGGCCGCATGGATGCGGCCCACGAGCCCACAAGGACGTGTTTACGGCGGGTCCAGCATTTGCCTGCCCGGGTCACTTCTACTCGCGGTATCAGGACGCCAACGCTCTTGCTTCAACGCTTCAACGCTTGAGCGAGTAAAGCGGGAAACGAAAAAGCCCCGGAACATGTCCGGGGCTTTTCGGAATCACGACGTAAGCGTCAGATCAGAACGACATGTCGAACGACACTTCGCCCTTCACGCCCACCTGGTAGGCCGAGGAACGACGCTCGAAGAAGTTGGTCAGCTCCTGCACGTCCTGCAGCTCCATGAAGCTCAGCGGATTGCGCACGTTGTACTTCTTTTCCATGCCGAGGCGATGGAAATGATTGTCCGCGCAATGCTGCAGATACTGGCGCATGTCGCGCGTCGAAATGCCCGCCACGCCGCCCGACAGCACGTCCTCGGCGAACTGCACTTCGCACTCGATCGCGTCGGCCAGCATGTCGTAGACCTCCTGCTTCATTGCATCGTCAAACAGGTCCGGCTCTTCCTCGCGGATCACGTCCACGCACTCGAACGCGAACTCCATGTGCGCGCTCTCGTCGCGGAACACCCAGTTGGTGCCCGAGGCCAGACCGTTGAGCAGGCCGCGCGAACGGAAGTAGTACACGTACGCGAAGGCCGCGAAGAAGAACAGGCCCTCGATGCACGCCGCGAAGCAGATCTGGTTGAGCAGGAACTGGCGACGCTCGTCACGGGTCTCGATGCGCTTCAGGTTCTGGATCGAATCGATCCACTTGAAGCAGAAGTCGGCCTTCTTCTTGATCGAATCGATGTTCTCCACCGCGTCGAACGCCTTGGCGCGCTCGTCAGGATCCGGCAGGTAGTTGTCGAGCAGGGTCAGGTAGAACTGCACGTGCAGCGCTTCTTCGTAGAGCTGGCGCGACAGGTACATGCGCGCTTCCGGCGCGTTCAGATGCTGATACAGGTTCAGCACCAGATTGTTGGACACGATCGAATCGCCGGTGGCGAAGAACGCGACCAGGCGGTGGATCAGGTGGCGCTCGCCCGGCGACATCTTGCCGTGCAGGTCGCTGATGTCGATCTGGAAATTGATTTCCTCGACCGTCCAGGTGTTCTTGATCGCGTTGCGATACATGTCATAGAACTGCGGATAGCGCATCGGGCGCAACGTCAGTTCGAAACCGGGATCGAGCAGCATTTGACTCGGCTTGTCGGCCATGGTGTTTCGTCCTTCTTGGCGACTACCGACCAACGGTCGGTAGCTACCGAATGTGTGATTTTCCGGCGGAACCGGTGTTCCCGGGTAGGCAACGACCGTCCGTCGGTGCACCCGGCGGTGCCGGCCCGGTGGGCCGGCACGCCTTGTTTACTGGCACGCCTCGCAGCTTTCCGGGTTTTCCAGCGAGCAGGCGACGGCTTCGACCGGGGTGTAGCTGCTGACGGTCGTCTTGGCGATCTTGGTCGCCGGACGCGAACGCAGGTAGTACGTGGTCTTGATGCCCTGCTTCCAGGCGTACATGTACATGGAGGACATCGCGCCGATGTTCGGGCTTTCCATGAACAGGTTGAGCGAGGCGGACTGGTCGATGAACGCGCCGCGGTCGGCGGCCATGTCGATCAGCGAACGCATCGGCAGTTCCCAGGCGGTGCGGTACACGTGGCGCAGCGTTTCCGGGATCTGGGTGATGCCCTGGATCGAGCCTTCGGCCAGCTTGATCGCGTCGCGCATTTCCGGGGTCCAGTGGCCGAGCTTCTTCAGCTCGTTCACCAGGTAACGGTTGACCTGCAGGAAGTCGCCGGACAGCGTTTCGCGCTTGAACAGGTTGGACACCTGCGGCTCGACGCACTCGTAGCAGCCGGCGATCGAGGCGATGGTCGCGGTCGGGGCGATCGCGATCAGCAGCGAATTGCGCAGGCCGTGTTCCTTGATGCGCTCACGCAGCGCATCCCAACGTGCGGTGTCTTCCGGCACCACGTTCCAGGCATCGAACTGCAGCTCGCCGCTGGCCGCACGGGTGTCGGCGAAGGACGGGTGCTTGCCGCGTTCCTGGGCCAGCTCGCACGAGGTTTCCAGCGCGTGGAAGTAGATCGATTCGGCGATCTTCTTCGACAGCGCGCGGGCTTCGGCACTGTCGAAGGCCAGGCGCTTGCGGAAGAACACGTCCTGCAGGCCCATGCAGCCCAGACCGACCGGACGCCAGCGCAGATTGCCGCGGCGGGCGGTTTCGATCGGGTAGAAGTTCAGGTCGATCACGCGGTCGAGCTGGCGCACGGCCAGGCGCACGGTGTCGGCCAGCTTGTCGAAATCGAACTCGCCGTGGGCGTCGAAATGGTTGCCCAGGTTGATCGAGCCCAGGTTGCACACCGCGGTCTCTTCGGCCGAGGTGATTTCCAGGATTTCGGTGCACAGGTTGGACAGGTGGATCACGTTGCCCGGACGCAGGGTCTGGTTGCTGGCGCGGTTGCACTTGTCCTTGAAGGTCATCCAGCCGTTGCCGGTCTCGGCCAGGGTACGCATCATCCGCGAGTACAGCTTGCGTGCGGAGATCGTGCGCTGGGCCTTGCCCTGGGCTTCGGCCTGCAGGTAGGCCTGCTCGAAGGCTTCACCGAACAGATCGGTGAACTCGGGCACCACGCTCGGATCGAACAGCGACCATTCCTGGTCGGCCTCGACGCGCTGCATGAACAGATCCGGCACCCAGTTGGCCAGGTTCAGGTTGTGCGCACGGCGCGATTCGTCACCGGTGTTATCACGCAGCTCGAGGAAGTCCTCGACGTCGGCGTGCCAGGTTTCCAGGTACACACAGGCCGCGCCCTTGCGCTTGCCGCCCTGGTTCACCGCCGCCACGGACGAATCCATGGTCTTCAGCCACGGCACGATGCCGTTGGAATGACCGTTGGTCGACTTGATCAGCGAACCACGCGAACGCACGCGGCTGTAGCTGACGCCGATGCCGCCGCTGAACTTGGAAAGCTGCGCGATGTCGCCGTACTTGGCGTAGATCGACTCCAGCGAATCCTGCGGCGAATCCAGCAGGAAGCACGAGGACAGCTGCTCATGCGTGGTGCCGGAGTTGAACAGCGTCGGGCTGGACGGCAGGTAATCCAGGTTGCCCATGCGCTTGTACAGCGCCAGGGTTTCCGGCACGTCTTCGCTCAGCGCGCTGGCGATGCGCAGGAAGAACTGCTGCGGGGTCTCGATCACCTTGCGGGTGTGCGGATGACGCAGCAGGTACCGGTCGTACAGGGTACGCAGACCGAAGTAATCGAAATGCAGGTCCAGCGACGGATCGATCGCGTCGTTGAGCTTGCGGGCGTTGATCTGCACGAAGTCGAGCAGGCGCGCGTTGATCAGGCCCACTTCGTGGCCGCGGCCGACCGACTGCGAGAACGCATGGATTTCCTGGCCGGACACTTCCTTGGCGATGAAGTTGGCCAGCAGGCGCGCGGCGAGGCGGCCGTATTCCGGTTCTTCACCGATCAGCAGCGCCGAGGTGCGGATCGACAGTTCGTCCAGCTCCTGGGTGGTCGCGCCGTTGTACAGGCCGGAGATGGTCCGGGTCGCAACGCGCATCGGATCCACCGCATGCAGACCTTCGCAGCAGCGCTGTACGGCGCGCACGATCTTGTTCAGGTCCACCAGTTCGGTCGTGCCGTTGCGCTTGGTCACGCTCATGGCGGTCGCGGTGGGCGGCGAGGTCAGCAGGAATTCGCTTTCCTTATCGATAGCTGCGCTGGTTTCGGTGCTCACGGCGTTTTCCTCTTGGCGTGATTTGGGGTGGTACAGCGGGGTCTGCCTGGCAGGCGCCGGAACCGATGCAGAGATGCTCAGGGTGGACTATCGGCGTCGCAGGAGCCGCGACCCGTGCAGGCAAGCCTGCGGGCGGTTCCCCTGCGTCACCGGTCCTCTCCCCCCGGAGAATCCTGCGACCGGCACCACACGCTGTACTTCGTGCGGTTGTCAGTAGGTCTTCAGGCCATCGGCGTGAAGGCAATACTCCCGTCGACTTGTGGTCGGCGGTACCGACGGCCACAAGATAGTGGGGGTACCAGGTGTCGTCAACGCCAAATGTAGTGAATTTCCCTAATCCCTTGCGGCGCAAGGACCGGGCCTGAAGGGCGTCCGACGAACGGTCTGGACCTGTCGAAACCGAGTGCGCAGTCAAGGCCGGATGACCGGATTGTCCTCCTCGAAAACAGAACAACGGACGCTCACATGGCCCTAACGAATCGGCGCCGGCCAGGGTGACTTCCGACCCGCGCCGGGGTCGCCCCGGGGTGCCACCCTGCGATGCGTCTCCTTTATATGAACGCGACCATGCGCCTGCCCCTGACCGGATGTCTGATGTTGGGCCTGACCCTGGCTGGCACCGCCGCTGCCGGCCAGAGCAAGGCGCCGGAGCTGTCCTCGCGCCAGTGCGGGGTGAGCACGCCCTACAACGTACTGGTGGACAGCGGCGGGATCTGGCTGCGCAACCGCGGACAGGTGCCGGCGGAGATCTTCTTCCACGATGGCGAGCTGAACATCGACTGCCAGCCGATCCCGGTCAGCGACGCCGACGCCCAGCGGCTGCGCCAACTCGAATGGGGCACCCGCCAGCTGGTGCCTGCCGTGGCCGGGGTGGCCGGGGAGGCCACGGATATCGCCTTCGATGCGCTGGGGGCCACGGTGGAGATCATGACCGGCAGCGGTGGCACCCAGCGACGGGTCGAGCGACTGCGTCGCGATGCCCACGACTATGTGGCCCGCACCCTGGGACGCGGCATCTGGGAGCAGGCGGTGTTCGAGGAGGGCTTCGACCGGCATGTGCAGGACGCGGCCGAGAGCGTGTCCGGCTCGCTCGCCCGCGGCGTGCTGTGGACGATGCTGACCGGCGGCTCGGATCGGATCGAGGCGCGCGCCGAGAAGATGGAGGCCGACCTGGAGCGTCGCATGGACGTCCGCGGGCAGGCGCTGGAGGCGCAGGCCCGGTCGCTGTGCACGCAGGTGCTGGCGCTGGATGCGATCCAGCAGTCGCTGGAGGTGCGCTACCAGGGCAAGCCGCTGGCGATGATGGTGATGGACCGCGAGGAGGATGCGGCCGCGCCGATCGCGCACGAACAGCCGCGCGGGGACGCGTTGGTGTTGCCGCCGTTGTAGAGAGCATCCACGCATGGCGTGGATTTACGTTGCACGGCCTATCCAGCCCGGCGTGGATTCACGCGCGGTGCGGGGTGCCCAGGTATTCGGCGCTCTGCATTTCGATCAGGCGCGAGGCGGTGCGCTCGAACGCGCCCTGCAGGCGGACGCCCGAATACAGCGCCACGGGGGAATCGGTGGCGGTGCAGACCAGGTTGACGTGGCGGTCGTACAGCTCGTCGATCAGGTTGACGAAGCGACGCGCGGCATCTTCGTTGAGCGTGTCGAAGTGCGGGATGTCGCCGAGCAGCACGGTGTTGAACTCGTGCGCGATCTCGATGTAATCCGAGGGGCCGCGCGGGCCTTCGCAGAGCGCCTTGAAATCGAACCAGACGATGCTCTTGCCGCGGCCGCGCACCGGAATCTTGCGCGCCTCGATCTCGATGTTGCCCGCCTTGGCCGGTTGCCCACCACTGAGCTCGGCCCAGCGGCCGGCCAGCCAGGCGTCGCTGCCGGCATCGATCGGGGACTGGTACACCGGCGAGCGGGTCAGCGCGCGCATGCGGTAGTCCTCGGTGCCTTCGGCGTAGAGCTCCACGCAGTAGGTCTGCAGCAGCCCGATCGCGGGCATGAAGCTGTCGCGCTGCAGGCCGTTGAGATAGAGGTTTTCGACGGCGGTGTTGGAGGTGGTCACCAGGGTCACGCCCTCGGCGAACATGCGCTCGAGCAGGCGCGCCAGCAGCATCGCATCGCCGATGTCGGTGACGAAGAACTCGTCCAGCACCAGCACGCGCAGCTTGCTGCGCCACTCCTGGGCGATCTTCGCGAGCGGATCGCTCTGCCCCTGGTGCTCGCGCAGGCGCTCGTGGATGCCGCGCATGAAGCGATGGAAATGGGTCCGGTACTTCTGCTCGATCGGCAGGCCGTCATAGAACAGATCGACCAGGAAGGTCTTGCCGCGCCCCACCCCGCCCCAGAAATACAGGCCCTTGACCGGCTCGGGCTTCTTCCAGAATGCGGAGAGTCGATCCAGCCAGCCGTCCTGCGCGCTGTCGACCAGCGCGAGATGGATGCGATCCAGCTCGGCCAGGGCGGCGTGCTGGGCCGGGTCGTTCTGCCATTCGCCCCGGGCCACGCCATCGGCGTAGCGCTGCGACGGGGTCATCACCGTGTCGCTCATGTCGCGTCGGGGGCCGCGTCGGGGGCGGGATTCGGCAGCCACTGCTTGACGCCATGGATGAGCGCGCCGCGCAGGTCGACGATCTTGCGGTGGAAGAAGTGGCTGGTGTCGGGCATGCGCACCAGTTCGTGCGGTGTATCCAGGCCGTCCAGCCAGTCATAGACCGCCTGCGGATCGACGATCTCGTCTTCCTCGCCCTGGATCACCAGCCACTGGGCCGGCGGCTGCATGCCGTCGAAGTCCCAGCGCCCGGCGGGCGGCGCGATCGAGATCAGCGTCGTCGGCTGCAGATCGCCGGCGGCGCGCAGGGACACGTAGGCGCCGAAGCTGAAACCCGCCAGCCACAGGGCCTGGCCCGGCCGCTGCGCATGCACCCAGGCGGCGACGGCCTTGAGGTCGTCCTGCTCGCCCACGCCATTGTCGAACGTACCGGCCGAGTCGCCGACGCTGCGGAAGTTGAAGCGCACGGTGGCGATGCCCAGGTCGCGCAGCGAGCGCGCCGCCATGGTCACCACCTTGTTGTGCATGCTGCCGCCCTCGGTGGACAGGGGGTGG
Source organism: Stenotrophomonas sp. SAM-B (assembly GCF_013387485.1). Taxonomy (GTDB): domain Bacteria; phylum Pseudomonadota; class Gammaproteobacteria; order Xanthomonadales; family Xanthomonadaceae; genus Stenotrophomonas; species Stenotrophomonas maltophilia_AA. The sequence goes on from NZ_JABBXB010000006.1 coordinate 63,077, forward strand.
CAGACGATCGCCACCACCGGCTGCACCGCGACATCGGCCTCGGGCAGATCAACCACGACATCCAGCGGACCGACCGGTCCGTCCAGCGTCAGCGCACCGCTTTCTTGGGGAAATGGGGGATTGTGCATGGCGTCATAATACCGTCCCTCCGCGTGCTTCACCGCCGCCCCCGCCGGATCCGTACATGCACTATCTGGTTTTCAGCGTTCTCTGCAGCGTGCTGGTCTCGGTGCTGCTGAAGCTGGCGCCGCGCCAGCGGCTGGACATGCCGCAGGTGGTGACCTGGAATTACCTGGTCGCCAGCGTGCTCAGCGCGGTGCTGCTGCAGCCCTCGCTGGCCTCGCTGCAGAGCGCGCATGCGCCGTGGGCTGCCCTGCTCTGCCTGGCCGTGGCACTGCCGGCGATCTTCCTGATGATGGCCCGCGCGGTGACCCGCGCCGGGATCGTGCGCAGCGACGTAGCCCAGCGCTTGTCGCTGCTGCTTTCGCTGCTGGCCGCGTTCCTGGTGTTCGGCGAGACCGCCAACGGCTGGAAGCTGGCCGGGCTGGGCCTGGGCCTGCTGGCGATCCTGGGCATCAGCGTGCGCCCGCGCGCCGGGGCGGCCGAACCCACCGGCGGGCGGGCCTGGCCGTGGCTGCTGGCAGTGTGGGTGGGCTATGCCCTGGTCGACATCCTGCTGAAGAAGGTGGCCTTGTCGGGCACGCCCTCGATGGCCGCGCTGCTGGTCAGCTTCAGCCTGGCCTTCGTGCTGATGCTGGCGTTGCAGCTATGGCGCCACCTGCGCGGCATCGCCCGCCTGCAGTGGCGCAACGGGGTCGGCGGCGCCCTGCTCGGCCTGCTCAACTTCGGCAACATCCTGTTCTACGTGCGCGCCCACCAGCACCTGCCGGACAGCCCGGCGGTGGTGTTCGCCGGCATGAACATCGGCGTGGTGGTGCTGGGTGCGCTGGTGGGCATCCTCGGCTTCGGCGAGCGCACCAGCGTGTGGAACCGGGTCGGGCTGGCGCTGGCCGTGGTGGCGATCGGGTTGATCGCGTGGGGCACCTGGTAAGCGATTGATGCGGTGCCGGCCAGCGGCCGGCACTACCCGGGCAACGCGACGGTGACCGGGCGTGCCGGCACACCCGTGCGGTATCAGCGATCAAACCCCAGCAGCAGCGGATCATGGTCCGAGCTGCGCCATGGGCCGGCTTCGTTGCGGTCGCGGTAGCCGACATCGTCGGCCTCATCGGCATTGATGTGCCACTCCGCTGCCGCGCGCAGGCGCTGCGCCATGCCCGGGCTCAACAGCGCGTGGTCCAACCGGCCGGCCATGCCGTTGTAGACATAGCTGTAAGGCCGTTCGACCTTCGCCACCGCGAACGCATCCCGCCAGCCGGCGGCGTGCAGGGTGCGGATCGGGTCTTCCATCGCGTACGCGTTGAAGTCGCCCAGCAGCACCGCATCACGGGTGCCGGCACCGGTCGGGTCGGTCGACAGCCACTGGTCCAGGAGCGTGGCCGAGGCAACGCGGGTGGCATTCCAGCAGGCCTGGCCGTCCTTCTGGTCGGCGTCCGCGCCGGTCGCTTCCGAGCACCCCTTGGACTTGAAGTGATTGGCCACGACCACGAACGGCGCGCCCTTGCCAGCGCGGAAGGCCTGCGCCAGCGGCACGCGGCTGCGTTCGCCGAAGGGCTCCTGCTCCAGCACGGCGGGGGCACCGACCGGGGTCACCCGCGAGGCGCGATAGATGATGCCGACCCGGATCGGGTTGTCACCCGGGCCCTGCTTCGCGTCGATGAAACGCCAGTCGGCACCCTTGCCCCGGTCCGCATTGAGCGCATCGACCAGCTGTGCGATCGCCGACTGCGGGCCGTAGCCATCGTTCTCCAGTTCCATCAGCGCGGCGACATCGGCACCGAGTGCGTTGATGGTCGCCACCAGTTTGGCCTTCTGCGCCTGGTGCTCGGCCAGGGTGCGGGCGCCGCGCAGGGTCGGGTAACCGCCGCCCTGGCCATCGCCATTGAAGAAGTTCTCGAGGTTGAACGCCGCCACGTGCAGGGCGCCCGCCACCACCGGCACCGCCGGGCGCTCCAGCGTGGGCAGGTTCAACGGACGGGTCACCTGCAGGCGGGTGTTGCCCTTGGGATCGATGCGGACGATGCCTTCGACATTGCGCAGGACCATGCCGGTGCGCAGGTTCGCGGCCATCGGCAGGTACGCCACCGGGCCGGGATCGCGGGCATCGCTGCCATCATCCAGCACCAGCCGGCGATGCAGGTTGTCGGCCACCACCTGCGCATGCCCCGCCGTGCCCGGTGCGGCCACTTCGCTCGGCTGCCAGAGGCGGCCGCCGAAGGCCACGGTCAGCTCACCGAACCGCGACAGCCCATCGGTGCCGGCCAGGGTCAGCGGCGCGGCGATGCGGACCTGCTGGCCGTCCAGCGTGCGCCAGTCGGTCGGCGGCGCGGTCAGGGTGACCGTGGCCGACGTGGTCGGCGCCGGACGCACCTGCGGCGAGGTGGCGGGCTGCGGCTGGGCGGCATGGACCGCGCCGGACAACGCCAGCGCAAGGGCGAACACGAGGGGGGTACGGCGCATCGGAAGCAGGACTCCAGGGAAGTGCGACAAGGCTAACCATATAAAGTGAAACGCCGCCCTTCGGCGGCGTCGGTGGCCTGATCCGGCAAAGCCGTCATTTCAGGTTGGCGAGCATCCAGTCGACCGTGGCATGGATCTGCTCCTCGGTCAGCGCCGGATTACCGCCCTTGGGCGGCATGATGCCACCGTCCGGGCCGGTGTAGCCCTCCACGGCATGCTTGTAAAGCGTGTCCTTGCCCTGGGCGATGCGCGCATCCCAATGCCCATGGTCCAGCGTCGGCGCCTTGCCGACGCCATTGGTATGGCAGGCGGTGCAGAGGTTGTCGTAGATCACCTTGCCGTCGGTGGTGCCGCCATAGGCCACCTGCGAGGCGGCTTTGACCAGCGCGGCAGCGTGAGCGGCGGCCTGCGCGGCGGCACCGGTGCTGCCCGCATAGACCGCCCCAGCCGGCGCGATCCGCTGTTCGGTGCGCTTGGCCGCCATCGGCGAGACTTCCGGGGGAATGCTGGTATGCAGGTAGGCCGCAAAGATGATGAGGCCGAGTGTGATGGCCATCAGCAGCGCGATGACCATGGAAAAGCGTTTCAGGAACTCGAGGTCGTAATTCCGCACTCTCTATACCCCTGGCTGGTAGTCGTTGGACCACGGCTTGTCGCCGGAGTATGACCAGCGTCGGCGGCGCTGCGCAAGCGACCTGCCGGTGTCGCAATGCAGCATCCGCGCGGCTCAGGCGCCGGCGGCGCGCAGGCAGAAAACACAGATCGACTCGACCAGCGCATCTTCGTCGCCATGCGCGTCGCGGCTCAGTGCGGTCGGGCCGACCAGCGCCTCGGTGAACGCGCCCACGATGCAGGCCGCGGCGACATGGGTGTCCTGTTGCGGGAAGGTGCCTGCCTCCACGCCATCGGCGACGATGCGCCGGAACACATCGCCGAACAGACGGCGGCAGCGGATACGCTCGGCTTCCACTTCGGGATCGACCGGTTCGGCAATGAAGGCGTAAGCCAGCCCGGGGCCGGCCAGCGCGCGCCGCACGAAGGCCGTGATCGCGCGGCGCAGGCGCTCCGGCGCGGGCAGCGGCTCGGCCGCGATCGCCTCGAAGATGCGCAGCTCATGCTCGACGGCGGCGGTCAGCACCTCGACGAACAGCTCGGCCTTGGACGGGAAGTGCCGGTAGATCAGGCCGGTGGAGACCCCGGCCTCGGCGGCCACGGCGGTCACCGGGGCATTGCGGTAGCCGCCGGCGGCCACCAGCGCACGGGTCGCCAGCAGGATGCGTTCGCGGGCGCCGGCAAGGCGTTCTTCCATCAGGGCGGAGCGTTTATAGGCCATTTGTTGATTCTATGTTCAATTTTTGAATTTGTGTTCACTTCTTTGTCGAACCCGGCTACGCTGGGGGTACATCGCCCGCGGGACGGCCCTGTCAGCCCGTCCATCCCTCCCGGCGCGTCCCATCCCTTGTTGTTGCGGAGTCGCCCATGCACGTCCCGACCATGAACTTCGATCTCGGCGAAGAGATCGACCTGCTGCGCCAGAGCGTGGCCCATTTTGCCTCCGCTGAAATCGCGCCGCTGGCCGCCCAGGCCGACGAAGAGAATCTGTTCCCCAATGCGCTGTGGCGCAAGCTCGGCGAACAGGGCCTGCTCGGCCTGACCGTGGAAGAGGAATACGGCGGCAGCGGCATGGGCTACCTCGCGCACGTGGTGGCGATGGAAGAGATTTCGCGGGCCTCCGGCGCTATCGCGCTGTCCTACGGCGCGCACTCGAACCTGTGCGTGAACCAGCTGCGCAAGAACGGCAACGAAGACCAGAAGCGGCGCTACCTGCCCGGCCTGTGCAGCGGCGAGCTGGTCGGCGCGCTGGCGATGAGCGAACCGGGCGCCGGCTCGGACGTGGTCTCGATGAAGCTGCGTGCGGACAAGCGCGGTGATCACTACGTGCTCAACGGCAACAAGATGTGGATCACCAACGGCCCGGATGCCGATGTGCTGGTGGTCTATGCCAAGACCGATCCGGATGGCGGCGCCAAGGGCATCACCGCGTTCCTGATCGAAAAGGGCATGAAGGGCTTCTCCACGGCGCAGAAGCTGGACAAGCTCGGCATGCGCGGCTCCAACACCTGCGAGCTGGTCTTCCAGGATTGCGAAGTGCCCGAAGCCAATGTGCTCGGCGTGGTCGGCGGTGGCGTCAAGGTGCTGATGTCCGGTCTGGACTATGAGCGCGTGGTGCTCTCCGGTGGCCCGCTCGGCCTGATGGCCGCGGCGATGGATGTGGTGATGCCGTACGTGCACGAGCGCAAGCAGTTCGGCGAGGCGATCGGCACCTTCCAGCTGATCCAGGCCAAACTGGCCGACATGTACGTCGGCCTCAACGCCTGCCGCGCCTATGTGTATGCGGTGGCACGCGCCTGCGACCAGGGCCGCACCACGCGCCAGGATGCAGCCGGCGCGATCCTGTACTCGGCCGAGAAGGCCACCTGGCTCACCGGCCAGGCGATCCAGATCCTCGGCGGCAACGGCTACATCAACGAGTACCCGACCGGTCGTTTGTGGCGCGATGCCAAGCTGTATGAAATCGGCGCCGGTACCTCGGAGATCCGCCGCATGCTGATCGGCCGCGAACTGTTCCAGCGCACCAAGTAAGGGCCCTGCCATGACCGTACTGAGCACCCAGCTGCAACCGGGCAGCGACACCTTCGAGGCCAACCGCGCCGCACTGCAGGCGGTGGTCGACGACCTGCGCGCCACCCTCGCGCAGACCGCGCTGGGCGGCAGCGAAGCGGCGCGCGCCAAGCACACCGCACGCGGCAAACTGCTGGTGCGCGACCGCATCGATGCTTTGCTTGATCCGGGCAGCGCGTTCCTGGAGATCGCCCCGCTGGCCGCGCACGGCATGTACGGCGATCCGATCCCCAGCGCCGGCGTGGTTGCCGGCATCGGCCGGGTCTCGGGCGTGGAGTGCGTGATCGTAGCCAACGATGCCACGGTCAAGGGTGGCACCTACTACCCGATGACGGTCAAGAAGCACCTGCGCGCGCAGGAAGTGGCCGAACAGAACCGCCTGCCCTGCATCTACCTGGTGGATTCCGGCGGTGCGTTCCTGCCGCTGCAGGACGAGGTGTTCCCGGACCGCGATCATTTCGGCCGCATCTTCTACAACCAGGCCAACCTGTCCGCGCAGGGCATCCCGCAGATCGCCTGCGTGATGGGCAGCTGTACCGCCGGTGGCGCCTACGTGCCCGCGATGAGCGATGAAACGGTGATCGTGCGCGAGCAGGGCACCATCTTCCTCGGCGGCCCGCCGCTGGTGAAAGCGGCCACCGGTGAAGTGGTCACCGCCGAAGAACTGGGCGGCGCCGACGTGCACACGCGCATCTCCGGCGTGGCCGACCACATGGCCGACAACGACCTGCAGGCGCTGGCCCGGGTCCGCGCGATCATCGCCCAGCTCAACTGGCGCAAGCCCGAGCCGGCGCTGGCAGTGCAGGCCCCGGTGGAACCGCGACATCCGGCCCACGAGCTGTACGGCGTGATCCCGGCCGACACGCGCAAGCCCTACGACGTGCGCGAAGTGATCCTGCGCCTGGTCGACGATTCACGCTTCGATGAGTTCAAGCCGCGCTACGGCAACACCCTGGTCACCGGCTTCGCGCATCTGCACGGCTACCCGGTGGGCATCATCGCCAACAACGGCATCCTGTTCTCCGAGTCCGCGCTGAAGGGCGCGCACTTCATCGAACTGTGCACGCAGCGCGGCATTCCCCTGGTGTTCCTGCAGAACATCACCGGCTTCATGGTCGGCCGCAAGTACGAGCACGGCGGCATCGCCAAGGACGGGGCCAAGCTGGTCATGGCCGTGGCCTGCGCCAAGGTGCCCAAGTTCACCGTGGTGATCGGCGGCTCGTTCGGCGCCGGCAACTACGGCATGTGCGGCCGCGCCTACTCGCCCAACTTCCTGTGGATGTGGCCGAACGCACGCATCGGCGTGATGGGCGGCGAGCAGGCCGCCAGCGTGCTGGCCACGGTCAAGCGCGATGGCATCGAAGCCAAGGGTGGGCAGTGGTCGGCCGAGGAGGAAGACGGCTTCAAGTCGCCGATCCGCGAGCAGTTCGAATCGCAGGGCCACCCGTACTACGCCAGCGCCCGCCTCTGGGATGACGGCGTGATCGATCCGGCCGACACCCGTCGTGTGCTGGGCCTGGCGCTGTCGGCCAGCCTCAACGCCCCGGCGAAGAAGACCGACTTCGGCGTGTTCCGCATGTAATGCACGGGCGGTGCCGCCTGGCACCGCCGCCCTTGGCCCGCGCAACGAGACCACCATGTTCACCAAGATCCTGATCGCCAACCGTGGCGAAATCGCCTGCCGCGTCATCGCTAGCTGCCAGCGCCTGGGCATCGCCACCGTGGCGGTGTACTCCGACGCCGACCGCAACGCGCGCCACGTGCGCCTGGCCGACGAGGCCATCGCGATCGGCCCGGCGCCGGCGCGTGAGAGCTACCTGCGCGGCGACGCCATCCTGGAGGCCGCCCGCCGCACCGGCGCGCAGGCGATCCATCCCGGCTACGGCTTCCTGTCGGAGAACGCCGGCTTCGCGCAGGCCTGCGCCGAGGCCGGCATCGTGTTCATCGGCCCCTCCGCTGCGGCGATCCGCGCGATGGGCGACAAGAGCGCGGCCAAGGCACTGATGCAGCAGGCCGGCGTGCCGCTGACCCCGGGCTACCACGGCGACGAGCAGATCCCCGAGTTCCTGCGCCAGCAGGCCGACAGCATCGGCTACCCGGTGCTGATCAAGGCCAGCGCCGGCGGCGGTGGCAAGGGCATGCGCCGCGTGGATGACAGCGCGACCTTCACCGAGGCGCTGGCCAGCTGCCAGCGCGAGGCGCAGTCGGCGTTCGGCAACGCCCACGTGCTGGTCGAAAAGTATGTCGAGCGCCCGCGCCACATCGAGATCCAGGTGTTCGGCGACAGCCACGGCAACGTGGTGTACCTGTTCGAGCGCGACTGCTCGGTGCAGCGCCGCCACCAGAAGGTGCTCGAAGAAGCGCCCGCCCCGGGCATGACGCCCGAGCGCCGCGCCGCGATGGGCAAGGCCGCCGTCGATGCCGCGCGCGCGGTCAACTACGTCGGCGCCGGCACGGTGGAGTTCATCGCCGGGCCTGATGGCGATTTCTACTTCATGGAAATGAACACCCGCCTGCAGGTCGAGCACCCGGTCACCGAGTGCATCACCGGCACCGACCTGGTCGAGTGGCAGCTGCGCGTGGCCAGCGGTGAGCCGCTGCCGCTGCAGCAGGATCAACTGCAGATCCGCGGCCATGCACTGGAAGCACGCCTGTACGCCGAAGACGCCGACCGCGGTTTCCTGCCGTCCACCGGCACCCTGCGCCACCTGCGCCTGCCGGCCAACACCGCACACGTGCGCGTGGACGCCGGTGTCGAGCAGGGCGATGCGATCACCCCGTTCTACGACCCGATGATCGCCAAGCTGATCGTCTGGGACGTCGACCGCGATGCCGCGCTGCGCCGCATGCAGCAGGCGCTGGCCGAGTGCGAAGTGGTCGGCGTGACCACCAATGCCGCCTTCCTGCGCCGGCTGGTGATGACCGATTCGTTTACCCAGGCCAAGCTGGACACCGCGCTGATCGAGCGCGAACAGGCCGCCCTGGCCCCCAACGACGGCGACAGCGATCCGGCGCTCTGGGCGCTGGCCGCGATGGCCGGCGTGGCCACCAGCGAGGCCGCCCGCCGTGACGCGCGTGACCCGCACTCGCCGTGGCAGGCCCAGGATGGCTGGCGCCTCGGCGCGGCCGCCGCACGCGCGCTGACACTGGAGCACCGGGGTGCGCAGCGCAGCGTGGCCGTACAGGGCGCGGGCGAACAGTGGACCGTCCACATGGACGGCAACGCACTGCAGGGCAGCGGCCGCCTGGCCGGTGATGCGCTGCGCGTGCAGATCGGCGAGCAGCTGCACCGTGCCACCGTCATCCGCGACGGAAATGAGCTCTACCTGTTCGGCAGCGAGGGCGTGCAGCGCTTCACCCTGCATGATCCCGTCAGCGAAGCGGACCAGTCCGTCGCCGATGCCGGCAGCCTGGTCGCGCCGATGCCGGGCCGTATCGTTGCCACGCTGGTGGCACCGGGCACGGCGGTCAAACGCGGCTCGCCGCTGCTGGTGCTGGAGGCGATGAAGATGGAGCACACGCTGCAGGCACCGGCCGATGGCACCGTGCAGGGTTACCGGGTCAAGGCCGGGGATCAGGTGGGTGATGGCGCGGTGCTGGTGGATTTCGAGGCGGGGTGAGGCCCGCCTCGTTGCCGCTCATCCCACCCGCTGCCAGACCTGCTCGAGCGGATCCAGTTCGGCGGTGTCCATGTGCTGTGCGCGCCACCCAAAGCCACAGACGGCCAACGCCCCTTGCTGGATCGGATCAAGACCGAATCCCCTCTCCAGGTGCTTCTCATTGATCGCACCGGTGATGAATGCGCCAAGGCCCAGATCCGTCGCAGACAGGTAGAGGGTCTGCGACAGGTGGCCGGCCTCGAGGGTTACCACGCGGTAGCCCTTGGCGTGCCGGCGATACTTCCAGAAGCTGCGGTCGAAGCGGGGAACCATCGTCACCAGACAATGGGCGTTGGCGAACCAATGCTGCTGGCCGACACTTTCCATGATGAAGTCACGCAGGGGCTGGTCCGGTGCGGTCAGCGGCAACAGACTGTGGGAATCGGCGAGGTACCGGTACAGACCCGGTGCGAGACCTTCAACCTGCTGCACGATCAGGTAGGCCTCCATTGGATGGAGGCCGCCGCCGGAAGGACTGTTCTTTTTGTGGAAGACGAGATCATCGCCTACCTTGATCTTCGCCTGGGCGGCGAATACGCGCCCCAGCATGCGGGTAAACAAGGCCATCGAAAGCGGCCGGCTGTCATCGAAATTGCGACAGGTTGCGCGCCGCTGCAGGAGGGCATCGAAGGCATCAGGTTCGGCCTGCGGCAACGCAACTGCCTCGCCCTGGCCTTCTGATCTCGTAGCGGCAGGCGGAGGCCCCAATACATCGCGCATCCCTGCTGCGGTTTCCGTTCCGGAATCCTGTGTGTTCTTCACCGCGTCCACCGAGTCCCAGCGGGTGAAGGCGTGCAGGATGGCGCCGAGCGGGTGCCAATGGGCAGCCCGCAGGCGATCGTCATCGCGACGCTGACGCTCAGCGACACTGCCGACCGCAGGCTCTTCCATCACCACCAGGCCATGGTCTATCAGCGCGTCCAGCTCCAGGCGGGTCGCAACGCCGAGTGTGGCAACATCTGTCCACAGACTCGGACTGAGCGTTCCCAGCGCCTCCCGCTGTGCAGAGGAAACCATGACGGAATCACCCAGATGCGGCGCCAGCGCCAGCCATTGAAGAGTGCGTACCATCCCGTTGCCCCCTTCCAGCAGACTCTCAAGCTTGAACGCCACCTGTTCTTGAGATTCGAACATCAGAATTTCACAACGACGAACACGCACCACGCTTCTCCCCGTTCACTGGACCTTGGCCAGCACTTTGATCCATATCGGCCAACAGGGCCCCGTCTTCATGATGTACCCGGCTCGAATCGACACTAAAGAGTGCGCCCGGCAGGTCGATGTTGGCCTGTGAACCTGTGAAAACGCTGCTGAATATCCGTCCCTACTCAAGGAACTCCGATGTCTTTGCCGTCCATTGAACCCACCATCGCCCTGGAACTCATCTCCCGACTGGGCAGTGATGATGCATTCCGTACGCTCTTCTCGACGGACCCCGCCGCTGCACTGATCGAAGTCGGGCTGTCCTTGGACGATGCCACCGCGCTGGAAGTCTGCTGCAAGGTCAACGAGCTGGCCTCCAAGGCCGACATTCTTCAGGCCAAGCAGGATCTCCAGATGATGCTGACGGCGAAAGTGAATCAGATCGTCCCGGCGCTGGATGCCAACCCGGACGGCGGCCACACCCTCAAGGGCCCCTGATGATCGCTGCGGTGGCGGCCTGTTTCGTGCGGCCGCCGCCCCGCAGTTCCTGCGCGAGTCTGGCAGCGTCATTGCTGTCCACGACGTTCATGGTCTGCATGCAGTACCCACAGTCCAGCTCGGCGTAGGCCATGCCACGTTGGTTGCGAAGGAAATCGGCTTGTTCCAGCGCCTCCTCCTCCCGACCCAATGCGATGTACGCCCTCATTGCCGCTACGCGCGTCTGGAAGCGGGCGCTGCCCTGAAGAAACGGCTGGAGTCCGCGCAGGGCCCCCGCAGCGTCCCCACCCAACCGGGTACGTTCGGCTTGGACGACCGCTTCCATTTCATCGAGCAGTCGACCGCTCGTGCTGCCTCTGCGGGTACGCACAGCGTGCAGCACGCGCTCGGCAGTCTTCGTGTCGTTCAGGCGCAGCGCCAGAATGGACGCCCCCAACGCCACCATGGCGTCATCACTGATGTCTGGGTTGCCCGGATCTGCAATTCTGTGCAGCGAACTATCCACTGCAAGCTGGACGCTCGTCCTGGTGGCCTGCTCGTCACCGCTCGCCCAGTGCGCGGTGGCCAGAGGCAACAGGTACAGCTGGCGTGCAAAGCCAGTGTCCCGCGCCATGGCGTTCAAACCTGTGCTCGCCGCCAGCACTGCGCGGGCCCACTGCCCCTGATCCGCTGCAATGGAAGTTCTCTCAATTCCGGCGTACTTATTGTCACGCGCCTTGGCGAGCTCGGCCTCGGCAGCGGCGTAGTTGCGTTGGCTGGCCGATACAGTCGCAAGGTAGCGATGGCTGGTCGTGCGACCGCCGGACACCGCCATCTCCAGGGCACGCCGGGCCGCCGGGAAGTCACCATTGGCCAGTGCGATCCGGCCCAGCTGGTCGTAGGCGACGTTGGACAACTCGAAGCGACCGTCCGCCGCGCGAACCGCAAACGGCAGCGCCTCCTTGAAGCGATTGTCGACAAACAACCACATCGCCGCGTTGTGTTGCGCCGGGAAGTAGTCCGGATAGAGCCCCGCCAAGCGCATCCAGCCCTGTGCGGCATTACCTTGGTCAGTGAGTGTCGTCGACCATGCCTGCACGTACAGCGCTTCGCGCGTAGGCAAGCGATCCGACAGTCCTTTTACCCGTTCAAGTGCGGCGAACGCGGCATCATTGTCTACGTTGGCAACACGTGCGCGCACCAACCCCATCCAGGCCAAGGCGAACGTGTCGTCGAGCGCCACCGCTTGCTCGTACATGGATAGTGCACCCACGTAATCACCGTCTGCGTACCGTCGCTGACCCAGCGCGTAGGCGCGAAGGGCATCCATGCTCGACGTGGTCACCAACGGCAGTGGCGCAGATGCTTCCTTGACGCTGCTCTCCTGCTCACCCAGCTGGTCGCGCAACTGTGTGGTGACGCTATCGATGGACGCCAGTAGCGACGCCATTCCCTTTCCTTCTGCAGCAACGACGGCGACTGTTCGCTGTGAGTTTGGCTCGAGGACCTGCACATTGATACGCGTGCGACCGCCTACTTCGGCAACCGAGGGAAGCAGCACCAGCCGTGCGCCAACCCGGATCGCAACTTCGGAGGCAAGCGGTGCATCCAGTGGAGAGGCCGCATCGCGGCGCATCATCTCGATGACACTGCGTGCCTTCATGTCACTGAGAACATTGACGTAGCGGGACTGCTCCAGGCTGATCCGGAAAGCCTGTTGCAGCGAATCGTCCAGAACGGTGTTGCCGGTCAGGTTACGCATGTCGCCGACGACGACCCAGTCGCGCTCGGCAAAGGCAATGGCTGGGTCCGGACGAATGAGTGTCCAGAGCACGATGCCGAGAATGCCGAAGAATGCCATCTCCGCGAAAAGCGCACCCGGGTGCAACCACAGCGGTCGATCCAGCCAGGCCTTCTTGGTACTTGAGGGTCGCCGCGTGGGTGACGTGTCATCAGCGGCGACCTGCCAGATCTGCTGGGGATCGGCCATGCCCTTGAAGCGCCAGCGACCGTGCGACGTCCATTTCAATGCGTTGGCGCGTTCACCAATATCCGAGCTGCTTCGCCGTGCAAGCGACTCGGCAAGTGCGGACAGCAGGATCTGTCCTGGCCTGGCAAGCTGCATCAACCGGGCGGCCATCGGCTTGGCCAGGCCTTCGACTTCGATCGGCTTCGCTCCGTGCGCGACGGCCTCGGCACTGTTGCTCCACAGAATGACTTCGCCGACATGCAGCCCCGCGCGCACGCGCAGTGGCACTCTCAGCGTTTGCCCCAGTGCATGCAGCTGCTGTTGGTAATCCAGGGCAAAACCCAACGCATCGATGGTGCGCTCGAACAACAGAAACAGCCCGTCCGAACGATCGATCTGGTGCCCGTTCCACTGCTGCTGCAACGCCAGCACCAGCCGGTCATGCTCCTGGAACAGCTCAGCCGCCGCCGCATCACCGATGCGCTCCACCAGGATCAGCGAGTCGCACAGATCGGTGAACAACAGCGCCCGCATCTGCGGGGCCTGGGTCGACGTTCCGTTGTCGCCGTTCATGCCGATCTCCCGATCAGGGTGTGGCGGTCGCTGATCGCGACCAGTGCAATCGGTTGCCGCCCAGCCGTTTGGCCTGGTACAGCGCATTGTCGGCCCGGGCGTACCACTCGCTCCAGTCGGTCCGCGGGTCGATCAGGCAGACGCCGATGCTGACCGGACACACATGCGGCACGCCGTGGGCACGGCCGATCAGGCCATGCACCGCGCTGAGGATGAACTCGGCGGCGTGCTGCAGGCTGTCCTGGTCGGCGCTGCGCAGCAACAGGCAGAATTCGTCGCCGCCCAGCCGGCAGGCCACGTCCGGCTCGGTGGCCACCGAGCGCAGGATGTTGGCCACGCTCTGCAGCACGCGGTCGCCGGCCTGGTGGCCGTGCACGTCGTTGACCTGCTTGAACTGGTCGCAGTCGATCAGCAGCAGCCCCTGCGGCGCGCTGTCTTCCTGGGCACGGCATTCCTGCAGGTACAGCGCCAGACCACGCCGGTTGTGCAGGCCGGTCAGTTCATCGGTGCGCACCAGCTCGCGGGTGTGGGTGAGCTGATGGGTGGTGACGTAGAGATTGTCCAGCGCGGTTTCGAGATCGTGGTTGCGGCGGCGCAGCTGGCGGATGAGCACCTGTTCGTTGCTGACCACGCGCATGATCGTGCGGCGCAGGAAGTAGGCCAGCAGACCAGGATCGCGGTCGACCAAGCGCTGGAAATCCTCGTGGTCCAGTTCCAGCACGATGCTGTCCTCGACCGCACGCGCGCCGGCCGTGCGCTGGTGATCGCCGATCAACAGGCCCAGCTCGCCGAAGAATTCATTGGGACCGAGCGACTTCACGACGAGGTCTTCGCCGAAGTCCAGTTCGATGCAGCCGCTGACGATCACGTACATCGTGTTGCCGGCGTGGCCGCGGTGGAACAGATGCGTGCCTGAGGGCAGCTTGCGTTGCCGGCCGAATTCGGAGAACAATGCGGACTCGCCATTGCTCAGGATGGCGTGCACGATCTCAGCCATCGCCTTTCGGTCGATGTCTGGTTCCTGTTCGCACATGATCGCCGCCGCACCCTTGCCGGTCATTTCCGAACACCCGCTTTCCAGCGCCCCCTGGTGAGCGATGGAGGATAGCACTCCTCAAAACTGTGCGCCCTATCCCATTTCCGACTTTCAGACCCCAACATCGTGAAACGGCGTGGGTTCTCCCGTGTCTGGCCATGTGAAGACGGGCCCGGACTACGGAACAGGGCGGCAGGTCCCCCGACCGGCCGCCCTGCAGGCCTTCCCTGGCCTCCCTTCCGGGCTATCAGGCCGCCCGTTCCGCGTTGAACTGCTCTTCCTCGGTGGAGCCGCTCAGGGCGGTGGTCGAGGACTGGCCCTGCTGGATCGCCTGGGTCACCGCGTCGAAGTAGCCGGTGCCGACCTCGCGCTGGTGCTTGACCGCCGTGAAGCCCCGGTCGGCGGCGGCGAACTCGGCCTCCTGCAGCTCCACGAAGGCGCTCATCTGGCGGCGGGCGTAACCGTGGGCCAGGTTGAACATCGAGTAGTTCAGGGCGTGGAAGCCGGCCAGGGTGATGAACTGGAACTTGTAGCCGTAGGTGGCGATCTCCTTCTGGAAGGTCGCGATCGTGGCGTCGTCCAGGTTCTTCTTCCAGTTGAAGCTGGGCGAGCAGTTGTAGGCCAGCAGCTTGCCCGGGAACTTGGCGTGGATGGCCTCGGCAAACTTGCGGGCGAACTCCAGGTCCGGCTTGCCGGTCTCGCACCAGATCAGGTCGGCATAGGGCGCATAGGCCAGGCCGCGGCTGATCGCCTGGTCCAGGCCGTTGCGGGTCTTGTAGAAGCCTTCCACGGTGCGCTCGCCGGTGGTGAACGGCTGGTCGTTGCCATCCACATCGCTGGTCAGCAGGTCGGCGGCCTCGGCATCGGTACGTGCCACCAGCAGGGTCGGCACGCCCATCACGTCGGCAGCCAGGCGGGCGGCGTTGAGCTTCTCGATCGCCTCGCGGGTCGGCACCAGCACCTTGCCGCCCATGTGCCCGCACTTCTTCACCGAGGCCAGCTGGTCCTCGAAGTGCACGCCGGCCGCACCGGCTTCGATCATCGCCTTCATCAGTTCGAAGGCGTTGAGCACGCCGCCGAAACCGGCTTCGGCATCGGCCACGATCGGCTGCAGGAAGTCGATGTCATCCTTGCCCTCGGCATGGTGCAGCTGGTCGGCGCGCAGCAGGGTGTTGTTGATGCGCTTGACCACCGCCGGCACCGAATCGGCCGGGTACAGCGACTGGTCCGGGTACATCTGGCCGGCCAGGTTGGCGTCGGCGGCGACCTGCCAGCCGGACAGGTAGATCGCGTTCAAGCCGGCCTTGACCTGCTGCATGGCCTGGTTGCCGGTCAGCGCACCCAGCGCGTTGACGAAGTCCTTCTCCTGCAGGTACGTCCACAGCTTCTCCGCGCCCAGCCGTGCCAGCGAGTGCTCCACGTGCACGGTGCCGCGCAGGCGCACCACGTCGGCGGCGGTGTAGTTGCGGGTGATCCCGGCCCAGCGCGGGTCGGTGTTCCAAGCGTGCTGGATCTGTTCGGCGGTCTGCAGGGTGCTCATGTCGAATCTCCAAAGGGAACGGATGCGGTAACAGCAGGTGGATGGCGGGGGGTCAGTCGAGACGGTCGTAGGCGGGCAGGGTCAGGAAGTCGGTGAGCGCTTCGCGGCGGCTGAGTTCGGCCAGCAGCGCGATGGACTCGGGGATGCGGGCGCTGCCCGGCAGCGCGGTGGTATCGCCCAGCCGCGCCGGCAGCTGGGCCAGGGTGGCGTCGAGCAGGGCCAGGTCGATGGCGGTGCCGTCGTCCAGGTGCTGGCCGGGGGTATGCAGCCACTGCCACAGCTGGCTGCGGCTGATCTCGGCGGTGGCCGCGTCTTCCATCAGGTGGTGGATCGGCACGCAGCCATTGCCGTCCAGCCAGGCGGCCAGGTAGCGCACGCAGACTTCGACGTTGCCCTCGAAACCGGCGCGGGTGATGGTGCCGGTGGGCGCGGCGATCAGGTCGTCGCGGCCGACCTGCACGTCGTTGCGCAGCACGCGGTGCTGGTTCGGCCCGGGCATGTGTTCGTCGAAGATCGCCTGCGCGACCGGGATCAGCGCGGGGTGGGCGACCCAGGTGCCGTCATGGCCGGCGGTGACTTCGCGCAGCTTGTCCGCCCGCACCCGCGCCATCGCCTGCTCGTTGGCGGCCGCGTCGTGGTTGATCGGAATCTGCGCGGCCATGCCGCCCATCGCATGCGCGCCGCGGCGATGGCAGGTGCGGATCAGCAGCTCCGAATAGGCCTTCAGGAACGGCTGGGTCATCGTCACCTGGCCGCGCTCGGGCAGCACCTTGTCGGCGTGCCGGCGGAAGGTCTTGATGTAGGAAAAAATGTAATCCCAGCGGCCACAGTTCAGGCCGACGATGCGGTCGCGCAGCGCATGCAGGATTTCGTCCATCTCGAACACCGCGGGCAGGGTCTCGATCAGCACGGTGACCTTGATCTGCCCATGCGGCAGGCCGAGCATGCCTTCGATGTGCGACAGCGCGGTCTCCCACAGCGCCGCCTCTTCCATGCTCTGCAGCTTGGGCAGGTAGAAGTACGGTCCACGCTGCCTGCACATCAGCGTGCGGGCGTTGTGGAAGGCGAACACCGCCGCATCGAACAGGCCACCGGCGATCGGCTGGCCATCGATGCGCACGTGCTTCTCATCCAGGTGCCAGCCACGCGGGCGGACAATCAGCACGGCCTGCTCGTTGAACGGCCGCAGCGTGTACTGCTTGCCCGGCTTCCCATCGACGGACGGGCCGGTGTGGGTCAGATCGCCACGCACCGCGCCGATCAGCGCCTGCTGGCCGGCCAGCAGATTGCGCCAGGCCGGGGCGGTGGAATCCTCGAAGTCGGCCATGAACACCTTGGCGCCGGAGTTCAGCGCGTTGATGACCATCTTCGGGTCGGTCGGGCCGGTGATCTCCACCCGGCGGTCCTGCAGCGCTTCCGGCAGCGGGGCGACGTGCCAGTCGCCGCTGCGGATCTCGGCGGTATCAGCACGGAAGTCGGGCAGGCCGCCGCCATCGAAGAAAGCCTGGCGGGCCACCCGTGCCTGCAGCCGGCGCTGACGCTCCGGCTCCACCGCCCGGTGCAGCGACACCAGCAGCGCCAGTACCCCCGCCGGCAGCAGCGCGGACTGGCCCGCCAGCTGGGTGGTGAGGGCGATGCCGGGGGTGGCCGGTGCATCGGCGGGGGTGGGCTGGGCGGTGGCGTAAGCGACGGCGGACATGGCGGGCTCCTGCGGTGCGGTTGAGCTCCACCGTGCGCCGCCGCGCCGATATTTGACAAAGCAGTTATTGCAATGGCTTACATAAGGCGGGCTTATACTCATGACGTCATGACCACGCCGCGCACGCCAAGTCCCCGGTTTTCCTACAAATCCGACCGGCTCAAGCCGCTGCGGGCGTTCTGCCAGACGGTCCGCCTCGGCTCAGTCTCACGGGCAGCTGAGGCCCTGTTCGTCAGCCAGCCCGCCATCAGCCAGCAGTTGCAGGCCCTGCAGCGCGAACTCGGGGTCAACCTGTTCGAACGCAGTGGGCGCCGTCTGGTGCCCAGCCGCGAAGGCCAGCTGCTGTATGAAATGGCGCTGCCGCTGGTGGAGAACCTGGACGGGCTGGAGGCCAGCTTTCGCGACAAGGTGAAGGGGCTGGATGCCGGCGAGCTCAACATCGCGGCCAACAGCTCGACCATCCTGTACCTGCTGCCGCGCATCGTGGAGCGCTTCCGCCAGCGCCACCCGGATGTCCGCCTGACCCTGCACAACGCGATCAGCGCCGACGGCACCGACCTGCTGCGCAGCGATGCGGCGGACCTGGCGGTGGGCTCGATGACCGATGTGCCGGCCGACCTCAGCTACGCCCCGGCCTATCGCTTCGAGCAGGTGCTGATCGCCCCGCCCGATCATCCGCTGGCGCACGGCGAACTGAGCCTGGAGGCGATCTCGCAGTACCCGCTGGTGCTGCCGCCCAAGCGCCAGATCACCTACCGGCTGGTGGACCAGGTGTTCCAGCGGCATCGGCTGCCCTACACCGTGGCGCTGGAGGTCGGTGGCTGGGAAGTGATCAAGCAGTACGTCGCGATGGGCATGGGCATCTCGATCGTGCCGGCGCTCTGCCTCCACGATGCCGACCGCGAGAAGCTGGTGACGCGCTCGATGAGTGCGTGGTTCCCGGAGCGGAGTTATGGCGTGATCGTGCGGCGCGGGCGTTTCCTGTCACCGCAGGCGCGGGCATTCATCGAGCTGATCCAGCCGGACCTGTTCAGTCCGCGCAGCTATGATGAAAGTGGTCATTCCGAGCGCTGACGCACGCCCCATGTCCATCGAACTCCGCCACCTGCGCTACTTCCTGGCCGTCGCCGAGACGCTGCACTTCGGCCGGGCGGCCGAGCGGCTGGGGATGTCGCAGCCACCGCTCAGCCAGCAGATCCGTCAGCTGGAAACGCTGCTCTGCGCGCGGTTGTTCCTGCGTGCGAACCGCCGCGTGGAACTCACCGATGCCGGGCGCGTGCTGCAGGAACAGGCGCGCGAGGTGCTGGTGCGGGTGGAGACCGCGATCGATCTGACCCAGCGCGCGCAGCGCGGGGAAACCGGTGAGCTGCGCATCGGGCTGACCCGGGCTACGCCCCTGTCCACGCAGATTCCGCGTGCGATCTTCGCCTACCGCCAGCAGTTCCCGCAGGTGCAGTTGAAGCTGCGCGAGATGAACACCCTGCAGCAGATCGATGCGCTGATGGCCGGCGAACTGGATGTCGGGTTGATCCGCAAACGTGCCCTGCCCGCGCCCCTGATGTCACGCAAACTGTTCAGTGATCCGCTGGCGCTGGTGGTGCACGACCAGCATCCGCTGGTGCGTGATCTGCCCACCGATGCGGCGGTGGCGCTGCGGCTGTTCGCGCATGAGCCGTTCGTCGGCTTCCTGCGCGAGGTCGGCGCGGGCATCCACGATCATTTCATCGCGTTGTGCCGCAGCGCCGGCTTCACGCCGCGCATCGTGCAGGAAGCCGGGGAAGCTTCGACGCTGATCAGCCTGGCGGCTTCAGGCCTGGGCGTGACGGTACTGCCCGCCTCGTGCAGCCATATCCAGGTGGACGGGGCGCGCTTCGTCGCGCTCAGTGATCGTGCCGCCAGTTCAGAAGTGCACGTCGCCTGTCGGCGGGGTGCGGCGTCGCCGTTGATCGGGCACTTCACCCGTCTGCTGCAGGGTGTCAGCGGCTGAGCGCGAGCGCGGCGGTGCCCGGTTGCACGCGTTGCCCCAAGCGCCAGGCGATCACGCCACCGGCCACGGTCAGTACGCCGACGAAGCCGCACACGCCCAGCCAATCCCAGTGCGTGTAGAACACGCCGCCGAGCACACCCGCCACGCTGGAACCCAGGTAGTAGGCGAACAGGTACAGGGCGGATGCTTCGGCCCGCATCGCACCGGCGCGGCTGCCGACCCAGCTGCTGGCCACCGAGTGACCGCCGAAGAAGCCGAACGTCACCAGCGCGATGCCGGCGGCCATGCAGCCCAGCCACGGCATCGCCAGCAGCACGATGCCCAGCGCGATCAGTCCATAGCAGATCGCCAGCACGCGGCTGCGGCCATGGCGGTTGGCCTGCTGCCCCATCCAGGCCGAGCTGAAGGTGCCGACCAGGTACACGCTGAAGATCAGGCCGACCACGGTCTGGCTGAGGCCGTAGGGCGGCGCCAGCAGGTGGAAACCGAGGTAGTTGTAGAGGGTGACGAACACGCCCATCAACACGAAGGCGGTGGCGAACAACCACGGCAGGCCGGGATCGCCGAACAGACTGCGCCAGCGCGCGGGCAGTTCGCGCAGGCCGCCACGGCGGCGCTGGAAGTGGCGCGACGGCGGCAGCTGGATCCACAGCAGCACGGTACTGAGCAGCGCGATCAGCGACACCACGCCGATGCCCCAGCGCCAGCCCCAGTGGTCGGCCACGATGCCCGCGATGAGGCGACCGCTCATGCCGCCGATCGCGTTGCCGCCGATGTACAGGCCCATCGCCAGGCCCAGCGCGCGGCTGTCCATTTCTTCGGCGAGGTAGGTCATGCCCACCGCCGGTACGCCACTGAGCGCGATGCCGAGCAGCGTGCGCAGCACCAGCAGCGTGGTCCAGTCATCCACCATCGCCGTGGCGACGGACAACACGCTGGACGCCAGCAGCGCCGCGACCATCACGCTGCGGCGCCCGATGCGGTCGGAGATCAATCCCGCGATCAGCATGGAGACCGCCAGCAGACCGGTGGTCAGCGACAGGGTCAGCGCACTGTTGGCCGCGGAGACACCGAAGTGGCGACTGAATTCGGGCAGCAGCGGCTGCACCGTGTAGAGCAGCCCGAAGGTGGAGAAGCCGGCCAGGAACAGCGCGGCCGCCGTGCGCCGGAAGGCCGGGGTGCCCTGATGGATCTGGTCGCCGGCCGGCGCTGCGGTGGTGGTCGGGGGGCTGCGGTCGGGGACCGCTGCGGTGTCGCCATTCATGCCGGTAAGGCCCGCGTGGACGGGCCGGAGCGAGGAGTCAGCGCTCAGGATAGGCAGCGCGGACAGGTCGATCCATAACCTGATAGGTCTGGATCGAGACGATCCAGATATCAATTCAGATCACGGCCGGGATTACAGCGCCTGCCAGGTCAGGCCTTCGCCGCGCCGGTAGTAGACGTGCGAGGCCTTGCCATACAGCGCGCTGGCCTGGACCAGACCGAAGAAGCGGCCGTCGGCGCTGTTGCCGCGGTGGTCGCCGAGCATCAGCACCTCGCCCGCCGGGACGGTCAGCCCGGTGATGTCGGGCCCGCCGCCCTGGCCCAGATCCAGCTGCGCCAGATGCGGGCCGAAGTCTTCGATTTCGCCGACGCCGGCCTGGGCCAGCGGATGGCCGTTGATGCTCAAGTGGCCGTCGTGCAGCTCGACCCGATCACCCCCGACAGCCGCGATACGCTTGATCAGGCGGGTGCCGTCCTGCGGCGAATCGAATACCGCCACGTCACCGCGCTGCGGCTGGCCGGTGTGCAGCAGCTCCACCGAGGTGAACGGCAGGCGCACGCCGTAGGCGCGCATGTCCACCACCACCCGGTCGCCGGGCATCAGCGTGTGCTGCATCGAGCCGCTGGGCACCTGGTAGTGGTTGGCCAAGGTGTCGCGCGCCGCGGCGAGCAGGCCGAGCATGACCAGCAGCGGCAGGGCTTCTTTCTTGAGCCAGCGCAGCAGGCGGTGGTCGGCGGGGGCAGAGGCGGCGGCGGGGGTGTCCATACGGGCGCTCCAGGGAGTGTGTGGCTGTGACCGGACGGGAGGCGGGCAAGTTCCCTGGCCGGGTCCGAAAAAGCTACGCACTGTTTACGCCGGGCCGGCCGGGTTGGCATCGCGGTTTTACGGGGCGCGGCCGCATCGTGGCGACACCGCGCCGAAGGGCGCTTCGAAGAGACGTTCCATGACCATCCTGCTGATCCGGCATACACCGTCGAACGCCGTGCCGGACGCGTCGCCGCTGCCTGCGCGGGTCGCCGGGCACCGCCTGGCCTGCCGCGACTGCGACTCCCTGCCGGCCCTGGTGCGCTGCCTGCAGCGTGCCCAGCGCAGCCGCCCGGCGCTGGTCCTGATCGCCACCGCGGCGGTCGATGCACCGCAATGGGCCCGTTATGGCCAAGCGCTGCGCACCGCGCTGGAGGACCTGCCGGCGCCGTACATCGAGATGGCCAGCAACGACGACGACGCGCTGGACGAGCACCTGCATCCGCAGCATGCTCCGGCCGCGCGGGTGGTGTGCAGCAGCGGCCGCCAGGATGCGTGTCGCCTGTCGTTGGCGATCGCCGCTCATCGCCTGCAGGCCGTGGAGGGCTGAACCATGTCGATCTTCATCATCCGTGGGCCGGAAGCGGCCGGGCAGCTGATCCGTACCGCGCAGCCGCTGCCGGCGCTGGTCCTGAAATCCCTGGTACATCGCGCGATCGATGCGGGCACCACGGTGGCGATCCGCGCCTGCGGCTCGGAGCAGGAGCTGCTGGATGCGCTGCGCGTGGCCGATCACAGCCGCGGCGAAGTCACCCTGCTCGATCCCGGTGCGTGTGTGGACAGCGCGCGGCTGCAGCGCCTGCTGCCGCATCTGCACAACGCTTACGTGGAAGTGCACGACGACGATGCGCGCGCCCCCGAGGCGTGCCTGCCGGCGGATGTGGGCCAGCGCATCGGCGTGGCGCGCGGGTACTGCGCGCAGAGTTACATGCACGCGCTGGAGATCGCGCTGGATCACCTGGGGTGCAGTGAGATCGCCGAAGGCGTGCACGTAGGGACGTGATGCGCGGGGTCGGTGGGGCGGCAACCCAAAAAAAACGGCAGGGTTTCCCCCTGCCGTTTTCGTTTCAGCATGTACCGGTGGCAGGCGTATCGGCCAGTCACCGGCGTACCGACCAACGGTCGGTACCTACCGGGATGCCGCGATTATTTCAGGCCACGATTGACCAGCAGCGGTTCCACCGACGGATCCTTGCCGCGGAACTCGCGGTACAGATCGGCCAGCTCCACGCTGTTGCCGCGGGAGAGGATCTTGTCGCGGAACACCTGGCCGTTCTCCGGGGTCAGGCCGCCATTTTCCTTGAACCACTCGAAGGCGTCATGGTCGAGCACTTCGGCCCAGAAGTAGGCGTAATAGCCGGACGAATACCCGCCACCCCAGATGTGATCGAAGTAGCTGGTGCGGTAGCGCGGCGGCACCTGCGGCAGGTCGACCTTGAACTTCTTCAGCGCAGCCGCTTCAAACGGCGCGACGTCCTGCAGCTTGGCGTCGGCCGGCTGGGTGTGCCAGGCCAGGTCGAGCAGTGCGGCCGAGAGGTACTCGGTGGTCGCATAGCCCTGGTTGAAGGTGCGTGCCTTGAGGATCTTGTCGACCAGCGCCTGCGGCATCGGCTCGCCGGTCTTGTAGTTCTTGGCGTAGTTGGCGAAGACCTTCGGGTCCAGCGCCCAGTGCTCGTTGAACTGCGAGGGGAACTCGACGAAGTCGCGCGAGGTGCTGGTACCGGCGATGGACGGGTACTTCACCTTCGAGAACATGCCGTGCAGCGCATGGCCGAACTCATGGAACATCGTGGTCACGTCATCGAAGCTCAGCAGCGCGGGCTGGCCGGCGGCGGGCTTGGTGAAGTTGCACACGTTGTAGACCACCGGCTTGGCACCGGTCAGGCCGTCCTGTTCGACGAACACGTCCATCCAGGCGCCACCGGACTTGCTGTCACGCTTGAAGTAGTCGGTGTAGAACAGGGCCAGCGAGGTGCCGTCCTTGTCGAACACTTCGTAGACCTTCATGTCCGGGTGGTAGGTCGGGATGTCGGTACGCGGCTTGAAGGTGATGCCGTACAGCTGCGTGGCGGCGTAGAAGACGCCGTTCTGCAGCACGTTGTCCATCTCGAAGTACGGCTTGATCTGCGATTCGTCCAGGTCGTACTGCGCCTTGCGCACCTGTTCGGCGTAGAAGTCCCAATCGGAGGCGGCCAGCTTGAAGCCGCCCTTCTGTGCGTCGATCACCTTCTGCATTTCGCTGATCTCGCCACGCGCCTTGGCAGTAGCGGCCGGCACGGTGTCGGTCAGCAGCTTGAGCGCGGCGGCCGGAGTCTTGGCCATCTGGTCGGCCAGGCTGTAGGCGGCGTAGTTCTCGAAGCCGAGCAGCTTGGCCTTCTGCGCGCGCAGCTGGGCCAGGCGCTGGATGGTCTCGCGGGTGTCGTTGGCGTCGCCCTTCTCGGCACGGGTCTCCGAGGCCTTGAGCACGGCAGCGCGCTGCTCGCGGTCGCTCAGCGAGCCGAGCACCGGCTGCTGGGTGGTGTTCTGCAGCGGCAGCAGGTACTTGCCGTCGAGGTTGCGGGCCTTGGCATCGGCGGCGGCGGTGTTGATCGCATCCTCGTCCAGGCCGGCCAGCTTGGCCTTGTCATCGACCACCACGGCACCGGCGGCGGTCGCGGCGACCAGGCGGGTGTGGAACTGCGTGGCCAGCGTGGTTTCTTCCACGTTGAGCTTGCGCAGCGAGGCCTTGTCGGCATCGTTCAACTGCGCGCCGGCGCGCACGAACTCCTGGTAGTCACGCTCGACCAGGCGCTTCTGCACCGGGTCCAGGCCCAGCGCATCGCGCTGGTCGTAGATGGTCTTGATGCGGGCGAACAGCTTCGGGTCGAGGTTGATCTCGTCCTGGTGCTCGGCCAGCTTCGGAGCGACTTCTTCCTGCACCTTCTGGCGTGCATCGTTGGTGTCGGCCTGGACCAGGCCGAAGAAGATGCGCGACACGCGGGTCAGGGTCTCGCCGCTGCGCTCCAGCGCTTCGATGGTGTTGTCGAAGGTGGCCGGCTCGGGGTTGTCGGCGATCTTGCGGACTTCGGCCAGGTGCTGCTTCATGCCTTCGTTGAAGGCCGGCAGGTAGTCACCGTCCTTGATCCTGTCGAACGGCGGCGCCTGGAACGGCAGCGTGCTGGCGCTCAACAGCGGGTTGGCGGAGGCATCGGCCGGCTGCTGGGTCGGCGCGGGCTGGGTATCGGTCACGGGGGTGGACTCCTTGCCGGAACAGGCCGCCAGCGCCAGGCTGATGGCAGCGGCCAAAACTACGGTACGCGACATGAAACGGGCTCCTTGGATGAGGGCGCGGGATGGAAAATCCCGCAGCCGATCACCCTACTCCCAAAGCCCGCAGGCGGCATGTGCCGGTCGTGGCGCGTGGCTGTGCGGGCCGTGGGGGCTACCCCGTCCGGCCCGCCCGGCGGCGCTCAGACGGTGCCGCGGGTCTTGCCCTGCCAGGGCCGGTAGTACTCGCGGATCGCGGCCATGTCGGCCACGTCGTTGCCGGTGGGATGAAACAGCGGGCCGATGCCGATGGTCTTTTCCGGGTAGTGGAAATAGGCGGCCAGCACCGGCACGTCGGCCATGCGCGCGATCTTGAGGAACCCGGCCTTCCAATGCTGCACGGCCTTGCGCGTTCCCTCCGGGGTGATCGCGTACCACAGGCGGTCCGAGCCGCGGATCAGGCTGACCGCCTGCTCCACGGTACCCTGCGGCGAACTGCGGTCCAGCGGGATGACGCCGAGCCTGCGCAGCAGCGGGCCCAGCGGCCACCAGAACAGCGAGGCCTTGCCCAGCACCTTGACCTGCATGCCCAGCGCGATCTTCGCCGCCATGCCCCAGAAGCCGTCCCAGTTGGACGAGTGCGGGGCGATGATGAACACCACTTTGGGCACATCGGGCAGGGTGCCGGTCACTTTCCAGCCGCCCAGGCGCAGCGTGCAGCGGGCCAGCCAGCGAAGGAAGCGGTTCGGTTTGACCTGCGGCATGTTCGGCGGAACCACCGGCAACAACGGACTTCGGTTGTTCAAGCAATCACTCCCAATTGCGTGTGGTGCGCCCGCGCTTGATCTGCGCGCGCCCCTTTTTGGCGTCCAGACGACGCAGTTTCGACCCGTAGGTCGGCTTGGTGGCCACGCGTGCCTTGGGCACGCTCAGCCCCGCCTGGATGAAGGCGGCCAGTCGATCGCGCGCGTCCTCGCGGTTACGGTCCTGGGTTCGGAAACGCTGTGCATCGATGACCAGCACGCCTTCGCCGGTCATGCGCCGGTCACGGCGGGCCAGCAGGCGCGCGCGCAACGGCTCGGGCAACGAAGGCGAGCCGGCCACGTCGAAGCGCAGTTCGACGGCGGTGGAGACCTTGTTGACGTTCTGGCCACCGGCGCCACTGGCGCGCACGAACCGCTCGACGAGTTCCGTGTCCGGAATCGTCAGGTGCGCGCTGATGGTGACTGGCCCGTTGCCCATGGGCGGCATTGTAAGGGGAGGACCCGCCGGCCGGGGGACTGCAACGTGCGTGGATATCGTCGATAACGTCCTCAATTACGGCCTGATGACGCCATCGCAGGTATTCTCCGCAGTCCACGCAACGCAGGATGCTCCGCCATGTCCCTGATCCGCCCGATGGCCCGCCGCGGCCTCAGCCGCCTCACTCTGGCCCTGGTCCTGGGCCTGGCCGCGATCGCGCCGGCCCTGGCCGCACCGCCGTCGGATGCCGACATCAACCGGCTGCTGGCCGCGTCGCGGGCGCAGAGCATGCTCGATACGATGCTGCCGCAGATCGAGGCGATGCAGCGCCAGCAGTTCCAGCAGGTGGCGCAGCAGCGTCAGCTGGACGCGACGCAGCAGGCGCAGCTGCAGCGGATCGAGCAGCGGACCAGCCAGACGGTGCGCCAGGCGCTGTCCTGGAAGGAGCTGCGGCCGATGTACGTGGATCTGTACAAGCAGACCTTCAGCAAGGAAGACGTACTGGCGATGGCCGAGTTCTACGAGAGCTCGGCCGGGCAGAGTCTGTTGGACAAGACGCCGGCGCTGATGCAGAACGTGATGGTGGCGATCCAGACCAAGATGCAGCCGCTGTTCGTGGATCTGCAGAAAGACCTGGAGGCGATCGTGAATGAGCCGGCGCCGGCGGCCGCGCCCGCCAGGAAGTAACCGGTAGGGCCGACCGTTGGTCGGCTATCGCGCGGCATCAGGCGTCAGGCGAGTTCCCAGCCAAACAGATCCATGGCCTTGCGGAACTCGCCGTCCACCGGCGCGCTGATGTCCATCGGCGTGCCATCCGGATGCGGGAAGCGCAGGCGCTCGGCGTGCAGGAGCATGCGGTGGATGCCCTGCATGCGGAAGCTGCGGTTGTGGCGGCCGTCGCCGTGGCTGGTGTCGCCGATCAGGTGATGCGAGAGGTGCTTGAGGTGGCGGCGGATCTGGCGGAAGCGGCCGGTCTGCGGCTGGCAGCGCAGCAGGGCGTAGCGTGAGGTCTCGAACTCGCCCATCGGTATCGCGATCTCGCCCACGGCCACGCGCTGGAAGTGGGTGATCGCCTGCTTCTTGACCGGTTTGCCGGGGCCGCCATCGAGGTCGTGGTCGACGGTGAAAGCGTCTTCGGCCGGCCAGCCGCGGCATATCGCGAGGTAATCCTTGGTGACGTCGCCGCCCATCAGCGATTTGCCGAGCACGCTGGCGCTGTCGCGATCAAAGGCGAGCAGCAGGCAGCCGCTGGTGGCGCGGTCCAAGCGGTGGACGAGGAAGATCGGCTTGCCGAGCTGTTCGCGCAGGCGGTCGGCGAGGAAGTCGTCTTCGCCCCGGGCGAGCTTGCTGTCGTGGACCATCAACCCGGCGGGCTTGTTGACCACGGCAAGCTGGGCGTCCAGATACAGCAGCTGCAGGGGGGGAAGGAGGGCGCTCATCGGCGCCACCAGGCACTGGCCAGCGAGAACACGCCCGCCGCGCCGGTCACCCAGCTCCACACCGGGGCATCGCCGAAGTACCAGCCCCCCGGCTGCAGGCCATACAGCACCGCGGCGACGATCATCAGGCCGACGCCGGCGATCGCGGCCACCGCGCGCTTCTGCAGTTTCTGCACGCTGACATTCAGCGCCGCCAGATCGCGCGAGCGCATCGACAGTTCGTGGTCGCCTTCCACCTGCTGGCGCAGCCAGGCGTGGACCAGGCGCGGCATGTCCGGCGTATGCGTCATGATCTCGGGCAGGCGCTTGCGCACTTCCTTGAGCACGCGGCGCGGGCTGTAGCGCTCGCGCAGGATGCGTTCCAGCACCGGCCGCGCGACCGCCCAGATGTCCAGCTCGGGATCGAGCTGACGGCCGACGCCTTCGATGTTGAGCAGGGTCTTCTGCAGCAGGATCAGCTGCGGCTGCAACGTGAGCTCGTAGCGCTGGGCCACGCGGAACAGCTTGATCAGCACCTCGGCCAGCGAGATCTGCGACAGCGGGCGGGTGAAATAGGGTTCGCACACCGAACGCGCGGCGGCTTCGAGTTCATCGATGCGCACGTTGCTGGGCATCCAGCCGGCTTCGACATGCAGCGCGGCCATGCGCCGGTAATCCTTGTTGAAGATGGCCATGAAGTTCTCGGCCAGGTAGTACTGATCTTCTTCGGAGAGCTGGCCCATGATGCCGAAGTCCAGCGCGATGAAGCGCGGGTTGTCGCGGCGCGCCGGATCGGTGTCGACCCAGATGTTGCCGGCATGCGCATCGGCGTGGAAGAAATTGTCGCGGAACACCTGGGTGTAGAACACCCGCACGCCCTTGGCGGCCAGCGCCTTGCGGTCGATGCCGGCCTTGTCCAGCGCGACGATGTCGTCGGAGGGAATGCCCCACACGCGCTCCAGGGTCAGCGCGCGCTCGGCGGTGTGACTCCAGACCACCTCGGGAACATACAGATCGTCCGAGTCCATCCAGAACCGGCGCAGCACACTGGCATTGGCGCCTTCGCGCTGCAGGTCCAGCTCGGCGGCCAGGGTGTTCTCGACCTCGGCGACCACTTCGCGCGGGCGGATCTTGTCGGCGCGCGGGTGGGCGCGCTCGATCAGCGCGGCGGCCGACTTCAGCAGCGCGATGTCCGCGTCGATCTGCTTTTCAATGTCGGGGCGCAGCACCTTGACCACCACCTGGCGGCCGTCGGCGAGCGTGGCCGCGTGCACCTGTGCGATCGAGGCCGAGGCCAGCGGCTGCAGGTCGAAGCTGGCGAACGCTTCGCTGACCGGGCGGCCGAGCGCGCGCTCGACGATGGCCTGCGCGGTGGCGCCGTCGAACGGCTTGACCCGGTCCTGCAGCAGGGTGAGTTCGTTGGCCACGTCGGCCGGGATGAGGTCACGGCGGGTCGAGAGGATCTGCCCGAACTTGACGAAGATCGGGCCGAGGTCCTGCAGCGCCAGGCGCAGGCGGGCCCCGCGCGACTGTGCGGCGATGTCGGCCGAGGCACGCGGCACGAACGGCTTGGCCAGGCGCAGCCAGCGCTCGGCCGGGGTGCCCTGGAGCAGATCGTCGAGGCGGTAGCGCAGGATGATGCGGCCGATGCGGCTGGCCCGGAAGATCGCCTTCATGCGCCCACCTGCCGCAGGCGCTGCACGCGCACGGCCAAGCGTTCGACGTCATCACGCATCACGTCCACATCGTCGTGGAAGGCATCCAGTTCTGCTCGCGGTACCACGTCGCGCGACTCCTCGGTGACAAATTCAGCGGCGCTGTGCGCCAGGTCGGACGCGCCGCGGCGGGCGTGCTGCAGGGCCGAGCGCAGGGCGTTGGCGATCTGCACGCCCATCACCTCGCCGAACACGCGCACGAACGGCTGCTGCCAGTCCGGATCGAAACGGGTCGCCAGCTGCTGCAGGCGGCGGGCCAGCTCGGCATCGCCGGAGACCTTGACCCGCCCGGCCGGCGCGTCGCCGCCGCGGCGTGCGTTGGCCAGGAACGGCAACTGGGCCAGCACCCCGCCCAGCGTGCTGCGCACGGCCAGGTCCGGCTCCTGCTGCGGATCGACCGGACCGACCGTGAGGCGTTCACCGTCCACCCCGATCCGCATCGCCAGCGCGGGCGATTCCAGGGTCAGGGCGATGTGGCGGCCATCCAGCGCGGCCAGCGCGCTGCGGGTGTCCGGGTCCAGCGCCAGCGCACGGTTGAGCGTGAGCTGCAGCGCATTGCCGGCCAGCGGCTTGAGGGAAGAGAGCAGGGAACGGGCCATCAGCGCATTCTACCGCGCCCCCTTGAACGACGGGCGGCGAGCGCGACGACACGGCAGAGGGTGTTTGCCGGGCACCGACTCGGTTCATGCTATGGCTCCCAACACAGCGGCAGGAGCGGCAACAGGCATGGGCAAGACCCGGGTAGGCATCATCTTCGGCGGCCGGTCGGCCGAGCACGAGGTTTCGCTGCAGTCGGCGAATAACATTCTCGATGCCTTGGACAAGGAGCGTTTCGAAGTCAGCCTGATCGGCATCGACAAGCAGGGCCAGTGGCACGTCAGCGACCCGCATGACTTCCTGCTCAACGCGGGCGATCCGGCACGGATCGCATTGCACCGCTCGGGCAATGCGGTGGCGGTGCGGCCGGGCCTGGAGCGCCAGCAGCTGGTCCCGACCGACCCGGCCACCGCGCTGGAGCAGATCGACGTGGTGTTCCCGATCGTGCACGGCACGCTGGGCGAGGATGGCTCGCTGCAGGGCCTGCTGCGCATGGCCAACCTGCCCTTCGTCGGCTCCGGCGTGCTGGGCTCGGCGGTGGCGATGGACAAGGACGTGGCCAAGCGCCTGCTGCGCGATGCCGGGCTGGCGGTAGCGCCGTTCGCCTGCTTCAACCGGGTCACTGCGGCCCGGGCCGATTACACCGCGCTGGTTGCCGAGCTGGGCACGCCGCTGTTCGTGAAGCCGGCCAACCAGGGCTCCTCGGTGGGCGTGAGCAAGGTGCGTACCGAAGCCGAATTCCATGCCGCGCTCGCGCTGGCACTCTCGTTCGATCACAAGGCGCTGGTGGAATCGGCGATCGACGGCCGCGAGATCGAATGCGCGGTGCTGGGCAACGAGCACCCCGAAGCCAGCGTCTGTGGCGAGGTGGTCGTGCACGATGATTTCTATTCCTACGACACCAAGTACATCAGCGAAAACGGTGCGGACATCGTGGTGCCGGCGGCGATCACGGCGGCGCAGCAGGCCCGCATCCGGGACATCGCGGTGCAGGCCTACCAGGCGCTGGACTGTGCCGGCCTGGCCCGGGTGGATGTGTTCCTGACGCCGGCCGGTGAGGTGGTGATCAATGAGATCAACACGCTGCCCGGCTTCACCCGCATCAGCATGTACCCGAAGCTGTGGGCGGCCAGCGGCCTGGATTACACCGCGCTGATCACGCGGCTGCTGGAGCTGGCGATGGCCCGGCATGCGCATGAGCGCGATCTGCAGAGCTCCATCGCAACGACGGCCTGAGCATCGTTGCCGATGTCAGGCCGTCATGGTTTCCGCTGCGCGTCCCACGCCGGAGAGAGGTGGCGTGGGACGCGCGGGACACTAGGTCCGCTTGCGGAACATCGACACCACCGCCAGGATCAGGAACACGACGAACAGGATCCAGGCGACGTTGCTGGCGGCGCCGGCAATGCCCGAGAAACCAAGTACCGCCGCGATGATGGCGATGACAAAAAAGATGACGGCGTAATGCAGCATGTCGACCCTCGCGTTGATGCGTGCCGGAGTTGGCGTGGGGCCATGTTCACCAACCTGCGGTGTTCAGGGAGTGATGGATTCCTGTGCGTTCGATGAAGATCCCAGCCGGGCCAGCCCTTCTTCGATGCTGACCCGGGGCACATAGCCGAAGTCGCGGCGCGCCGGCTCCATGCTGTACCAGTGCGGGGTGCACAGCTGCTCGGCCAGGAAGCGGGTCATCGGCGGCTCGCCACGCAGGCGCAACAGCGGCCACAACCGCTCGCAGACCGCGCCGATCCGGTAGGCCGCCTTGAAGCTGATCGACTTCGTCACCGGCGGGGCATCCACCGCGGCCAGCAGCTTGTTGAGCAGCGCGCGCATCGGCAGCGGCTCGCCGTTGGAAATGAAATAGGCCTTGCCGGCGCAGGCCGCCCCCGGCGCGAGGTGCTCCAGGGCCAGGAAATGGGCGAGCGCGGCGTTGTCGATGTAGGTGGTGTCGACCTTGTTCTGGCCGTCACCGACGAAGCGCAGGCGGCCGGCGCGGGCACGCTCGGCCAGGCGTGGCACCAGCTGCTGGTCGCCCGGGCCCCAGATCAGCCGGGGGCGCAGCGCGATGGTGGCCAGGCGTGCATCGTTGGCCACCAGCACGCGCTGTTCGGCGATGGCCTTGGTGGCCGCGTACGGTGCCTGGAAGTTCTCGCCGTAAGGCACCTCGTCCGCGCCCAGCCCTTCGACCGGGTGGGTGGCGCGGTGGGTCACGCTGGGCGTGGAGGTGTAGACCAGCCTGCCGACGCCGTGCGCACGGCAGGCCGCGATGACGTTGTCGGTACCGACCACGTTGGCCTGGTGGTAGCTGTCATAGCTGCCCCAGGCACCGGCCTTGGCCCCGTTATGGAAGACCGCATCGACCCCGGCCACCGCGTGCATCACCGCCTGCGCATCGGCCAGGTCACCGCGGATCTGGCCCACCCCCATCGCCTGCAACGCGGGATAGTGGCCCCGGTTGAACGCCAGCACCTGGTGGCCGCGCTCGATCAGCCCCTTGCACAGGGCCTGGCCGAGGAATCCACCGCCGCCGGTCACGAGGATCTTCATGCGTGCTGCTCCAGTTGCGTGGTGGCCCAGACCGCGAGCTTCTCGCGGCCGATCTTGGCGTTGTGGCGGATGTCGACCGGGAAGCCCGGGTGGGGCAGGAAGCGCTCGATGCGCGCGGTATGCGCGTGCGCGGCGGCCTCACGGCGCAACCGCTCGACCAGCGCGGGGGAATCGACGGTACCGGGCAGCAGTTCGTAGCACAGCACCGGCACCTGCCGGCCCGGCGCACCCACACCGACCAGCGCGGTGCGCGCGATGCCATCGAGCGCGTTGAACACCGGCTCGACCTGCTCGGTGTAGAGCGGGCCCTGCGCGGTTTCCACGCGCTGGGTCTTGCGGCCACAGAACCACAGCCGGCCCTGCGCATCGAAGTAGCCGACATCGCCCATCCGGTGCACGACCCGCGTGCTGCCCTCGGCCAGGGTCTCGGTGATCTTCGCCGCGGCGGTGGCCTGCGGGCGGTTGAAGTAGCTGTCGGTGGCGGTCGGGCCGGCCACGGTGATTTCGCCGACCTCGCCGGTAGCCAGCACGCGGGCCTGCGACCAGGCCGGCAGCGGTGCGTCGTCGATGGCGATGATGCGCACTTCGTTGGGTGCGACCACGCGGCCGACGCAGGTACCGGCGCCGGCCTCGGTGGCCTGGCGGGTGTTCTCCAGCTCACGGCCTTCGATCACGGCGACGGGCAGGCACTCGGTGGCGCCATAGGGCGTCCAGAACTGGGCGTCGTCGGGCAGCAGGCGGCGGATCCGCGCGACCACGTCGGGCGGCACCGGCGCGCCGGCCGAGGTGACCCGGCGCACGCCGGGCAGCGGCTGGCCATGGTCGGCCAGCACCCGCATCAGCGCCGGCGAACCGAACAGCTGGGTGACGCCGAAACGGTTGATCGCGTCATGCAGCTTGCGCGGATCGGCCTGGGCCGGACGGGTCGGGTCCATGTCCGGGATCACCGAGGTCAGCCCCAGCGCCGGATCGAACAGCGCGAACGGCGGGAAGGTCGGCAGGTCCACCCCACCCGGCTCCATCCCGAAGGCGGCGCGCAGCAGCTCGACCTGGCCGACGAAATGACGGTGCCGGTAGACCACGCCCTTGGGCACGCCGGTGGAGCCGCTGGTGAACAGGATCGCGGCGACATCCTCGCCATCGGTCGGGGCCAGTGCGGGGGCCGCCGTGGCGCCCTGGGCTTCCAGCCGGGCCAGGGTGGTACCACCCCAGCCCCAGCGGCGGCCGACGGTCACCAGCAGGCGCGCGGAGCGACACCAACGCAGGGCCAGGCGCGCCACGTGGGCCAGGCCGATACCGATGAAGGCTTCCGGCTGGGCCTCGTCCAGGCACTGTTTCAGCGCGCGCTTGTCGATGCCGGGGTCTACCAGCACCGGCACCGCGCCGTTCTTGAACAGCGCGAACATCAGCAGGAAGAACTCCGGCGAGGGCCGCACCATCACCACCGCGCGCACGCCGCGGCCGATGCCGTGGGCCGCCAGGCCGGCCGCCATCGCGTCGCTGCGGGCATTGAGGGTGCGGTAATCCAGGGTGACGTCATAACGCGCCATGCCGCCGGGCCCGGGCTTGCCGGGGCAGCGGATGGCGATCTGGTCGGGGCGTTCACGGGCCAGCTCGGGCAGGCGCGCGGCGATATTGATGGCGCTGTTCATCCGTTCATTGTCGCCGCTGCAGAAAATTCTTGCGCGCCGGCCGTGGGCGTGGAAAATTCGCGGCCTTCCCACCCATCCACGCATGGCGTGGATCTACGCGTCTCCAGCCGGTGCCCCATGCCCCATCCCTGCCTCACCTGCGGCGCCTGCTGCACCCAATACCGTGTGGCCTTCCATTGGATGGAATCCGACGAGGTCACCCCCGGTGGCGTCCCGCACGAACTCACCCAGGTGCTGGACCCGCACCGGCTGTGCATGCGCGGCACCCTGTCCAAGCCGGTGTACTGCGTGGCGCTGGATGCGGAGATCGGGGTGTATTCGCGCTGCAGCATCCATCCCAACCGCCCCAGCGTCTGCCGTGAGGTCGATGCCTCGTGGGAGTACGGCAAGGCCAGCCCGCAGTGCGACAAGGCGCGCGTGGCGCACGGCATGCCGGCGCTGACCCTGGCCGACTGGCGCTGGCGGGACGAGGCGGGCAATGACGATGATCATCCCGATGACAACGGGAATTCCCCGGCGCCGCCGCAGGCACCGATCGCGGCGTGACGCGTGTGCCGACCAACGGTCGGTACCTACCGGATCGGCGATGGGTAGGTGACGACCGTTGGTCGTCACGCCGGTCAGATCGGGTTGCGATCCAGGAACGCGCGGATCTTCGGCACCAGCACCTCGTGCTTGTCTTCCAGCACGTAATGCCCGGCATCCTCGAAGGCGTGCACTTCGGCCTGCGGCAACGCGGCCTGGAAGCCCTTCAGGAAGTGGTGGTCGAACACGAAATCGCGCAGGCCCCAGCCGATGAAGACAGGTCGGTCGGCGTACGACGGCAGCGTCTGGCCGGACCGCTCCAGCAGCGACCAGGCCTTGTCGGCCGGCGACAGCGGGATGTCCTGCATGAAGCGGATGGTGCTGATGCGGTTGGCGTAGCTGTTGTACGGCGACACGTACGCGCGGCGCACGTCCGCCGGCATCTTCCGTTCCACGCCCAGCCACGAGGCACCGGACGAGAAGGCGTTGAACGTGCGGATGATCCACTCGCCCACCTTCCAGTGGCGGCCCAGCGCAATCTGCCACGGCATCGCCTTCGCGGCCGGCATCGGGAAGGCGGCGGTGTTGAGCACCACCAGGCGCTTGACCTGGGCATGGTGCGAGAGCGCCCAGCCGAAGCCGATCATGCCGCCCCAGTCGTGCACGGCCAGGGTCACCGGGCCGGTGATGCCCAGGTGCGCGAGCAGCGCATCCAGGTCGTCCACGCGCGACTGCAGGGTGTAGTCGTAGTGCGCGTCATCGGGCTTGTCCGACAGGCCCATGCCGATATGGTCCGGCACGATGCAGCGGTAGCTGTCCGACAACCCGGCCACCAGGGTGCGCCAGTAATAGCTCCACGACGGGTTGCCGTGGACCATCACCACCACCTCGCCATCGCGCGGGCCTTCGTCGAGATAGTTCATCGACAGACCGGGACGCACCTCGAAGCGGTGCGGATGGGCGGGGTAACCGGGCAGCTGGGGCATGCAAACGCACCTGTGAAAAGGGCCGGCAGAACCGGCCCTTGATGTTCAATTCCAACGCCGCGGCAGGCTGCGGCGCGTGGTTTACCAGACCACTTCGGCCATCGAGCAGTTCAGGCCCGAGCCGATGCCGAGCAGCGCGATGCGATCGCCCTTCTTCAGCTTGCCCAGCTGCTTGAGCTTGCTCAGCACGATCGGCACCGAGGCCGGGCCGATGTTGCCGTGCTCGCCGAAGATCGTCATCACCTTCTTCGGGTCGATGCCGAAGTTCTTGATGAAGGCGGCGGTGTGCGGCTGGCTGACCTGGTGGATCACGAACTGGTCCAGTTCCTCCACGGCCCAGCCCAGCGCTTCGCGGGCGGCGACGAAGGTCTTCTGTGCCAGCTTGATGCCTTCGATCAGCAGCATGCGGGTGTCGGTGACCATGCGGTCCAGGTTGCCGCGGCACAGCTGGTTCCACTCGGTGGCCGAGCGGGTCACGCCACCGCGGTAACGCGGGGCATCGGGCACCAGCTCGGTGCGCGCCATGACCATCGCCGCGGCACCGCAGCCCAGGGTAAGGGCGGCCATCTCGTTGCGGAAGTCATCGGCGGTCACGCCCGGCAGGGCCATGCGCTCGAGGGTCTTCTCGTACACCAGGTTGGCGGTTTCACCGTCGACGATCAGCGCGTAGTCGATCTCGCCGCGTTCCAGCATGCGGGCGGCGATGTCCATGCCGTTGATGAAGGCCAGGCAAGCATTGGCGACGTCGAAGGTCATGCATTCGTCGCCGACCCCCAGGTTGCCCGAGACGATGCTGGCCGTGGACGGCTCCAGGTAATCGCGGCTGACCGAGGTGTTGACCAGCAGGCCGATCTTGTCGGCGCCGATTCCGGCGTCTTCCAGGGCTTTGCGGGCGGCCAGCGTGGCGGCGTCGGAGGCCAGCATGTCGGCATCCCACAGGCGACGGGCATGGATGCCCGCGATGTCGCCGAGCACGTCGGTGCGGATGCCAAGGCGATCCAGCGTCGGCTTCAGCCGTTCGTTGATTTCCTTGGACGTCAGCGTGTGCGGCGCGTCGATGTGCGCCAAGCCGGCGATCGAGACATTCTTGAAGAGCATCAGTTAGCGCCAAGGCTCAGGCAAAGGGGGCGTTATTGTAAGCCGGCACGGCTTTCACCGCACCTTTACGAATTCACGCCCGGGCGTATGGTCCGGGCGCGGTGTGAAGGGTTCAGCGTGGCGGGCACTGGAAGGCCAGGAAGCGCTGGCTGCCATCGGCAGGCAGGCCCGAGGCCTGCACGGCGTTGGCACCGGCACTGGGTGCCTCGTTGCGGGCCAGGGTTTCCAGCTCTTCCTGCACGCGCAGCGGGTTGCGGTTGTAGAAGGCGACCTTGCTCTTCACGGTCACCACCACCTCGCCCTTGCTCTGGCAGCCGCTGGGCGCAGGGCCGGCCGGCAGCACGCGGACCGTCTTCCCGGACGACTCGATCGGCACCCAGGTGCAGGCGGAAACGCTGAGGATCAGGGCGGACAGAAGCAGAATGCGCATGGACAAGGCCTGGCTGGAATACATGAGGGAGTGTGCGGGAAACATCTGAATCGGGGGTGATCAGGTGCCGGGACAGCTCCCGACACCCGATGTGCTGGCCGGCGCGGTGGCCGGCCAGCGGTCGGCATTACCGGGCCTTGGGCTTCGCGGCCGCCGGAGCGACCGGCGCGGCCGGGGCCTGGACGGCGTTCCCTTCCGCATCGATCACCTGCACCTGGCCGAGGTTGAGCGCACGCACCGGCGCCTCGGTCTGCTTGAGGTCACCGACCACCACCCAGGTCAGTGCGTTCGGGTCCAGCGTGGCCGCGGCCTGCTGCACCTGGGCCGGGGTCATCGCTTCGACCTCGGCCTTGCGCCGGACCACATAGTCGTCCGGACGCTGGTAACGCACGATCCCGCTGATGGTGCCCATCACGGCACTGGCGGTCTCATAGGCACCCGGCAGGCTCAGGTTCTGGATGTTGCGGATGCGCGCCACTTCGGCCGGCGTGGCCGGCTTGGCCCCGCTGGCGAACTCGGCGATCTCCTTCTGCATCTCCTGCATGGACTCAGCGGTCTTGTCGATCTGCACGGGTGCGCGGGCGCCCCACGGGCGCTGGCCCAGGGTGTTGCTGGCGCTGCTGCCGGCACCGTAGGACCAGTGCTTCTGCTCACGCAGGTTCATGTTCAGGCGTGAGGTGAAGTCGCCGCCGAGCACGCCGTTGGCGATATCGAAGCGGGTCGAGCCGGGGTCCTTGGACGAGGGGACCACCTGGCTGGCGAACAGGTTGGCCTGCACCGCGCCCGGCTGATCGATCAGGTACACACGGGCATGCGCCGGACGTGCGACGTCCACCGGCGCCTTGACCTGTGGCGCGGGGCCTTCAGCCTTCCAGTTGCCAAGCTGGCGTTCCAGCAACGGTACGATTTCCTTCAGCGTGGTGTCGCCGACCACGATCAGCGTGCCCTGCTCCGGGCGCAGCCAATCACGGTGGAAGTCCACCAGGTCTTCGCGGGTCATGGACTGGATGTCCACCTCATTGCCGCTGCCGGTGAACGGGATCGCGTATGGATGGCCCGCGCCGTACAGCAGCGTCGGCATCACGCGCATCGCAACCGCGCTGGGGTTGACCTTCTCCTGCTGGATGCCGGCGATCCAGGTCGCCTTGACCCGATCGATCTCGCCTTGATCGAAGCGCGGCTGGCGCAGCATGTCGGCATACAGCGCCAGCGATGGCGCCAGGTTCTCCTTCAGCGCCGACAGGTACACGCTGGTGCTGTCGAGCGAGGCGGAGGCATCAAGCTTGGCGCCCAGTGCGTCGGCCGCGTCGGCGAACGGCAGCGCGCCGAGCTTGCCGGCACCTTCGGTGAGCAGGCCCATGGTGAAGTTGGCCGTGCCGGACTTGCGGCCCTGGTCGGCAGTGAAGCCCCCCGGGAATTCATAGCTGAATTGCACGACCGGGATGTCATGGCGCTCGGCCAGGATCACCTGGGTGCCGTTCTTCAGCGTAGCGCGGTGCAGTTCCGGGAATTTCAGATCCGGGAAGGTCTTGGTCTGCGGCACGCCGGTGCTGCGGTCGACCTGCTTGGGCAGGGTGGTGAACGTCGGATCGACGGCCGGCACGGTGAACGGCTTGGGCGTTTCCGACGGCAGTTCGGCCAAGGCAACGCGCGCACCCGGCTCGACCACGATGGTGTGGTCGCCGATGCCCAGCCACTTGGCACCGACATCACGCACCTGCGCGGCAGTGGCCGCATCGATGGTCGCCAGCGATTTGCGGAAGCAGCCCGGGTCACCTTCGTACACGGTGCACTCGGCCAGCGCATCGGCCTTGCCGCCGAAACCACCGATGCGCTCGATGCCGCGGATGAAGCCGGCGCGGAATGCGGTCTTGCCACGGCTGAGCTCATCGGCGGTCGGACCGTCCTTGGCCAGGCGCTTCACTTCCTCATCGATGATCGCCTCGACCTTGGCCGGGTCCACGCCCTGCTTGACGCTGGCCATGATCACGAAGTTGGAGCCCAGCTGCGAGCTGTAGGCACCGGCGCTGATGTTGTCGACCAGCTTGTCCTGGTGCAGCAGGCGCTGA
This sequence comes from Stenotrophomonas sp. SAM-B, assembly GCF_013387485.1. GTDB lineage: Bacteria > Pseudomonadota > Gammaproteobacteria > Xanthomonadales > Xanthomonadaceae > Stenotrophomonas > Stenotrophomonas maltophilia_AA. The sequence continues at coordinate 102,015 of NZ_JABBXB010000006.1, forward strand.
TCGAGGCGCGAGGACTTGGCACCGCCGAGGACCTGCGCGAACAGCTGCAGCTGGTCGATGTCGGTGGTGCCGACCTGCGCCACGTTCCAGGCGCGGTAGATGCGCGCCTGCGGCACCTTGTCGGTCATCACTTCGCGCGAGCTCTTCTCGCGCTTGGCCACGTCCACCTTGGGCTGGGCCATGCTCGGGCCGGCCGGGATGTCGCCGAAGTACTTGGCGACCTTTTCCTTCGCGGTGGCCACGTCGATGTCGCCGGCCAGCACCAGCACCGCATTGTTCGGGCCGTACCAGGTGCGGAACCAGCTCTTCACGTCATCCAGCGAGGCGGCGTTGAGATCGTTCATCGAGCCGATCACGCTGTGGTGGTACGGGTGGCCGGCCGGATACATCGCGCGCGTCAGCTTTTCCCAGACCTGGCCATACGGCTGGTTCTCGCCCTGGCGCTTTTCGTTCTGCACCACGCCGCGTTGTTCGTCGAGCGCGGCCTGGTCGATCGCGCCGAGCAGATGGCCCATGCGGTCGGACTCCATCCACAACGCCATGTCCAGCGCGGTGGTGGGCACATTCTCGAAGTAATTGGTGCGGTCGGTATTGGTGGTGCCGTTCTGGCCGGTCACGCCGACCTGCTTGAAGGGCTCGAAATACTCGCCGTCGTGGTTCTCGCTGCCCTGGAACATCAGGTGTTCGAACAGGTGGGCGAAGCCGGTGCGGCCGGCGGGCTCGTCCTTGCTGCCGACGTGGTACCAGATGTTGACGGCCACGATCGGCGCCTTGCGGTCGGTGTGCACCACCACGCGCAGGCCATTGGGCAGGGTGAACTGCTCGAACGGAATGTCGACCTTGGCCACCGTGGCCGGCTTTGCCAGGACCGGCGCAGGGGCGAGCGAGCCCAGGGCGGCGGAGAGCGCGACAGCCAGCAGCGCAGCACGCGGTCGAAGTTGGACGGTCATTCCGGTTCCTTGGTCATGAAAGTGAAGCCGGATGCTAGCGCGCCGCCCAGGCAAAAGGCATCGGCCAACAGTCATTGGGGTCAAAACGGACAGCCTGCAGGCCCTGCGGCGGACAACTGTCCGGACAGCGGACACCGCGACATCGACAAAAACCCTTTGAAATCAACGGTGAAAAGTTGGCACGCGACCTGCTCGGTACTGGCAAGGGAAGCAAGGATCAAACCGAAACTGACTGGATGCTGAACAAAAACAAGAAAGTTGAAATTGTTCTTGCAAGCCCCGAATCGGTGTACTACCTTACTACCACACCACTGCTCACCAACACTAAACAGGACCTCGCCATGAACACCAAGACTCTCGCCATCGCCATCGCCATCGCCGCCGGTTCCGCGTTTGCTTCGTCGGTGCAGGCCTCCCCCGCCATCGTCACCCTGGAGACCGTGCAGGTCCGCCCGTCGGCCGACCAGATCGCCCAGGCCGACGTCGAGCGCACCAGCAGCATCCCGACCCTGGCCGTCGTTGAAGTCCGCCCGACCGCCGGCCTGATCGCCGATTACCGCGCCGAACTGGCTGCCACCCGCCGCGTCACCACGCTGGCTGCCGTCGAAGTGCGCCCGACCGCCGAACAGCGCCAGGCCCTGGCCGGCGAACAGCGCAACGATCGCGGCTATGTCGCCACCTTCACCGCGGCCGCCACCGCCGTCGCCAACGAAGTGATCATCAACCTGCCGACCCTGCAGGTGCGTCCGTCGGCCGCCGATCTGCAGGCCCTGGCGCTGGAAACCGCTGCTGTCGCCGCCTCGACCCTGATCCGCCAGTAAGCCGTAGCTGCGGTCCCCCGCAGCCTCGGCGTACACTTCGCCGATGACTGCCACGCCCACGTTCCATGTCGTCCTGTTCCAACCCGAAATTCCGCCGAACACCGGCAATGTGATCCGCCTCTGCGCCAATACCGGCGCGCGGCTGCACCTGATCGAGCCGCTCGGTTTCGACCTGAGCGACAAGCAGCTCAAGCGCGCCGGCCTGGACTATCACGAATACGCCCGACTGCAGGTCCATCCAGACCTTGAGACCGCCCTGCAGATGATTGCGCCCAAGCGCCTGTTCGCGCTGAGTACCCGCGGCAGCGTGCGTTACGACACCCCGCAATTCGACGATGGCGATGCCTTCCTGTTCGGCCCGGAAACCCGCGGCCTGCCCCAGGACCTGCTCGACAGCCTGCCCCACGGCCGACGCCTGCGCCTGCCGATGCAACCGGACAACCGCAGCCTCAACCTCTCCAATACCGTGGCCGTGGTGATGTATGAGGCCTGGCGCCAGCACGGGTTTGCCGGCGGGGTGTGACATTGCGTCACCGCGTGCCGACCAACGGTCGGCACCTACCGGCTCAAAACGCGTTGATCCCGGTCAGCTCGCGCCCGATCACCAACTGGTGCACGGTCTCGGTGCCCTCGTAGGTGATCACCGATTCCAGATTGAGCGCGTGCCGGATCGCGACGTGCTCGGTAGTGATGCCGGCGCCGCCGAGCAGGTCGCGGCACTCGCGCGCGATGTCGATGGCCATGCGGCAGTTGTTCCACTTGGCCAGGCTGACCTGCTGCGGCTGCAGCTGCCCGGCGTCCTTCAGGCGCCCCAGCTGCAATGCCAGCAACTGCGCGGTGGTGATCCGCCGCGCCATGTCGGCCAGCTTGATCTGCGCGCTCTGCGTGGCGGCCACCGGCCGGCCGAACAGCACGCGCTGCTTGGTGTAGGCCAGTGCTTCATCCAGGCAGGCCACCGCGGCGCCGATCGGGCCCCAGCTGATCCCGTAGCGTGCCTGGTTCAAGCAGCCCAGCGGACCCTTCAGGCCCTGCACGTTCGGCAACCGGTTACGGTCGGGCACGCGCACGTTGTCGAAGAACAGCGCACCGGTGAGCGAGGCGCGCAGGCTCATCTTGTGCTTGATCTCCTGCGTGCTGAACCCGGCCATGCCCTTTTCCAGCACGAAGCCCTGGATGCCATCCTCGGTATGCGCCCAGATGATCGCGATATCCGCCACCGGCCCGCTGGTGATCCACATCTTGCTGCCGTTGATCACCCAGTCACTGCCGTCGCGCACCGCGCGGGTCTTCATCGCCGCCGGATCGGAGCCGCCGTGCGCCTCGGTCAGGCCGAAGCAGCCGATCACCGTGCCGGTGGCCATGTCCGGCAACCAGCGCACGCGCTGTTCTTCGCTACCGTAGGCGTAGATCGGGTACATGCACAGCGAACTCTGCACCGAGACGAAACTGCGCAGGCCCGAATCGCCGCGCTCCAGTTCCTGGCAGATCAAGCCATAGCTCACCGCGTTCAGTCCGCCGCCGCCGTACTGCTCGGGCAGGCTGGAGCCGAGCAGGCCGAGCGAGGCGATTTCCGGGATCAACTCATCCGGGAAACGTCCGTCGTCGAAGGCATCGCCGATGATCGGCAGCACCCGCGTATCGGTGAAGCGCGCCACCGTTGCCTGCACCGCGCGCTCCTCCTCGCTGAGCAGCGAACGGATATCGAACAGATCGAACGGATTCAGTGACATGGCATCCCGGCAGGTGGCGGTGGAACAGGCCCCCATTGTGGTCGTTGTCGTGGAATGGGCCAAGGGACGCGGCGACTACCGGCACGCACGCGGCGTGCTGCGCCGCACCATCAGCGTGCCGGACACGCGGCGACACCGCTGTCATCGTCGGCGATCTAGGCTTAAATGCGCCGGGCCGGTACTCTGGCGCACTGATCCAACCGTTTCGCCGTGGTGTGACACGCGCGATTCCCAGGCAACCGCCGCCCGTTCAACCGCGGCACTACCCAAGAGTTACGCAGCCCCATGAGCGAAGAAATCAACGTCCTGCCCCCGCGTGAAGTGATGGAATTCGATGTGGTGATCGTGGGTGGTGGCCCTGCCGGCCTGGCCACCGCGATCCGGCTGCGCCAGCGCGCCATCGAGGCCGGCCGCGAGCTGTCGGTGTGCATCCTGGAAAAGGGCTCCGAACCCGGCGCGCACATCCTGTCCGGTGCGGTGATGGACCCGCGCGCGCTGACCGAACTGTTCCCGGACTGGGCCGAGCGCGGCGCGCCGCTGAAGCAGAAGGTCACCCGCGACGAATTCCTGTTCCTCAATGAGACGGGCGCGCGCAGCACGCCCAACGCGCTGCTGCCGGAGTGCTTCCACAACGAGGGCAACTACATCGTCAGCCTCGGCGAAGTGACCCGCTGGCTGGCGCAGCAGGCCGAGGCGCTGGAAGTGGCGATCTTCCCCGGCTTCCCGGCGGCGGAAGTGCTGTACAGCGACGACGGCGCGGTGATCGGCGTGGCGACCGGCGACATGGGCATCGAGAAGAACGGCCAGCCCGGCCCCGCGTTCGAGCGCGGCATGGCGCTGCACGCCAAGTACACGATCTTTGCCGAAGGCTCGCGCGGCCATCTCGGCCGCCAGCTGATCGCGCGCTTCCAGCTCGATGCCGGCAAGGATCCGCAGGCCTACGGCATCGGCATCAAGGAACTGTGGCAGATCGATCCGGCCAAGCACGAACCGGGCCTGGTGGTGCATGCCGCCGGCTGGCCGCTGGACAACGACACCTATGGTGGCGCGTTCCTGTACCACGCCGAAGGCGGCAAGGTCTCGATCGGCTATGTGGTCGGCCTGGACTACAAGAACCCGTGGCTGAGCCCGTTCGAAGAGTTCCAGCGCTTCAAGACCCACCCGGATATCCGCAAGCATCTGGAAGGTGGCAAGCGCATCGGCTATGGCGCCCGCGCGATCACCGCCGGTGGCCTGATGTCGCTGCCCAAGACGGTGTTCCCGGGGGGCGCGCTGGTCGGCTGCGAGGCCGGCTACCTCAACGTCAGCCGGATCAAGGGCAGCCATGCCGCGCTCAAGACCGGCATGCTCGCCGCCGATGCCGCCTTCGATGCGCTGGTCGCCGATCGCCAGCACGATGAGCTGAGCGCGTACCCGCAGGCGTTCGAGGCCAGCTGGCTGCATGCCGAGCTGCTGCAGGCCAAGAACTTCAAGCAATGGTTCAAGAAGGGCCAGACCGTGGCCGCGCTGATGACCGGTGTCGAACAGTGGCTGCTGCCCAAGCTCGGCATCCGCAACCCGCCGTGGACGCTGCGCCACAGCACGCCGGACCACGCGTGCCTCGAACCGGCGTCCAAGCACGCCAAGATCACCTATCCCAAGCCGGATGGCGTGCTCACCTTCGACCGGCTCAGTTCGGTGTTCCTGAGCAGCACCAACCACGCCGAAGACCAGCCCGGCCACCTCACGCTCAAGGACCCCAGCGTGCCGGTGCGCATCAACCTGGCCGAGTATGCCGGGCCGGAAGCACGCTACTGCCCGGCCGGCGTGTATGAGTTCGTCGGCAGCGACGGGCATGAGCAGCTGCAGATCAATGCGCAGAACTGCGTGCACTGCAAGACCTGCGACATCAAGGACCCGACCCAGAACATCGTGTGGGTCGCGCCGCAGGGCGGCGGCGGACCGAACTACTCGGGCATGTGACCGGCATGGCCTGCGACCACCGGTCGCAGGCCGTCGGGCGCGGCAGGCACCGCCGCACTGGCTATCCTGATCGTCCTGCCGGACATCTCCGCTGCGCCATGCCCCCTGCGTTCCGATCCCCCCTGCCGTTGCTGGTCTGCCTCGTGCTGACCGCGTGCGCGCGCACCCCGCAGACGCCGGAACAGGCCCATCAGCAGGCTCTGCAGCGCGCGTTCGCGATCTGCGCCGGCTGCCACACGGTCAGCGCCGGTGGCGTGCACCGCTTCGGTCCGAACCTGCATGGCGTGATCGGCCGCCGTGCCGGCAGCGTCGCGGGCTACCCCTACTCCAACGCGATGCGGGAGGCCGGGCTGACCTGGAACGAACAGACTCTGGATGCCTTCCTGCGCTCGCCTGCGCAGGTGGTGCCGGGTACCCGCATGGTCAACGCCACCGTCGACCCGGAGCGTCGGCGCCAGGTGATCGAATACCTGCAGCAGCAGCGCTGATCGTCCTGGTGGCGCTCAGGACGCCTGCAGCTGCACAAGGTAATCGCGCAGCGCGGTATCGAACGCGCTGACCGCCACGGCGTGCACCGCCACGCCGTCTTCGTCCACGCGGTCCATCAGGCCTCGCGCCTGGACCGCCAGCGCGTCCGCACCCAGCGTTGCCAGGCCGCCCACCATCCGGTGCAGCACCTCCACCAGCGCGGGCCCTGCCCGCTCATGCAGCGCCGCCTGCAGCTGCACCAGATCGTCGGCAGACGTCGTGCACAGGCCCTCGATCAACACGTCCGCCACATGCGCTGATCCAAACCGCCGCACAAGGGCGGCGCGGTCGGGCGGCGCGTCGGTGACGCCCGATGCATCCGGTGCGGCTGACGGGGTCGGCGGTACCTCGGGCAACCACTGCAGCAGTGCCTCACGCAACGTGGCCAACGCCACCGGCTTGATGAGCAGGTCATCGATGCCGGCCTCGCGGCAGCGTTGCAGATCGTTCCCCATCGTGCTGGCGGTCAGCGCGATCACCGGCATCCGGGCGCTGCCGCGGTCACGCTCCTGGTCGCGGATCCGCCGGGTCATGGCGTAGCCGTCCATGACCGGCATCCGGCAATCGGTGAGGACCAGATCGAAGCGGGTGCGCGCGAGCAGCGCCAGCGCCTGTTCGCCGTTCTCGGCCAGGACGTGCGGCAGGCCGAGCTGCTGCATGCGCCAGCCCATCACCGCCTGGTTGGTGGGATGGTCCTCGACGATCAGTATCCGCCGCTGCAGCAGCGCGGCGGGCAACGGCAGCACCTGCGCCTGTTCTTCGGCGGCGCCAGGCTGCTCGTCGATCGGCACGGTGGGCAGGGTCAGGTGCACCTCCACGCAGGTGCCTTCACCCGGTGCGCTGTGCAGCATCAGGGTGCCGTGCATCAGTGCCACCAGCCGCTGGCAGATGCTCAGGCCCAGACCGGTGCCGCCGTACTGGCGGCTGGTCGCCGCGTCGGCCTGTGCGAACGGTGCGAACAGGCGCTCGCGCTGCGCGGGCGAAATGCCGATGCCGGTGTCGCGCACGGTCAGGCGCAGCCGCTGTGCGCCCTCGGCATCGGTATCGAGCACCCCCAGCGCGATGCCGACCTCTCCTGCGTGGGTGAACTTGATGGCGTTGCTGAGCAGGTTGAAGGCGATCTGGCGCAGACGCAGGCCGTCGACCAGATGCATGGGCGCCACGTCATCGTCGATCTGGATCTGCAGGTCCAGTCCCTTGGCCACCGCCTGCGGAGCGAGCAGCTGCTGCACATTGCCGAGCAACGCACGCAGCGCGACCGGATGCGGCTGCAGCGACAGCGCACCGGCCTCGATCCTGGAGTAGTCCAGCAGGTCGTCGAGAATCTGCCGCAGCATCTGCGCCGAGTCTTCGATAACGCCGATGATGCGGCGCTGCTCCCCGTCCAGCGAGGTATGCGAGAGCACCTCCATCATGCCCAGCACGCCCGACATCGGCGTGCGGATCTCATGGCTCATCGTGGCCAGGAACTCGGATTTCGCGGCCGTGGCGCGCTCGGCGACGGCCTTGGCCAACGCCAGCGCATCGGCCTGCGCGCGCGCCTCGGTGACATCCACCCAATAGCCGCTCCACAGCAGTGCACCATCCTCGGCGTCGTAGGGCAGCGCGCGCGAGCGCACCCAGCGCAACGTGCCCCGCGGGGAGGTGCGGAATTCCATGTCCAACGGGGTGAGGTCGCGTGCGGCGCGCTCCATGGCCTGGCGGACACCGGCGCGGTCGCGCTCGTCGATGCGGTCCATCAGCGCGCTTTCATCGGCCATGGCTTCGGCGGCGGTGACCCCGAACAGCGCTTCGGTGTCACCGGCGATGTACGGCAGGGACAACCTGCCGTCGCGCTCGCGACGTCCCTGGTAGACGATCGCCGGCAGGTTGTCGGTGACCTCCGCCAGCCGCTGCTCGACCCGCCTGCGCATCGCCACTTCCCCACGCAGGCGCCAGTGGCCCCAGCCATGCACCAGCAGCGCGGTCAGCAGCACCAGCGCCAGCGGCACCGCCCAGCCCGCGATCGCGCGCCAGTCCAGATCGCTGCGGTACTCGGCCGTGAGCCAATCGCTGCGGATCGCCTCGTGCTCGCGGGCGCTCATGTTGACCAGCATCCGGTCGAAGGTCGTGGCCAGCGGTGCGTACTGGCGCTTGACCGCCAGCGACAGCCGGTCGCTGAAGCCGGCCGGCGCGGCCACGTGCAGCTGTGCGGGATAATGCTCGCGCACGATCCGGTCGACGATCGCCAGGTTGCCGATGTACGCATCGGCGTCGCCATGGGCCAACCGTGCCAGCGCCAGTTCGGCACTGCGCGCGGGCACGATGCGGGCGTTCGGCGCCTGTTGCAGGACGTAGCCGCGCAGGCGGTCCGGATCGGTCAGCAGGATGCTGCGCCCATCCAGGTCGCGCACGCCCAGTACCGAGGGACTGCCCGCGGCGGTGACCACCACGTTGGGGACGGTGATGAAGGGCTGGCTGAACACCCAGTCGTCGCCCAGGTAGCTGGAATCGTTGGGGATGCCCATGATCGCGTCGACGTCGCCGCGCCGCAGTTGTTCGCGCACATCGAACCAGTCGTGGGCAGGAACCCGGGTCAGCTGCGCACCGACATTGCGCAGCAGGCGCAGGTACTCGGCCGAGACACCGCTGGGTTGGTCGGCGCTGTCGATGAAGGCCAGCGGCGCCGCATTCGGAGCGAAGGCGAGCCGCAGCGGCGTCGCCAGCACGCGCTTCTCGGCATTGCCCAGGATCAACTGCGACTGCAGCGACCACGCCGGTGTCTGCAGCCAGCGCCGCCGCAGCCGTTCCCGCTCGGGCTCTGCCAGCGCGGCCAGCCCCATGTCCAGCGCCTCCGCCAACGGTTGCTTGGCATTGGGCACACCGAAGTGCAGGCGTTCCGGTGCGAGGTCACTGGGGCGCAGCAGCGCCACGTCGGTCAGCCGCCGCTCGGCGATCAGCGCAGTGGCGACGTAGGCGTTGCCGATGTACACGTCGGCCTCGCCTTTTCCCACCATGGTGAGCGCGGCGGTGGTGTCGTCGGCCACCACGCGGCGGGCGGCGGGAAAGCGCGCGCGTACGTCTTCGCTGGTGACGAACTCGCGCTCAGTGACCACGCGCAGGCCGCGCAGATCAGGATCGGCCGACGCCCGCGTATCGCCGGGGCGACCGACCAGCGCCAAAGGGGCATCGGCGTAGGGACGCGTGTAGACCATGCAGCGGGTGCGGTCGGCGGTGAGGGTGATGTTCATCACCACGTCGACTTCGCCGCGGCACGCCGCATCCAGCACGTCGGTCCAGTCGCGGTACATCCGCACCTTCACCTGCACGCCCAGCTGCTGCGCGAGCAGGCTCAGGTAGTCGTAGCCCAGACCGGCAGGCTTGCCATCGCGCAGGGATTCAAACGGCGGCCAGCCGCTGTCGTACATGCCAAGGATGATGGTAGGGTGCCTGCCAAGCCACTCGCTCTGCCGGGGCGACAAGGCGGGAGGGTTGGCGGCGGAAGCCGACACAACCCAGGCCATTGCCAGCATGACCAGCACCAGCCAGCGAACGACGTGGGTACGCATGCTGCCTGATCTCCGTAGAATGATATCCCCATCCCGGCACGGCCCGACGGCTGCCTTACAGGCAATACTAGTCCATGACCCTGCGCATTATCATTGCCGATGACCATCCGGTCGTAAGGATCGGCACGAAGGCCGTGATCGAGTCCAGTGGCGTTGGCCAGGTGGTGGCCGAAGCCAGTACCGTGGCCGAGCTGATGACCGCGCTGTCCGAACATCCGTGCGATGTCCTGGTGACCGATTACTCCATGCCCGGCGGCCAGCAGGCGGATGGATTCGCGATGATCGAGATGATCCGCCGCCGCTTTCCCACGTTGCCGGTGCTGATGCTCAGCGTGTCCAACAATCTGGCGATCCTGCGCATGGTGGTCGCCACCGGTGTGCTGGGCCTGGTCGACAAGACCTCCTCGATGGACGAACTGCCCACCGCGATCCAGACCGTGCAGCGTGGCATGCCCTACGTCAGCCAGACGCTGAAAGAGCGCATTGACGCGATCGGCACGAACAGCGTGGAAGAAGGCGAGGCCAAACCGCTGTCACCGCGCGAGGTGGAAGTGCTGCGCCTGCTCGGCAGCGGCATGACGGTCAAGGAGATCGCCATTCATCTACACAAGAGCGTGAGCACCATCAGCCGCCAGAAAGGCGATGCGATGTTGAAGCTCGGCCTGAAGGGCGATGCCGAGCTGTTCGATTACCTGCGCGACGGCGAACGCTGATCGCCGCCGTCCGCTGACGGCGTGGCGACTATCAACCCGCCATCCCTCGTGAAACCATGGCTACAATCGCTGTGCGGAAAACAGGACCATCATCGGACGCTCCCCCTCTTCTGCAAGCGCTGGGTTAGCGTCAATCTGCTCCGCAGTCGGCCCCCACTCATTGACGTGGCGGATGGCAAAGCCGGCGGCAATCAACGCGTTCAATGTCGTGCTCAATGTCCGGTGATACTTCACCACCCCGTCAGCCAGCCAGTTGCTGACGCGCTGGCCTTCGTTCTGGTAATTATTGACCGCCCAAGAACGCTGACCTTCTTCATCGGTGAGCCAACCCTGACGTGGTGAGCACGTATAGATCGGGTGCTCCACCGTGAAGACAAACCAACCGCCAGGCGGCAGAGCCTGATGGATGGAAGCAAACAGCGGGCCGATGTCCGGAAGGTAGTGCAGCGTCAGTTGGCTGTAGACCACGTCGAACGCCTGGCTCGGCAGTACGAGCTCCTCCAGATCGCCACGCTGGTAGCTGATGTCGATGTCGTCGGTGAGCTCTCGGGCTCGTGCGAGCATTTTTTCGGACAAGTCGATACCGAGCACCTTGGCGGCTCCTGCGGCTCGTGCCCTGCGGCAGAACCAACCGTATCCACAGCCAAGGTCCAGGACCCGTTTTCCCGTCAGCACAGGAAGCATAGCTTGGATGGCCGGCCACTCGGGAGCGGCCTCCAGACCGAACTGCGAGCGCGGCAGTCGGGCATAGCCATCAAAAAAGGCCTGATTGTCGTAGATGTTCTGGGACACGCTGGACTCCGAATCGAATTCAATTCTAAAACCGGTCAACGCCACAGGAAACACCCTTATTGGCCGTTCAGCCCCGTCTGGCCGGAGCTGAACGGACATGCCGACCTCCGCGTGAGGAGACGGCCTTTAAGGATTGGCTGATGGAGTGGCTTGATGCGTCTCCATAGCATGCTTTCATGCATCGCCTCCTTCCACAGCACCCCGCGATTGACGCTCCTGCCGTCGCAGCCACCGTGCTGCTGCGGTGGCTGTCGGCGTGCATCCTGGTGTGCCTGGTCGGTACCGGGATCTTCTACGTTCTCGTTCAGCTGGGGGATGACGTCTCCGTACATAGGCGCGGGATGAACGCTGCTGCGTATCGAGCGCAGCTTTATGTGGACCAGCGCGAAGCCCTCCTGAACTATCTGGTCGACTCGGTCGTCAACGTCCACACGTCCAGCCAGAAGGCGCACGCCTCGAGGCATGACGATGACCGGAACGTTCGTCGACTCCAATTGGGTACGGCGGGCGACGGACAGGAATTGACTCTGCTCCTGTCGGCACGGGCTGAACAGACCTTGGCTGATTTTGGCGTGCGCTTGGTGCACGTTGACGGCACCTCAGTGGCCGTTCGCTCGGCTGCTCACGAGGAGCCGAGCGCCAGTTTCATCTCTCGACAACACACCGTGGGAAGCCCGCTGGCGCCGGAAGGTGAAAGTCCTGGCGATAGCCGGGTGCGCTGGGTTGCACCAACACAGACGGGTTCGCCTATTTATCTTTACCGGGCGATCGGCGGCGCGGAACCAGGCGCTTCCCACTGGCTGGGCTTGGCGATTGACTCGGACGCCATGATCAAGACCATGAATGGCAACGGCATTGGCGACTTTGCTTTGCTGGACAGGCACGGGGAGGCAGTCCTGACGCAAGGGGAGCGCTCCCCTTCCGCGAACTGGATGCGTCGGCATGCACAGGACGAGTTCGGATGGATCTGGGATGGCGCACGTCCCGAAGGCCTGGCACTGGTCAAGGGCATTGGCGAAGACGGCTGGCGGCTGGTGTACCACGCGCCCCTGAGCCTGCTGCTGGTTGATATCGCGCCCCATCTGGGCATTTCGCTGCTGATGTCCTTGGCTGGCGTGGTTGCGCTGCGTGCGCTGACTCGACGCATCGACCGTCAGTTGATCCAGCCGGCGCTGCTACAGCATCGCCAACTCCTGGAGAGCTTCGATTTCGGCAGCACGGTGATCGAGATGGCGCCGGTCGGAGTTTGCGTGCTGCGCGGCCACGATGGCACCCCGATGGTGGAGAACCAGCTTGCACGTGACTGGCTTGGCAACGATGCCGCAGCAGGCGACTGGCTGGGCAATCTGCGAACCGGCAATGCGGACCCGCTGGGCGAACGTCGCAGCGCGGACTACACCACCAGCGATGGCCGACAACTCCAGGTGCTGGCCGCTCGGACCCGCTATCACGGCGAAGATGTCCTGCTGTGCGTTTTCAACGACGTGAGCCGACATCGTCAGATCCAGGCTGCCTTGTCCGCGGCAAAGCAGGCGGCTGACGCCGCCAGTCAAGCCAAGACTGCCTTTCTTGCCACGATGAGCCACGAGATCCGGACCCCGTTGTATGGCCTGCTCGGCACGCTGGAGCTGTTGGCGCATACGTCACTGGACGCTCGACAGAGCCAGTACCTTGCAACCATCGAGCAATCCTCTTCGGCCCTGCTTCAGCTGATCAGCGAGATTCTGGATGTGACCAAGATTGAATCGGGTCAGCTCACCTTGGTCGTGGCACCGTTCTCCCCCTTGGATCTGGCGGAGTCGACCCTTCGTGCGTATGCGGCAGCCGCTGAACGAAAGGGAATACGGATCATGGTGTGCACCGACCCCGGGCTGCCGGACCATGTCCTGGGCGACGCCGGTCGGATTCGGCAGATTCTGGGAAATCTGTTGAGCAACGCGATCAAATTCACTGACAGCGGGAACATCTGCCTGCGCGTCCGGCTGGTCGCACGTGAGGCGGATATGGTGTCCGTAAGCTGGCAGGTCACTGAGACCGGCGTAGGCATCGCCCAAGCCGAACATGCGCGTCTGTTCGAACCCTTCCGTCAGATCGGCACACACAGCCGCTTGGAAGGTGCAGGGCTGGGATTGTCCATCAGCGACCGACTGGTGCGGCTGATGAACGGCGACATCCGTCTGGTCAGCGAGCCCGGCCTGGGCAGCAGTTTCACGATGGTGCTGCCGCTGAAGACCGATTCGCGGGCCACGCCCGAGGAAAGTGCGCCCAAGTTGCTGGCGCAACCGCTGATCTATGTCCGGTGCTCTGTTTCCGAGTTGGCAGATAGTGGGAGCGATTGGCTGCAGCGGTGGGGTGCCACCGTGCGTCGCTATGAACCGGGGATGCCGCTCGCGCCGGACGAGAACGCCATTCTGCTCGACAGCGATCCACGCGGCTCTCCCCCCGTCAGCTGGCGGGGCCCCCGCGTCACCGCACTGCCTGATGCAGGCGATACGCCCGTCGTTGATCCGGAGAACCCCCGCCACCTCACCGTCACAATGTTCAGCATCCGCGCCATTGCAAACGCGTTGGCGCGGCTGCAACAGAGCGACGCCCCTGTCCCGATGGCAGCGGTATCCCGACCCGACGCGCTGGATCTGCGGGTGCTGGTCGCCGAGGACAATCCGATCAATCGCATCATCATGAAGGAGCAGCTGGAAACACTCGGCTGCAGCGTCCTGACAGCAACCGACGGCCAGCATGCTTTGGAGCTGTGCCGGTCGCAACCGTTCGACGTGGTGTTGACCGACATCAACATGCCGCGCATGAGCGGGCATGCGTTGACCAGAAGCCTGCGTCAGCACGACATCCTTGTCCCAGTGATCGGCGCGACAGCCAGCGCCACCCCCGAAGAGCGTGAACGCTGCTTTGCCAGTGGCATGGCCGGCTACCTGGCGAAGCCCGTTGACATCGGTACCTTGCGCCGCGCCCTGACCCAACTGTCCCACGGAGCACCGGCATGACCATCCGCCATGTACTGATCCTGGAAGACCAGGCCTTCCAACGCAGCATGCTGGCTCAGCTCTTCAACAGCGCATCGAGAACCCACGCAGATACCTCGGGCGATGGCGCCGATGCGCTGGCGATGTGCCACTGGCGTCCCTACGACCTGGTCGTCACCGACATGATGATGCCCGGGGTGGACGGCATTCAGTTCATCCAGAGCCTGGCTGCCCAGGATCGGAAGCCTGCACTGGTATTGGTCAGCTCGGCATCGACACGCATGATGTTCTCCGCCCGTCTGATGGCCGAATCCTTGGGATTCAGCGTGCTTGCGGTACTCCCAAAGCCCGTATCCCCTGGCGATGTTGCCGATGTAATGGCGTTGTTGAGCCAGAAGCAGGAAGGCGCGCATCGCGTCGCCGCCGTCAGCAAGGAGGCCAAGCTCCCGTTGGCGGCAAGCCGCGACACGTTGTGGCGGGCCATGAAGAGCGGTGAGATCACGGCGTGGTTCCAGCCGAAAAAATCGCTGGGCTCCGGCCTCGTGGTGGCGGCCGAAGCGTTGGTCCGCTGGTGCCACCCAGAACAGGGCTTGATATCGCCCGGTCAGTTCCTACCGTTGATCCAGGAAAACTCACTCGAGCTGGCACTACTGCGGCACATGGTGAAGATGAGCGTTCGCGCGCAGGCCGAGTGGCGCGCGAGGGGCTTTCGAATTCCCGTATCAGTCAATTTGCCTCCCCATCTCCTGGAAAGAAGCACCTTGCCGGAGGAACTGGCGGAGCTGACCATTGAGCACGGCGGCTCGCCTGCTGATCTTTGTTTCGAGCTGATGGAGAGCAGCACCACCCGGCATGTCAGCGACTATTACGCTGGCGCCTGCCGCCTGCGCATGAAAGGCTTCGGGTTGGCCCAGGATGACTTTGGACAGGGACTGAGCTCCGTGCACAACCTGGTGAGCGCTCCATTCACCGAGGTAAAAATCGATCGGTCTCTGGTACATGGCTGCACGCGGGATTCTGCACTGCGGAGCGCCTTGAGCACCGTGATCACGCTTGGCCAGAAGCTCGGCCTCAACATCGTCGCCGAAGGTGTGGAGACGGATGAAGAGCTGTCTACGCTCCGGGCACTCGGCTGCACACAAGTGCAAGGCTATCTGATCTCCGCCGCGATCCCCGCAGACGCCTTCGCAGAGCTTTTGAATGGTGCGACGCGCGCCCAGCGGAATGACGGCCGATGAAACGCCAGGACGGCCGAGGGACGTCCCGCGTTGTGATTGCCGACGATCACCCGTTCATACTGGCGGGCGTTCGTGAACTGATCGAGCAGGACGCCCGATTCCGGGTGGTTGCACAGGTGAGTGATTCCGCCGCACTCATGAGGGCGCTCCATACGCAACAACCTGACATTCTGATCACCGACTACCTGATGCCCGGCGATTCCCGCACCTGCGATGGCTCCGTGCTCATCGGCAGGCTGCACAGAGCGTTTCCCTCACTCCCCGTTCTGGTTCTGACAATGATCACCACCCCGTGGATGATCGATGAGATGTACAGGGTCGGAGCGCACTGCGTGATCACCAAATCGGGGGATCCGGCTGAACTTCTCAGTGCACTGACAGCGGCACGGATGCAGCGCACTTATCGGTCAAATAGCGCTGGTCGTTCCAGCGCAACGACTGACCCCCCTCAAGCGCCTCGACACGGCCTGTCGCCGCGGGAGCTGGAGGTCGTCAGGCTGTTTTCCAACGGCCAGACCGTGAGTGACATCGCGGCGAGATTCAATCGCAGCCGCTGTACCGTCAGCGCCCAGAAGGCCAGTGCGAAGCGCAAGCTCGGTACGAGGAGCGATCAGGAACTGGTAGCACTGGGACTGAACTTTGTCGGGATGGGTGACCAGGTCACCTGACGGGAGCCCGTGAATGGTTACACGGGTGAGACCACTGGGGGGAGCTTCCCCGTTCCGTGCGCGGCCGGGTTCCTATCGATTATCCTTCGCAAGGGCCGCTCCGCCCGTCAGACGAGATATGCATGCCGGTCGAGTCCACTCCCGTGCGCTTGCTTGCGCGCAGGTCCCTGTGGCTGCACAGCCTGCTCGTGGGCACCATCGCCGTGGCCACCATTCAGGCGGGCCTTCTTCTGTCCAGCTCGCTACAGCTGCTTCGGGAAGAGCAGCAGAAGGTGGATTTCCACTTCAAGCGCCTTTCTGGTGCGCTGCACGAACAAGAGCGCTTCATGGCGCGCTGGCAGGGCCATCAGCTGGATTCCGCGGATTCAAAGCGTGCTACGCCACGCTTTCTGGATGCCAGTCCTTACCCCGCAGCCTTCTCTCCATTTTCCGTCGTAAGCAGCAACGGATCCCCCCCTTCACCCGCAGCAATGGAGTTGGGCAGAGCTTTCTCAGGATTCTATGGCAGCTTTTGGTCCGATTCGCGCTATCCGTCGCCCCGTTGCCTCCTGCTCGATGGCACCGGCACGATGGCAGCCCTGGTGCCGCATGCGCTTCCCATAAGCGGTTCCGATAACACTGCGGATCCAACCCTGCGCCGGATGATGGGCATCATTCACGCAGAAGCCTCGATCACAAGCCCGCAGAACGGCGGCATGGGGTGGCACCGACGCGATCTGGCCGATGGGAGCCGTTGGCTGCTGTCCGTCATGCGCTCTCCCCAGGATGCGGCCCTATGGGCCAATGGCGGGACCCCGGCGATCTCCTGCATGGTGGATGTGTCCCGCATCGACGACCACCAGCAGGTGCTTGGAGAGCCTATTTACGACCGGCTTTCGATCCTGGCCCCCGACGGGCGGCTGCTCTACGGGCCGGAGGTCGATGGTGGCGGCGGGCAAAGCAGACACTACAGCGCAGGGAGCATTACCTATCGCATGCGTGACGCTGAAGGCTGGCAAGCGGTCTATCAGGTCGGCTGGGCGCGCGTGCTGCTTCACCAGCGTTGGCCCCTGATCGGCGGCGTGATTGCGGCCATCCTGCTTGCGCTCGGTGGCATCGTGGCGCTTCGCAGCTACCGCCGCTCCGTCCTGGTGCCGCTGCGCAGGAATCAGGAACGGCTGCAGGAGAGCGAGGCGTTCAGCCGCACCGTCCTGGAGGCCGCTCCGATCGGGCTGTGTCTTCTTCGCAGCAGTGATGGCAGCGTGGTACTGGAGAATGCGCTGGCTCGCGAGTGGCTGGGTGCTCGACACGACGCTCCCGGCTGGGATGGCACGTGGCGTCAAGATGCACTGACGTTGGTGAAATCCGGGCAGAGCCGCACGATCCCCTACCGGACACCGGATGGACGCCACCTGCTGATCAATACCACCCAAGCCCGGTATCGCGGCGAGCCTGTCACCCTTTGCCTGTTCATCGATCTCACTACACAGCATGAAGCCGAGCAGGTTCTACAACAGGCTCGGCAGGAGGCCGATCAGGCGAACCGCGCCAAGAGCCTGTTCCTGGCGACCATGAGCCATGAGATCCGCACCCCCCTGTACGGCGTCCTGGGCACGCTGGAGCTGCTTGACCTCACCTCGTTGGACAGTCAGCAGAGAGACTACCTGAGCACCATCCAGCATTCGTCATCCACGTTGATGCAGTTGATTGGTGACATCCTGGACGTGTCCAAAGCCGAAGCCGGACAGCTAATCCTGGAGCCCGTGCTGTTCTCCCCGGCCGAACTCACCGAAGAGGTACTCCGCTCATATGCCGCGTCCGCGACGCGGAAGAACCTGCAGCTGTATGCCTGCATTGATGGCGACGTGCCTGAGCACGTACACGGCGACGGGGCGAGGATACGTCAGGTCCTGAACAACCTGGTCAGCAACGCCATCAAGTTCACCGAAGCCGGCCGCGTGGTCATCCGACTTCAGGCACGAGACGTGAGCGGGCGAAAGGCGACGCTCGCCTGGCAGGTGGCCGATACCGGGATCGGGATCGAGGAACACCATCAAGCGCATCTCTTCGAAGCGTTCTATCAGGCCAATCCGGGCGCCGATGCGCAGCGGGGCACCGGCCTTGGGTTGGCGATCAGCGCGCAACTGGTGGGCCTGATGGGCAGCCAACTGAGAGTGGTGAGTGACACGGGGCTTGGGAGCAGCTTCAGTTTCGAGCTCGAGCTGGACCGGCCAGAGGATTCCTCCCCGACCGGACGTTCCGCCGACGCAGAGCAGCGCGTTTACGTGCGCTCGCCGGCCGGCGAGCTGATTGACACCCTGTGCGCCCGTCTGCGCAAGCGCGGTTTCCTCGCGCAGGGGCTTCACCGGGACCCGGGCATGGATGCGATCCCTGGCACGCCTCTTCTGGAGGTCCCCATGAATGGACCAATCGGCGCATGGGACGGCCCCCACGTGGTCGCCCGCACCGGCGGTGGCGATCATCCCCAACAGGTCAACGGCGTATGGCTGGTGTCCATGCACCGCCTCGATGCGATGGTCGATGCACTGCTCCTCGCGACCGGCCGCCCACTGCCACTGCAGGGGGAACCGTCGGCCAAGGCGTTCCAGCCGCTCCACCTGAGCGTCCTGGTCGCAGAGGACAACCCCATCAACCAGATGATCCTGCGTGAACAGCTGGAGCGACTCGGGTGCCATGCCGTCGTCGCCAGTGATGGCGCCGAGGCATTTGATTATTGGACACGTCGTCATTTCGATGTGGTCATCACCGACCTGAACATGCCGCATGTCGATGGCTATGCACTGGCAGAGCGGCTGCACGGGCACGGCGTCACGGCGCCGATATTCGGTGCCACCGCAAATGCCGACCCTACTGAGCGCGCGCGTTGCCGCAGCGTGGGCATGGCCGATTGTCTGGTGAAGCCCATCCGGCTGGACGATCTGTACCGGCATCTGAGCCCCTTGGCGGTTACCGGATCCAGCCCGGATGTCCTGTCGGTCACTCCGCGGATGCGGACGCTCTTCCTGGAAACCATGCGTGATGATATGGCCGCGCTGGCCAGATCACAGGAGACCGGGGATCTGCAGGGCGTCAAGCACATGCTGCATCGCCTGCGTGGTGCGCTGGTCATAGTGTCGGCAGAGCCGTTGGCCGATGAGAGCAAGCGTATCGAGGATAGAATCGACGACGGGACCAGTGCGGAGGACTGCGCGCCTTGCATCGATGCGTTCATTGTCCGATTGGAATGCGCCTTGGCCCATCTCGAGTCGACATCCGCCGACCCGACCGATCCAACTTGACCTTTCCCCGCGATCCGGAGACCCCGCCTTGAAGACCAAGATCGTCATTGCCGACGACCACCCGATTGTGCTGGCGGGCATCGCCGACCTTGTTGATCGCGACCCGCGCTTCCAGGTCGTCGGTCAGGCACAGGACCCGGCCGGGCTGGTGGAACTCGCACAGCAACATGCGCCGGACATCATCATCACCGACTACAGCATGCCTGGTGACGAGCGGATGGGGGATGGGATCAAGCTCATTTCCTACCTGACCCGCAATTTCCCGGACACTCGCGTTCTGATACTGACGATGGTGTCCAACCCCTCCATCGTTGCCGAAATGTACCGCGCGGGTGCCAGCGGTGTGGTGCGCAAGAGCGGGAACCTCAATGAGCTCGACGGGGCCCTGACCAGCCTGCTGGCACAACGGATCTACCGTTCCCCCGAACTGCCTCGCGAAGAGACGGTACCTGAGGCTGGCGAGCCAACCTCGGCTGCCACCTTGTCGCCCCGGGAGTTCGAAGTGATTCGGCTGTTCGCCAGCGGCCAGAGCGTTGGCGACATCGCTCGCGCGCTCAATCGCAGCAGCAAGACAGTCAGCACCCAGAAGATCAGCGCCATGCGCAAGCTGGGCACCCGGACGGATCAGGAACTGGTCGCGTTCTGTCTGGAATCAGGCCTTTTCGGCTGATCGAGTCGCGGTTGCTTCGCAGGAAGACGTAGAAAAGCCCGCGGTCTTTCGACCGCGGGCTTCTTTTTACACTACAACGGCAAGCTCTCTGCGCTTACCAGCTGATGCCGGCACCTGCCGAGACGCTCTGGTCGCTGCCACTGAAAGCACCGCCCAGCGAGACCGACACGTTCTTCTTCTCGCCGAGGATGCGCTGGTAGCCGACGGCCAATGCACTGCGACCGTTCTGCGACCCGATACCGGCGCCCAAGCGGTTGTCGCCGCTCAGACCGGCCGTATTGATGGCCATACCGGCGTAGGCCGCACTGATGGCACCCATCCGGTCAATGCGCTTGTCCATCGACTGGAAGCGGCTGTTGGACCAGTCATGCTCGGCCTTGAAGCGGTCATCCATCTGCTGCAGATTGACTGCGTCAGTGCCCTGGATACCCGCGGCGACATTGCTGACAACACGTTCCGAACCCGCCGAGCCCATCGACACTTCATTGTCCCGGGTGGTGGTGGATCCGCTGCCGATGGCAACCGAGTTGTCGTTCGTCACCTTCGCACCCTCACCGATGGCGACCGAACCTGTACCACTGGCCGCGCTGCCCTCGCCGACACTGATCGCGCCAGTGCCACCGGCCGAGCTGCCACCACCGACGCTGATGGAACCGGTGCCGGCCGAGCTGCCACCGCCGACGGCGATCGAGCTGTCGCCCTCCGCCTTGCTGCCGTCGCCGACGCTCACCGCACCTGAACCGCCGGCCGAACCGCCGCCGACAATCAGCGCACCTTCGCCAGCACCCGGACCAACCAAACCGCCCTCGGCTGCACCGTCGCCGGCAGGATTGCCGTTGCCGTTGCCGTTGCCGTTGCCGTTGCCGTTGCCGGAACCATTGCCACTCCCAATCGAGCCCTCGGCAATGCCCTTCTCAATGGTGCCGACACGGCCATCCAGCCCATCCATCCTGCCCTGGATAGCGGCATTCATGTCGAACAGCTGGCCACCGTTGATCGCTTCCATGCTGCCCGCGCCGATGAACCCGTTGGCGACGTTGGCCAGCACGGTTCCCTGGCTACCGCCCAGGGTGGCACGCGACAGATCGGTACCGTCGTAGGTCAGCACGCTCAACGTCTGGCCACTGACCGGATCGATCGCACCGGCTGCACGCAGCTGGGCAATCGTCACCACGTCGTCCTCCTCCGTGCCGTTGGCAACACCGCTGACACGACGCTTGCCGTCGGTACCTTCCATGTCGACGAGGGTACCGCCCTGCGCTGCAGCGACCTGCACATTGCCGGTGACCTGATCAACCGTGACCAGACCGGACGTGCCGTTGGACAGTTCCTTGATGGTCGTGCCCAGCGTGGTGAGCTCGGTTGCGTTGATGGTCGTGCGGTCATCGATGTTGGTGATGGCATCGCCGAAGTTGGTCACCGTAGTCCCACCGACCGTGTAGCTCGGCTGGGAGACAGTGCCGTCCGCGTTGACGACCGAACCGCCACCGATGGCTGCGGCCACACTCTGTGCAGTGCCCTTCAGCTGGGCAACATTCACCGCGTCGCCTTCGGCGCTGCCTGCAGCAACGTTGGTCAGCGTGCGCGCTTCGTTGTCACTGTTGGCAAAGTCGACCGTGGTGCCTGCCTGGGCCGAAGCGACCTTCACGGTGTTGGATGCCGCATCGAAGGTGACCATGCCGCTGGTGCCTGCCGTCAGTTCTTCGAACTGCTTGGTCAGGTTGGTCATGCTGCTGCTATTGCCCGTGACACGCCCATCCAGGTCGGTCAGCGAGGTGTCCACTGCAGCGAAAGTGTCGCCGACGTTGCTGTAGCGGCCGCCACCGATGGTGAAGCTCGGCGCGGTGACGGAACCGTCTGCCGCAATGGAGGCGCCTCCGCCGATCGCGGCGGCAACGCCCTTCACCTGGCCGACGTTGGCCGCGTCGGTGTCTGCGCTACCCGCCTTGACGTTGGAGAGGATCGTGCCCTCGGCACCCGCCAGGCTGACCGTGCCCTTGTCGGCATCGGTGTAGGCCACAGCCAGCGGATTGGCTGCACCACCACTGCCACCGTTCTCACCCACGTACTTCTTCAGCTGGCTGAAGTTGACAGCATCGGTCTCGGCCGTGCCGGCCGCCACGTTAGTGATCTGCCGCTCGTTGTTCAAGCTGCCGACTGACACCGTGTTGGCACGGGTATTGGTCGTGTTGCTGCCCAGCGACATCGCATTGGTTGCGCCAGCACCCACGCTGGCGTTGCGGCCAAAGGCCATGGAGTTGGTGGCCGTGGCGTCGATGTTGGCCAAGGTGCCGATGGCCACTGCATTATCAGCGTTCGCGCGGGTGCTGTTACCCAGGGCAACGCCATTCATGCCCCCCGAGCGCGCGTTCGCGCCGATGGCCAGCGTGTAGGCACCGGTGGCACGCGCACCGTTACCCAGCGCCGTGGAATTGTCGGCTTCGGCCCGGGCGGAGCCCATCGCCAGAGCGCCCTGACCCTCGGCGTAGGCGCCACCGCCAATCGCCGCAGCCTGCGAACCCTTCGCGTAGGAGGCGCCACCAATCGCCGTGGCAATACTGCCGATGGCGCTGGTCGATGCACCAATGGCCACAGCGGAGTTGTTCAGATCAACTACCGCCGCATCGGAGCCTTCCGGGGCATCGATCTTGATGAATGAATCGTCCACGACGCCGCGTACATCCAACGCGGCGAAGCGGCTGTCCACATCCTTGAGCGCGCTCTGGGTCCGCGTGTTCTGGCCGGACACCATCGACACAAGCTGGCGGTAGTTGACCGCGTCGTAGTTGCCCTCGCCGTCGGCAACATTGGTGATGCGACGTTTCTGGTCATTACTGCCAACGGACACCGTGTTGTTCTGGTCGGCGACCGAGTTGATGCCGATGGCAACCGAACCGAACGCACTTGCCTTGGCCGCCGTGCCGCCGCCCTTGCCACTGAACCACGGATTGGCGGTTGCAGCGGTCAGCTGGCTGACATTGACCGCGTCGCTGCTGTCCACGCCAGCGGCGAGGTTCTTCAGGCGCACCGGTTCACTGCCAGCGATCTTACCCAGCGTCACCGAACCATAGTTGGTCGAACCGTCCTTGTTCTGGCCGTAGACAACGGCGGCCAACGCATTGCCCTTGTCATCCACCAAGCCCGTGCCGGACAACTTTTCGTCCAGCTGCTTGGCCCGGCCATCCAGGTCAGACAGCGAGGTGTTGACCGCGCCGAAGGCGCTGCCCACATCGCCGTGCTTGGTGCTACCCACGGTGTAGCTCGGTGCCGCAATGCTGCCGTCGGCCTTCACGGTGGAACCGCCGCCCAGCGCTGCTGCCACCGAAGCGGCGGTGCCTTGCAGCTGCGCACCATTGATGGCCTCGCTGCTGCCGGCATTCACTGCACCTGCAGCAACGTTCTTCAGCTTCACTGCCGTGCCCGCGTCACCCAGGGTGACCGACGTGCGATCGACCGTGCCGTCCTTCTTCTGGTCATAGGTGACGGCAGCCAGCGCATTGCCGTCCTCGCTGACCAGGCCGGCATCTTCGAACTTGACGGACAGGTCATTGGTGACTTCCTTCAGATCGGCCAGCGATGTGTCGACCGCACCGAGGGCGCCGCCCACGCTGGCATGCTTGTTGCCACCGATGGTGAAGCTCGGAGCGGCCAAAGTGCCGTCCGGCTTGACCTGGCTGCCACCACCTAGCGATGCGGCAACAGACGCGGCGTTGGCCTGAAGCTGAGCGCCGTTGATGGCCTCGGTGCTGCCGGCGGCTACCGAACCGGCGGCCACATTCGACAGCTTCACCGCATCCTTTGAGCCCAGGGTCACGGACGCATAGTCAGGCGAACCGTCCTTCTTTTGGTCATAGGTGACGGCAGCCAGGCTCTTGCCATCCTCGCCCACCACGCCCATACCTGCGAGCTGCTCCGCCATGGACTTGGCACGGCCATCCAGATCGGTCAGCGAGCTGTTCACCGCACCGAAAGCGCCGCCGACGTCGCCGTACTTGCCGCTTCCCACGGTATAGCTCGGCGCGGTCAGCGTGCCGTCAGCCTTCATCACTGCGCCGCCGCCCAGGGCCGCCGCCACCGAAGTGGCCGTCCCCTGCAGCTGTGCACCGTTAATGGCATCCCTGCTCGCGGCGGTCACCTTGCCGGCGGCCACGTTCGAGAGCTTCACGGCGGTATCCGCATCGCCCAGCGTCACCGACGCGTAGTCCGCCGAGCCGTCCTTCTTCTGGTCGTACGTCACTGCCGCGATGGCATGGCCCTTGTCATCCACCAATCCACTGCCGGCAAGCTGCTCGGCGAGATCATTGGTCCTGCCATCCAGCGCCGTCACCGATGTGTCCAGAGCGTCCAATGCGCCACCGATGGAGGCATGCGGCTTACCACCTACGTTGTAGCTCGGCGCCGAAAGGGTGCCGTCTGCCTGCACCGTCGAGCCGCCGCCAAGTGCGGCCGCAACCGAGGCTGCCGTACCCTGCAGCTGCGCGCCATTGATGGCGTCGGTGCTGGCCGCGGTTACCTTGCCGGCGGCGACGTTCGACAGCTTCACCGCAGTGCCCGGCGTGCCAAGGGTCACCGAAGCACGATCGGCGGAGCCGTCCGCCTTCTGGTCATAAGTAACCGCCGCCAAGGCGTTGCCCTTGTCGTCCACCAGCCCGGTGTCCCTGATCTGGCTGGCCAGTTCATTGGTGCGGCCATCCAGGTCAGTCAGCGACGTATCCACCGCACCAAGAGCGCTGCCGACGGAGCCATGCTTGTTGCCACCCACGGCGTAGCTCGGCGCCACGAGGGTGCCGTCGGCCTTGACTGTGGAGCCGCCACCCAGGGCCGCTGCCACGGAAGCAGCCGTGCCCTGCAGCTGAGCGCCGTTGATGGCGTCGGTGCTGACGGCGGTCACCTTGCCGGCCGCCACGTTCGAGAGCTTCACGGCGGTGCCCGGCGTGCCCAGCGTCACCGAGGCCCGGTCAGCCGAACCATCCGCCTTCTTGTCGTAGGTCACGGCGGCCAGGGCGTTGCCCTTGTCGTCCACCAGGCCGCTGCCCTTGATCTGGCTGGCCAGGTCATTGGTACGGCCGTCCAGAGCGGTCAGGGAGGTATCCACGGCACCCAGAGCGCTGCCGACGGAGCCATGCCTATTGCCACCCACGGTGTAGCTCGGCGCCACGAGGGTGCCGTCGGCCTTGACCGTCGAACCGCCGCCCAGCGCGGAGGCAACCGAAGAGGCCGTGCCCTGCAGCTGCGCGCCGTTGATCGCTTCGGTGCTGGTGGCCGAGACGGCGCCAGCCTTCACGTTGCTGATCGTCGTGCCGTTTTCGCCGGCCAAGGCAAGCGAGGCTTTCGTTTCATCGGCGTACGACACCGTCAGCGGACCACCACCATTGGAACCGACGAAGCTCTTCAGCTGGCTGAAATTGACGGCGTCGGTGTCAGCGGTACCGGCCGCCACATTCGTGATCTGCCGCTCGTTCTTCAGGCTGCCGACCGACACCGTGTTGGCACGGGTATTGGTCGTGTTGCTACCAAGCGACATCGCATTGGTCGCGCCAGCGCCCACGCTGGCGTTGCGGCCAAAGGCCATGGAGTTGGTGGCCGTGGCGTCGATGTTGGCCAAGGTGCCGATGGCCACTGCATTATCAGCGTTCGCGCGGGTGCTGTTACCCAGGGCAACGCCATTCATGCCCGCCGAGCGCGCGTTCGCGCCGACGGCCAGCGTGTAGGCACCGGTGGCACGCGCACCGTTACCCAGCGCCGTGGAATTGTCGGCTTCGGCCCGGGCGGAGCCCATCGCCAGAGCGCCCTGACCCTCGGCGTAGGCGCCACCGCCAATCGCCGCAGCCTGCGAACCCTTCGCGTAGGAGGCGCCACCAATCGCCGTGGCAATACTGCCGATGGCGCTGGTCGATGCACCAATGGCCACAGCGGAGTTGTTCAGATCAACTACCGCCGCATCGGAGCCTTCCGGGGCATCGATCTTCAGGAACGGGCTATCCAAACCGACACGGCCCGTCTGCTCGCTCAGTGCCGACAGGCGCGTGTTGACGTCCTTCAGTGCACGCTGGGCGCTCGAACTGGCGTTACCCACCAGAGCCGTGAGCTGGCCATAGGTTGCGGCATCGCTTTCTTCCTGGGCCGATGCCAGGTTCGTGATGCGACGCTTCCCCGCCGTCGAGCCCACCGACACGGTGTTTGCCTGGTCGGCCACCGAGTTGATGCCCAGAGCCACCGAGTTGAAGCCGGTCGCCTTGGCTGCCGTGCCACCGCCCTTACCGGCCAGGAAGGCGCTTTCGGCCGGCGTTGCGTTGGCCATGGCGTTCTTGAGCTGGGTCATGTTGACGGCGTCGGTATCATCCGTGCCCGCCGCCACGTTCTTTAGCGAGACGGCACCCTTGCCGTTGCCCAGCGTCACCGAGCCATAGTTGGTCACGCCTTTGATATCGCGATCGTAGCTGACAGCAGCAATTGCCTTGCCGTCGGCTGCCACCAGGCCACTGTTTGCAAGCGATTCCTTCAGCGCGCTGGTGCCTGCGTCGAGACTGGTCAGCGCATCGCCCAAGTTCTTCTGTTCCCTGCCGTCTACCTTATAGGTCGGCCCGGTGACCGCGCCTGTGGTGGGATCAATGGCTGCGCCACCGCCCAGGCCAGCCACCAACGGCGACAGCTGGCTGACATTCACCGCATCGGTTGCAGCCTTGCCGGCGGCCACGTTCTTCAGCTTCACCGGACCAGTGCCGTTGCCCATGGTCACTGAACCAAAGTTGGCTTCACCTTTCACATCCCGGTCGTACGTTACCGCTGCGATGGCTTTGCCGTCCTCGGCCACAAGCCCGCTGCTGGTCAGCTTGTCCTTCAGCGCCTGAGCGTTGTTGCCCAACCCGGCAATAGCTTCGCCGAGGTTCTGATCCTTGCCGTCGACCTTGTAAGTGGGGCCGGTGACGACACCTGTCTTTGCGTCGATCGCAGCGCCACCGCCCAGGCCCTCGATGAGTGAAGACAGCTGACCAATCGTGGCCGCGTCATTGGCAGTCCTACCGGCGTCAACATTGACAATTCTGCGCTTTACGCTTGCATTGCCCACTGACACGATTCCGCTTGACTCCGCAATGGAGCCGCTACCTAGCGCCACCGAGGATCCGGCCTTTACCTTCGCCAGGTATCCAAGCGCGGTTCCTAGTTTCGCTTCGGCCTCAACAGTTGCCCCGGTACCGACGGCGGTTGAGCCCTCTCCAGCAGCGATAGAGTCCATTCCGTAAGCACTCGTCCACCTACCCTGTGCTTTCGCGCCTGTCGCCACTGCGGTTGAGTTCAGTCCGGTCGCCATCGACCCTGAGCCGATGGCAATGCTGCCAGTACCCGTAGCACTGCCGCCGTCTAGGGCACCGCGCGGAGCGACGCTGGTTGCGCGAGTCTCCAGTACGTTTACCGCTTCGCAGAGCTTCCCATCGTGGGACCTCACTTCATTCACCGAACACTCCAGCGCCGCCGGAGAATCAGCCGCCATCGCAGCACCCGCCGGCAGCGCCAGCGCAACGGCCATGGCCTTCGCCAACCGGGTGCGGCTCTTCTTGCCGCGCGAAACAGCGAGCTCGTGGGCGACTGCCCATGTGCCCGTCGAAATATTGAAGATCAACTTGTATACAAAGTTCATGGAGTATCCCAGGAGCGGCGCGGAAAACTGCGCGTGAGAGTGGAGGGGCCTTGGTTCCGGTCTTGCCGGATGGCTCCATCCTCCTCACCTGTCTCCCCGGGAGATATCAGCGGTTTCTTAAAAAAGCGTCTTAGGCAAGCTATGAAGCCGATGTTATGTTGCCGTTAAGGGACGGCGCTGCCCAACGAGAGGCTAGCAGGCCTGCCCCCATAGTTTGTGCTGGCTGCTGCGCCCACAGTTTGTGTAATCGACACCAACTATGGGGAGATGGCTACAGATACCGTCGACAAAGTTCCTTCGAATACCCTTGTATTTATGTACTGCTCAGTTTGATATTCAGGGCTAATTGGGGTGACTAACGGATAATTCACACCTGTCGCCAGCAGCGATTTCCCCTCCCCTCTGCTGGCGGACAAAACCAAAAAATAAAAAGGTGTCCCCGATGATGAAGACTTCCCTGCTTGCCCTGGGTCTGCTCGCTGCACTGCCGTTCGCTGCTTCGGCAACCGACGGCCTGTCGTACAACTATGTTGAAGGCGGCTACGTGAACACCGATGCCAAGGGCGGCGACGCTGACGGTTGGGCGGTGAAGGGCTCGGTCGCCGTGGCGCCGAACTTCCACGTCTTCGGTGATTACAACGCGCAGGAAACCAAGCGCGGCAGCAATGATGTGGACCAGTGGAAGGTCGGTGTCGGCTACAACTACGGCATCGCCCCGACCACCGATCTGGTCGCCCGCGTTGCTTACCAGAAGTTCGATCCGAAGCACGGCCTGGACTTCAACGGCTACTCGACCGAAGTCGGCGTGCGCAGCGCGTTCACCCCGAACTTCGAAGGCTACGTGATGGCCGGTTACGAGGATTACAGCAAGAAGCACGGCATCAACCCGGACGGCGAGTTCTACGGCCGCGTCGGCGCCCAGGCCAAGCTCAACCAGAACTGGGGCCTGGCCGGCGAAGTGAAGCTGGCCAAGGGCGGCGACAAGGAATGGTTCGTCGGTCCGCGCTTCACCTGGTAATACGCGATACGCAACACCGCGGTACGTTGTTGGATGGCGCGGTCTCTCTCCCCTGCGCCATGAAGCCCGGCTCACGCCGGGCTTCTTTTATGCAGCACCTGGCGACACCCTCGTCGGTACGCCACGAAACAACCCGGCCATGTGCCGGGTTTTTTCGTTCTGGCGCTGAAAAAAAACCCCGGCGCTTGCCGGGGTTTTTCATGCGTCACTTGAACAGCGTGTCCGGATACTCCGGCTTCTGTTCGCGTGCCAACAGCGCACGCAATCCTTCTTCCGGGGTCTGCTCACCGTGCAGCACGGCGCGCACCCGGTCGGAGATGGGCAGGTCGATGCCGTGACGCCGCGCCTGGCGCATCACTTCATCGGCGGTCTGCACCGATTCCACCACCTGGCCGATCTCGCGCACGGCATCGTTCAACGATTGCCCGCGGCCCAGGGCCAGACCCAGCCGACGGTTGCGCGAGAGATCGCCGGTGCAGGTCAGCACCAGATCGCCCAGGCCGGCCAACCCCATCAGGGTTTCCGGCTTGGCGCCGATCGCGGCGGCCAGCCGCAGCATTTCATTGAGCCCACGCGTGATCAGGCCGGCGCGGGCGTTGAGGCCCAGCTGCATGCCGTCGGCGACGCCGGTGGCTACCGCCAGTACGTTCTTCATCGCACCGCCGAGCTCGGCACCGACCATGTCATCGCCGGTGTAGGCGCGGAACGCCGGGCCGTGCATCGCATCGGCCACCTGCTGGGCGAAGTCCGGCGCGTCACCGTGCACGGTGATCGCGGTCGGCAGGCCCTGGGTAACTTCCTTGGCGAACGACGGGCCGGTCACCACCGCCAGCGGCACGTCCGGCCCGAGGACCTCACGTGCTACTTCGTGCAGGAACCGACCGGAGCCGGGTTCGAAGCCCTTGGTCGCCCACGCCACGCCGGCATCGGCCGGCCGCAGCGGTGCCAGCGCACGCACGGTTTCACCGAAAGCATGCGACGGCACCACCACCAGGACCCAGGCGGCGTCCTTGACGGCAGCGGCGAGGTCGGTGGTCGCGCGCAGCGACTCGGGCAACGGAATGCCCGGCAGATAACGGGTGTTCTCGTGGCGCTGGTCGATGGCCTCGACCATCGCCGCATCGCGCCCCCACAGCACGGTCGGGTGACCGTGCCGCGCGAGCAGGCTCGCCAGGGCGGTGCCCCAGGAGCCGGCGCCGAGAACCGCGATTTTGTCTGCGTGGTTGCTCATCCGTACGACTGCAGCGCCGATCAGGCGTTGCCGGCCGGCTCGGAATCGGCGAGCGAGGTCTCGCCCTGTTCCTGGCGCTGGCGCAGGGTTTCGGCGTACAGGCCTTCGAAGTTGATCGGCTGCAGGAAGAACGGCGGGAAGCCGCCGGCCTGGATCAGCTCGCTCACCAGCGAACGCACGTACGGGAACAGGATGTTCGGGCACTGGGTGCCGAGCAGCACGTCGATCGACTGCGGGTCCAGGCCGACCAGGCCGAACACGCCGGCCTGCTGCACTTCGGCCACATAGGCGGTCTTCTCGCCGGCCTTGCAGGTCAGGGTCACGGCCAGCACGACTTCGAAGGCGCTCTCGCCCAGGCGCTGCACGCGCTGGTTCAGGTTGAGCTGCAGTTCCGGCTGCACGGCGTCATTGAAGACGGCCGGAGCGTTCGGCGATTCGAACGAAACGTCCTTGACGTAGATCTTCTCGACGGTGAACGAGGGACCGGTAGCGGCGTCGACCGGCGCGACGGCGCCGTTGGTGTTCTCTTCGGACATTTCCTGTTGCTCCAAAAATGAATGCTGTAAAAACGGATTGTTACATGCCCTGCGATGGGGGCGCTGTGCGCCGCGCACAAGGCGTGCGCTGGAATCCGAGGGGAATCAGTTGCGGCCCTTGACCAGCGGCAGCTCGGCCTGCTGCCAGGCGGGGATGCCACCGTCGAGCACGCTGACCTGGGTGAAACCGGCCTTCTTGAGTGCCTTGGCCGCGGTCTCGGAGGCATTGCCGCTGCGGCAGACCAGCACCACCGGGCTCTGCTGCGCCTTGGCCACCAGCTTGTGCTCCGGGCCGAACTGGGCCGGCTGCACGTTGCGGCTGCCGGCGATGTGGCCCTTCTCGAAATCGCTGCTCGAGGACAGGTCGACCACGATGGCGCCACCGGCATTCATCAGCTGGGTCAGTTCAGCCGGCTTGAGCGACTTGAAGCCACGGAACAGGCGGCGGACTTCGGTCACGATGATGGCCACGGTCAGGCCGACCAGGGCCATCGACAACATCGGGTTTCGGCCGGCAAAGGCCAGCAACTCTTCGTAATTCACTAAGATCACGGGTCGATAAGCGGGCGCCGATTGTCGCACATGCGGGCGAATCGGCGTCCAGCCCCGTGCGGGCGGGCCTCAGCGGTCCTGCCAGAGGTCCGGCAGGCCGTTGGCCTGGAGCCAGCGCTTGTCCTCGGCGTCCCAGCGCCAGATCTCCCGCACCCGCACCGTCCGCTCGGACTGGGTGTTGTTGTTGATCACCCGCACCTCGGCCGTGCGCCCGACCCGACCGTCGGGCATGGGCACGTTGTCGCTGGCGCGATAGCTGGAGATTTTGACCTGC
Source organism: Stenotrophomonas sp. SAM-B (assembly GCF_013387485.1). Classification (GTDB taxonomy): domain Bacteria; phylum Pseudomonadota; class Gammaproteobacteria; order Xanthomonadales; family Xanthomonadaceae; genus Stenotrophomonas; species Stenotrophomonas maltophilia_AA. Next base: position 133,144 of record NZ_JABBXB010000006.1, read on the forward strand.
TCGAAGCGGCGCAGCTCCAGATCGGTCATCGGGTGGGCCTTGGCGTATTCCGGATCCAGGTACGGCAAGGCATCCTCGACGGTGCCCCAGCGCATCGTGGCGTCGTACTTGACCTGGGTTTCCTCCAGCGCCTTGCGCTGTTTCCTGGTGGTCTTCTGCTCGGCGGCCAGCGCGGTCACGCTGGTCAGCGCGAACAGGGCGATCAGCAGGATCTGAAGCGTACGGCGCATGCGAATTCCCCACTAGGCAAGGCGCCCATCCTACCGCCTGGCGAAGGCCACGAAACGGCCGCTCAGTTCAGCGGCCGCCTTGTCGCCCTCGCCCGGCTGGCGGGCGGTGAGGCTGATGCGCGCCTTGCCGCGTTGGGCGAAGGTGGCCAGGAAGCTGTCCCAGTCGGTTTCCGCATCGGCCTGGGCCTGCGCATGCAGATCGCCGTACACCGGCGCGAGGTAGCGGATGTGGCTGTCGGCCACGTAGACATCCGCATCGAACCCGGCCAGGCGCAGCCGCAGCGTCACCAGGGCCCAGCCGGACAGGGTCAGGGCCGAGGCCAGGCTGCCGCCGAAGGCGTTGCCCTTGTCGTTGACGTTGGCGGCCAGCGGGGCATGGATGTGCAGGACGCCGTCGCGATAGTCGTGGACACGGATCTGCATGGCCGCCACCGGCGGCATGGTATCCAGGACATGCTGCAGCGCGGACAGCTGCGCCGGCAGGGAATCGGTTGCGGACATCTGGCTGGTCACGTCACATCGAAGGGCTCGCATAATGCCCGCAATGAACACCGAAACGAAAGTCGCGCGCTGGACCCTGATCTCGCTGCGCCCGCGTGGTCAGCATGCGCCGCTGCGGCGCGCGGCCAAGGGCACCGGCGCAACCGTCATAGCGCTGTCGCCGTGGGCGCTGCAGGCACGCAGGGATGCGGCCACCTGCGTCGACCTCGCCGCTGCGCTGGCGGCCGAGCGGGTCGTCTTCAGCAGTCCGGCCGCCGTGCATGCCGCCGCGCGACTGGTGGACCTCGCCGCGCCCCACCCGGGGCAGTGGCTTGCGGTCGGCGCCGGCACTGCGGCGGCACTGCACCGGCAGGGGGCACTGGACATCGCCGCGCCGGCACGGATGGACAGCGAAGGCCTGTTGGCGCTGCCCGCCCTGGCGGACCTGCGCGGCCTGCGTGCCGGGCTGGTGACCGCACCTGGCGGGCGCGGTGTCATCGCCGACACCCTGCAGCAGCGCGGCGCGCAGCTGCTGCGCGCCAACGTGTATGCGCGCCGGCCGTTGCCCTTCGCGCCGCGCACGCTGCAGCGGCTGCGGCACGCGGTTGCTCCCTGGGCATTGGCGGTGAGCAGCGGAGAGGCGCTGGCGCTGCTGCTGGCGCAGCTGCCCGACGATCTGCAGGCGCCCCTGCGCGCCGCCACCGTGGTGGCCGCCAGCGAGCGGCTGGCGGTACAGGCACGGGCCGCCGGCTTCGGACAGGTCCATGTCGCGGCCGGGCCGTTGCCGGCGCAGCTGGTCGCCGCTGCACACGCCGCGCTCATCCCGCCCGCATCTTCCTGAACAGGGAGGCGGGGCGGTCTTGCAGGGGGCTCGGGCGACGGGCGATGCTGTGCGCCACGTCGCTCGCCAGCCAGCGGACTGCCCGGCGCGCGCGACAAGGATGCCCGTATGAACGACCCGGTTTCGCCCTCCTCTTCGAGCCGCCCCTTGCGCTGGATCGTACCGATCGCGGCGCTGGCCGTATTGGTCGGGGCTGGTGCATGGGGCTGGACGCAGTGGCAGGCGCGGCAAGCCCAGGAGCAGTTGCGGCTGGAGAACGCCCAGCGGCAGGTGCAGGGCCTGCTGGACAGCGTCGAGGCACTGCGCCGCGACCAGCGTTCGACGTCCCAGCGCGTGCAGGATGCCGCTGCGACCAACCGCGTGCTGCGCGATGAAATGTTGGGCCTGAGCCAACGCAACGCCCTGCTCGAAGAGAACCTGGCCAAGCTCGCCGACAGCACCCGCCACGGCGCCCAGGCGCTGCAGCTGGAAGAGGCCGAGTTGCTGCTGAGCCAGGCCGGGCAGCGGCTGGCCTATGCCGATGACGTCGAGGGGGCCAAGCGCTTGTACGCGTTGGCGGCCACCTCGCTGGACGATGTACAGGGCAATGAATATCTGAACCTGCGGCAGGCGCTGATGCAGGAGCGCAACGCGGTGGATGCCCTCGGCCCCGGCGCGCGTGCCCAGGCGCAGGCCGCGCTGGCGCAGTTTGCCGCTGCGCTGACCGGGCTGCCCGAGCAGATCGACGCAGCGGTCGACGCCACCGCGGTGACGCCGTGGTGGCACCAGGTGCTCGCCCCGTTCGTGACCATCACCCCCACCCGCCTGCAGGGCCCGTTGACCGAGGCCGAGCGTGTGGCCGCCTGGGATTCGCTGCAGCTGGAGCTGACCCTGGCACGCGCCGCCGTGGAGCGCGGCGACCAGGCCGGCTACGTCCAGGCGCTGGACCGGGTGGCGCTGTGGCTGCCGCGGCTGTGGCCGGATTCACCTGCTCTGCGCGAGCGTCGTGCTGAACTGCACCAACTACGCGCCCGTGAGCTGCGTCCATCGTTGCCCGAACTGGGCAGCACCCTGCAGCAACTGCGCACGATGCGTACTGGGAGTTAATCGATGAAGCCGTTTCAATCTCTAGTGGTCCTGCTGCTGGCCGTGGCCCTGGGCGTGATCGCCTCGCAGTGGCTCGGCACCGAGCAGCTGCGCCAGTTCGGTGAAGTGATCTACCGCTACGGCGGTACCGACTACCGCTCCACCGTGCCGCAGGTCGCCCTGATGGTGCTGGTCGGGCTGCTGGTGCTGTGGCTGCTGTGGAGCCTGCTAGCCTCGCCGTTCCGCGCGTGGGGCCGCTACCGCCGCAAGCAGGGCCGCGCCCGCCTGACCGAAGGCCTGCAGGCGCACGAACATGGCCACTGGCAGCGTGCGGAAAAGCTGCTGACCAGTGCTGCTGAAGACAAGGAAGTGAGCGCGGTCGCCATGGTGACCGCGGTGCGCAGTGCGCAGGCGCGCGATGACGATGCTGCGGTCAATCAGTACCTGCAGCGCCTGGCCACCGAAGATGCCACCAGCCATGCCCTGCTGCTGGCCGAACGCCTGCTGGCCCAGGAACGCCCGGTCGATGCGATCAACGTGCTCGACGTGGCCGCGATCCAGCCGCTGCCGCCGCGCGGCCTGTGGCTGCGGACCGAAGCACTGGCCCGTGCCGATCGCGCGCACGAGGCGTATGGCCAGCTGGGCGCGCTGCGCAAGCAGAAAGTGCTGCCCGATGCCGCCGTGGCCGAACTGGAAATCCGCCTGGCCGCGCAGTCGCTGCTCGAAGCCGGTGACGTCAACGCGCTGGCCGCCCAGTGGGAAGCCACGCCGAAGGCATTGCGCAGCGATCCCGATGTCGTCTCCGCCTATGCGCTGCGCGCAGTGGCCCTGGACTGGGACGAACCGGCCCTGCTCAACCTCGAACAGGCACTGGACACGCGCTGGGACGAATCGGTGGTGACCCTCTACGGCCAGATGCCGGTAGAGAAACTGGCCACCCGCCAGGCCAACCTGCAGCGCTGGTTGACCACGCAGCCTTCCAGCCCGGCATTGCTGCTGGCGCTGGGTCGCATCGCCGCCCGTCAGCGTCAGCACACGCTGGCCGAGGATTACCTGCATCGCGCGATCGCCGCCGGTGCCGGCCCGGCCGCATGGGAAGCGTTGGGCGAAGTGTTCCTCGACCGTGGCGAGACCGCGCTGGCCTCGCAGTGCTTCGCCAATGCCCTGCGCCAGCAGCGCGGCGATGACAGCGTGGCGCTGGCCCGTGCCTCGACCGCGACCCCACTGGACCCGATCGTGCCCGAGCGCGCCACCATCGAAGAGCAGTCGCTGATGGGCGAACCGGCGCCGCTGCAGGATCGCCTGCACGGGGAGCCGGGTCGCATGCACGTCGAAGAAGATCGCCTGCACGTGGAACGCGACGAGTTCGGCAATCCGCGCCTGCCGTAACAGGCGGCGCGGGATCTGGGACATCCACGCATGGCGTGGATCTACCCGGAAACGAAGAAGGCCGCCCTTGGGCGGCCTTCTTCATTTCCTGCGTCGGCGATCAGCGCTCGACGATCGCCACCACGCCCATGCCGCCGGCGGTGCAGATCGAGACCAGCGCGCGGCCACCGCCGCGCTCGGCCAGCTGCTTGGCCGCCGTGGCGATCACGCGGGCACCGGTGGCGGCGAACGGGTGGCCGGTGGCCAGCGACGAACCCAGCGGGTTGATCTTGGCCGGGTCGATCCTGCCCAGCGGCGCATCCAGGCCGAGGCGGTTGCGGCAATAGTCTTCGCTTTCCCACGCGCGCAGCGTGCACAGCACCTGGGCGGCGAACGCTTCGTGGATTTCGTAGATGTCGAAATCCTGCAGGGTCAGGCCGTTGCGCTTGAGCATCTCCGGCACGGCGATCGTCGGCGCCATCAGCAGGCCTTCGCCGTGCACGAAATCAACCGCAGCCACCTGCGAATCACGCAGATACGCCAGTGGTTCGTGGCCGTGCGCGCGTGCCCAGTCTTCGCTGGCCAGCAGCACCGCCGAGGCACCATCGGTGAGCGAGGTCGAGTTGGCCGCGGTCAGCGTGCCGCGGCCGGAAACCTTGTCGAACGCCGGCTTCAGCGTGGCCAGCTTTTCCAGCGAGGTATCGGCACGCAGGATGTTGTCGCGCTCCACGCCGCGGAACGGGGCGATCAGGTCGTTGAAGAACCCGCGCTCGTAAGCAGCGGCGAGCTTCTTGTGCGAGGACACCGCCCACTCGTCCTGCGAATCGCGGGAGATGTTCCACTCCTTGGCCATGTCCTCGCAGTGATCCCCCATGCTCTTGCCGGTGCGCGGCTCGGCCACGCCCGGGAATTCCGGCTTGAGTTCGCTCAGCTTGAAACCCCGAGTCAGCGCCTTGAGCTTGTCGCCGGTGCTCTTGGCGCGGTTGGCGGCCAGCAGGCGTGCGCGCAGCTTCTTGCCGTAGACGATCGGCACGTCGGACGTGGTATCCGAGCCGCCGCCGATGCCCGAGTCGATCTGGCCCAGCGCGATCTTGTTGGCCACCGCGATGATGGTGTCCAGCGAGGTGCCGCAGGCACGCTGCATGGTGATGCCCGGGGTCAGCGGGGACAGGCCCGAGGACAGCGTCGCTTCGCGGCCCAGGTTCCAGTCGCTGGAGTGCTTGATCACCGCGCCCATCGCCACTTCGCCCAGCTGCTGGCCGTGCAGGCCGAAGCGCTCCACCAGCGCCCCGAGCGTGCGTACCGACATACCGAGGTTGCCGACGTCCGAATAAGCCGTGTTCTGGCGACAGAACGGGATGCGGACGCCGCCGAGGATGGCGACGGGACGGGCGTTGGGCATGGAGATACCTGGCATGGGAGGGGTGTCTGCAACATGGCCTGCACGAAGGAGCAGGCATAATGGGGCCAAGTGTAGCTGCCGCCCTGTGATGGGCCAACCGTGAAACCATGAGCAAACCCGACCACGGCATGAATGCCATTGGCGTACTGGCATTGGAACTGGCCGGCGGCGACGCCCCGCGCCATGCCGCGCTGTCCTCTGAACAGGCTGGTGAACTGGCCGAACGTGTCGGCCGCGATCTGGCCAAGCTGGTGCCCGGCGTCAGCGGGCTGGACTTCGTGTTCGCCGGCGCCCATTTCGATCCGGCCGAAGTGCTGCGTCCGGGCTGGCCGGTACACCGGCGCCTGGAAGAGCTGCAGATGCGTGCCCCGGGCCGCAGCCAGGGTCCGCGCGTGCTGGCGTTCGGTGCCGGCGCCGACGGCGATGTGCCGCTGCCGTTCCAGGCCGATGCCACCCTCACCGGTGGCGGGCTGCGGGTGGTGCCGTTCCTGCTGACCGGCACCGAAGTCGCCCAGACCCAGGCCGTGGCCGAAGCACTGGAAGAAGTGCTGCTGGCCCAAGGCATGGCGCAGCCCGATACCGCCCTGCAGGCGCAGAACGCGTTCGGCGCACAGATCGAGCATGCGCGCTATTTCACGGTGAACGATCTCGCCGCGATGATGTCGATGCAGTACGACAACCAGGGCCTGGCGATCCTGTGGCCGCTGATCGAAACCGCGCTGATGGCACCGCACGTGGAAGAGTGGCTGGATGCCGCGCCGGAGCCGCTTCTTCGATACGCTGACGGCGAAGTACGTATGGCGCTATTCGACCCTGCCGGCTGGTGTGCGTACTACAACCACGGCACCGGTGACTGCGATCGCCTGCAGGCCATCTACGACCAGTACCTGATCCGCCAGCGGCAGATGGCCGCCGTGCTGGAAGCCCACGGACTGCCGGTGCTGTTCGTGCATTGCGAAGCCGGGCAGGACGCGCGCGCGCTGCTGGCGCGTTAATAGGGACGGAGGTAGTTAAGCCGGCGGCTTAACTACCTCCGTCCCCGTTATTTAAAAAAAAACGCCGGCGAATGCCGGCGTTTTTTCGTCAACCACGGCCCGGATTACGGGGCCGCTTTGATGACCGCGCAGGCCAGGCGCGCGCCGGCGTTGCCGGTCGGCTGGGTCTTGTAGTCGTCCGCGTCGGCGTGGACGATCAGCCCGCGGCCGATGATGTCGAAGTCATCGCCCTTGCCGATGTTGACGTTGGTCGAGACCGGAGCGTCGACCACGGCATTGCCCTGGGCGTCGGCCTTGATGTTGGGCATGTCACCGCCGTGGTGCGGTGCGGTGGCAACGCTGCCGTGGTCTTCCTTGCCCGGGTTGAAGTGGCCGCCGGCGCTGGCGCCGTCCGGCGCGCTGCAGTCGCCCTTCTCATGGATGTGGAAGCCATGCTCGCTGTTGGGCTTCAGGCCGCTGACCTGGCCCTTCACGTGGACCTTGCCGTCGACGATGCTGAAGGTCACGTTGCCCTTGACGTCGTTGCCCTGGGTGGCGGCGAGATCGGCGCTGGCGGTGTGGTTGGCATGGGCTTCGCTGGTCATTGCCGGCGGGGCTTCCGGGGTCGCTTCGGCCGTCGGCTGGGCCGCGGTGGCTTCAGCGGCCGGGGTGGCTTCCGGGGTCGTGTCGGCCGGCTTGTTGCAGGCGGTCAGGCCGAGCGCGGCGATGGCAGCGAACAACGAGGTATGGATCAGGCGCATGTGGATCTCCTTGCGGGTAGCGTTGGAAGAAGCGACGTCGGGGGACTGCGCGATCAGCGCACGACCCGGATGACGCCGCAGGCGATTCTGGCGCCGGCGTTGCCGGCGGGTTGGCTGCGGTAATCGTCGGCGTTGGCATGCACGATCAGTGCACGTCCGGCGATATCGGTGGCTGCGCCGCCGCCAAGAGTAACCGCTGGCAGGCGGATGTCGACGTTGACGCGACCCTGCGCGTCGGCACGCAGGTTGTCCATGTCACCGGCGTGATGCGCACCGGCACTGTTGCGGCCGTGCGGCTGGCCGGACGGATTGAAATGCGCACCGGCGCTGCTCGCATCGACCGCACTGCAGTCGCCGCGCTCATGCACATGGAACCCGGCCACCTGCAGTGGCTGCAGGCCGCCGATGACGCCGGTGATATGCACGCCGCGCGTGTCCGGGACCAGCGCAAGGCGCCCGCTGACCAGGCTGGCCGAGGCCGGCGACAGATTGGCTTCGGCCATCTGCGCGGTGCTGACCACCGGCACGACGGGTGCCACGGGGCGCGGCGGCGGCGTGCTGCCGCAGGCGGCGAGGCCGACCGCGATCACCGCAGCGAGGACGACAGGGGAACTGCGCATGGGAAGACTCCTTGGTTGCAAACTAACGGTGCGCTCGTCCACAGGCCATGAAAGTGGCCGGGACACGGCGCACACGCGGTGTGGACATGCGGTTCATCCGCCGCGGCGGCGCCCGGCGCCGAGCTTGCGGGTGAGGGTGTTGCGGCCCATGCCCAGCCGCGCGGCGGCCTCGGCACGGCGACCATGGGTGATCTGCAGCGCGGCCTCGAGCAGTGCGTGGTCCACGCGCTCACGCACCTGTGCGTGTAGGCCTTCGGCGCCTTCGGCCAGCCGCTGGCGCGCCCACGCCGACAGCAGCGTTTCCCACTGGCCCGGATCGCCGGCGCTGCGCGAGCGCGGCGCACCCGCGCCCCGATGCAGCGCGCTGTCGACGTCGGCCACACCGATGCTGTCGGCCGCTGCGAGCGCGGCCATGCGCCAGCACACATTCTCCAGCTCACGCACGTTGCCCGGCCAATCGTGTTCGCGCAGTGCCTGCAGCGCCGCCGCGGTCAGCCGCTTGGGGGACGTGTCCAGTTTGTGTGAGGCAGCCGCAAGGAAGGTCTCGGCGAGCTGGGCGATATCGTCGCGACGCTCGCGCAGTGGCGGCAGCCGCAGCCGAACGACATCCAGCCGATGCAGCAAGTCAGCGCGGAAGCGCCCCTGCGCGACCAGGCTTTCCAGGTCCTGGTGGGTCGCGGCGATCACGCGCACATCGACGCGGATCAGCTCGCGTCCGCCGACACGGAAGAACTCACCCTCGGCCAGCACGCGCAGCAGGCGCGTCTGCAGCGGTAACGGCATGTCGCCGATTTCATCGAGGAACAGCGTGCCGCCATTGGCCTGCTCGAAGCGGCCGATGTGGCGGCGCTGCGCCCCGGTGAATGCGCCGGCTTCGTGGCCGAACAGTTCGCTTTCCAGCAGTTCGGACGGAATGGCCGCGGTATTGAGTGCGACGAACGGCCCCTGCACGCGCGGCGATTCGTGGTGCAGTGCATGCGCGACCAGCTCCTTGCCGGTGCCGGTCTCGCCATTGATCAGCACCGACAGCGGCGCCTGCGCCAAGCGCCCGATCGCCCGGAACAGCGCACGCATCGCCGGCGTATCGCCGACCAGCTGCGGGCGCTGGTCCGGCGGCGTGGCGCTGGCGGTCTCGCTCGGCTCGGCCAGGGGCACATCCGGGGCCGGCAGCACGCGCTGCGCCAGGGCGACCGCATCGTCCAGATCGAAGGGCTTGGACAGGAACTCCTGCGCACCGCCGCGGAAGGCACCGGCCGTGCTGGCCACGTCGGTGTAGGCCGACATCACGATCACCGGCAGCTGTGGATGCGCCGTCTTGAGCTTGTCCAGCAGCACCAGCCCATCATCGCCGGGCATGCGCACATCGGTGAACAGCAGGTCCGGTGGCGGCTGATCGGCGAGCATCGCCAGCGCCGCGGCAGCGCCGTCGAAGCCTTCGACACGGTAGCCGGCCTCGCGCAGCGCGGTGCACAGCACGAAGCGCACCGCGCGGTCATCGTCGACCACCCAGACGCGCTGGGCGGTGGTATCGACCTGGTCAGCCATGGGCGGCGGTGTCCTCGGCGGGGGTGCCCTGCCCGATCGGCAGGAGCACGGTGAATACAGTGTGGCCCGGGCGCGAGCGGTAGGTCAGGGTGCCGCGGTGCTCGCGCGCCACCTGCTGGGCCAGTGCCAAGCCCAGCCCGGTGCCCTCGGCGCGACCACTGACCAGCGGCAGGAACAGATGCTCGGCCAGGTCTTCGGGCACGCCACGGCCGTCATCGGCGATTTCCAGCCGCAGCGCCAGCGGGTGCAGCTGATCGGTGATGCGTACGCCGTGCTCCACCCGCGTGCGCAGGGTGACCGTGCCGGCACCGGCCTGGATCGCATTGCGGACCAGGTTCCACACCGCCTGGGTGAGGCGGTCGGCGTCGCCATCGAACTCGGGAATGCTGGGGTCGTAATCGCGCTGCATCCGGACGGCCCAGCCACCCTCGCTCTCGGCCAGGCGCAGCACGCGCTCCAGCGAGGCATGGATGTTGAGTGGTGCATGCGGCGCGGCCGGTGCCGGTGACAGCAGCTGCTCGAGCAGGCCGTTGAGACGTTCGATCTCCGAGCCGATCAGCTCGATCAGTTCACGCTCATCCGGATCACGCTGCGCGTTGCGGCGTGCCAGCAGCTGGGCTGCGCCCTTCAACCCGGCCAGCGGATTGCGCAGCTCGTGCGCCAGGCCCTTGAGCGCGGCACTGAGCGCGCTGGGCAGCGCCTGGGTGGGATCCAGCCCCGGGAATTCGTCGACCGGATGCGCCTCCAGCAGCCAGCCACCCTCGTCCCAGCGGCTCAGCCACCCTTCGGCAAAGCGTGGCGCATCGCCCGGCAGCGCCAGGGCCAGCCGGTGCAGTCGCAGGGTGTCGCGCTCGTCACGGGCCAGGAAGTGGGCCAACGCGTCGCCCTGTGCCTCCAGCGAGGCCAGCGGCTGGCCCAGCAGGCGCCGCACGCTCACCCCCAGCCAGCGCGCGAAGGCGGGATTGCAGCCCACCAGGCGGCCGCTGGCATCGGCCCAGGCGACCGGGGTGCCGAGGGCGTCGAGGGCGGGGGGCGGTAGCGCGGTGGTCATTGCACCAATGTAGTGCAAAACGGCAGGCCTGTTGATCCCGGTTTCCTGCCTCGCTCACGCATGCTGCAGGATGTTGACCAGCCGGCCCAACGGATCGCGAAGGTAGAACCGACGCACGCCCCACGGTTCGCTGGCTGGGCCATAGGCGATGGGGAGGTTGGCCGCGTGCACCCGACGAAGCACTTCGTCCAGATCGTCGACCTCGATGGAGAGATCAGGCACGACGGTACCGGAGCCGCCTTCGGACGCCACACTCACCTGGACAGTCATATCCGCGGATCCCGCATAGGTGCGGATCCAGCCGTGATCCATGACCAGCTCCAGGCCGAGGATGTCCCGATAGAAACTGTCCGCGGCGGCCGGATCGGACGCGGCGATGTTGGCGATGATGCGTTTGACTTTCATGAGTCCTCCCGGGCGCTGCAACAACCGCACGTATACCCGCCTCCACCAGATCCGCGCGTCGTCAGTTCGCCGTGACCGGCGCCTTCGGCAACGCCACGCCCTTCGGCCACAACATCCAGATCGTGCCCTTCTGCTTCATGTGCCCGGCCAGCTCGCCGGCAGCATCGCCAGTGCCCCAGAACAGGTCCGCGCGGACCTCGCCGGTGATGGCACCGCCGGTATCCTGCGCGGCGACCGGGCGCACCAGCGCAGTGCCGTCCGGGCGCGTGGTGGACAGCCACAGCAGGCTGCCCAGCGGCACCACGTTGCGGTCGACGGCGACGCTGTAGCCGGCGGTCAGCGGCACGTTCAACGAGCCGCGCGGGCCGTCGTCACTGTCGGGGCCGCGGGTGAAGAACACATAGCTCGGGTTGCTGGCCAGCAGCTCGGGCACGCGTGCGGGATGGGCATCGGCCCAGGCGCGGATGGCGGCCATGCTCACGTCGGCCTGCTTCAGCTCGCCCTGCTCCACCAGCCAGCGGCCGATCGGGCGATAGGGATGACCGTTCTGGTCGGCGTAGGCGACCCGAAGCTGGCGGCCGTCGGCCAGCTGCACGCGTCCCGAGCCCTGGATCTGCAGGAACTGCAGGTCCATCGGGCTGGTGAGCCAGGCCAGCACCGGTGCTTTGACGCCGTTCGCGGCGATCTGCGCGGCATCGTCATACGGCTTGAGCACGCGCCCCTCGACGCGGCCGCGCAGGCGCTTGCCCTTGAGTTCGGGGTAGAGGCTGTCGAGCTGGACGCTGACCATGTCGCCCGGCACGCCGTACACCGGCACCGATGCCTTGGCGGTACGGGTGACGCTGCCGGCATAGATCGGCTCGTAGTAGCCGGTGATCAATCCGTCCGACCGGCTGCCACCGGCGCGCAGGGCATAGACGTCGAGATTCGCCTGCAGGAACTGGCGGATGGCGGCCGGCGTGGTGGCGACATTGGCCGCTGCGGCGCAGGTGGATGCCCAGTTGGCCTCCGTCTTCAGGCGCGGGCAGGCACTGCGCCAGGCCGCGAAGCCAGCCTGCAGATCGGCGTCTGCGACGGCAGGCAATGCGTTCCAATTTGCCTTCGCGTAAGTGCTGGTTTGCACAGCCGCTTGTGATGCGGGGCGCTGCGGCGCGACCGCGCAGGCACTCAACAGCGCCAACCCCACGCCCAACAGCGCGGTGTGCTTGAGAGCGGGGCGGAGGGGCGTGAACTTCATGGGCGGCGTTCCTGTTGCAGCAGCAGCGAGTGCAGGATGCGGGCGTCTTCGGCATCGAGATCTGCGGGGAGATCGTCACGGCCGCGGAAGCGGCGATGGAAGGCACCGACCGCGGCAGCCCGGTCGTCCATCGGATAGCCGAACGCCTGCAGCGCCAGCCAGGCATCGAAGCCGGGCGGGGCCGGGCCATCGGCTGCGCGCGGCCATACGCCGAAGCCGGCTTCGGCCAGGGTCTGCCACGGGAAGAAACGACTGGGATCCTGCTTGCGCGACGGCGCCAGGTCGGCATGCGCGATGATCTGGCTGGGTGGGATGCGCAGGCGCGTGCACAGGTCCTCCAGCAGGCGGATCAGGGCGGCGATCTGCGCCGGCGCGAACGGCGTATCGCCGTCGTTGTCGATCTCGATGCCGATCGAGGCCGAGTTGAGATCGGTGATCGTGCCCCAGCGCCCGGGACCGGCATGCCACGCGCGGCGGTCATCGCCGACCAGCTGGTAGAGGTGGCCATCGGCCCCGACCAGATAGTGGGAGCTGACCTTGCCGCCGCTGTTGGCGCTGCGCAGCGTGTCCAGGCTCTCCTGCACGGAGTGCTGATCGGTGTGGTGCAGCACGATCACCACTGGCGCGCGCGCGTTGTGGTTCGGCGACGGCACCCAGGTGGCGAGCGGACTGCGGACCCCGGTACTGGCGCAGGCAGCGAACAGCAGGCAGGCGAGCAGCGGAAGCAGGAAGCGGATCTGGCGCATGACCGCATTGTGCGTGATCTGGCGCGCGGTTGCCGGACGCGGCGTGAATCGGCAGTGTGCGCGGACGTCGTTGAAAGCAGCCCGATAAAAAAGCCGGCGACCCGAAGGCCGCCGGCGAAGGTGAAGCATCTCTCTCTCGTTTCTAATGCGGTATCGCGCGGCTCAGGCCTCGTAGGCCGACTCGCCGTGCGAGGTGACATCCAGGCCGGTGCGCTCTGCTTCTTCGGTGACGCGCAGGCCGAACACCATGCGCACCACCAGCAGGATCAGCACGGTGGCCACGGCGCACCAGACGATGGTGAAGCCGACGCTGACCAGCTGCACCCAGACCTGGTGGCCGATGTCCAGGTCGGCCTTGGTGCCGCCCAGCGATTGCGCGCTGAACACACCGGTGAGCAGCGCACCGACGATGCCGCCGATGCCGTGCACACCGAAGACGTCGGCGGTGTCATCGACCTTGAGCAGGCGCTTGAGGCCGGTGACGCCCCAGACGCAGACCACGCCGGCGACCAGGCCGATCACGATCGCGCCCAGCGGGCCCACGGTGCCGCAGGCCGGGGTGATGCCGACCAGGCCGGCCACGGCGCCGGAAGCAGCGCCCAGCGCGGACGGCTTGCCCTTGCTGACCGCTTCGACCAGGGTCCAGCCCAGCACCGCGGCGGCCGTGGCGAGGATGGTGTTGATGAAGGCCAGCGAGGCGACGGTGTCGGCGGCGGCGGCCGAGCCGGCGTTGAAGCCGAACCAGCCCACCCACAGCAGCATCGCGCCGATATAGGTGAACGGCACGTTGTGCGGCTTCAGTGCGGTCTGGCCGTAGCCGATGCGCTTGCCGACGAAGTACGCGCCCACCAGGCCGGCCACGCCGGCATTGATGTGGACCACGGTGCCACCGGCGAAATCGATCGCGCCGAGCTCGGCCAGGTAACCGCCGCCCCACACGATGTGCGCCATCGGGATGTAGCTCAGGGTGAACCACAGGGCCGAGAACAGCAGCACCGCCTTGAACTTGATGCGCTCGGCAAAGGCACCGACGATCAGTGCGGTGGTGATGCCGGCGAAGGTGGACTGGAAGGCGACGAACAGATAGTCCGGCAGGCCGGCGATCGGCGTGTTGCCGACGGTATCCGGCCCGAAGCCCTTGAGGAAGGCGAACTGGGTGAACGAGCCGAAGAACGCGTTGCCTTCACTGAACACCGCGCTGTAGCCGTAGGCCACCCACAGCATCAGCACCAGCGAGAACACCACCAGAATCTGGCTGAGGATGGAGAGCACGTTCTTGGAGCGCACCAGACCGCCATAGAACAGCGCCAGGCCCGGCACCACCATCAACAGCACCAGCAGGGTGGAGGTGAGCATCCAGGCCACGTCGCCGTGGTCGAAGGTGGGTGCAGCGGCGGCTTCGGCGACCGGGGCAGCCGTGGCCTCCGGCGTGGCCGGCAGCGGCTCGACCGCGACCGTTTCCGACGGCACGGGGGTGACCTGGGCCTGGGCATGCGCACTGCTGGAGAAGGCACCAACGGCCAGCGCGCTGAGCAGCATCATCAGGCACACGGCATGGAACCGGGCTTGCCACCCGGTGAACAAAGAGGTCTTCATTGTGGGCTCCGAGTGGGGTTAGAGCGCGTCAGCGCCGATTTCGCCGGTGCGGATGCGGACGACCTGTTCGACCGCGGTGACAAAGATCTTGCCGTCGCCGATCTTGCCGGTGCCGGCCGCGGTCTGGATGGCCTCGACCACGGCCTCCAGGCGATCGTCGGTCACGACGGTCTCGATCTTGATCTTCGGCAGGAAATCCACGACGTACTCCGCGCCGCGATACAACTCGGTGTGGCCCTTCTGGCGCCCGAAGCCTTTGACTTCGGTCACGGTGATGCCCGACACGCCAGCGTCGGAGAGGGCCTCGCGGACCTCGTCGAGCTTGAACGGCCGGATGATGGCGGAGATCAGTTTCATGCGCATATCCCGATGGTGGATGGAACCGGCCCGCGTGGGGCCGATGTCAGGTCAACCGGCGGCCACTTGCACATGGCCGCCGGTCGTTGCGCCGAACGTTGCATGGGCCACGCCGTTGCCGACGCCCGGAGGGCGACGCCAGCGGTGACGCGGGAGGGAGGAAGGGCCCATGACACGCGTCCGGTCTCTCTTGCCCCTGGTGGTGCGTACTGCCTGCGTCACGGCTCCCCAGCCGCAGCGCATCTACCACTGTCCCGTTGAACCGCGGTGCGGGGCGCGTTGCAGGCCGCCCCGGCCCCGGTTGCAAAAGGTGGCGACGATGACGAAGGGTGGGAGGGAAATCCTTCGTCATCGTCACCCATTGCTCAGTTCGCGTAGTACATCTGGTACTCGAGCGGGTGGGTCGCCGCGCGGAACTTGGTGACTTCCTGCATCTTCAGCGCGATGTAGCCGTCGATGAAGTCGTCGCTCATCACGCCACCGGCCTTGAGGAACTCGCGGTCCTTGTCGAGCGCTTCCAGGGCCTGGTCCAGCGAGGAGCAGACCTGCGGGATCAGCTTCTCTTCTTCCGGCGGCAGGTCGTACAGATCCTTGTCGCTCGGCGCGCCCGGGTCGATCTGGTTCTTGATGCCGTCCAGGCCGGCCATCATCAGCACGGTGAAGGTCAGGTAGCCGGACTGGATCGGATCGGGGAAGCGCATTTCGATGCGGCGCGCCTTCGGGTTGGACACCCACGGAATGCGGCACGAGGCGGAGCGGTTGCGGGCCGAGTAGGCCAGCATCACCGGGGCTTCGAAGCCCGGGACCAGGCGCTTGTAGCTGTTGGTGCCGGAGTTGGCGAAGGCGTTGATGGCCTTGGCGTGCTTGAAGATGCCGCCGATGTACCACAGCGCCAGCTGGCTCAGGCCGCCGTAGCCGTCACCGGAGAACAGGTTGGTGCCACCCTTGGAGAGCGACTGGTGCACGTGCATGCCGCTGCCGTTGTCGCCGACCAGCGGCTTAGGCATGAAGGTGGCGGTCTTGCCGTTGCGGTGGGCGACGTTCTTGATCACGTGCTTCATGCGCAGCAGTTCATCGGCCTTCTGCACCAGGGTGCTGAACTTGGTGCCGATCTCGCACTGGCCGGCGGTGGCCACTTCGTGGTGCTGCACTTCCACTTCGATGCCGACCTGTTCCAGCGTCTTGCACATTTCCGCGCGCAGGTCGTGCAGCGAGTCGGTCGGCGGGACCGGGAAGTAGCCGCCCTTCACCGCGGGACGGTAGCCGCTGTTGGCGCCGTCGTACTTGTCACCGGTGCTCCAGGCCGCTTCTTCGGAATCGATCTTGAAGAAGGTGTGGCCCATGTCGTTGGCGAAGCGGACCGAATCGAAGATGAAGAACTCCGGCTCCGGGCCGAAGAAGGCCTGCTCGGCGATGCCGGAGGACTTCAGGTAGGCCTCGGCGCGCTTGGCGATGCCGCGCGGGCAGCGGCCATACGGCTGCATGGTGGCCGGATCGAGGATGTCGCAGCTGATGACCAGGGTCGGATCGGCGTAGAACGGGTCGATGTAGGCACTGGACGGGTCCGGCAGCAGGACCATGTCCGATTCGTTGATGCCCTTCCAGCCGGCGATCGAGCTGCCATCGAACATCTTGCCTTCTTCGAACAGCGACGGCTCCACGATGCTGACCGGGAAGGTGACGTGCTGCTCGATACCACGCATATCGACGAAACGCAGGTCGACGAACTCGATCTGGTTGTCCTTGATCAGCTTCTCAACATTTTCCACGGACATCGGTGAAACCTCAGATGGGTGATTGCCTGAGTGGATAGAGCAATCCCCGTGCCAACTTTTCAGACTTCACAAACCCTTGATTTCACTGGGCTCATCGACGACCCGGTGGGCGCCCGCCCGCACCAAAGTAGTGCACGCCCTGCACCATGCACACATTTGGTGCGGGACGCGGATGTTTTATGCTGCCTCCCGATTTCACCCATTCCGAGCCCCAGCACTCCCGATGTCCGACCTGCTCTCCGCCCTCCTTCTGGGCATTCTTGAAGGCCTCACCGAATTCCTGCCGATCTCCAGCACCGGCCACCTGCTGATCGCCCAGCACTGGTTGGGCGCACGCTCGGACTTCTTCAACATCATCATCCAGGCCGGCGCGATCCTGGCGATCACGCTGGTGTTCCGGCAGCGGCTGTGGGCCCTGGCGACCGGCCTGCACGAGCGCGCCAACCGCGATTACGTGCTCAAGCTCGGCACCGCGTTCCTGGTGACGGCCGTGGTCGGCCTGCCGGTCCGCCTGGCCGGCTGGGAACTGCCCGAGACGGTCACCCCGGTGGCCTGGGCACTGATCATCGGCGGCCTCTGGATGATCCTGGTGGAGGCCTACACCGCGCGCCTGCCCGAACGCGATGAAGTGACCTGGAAGGTCGCGGTCCTGGTGGGTGTGGCACAGGTGGTGGCGGGCGTGTTTCCCGGCACCTCGCGTTCGGCGGCGGCGATCTTCATCGCGATGCTGTTCGGCCTGAGCCGACGCGCGAAGGCCACCGAGTTCGTGTTCCTGGTGGGTATCCCGACCATGTTCGCCGCCAGCGGCTATGCCTTCCTGGAACTGGCCAAGGACGGCAAGCTCGCCAGCGAGAACTGGACCGATGTCGGCGTGGCCTTCCTTGCCGCGGTCGTCACCGGCTTCGTCGTAGTGAAGTGGTTGCTGGGCTACATCAAGTCGCACCGGTTCACTGCGTTCGCGATTTACCGCATCGCACTGGGCGCGGCATTGCTGCTCTGGTTGCCGGCTGGCAACTGAACAGCCCGGCGCCGGCGTAACCCCGTTGTGGTGGCACCGGCGTTTTTCCCCAGGTTCCCAAGGAGATGTACATGAAACGCACCCTGATGCTGATCCTGCCGCTGGCCCTGATGGCCGCCTGCAGCAACCCCTCGACCGCGCCGGCCGGCCGCGATGACCTCGCCCCGGCGCCGACCGCCGCCGCCGACCAGGCCGCCGTGGCCCGTCTGGACGTGCAGCGCCTGCAGGGCAGCCATTGGCGCCTGGATTCGGCCACCGATGCCAGCGGCAAGCGCATCGATGCCCTGTTCGCGCGCGCCGACAAGCCGGTCACGCTGGATTTCCAAGGTGACCGCATCGCGATCAGCAACACCTGCAACCGCATGGGCGGCGGCTACACGCTGGCCGATGGTTCGCTGACGATCTCGCCGATGGCGTCGACCATGATGGCCTGCACCGACAAGAACCTGATGGCGCTGGACCAGGCCGTCGGCAGCCGTCTGGAAGGCGCGCTGAAGACCGAACTGGGCGATGCCGGCCAGCTGACCCTGCGTACCGCCAAGGGCGATGTGCTGGTGTTCACCCCTGAGCCGACCGCGGAAACCCGCTACGGCGGCGAAGGCGAGACCGTGTTCCTGGAAGTGGCCGCGCAGACGAAACCGTGCCCGCACCCGATGATCCGCGACAAGCAGTGCCTGCAGACCCGCGAAATCCGCTACGACGCCAACGGCATCAAGGAGGGCGAGCCGGGCGAGTGGGAGAACTTCTACGATGTCATCGAGGGGTATACCCACGAAGACGGCGTGCGCAACGTGGTGCGCGTGAAGCGCTACAAGATCGCCAACCCGCCGGCCGATGCCTCGTCCAACGCGTATGTGCTGGACATGGTGGTCGAGTCCGCGAACGAGAAGAAATAAGAAAGCAGAAGGGCGGCCACCGGCCGCCCTTCTCCATTCTGTAGTGCCGGCCGCTGGCCGGCTCCCGATAGCGCAGTACCGGCCAACGGTCGGTACCTACCGGATGTAGTGCCGGCCGCTGGCCGGCTCCCGATAGCGCAGTACCGACCAACGGTCGTTACCTACCGGATGTAACGCCGACCAATTCCCGGCACCCACCGGGGAATCACGCCAACGCCGGGTTCAACGTATAGGTGCCATGCAGCGATGCTTCGGCCAGCACGTGCCCGTGCATGGCGCGCAGCACGTCCGCCCCGGTGAACGGGGTCGGCAGCGCCAGCTGCGCCACGTCCAGCGCGAACACGCGGAAGAAATAACGGTGCACGCGCTCGTCGTTGAACGGCGGATACGGGCCGTCATAGCCCAGGTACTGGCCGGCCATGTCCGGGTTTCCGGCAAACCAGCCGGTGAAATCATTCAATCCCTGGCGGCTGCCCGCCGGGCCCGCCGGCTGGGTCTTGCCGCGCACCGTGAAACCGTCGCTGCAGCTGCCGGCGGCCAGCGCGCGCACGTCGGCCGGGATATCGGCCATCGCCCAATGGGTGAAGTGCGCACGCGGCTGGTCGCGCGGCACCGTGCAATCCTGGCGGCCGACCGTATCCGGCACGGTCGGCACGTCCGGATCGATGCACAGCAGCGCGAACGACCGGGTGCCGGCCGGCACGTCGTGCCAGGCCAGCTGCGGATTGCGGTTGGGTGCGAAGCCCTCGGCATTGCCCGCCGCGAACGTGGCGGGAATCGGCTGGCCGTTGGTGATGCTGTCGCTGCTCAGGTGCATGTGTCTCTCCTCACTCTTCCGGGTAGCCCAGGCGCACCGCGACCGAGGTCAGCAATGCGAACGCGGGGCCCATCTCATCGCGGTAATCGCGCCAATGGCCGGGGGCCATCCGGGCCGGGCCCAGCGTCGCCGCCGGCGGGAAGCGCATGCCGAACAGGTTGCCCAGGTACTGGGCCATCGCCTGCGCGTCGTGCCCGATGTCATCGATGCGCACCAGTGCGTTCGGGTACAGATCCTGCTCGTGCAGCGTCGCGATCTGGGCCAGCGAGCGCGCCAGCCACTCGGCGGCTTCGTGCACCGAGTTCACCGCGAACGGCGCCGGTGCGCCGAAGGCGATCCATTCCAGCAGCATGTCGCGCGGATCGCGCAGGGCGACGATCAGGCGGCCTTCCGGCAGCTGCGGACGCAGCGCCCACAACAATGCGTTGTCCCACCACAGCAGCCAGTCGATCACGGCGCCACTGTTGATCCCGCGTGCAGGCAGCTGCTCGCGCCACCGCGCGACCAGCGCCTCCGGCGTCAGCGTGCCGGTCGAAAGGTCCTGCAGCGTGTGATAGCTCTGGAAGGCATCATTGGGCGGCGTCGCACCGAAGCGATCGCCGCGGACCACCGGGCTGGCGGCGGCCAGGGCGGCGATTACGCGCTCCACGCCCGAGCCCGGGGCGCCCCACACGAAGATCGGCGCGAGGGTATTGTCCTCCGGCACCGTTGCCAGCTCCGGCCAGCTCAGCGGCGCCTTGGCCTGCGGCGGCAGCGGCAGGCGCTGCGGTGCGTCGGCCGCGTGCAGATCCACCCACGTGCGGACGGCATCGCGGTACTGGCCGGCACGGTCCTGGATCGAGCCCAGCCACGCGCGCAGCGATGGCCTGGCCGCCTCGGGTGCGCCATCGTGCAGGGCCTGCACGCGCGCGATCGCAGCGGACGGATCGCGCTTCAGCAGGCCTTCGACCAGGCGCGCTTCGCCACTGACGCGGCCCGGCTCAAGCGTCACGATCCGCTCGGCGATCGCTTCGGCCGCGTCATCTTCATCGTTCATGTCGTGCAGGCGCAGGCGCGTTTCCAGCGCCGGCAGGTGCTCGGGCATGGCCTGCAGCCAGCGCTCGCCGACGGCTACCGCTTCGGGGCCCCCCACCGGCTCGACGGTCAGGCGCGCCATCCACAGGTCGTGCACCTCGGGGTGATCGGCCAGGGTCGCATCGAGGGTCTCGCGGGCCTGCTCTTCGCGACCCAGGCGCTGCCAGGCCATCAGCAGCAGCTGCAGCGTGTGGCGATCGGACGGCCATTGGGTCAGCACCGGCAGCAGATGCTCCAGCGCCTGCAGCGGCTGCCCGGCCTGCAGCTCCAGCTCGCCGGCCAGGCGGCGCATCGCCGGGGTGTCACCGGCCGGCGTGGCCAGCACCTGGCGCATCATCTCCGCGGCCACATCCACATGGCCCTGGCGCAGGGCCAGCTGCACGATCAGGCCCTGCAGCGAGGTGACGCTCGGGTTCAACTCCAGCACGCGGCGGAACGCCTGCTCGGCGAAGGCCAGCATGTCCTTGCCCATGTAGGCGAAGCCGAGCGCGTACAGCACCCGCGAATCGCCCGGCAGGGCTTCGCTGGCGGCCGACAGCAGGGCCAGCGCGCGATCCACCTCGCCCCGGCGCAGCGCGACCATGCCCGAGAGCGCGGCCAGTTCCGGGTGCTCTTCGTCCACGCGGGTGGCCATGCGGGTCAGCCGCTCGGCTTCCTCCACATCGTTGCGGGCCAGCGCCAGATGCGCCTGGATCACGTAGGCGGACAGTTCATTGGGGTTGAGTTCGGCGGTGCGGTCCAGCGCCGAGCCGGCCGCATCGAACTGGCGCAGGGCCAGCAGCAGGCCGGCCTGCTGCAGGTGCAGGTCGGCATTGTCCGGCGCCAGCGTCAGCGCCTGCTGCAGACTGGCCAGCGCGTCGTCGAACTGGCCCTGCTGCTGCAGCGACAGCGACAGCCAGCGGTGCGCCTGCGGCTGCTCCGGCTCGGCCGTGGTCCACTCGCGCGCCAGCTGCACGGCATCGTCCACCGCATTGCGGCGCAGGGCTTGGAGAATCTGGTCTTGCATGACGGTCCGAACTCGAGGGCAAACCCCGATTGTAGCGGGGCCGGCCGGCCTGGGCGGTCGCTCAGGCGGGCGTATTTGCCTCGATCCGCAGTCGCTGGGCCACCCAGCGCTCGGAGAAGCCATCGCCGCGCCAGTTCTCCAGGAAGCCGCAGTGGCCGCCCCAGGGGGCGATTTCCAGGTGGGCGTGGGCCGGCAGGCGCCAGCCGTTGAAGGTGGCGAAGGGGATGACCGGATCGTCCTGCGCCATCAGGATGTCGGCCGGCACCTGCAGCCCGGCCAGCCGGTCGCCGGCGATCGAGTACCCGTCGAAGTAGGCCTGCAGCGAGCCGAACTCGGTGTGGTGCTCGACCAGCCAGGCGGTCAGCGCACGGATGTCCAGCTTCAGCACGCGGTCGTCCCAGTCGCTCAGCTCGGGGAACAGATCGCGCTTGCGGCGCAGCGAGCCGGCCCATTTGCGCCGGAAGTACCAGTCGTACATCGCCGGGCCGTTCTCGATGCTCTCCATCGTGATCGCCGGGTCCAGCACCGGGCAGACCGAGGCCACGCGGCGCAGCGGCACGCCGGCCGAGGGCGCGCGCAGTGCCAGGCGCAGCACGAAGTTCCCACCCAGCGAGTAGCCGGCCGCGACCAGCGGCAGCTCGGGCCAGCGGCGGGCGATGTCGCCGGCGGCCTGCACCACTTCATCGATGCGGTTGGAGTGGAAGATGCCGGGATTGAGGTGATGGGTGTTGCCGTGGTCGCGGAAGTTCAGCCGGACCACGTCGTAGCCCTCCTCCAGCAGCCGCGCGGCGGTCATGCGCATGTAGCTGGATTCGGCACTGCCTTCCCAGCCATGCAGCAGCAGCGCCATGCCGATCGGCTGGCGTCCCTGGATATAGCTGTGCCAGCCCTGCAGGCGGACGCCTTCGCCACCATCGAGGATGAGTTCGTCGGTGTGCGCGCCGGTGGCCGCAAGCAGCACCAGGCCGCGCTGCATGCGCATCCGGCTGGAGCTGAGCATCGACTGCAGGTGCGGATTGCGCAGCCAACGCGGCGGTTGATAGTCGGCAGCGGTCAACATGGGCGCGAGCCTGCTCCCGGCTGCGACGCTGGCGCGTGAAGGAACACCGCCGGCTTACTCGGCGGACATGGCCGCCAGGATGCGCGCACGCGAGGTTTCCGCGATGCGGCGACGGCCTTCCAGATCATGGGTATCAATGGGCGCGAGGAAGTGCACCTCGGCCCGCCGTGCCGGCTCTCCCAGCAGACGCAGGAAGTTGGCGAAAAAGCTCTCTTTCGGGCCGAAGGCGACAATGGTCTGCGCATCACCGCGCCAGCCATAGCGCAACGCCACCGGCTGGATCGGCACCTGGGTCTCGACCGCGGCCTGGAAAATGCGCGCATGGAACGGGCCCACTTCATGGCCGCCGCGGGTACGCCCTTCCGGGAACACACCCACTGCCTTGCCCTCGCGCAGGCGCACGACCATTTCCTGCATCACGCCGCCCAGCGATTCGGTGCTGCCGCGCTGGTGGAAAATGGTCTGCCCGCGCGCGGCCAGCCACCCGACCACCGGCCAGCCGGCGATCTCCTGCTTGGCCACGAAGCCCATCATGCGCTGGCTGTGCAGCATCGAGATGTCGACCCAGCTCACGTGGTTGGCCACGAACAGCACCGCACCCGGCAGCGGCGTGCCGATCCGGTGCAGGCGGAACCCGAAGATCCACATCAGGCCGGCCGACCAGACGTTCACCGCCGCATGCTCGAGCGTGCGCTCGCCCACGCGCACGCGC
The DNA here is from genome assembly GCF_013387485.1 of Stenotrophomonas sp. SAM-B. Taxonomy (GTDB): domain Bacteria; phylum Pseudomonadota; class Gammaproteobacteria; order Xanthomonadales; family Xanthomonadaceae; genus Stenotrophomonas; species Stenotrophomonas maltophilia_AA. The sequence continues at coordinate 156,180 of NZ_JABBXB010000006.1, forward strand.
GCCCACAGCGGCAGCATGGCGATCAGCAGCATCGGCAGGAACAGCAACAGGTGGACCAGCAGCAGCGGTACGCGGTACAGGTAACGGCACACACGCGCCACGCCGCCACGTGAGGCCGGAGTGGGGGAATTCATCCGCGAACGATACCCGAGCGCCGCAGGCTCTGCCAGCGGAATCCGGACAAATCGATGGCGTGCGCACGCCAGCCGCCGCAAGCGATCAAGCCAACGGCCAGCGGCGGCACAACGGCCGTCCGACATGCGCCGGCGCACTGTCGTGGGTCGCGCAACACAGCATCCGTGCCATGTGCGCGATCAGCCCGGGCGCACGGCCGGTACCACCGCCAGGGTCAGCCGCGAGGTGCAGACCAGCTTGCCGGCCTCGTCCTCGATGCGGATGTCCCAGACCTGGGTGCTGCGCCCGACATGCACCGCACGCGCGGTGCCGGTGACGGTGCCGGCGCGCACGGCGCGGATGTGGTTGGCATTGATTTCCAGCCCCACGCAGACCTGCTGCGTGGTATCCACGCACAGATTGCCGGCGCTGCTGCCGAGGGTTTCCGCCAGCACCACCGAGGCGCCGCCGTGCAGGATGCCGTAAGGCTGGCGGGTACGCGGGTCGACCGGCATGGTCGCGCTGATCCAGTCCTCGCCGGCGGCGGTGAACGTGATGCCCAGATGCTCGATGAGCGTGTTGCGGCCGAGATCGTTGAGGGCTTCGATCGACACCGCTTCGCGGAATACCTGGGACATGCAGCTTCTCCGTGGGGGTTGCAGACTTACAGAATCGGGACCAGCCCGGCGCCGAAGGCGGTGAGCATGCGCACCAGCAGCCACTTCGGCCCGACGTTGACCTCGGGGAAGTCCCCGACGGCCACATAGCAGGTGTGGAAGGCCGGGTCCTGCCGCTTGAGCGGGTCCGGGCACTCGGGCCCCGGCTGGAATTCGTAATCGGTGGCGTAGCGCCACGGCCAGAAATCGAGCACCGGCAGCGCTTCGGAGGCCTTGCCGACGCTGTAGTTCAGGCCGGACAGCACCGGCGGCTTGGCCCGCGGCGCGACCACCCAGGAGTTCTGCGGATGGATGTCACGCAGGATGCTCTGCGCCAGCGCTTCGGCGAACACGGGGTCATCGATGATCACCGCGCCTTCGGTGTTGTAGTTCTCGCTGCGCGGATCGAAGTTGTGCGTGCCGATCACGCCGATGCGGCGATCCACCACCATCGACTTGGCATGCAGGCCCATGCGCGCGCCCTTGCGGGTGACCGGCAGCGGTTTGTTGACCGCCTTGGTGCCCAGGAACGAGGGCCGGGTTTCGGCACGCAGCACGCGGCGCTCGACCACGCTGCCATCGGTACGCCGGCGCGCGGACGGACCCGGCGTGGGCTGGCGCGTGACGCGGGCGTCGCTGGCACTGTCCGCATCGCTGCCGGCATCGCGGCCGCGGCGACCATCGGCAGTACCGCTGCCGCGCGCATTGCTGCCGGCCGCGCTGCCACCGAGCAGGCTGCTGCGCTTGCCCTGCGACGCCGGCACCTCGGTTCCCAGCGGGGCGGGCAGCAGATTGCGGTAATCCACCGGCGCGTCCAGCGGGAACGGCTTGAACTCGTAGATGTTGAAGCCCAGCTCGCGCAGGTTGCGACGCTTGTACTTGTAGGAGAGCGCGTAGACGATCGGGTTGTCGGTGGCGGCCAGGCTGTTCGTCGACACCACCACGCGCGGTGCGTGCTCGCGCTTGCGCAGGTCGCGGAACAGGCGCTGCGCCGGCTTGGACAACACCAGATACGGGGTCTGCAGCAGCACTTCGGACTGCGCGCTGGCGATCAGCGCGTCCAGCTGCGGCTCGGTCACGTGCTGGCCGTTGGCCGGCTGGCTGGCGCGTTCGCGGCGATGCTTGCGCGGCAGATCGGCGACGTACTGCACCGAGGCCACCGGCAGGGCGGTATCCACGAACGTGCGGCGCACGAACTCGGGATCGTCGGCCTCTTCGCTGACCCGCTCGACCCGCTCCGGCCGCCGGAAGTCGGCCGGCGGCATGGCCGGAACGCCCTGGCGGAGCAGCGTGCGCCCGACATCGTTGAGACGCTCGGCCGGCACGCTGCGCGGCGCGCGCCAGAACGCATCGAAGTTGGCGGCCATCTCGCGCACTTCCGGGCCGGCCACGATCACATCGCGGTCGCGGAAGTTGTATTCGCTGTCCCAGTCGTAATAGTCGTCCTGGTAGTTGCGTCCGCCGACCACGCCGAGTGCGTCGTCCACCACCAGCAGCTTGTTGTGCATGCGCTGGTTGAAGCGGCGGAAGCAGCACACCACGCTGGCGGCGTAATCGAAGTAGTTCAGGCGGGCCTTGCCGAAGGTCGGGTTGTAGACCCGCAGCGCGAAGTTGGCATGGCTGCCGGACAGGGCGCCGAGGATCTCCAGATCGGAGATCGCCGAGAGCTGGTCGATCAGCACCCGTACCTTGACCCCGCGGCGGGCGGCCGCCTGCAGTTCGTCCAGGACCAGCCGGGCGCTGTCGTCCTTGTCGAAGATGTAGGTCTGCAGGTCGATGCTGCGGGTGGCGCTGCGGATCAGGTTCAGCCGCGCGACCAGGGATACCTCGCCCTCGTCCAGGATGGTGGCGTAATGCCGCGGCTGGTCCGGCCGGGATTCGGCGAACGCGCGGCCGCCCAGGGCGCGCAGCGGTGAATCCAGCGCGCAGCGGTCCGGTTGGTCGCAGTCGACCACGGTCGAGCGCGCCTGCACGGCGATGCCGGCCGCGCGGTCGCGCTCGGCGTTGGACAGCGAGGCACAGCCGCTGCCCAGCAACAGCGTTGCCAGCACCAACAGACGCAGCAATGGGTTCACGGTTTCGGCGCCTCGCTCAGACGCGCACGCAATACAAAAGTCACTCGATCACTCAGGGCAAGCTGCCAGCTGTCCATTCCATACCGGCCACGCTGGACGGTACCGCGGCTGACCACATCGCAATCATACCCGGCCCGGGCACACGCCGGCGGTTCGACCCGCAGGGTCTCCGGGTGGCTGACCCCGCGCAGGATCAGGCGGCCCTCGATGCTGCCGCCCTTCTCCACCACCTCGGGCCAGTACGGCAGCGAGTCGAACTCGACCACCGGGTAGCGGGCCGAGTCGAAGAACTCCTCGCCGCGCATCCAGCCGGTATAGCGCGGCTTGCCGGGAATCTCCACATAGCGGGTGAACATCCGCAGGTGCACCTGGTGGCGACCGTCGGAGAGCACCTCGATATTGCCTTCGAAGCGGGGAAAGACCCCCTCCATGCGCTGTCCCAGCCGCGTCCGGATCTCAAACCCGAAGCGCGAACTGGCCGTATCGAAGGCCAGGGCATGGCTGGTCGGCGCCGGTACCGACGACGGCGGGGCGGCATGCACCGCCCCTGCCATCAACAGCAGCCCGAACCACGCCGCGCGGACTGCCCACACTGCTTACGGCCACCAGAAGGCGGTCAGGCTGGCCACGCCGGGCTCGATGGCAGCCTCACGGTCGAAGGCCAGTACCGCGATTCCGCCCGGCGGCATGCCGCGGTAATCGCTGCTGGTGCCCTCGCTCATCAGGGCCACCAGTTGTTCCAGGCCGGGATTGTGGCCCACCACCAGCAGGCGGTCCACATCGCGGCGCGCATCGATCAACCCCATCAGGGTGCCCGGGGTGGCGTCGTAGACGGCATCCTCCAGCCGCTTCTCGACGAAGCCGGTGATGCCCAGTACGGCCTCCAGGGTTTCGCGGGTCCGCCGTGACGGCGAGCAGAGCACGCAGTCGGGCAGCAGGTTGTTTTCCTTGAGCCAGCGGCCGGCGGCCTCGGCTTCGGCCAGGCCGACCGGCGACAGCGGGCGGTCCAGATCGGCCTGGCCGGTGCTGGCGGTTTCGGCATGGGCGTGACGCAGCAGTATCAGTTCTCGCATGGGATCTCTCGTGTCAGGCTTTCTTCAGCCACTTCAACAGCGGCTCCCAGTCACTCTGGTGCTCGCGCACCTGGGCCGAGCGGTAGTCGAACAGACTCCGTCCCAGCCCGACCATCACCACATAGCTCTGGCTGTCGCGCAACTGCGCGACGACCTCATACGGCCAATCGGCCAACATCTGTATCGCCTGTTGCGAAGTCTGCGTCCAGGGTTTGGTGCGGTTGAGCACCAGGCCGACCGGCAGGCTGCGGTTGTGCACGCGGGGGACGCGCGACAGGCTGTTGAGGAAGCCGACGATGGCCTCGATGTCCAGCGCCGAAGGCAATACCGGCACCACCACGGCATCGGCAACGTCAAGGAAATGCGGAATATCGTCGGCCATCGCACCGGCCGGGGCATCGATGATGACCTCCTCGGTGCCGTCGGGAATCAGTCGTTCCCAGCTCTTTTTGCGGTACACGTCGATGGGCAGCACGGCGCTTTCCAGGACCGAGCGCCGTTGTGCCCAACGGGTACTGGAGCCCTGTGGATCGGCATCGGCCAGGACGGTCGGTCTGCCCTGCAATGCCGAATGCGCGGCCAGGTGGGTGGCAACGGTGGTCTTGCCCACCCCGCCCTTGGAACCGGCCACCAGGATCGTCTTCATGCAAGCCTCGCTTCCGGGGAACGTTTCCGCAGCCTACACCGGCGCCTGTGACGGAGATAGTCGCAGCGCTGAACCCGAACCGACGGCCGTGGCTTTGCTATCGTGGATGGTTCCAATGGACTGACCGCCAGCATGAGCGAACTACAGGACCTCAGCGCGCTGATCCGCGCCAACACCCCGCTGATCATCATCGAGACCCAGGATGAGGGCCGGGTGGTGGAGCTGTTCCGGCAGACCCTGATGCATGTCTGGCGCGCCCTGCACCGCTGGTCGATCACCGAAGGCCTGCGCCGGATCGACATGGACCGCGAGGACGACCCGGTCGGCCCGCCCGATGCGAGCGCGGCGCTGCAGATGATCCGGCAGGCCGAGCAGCGCGGCATCTACCTGCTGCTCGATTTCCATCCCTACCTGGGCTATGCCAGCCATCAGCGCGCGCTGCGCGACCTGATCCAGCGGCGGCACTGCGAGGCGCACGTGCTGGTGCTGATCGGGGCCAAGGTCGAGCTTCCGGCCGAGCTGGAAGCGCTCGCCACCCGCTTCAACCCGCGCCTGCCCGACCTCAACGCGCTGCTGAAGATGCTGCGCGAGGAAGCCGAAGCCTATGCCCGCGAGAACGGCGGACGGCGCGTGGAGGTGGACAACGAGGCGGTCCAGAAAATCCTGCACAACCTGCGCGGGCTGAGCCTGGTCGATGCCCGGCGGATCGCCCGGCAGTTGATCTTCGCCGACGGCGCGCTCAGCCAGGACGACCTGCCGCAGCTGGCCCGGCTCAAGTTCGAGCTGCTCAACCGCGCCGGCCACCTGCACTACGAATACGACACCACCCGCTTTGCCGACGTGGCCGGCGCCAACCGGCTCAAGCGCTGGGTCAACCAGCGCCGCCCGGTGTTCCTCGGCGGTGCCGGCCCGGCCGGCCTGGATCCGCCGAAGGGCATGCTCCTGCTCGGCGTGCAGGGCTGTGGCAAGTCGATGCTGGCCAAGGCGACCGCTGCCGGTTTCGGCGTGCCGCTGCTGCGGCTGGACTTCGGCAGCCTGTACGACAAGTTCCACGGTGAAACCGAGAAGAACCTGCGCGAGGCGCTGGCCTCGGCCGAGCAGCTGGCGCCCTGCGTGCTGTGGATCGACGAGATCGAGAAGGGCCTGGCCAGTGGTGGCGAGGATGGCGGCGTCTCGCGCCGCGTGCTGGGCCACCTGCTGACCTGGCTGGCCGAGCGCAAGAGCACGGTGTTCATCGTCGCCACCGCCAACCAGGTGCACGAGCTGCCGGCCGAGCTGCTGCGCAAGGGCCGCTTCGATGAAATCTTCTTCGTCGACCTGCCCGATCCCAACACCCGGGTCGAGCTGCTGCGGCTGCACCTGGGCAAGCGCCAGCTCAACGCCGACGACTTCGCGCTGCCGGCGCTGGCGGCCGCGGCGGAGGGCTTCTCCGGCGCGGAGATCGAACAGGCCGTGGTCTCCGGGCTGTACGCCGCGCATGCCGAATCCCGGGTGCTGGATACCGAGCTGTTGATGCAGGAGATCCGCGGCAGCCGGCCGTTGTCGGTGTTGATGGCCGAACAGGTCACCGCACTGCGCGACTGGGCCCGGGGGCGCACGGTCAGCGCGGACGAGTGACGCCCGCGCGTCATCCCGCCAGCCGGTGCAGCACCCACACCCACGCCGGCAGCGTCACCAGCGACAGCAGGATGCCGTAGCCGACCAGCGCGGCGGCCAGGCGCGGGGCGAGGCGGTGGGACATCGCCAGCGCGGCGGCGGTGATCATGGTCGGCATCGCCGATTCGAGCACATTGGCCTGCAGCATCGTGCCCTGCAGCCCGAAGGCCCAGGAGATCGGCAGCGCCAGCGCCGGCATCACCAGCAGCTTGAGCAGCAGGCCGATGCCCAGCGGCTTGAGTTCATCCAGGGGCAGCCGCAGCTGGATGGAGAAACCCACCGCCAGCATCACCAGCGGCAGCATCGCATCGGCCAGCTGCTTCAGCCCGGTGCCGATCCAGGCCGGTGGCTGCTCGGGCATCAGGGTCAACGCGAACAGCAGCGCCCACAGCGGGGGGAACTTCGCGATCCGCAGCAGGATCTGCGCGGCGGTGGGCGGGGTATCGCCGCTGTAGCGCGCGATCACGTACAGGCCGAAGGTGGACAGCAGCACGAAGGTGCCGAACTGGTCGTAGACCACCGCATACGGCAGGGCGTGGTCGCCGAGCAGCGCGCGCACCATCGGGTAGCCGATGAAACTGGAGTTGGCCAGCGCCACGCAGATCAGCAGCACCGCGTGCACGTCGCGGGCGAAGCCGAACGCGCGCGTGGCCAGGCTGACCAGGACCAGGGTGGCGAGCATGAGCAGCCACGGCGTCGCCACCAGTCCGATCAGGCTGGCATCCAGGTGCAGCCGCGGGACATAGATCAGCACCGCCGCCGGCAGGCACACGTACAGCACGATGCGGTTGAGCACATCGGCGGTGTTGTCCGGCAGCGCGCGCAGGCGCGAGAACGCCATGCCCAGGCCGAGCATGGTCAGGATGAGCGCGAATGCATCGAAAGCCATCGCGACAGCCTAGCCCACTCGCCTGCGGTCTCCGCCCCGACCTTGGTCGACGTGCCGATGCCCCGCGCGACCGACAGTCCCTGCCCGCCCGCGCGGGCAGGGACGCCCGATCACGGCCAGGCCGGTGGTTTCTCGGCCCACGCCTGCTGGATCTCGGCCAGGGTGCTGCGTTCGCTGTCGCGCCAGCCCGGCAACAGGGCGGCGTAGCGGTCCGTCCCACTCCACTGCTGCGGCTCGGTGCGCACCGCGGCGGCATACCACTGCACCGCATCGTTCCTGCGGCCCAGCGTCCACAGGGCCAGCGCATACGTGGGCGGCACCCACGACGGGTTGCCGCGCAGCCCGTTCTGGGCCGTCGTCCACTGCACCAGCGCGGCCTCGGTATCGCCCAGGCGGAACAGGTCCCAGCCGTAGTTCCAGCGTACCGAACGCGCCTGCATCGAGCTGGCGGCGGTGGTCGAGGTGGCCTGTTCGTACAGGCTGCGCCCCAGTTCCGGCCGCCCCTGCGCGATCGCCACGCCGGCCAGCTGCACGGTCGCCTCCAGCGTCTTGCGGCCGCGTTCGCGCTGCTTCATCAACTGGTCGACCAGGTCGGCACTGCTGCCCGTCACCGCCACCATCGGCGTGGCGGCTGCGTCCTTGTCGAAGTAGAACTCCTGCACGGCCGGCAGCGATTGCGCCGACACGTTGAACACACAAGCCCCCATGGCCAGCATCACGCCGGCCAGCATCTGTCTTGCAACTGCCATGCAAACTCCCCCAGGTTGTCACAACAACCTCCCCTCCTGATCCTAACCGCAGCGCGGGCCCGGCACCAAGCGCCGCCGACCGGCGGTCGGCGCTAGCGGCCGCGGCGCCAGACCCGCAGGCGGTTGTTGGCCGGCATCGCCACGTCCTCGAGCAGCACCAGGCCCACCCCGGCCGCCAGCGCATCCACCGCCTCGGCGTCGCGGATGCCCGAGGCCGGATCCCGCGCCTTCAGCCACGCATCGAACTGGCGGTTGCTGTCGCTGCTGAAGGCGCCGTGGTGATTGAAGGGCCCGTAGACCGCCAGCACGGCGTCATCGGCCATGACCGCGGGCAGGCCGGCGAACAGTGTCTGGACGTGCGCCCAACTCATGATGTGCAGGGTGTTGGCGCTGAACACCGCATCGAAGGCCAGCGGCACGGCCGGCAGCGGGCCGAGCCCGGGCGCGGGCGACAGCACCGCCTGCAGCGGCCATGGGGCCGGCGTGTTGGGCAGGCCGGCCGACTGCAGCCGCGCCGCGATGCCGGGCAGATGATCCGGATGGTCGCTGGCCTGCCACTGCAGGTGCGGCAGTGCGCCGGCGAAGTATTCGGCATGCTGGCCTGTGCCGCTGCCGATCTCCAGCACCCGGCGGCGGTCGGCGAAGTGGCGCTGCAGCACCGCCAGGATCGGCGCGCGGTTGCGCTCGCAGGCCTCGGACCAGCGTATCTGGCTCATCGGGATGTCACACCGGCAGGGAATCGATCTCCATCCAACCATGACCGCAGTCACTTGTGCCACTGTGCGATGGCACCGAAAGTCGAAGACTTGTCCAACGCCGGCCGCCTCCGTGCCGTCGGCCGTCCTTGGGGGATGTGAGCTGTGCAACGTCGTGAGTTCCTAGCGCTGTCTGGAATGGGCCTGGCTGGCCTGGTACTGCCGCACGGCCGGCTGATCGCCGCCGAGCAGCTGCTCGAACCGGGCGATGTCGGCCGGCGCAAGGCACTGGCCGAGGCCGCGCTCGCCGCCGCCAAGCGGGCCGGCGCCAGCTACTGCGACGTGCGCATCGGGCGTTACCTCAACCAGGCGATCATCACCCGCGAGAGCAACGTCCAGAACGTCACCAACAGCGAATCCTCGGGCATCGGCATCCGGGTGATCGTCAACGGTGCCTGGGGCTTCGCGGCCACGCACCAGCAGACGCCGGCCGCGGTGCTGGCCACGGTGGAGCAGGCCGCGGCGATCGCCCGCGCCAACGCCGGCATCCAGACCCGCCCGGTGCAGCTGGCCCCGGTCACTGGGGTGGGTGATGTGAGCTGGAAGACGCCGATCCGCACGAACGCGATGGCGGTGCCGATCAAGGACAAGGTCGACATGCTGCTGTCGCTGAACGCGGCCGCGCTCAATGCCGGTGCCGACTTCATCAACTCCACGCTGTTCCTGGTCAACGAGCAGAAGTTCTTCGCCTCCAGCGACGGCTCCTTCATCGACCAGGACGTGCACCGCATCTGGCTGCCGTTCACCGCCACCGCGATCGACAAGGCCAGCGGCAAGTTCCGCACCCGCGCCGGGCTGTCCTCGCCGATGGGCATGGGCTACGAGTTCCTGGATGGCGACGCGCGCGGCAAGATCGCGCTGCCGGGCGGCGTGGTCGCCTACCGCGATTCCTACGACCCGGTCGAAGATGCCATCGCCGCGGCCCGCCAGGCCCGCGAAAAACTCAAGGCGCCGTCGGTCAAGCCGGGCAAGTACGACCTGGTGCTGGACCCGTCCAACCTGTTCCTGACCATCCACGAGAACGTCGGCCATCCGCTGGAGCTGGACCGCGTGCTCGGCTACGAAGCCAACTACGCCGGCACCAGCTTCGCCACGCTGGACAAGCGTGATGCGGGCTTCCGCTGGGGCAGCGACATCGTCAACTTCTTCGCCGACAAGACCGCGCCGGGCAGCCTGGGTGCGGTGGGCTATGACGATGAAGGCGTCAAGACCAAGCGCTGGGACCTGGTCAAGGACGGCATCCTGGTCAACTACCAGGCCACCCGCGATGAGGTGCACATTCTGGGCGAGAAGGAATCGCACGGCTGCAGCTACGCCGATTCGTGGTCCAGCGTGCAGTTCCAGCGCATGGCCAACGTCTCGCTGGCGCCGGGCAGGACCCCGCTGAGCGTGGCCGACATGATCAAGAACGTGGAGAACGGCATCTACATCCACGGCCGTGGCTCCTACTCGATCGACCAGCAGCGCTTCAACGCGCAGTTCGGCGGCCAGCTGTACTACCAGATCAAGAACGGTGAGATCACCGGCATGGTCGAGGATGCCGCCTACCAGATCCGCACGCCGGAGTTCTGGAATGCCTGCAGCGCGATCTGCGACGAGCGCGATTTCCGCTTCGGCGGCTCGTTCTTCGATGGCAAGGGCCAGCCGGGCCAGGTCTCGGCGGTCTCGCACGGCTCGTCGACCACGCGCTTCGATGGCATCAACATCATCAACACCGCACGCAGCCTGGGATGAGCCTGTCCCCGCTCCGTGCCGAATGTCACTACCGCGGCGCCCGCATGGCCGCAAGAATCGGCTGTGCCGCCGCGGCGGTCGCCCTGATGTCGCTGTTTCCCTGCCACCCCCACACCGACGTGGAGAGCTGCCTTGCAAAGACGTGACTTCCTCGCCCTGACCGGGCTTACCGCTGGCGGACTGATCGTGCCGTCGTTCTTCGGCAAGGTCATTGCCGCCGAACAGCTGCAGAGCGCGCTCGATCCGGCCCTGAAGAAGCGCCTGGCCGATGCCGCGCTGGCCGCCGCCCGCCAGGCCGGCGCAACCTACTGCGACGTGCGCATCGGCCGTTACCTGCGCCAGTACGTGATCACCCGCGAGGACAAGGTCCAGAACGTGGTGAACACCGAATCGACCGGCGTGGGCATCCGCGTGATCGTCAACGGGGCCTGGGGCTTTGCCGCCACCAACCAGCTCGGCACCACCGATGTGGCACGTGCCGCGCAGCAGGCCGCCGCGATCGCCAAGGCCAACGCCGGCGTGCAGACCGCCCCGGTGCAGCTGGCGGCCGCACCCGGCGTGGGCGAAGTGTCCTGGCGCACGCCGATCCGCAAGAACGCGATGGACGTGCCGATCAAGGAGAAGGTCGAGCTGCTGCTGGACGTCAATGCAGGCGCGATGGGCGCCGGCGCCAGCTTCGTCAACTCGATGCTGTTCCTGGTCAACGAGCAGAAGTACTTCGCGTCCACCGATGGCTCCTACATCGACCAGGACGTGCACCGCATCTGGGCGCCGATGACGGTCACCGCCATCGACAAGAGCACCGGCAAGTTCCGCACCCGTTCGGGGCTGTCCTCGCCGATGGGCCTGGGCTACGAATACCTCGATGGCGTCGGCACCGGCAAGGCGGTCTCGCCCAACGGCGTGGTCAACTACCGCAACTCCTACGACATGAAGGCCGATGCGATCGCCGCGGCCAAGCAGGCGCAGGAGAAGCTCAAGGCACCGTCGGTGAAGCCGGGCAAGTACGACCTGATCCTGGATCCGTCGCATACCTGGCTGACCATCCACGAGTCGGTCGGCCACCCGCTGGAACTGGACCGCGTGCTCGGCTACGAAGCCAACTACGCCGGCACCAGCTTCGCCACGCTGGACAAGCGCGAGCAGCATTTCCAGTACGGCAGCGACAAGGTCAACATCTTCGCCGACAAGACCCAGCCGGGCAGCCTCGGCGCGGTCGGTTACGACGATGAAGGCGTCAAGACCAAGCGCTGGGACCTGATCAGTGAAGGCAAGCTGGTCGATTACCAGACCATCCGCGACCAGGCCCACATCCTGGGCAAGACCGAGTCCGACGGCTGCTGCTACGCCGATTCGTGGTCCAGCGTGCAGTTCCAGCGCATGGCCAACGTGTCCCTGGCGCCGGGCAAGACCAAGCTGAGCGTGGCCGACATGGTCAAGGACGTCGAGAACGGCATCTACATCATCGGCGACGGCTCGTTCTCCATCGATCAGCAGCGCTACAACGCGCAGTTCGGTGGCCAGCTGTTCTATGAAATCAAGAACGGCCAGATCACCCGCATGCTCGAGGACGTGGCCTACCAGATCCGCACGCCGGAGTTCTGGAACGCCTGCACCGCCGTGGCCGATGAAAGCGACTACCGCCTGGGCGGTTCGTTCTTCGACGGCAAGGGCCAGCCCGGCCAGGTCTCGGCGGTCTCGCACGGTTCGTCCACCGCGCGCTTCAACGGCATCAACGTCATCAACACCGCGCGCAGCCTCGGCTGACCGGTCAGGAGCCCCAATCCATGAGTATCTTCACCGAAGCCCAGGCCAAGGCCATCCTCGACAAGGTCATCGCGCTCTCCAAGGCCGATGAGTGCACCGCCGTGCTGGCCGGCTCGATCGACGGCAACATCCGTTTCGCACTGAACAACGTCTCCACCAGCGGCATCGTCGACAACACCGAACTGGCCGTCACGGTCGCCTTCGGCAAGCGGGTCGGCACCGCCTCGATCAACGAGTTCGACGACGCCGCGCTGGAACGCGTGGTGCGCCGCGCCGAGGATCTGGCCCGCCTGGCCCCGGAAAACCCGGAATTCCTGCCGGCGATCGGCAAGCAGACTTACCGGTCCAGCCCGACCTTCAGCGAATCCACCGCGGCGATCGACCCGGCGTTCCGCGCCAAGGTCGCCGCCGATTCGATCGCGCCGTGCCGTGGCAACGGCCTGATCGCGGCCGGCTTCCTCGAAGACGGCCAGAGCTTCCAGGCCACCGCCAACAGCAACGGCAACTTCGGTTACCAGCGCGGCACGAACTTCGATTACACCTGCACGGTGCGCACCGAAGACGGCCGCGGTTCGGGCTGGGTCGGCCGCAACCTCAAGGAGGCCGCTGATTTCAAGGCCGGCCAGGACATCCGCATCGCCATGCGCAAGGCCACCGAATCGGCCGAAGCCAAGGCGCTGGAGCCGGGCAAGTACACGGTGATCCTGGAGCCGGCCGCCGCGGCGGGCCTGATCAGCTTCATGATGAACTTCTTCGATGCGCGCTCGGCCGATGAAGGCCGCAGCTTCCTGTCCAAGAAGGGCGGCGGCAACAAGCTCGGCGAACAGGTCTACGACCCGCGCGTGAACATGGTGGCCGACCCGTGGCACCCCGAGGCCGCCGTGCTGCCGTGGGACAGCGAAGGCCAGCCGCGCGAGAAGCTGGACATCATCAAGAACGGCAAGATCGCCAACCTCAACTACTCGCGCTTCTGGGCGCAGAAGCAGGGCAAGACCGCCAACGCGCGGCCGGGCAACCTGCTGATGGCCGGTGGCGACAAGAGCACCGCCGAGCTGGTGCGTGGTACCCAGAAGGGCATCCTGGTCACCCGCACCTGGTACATCCGCATGGTCGATCCGCAGACCGTGCTGCTGACCGGCCTGACCCGCGATGGCACCTTCTACATCGAGAATGGCCAGATCAAGCATCCGGTGAAGAACTTCCGCTTCAACGAATCGCCGGTGATCATGCTCAACAACATCGAAGAACTGGGCAAGCCGGTGCGTGTGGCCGGTGACGAATCCAGCCTGGTGATGATGATCCCGCCGATGAAACTGCGCGATTTCACCTTCACCTCGTTGTCCGACGCGGTCTGATGCACGGTCGTGACGGCCGCTGGCCGTCTCTCCGTCTGGCCGGTTGCCCCCGGGAACGTGCGTGGCGATGAACCGCGCACAGTTCCTGCGCCTGATGCTGGGCAGTGCCGCCTTCGCGGCATTGCCCGCGCCGGCACGTGCCCAGGCCGGGCGCTATGACTTCTGGTTCACCCGCCTCAAGTACGACTCCGGCGACTGGGACGTGGATGCGCGCATGCCGTCCAACGTGATCACCTCGCTGATCGATTACACCTCCCTGCGCGTGGACCCGACCGAGCACGTGATCGCCCTGTCCGATCCGCGCATGCTGGAGGCGCCGTTCTGCTATCTGGCCGGGCACAAGCTGGTCGAGTTCAATGCCGCCGAGCGGCAGAACTTCGTGCGTTACGTGCGTAACGGCGGCTTCGTGTTCGTCGATGACTGCAACCACGACATCGACGGTCTGTTCGCGAAGTCCTTCGAAGCACAGATGGCCAAGCTGTTCGGGCCCAAGGCGCTCAACAAGCTGCCGAACAACCACGCGCTGTACCGCAGCTTCTTCCGCTTTCCCGAGGGCCCGCCCGCCACGGGGTTCGAGCTCAATGGCTGGGGCGACGACCTGGTCCACGATTACCTCAAGGGCATCGAGATCGATGGCCGGCTCGGCGTGCTCTACAGCAACAAGGATTACGGCTGCGAGTGGGACTACGACTGGCGCAACAAGCGTTTCCTGGCCGAAGACAACACCCGCTTCGCGGTCAACATCATCATGTATGCGTTGAACAGTTAGGTTCCTTCCTGCATTCCAGCCACGCATGGCGTGGCTCTACACCGATCTCTGCGAGTGCCTTATGACGACCGACAGCCTTGATGTCCTCCTGCCCCGACTGGATCAACTGCGCAGCGCGCTGGGCCAGGCCGTGGTCGGCCAGCACGCCGTGGTCGAGCAGCTGCTGATCGGCCTGCTGGCCGGCGGCCACTGCCTGCTGGAAGGGGCACCGGGCCTGGGCAAGACCCTGCTGGTGCGCTCGCTCGGCCAGGCGCTGGAGCTGCAGTTCCGGCGCGTGCAGTTCACCCCGGACCTGATGCCCAGCGACATCCTTGGCACCGAGCTGCTGGAAGAAGACCACGGCACCGGCCACCGTCATTTCCGCTTCCAGAAGGGTCCGATCTTCACCCACCTGCTGCTGGCCGACGAGCTCAACCGCACGCCGCCCAAGACCCAGGCCGCGCTGCTGGAAGCGATGCAGGAGCGTACCGTCAGCTACGCCGGCACCACCTATGCGCTGCCCGCGCCGTTCTTCGTGCTGGCCACGCAGAACCCGATCGAACAGGCCGGCACCTACCCGCTGCCCGAAGCGCAGCTGGACCGTTTCCTGCTGCACGTGCGGGTGGACTACCCCACCGAGCAGGAAGAGCGCGACATCCTGCTGCAGACCACCGGCAGCGCCACGGGCAGCGTGCCCAAGGTGATGCACGCCGAAGACGTGCTGGCCCTGCAGGCGGCCGTGCGCCAGGTGCACATCAGCGAGGACGTGCTGACCTGGATCACCCGCCTGGTGCGTGCCAGCCGACCCGGCAGCGATGCGCCGGCGGCGGTGAACCAATGGATCAAGTGGGGTGCCGGCCCGCGTGCCGGACAGTCGCTGGTACTGGCGGCCAAGGCACGTGCACTGCTGCAGGGCCGTTTCGCCGCAACCCGCGAGGATGTGCAGGCCCTGGCGGCCCCGGTGATGCGCCATCGCCTGCTGTTGTCCTTCGCCGCCGAGGCCGAGCAGAAGAGCGCCGACGACGTGGTCGCCGCGCTGCTGCAGGCCGTGCCGTTCCCGGGTTGATCCACACGCCGTGAGCCGCAACGCACCGATCGCGATCCCCGCCGATGTCCGCAGCCGCCTGAGGGCACTGCGGCTGCTGCCGCGCCGTGCGCGGGGTGCACACGGGATCGGCCAGCACGCCAGCCGCAGTCGTGGCGCCGGGCTGGAGTTTGCGCAGTACCGCGCCTATGAGCCCGGCGATGAGCTGCGGCAGATCGACTGGAAGCTCTACGCGCGCTCGGACCGCTTCTTCGTCCGCGAATCCGAGCGCGAAAGCCCGATCACGCTTTGGGTACTGCTTGATGCCACCGCCTCGGCGGGCCAGAGCGATCGCGCGCGACCGGACTGGTCGCGGCTGGACCACGCCTGCGCCACCGCCGCCTGCCTGGTCGAACTGGCCCTGCAGCAGAGCGACCGCTTCGGCGTGATCGTCCTGACCGGCGAAGGCGTGCACCTGGTGCCGGCCGGCCATGGCCCACGCCAGCGCGACCGCGTGCATCTGCTGCTGCGCCGGGTGCAGGCCAGCGGCAGGTGGCCGCCGGTCACGGCACTGGCACCGATCTGGGAGCGCGTGCAGGCCGGCGACCTGCTGGTCGCGCTGGGCGACGGTTTCGACGAGGCCGGCATCGTGCTGCTGGAGCGGCTCGCCGCTGCGCGCCGCGAGGTGCTGCACCTGCAGCTGCTGACCGCCGAAGAGCGCGATTTCCCGTTCACCGACGGCCACCGCTTCCGCGATCCGGAGACCGGCGAAGAACTGCTGGGCGACGGCCGCGCCATCCGCGCGGATTACCTGGCCCGCTTCGACACGGCGCAGCGCGCATTGCAGGCACGCCTGCAGAGCAGTGGCATCGTGCATGCCACCGGTTATCTCGACCAGCCGCTGGATCAACCGCTGCGTGTGCTGCTCGGTGCCGGGGGCGGCGCATGAGCCTGCTGTATCCACTTGGCTTGCTGGCACTGGCTGCCTGGCTGGTGCCGCTGCTGATCCACCTTGCACGCCGGCATCAGTACGCGCCGCTCGACTTCGCCGCCCTGCGCTGGCTGCGGGCCCGGATCCGGCCGCGCCAGAAAATCCGTTTCGACGAGTGGCCGCTGCTGCTGGTGCGACTGCTGCTGCTCGCCGCACTGGCCCTGCTGCTGGCACGCCCGTTGTTGCACGACGCTGCGGCCGACACCCACCCGGTCACGGTGGTCGCCCCGGGGCTGGACGGCACTGCCCTGCGCGGGCGGGACGCCACGGGGGACTGGCGCTGGCTGGCCCCGGGTTTCCCGGCACTGGCCGATGCTGTCCCCGCATCCCCCTCACCGCTGGCCAGCCTGCTGCGCGAGCTGGACCAGACCCTGCCCGCCGGTACGCCACTGACCGTCTACATGCCCGACCCGATGCCCGGGCTGGATGGCGAGCGTCCGCGCCTGTCACGCGCCGTGACCTGGCGGCCGGTGCCCCTGGCACCCGCCATCACACGCGCGGCGACGCTGCCTGAGGTGCAGGTCGGCGCCGGCATCGCCGACGCCGAGCAGCGGGTGCTGGCAGCGATCCAGCGCGCCTGGTCGAATCAACCGCTGTCGCCCGCCCGCGCCGCGGCCACCGCCCCGGACGATGGCCAGCTCGGCGTGTGGCTTGCCGCTGGACCGTTGCCCACCGCCTGGCAGGGGTGGGTGCAACGGGGCGGCAGTGTGCTGGTCGCGCCCGGTGCTGCGGGGTCCGGCTGGACGCCGGCCCTGCGCGATGCACAGGGCGCGGTGGTGCTGGAACAACGGCAGGAAGGCAGCGGTCGTCTGCTGCGCTTCAGCGCAGCGCTGTCGCCGACGGAGCTGCCGGCGTTGCGCGATCCCGGCTTCCCCCGCCAGTTGCTGGCGGTCATCGCGGCACCGGCCGCACCCACCCTCGCACCTGCGGCCACACAGGCACCGTTGCGTGGCGCTGCCGCACCGCTCCCCGCACCACGTGAGCTTGCGCCGTGGCTGCTCGCGCTGATCGTGCTGCTGTTCGCGCTCGAACGGGTGATGGCCACCTCGCCGCGCCGCGGAGCAGGCGCATGAACCCCATCATCCAGCGCGGCTGGCAGCGCGCGCGCCGGCGGCAGTGGTGGATCACCGCCGTACTCGCGGTACCGATCGCGCTGGCACTGAGTGCCGTTGCATGGCGGATCGCGGGCTTCGATGCGTTCACCGTGATCCTGCTGCTGACGTTGCTGGTCGGCGTCGGTCTGGCCACCTGGCGCGCACGCCGGCTCGATCGCCAGTGGCTGGTTCGCCGCCTGGATGAACACCCGATCGCACAGGACAGTGCCGACCTGCTGTTCGCGACCCCCGACATGTTGAACCCGTTGCAGCGGCGCCAGCGCGCGCATGTCGAGGCGGCACTGCAGTCGCGCCTGCCCGAGCTGCGACCCCGCTGGCCGTGGCGCTGGGTACTGGCGTCGGCGGTGATGTCAGTGCTGGCCATGGCCCTGGCCTTCGGCTGGCCGCGCGGCCCGAGCGCAGCGCCGCTGTTCCCCGGCGCGACCGCACCGCCGGCCACACCGGCGCAACCGCCGCAGCTGCGTTCGACGCGGCTGGAGATCACCGCCCCGGCCTACACCGGGCAGGCGGTGCGCGTGCAGAACGCGCTGGATGGCAAGGTCGCGCAGGACAGCCGCCTGCACTGGTCGCTGCGCTTCTCCGCGCAGCCGCACACCGCCGCCCTGCAGTTCCACGATGGCCAGCGCATCGCGCTGCAGCGCGAGGGCGACCTCTGGACCGCACGGTGGACCGCGACCCGCCCGGTGCTGTACCGCGTGGTGACCGAGCCCGCCCTGCGCGACACCCGTCTGTACCGGCTGGATGTGGTGCCGGATCGCCCCCCGGTGGTGCGCGTGATCGCCCCGGACCGCAGCCTCGTGCTGGGCACGCCCGGCCAGCGCCAGTGGCCGCTGCAGTTCGAGGCCACCGATGACCATGGTGTGGTCGCCACCGCGCAGTTGAAGGTCACGTTGGCCCAGGGCAGCGGTGAGAACATCACCTTCCGCGAGCAGACCTTCACCCTGTCCGGCACCGGGCCGGCGACGCAGCGGCGCTTCGCGCGCACGCTCGATCTCGGCGCGCTGGGCGCCACCGAAGGCAACGATGTGATCGCGCAGCTGACCGTGCGCGACACCCACGCGCCCACCGCGCAGAGCGCACAGAGCAGCAGCGTCATCCTGCGCCTGCCCAGCGCCGCCGAGATCCAGGGCACCGACATGGAGGGCATGGTCAAGAAGACCCTGCCAGCGTACTTCCGCAGCCAGCGCCAGATCATCATCGACGCCGAGGCGCTGATCAAACAGCGCCGCCAGCTGCCGGCCGAGGAGTTCGTCAAACGCGCCGATGCGATCGGCGTGGACCAGCGCATCCTGCGCCTGCGCTATGGCCAGTTCCTCGGTGAGGAAAGCGAGGGCGGGGCCAAGCCGCCACCGACCAGCGACAGCCTGCCCACCAGCGACACGCCGGCGACCCCGCATGACGATGATCATGATCACCATGGCGAGCCTGCACAGGCACAGGCCGGCCACGATGATCACGACCATGGCGCACAAACCGACGGCACCGCACCCGTGTTTGGCAGCGCCACCGATGTGCTCTCCGAGTACGGCCATACCCATGACCACGCCGAGGCCGCCACCCTGCTCGATCCCAAGACGCGCGCCACGCTGAAGGCGGCGCTCGACCAGATGTGGTCGTCGGAAGGCGAACTCCGCCAGGGCCAGCCCGAGCGCGCCCTGCCCTACGCCTACAAGGCGCTGGGTTTCATCAAGGAAGTGCAGCAGGCCGAGCGCATCTATCTGGCGCGGGTCGGTCCGGAGCTGCCGCCGATCGATGAAGGCCGGCGCATGACCGGCGATCGCGCCGAGCTGGCCAGCAGGGCATTGCCGCTGCGTGCGCTGGAAGCCCCCGACCAGGCCATCGTGCAGGTCTGGCAGCAGCTGGCCGATCCCGGCAGCGCGCCCGATCTGGACGCGCTGACCCAGTGGCTGCGGCGCAATGAAGCGCGGCTGCCGGATCCATTGAGCCTGGCCGCCGCCATCGAAACACTGCGCATCACCCCGGACTGCGCCGACTGCCATCAGGCCCTGCGCGCGCAGCTGTGGCGTGCCCTGCTGCGGCCGCTGCCGCAGGTGCCTCGTCGCAACGCACCCGATGCCATGGGCCAGCGCTACCTGGATGCCCTGGAGGCCACCCCATGAGCGAACCGCGCTGGATCCTGATCGCGCTGCTGGCCGTGCTGCTGCTGGCCAGCGCACGTCTGTGCTGGCAGCAGTGGCGAGGGCCGGTGCGGTCGCGCGGCGTGTTCGTTGGCCTGCTGCTGTTGCAGATCGCGGTCACCGCGCTGCTCTATCTGACCCTGCTGCCGCCGATGCAGCGCGCGGCCGGGGGTCAGCTCACCGTGCTGACCGCGGCGGCCGATCAGGTGCGCTGGTCGGCCGCGCCCGGCGAGACCGTGGTCGCGCTGCCGGAGGCGCCAACGGCGGCCGAGGCCCTGCGTGCACCCGACCTGGCGACCGCGCTGCGCCAGCATCCGGGTACCACCTCGCTTCGGCTGATCGGCGATGGCCTGACGGCCCGCGATCGCGATGTGGCGCTGCCGCGCGGCGTGCGTCTCGCATCGCCCGGCGCACCGCAGGGCTGGATGTCACTGCAGCCGCCGCCGGTCACCGCGCCCGGTGCGGTGTTCACCGTCGGCGCGCGTGCGCAGGGCGTGCCGGACGCGCGCGCCGAGCTGGTGGATCCGGCCGGCCTGGTCGTCGACCGTGCCACGCCCGGCGCCGATGGCAGCGTGCACCTTGACGGTGTGGCACGCGTCCCCGGGCAGAGTGTGTTCCGCCTGCGCCTGCTGGATGCCCGCCAGCATGTGGTCGATACCCTGGCCGTACCCGTGGACACCGTCGCCGCGGCCACGCCGCGCCTGCTGATCCTGGCCGGTGCGCCAGGCCCGGAGCTCAAGTACCTGCGCCGCTGGGCCACCGATGCCGGCCTGCGCGTGCAGGCGCAGGCCAATGCGGGCGGTGGGGTATCGCTTGGCGATGCGCCGATCACGCTCGCTGCGGACAGGTTGGCCGAAACCGATGTCGTGGTGCTGGATGAGCGCAGCCTGGCTGCACTGTCGGCCACGCAGCGCAGCACGCTGCAACAGGCCATCCGCAATGGGCTCGGCATCCTGGTCCGTACCAGCGGCCCGCTTGGCGATGGCGCCCGTCAGGTGCTGCGCAGCTGGGGACTGCCCGTCACCGGCGGCAACCAGGCCGCGCCCCTGTCACTGCCCGCGGATGCCGACGCCGCCCTGCTGCAGGCGCGCCGTGGCCCACAGCGGCCCGCGTCGGACAGCACCGCCTACGTCGAGGAAGCAGACACCGCCTCGCACCAAGCCGCGCTGCCGGTGTTGGAGCGGTTGGCCGTGCAGACCGCCGGCGCGACGCCGCTGCTGCACGATGACAAGGGCACGTCGGTCGGCGGCTATCGCGCCCTCGGACGCGGACGCGTCGCGCTGCTGCCGGTCACCGACAGTTATCGGCTGGTGCTGGCCGGTCGCGACGATCGCCATGCCGAGCTGTGGAGCAGCGTGCTGGCCAGCATCGCGCGCGCGCTTCCCGCCGCGGAGGCCCCACGCATCGACGCCATCACCCCCTGGGCCGGTGAGCGCATGGCCCTGTGCCACCTGCAGGCGACCGCGCAGGTGCGTGCACCGGATGGTGCGTTCATTCCACTGCGGATCGATCCGGCCAGCGGTGCGGAGCACTGTGCCGGCTATTGGCCAGCGCAGGCCGGCTGGCATCAACTGCAGCAGGGCGAGAACCGCCACACGTTCTACGTGTTCGATCCGGCCACCGCGCGACCGCTGCATCGGCAGCAGCTGCGGGAGGCAACGGCACAGCGTCTGGCTGGCGGCACCGCAGCCGCATCGGTGGGCCTGGTCGAAACGCCGGGCGCACGCTGGCCGTGGCTGTTGGCCTTCGTGCTGGCGGCAGGGTTGCTGTGGTGGCTGGAGCGGCGGCGGGTGGCGGCGGCTGTCTGACCGCTGCGCGCGATGTCGCATCTGGCCGCTCGTGATTGTCGCTTCCAGCACCCAAGGTGTAGCTGATCGCGACTAATGCGCTCTTCAAGCGGTGATCACGACACATACGCTTGCCGTTCCCCTGGCCACCCCACAGTCTGCGCGGTTTCCTGTTCCCCGGTGCGTGCCCGTGTCAGTTCCTCTCTTGGTGATCATGGTCGCCGCGTTCGTACTGGGACCCGGTCGCTACCTGTGGATGCGTGCGTCCAGCCGCAACGCGCTTTTGCACCTTCGCGCCCAGCCTGACCATCGTTCGCTCGAGGCTGACGAACAGGCGGCACTGTCACCGGTGCAGGCCTCGCTGGGTCAATCCGTAGAAGGAGGCGTAAAACGGCTCTCCGGTGCCTACCGCCAGGCCCACCTCTGGTTCCGCGGCGGGATGGCGGCGCACGACCTGATCGAAGGCGTGGAGGTCGTGTTGCCGTTCGATGCGCGGGACCACCTTGGCGCACATAACGACATGGAGGTGGTGATTTGTGGCGAAAGCGTCATCGTCGTACGCGTGAATGCCTTCCACCTGCCGGAGGGATACGCACGCGCCCTTCAAGAGCAGGCTGACCTGCTCGGGGATGTAGGCACGGTACCAACCGTCCTGCCTTTTCCTTCCCCCGCGCAGGTGCTCCTGGAGCGGAATGAGACTACCGAGGAAGTTGCGCTTCGCCGCAGCTGGGCGACGCTATGGCCGTGCCTCGCGGCGGGTATGTCGGCCTGCCTGGTCTGGTGGATCGCCACGTTCGACATCGGCCGCATGAGCTGGGTGGGTCTGGCTGCCGGCCTGGTTCTGCTCGCCGTAGCGGTGGCCTTGATCCGGCGCCCCGCCGCGAAGGGCGCCACGCCGGGCCGGGTGCAGCGGGTCCGTGGCGTCTTCCACGTGCTGACACTGCCCAACCCCGGGAACGCCGCAGTTGCCGAGACCCATCTGCTGATCGGCAGTGATCGACGCCTGGACCTGCCCTTCGAATGGCGCAACTCGAAGAGGCTGGTGTCGGGCCAATGGCTTGAAGCAGAGATTTGCCTGGTCGACGGCAAGACCTTGTCGATTGGCTGCGACTGGTCGCGGGTCGATGAGCAACGGCGCTTTCCAGTCACGGGCTGGGCCCGCCTTGCTGTTCTCTTCGGTGCCGCGATGCTGGCGATGGTCTGGGCGTTGCTGAGCGGGCATGGCCCACTGGACGACGTCCGGCGCGCCGCGTGGTTGTTTTCGGGCAGCGAATCGCGCGATGACGTCGTCCCCGCGACATTGGTGAACCGCGCCCCTGAACCGGGTGATCATCTCCACGTTCGCGCCCACGGCTATTGCGTGTTGACCGGCCATGAAGGCGATATGGAGGCAGTGCCGCACAGCGACTGCAGCCGGTTGCGCTGGGACGCCACACCCATGGACGTCCCACAGATAAGGCTGCCTCCTGCAATTGGCGCTTTGGAGGTCGGCCCGCGGCTTGACACCCACGCGGATCCGTACCGCTCGGTCCCGGAGCGTCAACAAGCAAACGACCCCGTCGCACGGATCATCAGCACCGTGCTGATACCCCGTTGGCTGATGGTCGAAGGGTTGTCCCCGTTGGTCGAGCTTGTCGATCGTGCATGCACCGAAGGGCTGCCGGACTGCGACGCTGTGTACAACGCGCTGCTGGACATGCCTTGGGCCTTTGTTCCCGCCGGGACCGGGAGCGATGCAACCCTGGCGTGGTCGGACCTGGTCCGCCTGACCGCGAGCGGCGCACGTGACACGCCCCTGCGGGTGGAAGAGCGCGAGCTGGAGCTGCTGCGCGGACTGATTCAAGGCCGGGTGGACCAGTACGTGCAGGCACAGTTGAAGGCGCTGGTGCCTGCGCTGCAGGAGGCACGGCTTCCAGGCGTGGTGCTCGTGCGCGGTACTTCGGCGTACGACGCGCTGCGCGCCCGTGAATCGGCACATGAACGCTGGGAACGGACGCGAATGGAACTATCCCGGCCACGTACCGTCGTGCTATCCGGACAGATCATCGAGCGCGTTGACGACGGGCGAAACCTGTACCTGACCATCGACCCTGCCGTGCCGTCCAACCTGGGCATCGCCGGGCTGATCCATACGGTGTGGTGGATCCTGGCCTTGCTGCTGGTCTGCTGGCACGGTCGGTGGTTGATTCTCCGCACCTCGCCGGCGCTGGAGCGTTCCGCAGCGCTCGCCGAGGACATTGCCAGTCGCCGCCCGCCCGGCGGGTGGGAGCGGGAATGAACGGTGGTGAGAGGCCAGGCCCTGCTGGGCGCGTTCAACGCTACGGCAGTGGCGTCGGGCACCCACCCTGCTGCGCACACACCTCCATGGCGCGACGCTGTTCTTCCTCGGTGAGTTCCGGCGGAGGGCGGGCGGTCGCGGACTGGATCTGCGCGGGCCCGCCAGTGAGCTTGCTCACGCCCTGCGCCGCCTTGGCCAATCCCTGGTTGATGCCCATCATCAGATAACCGCCACTCATGCTGACCTGCTCGGGCGACGGCGGCTCGCTCCAGGTGCGGCTGAAGCGATTGGGCTGCACCTGCACCGGATTCTTGAAGCGGTACAGATCCAGCGGTTCGTCGTCGGGCTTGAGCGCACGCACCTCGCCCAGCGTGGTGACCTCCCCCTGCGCTGTCGCGGGCGGTGGCTCCACCGGCTCGGGTGCGGCGGCCTGCTGGGCCTGTGCGGCGGCACCCAGCAGCAGGCCGGCCAGCAGCGCGGCGCCTTGATGTCCACGTAATGCCACAGCGACTCCATCCGTGTTTGGTTGCGGGCTGATCTCAAGGATACGGAGGCCGGTGTCAGATTTCGTTGATGGCAGCTGTCCAGGCGACGCCGGCATGCACTGAACCATTCACCCGCGCGCACCCCGATGTCTCAGACGTTGAGACGCGGTCATGTTTCCATGGCGTCCTTTGCAGACCGTTGTGACCATGGCTTACGAACTCGCCAAGCGCACTGAAGACGCCGAGCGCCGCCTCGCCACCACCGATGGGCTGCCCTCGCGCGATGGCGCGCTGCTGACCGCGCGCCTGCAGCGCCGCTACAACGACCGCATCACCGGCAGCTTCACGATTCCGGCCCGCGAGGGCCAGTACGCGCCGATCCCGGCCGATGTGCCCGACGCCCTGGTCCAGGCGCTGAAGGCGCGTGGCATCGAGCAGCTCTACAGCCACCAGGCGCAGGCCTGGGAGGCCAGCCAGCGCGGCGAGCACGTGGCGATCGTGACCCCGACCGCCAGCGGCAAGTCGCTGTGCTACACCCTGCCGGTGGTCAGCGCGGCGATGCAGGGCAAGGCCAAGGCGCTGTACCTGTTCCCGACCAAGGCGCTGGCCCAGGACCAGGTCGCCGAGCTGCTGGAACTCAACCGCGCCGGCGATCTGGGCGTGAAAGCCTTCACCTTCGATGGGGATACGCCGGGCGATGCGCGCCAGGCGATCCGCCTGCACGGCGACATCGTGGTCTCCAACCCGGACATGCTGCACCAGGCGATCCTGCCGCATCACACCAAGTGGGCGCAGTTCTTCGAGAACCTGCGCTACGTGGTCATCGATGAAGTGCACACCTACCGCGGCGTGTTCGGCAGCCACGTCACCAACGTGCTGCGCCGGCTCAAGCGGATCTGCGCGTTCTATGGCGCGGAACCGCAGTTCATCCTGTGCTCGGCGACCATCGGCAACCCGCAGGCGCATGCCGAGGCGCTGATCGAAGCGCCGGTGACGGCGATCACCGAGTCCGGCGCGCCCAGCGGGCCGAAGCATGTATTGCTGTGGAACCCGCCGGTGGTCAACGCCGATCTCGGCCTGCGCGCTTCGGCGCGTTCGCAGAGCAACCGCATCGCCCGCATCGCGATCAAATCCGGGCTGAAGACCCTGATCTTCGCGCAGAGCCGGCTGATGGTCGAAGTGCTGACCAAGTACCTCAAGGACATCTTCGACCACGACCCGCGCAAGCCGGCGCGCATCCGTGCCTACCGGGGCGGCTACCTCCCCACCGAGCGCCGTGAGACCGAACGCGCCATGCGCGCGGGGCAGATCGACGGCATCGTCAGCACCTCGGCGCTGGAGCTGGGCGTGGATATCGGCAGCCTGGACGTGGTCATCCTCAACGGCTACCCGGGCAGCGTCGCCGCGACCTGGCAGCGCTTCGGCCGTGCGGGTCGCCGCCAGCAGCCCGCGCTGGGCGTGATGGTGGCCAGCTCGCAGCCGCTGGACCAGTACGTGGTGCGGCATCCGGACTTCTTCGCCGAGGCGTCGCCCGAGCATGCGCGCATCGCGCCGGACCAGCCGCTGATCCTGTTCGACCACATCCGCTGCGCCGCCTTCGAGCTGCCGTTCCTGGCCGGCGATCCGTTCGGCCCGATCGATCCGCTGGTGTTCCTGGAAGCCCTGGCCGAAACCGAGGTCGTACATCGCGAAGGCGACCGCTGGGAGTGGATCGCCGACAGCTACCCGGCCAATGCGGTCAGCCTGCGCTCGGTCGCCGATGGCAACTTCGTGGTGGTGGACCGCAGCGACGGCAAGCAGCAGATCATCGCCGAGGTGGATTATTCCGCCGCCGCGCTGACGCTGTACGAAGGCGCCATCCACATGGTGCAGTCCACGCCCTACCAGGTGGAGCGGCTGGACTGGGAAGGCCGCAAGGCCTATGTCACCCGCACGCATGTGGACTACTACACCGACAGCATCGACTTCACCAAGCTCAAGGTGCTGGACCGTTTCGATGGCTGCATCGCCGGGCGCGGCGATTCCCACCATGGCGAGGTGCACGTGGTGCGCCGCGTGGCCGGCTACAAGAAGATCCGCTACTACACCCACGAAAACATCGGCTACGGCCCGGTCAACCTGCCCGACCAGGAGCTGCACACCACGGCGGTGTGGTGGCAGTTGCCGCAGGCGCTGCTGCTGACCGCGTTCGACAGCAAGCAGGAAGCGCTGGATGGTTTCCTCGGCGCCGCCTACGCGCTGCATATCGTCGCCACCGTCGCGGTGATGGCCGATGCGCGCGATCTGCAGAAGGCGGTCGGCAATGGTGACGGTACGTGGTTCGCGGTGGCCGACCAGAGCGGCCGCGGGCAGCTGCGCGGCGCCGAGTTCGACGCCAGCGCGATCGAGCTGCAGCAGCAGTTCGTGCCCACGGTCTATCTGTACGACAACTTCCCCGGCGGCGTGGGCCTGAGCGAGCCGCTGTGGGTGCGCCAGGCCGAGCTGCTGCTGCGCGCGCGTGAACTGGTGCAGGGCTGCGACTGCAAGGCCGGCTGCCCGGCCTGCGTCGGCCCGGTGCTGGCCGGCCAGGAAGACGATGCCACCACGCCGAAGGCGCTGGCGTTGAAGGTACTGGACCTGTTCGACAGTGCCGCGCTGCCGTCCGCGGCCGAACGTGAGCGCCAGCATGCCGAAGTGGTCGCCCCGTGAGCCTGAGCCTGGACAAGCTGCGCCTGCTGCGCCGGCAGGCCGGTGATGCGACGGCGGCGGCGCCTGAAAACCCGGTAGGTGCCGACCGTTGGTCGGCACATCCCACCGAACCCGCAGCCCCGCTTCCGGCCGCCGCCAACGACGCGCGTGCGCGCACGCCTGCGCCTGCCTCCGTTTTCGGCTGGGTCGAGCAGGAGATCCGCCACAAACCGACCGGCGCCGCCGCACGCGAGACCGCACCGGCGGTTCCCGCTGTTCCTGTCCCCGCACCCGCGCTGCGCAGACCCGAGATCGGTGGCCTGCGCCGCCTGCTTGGCCTGCGCGATCGTGGCATCAGCACCGCCAAGCCGCGCGAGAACGCCGCGGATCGCCACGTGCCGGGCGAGGAAATCGCGCCGGGGCTGTTCCTGATCGAATCGTTCGTCGCGCAGGCGATCCCCACCGAACCGCTGTCGCTGGCCTTCGCCAAACGCGAGGGCGAGCAGGTGCAGCCGCGGGATCTGTTGTTCTTCGACACCGAGACCACCGGCCTGGCCGGCGGCACCGGTACACGCGCCTTCATGATCGGCGCGGCGGACTGGCACATCCATCCCGAACGTGGCGACGGCCTGCGCATCCGCCAGCTGCTGATGACGACGATGGCCGCGGAAGCCGCGATGCTGCGCGAGTTCGCCGGCTGGCTGCAGCCGGGCACGGTGTTCTCCAGCTACAACGGGCGCTGCTACGACGCCCCGCTGCTGAAGACGCGCTATCGCCTGGCGCGGCAGCGCTGCCCGATCACGCCGCTGGATCACGTCGACCTGCTGTTCCCGACCCGCCGCCGCTATCGCGGCACCTGGGAGAACTGCCGGCTGGCCACGATCGAGCGCCAGCTCCTGCAGATCGTGCGCGAAGACGATCTGCCCGGCTCCGAAGCCCCTGCGGCGTGGCTGAATTACCTCCGGGGCGGCAGCGCGGTGAACCTGCGCCGGGTGGCCGAGCACAACCACCAGGACGTGGTGACCTTGGCGCTGCTGATGCGGCGGCTGGTGGCCGAGGAGCAGCGCGACCGGGAGACGTTGGCTTTGTCCTCGCCGTCCCCCTGAGGGAAACGCAGGATCAGCTCAGTCCGGCACGCAGTCGATCAATCATCAGGGACAGAAGTTCATTCACGCGATGGGCCTCCGCCGGAGGAATCATCTCATTCATGGTTTGCGCGTCCTCCTGACAGTCAAAAATGTCCACGGACGTCCAGCCGCTGGACCAGAAATCTATCGTCGCGAATTTATTGTTTCCTTCAACACTCGCTCTCTGCAGCTCTCCGAAGTCCCCGCGCCCTTCGTCTGTGTAGGTAATGTTGAATCCCGTCAAATGGGGATGAATACTGCCCCTGAACCACGTGATATCAGGTGCGCTCATTGTTTTCTCCGACAAATCAAACCTTGCTCGCAGGCGCTGCCTGCTGAAGGGTGGCTGATGGCTTCCCGAGAGGTACGCCGCCAATAATGACGGCAGGTGGTGCGTCATGTCTTGACGCGGCGTGAAGTAGGCGTGTTCCACACTGCACGCACTCTCCGTGGGAGGACCACCACATGCGTCTGAACCTTCTGTTCGCCCTGGGCTGCGCCCTGCCGCTGGCCGCCTGCAGTCATCCCGGCAAGACGGCGGGAACACCCGCTGACAGCCCGACCTCGACCGCGCCGCCCGCGGTGGCCGGCAGTGGCGGCCAGTGCGATCCGGAAAAGCTCACCGGCCTGACCGGGCAGACCGCCACCGAGGCGGTGATCCAGAAAGCAGTGAAGGACAGCGGTGCCCGCAACGCCCGCGTGCTCAAGCCGGGCATGGCGATGACCATGGATTACCGCGAAGACCGGCTCAGCATCGAAGTGGACGCGCAGAACAGGATCGTGCGCGCCAACTGCGGTTGAGGAGGCTTCCTGCAGGTCAGTCGCGCAGGCGCTGGGCCTTGCCGCTGGCCAGCGCCTGATCGATGGCCGTGCGTACTTCCCGCACGGCGCGGGCCGAGGCCAGGCTCTGCTGCTGCGCCAGGCGCGCCTGCTCCCGGCCCAGCTCGGCCTGCTCGCGCGCGACCAGGGTGATCTGACGGGCGTCCACCGCCTTGGCCGCGGCGGTACGCGCTTCGCGCGCTGCCTGACTGGCACCGGCGGCAGCCGCACGTGACTGGCGCGCGGCCTGGTTGGCCTCGGCGGCCGCATCCAGTCCCACTTGGCGCGTCGCGTGGTTGACCACCGCCGCGACATCCACCGCGGCCAGCGCGTCGGCGGTGACCTGCATCGAGACCTTGGCCAGCTGCTGGCCGATCGCCGCCTGGCGGTTGCCCAGCTCGGCCTGCGCGTTGCCCAAGGCCGCCACGTCGGACTGACTGCGGCTGAGCTGGCTGAGGACGGCGGGATCGCGGATGAGATAGCGCGCCTGGCCACGACGTACCCACAGCGCCGGTTCGTCACCGCCCGCGTCGCGGCGCGCCTGCTTGAGATCGGCCACCGAGGCATCGACGAAGTTGTCGTCCTGCCCCATCAGCACGAACGCCTGGGCGGGTTGCTGGCGGATGTTGAGCTTGCCATGGGTGACGAAGGACATCCCGTCATCCAGATCCTTCGGCGGTTCCGGCGCACGCGGGGCGGCGGGGGCGGCCGGCGGTTCCGGGGCCGGCATGGGCTCCGGTGCGGGCATCGGCTCCGGTGCGGGCATCGGCTCCGGCGCGGGGACCGGGGCGGGTGCCGGACGGGGGGCGCGCGCAGGCAACGGCGTGGGTACGTTCGGTGCAGTCGGGGCCGGGAGCGCCGGCGGCGGCGGCGCAGCCACCAACCGCAGCGGCGCCACGCCGACGACCACGAACAGCGCGGTGATCGCCAGCGAGGCCACGCGCGGGAAGCTGCGGGTCTGCTGCAGGGTCAACAGGCGGCGCTTGAGGCTGCGCAGGTTCGGCGAGGCGCTCGCCACGCCCACGGCGGGACGCGGCGCGACACCCAGCTGCACCAGCAACCGGCCATAGCCATGCCGGCAATGCCCGTGGCCGGCCACCACCGCACCATCGCAGGCTTCTTCGCGGGCCAGGGCGTATTCACGCGCGGCCAGGTGGACCAGCGGATGGAAGAAGAAAAGATGCTGCGACAGTGCCGGCAGCAGGCCCCACCACAGGTCGCGGCGCTGCAGATGGATCAGCTCATGGGTCAGCGCCATGTCCAGGTCATCGGCCGACATCGCCGGCAGTTCACGCGCTGGCAGCAGCAGCACGGGTCGCCACGGGCCGATCAACTGCGGCGAGCGGATCTGTGCGGAGAGCTTCAGGCGCGGCGCGCGACGCAGGCCATGCGCTTCGGCAGCGAGCTGCAGGGCCTGCTGCAGACCGGCGTCGGTGCACTCGGTGGCACCGCGCACCAGCGCGCGGCTGGCGCGGTAGCCACGCAGGCTGTGCACCAGCATCAGGAGCACGCCGGCGGCCCACAGGGCCAGCAGCAGCGACGGCCAGGACACTGCCATCGTCGCCGTCTCGGCCGCGCTCGCTGCATGGATGACCGGCGCGGCCTGCACGGCCGCATCGAACGCAGGCAGTGCCGTCACCGGGGCGGTCGGCGCAGTCAGCGCGGCGGGTGCAGGCAGCACCGCCAGTTCCAGCGGGCTGCTCCAGAACAGGCCCAGCACCGCCTGCGCCGCCACCAGCCACCACAGCCGGCAGCGGGTGGCGGAGGGCAGCTGCGGCAGCAGGCGGCATACGCCCCACACCAGCGCCACCAGCACCGCACTCTGCACGCTGGTCCAGCCCAGCCGCATCAGCAGTTCGCTCATCATCATGTCCATGGCTCAGCCCTCCCGCTTGCGTGACTGCAACTGTGCGACCAGCGCTTCCAGCTCGGCCAGCTCCTGATCGCTGACGTCGACCTTGTGCGACATGAACGCTACGAACGGCGAGACCGAGCCCTGCAGCGTCTTCTCCACGAAGCTGGCCACCGCGCCCTGCACCACGCTGTCCTGGCCGCTGGTGGTGGCATAGCGGTACACGCC
This sequence comes from Stenotrophomonas sp. SAM-B, assembly GCF_013387485.1. GTDB lineage: Bacteria > Pseudomonadota > Gammaproteobacteria > Xanthomonadales > Xanthomonadaceae > Stenotrophomonas > Stenotrophomonas maltophilia_AA. Next base: position 186,908 of record NZ_JABBXB010000006.1, read on the forward strand.
GTCCACCTGCTTGCGGCTCAGGTACGACTTGGCGCGCAGGCGCTCCATCATGGTCAGCACGGTGGACCGTGCCAGCCCGCGCTGCTCGCCGAACCCGGCGGCGACTTCGCCGACGCTTGGACGGTCCTGTTCCGCGATGTACTGCAGCAGGGCCAGCTCCTGGTCCCCGATGGTCTTGCCGCGCATGGCGCACTCCCTATGACTACACGTGTCGCCACCGTGCCAGTGACTACAGGTGTCGTCAAGTGCCGGACGGTCGGTGCCGACGAACGGTAGGCCGAGCGCGAGCGCCCTGCCGGCGGCCTTAAACCTTTTCGCCGCGGCCCGCATCCAAGCCTTCGAGCTGCGGCATCCCGCCCCGGCGCCGCGTTACCTTCGCCAAGGACCTGCTGCATGCGCTCCACGTACCGCGTGATCTTGATGGCCGCCCTGCTGTTCCCGCTGGGCGCACAGGCGCGAGCCGGCAATGTGGACACGGCCAACCAGCAGACCCGGCAGTTCATCGGCCGGACCATGGATGCCCTGCGCATTCCCGGCCTGCAGATCGCCGTGATCCAGGACGGGAAGGTAGTGCTCTCGGAAAGCCACGGGCTGGCCAACGTCGAAAACGGGCTGCCGGCCACGCGCACGACGCGTTTCCCGCTCAACTCGGCGACGAAGTCGTTCACCGGGGTGGCGATGATGCAGCTGGCCGAGGCGGGCAAGGTGAACCTGGATGCGCCGATCTCGACCTACCTCGCCGATCTGCCCGAGGCATGGCGCGGCGTTCGGGTCCGCCAGCTGCTGGCGCACACCTCCGGGCTGCCGGACATCCTCGATGCGCAGGGACTGCTCGGCGGAGGCAGCGAGCAGGCGGCCTGGGCGGCGGTGACCCGGCTGCCGGTGGAGGCCGCCCCCGGCGCGCGCTTCACGTACAACCAGACCAACTACGTGCTGCTGGCACGGATCATCGCCGCGCAGTCGTCCATGCCGTACGACCGCTACGTGGCCACGCGTCAGTTCGATGTCGCCGGGATGCCGTCCACGACGTTCGGCGACAGCTACGACCTGATCGCCAACAGCGCCACGATCTACAGCTGGTTCCCGCGCCGCACCGATGCGCCGGACGCCGCGCCACGTCTCTCGCACTGGTTCTACGACATGACGCCCGGGCTATGGGCCGGCGGCGGCATGCTGACCACCGCCGATGACGTCGCGCAGTGGCTGGTCGCGTTGTCCGGCAACCGCCTGATCAACGCGGCCAGTACCCGCAGGATGTGGAGGCCGGAACGGCTCAACGATGGCAGCGAGGGCGCCTGGGGAGACGGCTGGGCGGTGTTGCAGGGCGCCCCGCAACGCCAGGTGGCCGGCATGGGTGGCGCGCGCTCGGCCTTCATCGTCTACCCCGACCAGGGGCTGGCCATCGTGGTGCTGACCAACCTGGTCGGGGCCAACCCGCAGAACTTCATTCCGCAGATCGCCGCGCTTTACGGCGTGGACGCGCCGGTGCCGACGGTCAGCCGCGCGGCCCGCCCATCACTGGCAGGATCACACCGCTGATGTAACTCGCAGTGATCGGCGAGGCGAGGAATACATAGGCCGGCGACAGTTCTTCCGGCTGCGCCGGTCGGCCCATGTCGCTGTCCTGGCCGAACTCGGCCACGTCGGGCGCTTTCTTGTCGGCCGGATTGAGCGGCGTCCAGACCGGCCCCGGGGCGACCGCATTGACCCGGATGCCGCGCGGCAGCAGCTGGCTGGCCAGCGCCTTGGTGAAGGCATGGATCGCGCCCTTGGTGGCCGAGTAGTCCACCAGCGACTTGCTGCCGAACAGGCCGGTTTCCGAGCCGGTATTGATGATGCTGGCGCCTTCGCCCAGATGCGGCAGCACCGCGCGCGCCATCTGGATGTAACCGCCGATGTTGGTCTGCAGGGTTTCCTGCAGATGGTCGTCCTCGAGGTCTTCCAGGCGGTCGCAGTGCAGCTGGAAGGCGGCGTTGTTGACCAGGATGTCGACCCCGCCGAACGCCTTGACCACCTGCTTCACCGCCTTGTTGCAGAAGGCCGGGTCGCGTACGTCGCCGGCGATCACCAGACAGCGGCCGCCTTCCTTCTCGACGTGCTCGCGGGTGATCTTCGCGTCCTTCTTTTCATCCAGGTGCAGCACCGCGACGTCGGCCCCTTCGCGGGCGAACAGCACGGCCACCGCGCGGCCGATGCCGGAGTCGGCGCCGGTGATGATCGCGCGCTTGCCCTTGAGCTTGCCGCTGCCCTGGTAGTCCGGCGCGAGGAAACGCGGGGCCAGCTGCATCTCGTGTTCGTTGCCCGGTTTGGCCAGCTGCTCGGCCGGCATTTTTTCCGGCTGGCGGCGCGTGCCGGCCTGGGTAGCCTTCTTGGTCCTGGAGGCGGCGGCCTTCTTCGCCGCACGCGCGTCCTTGGCCTTCTCCTGGTCCTGCAGACGACGCTGGCGCGCCGCCACGCGCGCAGCGCGCGGATCGGTGGCGGCAGCCTTGCGGGTCGCGGTTTTCACGACCGGCGCACGGGTACGCAGTTCGGTTGCGTCGGCCGCCGGGGCCGCCTTGCGGGACGTGGGGGTCTTGGTGGTCTTACGGGGTTTGGCCGTGGCCATGTTCGACTCCTGTTGCCGGATCAGATGCGTGGATCTCACGCGGGCGCATGTCGCCGCGGCGGTGCCGCTCTGGAGTGCGCAGCCCCACTATGGTCAACCCGGCGGCCAGGGATGGTGAATGGAACGTGCCCACACCGTGTAGAGGATTCATGCGCCGCATACGGGCACCGATGCACCCTGAGCGCAATTCCCATGGAGTGCGTCGCATGCTTCGTTACCTGTCCGCGGCTGTGGCCGTCCTTGCTCTTTCCGCCTGCAGCAGCACCCCTGTCGCGCAGGTCCAGCCGATCGACGGCGTGATTTCCGGCCAGTGCCATGTCGACAAGGTCCGCGGCGCCACCGGGCTGGCCGCGTCGGCGGCCACCGTGGAGCGGGCCCGCGTGGACAGCGACAGCCTCGAGGTCATCGTGCTGCGGGGCCAGCGCCAGGAAAGCGGCCCGACCGCCAGCGGTGCGGTGCCGTCCAGCGCCGGGGCGGAAAGCGGTGGCGAACGGCTCACCATTGAAACCGGCAACACCAACAACATCACCGCGATCTACTGCGGCTGATCGCTGCGCTCATCCCGCGCGGGCGCGCCGGACGGTGCGCCGCGCGGCTTTGAGTACTTTCAGCGTGGCCAGTTCCCACTGACGGTCGCCGCGCAGCCCGGCAAGCGCCTTCAATGAGCCGGCCCGCCAGCCATCGAATACGCAAGGATCGATGTAGGCCTTGCGGCACACCGACGGTGTGTTGCCCAGCAGGTTGGCCACCTCGCATACCACCTGCTTCTGCAATGCCGCCAGCGCGCGCTCACTGGAGGGTTCGGGCAGCTCGGTCGCGGCAAGCTGACGGATCGCCTCCAGCGTTCCGCCCCAGGTGCGGAAATCCTTGGCGCTGAAATCCTCGCCCATCGCATCATGCAGATAGTCATTGACCATGCCCGAGTCCACCGGTTGCACCGCGCCCTCGTCATCGCGGTACTGGAACAGCGCCTGCCCGGGCAGCTGCTGGCAGCTGCGGATGAGCTTGACCAGTTCGCGGTCATCCACGTCCACCTCATGCGCCTGGCCGGACTTGCCCCGGAAGCGCATCTGCGCCCGGCCGCCCTTGACCAGCGCGAGGTGGCGGTTACGTAGCGTGGTCAGCCCGTAAGAGCGGTTGTCACGTGCATAGACTTCATTGCCAACGCGCACCAGCGTCTGTGCCAGCAACGCCACCACGATCGCCAGCACTTTGTCGCGCGGGAAGCCGGGCAGCTTCAGATCGCGGCGCAGGCGCCGACGCAGCGTGGGCAGGGCGGTACCAAAGGCAATGATGCGATCGAATTTGCCATCGCCCCTCACCCGCGCCCAATCGGCGTGGTAGCGGTATTGCTTGCGCCCGCGCGCGTCGCGGCCGGTCGCCTGCAGGTGGCCGTTGGGCAGCGCGCAGATCCACACATCGGTGTACGCCGGCGGGATCGCCAGCGCGCGGATCCGGGCCAACGTGGCGGCATCGCGCACCGCCGCACCGTCGGCGTCGCGGTAGGCGAAGCCCTTGCCGGCCTTGCGGCGGGCGATGCCGGGCAGTTCATCGCTGACATAACGCAGGCCGGCCTGGCGGGCGGCGGCGGCTTCGGGGGTCGTGGTGCGGCTCGGGCTCATGGACGCGGCGCGGATCAGGGAAGCGCAGTGTTACCGCTGCCGGTGCGGCGCCGCGTCAATAACGCAACACAAACACCTCACGCCGCGCTTGGCGATATCCTCCAGAGTTTACTGGCTCGCTTTCTGGAGTACCGATGTCGTCCCTGTCGTTCCGCCGCGTGCGGCGTTCTTTCGGGCTGATTGCCCTGTTCCCCGCCCTGCTGGTCCTCGGTGCGTGCAGCGCCCCGCCGATGGACGAGCAGGAGGCCGTCGCCACCCATGCGCAGAAGGCGGCCGAAGCCGCCGCCGCGCCGACCGACGAAGCCGGCAAGGCGACCGAAGCGCCGCCGGTCGGCAGCTGCGATGCCACCCAGGTGCAGAGCCTGGTCGGCCAGCCCTATACCGACGAGCTCGGCAGCCAGGCCCAGCAGGATGCCGGCGCCACCAGCGTGCGCGTGCTCAAGCCGAACGACATGACCACGATGGAGTTCATCGGCGAGCGCCTGAACGTCGAAGTGGATGCCAAGAACGTGGTGGCCGGCGTCCGCTGCGGCTGAACAGGCGACGGGGAAAACCCCTGAAACACAGGGGTTTGGTTGCGCCTGCAACCGTGTATTGCGGCGTTGCAGCAACTATGCTCTAGTCGAGTCATCCGGTGCCTCCAGATGCGCTCAACGGATTGAGCGGGGACGAGTGTCGCCGCTCACCCGACATTGAGGCAGAGATGGCCCCCCGCAACCGCCAAGGGCTTTACGACCCGCAAGATGAGCGAGATGCCTGTGGTTTCGGCATGGTCGCCCAGCTCGACGACCAGCCGTCCCGACTGCTGGTCGACACGGCTATCGCCGCGCTCTCGCGCATGACCCACCGCGGCGGCGTCGCTGCCGACGGTGTCACCGGTGACGGCTGCGGCCTGTTGCTGCGCCGCCCCGACGTGTTCCTCAAAGCACTCGCCGCCGAAGCGGGTCTCACGCTGGGTGCGCGCTTCGCCGCCGGCGTGGTGTTCCTGCCGCACGACACCGCTGCCGCACAGGCCTGCCGCGACACGCTGGAACAGCAGCTGCGCGAGGCCGGCTGCCAGCCGGTCGGCTGGCGCGTGGTACCCACCGATCCCAGCGTCTGCGGCCAGCTCGCGCGCGACACCCTGCCGCACATCGAGCAGGTGTTCGTCGATGCCGGTGCCGCGCAGGACGAGGCCGCCTTCACCCTGGCCCTGTTCCTGGCCCGCCGCCGCAGCGAACAGCAGCTGGGCGAGCACGCCGATTACTACGTCGCCACGCTCAGCCCGAACGCGATCAGCTACAAGGGCATGGTGCTGCCGGACAAGCTGAGCCGCTTCTACGTGGACCTGCAGCGCAACGACCTGGCCTCCAGCGCGATCGTGTTCCATCAGCGCTTCTCGACCAACACGCTGCCGCGCTGGCCGCTGGCGCACCCGTTCCGGATGCTGGCGCACAACGGCGAGATCAACACCATCGAGGGCAACCGCCGGTGGGCGCAGGCGCGCAGCAAGGTGTGGAAGACCCCGCGCTTCGACATCGGCGAATTCAATCCGGTGATCTCCATGCACGGCTCGGACTCGCAGAGCCTGGACAACATGCTCGAGCTGATGGTCAGCGCCGGCATGGAGCTGATCCAGGCGCTGCGCATCCTGGTGCCGCCGGCGACCCAGTCGCTGGAGTTCAAGGATCCCGACCTGGCCGCGTTCTACGAGTTCTACGGGCTCAACAGCGAGCCCTGGGACGGCCCGGCCGGCATCGTCGCCTGCGACGGGCGCTATGCCGCCTGCACGCTGGACCGCAACGGCCTGCGCCCGGCGCGCTGGATGCTGACCTCCGACCGCCACTTCCTGGTCGCCTCCGAAGCCGGCGTGTGGGAAGTGCCGGCCGAGCGCGTGGTGCGCAAGGGCAAGCTCGGCCCGGGCGAGATGATGGCCATCGACCTCAAGCGCGGCGACCTGCTCGACTCGGATGCCATCGACCGCATCAACCGTGGCCGCGCCCCGTACAAGCAATGGCTGCAGCAGGGCGTGACCTACCTGCAGACCGAGCTGATCGATCCGTCGCTGGTGGAAGAGCCGTTCGACGAGCGCACCCTGCGCAGCTATCACAAGCTGTTCCAGCTCAGCACCGAGGAAGTGGAGCAGATCCTGCGTCCGCTGGCCGAGACCGAGCAGGAAGCCACCGGCTCGATGGGCGATGACACGCCCATGGCCGTGCTGAGCCAGCACAGCCGACCGCTCTACGATTACTTCCGCCAGGCGTTCGCGCAGGTCACCAACCCGCCGATCGATCCGCTGCGCGAAGACTGCGTCATGTCGCTGTCCACCCAGCTCGGCAAGGAGACCAACATCTTCCATGCCGGTGCGGAGACGGTGAACCACGTCATCCTCAATTCGCCGGTACTCAGCCAGCGCAAGCTGCGCCAGCTGATCAAGATGGAGCAGTACGCCGACAAGAACCGGCTGATCGATCTGTCCTACAGCCTGGACGAAGGCCTGAAGGCCGGCATCGAGCGCATCTGCGCCGAAGCCGAAGCCGCCGCGCGCGAAGGCATCGTCATGCTGCTGCTGAGCGACCGTTACCCGGTTGCCGACCGCCCGATGGTGCATGCCCTGCTGGCCACCAGCGCGGTGCATCACCATCTCTCCAATGCGGGCCTGCGCTGCGACGTCAACCTGATCCTGGAAACCGGCACCGCGCGCGATCCGCACCACATGGCCTGCCTGCTCGGCTTCGGTGCCACCGCGGTGTACCCGTACCTGGCCTACCAGACCCTGTTCGACCTGGGCCGGCGCGGCATCCTGCAGCTGAGCAAGGGCGGCGAGCAGTCGCAGATCGGGCGCCGCTACCGCAAGGGCATCTACAAGGGCCTGTCCAAGATCATCTCCAAGATGGGCATCTGTACCGTGGCCAGCTACCGCGGCGCGCAGCTGTTCGAGATCGTCGGGCTGGATGACGAGGTGGTCGACCTGTGCTTCCCGGACACCGCCTCGCGCGTGGCCGGGGTCGGCTTCGCGCGCCTGGACGATGAGGCCCGCGAGCTCACCGTGCGCGCCTGGAATGATCTGCTGCGCCCGGATGTCGGCGGCGTGCTCAAGTACGTGCACGGCGGCGAGTACCACATGTACAACCCGGACGTGGTCATGACCCTGCAGCGCGCCGCGCGCAGCGGCGATGCCGCGGACTGGCAGCGCTACTGCGAGGCCGTGCACGGCCGACCGGTGTCGGCGCTGCGCGACCTGCTGCAGCTCAAGGCCGCGCCCACGCCGACGCCGCTGGACGAAGTGGCCCCGGCCGAAGACCTGTTCCGCCGCTTCGACACCGCCGCGATCAGCCTCGGTGCGTTGTCGCCGGAAGCGCACGAAGCGCTGGCGATCGCGATGAACCGGCTTGGCGGCCGCAGCAATTCCGGCGAAGGCGGCGAAGACCCGGTGCGCTACGGCACCGAGAAGCGCAGCAAGATCAAGCAGGTGGCTTCGGGCCGCTTCGGCGTCACCGCCGAGTACCTGGTCAACGCCGAAGTGCTGCAGATCAAGGTTGCCCAGGGCGCCAAGCCCGGCGAAGGCGGCCAGCTGCCCGGGCACAAGGTCAACGAGCTGATCGCGCGGCTGCGGTACGCCAAGCCGGGTATCGGCCTGATCTCGCCGCCGCCGCACCACGACATCTACTCGATCGAAGACCTTGCCCAGCTGATCTACGACCTCAAGCAGGTCAACCCGACCGCGCTGGTCTCGGTGAAGCTGGTCAGCCATGCCGGTGTCGGCACCATCGCCGCTGGCGTGGTCAAGGCCGGCGCCGATCTGATCACCGTCTCCGGCCATGACGGCGGCACCGGTGCCAGCCCGGTCAGCTCGATCCGCTATGCGGGCGTGCCGTGGGAGCTGGGCGTGGCCGAATCGCACCAGGCACTGGTCGCCAACGACCTGCGTGGGCGCACCCTGCTGCAGACCGATGGTGGCCTGAAGACCGGCCTGGACGTGATCAAGGCCGCGCTGCTCGGTGCGGACAGCTTCGGTTTCGGCACCGCGCCGATGATCGTGCTGGGCTGCAAGTACCTGCGCATCTGCCACCTCAACAACTGCGCCACCGGCGTGGCCACCCAGGACGAGCGCCTGCGTGCGCAGTACTTCACCGGCCTGCCGGAGCGCGTGGAGAACTTCTTCCGCCTGCTGGCCGAGGAAGTCCGTGGCTGGCTGTCCTACCTGGGCGTGCGCTCGCTGGAGGAGATCGTCGGCCGTACCGACCTGCTGCAACAGCTGGAGGTTTCACCGCGACCGGGCGTCAAGGTGGATCTGTCGCGCCTGCTGCACCCGGCCGACTACGCGGGCAGCCACTGCGCCGCGCAGCGTCTGTACGAATCGCCGGACAGCCTGGCCACGCAGATGGACGGCCTGCTGGCCCCGGCCATCGCCGGCAAGCTGGGCGGTGAACACCGCTTCCTGATCCACAACACCGACCGCTCGATCGGCACCCGTCTGTCCGGCGAGATCGCGCGCACGCATGGCAACCAGGGCATGGCCGATGCACCGCTGACCCTGCGCTTCCGTGGCACGGCCGGGCAGAGCTTCGGCGCGTTCAACGTGGGCGGCCTGCAGCTGGAGGTCGAAGGCGAAGCCAACGATTACGTCGGCAAGGGCATGGCCGGCGGCCGGCTGGTCGTGCGTCCGCCGCGTGGCGCACGCTTCGAGGCGCGCAACACCGCGATCATCGGCAACACCTGCCTGTACGGCGCCACCGGTGGCGAGCTGTTCGCCGCGGGCCGTGCCGGCGAGCGCTTCGGCGTGCGCAACTCCGGCGCGCTGGCGGTGATCGAAGGGGCCGGTGACCACTGCTGCGAGTACATGACCGACGGCATCGTGCTGGTGCTGGGCAAGGTCGGGCTGAACTTCGGCGCCGGCTTCACCGGTGGGCTGGCCTACGTGCTGGATATCGACCGCGATTTCGTGGACCGCTACAACCACGAACTGATCGACATCCACCGCATCTCGGCCGAGGGCTTCGAGAACCATCGCCAGCACCTGCATACGCTGATCAGCCGCCACCGCGAACTGACCGGCAGCATCTGGGCGCAGCAGATCCTCGACGAGTTCCGCGATTACGTCGGCAAGTTCTGGCTGGTCAAACCCAAGGCCGCCAGCATCGAATCGCTGACCGACTCACTGCGCCGCGCTGCGTGATCCATCCCGGTAGTGCCGGCCGCTGGCCGGCAACGCCACACAACCCGAGCAAGCCATGAGCCGCAAGCAAGCTTTCCAGTTCCTCGATCTGCCCCGGACCATGCCGCAGCGCATCCCGGTCGAACTGCGCACCTCCGGCGACTGGGGCGAGCTGTACGGCAAGTTCGGCAAGGAAGACGCGCAGTTCCAGGCGGGGCGCTGCCTGGATTGCGGCAACCCGTACTGCAGCTGGAAGTGCCCGGTGCACAACGCCATCCCGCAGTGGCTGCAGCTGGTGCAGGAAAACCGCATCCACGAAGCGGCCACGCTGTGCCATTCGACCAATCCGCTGCCGGAAGTGTGCGGCCGGGTGTGTCCACAGGACCGCCTGTGCGAAGGCAGCTGCACGCTGGAGGAGTTCGGCGCGGTGACCATCGGCGCGGTCGAGAAGTACATCGTCGATACCGCGCTGGCCACCGGCTGGCGTCCGGACATGAGCGCGGTGGAAGCCACCGGCAAGCGCGTGGCGGTGATCGGCGCCGGCCCGGCCGGGCTCGCCTGCGCCGACAAGCTGGCGCATGCCGGCATCCAGGCCGTGGTGTATGACCGCTACGAACAGATCGGCGGGCTGCTGCAGTTCGGCATCCCCAGTTTCAAGCTGGACAAATCGGTGATCAGCCGCCGCCGCAACGTGCTCGAAGGCATGGGCGTGCAGTTCCGCCTCGGGGTGGAGATCGGCCGCGATGTGAGCATCGAGGACCTGCTGGCCGAGTACGACGCGGTGTTCGTGGGTACCGGCGCCTACCGCTATACCGACGGTGGCCTGCTCGGCCAGGACCTCAAGGGCGTGCTGCCGGCGCTGCCGTTCCTGGTGCAGAACAGCCGCATCGTCAGTGGCAGCGATGCCCACGGCCGGCCGATCGCCGGCTGGGAAGACCAGATCGCCCTGCCCGACCTGGAGGGCAAGCGCGTGGTGGTGCTGGGCGGTGGCGATACCGGCATGGACTGCGTGCGCAGCGCGATCCGGCTCGGCGCGGCCAAGGTGACCTGCGCCTACCGCCGCGACGAGGCCAACATGCCCGGCTCGGCGCGCGAAGTGGCCAATGCCCGCGAGGAAGGCGTGCGCTTCCTGTTCAACCGCCAGCCGCTGTCGATCGAGGCCGGTGCGGATGACGAAGTGATCGGGGTGATGGTGGTCGAAACGCAGCTCGATGCACCGGATGCACAGGGCCGCCGCAATGCGGTGCCGATCGCCGGCAGCGAATCGCTGCTGGAAGCGGACGTGGTGATCATCGCCTTCGGCTTCTCGCCGACTGCGCCGGCCTGGCTGACCGGACAGGGCGTGGAGGCAGGCACCAATGGCCGCATCGTGGCCGGTGGCAGTGGCCGCCTGCCGTTCCAGACCGCCCATCCGCGCCTGTTCGCCGGGGGCGATGCGGTACGCGGCGCGGACCTGGTGGTGACGGCCGTGGCCGAGGGCCGCGATGCGGCCGGCAGCATCGTGCAGCTGCTTTCGGCGTAGTCGCGCCTACGCGGCAGCGGGCAGCGGTGACGGCGTGTGGCGCACGCCGGCCCGCTCGATCTCCAGCGCCATCAGCAGCTCGATGTTGTCGAGCTGGTCACGGATGCGACGGTTGCTCGCCGGATCATCGTGGCCGCGGCCGATATGCGCATCGAGCATGCGCGCCAGCCCGGCCAGCAGGACCTCGGCATCGGCCTGCGGGGCGTCACGCAGCACGGCTGCCAGCGCGCGGATGCGACTGCCCTGATCCGCGACAGCGGGCTGAGACGAGGCGGCAGCGGCAGAAAGGGAGAGGGTCATGCCAGGGGTTTCCTGATTGACGGGCGACCTCTACTGTCGGATATGGCCCCCTCCGGACACCATGCAACAATTACGAAAATGCGTGATGACGCGTGACGGTCATCACCGTTCGGCGCTAGCGCCGCTGCAATCTGAACGACATACACTGACCGCGTCTCCCTCTGGACTGCTCCCATGCGCATCGGCCTGGCCGCGAACCGCCTGCACCACCACGACAAGCACGCCGCGCTGTTCCGCTGGCTGCGCGCCAGCGACACCGGACTGCGCGAACTGGGCGTGGAGCTGCACGCGGTCGGACGCACCTTCGATGCGATCCAGCGGCTGGGCTTCCTGCAGGACTTCGCCCCGCTGCGGCGCTACCCGAACGGCCGCGAGGGTGGGCTGATGAAGCTGGTCGCCGAGGTGGTCGGCATGGGCACGCCCGAGCGCACCCTGGATGGCGCCATCTACCTGATGGACCCGGTCGATCCCTCGTCGGTGTTCCCGGAGGCGACCGCGCTGAAGCGGCAGTGCGTGATCCACGGCAAACCCTTCATCTCCACCGTCGCCACCGCGCGCGACTGGGTCGAGGTGGAGCGCCTGCACGCCGGCCTGGCCCCGGACCCGGGCGCCGATGACCTGCACGCCTTCGCGCAGCACACGCTGGCGCTGATCGCGCATGACGCGATGAAGCCGGCGATGCTGGCCTTCGCCGACGAGCACTTCGAGGTGCTGTCGCGCTTCCGCAGCCGGGTCGGCACCGGCACCACCGGCCAGCGCCTCAACGAACTGGCCTGGAGCCGCGGCTGGCCGCAGGGCGAGGAATGGGTGATGCGCTACCAGAGCGGCCCGATGGGCGGCGATGCGCAGATCGCCGACCGCGTGCTGGAAGGCCATTGCCAACGGGCGATCTTCTTCGAGGATCCGCACGTGGCGCGCCAGCACGAGGCCGACATCCAGCTGCTCGAGCGCGCGGTCACCACCGTGACCGATCAGGCCGTGTGCATCACCGCGCCGCGGGTGGCGGCCCGCTGGGCGCAGGCGGCGGCGTTGCGGATGGGGAACTGACGGAAACATCGCATCGGTAGTGCCGGCCGCTGGCCGGCAATCGCGCGCGGGTGGGTTTCATGGGGAGCCGGCCAGCGGCCGGCACTACCGGTGGCGGGCGTGGCAGCAGCCGGCTCTACCCCGCCGGGGTCAGCATCTGCCGCAGCATCGCCTTCAGCCGCCGCCCTTCGAGCTGGAAGTAATCCCGCTCGGCGTGCCACGCCGGGAAACGCTTCTCCACCTCGGCCCAGAAGGCCGGCGAGTGGTTGGCTTGGATCAGGTGGCAAAGCTCGTGCACCAGCACGTACTCGAACGCCGACGGCCGCCCCAGCACCAGGGCCAGATCCAGCGCCATGCTGCCGTCCGGGGCCAGTGAGCCCCATTGCGAGGACATCACCTTGAGCCGCAGCCGCGCCGGTGCGCGGGGCAGGCCCGGCAGGTAGCGCGGCAGCCACTGGCCGACATCGGCACGGGTCTGTGCTTCGTAGAACTCGCGCAGGGTACGGCGCAGCGTGGCGTCGGTGCCCCGGCTGGGCCAGTGCAGGCAGGCGCCGTCGGCGTCGATCTCCATATGCGCATAGCGGCCGGCTTCCCAGCGCAGCGGCAGCAGCTCACCGCGCAGCGGCAGCACGCCCGCCTCGCCGATCACCAGCGGCGGCGGCAGGTTGGTCGCCTGGTAGCTGCGCAGCTGTTCGGACAACCAGCCACGGTGCTGCTCTAGGAAGCGCTCGCCCATCACCAGGCTCGCGCGCGGTGGCAGGGTCAGGCGCACGCCGCGCTCATCGACGCTGAGCTTGATCCGGCGCGCGCGCGGATCGCGTACGCGCAGTACATCGATCTCGGCATCCTCCAGGCGCAGCCGTACCGTATCGCGCTGCAGCGTGCTGACAGCCGGCGAAATCAGGCGGCGGAGGAATCCGGACATGGGTACAGCATAGCGCCGGCCGTGACCGGCGCATGACTGGGGACTGATCGGATCCGGTCAGTCCGCCTTGCTGAGCTTGAAGGCCTCTTCCAGCAGCAGGAACAGGCGACGCACTTCGCCGCTCTGCAGGGCGAAACGGGCGTCCAGTTCGGCGCGGCGGCCGTCATCGTCGGCATGCTCGAGCTGGTCCAGCGCGCCATCCAGGAACTTCAGCTTGCGCACGATCAGGTCGTCGCCGAGCACGAAGGACAGGTTGTCCTCGAACACCAGCGCCAGCTTGGTCACCTGCTTGCCGGCATCCAGGTGCTTGTCGATCTCGTCGCAGCGCAGCTCCTGGTGCTGGCACTTGACCACCGCACCGCCCTCGGCCGGGTCCTTCATCTCGCACTCTTCGCCCAGGCTCAGCCCGGTCGGCAGGGGTTCGCCGGCGATCCAGCCGGTGAGGATCGAGCGCGGCGCGACTTCGGCGTTCAACGGCATCGCCGGGAAGCTGCCGAGCAGGCCACGGATGTCGGACATCATGTTCTCGCCCTTCTTGCTGCTCGAGCAGTCCACCGCGACGTAGCCGTGGGTCAGGTCGATCAGCGCGTCGGTACGCGAGCTCTTCACGAAGGCACGCGGCATCAGTTCGTGCAGCAGGTCGTCCTTCATGCGCTTGCGCTCGCGGCCGCCGGGCTTGCGGCCTTCCTTCTCTTCGATTTCCTCGAGCTTGCGCGCGAGCAGGTCGTTGACCACCGCGCCCGGCAGGATCTTGTCCTCACCGCCGACGGTGAGCCACAGCGCATCGCCGACGCGGTGCGAGAACACGGCCTTTTCTTCACGGCCGAACGGCGAGATGAAGCCGCGCGAATTCATTTCAAGCGGACCGACCGGCTTGAGCAGCACCTGCGGCAGCAGGGTGTCTACGTCGGAGAAATCGGTGGCGGTCGGGAAGCGGAACAGCGTCAGGTTGCGAAAGAACATGGACGTCCAGAGTAAGAGCGTGAAAGGGAGGGCGGGCGCGCCGGCGTGGCTCAGGCCGGGCCGGGGGCGTCGCCGGGGTCGTGGGCAGTGCCGGCCCAGGCCGGCGGGTCGGGCAGCGGGGCCGCCGCGGCGCGCCCCAGTGCCATGAAATCGAACAGCGCCGGATCGGCCAGCTGCGAGGGATGGATGTTGCCCAGCGCGCGTGCGATCTGGTCGATGCGGCCGGGCTGGTCGCGCTCCCACTGCTGCAGCATCTGCTCGACCTGGCGGCGCTGCAGGGTGTCCTGGCTGCCGCACAGCGTGCAGGGAATGATCGGGAACGCGCGTGCCTGGGCGTAAGCGCTGATGTCCGCTTCGCTCACGTAGGCCAGCGGGCGGATCACGATGTGCTGGCCGTCGTCGCTGCGCAGCTTGGGCGGCATCGCCGAGAGCTTGGCGTGGTGGAACAGATTGAGGAAGAACGTGGCCACGCTGTCGTCGCGGTGGTGGCCCAGCGCGATCTTGGTGAAGCCGTGTTCGGCCGCATGCCGGTACAGCGCGCCCCGGCGCAGGCGCGAGCACAGCGAACACATCGTGCGGCCTTCCGGGATCACCCGGCTGACCACCGAATAGGTGTCCTGCTCGATGATCTGGAACGGCACGCCGATCGAGGCCAGGTAGGTCGGCAGCACGTGCTCGGGAAAGCCGGGCTGCTTCTGGTCCAGGTTCACCGCCACCAGCTCGAACGGCACCGGCGCTTTTTTCTGCAGCTGCAGGAGGATGTCGAGCAGGGTGTAGCTGTCCTTGCCACCGGACAGGCACACCATGACTTTGTCGCCGGCCTCGATCATGCCGAAGTCGGCGATCGCCTGGCCCACCTGGCGGCGCAGCTGCCGCGCCAACCGGTCCTGCACGCCGCCGGGCGCGCGCGGATCGCGGGCGCGCGGGACGGGATCGGGCAGGCGGATGACAGCGCTCATGGGGTTCATTCTACCGGCTCGCACCGGCCGCCACGGAGCCCGTGAGGTGACTGCGTTCACTCCCGGCGGTCATCCGGGATGTGTATGCTCGGAGCCTGTGGAAACCATGACCCCCAGCGATATCAGTGCCCGACTTGCCACGCTCCGGCAGGAGCACCGTGCGCTCGATGACCAGATCCTGCGCATGGCCGCCAACGGCGACGACGAGCTCGAAGCCAAGCGCCTGAAACGGCGCAAGCTGCAGTTGAAGGACTGCATCGCCAAGCTGGAAGACATGCTGATTCCGGACGAGCCGGCGTAGCCGGGATGCCCGCATCGCGGTGGTAACGACCGTTGGTTGTCACACGATGACCTGGGTGCCTTCCGTCCCGCCGTCATGAAGCCCTGAAAGGCCGCTCCGGACAATGGTCAGCGCCGGCAGGTGGCTGCACGACGCGTTATCCGGAATCCGGACGCTTGTGCCGCGCTGGCGCGCGGGTACCGACCAACGGTCGGTACCTACGGATTGCTGGCGAACGCAATAAGATCCGGACACGTCGGATCGACGACGTGCCGTCGTCAATCCTGGGCTACCGGTTCCTCTGGCTTCGCTGCTTCCGGGCTGACGCGCTCGATGGTGTGGCGCAGTTCGCGGCCGAGGATGAATTTCGCATCCTTGGCCCAGGCGTCCAGGCGCGCGTCGAACAGCAGCTTGCTGTTCTCATCCGGCCACACCAGGCGCAGCTCGCGCAGCTTCTGGATGAAGCCGCGGAACAGCGTGCGGTCGAAGAACTCCGGCGCGGCCGGCGCGTAGAGCAGGCTCAGGCGCTGCGCGGCCTGCTGGCACAGGCTTTCCAGCTCGGCCGCACCCAGCGTACCTGGGCCGTTCTTCACCAGCACCGAGATCGCGATGTAATAGCGCTCGAACGCCTGCTGTAGCGAATGGCCGATCGCACGCAGGCGGAAGACTTCGTCGGTCTGCCCGGTGTTGCGCGCCAGGATGCCGCCATCGTCATCGTTGATGTTCTGCAGCAGCCCTTCGCGCACGAACACGTTGATGGTCTGCTCGATGCGCTGGGCGAACTCGTCTTCCGTCCACGGCAGGAACAGCTCGGCCTGCAGGAACGGGTACACGGTACGGCCCAGCTGGACCAGCCCGGTGCGGCTCATGCGGCGGTTGTTCTGGAAGCAGCAGGCCACCCACGACGAGGCCGTGAACAGGTGGATGACGTTGTTGCGGAAGTAGCTCAGCAGCACCGCGGTGTCGCCGCTGACGCTGAGCACATCGCCCAGCGGGTGCTTGATGCGGGTGAGGACGTTGATCTCCTCGGCGTGGGCGATGATCCGCTCCGGCGAGTGCGGGGTCACCGTCACCCGGTCCGAGTAAGGCATCTCGACCAGCAGGGTCTTGCACAGCTCGATCTGCGCGATCAGGTCCGCCTCGCCCATCGCATGCTTGGGCGTGGACAGCAGCGCCAGCGCGAGCAGGTTGATCGGATTGACGTCGGCCGCGCCGTTGATGTGCACCTGGATGCGTTCGGACAGGTGATCCACTGTGCCGGACAACCACGAAGGCTTCTCGTCTTCGCCCACCGGCTGACCATTCCAGTCCGGCGCACGCTGGGCGAGCACGTCGTTGAGCGCGATCGGCTCGCCGAAGTTCACGACCACCTGGCCGTAGTTCTGCTTGAGCACTTTCGGGATCGACCACAGCAGCGACCAGATCGATTCCTTTTCCTTCGGCCGACCGGACAGTTCGTCCAGGTAGCTGCCGCCTTCCATCAGCTTTTCATAGCCGATGTAGACCGGCTGGAACAGGACCGGCTTGCGCGGCTGGCGCAGGAACGCGCGCAGCGTCATCGAGATCATGCCGCCCTTGGGCTGCAGCAGGCGCCCGGTGCGCGAGCGGCCGCCTTCGACGAAATACTCGATCGAGTAGCCGCCGGCGACCAGCTGCGCCACGTATTCGCTGAGCACCGCCGAGTACAGCGCGTTGCCGCGGATCGAGCGGCGGATGAAGAACGCACCGCCCTTGCGCAGCAGCGTGCCGACCACCGGCAGGTTGAGATTGATGCCGGCCACGATGTGCGGCGGCACGATGCCGCGGTCGTACAGCAGGTAGGACAGCAGCAGGTAATCCATGTGGCTGCGGTGGCTGGGCACGTAAACCACTTCGTGCCCGGGCGCGGCCGCCTTGAACTTGTCCAGGTGATGGACCAGCACGCCAGCGTAGATGCGGTTCCAGACATGGCTGAGCATGAAGCTGGCCGAGCGCACCACCGGACTGGAGTAATCCGCGGCGATTTCCCACGCGTAGGCGTGGGCTTTCTTCCACGCATCGGCCGGCTTGGAGTTGTCGCGCTTGGCCTGGGAGGCGATCGCTTCGCGCACGGTGTCCGCGTCGAGCACCTTGTCCACCAGCAGGCGGCGGGTCGACAGGTCAGGACCGATCACCGACTCACGGATGCGGCGGAAATGGGTGCGCAGCACGCGCTGCAGCTTGCGCACGGTGCGCTCGGGGTCCAGCCCCTCATCGACCGTGCTGCGCAGCGAGATCGGCGGGGCGAAGCGCACGATCGTGCTGCGGCCGTTGAGCAGCACCGCCAGCAGGCGACGGAAACGACCCACCAGGGCCCAGTTTTCCGAGAACAGCACCGCGAACCAGCCGCTCTGCTTGTCCGGCGCGCGGCCGACGAAGATCGACACCGGCACCAGGTGCACGTCGAGCTCGCCGCGGGCGCGGTGCGCCTGCAGGACCTTGGCCAGCGAGTCCGAGTGGGTCTTGGCGCCGCGCTGCTCGGGAATCAGCGAGTTGCTGCTGCTCCGGCGCGACAGGGCCAGGTAGGCGCGCTTGCGCCCGGTCGGGTCACCGGCGATCGGCACCAGCGGCGAGGGCAGGCCGGCTTCGCGGCAGGCCTTGTCCAGGATCAGCGCGTTGGACAGACCGTAGTCCTCCAGCACGTAGACCACCGGGCGGCCGTCGTTGTACTGGCCGGGGTGTTCGGGTTCGATCTTCAGCGACAGCCACGGCTCGACCAGGCGGCCGAGCAGGCGCGCCCACCACGGCGGGCGGCCACTGGGCGGACGCGTGCCGGGCACGATCGCGGACGGCACGACGGTGGACGGCTCCGCATCGACCGCAACGGCATCCACCGGCGCGCCAGCGACCGGCGGGACCGGGGCGGCGGCACCGTCGGGCGGCACGGTATCGGGCGACGAGGACGTGGCGTCCGGCGTCTTGGGCGGCTCTTCGCCGGGGAAAGGCAGGGGATTCTGGTTCGGCATCGGCTTCATTATGGCTTAGCCGGTGCAGAAGCACCGTCCTTGACCGTCGCGGCGGCCTCTGCTTCCGCTGCCTGCCGGGCGTCATGTTCAGCTTGCGCGGCGTCGGCGGCCTGCAGCAGCGCATCGGTGTCTTCCAGCGTACGGGTCACATACCAGTGGCCATCGCGGCGGGTCATCCGCACCTGCGCTTCGATCTGCTCACCGGCCAGCGTGTACTGGATGCGCACCACCGCGTCGTCGCCCAGTTCGGAGGTCAGTTCGCCGCGCAGCTCGGTCAACGCGCCGTCCAGCGACAGCCCGTAGCTGGCCAGTGCAGTCTTGAAGGCTTTGACGAAGGGGCCCAGCCGACGCAGGCTCTCTTCCATGCCTGCCGCCTGCAGCTCGGCATCGGTGGACAGCCCGGCGGTACGCGCGGTGGCGGTGAGCAGGGTGATGGTGGTCTTCGCCCGCTGCTTGTCCGTCAGTGGCGCCGCGGCGGCCCAGCGGCTGAGCGCGTTCACCACCTGGGTGTAGTGGGCGCGCTCGCTGTCGCTGTACTCGCTCTGGTTGCGCAGGTACTGCTCGCCGAACAACCCCATCGAGTGGGCCGCCTGGCGGACCTGGGAGGCCTGGCCGGCGATCTGGGTATCGAACGAGCGCTGCAGCCGCTGTGGCGCATCCGGCCGCGACAGCGCGGCCAGCATCGGCAGCAGCTGCCCATCCAGCGGCAGCTCGGTCAACGGCCAGCGGCTGTGGCCCTGGTTCCAGGCGCCCTGCAGGCGCGCGTACTGGGCCGGTGGCACCGCCGCCTTGGCGTAGCCGACCAGATCATTGTCGGCGACCCGCTGCGCCAGCTGCTGCAGGGCGGCGACCGGCTCGGACGCCGGTGCGTCCGGATCGATCCGCTTGTCCTTGCAGGCACTGAGCAGCACCACCCCGCACAGGGCCAGCGCCAACGCCTGCCCTCGGTACTGCCACGGCTTCAACGACATGGACATGAATTCGGACTCCCCGGACCGGTCCGCATCTTGCGGCCTGTTCAGTGACGGCGGCAAGCCGGCAATCCCGCCGACCTCGCGCCATATGCGCAAGCCGTTGAATGTACAGAAAAACGGTTGTGACGCGGCGGCTCCGCCCCGTCGTCGCCTCAGCGCGCGGCCAGGGCGTGGGCGATCTCGGCCTGGATGGCGCGCGCGGCGGCCTGCGGGTCGCTGGCCAGCCGGATCGGGCGCCCGACCACGATCGCATCGGCGCCGTCGGCAAACGCCTGGGCCACGCCGACGGTGCGCTTCTGGTCATCGCCGACCGGACCGCCGGGGCGGATGCCCGGGCACACGATCGAGAAGCCGGCACCCGTGGCGGCGCGGATCGGCCCGGCCTCCTGGCCGGAGGCGATCACGCCATCGATGCCGGCCGCCTGGGCAGCCAAGGCGCGTTCGACCACCACCTCGACCGGCTCGCGGTCGATGCCCATCCGGGCCAGGTCGCTGCGGCCCATCGAGGTCAGCACGGTCACCGCCAGCAGGCGCATGTCGCTGCCGTTGGCAGCCGCGCAGGCCTCCATCATCGCCGGGTGCCAGCCATGGATGGTGGCGTAGCTCACCGGCCACTGCGACAGGCGCTTGATCACCGCCGCGGCGGTGGCCGGGATGTCGAAGAACTTCAGATCGACGAACACCCGCTTGTCGCGCGCGGCGAGTGCGTCGAGCACCTCGAAGTACTCGCCGGAGGCCAGCAGTTCCATGCCGATCTTGTAGAACGACACGGCATCGCCGAGGCGATCGACCCAGGCCAGCGCGTCGTCGCGGCCGGGCACGTCGAGCGCGAAGATCAGGCGCTCCTCGTCACGCAGCGGCAGCGGCGCGCGGCTCACGGTGCGTAATCCAGCGCGGCACGCTTGGCGTCGTGGCGGGCCTGGCGCGACTGGCTGTAGTCGTTGTTGAACTGGGCCGGCTCGAAACCGCCGTAGGTCGGGTTGGGCAGCATCCACCAGCGTTCGCCGAACCAGTCGTGGTACTGCTGCAGCAGCGTGTCACGGCCATCGTTGGTGTTGGCGGTGACTTCCACGAAGTCGCCCAGCTGGTCACCGAACTGCATCAGCACGCGGTACTGCTGGCCGGCTAGGCGGCGGCGGCAGTTCTTCTCGCTGCCGGCCTGCTCGCAGCCGTCGACCACCGTGCCCAGGCCGAGAAACACGCTGTCGTCGGCCACCGGCAGGCCCTGCTCACGCAGGTTGGCCAGGGTGGCGTCCTTGAGGTGCACGGCGCGGTTGGAGATGTACAGCAGGGTGACGCCCTTGGCGTTGGCCGCCTTGGCGAAATCGACCACGCCCGGAATCGCCTTGGCCTTCTTCTCGGCGACCCACTGGTCCCAGCTCAGCTCGTCGTATTCCTTGCCATCGCGCACCAGGCGCGCCTGGTAGGGCGAGTTGTCCAGCACGGTTTCATCCACGTCCAGCACCACGGCCGGCTTCAGGCCCTTGGCGGCGTTGCCGCGTTCTTCCGGCACCAGCGCATCCCAGTTGGGTTCCTTGAGGGCCTTGTCCAGGTGATCGGCGGCGGCGCGGTAGGTCTGCTCGGTGATCGCGCGGTATTCCTGCGCGCGCTGCATCCACAGCACGGCATTGAGGTTGTCATTGGCGGCCACGGCGGCATCGCCGGTGGCAGCCGGGGCGCTCGCCGCGGCAGCGGCTGCCGGCGGGGCGGCATCGGCCGGGGTTTCAGTGCGCTTGCAGGCACTCAGTGCCAGCACGGCACAGGCAAGCACGGACAGGGAAACAGCACTACGACGCATGGCATTCACCGGCAACAGATTCGCGCCAGTTTACCGGCTTGTCCCGCGGCATTCATGTGGCCGGCGGGGCTCGGCTATGCTGCACGCCCCTGAAACACCGCGGAGCGCCCCATGACCGACGACACCCAGACCCCTGCCCTGCCCGTGCTCAGCGCGGCCCAGGCCCGCGCGTTGGGCTGCCTGATCGAGAAGGAGGCGACCACCCCGGACGCCTACCCGCTGACCGTCAACGCTGCGCAGGTGGCCGCCAACCAGAAGACCGCCCGCGAGCCGGTGATGGCCCTGTCGGCCGGCGATGTGCACCACGCGCTGCGCCAGTTGGAGACGCTGGGCCTGGCGCGCCAGCAGTATTCCTCGCGCGCCGAGCGCTACGAGCATCGCGCCGGTGCCGCGCTGGACCTGACCCGCCAGCAGCTGGCCATCCTGGGCTTGTTGCTGCTGCGCGGCCCGCAGACCCTCAATGAGCTGCTGACCCGCAGCGAGCGCCTGGTGCGTTTCCAGGACGTGGACGAACTGCGCCATCACCTGGAGCGCATGATCCAGCGCGATATGGCGGTCCAGCTGCCGCGCGCCAGCGGCCAGCGCGAAGACCGCTACATGCACCTGCTGGCCGGCCCGGTGGACGTGCAGGCCCTGGCGGAGCAGTACAGGTCGGCGCCGTCCGGCGCTGGCGGTGGCGCTGCCGCCCATCCGGCGCTGGAGTCGCGCGTGCAGCAGCTGGAAGCCACCGTGGCCGAGCTGCAGGAGCAGCTGGCGGAGTTGCGCGCGCAGCTCGGGGGGCTGAACTAAAGCCACGCATGGCGTGGCTCTACCGGGTCGGATGGCGTTGTTCTACCGGGTCAGACGGCGGGCGCCCCCGGCGTGGCGAACAACAGCACCACATCGCCGCCATGCGGCGGCGGCAGCAGCAGGTCGCCGCGATCCTCCATGCCGAGCTTGCGCAGCAGCGCGGCCGACCGCACGTTGTCCGGCGAAACGATGCCGTACAGGTCGGTGTAGCCCAGCACGTCGCGCGCGTAGTGCATCACCCCGCGCGCGGCTTCGATTGCGTAGCCGTGGCCCTCGTACTGCGACAGCAGCGCATAGCCGATATCCGGTGCCGGCAGTCCGTCGCGACGGACCAGGCCGGCGTTGCCCAGCCAGGCGCCGTCTTCGCGGCGGATGATCGCGTACATGCCGAACCCGTTGAGGGTGTAGCTGCCCAGCACGCGCTCGGCGGTGTAGTCACGCGCCTGCGTCAGGGTACGCACGCCGCGGTCGGCGATGTTGCGGATGAAGCCGGGCTCGTTGAGCAGGGCCAGCATGTCGGCCGCGTCATGGTCGGGGTCGATCAGGCGCAGGTGCAGGCGGTCGGTCTGGATCACGGCGGACATGCGGGTACCGGCTGAGGAAGATAGCCTGATTGTGCCGTAGAGCCACCCATGGGGTGGCTCTACCTGGCGATGCTCAGTCGAACAGGGCCTGGATCGCCGCCAACCCGGCGCTCGCGCGTTCTTTCTTGCGCGCCGCATCGGCGACCGGATCGGCACCATCGCGCTGCATTTCCTCGGCCGGAATCTCATCGAAGAACCGGCTGGGCTTGAGCCGCACGTGCTCGCCGAACTTGCGGGTGAGCTTGCTGTAGCTCATCCACAGCTGCACCTTGGCCCGGGTGATGCCCACGTACAGCAGGCGCCGTTCTTCCTGCAGGTTGCCTTCGTCCAGGCTGACCTGGTGCGGCAGCACGCCGTCCTCGCAGCCGATGATGAACACGTACGGGAATTCCAGGCCCTTGGAGGCGTGCATGGTCATCATGCGCACCTGGTTGCCGCCGTCGTCCTTGTCGTTGCGCGACAGCAACGCCAGCTGCGCGGCCAGATCCGCCGTGGAGGCACCCCGCGGGCCGCCTTCGAACCACTGCGCCAGTTCTTCCAGGTTGCCGAGGCGACGCTGGTAGACGGACTCTTCCTTGCACGCGCTGCGCAGGTCCGAGACCAGCCCGGAATCCTTCACCAGCTTGCGCACCAGGTCGCCGGAGCTGAGCTTGGGCATCTCCGCGCGCAGGTCGCGCAGGATGTCGGTGAAGCGGCTCAGGCCGTTGGCCGCACGCGGTGGCAGCTGCGACAGCGCGCCGATCGCTTCGGCGGCATGCGCCATCGGCAGGTCTTTTTCCGACGCCAGCTCGGCCAGCTTGGCCAGCGTCCCGGCGCCCACTTCGCGCTTGGGCGACTGCACCGCGCGCATGAAGGCCGTATCGTCGTCCGGGTTCACCAGCAGGCGCAGCCAGGACAGCGTGTCCTTGACTTCCTGCCGTTCCAGGAACGCGGTACCGCCGGTGATGTGGTACGGCGCGCGCACCAGCTGCAGCGCCTTTTCCAGCGGCCGCGACTGGAAATTGCCGCGGAACAGGATGCAGAAATCACTCCACGGAATCTTCTTGGAGGTGGCCAGGAAGGAGATTTCCGCCGCTACTTTTTCGGCCTCGTGCTCGCTGTTGCGGCACTCCCACACGCGGATGCGCTCGCCGTCGGCCTGGTCGCTCCACAGCTTCTTCAGGTGTTCGTGCGGGTTGTTGGCGATCAACGCATTGGCCGCGCGCAGCACGCGGTTGGAGCAGCGGTAGTTCTGCTCCAGCTTGATGATTTCCAGCGCGGGATAATCGCGCGCCATCTGCTGCAGGTTTTCCGGATTCGCACCCCGCCAGGCGTAGATCGACTGATCGTCATCGCCCACGCAGGTGAAGTTGCCCTTGCTGCCGGCCAGCTGCTTGAGCAGCCGGTACTGCGCATCGTTGGTGTCCTGGCATTCGTCGACCAGCAGATACCCGATGCGTTCGCGCCAGGCGATGGCGATCTCGGGATTCTCTTCCAGCACCTGCACCGGCAGCCGGATCAGGTCATCGAAATCGACCGCGTTGAACGCGGTCAGGCGCAGCTGGTAGCGCTCGTAGACGCTGGCCGCTTCCTTTTCGCGCGTGCTGCGCGCGGCCGCCATCGCCTGCTCGGGCGAGAGGCCGGCATTCTTGGCGCGCGAGATCAGGTTCTTCACGTCCTCGATGTCGTCCGGCTTGGCCCCGTACATCAGGTCCTTGACCTGCGCGGTCGAATCGTCGGCATCGAAGATCGAGAACCCGCGCTTGAGCCCCACCGCGGCGTGCTCGATCTGCAGGAACTTCAGGCCCAGCGCGTGGAAGGTACAGATCGTCACTTCATCGGCATCGTCACCGCGCAGGCGCTTGGCCACGCGCTCGCGCATTTCCTTGGCCGACTTGTTGGTGAAGGTGATCGCCGCGATCCGCCGCGCCGGGTAGCGCTTGCTGGCGATCAGCTGGCCGATCTTCTCCACGATCACGCGCGTCTTGCCGCTGCCCGCGCCCGCGAGCACCAGCAGAGGACCTTCGCAGTGCATCACTGCCGCGTGTTGGGGAGGATTGAGACCGTGCATGCCATCTCCAGGGGAGGGGCATTGTAGCGGGCCGCCCGGCCGGAGCGTGGTGATCGCCGGCAGCGGACGAAAGCGTCCGCTCCCATGGGCCCGGCAGCCACGGGAGGCGGCCGGGCGTCTAGAATTGGCCGATGGCCAAGCTCTATTTCTATTATTCGGCGATGAACGCCGGCAAGACCACGACCCTGCTGCAGTCGGCGCACAACTACCGCGAGCGGGGCATGCGCGTGGCCATCCTCACCCCCCGGCTGGATGATCGCGCGGGGCGCGGCGTGGTCGCCTCGCGGATCGGCCTGAAGGCCGACGGCATCGCGTTCCAGCAGGACACCGACCTGCAGCAGCTGATCGCCGACGACATCGGCACGCACGGCCCCTTGGGCTGCGTACTGGTCGATGAAGCGCAGTTCCTGACCCGCAGCCAGGTCTGGCAGCTCAGCGAGGTGGTCGACCAGATGCGCATCCCGGTGCTCTGCTACGGCCTGCGCACCGATTTCCGCGGCGAGCTGTTCGAAGGCAGCCAGTACCTGCTGGCCTGGGCCGACGAGATGCAGGAGATCAAGACCATCTGCCACAGCGGCAAGAAGGCCACGATGACGGTCCGCGTGGACGAGCACGGCCACGCGGTGCAGGACGGCCCCCAGGTGGAGATCGGCGGCAACGAGCGCTACGTGTCGGTAAGCCGCGCGGAGTTCAAGAAGATCACGCGCGGCGAGGGAAGAATCGATCCGGCACAGGTCCCATTGCCGCTTTGATCAATACAACGTGCGTTCCGGCGCGCCCTTCGGCGGCGGGCTGTACTGGTACAGCCAGGTTTCGGTGAGGGTCTTGCCGCCGCTGCGCAGGTACAGCCGGATGTCGATCTGCTCGGTGGAATCCTCCGGCGGCACGACATCGAACATGGCGCGGTAGCCCTTGATCTCGCGCAGCGGACGCGCCGAGACGATCTCGGTGCGGCCACGGCTGACCTGGACAACGGCTTCGACCTCGCCCTTGTCGATCAACGCTGCCAGCTCGCCGCCTTCGAAATCGACCGCGAAGCGCCACGAGAAATACGCGCGCTTCTTGCCGATCACCCCGCCCAGGCCGGTACGGCTGGCCACGCAGTGCGCCAGCGGCGTGCGGGCCGGCGGCTCGGCGCCCCAGTACAGGCGGTAGCCCAGCAGCAGCTCCTGGCCCGGCTGCGGCTTGGCCTCGGGATTCCAGAACGCCACGATGTTGTCGAAGGTCTCATCCACGGTCGGGATCTCGACCAGCTGCACCGAGCCCTTGCCCCACTGCCCCTTCGGTTCCACCCACAGGCACGGCCGCTTCTCGTAGAAGACGCCGTCGTCCTGGTAGTGATCGAAGTTGCGGTCGCGCTGGAGCAGGCCGAAGCCGCGCGGATTGTTGTCCACGAACATGTTGAAACGCAGGTTGTACGGGTTGCACAGCGGGCGCCAGATCCATTCCCCGGCCCCGGTCCACATCGACAGGCCGTCGGTATCGTGGATCTCCGGGCGCCAGTCCCAGGCCATGCGGCGGTCGTTCTCGCCCACTTGGTACATGCTGGTGCACGGCGCGATGCCGAGCCGCTCGATCGCCTTGCGCGGGTACAGCGCGCAGTCGATGTCCATCAGCAGCACGTCACCGTTGGTGATCGCGAAGCGGTAGGCGCCGGTGGTGCTCGGCGAATCCAGCAGCGCGTAGA
This sequence comes from Stenotrophomonas sp. SAM-B, assembly GCF_013387485.1. GTDB lineage: Bacteria > Pseudomonadota > Gammaproteobacteria > Xanthomonadales > Xanthomonadaceae > Stenotrophomonas > Stenotrophomonas maltophilia_AA. The sequence continues at coordinate 213,113 of NZ_JABBXB010000006.1, forward strand.
CCACCAGGGTGTCGGAGTCCGCCGCCGGCTGCTCCAGGTAGTAGGCGATGAAGTCCGGGAATTCCTCGGGCTTGCCCATCCCGGTGTCGATCGCCAGGCCGCGCGCGGATTGGCCGTACTGGCCTTCCTTGCCGACCGCGCGGAAATAGCTGGCGCCGAGGAACGCGGCGAAGTCGCGGTTGGTGTCCTTGCGCGTGTTGAGGCGGAAACCGGCGAAGCCGAGGTCGGCCGGCAGGTGGCTGCCCTTCAGGCCGCTCTTGCCGTAATCGAACGCCGCGCCGTCATAGGCCAGCTCCTGCGCCTTGCCGTCGGTCACGTCGAACATCCGCACCGGCGAGTGGAAGTACAGGCCGAGGTGGAAGAACTTGGCCTGGTAGCGGCCGGGCTGGTCGGCCCACAACGCATGGTCCTGGCGGTACTGGATCGACTGGTACTGATCCCAGTCCAGCGCTTCGACCGGGCCGGGCAGCGTGCGCTTGTGACTCTGGTAGGCCGCCTGGGACAGCGCGCGGGCCTGCCCCTTCAGCGAGGCGAAGTCGAACGGCTGCGGCTGGCCGAGCCGGCGCAGGCCGACTTGGTTGCCCTGCGCGGCGCAGGCCGGCAGTGCGGGCAGGCCGAAGGCGGCCAGGGCCACGGAGGCATTGCGGAGGAAGTCGCGTCGTTGCATGCAGGCAGCGATGGCAGGGAAGGGCCGGCCATCATAGGCACGCAGACGTTAATTCGCCGAAGTGAATACGGCGCAGCGTTCAGCCAGCGCGCTCAGGGACCGGCGGCTACCTGCGCCGATGTGCAGGCCTGGCGTGCCCGCTCCACCTCCGCCACCAGCTGTCCCCCCTGCGGGAACTGCGCCTGCAGTGTCTGGTGGAGCTGCCCCAGCGCCTCGCGGGCACGTACCGGTGCGCTGCGGCAGTCGAGTTCGGCCATCGCCGTCCGGGCGCGCCAGCGCAGCGCGCGGCGCTCCGGGTCGGCCGTGTCGCCCACCAGCAGGGGGGCCAGCGCGCGGCGGGCTTCCACGGTCTGGCCCATGCGGCCCAGGTTCCGCCCCCAGGCCAGCTGCAGCGCACGCTGCAGGGTCGGCCCGGCGGACCCGGCCCGGTCCACCCGGGGCATGAGCGCGGCCAGCTGCTCCCCGGCCTGGCGCGGGTCGCCGTGCGCACTGACCAGCTCGGCCATGCGGCGGTCGGCCTGCTGCACCGAGGCATCGTCATCGCCGCGCTGCGCGGCCTGCCACTGCCGCCCCTCATGCAGGGCGGCCAGGGCGGCCTGCCAACGCCCGGCCAGGGCCAAGGCCTCGCCCTGGTCGTACAGGCCCTGTGGCAGCAGTCCCACGCAATCGGGCTGCCGCCAGATCGCCACGGCCCGGGCGAAGTCATCGAGGGCGGTGGCGCTGTCGCCGCGCTCCATGGCCAGCCGACCCAACGCGTGCCAGGTCAGCCCGGTATCGCGGTGCTGCTCACCCAGCGCCTGCCGGGTGAGGCGATGGATCTGCTGCAGATCGGCCTGTGCCTGCTCGAGGTCGCCCCGCTGCATCGCCAGCAGGGCGCGCAGGCGGCGGATCGAGAGGGTCTCGGGGTGATCCGGTCCATACAGCGTCACCGCATCGGCACCTGCCAGCCGCAGTGCCTGCTCGGCGGCGTCCACGTCCCCCTGCGCGGCCAGACTCTCGCCCATGTGCCGACGCAGCGCGATCAGCTGCGGGTACCGCATCGTGGCATCGGCCTGCAGCAGCTGCAGCGCCTGCCGGTAACCGGCCAGCGCCGCCGGGGCGCGGCCATCGTCGCTGTCCAGCACGGCAAGGTCGGCCAGGCTCTCGGCGGTGCCGGGCGTGTCGCGGAGGATGTCGCGGCGCAGGACCAGCGCCTGGCCGAAGGCGGCGCGCGCGTTGTCGCGGTAGCCCAGGAGCTGCTGGCAGCGGCCGAGCTGGGTGTGGTACGCGGCCACGGCCGCCGGCAGCCGCAGGCGGTACTCCGTGGCCAGCGACTGCATCGGGGTGAGGTGCGTCACGCAGTCACGCGAGCGGCCGAGCATGCGCAGCGCACGGCCGCGCTGGGTCACGGCCTCCAACTGCAGCGTCGGCGGCACCTCGCCGACCTCCTCCAGCAGCGCACGCTGGCGGTCCAGTGTCTGCAGCGCCAGCTGGTAGTCGCCCATGCCGATCCGGAGCCGGCCGATCACCCCTTCCAGCTCCGCCAGCGACAGCGGCTGATCCCGCAGTTCGGCCTCGCCGCGTTGCTGTCCGGTCGCCAGCAGCTGGCGAAGATCGAAGCTGCCGTGGCGCACACCGGCGGCGCGGTCGAACAACCCCACGGTGAAATCCTGCATGGCCTGGGCCCGCGCGATCTCGCGGCGCGCCTGCTGCATCTGCCACAGCGCGGTCAGTGCCAGGGCAAGCAGGGCCAGCACCGCGACGCTGCCCAGCGCCACGCCCCACCGGTGCCGGCCCAGGTATTTGCGCAGCCGGTAGCCCACGTGCTGTGGACGCGCATGGATCGGCCGGCCTTCGAGGAAACGGCGCAGATCCTGGGCCAGTGCTTCGACCGAGGGGTAGCGCTGTGCCGGCTCCTTCTGCAGGGCTTTGAGCAGGATGGTGTCGAGGTCGCCGCGCAGGCGCCGTGACAGGCGCCTGGCCGCCACCGCGTGTTCGCCACCGGCGGCGGCCAGGCGCGCCATCACCGACGAGGCACGCGGTGCCTGCACCTCCAGGATCGAGCGTTCCCACTCGGCATCGCTGTGCCGGCGCAACCGGTAGGGTTTCTGGCCGGTGATCACCTCGAACAGCACCACGCCCAGCGAGTAGACATCGGTGAGCGTGGAGACCGGCTCGCCACGTACCTGTTCCGGCGCGGCGTAGTGCAGGGTAAAGGCGCGCGCTTCGGTGGGCGGATGCGCGGGCGGCTTGCCGTCGTCGTCGTCCAACAGCTTGGCGATGCCGAAGTCCAGCAGCTTCACCTCGCCATCGGCGGTGACCAGGATGTTGGAGGGCTTCAGGTCGCGGTGCACGATCAGGTTGGCGTGCGCGTGGCTGACCACCGCGCACACCTGCAGCATCAGCTGCAGGCGGCGCTCCAGCGGCAGCGCCAGCCGCTGGCAGTAGTCGGTGATCGGCTCGCCTTCGACATAGGCCAGCGCCAGGTATGGTTGCCCCTGCAGGTCCACGCCCGCATCGAACAGCTGGGCCAGGTTGGGATGCTGCAGCCGGGCCAGGATTTCGCGTTCACGGCTGAAGCGCTGGCGCAGGCCGGGGTCGGCGTAGCCGCTGCGCAGCAGCTTCAGGGCGACCTGGCGCTCGTACAGACCGTCGGCGCGCTCGGCCAGCCAGACCTCGCCCATGCCACCCTCACCAAGCGGACGCAGCAACCGGTAAGGGCCGACCCGGGTGCCGACCCGGCTGTCTTCGGGCGCGGCGGTCCACAGTGGCTGCGCCAGGAACTCGTGGCTGTCGCGCTCGTGGGCGAGCAGGCGCTCCACGTCGTCGGCCAGCCCGGGGTCCTCCGCGCGCAGGCGCAGCAGCCGCTGCTCACGCGCCGGTTCGGGCAGTTCCAGCAATTGATCCAGCAGGCAGGACAGCTGCCGCCAGCGTGACGCCTCCATCGCTCCTCTCCCCGGACGATGCGTGGCTGTTCAGGACTCCCCGACCGAGGCCAGCAGGAACATGCGCGCCTTCTGCCAGTCGCGGCGGATGCTGCGCTCCGAGCGCTGGCACAGATCGGCGATCTCCTGTTCGGAGAGGCCGGCGAAGTAACGCAGTTCCACTACCTTGGCCAGGTGCGCATCCACCGCATGCAGCTGTGCCAGCGCGACATCCAGCGCGAGCAGGTCTTCATCCAGGCGCACGCCGCTGCTGCTGTTCTCGGGCAGTTCCACCCGTTTGAGATCGCCACCGCGCTTGCGGGCCAGCCGGTTGCGTGCGTAATCAACGACCACGCTGCGCATCGCCGAGGCCGCATAGGCGAAGAAGTGCGCACGATCCTCGAAGCGCGCCGCGCCCCGGGAGCCGAGCAGCTTCAGGTAGGACTCGTGCACCAGCGAGGTGGCATCCAGGGTGCGTCCCTGCTGCCCGGCCAGCTGCCGGCGCGCCATGCTGTGCAGCTCGTGATAGAGCAGGGTCAGGACCCGGTCGAGCGCGGCGCGGTCGCCCGCCCGGGCCGAATCCAGCCACACGGTGATATCCGGTCCCTCGTCCATCGCACACCCCCGCCGGTGATGTTGGGCGGACTATACCGCCGGGGGAGCGACAGGCGCGCGACGATTCAGCGCTGGCAGTGCCCGCACCAGACGCTGGCACGCTGGCCGATGGTGGCGTGGCGGAGCAGCCGGCCGCACTGCCGGCAGGGCTCGCCTTCACGCCCGTAGACCAGCAGTTCCTGCTCGAAATACCCCGGCGCCCCGTCCGGATTGATGAAATCGCGCAGGGTGGTGCCCCCGCGGGTGATGGCGTGGGTCAGGATCTGCTTCACCGCGTCGGCCAGGCGCTGGTAGCGCTCGCGCGAGATCCGCCCGGCCTCGCGCAGCGGGTTGATCCCGGCCATGAACAGGCTCTCGGCGGCATAGATGTTGCCGACGCCGACCACGATGGCCTGGTCCATCAGGAAGGTCTTCACCGAGGCGCTGCGGCCGCGGCTGCGGGCGAACAGATGGTCGCCGTCGAACGCCTCATCCAGCGGCTCCGGGCCGAGGCCGGCCAGCAGCGGATGGGTCTCCCCGGCCGGCTGCCAGAGCAGGCTGCCGAACCGGCGCGGGTCGTTGAAGCGCAGCAGCCGGCCGTTGTCCAGGCTGATGTCCACATGGTCGTGCGCCCGCACCGGGGTATCGCCGGGCAGCACCCGCAGGCTGCCGGACATGCCCAGGTGCAGCACGGCGCTGCCCACGGCGGTATCCAGCAGCAGGTATTTGGCGCGGCGGCGCACGCCCTCGATGGCCTGGCCGGGAAGCTGCTCGCTGACCTCCGGCGGGATCGGCCAGCGCAGGTCCGGGCGACGCAGGATCACACCGTGGACGCGACGGCCTTCCAGATGCGGCGCAAGGCCGCGGCGGGTGGTTTCTACTTCGGGGAGCTCGGGCATGGCGCAATTCTAAGGCGTCGCCCGATGAACCGCGGTAGAGCGGCGCGGCGCGCTGCCCCGCTCCGGTCCGAGCGCGAGGCTCAGCGCGGCGGTGCCGCCAGTTCACGCGCACTCAGATAGCCATCGCCATTGGCATCCTGTTTGTGGAACCGCTGGACCAGCGTCTGCCGCTGCTGCTCGCGCGTGATCGGCGGGCCCTTGCCACCGGGCAGCTCATCGGCGCCGAGCACGCCATCGCCGTTGCGGTCCATGCGATCGAAGGCGTACAGCAGCCACTGCACGTACTCCTCAACACTGACCCGGCCATCGCCGTCGGTGTCCATGCGCTGCAGGTAGCTGCCGGTGTCGGTGACCTGCGCCTGTGCCGTCGCGCCGAACAGGCCAACGGCCAGGCCCAGACACGCAGAACGCCGCACAAGGCGGCGTTTCGCGGACACGTTCCCGGGCGGGAGGCGCATCGATCAGTGTGCCGTCAGTGCGTAGCCCTTCAGGCGCGCGGCGTAGTTCTGCAGCGCGGCGATGCCACTGGCTTCGGCTTCATGGCACCACGCCTGGAGCAGCTTGAGGCGCTCGGCGGCATCGTTGCCGCGGGCTTCGAGCAGGGCGGCCAGGCGCGCGCGGTGTTCGACCAGCACGCGGATGCGCGGGCGCTGCTCGACCCAGGTGCTGAGCTGGGCGCGGCAATCCGGCTTGAGCCAGCGGCCGTCGTTGACCAGGCCGCGGCGCATGCGGCGCGGCAGCAGCTTGCGCAGCTTGGCGCCGGCCATCGCGGCCTCTTCGCGCAGGGCCGGCACGAACACGTTGCGCTGGTAGTCGGTCATCGCCTGGAAGCGGTGCGACAGCAGGGCCTTGAGGGTTTCAGCATCCGGCACGGCGATGTTCGGGCGCACGTCCATGCTCGGTGCCACGCGCAGCACCTTGGCCAGGCGCAGGGCCTGCAGGCCACGGATCACCGCCCAGCCGATATCGAACTCCCAGCGGCGCATCGAGAAGCGCGCCGAGCTCGGGAAGGCGTGGTGGTTGTTGTGCAGTTCTTCACCGCCCACCCAGAACGCCCACGGCGTCAGGTTGGTGGAGGTGTCGGCCGATTCGAAGTTGCGGTAACCCCACCAGTGGCCCAGGCCATTGATGACGCCGGCGGCCCAGAACGGGATCCACGCCATCTGGATCGCCCAGAGAGCCACGCCGGGCAGGCCGAACAGCACGCTGTTGATGACCAGCAGCGCGACCGGGCCGAGATTGGCGTGCGGGGTGTACAGGTGGCGCTCGATCCAGTCGTCCGGGGCACCACGGCCGTACTGCTCGATGTCCGCGCGCATCGCGCGGGCCTCGCGGTACAGCTCAACGCCGCGCCAGAACACCATGCCGATGCCCTTGGTCACCGGGCTGTGCGGGTCTTCATCGGTCTCCACCTTGGCGTGGTGCTTGCGATGGATCGCCACCCACTCCTTGGTGATCATGGAGGTGGTCAGCCAGGTCCAGAAGCGGAAGAAGTGCGCGATGACCGGGTGGAAATCCACGCCGCGGTGCGCCTGGCTGCGGTGCAGATACAGGGTCACGGCGAAGATGGTCAGCTGGGTGAACACCAGCAGCACCAGGCCCATGCCCCACCAGCCGAGGCCGACGACACCGCCGGTCAGGAAGTTGAGGAGCGTATCGAACATCGCAGGACTCCGGGCCGCGGTCGGCCGTCAAGGAAACAGGGATACCTTCGGACATCATGGGGCCTGACGTTGCAAACTTCATCCCTCTGATGCCATTTTTGCGCAGTCATTCAGTTCCTCCCTTACCTTCGTGAGCATGCCCCCGCATTCATGACAGTCGCAGCCTCGCCGGTGGTGCCGGCCTCCCCCGTCCCCCTGATCGAGCTCGACCGCGCCTGTGTCATCCGCGGCCAGGTCCGGGTCCTGCACGACCTCAGCCTGCGCATCGAACAGGGCCAGCACACCGCCCTGCTCGGCCCCAACGGCTGCGGCAAGTCGTCCTTCATCAAGCTGATCACCCGCGAGCTCTACCCGCTGGCGCATGGCGATGGCACGGTGGCGGTGCGCGTGCTCGGCCAGAACCGCTGGCAGGTGGACCGGCTGCGCTCGCAGCTGGGCATCGTCACCGGCGACCTGAGCACCAACCTCTCCGACATGCCCGGGCTGACCGTGGAAGAAGCAGTGCTGACCGGCTTCTTCGCCAGCTTCGTGGTGCCGGCCTTCCGTGAAGTGAGCCCGGAGATGCGCGACCGCGCGCGCGAAACCCTGGCCATGACCGGTGCCCTGCCGCTTCTGCAGCGTGGCTATGCCGAGCTGTCTGCCGGGGAAACCCGGCGCGTGCTGATCGCCCGCGCGCTGGTCAATCGGCCGCAGGCCCTGCTGCTGGATGAGCCCTCCACCGGGCTGGACCTGATCGCCCGCGAGCAGCTGATTGCCACCATGCGTGATCTCGCCCGCCAGGGCATCACCCTGGTGCTGGTGACCCACCACATCGAGGAGATCATTCCCGAGATCGAACGGGTGGTGATGCTGCGCGGCGGCAAGATCCTCGCCGATGGCGCGCGTGCCGAGCTGCTGCGCGATGCGCCGTTGTCCGAACTGTTCGGCGGCCCGATCCGGGTGGTGGAACAGGCCGGCCGGTTGAGTGCGTTCGCGGGCTGAGCGCTGCCCGAGGGCACGCCATGCCGGATCTGGCCGGATGACGAACGGCCGCTGTCGTTGAAGGATGAAGCTGCGATCATGCCGCTCCCCTCTTCTTCGAGACCTGCCGATGTCCTCGTCCCTGCGCTCCGCTGCCGTTCGCCCGATGCTGGCGACCGCCCTGCTCGCCGCCCTCGCCGGCTGCTCGTCGACGGCTGCGCCGCGCACTACGGCGGTGGAAGCCTCGGTCACCACCAAGGCCGTCGGCTACCTGCAGGGCGCTGCCGTGCCGGCAAGCCTGGCGCTGGTACCGGCGCCGCCGGCCGCCGGATCGGCCGGCTTCGCGCTGGACGAACAGGTCAGCCGTGAAGCCCGTGCCCTGCGCGGCAGCCCGCGCTTCGAGCAGGCACACCGCGACGCCGAACTCGCCTTCCCGGCCGGTGCCAACCAGTTCTCGTGCGCGATCGATGTCGATGTGGATGCGGTGAAGACGCCGGCCCTGTACCGCCTGCTGGAACGCAGCCGGATCGATGCCAGCGCCGCCACCCGCACCGCGAAGAAGCACTACCAGCGCGCGCGGCCGTTCATGGTCAATGGTGAGCCCACCTGCTCGCCGGAAGACGAGCAGGACCTGCGCGGCAACGGCTCGTATCCCTCCGGCCACACCTCGATCGGCTGGGCGTGGGCGCTGATCCTGGCTGAGATCGTTCCGGACCGCGCCGATGCGATCCAGGCACGCGGCCGCAACTACGGCGAAAGCCGTCTGGTCTGCAATGTGCATTGGCAGAGCGACATCCTGGAAGGCCGTTTCATGGGCGCGGCCGCCGTGGCACGCCTGCATGACAACGCCGCGTTCAACAGCGACCTGCTGGCGGCGCGCAAGGAGATCGCCGCGGCACGCAGGGCGGGGCTGCATTCGGCACGGGATTGCGCGGCTGAAGAAGCGGTGTTGAAGGTGCGGCCGGCGAGCGCGTTGTAAGGCGACACCTGTCGATGGCATGGCATTGTGGGTAGAGCCGGCCGCTGGCCGGCTCCTCGCGTTACCCAACAGGGTGCAGAGCCGGCCAGCGGCCGGCACTACCGATACGGCGGTACCGATTGGCGATACAGCGGTCGGCGGTCGGCGGTCGGCGCGACGATGGCGGCACACAAGAAAACGGCGCGGATTTCTCCGCGCCGTTTTCGTTTCAACAGCGTGCCCACCAACGGTGGGCACCTACCGCATGACGTGCATCAGAACTTTGCGGTGAACTCCAGGCCGAACGTGCGCGGCTCGTTGAGGAAGCCGGTCAGGTTGTTGAAGTCGATCGCGCCGACCACGCGGACCTGGTCGGTCAGGTTGCGGCCGTATACGGCGACGTCGTACTGGCCGTAATCCCAGTTGTAGCCCAGGCGCAGGCCACCTTCCAGCGAGGAGCGGCTGCGGAACTCCGGCGACTCGTACAGGAAGAAATTCACTTCGCTGCGGTAGGCCCAGTCGGTGTAGACGTAGAACTCGCTGGCATCGTTGATCGGGAAGCCGGCGCGCAACGTCAGGTTGTGGATCCACTTCGGTGCCTGCGGCAGCGGGTTGCCGTTGACCAGTGCGTAGGTGCCGCCATCGATGACCGTGGTCGGGTCGGTGATGGTGCAGCCGCCGCCACAGATCGCCACCGCCAGATCCTTGTCCTTGATCTCGGTGTCGTTGTAGCTGCTGCCCAGGGTCAGCAGGACGTGGTCGGTCAGGTAGGCTTCGAAGTCGAGCTCGGCGCCCTGGCCGAGGGTCTTGTCGGCGTTGAGCAGGGTCGCGGTGTTGTTGGTGCCACCCACGGCGATCAGCTGCTGGCCGTCGACGTTGTAGCGGAACACGTTGAAGCCCAGGCGTGCACGGCGGTCGAACAGGTCGGCCTTGATGCCGGCCTCGTACGAGATCACCTTCTCCGAATCGGCCTGCGAGACGCCGCCGAAGGCCAGGCGGCCCTGGATCGACGGCGCGCGGAAGCCCTTGGCCACGCGGGCGTACGCGTTGAGGTTGTCGGTGATCTGGTAGACGCCGCTCAGGTCCCAGCTGACGTCGTTGACGTCGGTCTTGGCGATGTACGGGCCGCTGACCGGGGTGCCGAACGGCACGGCCTGCAGCACGCTGGCGCTGAAGTCCTTCTTGTCCTGCGTGTAGCGCACGCCACCGCGCAGCTTGAAGCGCTCGGTCACGTCGAAATCGCCGGAGGCGAAGGCGGCCCACGCCTTGTTGCGCTGCTGCTGCACGGCGTGACCGGTCTGCGGATTGCCCGGGGTCAGCGAGTCGTAGTTGAAGCTGTCGATGGTGACGTCTTCATCGAAGTAGAAGACGCCGGCCTGCCAGTCGAAGCGGCCCCACTCATTGGATTCCACGCGGAATTCCTGGGTCCACTGGCGGTGGTGCGGCAGGCCATCGGCCGATTCGGAGGCGAACGGGATGTTGCCCGGGCCGTAGTTGCCGGCGCCGAGGAAGCTGGCACCGTAACCGCCGTCGATGTCGCCATGGTTCAGCGATTCGGCGGTCTCGTAGCCAGTGATCGAGTGCAGCGTCACGCGGCCCAGGTCCCACTTCAGGCGCGCGCTGCCGCCCCAGGTTTCCAGGTCGGAGAAGTTCTGGCCATCGGTGGAGACTTCATCGCGGTCGAAGTTCTCGACCAGCTGGTTGGTGCCCGGCTTGAGGATGTTGGCGCGGAACAGGCGCGCGGTGCCGTTGAGCTTGCGCTTGTGCAGGTTGAACAGCGCTTCGACATCATCGCCTTCGTACAGGAACTGCACGCGGGCGGCGGCTTCGTCATAGCCTTCGAAGCCCTGCGCCGGTGCGCCCTGGCGGGTGTTGGTGACCCAGTCGTCGCGGCGCTGGTACAGCGCGGAGACGCGGGCCGACCAGCGGTCGGTCAGCGGGCCGCCGTAGGCGCCCTGCGTGTTCCAGGTGTTGTAGCTGCCATAGGCGACCTTGATGTAGCCGTCGGCATCCTGCGAGGGACGCGCCGAATCGAACTTCACCACGCCGGCGGGGGTATTGCGGCCGAACAGCGTGCCCTGCGGGCCGCGCAGCACTTCCACACCGGCCAGGTCGAACAGCGGGAAGCCCTTCAGCAGCGGGCTTTCCTGCACCACGTCGTCATACACCAGCGACACCGGCTGCGAGGCATTGAGGTCGAAATCGGTGTTGCCCAGGCCGCGGATGTAGAAACGCGGGAAGGCACGGCCGTAGGACGATTCGATGTTCAGGCTGGGCACACGCGCCGACAGGAAGCGGATGTCATCGCCGGCCGAACCGAGCACGTCGAGCTTTTCACCCTGGATCGCCGAGATCGAGACCGGCACGTCCTTGGCGTTTTCGACGCGGCGTTGTGCCGTGACCTGCAGCGTATCGAGGGCAACCGGATCCTTGGTGGCGGGGGCATCCTGGGCTGCGGCCGTCAATGGCAGCAGGGCGGCAAGCGCGACAACGAGCGGGTGCACGGACGGGAAACGGCCGTGGGCAGTGCGGTTCGGGAACATGGCGTTTAGGCTGTGTTGGGAGGGGTGGTGGACCGGCGCTACCAGACAATTGTTGCAGTACAACAACAGCGCCGCAAACAACCGCTATTCATTACCCCTGCCGGCCTGCCACCGCTTCGGTATGCTGGCGGCCCTCGATGCCCATTCACGTTGCCACGCCGATGACCTCACTGCGCCGTACCCGCCTGACGCTGTCCGTTGCCCTGCTCGGCCTGCTGGCCGGTTGCGGCGGTGATCCCGTGCGCCCGACCCCGCCGCCGGCGGCCGTTCCGGTGACGCCGGCCAAGCCGGTCAAGATCGGCATCGCGCTGGGCGGCGGCGCTGCCAAGGGCTTCGCCCACATCGGCGTGATCAAGATGCTGGAGGCCAACGGCTTCGAGCCGGTGGTGGTCTCCGGCACCAGCGCCGGCAGCGTGGTCGGCGCGCTGTATGCCAGCGGCATGGACGCGTTCCAGATGCAGTCCAAGGCGGTGGCCCTGGATGAAGCCAGCATCCGCGATGTGCGCCTGTTCTCCGGCGGCCTGGTCCAGGGCCAGAAGCTGCAGGACTACGTCAATGCGCAGGTCGACAACCGCCCCGCCGAAAAGCTGAGCAAGCCCTTCGCCGCGGTCGCCACCCAGCTGGAAACGGGCGAACGCACGGTGTTCGTGCGCGGCAACGTCGGCCAGGCGGTGCGTGCGTCCAGCAGCATCCCGGGCGTGTTCGAACCGGTGAAGATCGGCAAATACAACTACATCGACGGCGGCGTGGTCAGCCCGGTGCCGGTGGATGCGGCGCGCCAGCTCGGCGCGGACATCGTGATCGCCGTGGACATCTCCAGCAAGGCCAGCGGCAAGGCGCCGACCGGCATGCTCGGGATCGTCAACCAGTCGATCTCGATCATGGGCCAGCGCCTGGGCGAACAGGAGCTGGCACGCGCGGACGTGATCATCCGGCCCAAGGTGCTCGACATCGGCGCCGCCGATTTCGGCCAGCGCAACAACGCGATCCTGGAAGGCGAGAAAGCTGCGATGGCGGCGATGCCGCAGATTCGCGCCAAGGTCCAGCAGCTGCAGAAGGCGCGTGCCGCCGCGCTCGCCCCGCCGCCGCCCAAGCCGAAGTGCGATGAGCCTTCGCGCGTGGGCCGGCTGATGGGGCGCAAGGAGAAGTGCGAGGGTTGAAGCCCCGCCACCGGTAGAGCCGACCGTTGGTCGGCTGCTCCTGGCTCTGGTCTCCACGAAG
>NZ_JABBXB010000007.1 GCF_013387485.1 Stenotrophomonas sp. SAM-B
CCAGCGGCCGGCACTACCGATTGCGAACGCTGCACCGCCCTTCGGCGGCCGCACCACCGGCGCGGTCGGCGAACCGGCAACAAAAAACCCGCCTGTTGCCAGGCGGGTTTCGATGCTTCAGCTCAGACCCCGAGGACTCAGGCGTCCAGGCGGACCAGCCAGCCATGACGGTCCGGCAGGCGGCCGTACTGGATGTCGGTCAGTTCCTTGCGCAGCGACATGGTCACTTCGCCGGCCGGGGCGTTGATGTCGCCCACCGAGAAGCCCTCGCCCTTGAGCTGGCCGATCGGGGTGACCACCGCAGCAGTGCCGCAGGCGAACGCTTCCACGATCTCGCCGGAGGTCACGCCGTCCTTCCACTCATCGAGGGTGACCTTGCGCTCTTCGACCTTCATGCTGCGGTCGCGCGCCAGCTGCAGGATGCTCTCGCGGGTGATGCCTTCCAGGATGCTGCCCGACAGCGACGGGGTCACCAGGGTGCCGTCCTTGTAGACCAGGAACACGTTCATGCCACCCAGTTCTTCCAGGTACTTGCCCTCGACCGGATCCAGGAACAGCACCTGCGAGCAGCCCTGCGCCTGCGCCTTCTGCTGTGGCAGCAGCGAGGCGGCGTAGTTGCCACCGCACTTGGCAGCGCCGGTGCCGCCCTTGCCCGCGCGTGCATATTCGGTGGACAGCCAGATCGACACCGGGGCCACACCCTTGGCGAAGTACGGGCCGGCCGGGCTGGCGATCACGTAGTAGCCGGCCTTGTGTGCGCCGCGCACGCCGAGGAAGGCTTCATCGCCGATCATGAACGGACGGAAATACAGGCTGGATTCGTCGGCCGACGGCACCCAGCTGGCGTCCACCGCAATCATCTGCTTGAGCGATTCGACGAAGATCTCGACCGGCAGTTCCGGCAGCGCCAGACGCTGCGCCGAACGCTGCAGGCGGCGGCCGTTGGCCTCCGGGCGGAAGGTCCAGATCGAACCGTCGGCGTGGCGGTAGGCCTTGATGCCTTCGAAGATTTCCTGGCCGTAATGCAGCACCGCGGCGGCCGGATCCAGCTGCAGCGGGCCATACGGGCGCACCACCGCATCGTGCCAGCCGGTGTCCTTGTCCCAGCGCACTTCCACCATGTGATCGGTGAAGTGCAGACCAAAACCGGGGGCGGCCAGGATGCGCTCACGCTCCTCGCTGCTGCGCGGCTGGGCGGAACGGGTGGTGTTGAAGCTCACGGAAGACTGGGACACCGGATATTTCCTGTTCTGGTTACGGGGAACGCCGTGACGCCGGCTGGCGATGGGCGGTTACAGCATGCCGGTTTCGAGCCGGGCGGCCTCGGACATCATGTGGCGGCCCCACGGCGGGTCGAACACCAGCTCGACGTCGGCCTCGGCCACCGTCGGGATCATTTCCAGCTTGCTGCGCACGTCATCGACCAGGATCTCGCCCATGCCGCAGCCGGGCGCGGTCAGGGTCATCTTGATGTCGACCTCGCGCTGGCCGTCGTCCAGGTGCTTGAGGTCCACTTCATAGACCAGACCCAGATCGACGATGTTGAAGGGGATTTCCGGGTCGAAGCAGGTGCGCAGCTGCTGCCACACCAGTTTTTCGACCTCCTCGTCGGAGGCATCGGCGGGCAGTTCCAGCGCCGGGGGCGCTTCCTTGCCGATGGCATCGCCATCCTTGCCGGCGATGCGGAACAGATTGCCTTCGACAAAGACGGTATAGCTGCCACCCAGGGCCTGGGTGATATAGCCATAGCTGCCAGCCGGCAGCGTGACCGTTTCGCCCTGCGGGACCATGACGGCCTCGCAGTCGCGTTCGAAGTGGACAGGTTCACTGCTACGGGAATACATGTGGATCGATATGGGGGTCGCGGCCAATTCCCGCAAGGCGACCATTTTAGCCCAGTGGCCGCCCATGCGCCGGTCACCCCGCAAGCCGGTATCCTGTCCGGACTTACAGGAAGATTGCATGTCGCCCACGTCCGTGCCTGTCCGGAGCCGCCACTGGCTCTGGCCCCCGCTGTTTCTGCTTGGTGTTGTCACGGCCACGCTGGCCTGGTTGTTCATCGCCCTGCTCACCGGCCGCCAGGCCGGCTGGATGGCGGTTATTGCGGCGTTGGAGATCGCGTTCATGCTGCGCCTGGGGACCCTGCGCGCAGGCGCCGCCCGGGTGGTACTGACCCTGCTGGCTACCGCGCTGGTAGCGCTGGCCGCCAACTGGGGCATCGCCTCGGCCTACCTCGGCGGCTCGATGGGACTCACTCCATGGGAATCAGCGTTGCGCATGGGGCCCTATCTGGCCTGGACCCTGAGCGGCCTGGCCAACGGCGCGGTCGAATGGCTGTGGCTGGGTGTGGCGCTGGTCGTGGGCTGGTGGGTGGCGAGGTAACGCCCCCTGCACCCCGCCGCCGCATGCCATCGGTAGTGCCGGCCGCTGGCCGGCTCCTCATGACGTCGGAACGGCAACGCGCTGGCATTCACGCATGGCATTGAGCCGGCCAGCGGCCGGCACTACCGCAGGTCCGGTTTCGCCGTAGGTCCGGTGCCCCCTGTAGGTCACGACCGTTGGTCGTGACCCTTGCATCCGCGCCTCAATGCCCGCCGTCGAGCGCCTTCAGTTCGCTCACCAGCGCACTCGCCGCACCGGCACCATCGCCGTACAGCATCCGGGCGTTGTCGGCATAGAACAGCGCATTCTCGATGCCGGCAAAGCCGGTACCCTTGCCGCGCTTGATCACCACCACGTTGCGGGCGTTGACCACGTCCAGGATCGGCATCCCGTAGATCGGACTGGCCGGATCCGTGCGCGCGACCGGATTGACCACGTCGTTGGCACCGATCACCAGCACCACGTCGGTGTTCGGGAACTCCGGGTTGATGTCGTCCATGTCGGCGATCAGGTCGTAGGGCACGCCCGCTTCGGCCAGCAGCACGTTCATGTGCCCCGGCATGCGCCCGGCAACCGGGTGGATCGCGAACTTCACCTTGATGCCGCGATCGATCAGGCGCTGCGCCAGCTCCCACACCTTGTGCTGCGCCTGGGCCACGGCCATGCCGTAGCCGGGCACGATCACCACGCGCTCGGCGAAGGCCAGCATCGCGGCGACATCGCTGGCCTCGATCGGCTTCTGCGCGCCGCTGATTTCCTGCGCGACCCCGCCGCCGCCGAAGTTGGAGAACAGCACGCCGCTGATCGGCCGGTTCATCGCCTTGGCCATCAGGCGGGTCAGCAGGATGCCGGCCGCGCCGACCATCATGCCGGCGATGATCAGCGCCTCGTTGCCGAGCACGTAGCCCTCGAAGGCCACGGCCAAGCCGGTGAACGCGTTGTACAGCGAGATCACCACCGGCATGTCGGCGCCACCGATCGGCAGCGTCATCAGCACGCCGAGTGCGAGCGCGACCACGAAGAAGCTGATGATCGCCACCGGGCTCAGCGTCACCGCCGCCCAGATGCCCAGCACCACCATCGCCAGCGCGACCAGCAGGTTGAACGCCTGCTGCCCCGGGAAGGTGACGCGTCGGTCGAGCCGACCATCGAGTTTGGCCCAGGCGATGATCGAGCCGGACAGCGAGACCGCGCCGATCGCCGAACCGATCACGGCCAGCGCCAGCACCGTCGCGGACGGCTGGCGCGCGGCGAGATCGGCCAGCGCCTGCTCGCTCCAATGGGTGGTATCGCGGTTGGCCAGGAACGAGAAGCGCAGCAGTTCGACCGCGCCGATCGCCGCCGCGGAACCGCCGCCCATGCCGTTGTAGAGCGCCACCATCTGCGGCATGTCGGTGATCGCCACGCGCTTGGCCGACCACCACGCCACGCCGGTGCCGATCGCCACCGCAGCTAGGATCAGCGGGATGTTGTGCAGCTCGGGCAGGAAGAACGTCGCCACCGTGGCGATCAGCATGCCCAGGCCGGCCCAGCGGATGCCGCTGCGCGCGGTCATCGGCGAGGCCATGCGCTGCAGGCCAAGCAGGAACAGGGTCGCGGCCACCAGATAGCTCACCTGGACCAGCCACTGCAGCAGTTGCGCGGTGGTCACGTTCAAGGCGTCTTCTCCCCGGCGTCGCGCTTGGCGCTGGGCTTGAACATGTCGAGCATGCGTTCGGTCACCACGTAACCGCCGGCCGCGTTGCCCGCGCCGAGCACCACCGCGATGAAGCCGATGATCTTCTCCAGCGGGGTCTGCGCGTGCCCCAACACCACCATCGCGCCGATCAGCACGATGCCGTGGATGAAGTTGGACCCGGACATCAAAGGGGTATGCAGGATCACCGGCACCCGTGAAATGATCACGTGGCCGGCAATGGCGGCCAGCATGAAGATGTACAACGCCACGAACCCGTCGCTCATTGCAGTCACTCTCCCAAGCGGTCATCCCGTCCCCTGCATCATAACCATGCGCTGAACCAATCGGGCGGGCCGGTCAACCGCAGCCGTCCTGGCGCGTTCTCACGGTATCCCCCTGCCGGAACGCTACCCTGTGCTGGTGAGCTCTCCCCTACCGTCGACGGATGCCGACCTGCCTGCCACGCCCGAGGTGGCGCTGCCGGTGTCGCTGGATGCGTTCCTGGCCGGGATCGGCCCGCGCGCGTTCCGCTTCGCCGAGGCCGGCCTGCGCCAGCGCGACGACGCGCTGGATGCGGTGCAGGACAGCATGTTGAAGATGCTCGGCTACCGCGACAAACCCGCCGCCGAGTGGGCGCCACTGTTCTGGAGCATCCTGCGCCGCCGCGTGGTCGACCTGCAGCGCCGCCGCGGATTCCGCCTGAAATTCTGGCGCAGCAGCGACGAGGCCGGCGGCGAACATGACATCGACTGGGCCGACAGCGCGCCCGGCCCGGCCCAGGCCCACGAGCAGCGCGACCAGTACGCGCAGCTGGTGCAGGCGCTGCGGGAGCTGCCCGCCCGCCAGCGCGAGGCCTTCACCCTGCGCGTGCTGCAGGACCTGGACGGCGCCACCACGGCCAAGGCCATGGGCTGTAGCGAAGGCGCGGTCAAAACCCATCTTTCGCGCGCCCGCCACGCGCTGCAGCAGTCTCTGGAGATCGCCCTGTGAACCGCCCCCTGCCCCCTTCGATGCATGACGATGCCGCCCTGCGGCAGCTGCATGCGCAGGCGCTGGATACCCTCTCGCCGGTTACGCTGGCGCGGCTGCGCAGCGCGCGTCATGCCGCCTCGCCGGCCAGGCGGCACGCCCCGTCCTGGTGGATGGCCACGGCCTGTTCGGCAGTGGTCGCGCTCGCGTTGGGCTACAGTTTCCTCCTCGGCGAATCGACCGCCCCGCCGGCAACGGTCGTGGCGAGCGCGGCCGATGACGGCAGCGATGTCCTCGACGAGAATCCCGATCTGTATTTGTGGCTGGGCGGCACCGACCTGGCAATGGAGTGATGATGAAACCGCGACTGTCCCTGGGGCTGGTGTTGCTGACGCTGAGTGCGGCCGCGTGGGCCCAGACCGCCCCGCTGCCGGACTGGGACAAACTCAGCCCGCAGCAGCGCGAGGCGTTGATCGCGCCCGTGCGCGACCGCTGGAACGACGCCCTGGCGCCGCAGCGCGAGCGCATGCTGCAGCATGGCGAGCGCTGGCTGACCATGACCCCGGAACAGCGCGCGCAGGCGCACCGGGGCCGGCACCGTTTCGAGAACATGACGCCGGAACAGCGCGAGCAGGCACGTGCGCTGTTCGGCCAGATGCGCAGCATGACCCCGGAACAGCGCCAGGACCTGCGCGACCGCTGGGCACGGATGACCCCGGACGAACGCAAAGCCTGGCTCAAGGCGAACCCCGCCCCGCCGCCGCCGAAGCGCTGAGCAATTAACGGGGACGGAGGGGATTATTAACTACCTCCGTCCCCGTTTTTTCAGGCGGCGACCCAGCGGGTTTTCGCGAGCAGTTCGTCGTCCCAGTCGAAGGTGACGGCCCCCTCTTTCAGGAACAGGGCGACGAAGTTGTAGAGGTTGCGGGCATACATCTCGCTGGCATGCACCGCGCCCTGGCTGGCCAGGTTGAGCGGGCCATCGATGAGCACGCCGTCCAGGTCCACCACCTCACCCGGTTGCGTGGCCTCGCAATTGCCGCCGGTTTCCGCGGCGAGATCGACGATCACGCTGCCCGGCTTCATGCCACGCGCCATCGCGGTGCTGACGATCTTCGGCGCCGGCCGCCCCGGCACGGCGGCGGTACAGATGACCACATCCACCGTACGCAGATGCTCGCCAAGGCGACGCTGCTGCTCGGCGCGTTCCTCATCGGTCAACGGCCGTGCATAGCCACCTTCGCCGACCGCGCTGACACCCAGGTCGAGGAACTTGCCGCCCAGCGATTCGATCTGCTCGCGGGTTTCCGGGCGCACATCGAAGCCTTCCACCTGCGCGCCCAAGCGACGCGCCGTGGCGATCGCCTGCAGGCCCGCCACGCCGGCGCCGACCACCAGCACCTTGGAGGGACGGATCGTGCCGGCGGCGGTGGTGAGCATCGGGAAGAAGCGCGGTGCGCGCTGGGCGGCGATCAACGTGGCTTTGTAACCGGCCATGCCGGCCTGCGAACTGAGCACGTCCATCGATTGCGCCCGCGTGGTGCGCGGCAAGCGCTCCAGCGGAAACGCCTGCAGGCCGCGCGACTGGATCAGGCCCGCCCGCTCGGCGTCGGCCTGCGGGTGCAGCATGCCGATCAGGCTGGCGCCGGATTTCAACCGCGCAAGGCGGTCGTTGGACGGTGGCTGCACGCACAGCACGATGTCGGCCTGGCCCAGGCGGGTGTCATCGGCGGGCTGCGCACCCACGTCCTGATACAACGCATCGGGGAAGCCGGCAGCCAACCCGGCGTTTGGCTCGAACGACACGCCCGCGCCGAGCGCGATCAGCTTGCGCGCCGTTTCCGGCGTCATCGCCACGCGCCGTTCCCCCGGCGCATGTTCCTTTACCACCAACACCTCGACAGCCATGCCTGTCCCCGACGATCAGCGGATTGTGGGCTGATCGTAACCTGATCGCCGGGCCAGCGTGGCCCGGCGGCTCAATGCACGGTGGCGTTCCTGGTATCCAGCCGATCGATCACGCCCTGCATGGCGCTGTCGAACGCGCCATCGTCGATATGCGCCCGCAGGCGACCCAGACGCACCATCACCGCCAGTTCTTCCGGCGAAGCCACGCAGAAGCGCACCCCGCGCCGGTTGACGAACAGCAGGCGCTGGGAAATCGGGCTCACCCAGGACAGCTTGCCGGCCTGGACCTTGCCGTCCTTGTCGACGAAATCCAGCCAGGTGCCGATCTCCAGGCCGCGGAAGCGGTCGGCATCGGCATTGTCGAAATCGCTGACATCGACCTTGCTGCCCAGCTCCACCGCCGCCGATTCCTGCGTCGGCGGCGACGGCAGCGCCACCTGCGGCAGTTCGGGCAGCGCGCGTTCCAGCTCGGGGCGCGATTCGGCGATGCCCTGCAGGGTGTCGTGCAGCGCATCGATCGCACTGTTCGCCGCATCGGCATGCACGCCGACGCTGGCAAACACCTTGCGCAGCGCCGGATGCCAGGCCTGCAGCCAGGGCTTGCCGACGATATGGCGGCGCGCCTCGGCCACTTCCTCCAGCATGCCATCGGCCAGGCTCAGTGCCTCGCCGACCGACGCCCCGTCTTCGCCTTCGCGCAGCACGGTCAGGGTCAGATGGTGCTGCCAGGGCTGGCGCAGGAACTCGCCGATCGCCTGCGGCAAGGTGGTATCGCCGATCCGGCGGTCCAGTTCGGCACTGGCGCGCTGGCGGGCCATTTCGAGCTTTTCCTGGCCGCGCTGGGTTTCGGCGGCACGCCGCTCGGCGATCTCGATCCGGCGCCGGTGCTGGGTCAGGAAATCGCGGAATTCTTCTTCCAGGGTCAGGAAGATCGCCAGGTTCTCGTTGAACTCGGCGACCAGGCGCTCGATGATTTCCTCGACCTTGCCCATCAGCACGCGCTCGGCCTGGCTCTCGCCGGTGTTGCCTTCGCAGGCCTCGGCCAGCGAGTTGAGCAGCTTGCGCGCCGGGTGGGTCTTCTGCACGAACATGCGGCGATCGAGCATGGCGACCTTGACGAAGGGCACCACCAGCCGGCCGATCAGCTCGCGCGAGCGGCCCTCCAGGTCGCGCTCGTCGAGCATCACGTCGAACAGCATGCCGACCAGGTCGATCGCATCCTCGTCCTGCGGGTCCAGCCGCGCCTGCGCGGGATCGACGCCGAGCCGGGTCGCGCCGGACAGTACTTCACTCTTCAGGCGTTGCGCCAGCGATTCGCCGTCCTCGCCGATCGCCGCACGCAGGGTCGCGCTCGGCGTGGCCTGCAGCAGCGAGAGCACCGACATCATCTCGCGCTGGCTCAACGGACGCTGCTGGCCCACCGCGACGCTGGCCGCCGACGTGGCGTCCTCGCGTACGTGGCGGGTCTGCTGCAGGAGTTCATGCAGAGCATCGAGCAGCATGCCCTGGTTGCCGCCAAGGCTCTCACCGCCCTCGCCATACCCGTCCTGCGCGGCCTGCGCGGCCTGCGCGCCACCGCTACCCTGGAGGCGGCCACGGCTCTCGGCCCAGCGGTCGGCGAAACGACGGGCCCAGGCGGGTGCCTGCCCCTCGTCGCCCGCCGCGCCCAGCCCGGCCTCGGTCTCGAACCCATCGAAGGCGTCGCGGTCATCGCGCTGTGGCGGCGACGGTGCGCGCGGCGCAGGCCGGCGCGCGGCCATCTGCGGCATCACGCCAGCCGCGGCCAGTTGTTCGTCCAGATACTCGTACCGCTTGCCGATCGGCTGCTGCAGGTCGCGCTCGCACAGTTTGATCAGCACCAGCCGCACTTCCGGGGCCAGTTCACAGTCGGCGAAGGCCTCATGGATGGCCACGCCGAGGTGCTCGGGGCTGATCGGATTGGTATCGGCCTGCAGTTCCAGGCCGCCGGCGATCACGCCCAGGCGGCGGTCCAGCCGCGACAGCACCGGCTTGAAGTCGCGCAGCAGAACGGTGGCGAAGTTGCGCACCGCCAGCCGGGATTCCAGCACGTGTTCGGGCACCAGGCTCAGCCCGTCCTCGATCTGGCCGGCCAGGGTGGCCTCGGCCGACAGCGGCTCGCCCCGCTCCAGCGCGTCCCAGGCCTGGGCCAGGTGGGCGCGGAAGCCGGACACGATGTCCTCCCGGCGGCGGCGCAGCTCGCGCATGCCGTCCAGGAACAGCAACTGCGACGCGCCGGCGGTACCGGCACGGTCGAACAGCACATCATCGAAGCGCGCCAGCACCGTCGAGAACGACTCGACCAGCCCCGGCAGCACGGCCTCGCGGGCCATCTTCAACAACGCCGGGTCACGGCCCGGGTGCCCCCCTACATTGGGCGTGGCAATCATGCGAAAAGGCTCCCCACCCTCGCAGGCACTGAGTACAGCATGGAAACAACGATCGCCGGCGCACCCCATGCGCCCACGTTCGGATGGTAGGCCGGCCGACCGGTCAGAGACAGTGAAACAGTCGACACTTTAAACCTCGTTACCGGTGGCCCGGCAGGCTTTGTATCGTAAGCGCAGCAGGCCCCGGAAGCGAGTACAGCCACGTGAAGGAAGTCCGCTGATTAGGTGATGTTCATCACGCTTTGTCGCAAATTGCACCGAGATACCCAGGACCGTGTCACAAACGGTCGCGACTATAATCGGGGCACCGTGAAGCCAGATCGAGAGACCATGTCCGTTCCCCCCGCGCTGCATGCCCTGGACGCCCGCCGTTCGGTCCCCGCCAAGCAACTCGGCGAGCCCGGCCCCGACCCGGCGACCCTGCTGCGGATGCTGGCCTCGGCCGTGCGCGTGCCCGACCACGGCAAGCTGGTGCCCTACCGCTTCCTGCGGATCACCGGCGATGCGCGTCACAGTCTGGGCGCGTTCCTCGCCGAGCGCGCCGTCCAGCGCGACCCCCAGGTGTCGCCGGCCCAGCTGGACAAGGACCGCCAGCGTTTCTCCCATGCCCCGCTGGTCATCACCGTCATCGCCAGCCCGCGCCCGAACCCCAAGGTGCCCGAGGCCGAACAGCTGATGACCGCCGGCTGCGTCTGCTTCGCCCTGCTGCAGGCCGCGCAGGCGCTGGGCTTCGGCGCCCAGTGGCTGACCGCCTGGATGGCCTTCGACCCCGCCGTGCACGCCCACCTCGGGCTGGCCGAGGGCGAGCAGATCGCCGGCTTCATCCACATCGGCACGCCGAAGACCGCGGTTCCCGAGCGCGAGCGCCCGGATCCCGCCGCGCTGCTGCAGGACTGGGAGGGCTGAGATGTCCGCCCTTGCTGCCGGCCCCGGCATGGCCCCGCCGCCGCTGCGTGCGCCGTTGTACCTGGTCGATGCCAGCCTGTACGTGTTCCGCGCCTGGCATTCGATGCCGGATGAGTTCCAGGACCAGCAGGGCTGGCCGACCAATGCCGTGCACGGCTTCGCGCGCTTCCTGCTCGACCTGCTCGAGCGCGAGCGGCCGGCGAACATCGCCATCGCGTTCGATGAAGCGCTGGACAGCTGCTTCCGCCACCGCATCTATGCCGCCTACAAGGCCAACCGCGATCCCGCGCCGGATGCGCTGCGCCGCCAGTTCGCGCACTGCAAGGCGCTGTGCACCGCGCTCGGCCTGGCGGTGCTGGCCCACCACGAATACGAAGCCGACGACCTGATCGGCAGCGCCTTGCACGCGCGCCGCGACGCCGGCATGCGCGGGGTGATCATCTCCGCCGACAAGGACCTCTCGCAGCTGCTGTTCGAGCATGACGAGCAGTGGGATTACGCGCGCAACCAACGCTGGGGCATGGCCGGTGTCAAAGCCCGCCACGGCGTGCATGCGCACCAGATCGCCGACTACCTGGCGCTGTGCGGCGATGCGGTCGACAACATCCCCGGCGTGACCGGCGTGGGCGCCAAATCGGCCGCCGTTCTGTTGGCGCATTTCGGCAGCCTGGACGTGTTGTATGAGCGCCTGGACGAAGTGCCGTTCCTGCGCCTGCGCGGTGCGGCGCAGATGGCGGTGCGGCTGCGCGAACAGCGCGAGCATGCGCTGCTGTGGCGCCAGCTGACCACGATTGCGCTGGATGCCCCGCTGGAGGGCGCCGCCGTCGATTTCAGCCGTGGCGTGGCCGACGCGCAGATGCTGCAGGGCCTGTGCGATGCGCTGCGGTTCGGGCCGTTGACCCGTCGCCGCCTGTTCACCGCCGCCGGCCTGTCCGATTCCTCTTCCGTTGCCAGCGAGTTCGCATGAGCCCTACTACGCAAGACCCGAAAGTTGTGTTTGAAGGCAAGTACCAGCGCATGGTCGTGCGCGGCACCTGGGAGTACAGCGAGCGCACCCACGCCGGCGGCCTGGCCGCGATCATCATCGCGGTTACCCCGGCAGACACCGTGCTGTTCGTCGAACAGTTCCGCATCCCGCTGCAGGCCAGGACCATCGAGATGCCGGCCGGGCTGGTCGGCGACATCGATGCCGGCGAGTCGATCGAGGTTTCCGCCGTGCGCGAGCTGGAGGAAGAAACCGGCTGGACCGCCGAGCACGCCGAGGTGCTGATGATCGGCCCGACCTCCTCCGGTGCGAGCAGCGAGAAGATCGCCTTCGTGCGCGCCACCAGCCTGCGCAAGGTGGGTGAGGGCGGTGGCGATGCCAGCGAAGACATCACCGTGCACGAGATTCCGCGCGCCCGCGCCGCGGCATGGCTGGTCGAGAAGATGGGCCAGGGTTACGAGCTGGATGCCAAGCTGTGGGCCGGCCTGTGGATGATCGAACATCACCTGGACGGCACCCCGCGTGGCTGATTCGTTGGCCCATCCGGACACCGCCACGGCCCTGCTGGGGCCGGCCGACCCGGCGCCGTTCACCGTGCACCAGGCGCAGGGCCGCTCACCGTTCCTGCTGATCGCCGACCATGCCGGGCAGCAGGTGCCGGCGTCACTGGCCGGGCTCGGCCTGCCGCAGGCCGAACTGGACCGCCACATCGGCTGGGACATTGGTATCGCCGGGGTCACCGTGGAACTGGCGCGCCTGCTGGATGCGTGGGCGATCACCCAGACGTACTCGCGGCTGGTGATCGACTGCAACCGGCCGTTGGCCTCCCCCACGCTGATGCCGGCGGTCAGCGACCTCACCGTGGTGCCCGGCAACCAGGGCCTGTCGGCGCTGCAGCGGCAACAGCGCGTCGAGGCGATCCATGCGCCCTACCATGCGCGCATCGATGCCGAGCTGGACACGCGCCAGGCGCAGGCGCGGCCGACGTTGCTGGTGATGATGCACAGCTTCACCCCGGTGATGAATGACGCCGAGCGGCCGTGGCATGCCGGCGTGCTGTACCACCGCGACACGCGGTTCGCACATCGCCTGCTGGATGCGCTGCGCGATGAAGGCGACCTGGTGGTGGGCGACAACCAGCCCTACGCGGTGAGCAGCACCAGCGACTATGCCGTGCCGGTGCATGGCGAAGGCCGTGGGCTGCTGCACGTGGAGCTGGAAATCCGACAGGACCTGATTGCCGATGCCGCCGGCCAGCAGGCCTGGGCGCAGCGATTGGCGCGCATCTTCACCGCCCTGCAGCCGCAGCTGGTCGCAGTGCCAGCGGCATAAGGCGTACTGTCGACCAGCGCCGGTAGTGCCGGCCGCTGGCCGGCAACCCAACATCACCCCAGCGCAGGCGCCTCCATCCACGGAAACGCACGGTATCCGCGCATTTCCAGCGTAATGCCGGCCGCCTGGAAGCCCGCCGCAATCGCAGCGGCACGTGGGCGCTCCAGGTCGCGACCGAGTTCCACCGGCAGGTCACGGCACAACGCCAACGCCCGGCCCACCGGAACATCCAGCACCGCTGCAACGATGCGGGCAGCGCCCTTCACCTTCGATGACGGGCACTGCACCAGCGCCACGTCGAACGCGGCGAAAATCCCGCGCCCCACGCCCAGCGCACGCGCGGCCTGTCGTGCCTCGGCCGTCGCCTCGCCCAGTGCCTCATCGATGCCCGCCACCTGCAGGAACGCGTCGTACTCGCTGTAGTACGCCAGCGCCTGCGCGTAGTCGTCCAGCGTGGACAACGGACGCTGGCGCTTCTGCACGTCCAGCACATCGGCGAAGGTGGCGGCCTCCAGGTACGTGCTCAGCGCATGCTCGGCAGCGAACGCCTCCACGCTGGGGTCGTCATGCTCAGCGTCATGGTCGGACAACCAGAACCGGGCATCACGTTCGTCGCCGTCGGTTGCGTAGACCCAGCCATACCGGTCCCACACGTCACGGTCGTTGCTGCATCCCGCGATGGCCTCAAGCGCCTGGCCCAAGGCAAGAAGGTCGGTCATCGCCTTATCCTTCACCCGCGCATACCGGCGCCGCCGTCGCGGCATCTTCCTGCGGCCGCAGCCACAGCGCGACGCCCACGCCCAGCAGCGCGAACAGCGCCGCGCCGTACTGTGCGTTGATCATGCCCTGCAGGGCCGCGTCACTGCTGGCGCCCGCGCTGCCACGACCGGCATTGGCCACCATCACCAGCAGCGCCAGGCCCAGCGCGCCACCGATCTGCTGCGCCGTGGCGGCCATGCCGGAGGCCACGCCCTGCTGCGCGGCCGGCACGCCCTGCCCGGCTACGATCCACATCGAGGTCCAGGTGATGCCTTGGCCGAGGCTGAGCACCACGATGCCCGGCAGCAGCGCCCAGTAGGTCGCGCCATAGGGCAGCGCGACGGCGACCGCGGCGATGCCGATCGCGCCGGCCAGCATGCCCACCGTCAGCACCTGGCGCGGGGAACGCCGGGCGAGCATGCGCTCGGCGATGCGGATGCCGAACGTGCACACCAGGGTCGGCGGCAGGAACGCCAGCCCCGCCTGCAGCGCGCTCCAGCCATAGCCGTCCTGGTAGTACAGCGCGAGGAAGTAGTACTGCACGCCGTAGCTGCTCATGAACAGCATCGTCAGCAGCATCGCCGCACGCAGGCTGCGCAGGCGCAGCAGCGCGAACTGCATCAGCGGGTCGCGGCTGCGGCGTTCGATCTGCACGAAGGCCGCCAGCATCACGGCCGACACGACCAGGCAGACCAGCGTGCGTGGCGCCAGCCAGCCCCACTCCGGGCCCTGCACCAGCGTGGTCACCAGCAGGCTGCCGCCGACGGTCACCGTCATACAGCCGGCCAGATCGAACGAGCGGCCGGCCAGCGGCGCGGCGTCGCGCGGCAGCCACCAGCCACCGAGCAGCGCGCAGCCGCCGGCGAACGGCACGATCACCAGCAGCACCGAGGCCCAGCCGAAGCTCTGGGTCAGCACGCCACCGAGCAACGTGCCCAGGGCCAGGCCGCCGGCGCTGGCCATCGACCAGATCGCCAGCGCGCGGTTGCGCGGCGCGCCTTCGGCGTAGAGCGTATTGATCAGCGCCAGCGTGGCCGGGAACAGCAACGCCGCACCGATGCCCTGAACCGCGCGGGCGGCGATCAGCAGCCAGGCGCTGTTGCTGAAGCCGCCGACCAGCGAGGCCAGCGCGAACAGCGCCATGCCCAGCCGATAGATCCGGCGGCGCCCCAGCAGATCGGCCGCGCGGCCGCCGAGCAGCAGGCAGCCGCCGAACGCCACCGTGTAGCCGCTGACGATCCACTGCAGCTGCTGGGCATTGATGTGCAGCTGCGCGCCCATCTCGTGCAGGGCGACGAAGATGATCGTGGAATCCAGCGCGATGATCAGCTGGGCGGTGGCGAGCAGGGCCAGGGCCAGGCGGGGGAACGCCAGCGCCGGGGTGCCAGCGGGAGACAGGGGGGAGGTCATGCCGACTCGGTGGGACGTAAGAAGGTGGGCAGTCTCATTGATGACGCCGCATAAATAAACCCGGATACTTCGATATCTGTCATGCATATCTGCATGAATCGGAGGAGCGATGGACCTCAACGCCGTGCGCATGCTGGTGCAGGTGGCCGAAGCACGCAGCTTCACGGTCGCCGCCGGCCAGCTGGGGATCAGCCAGTCCGGGCTGTCGCGGGCGATCGGGCGGCTGGAAAGCGCGCTCGGTGTGCGCCTGCTCCACCGCAATACCCGCAACGTCAGCCTGACCCCGGATGGCCGCCAGTTCGTCGAACACTGCGCGCCGCTGCTGAGCGGGCTGGAGGATGCCGAGCGGCGCCTGGGCGATCGGCCGTCCACGCCCTCGGGCGTGTTGAAGCTGACCGCGCCGTCGATGTTCGGGCGCAAGGTGCTGGTGCCGCTGGCCGGGCAGCTGATGGCCGCGCATCCCCAGCTGCAGTTCGAGCTGGTGCTGAATGACCGGCTGGTCGATCTGGTCGAGGAAGGTTTCGATGCGGCGCTGCGCACCGGGCCGATCAGCGATGTGCGCATGGTGGCGCGGCCCCTGCGGCCGTTGAACTGGGTCACGGTCGCCTCGCCGGCCTATATCGCGCGGTACGGAGAACCGGCCAGCGTCGATGCACTGCACGATCACGCCTGCCTGGCGGTGCGCAATCTGCGCAGCGGGCGGTTGGTGGACTGGCAGTTCCGCGAGACCGACGGTCAGCTGCGCGAGTTCACCCCGCCGGCGCGGATGGTGTTCGACAGCGGCGACCCGCTGGTGGAAGGCGCGCTGGCCGGGATCGGCATCGTGCAGGTGATGGATTTCGCGGTGGCCGATGCGCTCGCCGACGGCCGGCTGCAGCGGGTGCTGCAACCGTTCGAGGGGCGCAGCCGGGTGCTGTCGCTGGTATACCCGCCCTCGCGGCAGGCTTCGCCGAAGCTGCCGGTGTTGGCGCAGGCTTTGTTGGGCGGTGATTGGTAACCCGCCGCATCACGACCAACGGTCGTGATCTACCGCGCGACGTCAGGGGGTGACCCGGTAGGTGCCGACCGTTGGTCGGCACGCCTCCATCAACCCGCGAAGCGATCCGTCGCACGCACCAGCGCGTCGACATTCTCGGCTTCGAACGCGGAGTGACCCGACGCCGGGCTGATCTCCAGCGTCGATTTCGGCCACGCCTTGTGCAGTTCCCACGCACTCTGCAGCGGGCAGACCACGTCGTAGCGGCCGTGCACGATCACGCCGGGAATATCGGCGATGCGGTGCGCGTCACGCAGCAGTTGCTCTTCCACCTCGAAGAAACCGCCGTTGACGAAGTAATGATTCTCGATGCGGGCGAAGGCCAGTGCGAACTGCGGATCCTGGTGGCTGTTCACGAAGTCATCGTCCACGTGCAGGAAGCTGGTCGCGCCTTCCCACACGCTCCACGCCTTGGCCGCGGCCAAGCGGGTGGCTTCATCGTCGCTGGTCAGGCGGCGGTGGAAGGCGGAGATCAGGTCGTGGCGCTCCACGGCCGGGATCGGCTCGAGGTAATGCTCCCACGCATCCGGGAACAGGCGGTTGGCGCCTTCCTGGTAGAACCATTCCAGCTCCCAGCGGCGCAGCATGAAGATGCCGCGCAGGACCAGTTCGGTCACGCGCTGCGGGTGGGTCTGGGCATAGGCCAGCGCCAGGGTCGAGCCCCAGCTGCCGCCGAAGACCTGCCAGCGATCCACCTTGAGGTGCTCGCGCAGCTTCTCGATATCGGCGACCAGGTCCCAGGTGGTGTTGTCGACCAGGTCCGCATGCGGCGTGGAACGGCCGGCACCGCGCTGGTCGAACAGGATGATCCGGTACTTGGCCGGGTCGTGGAACTGGCGCATTTTGTCGCTGCAGCCGCCGCCCGGGCCACCGTGCAGCAGCACCACCGGCTTGCCGTCGGGATTGCCGCACTGCTCGAAGTACAGCGTGTGGCGGTCATCGACCTTCAGGGTGCCGACGTCGTAAGGGGTGATGGCGGGATACAGCGTACGCATGACAGGAACTCCATGTGGAATGACAGTCGCCGCATCACGCTGCGCGGCGGCCCGGTGGACAGGTCATTCTAGCCTCGGGGTCACCGCAGGGACGGCACGCGGTCAGGCCGGCAGACAGCCCAGGCTCACCCGGTCGCGCTGTTCCAGATCGTGCTCGGTGGCGACCGACTGGAAACCGGCGCTCCGCAGCAGCGCGCGGATCGCCTCGCCCTGGTCCCAGCCGTGTTCGATCAGCAGCCAGCCGCCGGGAAGCAGGTGCGCTGCCGCACCGGCGATGATCAGCCGGATGTCATCCAGCCCGTCGTGGCCGGAGGCCAGCGCGGTGGCCGGCTCGAAACGCAGGTCGCCCTGCACCAGGTGCGGGTCGGCGCTGGCGATATACGGCGGGTTGGTCGCGATCAGATCGAACCGCTCACCCGCCAGCGGGGCATACCACGCGCCTTGCCGGACGCTGACGTTGCCCAGCGCGTGACGCTGCGCGTTGCGCGCCGCGACCGCCAATGCGGCCTCGCTGAGGTCGGTGGCGATGACAGTGGCCTGCGGCCGTTCGCTGGCCAGCGCCAAGGCGATCGGGCCGCTGCCGGTGCCCAGATCCGCGATCCGCAACGGGCGGTTCTCCGGCAACCGCGCCAGCGCCAGCTCGACCAGCAGCTCGG
The DNA here is from genome assembly GCF_013387485.1 of Stenotrophomonas sp. SAM-B. Classification (GTDB taxonomy): domain Bacteria; phylum Pseudomonadota; class Gammaproteobacteria; order Xanthomonadales; family Xanthomonadaceae; genus Stenotrophomonas; species Stenotrophomonas maltophilia_AA. The sequence goes on from NZ_JABBXB010000007.1 coordinate 17,425, forward strand.
TCTCCGGGCGCGGAATCAGGGTGGCCGGGCTGACCTCCAGATCCAGCGTCCAGAAACCGCGGCGGCCCAGCAGGTAGGCCACCGGCGCGCCGGCCACGCGCTTGGCGAGCAGGGCCTCGAACGCCGCGGCATGCGCCGGCTCGACCGGATCGGTGGCGTGCGCGAACAGCCAGCTGCGCTCGCGCTCCAGGACGTGCAGCAACAGCAGTTCCGCTTCATGCCGACCTTCCACGCCGGGCAGGCGGGTGGCGGCATCGGCGAGCAGCTGGCGGATGTCAGGGGCGGCGGTCATGGCGGGACGGAACAGCGGTGGGGCGCGCAGTGTAGTCCACGGGGCCATGGGAGCCGGCCCCGCGCCAGGGCTGTCCGCGACCGGCAACCGATTGAATCCACGCATCGACACTCATATATGGATCTGTGGCCACTATCGATTTCAGTCCGAAATCCGGGTCCGTCGGCCGCCCGGCCCGCGCAACCGTTCAGGTTGCTGCTCCCCCCGGATATGCAGAAGCTATGGCACCGCCCGCCGCCTGTTCGGGCGTGGTCATTGCGCTGCAACGGTTCTGACGGATAGCGCCGCCACCCTTCATCGCAGGATCAGCTGCTTTTGATAGTCTATGTCTATCGCATAGATGCAATCAATGGATTGTCCTTATGGGAACGGAGCCGCTAACCTGTGTTGGTCGCTTCACCCACCCCCTTCACCAAGAGGAACAACGATGTCGCTCATCAACACCCAGATCCAGCCGTTCGAAGCCAACGCCTACCAGAACGGCGAGTTCATCAAGGTCTCCGACGCCACCCTGAAGGGTCACTGGTCCGTGCTGATCTTCATGCCGGCCGCGTTCACCTTCAACTGCCCGACCGAGATCGAAGACGCCGCCGATCATTACGCCGAGTTCCAGAAGGCCGGTGCCGAGGTCTACATCGTCACCACCGACACGCACTTCTCGCACAAGGTGTGGCACGAAACCTCCCCGGCCGTCGGCAAGGCCCAGTTCCCGCTGGTCGGCGATCCGACCCACCAGCTGACCAACGCCTTCGGCGTGCACATTCCGGAAGAAGGCCTGGCCCTGCGCGGCACCTTCATCATCAACCCGGAAGGCGTGATCAAGACCCTGGAGATCCACTCCAACGAGATCGCCCGTGACGTCTCCGAGACCCTGCGCAAGCTGAAGGCTGCCCAGTTCACCGCCGCCAACCCGAACCAGGTGTGCCCGGCGAAGTGGAAGGAAGGCGAAAAGACCCTGACCCCGTCGCTGGACCTGGTCGGCAAGATCTAAGCCGCTTCTCATCCCCATCCCCGCACGCCGGGGGTGGGGGTGAACCCAAGCCGGTGCCCCACGCGTCGGTTTCGGTTCACCCCCATGTCGCGCAGATGCACCCGCGGGGTTCGTCGACGCTGTTCCCTTGCCTGAATCAAGGAGTTTTTCGATGTTGGATGCCAACCTCCAGTCCCAGCTGAAGACCTATCTGGAACGTGTCACCCGTCCGATCCAGATCACGGCGCACGTGGATGACGGCGCCAAGTCGCAGGAGATGCTCGAGCTGCTGAACACGCTGACCTCGCTGTCGACGCAGATCAGCCTGGACGTGCGTCGCGACAGCAGCGAGCGCACGCCCTCGTTCGCGCTGACCACGCCGGGCCAGGACATCCACCTGGTGTTCGCGGGCCTGCCGATGGGCCATGAGTTCACCTCGCTGGTGCTGGCGCTGCTGCAGGTCGGCGGCCACCCCTCCAAGGCCACGGCCGAGCTGATCGAGCAGGTGCGCAACCTGGAGGGCGAGTACCGCTTCGAAACCTACTTCTCGCTGTCCTGCCAGAACTGCCCGGACGTGGTCCAGGCGCTGAACCTGGCAGCGGTGCTCAACCCGCGCATCCAGCACGTGGCGATCGATGGCGGGCTGTTCCCGGCCGAGGTCGAAGCGCGCCAGATCATGTCCGTGCCGACCGTGTACCTCAACGGTGAAGTGTTCGACCAGGGCCGCATGACGCTCGAGCAGATCGTCGCCAAGCTGGACACCGGCGCGTCCAGGCGCGATGCCGAAAAGCTCAGCACCAAGGCACCGTTCGACGTGCTGGTGGTGGGCGGCGGTCCGGCCGGCGCGGCCGCAGCGATCTATGCCGCGCGCAAGGGCATCCGCACCGGTGTGGCGGCCGAACGTTTCGGTGGCCAGGTGCTGGATACGATGGCGATCGAGAACTTCATTTCCGTCACCGAAACCGAAGGTCCGAAGCTGGCCGCGGCGCTGGAACAGCATGTCCGCGAGTACGAGGTGGACATCATGAACCTGCAGCGCGCCACCGCACTGGTGCCGGCAGGCGACGATGGCCTGGTGGAGATCAAGCTGGAGAACGGCGCGTCGCTGAAGTCGCGTTCGGTGATCCTGTCCACCGGTGCACGCTGGCGCCAGATGAACGTGCCCGGCGAAGACCAGTACCGCAACAAGGGCGTGGCGTACTGCCCGCATTGCGACGGTCCGTTGTTCAAGGGCAAGCGTGTCGCGGTGATCGGCGGGGGCAACTCCGGCGTGGAAGCGGCGATCGATCTGGCGGGTCTGGTGACGCATGTGACCCTTCTGGAATTTGATGACAAACTGCGGGCCGATGAAGTGCTGCAGAAGAAGCTGCGCAGTCTGGGCAACGTCACCATCATCACCAGCGCCCTCACCCAGGAAGTGCTGGGCGATGGCCAGAAGGTGACGGGCCTGGTCTACCAGGACCGCGTCGGGGGCGACTCGCACCGGGTGGAACTGGAAGGCATCTTCGTGCAGATCGGTCTTCTGCCGAATACCGAATGGTTGAAGGACACGGTGGCCCTGTCACCGCGTGGCGAGATCCTGATCGACGACCGCGGCCAGACCAGCGTGCCGGGTGTCTTCGCCGCAGGCGATTGCACGACCGTTCCGTACAAGCAGATCGTCATCGCGATGGGCGCCGGTTCCACTGCGGCACTGAGCGCCTTCGATCACCTGATCCGCACCTCCGTTCCCAAGAGCAGCGGCGCTGTCGCCGAAGCTGCCTGAAACGTCCGGTTCCCGGTTCGCCGGGAACCTTGTCTGTCTGCTGGGTAGCCACGCCATCACCCGGTCCATTGCCGTGAGAGGTCCAAGGAAATGAACCTACGTGATTTGAAGTATCTGGTGGCGCTGGCCGACCACCGCCATTTCGGCAAGGCGGCCGCCGCCTGCTTCGTCAGCCAACCCACCCTGTCCACCCAGATCCGCAAGCTCGAGGATGAGCTGGGTCTGCCGCTGGTGGAGCGTGCACCGCGCAAGGTCATGCTGACCCCCGCCGGGGTGGAAGCCGCCGCGCGTGCACGCACGATCGTGGCCGAGGTGGAGCAGATGAAAGAAGCCGCGCGGCGCAGTCGCGATCCCGAGGCCGGCACGGTCCGGCTCGGCATCTTCCCGACGCTGGGTCCGTACCTGTTGCCGCATGTGATCCCCAACATCCGCGAGCGCTTCCCGCAGCTGGAACTGCTGCTGGTCGAGGAAAAAAGCGACGAGCTGCTGACCCGCCTGCGCGAGGGCAAGCTGGATGCCGCCCTGCTGGCGCTGCCGCTGGACGATGACCAGCTGCATGCCGAATTCCTGTTCGAAGAGCCCTTCCTGCTGGCGGTCTCGCAGCAGCACCCGCTGGCGCGCCGCCAGCACCTGGACGTGCAGGAGCTGTCGTCGCAGAGGCTGCTGCTGCTCGAGGACGGGCACTGCCTGCGCGACCAGGCGCTGGCGGTATGCCGGCTGTTCGGGGCCAACGAGAAATCGGAGTTCCGCGCGACCAGCCTGGAAACGCTGCGGCAGATGGTGGCCGCCGATGTGGGCATCACCCTGCTGCCGACGCTCTCGGTCAAGCCGCCGGTGCCGCGCTCGGACAACATCCGCCTGCTGGATTTCAGCGGCGATGACCGCCCCAGCCGCCGCATCGCGATGGCGTGGCGCCGCAGTTCGGCGATGACCGGCTTCCTGGAGCAGCTGGCCCAGCAGTTCAAACGGCTGCCGCAGGGCCTGTTCGCGCTGGAGTCCACCGATGTCCCGGTGGCCGCCGCCACGCCGCTGCCACGCGCCGGCTGAGCCTGCCTGAACCGGCCGACGCGGCCGATACGCCGGACGGGTCGCATCCGTCTACGATTGTCAGCACAATAGGACGAGGCGGTGCCAGCAGGCGCCGCCTTTTTGCATGGGTCTTCCACAAACGCAAGGAGCTACACCATGTCCACTTCCAGCGGACTGCCCCCCTCGATCATCGTTTCAAGCCACGACATGGACCGCCTGGACGCCATGCTCGAGTCTCCCGCTGTCAGCCAGACGCCCGCCGGGATCGCCCTGGCCGAGGAACTCAACCGCGCGACCGTCGTGGCGCCGGACCAGGTTCCCGAGGGCACCGTCATGATGCATTCGCGCGTGGAGTGCGAAGATGAGCTGCAGAACGAAAAGCATGTTCTGACGCTGGTCTATCCGCGTGAGGCCGATGTTGAACAGGGCAAGGTCTCGATCCTGGCACCGGTGGGCACCGCCCTGCTGGGCCTGTCGATCGGCCAGACCATGGATTGGGTGGCCCCGGGTGGGCGCAAGCTGCGCCTGCGGGTGACCGCCGTCCACCACCAGCCCCACGCCTGATCCCGCCTGCTGCGTCGTCGCGCAGGTTCACCGATTCGTCCCAGGAGTTGCAATGAGCACCGTTTCGCTGTCCAAACTCTCCCAGCTGCGTGATCTGTCCGTGGTGGTTGCCGATACCGGCGATTACGAGGCGATCAAGCGCTTGAAGCCGGTCGACTGCACGACCAATCCCACCCTGGTGAAAAAGGCGCTGGATCTGCCGGTGTATGCCGATCTGATCGACAGCGCATTGGCCTGGGGCCGCGAGCAGGGTGGCGAGCGCGAGACCATCGTGCACGCGGTGGCGGATCGCCTGACCGTGGGCGTGGGTACGCTGCTGAGCACGCTGGTGCCGGGCCGGGTCTCGACCGAGGTCGATGCGGACCAGGCACACGATACGGCGGCGACGGTGGCCAAGGCGCGCCAGTTCATCGCGATGTACGAAGCGGCCGGCGTGCCGCGCAGCAAGGTGCTGATCAAGATCGCGGCGACCTGGGCAGGCGTGGAAGCAGCACGCCAGCTGCAGGCCGAGGGGATCGACTGCAACCTGACGCTGATCTTCAACCCGACCCAGGCGCTGGCCTGCAGCGAGGCCGGTGCGTTCCTGATTTCGCCGTTCGTCGGCCGCATCCTGGACTGGTATGTGGCCAATGGCCAGGCGCCGGCCAGCATCGATGAGGACCCGGGCGTGGTGTTCGTGCGCGGCGTGTATGCCGAGTTCAAGCGCCGCGGCTCGCCGACGGTGGTGATGGGCGCGTCGTTCCGTTCGACGGCGCAGATCGAGGCGCTGGCGGGCTGTGATCGTCTGACGATCTCGCCGGAGCTGCTGGAGAAGCTGGACGCCGATCACGGCGAACTGCCGCGCAGGCTGGTGGCCGGTGCGGCCGAATCCGTCCAGGTGACGCCGATCGATGGCGCGCGGTTTGCGGCGGATCTGGCAGCCGACCCGATGGCCACGGAGAAGCTGGCGAGCGGCATCGATGCGTTCGCCAAGGATCTGGAGGCGTTGCGCCAGACGATCCGCGAGCGGCTGTAAGCGCTGGCGGTTGGCTGGACGACGAAAGGCCCCGCTCTGCGGGGCCTTTTGTTTTTAGCGCTTACGGCGACGGCAACCGCTCACTTTCGTCGGGGTTGGCGCGTTGGGGAGGGCAGTAGAGCAGCGAACCCTTTGCTGTCCGTTGGGCCTGATAGAGCCGACCGTGGGTCGGCTCCGGGGTATCAGGCGTCCACGCCGATGGGGCAGCTGACGCCGGTGCCGCCGATGCCGCAGTAGCCGTTGGGGTTCTTGGCGAGGTACTGCTGGTGGTAATCCTCGGCGTAGTAGTACTCGGGCGCGGGGAAGACGATGTCGGTGGTGATCGGGCCGTAGCCGCTGTCGTTGAGGCGCTGCTGGTAGGCGTCGCGGCTGGCCAGGGCAGCGTCGAGCTGGGCCTGGGTGGTGGCGTGGATCGCGGAGCGGTACTGGGTGCCGGTGTCGTTGCCCTGGCGCATGCCCTGGGTGGGGTCGTGGCTTTCCCAGAAGACCTGGAGCAGGCGCTCGAGCGGGACGACGGCGGGGTCGTAGACGACCTCGACGATTTCGGTGTGTCCGGTGAGGCCGGAGCAGACCTCTTCGTAGGTGGGGTTCGGGGTGACGCCGCCGGCGTAGCCGACCGAGGTCGAGTAGACGCCCGGGATGGTCCAGAATTTGCGCTCGGCGCCCCAGAAACAGCCCATGGCGAAGCGGATGCGCGCCAGGCCGGTGAAGCTGTCCTTGAGCGGATGGCTGTTGACGTAATGCTGGTTGTGCAGCAGCGGCAGGGGCTGGTCGCGGCCCGGCAACGCTTCTTCCGGACGCGGCAGGCGCTGCTTGAAGGCGCCGATGCCCAACAGACCGTTTCCAATACCCAACATGGCGTTCTCCTAGGCCGGCAACAGGCCGGCGCTTTCGTCTCCGTCGAATATGGGGTCGTCCGGGGCCGTGCCCAAGTCCAGTTGGGCGACGATGTCTTCCGCTTCGGGACGGGCAAGATCGGGAACGCAGACGCGCAGGACGCCGAACAGCGGGAGCTCGCCCATCCCGCCCAGCAGCGATTCCCCGAAGACGAACGCAGGGATGCCGGCGTCCTCCAGGGCGTGTTTGACCAGATGGGCGTCGAACAGGTTGTCGGCCTGGTAGATCACGTGCATGGGCGGGCTCCGGAGGGCATGGGGCCAGCATACGCCCGGGGGCTGAAGGCGTGCCGACCCACGCGGCGGTCATCATCCAGGCGCAACCGGATCCGGTCGTGCCGGCCAGCGAAAGGCGTGCCGACCAACGGTCGGCACCTACCCGTTTAGCCTGTCGCGCTGCGACAGGCTAAACTGTTGGTCTTTCTGCCTTTTAACTGCGACCGCGCATCATGTCCGAGTCTACCGCCGCCCCCACCGACGCCCTTCCGGAAGCCCAGGAAAAACGGGATTTCATCCGTCAGATCGTCCGCGAGGACCTGGCTGCCGGCAAGCATGCCGCGATCAAGACGCGCTTTCCGCCGGAGCCCAACGGCTACCTGCACATCGGCCATGCCAAGTCGATCTGCCTGAACTTCGGCATCGCCGGCGAGTTCAACGGTGTGTGCAACCTGCGCTTCGACGACACCAACCCGGCCAAGGAAGATCCGGAGTACGTGGCCGCGATCCAGGATGACGTGCGCTGGCTGGGCTTCGAGTGGAACGAGCTGCGCCATGCCTCGGACTATTTCGATGCCTATTACCTGGCCGCGCAGAAGCTGATCAGCGATGGCAAGGCCTATGTGTGCGACCTGACGGCCGAGGAAGTGCGCGCCTACCGCGGCACCCTGACCGAGCCGGGCCGTCCGTCGCCGTTCCGCGAGCGCAGCGTCGAAGAGAACCTGGATCTGTTCCGCCGCATGCGCGCGGGCGAGTTCCCGGATGGTGCGCGCACCGTGCGCGCCAAGATCGACATGGCCAGCGGCAACATCAACCTGCGCGACCCGGCGCTGTACCGGATCAAGCACGTCGAACACCAGAACACCGGCAATGCGTGGCCGATCTACCCGATGTACGACTTCGCGCATGCGCTGGGCGATTCCATCGAGGGCATCACCCACTCGCTGTGCACGCTGGAGTTCGAAGACCACCGCCCGCTGTACGACTGGTGCGTGGACAACGTCGATTTCGCCCACGACGATGCGCTGACCCAGCCGCTGGTCGATCGCGGCCTGCCGCGTGAAGCCGCCAAGCCGCGCCAGATCGAATTCTCCCGCTTGAACATCAACTACACGGTGATGAGCAAGCGCAAGCTGATGGCGCTGGTCACCGAGCAGCTGGTGGATGGCTGGGAAGACCCGCGCATGCCGACCCTGCAGGGCCTGCGTCGTCGTGGCTATACCCCGGCAGCGATGCGCCTGTTCGCCGAGCGCGTGGGCATCAGCAAGCAGAACTCGCTGATCGACTTCAGCGTGCTCGAAGGCGCGCTGCGCGAAGACCTGGACAGTGCCGCCGCACGCCGCATGGCGGTGGTCGATCCGGTCAAGCTGGTGCTGACCAACCTGCCGGAGGGCCACGCAGAAACCCTGACCTTCGCCAACCATCCCAAGGATGAGGCGTTCGGGACCCGCGAGGTGCCGTTCGCGCGCGAGCTGTGGATCGAGCGCGAGGATTTCGCCGAGGTCCCGCCCAAGGGCTGGAAGCGCCTGGTGCCGGGCGGCGAAGTGCGTCTGCGCGGCGCCGGCATCATCCGCTGCGATGAGGTGATCAAGGACGCCGACGGCACCATCACCGAGCTGCGCGGCTGGCTGGATCCGGAATCGCGCCCGGGCATGGAAGGTGCCAACCGCAAGGTCAAGGGCACCATCCACTGGGTCAGCGCCGTGCACGCGGTGCCGGCCGAGATCCGCCTGTACGACCGTCTGTTCTCGGTGCCGAACCCGGACGACGAGTCCGACGGCAAGACCTACCGCGATTACCTCAATGCGGACTCCCGCCGCACCGTCACCGGCTATGTCGAACCGGCTGCGGCCAGCGCCACGCCCGAGCAGTCGTTCCAGTTCGAGCGCACCGGCTACTTCGTCGCCGATCGCCGCGACCACACCGCGGCCAAGCCGGTGTTCAACCGCAGCGTGACCCTGCGCGATACCTGGTCGGCGTAAGCGGCCCCCGGCCGGTGCCTGGCACCGGCCACCGTGTATTTCCAGCGCGACCCTGCCACGGCAGGGCCTGCGCTCCAGCACTCCCGCGATCGGCGCAGCCCTGCGCCGGCGCCCGCGTGGCCGCGTTCAGCGCGGGCACGGCATCCCTACGCACGGCCCGATACACTGCCGCTGCTCCATCTTCCACGAGGTCCATGTCCCGATGCTGTACGCGCAAGTCCATCTCACCCTGCCCGCCTGGATCCACGACCAGATCGATCTGAGCCGTGTCTATCCCGAGGACGCCGACAAGGTCGCGCTGGCGATCGAGCTGTCGCGCCTGAATGTCGAGGCGCAGACCGGCGGCCCGTTCGGCGCCGTGGTGTTTGGGCCGGATCATCGTGTGATCGCCGCTGGCGTGAACCGCGTGGTCCCGCATACAACCTCGCTGGCGCATGCCGAAAATATGGCCTACATGCTGGCCCAGCAGCGCCTTCAGACGCCGCGCCTGAACGATGTGCTGTCGCCGATCACGTTGGCGACTTCCTCGCAGCCGTGCTGCCAGTGCTACGGCGCGACCGTCTGGGCCGGCATCGATCGTCTGCTGATCGGTGCCAGCGCCCAGGATGTGGAAGAACTCACCCCGTTCGATGAAGGCCCGCTGCCGGCGGACTGGATCGGCGAACTCAACAAGCGTGGCATCGAGGTCGTGCGCGACATCGAGCGCGATGCAGCGCGCGCGGTCCTGCGCCAGTATGGAGAAACCAACGGTGCACATTACTGATTCCCGCGCTTCAGGCGCGAAGCGATGAGCGGCCTGCTGTGCCTTTGCCGCCAGGGGTTTGAGCCGGAACTGGCCGCCGAGCTGTCCGAGCGCGCGGCCTATGCCAACGTCGCCGGCTACGCGCGCACCCAGCGCAACGACGGCTACGTGGTGTTCGTCACCGAGGAAGGTGCGGCGCTGTCCAAGGCGTTGTCCTGGCGTTCGCTGATCTTCGCCCGGCAGAAGCTGCAGGTGCTGGCCGAGCTGCCCCAGCTCGATGCCGCCGACCGCATCACCCCGATCATCGCTGCCCTGCAGGGCCAGCAGCGCTTCGGCGACATGTGGGTCGAGCATCCCGATTCGGACGAGGGCAAGCCGCTGGCCGGCCTGGCCCGCGCATTCGGCAATGCGCTGCGCCCGGCGCTGCGCAAGGCCGGCCTACTGACCGACAAGCCGAACACCGGCCTGCCGCGCCTGCACATCGTGTTCGTCGATGGACGCCATGCCTTCGTGTGCGTGGCCGATACCCGAGACAGTGCGCCGTGGCCGCTGGGCATCCCGCGCCTGAAGCTGCTGCCCGACGCGCCTTCGCGCTCGGCGCTGAAGCTGGATGAAGCACTGCTTACGCTGATGACACCGGAAGAGCGCGAACTGCTGGTCAAGCCGGGCATGCGCGCGGCCGATCTGGGCGCCGCCCCGGGAGGCTGGACCTGGGTGCTGACCCGCCAGCACGTCAGGGTGATCAGCGTCGACAACGGCCCGCTGCGCGAGCACGTGCTGGAGACCGGCCTGGTCGAACATCTGCGCGCCGATGGTTTCCACTGGCAGCCGGAGACGCCGCTGGACTGGATGGTCTGCGACATGGTCGAACAACCGCGCCGCGTGGCCGAACGCATGGCCACCTGGTTCAGCGAAGGCTGGTGCAGGCACGCGATCTTCAATCTCAAGCTGCCGATGAAAAAGCGCTGGGATGAAACCCGCATGTGCCTGGAGCTGTTCCAGGAGCAGGCGGGCAAGCCGCTGCATCTGCGCGCCAAGCAGCTGTACCACGACCGCGAAGAGATCACGGTGCTGGCCTCGCCGCTGCGCTGACCCAAGCGCACCGCCAGTAGCGCCGGGCCATGCCCGGCTGGCCGCGCAACGCGCGGCAATGATCGAAGCACGCGCCGGTCGCCCGGCGCCCCCTACGTCAAGAACGGAGTTTCCATGCGACGCCGATCCCGCCTCATCCTGTTACTGACGCTGCTGCCCACGCTCGCCCTGGCCCAGGTCCGCACCCCGTCGCCGGCGGTCAGCGAACCGTTGCGCGAGGTGCCGGTGAGCGTGCGCGCGCAGCCGCTGTCGCAGGGCGAGGTCACCCATCAGGTGACGCTGGCCGCCCCGGCCGGGGAGGCGGCGGTGACGGTGCGTTCGGTGCAGCCGGTGAGCGTGGTCGGCCAGTACCGCATCGCATTCGCGGCGCTGGATGTCGACGGCGATGGCTTCATCAGCCGCGCCGAGGCACAGGCCAACCCGACCCTGGCCGATGAATTCAACGCACTGGACGTGAAGCGCCGCGGCAAGCTGGACCGCGCCGATCTGGCCGGCTGGCTGATCGACTGAGCGCGCGGGTCACACCCCCGCCGCGCGCTTCCAGAACAGCGACACCAGTGGCGGCAGCTTGCCGGCGCAGCCCAGCGCGCGGCCGCGCGCCAGGGTCAGGTGCATCTCATCATTGGAGAACACCGTGTTGATCGCATCGAAGCTGTACGCAGCGACGGTGTTCTCACTGCGGCGTTCGCGTGCCCAGCGCTGCAACCGGTGCGGCGACATCCAGTCCTGGCGGCGCTGCTGTGCCGCCAGCACCATCGCCCGCAAGGCAGCGACATCACGCAGGCCGAGATTGACGCCCTGCCCGGCCAGCGGGTGCACCACGTGCGCTGCATCACCGAGTGCGAGCACGCGGCCGGCCACGTAGCCGGTGGCAAGCTGCCGGCGCAGCGGGAAGGCCGCCCGCCTGGAGGCGAGCGTCATCGCGCCCAGGCGGCCGGCGAAGGCGTTGGTGAGTTCGCGTCCGAATGCCGCGTCATCCAGTGCCAGCACGCGCTCGGCGTCGGCATCGGGCAGCGTCCACACGATCGAACTGCGCTGCGCGCTGATCGGCAGCACCGCCAGCGGCCCGGTCACCAGGAAGCGTTGCCACGCGGTGGCTTCGTTGTTCTTTTCGGTATCGACATACGCCACCACGCCACGCTGGCCGTAATCCTGGCGGGTCACCTCCAGCCCGGCCAGGCGGCGCAGGGTGGATTCGGCACCGTCGGCGGCGATCGCCAGCGATGCTTCAAGGCGACGGCCGTCGTCCAGGCGCAGGCGCACCCCGTTGGCGTCCTGCTCCAGCGCCTCGACCCGCGCCGGGCAGCACAGCTGCACGCCGGCCGCCGGCAGCGCCGCCCACAGGCGGTCCACCAGCAGATCGTTCTCGACGATCCAGCCCAGTTGTTCGCGGCCGAGGCTGTCGGCGTCGAAGCGCAGTTCATCGCCGCCGGCCGCATCCCAGACCCGCATGCGGCGGTAGGCACAGGCACGCGCGGCCGTCACCGCCGGCCACACGCCGAGCGTGGCCAGCAACTGGGCGTTGTCCGGCGCGAACGCGTACACGCGCAGGTCCGGCTGCTGCGGTTGCCAGGCCGCCGGCTCGCGGCCTTCGACCAGCGTCACCGACAGCCCGGCATCGGCCAGCGCCAGTGCGCAGGCCGCGCCGACCACGCCACCACCGACCACCACCACGTCCTGCGGGCGCCGGCTCACAGGCCGGCTCCGCGGCACAGCGCCGGGACCTGGCCGCGGAAGCCCATCGCGCCCCCGACCAGCATCGACTGCATCGGCGTGGCCTGCGCGGCCAACAGGCCGAGCGAACGCAGCGGGCGCATCAGCGGTGCCGGATTGCTGGTCAGGCGCGCCAGCCCGCCGGAGAACGCGATGGTCTGCTCTCGGTCTTCCAGGCGCCGGGCCACGTGTTCCTGCAGCAGCGTATCGCTGCCGGCGTCATCGGTGTCGGCCACCAGTTCGGCCAGCGTCAATGCATCGCGCAGGCCCAGGTTGAAGCCCTGTGCGCCCAGCGGGTGGATGGTCTGCGCGGCATTGCCGAGCAGCACGGTGCGTTCGCCGACCAGCGCGCGCGACAGCACCTGGATCAAGGGATAGGCGCTGCGCGGGCCACTCTCCAGCAGGCGGCCGGCACGCCAGCCAATGGCGCCCTGCAGGCGGTTCACCCAGGCGGCATCGTCCAGCGCCATCACGGCCTCGGCCTGGTCACGGGCAACCCCATGCACCGCGCCGAAATGACGGTCGCCACGCGGCAGCAGCGCGGTCGGCCCGGTGTCGGTGAAGCGCTCGTACGCGGTGCCGTCCGGCGCACGCGCGGCGCGGACCCGCGACACGAACAGCGTCTGCTCGAAATCATGTTCATCCACGCCGATGCCGAGTGCCTCGCGCACGCCACTGCGGGTCCCGTCGGCGCCGACCACCAGACGCGCCAGCAGACAGCGCTCGCCGCTGTCATCGGCGATGAAGACCTGACGGTAGCCGTCCACCGTGCTGCCCAGGCGCACGAAGCGCGCCGGACGATAGCGGGTCAGCCGGGTGAGCGTCTCCAGCCGCGCCTCAAGCGCCTGGCCGAAATCGCGGGCGACCACGACCTGTCCGAACCACGGGCGCTGGTACTGCGCGGCCTCCATCTGCACCCGGCCGAAATCGCCGGCGCGGCTGACGTGGATGCGGGTGATCGCGCCCGGCGCACCGGCCAGCTTCTGCATTACGCCCAGCGCGGTCAGCGCGTTGACGGTCGCGGCGGCGAAACTGAGGTTGCGCTGGTCGAACACTGCCGGCAGCGCGCCCAGCGGCGAGGCCTCCACCAGGCCGACATCGCGGCCGGCACGGTCCAGGGCGATGGCCAGGCTGGCACCCACCAGCCCGCCGCCTACGATCACTACATCATGTCGTTCACTCATGCCCGCCATGATAAGGGTTCGCCCGTTCCGGCGGCGTGCGGCGGGCTGCCGCAGCAGGCGCTAGAATGAATGCCTGCCCCCACCCGTCACCGCCATGACCTCCACTGCCCAACGCGCCTTCGTCCTGTCCGTGCTCGTGCTGTTGATGGCGGCCACGCGGGTCAACCATTTCGCGGCGATTCCGGATGCATCCTGGGCGGTGTTCTTCATCGGCGGCTTCTACCTGCGCGCGTGGACCCGCTGGGCGTTCCCGCTGCTGATGGCGCTGGCGGTGCTGGTCGACTGGTTCGTGATCCGCCGCAGCGGCCTGGATTTCTGGCAGCACTACTGCGTCTCGCCGGGCTACTGGATGCTGCTGCCGGCCTATTTCGCGATGTGGAGCGGCGGCCTGCTGCTCCGCCGCAGCTACCACGGCGCCACCTGGGCCGCGCTGGGCAAGGGCGCGCTGCTGCTGGTCGCGGCGGTGGCGGTCTGCCATCTGTTCGCCCAGGGCGGTTTCTACTGGACCAGCGACAACGTGGCCGCCCCCACCCTCGACGGCTGGGCGAAGAACTACGGCGACTGGTTCCTGCCCTACCTGCGCACCGCGGCGGTCTACGTCGGCCTGGCGGCCGCGCTGCAGCTGGCGACCGAACAGGTCGGCAAGCTGCTGCAGGCGCGCCGCGACGTGCTGCGCTGAGCGCGGCCGGCCTCGTTCATGGGCAATCGCCTGTCCCGCATCTATACACGCACCGGTGACGATGGCAGCACCGGCCTGGGTGATGGCAGCCGCGTGGCCAAGGACGACGCCCGGGTGGCCGCCTACGGCACGGTCGACGAGGCCAACTCGACGCTCGGCGTGCTGCTGGCGGTGCCGCTGCCGGAGGATGTCCGCGCCCTGCTGACGGTGATCCAGCACCAGTTGTTCGATCTGGGCGGCGAGCTGTGCATTCCCGGCCATGCCGCCATCCACGCCGCCGATATCGAGGCGCTGGAACGGCAGCTGGACCACTACAACGCCGACCTGCCGGTGCTGAAGGAATTCATCCTGCCGGCCGGGGGCGAGGCCGCCGCGCGCTGCCACCTGGCCCGCACCATCGTGCGCCGGGCCGAGCGCGAGACGGTCACGCTGGCGCGGCGGGAGACGGTCCGCCCGGAAGCACTGCACTACCTCAACCGCCTGTCCGACCTGCTGTTCGTGCTCGCGCGCGTGCTGGCCCGGGCGGATGGCCACGGCGAGGTGCTCTGGCGCCACGAGCGCCGCCACGCCTGAGCGGCCCTGCCGCCCCACCGGATACCCTGCCCGCATGCTGGTTTTCACCCACCCCGCCTGTCTGCAACACGATCCCGGCCGCGGCCATCCCGAATGCCCGGCCCGTCTGCAGGGGGTGCTCGATGCGCTGAAGGCGGCCTATCCGGACCAGCTGGACTGGCGCGAGGCTCCGCCGGCCAAGCTCGGTGAGCTGGCACGGGTCCACGACAGCGAACTGATCGACCTGGTGCTCAAGCCCCAGACCGAGCAGCTGCGCCTGATCGACATGGACACCATGACCTCGCCCGGCTCGGCCAGCGCGGCCCTGCACGCGGCCGGTGCCGGCGTGGCGGCGGTCGATGCGGTGATGCTGGGCGAGGACCCGGTGGCCTTCTGCGCCGTGCGCCCGCCCGGCCACCACGCCAGCGCCAGCACTGCGATGGGCTTCTGCCTGTTCAACAACATCGCCATCGCCGCCGCCTATGCGCGCGACCGCTATGGGCTGGAGCGGATCGCCATCGTCGATTTCGATGTCCACCACGGCAACGGCACCCAGGACATCTTCATCGCCGATCCCGGGGTGGCCTACTACAGCACCCACCAGGCCGGGCTGTTCCCCAATTCGGGCCTGCGCCGCGACCGCGGGGCCGGCAACCTGATGAACATCCTGCTGCCGCCGGGCAGTGGCGGCTTCCGTTTCCGCAACACCTGGGCCGACGAGATGCTGCCGGCCATCGACGATTTCCGGCCCCAGCTGCTGCTGATCTCGGCCGGCTTCGATGCGCACATGCGCGACCCGCAGGCCGATCTGATGCTGGAAACCGAGGATTTCGCCTGGATCACCGCCGAGCTGCGCGGGCTGGCCCGCCGCCACGGGGCCGGCCGGATCGTCTCGATGCTGGAGGGCGGATACGACCTGCAGGCCCTCGCCGAATGCAGCGTGGCCCACGTCGGCCAGCTGCGCTGATCCGCGCGGACCGGTCCGACGAATGAACCCGGGCCCCTGCGTGGGCGAGACCTTCATTGCCCCTATGCAAGGGATGGGGCAAGCTACGATCCGTTTTCGCCCGAATCCGATACCGCGTGCGCCGAGCCCTCCGCCTGCTGCCCCTCCCCCTCAGTATCGCCATCTGCCTGCCGGCCCTGGCCGACGACAAGCCGGTGAACTGGGGCCTGTGCCCGGTGACCGACGTGCTGCCCGTGTTCGACGATGCGCCCAAGGCCGACAAAGCCGCGGCCGCGACGCGTGACCAGCAGCCGACGGACATCGAAGGCGACCAACTGACCGGGACCTCCGTGGTACCCAACTACCAGGGCAATGTCGCGCTCAAGCGCGGCGACCAGTTCCTGGGCACCGACAACCTGAGCTTCGATACCGAAAGCGGCAACTACATCGCCGAGGGCAACGTCCGCTACCAGGACTCCTCGATCCGGATGAAGGCCCGTCGCGCCGAAGGCAACCAGGAAAGCGACACCCACAAGATCAGCGACATCCAGTACCAGCTGGTGTCCCGCCGTGGCAACGGCGGTGCCGAGTCGATCGACCTGCAGGGTGCGGTCGGCCAGATGCACCGCTCCACCTACACCACCTGCGACCCCTCGCAGCCAGTGTGGAAGCTGTCGGCGCCGCAGATCGAGGTCGACAACGACGCCGGCTTCGGTACCGCGCGCAACGCCGTGCTGCGGATCGGCAAGGTGCCGGTGCTGTGGGCGCCGTACTTCAAGTTCCCGATCGATGATCGCCGCCAGACCGGCCTGCTCTACCCGCAGATCGGCCTGTCCGGCCGCAACGGCTTCGACTACACCCAGCCGATCTACCTGAACCTGGCGCCGAACTTCGACGACACCCTGATGCCGCGCTACATGAGCAAGCGCGGTTTCATGCTCGACAACGAATTCCGCTATCTGTACGACGGTGGCCGCGGCGAGCTGCTGACCGCCTACCTGCCCAACGACAAGCTGCGCGACAAGGATCGCGGCCGCGTGGAGTTCAGCGGGTACCACAACATCAACGCCAACTGGCAGGCCCGCGCCAGCCTGGCCTGGGTCAGCGACGAGCGCTATCTGGAGGATTTCTCCAATCGGCTGCTCGGGGTGACCACCTCCAACCTGCAGAGCCAGATCGGCCTCTACGGCACCGGTGAGAACTGGACCGGCGGCCTGATGGCCGACTACTGGCAGCTCACCGATTACACCCTGACCGAGTCGTCCCTGCCGTACGCGCGCCAGCCGCGCCTGTTCGTCAACTGGGACAAGCCGCTGCTGCCGTGGCTGGAAACCGGCGTATATGCCGAAGCGGTGAACTTCACGCATCTGGATGTGCATGAGAAGTTCGGCGCGGACCAGGAATACGAGCGCACCGGCGTGTCACGCAGCATGGACGGCGGTTCGCGCCTGGACGTGAAACCGTACGTCTCGATGCCCTTCAGCGGCGCGGCCTGGTACGTCACCCCGACCTTGGCCTACCGCTATACCGCGTACGACCTGGAGCGGGGCCTGGCTGACAGCATCCGTCGCAACCAATTGACCCCGGAACAGTTGGCGGTTGCCACCCCGGACCAGCTGCGCGGCAACACCTCGCCGAGCCGCAGCCTGCCGATCGGCACCATCGACGCCGGGCTGTTCTTCGACCGCGAGACCACCATCGGCGACACCCGCTTCCTGCATACGCTGGAACCGCGCCTGTTCTATCTGCGTACGCCGTACCGCGACCAGAGCGACCTGCCGGTCTTCGATACCCGTGACTTCACCTTCAGCTGGGGCCAGCTGTTCCGCGATTCGCGCTACTCCGGCGCCGATCGCCAGAACGACGCCAACCAGCTGACCTTGGCGCTTAGCACCCGCTTCATCGACCAGGACACCGGCAAGGAACGCTTCTCGGGCAGCATCGGCCAGATCCTGTACTTCGACGATTCCCGGGTTACGCTCAACAGTGTTGAAACCCCGGTCGAGCAGGGCAAGTCGGCCTGGATCGCCGATACGAACTACATGATCAACGACCGCTGGACGCTGGGCGCCACCTATCAGTGGGATCCCAAGTACAAGCGCGAGGACCTGGCCAGCGTGCGTGCGCGCTACCTGATGTCCAACGACGGCATCGTCAACCTGACCTACCGCAGCCGTCTGAACCCGCAGGCATCGACCACGGCGACCCGCCGCGACCGGACGCTGCTGGAGCAGGCCGACCTGTCCTTCCTCTACCCGCTCAACGAGCGCTGGAGCCTGGTCGGCCGCTACTACTACTCCATCCAGGACCGCGCCCCGCTGGAAATCATCGGTGGCGTGCAGTGGGACAGCTGCTGCCTCGCCGTCCGCGCGATCGCCCGCCGCTACGTGCGCAACCGCGAGGGTGAACTCAACAACTCCTTCCAGATCGAGTTCGTGCTCAAGGGCCTGAGCTCCATCGGCCAGAACACGGACCGCACCTTGCGCCGTGCTATTCTCGGGTACTACCGAGACGACCTCTATCTGGTGCCGCCCAGCAACACCGGTGCAGCCCGCGACGACTACGATCCGAATCAGATCCCATGACCAAGACCCTTCCCGTACTCCTCGCCTCCCTGCTGGCGGTCTCCTCCGCGACGGCCCCGTTGCAGGTGCTGGCCCAGCAGAGTCAGCCGCTGGACCGCATCGCGGCGATCGTCGATGAGGACGTCGTGCTGCAGAGCGAACTGGACCGCGCCGTCCAGAACATCAAGGCCCAGTACGCCGGTCGTGAAAACCAGCTGCCGCCCGATGACGTGCTCAGCCGCCAGGTGCTCGAGCGTCTGGTCCTGGTCAAGCTGCAGGTGGCGCGCGCCGAGAGCAGCGGCATCAAGGTCAGCGACCAGGAACTGAACCAGGCGATCAACGCCATCGCCCAGCAGAACGGCTCCACGCTGGACGCCCTGCGCCAGCGCCTGGCCAGCGATGGCCTGGATTTCAACGATTTCCGCAATTCGGTGCGCGACGAGATCACCGTCCAGCGCCTGCGCCAGAGCTTCGCGCAGAGCCGGATCAGCGTCAGCGAAGGTGAAGTGGATGGCGCGCTCAAGCAGCAGGCGGCCGCCGGTACCCAGTACCACCTGGCCCACATCCTGATCGGCCTGCCTGAAGGCGCCACCGCCGATCAGATCACCACCGGCCAGAAGAAGGCCGATGGCGTCAAGGCACTGCTGGACAAGGGCGAGATCGACTTCAACGCGGCCGCCGTCCGTTATTCGGACAGCCCGAACGCGCTGGAAGGCGGCGACCTCGGCTGGCGTTCGCTGGACGAAATCCCGAACGCGTTCGCGCAGATGATGAAAGACATGAAGTCCGGCGACGTGGTCGGTCCGCTGCGTGGCCCGAGTGGCTTCCAGCTGTTGAAGCTGGTGGAAGTGCGTGATGCCAGCGCCGCCGCCGGCGGTGGTCACACCATCACCGAGTACCACGCCCGTCATATCCTGGTCCGCATCACCGACCAGCAGGACAATGCCGCGGCCAAGGCCAAGATCGATACCCTGCGCGCCCGCATCGCCGGCGGCGCCGAGTTCGACGCGGTCGCCAAGGAATCCTCGGAAGACAACAACAGCAAGGGCCAGGGCGGCGATCTGGGCTGGTTCCCGGCCGACGCGTTCGGCCCGGACTTCGGCAAGCAGGTTGAAGGCGTCGCCGACGGCGGCGTGAGCCAG
This sequence comes from Stenotrophomonas sp. SAM-B, assembly GCF_013387485.1. GTDB lineage: Bacteria > Pseudomonadota > Gammaproteobacteria > Xanthomonadales > Xanthomonadaceae > Stenotrophomonas > Stenotrophomonas maltophilia_AA. The sequence goes on from NZ_JABBXB010000007.1 coordinate 36,768, forward strand.
CCGTTCCGCACCGATGCCGGCTGGCACATCGTCCAGCGCGTCGCCACGCGCCAGACCGATGCCACCACCGACAACCAGCGCGCCCAGATCCGTGAAACGATCGGCCGCCGCAAGCTGGAAGAAGAGTACAACCGCTTCCTGCAGGAACTGCGTGGCGAAGCCTACGTGGACATGCGCGGCTACGCCCCGGGCGGCGCCGCGGCCGCCACCCCGCCGCAGTCCTGATCCATGCTCCCGCAGCTCGCGCTGGTACCGGGCGAGCCGGCGGGGATCGGCCCGGAGCTCTGCCTTCGACTGATCCAGCAGCCGCGCACTGATTGCCGGCTTCTAGCCTTCGCCGACCCGGACACGCTGCAGGCTGCCGCCGCCGCGCTGTCGCTGCCGCTGCAGCTCCTGCCTGAAGACGCCATCGCCCGCCAGCCGGGCGATCTGCCGTTGCGCGCGGTGCGCAATGCCGCCCCCTCGCGCTTCGGCACCCCGGACCCGGCCAATGCCGGCGCGGTGATCGGTGCCCTGCGCCAGGCCGGCCAGGCCTGCCTGTCCGGTGAACTGGCCGGTGTGGTCACCGGCCCGGTGCACAAGGCGGTCATCAACGAAGGCGGCATCGCCTACAGCGGCACCACCGAACTGCTGGCCGACCAAGCCCGCACCCCGGTGGTGATGATGCTGGCCAACGCGATCGTGCGGGTCGCCTTGGCGACCACCCACCTGCCGCTGCGGTCGGTGGCCGATGCGATCACCGCCGATGGCCTGGCGCTGACCCTGCAGATCATCCACGATGCTCTGCAGCGCGACTTCGGCCTTGCTTCGCCGCGTATCGCCGTGCTCGGCCTCAACCCGCACGCCGGCGAAGACGGCCATCTCGGCCGCGAAGAGCTCGACCTGATCATCCCGCTGCTGGAGCGCCTGCGCGCCCGGGGCATGGACCTGGTCGGGCCGCTGCCGGCCGATACCGCGTTCCTGCCGGCCAAGCTGGCCGGCTTCGACACGGTGCTGGCGATGTACCACGACCAGGGCCTGCCGGTGCTCAAGTACAGCGGCTTCGAGCAGGCCGTCAACATCACCCTGGGCCTGCCCTACCCGCGCGTCGCGGTCGACCACGGCACCGCCCTGGATCTGGCCGGCCGCGGCATCGCCGACCCCTCCAGCCTCCTCGCTGCCACCGCGCTGTGTGCCCGGCTGGCGCGCCAACGTACACTGGTGCCATGACTTCTTCGTATTCCTCCTCCGGCGCGCCCGGTTTCTCCGGCCCCGCCAAGAAGCAGCTCGGCCAGCACTTCCTCGCCGACCGCAGCTACATCGACAAGATCGTCCTGGCGGTGAACCCGAAGGACGGCGACCGCCTGGTCGAGATCGGCCCGGGCCAGGGCGCCATCACCCTGCCGCTGCTGCGCCGCCACCCGAAGCTGACCGTGATCGAGTTCGACCGGGATCTGGTCGGGCCGCTGGCCGCCGCCGCCGAACCGCTGGGCGAGATGACCATCATCCACCGCGACGTGCTGCAGGTGGATTTCACCGAACTGGCCGCGGGCAGCCCGATCCGCCTGGTCGGCAATCTCCCCTACAACATCTCCTCGCCGATCCTGTTCCATGCGCTGGACCACGCGGCGGTGATCACCGACATGCACTTCATGCTGCAGAAGGAAGTGGTCGACCGCATGGCCGCCGATCCGGGCAGCAAGGTCTACGGCCGGCTGAGCGTGATGCTGCAGGCCTTCTGCAAGGTGACCTCGCTGTTCGTGGTGCCGCCGGGTGCGTTCCGGCCGCCGCCGAAGGTCGATTCGGCCGTGGTGCGGCTGGTCCCGCGCGATCCGGCCACGGTTGGCATCCTGGACCGCAAGCGCTTCGCCCACGTGGTCAAGGCTGCCTTCGGGCAGCGCCGCAAGACCCTGCGCAACGCGCTGCAGAACGTGTGCACGCCCGAGCAGTTCGACGCCGCCGGCGTGCGCAGCGATGCGCGCGCCGAGCAGCTGGACGTGGCGCAGTTCATCGCGCTGGCGAACGTACCCTGCGCCGACGGTGATGCCGCTCCGCAAGAGTGAGCGCGCCGCCGGCGGCCCTGACCGGCCGCGCGCACGTGGAACCGCCCGACCTTCATGACGGGAGCGCCACCCGGCCGGGCGGCACTCATCTCATCGTGCACAACATTCACTAAACTGCCTGCATGAACGACGCTGCAAACTACGCGATCTCCGTCGAGGTCGCCCCCCGCTTCCTCGATGACCAGTCCACGCCGGAGGACGGCCGCTACGCGTTCGCCTACACGATCCGCATCCTCAACCGGGGCCGCGTCGCGGCACGGCTGGTGGCCCGCCACTGGCGGATCACCGATGCCAACGGCCGCATCGAGCATGTCGACGGGGATGGCGTGATCGGCGAGCAGCCGCGGCTGCGCCCCGGTGAAGACTTCCGTTACACCTCCGGTGTCATGCTGGAGACCGAGCACGGCACGATGCAGGGGCACTACGACATGGTCGCCGACGACGGCACCGAGTTCGCCGCCGCCATCGCGCCGTTCGTCCTGACCGTTCCGCGCACACTGCACTGATGGAGGCGCACGCATGAGTGTCTGGGCCATCGGCGACCTGCAGGGCTGCTACGACGTCACCCAGCGGTTGCTGGAAAAAATCAAGTTCGACCCCGCGGTCGACAAGCTGTGGTTCTGCGGCGACCTGGTCAACCGTGGCGGGCAATCGCTGGAAACCCTGCGCCTGGTCCATTCGCTGCGCGAGAGCAGCGTGATCGTGCTGGGCAACCACGACCTGTCCCTGCTTGCCGTCGGTGCCCGCACCGAGGAAGAGCAGCGCAAGGTCAACCCGGACCTGCTGCGGATCGTGCAGGCCGAGGACCGCGACGAGCTGCTGGAGTGGCTGCGCCTGCAGAAGCTGGCCCACGTGGACCGTGAGCTGGGCTGGATGATGATCCACGCCGGGCTGGCCCCGAAGTGGACCACCCAGCTGGCCGAGAAGCACGCCCGCGAGGTCGAGCAGCAGCTGCACGGCAGCGGCTACCGCAAGCTGTTCCGCAACATGTACGGCGACAAGCCGAGCTGGTCACCCGGCCTGGCCGGCTACGACCGCTCGCGCGCGATCATCAATCTGTTCACGCGCATGCGTTACTGCACGCCGCGGGGCCGGATCGGGATCGAGGACAAGGGCACGCCGGGCACCCAGGAACAGGGGCTGTATCCCTGGTTCGAAGTGCCGGGCCGCGCCGAGCGCGATCTGAAGATCGTCTGCGGACACTGGTCCGCGCTGGGCCTCACCATCACCCAGGGCGTGCACGCGATCGACACCGGTGCCGTATGGGGAGGCAAGCTCACCGCGCTGCAGCTGGATACCGAAGAACTGCGCGTGGTGCAGGTGCCGGGCCGCGATGTGCCCAAGCCGGTCTCCGCGCCGCGTCCGCCGGCACGCCGGCCGGCCGCCGAGGGTGCGCCGCCGAGCGGGCGTCCACCGCGTCAGGGTCAAGGCCAAGGCCAGGGCCGCGATCGTGGCCGGGGTGGCCAGGGCCGCCAGGGCGGTGGTGCGAAGCCCGCGCAGAACGCCGAGCAGCAGCCGCAGCAACAGCCGCAGAAAAACGACGTCACCAGCGACGCCGAATGAGCCGCAGGCCGGTCAGTGCGACCGGCCTGCCTGCACCGCCCGCTCAGGCGCGGCGGTAATCCACGAAATCGAACGCGTACGCGTGCCGCTCGTCGGCCGCGTGGTGTTCGCGCGCCACTTCCACCCACAGCGCCGGATCGACCGGCGGGAAGTGGGTATCGGCCGGCACGGTGGTGTGCACCCAGGTCAGGTGCAGATCGGTGGCCTGGGCCATCGCCAGGCGATAGATTTCGCCGCCGCCGATCACGCACAGTTCTTCCGCGTCGGTGTCCGCCGCTGCCTGCAGCGCCTGCTCGATCGAGGCCACCGCCTGCATGCCGTCGAACGGCACCTGCCCGCTGCGGGTCAGTACCAGGTTCAACCGGCCGGGCAAGGCCCGCCCGAGCGACTGCGCGGTCCTGCGCCCCATCAGGATCGGCTTGCCGACGGTCAGCGCTTTGAAGCGCTTGAGATCATCGGGCAGCTTCCACGGCAGGTCGTTGTCGCGGCCGATGCCGTGGTCGGTGTCGAGCGCGGCGATCAGCGAAAGCTTCAGGGGCGTGCCGCTCACACCGCCACCGGGGCCTTGATCGCCGGGTGCGGGTCGTAGCCGTCAATGCGGATGTCATCGAACTGGAAACCGAACAGATCGGTCACCTCGGGGTTCAACCAGAGTTTCGGCAGCGCGCGCGGTTCACGCGCGAGCTGTTCGCGCGCCTGCTCGAAGTGGTTCGAGTACAGGTGCGCATCGCCGAGGGTATGCACGAAATCGCCGACGCCCAGCCCGGTCGCCTGCGCCACCATGTGGGTGAGCAGCGCGTAGCTGGCGATGTTGAACGGCACGCCCAGGAAGATGTCGCCGCTGCGCTGGTACAGCTGGCAGCTGAGCTTGCCGTCCACCACGTAGAACTGGAACAGGTTGTGGCACGGCATCAACGCCATCTGCGACAGCTCGCCCACGTTCCAGGCGCTGACCACCAGCCGGCGCGAATCGGGGTTGCGCTTGATCTCGTCCACCAGCCACTGCATCTGGTCGATCGCGCCGCCATCGGCGGTGGCCCAGCTGCGCCACTGCTTGCCGTAGATCGGGCCGAGGTCGCCGTTGGCATCGGCCCACTCGTCCCAGATCCGCACCTGGTTGTCCTTCAGATACCCGATGTTGGTATCGCCCTTCAGGAACCACAGCAGCTCGTGGATGATCGAGCGCAGGTGCAGCTTCTTGGTGGTGACCAGCGGGAAGCCGTCGTTGAGGTTGAAGCGCATCTGCCAGCCGAACACGCTGCGCGTGCCGGTGCCGGTGCGATCCGACTTTTCCGTGCCGTGCTCCAGCACATGCGCGAGCAGGTCCAGGTAGGCCTTCATGCCTTAGCTCCGGCAGCGGCGGCCGGCAGCACCGGCTGCAGCACCGGTGCGCGACGCGACAGCGCCAGCAGCACCAGGCCGAAGGCCACCAGCGGCAGGCTGAGCAGCTGGCCACGGGTGAACCAGTCGAAGGCAAGGTAGACGCCGTTGTCCGGCATGCGCACGAACTCCACCGCGAAGCGGAAGAGGCCGTACATCAGCGCGAACAGGCCGGCGATCACGTAGCGATGGCGCGGCTTGGCCGACACCGCCCACAGCACCACGAACATCACCAGGCCTTCCAGCAGCGCTTCATACAACTGCGAGGGATGACGGGCGTACTGGTTGAGCGCGCCGGTGGCGAACTCGGCCTTGAGCGTGGCCAGGTCCAGCCCGTTCAACGGGGCCGGCAGGCCGCTCGGGAACACGACGCCCCAGCTGCCATCGGTGTACTTGCCCCACAGTTCGGCACCAATGAAGTTGCCGATGCGGCCGAAGCCCAGGCCCAGCGGTACCAGCGGCGACATGAAATCGAGGGTGTCGAACAGATGCAGGCGATGCTTGCGCGACCACCACCACGAGGCGAACAGCACGCCGAGCAGGCCGCCATGGAAGCTCATGCCGCCGTCCCAGACCTTGAACAGCAGCAGCGGGTTGTGCAGGAATTCCGAGGTCGCGTAGAACAGCATGTAGCCCACGCGCCCACCGACGACGACGCCGAGCATCGCGTAGAACAGCAGGTCGGAGAAGCCGTTGGCATCGACCCCGGGCAGGCGCCCGGCCGCGATCCGCTTGCGCCCCAGCCACCAGGCGGCAGTGAAGCCGAGCAGGTACATGATGCCGTACCAGTGCACCTTGATCGGCCCGAGCGAGATGGCGATGGGGTCGATATCGTGGAAATAGATCATGAAGGGCGCCTTGCAGGGATGCGGATATTCTAGCGCCGCCCGGGAGCGGCCTCGCGGCGGCCGCGATCGCGCGATTGCCGGGCTTCAGCCCATAATCTGCGGCGTGTCCGGCAGGCCGTCATCCTGTGACCCCGGAACGGGCGGATAGTGCCCGGCCAGCAGGTCCGAGACCTCTTCGATCGCCAGCAGCACGGCCTCCTGCAGGGCGCCCTCGCGCAGCCGCTGCTGCATGTGCGCGCAGATGGCCCGCCACTGCGCCTCATCGATCCGCCCGCGCAGGCCGCGATCGGCGACCAGCTCGATCGCATGGTCGGCCAGCAGCAGGTAGATCAGGACGCCGTTGTTGTGTTCGGTATCCCAGGTCCGCAGCTGGGCGAAGGCCTGCCCGGCGCGCTGCTGTGCGGTGATGCCCTGCCACAACGCGGCCAGCGGCAGATCCGCTTCCACCGCGAACATCACCTGGCCACCGTGACGGCGCTCGCCCGCCGTGATCGCCTCGGTGATCGCCTGCAGATGTGCGGGTGGGAAGGCGCGCCGCACCGATGGGGAGAACACGTGCCGGAGCCAGCGCATCACCAGCCTCCCGAGGCGCCACCGCCTCCCGAACGTCCACCACCCCCGCCCCAGCCGCCTCCACCGCCGCCGAAGCCCCCCCCGCCGCCACCGAACCCGCCACCGCCCCAGCCACCCCCACCCCAGCCGCCACTGCGCGCGAACACGCCGCCGCGACCGGCCGACGTCAGGCCGACCAGCAGGCCCACCACGGCGGCCGCGCCACTGGCCACCACCAGCGAGGTGAACAGGAACGCGGCCACCCCGGCCCCGGCACCGCTCGCCAGCGCACGCAGGGGGCGCGGCAGCCAGCCCAGGATGCCGCGCAGGAACAGACCGGCGAACAGGCCGATGCCCAGCGCCATCGTCCAGTTGCCACCCGCAGGGGCGTCCTGGGCGCGATGCGTACTCACCGGCGCAGGCAGCGCTTCGCCGTCGATCAGTTTGACCAGCGCAGCGCTGGCATCGGTGAGGCCACCGGCGTAGTCGTTGCTGCGGAACCGCGGGGCCAGGTACTCCTGGATCACCCGGTTGGCGATCGCGTCCGGGATCGCGCCTTCCAGGCCGTAGCCCGGCTCGATGCGAACCCGGCGATCGTCCTTGGCCACCACCAGCAGCACGCCGTCATCCACGCCCTTGCGGCCGATGGACCACTGCTCGAACACGCGTTGGGTGTACTGCTCGATGGTTTCCGGCGCGGTGCTCGGCACCATCAGGATTTGCAGCTGGCTGCCCTTGCGCTGCTGCAGGGCCAGCGCCTGCGCCTCCAGCGCCTGGATCTGCGCCGCGTCCAGGGTGCCGGTGGTGTCCACCACGGGCGAGGACATCGGCGGGATCGCGGCCTGGCGCTGCGCCCAGGCCGGCAACGCCAGCGCCAGGCAGAGCAGCAGGAGCCAGCGCAGCAGGCGCGTGGTCACGGGCTCAGTTCGCCGGCTGCGGCTGCGGCTGCGGCGCGGGCGGCTGCGGTGCGGGCGCCGGGGCCGGGGCCTGCGAGCCGAACTTGACCGCCGGCGGCTGCGAGATCTGCGCTTCGTTCTCCACCGTGAAGTTCGGCTTGGTCGCATAGCCGAACAGCTTGGCGGTGATCACCTGCGGGAACTGGCGGATGTAGGTGTTGTAGTCCTGCACCATCTGGATATAGCGGCCGCGGGCCACGGTGATGCGGTTCTCGGTGCCTTCCAGCTGCGCCTGCAGATCGCGGAAGCCCTGGTCGGACTTGAGGTTCGGGTAGTTCTCGGTGACCACCAGCAGGCGTGACAGCGCACCGCTCAGCTCGCCCTGGGCCTGCTGGAACTGCTTGAGGGAGTCGGCATCGTCGGCGTTGACGTTGACCTGCCCCACGCGCGCGCGGGCGTTGGTGACATCGGTCAGGACCTGGCGTTCCTGGTTGGCATAGCCTTCCACGGTCTGCACCAGGTTGGGGATCAGATCGGCGCGGCGCTTGTACTGGTTGAGCACCTCGGCCCAACCGGCCTTGACCTGCTCATCCTTCTGCTGGATGGCGTTGTAGCCACAACCGGACAACAGGGAGGCCAGTACGGCCAGGCACAACAAACGGGAGAACGATCGCATGGCCGGCTCCGGATCTCGATGAACGGGATCCGGAGCATGCCACGTCTTGGGTAAAGCAGATGTGGTAACGGCGGTGGGTCGGTACCCAGGGAGTGCCGACCAACGGTCGGCACCTACCCCCTTACCAGTTGCCGGCACCCGGCACGTGGTGGGCCACGGCGCGACGGCGCATCAGCAGGTTCAGCCACTCCACCAGCACCGAGAAGCCCATCGCGGCGTAGATGTAGGGCTTGGGCACATGGACGTCCAGGCCATCCAGGATCAGTACCGCGCCGATCAGCAGGATGAAGGCCAGCGCCAGCATCTTCACGGTCGGGTTGGCGTCGATGAAGCGGCCCAGCGGATTGGCGGCCAGCAGCATGACGGCGACCGACAGCAGGATCGCGGCGACCATCACCGGCACATGTTCGGCGATGCCGACCGCGGTGATGACCGAGTCCAGCGAGAACACGATGTCGATGATGGCGATCTGCGCGATGACCATGCCGAACACGGCCGACGCCTTGGTGGTGGTCGGATCCTCATCCTCACCGCCGGTGATCAGCTCGCGGATTTCCATGCCGCCCTTGATGATCAGGAACAGGCCACCGACGATCAGCACCAGGTCGCGGATCGAGATGCCCATCCCGGCTACCGTGAACAGGTTGGCCTGCATGTGCGCCAGGTACGCCAGCGACACCAGCAGCAGGATGCGGGTGATGCAGGCCACGGCGATGCCGAGCTTGCGCGCGAACGGACGACGCGCTTCGGGCAGCTTGCTCACCGCGATCGAGATGAACACCAGGTTGTCGATGCCCAGCACGATTTCCAGTGCGCTCAGGGTCAGCAGGGTCAACCAGACATTGGGGTCGGACAACAGCTCAAGAAACATGGACTTCCATCCTTACAGGGGGGATGACGCGGGTGACGCGTCAGAAGTTTTAGGTCAGAAAATCTGCGGCAGCAGGATCAGGGTCCAGCACACCAGTACGTTCACCATCAGCACGAACACGGCGGCCGAGCCCATGTCCTTGGCGCGCCCGGCGAGCTCGTGGAACTCGGCGCCGTAGCGTTCGATCACCGCCTCGATCGCCGAGTTGGCCAGTTCCATGGCCAGCACCAGCAGCAACGAACCGATCATCAGCGCGCGCTCCACCGGGGTCTGGCCGAGCCAGAGCGCCAACGGGGCGAGCACGATCAGCAGGTACACCTCCAGCCGGAACGAGGACTCGTGCAGCCAGGCCGCACGCAGCCCCTGCCAGGACCAGACCGCCGCCTTGAAGATGCGCCGGGGGCCGCGCGGCAGGTGCCCGATTTCATCCGCCATGGGCAGGCACCCCGGTCGACAACGCGGGCCGGAACGGCAGGAACAGCACACGGCAGACGGTCATGGGCATCGCTGAATGGGGCAGGCAATCCCTCATTTTGCCATAAGCCGGTCGGGGCATTGTCGAAGGCGGCCAACGCCCGTCCGTGGTAAAGCGCGGCCCGGCGGCAGCTTCTATGATGAACGCCTACCCGTCCGGGCGCCTTCGGTGCCCCACCACAGGAGTCGTCCATGCTGCACCGCCCTGCCCGCCCCCTTCTGCTCGCCCTTGCCCTGGGCGCCGCCCTGCCCGCACTGGCGCGCACGCCGGCCCCTGCCGCGCCGCAGGTGCCGACCCAGGTCTCCAACGTGGCGTGGGCCGGCGACATGGCGCAGTTCGCGGAACAGGACGCGGCCAGTCCTCCACCGCGCGGCGGCATCGAGTTCATCGGCAGCTCGTCGATCCGGATGTGGGAGAGCCTGGCCGCCGATTTCCCGGGCCAGCCGGTGTTCAACCGCGGCTTTGGCGGTTCGGAAGTGCGGGACAGCACCTGGTATGCCGACCGCATCGTAATCCCGTATGCGCCGTGCAAGGTGTTCTTCTACGCCGGCGACAACGACCTCAACAGCGGCCGCAGCCCGGCGCAGGTCCGCGACGACGTGGTGGCCTTCGTCAACCGCGTGCACCGCGACCTGCCGAAGACCACGGTGGAGATCATCTCGATCAAGCCCAGCCCCTCGCGCGCGCAGCTGCTGCCGGCGGTGGTGGAAGCCAACGGGCTGATCAGGAAGGCGCTGGCCACCCTGCCCAACACCGGCTACACCGATGTCTACACGCCGATGCTCGGCGCCGACGGCCAGCCGCGTGCGGCGCTGTTCCGCGAGGACATGCTGCACATGACGCCCGAAGGCTATGCGATCTGGCGGGCTGCGCTGGCGCCCAAGGTGCAGTGCGACTGAGCGCGGCTCAGCGGTAGTGGATCGTGGCCTGCGTGCCCTGCCCGGGCTCGCTGGCCAGGCCGATCTTCCAGCCGAAGCGGTCGCACAGCCGGCGCACGATCGACAGCCCCAGCCCGGTGCCCTGCGGGCGGCTGGGCTCGGCGCGATAGAACGGCTCGAAGGCACGGCCCAGCGCTTCGGCGGACATGCCGATCCCCGTGTCGCGCACGACCACGCGGTCGGCTTCGACGTCGACGTCGATGCGGCCTTCGTCGGTATAGCTGCAGGCGTTGCGCAGCAGGTTGCTGACCACCACCTGCAGCACCCGCGGCGGTGCGTGCAGCATCACCGGGCCGCTGCTGTGCAGATGGATTTCCACGGGCCGCCCGGCGATCAGCTCGCGGGCGTTGTCCACCTCGTAGCGGACGATCTCGTTGACGTCGAACAGCTCGACCTGCGGCTCGACATCGGCCTCGCGGGCGAGGATCAGGAAGGCATCGATCACCGCCTCCATGTCGCGTCCGGCGCGCTGGATGCGCTGCAGGCCGCGACGCAGCCGCGGCGTCATGTCCTGGTCGCCCAGCGCCATGTCGCTGGCCACGCGGATCACGGTGAGCGGCGTGCGCAGTTCGTGACTGGCATCGCGGGTGAAGTTGCGCTCGCGCGCGACATGCGCGGTGACCTTGGTTGCCAGCGAGTGCAGCGCGGCCGCGAGCTGGCGGGTCTCGCCCTGCATGTCGGCGGGCAGCTTGGCCGGGGCCAGGTCGGCCGCTTCCGGGTGCCCCGGATCCCAGCGCGAGACGCGCCGGGCCAGCCAGTTGACCGGTGACACCAGGCGTTTGGACGCGCGGTAGGTGATCCACGAGGCGCCATAGACGGCCAACAGCGTCAGCAGCACCGGCACGATGCCGAACCAGAACGCCAGCATCTCCGCGCGCGAGCGCAGGAACACCAGGTACAGCCGGCCTTCCGGGCCCGCATCGACCAGCACCAGCTGGTCGTCGTCCTTGAGCTCATGGAAGCCGGGCGTGAGCGTGCGCAGGTTGGCCGGCAGGCTCAGCGGCGACTGACCTGTCTCGAGCAGGTAGCCGCGGATGTTCTGGGTATTGGGCGGCGGCTGCACCGGCGAGGCCTCGTGCAGTTGCCAGTAGTAGCCGGCCTCTTCCTTCAGTGCGCTGCTGACCAGGCTGTGCTTGATCACCAGCGATACCAGCCAGGCACCCAGCAGGATGCCCAGGCTGGCCAGCACGGCTTGCAGGATGAAGACGATGCGGATCTTGCGCGGCAGACCGTGCGGCATTACGGGGTCCAGGGCGGTTCGCGGCGATTATAGGAAAGCTTGCCGTGAGTCCATCGTGCAAACCATGACAACGGCCCGGCAAACGCCGGGCCGTCATGCTCCAGAGGGTCCCGGAGGATCGGATCGCTCATGCCGCCCGCAGGCGGCCGAGCGGCGATCGACCGCCCATCAGCTCATCGGCTGGGCGATATCGGCAATACGGTAACCGGCACTCTGCACGGTGTGCAGCAGCGGGCGGTCGAACGGCTTGTCGATGATCTTGCGCAGGTTGTACAGATGGCTGCGCAGGGTGTCCGAGTCGGGCAGGCCATTGCCCCAGATCTCGCGTTCGATTTCCTGGCGGGTCACTACGCGCGGCGATTCGCGCATGAGGATCGTCAGCAGGCGCAGGCCGATCGGCGAGAGCTGCAGTTCGGTCCCGGCACGGGTGGCGCGCATGCTGACCGGATCGAGCACGAGGTCGGCGACCTTGAGCACTTCCGAGCCGACCTGGCGACGCTCGCGGCGGATCAGCGCGCGCAGGCGGGCTTCCAGTTCCTGGATCGCGAACGGCTTGGTCAGGTAGTCATCGGCGCCGAACCCCAGGCCGGTGAGCTTGTCGTCCAGCGTGTCGCGCGCGGTCAGCATCAGCACCGGCGTCGACTTGCGGGCGTCATTGCGCAGCCGGCGACAGACTTCGATGCCGTCCAGACGCGGCAGCATCAGGTCCAGCACGACCACGTCGTAGCTGTTCTCGGCCGCCAGACGATAACCGTCCAGCCCATCCTGGGCGTAGTCGACTTCGAAGCCGCGCCCTTCCAGGTACTCGCCGATCATCTCGGAAATATTACGGTTGTCTTCGACCACCAGCACCAGGCCGGAGGTCTCCTTTGTCTGACGCATGGGATTCCCTCTTTCTTCAGCTTTGTGAAACATGCCGCATCGCCGGTGGACGCGGCGTGAAGTTCACCGCACACCGATCACAGCAGGGGTTTGAGCAGCGGCCAGACGTTCTCCAGCACCTGCGGCTGCGCAGCCGCAGTGGGGTGCAACCCGTCGGCCTGCATCAGGTTCGGCTTCAACGCCACGCCTTCCAGCAGGAACGGCAGCAGCGGCACCTTGTACGCCTTGGCCAGCTCCGCATAGGTCTGGCGCAGGCGCTGGCGGTAGGCCGGGCCGTAGTTGGGCGGCACGTCGATACCCAGCAGCAGCACCTTGGCCCCGGCCTTCTGGCTGGCGACGATCATCTTTTCCAGGTTGCCGCGCAGCTGGGCCGGGGTCAGCCCGCGCAGCGCATCGTTGCCACCCAGCTCGATCACCACCACGGACGGCCGGTGCTTCTCCAGCAGCCCGGGCAGGCGGGTCAGCGCGCCGGCGGTGGTTTCGCCGCTGATGCTGGCATTGATGATCGCCGGCGGGGGCGTGATCTGTTGTTTGACCCGCTGCTGAAGCAGGTTTACCCAGCCCGACGCGGCCGGGATATTGTGGGCGGCACTGAGGCTGTCGCCGACCACCAGCACCGCCGCACGGGTGTCCGGACCTTTGGCACAGGCCAGCATCGGCATCAGCAGCAACCATGCCAGCAGCCAGCCCATCGAGGCCGCGCGGCCCCTTCCGTTTGCTTGGTTCATTGGAGAATCCTCATCGACAGCCTGTCCCCCCGCAGCGCGCCCGTCGCCATCGCCGCCCACAACGTGGGCAAGTCCGTACGTGGCCCGGAGGGTGAAGTCCACATACTGGACAACATTGACATGACCGTCCATGAAGGCGAGAGCGTGGCGATCGTCGGCGCTTCAGGTTCGGGCAAGACCACCCTGCTCGGTCTGCTCGCTGGATTGGACCTGCCCAGCCACGGCACGATCGCGCTGGCCGGTGCCGAGCTCAACGCGCTCGATGAGGAAGCCCGCGCGCAGCTGCGCGCCCGCGAGGTCGGCTTCGTGTTCCAGAGCTTCCATCTGCTGCCGGCCTTGACCGCCGAAGAGAACATCGCGCTGCCGCTGGAACTGGCCGGCCGCGAAGATGCCGCACGCGTGCGCGAGGTGCTGGAGCAGGTCGGCCTGGGCCACCGTGCACGCCATTACCCGCGCCAGCTCTCCGGCGGCGAGCAGCAGCGTGTGGCGCTGGCCCGCGCGTTCGTTGCGCGGCCGCGCATCCTGTTCGCCGATGAGCCGACCGGCAGCCTGGACCAGGCCACCGGGCAGCAGATCAGCGACCTGCTGTTCGCGCTCAACGCCACCAGCGATACCACCCTGGTGCTGGTCACCCATGACCTGCGCCTGGCCCAGCGCTGCGAGCGCATCTACCAGCTCGACGGTGGCCGCCTGGCCGATACCGTTGCCGGCGCGGGCGCATGAACGTCGTGCGCCACGCGGCGCGTGCGCTGCGCCGTGAGTTCCTGGCTGGGGACCTGCTGACCGTGTTCGCCGCGCTGGTGCTGGGCGTGGCGGTGATGACCGCGGTCGGGACGCTGGTCAACCGGGTCACGCTGGCATTGACCAGCAGCGCGGCGGAAATGCTCGGCGGTGACCTCGGCCTGAGCGGGCGCGAGGATGTTCCACAGACCTTCGCCGATGCAGCGCGCGAGCGCGGCCTGGCCACGACGCGCATGGTCAGTTTCCCCAGCGTGCTGTTCCATGGCGATGACAGCCAGATGGCCAACATCAAGGCGGTCGCCGACGGCTATCCGCTGCGTGGCGAACTGCGGGTCAGCCGCACCCTGCACGACAGCGCCAGTGAAACCGCGGGAACGCCGCCGCCGGGCGAAGCGTATGCCGATCCACGACTGATGCAGGCGCTTGGCCTGCAGGTGGGCGATGCGCTGGAGTTCGGTGCGGGCGCGCTGACCGTGACCCGGGTGCTGCAGGCCGAGCCTGACACCTCCGGTGAGCTGATGCAGCTGTCGCCGCCGCTGCTGGTGAACCGCATCGATGTCGATCGCGCCGGCCTGCTCGGGCCGGGCAGCCGCGCGTCCTATCGCATGATGTTCGCGGGTGACCAGGCGCAGATCGAGGCCTTCCGCGAATGGCTCACACCGCAGGCCAAGGGCTACCGGATCGTCGGCATCGCCGACGCCCAGCGCGGTGTACGCGGCGCGTTCGATCTGGCCGGGCGCTTCCTCTCGCTGGCCGCATTGCTGGCGGTGTTGCTGGCCGGTGTCGCCACCGCACTTGCGGCCAACCGCTTCGCGATGCGACGCATCGACCAGGTCGCGATCCTGCGCTGCCTGGGCGCGCGCCAGCGCGACATCCTTTCGGCGATGGCGCTGCAGCTGGTGATGCTGGCGGTGCCGGCCTGCCTGGTCGGCATCGGCCTGGGCATGGCCGCACAGGCCGGGCTGGTGCAGGCGCTGGGTGGATTGATTCCGAACCGCCTGCCGCTGCCACAGGCCACACCGGCGCTGAGTGGAGCGGGCATCGGACTGGTGCTGCTGCTGGGCTTCGGCCTGCCGCCGCTGCTGCGCCTGCGCAGCGTGCCGCCGATGCGCGTGCTCAACCGCAGCTTCGCCGCGCTGCCGCCGAGCTCCATGCTGGTCTATGCCGCCGCGCTGGCCGCGACCGTGGCACTGACCGTGCAGGCCACCGGCGATGTGAAGCTGGCGACGTGGGTGCTGGGTGGGCTGGCGGCGCTGGCGGCCCTCGCCGGTGCGCTCGGCGCACTGCTGCTGTGGCTGCTGCGTGGGCTGCAGCCGCGCCTGCGTGGGCGCTGGAAGCTGGGCCTGGCCTCGCTGACGCGCCGGCGCGGGCTGGCGGTGATGCAGCTGGTCGGCCTGTCGCTGTCGCTGTGTGCATTGTTGTTGCTGTCGGTGATCGGCCCGGGGCTGCTGGCGCAGTGGCGCGACCGCCTGCCGACCGATACGCCGAACTACTTCCTGATGAACATCCAGCCCGAGCAGCGCGGTGCGGCGCTGGCCACGTTGGGTGGGCTCGGGGTGGTCGCGCCGGGCATCGAGCCGTTCAGTACCGGCCGCTTGCTGGCGGTCAACGACCGGCCGCCGCAGCGGCAGTCGCGCGAGGACAACAGCAACGAGAATGACGATGCCAACCGGCCGGTCAACTTCTCGTGGCGGCACGATTTCCCGCCGGCCAATACGCTGCTCAGCGGAACGTTCTGGAAGGCCGGAAGCACGGCCGCCGAGGCCTCGATCGAGCAGGGCTGGGCCGAGCGCTACGGGATGAAGCTGGGCGATACGGTGACGCTGCAGATGGGCGACCAGGAGCGCAGCTTCACGGTCACCAGCATCCGCAAGGCGGACTGGGATTCGTTCCGGGTCAATTTCTTCCTGCTGCTCAACGAAGGCGCGGTGGCCGATGCGCCCTACAACCTGATCACCGCGTTCCATCTGCCGCGCGCGCAGGCGCCGGCACTGGCCGGGCTGACGCGGGAGTACCCGAACATTTCGCTGCTGGATATCGACGGCATCCTGGAGCGGGTGCGCGAAGTGATCAACCGGGTGACGCAGGCGGTGCAGCTGGTGATGGGCTTCAGTCTGTTGGCCGGTCTGCTGGTGTTGCTGGCGGCGTTGCAGGCCACGGCCGGCGAGCGGCGCTACGACAGTGCGGTGCTGCGTACGCTGGGGGCGACGCGCCGTCAGCTGCGCGGTGCGGTGCTGGTGGAGTTTGGTGCGCTCGGCCTGTTGTCGGCGTTGTTGGCCGTGGGCACGGCGGCGCTGCTGGGCAGCGTGGTGGCGCGGCAGGTGTTCGAGTTGACGCTGAGCCCGCCGTGGGTGCCGTTGCTGGTGGGCGGCGCGCTGGGGGTTGTGTTGAGCATGCTGGCCGGCTGGTGGGGCACGCGGCGGATCCTGCATACGCCGCCGGCGTTGGCGCTTCGGGAGGCGTGAGTTTGGGGCGCCGTTGCACTGAAAGCGAAAGCGATGGCGTCAAAGCGAAAGCGACGGCGTCTTGGCGTTCATGGCCTGAAGGCTGGCGGGCAGCCCTGCCCAGGACGCGCCGTAAACCCATCCTTGGGGGCTCGTGGGCGCCATCCTTGGCGCCCCGACGGTCCTGGGCAGGGCTACCCGCCATCCTTCTCGATGGATGGCTTTGGGCGGATAGGCAAGCGTTTGGTCCGCAGTTGGCACGACAGTCGATCGGGCAGTGTGCTACTTCGACGTTCGGCGATGGAAGCGAGCGCCACCGGTTGCGGCTGTGTCAGCGCGCGCTTTCTGGTGGTGCTTTTTCCACCCACTGCTGGAAGATGGCGTCGATCTCGGTGTCCGCCACTGTCTTGCCGTCCTGGATGTCCTGGGCCTGGGTGAACAGCGGGATGATCATGGCCATGCCGTCGGGTGTGGTTTTCAGGTGCACGCCCGGTGCCTGCCCGAGGAAGCCGTCCCAGCGCTGGCGCACCTTCGCCCAGTAACCCGCGGTGGTCATCCAGTAATCGTAGGCCGGCTTGAAATCCACCTCGGTGGTCTTGTTGTAATCGTTGAAGCCGAACTCACGCGCGATCGGTGTCTGCGTGCCGTCGGGGCGCCGCAGGATCTTGGTGTTGAACTGCTCGTGGGTCCAACCGTTCGGGGTGCGCGTGTGCCGGTTGATCACCGCGAGCGCGTTGTAGTCGCTGCGGCGGGTGTATTCGCGGCGCGGCAGGGGGCGCCAGCTGAGGTCGCTGGTCCACGCGGTGATGCCGTTGTCGTAGGTCCAGCGGCCGGTGCCGCAGTAGCGCGGTGCGTCGCTGACTTCATAGACGCATTGGGTCCAGGCGCCGCGGGTGAGCGCTGCGGGAATCGGGCGCACCTGCCAGGTCTGTTCGGCGCTGAACTCGAACCGGTGCGGTGCCTGGTACACCCAGTCCTGGCGCCAGTGCTTGGTGACGTGGCCACTCTTGGGTTCGACCAGCAGGTGCTGCAGCACCACCCGCGTCGGAGTGTCTTCGACCACGATCACCACCTCGTTGCCGCCGGTTCGCACGGCCGGCGCGCGTTCGTAGCCGGGTGCGAGCAGGACGGTTTCGTCGAAGGCGAAGTCGACGGTGTATTCGCCCTGCATCGCCAGGATGCTGGCGTGGTCGCGCGCAGGGGCGGCCGGTACGGCGTGCGCACTGGCGGTGAGCGCGAGCAGCAGCCCTGCGAGGGCGAGTGAGTGCGTCATTACAGCTGGATCACCGGCATGCCATCGGCAGTCCACGGTCCGCCGCGGCGGGCGGCGGTGGCGCAGCAGCAGTCATCGACCCACAGCTCGCCTTCGGCGCCTTCCACGTTGCCGATCCGGCGCGCGGTGGTGGCGCCCAAGGACGACAACGAGGCCAGGCTGGCGGCGAGTTCGCGGCCTTCCCCCACCTGCAGGCGCAGCGCGCACATGCGCCAGGCGTCGTTGCCCAGGCGCACCGCGAGGCGACGCCAGAGACGTTCGGCGACACCAGCGTCGTTGACCGGTTCGGGCCGTGCGGGGAACGCGGAGACCAGGCGGTCCCAGGCGAGGAAGTCGCTGTCCGGCAGCAGATACAGGCGCCAGCAGCAGCGTCCGCGGGCATCGACGAAGCACAGGCTTTCGCGGATGCCTTCGCTGTCCATGCCCTGGCAGGCATGCGCGGAGACGGCGTGTTTCCAGCCACCGAGTTCACTGCTGTCGGGACGGTACAGGCACAGCACGGTACCCAGCGAGGCCAATTGCGTGGCCGAGGGTAGACCGGCGATGGGATGGCGGCCCGGTGGGCGGCCGACGGAGAGGGCGCGGCTCATGGCGATCTACCTGCAATCGGCAGTTGCGGGGGAGACCCTCGACCAACGCCGGAGACCGGAGTCGACGGCGGAGTGTCGAGGGGGAGAGAGCTGGGACCATGCCGAGTCGCGGGGGGAGGTGCGGGACCCGCATGGAGGTGGACCACGGTCGCTGACCGCTGAAGCAGCCGGCCAGTGGCCGGCACTACCGGAGTCAGCCAACGGACGGCAGTACTGCAGTCGGCCAGCGGGCCGGCATTACTTGGTCAGAATGAGCTTGTCGTTGCTGGTATGGCGCAGGCGATAGAACCGGTCGCCGTGCTGGATCAGGATTTCGCGACGTCCCTTGAGCAGGGCTTCGCTGTCGATCACTTCTTCCGGTGGGACCACGCGGACCGGACGGTCGCGGAGGGTCAGCGTTTCGGGGCGCAGCAGTACAGCAGCTTGAGTGTTCATCGTCTGGACTCGTTGCGAGGGGCGAGTCAAATGATAATGATTCTCAGTTGACAATCAACAACCATTCTCACTTTGATAGATGGCATTAATGATCGAACGCCAGCTATCAATAGGTTTTGTCAATCGCACTGAGGGAGGCGTGCTGTGTCAGAGGGTTGGGGAGCCGGCCAGCGGCCGGCACTACCCTCCCACATGCAGGGGCCTCGATGTCCCGCCGCACCCGGACCGGTAGTGCTGGCCGCTGGCCGGCTCCCCCGCACCCAAGCCGACCGATCAACCAAACACCGCGTCCACCTGCTGCCACACGCTCTCATCCAGCTGTTCGAACAGGGCCAGCGCCCCCAGGTTCTCTTCCAGCTGGCTGACCCGGCTCGCGCCGAGGATCACGCTGGACACATTGGGGTTGCGCAGGCACCAGGCGATCGCCAGCTGCGCCGGCGAAAGACCGAGCTGCGCGGCCAGTGCCGTATAGCGGCGCACCCGTTCCATGCGGTCGGTGCCGTCGTCGAGCACCTGTGTCCTCAACCAGCCCAGCTGTTCCTGGCCCAGTCGGGACTGCGGGTCGACCCCCGCGTTGTACTTGCCGGTCAGCAGGCCGGAGGCCAGCGGCGACCAGATCGTGGTGCCCAGGCCGGCCTCCGCGTACAGCGGGGCGTATTCGCGCTCGACCCGCTCACGGTGCAGCAGGTTGTACTGCGGCTGCTCCATCGAGGGCGCGTGCAGGTGGCGATCGCGGGCGATGTCGACCGCCTCCTGGATCTGCGCGGCCGACCACTCCGAGGTGCCCCAGTACAGCACCTTGCCCTGGCGGATCAGGGTATCCATCGCCTGCACGGTCTCGGCGATCGGGGTGTCCGGATCCGGGCGATGGCAGTAATAAAGGTCCAGGTACTCCACCCGCAGGCGCTTGAGCGCGGCATGGCAGGCGTCGGTCACGTGCTTGCGCGACAGGCCGTGCTGGGTCGGGCGCGGATCGTCGACGGCACCGAAGAACACCTTGCTGGAGACGCAGAAGCCGTCGCGTGGCAGGCGCAGGTCGGCGATCACATCCCCCATCACCTGCTCGGCGCGGCCGCGGGCATAGCCCTCGGCGTTGTCGAAGAAGTTGACCCCGGCATCCCAGGCGGTGGCGATCAGTTTGCGGGCTTCGTCGCGGCCGATCTGATCGCCGAAGGTCACCCAGGCCCCGAAGGACAGGGCCGAGAGCTTCAGGCCGGTGGAGCCAAGACGACGATAGAGCATGTGGTTCTCCTGCTGCGGGCCCGCGACCGGGCCGGATCGATACCGGTAAGTGTAGAGGGTGGCGCGCAGCGCGCGCAGGCCGGACACCCTGATCTCACGGCCCATGACACGGCGCACGAAAACCGGGCTCTGCCTTGCCGATACAGGCCCGATCACGACCGATCGGCTCGCGGACGCTGCTTTTCCTTGCCCCGCCCTTGCCGCTGCTCTAGGCTTCCCGTTTTTCGCGGCGCCCCAAGGGAAGTCTCATGGTCGAAGGTTTGGGCAGGATTGGCTTCGGCCTGTTCGGGTTGGCAGTGCTGATCGGCATTGCCTGGTTGTTCTCGAACAACAAGCGGGCTGTCGACTGGCGCTTGGTCGTCACCGGTATCGCACTGCAGATCGCCTTCGCGGCGGTGGTGCTGCTGGTCCCGGGTGGCCGTGACGTGTTCGACGCGCTGGGCAAGGGCTTCGTCAAGATCCTGAGCTTCGTCAATGAAGGCTCCGGCTTCATCTTCGGCAGCCTGATGGACACCAGCCAGTTCGGTTTCATCTTCGCCTTCCAGGTGCTGCCGACCATCATCTTCTTCTCGGCGCTGATGGGGGTCATGTACCACCTCAACGTGATGCAGATGATCGTGCGCGGCATGGCCTGGGCGATCACCAAGATCATGCGCGTGTCCGGTGCGGAAACCACCAGCGTCTGCGCCAGCGTTTTCATCGGCCAGACCGAGGCGCCGCTGACCGTGCGCCCGTACATCGCCAAGATGACCCAGTCCGAGCTGATCACGATGATGATCGGCGGCATGGCGCACATCGCCGGCGGCGTGCTGGCGGCGTACGTGGGCATGCTCGGCGGCAACGACCCGGTGCAGCAGGCGTTCTACGCCAAGCATCTGCTGGCCGCGAGCATCATGGCCGCCCCGGCGACCCTGGTGGTCGCCAAGCTGCTCGTACCCGAGACCGGCACCCCGCTCACCCGCGGCACGGTCAAGATGGAAGTGGAGAAGACCTCCAGCAACATCATCGACGCCGCCGCGGCCGGTGCCGGTGACGGCCTGAAGCTGGCGCTGAACATCGGCGCGATGCTGCTGGCCTTCATCGCGTTGATCGCACTGCTGAACGCCCCGCTGACCTGGCTGGGTGACGTGACCGGCCTGGCCGCGATCATCGGCCGCCCGACCGACCTGTCGACCCTGTTCGGCTACCTGCTGGCCCCGATCGCCTGGGTGATCGGTACGCCGTGGGCCGATGCCACCACCGTGGGGTCGCTGATCGGCCAGAAGGTCGTGATCAATGAGTTCGTGGCGTACTCGGAGCTGTCCAAGATCGTCAACGGCCAGGTGCCGGGGATGGTGCTTTCCGACGAGGGCCGCCTGATCGCGACCTACGCGCTGTGCGGTTTCGCCAACTTCAGCTCCATCGCGATCCAGATCGGTGGTATTGGTGGCCTGGCGCCGGAGCGTCGCCACGATCTGGCCAAGTTCGGCCTGCGTGCAGTGCTCGGCGGTACCATTGCCACCTTCATGACGGCGACCATCGCCGGCGTGCTGACGCATTTCAGCTGATATCCGTTCCTTGAGAAACAGTCTTTATGAGTAGCAGTGTCGTCGTAATCGGTTCCTTCAATGTGGATCATGTCTGGCGTTGTGAGTCGCTCCCGGCCCCGGGTGCGACCATTGCCGGCCGCTACAGCACCGGTCCCGGCGGCAAGGGCTTCAACCAGGCCGTGGCCGCCCGCCGTGCCGGCGCGCCGACCACGTTCCTGTGCGCGCTGGGCGATGACGCCGGCGGTGCGATGGCCCGTGGGCTGGCCGAGCAGGACGGCTTCGCGCTGACCGCCGAGGCCAGCAGCGAGCCGACCGGCACCGGCGGCATCTATGTCGACAGCCGTGGCCGTAACACCATCGTGATCGGCCCGGGTGCCAACGCAGCGCTGAGCCTGGACTTCGTCGAACAGCAGCGCGCGCTGCTGGCCGGCGCCAAGGTGGTGCTGGCACAGCTGGAATCGCCGGTGGAAACCATCGAGGCCGCCCTGGCGATCGCGCGTGAGGCCGGTGCCACCACCGTGCTCAACGTGGCCCCCGCGGATGCGCCGTCCAGCATCGGCCTGCTCAAGCTGGCCGACGTGCTGACCCCGAACGAGACCGAATTCGCCGCCCTGCTCGGCCGTCATGTCGGCGAGCGCGTGGAGGCCAACGACGTCGCCGCGCTGGATGGCGCGAGCCTGCATGCGCTGTGCCGCAAGCTGGTCGGCAACGGCACCGTGGTGGTGACGCTGGGTTCGGTCGGCGTGTTCGTTTCGCACGCCGAAGAGAACCTGCGTGGCGACACCCAGCCGTACTACCGCGTGGGCGCCGAGCAGGTGCAGGTGCTGGACACCACCGGTGCGGGCGATGCGTTCAACGGCGCCCTGGTCGCTTCGATCGCCCAGGATCCGGAGGCGGCGTTTGCCCGCCATGTGCGTTTCGCCAATCAGTTCGCGGGCCGTTCGACCGAGAAGGAAGGCGCCGCCGCGGCGATGCCGCACTTCACCCCGGCCGACGCCGAAAACAAGTAAGCGTCACCACTGTGGATACCGAGAGGCCAGCGTTCGCGCTGGCCTTTTTTTTGGTTTTTCTCCCATCTGCATGAAAGCAAGAAGCGCCCTCTGAGCCTTTCCAGGCGCGGCGTCGAGTGGGTCGAGCGCTGGGGCGCGATGCCCTTGCCGGCGAATGTCCCCCGGCGTCGGCCTGCGGCCGACCCCTCCTCCTTTATTTCGCCCACAAGGGCATCGCGCCCCACGTATCCAGACCACTGGCGCTGCATGGAAAGCGCCGGTTTTCCTTCTGCCTGCCGCGAGCCGGAGCCCCGTAGCGGCCGGTAGGCCCCTGAGCAAAATCAAGGAGGAGGCCGTCGTCGCCAGGCGGCGGCCGGGGGACATTTGCCGAGGGGCCTACCGGTCGCTACGGGGCCCCTGAGCTCGCGGTACGCCCCAGCGACGTCGGCATGCAGCGCGTGATCCACAGCGCCAGCGCGCCCACCAGGAGTCCGGCAAGCACGTCCAGCAGATCGTGCTGCCAGGTGGTGAGCGTCGAGAGCAGGATCAGCCCACAGGCGCCGTGCCACAGCCAGCGCAGTACCGCCGCATCGGCCTGCAGCCACTGCCGCCATGCCTGCCAGACCACCACCAATACCGCGGCATGCAGCGACGGCGCCATGTTGAACGGCGCCTCGAACGCGCGCAGCTGTGCGAACAACAGCCCGCTCACGCCATCCGGCTGCGGCAAAACACGCACGTTGCCGGTCGGCCAGCACACGAAGGCGAGCATGCAGGCGGCCTGCACCAGCGCGATGGCCAGCGCATGGCGGCGCAGGGCGGATCGGGTCGGGCAGAGGAAGAACGTCAGCGGGTACAGCAGGTTCAGCGCCAGGTACGGCCAGATCGTCCACGCCCAGAACGGCATCACCTCGTCCCAGCGACCGTGCAGGCTGTACGTCTGCGCCTGGCTGGCGGCCCAGTGGTTGGTCAAGCTGTAGCCGTGGATGAACATCGCGCCGAGCACCAGCATCCACAGCATGGCCTCGCGCCAGGGCGGCTGGGGGACCGAAGGGTTGGCATGAGGCGGTAGGGGCACGCGCGCACCCTAGCAGAACGTGGCACGCCTGTTTGCCGCTATCCTTGCGCTTTCGCGGATACAGGGACTGTACGCAGTGGCAGCAGCAGGCAGTCAGCAACACACAGGCGCGCACGCGGACGCACCGCGCTGGACGCGCAATCCGGCCTGGGCCGTGTTCTCGCAGACCCATGCGCAGCGCTCGCTGCTGCTGGTCTCCGGTGGCGCCGACGAGCTCTACGTGGTCGACGAGGCGGATACCCCGACGGTCGTCGAACGGATCCTAGGCCACTGGCAGGACGACACGCTGGCGATGCTCGAGCAGGATCCCGACTGTGGCCCGGCGGTCCGCCAGTTGATACGCCTCGGCGTACTGGTGCCGCTGCAGGCGGTGCGCAGCGTGCGCCGCTATGCGATCGATTGGCTCGGCGAACCCCTGCCCGGATTGGCCGACGCCTTCGACCAGCACGCGAGCGCGGATCTGCAGCGCGTGGATGCCGTTGCGGACGCCGATCTGCTGGTCCTGGTCCGGCATGGGCTCGGCTGGGAACAGGCCCTCACCCGTTACCGCGCACGGATGCCGGCACAGCCGCATCTGCTGCTCGACCTCAGTTATCACCACACGCTCGCGCTCGGGCCCTATGTGGTGTCGGGCCAGAGCGCCTGCGTGTATTGCCTGGGCAACCGGGTGCTGCGCCGCTGGGGCGACGCCGTGGTGCCGGCGCTGCCCGCCGTCGCGGCGCAGCCGGCGCGGATCGCGGCGCTGGTCGCCCCCTTGCTGGATCAGCCCCAGCTGTTGCTGGGCTATCTCGAACGCAGCGTCTGGCTCGACCTGCATCGCCTGCACGGGGAGCGCGACCGGGTGCTGCGACTGCCGTGGTGCCCCGCCTGCCAGGGCGGCGAGGCGGCGCTGCCGGCACCGCTGCCGCTGCCTTGGGACGCCGCGCGCCCGTGATAATGTGCCTCCCGCGCCGGGCGTTTCCGCCTCGGTCAAGGGAGTGACCCCATGTATCGCCTGCCGACCCAGTTCGATGCCAGTGCTTCGCGCCAGGACCTTGCCGCCGCAGGCGGCGGCTCGACCTCGACCACCTGCAGTTCCTGCGTCGTCACCCTGCTCGGCACCTCGGTGCTGTCCGCGGTGGTGCTCGGCAGGCTGGACCCCGTTGCGCCCGCCGCCAACAGCCGCGATGCGCACGCCACGGCAGTTTCCGTCGATACCGGCACCGGTGTTCACGCCCCGCAGCCTCCCCCGCTCCCGGAGCCGCCGCTTGCTGCGGAGCCGGGCCGTCCGGAGACGGCATCAGCGTCAGCCACGCCTACAGTGCCGACCGCCGGTCTGAGCCGCACGAGCCGGGTGCTGCTGGGCCTGTTTGCCTTGCCGCTGGCCGCGATCGGCGGTGGTATTTTCATGAGCACCTCGAACCCGATCTTCGGGCTGTTCGTCGCCGTCGGGCTGTATCTGGGCATCTATGCCCTCGTCTACGAACGCGCGGGGCGTTCGCTCGGGCGCGGCATCGGCATCGCCATCGGGCTGCTGCTGGGCCTGTTCGCGGTCGGCGCGCTCGAGATGATGCTCTGGCTGAGCGTGTTGAAATGAGCCGCGCCGCCGAGCAGGCGGCGGCGCTGGACACGCCCACGTTGTCGTCGCACCTGCTGCATGGCGCGGCGCGTCCGCGCTGCGGTCTGGTGCGCCCGGCCCAGCCGATCGAGGCCAACCCCTGCGATGCCACCGGCCCCTTGTTCGAGGGACGGCGCGTACACAATGCCGCCACCCCGGCCGACCCGGCCAATCCCTGGCAGGGCGTCTCGGGCGCGGTCGCGCTGGAGGCCGATGCGGCCGCCGATGGCGCGGTCGCCGAAGCCCTGGAGCGACTGGCGGCGGCGCAGGCGAGCCTGGAAGTGCGGCGCCGCGATGCGCTGACGCCCGCACAACGCCTGGACGAATCGGCCTTCGCGCTGTTCTCGGCCCGCCAACGTGCAACGCCGGGCTTCCCATGGCCGATGCCCGAACGCGACCACGATCTGTTCGCGGCGGTGCATGCGCTGGATGACAACCGGGTGGCCTGGGTGCCGCAGGAACTGGTCGGACTGGGGCCGCGCAGCGGCCAGGCGCGATTGCCGTCGACGTCCAGTGGCCTTGCGGCCTGGCGGGATGGCCGCGATGGCGCCTGGCTGGCGCTGCTGCGCGCGGCCCAGGAGCTGCTGGAGCGCGATGCGCTGGCGGTGACCTGGCTCAACGGCGTGGCCGGCCGGAGAATCGCGCTGCCCGCCCAATGGCAGGCATTCGCAGACGCGCGCGGGAGCGAACTGCGGGCCTTCGACCTGACCCAGCACTGGAACCCACACCCGGTGATCGCGGTCGCGGGCGGCATCCCGTTCGAAGGCCGCGCCCGGCACGTCCTCGGCATCGCCTGCCGCGCCGATCCGGGTGAGGCGCTGCACAAGGCGCTGCTGGAATGGCAGCAGGCGCTGACCTTCGCCGCGCATCTGTGTGGCCGCGAAAGCGCGCGGCTTCCGCGTGAACCGGCGGCACTGCGCAGCTTCGACGAACATGCCGCGTTCTACACCCTGCGCCCGGATCTGTGGCCGCAGCTGCCGCTGCTGCGGGAGGCGGGCGACAGCACGTTGCAGCTGCCGCCACCAGGCGAGGTGATGCGTCCCGCTGCGCCGCGCGCCATCGCCGAGCTCGATCTGCTGCGGCGCCGGCTGGGCCATGCCGGCATCGCGCTGTACTACCGCGAGTTGACCACCGCCGATGTGGCCGCGGCCGGCCTGCGGGTGATGCGGGTGCTGTCGCCGCAGCTCAGCGGCCTGCATGCCGACGAGCGTGCGCCGTTCCTCGGCGGCCGTTGCCAGGACGTGGCCTGGCGGTACCCCGGCGTGCCGCACAGCGGCGCGTTTCCGAACCCCTTCCCGCATCCATTGGGCTGATCCCCGAGAACCGCATGCCGTCACCGCCTTCCCCCTGGCAGGATGCCCCGCTGTTCCATCTGTTCTGGCACAACGGCGAGCTCAATCCCGCGCGCGCTGAAGTGATGCGCGCGCGCATCGCCGAGGATGCCGCACGCGCCTGGTCGCCGCCACGGCCCTTGCATGCAGCGGCCGGCGTCGCCCTGCCGGACCCGGTACACCCCGGCGATGCCCTGGCGCAGCGCCACAGTGGCCGTCGTTTCGGTGACGCACGCTGGGGCGTGCAGGAACTGGGGCGCGTGCTGGCCCCGCTGCGGGCCCGGCCCGGCGACAGTGACACGCGGCGCCTGCCGTCCGGCGGTGCCAAATACCCGATCCAGGCGTATGCCGCGCTGTACGGCACTGACGATGCGATCGCCGCAGAACCGGGCATCCATTGGTACGACCCGATCGGGCATGCGCTGGTGCCGGTGGCGCCCTGCCCGGCATGGCCGGCGCTGTCCAGGCTGCTCGGCGTGGACTGGCCGGAGCGGCCTGCGGCCGTGCTGTTCCTGATCGCCGAACCGGCCGGCACGCTGACCAAGTACGGCGAGCGCGGTGGCCGCTTCGTGTTGATCGAGGCCGGGGTCTGGCTGGGCGCACTGGGGCAGGAAGTGGCGGCGATGCATGCCGCCGGCTGCGCGATCGGCTCGTTCGAGGACGCCGCCGTGCTGGCCCTGCTCGGGCTGGACCCGCAGCGGCATCTGGCCGTGCTGGCCTATGCCTGTGGTCCGGCGCCCTGAGCGCGACCGGAATTCGCCAGCGAATGGCCGCTGCCTGGATTGCCCCGATGCTGTCGTCACTCGACCATGAGCTGCCCGCTCACGGACGACGCACGAGATGACCGACACCCCCTTCTGGATGCTGCTGGCCGCCACCGGCACCGCGCTTGCGGTGCTGCTGCACATCGGCTGCATCGCCTTCGGTGCCCCGTGGTATGAATTCTTCAGGGCCGGCCAACGCATGGTGCGCCTGGCCCGTGCCGGGCGTGCCGAACCCGCCTTGATCACTGCCGCGATCACCCTCGTGCTGGGCATCTGGACGCTGTATGCCTTGTCGGCGGCCGGCTGGGTACGCCCGCTGCCCGGCACCCGCTGGGTGCTGCTCGGGATCATCGGCATCCTCGGCGGCCGGGGCCTGGCCGGGCTGATCATCGGCCGGGTCCGCCCGGGCTACAACGGTGCGCGCTTCTGGTATGCCAGTTCGCTGACCTGCCTGGCGCTCGCTGGCCTGTACATCGCCGGCAGCCTGACCCGATAGCGCCGGCCGCCGCCCTTCATCGCGTGATTGCCGGCCAGCGGTCGGCACGACCGGTAACCCGCCAGCATCAGCCGCCGCTGGGGGCGGTGGAAGCAATCGTCAAGCATATGCTCATGACTGGAGCGCATCAGGCCCTTCCGGATCGGCCTGAACGCGCGTCGGTGTCTGCTTGGTTGCCGGCCAGCGGCCGGCACTACAATGCGCACATGCAGATTGGCCCCTACAACATCCAGCCCAACGTGGTGCTGGCGCCGATGGCCGGTGTCACCGACAAGCCCTTCCGCCTGCTGTGCAAACGGCTGGGCGCAGGTCTGGCCGCCTCGGAGATGACCATCTCCGATCCGCGCTTCTGGAACACCCGCAAATCGCTCCACCGCATGGACCATGCCGGCGAGCCGGACCCGATCAGCGTGCAGATCGCCGGTACCGAGCCGCAGCAGCTGGCCGAGGCGGCGCGCTACAACGTGGACCACGGCGCGCAGATCATCGACATCAACATGGGCTGCCCGGCCAAGAAGGTCTGCAACGCCTGGGCCGGCTCGGCCCTGATGCGCGATGAAGACCTGGTCGCGCGCATCCTCACCGCCGTGGTCAACGCGGTGGACGTGCCGGTCACGCTGAAGATCCGCACCGGCTGGGATTGCGATCACCGCAATGGCCCGCTGATCGCGCGCATCGCCGAAGACAGCGGCATCGCCGCGCTGGCCGTGCATGGCCGTACCCGCGACCAGCACTACACCGGCACCGCCGAGTACGAGACCATCGCTGCGATCAAGGCCGCGCTGCGCATTCCGGTGATCGCCAACGGCGACATCGATTCACCGCAGAAAGCCGCGCAGGTGCTGAAGCAGACCGGCGTGGACGCGGTGATGATCGGGCGTGCCGCCCAGGGGCGCCCGTGGATCTTCCGCGAGGTGGCGCACTACCTGGCCACCGGCGCGCTGCTGGCGCCGCCCTCGATCGCCGAGGTGCGCGACCTGCTGCTGGGGCACCTGCACGCACTGCACGATTTCTACGGCGAGCAGCAGGGCGTGCGCATCGCGCGCAAGCACCTGGGCTGGTACGCCAAGGACCGGCCGGAGAACGCCGCCTTCCGTGCAGTGGTCAACCGCGCCGAAGACGCCGCCAGCCAGGTCGCCCTGACCACCCACTATTTCGATGCCCTCGCTGCCGGCGAGCCGTTGTCGTCCGCTGCCTGAGCATTCCGCCATGACCCCGCCGATCACTGCACCGACCTACCTCCACGGCTTCTCCGATACCGAGCAGCACCGCCTGGTCACCCAGTCGCGCCTGTTCGAATCGAGCATCTTCAGCGGCATCGATTACAGCGGCGCGCAGCGTCTGCTGGAAGTCGGCAGCGGCGTCGGGGCGCAGACGGACATCCTGCTGCGGCGCTTCCCGGAGCTGCATGTCACCGGCGTGGACCTGAGCGAGACGCAGCTCGCCACCGCCGCCACCAACCTGGCCAAGACGCCGTGGTGCCGCGAGCGTTACACGCTGCTGCAGGCCGATGCCGGCAACCTGCCGTTCGGCGCCCGCGAGTTCGACTCGGCGTTCCTGTGCTGGGTGCTGGAGCATGTGCCGTCACCGGCGCGGGTACTCAACGAAGTGCGCCGCGTGCTGGTGCCCGGCTCGCCGGTGTATGTCACCGAAGTGATGAACGCCTCGTTCCTGCTCGATCCGTATTCGCCGCACATCTGGCGCTACTGGATGGCCTTCAATGATTTCCAGTACGACCACGGGGGCGATCCGTTCGTCGGCGCCAAGCTCGGCAACCTGCTGCTGGCCGGCGGCTTCCGCGATGTGCACACCGAGATCAAGACCATCCACCTGGACAACCGCGAACCGGCGCGTCGCAAGACCATGATCGCGTTCTGGGAGCAGCTGCTGTTGTCGGCCGCCGATCCGCTGCTGGAAGCCGGTCTGGTCGACCAGGAGACGGTGGACGGCATGCGCCGCGAGTTCAGTCTGGTCCAGAACGACCCGAACGCGGTGTTCTTCTTCTCCTTCGTGCAGGCCCGCGCGACCGTGTACTGATCGCGTCGCGGACCTACCGCGTCGCCCAGGCGATCACGGTCACCACGACCGCAGCGGCCAGCAGCAACCAGATACCGAGTCCGCCCCGGTCCCCCGGGGCCACCGTGCTGCCACCGGCGGTGTTGCGGGCGCCTTCGCGCGGCCGCGCGGTCGGCGTGCTGCCCACTTCCAGCGTACCGGTGGCCGGCCGCTGGCTGCGCTCGGTGATCTTGTTCTGCATGCGTCGCGCGCGTTCGGGATCGACCTTGCGCAGCTCGTCCAGCAGCACCTGCTGCTGGCGTTCGCGGTCCGGCTGCGCCTTGGCCTTGCGCATGATCTCGCGCAACGGCACCGCCGGCTGCTCGGCGGACCGGCCCGGGGTGAGCTCCAGCAACAGGGCGCGATACTCCGGCGGCACATCGGCCAGCCGGGTGTAGCGCGTGCCATTGATTTCCATGTCGAACCGCTCGGTCACGGTGCCTCCGTCCATCCTGCCTTGGGTGCGATGACCTCGGCGTTCGTCGGTGCGTGCCAGATGCGTTGCCACATCGCCGCGAACCGGCGTTTCACCATCGCCCTGCCCTGCTCCCCTTCATACGCCGGACGCAGCTGTCGCGGCGTGATCGCCGCCCAGCCTTCGCCATCGGCCCGCGCCACCGCGAAGGTGAAGGTGTAGTCCGGCTCCAGGCCCATGCGCAGGTCGCTGAGCCGCAGCTCGCCATCGACCACCTGCGCACGCATGAAGCCGCGGTTGAACCAGTTCAGTCGTTGCACGGCCGGCAGCGTGGCCGCCTGGCGCAGGGCCTGCACGTTGGAGGGATGGCCCTCGAAGGTCATCGGGCCACGGTCGGCGATCAGCGAGCGCTCGCCGATCACGTAGCCGTTGGGCGTCATCGCGACGACCTGCCAGAGCAGCGTGTTGAACGGCATCGCCACCGAGAAGCGCGGCGCATCGCCCAGCCCCATCGCGGCCAGCGCACGATCAGCTTCACGATCAACGGTGTGCTTGGCCAGCAGCGACCAGCCCAGGTAGCCACTGCTGAGCACCAGGCCGGCCACCAGCGCCTTCTGCGCCAACGGCCGCGCCCGCGCGAACCACGCCACCGCGCAGGCGATCAGCAGCCACCCCGTGTACAGCGGGTCGATGATGAAGACGCTGGCCCACATCGTGGGGTGCGGGGTGAACGGCCACCACAGCTGGGTACCGTAGACGGTGAAGGCATCCAGCAGCGGATGGGTGATCAGCGCCAGCAGGATCGCCCAGAACCAGCGGCCCGGCGCCTGCGCCACGCGGCCGTGACCAAAGCGTTTGAACAGCCACCAGATCAGCGCGGCGACCCACGGCAGCACCAGCAGCGAGTGGCTGTAACTGCGGTGCTCGACCATCAGCGCCACCGGATCGGCCGCAGTGAAGGCCAGCACCAGCGCGTCCAGGTCCGGCAGGGTGCCGAGTGCGGCACCGGCCAACAGAGCAGCGCGGCGATGGCCGGCCGGGGCGATGGCGGCGGCCACTGCGCCGCCGAGTACGATCTGGGTAAAGGAGTCCATCGGCCGATGCTAGCAGCCGCGAGCGTGCGTGCGCCGGGGGCGTTGCGCTCAGGCGGCTCTGGCCCATGCGGCGTTGCCGGGCAGCGCCACCAGGGTCCGCCCGGTGTGATCCAGCAGTCGCAGGGTGCCGTCCGGATCCTCGGCGAGCACGGTCAGGCTTTCGACCCAGTCGCCGTCGTTGGCATAGATCAGTCCGTCGCGCTCCACCAGCGCCGCGCGGTGGATGTGCCCGCAGACGATGCCATCCAGGCCGCGCCGGCGCACGTCGTCCAGCCCGGCCTGGACGAAGCGCTCGATGTAGCGCTCGGCCGCGCCGCTGCGCTTCTTGAGGAATTCGGACAGGGACCAGTAGCGCTGGCCGAGCCGTCGCCGCGCCGCATTGAGCAGGTTGTTGCCGGTGAGGATGCGGTAATACAGCCAGTCGCCGAACTTTTCCTGCAGGCCGCCGAAGTGGGTGATGCCGTCGTAGTCATCGCCGTGCACGACCAGCAGCCGCCGCCCGTCCGCGGCCACATGGATTGCCCGCCCGCGCACCTGCATGGCCGGCAGCATCAGCCCGCAGACCTTGCGCAGCGAGGCATCGTGGTTGCCGGGGATGTAGATGATCTCGGTGCCCGCCCGCTGCAGCGCGTGCAGGGCCTGGATCACGTCGCTGTGGGCCGGCCGCCAACTGGCCCGGCGGTGTGCCATCCACCACAGGTCGATGATGTCGCCCACCAGATAGAGGCGCTCGCAGCGCAGGTCGGCCAGGAACCGGGCCAGTTCGGCGGCGTGGCAGTGGCGTGAGCCCAGGTGCACGTCGGAAAGGAAGACGGCCCGCCGATGGGGCGCCAGGGTCGTCACGGGCCGCTTGGCGGCCTCCCGCACGTCGCGCTGCTCGAAATCCTGCATGGCGTACTCCTCATGCCCGGCGGCCGGATGCGCCGAAGCCTGCGCCAGACGCACGACAAGCCGATGGCGGTTCAACGACAGCGGGATGACGATCGGCCGCGGCTTGTGCGCCGGCTGCGCGGCCCTTGGGCCCCGGAGGTCCGGGCGGCGGACCGCTGCTGCCCACTGTCACGCTGGTGGAACACTGGGCGGTGACGCTGGCCCTCAATCCCGTCACACCGGGCCCTGCGACGGGCACACGGGCTTAACCACGGGCAACCCGCGCTGGCGCACAATGCAAGCGCGCGACTTGCCGTGTATCATTCGCGCCCATCTTTCCATCCGAATCAAAGGATATTACGCCTGATGTCCAGCTACCTGTTCACCTCCGAATCGGTCTCCGAAGGCCATCCGGACAAGATTGCCGACCAGATCTCCGATGCGGTGCTGGACGCGATCCTGACCCAGGACAAGCGTGCGCGCGTGGCCTGCGAAACCATGGTCAAGACTGGCGTGGCGATCGTCGCCGGTGAAATCACCACCAGCGCCTGGATCGACCTGGAAGCCTTGACCCGCAAGGTGATCCTGGACATCGGCTACGACAGCTCCGACGTCGGTTTCGACGGCGCGACCTGCGGCGTGCTGAACCTGATCGGCAAGCAGTCGCCGCACATCGCCCAGGGCGTGGACCGCAAGAAGCCCGAAGAAATGGGCGCTGGCGACCAGGGCCTGATGTTCGGCTATGCCACCAACGAGACCGACAGCTACATGCCGGCCGCGATCCACCTGTCGCACCGCCTGGTCGAGCAGCAGGCCAAGATCCGCAAGAAGAAGAACTCGCCGCTGTCCTGGCTGCGCCCGGACGCCAAGAGCCAGGTCACCCTGCGCTATGAAAACGGCGCCGTCTCGGCCATCGACGCGGTGGTGCTGTCGACCCAGCACGCCCCGGGCGTGAAGCAGAAGGACCTCATCGAGGCCGTCCGCGAAGAGATCATCAAGCCGGTGCTGCCGGCCAAGTGGCTGCACAAGGGCACCAAGTTCCACATCAACCCAACCGGCAAGTTCGAGATCGGCGGCCCGGTGGGCGACTGTGGCCTGACCGGCCGCAAGATCATCGTCGACACCTACGGCGGCTGGGCCCGTCACGGTGGTGGTGCGTTCTCGGGCAAGGATCCGTCCAAGGTCGACCGTTCGGCCGCCTACGCTGCCCGTTACGTCGCCAAGAACGTCGTTGCCGCCGGCCTGGCCGACCGTTGCGAAGTGCAGGTCTCCTACGCCATCGGCGTGGCCGAGCCGACCTCGATCTCGGTCACCACCTTCGGCACCGGCAAGATCAGCGATGACAAGATCGAAAAGCTGATCCGCAAGCATTTCGACCTGCGCCCGTACGGCATCATCCAGATGCTGGACCTGATCCACCCGATGTACCAGCAGACCGCCGCCTACGGCCACTTCGGCCGCAAGGCCAAGGAGTTCAGCTACACCAACGGTGCTGGCGAACAGGTCAACGCGACCGCCTTCTCCTGGGAGAAGACCGATCGCGCCGCCGCCCTGCGCGCGGATGCGAAGCTGAAGTAAGACAAATGGGCCGCGCAAGCGGCCCATTTTCTTATGGGTAGAGCCGGGCCATGCCCGGCTGGCCGCGCGCAGCGCGGCAATGATGAGAAAGCCGACGGGCCGCGAAAGCGGCCCTTTCACGTTGTGGGTCGTGCCGGCCTCTGGCCGGCAACCTCGTGACGTCCGGCAGGATCTGCCTGGCTGTCGGCCAGCGGCCGGCACTACCGGGCCTCCGATCGGCCGCTACAATCGGCCCATGCCCGAATTCAAATCCAACCAGCTGTCCATGACCGTGCTGATGTCGCCGGACATGGCCAATTTCTCCGGCAAGGTGCACGGCGGTGCGGTGCTGCGCCTGCTCGACCAGGTCGCCTACGCCTGTGCGAGCCGCTATGCCGGCAGCTACGTGGTCACCCTCTCGGTGGACCAGGTGATGTTCCGCCAGCCGATCGCGGTCGGCGAGCTGGTCACCTTCCTGGCCTCGGTGAACTACACCGGCACCTCCTCGATGGAGATCGGGGTCAAGGTGGTGGCCGAAGACATCCTCAAGCGCAGCGTGCGCCATGCCAACAGCTGCTTCTTCACCATGGTCGCGGTGGACGAGGACGGCAAGCCCACGCCGGTACCGCCGCTGCAACCGGACACCAGCGACGAACGCCGCCGGCATGCCGCCGCGTTGATCCGCCGCCAGCTGCGCGAGGAGATGGAGCAGCGCCACCTGGAGCTGCTGGCGTCCAATCCGCCTGCGCCGGGCGATGTGCCATGACCAACGGTCATGGCCTACCCGGTAGCGATGTGCCATAACCAACGGTCATGGCCTACCGGTCATGGGTTACCCGGTGTTCTGTACGCCCTGCGAGACACCATTCACGCAGGCCACCAGCGCACGCAGCACGTCATCGTCTTCGCCCCCGCTGTCGCGCCAGCGCCGCAGCAGGTCCACCTGCAGCACGCTGATCGGATCGATGTAGGGGTTGCGCAGCCGGATCGACAGCGCCAGGCGCTGATCGTGCTGGAGCAGCTCGTCCTGCCCGGTCAGCGCGAGGATCCACTGCGAGGTCAGGTCGAGTTCACCCCGGATCTGCGGGAAGAAGCGGCCATGCAACGCACCAGACAGCTGCGAGAACTGCTCGGCGATGGTCAGGTCGCCCTTGGACAGCACCATCGCGATGTCGTCCAGGAAGGTGCTGAAGAACGGCCAGTCGCGCGCCATCTCTTTCAGGATGTCTTCGTGGCCAGCGTCGATCGCCGCCTGCAGGCCACTGCCGACCCCATACCAACCCGGGATCACGGCACGCGCCTGGCTCCAGGCGAACACCCACGGAATCGCGCGCAGGTTGGTCAGTGCGGCATCCTCGCCCAGACGGCGCGAGGGGCGTGAGCCCAAGGTCATCCGCTCGATCACGTCGATCGGCGTGGCCAGGCGGAAGTACTGCATGAAGTCTTTCTGGCCGACGAAGGCGCGGTACGCCTCCGCACTCTTCTGCGCGATCAGGTCCATCACCGGGCGCCACTGGTCCTCGCGCGGTTCCGCTGCGCGCGGGCGCAGGCTCGAGCGCAGCACCGCACCGGTGGACTGCTCCAGCGAACGCAGCGCCAGCGCGCGGATGCCGTACTTGCGGTGGATCACTTCGCCCTGTTCGGTCACGCGCAGGCGGCCATCGATGCTGCCGCGCGGCGAGGCATCCACGGCGTGCGTGGTCTTGCCGCCACCGCGGCTGATCGAGCCGCCACGGCCGTGGAAGAAGGTCAGCCGGATGTCGTTCTCGGCGGCGACGTCCAGCAGTTCCACCTGGGCGCGCTGCAGGCCCCAGCGCGAGGCCGCGATACCACCATCCTTGCCACTGTCCGAATAGCCGAGCATCACCATCTGCACATCGCCACGTGACGCCAGGTGCGTGCGGTAGACCGGATCGGCGAGCAGATCACGCAGGGTATCGGTGCCGCGCTTGAGATCGTCCACCGTCTCAAACAGCGGGGCGATGTCGAGCGGCACCGCGCCGGCGTCATCCACCAGGCCACCGCGGCGCGCCAGCGCGAGCACGGCGAGCACATCGCTGCGGTCATGCGCCATCGAGATGATGTAGCTGCCCAGCGCGTCGGCACCGTGCCGGTGGCGTGCATCGGCCAATGCCGCGAACACCGCATCCAGGCGTTGCCCGCCCTCTTCGCTGCTCGCCGGCAGTGCCTGCTCGCCACTGGCGAACGGGGCCAGGCGCGCCGCGCGGGTAACCGCATCGGCGGCGTCCCAGGCGTCCTGCCCATCCAGCACACTGGCCAGCGCGCGGCCATGCACGCTGGATTCCTGGCGCACATCCAACCGCGCCAGGTGGAAACCGAAGGTGCGTACCCGCCACAGCAGGCGGCGCACCGCGAAGCCGCCGGCGTGGTCACCCTTGTTGTCGTGCAGGCTGCGCAGGATCAGCTCGATGTCGTCGGTCAGTTCCTGGGGCGATGCATACGCACCGTCCGCATCCTCCATCGTCGCCTGCACACGTGCACGCATGCGGTCGTTGAGCAGGCGATAGGGCATGTCGGCATGCCGCGGCCGCGAGGTGACCTTGGGCAGCAATGCCTTGTAATGGTCGACGCGGGCCTGCAGTTCATCGCTGACCGCCACCCGTTCGGTGGACTGGCTGAGCAGGCTGGCCAGCTGCAGCAGGTCTTTCTGGTAGCGGCCGAGCACGGCCTGGCGCTGGGCATCGAGCGTGTTGCGGATGGTGCCGGCATCCACGTTCGGATTGCCGTCCATGTCGCCGCCCACCCACGTGCCGAAGCGCAGCAGGCGTGGCAGCGGCAGTTCTTCGCCATACGTATCCAGCAGCGCCTGCTGCAGCGATTCGTAGAGCACCGGGATCACCCGGTACAGCACCTGCACCAGATAGAAGCCGACGTGTTCGCGCTCGTCTTCCACGGTCGGGCGCACCGGCGAAGAATCGGTGGTCTGCCACGAGGCGGTCAGCGCCATGCGGAAGCGCGCGGCATCGGCGGCGGCTTCACCCGGCGTGCGCTGGCCGTCGAGGTTGTCGACCAGGCTGGCCACCATCAACTGCTCTTTTTCCAGCAGCGCACGGCGGACCGCTTCGGTCGGATGCGCGGTGAACACCGGCTCGATGTCGATGCGCGGCAGCCACTCGGCAAGCTCGGCCAGGGTCACGCCCTGCGCCTTGAGATTGACCAGTGCATCCTGCAGGCCATCCGGCTGCGGCGTGGCGGTACCGGCGCGCTGGTAGTCGCGTCGGCGCCGGATGCGATGCACGCGCTCGGCGATGTTCACCACCTGGAAATAGGTACTGAACGCACGCACCATCGCTTCGGCGCGCGCCGGCGGCAGGCCGGTCAGTGCATCGTTGAGATCGGACAGGGGGGCGTCGCTTTCGCGGCGGGCAATGGCGCGCGTGCGCACCTGTTCCACATCATCGAAAAACTGCGTGGAGACCTGCTCGGCGAGCAGGTCGCCGACCAGTGCGCCGAGTCGGCGTACATCGTCACGCAGGGGAATATCGGGAGTGGCAAAAACGATGCTGCTACGGTACTCGTTCATCTGCGACGCACTGGCCTCGGGAACGGAATCCGCTCAAGCCTACCCCACATTGGGGTCGTTGCTGCGTCGCGCAAATAGTTACATCTGGTAGTGCCGGCCGCTGGCCGGCAGGTGCCGATCATTTCTGGTACCGGCCAACGGCCGGTACCCATCCGTCATTTTCCGTGGATGCCAACCGGTCGGCATCCACGATCATGATCTGCATCGGCTCGTAGCCGGTCCCGCCGCGGCGGGACCGGCCGGGTGTGGTCAGCGTTTCTTCTTGACCGGCTTGCCCTCGCCCACGGTCTGCTCCAGCCAGCGCTCGCTTTCCGCCAGCATGGTCATGATCGATTCGCGCGCGCGGTAGGCATGCGATTCGTTCGGTAGCATCACCAGCCGCGAGGTGCCGCCCAGCCCCTTCACCGCGGCGAACATGCGCTCGCTCTGGATCGGGAACGTGCCGGAGTTGTTGTCGTCCACGCCGTGGATGAAGAGGATCGGGTCCTTGATCCTGTCGGCGTAGTTGAACGGCGACATCTTCTGGTAGACGTCCTGCGCCTGCCAGTAGTTGCGCTCTTCGGCCTGGAAGCCGAACGGGGTCAGCGTGCGGTTGTACGCGCCGCTGCGGGCGATGCCGGCCTTGAACAGGCGGGTGTGCGCGAGCAGGTTGGCGGTCATGAACGCCCCATAGGAATGGCCGCCGATCGCGATGTGCTCACGATCGGTCACGCCACGCCGCACCACTTCGTTCACGGCCGCCTCGGCGTTGGCGATCAGCTGCGGCAGGTAGGTGTCGTTCGGTTCCTTGTCGCCCTCGCCGATGATCGGCATCGACGGGCTGACCAGCACCGCGTAGCCCTTGGCCAGGAACGCCTGCGGGCCCCAGTAGCTGATCGCGTTGAAACGGTACGGCGAGTCAGTCACCTGGCTGGCGGCTTCGGCGGTCTTGAACTCGCCCGGGTAAGCCCACATCAGCAACGGCAGCGGACCGTCCTTCTTCGCGTTGTAGCCCGGCGGCAGCATCAGCGTGGCGGTCAGGTCGACGCCATCGTTGCGCTTGTAGCGGATCTGCTCCTTGCTCACCCCACGCAGCTGCGGCAGCGGGTGCTGGAAGTGGGTCAACGCCGTCGGCGCCGCGGTGGCATCGGCCAGCGACTGCACGTAGAAGTTGGCCGGCTCATCGGGCGATTCACGCGTCAACAGCAGCGAGGTGCCTTCCTGGTCGAGCAGTGCCACCGGCGCGGCATAGGACGGGGCCTGGGAGTGGAACAGGCGCGTGGTCTGCTTGCTGTCCAGATCGAAGCGATCCACGAACGGACGGTCGCCTTCCGGCGAGGCCCCCAGCCCGTACAGGAAGATGCTGCGGCCATCGGCACTGACCTGCAGGCGCGAGCGACCGTTGACGTCGCGCACCAGGCCGGGGCGGCCCGGGTCGTTGTAGCGGTCCTGCGAGGAACGCGCCGACAGCAGCTCGGCCGCCTTCTCCGGCTGATCCGGTGCGATCCGCCACTGCTTGACCTCGCGGTTCTTCCACCACGACTCGTTGAGCAGGGCCAGATCGCCACGGCCCCACTGGATGCCCGCATAGCGGCTGCCCAGCTGCGCCAGCGTCACCGGCGGCGTGTCGAAGGGGGCGGCCTGCATCAGCACCGCATCGCGCACCTTGGCCTCGCGGTTCGGGTCGCCGCCGTCCTGCGCTTCGGCCCAGACCAGGGTCGCCGGCGCATCGGCGCGCCAGTCGATCCGGCGCACGCCGGTGGCCACCGCATCGTTGCCGGTCGGCAGGCCTTCCTTCAACGGCAGGTTGGCCACGGTGTGTTCGAGCTTGCCGTCCACGGCTGACAGCACTTCGATGCGACGCGCGAACGCACTCGCCGGCACCAGGTAGGAGTACGGGCGCACGACGCGCTCGCTCAGCAGGTAGCGGCCATCCGGGGAAAGGGTGACATCCCAGTAGACCCCACCGGTGGACAGCGGCGTGGTCACGCCGTTGAGCGCGACCTTGGCCGGCTGCGCGCTGGCGTAGTAATCGAACAGGCGCGCGTCTGCCTCGTTCTTGAGCATGTCCTGGTAGGTGCGGATCGTGCGGACGCCGGCGTCGGCCTCGGTCTGCTGGATCGCCGGGCCGGTCGGAATGCCGCCGGCGGCCGGCGCCGGACCCTGGCCCTTGAGCTGCTGCATCACCAGCAGGCCGCGGCTGTCGGGCTGCCAGCTGTAGCCATCGCCC
Organism: Stenotrophomonas sp. SAM-B; assembly: GCF_013387485.1. Lineage (GTDB taxonomy): Bacteria > Pseudomonadota > Gammaproteobacteria > Xanthomonadales > Xanthomonadaceae > Stenotrophomonas > Stenotrophomonas maltophilia_AA. Next base: position 76,112 of record NZ_JABBXB010000007.1, read on the forward strand.
ATCACCGTGTTCAGATCACCGACCAGGCGGCGCGCCGAACCGGCGTCGACATCGACGATCCACAGCTCATTGGTCCCGGTGGCGGCGTGCACCTGGTTGAAGGCGATGTACTTCTGGTCCGGCGACCAGGCGAAGGTGGCGATCGACAACGGCTGCGGCAGTCCGGTGATCTGACGCTCCTTGCCGTCGGCCACGCTCATCAGCCACAGCTTGTCGGCGAAGCTGAAGCGGCTGGCCGAATGCGTGGCCGGGTTGATGCGCAGGCCGGCCAGCTTCAGCTCGGGCTGGGCGACGTCGTTGATCGACGGCAGCGGCGGGGTCTGCAGCAGCGCGGCCAGGTCACGGCGCGGGGACAGGCTCAGGGTCGGGGCACGCGGCGCATCGACCACGGCCTGCAGGGCCGGCGACGGCAGCTGGTAGCCGCCCTGATCGCCCTGGGCGGCCACGGCCTGCGCAGGGGTCCTGGCGGTCGGGGCGGCGGCCAGCGCCAGCGGCGGCACCGCCAGCAGGGCCAGGCCGAGGATCAAGGTATGGCGCCATTGCGGTGCGCGTCGACCATGGTTGCGTGTCATGTTCCGTCCCTATGCTGATACAAACTCCCGACCTTAACAGCCGGGCGCCGATCGCCCCCCTGCCGATGGTTGGGGGCGGGGACCGATTCATGCCAATGCAGCGGGCCGCGATATAATGGGCGACCCTCCACCGAGGGGCGCTGCGACCGTTCCGGACCTTGTCCGGGGGCGGCCAGGCTCGGTGGCCAGGATTGGTTCCAACGGCGCCCGGCGAACACGAGTACCGACTCGTCATTACACCGGAGCTTTGAATGAACGCTGTTGCCAAGACCTTCTCCACCGAAGGCGATTACAAGATTGCCGATATCTCCCTGGCCGATTGGGGCCGCAAGGAGCTGGACATCGCCGAGCATGAAATGCCGGGCCTGATGTCGATCCGCCGCAAGCACGCCGCCACCCTGCCGCTGAAGGGCGTGCGCGTGACCGGCTCGCTGCACATGACCATCCAGACCGCGGTGCTGATCGAGACCCTGAAGGACATCGGCGCCGACGTGCGCTGGGCCTCGTGCAACATCTTCTCGACCCAGGACCACGCCGCTGCGGCGATCGCCGCGTCCGGTACCCCCGTGTTCGCCTGGAAGGGCGAGTCGCTGGAGGAATACTGGGACTGCACGCTGGACGCGCTGACCTTCACCCTGCCCGACGGCACCCTGACCGGTCCGGAACTGGTGGTGGACGATGGCGGCGACGTGACCCTGCTGATCCACAAGGGCTACGAGCTCGAAAACGGCAGCACCTGGGTCGATGAAAAGGCCGCCTCGCACGAAGAACAGGTCATCAAGAACCTGCTCAAGCGCGTGGCCAAGGAGCGCCCGGGTTACTGGGGCCGCGTGGTCAAGGACTGGAAGGGCGTCTCCGAAGAGACCACCACCGGCGTGCACCGCCTGTACCAGCTGGCCCAGGCCGGCACCCTGCTGATTCCGGCGATCAACGTCAACGACTCGGTCACCAAGAGCAAGTTCGACAACCTGTACGGCTGCCGCGAGTCGCTGGCCGATGGCCTGAAGCGCGCGATGGACGTGATGCTCGCCGGCAAGGTCGCCGTGGTCTGCGGCTACGGTGACGTGGGCAAGGGCTGCGCCGCTTCGCTGCGTGCTTACGGCGCGCGCGTCGTGGTCACCGAGATCGATCCGATCTGTGCCCTGCAGGCCGCGATGGAAGGCTTCGAAGTCAACACGATCGAATCCACCCTGGGCCGTGCCGACCTGTACGTCACCACCACGGGCAACAAGGACATCATCCGCATCGAGCACCTGAGCGCGATGAAGGACCAGGCCATCGTCTGCAACATCGGCCACTTCGACAACGAGATCCAGGTCGATGCGCTGGTCGGCTTCCCGGGCGTGCAGCACGTCAACATCAAGCCGCAGGTGGACAAGTACGTCTTCCCGAACGGCAACGCGATCTTCCTGCTGGCCGAAGGCCGCCTGGTCAACCTGGGCTGCGCCACCGGCCACCCGAGCTTCGTGATGTCCAACTCGTTCGCCAACCAGACGCTCGCGCAGATCGACCTGTGGGCGAACAAGGACAGCTACGAGAAGAAGGTGTACCTGCTGCCGAAGAAGCTGGACGAGGAAGTCGCGCGTCTGCACCTGGAAAAGATCGGCGTGAAGCTGACCACCCTGAGCCAGGAACAGGCCGATTACATCGGCGTGCCGGTGGATGGTCCGTTCAAGCCGGAGCATTACCGCTACTGATCGGCATGCCGGTCCAGTTGCGTTGAAAACAGACGGGCGCCGAAAGGCGCCCGTTTTCGTGGCGGAAGGCCCTTCAGTCCTGGCCGAAACACCTGCGGTCGTCGTTCAGGACGGCTTGGCACTGCCCGGCGAATTCGGCTTGCCAGCGCGACAGCGTGAACCCTTCCCGTTCCTGGAAAGACACCGTTTCGCCAGCAAGCACGTAGCAGCGGTTCTGCGACAGTCGCAGCGCCGTCAGGGCGTCACCGGCGGCCCAGCAGTCATCGATGCAGGCCTGCATCAGCGCGTAATCCGGATTGGTCTTGGCGCCGCCAAAGGCGAAGCCCATCCGCTGCACCAACGCGATCACCGGGTCAGTGCTGGCCGGGGCAGCGCGCAGGATGCGCAGCACGCCGGCCTCGGGAATGCCAAACGCCCAGTTGGCAAGCATGGCCGAACGTGCCGCATCGATCGCCGCATCGCGCTGCCCCTGCCGCATGTGCTGGCTTGCCAGCAGCGCCCAGCCCTGCTGAAGCTCCGGGAACGCGGTGCAGGCTGCGCGCAGCAGTTCAATCGCCTGCTCGACCTGCCCTGCCAGCACCTGCGCGCGCGCCTGCTCCAACTGCCCGGTTGGCGAACCGGGATCTTCGACCTCATGCTCGCCATACTCGCCTTCGTTCAGCTCCAGCCAGCGCGAAAACACCTGGATCGAGGAATGGCGCAGTTCCATACGCCATTCGTCATGGAACATCTCGCAGACGAAGGGCGCATCTCCCTCACGCCCCAACGGCCAATACAGCCCGAAACAATCGCCATTGCCGAGCGCGCCTTCCGCGATCGATACAAACCCCTGAGGGGGATACGGTCCGCGCGCCACATCACTGTCGAAGCTGAGCGCGTTGAATTGGCCAGAGAGGCGCATGGAATCTTTCCAGACGGGAACGCCGCCATTATCGCAGCGACCGCAGTAGCCTCGGTCAAGGCAGCCGGTCCGCACCGCGCTACGATGCCGCCATGACCCCGGCCATCAACCTGCTGAAGAGATCCGGCATCGCGCACAGCGTGCTGTCCTATCACCATGACGCCGCCGCCGAATCCTACGGTGGCGAGGCAGTGCAGCAGCTTGGGCTGGATCCGGCGCAGGTGTTCAAGACGCTGCTGGCAAGCACCGAGACGCACGAGCTGCTGGTGGCGATCGTACCGGTGAGCGGCACCCTGGACCTCAAGGCACTCGCCGCAGCGGCCGGCTGCCGGAAGTGCGGGATGGCCAACGCCGAAGCGGCGCAGCGCGCGACCGGTTACCTGGTCGGGGGGATCAGCCCACTGGGGCAGAAGAAAAAGCACCGCACCTTTCTTGATGCCAGCGCTCAGGCCTTGCCGACCGTGCATGTCAGTGCGGGTAGGCGTGGGCTGGAGGTGGCGCTGGCACCGGCCGATCTGCTGCAGCTCACCGGCGGATGCTGTGCCGCCATCGGCAAGGCCCGGTGATGCGCTGGCCTTTCAACCGGGACTCAGTCGCCCCCACCGAGGGACCTGGCGCGCAGCACCTGCAGGCGCTGCTGTCGTCCGAGCCTGACCGCATCTACAGCGCGGCCTGCGCCATCGCCCAACTTCGGGATCCCGCCGAACTGGATGCGCTGGTGCCGTGGATCGAACGGATCGAGCGCGCCACCGCGCACATCGCGTTGGGTGGCGCCCTGTTCGCCAACAACCACCACCTGCAGTTCGCGCTGCGCCGGCTGCGCTTCTGGCGGGACCGGGCCGGCTGCCTGTGTGCGCTTTACCCACACTACCCGTTCTTCGATCCGCGTCGGGAAGCCACGCGCGGGCATGTGGTCATCGATGCCGTGGGTGAAGCCGAGGATGGCTGGGGTGAGGCGCATGCCGTCGCCTGCGTGGACTGTGCAACGCACTGGCTGGCCACCGACCGCGAGTACCACTACCCGTGGTGGGAGTGGAAACTGGCGCTTCCCACCGTGGAGGGAACCCCAACGCATGCGTGATTTCATCGCCGCTGCATATCGCCCCGGCGTCTCCGCCGGAGGACGTGGCCGCATTCGCCGCGATGCTCCGGCGCATGGGCATCCAGCCGGACGCTTCATAGACCTGTAGAGCCACGCCATGCGTGGCTGCGTTCGCCCCGGTCCGCGTGCAGCCACCCATGGGGTGGCTCTACAGGGGAGGCGTGCGTTAGGGACGCCAGTTGGCGTTGCGGTCCCAGAATGTCACCGCGCGCTGATACGCCTCGCGATCCAGCGGCACACCCGAGCCGCCCTCTTCCACGCCCAGCGCATTGCGCATCATGGTGATCGGCGCCATCGGCACTTCTTCCGGTTCGGCGGTGTAGATGCAGCCGACGATGCCCCAGTCCGCATCGATGGGTGAGCCCTCTTTGGCCAACTGCCCGGCGCTGTACAGGATGACGACCAGGTAGTTCGCACGCGGCGATTCCACGCCTTCAAACCAGCGCACCAGCACCGGCAGTTCCTCGCGGTTGCGCGCCTCATACCCGCTGCGCAGCTGGTGGCGGTTGGCCTCGGTGATCGGCACGGTCAGGCAACGCGTGGAGGTCCAGTTCTCATACACATGCAGCTTGCAGAACGGCGCGTAGCCATCGAGCACCTTGAATGGCGCATGCGTATTGAGGTGCTGTTCGAACTGCTCGGCGCTGCAGTCCTGGATGGTGTTGCCGCGCGGGACACGCGGGAACAGGCGGGGACGGGCGAACGCGGTAAGGACGATGGACATGGGCACGGTCAGGCGATGGAAATCCCGCACAGGGTAACGCGTGCGGCGCGGGCCCTACAGCGCGAGCCGCTCACGCAGCTCGCGCGCCTGCCGCCGCGACACCTCGACCTGGCTGCCGTCATCCAGGGTCAGGTCGTAGCCATCGCCCAGGGACGGCTCGATCGCCCGCACGCGACGCAGGTTGACCAGCGTGTTGCGGTTGGCGCGGAAGAACAGCGCCGGCGACAGCCGCGCTTCCAGCGTACTGAGGCTGCGCGCCAGCACCGCGTTCTGGTCGCGGAACCACAGCCGCGCGTAGTTGCCATCGACCAGGACCTTGCGGATTTCGCCCAGTGCGACGAACCAGCAACGCTCGCCATCGCGCAGGAACACCTGATCGTCGGCGCCCAGCGCATCGCGAACACTGTCCGTCGCAGCGGGGGCGGCCGGCGCCGTGAGGCGCTCCCGACCGCGTTCCAGCGCCGCCTGCAGGCGGCCTGCTTCCACCGGCTTGACCAGGTAGTCGAGCGCGTTGGTTTCGAAGGCGCGCACCGCGTACTGGTCGTAGGCCGTGACGAACACCACCATCGGCACCGTCTCCAGTCCGTCGAGCACGTCGAAGCCTTCGCCCGAGGGCATCTGCACATCGAGCAGGACCAGGTCGGGCTGCTCGCGCAGGATGGCCTCGCGTGCCGCGGGCACGTCGTCGGCCTCGCCGACACACTCCACCCACGGGATCGCCGCCAGCAGGGTGCGCAGCTCGCGGCGCGCCAGCCGCGCATCGTCCACGATCAACACGCGCAGTGAAGCACTCATTGCTGCACCTCCAACCGGGCCAGCATGCGCTCGCCCTGACGCTCCAGCAGGAACGTGCCCCGACCGGAGGGTGATGGCACCGCATCGATGCCTATCTGCGCGCGCAGGTAGGCCAGCCCGATGCCGTGCCCTTCGCTGCCGGCGTCGTGCGCGGCGGGATTGTCCACCTCCACCCGCAGCCGGCCGCCCTCGAGGTACGCGCGGAGATGCAGCTCGCCACCGCCGGGATGGACCGCGATGCCGTGCTTGATCGCGTTCTCCACCAGCAGCTGCAGCGCCATCGGTGGCAGCCGTGCGGACAGCGCGGCCGGCTCGATGTCGGTGTGCACCCGCAGGCGGTCTTCGTAATGGATCGACTCCACCGCCAGGTAGTCCTGCACCACGCGCCACTCCTCGGCCAAGGTGACCCAGCCGCCATCGGTATGCACCAGAGCATGGCGCAGCGTGCTGGACAGATGGGTGACCATGTCACGTGCCCGTGCCGGATCTTCGTTGATCAGCGCACGCAGGTTGTTGAGCGCATTGAACACGAAGTGGGGATTGAGCCGCGCACGCAGCGCCTGATGCTCCAGCGTCGCCCGCTGCGCTTCGGCGCGCAGCTGCGCCATCTCGCTGTGCCGCGCACGCTGCAGCGCGCGGCGGCCGGTCCACAGCGCGCACCACACGCCCAGCACGATGGCGGTTCTAAGCCAATAGTTGAACGTGTCGATCGGGCTGTAAAGAGCGCGTTGCCCCGGCAGCTTCACCCAATCCCAGGCCACCGCGGGTAACAGGACAGCTGCGGTAGCGAGCTGGATGGCGGCCGCGACGATCACCACGGCCAGCGTCATCCGCCACGTCAGCCCGAGCAGATCGCGCTGCAGCCACGCATGACGAAGTGCCAAGGCGCGGATCAGCGCACTGCCGGCGAACAGACCCAGCGCGACCATCACGTAGATCAGCGTCCCGCCGGACCAGTTGCCGAGGTAAGCGATGCCCATGCCGAGGCTCCAGCCCAGGTAGCCGGACCATAGACCCGCATTCGCCCACCAGAAACCGGTATCGCGTGCTGTCCGCTTCTCGCTCATCGTCTCCACGCTGCTACCGGTCAGGGCGCTGCAGGCAGATCAAGGAAGCCCCGGATCTGCGTCTGCAGCCAGCGGGGATCATCCCACATCAGGAAATGGTAGCCGGCCCGACTCATCTCGATCCGCACGCCGGGCAGCGCGGCGTACTGGGTCGCAAACACCTGCCGCGTGCTGGCTTCGGTCGCACCGAACGGCTGATAGGCGGCCCACGCGCCCAGCACCAGCACCGGCGTGGTGATGCCGGCGATCGGCTGGCGCAGGTCGGTCATGGTCATCGAGTACATCGCGTTGGCGGTGGTGGCGCGGTCACTGTCGCGTCCCCATTGCTTCAAGGTCGCGACGTGCCCGGGGGCGTGCGCCATGTTGGCGACCGCGGCATCGGTCTGCGCCGCGTACTGCGTGGCGTCGGCAGCGAGCATGCCGGCCCGCATCTGCTCGGCGATCGGGGTGAGCGTGGCAGGCGTTGCCGCCGGATTCTGGACCGCGCCGAAGTACGGCAGGGCATCGACGATCACCAGTGGCCCGATCTTCCGTGGCGCCGCGATCGCCATCTGCAGCGCCAGCACACCCCCGAGGCTGTGGCCGATCACGGCCGGATGATCGAGCTTGCGGTCCGCGCTGTAGGCCAGCAGGCGGTCACGCATGGCGCTCAGGAAATCATCGCTGGCCACGGCGGGCGCGCCGGCAAAGCCCGGGAGCTGGATCAGATGGCATTGCACCTGCGGCTGCAGCGCGGCGCAGGTCTCGCGCCAGACCTCGGCACCGCTGTTCAGGCCCGGGATCATCAGCACCGGCCGGCCGCTGCCGATCACCTCGACCTGCAGATCCTGAAAGCGCTCGGTCGCCGCGTGAGCCGGGCTGACCAGCGTGGCCCATGCGGTGAGGGCAAGCGCGGCCAACGGCGCGAGGGAGTGGATACGGCGGTGGCGGACGGTCGACATGGCAGGCTCCTGCTGGGTGAGCAGGGAGACTGGCGCGGGTCGAGTCGGCGGGGGTAATTAGATGAGCAGCGGCCGTGGACAGGCGATGAGCGGTCGAGTGAGGCGGATGAACATCCGCGCCTCAGCGTTCCGGCGCGCCCATGATCGCCTGCAGCGCCTCCGGCAGCGTCGGATACTGGAACGCAAAGCCCTCTGCCAAGGCGTGCGCCGGCTGTACGTTCTGTCCGGTCAGCAGCAACCCGGCCATTTCCCCGAAGCCCAGCTTCAAGGCGAACGCCGGGGTGGTCAGCCGCGCGGGGCGGTGCAGCACCTCGCCCAGCGTGGTGGCGAAGGTGCGGTTGGTGACCGTGCCCGGCGCGGTACCGTTATAGGCGCCGCGCGACTGCTCGCGGGTGAGCAGCCACAGGATCATCCCGACCAGGTCCTCGCGATGGATCCAGCTCATCCACTGCCGGCCATCGCCCATCGGCCCGCCGAGCCCCATGCGGAACGGTGGCAGCATCTTCAGCAGCGCGCCGCCCTCGCGTTCGAGCACGATCCCGGTCCGCAGCACGCAGGTGCGCACGCCCAGATCCTCGGCCTTGAGCGCCTCGGCTTCCCACTGCCGGCACAGCATCGCCGCGAAGTCATGGCCGGGCGAGGCGGTCTCGTCCAGCGGTGCGCTGTCGCGCGGACCGTACCAGCCGATCGCCGAGCCGGACACCAGCACCCTGGGGCGCTCGGGCAGCGCGGCCATCCACGCCAGCAGCGCCTGTGTGGTGCCGATCCGGGACTCGCGCAGCGCCTGCTTGCGCGCATCGGTCCAACGGCCGTCCATCAATGGTTCGCCCGCCAGATTGACCACGGCCTGGACGGGGCCGACCTCCTCCAGCGCCGCAACGCTGCGTACGCCCGGCTGCGGGTCATGGCCAGGGCGGCGGGTCAGGACGATCGGATCGTGGCCGTCGGCCAGCAGGCGCGTGCACAGCCGGCGTCCGATGAAGCCGGTGCCACCGGTGACGAGAATCTGCATGGCCGTGCTCCGTTGAAGTTCACGGTCACTGTACCCGGCGCCATGTGCAGACGACATGCCACGCACTTCACATTCATCGCGATGAAGAGATATGATTCACCCACACCCGCCGACGCGCCCCGCCCATGACCGCCATCAGCTTCGAGTTCTATCCGCCCAAGACCGACGAGCAGCGTGCCCAGCTGGACCGGACCGCGGCCAAGCTCAAGGTGTTCGCGCCGGAATATGTGTCCTGTACGTTCGGTGCCGGCGGCTCGACGCTCAGCTACACCTCCGAGACCGTCCGTCACCTCAAGCAGCACCATGGCTTCGATGCGGCTCCGCACCTGTCCTGCGTCGGTGGCAGCCGCGAGGAGATCCGCGAACTGCTCAAACTGTACCGCGCGATCGGGTGCCGCCGCATCGTCGCCCTGCGCGGTGACCTGCCCTCCGGCATGGGCCATCCCGGCGACCTGCGCTATGCCTCCGAACTGATCAGCTTCATCCGTGCCGAGCACGGCGATGCGTTCCGGATCGAAGTGGGCGCGTATCCGGAGACCCATCCGCAGGCCAACGACGCGCTGCTGGACCTGAAGCACTTCAAGACCAAGATCGACGCCGGCGCCGATGCGGCGATCACCCAGTACTTCTTCAACGCCGACGCCTACTTCCACTTCGTCGACGCGGTGCGCAAGCTGGGCGTCACCGTGCCGATCGTGCCGGGCATCATGCCGATCTCCAATTTCAGCCAGCTGCGGCGCTTCTCCGAGCAGTGCGGCGCAGAGATTCCGCGCTGGATCGGCAAACGCATGCAGGCCTACGGTGACGATGCCGAATCGGTGCGCGCATTCGGTGCCGAGGTGGTGGCCAGCCTGTGCGAACGGCTGGTCGCCGGCGGCGCGCCCGGCCTGCACTTCTACACCCTCAACCTGGCCAAACCGACCACCCAGGTGCTGAAACTCCTGCGCAGCTGAGCCTGCGACGCATCGCTTGCAGATAACGCGCGCGCCGCTACGCTGCTGCGATGAAACCGCTCGTGTGGCTCCTGCTGTGTGCGCTGTGCCTGCCCTCGCCGCCTGCGCTGGCGCAGGCAGCGCAGCGCGTGAACCGCTGCACCACCGCACAGGGCGAGACCGTCTTCACCGACCGCCGCTGCGATGCACTGGGCGCGACCTCGCGGCTTCCCGCGCGCACGGCCAGCGTGGGCAACACCGGCATCTACCGCGCCGGCTGCGCGCGCCGGCTCAGTGAACTGACCGGGCAGATCCGCGATGCGGTCAGGGCACAGGACGTCAACCGGCTGTCCTCGATCTACCTCTGGAGCAACGTCTCCAACGCCACCGCGAACCAGATCATCGGGCGGCTGGAATCCGTCGTGCAGCGCCCCTTGGTCGACATCGCCCCGGTCTACCCGGATGCCGCCCCGGTGCCGCTCGACCCCGGGCTCTTCGCCGTGGGCACGACGGAGGCACCGGCACGACCGCGGCCGATCGGCCTGCGCATTGAACAGACCCTCGGCAACACGGCCACCCCGGCCCGCACGGTATTCGGCCTGCGCCGTCAGTACGGCTGCTTCTGGATCACGCTGTAGCCGGCCACAGCGACCGGATCGCCGCGATGCCCTGCGCGCCATGCCGGCGCGCCTCGCCGATATCGCCGGGGGCCATTCCGCCCAGCGCGTACAGCGGCAACGACACCTGTTCACGCAGCGACTCGAAGGCCTCCCAGCCCAGCGGCGTGGCGTCCGGGTGGCTGGCCGTCGCCTGCACCGGCCCCAGCACCGCGAAATCACAGCCCAGCCGCTGCGCCGCCTGTAGCTGCGCCAGATCGTGGCACGACGCCGCCACCAGCTGACCGGCCGGGAGCGGCCGCTCATCCAGCGCCAGCAGCTGCTCACTGCCCAGATGCACCCCGACGCCCAGCCGTCCGGCCAGGTCGATGTCCCGGTTCAGCAGCCACTGGGTGCGCGGTCCATGCTGCTGGATCACGCGCTCGGCCAGCGCCACCCGCGCCGGGCTGGACGGCGTGCGCAGCTGTACCCGGCGCACGCCACTTTCCAGCGCCTGCGCCAGCCGCCCCAGCCAGGCCTGGTGGACGCTGTCCTCCTCGCCCTCCAGCTCGGGGGTGATCAGGTACCGGTCCGGCTGCCGCAACGCCGCGACCACCGGCAGGTCCGCCGGCGGCATCGAATACCGGTGCAGCTTGTCCGGCGCCACCCAGGTGATCGCCTGGCCCTCACGGCCGCGCGGCGACCCTTTCCAGCCCTGGATGCGACGCACCTCCAGCCGGAGTCGCTTGTCCGGATAGATCTGCGGCACGTCCATGATCCACTCACCGACCTCGGCCTCGATCCCCAGCTCCTCGCGCAGCTCCCGCACCAGCGCCTCCTCCGAGGTCTCGCCGGGCTCCCGCTTGCCACCCGGGAACTCCCACAGGCCAGCCATATCGCGGTTCTCGGTACGACGGTTGAGCAGGATGCGGCCGCGGGCGTCGGTGATGACGCCGGCCACGACATGGATCGAACGAAGGGGAGATGACATACCCGGAGGATGCCCAAACCGGGGCACGTGACGCAATGCCCCGCCGGTTGGTCGTCCAGGCGCGGTGTGGATCGGGTGGCGTCTCCGCTTGGGGCTGCCGCGAGCGTAAGGGCCCCGCAGCGACCCGCAGGCCCCTCGGCAAATGTCCCCCGGCCGCCGCCTGATGGCGACGGCCTCCTCCTTGATTTTGCCCAGGAGCCTGCCGGCCGCTGCGGGGCTCGCGCGCGGTAGGAGTGCGGAAAAGCGGACCTTGCTATTGGGCGCCAGTAGTCTCGATACGTGGGGCGCGATGCCCTTGTGGGCGAAATCAAGGAGGAGGGGACGGCCGCAGGCCGGCACCGGGGGCGTCGCCGACAACGGCATCGCGCCCCAGCGCCCGACCCATCGACCGCCGCCCCTGGAGAAGGTCAGAACGCCCCACATGTCTTCCATGCAGAGGGAAGAAGAACCAAAAAAAGCCCCGCACAAGGCGGGGCTTCTTCAGCACGTCCAATCAGCCGATCAACCGATCAGCTCAGCTGACCATGGCAATGCTTGTACTTCTTGCCGCTGCCGCACGGGCACGGATCATTGCGGCCGACCTTCGGCTCGTCGCGGGTGACCTGCGGCACGCCATGCTGCGCCGCCTCCACCTCTGCCGCCTCTTCGTCCGCACTGTAGCTGCCGGCGTCCTGGTGCTGGAACTGCGACTGCAGCAGACGCGCCTCCGCCTGCTGGCGCTCGGCCTGCTCCAGCGCCGCCACTTCCTCTTCGCTGCGGATGCGCACGCGTGCCAGCAACGTCACCACTTCGCGCTTCACGTTCTCCAGCATCTCCGAGAACAGCTCGAACGCTTCCTTCTTGTATTCCTGCTTCGGCTGCTTCTGCGCGTAACCGCGCAGGTAGATGCCCTGGCGCAGGTAATCCATGCGCGCCAGGTGCTCCTTCCAGCTCTGGTCCAGCACGGTCAGCATCACGTGCTTCTCCAGCGCGCGCATGGTCTCGTCGCCCACGCCGGCTTCCTTCGCCGCGAAATGCTCGTCGACCTTGGCCTGCACCTTCTCGGCGATGCCCTCGGCGTCCAGCTCCTCGTGTGCCTTGACCAGTTCGGTCAGCGACATGTCGATGCCGAAGTCCGAGGCCAGCGTCGCTTCCAGGCCCTGCAAGTCCCACTGCTCGTCGATCGAGTTCGGCGGCACGAAACGCGCCACCACGTCGAAGATCACGTCGCCGCGGATGCCATCCACGTTGTCCTTCACCGACTCCGCATCCAGCAGCTCATCGCGCTGGCTGTAGATCACCTTGCGCTGATCGTTGTTGACGTCGTCGAAGTCCAGCAGGTTCTTGCGGATGTCGAAGTTGTGCGCTTCGACCTTGCGCTGCGCCTTCTCGATCTGCCGGCTGACCAGGCGATCCTCGATGACGTCGTCTTCCTTCATGCCCATCATGCGCATCGCCTTCTGGACCCAGTCCGAGGCGAAGATGCGCATCAGGTTGTCTTCCAGCGACAGGTAGAAGCGGGACGAACCCGGATCGCCCTGGCGGCCCGAACGGCCACGCAGCTGGTTGTCGATACGGCGCGATTCATGGCGCTCGGTGCCGACGATGTGCAGGCCACCGGCGGCCTTGACCGCGTCGTGGCGGACCTGCCACTCGGCCTTGACCTGGGCACGCTGTTCCGGCGTCGCGTCTTCGCCCAGCTCATGCAGCTGCGCTTCCAGCGAACCACCCAGCACGATGTCGGTACCACGGCCGGCCATGTTGGTCGCGATGGTCACCGCGCCCGGCATGCCGGCGTTGGCGATGATGGTCGCTTCGCGGTCATGCTGCTTGGCGTTGAGCACTTCGTGGTGCACGCCGGCCTTGCGCAGATGCTCGGACAGCATTTCCGAGGTCTCGATCGAGGTCGTGCCCACCAGCACCGGCTGGCCACGCTCGTTGCAGGCCTGGATATCGGCCAGCACCGCGTTGAACTTGCCGTTGCGGTTGAGGAACACCTGGTCCGAACCGTCCTTGCGGATGGTCGGGCGGTTGGTCGGGATCACCACCACTTCCAGGTTGTAGATGCTCTGGAATTCGTAGGCTTCCGTATCGGCCGTACCGGTCATGCCGGACAGCTTCTTGTACATGCGGAACAGGTTCTGGAAGGTGATGCTCGCCAGGGTCTGGTTCTCGCGCTGGACCGGCACGCCTTCCTTCGCTTCCACCGCCTGGTGCAGGCCATCGGACCAGCGGCGGCCGGCCAGGGTACGGCCGGTGAATTCATCGACGATCACCACTTCGCCATCGCGCACGATGTAATCCACGTCGCGCTGGTAGATGGCATGCGCGCGCAGTGCGGCATTGAGGTGATGCACCACGGTCAGGTTCTGCGCGGCGTACAGGCCTTCGGTCTCGGCATTGAGGATGCCGGCTTCGACCAGCAGCGCCTCGGCATGCTCCATGCCCGCTTCGGACAGATGGACCTGCTTGCCCTTCTCGTCGACCCAGAAATCGCCCTCGCCTTCCTCGGCCTCCTGCTTGATCAGGTGCGGGACGACGCGGTTGACGCGGATGTACAGCTCCGGGGAATCATCGGCCGGGCCGGAAATGATCAGCGGGGTACGGGCTTCATCGATCAGGATCGAGTCGACCTCATCGACGATCGCGTAGTGCAGGCCGCGCTGGTAGCGGTCCGCACGGGACAGCGCCATGTTGTCGCGCAGGTAATCGAAGCCGAATTCGTTGTTGGTGCCGTAGGTGATGTCGCTGGCATAGGCCTCGCGCTTGTCACCGTGCGGCATGCCCGGGTAGACCACGCCCACGCTCATGCCCAGCCAGTTGTAGAGCTTGCCCATCTGCGCCGAGTCACGGCGGGCCAGGTAGTCGTTCACGGTGACCACGTGGACGCCCTTGCCTTCCAGCGCATTGAGGTACACCGGCAGCGTGGCGACCAGGGTCTTGCCTTCACCGGTCCGCATTTCGGCGATCTTGCCCAGGTGCAGGACCATGCCGCCGATCAGCTGCACGTCGTAATGGCGCATGCCCAGCACGCGGCGGCTGGCTTCACGGCAGACCGCGAACGCTTCGGGCAGCACCTTGTCCAGGGCCTCACCGTCAGCGATGCGCTGCTTGAACTCCGGGGTCTTGGCCTTGAGCTGCTCGTCGGAGAGCTTTTCGATTTCCGGCTCCAACGCATTGATCTTGGCGACGATGCGGTTGAGCTGGCGCAGCTGTCGTTCATTACGACTGCCGAAGACGCGGGTAAGCAGGCTGTTGATCATTGAAGGAACCGGTTGGAATGAGACGCCCCAACGGCGGCGCTTTCCCCGGGGGATGCGCACGCCGCAAACGAAACAGGGCGCACTGCGCCCTGTCTATGGCAACACCCATTGTAGCTTGGGACGGGGGTCCGGCGTTTCAAGCACCCCCGTTCAAGTTCGTTACCGTGATCAGCCCCGCGAAACGCGGCCGACCGGGGTGTTGCCGCCATCACCGAGGAACTTGCGCGGATTGACCACCTGGCCGCGTTCCCAGACCTCGAAGTGCACGTGGGCACCGGTGGAACGGCCCGTGGAACCGGCCTTGGCCACTTCCTGGCCGGCCCGGACCAGGTCGCCCGGCTTCACCACCAGGCGCGAATTGTGCGCATAGCGGGTCACGTAGCCGTTGCCATGGTCCACATCGACCACGTTGCCGTACCCGCCCTTCACGCCGGCGAAGCTGACCACGCCGTCGGCCACCGACATCACCGGGTCACCGACCTTGGCGTGGAAATCCATGCCCTTGTGGGTGGCCGCACCGCGACCGAACGGATCGCTGCGGGTGCCGAAGTTGGAGGTGATGTAGGTATTGCGGATCGGCATGCGCGAGGGCACGGCGTTCTGTTCGAGCTGGTGGTCGAACATCAGCGATTCCATCACCGACAGCTGGCGGCCTGAAGCAGCGAAGCGCTGCTCCAGCACCTGTAAGTCGGCGTTGACCGCGCTGACCGGGATGTCCTGGGTCGGCCCGGGCTCGCCTTCACCGAGGCCGGGGGTCTCGTTGAAGTCGAATTCGCCGTCCTCCAGTTTGCCCATCTGGGTGAGTCGTTCGCCCAGGGCATTGAGACGGGTGGCCTGCGCCTGCAGCTCGCCCATCCGCGCAGCCAGCGCGTTGACCTGGGTCTGAGCGTCCTTCTGGGCCTGCGCCAGTTCGCGTTCCTGCTGTGCGACCTTGGCGTGGAGCCGGGAATCGTTGAACATGCTGCCACCGATACCGGCACCGAAGCCGATCAGGCAGCCCACCCCCAGCACACTGCCCAGCAGGGCACGGGGGGAATCTTCGAAGTAGAAACGCAAACGCGCCAGCGGCGTCTTGGCCTGTCCTTCACGCGTTTTGATTACGATCTTTTTGAATGCCATCAGTGAGTTTTCATGTCTGAGCCGAAATCCAGTGCCCGTTCCCCATCCACGCCGAAGCCGGCGCTGGATGCGGTCATGGCGGACAAAGCCGGTAACCCGCTGCGTCGTGCCCTGTGGCTCGACGCGCTGGACCGTCAATTGCGCCCCCATTTGCCGCCTGCACTGGCCACCCGTTGCCGGCTGGCGAATGTAAACGGCGAGCACCTCGTTCTTCTCGTCGAATCTCCCGTGTGGCACGCCAAGGTCCGGCTTGCCGAAGCACAGTTGATCGACGCGGCCCGGTCCATCGGGCTGAAGGTCACCAAGGTGACCGTCAAAACAGCATCTGCCCCTCCCCCACGCTCCCCAGCGATCGACAACAGGAATGGCCCCCACGCTGTTTCAGCCGCCACGCACAAAGGGCTACGCGACGCGTTGGCTTGTCTGCGCGATGTGGATTCCTCCAAATCGTGAAGCCATCGGGGCATCCCGCCCCTTCCCGGCCGCGTCACGATCACGTGAACTTTGGCTGGGAGCCGGTCTGCACTGTAGCGGCCGAACCGCCGCCAGTCGTTAGTGTTTTATTAAATTAGCGTTAAATCTGGCAAGAACCTTGATGAGGTTCACAAATCTGTGCGCTGTGCACCCCTACGGTTCATTGACGTCAAGATCACGCCGGTTTCAGCCCGCCGTGACCGCTGGAAACAGAAACGGCGCCCTGGGCGCCGTCTTGTTTTTGTTTCAAATCAATGGGTTGCAGCGAAACCGCGCTCAGGCGTACGCCGGCAGGCCGTAGACCACCGGCGCCGCAGCAGCCGGAGACTCGTAGCTGACCCACTCCCAGGCGCTGGCATCGGCCAGCAGGGCACGCACCAGCTTGTTGTTGAGCGCATGGCCCGACTTGAAGCCTTCGTAGGCACCCAGCACCTGGCCGCCGGCCAGGTACAGATCGCCGATCGCGTCGAGGATCTTGTGGCGCACGAACTCATCGGCGTAGCGCAGGCCGTCGTCGTTGAGCACCCGGAACTCGTCGAGCACGATGGCGTTGTCCATCGAACCGCCCAGGCCCAGGTTGCGCTCGCGCATGTATTCCAGATCCCGCATGAAGCCGAAGGTCCGGGCGCGCGAGATTTCCTTGGTGTAGGCCAAGGTCGAGAACTCGATTTCCGCCCGCGACTGCTTGGCCGGGATCATCGGGTGGTTGAACTGGATGGTGAAACCGAGCTTGTAGCCTTCGTACGGCTCGAAGCGGGCGACCTTGTCGCCATCGGTGACTTCCACCGTCTTGAGAATGCGCAGGAAACGTTTCGGCGCGTCCTGTTCGGCGATGCCCGCCGACTGCAGCAGGAAGACGAACGGGCCGGAGGAACCGTCCATGATCGGCAACTCGGCCGAGGACAGCTCCACGATGATGTTGTCCACACCCAGGCCGGCCAGGGCCGACATCAGGTGTTCGACGGTCTGGATCTTGGCCTCGTGATAGGTCAGGCCGGTGCACAGCGTGACTTCGGTGACCAGGTCCGCGCGTGCGGGCACTTCCACCACCGGGTCCAGATCGACGCGACGGAACACGATGCCATGGTTGACCGGGGCCGGGCGCAGGGTCATGTAGACCTTGTCACCGCTGTGAAGG
Source organism: Stenotrophomonas sp. SAM-B (assembly GCF_013387485.1). GTDB lineage: Bacteria > Pseudomonadota > Gammaproteobacteria > Xanthomonadales > Xanthomonadaceae > Stenotrophomonas > Stenotrophomonas maltophilia_AA. The sequence goes on from NZ_JABBXB010000007.1 coordinate 93,415, forward strand.
CCAACGCCGGTGGCGCGGATCGTGTTCTTGAGGGTGCGTTGCGGAATCATCGGGGGGCAGGACCAGAAAGCGCGCGGTCAGCGCGGCTGTGACAAACAAGAATAACACGCACTACCGCTGTCCCTTCCGTGAACCGTGGTGCGTCGACAGCACTGCCCGGACGTGCGTGATGCACGACGGCGGTCAGACTGCCGGGCCGATCCTGGCCCGGCAGCATGGGACATGGAGGCGCTTACCGGGGAGGACAAGGCCCCGGCATGCGTGGCTCAGTCCGCCTGGCGGCGCAGGAACGCCGGGATGTCCAGGTAATCGTTGGGCAGTTCAGCAGCGGCCGGACCCGACGCACTCGGGGCGGTCGGCGCCACGGTGTCGGCGCTGGGACGACGCAGGCCCATGCCCATGCCCATCCCGCCCACGGCCTTGGAGACCGCATCGCCGCCGTTGTCGAACTCGCCGAACTCCGGCTGGCCGGTGGTGGCGTTGCGGACCAGCTTGATCGGTGCGCGCTCGCCCGGACGCTGGGTCTTGGCGGTGACGGCACGGTTCAGGCCGGTGGCGACCACGGTCACGCGGACTTCGTCCTGCATGTCCGGATCCAGCACGGTACCCACGACCACGGTGGCATCTTCGGAGGCGAAGCCGTCGATGGTGCGGCCGATCTCGTCGAACTCGGCCATCGTGAAGTCGGCGCCGGCGGTGATGTTGACCAGGATGCCGTTGGCACCGGCCAGGTTCACATCGTCCAACAGCGGGTTCTGGATGGCGGCTTCGGCCGCGGCCTGGGCGCGGTCATCGCCGCGTGCGGTGCCGGTGCCCATCATCGCCAGGCCCATTTCGGACATGACGGTGCGGACGTCGGCGAAGTCGACGTTGATCAGGCCCGGACGCACGATCAGGTCGGCGATGCCCTGCACGGCGCCCTGGAGGACGTCGTTGGCGGCACGGAAGGCCTGGATCATGGTGGCGTTGCGGCCCAGCACGGTGATCAGCTTTTCGTTCGGGATGGTGATCAGCGAATCGCAATGCTGGCTCAGCTCTTCGATGCCCTTCAGCGCGACCTGCATGCGGCGACGGCCTTCGAACGGGAACGGCTTGGTGACCACGGCGACGGTCAGGATGCCCATCTCCTTGGCCAGCTGCGCCACGACCGGGGCTGCGCCGGTACCGGTGCCGCCGCCCATGCCGGCGGTGATGAACACCATGTCCGCACCCTGCAGGGCGTCCATGATGCGCTCACGGTCTTCCAGCGCGGCCTGGCGGCCGACTTCCGGGTTCGCGCCTGCGCCCAGGCCCTTGGTGACGTTGGTACCCAGCTGCAGCTGCAGCTTGGCACCACAGTTCTTGATGGCCTGCGAGTCGGTGTTGGCAGTGATGAATTCCACGCCGTCCACACTGGTGCTGACCATGTGCGCCACGGCGTTGCCGCCGCCGCCGCCCACGCCGATCACCTTGATCACCGCATTGGGTGCCATCTTTTCAATCAGTTCGAAATGCGCCATGTCCGTGTCCTCGTGTTGCCGTTTACGCGGGACGGGGGCTTCGGAGAATCCTTCTCCTGTCCTCCCCACCCATCGTGCCGGCGAGTTGTAGTTGGTATGCCGGGCTGGATAGAGCCAACCGCGACGGTGGTGCCTGCTTCAATGGTCGGCCAGGTGGCCGGGTAACGCGCTTGCTGTGTACGTCGTGTTGCGGTCTTGGGTGGACGGTGTGGATTTTTCGGGAACTGCTTATCGCGTATTGCATGTGTACTGCGTGTTGCGACCGCGATCAGAATTCGCCGCGGAACCAGGTTTTGAGTTTCTTGAACATGCTGCCGGCGCGGCCCGTGGGCAGCGACGGGCGACGCGGGTGTTCGATCTGGCTGCCCATCAGCAGCAGGCCGACGCCGGTGGCATGCACCGGGTTGCCGACCACTTCGCCCAGCCCGGTGACGTGCTGCGGGATGCCCACGCGCACCGGCATCTGCAGCATTTCCTCGGCCAGTTCGACCACGCCTTCCATCTTCGAGGCGCCACCGGTGAGCACCATGCCGGCGCGCACCAGTTCCTCGAAGCCGGAGCGGCGCAGTTCGGCCTGCACCATCTCGAAGATTTCCTCGTAACGGCCCTGCACCGCCTGGGCGAGTGCGTGGCGCGGCATCCGGCGCGGCGGACGATCGCCGACGCTGGGCACCTGGATGCTCTCCTCGGCGGTAGCCAGCTGGGCCAGGGCGCAGGCATAGCGCACCTTGATCTGCTCGGCTTCCGGGGTCGGCGTGCGCAGCATGTGCGCGATGTCGTTGGTGACGTGGTCGCCGGCGATCGGCAACGACGCGGTGTGGCAGATCGCGCCCTGTACGAACACGGCCAGGTCGGTGGTGCCGGCGCCCATGTCGACCAGCACCACGCCGAGCTCGCGCTCGTCGGCGGTCAGCACGGCCACGCTGGAGGCCAGCGAGGACAGCACCAGGTCATCGACCTGCAGGCCGCAGCGCTGCACGCACTTGGAGATGTTGGCCGCGGCCGACTGTGCGCACACCACCAGGTGGGCGTGCACTTCCAGGCGGACGCCGGTCATGCCGACCGGGTTGCGGATGCCTTCCTGCGAATCGTCCAGCACGTACTCGCGCGGGATCGCATGCAGGATCTTCTGGTCGGCCGGGATCGCCACGGCCTTGGCCGCGTCCAGCACGCGATCCAGGTCGCCCCAGGTCACTTCGCCGTCGCGGATCGGCACGATGCCGGGCGAGTTCTTGCATTGCACGTGGTTGCCGGAGATCGATGCGTACACCGAGCGGATCTCGCAGCCGGCCATCAGCTCGGCCTCTTCGACCGCACGCTGGATGGACTGCACGGTCGATTCGATATCGACCACCACGCCGCGCTTGAGACCGCGCGATTCGTGCGAGCCGATGCCGATGACCTCGATCGGATTGCCCGGCGAATACTCGCCGACCAGCGCCACCACCTTGGAGGTGCCGATATCCAGACCGACGATCAGTGATTTGTCACCCTTGCGATTCATGTCCTGTCCTGCGTCCTGTGCGCCACATTGGCCGGCGCGGCCGGTGCGGCCGGAGCCGGGGTACCCCAGCTCAGCGTGAAACCATTGGTGTATCGGAGGTCGGCGCGCTCGATCGGCGCCGCCTGGTTGGCCAGCTGCGGCAGCACGCGCACGAAGCGCTGCAGGCGCGAACGGGCATCGTCGCGGCCGACGACCACTTCGGTGCCGTTGCTCAGCACCAGCGACCAGCTGCCGCGTGCGTCCATGGTGACCCGCTTGACGTCCACCCCGGCCGGCGCGAACAGCGCGCGCGCATCGTTGTAGAGCGACACCACTTCTTCGGTCTGGCTGTCCGGACCATCGAGGTCGGGCAGCTCCAGGTCCTGCAGCTTCTTCGGCGTGGCGAACAGCTTGCCCTGCTCGGAGAGCAGGCGGTCATTGCCCCAGCGCGCGAACGGCTTGTGCTCGACCAGGGTGATTTCCAGCACGTCGGGCCACTGCTTGCGGACCTGTGCGCTCTCGACCCACGGCAGGGTTTCGATCGCGTCCTGCGCATCCTGCAGCTTGACCGCGAAGAAACCGGACTTCGCATACGGCAGCACGACCTGCTGCAGCTGCTCGGCCGGCACCCGCTTGAACTCACCGTGCACGCGCAGCTTGGCCAACGGCCACCGCTCGGCACCGACCCAGCCGTTGAGCACCGCCACCACGGGCAGTGCCACGACCGACAGGGCCAGCAACCAGACGAAGATGCGCAGCGCCGCGTTCATGCGTGGCGGTGCTCCTGCGCTGCGTGACCCGGCAGGGTCTGCTCAAGCACGCGCCAGACCAGCTCTTCAAAGCCGATCCCGGCCTGGCTGGCCGACTTGGGCACCAGCGAATGGCTGGTCATGCCCGGTGCGGTGTTCACTTCCAGCAGGTAGAAGCGACCCGTGGCGCGGTCGCGCATCACGTCCACCCGGCCCCAGCCACGGCAGCCGGCGGCGCGGAACGCGGCCAGTGCGAGGCGGCGGATCTCGATTTCGTCTTCACCATCCAGGCCCGGGCACAGGTACTGGGTGTCCTCGGCGATGTACTTGGCGTTGTAGTCGTACCACTGGCCCTTGGGCACGATGCGGATCGACGGCAGCGCCTGGTCGCCCAGGATCGCCACGGTCAGCTCGTCGCCGACCACCATCTGCTCCATCAGCAGCTGGCCGTCGTAACGCACCGCCAACGCGACCGCCTCATCCAGCCCGGCGTCTTCGGTGACCCGGCTGATGCCGACGCTGGACCCTTCGTTGGCCGGCTTCATCACGACCGGCAGGCCGAGTTCGGCGGCGGCGGCGTGGACATCGGCGGCCTCGTCCAGCGCGATGAAGCGCGGGGTCGGCAGCCCATGCGACAACCACACCTGCTTGGTGCGGATCTTGTCCATGCTCAGCGCCGAGCCGAGCACGTCCGAGCCGGTGTACGGCACGCCGAAGGCTTCCATCAAGCCCTGCACGATGCCGTCCTCGCCACCGCCGTTGTGGCCGTGGAGGATGTTGAACACGCGGTCGAAGCGCTTCTCGACCAGCGCGAGCGCCAGGGCCGGGATGCCGTCGACGGCGATCGCATCGACGCCGCGCGCGCGCAGCGCTTCGATCACGTTGCGGCCGGAATCCAGCGAGACGTTGCGCTCGCTGGAGGTACCGCCCAGCAGCACGGCGACGCGGCCGAACAGGGCCGGGTCGGTGATGCGCAGCGGCGGGAAGGTCAGCGCGTTCATGCCGCCGGGGTCTCCTGGAAGCCTTCGCCGGCGATCTGCTGGGCGATGTAGCCGATGTCACCCGCCCCCATCATCAGCAGCAGGTCACCGTCCTGCAGGACGTCGGGCAGCACGTGCGCCAGTTCGGCGGCATTGCCGACCACGACCGGCTCGCTGCGGCCGCGCGCGCGGATGGCGCGGGCCAGCGAACGCGAATCGGCGCCCGGGATCGGCGCTTCGCCGGCCGGGTAGACCTCGCTCAGCACCAGCGCGTCCACTTCGGACAGCACCGCGGCGAAGGCATCGAACTGATCGCGGGTACGGCTGTAACGGTGCGGCTGGAACGCCACGACCAGGCGCTGGCTCGGCCAGCCTCCACGGGCGGCGGCGAACACGGCGGCCAGCTCACGCGGATGGTGGCCGTAGTCGTCGATCACGCGGACCTTGGCGCCGGTGTGCGTGGTGACGATGCCCAGGTCATTGAAGCGACGGCCGATGCCGGCGAAGCTCTCCAGCGCACGCGCGATCGCTTCCGGCGCCACGCCGAGCTGCCAGCCCACGGCTGCGGCGGCCAGGGCATTGAGCACGTTGTGCGCGCCCGGCAGGGCCAGCGTCACCGGGTGGCTGCTGCCTTCCGGCAGGCGCAGGGTGAAATGCATGCGTGGGCCGTCCTGGACCACGTCTTCGGCACGCACATCGGCGTTGCTGCTCATGCCATAGCTCATGACATGGCGCGGCGTCTGCGCGGCCAATGCGGCCACTTCCGGATCGTCGATGCACAGCACCGCCAGCCCGTAGAACGGCAGGCGCTGCAGGAATTCGGCGAACGCAGCCTGGACCCGGGCGAAATCGTTGCCGTAGTTTTCCAGGTGGTCCGAATCGATGTTGGTGATCACCGACACCAGCGGGTTCAGGCGCAGGAAGCTGCCATCGCTTTCGTCGGCTTCAGCCACCAGCCACTGGCCACCGCCGAGCTTGGCGTTGGCACCCGCGGCGAGCAGCTGGCCGCCGATCACGAAGGTCGGGTCCAGCCCGCCTTCGCTCAACACCGCGGCGGTGAGGCTGGTGGTGGTGGTCTTGCCATGCGTACCGGCCACCGCGATGCCGCGGCGGAAGCGCATCAGTTCGGCCAGCATCGCCGCGCGCGGCATGATCGGAATGCGCTGGCTGCGCGCTTCCATCAGTTCCGGATTGTCATCGCGGATCGCGCTGGAGACGACCACGCAGTCGGTGCCGAGCACGTTGGCCGCGGAGTGGCCGCGCATCACGCGCGCGCCCAGGCCGGCCAGGCGGCGGGTCGCGGCGTTGTCGGCGTTGTCCGAGCCGGACACTTCATAGCCCAGCGTCAGCATCACTTCGGCGATGCCGCTCATGCCGGTGCCGCCGATGCCGACGAAGTGCACGCGCGGGAACGCGCGTACCAGGTCGTTGGTGTCGTGGAGGCGGCGGATCATGCGCGGCCTCGCGCCAGGCTGGCGCGCGTAGCGGTGTTCATTTGGATTCCTCGAGAATGATGTCGGCGATGCGCTCAGCGGCATCGACCTTGGCCAGGGCACGCGCGGCGTTGGCCATCTGCATGCGTCTGGCGGAATTTTCGGACAATTCGCGCAACACGCCTTCCAGCTGTGTCGCCAGCGTTTCATCCTGCTTCAGCAACACGGCAGCGCCGCGCTCGACCAGATACTCCGCATTGCGGGTCTGGTGATCGTCGACGGCCGCCGCGAACGGCACCAGCACGCTGCCCACGCCGACCGCGCACAGCTCGGCCAGGGTGGAGGCGCCGGAGCGGCACACGACCAGATCGGCCCAGGCGAATGCCTCGGCCATATCGGCAATGAACGGTTCCACGCTGGCCTGCACGCCGGCATCGGCGTACGCCTGCAGCGCTTCGGCGTGCAGCTTTTCGCCGCTCTGGTGGCGTACCTGCACCGGCATGCCGGTGCCCAGCGCGGCCAGTGCCTTGGGTACCGCGTTGTTGAGCACGCGTGCCCCCTGGCTGCCACCCAGCACCAGCAGGCGCAACGGACCCTGCCGGTTGGCCAGGCGCAGCTCCGGCGGGGTGATCGCGGCGATCTCGGCGCGGACCGGATTGCCGACCGCCTCCTCCCGCTTCGCGAAGCTGCCCGGGAAGCCGGCCAACACGCGACGCGCGACGCGCGACAGCACGCGGTTGGTCAACCCCGGGGCGCGGTTCTGTTCGTGCACCAGCAGCGGCAGGCCGTGCAGGTGCGCGGCGATGCCGCCGGGGCCGGAGGCGTAACCACCGAACGCAATCACGGCACGCGGCTGACGATCACGGATGAGGAAGCCGGCCGCGCGGACCGCGCGCAGCAGGCGGAACGGCGCGCCGAGCAGGGACAGCCTGCCCTTGCCGCGCAGGCCACCGATGGCCAGCGTATCGATGTGGATGCCCTGCTGCGGCACCAGGCGCGTTTCCATCGCGCCATCGGCACCGAGCCAGGTGACCGGCACGCCGCGTTCGCGCAGCACCTTGGCCACGGCCAGGCCGGGGAAGATGTGCCCACCGGTGCCGCCGGCCATGATCATGACCGGGCGCTGGGAGGGATCGAGGCGAGGCGTGCTCATCCCATCCTCCCCAGGGTCGGTTCGATGCGCTGCTGCATGCGGCTGGTGCCACGGGGCGCGCTGTCACGCGGTGCGGCATCGCGCGCGGCGCTGTCCTGCATCGCCGCGGCGATCGCGCTGGCGCTGTCGGCCTTGGGCACGTCGCCCGGCAGCGGGCCATCCTGGTCGGCGCCCATGCGCACGGCCTGGCGGCGCTCGGCGCGATCCAGTTCATAGGACACGCGCAGCAGCAGGCCCATCGCCACGCAGGTCATCAGCACGCTCGAGCCGCCGGAGGAGATCAGCGGCAGGGTCAGGCCCTTGGTCGGCAGGATGCCGAGGTTGACCCCGATCGAGACGAAGCTCTGCATGCTGATCCACAGGCCGATGCCGAAGGCGATGTAGCCGGAGAAGTGGCGCTTCATTTCCACGCAGCGCATGCCCAGCCAGAAGGTGCGGCCGACCAGCAGCGCATACAGCGAGATGATCAGGCAGGTGCCGAGGAAGCCCAGCTCCTCGGCGGTCACCGAGAAGATGAAGTCGGTATGCGCTTCGGGCAGGTAATAGAGCTTCTGCACCGAGTTGCCCAGGCCCACGCCGGTCCACTCGCCACGGCCTACGGCCATCAACGCATTGGACAGCTGGTAGCCGTCACCCTGCTGATCGGCCCACGGGTCCAGGAAGGAGGTGATGCGGCGCATGCGGTACGGCTCGATGATCGCCAGTGCGCTCATGCCGACCATGCCGATGATCACCGGCATGGACATGCGCGGCATGTTGACCCCACCCAGCACCAGCATGCCGGCGGTGATCGCCAGCAGCAGGGTGGAGGAGCCGAAGTCCGGCTGCAGCAGCAGCAGCACGACCAGCGCGCCGGCCACGCCGAGCGGCTTGAGCATCGCCGGCCAGGTGGCATTGACCTCGTCGCGGAAGCGGACGAGATAGCTGGACAGCCACACGATGTAGAGCACCTTGACCGCTTCGACGGTCTGGAACTTGGAGATGCCCAGGTTGATCCAGCGGCGGGCACCGTTGACGCTGCTGCCCAGGCCCGGGATGAACACCACCACCAGCAGCGCGAAGCAGCCCAGCAGCAGGATCTGGTTGTACTGCTCGATGCTCTTGAGCTCGGTGCGCATGGCGATGATCGCCAGGCCGATACCCACCGCCAGGAAGATCAGGTGGCGGTTGAGGTAGTAGAACGGGCTGCTCATCAGCGCGATCGAGCTCGACGCGACCATCACCACACCCAGCCCGGTGAGCGTGATGATCGCGCCCAGCAGCCACTTGTCGAAGTGGCCTCCGATGGCTTCCAGGCGGGTTGCTTGGCGCGACAGGTCGTTCATCAGCGGACCTTCAACGTGGCCAGGCCGATCAGGACCAGCACGACCGAGATGATCCAGAAGCGCACGATCACGCGCGGCTCCGGCCAGCCCTTCAGTTCGAAGTGGTGGTGGATCGGCGCCATGCGGAACACGCGCTTGCCGGTCAGCTTGAACGAGGCGACCTGGATCATCACCGACAGGGTCTCGATCACGAACACGCCGCCCATCACCACCAGCACCAGTTCCTGACGGGTGATCACCGCGATCGTGCCCAACACCGCACCCAGCGCCAGCGCGCCGATGTCGCCCATGAAGACCATGGCCGGATAGGTGTTGAACCACAGGAAGCCCAGGCCCGCACCGGCGATCGCCGCGCAGATGATGACCAGCTCACCGGCACCCGGGATCTGCGGGATCTGCAGGTAGCTGGAGAACACCACGTTGCCCGAGGCATAGGCGAACACGCCCAGTGCGCACGCGACCAGCACCGTCGGCATGATCGCCAGCCCGTCCAGGCCGTCGGTCAGGTTGACCGCGTTGGAGAAGCCGACGATCCAGAAATACGCGATGGCCACGAAGCTGATGCCGGCCAGCGGCAGCGCGATCGACTTGAACATCGGGATGTAGAACGTCATCGCCGCCGGGACATCGGCGGTGTAGAACAGGAACAGACCCGCAGCCAGGCCGAAGATCGACTGCAGCAGGTACTTCCAGCGCGACTTCAGGCCGTTCGGGTCGCGGCGGACGATCTTGATCCAGTCGTCGTACCAGCCGATCGCGCCGAAGCACAGCATCACGGCCAGCACCAGCCAAACATAACGGTTGCGCAGGTCGGCCCACAGCAGCACCGACAACGTGATCGTCAGCAGGATCAGCGAGCCACCCATGGTCGGCGTGCCGGCCTTGGCGAAATGGGTCTGCGGACCATCCGTACGGATCGGCTGGCCACCCTTGAACTGGGCGAGCTTGCGGATCATCGCCGGGCCAAGCCACAGCGACAGGAACAGGGCGGTCAGCGCCGCGAGGATGCCGCGCAGGGTCAGGTAGCCGAACAGCCCGAACAGGCTCTCCAACTGCTGCAGCCATCGGGCCAGTTCAAGCAACATTGGGGGTTTCCTCTCCTTGCGCGAGCAGCGCTTTGACGATCGTGTCCATGGCGCTGCCACGCGAGCCCTTGACCAGGCAGCGCACGCCGGCATGCAGTTCGCTGGCGAGCGCGGCGGCCAGGGCCTGGTGGCTCTGGAAATGCTGGCCGCCTTCACCGAAGGCGGTCGAAGCGGCGGCGCTCAGCGGGCCGAGCGTGTACAGCCGCTTCAGGCCGGCCTCGCGGGCACGGCGGCCGGCCTGGGCATGCAGCGCCTCGCCGTCCGGGCCGAGTTCGCGCATGTCGCCCAGCACCAGCCAGCCTTCTTCCTTCGCGCCGGCCAGGGCATCGATGGCGGCCGCCAGCGAGCCCGGGTTGGCGTTGTAACTGTCATCGACCAGCACCGCACCGCTCGGCAGCTGGTGCGCGATCTGGCGGCCCGGGACCGGCTCGGCGCGGGCCAGCCCGGCGGCGATCTGCGCCAGCGTGATGCCTGCGGCCAGCGCCAGCGAGGCGGCGGCCAGCGCATTGCTGATGTTGTGCCGGCCCGGCAGGCCCAGCGTGATCTCTGCATCGCCCTGCGGCGTGGACAGCACGAACTGGCTGCCCTGCGCGGCCGGACGGATCGCACGCGCGCTGACATCGGCGCTGTGGTCCAGGCCGTAGCGCAGCACGCGGCAGCGCGGTGGCTGGCCGACGATGTGCTGTTCGAACCAGATCCCGAAGGCGTCATCGGCATTGATCACGGCCACGCCATCGGAGGGCAGCGCCGCATAGATCGCGCCCTTGGTGGTGGCCACGCCCTGCAGGCTGCCCATGCGCTCCAGATGCGCCGGGGCGATGTTGTTCACCAGCGCGTAGTGCGGGCGCACGATCTCGGTCAGGTAGGCGATGTCGCCCGGCTTGCCGGCGCCCATCTCGTAGACGGCGAAATCGGCGTCTTCGGGCGCATCGAGCACGGCCAGCGGCAGGCCGATCTCGTTGTTGCGGTTGCCCGGGTTGGCGTAGACCACCTTGCGGTCGTCATGCGCGACCTGTTCCAGGATCGCCAGCAGCAGGCTTTTGACGCTGGTCTTGCCGTTGCTGCCGGTGATCGCGAACACCGCGGTGTCGCGGTCGCGCTGCATGCCGGCGGCGATGCGCCCCAGGGCATGCTCGCTGTCGACGACCACGATCTGCGGCAGCGCCACATCCAGCAGGCGCTCGACCAGCATCGCCGAGGCACCGCGCGCCAACGCGTCGGCCGCGAAGTCATGGCCATCGAAGCGCTCGCCACGCAGGGCCACGTACAGGCTGCCCGGGGCGAGCGTGCGGGTGTCATTGCTGATGGCATCGATGGCGGTGTCTTCGCCATGGATCTCGCCACCGGCCCAGTGGGCGATCAGCGACAGCGGGGTGCGCTTCATGCGTTCACCCCCGCGCGCGCGGCCAGCACACGGCCGGCGACTTCGGTGTCATCGAAGGCGTGCTTGACCCCGTGGATCTCCTGGTAGGGCTCGTGGCCCTTGCCAGCGATCAACACGATGTCGCCCGCGCCGGCCTGGCCGATCGCGGTGGCGATCGCGGCGGCGCGGTCGCGCTGCACGGTGACGGCAGCGGGTGCATCAAATCCCTTGAGGATGTCGGCCACGATTACGTCGCCGTCTTCGCCGCGCGGGTTGTCGTCGGTGACGATGACCACGTCGGCATGCCGTTCCGCGATGGCGGCCATCTGTGGACGCTTGCCGGTATCGCGTTCGCCGCCGCAGCCGAACACGCAGACCAGCCGCCCGGCCAGATGGCCCTGCACGCTGGTCAAGGCCTGTTCCAGTGCATCCGGGGTGTGGGCGTAATCGACCACGACGGTGGGCAGGCCGCCCTCACCGCCCAGGCGGTTCATGCGGCCGGCGATCGGCTGCAGCTGTGAGAGCAGCCCGGCGATCGCGGCCGGGGCGTGGTCCAGCGCATACAGCGCACCGGCGACCGCCAGCAGGTTGTCGACATTGAAACGCCCCAGCAGCGGCGACTGCACCGGATGCCGCTGGCCGTCGACCATCAGGTCGAAGGCGATGCCGCGGCCGTCCAGGGTGAGCGAATCAGCGCGCAGAGTGGCCTGCGCGGCACCGCGCGAGCTCACGCCGATCGGGCGCACGCTGTCGCCGACGGTGCGCAGCAGTTCGCTGCCGAAGCTGTCATCCAGATTGACCACGGCGGCCTTGAGTCCGTCGCGGTGGAACAGCTTGGCCTTGGCCGCGCCGTACTGCGCCATGTCGCCGTGATAGTCCAGATGGTCGCGGGTGAGATTGGTGAACACCGCCACGTCGTAATGGACGGCATCCACGCGGCCCTGGTCGAGCGCGTGCGAACTGACTTCCATCGCCACGGCCTGTGCCCCGCCATCGCGCAGCTGGGCCAGAACGTCATGCATCTGCAGCACCAGCGGCGTGGTGAAACCGGTCGGCACGACATCGCCATACAGACCGACGCCCAGCGTGCCGATGCTGCCACTGCGGGTGCCGAGCAGGTGCCAGGCCTGGGCCAGCAGCTGTACGGTGGAGGTCTTGCCGTTGGTGCCGGTCACGCCAACCATCGTCATCGCGCGCGAGGGATGGCCGTGGAACTGGTCGGCCATCGCCCCCATGCGGTGGCGCAGGCCCGGCACGGCAATCGCATCGACCGGCGCAGGCAGCTCGGCCGGTGCCGGCGGGTCGAACAGGATCGCCCCGGCGCCATTGGCGCGGGCCTGGTCGACAAAGCCCAGCCCGTGCGCGCCGAAACCGGCGATCGCCACGAAGGCATTGCCCGGGCGCACCGCGCGGCTGTCCAGCACCAGGCCGGTGATGGTCGGGTCGTGGCTCAGCGCCACATCGGGAAGCAACTGCGACAGCAACATCATCTGGCTCATTGCGTGCCTCCCTGCGCGGGCGGCACTGTGGCGTGCGCGCTGGGCAGCGCGGCATCGAATTCTGCGGCGGCGTCGGGCGCGATCACCGTTTCCGGTGGCGGCGTCGGCAACGACGAGGCGGTATGCCCCAGCTTTCCGGACTGCTGCGCGGCCAGCCACGACTCGATGTCATCCGGCGGCACGTCCATCAGGCGCAGCGCGCCCTCCATGACGTTGTGGAACACCGGCGCGGACACCAGGCCGCCGTAGTACTTGCCGCCCTGCGGGTCGTTGATCACGATCACCGTGGCGAAGCGCGGATTGGTGGCCGGCACCACGCCGGCGAACAGCGCGTTGTAATGCCCGCGCTCGTACCCGCCCGGCCCGGCCTTGCGGGCGGTACCGGTCTTGCCGGCCACGTGGTAACCCAGCACCGCCGCCTGCTTGGCGCCGCCCTGGGTGACCACGGTTTCCATCATCGCCACCACGTCCTTGGCGATGTTCTCGTCGATGATCTGCTTGCCTTCGTTGCGCTGGCCCTTGACGAAGGTCGGCGCGATCAGCTTGCCGCCGTTGCCCAGCGCCGAATAGGCGGTCGCGATCTGCAGCGGGCTGACATTCAGGCCGTAGCCGTAGGACATGGTGGTCTTGGACGAACCACTCCAGCGCGCCGGGCGCGGCAGCACGCCGGCCGATTCGCCGGGGAAGCCGCTGTGCGGGGCGACGCCGTAGCCGAAGCTGTGGACGTGGTCGTAGAAGACCTGGTCCGGCATCTTGGCCGCGATCTTGGCCGCGCCGATGTTCGAACTGCGGGTGATCACGCCGGTGACGTTGAGCACGCCGTTGTTGCGCGGCACGTCCTTGATGGTGAAGCGCCCCACCGCCATGTAGCCGGGGTTGGTGTCCACCGTGGTGTCCTTGGTGACCACGCCGGACTGCAGCGCCGAGGCGATGGTCAGCGGCTTCATGGTCGAACCCGGCTCGACCAGGTCGGTCACCGCGCGGTTGCGGCGGGTATCCGGCGCGGCGCCGCCGACGGCGTTCGGGTTGTAGGTCGGCAGATTGACCATGGCCAGCACTTCGCCGGTGGCCACGTCCATGATCACCATCGAACCGCCGGCCGCCTTGTTGGCGATCAGCGCGTTGCGCAGCTCCTTGAAGGCCAGGAACTGGATGCGGCGGTCGATGCTGAGGGTGAGGTCCTTGCCCGGCTCGGCGGCGCGCAGCAGATCGCTCTCCACCGTATCGCCCTTGCGGTTGCGGATCACGCGCTTGGCGCCGGCCTTGCCGCGCAGCCATTCGTCGAAGGCCAGCTCCAGCCCTTCCTGGCCGCGGTCGTCGATGTTGGTGAAGCCGAGCACGTGCGCCATCGCCTCACCCTGCGGGTAGAAGCGGCGGAACTCGCGCTGCGAGGCCACGCCCGGGATCTTCAGCGCGACCACTTTTTCCGCGTCGTCCGGATTGATCCGGCGGCGCAGGTACATGAATTCTTTATCGGCCTTCTGCGAGAGCTTGGAGGTCAGCTCGTCCAGCGGCATGCCCAGCGCGGTCGCCAGCTCGGGGATGCGGTCCGGCGAGCGCAGCAGTTCCTGCGGGTTGACCCAGATCGAGGCGACCGGAGTGGACACCGCCACCGGCTCGCCATTGCGATCGGTGATCATGCCGCGCGAGGTGTTGATCGGCAGTTCGCGCAGGTAACGGGCTTCGCCCTGGCGCTGGTAGAACTCGCTGTTGATGATCTGCACGTAAGCGGCACGGCCGACCAGCGAGACCGAACACAGGCCGAGCGCCAGCCCCACCCACTTCAGGCGCTGGCGGAGGTTGAAGCTGTTGCGCGCACGATTGCGACCCGACTTGTTCATGGCCGGATCACCACGACATCGGCCGCTTCGGGGAACTTCATGCCCAGGCGCTCGCGGGCAACGCGGTCGACCCGGGTCGCCTCGGCCAGCGTGGCCTGCTCGAGCTGCAGGCGACCGAACTCGATGTTGATCTCATCGCGCGCACGCTCGACCCGGGACAACTCCACGAAGGTCTGGCGGTGGCGATGGCGCATGAACACCACACCGATCGCCGAAGCGATGGTGCAGGCCAGCAGCACGATCAACAGCAGGCGGCTCATCCGGCCACCCCGCGCTTTTCGGCGACGCGCAGCACGGCGCTGCGTGAGCGCGGATTGACCGCCAGCTCGTCGTCTTCGGCCTTGATGGCGCCACCGTGCAGGTCCAGCGTCGGCACGAACGCGGCCAACTCGGGCAGCCGGCGATTGCTCGGCGGGGCTTTGGCGTGGCGGTTCATGAACTGCTTGACGATGCGGTCTTCCAGCGAATGGAAGCTGATCACCGCCAGCCGGCCACCGGGCTTGAGCCGCGCCATCGCCGCGTCCAGGCCCGCCTCAAGGTCGGCCAGTTCGCGGTTGATATGGATGCGGATCGCCTGGAAGCTGCGCGTGGCCGGGTGGATCTTGTCCTTGCCACGCGGCATCACCGAGGCGATCAACTCCGCCAGCTCGGCGGTGCGGGTGAAGGGTTGCTTGTCGCGGCGGGCGACAATGGCCTTGGCGATGCGGCGGCCCTGGCGCTCTTCGCCGTAGGTCCACAGCACGTCCATCAACTCGCGCTCTTCAACGCGGTTGAGCCACTGCGCCGCGCTTTCGCCGCTGTCCGGGTCCATGCGCATGTCCAGCGGGCCGTCCTTGCCGAAGCTGAAACCGCGCTCGGCGACATCCAGCTGGGGCGAGGACACGCCCAGGTCGAACAGCACGCCGTCCAGTCCCCCGGCGGTGGCGTCCCAGTGCAGCAGATCGGCGAAGCTGCCACGGAAGATCGAGACGCGCGGGTCCGGCGCGAAATCACGCTCGGCTACCGCAATCGCCTCGGGATCCTTGTCCATGACCAGCAGCCGGCCTCCAGGACCGAGTTGCTCGAGCACGCCGCGGGCGTGACCGCCACGACCAAACGTGCCATCGAGATACACTCCGTTTTCGATCACCTTCAGGCCATCCAGGACCTGCGTGTACAGGACCGGCAGGTGGCCCGCCGGCGACTGCGACACCGGAAGGTGACCGGTCTGCGCTGCTCCGCGCATCCGGGCACCCCGGCTCACAACTTCAGGTCGAGCAACCCATCGCCGAGATCCTCGTCAGACAACGTCTGCTGGATCAACGCGCGATGAGCCTGCTCGCTCCACAATTCGAATTTGTCGCCCATACCGAGCAGCACCGCCTTCTTTTCAATGCCAACGGCACCACGGTGGCTGGCGGGAATACTGATGCGGCCGTTGGCGTCCAGCTCCAGATGCGCGGCCGAACCGACCAGCTTCTGTTGCAGCAGACGCACGACGCGCTGTGTGTTGGGCTTGGACATGACGTCGTCACGGACGCGTTCCCATTCCTGTTCGGCGTACAGCCACAGACAGCCGGACTCGAACGGGTTGTAGGTCAGGACCAGACGGTTGTTGCTCACACGCGCGACAAGGTCGCGATGCGCGGTCGGAACCGCCATGCGCCCTTTGTCGTCAACAGTGATGGCCGTCTCGCCTTGAAACACGACGTTTTCACCTTTCCTTCGCCCGGTGAAACATTGAACCACGAAAAACCACAAAAAACCCGGTTTCCCCTCTGATGCCCACCTTAGCAGTGCCGATTGGGTTGTCAACAACTTTGCGAAGGGGAAATCACTTTGAACATCAAGGGCTTGCAGCAATGTTTAGAGACTTGTTCAAGGCTTATCCACAAGTTGCTGTTTCGTCTCATTTTTTGAGATTTCGCCGAAGTTCAGGCCTGTGGAGACCGCGTGAAACATCGGCCCGTATTCAGTCCTGGCCGGGTCGTCATCGCCTCGGTGCTGCGCAGAACCGGCACAATGTGAGGCATGTGTCTGCTCGCCCTTGCCTGGAAAACGCACCCCCGCTGGCAGCTGGTGATGGCCGGCAACCGCGATGAATTCCACGCGCGGCCTACCGCCGCCCTGCACCACTGGGCCTCGCCGGACGACGGCATCGCCGCCGGACGCGACCTGCGCTCGGGCGGCACCTGGGCCGGGGTCGGACCCGGCGGCCGCATGGCGGTGGTGACCAACGTGCGTGACCCGCTCGCCCGGCAGACCGGCCCGTCCCGGGGAGCGCTGGTGGCTGATTACCTGCGCGACGACGCGCCCGCCGCCCTGTTCGCCGACCAGCTTGCCCGGCGGGCGGTCGAGTTCGCTCCCTTCAATCTCCTGCTGGCCGACCGCGGCAGCTGCCAGTTCCTCGGCAACCACGCGCTGCACCGGCAATCGCTGGCCCCGGGCATCCACGGCATGTCCAACGGCCCGCTGGACGCGCCGTGGCCGAAAACCGTGACATTGAACGCCGCCCTGCGCGCATGGGTGGACCACGGCAATGACGATCTGGCCCCGCTGTGGGAGGCCCTGCGTGATGAAACCCGCGCTGACGACAGCGCCCTGCCGGATACCGGCATCGGCCTGGAGCGCGAGCGCTGGCTGTCGTCCGCCTTCATCCGCAGCCCCGAGTACGGCACCCGCGCCAGCACGATCATCGCGCTGGACGCCGACGGCCAGGGCTTCATCGCCGAGCGGCGGTTCGATGCGCAGGGTGACTGCATCGGCGAGATCCGGCTGACGACCACACCGCTGTCTGCGCCGAGGTGACGTGAATGTGGGACAATGCGCGCGGCGGAGTCGGCCAGACAGTCGCGTCATCCCTTGCGGATGCCGAGGAAAGTCCGGGCTCCACAGGGCAAGGTGCCAGGTAACGCCTGGGCGGCGCGAGCCGACGGAAAGTGCAACAGAAAGATACCGCCTACGTTTCCTTCGGGAAGCCGGTAAGGGTGAAATGGTGCGGTAAGAGCGCACCGCGAGTCTGGTAACAGACCGGCACGGCAAACCCCACCTGGAGCAAGACCAAATAGGGACCTAATGGCGTGGCCCGCGTCGGGTCCGGGTAGGTTGCTTGAGCGCTGCGGTGACGCAGCGCCTAGAAGAATGACTGTCCACGACAAAACCCGGCTTATCGGCCGGCTCCGCCGCTTTCTTCGCGATGCCGCGAAGAAGCCCCACGGTTTGCGATGCAAACCGTGGGCCCCGGGCGCCACCAGCGTCCAATTCCCCGCGGCTGTCGCCGCGCCCCCTTTACTAAAGGGGGCTGTTGCTTCGGATAGCGCTCCGGTAGAGCCGACCGTTGGTCGGCTGCTCTACGTTCCGGCATCGGCACGGCATCCCCAAGCGCTGTTGCCCACCGGCCGGCGGCTCAACTGCCGTACAACGCCTTGCGCGGGGCGCCGGTGATTTCCGCCGCCAGCTTGGCCGCGGTCGAGGGCGGCAGGTGCTCGCTCAGCTTGGCGTACAGGCGCCGTCCCTGGACCAGCTGGGCCTCATCGTCGTCGGCCGCGCCCTGCACCATCACCACGAACTCGCCCTTGCGCTGGTTGTCGTCCGCCTCGACCTGCTGCAGCAGCGAGGCCAGGTCACCGTCCAGCACGGTCTCGAACAGCTTGGTCAGCTCGCGCGCCAGCACCGCCGGCCGCTCGGGCCCGAACGCAGCGACCATGTCCGCCAGCGATTCGGTGATCCGGTGCGAGGATTCGTAGAACACCAGGGTGCGGGTTTCACCGGCCAGCGCATGCAGGCGCTCGCGACGGCCGGAGGCCTTGGCCGGCAGGAAGCCTTCGAAGGTGAAGCGGTCGCTCGGCAGACCGGCTACGCTGAGCGCGGCGATCGCCGCGCAGGCGCCGGGAATCGGGCTGACCTTGATCCCGGCTTCGCGCGCCGCGCGGACCAGGCGATAGCCCGGATCGCTGACCAGCGGCGTGCCGGCATCACTGACCAGCGCCAGCGACTCGCCGGCCAGCAGGCGCGCCACGATCCGCTGCGACAACGCTTCTTCATTGTGGTCATGCAGCGCCACCAGCGGCTGCTGGATGCCGAAGTGGGCCAGCAGCTGGCCGGAGCGGCGGGTGTCCTCGGCGCAGATCGCGGCCACCGAACGCAGCACGTCCTGTGCCCGCGGGGTCAGATCGGCGAGGTTGCCGATCGGGGTGGCAACGACATACAGCGTGGGGACAGCACTCATCAGCGGCTCTTCCGTGGTCAAGGGTAGAATCGTACCGTTCCCCGGCCACGGCCGCTGCCCCCATCGAATGGACCTGATCATGAACAAGCCCGTCGTACGGATCTCCGCCCTTTCGTTGTCGCTGATGCTGCTTGCCGGCTGCGCCACGACCAGCTTCACCAGTGCGCCGGAATCACCGGCCCAGAGCCAGGCCCTGGCGCTGATCGAGCAGGGCAAGCCGCGCGATGCGGCGGTCCAGCTGGAAGCGCTGGCCAATACCCTGCGCGGCGGTGCCCGCAGCGCCGCGCTGGCCGATGCCGCGTTCGCCTGGCACGAAGCCGGCGATGCCGCCCGCGCCCGCACCCTGCTGGCCCAGGTCACCGCGCGCCAGCTCAGCGGCCCCAGCCTGCAGCGTTACCAGCTGACCACCGCCGAACTGGCCCTGGCCGACAAGCAGCCGGCACAGGCGCTGGCCGCGCTGAAAGAACCGTCCGAAGCAGTGACGCCCGCGCTGCGTACGCGCTGGCAGCTGGCCCGCGCCAACGCACTGCAGGCCACCGGCGACAACCTCGGTGCCGCACTCGAGCGCGCCCGTGCCCACGCCGCGCTGACCGGCAAGGCGCGCGCTGACAACCAGCAGGCCATCGCCGGCCTGCTCGGCACGCTGGACGATGCCACCCTCCGCGCCCGCACGGCGGCCTTGCCGGCCAACGAGCCCCTGTACAACTTCGCCGGCCGTGCGCTGATCGCCCGCGGCCTGCCGCTGCCGCGGCCGTTCGATCGCGAAGGTGCCTCGCAGTTCGATACCAGCAAGCGCCCGCCGGCGATGAGCGATGGCTACCGGCCGCCGGTGAAGATGGCCGTGCTGCTGCCGCTCAGCGGCCGCCTGGCCACTGCCGCGCAGCCGGTCCGGGATGGCCTGCTCAGCGGTTACTACGGTGAGACCCGCCGCCGCCCGGACATCCAGTTCATCGATACCGCCGGCACCGCCGCCGGTGCCGTGGCCGCCTACGACAAGGCGGTGACCGCCGGTGCCGACTTCATCGTCGGCCCGCTCGGCCGCGACGAAGTGGATGCCGTGTTCGGCCGCCGCGAGCTGCCGGTGCCGGTGCTCGCCCTGAACCGCGGCAAGGACACCCCGCCGGCTGGCAGCGCCGGTTTCTCGCTGGCCCCGGAAGACGACGGCATCATCGCCGCCGAGTACCTGCGCGGGCGCGAGCGCAGCAAGGTGCTGGTGATCCACAGCAACGACGACAACGGCCGCCGTGCCGCCGCCGCCTTCCGCGAGCGCTTTGCGCAGCGCGGTGGCCAGGTGGTGGCCACGATCGGCGTGAGCGACACGGTCGGCGACATCGGTGCGCAGGTGCGTGGCGCCGGCGCCATCGATGGCGTGCTGCTGGCGGTCAAGGCCCCGCAGGCGCGTGCGCTGACCCCGCAGCTGGCGTTGGCCGGCGCCGGTGGTGCGACCCGCGTGGGTACCTCGCAGCTGACCGTCGGTACCGGCAAGCCAGAGGAAGACATGGCGCTGGACGGCATCGTCTATCCGAACGAAGCCTGGAACGTGCGCGGCGTGCCCGGCCTGCCGGCCGCCTCCACCGCCGGCCAGATCCTGCCCTCGGCGCGCGGTGCGTCCGGCCGCCTGTTCGCGTTCGGCTTCGATGCCTGGAAGATCAGCGCCTACCTGGACAAGGTCGCGACCGAAGGCGGCCTGGCCGGCGCTACCGGCACCCTGTTCCTGGACAGCAACGGCAACGTGCTGCGGGTGCCGGCGTGGTCGACCTTCAGCGGTGGCCGGCCGATGCCGATCGCCACCAGCAACTGAAGCACGTGCCGACCGGGCGCGCGGTGCGTGGTGCGGCGGTGGAAGCCGCCGCCCAGGCCCATCTCCGCGATGCCGGGCTGCGCCCGGTCACCACCAACGCGCGCTATCGCGGCGGTGAGATCGACCTGATCATGCGCGACGGCGACGTCGTCGTGTTCGTCGAAGTGCGCTACCGCGCCAACGACCGCTTCGGTGGCGGCGCGGCCTCGGTGGATCGGCGCAAGCGACGCAAGCTGGTGCTCGCCGCGCAGCTGTTCCTGCAGTCGCATCCCTGGCTCGCCGAGCAGCCCTGCCGTTTCGACGTGGTCGAAGGCAGTGGCGATCCGCCGCAGCTGAACTGGCTGCGCGACGCGTTCCGGCTGGAAGACTGCTGATGCCCTCCATCTTCACCCACGCCGCCATTCCGCTGGCGCTGTGGTGCGCCGCCGATCGCGGCCGCATCGCCACGCCATTGCTCGCCGCCGGCGTCGTCGCGGCCATGCTGCCGGATGCGGACGTACTCGCCTTCGCGCTGCACATTCCCTATGCCGACGGCTTCGGCCATCGGGGCGCCAGTCATTCGATGCTGTTCGCCGCGCTGATGGCATTGCTCGCCGCGCTGCTGCACCGCCGCCTGCGCGCCACGGCGGTGCAGGCGGCCGCGTTCGTCGGTATCTGCGCGCTGTCGCACCCGCTGCTGGATGCGCTGACCTCCGGCGGTCTCGGCGTCGCGCTGTGGTGGCCGTGGAGTGGCGAACGTTTCTTCGCCCCGTGGCGACCGATCCGCGTCTCGCCCTTCGCGCCGCAGTTCTTCAGCGCGCGCGGCATGGCGACCGTCCTTTCCGAACTGCGTTGGGTCTGGCTGCCCCTGACGCTGGCCGTGATCGGCTGGCGGGCGATCCAACGCGCGCCCCTGGATTCCCGGACCTGATGATGACCCCTGCCCTGCCCGCCGCGTTCGCTGCCACCCTGCACGCCCTGCTGGGCGAGGACGACTGGCGCACCGATGACCGCGCACTCGAGGCACATGCGCAGGACAACTCCTGGCGGCATACGCGTCCTGCCGGCGTGGCGTTTCCGCGCGATCGCGAGCAGGTAGTCGCCCTGGTCCGCGCCTGCCGCGAGCACCGCATCGCGCTGGTCGCGCGTGGCGCGGGCACCGGCACCACCGGCGCCGCAGTGCCGATCGAAGGCAGCATCGTGCTCTCGTTCGCGCGCATGAACCGCATCCTCGCCATCCAGCCCGGCGACCGCTGCGCGATCGTCGAACCCGGCGTGCTCAACGGCGACCTGCAGCAGGCGCTGATGCCGCACGGCCTGTTCTGGCCACCGGATCCCTCCAGTGCGGAGATCTGCACCATCGGTGGCAACCTCGCCTGCAATGCGGGGGGACCGCGCGCGGTGAAGTACGGCACCAGCCGCGACAACGTGCTCGGCCTGGTCGCCGTCACCGGCGCCGGCGAACTGATCACCTGCGGCGGCCCGTACACGAAGGACGCCACCGGTTACGACCTGACCCACCTGCTGGTCGGCAGCGAAGGCACGCTGGCGTTGATCGTGGAAGCCACCTTGAAGCTGACCCCGCTGCCGGTGACGCAGGCCGGTCTGCGCGTGCTCTACCGCGATGCGGATGCCGCCGCGCAGGCGGTGTCTCGCCTGATGGCGCAGCCGGTGGTGCCCACCCGCCTGGAATTCATGGATGCGCGCAGCCTTGAGCTGCTGCGACGCAATGGGGCCGAGGTGCCCGAGGCCGGCGCGATGCTGCTGGTGGAGGCCGACGGCGACCACGATACCTTGCCCTACCTGCTGCAGGCCCTGGCCGCGGCCGCCGAAGGTGACGGTCTGATCGCGCTGGACGTGGCGATGGAAGGCAGCGCGCGCGAAACCCTGTGGGCCGCGCGCAAGGCCCTGTCACCGGCGCTGCGCAGCATCGCCCCGGGCAAGATCAACGAAGACGTGGTGGTGCCGGTCTCGCGCATTCCCGCGCTGGTCGCCGGGGTGCAGGCGCTGTCGGCGGAGTTTGATCTGCCGATCGTCACCTTCGGCCATGCCGGCAACGGCAACCTGCACGTCAACATTCTCTACCACCCGGACGATGCCGGTGAAAACGCACGCGCACATGCGGCGCTGCCGCGCGTGTTCGCGTTGACCCTCGCGCTGGGCGGCACGCTCTCCGGCGAACACGGCATCGGCCTGGCCAAACGCGATTTCATGGCGCAGGCGTTCACCCCGGCCACGCTGGCGGCGATGCGCGCGATCAAGGCCGCGCTGGATCCTGAGGGGATTCTCAACCCCGGGAAAGTGCTGCCGCCGGTGTAAGCCGTTCTAACGGCGTGCGGCGAAATGCTCGTAGCCACCATCGGTGGCGTCCGCATCGGCGCAGTGCACGCCCTGCCCTTCCACGATCCGCCCGATGCGGGTCAGCGGCAGGCCCAACGACGCCGACAAGGCCTCGATTCCCGCGCGCTGCGACGGCGCGACGGTGAAGCACAGTTCGTAATCATCGCCACCGCGCAGCGCACAGTCGCGGGCGCCATCGCGCCCCAGCAGCGCGCGCAGCGCCGGTGAGATCGGCAATGCATCGGCATCGACCTCGGCGCGCACCTCGCTGTGTGCGGCGATGTGGCCCAGATCGGCGAGCAGGCCATCGGAGATGTCCACGGCCGCATGCGCGTACGCACGCAGGCGCAGGCCAAGCGTCACCCGCGGGGTCGGACGCAGCAGGCGCTGGCGCAAGGTTTCGTCATCGCCGAGCAGCGTGGCGACCGCCACCTTCAACCGGTTCTGCTGCCACAGGCGCAGAGCGCCGGCCGCATCGCCCAGGCTGCCGCTGACCCAGATGTCGTCCCCCACCTGCGCGCGATCACGGCGCAGGGCCTGGCCGGGCGCGACCTGGCCCATCGCGGTAACCGACAGCGACAACGGCCCCCGCGTGGTGTCGCCCCCGATCAGCACGATGTCGTGTTCGTCGGCCAGGGCGAAGAAGCCATCGGCGAACGCCTCGATCCAGTCCGCGTCGGCGTCCGGCAGGGACAGCGCCAACGTGCACCACGCCGGGCGGGCGCCCATCGCGGCGAGATCGGACAGGTTCACCGCCAGGGTTTTCCAGCCGACGTCGTAGGCCTGGGTTTCCGCCGGGAAATGCACGCCGCTGTTGAGCGTATCGACGGTGACCACCAGTTGCTCACCCGCACGCGGCTGCAGCAGCGCCGCGTCATCGCCGATGCCGAGCACGACATCGGCCCGCGCGGTGGTGCGCGCACGGATGCGGTCGATCAGAGCAAATTCGGCAAGCGACATGCGGCGGATCAGTGACCCGATTCGACCTTGCGCCACTCGACGGAGGCGCGGTCCAGCACACCATTGACGTAGGTGTGGCCATGCTCGGAACCAAAACGCTTGGCCGATTCGATCGCTTCATTGATCACGACGCGGTACGGCACGTCCAGGCGGAAGCGCATTTCATAGGCGGCCACGCGCAGCGCGGCGCGCTCGATCGCATCCACTTCTTCGATGCCGCGGTCCAGGTACGGATCCAGCGCCGCGTCGAGATCCTTGCGGTTGTCGAGCACGCCGTGGACCAGCGCTTCGAAGTAGGCCAGATCGGCAACTTCGCGGGCCTGCTCGTGGGCGAACTGGGCGATCACGCTCTGCGCGTTGCCGCCCGAGATCTGCCACGCATAGATCGCCTGCAGCGCACGACGACGGGCGCGCGAACGCAGCACGGGGTCGACGCCATCGCGGCGGACGGGCTTTCCAGCAGGCTTGCCCTGGTTTGACTTGTTCATGGCAGCTGCTCCAGAAGATTGACCATTTCCAACGCCGTCAGTGCGGCTTCCTCACCCTTGTTGCCGTGGCTGCCGCCGGCGCGGGCTTCGGCATCCTCGACCCGCTCCACCGCCAGCACGCCATTGAGCACCGGCACGCCGAAGTCCAGCTGCACGCGCATGAGGCCCTCGGCGCAGCGGTCGGCCACGTGTTCGTAATGGCGCGTATCGCCCCGGATCACGCAGCCCAGGGTGATGATCGCGGCATGCTGATGGGCCGCCGCCAGACGCGCGGCGACCAGCGGCAGTTCCCATGCGCCGGGCACGCGGATCACGTCGATGGCGGACTCGTCGATCCCGTTGCCGGCCAGGCTCTGCCGCGCGCCGGCCACCAGCACGTCGGTGATGCGGGCATTCCAGCGGCTGGCGAGGATGGCGAAACGGGCCGTTCCGGGGGTGCGAAGGTCGCCTTCGTAGTGACTCATGTTCGGCGGGGGATCCAAAAGGTTGATTAGTTTAACGCGCGCGGGCCGCCTACGCGGGCCGCGCGTTCTCAATGCAGCCTGGGAACGCCCCGTGGGGCCGGGCGAATCCCGGCGCCGCGGGGCGGTTCCGATCAGGGCGTAACCGTCTCGACCACTTCGAGGCCATAGCCGGCCAGGCCGATCTGGCGGCGCGGCGTGCCCAGCACGCGCAGCTTGCCCAGGCCCAGGTCGGACAGGATCTGCGCCCCCGCGCCGTTGCGGCGCCACTGGCTCACGTCCTTGTCCTTGCCGGGGGTGACCGGCGCCGGCTGCTGGCGCAGGCGGGCCAGCAGGCTGTTGGTATCGCGCGGCGCGGACAGCACCACCATCACGCCGCGCTCGGCGGCGGCAATGGCGCGCAGGGCGTCGGTGGACGCCACGCCGAAATCGTCACGGCGCCAGTGCAGCAGGTCGGCCAGCGGGTTTTCAACCTGCACGCGGACCAGGGTCGGCTCGCTGTCCGGCGTGCCGCGGACCAGGGCGAAGTGCAGGTCGTGGGCGATCCGGTCGCGGTAGGTGACCAGCGTGAACGGCCCGAACTCGGTCTCGATCTCACGCTCGTCGACGCGCTCGACGGTCTTCTCGGTGGCCAGGCGGTAGGCGATCAGGTCGGCGATCGAGCCCATCTTCAGGCCGTGCTCGCGGGCGAACACCTCCAGCTCCGGGCGGCGCGCCATGCTGCCATCCGGGTTCAGGATCTCCACCAGCACACCGGCCGGCTCCAGGCCTGCCAGCAGGGCCAGATCGACGCCGGCCTCGGTATGCCCGGCGCGGGTCAGCACGCCGCCCGGCTGGGCGATCAGCGGGAAGATGTGGCCCGGCTGGTGCAGGTCGGCCGGCTTGGCGTCCGGCTTCACCGCGGTGCGGATGGTGTGCGCACGGTCGTAGGCCGAGATGCCGGTGGTGACCCCTTCGGCGGCCTCGATGCTGACCGTGAAGTTGGTCTGGAACTGCGCGGTATTGGCCTGGACCATCGGGGCCAGGCCCAGGTCGGCGGCGCGCTCGCGGGTCAGCGGCAGGCACACCAGGCCCCGGCCATGGGTGACCATGAAGTTGATGTCCGAGGGCTTGACCAACTCGGCGGCCATGATCACGTCGCCTTCGTTCTCGCGGTCTTCGTCATCGACGATGACGACCATGCGGCCGAGGCGGATGTCCTCGAGGATCTCGGGGATGGGGGCGAAATTCATGCGCGTGCTCCTGCACCCAACAAACGTTCGACGTAACGGGCGACCAGATCGATCTCGAGATTGACTGCACTGCCGACGGCCGTCGCGGCGAAGGCGGTGTTGGCCACGGTGTGCGGGATCAGCGCGACCTCGAAGCCCTGCTCGTCCACCTCGTTGACGGTCAGGCTGACCCCGTCCACGCAGATCGAGCCCTTCTTGGCGATGTAGCGCAGCAGCGCGGCCGGCGCAGCAAAGCGCCAGCGCTGGGCACGCGCATCGTCATGCACCGACAGTACCTGGCCGAGGCCATCGACATGGCCGCTGACCAGATGACCGCCGAGGCGATCGGTCGGGCGCATCGCGCGTTCGAGATTGATGACGGCGCCGACGGCCAGCTGGCCCAGCGTGGTCAGGCCCAGCGTCTCGGTCGAGGCGTCGGCCTGGAAGCGGGTGGCGTCGTGCGCGATGACGGTGAGGCAGACCCCGTTGATGGCGATGCTCTCGCCCATCTGCACGTTCTCGAACGGCAGGGTGCCTACGTCAAAGGTGAAGCGGACATCGCCGCCAAGGGTGTCGCGTGCGGCCAGACGGCCGACGCCTTCGATGATTCCAGTAAACAAGTAACGTTCTCCGCGGAAAGTGAGCGAAAAACGCCGCAAGGCATATAGGTGCACGCCGAGCGCAAGGCCCGGCCGCACCGTCTTCTTTCATCCGGACTATACCGTCGGCTCCGGCATCGGACCGGATCTGCTGACCTTCCCGGGGAACGGGAAGCGCTCGCGGGCTCGTGCTTGCGCACCTACCGCCGGTGGGGAATCGCACCCCGCCCTGAAGACGTTTGTGTACCGGCGAACCGGCCCGGCTAGTGTAACAGGGCACCCTGACTGGGGGCTTTAAGTTAAATAAGTGTTAAGCTCACCGACTGCGCGCTGCACCCTTGGAGAGAGGGGTGCCTGCGTCGGTTACTGATCGGGCCGCGGCGTCCGCGCCGCGCCATGATCGAACGGGTCCCGCAAGGGACCCGTTTTTTATGGGCGCAGCAGCAACCGCAGGTCGCCGCCCACCTGGCGCTGATCCACCACGCGCATCCGGCGCTGATCGTCCATCGCGTGGATGCCCAGGCCCGACAGCAGCGGCCGGCCATGCTCGCCGAGCAGCGTCGGGGCCTGGTAGAGCAGCAGTTCGTCGACCCAGCCGCCGGCCAGCAACGCGCCCGCGAGCGTCGCGCCGGCCTCGGTATGCACCTCATTGATGCCGCGTTCGGCGAGCAGGGCCAGCACCGCGCCCAGATCCAGTCGCCCGTCATGGCTGGGCACGCTGGCGAATTCGGCGTCGGCAGCCTCCGGCGGACGGACCGCGGCGTCATGCAGATACAAGGTCGGCGCCCCGCCCTCGCGCACGCGTGCGCAGTCCAGCGAGCGCAGCCGCGCATCGAGCACGACGCGCAGCGGCGGCAGCACCTCGGTATCGGTCAGCCTGACAGTCAACATCGGGTCGTCGGCCAGCACCGTGGCGGCGCCGGTCAGGATCGCGCCGGCACGCGCGCGCCAGTGCTGGACATCCTCGCGGGCGGCCGCACCGGTGATCCATTTGGAGCGGCCATCGGCCATCGCCGTGCGCCCATCCAGGCTGGCGGCGAGCTTCACCCGCACCCAGGGACGGCCGCGTTCGATGCGGGAGAGGAAGCCCTGGTTGAGTTCGCGCGCCTGCGCGGCCATCAGCCCTTCGGCCACCTCGATGCCGGCCTCGCGCAGCAGCACGAAACCGCCGCCGTCGACCTTCGGGAACGGATCGCGCATCGCCGCGACCACCCGGCTCACGCCCGCCTCGATCAAGGCCAGCGCGCACGGCGGGGTACGGCCATGGTGTGCGCACGGCTCCAGGGTGACGTAGGCGGTGGCGCCGCGCGCCTGTTCGCCGGCCTGGCGCAGCGCGAACACTTCCGCGTGCGGGCCGCCGGTGCGCTGGTGCCAGCCCTCACCCACCACGACCTCATCGCGTGCGATCACGCAGCCGACCATCGGATTGGGCCGCGCGGTATACGCGGCGCGCTCGGCCAGGCGCAGCGCATGCGCCATGTGCTGGTGGTCGAGAGCGGTGAAGTCAGTCATGGCGGTGGGCGTCCGGCGGCAGGCAGCCGCGATGGTAGCCCAGCCGTGGTGGCCGTGATGCGGCGCGGCTCAGCCTTTCTTTTTCTTGGTCAGCGCGATCACGTCGCCGAGCAGCTGCAGCTGTTCGGTGCTGGAGGGCAGTTCGCGCTCGAGCTTCTCGATCTCCTCGCGGAAATCGGCCACGTCCTCGAAGCTGCGGTACACCGAGGCGAAACGCACGTAGCCCACGTGATCGAGCTTGCGAAGTTCGTTCATCACGAACTCGCCGACCTTGATCGAGGGGATTTCACGTTCGCCGCAGATACGCGCCTGCTGCATCACCGCGCGCACCGCCAGTTCGATCTTGTCTTCGGGGACCGGCCGCTTCTGCAGCGCGCGGTCGAAACCACTGCGGACCTTGCGGGCGTCGAAGGCCTCGCGGCTGCCGTCGCTTTTCACGATGGCCGGCAGTTTCAACTCGATGGTTTCCAGGGTACTGAAGCGCTCGTTGCAGGCCTCGCACTCGCGGCGACGCCGGATCGTCGCGCCGTCTTCGGAGACGCGCGAATCAATCACACGGGTGTCGGCATGCTGGCAGAACGGACAATACATGGAACGCCTTGCATCAGGAAAACGTCATGCCGTGGTCACGGCAGCGTCGCAACGGTACCTGAGAGGGACCGGCTACAGCAAATGGGCGGGGGCAGAGTCCAGCCCTGTCTAGCGGGCCTGCCGACATAACCACAGCAGGTGCGCCGCGCAGGAGAGCAGCGGGAGCCCCGCCACCAGGACCAGGGCAGCGGCTGGCACAGTCGCATCGGACAGATGAAGGTGGAAGATCGACCGCACCAGGCCGGTCCAGGCAATGCCCGTTGCCACCAGGGCGAGCAGCAGACCTGCCCACCAGACCGTCGACGCTGCCGGAACCGTGCCGGGGCCGCCCTGCCACCACCGCCGGGCAAGGGTGAGCCAGGTCATGACGATGAGACTTGCCGTCCCGAACCACGCCGCTGCCCAGCCCGGCGCGTCGCCCGCGCCACCGTACTGGTGGAGCACGTCGCGCAGGCAAAGACCCACCAGCACGAACGCCGCCACGGCATGGGGGAGTCCAACCACACCGACGTGCAGCAGCAGGGCGCGCTGCCGCCTGCGATGGATGTCCATCCGGTCAGTTGCCCCGGCTGCGCCGCAGCCGCACCAGCATGACCGCGGGCAGCATCAATGGCGGCCCCGCCAGCAGCAGGACCAGGGCCATCGGACTTTCCGTGGCCTGCCAGAACGCCATTCCCACGACCGCCACGGCGGCAAGCACGCCGATGGCCAGCGCACCCCACGCCCAGCGCCCGCTGTCCTGCAGGCCTGCCCGGCCGTGCCGGAGATAGCGGCTGCTCAACCACAGCCAGCCGCCTACCCCGATCAGCCCCGCCGCGCCCCAGCCGCCGATCAACAGGCGCGAGGCCCGGTCCAGATAAGCCGGTTCGACGAACGCGACCCAGACCCCGATGGCGGCGAAGGTGCCGCCGCCGGCCATCCCCACGATGCCGCAGACCAGGGCCAGCACGGCGTAGGTACGCCGTTGCCGGCCCTCGTCCATATCAGCCGTAGACCGGGTACTTGCGGCACTGCGCGCTGACCGCATCGCGGACGCGGGCGATCACGGCCTCGTCGGCCGGGGCGTCGAGCACGTCGGCGATCCAGTTGGCCAGCTCCACGCAGTCCTGTTCCACGTAACCGCGCGTGGTGACCGCCGGCGTACCCAGGCGCAGGCCCGAGGTCACGAACGGCGAACGCGGGTCGTTGGGCACCGAGTTCTTGTTGACGGTGATGTGGGCCAGGCCGAGCGCGGCTTCCGCATCCTTGCCCGAGACATCCTTGCCGATCATGTCGACCAGCATCAGGTGGTTCTGGGTACCGCCGGAGACGATCTTGTAGCCGCGCGCGATCAGGGTATTCGCCATCGCCTGGGCATTCTTGACCACCTGCTGCTGGTAGGCCTTGAAGCCCGGCTCCAGCGCTTCCTTGAAGGCCACGGCCTTGCCGGCGATGACGTGCATCAGCGGACCGCCCTGGATGCCCGGGAACACGATGGACTGCAGCTTCTTCTGCAGTTCTTCGCTGGCCCCCTTGGCGATGATGATGCCGCCACGCGGGCCGCGCAGGGTCTTGTGGGTGGTCGAGGTGACCACGTGGGCGTGCGGTAGCGGGCTCGGGTAGACGCCGGCGGCGACCAGACCGGCCACGTGCGCCATGTCCACGAACAGGTAGGCACCGACCTTGTCGGCGATGGCGCGGAAGCGCGCCCAGTCCACCACCTGCGAGTAAGCCGAGAAGCCGGCGACGACCATCTTCGGCTTGTGCTCCAGGGCCAGGCGCTCGACCTCGTCATAGTCGATCAGGCCGGCTTCGTCGACACCGTACTGGATGGCGTTGAACAGCTTGCCCGACGCATTGACCTTGGCACCGTGGGTCAGGTGGCCGCCATGCGCCAGACTCATGCCCAGGATGGTGTCGCCCGGCTGCAGCAGCGCGAAGTACACGGCCTGGTTGGCCTGCGAACCGCTGTGCGGCTGCACGTTGGCGTAGTCGGCATCGAACAGCTGCTTGAGGCGGTCGATGGCCAACTGCTCGGCGATATCCACGTATTCGCAGCCACCGTAGTAGCGCTTGCCCGGGTAGCCCTCGGCGTACTTGTTGGTCAGCTGGCTGCCCTGGGCTTCCATCACTGCCGGACTGGTGTAGTTCTCGCTGGCGATCAGCTCGACGTGGTCTTCCTGGCGCTGGGTTTCGGCGGCGATGGCCTTGGCCAGTTCGGGATCGTAGGTTTCGATGCGGACGTCACGCGGGAACATCGGTTACTCCAGGCAGGCAGAGGGGGTACAGCGCGAGCCTTGGATTGTAGTCCGCGGGGGCGGGGCTGACCAATGGCGCCGCCCCTCGGCGGGCCGCCGCGTGCAGACCAGGACGCCAGCCGCAATGGTCCGCCGGGGAAACCAGAACGGCGCCCCGAAGGGCGCCGTTGCTGTTCACTTCCGCAGTGACCGGACCCGGCCTTACCGGTTGTTGATCACATAGTCCGCGATGATCCCGGTGGCGATGGCGACCAGCAGCAGGTTGCCGCGGTCGTCGCGGATCCAGTGGTGGTCGCGCGGCGGGCGGCGCACCGAATAGCGGCTGTAATCATTGACCACGTAGACCGGGCCGCCGTAGTACTCACGGTAGCGGTGGCCACGCGCCCAGCCGTAGGAGCCGTACCCTGGCGCCGGGCGATAGACCACACGCGGCGGCGGCGGGCCTGGACGGTAGTAACCACGATTGTCGTAGCGATGGTCGTAACGGCGGTCATGGCGGACCTCGCGACGGTCATGACGATCGTGCCGGTCATGGCGATCGTGGCGGTTGTCGCGGCGGTCATCACGCCACTCCCGGCGGTCGTGACCGCGGCCACGGTGGTCATCGGCAAAGGCCGGGGCCACGGTGCCCAAGGCCAGCAGCGAGGCAACGGCCCCGACCACAAATCGATTCATGCGCATGACTGGCCTCGCTTGGTGGGTTGATGGCTCCATCATGCGCACGGCGTCTGAACGGTCTCCGGCTGGAAACGGTTTCCAATTCAAGGGCTTTGACCCCGCATTCAGGCGGCGGCAAGCCCCAGGGCCGGTGGCTCCCGGCGGTCCTGATCGCTTCCGGCTATAATCGGGCCATCCTTTTCTTCCATCTGTTCCTGTTCCGTATGGAACGGGCGCAGGGTTGCGCCTTCGGAGACCTCATGTCCTCGCAATACATCTACACCATGAACCGCGTCAGCAAGGTGGTCCCGCCCAAGCGGCAGATCATCAAGGACATCTCGCTGTCGTTCTTCCCCGGTGCCAAGATCGGCCTGCTGGGCCTGAACGGCTCGGGCAAGTCGACGGTGCTCAAGATCATGGCCGGCGTGGATACCGACTTCGAGGGCGAAGCCCGTCCGCAGGCCGGCATCAAGGTCGGCTACCTGGCCCAGGAACCGGAGCTGGACCCGACCAAGACCGTGCGCGAGTCGGTCGAGGAAGGCGTGGGCGAGGTGCTGCAGGCCCAGGCCGCGCTGGACGCGGTGTACCTGGCCTATGCCGAGGAAGGCGCCGACTTCGACAAGCTGGCCAAGGAACAGGAGCGCCTGGAGGCGATCCTGGCCGCCGGCGACGCGCACACCCTGGAAAACCAGCTGGACGTGGCCGCCGATGCGCTGCGCCTGCCGCCGTGGGAAGCCGTGGTCGGCACCCTGTCCGGTGGTGAAAAGCGCCGCGTGGCGCTGTGCCGCCTGCTGCTGCAGAAGCCGGACATGCTGCTGCTCGACGAACCGACCAACCACCTGGACGCCGAGTCCGTGGAATGGCTGGAACAGTTCCTGGCGCGCTACACCGGCACCGTCGTGGCGGTCACCCATGACCGCTACTTCCTGGACAACGCCGCCGAGTGGATCCTGGAACTGGACCGCGGCCGCGGCATTCCGTGGAAGGGCAATTACACCGACTGGCTGACCCAGAAGGACGACCGCCTGCGCCAGGAAGACAACCAGGAAAAGTCCCGCCAGAAGGCGATCCAGAAGGAACTGGAATGGTCGCGCCAGAACGCCAAGGGCGGCCGTACCAAGGGCAAGGCGCGTCTTGCCCGCCTGGAAGAGCTGCAGTCGGTGGATTACCAGAAGCGCAACGAGACGAATGAAATCTTCATCCCGCCGGGCGAGCGCTTGGGCAATGCGGTGATGGAGTTCAAGAATGTCTCCAAGAAGTTCGGTGATCGCCTGCTGTTCGACGATCTGAACTTCCTGGTTCCCGGTGGCGCGATCGTCGGCATCATCGGTCCCAACGGTGCCGGCAAGTCGACCCTGTTCAAGATGATCACCGGCCAGGAAAAGCCCGATACCGGCGAGATCGTGGTCGGCCCGACCGTCAAGCTGTCCTACGTGGACCAGAGCCGCGACGCGCTGGAAGGCAACCACAACGTCTTCCAGGAAATCGCCGGCGGCCTGGACATCCTCAACATCAACGGCGTGGAGATCCAGTCGCGCGCGTACATCGGCCGCTTCAACTTCAAGGGCCAGGACCAGCAGAAGCTGGTTGGTTCGCTGTCCGGTGGTGAGCGTGGCCGCCTGCACATGGCCAAGACCCTGCTGCAGGGTGGCAACGTGCTGCTGCTCGATGAACCGTCCAACGATCTGGACATCGAAACCCTGCGTGCGCTGGAAGATGCATTGCTGGAGTTCCCGGGCAACACCTTCGTCATTTCGCATGACCGCTGGTTCCTGGATCGCATCGCGACCCACATCCTGGCCTTCGAAGGCAACTCGCACGTGGAGTTCTTCCAGGGCAACTACCGCGAGTACGAAGAAGACAAGCGCCGCCGCATGGGCGACGACGCTGCGCCGAAGCGGCTGCGCTTCAAGGCGCTGAAATAAGGGAATGAAGAACGGCCGCGCACTGCGCGGCCGTTTGCATTCCGGTAGGTCACGACCGTGGGTCGTGACGCAGACGCGCACCGCGCGGCTGTTTTGCATTCCGGTAAGTCACGACCGCGGGTCGTGACGCCTTATCGTCAAGAGATTCCACCATGTCCCTCCCCGAACGCCTGTTCCAGCTGCAGCAGCACGGCACCACCGTGCGCACCGAGTTGCTGGCCGGCCTGACCACCTTCCTGACGATGTCCTACATCGTCTTCGTCAACCCGGACATCCTGGCCACCACCGGCATGGACCCGGATGCCGTGTTCGTCGCCACCTGCCTGGCCGCCGCGCTGGGTTCGCTGGTGATGGCGTTCGCGGCCAATTTCCCGGTCGGAATGGCCCCCGGCATGGGCTTGAATGCGTTCTTCGCGTTCACCGTGGTCGGCGCGGCCGGGCTGCCTTGGCAGCAGGCACTGGCAGCTGTCTTCATTTCCGGCCTGGTGTTCCTGGTGCTGTCGCTGACGGGCGTGCGCGCCTGGCTGGTGGCGGGCATTCCGCCCTCGCTGCGGGCGGCGATCGTGGCCGGCATCGGCCTGTTCCTGGCGATCATCGCGCTGCAGAAGTCCGGCGTGATCATTGCCAACACCGACACCCTGGTCGCGCTGGGCCCGCTCAATACCGCACCGCCGCTGCTGGCACTGGCAGGTTTCCTGCTGATCGCCGTGCTGGAGGCGCGGCGGGTGCGCGGCGCGATCCTGATCGGCATCCTGGCGGTGACGGGCGCGGCATGGGCCTTGGGCGAGGTGCAGTACACGGAGCTGATCTCGCTGCCGCCGAGCCTGGCCCCGACCTTCCTTCAGCTCGATCTGCCCGGGCTGCTGCACCACGACGGCGGCGCGCCGATGGCGGTGCTGCTGCAGGTGGTGCTGGTGTTCGTGCTGGTGGAAGTGTTCGATGCCACCGGCACGCTGTACGGCGTGGTCGGTCGTGCCGGCCTGCTCAAGCTGCCGGGCGCACAGAAACGCTTCGGACGGGCCCTGTTGGCCGACAGCACCGCGATCGTGGCCGGTTCGCTGCTCGGGACCAGCAGCACCACCGCATTCGCCGAAAGCGCCTCGGGCGTGCAGGCCGGTGGCCGCACCGGCCTGACCGCGCTGGTGGTGGCCGCGCTGTTCCTGGCGGCGCTGCTGTTCTCGCCGCTGGCCAAGATGGTGCCCGGTTACGCCACCGCGCCCGCCCTGCTGTTCGTGGCCGGGCTGATGCTGCGCGAACTGGTGGACGTGGAATGGGGCGACCTGACCGAGTCCGTTCCGGCTGCGTTGTGCGCGTTGGCGATGCCGTTCACCTACTCGATCGCCAATGGCCTGGCGTTCGGCTTCATCGCGTATGCGGTGCTGAAGGCCGGCACCGGGCGCTGGCGCGAAGTGCATCCGGCCGTGTGGCTGGTGGCTGGGTTGTTCGTGCTGCGCTACGCGCTGGAATGAGGATGGGCATGCCGAGCCACGATCGGTATGGGGCGGATCAGGCCCAGGACGGCCGCAATTGGCCGTCGGCGCGGAAACGGTAGCGGCGGTCAAACCAGCCACTTCCGAACAGGAGCAGATTGTGTGAGTAATACGCCGGCGGATCGGCGCGGAGCCGAGCCACCTCCGGCAGCGTCGCGCGGAGTCGCGTCGCCAGTGCGCTCTCCCCCTGCGCCTGCAGGTAGGGCAGGACCGCGGCGGTGAATCCGTAAGGCCCGGTGCCGGTCTGGGTACCCGCGCGTGTATCCACGCGCTCAACCATCGTCGCCTGATCACGCAACCGGGCCAAGGGGCCATGCAACGCGGCCAGCGTTGGTTTGAACGCCGGATCGCGCGGGTCGGTCATGCCTGCCCACAGGTACACGCGGATCGCATCGTAGCTGCCCATTGCACCTTTTACGGGATCGGCGAAGAAGCCGCTGGAGCGCCACGCGGTCCAATCCGGGGCGAACCCTTTCGGGGCCGTGTCCTGCAGCATCCGCAGCGTATTTCGTGCGATTGTCGGCCACGGGCCACGGGTGTCGACCCCAGCGAAACGGCGCAGGAGCGGCATCGGCAGATAGCTGGGGTTGAGACGCCAGTAATCATCCTCGACAAACCCCTGCGCCCCCGGGAGGAGCATCGGTCCCAGTCCGGGCAGGTCGACGATCTCGAGCTCGCGCACCTGGGCCAGCATGCCCTTGGCCACCTCCAGCAACGCCGGTCGGCGCCACAGCCGGGCCGCTTCAATCAACGTGTAGGCCAGCCACAGGTCAGAATCGGAGGCAGGGTTGTCGTCCAACACCCTCCAGCGCCCTGCCTCGTCGCGTCCCCACAGCCAGGCCGGCAAGCGCTTGGACATGTCGCCCCCGGCAAGGTTATCCACCGTCCAGCCAAGAATGCGGTCGAATTGCGCCTGATCGTTGCTGACCAGTGCGAAGAACAGCGCATAGGACTGCCCCTCTGAAGTTGTCCGCAGGTCCGATGCGCTACGGTCGATCATGCGTCCGTCGCTGCTCAGACTGGAATCGGCCAGGATCCCCCATTCCAGCCAGGCAGCCTTCCCACGCGCCGACCCCGTTGCTGCGCGCAGGTTCGGGAGGCTGGCAGCAACGCCCACCGCAGCGATCGCCTGCATGAGACGACGGCGGCGCAGACTCGGAAACTCAGCGGAATTCGCCATAGGGCACCAGTGGCGCAACCGGAAGCGGCAGATTTCCCTGCCAAGGATTGAAGGTATACCGCAGGTAGAGCTGGAACGTGTTCGGCGCGAAGTCTTCGCTGCGCTGGAGGGTGCCGGCCGCGCCCAGTACCAGATGGTCGCCGAGCCGGCGTTCGACCGCCGCATAGAACCGGTAGCCGGTTCCACGGCTGCGGCTGTCGCCGGTATACAGCCCGGAGGGATCCAGGGTTACCGGACCATAGGTGTCGGCCAGTCCGGCCAGGATCGCGTCCATCAGTCCCACCTCTGGATAGCGACTGTAGCTGTCGGTTCGCGAGCGTGACCAGCTCACCGAGCCATCCAGGCGCACCGACCAATCATCATTGCGCCAGGCGAAACTGACCGGCAGGCTGAGAGAGGTGTACTGCTGCGGGCTGTAGTAGCCGCCCTGCCCCAGCGAGTAGCCGCCCAAATCGTGCCGATAGCGCCAGTACATCGCGGTCACTCCGGCGTCCAAGCGCATGTCGGTGCGCACGATCAGCTTGTGGTACCACCCCGCCATGGCGCGCGCACGGTCATTCTCGGCAACGTTCTCTCCCAGCAGGCGATGCCAGCTCCAGTTCGACCACACGCCGTTGCGCCCGCCACGGTCGTAGCCCAGGCTGAAGGTCGCGCCGTTGGCTGTGACGCCGCCCCAGCGGATGCCGCTACGCGGGTCCACCGCCCCGGCCTGCGACAGCAGGGAGTTGGTCATCGGTCGCCGGGATGCCGTGGCAGACCAGCCCAGCACGCCGAGATCCCCCCCTACCGTCACCCCCCCGAGCCAATTGCCGACCGGATAACCGGATGCGGTGTGCCCGACGTCAACGCTGAAGGTATCGTCCAGCGTGCGCCACCCCACCGCGAGTCCCGCACCGGAGTTCATGCGCTGGTGGACGTTGCGATTGCACCCCGGAGCCCGCACGCGGGTACCGTCCGTCTGTACCAGATCAAGTTGGCAGGTTCCGTAATCCTCGTCGTAGCTACCGTCGGCGTCTGTCTGGAAGCTGCGGGCGTTCAGCGACACCTGCTCGATCCGTGCGAAGCCCAGGCCCTGTGCGACAGGCGCGTCCAGATGCACGATGCGGGTATCACGGGCCAGTCGCGAGATGCCGGGCGTGCCATCGCTGCGGCGTCCGGAATCCTGCATGACGGTCAGGGTGGGATTCTGCTGCTGGTACAAGGTTTCCACATCGCTGCGGATGCTGCGCCGCAGCCAGTCGTCCTGTGCGTTCTCGCGGGAAGCCAAGGTCAGCGCGCGGTCATCGCGAGGAAGTGCCTGGGCCGGGGCAAGCACTCCGTTGTCCTGCATGGACAGTGCATACAGATCCAGCGACTCGCTGGGCGCGTCGCGGCGTACCAAGCGTGCAGCATCACGGTATGTCTGCGCGTCCGGTCCGGTCTTGCGCTGAATCAGCTGGCGCAGAATCGCCAAGGCCTTTGCATTCTCATGCAGGTCGGTCCAGATGCCGGCAAGTTGGCGCTGCTGTCCAACCGCATCGTCGGCCACGGCCGGTGGTGTGCTGGCCATCGCCTGCCGCGCCCTCGGCAGGTCGCCTATCCCTATCCAGGCCTGGATGCGCCCCAACTGCGCATCGACGTTTTCCGGCTCAGCCTCGAGCACCCGCGCGTAATGTGCCAACGCGGCCTCGAAGTCATCGCGTTCGCGCGCCCAGTCGGCCAGGATCAGCAGGTTATCCGCGCTCGGCGGCTGCGCTTCCAACAGTGCAACCGCCTCCGCCTCACGGCCGCTGCCATGCAGTGTCCATACGGTGTCGATGAGCTGTTGGCGGCGCAGCCGTGAATCCAGCGCTCGAATGTCCTCATCCCACGCCGTGGCGGGGACCTGGGCCAGAGCCGCCAAGGCGGCATCGAGGTGACCGATGGACGACAAGTACAACGCCTGCGCATAGCGCGCGACCGGATCGCCGGCCGCGTGTGACAGCATGTCGGTGATCACCGCGTCGGCGTCGGCATCTTCACCGACAGCGCGCAGATCGTTGGCCAGCCGATAGGCCAGCCACGGATCTGCGGGCCGCTGCAGGCGCATCTCACGCCCCAGAACGATTGCCTCCCTCACCTCGCCCCGTGCATGCGCGAGGTCCAGTCGCTGCTGTAGTCGCTGCAGGCGCAACTGCAGCAGGTCAGCGGTGTACAGCGTGCGCTGCGATGCAGGCAGCTGGGCGATGTACGTCTCCAGCCGGTCCGGATCGGTGCGCCCATACAGCTGCACCAGCTTGCGGATCACATTGGCATCTCGCGGCGCGGTGCGCTGAGCAGCCAGCAGCTGACGCTCGGCCCCCGCATCGTCCTGCTCTGCCACCGCGACGTCGGCCAGCCCCAGCATCGCGTTGACCTCGCGTGGCTGCTGGCGGTGCGCCTGGGTATAGAGGCTGCGTGCGCTCGCCGTATCGCCGGCGGCCATCGCGGCATCCGCCCGCTCCAGCAGCAGCCAGTAGCGCGTACTCGCGATGAGGTCCTGCCATTTTCCGCTGGCGCCATCGGTGACCGCGCGCTGCGCCTGCTGGAAGTAATCCAGGGCCTGGCTTCGATCTCCTTGGCGCATCAACGCAAGGCCCAAGCCCCCCAGAAAATCGGCTTCCCGCGGATAGCGCTTCAATGCCTCGCGAAAGCCTGTCTCTGCGGCAGCGTTGTTCCCGCGTTCCAGCTGCTGCTGGGCTCGAAGGCCGGCCCGCCAGGCCGGGTCGCTGACCAGTTTGTTCTGCTCGGCGTAACGCTTTCGCGCGTCGTCCAGCTGCGCCCAGGCCGGATACCGGGTAATGAAGGCACGCAGCAGCCGCACACTTCGCTCGGTCGCCGGCTGCGAAGACAAGTACGACCACTCGCTCTGGGCAGCCAGGGTGCGGGTCTCAGGATTTCGTGAAATGCGTTGCAGCACGGCCAGGGCTTCATCATCGCGACCGGCGTTGAACAACAGCTGCGACAGAATCTGCAGCACGTTCGTGTTGCCCGGGTAGCGCGCATCGAGTGCAGACAACCGGGTGATCGCCAGGCTTCGTCCCGTGGGCTGGGCGCCGCGCAAGCGCCAGTACTCGATGCCCAGCTGCAAGCCGGGCGGGTTGTCGTCGAACAGGCGTCGGTAAATCACCATGGCCTCGTCCGTCCGCCCGCCGGTGGCGAGCAGGCGCGCTTGCTGCAGTTCCTGTTGCAGGTCGCCGCGATAGGCACGCCACAGGCGCTCGGCGGAGGCCAATTCCGCAGTGCCGACACCGATCTGGCGCAGTCGCTGCAGGGTTGCGGTGGCATCATCGACTTTCTGTTGCGACAACTGGACTTCCACGATCGCGAGCAGTGTGTCGCGATCATCCGGGGCCAGCATCCGCAGACGAGCCAGCGCATCTTCGATCAGCGCCTGGCGGCCGGTCGCCTCGCCCACCCGCACCTGCTGCAAGAGCCACTGGCGTTGTTCGGCGAGGGTGCCGTTGACAGGTAGCGGAGCATCCTGCGCCCACGCCATGCCAGCACCAGCCAACCCCAGGAAGACCAGGCTACCGGCAACGGCGAGCGGTCGTGCGGCTGGCTTCATCTCATGGCTCCGGATTCAACCGGCGCAACGACACCCAACGCAGCAGACGCCACAGCAGGAACGCAGCCAGCAGCACCACCACCGTGGCGAATACGGCCAGCAGTGCAGGATGGTCGGCCAGGTGATACCAAAGCAGCAGCCACCAGGGTAGCGAGCCCACGTAATAGTGCTCGCCAACGAACTGACTATGGATGCCGGAGCTGCGAAGGATCGCCACGGAGCCGGCGATGGCCGCACGCTTGCCGATGTCGGTCAATGCGTCATCCAGCAGCGCGTAATCGGCCGACTGGTTGGCCGCCAGCGACACGATACTGCGCTGGGGATGGTTTGGTGACTGCATGCCGATGATCGCCGCGAAAGGAGCATCGGCAGTGACCGCGACCCGATTGATGGGCGCATCCGCACCGCGGCTGCCCTGGCGCGCCTCGGCCACGGCAGTCTGCGGCGACGGTACGCGGCCGTTGAGCAGCGTACTGCGCTGATTATCGATCAACAGCGACAGCTGGTCGCTGCCACGCAGGTTCTCAGGCAACGTCCCCAGCACCAGCAGGTCCGCATCCAGCGTCACAGCCTGCTTCCAGTCATCGCTCACACGCAGCGCGTAAGCCGGATATCCGCTTTGCACGCCAAGGCCGCCGACCGCATTGAGCAGCATCCCGACCTGAGCGGCGTTGGCCTGCGGCGGCACCAGCACCACGGTCTCGGAGAGATCGGCCATGCGCGTGAAAGGAAAGCCGCTCAGTGCAAATGCCGACAGGTCCGGAAGCCCGATGTAGTGGTGGAAGCCGGAGAAATCGATGGTCGAATCTTCTTCGATCGCCGCCTGCAGGTTGGGGGGCAACGTGGTCTGGCAATGATCGCGCTGCGCACTGCCCATGACACTGGCAAAATTGAAATCGAAGCGTAGTTGGTTGCGGTTGCCGATCTTCAGCGCCGGAATCAACAGACTGCCGTCGCCGCTACCCGCATCGCTGCCCATGACAGGCAGACGGATCTCTTCCAGCCCCTGTTTCCCGGTGCGCTTGATCAACGGAAAACTGGAGATGAACTGGTCGTTGATGCTGACCCCGAGCCGCGACTCATCACTATTGAAAGGCGGGGTATAGCGATACCGCAGGTTCAGCGGAATGCCCTGGTTGCGCCAGATGAACAGATCCGGCGGCAGGTTGAGGTTGAGCGTGATCGGCTGTGGGGACACCCCTTGCACCCGCAGCTGCTGCGGGTAGTCGAGCAGGTCGGCGAAGCGTACGGCGCGGTCCGTGCGCATCCAGTTGGGCGCATCGTACGGTTTGCGCGGCGCCAGCGCCTTGACCTCGTCGACCTTGACCACGTTGCCACGGAACAGTGCATTGCCTGCGGCCATCGCGGCCACGGCGGTCTGCAGGTCCGCATCATTGCGACCCAGCACCAGCAACAGCTTGCGTTCCGGATCCGAAGGGAGCGAGACCAGCTCGATCACCGGCCCCTGCACGGGTGCATGCCCGGCGATGACGGAGGGGAACTTGCCATTGACCGCAAACACCACGGCGTGGCCTTTCTCCGGCAGTTGGTCGAACGACACGGGGAATCGCGCCTGTCGCCACCACCCTGCCATGCTGCCGAAGTAGGACGCCATCACGGCTGCGGCGCGTTGCTGCTGCAGCGACGGCGCACCGGCAAACAGCACGGGCAGCTCCAGCCGCGCGCTGTCGCGCGGGTCGAAGAACGGCAGCGGGAAGTTGGCCAGGTCATCCTGCATTGCCAGCGGCTGGCCGCCCAGGCGCACCACGCTGCTGCTGGCCACGTTCACCCAGAGTGAGCTGTGGGTCGGCTCTTCGCAGATGTCGGTGTAATGACCGACAAACTCCAGGCGCAGTTGATTGAAATCGCCGATCAACCGAGCGTCCAGTGCCACCTTTGCCTGTACTGGCTTGCCCAGTTGGCTGTCGCTGATCGGTACAACATCCATCAATGCATCGTTGAGGAATACGCGCAGATGCGACAGGGTCGGCAACAGCGCGGGCGAGGGAGTGAAACTCAGATCCAGTTCCGCATCACGGGCCAACCGATCCCGGCGAACCTGGAACTCGTACGTCGCCGCATTACGGACGCCGGACAGCATGACATCCTGTCGTCGGCCGAGGTCTGCGAAACTGCTCGCACGCTGCCACGGCCACGCCTGACCTCGCCAGCTCTGCGCCTGCGCCGCCACCGTTGACGTTGGGGACGCAGGGACCGACGCAACAGCGACCGGCGTTGAAACCGCGGCCGGGGCGGAGGTGGACGGATCAGCCGCAGGGGCGGGACGCGCGGATGCGGGGGCAACCGGTGCGCTGCTGCCGTTGGCAATCGGCAATGCCAGCAATGGCAGCAGCAGCCAGCGCAGGGAGGTAGGCAAGCTCATGGACGGGGCCCTGTGTGGACGGCTGGGTCAGCCGATGGAGAAGGAAGTGGACGTTGCGGTGCGAAGCTGGCCAGCCACTGCAGAGCGTGACGTGTCCAGTGCACGGGGCGCTGAGCATCAAAGGGCGCGAATTCACCCATACGGCGATAGCCTCGCCAGCCGAGCGAGAGAACGCTCCACAAGCTGCGCGGCAGGCTCATCGCTTCATAGCCGGCGTGCCAGTCCAGCCAGGCATCGGCACGGGCGAAGGTGCATTGGGCGAACTGCACCCGCTGCTGCTCGGTATCGAAGCGCAACAGGATGCCCAAGCGCTGACCGACGTTGCGCTGGACGATGCCCGGGAACGCGAACTCCCGTCGGCCACGACCCAGCAACAGGGTGACTTCACTGCCATCGGCGAGGCCCACCGGCGCGGAAAGCTCGATACCAACACCGTCGTTGGAATAGTCGCGCAGCACCCCCGTGCAACGGCGGCCACCTGGGAGCTGCAACGCCGCGGGCAGATCGGTGGTGACCCGATGCGTCTTGCGTACCTGCTGCACCTCGGCCGCCACTGCGAGCGCGCCGCCGATGATCAGGAGGTTGTAGAGCACCCAGAGTGAGCTGACCACCACCGTACCGCGCTCATCCACCGGCCCATGCAGGAATCGCCATACCGCGAAGCAAAGGCCGGCCACGTTCAGCAGAGCCAGCACCAGATAGGGACGCGCGACCCGCCAATCGAAGGTGTCCTGGGCCTGCATGCCGCCCTTGTCAGTGACGTTGAATTTGCCACGGCGGGGACTGAACAGCGCAACCGTGGTGGGCCGTGCGATGTACCACGCCAGGACCGTTTCATACACCTCGCCCCAGAACGGCCGACGGTACTTGCCTTGAATACGCGAGTTGGTAAGGCTGGCATGCGCCATGTGTGGCAACACAAACAGCATGATCGCCAACGCGGGCGCATAGATGATGTAGACATGCATCAGCAGGAACGCCAGCGGGGCGGTCAGGAACACCAGGCGTGGGATGCCGGCCATGAAATGCAGCATCGCATTGGCGTAGCAGAAGCGCTGGAACAGTGACAGCCCTTTGCCGAGCAGGGGATTGTCAATGCGGAAAATCTGCACCATGCCGCGGGCCCAGCGGATGCGCTGGTTGACGTGCGCACCCAGGCTGTCGGTCGCCAGCCCGGCCGCCTGTGGGATGCGCAGATAGGCCGAATTCCACCCATTGCGGTGAAGACGCAATGCGGTATGTGCGTCCTCGGTGACGGTTTCTGTGGCAAAGCCACCAATGGCATCGATGGCCTCTCGACGCAGAACCGCGCACGAGCCGCAGAAGAACGCGGCATTCCACAGATCATTGCCATCCTGGACCAGGCCGTAGAAAAGCTCGCCTTCGTTTGGATCGCGACGGAATACCCGCAGGTTGCGCTCGAAGGGATCCGGCGAGAAGAAGTGGTGCGGCGTCTGCACCAGCGCCAAGCGCGGGTCGCGGCGGAACCAGCCAGTGGTGATCTGCAGGAACGAACGCACTGGCAGGTGGTCGCTGTCGAAAATCGCCACCAGCTCGCCATCTATCTGGGTCAGGGCATGATTGAGGTTGCCGGCCTTGGCATGCTCGTTGGTGCTGCGGGCAATGTAATTGACGCCGACGCGCTCGGCGAAGGCGCGAAATTCGGCGCGCCTGCCGTCGTCCAACACATGGATGCGCAGCTTGTCCGCGGGCCAGTCCAGGCCCATGGCGGCGTAAACGGTATGTCGCACCAGGGCGAGATCTTCGTTGTAGGTCGGGATCAGCACATCAACCGTCGGCCATTGCGACGTGTCGGCCGGCAGGGGCGCCGGCTTGCGGTTCAACGGCCAGGCCACCTGCACGTAGCCCAGCATCAGCACCAGCCAGGAATAGGTTTCAGCAGCCAGAAGGATGACGCCGCAGATGAGATCGAAGGTGCTGTTCCAGTTCAGCGTCGCTGTGTAGCGCCACCACAGGTAACGACACGACACGGTGATCGACAGCACGACCAGGATCAGGGTGGCATACCGCCCCGGCATGCGCCGCACCAGCAGGGCGATACCCCACAGCAGCAGCACGAACACGAACTGCGCCATGTAATTGAACGGTTGGGTGATGCACAACACGGCGAGGACGGCGGCAAGGCCGCCGATCAACAGCGTGATGATCCGGCGTGCACGCGGCGAAAGGCGGTTGAGCCGCGCCCAGAGCCACTGCCAGGGAGCGCTGTTCCACAGACTGGGGGGCGCGTCCTGCATGGTCCGCAGGTAACGCAGGCGGCCACGCCCGGCGACACCACGCAGGCGCGCAAGACGCTTGCGCTGCGCCAAGCGCAATCGTGTGCGCCGCGGTGACATCTTTGGCGTGATTCGTACCAGCGCGATCCAAACCGCCTGGATCAGCAGACGCAATGGATCGCCGGCACGCCAGTAGCGCTTCTCGCGCAGCTGCGGAAAGCCACGTTTGACCAGCGCCGCCTGTTGTTGCCAGGCGGGGCCCTCAAGGCGCAGGAACAGCCAGCTCACCTGCTGCAGCAACCACAGCCACCACAATGTCGGACGACTGGCGCTGACGTTGCGGCGCAGGTGCGCGTAGGACAGGTAGTGCAGATTCATCCGCGCGCCTCATCCGGGTCCAGGTTGGCACGGGTCAGGCACCAGACCGCCAGGC
Organism: Stenotrophomonas sp. SAM-B; assembly: GCF_013387485.1. Classification (GTDB taxonomy): domain Bacteria; phylum Pseudomonadota; class Gammaproteobacteria; order Xanthomonadales; family Xanthomonadaceae; genus Stenotrophomonas; species Stenotrophomonas maltophilia_AA. The sequence goes on from NZ_JABBXB010000007.1 coordinate 138,081, forward strand.
TGTCCAGGTCCGCAGCGGCAAGCGAGGCCGGTGCATGCCGACGGATCGGCAGCTTGCTGGCCAACGCCTCCGGCGCACTCCCATCCTCATGCACAGGTTGCGGCACCAAGCGCGCGTCGAACTGGTGCAGCCACAGCTGCATCAGGTCGCGCTGCAGCTGCCTGCCAGGATCGTAGCGATTGACCAGCAGCCAGTCCTGCGCACGCTCACGCAGCTCGGGACGCTGCAGCAGCGCATGGCTTCCACTGTCTACGTTGACCACCTGCAGCCCCATATCGCAACGTGCGTGGCGGAGGACCGAGGCCGCGTGGGCGGGCAGATGTGACGGCAGGTCGAACAGCACCCAATCCACGTCGGCGGACAATGCCTCAATGCGTTGGCTCCACAGCTCGGGACGTGCAGCCAGCTGTTGTTCGACCGACGAGATGCCGACGAGGTCCAGGCGTCCATAGGGCACCACTGTCAAGCCATCTTCCACGGCGAACGCGGCATCGCGCCAATCGCTACCCTCCACCTGAGCACGTGCCCAGCCGGTCGGCTCGATGAACGGCAGGTTGAAATGCAGGCCAAGCAGATTGTCCGGACTCATGTCGACCAGCAGTACGCGCTGCTGCAGCGCGTGCAGCGCGTCGGCCAGGCCGGCCAACAGCGTGCTGACGCCCGTACCACCGCGCAGCCCATACATGGCCAGCACGGTACTCACCGGCGCACCGGATCGAGGTCGATGGTCGGCATGCCGGCCAGCTCACGCAGCAGCGGCCAGCGGGATAGCGCCTGCATGCGCTCCTGCTGCGCGGAAAAATCCACGTACGGCAGTTCTGGCATCTGCAGACTGCGCCGCAGGTAGGCGATATCGTCGTCCTGCACCGAACGCGGTGTCAGTACAGGCTCGGGATGGCTGGGCATCAGCGTGCGTCCTCCGGATACGGCATCCAGCTTTGGTTGCCCTGCAGCTGCAGGTACGGTTTGCCGTCGTAGTCGAGCACCTTGGCACCCTCGTTCTCCGACACCATGGGCGTCACCGGCAGGCGTTGCAGCAGTGCGCTCCAATCGCGATCCTGGGCGGGCACCTGTGCATTGAGCGCGTACACCCTCGAAACCAGTTCGGACAGCGCGAGATAGCTGCTGGGCTCGGTGACATGACGGGGACCGCCCCCCGCTGGCGCACCCATCCCCACCAGCTTGACCCCGACAGGCACATGGGTGATGGAGGGACTGGGAATCTCACGCATTCCGGGGATCTGCATGCGATCTCCGTGCAATGCAGCGCCATGCTCCGGAACCACCACGATCATTGCGCGGCGCCCGCTCTTTTCCACAGCATCGACGAAGCTCGCCATGTCGCCGAGCACCATGTTCGCGCGGGCCTTGTAGTCGGCCGCCGCTGCACGTCCATCAGCACCCACGATGCGATTGCCGTCATGCAGGGAAATGGTGTTGTAGAACAGGGCGACCTGCGCAGCAGGTTCGGCCTGCCGGCGCTTCAACCAGCTCATCAGGACGTCACCATCCCGGTGCAGAGGCGTGTTGTCGAATGCGACCAGGGCGCGCGGCAATGCACTGGTATCCATCGGCTTGGCCTGTAGTCCGCCGTAGCTGGACAGCTCACCGATGAAATCATCGAAATGGCCGTCGTGGTTCATGGCCAGCTCGTTCTGGAAGCCCAGCCGCTGCAGATTGGAGAACAATTGGCATTCAGCCGGCACGGGATCAAACAGACGCGTGTGCGAGGTCTGTCCGCAGCTCGCGCGCAGCAGACGGATCGCCGCGGGGCCGCTATAGGCCGTTGCAGAATTGAACGAATCGAACACAACGTCCATGTGGTCCAACAGGTCGTTCTGGCGCATCCCGACCTCGTCCAGGTCGCTCCAGGCCAGAGAGCACACGTTGAGGATGATCACATCGAAGGGCGCACCCGCCGAGGGGCCCGGGAAGCTGGTTTTGAGTGTGTCCTGCTGCTGGTAGAAATTGGCCAGGTAGGCATTGAGACTATCGGTATTGGCCGGGCCGCGCGGAGCCGTGGAACGGCCAGGCGTCGGGTCGGCGGAGGCCACGTCAGTTCGATCTCCCCATTGCAGCCCTGCCGGGAGCGGCAATGCGATGAGTGCCAGACCCAGCATGCCGATCACACTCAGCGTGGTCATCCGCAGCCAGGGCTTGAGCAGCAGGTAAGCAACGACCAGCAGCGTCAATGCCCCCACCATGGGCCAGTTGACGAAACGGGACATCAACTCAAGCCAATACGAGGCCGAGAAATCCAACACGCCCGGCTGCGCCAACAGGCGCTGGAACGGCGGCCACCACGTGTCCTGATAGTAGAGCGCGACGCCGATCGGCAAGGCCAGAACGCTGCGCGCGATACGCGCCCAGCGCCACCGCAGAGGCACCAGCAGCGCGACCAGGAACAGCAGATTGGGCAGCACCTTGAGATTCAGTGCCCCCATCCAGGCCAGGACGACTTTGGACAGGAAATACAGGTTCCAACCGCGCAGGTCCGCCCAGGCATACGGTGCTGCCGGCACCACGCGGGTCAACGTGCACCTCCCACATCACGCGTAGCCGTACGTCTGCGTACGCCCACTGCTTTGAGGTATCGAGGCGGCAGAGCATCACGAATGCAGGCACTGACCCAGCGATACAGAGTGCCCAGCAGAGCGCCCAACGGAATCATCACCAGCGCGCACACCATGATCAGGCCGAACACCTGTTGGTAGTTCATGTGGGATCCCCCAGGCGGGTCGCGCGTGGGCGAAGTGGCCCGGAAACATCCGCCGCCGGCTCGGCTTCAGTCGCCTCCAACGCATCGTCCATGTGTGTGTCCAGAACGGTATCCGGCTCCAGCTCGGTGGCATTCATTGCGGCGACGTCGTACTCGGCAAGGCGTTGATACCCATCGAACATTTCCTGCCACGGCAGGCGGAAAAGGTTGCCCAGAGCGCGTTCGATACCATCGCTGCGGCACGCGAACAGGAACAGACGTATCTGCCCGCGGTACACGCAGGCCAGGTCGCCACGGCGACGGATCGTACACTGCCGCAACGCCTGCTCCGGGCGCAGCCCGGCGACGGGCTGCAAGACCAGCAGGGCGCTTTCGACACGCTGATCCTCAGCCGCCAGGAGTGCACCAACAATCTGCCGGAACTGCATCGCCGGGACGATCCCGCCAACGTCGGGCGGACGGTGCGCGCGGATGAGGCGTGCAGGATCGTCCGGCAACGCCCCTTGCCAGCGGTGCCCCTGCAGCGTATCCAGCAAGGACAGGAAACGGGGCAGACGGGTGCTCGGCGGTACGACCAGATTGGCGCCGCACTCGAGCAGCAGGCGTTCATCGGCATAGCGCAGACACGGGGCCATTTCGCGCACCACCAGCTTCAACGCATTGCCGCGCTCACGGCGCAGCCGATACAGGCTGCGCGCAAGATCGTCGACCTGACCGTTTTCCGAGATGCCAAACAGCACGCTGGCCGACTGCGCCTGCAGCGCAGGAACGACAAGGGTCGACCAACTGTCGTACAACCGCCACGCCGGCGACAGTGGCGGCGCCCCTTCCAGAACTGCGGTGTGTGCCAGGTACAGGAAGCGGTCACTTGCCTCTTGCGCAGGCTGCAGGAGGGACTCTTCGGCGGCAACGCAGTGCAATTGCTGATTGACGATTTCCACGCGGAACTCGCGTTGGGCGACGACACCCAGCGCATTCGCCCAATAATGCACCAGGTATTGCAGCGCACCACGATGCGGATGCAACTGGGCCACACCCGCGCAGTAACGATTCAATGGTACCAGCCGAGGCGCCAAGGTCGCCGCATCGCCATGACCAAGCAGCACTACCGTGCTACCGCGGGCCAATGCCCATTGCTTGAGCCGCTGACACCACAGCGCCAGTTGCGGATCGCTCAGTGCATCCAGCAGGACCGCTGGCAACTGCACCAGGCAGAGGCTCGGGTGTCGGCCCGCCGCCCGCGACAACTCTGTCTGCAGGTTCGCGAACGCCGATTGAAGATGGGTCTGCGGCACCTGGTAAAGCTGGATGCGTGACGGCCCCTCACTGGCCTCAAGGCGATCGAGCATCGGCTGGGGCGAACGCCCCATTCCAACCACCACGGCTCGGTCGACTGTTCCCGAAGCACCCAGCATGCCGGCACCGACCACGTCTGCGTGCTCCAGTACCGAGCATGCCAGCCAGTAAACACCCCCCTGCCGAAGACGGGTGAACTCAGGCTGCAACTGCGTGATCGCAAGCGAGATCGACTGCAAATCGGTTCCTTGTTTCCCCGCCGGCCAGCGCCGGATGACGCCATTGCTGGCCCCGCCCCCCAGAAAGGAAGGCCCCTTGGCCGCATTTTACACGACGCGCGTCACACTTATGAGGTAAATGCCCGCCGTACGTCAATGATGACCGGATCGAGATCAAGACCCGATCAAGATCCCTCGGCCGGCAGCTCGAACACCTGGCGCAGGTAAGCCAGATAACCCGGATCGTCGCACATGCTCTTGCCCGGCGAATCGCTCAGTTTGGCGACCGGCTGGCCGTTGCAGCGGACCATCTTGATGACGATGTTGAGCGGGGTCGGCCCCAGGTCGTTGGTCAGGTGCGTGCCCACCCCGAACGCCACCTGGCAACGGCCGCGGAAGTAGTCGAACAGCTGCATCACTTTTTCGATGTTCAAGCCATCGCTGAAGACCAGCACCTTGCTGCGCGGATCCACGCGGCGGCTGTGGAAATGCGCCAGCATGCGGTCGCCCCAGATGAAGGGGTCGCCGGAGTCGTGGCGGACACCGTCGAACAACTTGCAGAAATACATGTCGAAATCGCGCAGGAAGGCCTCCAGTCCGACCACGTCGGACAGCGCGATGCCCAGGTCGCCCCGGTACTCGCGCGCCCACGATTCCAGCGCAGCGACCTGCGAATCGCGCAGCCGCGGGCCCAGCGCCTGGAACGCCTGAAGATACTCGTGGGCCATGGTGCCGTGCGGCGTCATGCCGTACAGCCGGGCGAAATGCACGTTGCTGGTGCCCACGAACTGGTCACCGAGCGCATCGCGCAGCATCGGCAGCATGCGCCCGTGCCACTCGCGCGAGTAACGACGGCGGCTGCCGTAGTCGGCGATCCGGCACAGCTCGAAACCAGGGGTATCGCGCAGCAGCGCGGTCTTGGCCTGCAGGCGGCGCTCGCCTTCGCTGAAATCGGCGTCGGTGGTGTTGCGGAACCAGACCTCGTTGATGATCGCCAGCAGCGGGACTTCGAACAGGATGGTGTGCAGCCACGGGCCGGTGATGTCCAGCTCGATCTCACCGGGGACGGTGGTGGACGGGCGCAGCGCGATGTATTTGCGGTCCAGGTGGAACAGGCCGAGGAAATCGGCGAAGTCCGGTTTGACGAAGCGCAGGCCGCGCACGTAGTCCAGCTCTTCGGCGCTGAAGCGCAGGCTGCACAGGTGGTCGATCTCGGCGTTGATCTGGTCGATGAACTGCGCCAGGTCGATGCCCGGGGTCCGGCACTTGAACCGGTACTGCACCTGCGCGCCGGGGTACTGATGCAGCACCGCCTGCATCATGGTGAATTTGTACAGGTCGGTGTCGAGCAGGGACTGGATGATCATACGGACGATTATGCGCCTGCCACTGTCTACGACCAACGGCCGGTGCCCTCAGCGCGGACTGCGTTCACGGCCCGTCTCGCCCGGGTGTCGGCGCAAGAGCACGGACATCTACCGGCGGCGCAGCAGGCGTGGCACCTGCACCAGGGCATGCGCCCAGATCGCGCCCCACACCGCGCAGCGCACCGGCCAGGGACGCTGCGGCGCCTCGAACCGGCGGAAGTACCGCCACAGGCCGCGGTGCTTGTGCCACTCCACGAAGAACGGCCGCGAGCGGCTGGAGACACCACGCACATGGGTGACCTGCAGGTCGTTGGCGATGGCGATCACCGCCCCGGCCTCGCGCGCGCGACGGCACAGGTCCAGGTCCTCGGCGTGCAGGCGATAGCCGGCGTCCCATCCCCCGATCCGGTCGAACAGCGCGCGCGGCATCAGCAGCAATGCGCCGGACAGGGCCGGTACGGTCTGCAGCGGCTGGCTGCGGTCGACCGGGATGGCGAGTTTCCCGCCCTGCCCGGGGTTGCGCAGCATCGCGGCGAAATCCGGATCGCGACGGCGCACCGCATCGTCCGGGCGACCGTCTTCGTCGACCTGCTCGACACCGAGGACGCAGTCACCCAGCGGCAGCGCGCGTTCGCGCAGCACGGCCAGGGTCTCGCGGCCGACCATCAGGTCCGGATTGATGAAGGCCAGCCACGGCGCCTGGCTGTCGGCCACGCCCTGGTTGTTGGCCGCGGCGAAGCCGGGGTTGTCCGGGTTGGCAATGAAGCGCACCCGCGCATCCGCGCTGGCATGCCGCTGCACGATTTCCAGGGTGCCGTCGGTGGAGTCGTTGTCGACCACGCGGATCTCCGCGATGTCGCGCGCCTCGCGCAGGCGCAGCAGGCAGGCGTCCAACGTGCTGGCGCTCTGGTAACTGACGATGATGGCGGCGATGGCAGGGCTCAAACAGGCGACTCCGGGACGGCAATGACGGGCGGCGCGAACAGATCGCCCTGCGCCTTGGGCATTATCGCCTGCCGGTGATGCTGCTGCAGGTCGTGGCGCGCCTGCTGCAGTGGATCGGCCATCAGAAAGCCGGCCAGCCGCGGCGGCCAGGCCGGCCAGCGCGTTGCCAGCGCCTCCGTGTCGCCCTCGCTGGTCACGCCTTCGGCGACCCGGGCGACGAACGCGGTCTCGCACAGTGCATTCCGCCAGCCGAGCCCGGCCATGCGCAGGCTGAGGTCGATCAGGGCGGCATTCCACGAGGCGTAGCTGTGCATGTCCAGGCCGCCTGCCTTGCGCCGCGCATTGCCGCGCAACAGCACCGCGTGGGTCACTGCGGACGGCAGCTCGGGATGCAGCGGCGGCATCGCCGCACAGGCCTGCGCCAGCGGGGCCAGATCCAGGTCGTCCGGAAGAGGGTTGATCTCGCCCAGCCGCGGCCAGGCCGCCGTCTCACCGGCGTTGCACCACGGCGTGGCGGAGCCGATCGAGGGATCGCGGGCCAGGCAGGCCTGCAGCTGCTGCAGCCATCCCGGTGCCGGGATCGCATCCGGGGCGAGCACCACGACATCGGCGCCGGTGCACGCGGCCAGCATCTCATCCAGGTGGGCCACTTCACCGATGGCGCGGGCGCGGCGGGTGTACTCGGCCTGCAGCGGCGTCTGTGCGAGCCAGTGTTCGATCACCGCCTGCGCGCGTGGCCCGGCCTGGCCATCGTCGGCGAGCCAGATCGCGGTCGCGGGCGCAGTGCCGGCATCGAGCGCGGCCAGGCAGCGGTCCAGTGCGGCATCGTCGACCCCGATCGGCAGCAGGATGACCGTACTCATGCCGACCTCCGCGTGCTGCCGTCTTCGCCGTGTCGCTGTGTCATCGCAGCCTCCCTTGGGCGCGGCCAGCGTAACAAGATCGGCCCCCGCGGTGACAGCGGGGGCCGGGCGACGCTCAGCGCTTGGCCTTGGGCTCGGGGAACGGCTCCATCGCGCGGAAGCGGCTGCTGTATTCGTCGGTCAGGTTCCGCGACTCCTGCGCGTTGCGCACGATGGTCGGGGTCAGCAGCACGATCACCTCGGAGCGCTCGGACTTCTTCGTCTTGCTGCCAAACAGGGCGCCGATGACCGGGATCCTGCTCAGGCCCGGGACACCCCTGGCGCCGTCGTCGTCGGAGTTGGTGATCAGGCCGGCCAGCATGATGGTGTCGCCGCTCTGCACCGCGGCCTCCGTGGAGATCTTGCGGGTATTGATCGGCGGATTGCAGGTGGTGCGGGTCGGGTCGCACCCGGCCGGGATCGCGCCGGCCGAACTGACCTCCTGCACGATGTCCAGGAACACCACGCCATCGCGGGTGATGCGCGGTCGCACCTTGAGGATCACGCCGGTATCCAGGTACTGGACCTGGCTGTAGGTGTTGTCGCCGCCCACGCCGGTATTGACCGACACCGAGTTGATCGGGATCTGCGTGCCCACGTTGAGGGTGGCTTCGGCGTTGTTGCGCACGAACAGCGACGGGGTCTGCAGCAGGCGCAGGTTGCTGACCTTGTCCAGTGCGCTGACCACGGCGGCCGCGTTCTTGCCGAGGAAGGTCCAGCCCACGCCGTCGTTGCCGACGGTGCCGGAGATGCTGCCCCAGATCGAGCGACCCAGCGCGCTCGGCAGGTCGATGCCGCTCTCGGTCTTGCCGGTGGCGACGGCCTGCTCGAAGAACCAGTTCACGCCATAGCTCAGGTCGCCGGTCAGCGCGACTTCGGCCACCTGCGCTTCGATGTGGACCTGCATCGGCATCACGTCGAGCTTTTCGATGACCTCGCGGATCGAGCGCCAGGCCTGCGGGGTGGAGCGCACCAGCAAGGTGTTGGTTTCCTCCACCGCGGAAACACCGACGGTATCGCCCTGCACTTCCAGGCTGAAGCTGGCGTTGCCGGACTGGCGCTGCGGCAGGCTCATCGTGCCTTCGCCCAGTCCGCCGCGGCTGCTGCCGTTGCTGCTGCCGGTGTTGGAAAAGTTGCTGTTGCTGTTGCCATCGCGGCTGCCGATATCCATCGGCGACGCGCCCGGCGCCAGCGAACTGCTGCCGCGGCCGCTACGGCCGTTCTCGTTGGCGAACGCCTCGGCCAGGCGCTCGGCCAGGTCCTTGGCCTTGACGTAGCGCAGCTCGTAGGAGAACAGCCGCGCATTGCCGCCGGCGGTATCGATGCGGTCCAGCCACTGCTGGATCTGGTCGAGGTAACGCGCCTGCGGGGTGATCACCAGCACGGCGTTGGCGTTCTCCAGCGGCAGGAAACGGAACATGCCAGCGCTTGGGGTCTTGCTCTCCTCGCCGAACACCTTTTCCAGATCGGCGGCGACCTGCTCGGCCTTGCCCGACTGGATCGGGAACACGCCCACGGACATGCCCGAAAGCCAATCCACGTCGAAGATCTCCACCGTGCGCAGGTAGTTTTCCAGCTCGCTGCGGGTGCCGCCCAGGGTGATCACGTTGCGGCCGTTGTCGACGTTGACGATCGCGTTGGGGCGCGCGTACGGCTCCAGCACTTTCTTCATCTCGGTGGCGGAGATGTACTGCAGCGGCACCACGCGCACTTCGAAGCCACGCGCATTGGCCGGCGGGGCGGTGCTCGGCGAGACCGTCCCGGCCAGCGCCTGGTCGGCGGCCACGATGTTGTAGCGGCCCGCGCTGTAGACCATGCGCGCGTTGTTCCAGCCCAGCACCATTTCCAGCAGGTTCAACGCCTGTGCGGAGGACACCGGCTTGGGCGTGGCGAGCGTCACGGTGCCCTGCACGCCCGGCGCGATCACGTAGTTCTGGCCGAGGAAGTCGCCGAGGATCGCCTTGACCACCGCATGCACCGATTCGCCTTCGAAGTTGAACGTGGCGTTGCCGGTGGAGGCATTGCCCAGCGAGGGTTGCGGTGCGGCCGCGGCGCTGCGGTTGATCATGGTGCCTGTGCCGCGGCGGATCACCGCCTGCGGGGCGCCATGGTTGCCCAGCGGTTCGGCCTCGATGCCCGCGCGGGAGCCGTCGCCGGCAACCACCTGGTGACTGTCGAGCACCGCATCGCGGCGTACCTCCGGCGCGGGCACGGTGGTGCAGCCCACCAACAGGGCGACGAGGAAAGACACGGGGAAAAGGCGCAGGGTCATGCTGTCACTCTAAGGGTTGTGGCCGGAGCCGCCCGCGGGCGGTTGCTGCGACTGCTGTTGCTGTTGCTGCTGCAGTTGCTGGCGGCGCGCCTGGATGCGCTCGCGGATCGCCTTCATCTGCTCTTCGCTGGGCCCCTGTGGATTCGGCGCGGGGGCTGCTGCATTCGACGGTGCGCCGGTGGCCTGCGAGGCAGGCACGGCAGCCGGCGGAGGCGGCGGCATCGGTGCCGCCACGCCGTTGATCGGGCGTGCACCGGCGCCGGCCGGCGGTACCGATGTGAGTGGCGTGGCGCCCAGCACGGTCGGTGGTTCGCCGCCCTGCCCGTTGAACACCGGCAGCTCCAGCGTCTGCGTGCCGCCGGGGCCGCTGACGGTGGCGCGGCGCGGTTCCAGCGCCAGCAGCTGCCAGCCGTTGACCGCCTCACCGTTCAAGCGCAGCCGCAGCGACTGGCGCTGGTCGGTGGTCAGGATCGCCATGCCGAAGCCGGGTGTCAGCAGCACGCCGGTCAGCGATACGCTGCTGGCCGTGCCCTGCTCGGTGCCACCGAGCAGGTACGGGCGCGGCTGACGGTCTTCGGCGAACAAGGGGCGCGCGCCGATCTGTGCATAGGTACTGGCCGAGGCCATGCGCTCGGGCGCAGCGGGCGCGAGTCGCGGCAACGGCGCGGCCCCGGCATCGCCATCGGTGGCCGGGGCGATGCGGCTGCCCATCCCGAACAACGTCGCCACCCAGATCGCCAGCGCCCACAGTGCGATGCCGCCCAGCCACCAGGTGCGCAGGCCGGCTGCTTCAAGCTTCATGCTCGACCTCCTCGGCAGCGGCCGGTGCAGGCGCTGGGTCGGCCGCATCACCCGACGGGGGTTCCGCCACATCGGCGGGCGGTGCCGCGCCTGGGTCGGCGTCCGGCCCGGCCGGCAACGGCGATGGCGGCGGTGGTGGCGCCGCACCGGGCTCCAGCGCGGCGCCCGGGCGCAGATACCCGACCAGTTCGAACGACACGTCCAGGCCCGTACCGGTTTCGCTGGGGGATTGCTGGAAGCGCTGCGCGAGCAGATTGAGGTTGTCCACGAACAGGCGCGGCGTGCCCGTCTCCAGCGTATGCAGGACCGCGGCCATCTCCGGCACGCCACAGCGCAGGCGCACCTGCAGCGCCACGCGCGGGAACGCCGGCTCACGACTGGCATCCGGCAGCGGCGTGCGGTTGCTGATGGTGCAGCTGCGGTTGCCCGGGCTGGCCGAGGCCACGGCATCCTGCAGGCGGCTGGAGAGCGCGGCCGCGGCGGATTCAGCGGTGGCCTCGCGCAGGAAGCCGGGGCGGCCTTCGAGCGCCGCCTGCACCTCACGCAGCTGGGTGGCGATCTGCCCACGCTGCGCCAACTGCGTGTCCACGCGTTGCTGGCGCTCCTGCACGGCGGCGATATCGGCGTTGATCGCCAGCAGCGGGCGGGTCAACCACGGATGCACCAGCAGCAGGTAGGCCACGGCGATCACCGCCAGCAGCAGACCCAGCGCCAGCCAGCGATCACGGCGCGTCGGTTGTGCTGCCATCGGCAACCTCCTTCGCAGGTGGCGTGGCGCCGGGCAGCGGCTGCAGCTCGGCCGTCAGCGTGAACCGGTCGCGGCCACTGGTCGCGCCATCGGCCTGCAGCACGCCGGTCAGGTTGACCTTGCGCCACAGCGGCGAATCCTGCAGCAGCGGCACCAGCTGCGAGGCTTCGCGGCTGAGCCCGATCAGCTGCAGCGTCGTGCCTTCGATCGACATTTTTTCCAGATAGGTGCCGTCCGGCAGCGGGCGGGTGAGTTCATTCCAGATCTCCACCGTGCTGGCATGTTCGGCGCGCTTGCCCTCCAGGAACGCAGCGCCTTCGACCAGGCTCTGCACCTGCTGCCGCTCGGCGGCGACCCGGCGTGCATCGCGTGCGGCGTCATCGACCTGCGCGCGCAGCGCATCCGCCGCCGCCTGGCGATTCTCGAGCAGCTGATGACCGGCCAGCGCGATCAGTACGATCGCGCTGATCGCCAGGATCGCGTTCCAGCGCGCCATCGGGTCCCGATACGGCTGCCGCTGCGCGACCGGCAATAGATTGACGTCCAGTGGACGGCCCTCGGCGTCGACCGCATCCACGCCGGCCACGGCCTGTGCCCAGGGCCCGGCCTGCTGTGCCCACTGTTCCAGCTGCGGACGCGGGATCACCACCAGCTCCACCTGCAACTGGCCATCCGGCAACGCGCCCAGCTCGCGTACGTCATAGCTGACCTGGCTGGCATCGAATGGCGTCTGCCGATCAATCTCGAAACCGACCACGTCGCGCAGCCGCTCGGCGGCCGCCGCCGGCAAGCGCAGTGGGCGGCGCAGCACCGTCTCGGCGGGCAGCAGCCAGTGCCGCGGCAGGCCGCGCAGGCGCGCATCCAGAACGCCGTCGACCGCGCCGGGCGAGACCGGCCACGGCAGGTCGGCGATCGCCTCGATCTGTTCGCCGGTCTGGCGCTGCAGGCGCAGGACGTCACCGTCGCGCTGCAGCAGCAGGCGCGAGCGCGACCAGCCCATCGCCCATTGCCAGCGCACCGGCAGCCAGGCCAGCAATGATTGCCGCCACCAGCGCAGGCTGCTGCCCACGCCAGGCGACACGCGCCCCCGGGCCCGCACCAGACTGTCACGCCATGCCGTCATCTTGCTGCCATTCCCTGTTCCCAGCGAAGTACTGTGTATGCCGTTCCCGGCGTGCCTGCCGACCCCATCCTCACCACGGCGCGCAGTACCGATATCCGGCCGCGTTCGTCCGTGGCGCGACTCTCGATACTATAGGTGCCGCTGCCACCTGCAAGCGGTGCGACCGGCAATCCGGCGTCATCCGCGGCCGCGGCGCGCTCGCGTTCGGCCAGCAGGCGTTCTGCGTCCAGCCCCAGCGCGGTCAACACCGGGCCGGACGCGAACCGCGGGTCCGGCCGTGCCTGGCGGCTGTACAGGGTCAGCATCGGTTCGATCCGCGCATACAGGTCCGCATCCATGCCGAGCACGCGCTGCAGTTCTCCCACGGTCTCAAAGCGCGCATTGCGTGCGCCATAGGGCAGGCCGGCCGCCACGTAATCCGGCGTCTCCGCGCCCCCGCCGGGCTGCTTGAGGCTGTCGGCATCGCGCCAGTCGACGATGGCCCCGGCCAACAGCTGCGCCCGGTCCGGCGCTTCACCCATCGCGCGCAGGAAGGCGGTGAGGAGACTGGCATCGGCCAGATTCAGGTTCACTTTGCCGTTCTCATCGAGGATCGCCAGATCGATCCGGCGCGCATCGAAGGTCCACCGGTAGCGGCGGCCGTCGGCCACCCATGCCGGCTGGCTGGCGCGAGGCTGCAGGCGATGCAGGGCGTATTCCAGCCCGGCACGCGCATATTCCTGGCCGATGGCGTCATCGCCGATCACCCGCTGCTGCATGTGCTCCACGCGCGCGCTCAGCGCGAATGCGCCGATCACCGCCGTGAGCAGGGCGATCAACCACAGCACCAGCACCAGCGCCGCGCCGCGCGCCGGCCTCATGGGCGATCCGTCCGTGGTGGCGGCAAGGCGGCGATCATCGGCGGCCACGCCGGCCCCTGCAGCGGCACGATCTCGATCGAGACCAGCAAGGGCAGGCGCCGGGTATCCTCCCAGCGGTCCAGCCACTCGGTGAGCTGGCCGGTGCGCGGATCCGTGCCGCGATAGCGGAAGCGCACCTCGCGCAGCTGATCGGCCAACATCTCCGGCGGTCGCGGCGGAGCTTCTTCGATCGCTTCGCCGTTCTGCAGCAGGGTCAACCCGACCTCCAGCTGCTGCTGCGCGCCCGCGCGCCGGACCTGCAATTCATGCGCATACGGCCCGCCCCGCCCGAGATACCCGGGCAGATCGGAGACGAACAACATCCGCTGCGGCTCGCCCAGGAAGTACACCGGGTCGCGGGTGGGATCCGGCGGCGACGTCGCGATCACCAACGCGGTCGACAGACGGCGGCGCAGGAAGCCTTCGACCGCGCGCATGCGCTCGTTCTGGGCGGCCATGCGCTCGCCGCGCTGGCTGATCGCCATCGCCGAGCGCACAGTGGCGAAGGCCAGTGCCAGGCCGCCCACCAGCAGCGCCGTGGCCAGCAGGATTTCGATCAGGGTGAAACCGCGGGGACGGCGAGCGCGCAGCGTCATCGCGGCGTGCCCGGTACGGCGGGCAGCAGGCGCAGGCTGCGCCATTGCAGCTGTTCGCCGTTACCCTCGCCCCAACGCACCTGCAGGGTGATCTGGGCCAGGGTGGGGCCGCCGACGTCGGTCGTCACCGGCGCGGTGGTCGTGCGCGGCTCCGCATAAGGCTCGACCTGCAGCCGCCAACGGTACTTGCCCTGCTCCCACTCGCCCTGCGTGCTGCCCTCCTGCAGCGGCGCCTCCACACCGGTGCTGGCCAGCAACGACTGCGCGTACAACGTGGCGCGACTGCGCACCTCGGCCTGCCCGACCTGGCGCGCGGCGCCGGACAGGCTGCCCAGCAGCAGGGTCAGCGCCAACGCCAGCAGGGCGAAGGCGATGATCACCTCCAGCAGCGAGTAGCCGCGCTGACGCTTCTTCATCGGCCCTCCCGACGCGGGCCCGCACGGACTTCGCCGGTGATCCAGCCCACCTGGATGTCCCACACCGCACCGCGCGTGCTCAGCGCGATGCTGCCGCCACTGGCGGCACCGTCAGCGAAGAAGGCGATGCTGCCCTGCCCCGGCGCGGTGCTGAGCTGGCCGGCGCCGCGGAACTGCACGTCCAGCGCGGCGGGAATCTGCCCATGGCGACCGTTCGCGGCCTGCCAGCTGCGCGCGCGCGGATCGATCACGAAGCGCTGGGTCTGCCCGGTGGCGATCGCCTGGGTGCGTGTGTAGCGCAGCTGGGTGGCGATCTCCTTGCCGGCATTGCGCAGGCGCAGGCCATCGATGCCACCGTTCATCGCGGTGGCGGTGACCACGCCGATGATCGCGATCAGGGCGACCACCAGCAGCATCTCCAGCAGCGACAGACCGCGTGCACGGCTGCCCGCCGGCACGCGATGCGGCGGTCTGCTCGACACGGGCCACGGTGTTCCCAAGGCCGGTTACTCGTACCGGATGTCCGCGTCGTAACTGCTGCCACCCACCTTGCCGTCCTTGCCCAGGCTGATCAGATCGTAGGGCTGGCCCTCGCCCGGCACGCGGTACTCCAGCGCGTGACCCCACGGATCATTGAGGTCGGCCGGTTTGGCATACGGGCCGAGCCAGCCGGCGCTGCCGCCCGGCTGGGTGACCAGATCATCCAGCTTGGCCGGCAGCTTGCCGGTGTCCAGCTGGTAGTTGTCGATCTTGCCGGCCATGGTCTGCACCTGCGCCTTGGCGATGTTGGCCTTGCCACGATCGGCACCGCCGAGCACGCGGCTGCCGACCAGGGTCAGCACCGCACCGATCAGCACGATCACGATGATGATTTCCAGCAGGCTCATGCCGGACTGGTGGCGCGCGGAAGTGAAGCGGGTCAGGCGACGACGTTGCATATGGCAGGCTCCTTGCATCGAATCACGGGGGTATTCGCCAGCGGCCGGTCAGCCGATGGCATTGGTCAGGTCGTACAGCGGTACCAGCACGGCCACGATCACCAGGCCGACCACCGATGCCAGCACGAGGGTGATCACCGGCACCAGTGCCGACAGCAGACGGTCGATCGCACGCGCGCTTTCCTGCTCGAACGTATCGGCGGTCTTGAGCAGCATCGTATCCAGCGCACCGGATTCCTCGCCGACCTGGATCATCTGCAGCGCCAGGCGCGGAAAACGCTTGCCGCGCGCCAGCGACGCCGACAGGCCGTTGCCGTTCTTGACCTCGTCGCTGGCGGTGTCGACATCGGCGGCCAGCGCGCGGTTGCCCAGCACGTTGCGCGCGATCCCCAGGCCGGACAGCAGCGGCACGCCATTGCGCAGCAACGTGCCCAGGGTGCGGGCCAGGCGCGCGGTCTCCAGCTTGGCCAGCAGCGGGCCGATGCCTTTGCGCTGCAGCAGCCAGCCATCCACGGCCAGGCGCGCGGCCGGTTGCCGCAGGCGGCGCTCCACCACCAGCGCGATCACCGCGGGCACCACGATCATGATGATCCAGCCTTCGCGCACGACCAGGCCGGCGGTGAGGACCCACTGGGTGAACCACGGCAGGGCGACATCCAGGCTTTCGTACATCAGCGCGAACTGCGGCACCACGTAGCCGAGCAGGAACAGCAGCGCGCCGCCGACCACCGCCAGCAGGATCGCCGGATAGATCAGCGCATTGATGACGCGTCCTTTCAGTTCGGCACTGCGCTCCAGGTAGTCCGACAGCCGCTGCAGCGTGTCGTGCAGGCTGCCCCCGGCTTCACCGGCGCGCACCATGTTGATGTACAGCCGCGAGAACACGCCGTGCTGGCGTTCCAGCGCGGTCGACAGCGGCGCACCGCCGCGCACGATGTCGCGGATGTCGGTGACCACCCGGCGCGTACGCTCGTCTTCGGGCAGCTCCAGCAGGATGCTCAGCGCGCGGTCCAGCGGCTGCCCCGCACCGAGCAGGGTGGCCAGCTGCTGGGTGAACTGCACCAGCCCGCCGCCGTCGAACGGCTTCCGGCGCAGCAGCGCCGCCCAGGATGACGCGCCGGCCACGCCCTCGGTGGCCAGCCGTGCTTCCATCGGCATGTGGCCCTGGTCCTGCAGGCGCGCGGCCACCTCGGCTTCGCTGGCCGCCTCCATCTGGCCATCGAACAGTTCGCCATGCGCGTTGAGCGCCTTGTAGCGGTACTGGGCCATGCTCAGCCGTTCTCCCACTGCCGGCCGCGCACGCGCATCAGGATTCCTCCGTCACGCGCAGCACTTCTTCCAGCGTGGTGTGGCCCTGCAGCGCTTTGGACAGGCCATCTTCGTACATCGTGCGCATGCCGGCGGCGCGGGCGATCTGCTCGATCTCGCCCATCCCGGCGCGACGCATCACCGCACTGCGCAGCGCATCGTTCATCACCAGGAACTCGACGATGGTGGTCCGGCCGAGATAGCCGGTCGGCGCGATCGCCGAGGGCTGCGCGCGGTACAGGAAGATCTCGCCCTCCGGCTGCAGCCGGCGCAGGCCGAACTTCTCGACCTCCTCCGGCGAGGCGGCATAACGCTGCGCATGCTGCGGCTCCAGCCGGCGCACCAGGCGCTGGGCCAGGATGCCGTTGATGGTGGACGTGAGCAGGTAATCCTCCACGCCCATGTCGAGCAGGCGGGTGATGCCACCGGCCGCGTTGTTGGTGTGCAGCGTGGAGAGCACCAGATGGCCGGTCAGCGCCGACTGGATCGCGATGCGCGCGGTTTCCAGATCGCGCATTTCGCCGATCATGATGATGTCCGGATCCTGCCGCACGATGCTGCGCAGCGCATTGGCGAAATCCAGCCCGATCTGCGGCTTGGCCTGGATCTGGTTGATGCCTTCGATCTGGTACTCGACCGGGTCTTCGACGGTGATGATCTTGACGTCGGCGGTATTGAGCTGGCTCAGCGCGGTGTACAGCGTCGTGGTCTTGCCCGAGCCGGTCGGGCCGGTGACCAGCAGGATCCCGTGCGGCTGTTCGAGCACCTTGCGGAACTGCGGCAGGAAGGCGTCGGTGAACCCCAGGCGATGGAAATCGAACACCACCGTATCGCGGTCAAGCAGGCGCATCACCACGCTTTCGCCATGCGCGGTCGGCACGCTGCTCACGCGCAGGTCGAGCTCCTTGCCCTGTACGCGCAGCATGATGCGGCCGTCCTGCGGGAGGCGGCGCTCGGCGATGTTCAGCCGCGCCATGATCTTGATGCGGCTGATCACCGCGGCGGTCAGGTTGACCGGCGGGCTTTCGCCTTCGATCAGCACGCCGTCCACGCGGTAACGCACTTTCAGGCGATTCTCGAACGGCTCGATGTGGATATCCGAGGCGCGCAGTTCCACCGCGCGCTGGATGACGAGATTGACCAGGCGGATGACCGGCGCTTCGGAGGCCAGATCGCGCAGGTGTTCGATGTCGTCGACCGCGGCGCCCTCCCCATCGGCGGTCTCGATGATCGCGCCCATCGCGCTGCGGCCCTGGCCGAACCAGCGCTCGATCAGGTCATCGATCTCCGATCGCAGGCCACAGTGCAGGCGCACCGGCAGCCCGATCGCCAGCTGGACCGCATCGGCCGCATACGGGTCCTGCGGATCGGACACCCACAGATCGATCGCGTCGTCGTGCAGCGCCAGCGGACAGACATGGAATTGTTTGAGGAACCGCAGCGTCAGCGGCAGCCCGTCGAGCAGGGCTTCGGGCGGCGATTCCGGCACCGTCTTGGCGTCGAGCAGGGGCAGGCCGAGTACCTCGGCGCTGGTCTGTGCATGGTCGCGCTCGGAGACCAGCCCCAGCCGGACCAGCAAGCCCAGCAGGCTGCCGCCGGATTCACGGTGCAGCGGGCGCGCACGGGCCAGGTCGCCGTCCTTGAGCCGACCTTTCTCCAGCAATACCGCAACGATGCGGGATTCGGCTGTGGATGCTGCAGTGGGATCCTGGGCAACCGCGTTCAAGAACATTCTCCTGGCAACCGCTGCGACTTTAGCAGTTCACCGCGATCCTACGCGGGATTGCACACCGTCCAGATGTAAAAACGGGAGCCCGTCACATGACGGACTCCCGTTCGGGGTGCTGCGGTATTACTGGTTGGCCAGAATGCTCACGCCGCTGAACGCGGACTCGCCGACAACCTTGATGTAGTACGTGCCGGCCACCGGTGCGGTGAAGCGCACCGTTTCACTGTTGCCCGGACGCGTGGACTTGGCGTCGAACGCGGTCGCGGTCGGCTCCTTGCCCTGGCTCACGTACACCGACACATTGCCACTGCCACCGTAGGTGAGCAGGCTCAGCACCTTGCCGGCCTGTGCCTCGAAGCTGTACAGCGCTTCGCTGCCACCGGCGCCGCTCAGGCCACCGACGGCAACCTTGTTGGTCAGCGGCGTGGCGACCGGCCCGCAGTTTTCGGTGCACTCTTCTTCCAGCGCCTTGTCGAGCGCGGCCTTGGCATCGACGATGCCGGAGCCGATCGGCGTGGCGGTCGGGATGGTGACCGGGAACGCGCGCGCGGTCTGCTTGAGCAGCGTTTCCAGCGCAGCCGGACTGAGCGGATCCTTGCCGGCGGCGGTGACCGCGCCCTGCACCAGGGCCGCCACCGCCGCGACGTGCGGAGACGCCATCGAGGTACCGGCCATGCCCATGTAGCTGTAGGCGCCGGAGGTCGGGGTGGTCAGGCCGTTGTAGCCGGACTGCCAGACGTAGCCGCCCGGATTGCCGTCCACGCTGCCGCCGCCGCCCGGGCCGGACAGATCCACCACCGTGCCGAAGTTGGAGTAATAAGCGATGCCACCGGTGATCCGGGTCGCACCGACGGACACCACGTTGGCGCAGCTGGCCGGACGGAAGTTGGCCGCGTTGGAGGCCGAGTTGCCGGCCGCGACCACCACGGTCGTGCCCCGCGAGACGGCACCGTTGATCGCATCCTGGTACAGCGCATCGCACGCGCCGCCGCCACCCAGGCTCATGTTGATGACCTCGGCCGGATTGGCGTTGGCCGGCACACCGGCAACGGTGCCACCGGAGGCCCAGGTGATCGCGTCGGCGATGTCGGACAGGTAGCCGCCGCACTTGCCGAGCACGCGCACCGGCAGCACGCGTGCCTTGTACGCGACACCGGCCATGCCCACGCCATTGTTGGTGGACTCGGCGATCGTGCCGGCCACGTGGGTGCCGTGCCAGGAACTGTCATCGGCCAGCGAGCCGGCGTAGCACTCGTTGTCATTCTCGACCCAGTCGCCGTAATCCAGCGCACCCGGGACGCGGTCATCGGTGGCGCGGCGGGAGGTTTCCGCGTCGCTGATGAAGTCATAGCCCTCCAGCAGGTTGCCGGAGAAATCCGGATGCTGCGGCAGGATGCCGGTATCGAGCACCGCCACCACCACGCCTTCGCCCTGGGCGACGTCCCACGCAGCCGGCGCGTTGATGCCGCCGGTGGCGCTGTTGAGATGCCACTGGTACTGGGCGTAGTACGGATCGTTCGGCACCAGCTGCGGCGTGGCATTGCGCGGGCGCACGTCGGTGCGCTGCAGCTTCACGTCCACTTCGGCGTACTGCACGGAGGGATCGGCCTTGATCTCGGCCAGCACCTTCTGCAGTTCGGCCGGACTCAGGCGGCCCTGCAGGCGGATAAGATCGGCACCGACGCCGAGTTTGCGCACGATCTGCGGGTTCACCGCACTGGCACGCCCGGCGGCGGAACCACCGACGCTGGCACGGGCGACCGCCGACTGCACGGCCGTCAGCTTGGCCGAACGATCCGTGGCCGCCGCGGTACCCGTGCGGTACTTGACGATGATGCGCTCTGCGCCCTGGGCGGCAGCCGGCTGGCGCACCGGCTCCTTGGCCGGCAGGCCCGCGGCATAGGCGCTGGCGCCTGCGGACAACGACAGCACGGCGGCTGCCAGCACATTGATGCGAAGGTTCTGCTTACTGGTCACGTTGACGTCCTCTTCAAGGTCATGGATCAAACGACTGTTCAGGCCAACACTCCATGCGAGCTCCCTGGCCGGCCCTGGCCAGGGTTCCCGTGACCCGCCCCCTCAGGCCTTGCATTGCGTTGCAGCGGGGCCGCGCACGGCCCCGCGTTGAAACGGCTTACCAGCCAAAGCCGGCACCCACGCCGACCGAGCTGTCATCACTGCTGAAGGCACCGCCCAGGGTCACCGTCGCGCGCTCGCTGAGCGCGCGCTGGTAGCCCAGCGACAGCGCCGATTCGCCCCCCTGGAAACCGACGCCGACACCGACGCGGTTCTGGGTGCGCACGCCGGCGGCGCTGGTGGCCATGTTGAGCATGGCCGCGCTCATCGCACCCTGGCGATCAATGCGACGGTCCTGGTGACGCAGGCGCTGGTCGATCTCCCCCTTGTAGATATCGAAGCTGTCGGCCATCGAGGTGAAGCGCTGGTCGGTGTAGCTGTTGGCCGTCGCGATGCCACCGTCCAACTGGCCCTTGTTGACCGCATCGGTGGCCTGCGTACCGGCCGCGACGTTGGCGACCTGACGCTCGTTGCCGACGCTGCCGACCGAGACCGTATCGGCACGATCCGCCACCGAACCCTGCCCGAGTGCCACGGAGTTGGCGGCCGAGGCGGTCGCGCCCTGGCCGATCGCCGTGGCCGACGCCCCGCTGGCCACGGCACCGTCCCCCATCACCACCGCGTTGACCGCGGCCGGTGCGGCCGCCGGCGCGCTGAGCGGCTGACTGCTGCCCACGCTCGCCGCGGTCGGCGTGCCCTGGACCGTCGCAATCGCGTCCTCGCTGGCAGCACTCATGACACTGGCTTCCGGTGCGACGCTGGCGGTGGCCACTGCGGCGGTGCGTGCACGTGCACCGCCACTGCCGCCACCGGCCACGCGCTGGTCCAGATCGCTGACCTTGCGGTCCAGCGCACCCAGTGCATCGCCCACGTTGCTGTACGTCGCCCCCTGGATCACATAGTTCGGCGCGACGAACACACCCTGCATGCCCACACTGGCGCCGCCGCCGAGGAAGGTGGCGACATCGGTCAGCGACTGGAACAACTGTCCGCCGTTGATCGCCTGGCGGCTGCCGGACGCGATCGAACCGCTGCCGACGTTGTCCAGCGTGGTGCCCTGCAGACCCGACAGGGTCAGTGTGTCGCGGCTGCTGTCGTCATAGGTCAGCGCATTGGCGGTGACGTTCTCGACCGAGCCGATCCGGGTGTCGATATCACCGACCCGGGTTTCCACCGCACCGACACGCTGGTTGGTGGTGTTGAGCTGGCCACCGGTCACCGCATCGGTACTGCCTGCCGCGATGCGGCCGGCGCCGACGTTGACGATGCGGCGCGTGGCCGGGCCGTCGGTGCCGTTGCCGCCACCGACCGAGACCACGTTGGCCTCCACTGCGCGCGACCCCGCACCCAGCGCCACGGCGTTGGCACCGGAGACGCCCGCTGCCGAACCGATCGCGATGCTGTTGGCCCCGTTGCTGGCGAACGCGCCGTTGCCGATCGCCACACCGTTGGTCGCATTGGTCGAGGCCTGGCGGCCGAGCACGGTGCTGTTGGCACCGCGTGCCGAGGCATCGGCGCCGACTGCGGTGGCACCGGTGGCCGAGGCGATGGCGGCGGTACCCAATGCACTGCTGCGGGTAGCGCTGGCGGTCGCACCGGAACCGGCGGCGAGCGCATCGCTGCCGCTGGCCGTGGCCACACCGCTGCCGCTGGCCTGGAAGTGCTTGCCGACCGCATCGGCGGTGGCAGCCACGGTATCCAGCTGCGACTTGGTCACCGCGTCACTGGCGTTGACCGCATCCCCGACATTGGTGATGCGGCGCGTGGCCGGGCCGGTGGTGCCGTTGCCACCGCCGACCGAGACCACGTTGGCCTCGCTGGTGCGGGCACCGGCGCCCAGCGCGACGCTGCCTGCGCCACTGGCGGACGAACTGGTGCCCAGCGCCGTGGCATTGATGCCGCTGTACGCGTAGCTGTCCTGGCCGATGGCGGTGGCGCCCTGGGAGGTGGCCCAGGCCAGCTGCCCGACCGCCGTGGTGCGTGCCGCGGTAGCCCAGGCGTTGGAACCGGCAGCGACACTGTTGTCGCCGCTGGCCTGTGACGCGTAGCCCAGTGCATTGGCGTAGCTGCCCGAGGCGGTGCTGCCCCAGCCCAGTGCGGACGCGTAATCACCACTGGCTTCGGCGCCGTAGCCCAACGCCGTGGTGCGCACGCCGCTGGCCGCGCTGAAGGTACCGACCGCAGTGCTGTAGTCGCTGCCGGCTTCGGCGCTGTAGCCGAACGCCGAGGACTGCAGCCCCGTTGCCGTGGCGCCGGCGCCGGTGGCGGTACTGAAGCTGCCGTCCGCCTGCGCCCCCGCACCGAGTGCGGTGGCACCGACGGCGCTGGCACTGGTGGCCTTGTCCAGCAGCACGTTGCCATTGTCATCTTCGTAATACAGCGCACCACCGATGGCGGTCGCCGAATCGGCCGTGGCCGAGGCGTTGAAGCCCGACGCCGAGGCGTTGCGCCCGGAGGCCAGGGCGCCGCTGCCATAGGCCGAGGCCCCGGTGCCGAACGCATTGGCCGCTTCGCCCGCCGCCGTGGCATACGCCCCGTCGACATAGCTGCCGACGTCATCGCCATTGCCGCTGCCCGACGCCTGGAAGTAACGGCTGGTGGTTTCCGCCACATCGGCGACCGCATTGAGCTGATCGACGTTCACCGCGTCGGTGCCTTCAGTACCGGCGGCGACGTTGGTGATCTGCCGCTGCGCGGTGGCCGTACCGACCGAGACCGAGTTGTCGCGATCCGCGGTGGAACCGGCGCCGAGCGCGACGCTGTTCACGCCCTCCGCACTGGCACTGGCGCCCAGTGCGGTCGCATTGCCCGCATCGGCCCACGCGTTCCAGCCGATCGCGGTGGCGTAATCATCGGTTGCCCACGCGCCTGCACCGAATGCGGAAGCACCGGTGCCCGAGGCGCGCGACGGCAGCAGACCGTAGAAGGTCGTGCCACCGATCGCCACGCTCTCATCGCCGGTGGCTTCAGACGATTCGCCCACTGCCACCGCACCCGCGCCGGAGGCGGTCGAGGCGGCACCCACCGCCACGGCGTAGGCGTTGGAGGCAACCGCCCCGTAGCCCAGCGCGGAAGAGAGCTGCCCGGTCGCTTCGCTGTAGCTGCCGAAAGCCGATGCACCGGCTTCGGAGGCATTCGCGCGGAAGCCGTTGGCGGTGGCCTGCTGGCCCGCCGCCGTGGACTGGCTGCCGGTCGCCGTGGCGTAAGCACCGCCGGCCTGCGCACCGGCGCCCGTGGCACTGGCACCGATCTCACTGGCACTGGCGCCGTTGCCGACCGCGACGCTGTCTTCGCCGGTCGCCTGCGCGTCACTGCCCAGGGCCGCGGCGCCTTCGGCGCTTGCCAAGGCGTTGAAGCCGACCGCGGTGGCGTTGTCGGCGACGGCCGTTGCCCCGCTGCCGAGCGCGCTGGCGCCGTTGCCGATGGCGTTGGACGCCTCACCGGCGGCCAGCGCGTTGTCCCCTTCCACATAGGCACCGGCGTCGCTGTCAGCGCTGCCGCTGGCCTGGAAGTACTTGCTGGTGGCTTCAGCCGTTGCTGCCACCTCCTTCAGCTGCGCGACGTTGACCGCATCGGTGTCTTCGGTACCGGCCCCGACATTGGTGATCTGCCGATCAATCGCCTCATGCACCACGCCCGCCGCGTCGGTCCAGGCCTGCGCGGCACCCACCGAGACGGCGTTGGCACGATCAGCCAGCGAACCGGCGCCGAGCGCGACGCTGTTGTCGGCGTCCTTGGTGGTCCAGGTGTTGCTGCCCACCACGGTGGAATTCACCGCCTGTGCGTAGCTGTTGTAGCCGACGACGGTGGCACCGTCTTCGGTCGCCCAGGCTTCACTGCCGATCGCAGTGGTCTGGATGCCCTGCGTGACGCTGCCCGCATCCGCACCGGCCAGCGCGTTGAAGCCGACGGCCACGCCGTCTTCCCCGGTGGCGGCGTTGTTACCCACCGCCACGCCATACAGGCCTGCGTTGGCCTGCACGCCGAAGGCGGCACCGGCGACATCCGCACGCGTGCCCTGGCCTACCGCGGTCGCCACGTCGGCGGCCTGCGCATTGCTGCCCAGTGCGGTGCCGAAGAACCCTGCGGTGGCGTTCGCGCCGAACGCACTGGCCTGCCAGCCGTCCGCGGTGGCGAAGTTGCCGATCGCGGTGGACTCGCGACCCAGCGCCCAGGCGCCGTAACCGACCGCCGTGGCGGCAAGGCCCGCAGCCTCGGAGCCGGCACCGATCGCCACCGCACCGAAGCCCTGCGACAGCGAACCGCCGCCGATGGCGACGCTGGCCGCGCCGGACGCCGCGCTCAGATCGCCGATGGCCACCGCGCCTGCGGCGCTGCTGCTCGCATTGCTGCCGATCGCCACCGCGTTGTCCCCGCTGACCGTGGCGTTGAAGCCCAGCGCGGTGGATTCGGTGCCGATCACGGTGCTGCCGCTGCCCAGCGCGGTGGCACCGTTGCCGATGGCGTTGGACGCCTCACCGGCGGCCAGCGCGTTGTCACCCTCCACGTAGGCACCGGCATCGCTGTCGGCGCTGCCACTGGCCTGGAAGTACTTGCTGGTGGTGGCGGCCGCATCGGCCACTGCATTCAACTGGTTCACGTTGACCGCATCGGTGCCGTCGGTGCCCGCTGCGACGTTGGTGATCTGCCGCTGCGCATCGGCACTGCCGACCGAGACGCTGTCATCGCGGTCGGCGATCGAGTCGGCGCCGAGGGCGACGCTGTTCGCGCCGCTCGAGGTGGCCGCATTGCCGAGCGCGGTGCTGTTGACGCCCGGCGACCATGCACCACCGCCGACGGCCGTCGAGTAGTTGCCGGAGGCTTCGGTGGGCAGCAGGCCGAACAGCGCACCACCGACGGCCACGCTGTTGATGCCGCTGGCCAGGCTGCCCTGGCCGGTCGCGGTGCTGTACGCACCGGAGGCTTCGGCATCGCCACCGAGTGCCACGCTGTTGGAGCCGGTCGCCTGCGCGAAACTGCCCAGTGCGGTCGCGTTGAAGGCCGACGCCACCGCGTAGCCACCGATCGCGGTGGTGTAGTTGGCGGTCGCTTCGGAGGCGAACCCGTAACCGGCCGAGAGCGTCCCACTGACCACGCTTTCCGCACCGACCGCGGTCGCACCTTCGCCGCTCGCGCTGCTGAAGTAACCCAGGGCCACCGATTCTTCACCGGCCGCCTCCGACAGCGCGCCGCCGGCCAGGCTGCCGGCGCCGGAGGCGACACTGGCCGCACCGGTCGCGGTGCTCTGCTCGCCGGAGGCCAGGCTTTCGGCACCGGTCGCCGTCGCGTACTCGGCGGTGGACTGCGCATTGGCGCCGACCGCGATCGCATTGGCACCGCTGGCGACCGCGTTGAAGCCGACGGCACTGGCGTTGTCGGCCAGGGCGAAGGCGCCACTGCCCAACGCCGACGCGCCCGTGCCCGCCGCGAAGCTGCTTGAACCGACCGCGGTGGCGTAATCGCCATCGGTGGCCGCGTTCGCACCGGCGGCCACGCTTTCCTGGCCACCGGCGACGGCCACACCCTCGCCACTGGCCTGGAACTGGTCGGTTGCCGCGGTCAGCTGATCCAGATTGACCGCATCGCTGCCCTCGGTACCGGCGGCCACCTGGGTGATCTGGCGCTGCCGGTCATCGTTGCCGACCGAGACGGTGTAGGCACGGTCGGCGACCGCACCCGCCCCGAGCGCGACCGCATTGGACGCCGTCGCGCTGCTGCCGGCACCGATGCCGATCGCGCTCTCGCCGCCGGCGACCACGTTGGTGCCGATGGCGATGCTGTTGATGCTGTTGCCCAATGCCTGGAAACCGACGGCCACGCTGTTGTCGCCGTAGCCGAAAGCACCGCGGCCGAGCGCGGTGGAACTGCTGCCACGCGCCCAGCTGTTGTAGCCGATCGAGGTCGAGCCGGTGCCGCTGGCCCAGGCCGACTGACCGACCGCTGTGGCGTTGGCTTCGGTCGCCCACGCACTGGAACCGAAGGCGGTGGCACCATCTGCGGTGGCCCACGCATACGCGCCGGTCGCGGTGGTTTCCTCGCCGCTGGCGAAGGCGTTGTCGCCCTGCGCCACGCTGTAATCGCCGGTGGCGCGCGCCTTGTAGCCGCTGGCCAGGCTGTTGCTGCCGGTAGCCTGTGCACCGCTACCGAACGCATTGCTGGTGATGCCCGTCGCCTGCGCGCCGGCACCGACCGCCACGCTGTCCGGCGCGGCAGTGGCACCGATCAGGATCGCATTGCCCTGGTCATCGACCAGCGGCTGGTTGTATTCGTCATACGCCTGGCCCAGGCCGCCGATGGCGACACTGCCCGTGCCGGTGGCGCTGCTATTGCGGCCCAGCGCGACGGTGTCATCGCCGACTGCGGTCGCACCACCACCCACGGCAGTGGCGCCGGCACCCAGCGCATTGCTGGCTTCACCGGCCGCCAGCGCATCCTCGCCATCGGCGAATGCACCAACCGCACCGCTGGCCGCACCGTTCGCCTTGAACTGCGCCGAGGTCGCCGAGGCCGACGTCGCAACCGCATCAAGCTGCGCCTTGTTGACCGCGTCTGTGGCTTCGGTACCGGCCGCGACGCTGGTGATCTGGCGCTCGTTGCCGACATCACCGACCGAGACCGTGTTGTCGCGGGTGGCGGTGGAGTTGGCGCCCAGCGCAACGCTGTTCGCGCCGCGCGCAGTGCTGTAGAAGCCCACCGCGGTGCTCAGTTCACCGCTGGCCCAGGTCTCCGCGCCGAGCGCCGTGGCGCCCTCGCCCGGGGCGTAGGCGAAGTAGCCCACGGCGGTAGCTTCGGTGCCCGAGGCTTCGCTCAGGGTACCGTTGGCCACCGCGTAATCGCCGCTGGCGATCGCACCTGCGCCCACCGCGGTGGCCGCTTCGCCACTGGCCTGGGTCTGCACGAAGAAGCCCAGGCCCGGCAGCAGATCCGCCGGACCGCCGATGGCGGTGCTGCTGTTGCCGGTCGCCACGCTCTGCGTACCGACGGCGGTGGAATAGTCGCCGGTGGCATTGGCCACCGCCCCGAACGCCGAGGCCTGTGCACCGGCCGCGTATGCGCCGACGCCGTAGGACGATGCAGCGAAACCCGAGGCTTCCGCGCTCGCGCCGACGGCCGTGCCGCCAACGCCGGCGCTGGTCGCACCGGTATCCACCGGCACGCCGCCGTTGGTGATCAGCGGGTTGCCATCGGCATCCACCGCTGCACCGCCCACTGCCACACTGCCCGGGCCATTGGCCTGCGCATTGGTGCCGAACGCCGCGCTGTTCTGGCCGGTGGCGCTGGCGTTGTAGCCGACGGCCGTAGCGTTCTGCGCGGTAACCGTGGCACCGCTGCCGAGCGCGGTCGCGCCGTTGGCCAGCGCGTTGGCGGCTTCACCGATCGCGGTCGCGTTGTCGCCTGCTGCGAGGGCACCGGCATCGCTGTCGCTGCTGCCGGTGGCCTGGAAGCGCTTGTCGGTGTTGGCTGCGACCGCACCGACCTGGTCCAGCTGCGCCTTGTTCACCGCGTCGCTGTCTTCGGTGCCATCGGCAAGATTGGTGATCTGGCGACGCAGGCCGTTTTCCGCATTGCCGACCGATACCGTATCGACGCGATCGGCGTACGAACCGGCGCCGAGCGCCACGCTGCCCACCGCCACCGCAGCCGAGTTCGCGCCGAGGGTCGCGCTGAAATCCGCGACCGCGACGCTGAACGCGCCGACCGCGACCGAGGCTTCACCGGCACTGGCCGCACCGCGGCCGAGCGAGGTGCTGCCCGGCCCGATGGCCAAGGCACCCCCACCGATCGCGGTCGCGCCATCGGCACTGGCTTCCGCTAGGCCGCCGATCGCGGTGGCCGCACCGTTTTCACTGGCCGCCACGGCCGATGCGCCGAGGGCGACATCGCCGAGACCGAACGCCGCGGCACTCTGGCCAAGCGCGATGCTGGCATCACCGAAGGCCATGCTGCCCTGGCCGAACGAACTCGCCCCGAGGCCGATCGCGAGCGCTTCGCTGCCCACTGCCGTGGTGGCATTGCCGACCGCCTGGCTGCTGCGACCCAGCGCCGTTGCGCCGTCGCCATCGGCGTTGGCGCTGGCACCTGCGGCCAGTGCACCCTCGCCATCGATCTTTGCCGCATCGGCGTCGCTGCCGTCACCGTCGGCCTTGAAATAGCGGGTCGCGCCTTCGGCCGCGACCGCCACCTTGTCCAGCTGTGCCTTGTTCACCGCGTCCGTCGCGGCCGTGCCGGCGGCGACGTTGGTGACCTGGCGTTCCTTGCCGGCATCCCCCACCGACACGGTGTTGGCCCGGTTGGCCTTCGAGCCGGCGCCGAGCGCCACGCTGTTGGCCGCCGACGCCGTGCTGTTGCTGCCGATGGCGACCGCGTTGGTGCCCGATGCCGTGGCGTTGCCATCGACCACGCAGCTGTCGACGATGCCGCTGTTGAGCACTAGGCAGTTCGCATTGCCCCCCACTTCCACCGATTGCGCGTACGCCGTCTGCACGGCGCCTGCCGTGCCCAATCCAAGCGTCAACGCGACGGCGGCCGAGAGCAGTGCGGTGTTGCGTCCGCCAGAGGTTCGGCGCTGATCGATGACGACACCCGAGGACTGGCTGCTGGCCAATTCCGAGGCGACGACCATCTGCCCCAGTGCTTTGTTCCAGACCTTGCGATAAATCCGATTCATCGATGCGGCTCCTGATTAGGCTGGTTTTAAGCAAAGCGACGCCAACGCCGGACCGCGTGGTCCAACGTCCCCTGGGGGCGTTTTTTCGCTTGATTTACTGCGTTGTGCGCAATGGCTGGCAGATACCTACAGCGTGCACGCCATCCATGCGCTTACTGCGGAACTGAACGCTGTCGAAATGAGGATGCAGTGTTAACGTACAGTTTGAACAACGTCAAGACTTTGACATTGAAATTCATATGACCGCGAATTGCGTCACAGAAACGACGTGTTATTGCCTGATTCTGTTAGCTGTATGTGAGCAATCGCCATAACGCGTTTTCACGCTGTAACGCGATGTAACTCATTGCTGTCGATCAGTTTGTCGGCCATGCAAAAGAAAACCGCCGGACAGGCCGGCGGTTTCTTCACGCGACTTTCACTGCATCGAATGCGATGCGGTGCGCAGTATCAGCCGCACCATACTCTTGCGTTGCGGAACATCCGCAGCCACGGCGAATCGCCGTTCCAGTCGTCCGGATGCCAGCTGTGGTTGATCGCACGCGGGGTGCGTTCCGGATGCGGCATCATGATCGTGGTGCGGCCATCGGTCGTGGTCAGGCCGGTGATGCCGTCGGGCGAGCCGTTCGGATTCAGCGGGTACTGGGTGGCCACGTTGCCATCGCCATCGATGTAACGCAGCGCCACGCGCGCCGCGGCCTGATCGACCGCATTGGCGAACACCGCCTGGCCCTCGCCATGCGCCACCGCGACCGGCAGGCGCGAGCCGGCCATGCCGCGCAGCAGGATCGACGGCGATTCCACCACTTCCAGCAACGCGGTGCGCGCTTCGAACTGCTCGCTGCGGTTGCGGCGGAACTGCGGCCAGTGTTCGGCACCGGGGATGATGTCCTTGAGCTGGCTCATCATCTGGCAGCCGTTGCACACGCCCAGAGCGAAGCTGTCCTCGCGGGCGAAGAACGCCGCGAAGGCATCCCGCAGCGCGCTGCGCTCCAGCACCGAGGTGGCCCAGCCGCGGCCGGCACCGAGCACATCGCCGTAACTGAAGCCGCCACAGGCCACCAGGCCGGTGAAATCGGACAGCGCGACGCGGCCTTCGATCAGGTCGCTCATGTGCACATCGAACGAACTGAAGCCGGCACGTTCGAAGACGTTCGCCATTTCGATCTGGCCATTGACGCCCTGCTCGCGCAGCACCGCCACGCGCGGACGCGCGCCGGTGTTGATGAAGGGCATCGCCACGTCTTCGCTGATATCGAAGGTCAGCTTGGGCTTCAGGCCCGGCGCGTTGAAGTTGCGCGCGATCGCACGCTCCTGGTCGGCGTTGTCCGGGTTGTCGCGCAGCTTCTGCATCGCGTGGGTGACCGACCACCAGGCATCGAACAGCGCTTCCCAGCGCCACTCGACCAGGCTGTCGCCCTGCAGCGAGACGCGCACCACCGGAGCGGTGGTCGGGCGCGCGATGCGCTGCGCGCATTCGGTCAGGGCATGACGCTCGACCAGATCGGCGAACGCCGCGCGGTCTTCCTTGGCGATCTGCACCACCGCACCCAGCTCTTCATTGAACAGGCTGCGGAACGGATCATCGCCCCAGGCATCGAGGGTGATGTCCAGACCGAGACGCGAAGCGAAGGCCATCTCGCACAGTGCGGCGAACGCGCCGCCGTCGCTGCGGTCATGGTAGGCCAGCAGCAGGCCGGCCTGGCGCGCGTCGCGGATCAGCTCGAAGAAGGCACGCAGGCGCTGCGCATCGTCCAGGTCCGGCACGGCACCGGCGAAGGCCGGCAGTGCGGAATGATCGGCGTGCACCTGGGCCAGGATCGAACCGCCCAGGCGCTGTTTGCCAGCCCCCAGGCCGATCAGCCACAGCTCACTGTCGGCATCGCGGTCGAGCAGCGGGGTCAGCTGGCCGGTCGCATCGGCGACGGGCGCGAACGCGGAGATCACCAGCGACACCGGCGAGACCGACTTGTGCGCCTGGCCGTCGGCCTGCCACTGCGCCTGCATGGACAGGGAGTCCTTGCCGACCGGAATGCTCAGGTCCAGCTGCGGGCACAGTTCCATGCCGACCGCACGCACCGCGTCATACAGCAGCGCGTCTTCGCCGTGGTGACCTGCCGCGGCCATCCAGTTGGCCGACAGCTTCACCGTTTCCAGCGCATCGACCGGGGCCGCGCACAGGTTGGTGATCGCTTCACCGACCGCCATGCGCGCCGAGGCGGCCGCATCCAGCAGGGCCAGCGGGGTGCGCTCACCGATCGCCATCGCTTCACCGGCGACGGTATCGAAACCGGCCAGAGTGATGGCGACGTTGGCCAGCGGCAGCTGCCACGGGCCGATCATCTGTTCGCGTGCGGTCAGGCCACCGACGCTGCGGTCACCGATGGTGACCAGGAAGTTCTTCGAGGCCACCGACGGATGCGCTAGCACGCGCAGGCCGGCCTCGTGCAGGTCCAGCCCGGCGGTCTTGAGCGCCGGCCAGCGCGGTGCAGCCGGGTGCACGGTGTCGCGGTGCATCTTCGGCGCCTTGCCGAACAGCACGTCCATCGGCAGATCGATCGGGGCATCGGCCGGGGTGTTGCCCACGGTCGCGCCATAGGCCACGACCAGACGCTCTTCGGCGGTCGCGACACCGACCGCGGCGAACGGGCAACGCTCGCGTGCGCACAGCGCGGCGAACTCGGCCAGGCGCGCCTGCGGCACACCGAGCACGTAACGTTCCTGCGATTCGTTGCACCACAGCTGCATCGGCGACAGCGACGGGTCATCGACGGGCACCTTGCCCAGATCGATCACGCCACCCACGCCGGAGTCGTGCAGCAACTCCGGAATCGCGTTGGACAGGCCACCCGCGCCGACGTCATGGAACCAGCGGATCGGGTTGTCCAGGCCGAGCGCGACGCAGCGGTCGATCACTTCCTGGCAGCGACGCTCCATTTCCGGGTTGTCGCGCTGCACGCTGGCGAAATCGAGGTCTTCGGCGCTTTCACCGGAGGCCACCGAGCTGGCCGCACCCCCGCCGAGGCCGATCAGCATCGCCGGGCCACCGAGCACGATCACCGCATCGCCGGGCTGCAGGCGCAGCTTCTCGACCTGGTTCTGGTCGATCGCGCCCAGGCCACCAGCCAGCATGATCGGCTTGTCGTAGGCGCGGGTCAGGCCCTCGCCTTCGGGCAGTTCGAAGCTGCGGAAGTAGCCGAGCAGGTTCGGGCGGCCGAACTCGTTGTTGAAGGCGGCGCCGCCGAGCGGGCCGTCCAGCATGATGTCCAGCGCCGGTGCCATGCGCGGGTTGAGCGCGCGCGGCGCTTCCCACGGCTGCGGCAGGGTCGGGATGCGCAGGTGCGAGACCGAGAAACCGGTGAGGCCGGCCTTGGGCTTGCCGCCGCGGCCGGTGGCGCCTTCATCGCGGATCTCGCCGCCCGCGCCGGTCGCCGCGCCCGGGAACGGCGCGATCGCGGTCGGGTGGTTGTGCGTTTCCACCTTGATGCAGAACGCCGAATCGACCACGGCCTCGCTGCGGTACTGGCCGGTGGCCGGGTCCGGGCGATAACGGGCGGCCGGGAAGCCGGCGACCACCGCGGCGTTGTCGCTGTAGGCGCTCAACGTGTGCTGCGGGGTCTGCTGGTGGGTGTTCTTGATCATCCGGAACAGCGAGTGCGACTGGTCGGCGCCGTCGATGGTCCAGCTGGCGTTGAAGATCTTGTGCCGGCAGTGCTCGGAGTTGGCCTGCGCGAACATCATCAGTTCCACGTCCGACGGCTTGCGGCCCAGGTCGCCGAAGCGCTGGCGCAGGTAGTCGATCTCGTCCTGGGCCATGGCCAGGCCGAGGCGGCTGTTGGCCGCTTCCAGGTCATCCAGTGCGATCCGCTCCAGCTCGCCGCGCGCCGGGGCGCTGAACAGCGCCTGGGCCTGCGCGGTCTCGGCCAGCACGGACTGGGTCATCGGGTCGTGCAGCGCGCGGATCACCGCTTCCTGCGCGGCGGCATCGGCCGGCCAGCCGGCCAGGTCGATGCGCAGGCCACGTTCGACCCGGCGGATCGGCTGCCCGGCACCGCGGACCAGCTCGGTCGCCTTGCTCGACCACGGCGACAGCGTGCCCAACCGCGGCACCACGAAGCGCGATACCGCCCCGTCCTCACGCCCGGCCAGCGCCGGCTGGGCTTCCAGGATCCGGCTCAGGATCGCCGGGTCCGGGGCCGCATCGCCCTCGGTCTGGATGAAGTAGACATGCCAGGCACCGGTGATGCGCAGATCGGCGGCCAGGGACTGCAGGCGGGATTCAAGACGTTCGCGGCGGAACGGCGAAAGGGCGGATGCGCCCTCGAGGACCATCATGTCCGGGGAACCGTGGTTGGGAACGGGGCCCACTATTGTACCCAAGTCGGCCGCCGCGGCCCGGCCCGGGGGATCGACCGGCCAAGGCCCGGGCCAACCTCGTTCACACCAGAACCATGCACTGGTTCACGGATTGCACCCGCATTACATGACAACGTTATCACCACCTGGCCTGCGGCCAGGTGCCGTCCGTCCCCCATGTCGTTGCCGGCCTCTCTCACCGGCGTCCGGAACTGCTGCACGCATGCCGCCATCCCGGCGGCATGCGCCCACCTGATCGGAGACCGACCATGCCAGACCCGATTGCGCGCCGTGCAGTGACATCGTTTTCCTCCCCCGCCCCCGCCCTCCGCCGACCCCGCTGGCTGCTCGCCCTGGCCCTGGCCGCAGCCGTCGGCACGCCCACGCTGGTCCAGGCGGCGAACTGTACCGGGGCCCCCGAATGGAACGGCGCGGCCATCTATCTGGCCGGCCAGACCCTGCAGAAGGGGGGCGTGCTGTACCGCGCCAACCAGGACATCTGGAACGCCCCGCCCGACCACCCGGCCGGCGCGCCCTACTACACCAACCTTGGCGCCTGCGACGGCAGCGGCAGCAACCAGCCGCCGAGCGTCGCGCTGACCTCCCCGGCCGCCGGGGCCAGCTTCAGCGCCGGCAGCAGCATCACGGTCAGCGCCAATGCCAGCGACACAGACGGCAGCATCAGCAAGGTCGAGTTCTTCCGCGGCGGCACCTCGCTGGGCATCGACACCAGCGCGCCCTACAGCGTGGTCTGGAGCAACGCCTCGGCCGGCAGCCACACCTTCAAGGCGGTGGCGACCGACAACAACAACGCGGTGACATCCTCGGCCACGGTCAATGTGACCGTCACTGCCGCCAGCAACGACACCACGCCGCCCAGCGTCCCGGGCGGGCTGGCCTCGCCCGCGAAGACCGCCACCACGGTGAACCTGGCCTGGAATGCGGCCACCGACAACAGCGGCGGCAGCGGCGTGGCCGGCTACGACGTGTACCGCAACGGCAGCCTGGTCGGCTCGCCCGGTGCGACCCAGTACACCGATGGCGGACTCACCGCGAGCACGGCCTATACCTACACCGTGCGGGCACGCGACAACGCGGGCAACGCCTCGGCGCAGAGCGGTTCGATCAGCGTGACCACGGCCGCTGGCGGTGGCGGCACCAAGCGGGTGATCGGTTACTTCACCCAGTGGGGCATCTATGGCCGCAACTACCAGGTGAAGAACATTGACACCAGTGGTTCGGCGGCGAAACTGACCCACATCAACTACGCCTTCGGCAACGTGCGCAACAACCGCTGCGAAGTGGGCGTGACCCAGGCCTCCGACCCGAACACCGGCGTGGGCGGCGATGCGTATGCCGACTACGGCAAGTCGTTCGCCGCCGGCGCCAGCGTGAGCGGGGTCGGCGATACCTGGGACCAGCCGCTGCGCGGCAACTGGAACCAGCTCAAGCAGCTCAAGGCCAAGCACCCGAATATCAAAGTACTGATCTCGCTCGGCGGCTGGACCTGGTCGCGCGGGTTCTCCAGCGCGGCGCAGCCTTCCAACCGGCAGGCGTTCGTGGCCTCGTGCATCGATGCCTACATCAAGGGCAACCTGCCGGTCGCCGATGGTGCGGGCGGCGCGGGTGCGGCGCTCGGCGTGTTCGACGGCATCGACATCGACTGGGAGTACCCGGTGGCCTGCGGGCTGAGCTGCGGCACGCCGGCCGACAATGCCAACTTCACCGCGCTGCTGGCCGAATTCCGCCGCCAGCTCGATGCGGTGCGGCCGGGCCTGCTGCTGACGGTGGCGGTGGGCGCAGGCGTGGACAAGATCCGCGTGACCGATCCGGCCAGCTACCACCCGTACCTGGATTTCATCAACGTGATGACCTACGACTTCCACGGCGCGTGGGACCCGCAGACCAACCACCACTCGGCCCTGTTCGATTCACCGGCCGATCCCTCCACCGGCGACCAGAAGTTCTACAACAGCAACGATGCGATGGAAGCCTTCCTCAGCCGCGGGGTGCCGGCCAGCAAGTTGAACCTGGGCATCGGCTACTACGGCCGTGGCTGGACCGGCGTGGCCACCGGCAACAACGGGCTCTACAAGAGCGCCAGCGGCGCGGCACCGGGCACGTACGAGGCCGGCATCGAAGACTGGAAAGTGCTCAAGACCCTCAACTGGCCGGCCTACACCGACAGCGTCGCCAAGGCCACGTGGATCTCCAACGGCACCACCTTCTGGAGTGTGGACACGCCGGCCATGGTCACCGAGAAGATGGGCTACGTGAAAACGCAGGGCCTGGGCGGTGCGTTCTTCTGGGAGTTCAGCGGCGATGATGCGCAGGGCACGCTGACCAAGGCGATCAGTGATGGCCTGAAGTAACACCGCAGCGCGGGGCGCTGCCCGACTGATCGAGCAGGGCGCAGCCCGGCTGATCGAGCGAAGCATCACCCCGCTCAGTGAAGAACACGCCCCGGCCTGGCCGGGGCGTGTTGTTTTCAGCGGCTGCCGCCTGCCGAGACGCGCACCAGCGCCGCCTTGAGCTGGGCCGGCGGCAGGTAGCCACCGAGCTGGGTGCCGTCGGCGGCAAAGATCGCCGGGGTCCCGTTGACGCCCATCTGCTGGCCGAGCTTGTACTGCATCGCCACCGGGTTGGTGCAGTTCTTCGGGGTGACGGCCTTGCCGGTCTTGGCCGCGGTCAGGGCCTGCTTGCGGTCGGCCGCGCACCAGACCGAGATCATGTCGGTGTAGTCCTGGCTGCCCAGCCCCATGCGCGGGAACGCCAGGTATTCCACGGTGATGCCGTTGCGGTTGAGCTCGGCGATGTCCTGGTGCAGCTTGCGGCAGTACCCGCACTCGATGTCGGTGAAGACGCTGACGGTGTACTTGGCGTTCGGCGCGGCGAACACGATGCGCTCGTTGGTGGGCACGCCGTCGAGCAGCTTGCGCCGGTAGGTGAGCAGGCCTTGGCTGCTGACCGGCCCCTTGTTCTGGATGTCGTACGGCTGGGACTGCATCAGGTAGCGGCCGTCATCGGAGACGTACAGCACCTGGCCGCCGACCAGCACTTCACGGAACCCGGCAAACGGCGCCGCCCCGATGAAATCGGGCTTGAAGGTCGGGTCCAGCTGCTGGAGCGCGGTGCGCACGCGCTGGTCGGCATCTCCGGCAGCGGCCGGAGCAGCGGCCGTGGTCTTGGCCGCCGGAGCGGACGGTTGCTGCGCGCAGGCAGTCAGGCTGAGCGCGCCGAAGAGCGCCGCAATGGCAACACGGAGCATCGAGCATTCCGGTGTAAGGAGTCAGACTGGATTCTCGCACAGCTGCCTGCCCCCGCAGCTGGACCGCAGTGGAACGGCGGCGCGCGCCCCTGTCCGGCGCGGTATCAGCCGCGCGGGTGGTGCTTGGCGTGCAGTTTCTGCAGGTGCTCGCGCGCCACCAGCGTGTAGATCTGCGTGGTGGACAGGGAGCTGTGGCCCAGCAGCATCTGCAGGGCACGCAGATCGGCGCCCCGGTTGAGCAGGTGCGTGGCGAAGCTATGGCGCAGGCCGTGCGGGCTGATACGGGCCGGGTCGATCCCGGCCAGCACCGCGTACTTCTTCACCAAGCCCCAGAACTGCTGGCGGCTGACCGGATGCAGGGAGGGCTCCAGGAACATCGGCACGGCGCCGTC
Source organism: Stenotrophomonas sp. SAM-B (assembly GCF_013387485.1). Taxonomy (GTDB): domain Bacteria; phylum Pseudomonadota; class Gammaproteobacteria; order Xanthomonadales; family Xanthomonadaceae; genus Stenotrophomonas; species Stenotrophomonas maltophilia_AA. The sequence continues at coordinate 175,118 of NZ_JABBXB010000007.1, forward strand.
CTGCGGGGTGGGCACGTTGCGTTTGCCGGTGAGCCGGGGGCGCGATTCGGCCAGGTAGCGTTCGAGCCAGTGCTGGGATTCTTCGCCGAGCGGGACCAGGCGTTCCTTGCTGCCCTTGCCGGTGACGCGCAGCACGCCCTGGCGCAGGTTGACGGCATTGGCCGGCAGGTTGACCAGCTCACTGACGCGCAGGCCGGCGGCATACATGAGCTCGAGCATGGCGCGGTCGCGCAGGCCGAGCGGCGTGTCGATGTCGGGGCTGGCCAACAGTGCGTCGATCTGGCTTTCGGCGAGCGCCTTGGGCAGCAGGCGGGGCAGCTTGGGCGGATCGAGCAGCGCGCTGGGGTCGTCGCTGCGTTCGCCGCGGCGGACGGCATCGGCGAAGAACGCACGCAGGGCGGAGAGCAGGCGGGCATTGCTGCGCGGCGACCAGCCATGACGGGAGCGCCAGGCGAGGTAATCGAACAGCCCGGCACGATCGAGGCCGGCCAGGCCACCCGCGGCGCCATCACGCCAGCGCGCGAGGCCTTCGAGATCGCGCCGATAGCTGTCCAGGCTGGCGCGCGCAAGGCCGTGTTCGGCCCAGGCGGTGTCGAGGAAGCGCTGGATGCGGACGTTGTCGTCGTCGCGCAGCTCGGGCAGGTGCTGCACGAGCTGGCGGCGCAGTGCGGGGGTGGTGGCGTCGGACATGCGGACAGCATACGGAGCGGAATGATCGGGGGCCATCGAACGTGGGCGGCGGGCCGGGTATGCTCCGGGACATGACCGATACCCCGCTGTCGTCCACTGCCGCTGATCGTCCTGCGTCGTTGCTGCTGTGGCGCCTGCTGTCGCTCCTGTACGACGTCTTCCCGGCGCTGGCGCTGTGGATGCTGTTGGGCGCGCTGTTCGTGGCGGTCTATACGTTGAGCGGCCATGCGGAGCGCGAGAACATCGCGCCATTCAGTGCGTGGCAGTGGGCGCTGTGGGCGTGCTGCTGGGGCGTGACAGGACTATACGCGACGATGAGTTGGCGTCGCGGTGGGCAGACGCTGGGGATGCGTCCGTGGCGGTTGCAGGTGGTATCGCTGGACGGCACGGTGCCGACGCGCAGGCAGTTGTGGCGGCGCTATGCGGTGGGGTCGCTGTCGGTATTGGCGGCCGGCCTGGGGTTCTGGTGGGCGCTGGTAGATCGGCAGCGGCTGACCTGGCATGACCGGGCCAGCGGGACGCGGGTTGTCCGGTTGCCGAAGCCCTGAAGGCAACTGCCAGCTGCCAACCGAAAAACGAAAAACGGCAGCGTCTCTGTTTTCTCTGTGTTTGCGGAGAGGCGCAACCCATTTCTGGACCCGCCGCAAGTACGTCCATGTAGGCTCGTAGTGCGCCATCCATGGCGCACTACGGTCCTGAAATGGGCTGCGCCTCTCCGCATTGATAGATCGCGAAGTGCGGTTGGTGAAAGCGGGTTTTTTGCGTGGCTGACGTTTTGCACTGAATACCAGCTCTCGCGATCGAAACGCCTTAAGAAGCGCAATCTTCGTCGCGAAGTCGAACCTTCGCTCAGTCGTCAGGATTCAACACGAACAGCGGCACTTCGCCGACCCATCGGAACGGGTAGAGCCGGGCGATGCCCGGCTGCTCTCCCTCCCCCACCAGCACACTGTCGGAGGCGCGGCGGGATTGCCAGGCCGGGACCGTGTGCTGCCATGGATGGCAGCACACGAGCCTTATCTGTTCGGAATCTGGCAGCTTAGGTGCCGAGAGCCGGCGTGGGCCGCCGTACGAGCCTGGATCTGAGCGATCGCCATGTAGCTTGGCGCCCACGCCGGAATCTCCCTTGATCCGCCCGA
>NZ_JABBXB010000008.1 GCF_013387485.1 Stenotrophomonas sp. SAM-B
GGGGTGTCGGGACCCGCTGCAAGTACGTCCATGTAAGCTCGTATGCCGCCATCCATGGCGGCATACGGTCCCGCCACCCCACCCATGCCCACCCTTTGACAGTGGGCTGGTGCGTAAGGGAAAAGCGGACCCTGGCTCCGCGACTGCAGCAGTGACTGGGTTTGTTTTGCCGTCCAGCTTCGTTATGTGGCGTTGCCGCTCGGCTTCGTAGAGCAACACAGCGCCGCTCTGCTGTTGTGCTCTGCTGTTGTGCTTTGCTGCTCCTGCTTTGCTGCTCCGCACTTCTGCACTTATGTGCTGCTTCGCCGTTTAGCTGTTTAGCTGCCCAGCACCGCCACTCTGATCCACTGGTTGGCACTGCAACTTAATCTGCTGCCTAGCGCTGCTACTCTGCGCTGCCGCTCAGCTCCGCTTACTGGCTTTTGATCTCAGCATGGCCACCAGCCAAGTGTCGGGGGGCGGGCACGTGCAGGCTGGAGGGACCGTATGCCGCCATGGATGGCGGCATACGAGCTTACATGGACGTACTTGCAGCGGGTCCCGGAAGCCTGTGCGTGCCCGACCCAACCAGCGGACACAGGGCATTTGCCGCTTCAAGGCCAATCAGCGAGCACGCTGGCAGGAACGCCCATCCGGGTGCATGCCCGTGTCGCCAGGCCATCCTGCAGTGCACGCCGGAACAGTGGCGCCATGCCTTTCAGCATCACCGCGGACGCCCGCGACTGCGCACGTTGCATCGGGGTGCGCTCGATCATCGCCGTCGCCCAGTCAGGCAACAACGCAGCGCCGGCACCGAGGAACAGCTCGCGCGAGAGGCCCGCCATCGGCACCGGCAGGCGGATGCCTGACAGCACCGCCAGCACCTCGCGCGAGCGCGCATCGAACATCAGGTGCGATTGCTGCTGCGCGAAGTACGCGTCCACCTCCGCTTCCGACGCGGGCACATCGGCAGCCCCGAGCGCTTCGGCCACGCGCTTGTACTCGCGGTAATACTGATCGGCGATGGCGGCGGGCACGTCGCGGCAATAGCGCCGGCAGCCCTGCAGGAAACCGTAGGCCTCGGTCACGTGTACCCAGGTCAGCAAGGCGGGATCGTCGGCGGAATACGCGCGCCCGTCGGCGGTCTGCCCGCGCACCTGCGCGTGGATGCGCGCCACTTTGCTGATCAACGCCTCGACTTCCGCGGTCGGTGCGTAGGTGGTGCCGGCGACGAACGCGGTGGTGCGGCGCAGGCGGCCCACGAGGTCATCGCGGAAGTTCGAATGGTCGTACACGCCGGCCAGGGCGAGCGGATGCAGGGTCTGCAGCATCAGCGCGCACAGGCCGCCGGCGAGCATGCCGGGGAACTCCGAATGCACGCGCCAGGTGATGCTGTCCGGGCCGAACCAGCCTGGGTCGCCCAGCGGTTGGTCGTAATCGATCCCGCTCTGGCCGCGGGGAAAGGCACCCAATACCCAGCGGCGGATCGGGGCGGTGGCGGGACGGGCAAGCGAACGCAGCAGGGAAGACATCAACAGTACCGAGGCGGAGCGGACCGGCGTTTTGCGCGGATGCGTCAATTCTGCGTGATACCGGCGGGGCTGGCGAGGACGCTGCCGCCAGGGGGCTGCCCATTGTGCATGTGCAGCATGAACACCCCCACGCAACCCCTATTTACCCGGTGATTTACGTGCCGCAATGCGCAAATCCGCTGCGGGCTTCCCCATTCATGCAGGAATGACGCCGGATCTTTGCGCTTTGCCCATTGCCAAGCGCCGTGAAAGTGCTAGAACTGGACCTGCCACAACGTCGTCCAATGCGCTGCCGCACGTTCCAGAAGGAGCTCGTCATGATCGCTTTGTTCAAAGGTTTGGGTTTGCTGTTGCAGGACAACGAGCTGTACAACAGCCCGTTCGAAAAACAGGTCGCGCATTGGCGTAACAAGAGTGAACAGCAGATCCGCGAGGAAGTCGCGGTGCTCGCCAAGGCCAAGGGCCAATGGCTGATGGCCTCGATCGTAGGCTGGCAGGCGTCCTCGCTGCTCATCCTCGGCCTGATCAGCAACTACCTGTGGAAGGATGACTTCCATATCACCTTCACCCGCGTGGTGATCGTGTTCGGTTCGTGGGTCTCGATCCTGTTCGTGATCTGGTTCATGGCCAACATGTTCGATCACACCGCCGGCTTCGAGCGCTGGATGAAGGCCTTCAACAGCCGCGCCCGGATCACCTCCGATGCCGATACGGTGGAGTGCGTGGCCGAAGCACTGGACATGGCCCAGCACTACCCGGAAGTCCTGGATTACAAGCAGGCGGTGAGCGCGAAGCGCGAGCTGCGCCACGAGGACATCCGCATCATGCGCGAGATCGGCCGGATGAAGCAGCACACCGAACTGGTCGGCCAGCTCAACCATGTCGGCGAGCAGCCCAACGGCACCAACCTGCATCTGCAGCCCGCGTTCTGACCCTACTGCAAAGCGGGGGGAGCCACGATGCCACCGTGATCACTCACGGTGGCATTGTTCTTTCTGGACCGCGCTGACGCAGTGCTGGAAGCCAGCCGGCAAGCCCGCCATCTGCTCGGTCTCGCCGACCGCCACGGCCAGCCGGTGCAGCGGCGGGTAGGCACAGTCCTTGTCCTTGGCGCAGCGCGCATCCAGCACCAGGTAATGGCATTGGCCGCTGCTGCTGGCGATGCAGGCGAAGCTGGCCACGCCGTTGTCCACGGTGGTCCTGCTGTGCAGCGTATCCACGCCATTGGCGCGGATGCGGGTGACGGAGGTGTTGCTCGATTGCTGGCAGGCGGCCAGCATCACGACGCAGAGACTGGCGGCAACGGCAATACGCATGGCAGGCTCCAGAAAAAGGCGGTTACATCCCGCGGAACAGACTCATGAAGGGCTGGCTGACGTTGAGCACTTCGGTCCGGTGCTTCAAGCGCAGCTGACCGCGGCCGGTGTCATCGCGGGTGACCGCGGCGACCGCTTTCATGTTCACGATAGTGGAGCGGTGGATCTGGCGGAAACGCTGCGGATCGAGCGCGTCGAGCAGTTCGCGCAACGAGGTGCGCAGCAGGCTTTCACCCTGTTCGGTGACCACGGTGGTGTATTTGCTGTCGGCCCGGAAGTAGATCACGTCTTCCAGCATGATCAGCTGCGTGTCGCGCCCGTTACTGGCCGTGATCCAGGCCAGCGGCGGGGTGCTCGATGCGGCGGCGGGCTGCTGGCCGAGGCGCTGCAGCAGCTGCTCGAGCGTGCCACTGTCAGGGCGGCCCAGCTGCATGCGCGCCAGGATGCGCTCGCGCGTGGCCAGCAGGCGCTCATCGCTGACCGGCTTGAGCAGGTAATCGATCGCGCCCTGTTCGAACGCGTCGATGGCGTACTGGTCGTAGGCGGTGACGAACACTACTTGGGTACGCGGGCTGATCTCCGGCAGCGCGCGGGCCACTTCGATGCCGGTGATACCGGGCATGCGGATGTCGAGCAGGGCCAGGTCCGGCTTCAGCTCGGCCAGGCGCTCCAGCGCGCTGGCACCGTCCTCGCATTCGGCCACCAGTCGCAGTTCCGGCCACAGACGCTGCAGCTGGGCGACCAGCGACTGCCGCAGCAGGTCTTCGTCTTCGGCAATGAGCGCATCAAGCTGCATGGATCGCCTCACGGGCATCGCGCGGCAGGGTGATCGTCGCCGCCACGCCGCTGGGGAAATTGGACACGATCGCCACGCCGGCGCGTTCACCGCAGGTCAGGCGCAGTCGTTCGCGCAGGTTCTTCAGGCCGATGCCGGAACCACTGGTGCCTTGGCCGAAGCCGAGGCCATCGTCGGCCACGGTGAGGGTGACATGGTCCTCGAAGGCGCGCGCGATGATCCACACCGTGCCGCCGCCGGGCTTGGGCTCCAGACCGTGCTTGATCGCGTTCTCGACCAGGGTCTGTAGTGCCATCGAGGGCAGTGCCAGCCCGAGCAGCGCCGGCGGCACGTCCACCTGCAGGGCCAGGCGCGCCCCCATGCGGATCTTTAGGATCTCCAGGTAGGCCTGGGTGCGCTCCAGCTCCACGCCCAGGGTCGACATCGATTCCTCCACGCTGGGCAGCGAGCTGCGCAGGTACTGGATCAGGTGCCCGAGCATCTGGTCGGCGCGGGGCGGATCGGTGCGGGTCAGCACCTGCGCGTTGGCCAGCGTGTTGTAGAGGAAGTGCGGCTCGACCTGGGCATGCAGCAGGTTGAGCTTGGCGACGGACAGCTCCTTCTCGGTGGCGGTCTGCTCGGCAGCGGCCTGCTCGTCGCGGCGCTGTTCGGCGACGCGACGGGTGATCGCGCGGCTGACGGCCTCGGCATTTTCATGATTGCTGCCTTCGTCGACCGCGAGCAGGTCCGCCCAGACCCCGGCATCGGGTTCGAACAACAGCGTGACGCTGCTGGTGCCCTGCCCCGGGGTGACCGTGGCGAGCACGCTGTTGCGCCGGATCGCCACGCGCGCGGGCAGATTCCAGCGCGATGGCGGGCGGCCGTTGTAGGCGTCCACGCGGCGCACGTACGCACGCACCTGCAGGCTGCCGGGCGCGCTTTCGATGTCCTCCACGCGGGGCAGCTCGGCGATGGCCGCTTCGAGCAGGGCGAACGCCGGGCCGGCATCCATCGGCAGCTCGATCTGGCGGCGCTGGCGGCTGGACAGCGTGGTGGCATCCAGCCGCCCGGCGACCAGCCAGACCCGGCGGATATGGGTGATGCAGCTGCCCACCGCCGTCACCATCACGAACAGGGCCAGCAGGCCGAAGACCCAGCCGGGACCATCGTTCATGCCGCTGAAGATGCCACTCCAGACGAATCCCGCCACCACGATGGCGGCGGCCCAGGCCAACAGGATGCGGAGGATCAGAGCGAGGCTGGCGAACACGGCGGCGTCATCACATAGGGAGTGAGGCGAGCATAGCCCTGCCGGCAGCGGGAACAAGCGGCATGCGACGAAGGCGGGGTTTGGTGGGACGAAGCGGTGTAGAGCCACCCCATGGGTGGCTGGTTTTCGTTCCGGGACCGCGAAGCCACGCATGGCGTGGCTCTACAGCGGGGTCCGGCCGGCGTGCCGGCCGGACGCGGTCTTATTTCCGCTCGGCGGCGCTGGCATCGCGCGGGGCGCGGAACTGGGAGTCGGTGCTCCAGTTCGGCCAGGCACGCGAGTTGGCCAACTGGTTGCCCAGCGTGTACAGCACTTCCAGATCGCGCGAGGCGCCGGCGAAGGTCCAGTCCGGCTGCCACTCGTCGCCCTGCTGGTGGTAGCGCTTGGCGGTGTAGTCATCGGAGGCCGCCTTGCCGGCCGCGACGCCACCCTCCACCCAGTCCTGGCCGGCCGAGTACGACACCGCCGGCACGCCGCGCTTGGCGAACGGGAAGTGATCGGAGCGGAAGAACAGGCCGGCTTCCGGCTTGGGATCCGGGGTGTAGCGGATGTCCCAGCCCTTGGCGACGTCCTTGAGCTGGTCCAGCAGTTCCAGCTTGGCCGAGCCGTAGATGCCGAAATCACGCGACGGGCTGAAGGGCGCCATGCCGTCCATGTTGATCAGCGCCACGGTCTTGCCCAGCGGGTACAGCGGGTGGCTGGCGTAGTACTCCGAGCCCAGCAGCCCCTTTTCCTCGGCGGTGACGGCCAGGAACAGCACCGAACGTTCCGGTCGCTTGGCCTTGGCGAAGCCGCGGGCCAGCTCGACCAGCGAGGCAGTGCCACTGGCGTTGTCCAGCGCGCCGTTGAAGATGGTGTCACCGTTCGCGTCCGGCTTGCCGACGCCGATGTGATCCCAGTGCGCGCTGTAGATCACGGTCTCGTCCGGATGCTTGCTGCCTTCCAGGCGCGCGGCCACGTTGTGCGAGGTGATCACCTCGGTCTTGACCGCGTACTTGGCCGAGAAGGTCTCGCCCTTCAGCTCGACCGGCTTGAAGTCACGGGTCTGCGCCTGCTTCTTGAGCGCCTCGAAATCCAGGCCCGAGCGCTTGAACAGTTCCACCGCCAGATCGCGCTGGATCCAGCCTTCCAGCAGCGGATGCGCTTCGGCCGGATTGTCGCGGACCACGTCGAACATGGTGTTGGTATTGGAACCGGCCACGGTGGCCCAGCCGTAAGAGGCGGGTGCGGTTTCGTGCACGATCAGCACGCCGAGGGCACCCTGGCGCGCGCCTTCTTCGTACTTGTAGGTCCAGCGACCGTAGTAGGTCATGCCCTTGCCGTCGAAGTCGCCCTGGCCGGTCTCGAAGTCCGGGTCGTTGATCAGCACGACGGCGATCTTGCCCTTCAGATCGACGCCCTTGAAGTCGTCCCAGTTGCGCTCACCGGCCTTGACGCCGTAGCCGAGGAAGACCAGCGGGGCGTTCTTGATGTCGACTTCGCTGGCACCGTTCATCGCGGCGCGCACGGCGATTTCCTTGCCCTGGCTCAGCGTCTGCGGCTTGCCCTTGCTGCTCAGCGACAGGCTCGGGGTGCCGACGATATCGCCCTTGAGCAGCGGCACGGCCTGGGTCCACAGGCGCTTGCCGTCCTTGAGGTCGCCGCCCGGCTGCAGGCCGGCCGCCGCGAACTGCCTGCTCAGGAAGGCGATGGTCTTTTCTTCACCGGCCGTGGCCGGCGAGCGGCCCTCGTAGGCATCCGAGGCCAGTTCCTTGACGTCGGCGGAGATCCGCGCGCCATCGAATTTGGGGGTGGCGGCCATCAAGGCCGACGACACCGACAACGCCAACAGGCTGATTACCACACGCTTCACGCTGCACCTCATGACTGACCGACAATCGCCCGAGTGTAGGCCAGAGCCGCCGCCCGGTGCAGTGCCGGTCTACACAGCCGCCGCGCGTGCCAACAGCAGCGCCTTCTCACGCGCGTTGGCGGTCAGCGTGGCCGCGCGGACAAAGGCGGCGCGAGCTTCGGCGCTGCGACCCAGCTGGGCAAGGAGGTCGCCCTGGACCGCGGCCAGCGGCGCGTAGTCGCGCAGCCGTGCGTCGCCAGCGAGCGCATCGACCAGGGGCCAGGCCGCGGCCGCACCCTCCGCGCGCGACAGGGCGACCGCATGGTTCAAGGCGATCACCGGCGACGGCTGGCGCTGGGCCAGGCGCGCATAGAGCGCCGTCATCCGCGCCCAATCGGTGTCTTCGGCACGGCGCGCGCGCGCATGGCACTCGGCGATGGCCGCCTGCAGGACGTAAGGATCCTCGCTGCCCCCCAGTGCCACCGCCTGCTGCAGCGCCGCCTGTCCACGGCCGATCTGCAGCCAGTCCCAGCGCGCGCGGTCCTGCTCGGGCAGCAGGATCGGCGTGCCGGTGGCATCCGTGCGCGCGGCGGTGCGCGAGGCCTGCAGTTCCATCAGGGCGAGCAACCCCTGCACCTGCGGCCAGGTCGGCAAACGACTGGCCAGCACGCGGCCCAGCCGCAGCGCTTCATCGCACAGCGCCGGACGCATCCAGTCATCGCCGGCACTCGCGGCGTAGCCTTCGTTGAAGATGAGATAGACCACCTCCAGCACCGACGCCAACCGCTCCGGCAACGCCGCCTGGCGCGGCACTTCGAACGGCACCTGCTTCTGCGCCAGCGTGCGTTTGGCGCGCACGATGCGCTGGGCGATGGTCGGCTCGGGTGCGAGGAAGGCCCGTGCGATCTCGTCGGTGGTCAGCCCGCCCAGCAGGCGCAGGGTGAGTGCCACCCGCGCGTCGGCCGCCAGTACCGGATGACAGGCCACGAACATCAGCCGCAGCAGGTCATCGCCGATGTCGTCTTCCAGCGCGTCGCTGTCATCCGGCGCAGGCAACGGCAGCGGCTCCAGTTCACTGCCGTACTGCGCGTGCTGCCCGGCGACGCGCTGGTGCTGGCGCAGCACATCGATGGCGCGGTTGCGCGCGGTGGTCATCAGCCACGCTCCGGGATTGTCCGGTACGCCCTGGCTGGGCCAGCGCTCCAGCGCGGCCAGCCAGGTGTCCTGGACCAGCTCTTCGGCACGGCCGACATCGCCACCGAGCAGGCGGGTCAGGCGGGCGGTCAGCACTGGCGCCTCCATGCGCCAGATCGTGTCCAGTCGTTGCGTCAGTGCCGTGTCCATGCGGCCGATCAAAGCACCGGTGCGGCCGGGGCACAAGCCGCACCGCGCCGTGCCATCATCCCGGTTCGCCGTCCATGTGTGCGATTTCCCACAGATGGCCATCCAGGTCCTGGAAGCCGCGCTGGTACATGAAGCCGTAATCGCGCGCCGGCTGCGGTTCGCGGGCACCCGCCTTCAGCGCAGTGTCCACCAGCGCATCGACTGCCTTGCGGCTCTCGGCCGACAGGCAGGTGATCACCTCGGTCTGCCGCCGCGCATCGCTGATCGGCTGGGTCGTGAACTGGGCGAAGAAGGACTCCACCAGCAGCATCACGAAGATGCTGTCGCTGATGATCATGCAGGCCGCGTTCTCATCGGTGAAGGTCGGGTTGAAGCTGTAGCCGAGCGCGGCGAAGAACGCCTTGGAGGCCTCCAGGTCGCGCACCGGGAGATTGACGAAGATCATCTGTTGCGTCGCGTTGGACATGCGTGCGTTTCCTGTTGGACGTAGGGATCAGGGCTGCTTCATGCAATTGACCATCCACGGCTTGCCGTAGCGGTCGATCAGAAAGCCCCAACGATGGGCCCAGAACGTTTCGGTGATCGGCATCTTGATCTCGCCGCCGTCGGCCAAGGCCTTGAACACGCGCTCGGCCTCCTCGATCGAGTCGACATCGATGTTGATCGTGGTGCCGCCCTGCCCTTCCGGAGACGGACCGTCGGCGGCCATCAGGATCGCCGGACCGACCTCCAGCTGGCTGTGCGCGACGTGGTCCAGTGTCTCCGGCGGCATCTCGCCACAGCCTTCCTGGCTTTCCATCGGTGGCATGTCGCGGTACTTCGTTTCCGAGGTGACCTTGCCGCCAAGGACCTGCGCGTAGAAGGCCATGGCTTCATGGGTCTTGCCGTTGAAGCCGAGGAACGGAATCAGTTTCATGGGAATGCTCCAGGGGTGAGGGGGTGGGTCAATCGGCCGCGCCGATCTGGTCGCGAAGACGCTGTTCCTGCGCCTGCAATTCGGGGGTGAAGGCCGCGCCGAAATCCTCGGCGCTGAGAATCGGGCGCAGCTCGACCACGTCGCCCGGTGCGAACGGGGCCCGCTTCAGCCATTCGGTGGCTTCGTCCAGCGAACGGACCTGCCAGAGCCAGAAGCCGCAGACCAGCTCGCGGGTTTCCGCGAACGGGCCATCGATCACGCGCGGCGGTTCGCTGCCGAACGCCACCCGGCGCGCACGCGAGGTCGGGTGCAGGCCCTCGCCGGCCAGCATGATCCCGGCCTGGACCAGCTGTTCGTTGTAGGCGCCCATGGCGCGGATCTCCTGCTCGGTCGGCAGTTGTCCGGCCTCGGTGGCCGCGGTGGCCTTGACCAGTACCATGACTTTCATCGGTGTCTCCTTCGGGGCCGGCCCGTCTCTGGGCCGTTCAAGGGATACAACGTTGCAGTGCGCCGGAAATCGACACGCCCGCCAAAAAAAATGTCGATGCCGTCGGCCAGCCGTCGCAGACAGCCTGAACAGGCGCGTCCTGTCGCGCTGCAACACGGCTGCCGCGTGGCCTGGGGCATGATGATGGCCCTGCCCATTCCCTGGCCTGGCCATGCAATTCCTGCTGCTGATCTACATCGACGAGGGCCTGTTGCAGGCCCTGCCAGGCGAGGAGTACGACCGCCTGATGCACGACTGCCTGCGCCACGCCGATGCGTTGCAGGCCGAGGGCACGCTGGTGCTCGCCCAGCAACTGGAACCGGTGGACAGCGCGCGCACGCTGCGCGTGCGCCAGGGCCAGGCCCGCATCACCGATGGCCCGTTCGCCGAGACCCATGAACTGCTGGCCGGCTTCAACCTGATCAACGCCCCCGACCCCGCCGAGGCGATGCGCATCGCCCAGCAGTTTCCGTGGTCGCGCTTCGGCAGCATCGAGGTACGGCCCCTGGCCGACATGGACGCCGAGCGCGTGCGCGTCGGCGCCTGATACCGCTCAGGGCAGCAGCGTGATCTTCAGATCGCGCGGACCGATCGCTTCATTGCCGCTGTAGTCGCGTGCACTGCCACGCAGGATGTAGTCACCGGCCGGCAACGCATCGGGCTGCCAGCGTGCGGTCTCGACCAGGCCATCGCGCACGGTGTTGGTGACCAGATAGCGGAACCGCGTAATCGCACTGCCATGCACGGTGATGCCACTGTCCGGTGCATAGGCCACGCGGGTGGCGCTGTCTTCGCGCGGCATCCGGTTGAACACGATGTTGAAGCGTGGCTGCTCGTAGCCCGCCAGCGGCCGGCCCTGCGCATCCAGCACCTGGTAGCCGACCTGGTACAGGCCCAGCCGACGCCGCGGCAGGTTGCGGTCGACCTGGTCCCAGGCCTCCACCACGATCTGCACTCCCGGGCCCTGGCGCGGTATCGCAACGCGGCCGTCGGCACCGGCCGTGATCGGCTGGTCGAGATCGTCCAGTACGGCCACCTCGGTGATGCGCGGCGCGAAGGCATCGGCGTAACCGGTGAAACCCAGCGCCACCGCATTGCGTTCGAAGCCGCTGGCACCCACGCTCAGGTGCACGTGCGCCATGCGGTTGATGGTGCCGAGCGCTTCACCTGCGGCGAAGCGGGTGCCGCGGCGCACGCGGATGCGCTGCAACCTGCCATCCTCACCGGACAGCTGCTGCCAGCGCGCATCGAACGGACGGTCGCGCGGATCGCGGCCGACCTTCATGTGGATGTACCTGAGCGACCCCAGCGACAGGCCCTCGGCCTGCCCGCCCACCGACCACGCCGCGAACGGGGTGTCGACCTTGCCATCGGCGATCGCCAGCACCGGCTGGCCGACATCGCCGCGGATATCAAAGCCGCCGTGCAGATGATGGCGGCTCTCCCCCTTGAAGTCGCCGCGCACTTCACCCAGCGTGCCGACCACTTCATGCCACCCCTCCTGCGGGGCCAGCGGCCAACGGCCGGCGGTGGCGGGCAGCGGGGCGTCCGGCGCCGGGCCGATCAGGGCCGGCGGTGCGGTCTGGCCTGCGGCCAACGGACTCAGGCGATGCACACGGTAGGACGCGGCATCGGCCAGATACAGCCCGCCGCCCGCATCCAGCGCGAGTGCGGTGGGGCGGGCGAAGCGTGGCTGCGGCGGCACCCCGGCCAGCGCGAGCTGGTGGCCCTGCGCCGAAATCTGCACCACCTTGCCATTGATGTCGCTGGCATAGATCACCCCGTCGTGGGTCACCGCCAGGGACAGCGGACCGCTGAGCAGCCCTCCATCGGCGACGCGCGTACTGAGCGTGCCATCCGGGGCGAGCTGGCGGATCGCGTTGTTGAACAGGTCGGCGATCAGCAGGTTGCCGTGCGCATCCAGCGCCAGCGCCACCGGCGTATCCAGCCGCGTGAGCGCACCGTTCCCATCGGCGTTGCCCGGGCGTTCGCCGCCGGCCACGGTATGCACCCGCCCACCGGGCTCGATCACGCGGATGCGATCGTTGTAGGTATCGGCCACGTAGACACGGCCCCCCGCGCCCACCGCCACGCCCATCGGCCCATCGAAACGCGCCTGCGCGGCCGGCCCATCGACGAACCCCCGCCGGCCATCGCCAGCGAGCGTGCTCACCGTGCCATCCGCCGCGATGCGCCGGATGACATGGTTGCCGGTGTCGGCGACGAAGACTGTGCCGGCGGCATCCACTGCGATCCCGGACGGCGTGTTGAACTGCGCCTGCAACGCAGTGCCATCGCGCCAGCCTTCGCCTTGCCCGGCGAGGGTGTCCACGCGACCATCGGGATGCACGCGACGGATGCGGTTGTTGTCGCCGGCATCGGCGATGTAGACCACGCCGTGGGCGTCGACGGCCAGCCCATACGGATCGGCGAAGCGTGCCTGGGTGGCGGGGCCGTCTGCAATGCCGCCGACGCCGTCGCCGGCGATGCTGTCGATGCGGGGGGACCAGCCCAGCACGGTGGGCAGCGGGCCGGCGGGCGGCGATGGCGGCGATGGCTCACGCAGGAAGGTCCATGCCAGCACCGCAGCGGTAGCCGCCGCGATCATTCCTGCCCATGCGTTGCGTCCCATTGCGATCCCTGCATTCCAAAGGGCATTGACGATACGGCCTGCGCGCGGATCTGCAAACCCTGACACAGGTCGCTTGTGCCGCCACGGCCCGCCGGGTTCCAATCAGGATTCACGCCATGGAAGGAAGCGCCGCATGCCGCACCTGCGACCCCACCGCATCGCCCTGTTGATCGCCCTGGTACAAGCCGTTGCCGCGCCGGTGCAGGCATCGGCCGATACCCGCGCGCCAGCCGACAGTGCGCACGTACAAGCACTGCAGGACGCGCTGGGCGACGCCGCGCAGCAAGGCGAGCAGGGTGACACGCTGGGCGCACTGATCACGTTCGAGCGGCTGCTGGCGGATCCCGGCCTGGCGGACATTCCCGATGCTGAGCGGGTCAACGCCTACGTCGTGGCCGGCTGGGTGGCATTGCAGGCTCGCCAGCATGCACCAGCGCGCAGCTATCTGGAGCTTGCCCGACACGAGACACCCGATGAGCCGCGCGCGCTCTATCTGCTGGGCGTGCTGGATGCGGAGGATGGCCGCCACCTCGAGGGCGCGCGTCTGATCACCCGCTCGCTGCAGCTGTCCGATCAGTTCCTGCCCGACATCAGCATGTCCATGGCCGGATCGCTGGGCCAGCAGCTGCAGGGCCACGATAGCGACTACCGGGACTTCCTGCAGGCGCTGTTCGACCAGGGCTGGAAACCCGAGGCTATCGAGCCGACCGATTTCTGGAAGCGGCTGGCGGTGTTGCAGATCGACAGCGGCCAAGACGACCGGGTCGCCGCGACACTGGAACGTATCGACAGCCCGATGGCCATCCTCGCGCTGCGGGCGGACAAGCGGTTCGACCGCTTCATTGATCGCGACAGTCCGCGCTTCGACCCGCTGCAGTCCGCACAACGCGAACTCGATGCATTGCGCGTGGGTAACCTGCTGGCACCCGAGGAGATCCGCAATCTCGTGGAGATGAGCTATGCGCTGCTGGCGCTCGGGCGCCATGAAGAGGTGGTCGCCATGACCGGGAAGGTCGCTGGCGCGGCGGCCGATCCCAGCCTGCCGCGCAGCTTCGAGCACTCCGGGGATATTGCCTGGCTGCTCAACAACCGCGCCATCGCACAGCGCCGCCTCGGCGATGCGCATGCCGGGCTGGCGACCTTGGAAACCGCCGCCGCGTTCCACGAGGAAGGCGCGGCCAACGTCAGCCAGCAGTTGAACCTGGCGTCGTGGCAGGCGTCGCTGCTACGGCCGCGCGAGGCGCTGGAGACCCTCGAGAAAACCGGCAGCAACCTGAGCCCGTACGGTGAGGCCGTGCAGCAGTGGGTGCGCTTCTTCGCCTACCGCCAGCTGGGCGATATGGCGCAGGCCGCCACCGCCCAGCGCTGGTTGGAGGATCACAAGGACATCGCCGAAGACTATGTGGTGGAAACCCTGCTGGAAGACAATGCGCTGGACCAGGCCGCCGCACAGCTGGTCGCACGGCTGCACTCGACCGAGCATCGCAGCGAAGCACTGATGTCCATGCAGCAGCTGCTGACCGTACCTTCACTGCCCGGTGACGCCGAGCGCGATCGCCGATGGCGGCAGGTCGTCGCGCGCGCCGACGTGCAGGCGGCATTGGACGCTGTCGGACGCAGCGAGCACCACCCGTTGTTCAATACCGGTTCCTCGCGCTGAGGCACCGGCCTACTTCGCCGGCGTCTCCACCTTGAAGCCCATCGCCTCGCGATACCGTACATACAGCGCGCTGACCTTCTCCACGTAGGCCAGCGTCTCGGCATACGGGGGCACGCCCTTGTACCGCGTCACCGCACCGATCCCCGCGTTGTAGGCGGCGGCGGCCAGCACGCGGTCGCCTTTGTAACGGCGCAGCAGCGCCTTCATGTAACGCGCACCACCACCGATGGACTGCTCGGCCGAGAGCGGATCGGCCACGCCGTATTCGGTGGCGGTATCGGGCATCAGCTGCATCACGCCCTGTGCGCCCTTGGGCGAGATCGCGCCGGCGTCGAAGCCACTCTCGGCATGGGCGATCGCCCGCAGCCAGGCATCGTCCACCCCGGTGGCTTTCGCCGCGGCCTTGAACTGCTTGGCATGCCGGTTCAACTGCGGCGTACCGACCTTGCCCAGGCCTTCATGCGCCGGTTCGCCCGGCGGCGTGGCGACAGTGAACTTCAGGAACACGCGCGAGCCCGGCAGGTTGCGGGTCGAGTAGACCATCGCACCGTCCTGCTCGCGTTCGTACAGGGTGCCGCTGAAGACGCCCATGTTGCCCCACAGGTTGGGCGTCTGCACGGCGTTGTCGTCGATCTGCTGTGGGGTGCAGCGGGAGCCCGGCTCGGGCGCGGTGGCCAGGCTGACCGTGTTGCTCTGCACGCAGCGATAGACCGTGCGCGCCGATGCCAGGCCAGGCAGCAGCAACGACAACAGGGCCAACACGGCAGGCAGGGTCGGGTTCATCGGCTCGGATCGGGGGCACGGAAGGGTGCGGCGCGATCATCCGGCCGGCGGCGCGAACCGAAGGTGAATGCCGGGCCTGCACCGGCGGGCTGCTGACGGGATCAGCCAGTTCCGTCCGCGATCAGAGGCCTGCCCCGGTCGGCCGGGCGGGCGCCCCGGACGCACTGGTATCAAATCGACCGCACTGATGGTCATATAGCGCCTGGGGCCGCGACCGCCCTGGCCCGCCGGGCTGCCATGGAACCCCCTTTCGACGAGGCATCGAGATTCGCTTGAACCGCGCCAGGATCATCGCCGTTACCGTCCTGCTGGCCCTGCTCGGTGCCTTGGTGCCGATTGCTACCGTGTTCTATTTCACCTGGAGCCGCGCCAGCGAGTCCGAGCAGGTACGGCTGCAGACCACCGCGGAGCGTACCCTGCAGCGCGCGCACCGCGCCTACGAGGGGGCGTTGAACGCCCTGCGCCAACTCGACCAAAGCACATTGGCGCCCTGCTCTCCCGAGCATCTCCACTTGATGCGCAGCCTGGTGATGAGCACCCATTCGGCCGAGCAGATCGGCTACTTCGAGAACGGTCGGCTGGCCTGCACCTCGTGGGGGCCGATGGACGCCGAGGTCGCGCAGCCGACACCCGCCTACGTCACCGCGGAAGGCGCCGGCATCACGCTGGGCGTGCACGCACTGGCCGGCAGTGGCCAGCAATCTCTGCTGGCCTTGGGCTACGGCCATTACGACATCCTGATGGACCCGGCACGGCTGATCGACGTGATCGTCGATCCCAACGTGCGGCTGGCCGTGGCCAGCCCTGATGGACGGCTGATCGCCCAGCAGGACATCCAGGACCAGGCATTGCTGCAGCGGCTGCTGCGCGAGCCGGCCACCGGCATGGAAGGGCAGACCCTGTATGCCACCGCGCAGGACCAGGAGTGGCTGGCGATCGCCACCGCACCGCGCACCGATCTGGTCGCCGCGTTCCGCCACCAGATCGGCCAGTTCATTCCGCTGGGCGTACTCGGCGCGCTGGCGGCGATCGGCGGCGTGGTCTGGCTGTCGCGTCGGCGGCTGTCGCTGCGCGGCGAACTGGCCACCGCGGTGCGCAAGCGTGAGTTCTTCATGCACTACCAGCCGATCATCGAGCTGGCGACCGGCATCTGTGTGGGCGCCGAATCGCTGGTGCGCTGGCGCCGTCCCGATGGCAGCCTGGTGCGCCCGGACCTGTTCATTCCACTGGCCGAAGAAGCCGGACTGATCGATGCACTGACCGACCAGGTCATCGACCACGTGATCGCCGACATGCGCACCCTGCTGGTGCAGGATCGCAGCGCGCACATCGCGATCAACCTGGCCGCCGAGGATGTCAGCAGCGGGCGGGCGCTGAAGGTACTGGCGGCCAAGCTGCACGGCACCGGCATCCATCCCCAGCAGATCTGGCTGGAAGCGACCGAGCGCGGCTTCATGGATGTCCGCCGCGCGCGCACCCACCTGGCCAATGCACGACGCATGGGCCACTGCGTGGCGATCGACGACTTCGGTGTCGGCTATTCCAGCCTGCAGTACCTGCAGCAGCTCCCGCTGGATGCGTTGAAGATCGACAAGTCGTTCATCGATGCGATCGGCACCGACAGCGCGACCAGCCCGGTGACCTCGCACATCATCGAGATGGCCAAGACGCTGGGCCTGTTCACCGTCGCCGAGGGCGTGGAAACCCCCGCGCAGCTGGCCTATCTGCAGGCTCGCCAGGTGGAGTTCGGCCAGGGCTGGCTGTTCTCCAAGGCACTGCCGCCGGTGGAGTTCGTGGCGTTCCACGAGCAACGCAAGCAGCAGTACGGGCAGGCACCGGAGAACATGCAGAACCCCAACGGCGACACGCCCGACTGAGCGGCCTCCCTACTCTGCATCGAGTCCGGCCAACGTCATCACCCACGCCGGCACCTGGGGTTCGCCCGCGTAGAAGGCCTTGGGCCTGTTCTCGGCCATGGCCCAGCGCTGGATCCAGCTGATGCCGCCGGCACCGTTGTAACCGTCGGCATGCTGGTAGGCCGGATCCTGCAGGGCGGCCTCCAGCGAAACGAAGCGATAGCCGCGCCGACGGGTGGCCGCGACCAGTTCCTCCACGCAATCGGCGCTGAGCGCATTGGCGTGGATCAACCACACCTGCGCCGGCAGCCGGCCCTGCAGCTGCTGCCCCTGCTGCTCGTAGTAATCCAGCTTGTTGAGCATGTACGGCACATAGCCGCGGCGCAGCTGGCGCAGGCGGGCCTCGCGCGCGATGGGATCAGTCTCGGTATCGCGCACGTGGTCGTAGGCGAACGCCCAGATCCACTCGCTGTTGTCGACCGTGACCGGCGCCACCCGATACCCGTGCTGCTGCAGGAACACACCGAGCGCGGCACGTTCCTGCGGCGACTGCCCGGCCCGCAGATAGGGATGCCGGAACCACCGCGGCGCCTGCCCGGTCTCGGCCAGCAGCGGGCGCAACGTCGCTTCACCGCGCAGGATGTCCTGCTCATACGCGGCCAGCCCGATCGCATGCAGATCGACATGGCCGAAGGTGTGGTTGCCGAGCTCGAACCCGGCATCGCGCCAGTCCCGCAGCATCTGCACGCGCGCCGGCTGTATCCGGCCATCCACCTCGAGCTTGACCTCGTTGACGAAGCCCACCACCGGCACGTCCGCGTGCTTCAGGGCCGCGATCAGCTGCGCATGGCGCGCAGCAAGCTCGGGCTCGGCGCGTTCGTCCAGACGCTGCCAGGGCAGATCGTCGATGGTCAGCGCGATGCGCCGATCCGGCGCCGCCGCGTGGGCGATGCCGGCCAGGCACAGCAGTGCCAGCACAGCACTTCGAAGAACTCCCTTGCGCACCCGCTGCTCCCATCGCGATACCCGGCCCCAGCATAGCGCCGGGTATCGCGGCCCACCTTGCCGTGTGCGGCGGCTGGGCTCAGTGTGCGATCGGTTCCCATGCCCGCGGCTGGCGCAGCACCACGACCAGCGTGGCCAGCAGCAGCACCAGCAGGATCGTCGGCAACCAGCGTTCGCCGACGGTTTCCAGCATCACTCCGCCAAGGATGCCGGCCAGCGCGATCGCCAGGTTCCAACCGGTCACCACGAACGACTGCGCGATGTCACCGGCCTCGTCGGCGCGGCGCGCCACGGCGGTCTGGAACTGGGTGGCGACGCCACCGAAGGACACGCCCCACACCACCGTGCCGGCCACCAGCACCCACGTCGAACCGGGCCACAGGCCGAACGCCACCGCCGAGAGCGCGAAGGCCACCGTGCTCGCGATCACCAGTTCGCGCAGCCAGCGGTCCACCAGCAGGCCGGTGATCCAGATGCCGCCCAGCGCGGCCACGCCGAACACCAGCAGCAGGCGATCCAGCCATGCGGCCGCGCCGGACAACGCTGCGAACGGTTCGATGTAGGTGTAGAGCACGTTGTGCGCCAGCACGTACAGGAACATCGTCAGCAACGCGGTGCGCATGCCGCGCAGGCGCAGCACGCTGCCCAGTGGCTGCTGTGCCGCCGCGCCCGGTGCCGGCAGCGGCGGCAAGGCCAACCGCGCCCACACCAGCAGGCCCACGCTGAGGATCGACATCAGCGCGAACGCCCAGCGCCAGCCGATGGTCTGGCCCAGCAGGGTGCCGGCCGGAATGCCCAGCGACAGCGCCAGCGGTGTACCCACCATCGCCACCGCGATCGCCCGGCCCTGCAGCTGCGGCACCACCATGCGGCTGGCATAGCCGGCCACCAGCGACCACAGCAGGCCGGCGCTGATCCCGGCGCAGAAACGCGCGACCAGCATCACCCCGTAGTGGTGGCTCATCGCGGTGATCGTGTTGACCACCACGAAGCCGGCGATCGCGGTGAGCAGCAGCGGACGCCGCGGCCAGCGCCGGGTCAGCGCGGTCATCGGCAGTGCCGCGACCAGCGAGCCCAGCGCGTAGATCGTGACCAGCTGTCCCACCAGCGCGCGGCTGACGCCGAGATCGGCGCTCATCGGCGACAGCAGCCCGGCGGGCAGTGCCTCGGTGAGGATGGTGATGAAGCCCGCGCAGGCCAGCGCCAGCAGGCCGCCGAGCGGCAACCGGGTGGCGGCGTCGGCCACGGGGACGGCGGTGGGATCGAGCGCATGCCCGCTCATGAGGAGGCCACCGTGCACGCAGCGGTACGGGGGGCGGAGAGCGAGGCAGGGGCGTGGCGAGCAGACATGGGGAGCGGCCGGAAGGAGGGGAGCGCCACCGTAGGCGCTGCGCGGCCGGGGAAACAGCGGGGCGGCGCTCCGCACATTCCGGACTGCGGTGGCGGCAATCGGCAAGGTGCCCGCCCTGCAAGGTCCTGCGCCCGAACCCGTCAACGGCGCACCGCAGTGTTGCGGGCCGATGCGTGCGCCCGTGCTCCTCCGCACCCCGATGGCCGCTAGAGTGGCCGCTTCCCTCCTCTGTGGCCGCCCATGTCAGCCTTGGACAACCTCGGCAATCTGCAGACCTTCGTGCATGTGGCCGATACCCGCAGCTTCGTCGAGACCGGCCGCGTGCTCGGCATCTCCGCTTCGGCCGCCGGCAAGACCGTATCGCGGCTGGAGCAGACGCTGGGCGTGCGGCTGTTCCATCGCAGCACCCGCAGCGTCACCCTCACCGCCGAGGGCGAGCGCTTCCTGGTGCGCTGCCGGCGCATCCTCGACGAGCGCGATGCCGCCCGCGATGAGCTGGTCCAGCAGACCGAGGCGCCGACCGGCGTGCTGCGGGTCAGCCTGCCGCTGGTCGGCGACATCTCGCTGCCGCTGCTGACCGAGTTCATGGCCGCTTACCCGGGCATCCGGCTGGAGCTGGATTTCGACGACCGCCTGGTCGATGTGATCGAGGAAGGCTTCGACGCCGTGCTGCGGGTCAGCGAGCCGGCCGACTCGCGCCTGAGCGCGCGGCAGCTGGGCGAATTCCCACGCTATCTGGTGGCCTCGCCGGACTACCTGGCCCGCCGCGGCACCCCGCGCCTGCCCGAGGACCTGCTGCTGCACGACTGCCTGCACTACCGCTTTCCCAGCAGCGGCAAGCTGGAGTGTTGGCCGCTACCGCAGACCCCGGGCGCCGCGCCGCTGGTCCTGCCGATCTCAATGGTCAGCAATACGATCGAGGCGCGGCTTGCTTTCGCCTTGGCCGGGCGTGGCATTGCTTACCTTCCCGAGCACTCGGTGCGCGACGCGCTGGCCGATGGCCGCCTGCAGCGGGTGCTGGCCAACCGCATCCACGCCTGCGGCAGCTTCTACCTGCTGTGGCCCTCGGGCCGCCATGTGCTGCCCAAGCTGCGCGTCTTCATCGATTTCATCAGCGCGCGGCTGACCGGGGTGAGCTGCTGAGCAGGCCGCGTTCATCGCCCGGCCGTCGGGCGGTTTTATACTGGCCGCGCGACAGCCAGTCGCCTTTGTTGCCGAGGTAGGCCTACATGCGCCATTGATGCCGCCGTCGTCTGACGGCCTGTCTCCACCCGCCTGTCCTGCAGGAGGGGAGTCCTTGGCATCCATGGAGGTCGCATGACCGCATTCGCCCTCACGCTCGATCGCGTGACGCATACCCTGCCCGACGGCCGGGTCCTGTTTTCCGAACTGTCCGCCGCGTTCGACGGCACCCCGACCGGCCTGGTCGGGCGCAACGGCGTGGGCAAAAGCGTGCTCGCCCGCCTGCTCAGCGGGGATCTCACACCCACGTCCGGCCGCATCCAGCGCAGTGGCCCCGTGCACCTGCTCGCGCAGCACAGCGGCGTGCCCGCAGGTCGCATCGCCGATCTGGCCGGTGTCGGCCCGGTGCTCGATGCACTGCATCGCATCGAGGCCGGCAGCGTCGACCCGGACGACTTCACCTGCGTCGGGGAGCACTGGGACCTGCGCGAACAACTGCAGGCGCAGTGGCACCTGCTGGGCCTGCCAGCGCTGGATCCCCTGCTGCCGGCCGCCACGCTCAGCGGTGGCCAGGCGGTGCAGGTGGCGCTGGCCGGCGCGTTCCTCTCCGGTGCCGAGGGTCTGATCCTGGATGAGCCCAGCAACCATCTCGACGCCGCGCATCGCGAGCGCCTGATCGCGGCGCTGCAGCGCTGGCACGGCGGCCTGATCGTGATCAGCCATGACCGTGCCTTGTTGAACAGCATGGCGCGCATCGTGGAGCTGTCACCGGCCGGACTCCGTCACTACGGCGGCAACTACGCGCTCTACGCCGCGCAGAAGCAGGACGAACGCCGCAGCACGGACGCGCAGCTTGCCCTGCGTAAACGCGAGCGCCGCCAGCAGCAGAACGAGATGCGCGACCAGCGCGAACGGATGGAACACCGCCAGGCGCGGGCGACACGCGATGCACGCACCGCCAACCAGGCACCGATCCTGCTCGGTGGCATGAAGAACCGCAGCGAGCACAGCGCGGGCCGCTGGCAGGCGCAGCAGAGCGAGCGCCGTACCGAACTGGACGCGCGCGTGCGCGAGGCCGCCGGCGAGGTAGAGCAGGACATCGAGATCGCCCTGCTTGCCCCGGTGATCAGCCAGCCGGGCCCACAGCGCGTGGCCGAGCTCGTCGCTGCCGGGCTGCCTTGGGTGCAGGCGCCGTGGAGGACTCTCAATCTCACCCTGCAGCGTGGGCAGCGGATCGGCGTGCAGGGCCGCAACGGCAGCGGCAAATCGACGCTGCTGCGGTTGTTGGCCGGCACGCTGGCACCGGTGTCGGGGCATGTGGAGGTGGCGGCCAGCGTCGCCCTGCTCGACCAGTCGCTGACGATGCTGCCGGGCGATGCCTCGGCGCTGTCACTGCTGCAGCGCGCGCATCCGCTGGCCAGCGAAGGCACGTTGCGCACGCAGTTGGCGCTGCTCGGGCTCGATGCCGAGCGCAGCCTGCGGCCGTTGGCCACGCTCAGCGGTGGCGAGCGGTTGAAGGCCGCACTGGCCTCGGTGCTGTACGCGCAGACGCCACCGCAGCTGCTGTTGCTGGACGAGCCGGGCAATCACCTCGACCTGCCCTCGCTGACCGCACTCGAGCAGATGCTCAACCAGTACACCGGCACGCTGATGATCGTCTCGCACGATAGCGCGCTGCTGGACGCGGTCGGCCTGACCCACACGCTGCACGCGGCCGACGAGGGATGGCGGCTGACGCCGATGTAACGCCGGCGGTCAGGCCCGTGCCCACGCCGGAAACGCATCCGGCAACAGCTGCCACAGCAGCGGGCCGGCGCGCAGCTCCTCATCGTTGAGCAGGCAGGCATCCAGCTCGGCGCGGACCGCGTGCTCGTCCATCGCCACCCCGATCACCGCCAGCTCCTGGCGGCGGTCGCCCCACCAGGGATGCCACAGCCTGCGCATGGCCTGGTACTCACCGGCATCGCCGACCTGCTCGACGCTGGGCATCGGCGCGGTCCAGCAGCCCGCCTGCTGGCGGGCCCAGCCCATGTCGGTATACGGCACGCGCGTGGGCGGCAGCGTCGGCGCGGTGTTGTCCAGCCCGGCCTCCATGCGCTCGCGCGAGGCGTACCAGAACCCCGCGACCGAGGTCTGCGTCGCCGCACCGACGCTGGAGAGCTCCCCCACCGAGTCCATGCGGTTGGCCAGCCAGAAAAAGCCCTTGCTGCGGATCACGCTGCCCAGCCCGGTGTCGAGCAGCTGTGCGAAACGCTGCGGATGGAACGGCCGGCGCGAGCGGTAGACGAAACTGGTGATGCCGTATTCCTCGGTCTCCGGCGTGTGTTGGCCGCGCAGTGCCTGCATCCACCCTGGTGCCAACTGCGCTTTGACGAAGTCGTAGCGGCCGGTATCAAGCACCTCGTGCAGCGGCACGTTGCCGTGTTCGGCCAGGACCAGCCGCGCATCGCGGTTCATCGCACGCAGCACGGCCAGCGTGGACTGCAGCGTGTCGTCGTCGATCAGATCGCACTTGCTCACCACGATCACGTTGGCGAACTCGATCTGCTCGGCAAGCAGGTTGACCACACCGCGGTCGTCGTCTTTACCAGCCTGCTGGCCGCGGTCGATCAGCCGATCGCTGGAGCCGAAGTCGTGCAGGAACCGCGCGCCATCGACCACCGTCACCAGCGTGTCCAGCCGCGCGATGTCACTGAGGCTGAAGCCCTCTTCATCGCGCACCGAGAAGGTCGCCGCGACCGGCATCGGCTCGGCGATCCCGGTCGACTCGATCAACAGGTAATCGTAGCGGCCCTCGGCCGCGAGCCGGCGCACCTCCTGCAGCAGGTCATCGCGCAGCGTGCAGCAGATGCAGCCGTTGCTGAACTCCACCAGCGTCTCCTCGGTGCGGCTCAGCGCAGCGCCGCCGTCGCGGACCAGCTGCGCGTCGACATTGATTTCGCTCATGTCGTTGACGATCACCGCCACCCGGCGGCCCTCGCGGTTGCGCAGCAGCTGATTGAGCAGAGTGGTCTTGCCGGCGCCGAGGAAGCCGGACAGCACCGTCACCGGCAGGCGGGAATCACGAAGGGCAGGAGAGGCAGTCATGGCGGAGCAGGTCAGGACGGGGAATGAAATGTTACTATATAACATTCACGGACCAAGACCCCTACGCCCCATGAAGCGATCCTCTGCCCTGTTGGATGCCGGCGCCATCGCGCTGTCCGGCCTGTGCCTGCTGCACTGCCTGGCCCTGCCGCTTCTCGCGGCAATGCTCCCGCTGATGGGCGTGTGGGCCGAAGCCGAGTGGGTGCATGCCCTGTTCGTGGCGATCGCCGCGCCCCTGACCGGCTTCGCGCTGTGGCGCGCGCACCGCCAGCACCCGCTGCCCGCGTGGGCGATGGCCGGCGCGGCGGCAGGGCTGTTGTTGCTGCTCGCCGGCGCCCTGGGCTGGCCGAGCCACGAGGCCGAGACCCCGATGACCGTGGTCGGCAGCCTGCTGCTGGCCAGCACGCATGTGTGGAATGCGTGGCGGCGGCACCGGCACTGAGCGCACGGCTCAGTGCTTGAACATCATCCCGACCAGGAACAGCACCAGCGGTGCTGCACTGAGCACCGCGCCGATGATGCCCAGCCACGGCCAGCGTTCCTGGCGCACGCGCGAGCCGACGGTGGCGATGAGGCCCACCGCGGCCGAGGCGAGTACGCCGATGGACACGCCGGTGGTGCTGGCGCCCGCGGTGACACCGTGATTGGCGGCGGTGGCGATGTGTGCGGCGAAGGCCCCGATGGGGAGGCCGAGGAAACTGACGAGGCCGAGCAGCGGGAGTCGCTGGCTACGCGATTCAATCCGTGCCATGGAGCGAGCAGGGTTGGTTTTTTCTTCTTGCACGCGCATGTCTCGTGGAGTTCACCAACAACGTACACCTTTCGGTGCGCCATGCCGAGCACCGGCCACGCCTTGGTCAGCACGACATTCCGCTGCCATGGTCATTGACCAAGCTGAGTGGACGAACGGATTCGATGAGCAATGCCAACAGGTGGGAGCGCGGAAGCCAGAGGTAGCGCACAGCCGGAAAATACCGGAGCGTGGAAGCTGGGCGCTTCTGCCGGCCCCCACATCGAGTTCGTCATGCGCCCCCCCTTCGTGCTTTTCCTGACCACGTTGCCATTCTCGTCAGCGCTTCATGCCCAGGAGCCTCATGACAGAATCGAGTTCACGGCCGACGGCCACCGCATCGTCATACGCACGAGCTGCTGGCCGGATCAGAATGGCGGCACGGTGCCGGTCCAGCAGCGTTTGCAAGTCACTGCCGATGGATATCTGCGGTATGACTTCCACGACCAGCGCGCAGAAACCCGCGCCTACCATGAGGCGCTCTGCGCAACATCAGGCATGGAGCCCATGAGAGACGGAGAAGCTCTCATGGTCGGCAACAGCTCAGGCTGGGGCTGCCACCGCAGTCACGAGTACACGCCGGATGCACCTCTTCCTGAGCTCGATGTAAGCGCGGGCGTGGTCCCGCTGGCAGACTGCTTCATCAGAGATGCGCCGGGCAGGACGAAGTAGGCGCTGACGGAGGTTGCCATCTGAGGGGCAGCTTTCGGATCGACAGACCCGGCCGGCTTTACACGGGCTTGCGCCGCGCGGTGCCTACAATGCCCTCACCACCCGCCGTCAGGATCCGCCATGCGCTTGTTGCCCAGCCTGCTCCTCCTGGCCCCGCTCCTGCTGACCGGCTGCGGCAGCGACAACAGCGCCGGCGTGTTCTCCTCCGATCCGATGCTGGGCTGCTATGCCACCCACGCACGCAAGCCGGCCGAGTTCCGCATCGAGCAGCAGAGCGGCCAGTACTACGTGTCCTTCAACCGCGATGAGCAATGGCAGCGCGACGCGACGCCGCTGCAGGAATCCAGCCGCGCCGAGATCGCACAGTTCTTCCGCGACGATGCGGATCAGATCGACAAAGCGCTGGTCCGCCCCGGTGGCGGCTTCGGCATCTTCAAGTTCAATCCGGGTGCCACGCTCAAGGGCAAGGCCAAGGACAGCGACTACATGGCCCTGGTCCTGATCGGCGCCGGCCCGGTGTTCCCGGTGAAATGCCCCTGACCCTCCGCGTTGGATACCCCCACCCGCCGGACCACCGGCGGCAGGCAGCGATCACCGCCCGCCCGCACCGGTAGCCCGGCCCGCAACACCCATCCCCGACACCGCCCCACCCGCAGGCCTACACAGACGGGCATCCCCTCCCCGTACTTCAACATGGCGTCTCCGGATCACGGCGACCGCGATGGATCGAGCTGTACGGCCACTGCGTCGCATCGCGCACATGCCCGTGCTTGACCGGGTTGTGGTGGACATAGGCCACATGCCGCTGCAGGTCGTCGGCGTCCACGATCCGATGCTCGCGGAAACCGTTGTGCCACAGCGGCCGCAGACTGCGATCCCGGCGCAGCTGCAGGCGCGGCTCGGCCACCGGCAGCTGGCGGTCGAAGATCGCCTGGATCTGCGACCAGCGACGATGGCCCTCCTCATCGCCCTCCGGCAGCGTCCACACCCCATGCAGGTGATCCGGCAACACCACGATCGCGTTGATCCGGAACGGCCTCGCCTGCTGCGCCACCCGGAACGCCAGCCGCAGGACCTGTGCCTGCTCCACCAGCAGGCTGCTGCTGCGATCGCGGAGGTGCGCGCTGAAAAAGTACGCGGTGCCGGTGGGCCAGAGGAGGTGGTCGTAGGACATGGCCCCAGTGTGGCTGGCGCCGGCATCGGGTGGCGATCAGCTCTCTACACAGGCTATGGTCCTCCACAAACGGGGAAGTGGGTCAGAATTGCACCCGCTGTGCAGTCGTCCAAGTTCCGAAACTAGCCTCCACGTGGCGCGGGAACATGGCACCTTTCTTCCTCGGGAAGAGCGTTTGCGCAGTTCTGGATGTGAATGCGTCAGCGGCGTGATGGATGGCAGCTGACACCTCAAGGTCACGACTGAAGGAAGATAGACAGATGACAAGGACGAGATCTGGAAACGGGCTAGGACTTGTAGTTGTTGCGATGTTTGCCGTGCTGGTCGGTCTATGCGGCCGAAAGAGTGACGACGTGCCGCGAAGCGTTTCCGCACCACAGCAGGCGGTTGCAACTACTCAATCGCCACCCGCTGCCCCACCCGATTTGGAGGAGCGCTACGTTAATGCTGACGCTCTCAACGTTCGTTCATCACCGAACGGAAAAGTAGTGGGAAAACTCAAGCGCTCGGACAGCGTCACGGTGCATGGTCGAGATGCATCTTGGGTACGCATATCGGGAGACGGCCAGCCGACGAGATGGGTCTCATCTGAGCGCCTATGCGGCACCCCCAGTTGCGCTGCCAACACGACCGCGCGTGCAGCTCGCAGCGCAAGGTCCGCAGTTCCAGCACCCAGTGGTGCCGCCAGGTCGTCATTCTCTTCCAGCAGCAGCTGCCCTTGCTCCTCTTCTAACAACTGCTATGGACCCAGAGGAGGTCGATACTGCATAACTTCAGGCGGAAACAAACGCTATCGATAGCTGGCCCGTACGCTTGTCGGTGGCACCTCTTAGTCTGGCAGTCTTCGCAGCCTACTGAGAGCTGACGTAAGGTGCCGAGACGCACTGCGGAGGCCCAGTCAGGCGACGTCTCAGCCTTCTCAGGTACGATGCCCACCCCTGACTTCCATACCGTCCGGCGCTCGCGCCGCGGCCTTAGATCCCGTGCCCCATTACACCGGCCCCCTGCTGACCCGCCCGCTTGCCGAGACCCTGACCCGCGCCCGCGATGCCGGCACCGGGGAATGGACGGGCTCGCTCGACCTCGGCCGCTCCACCGGCACCGCCCTGCTGGCGGCCGACCACTGGCAGTGGAAAGGCGAGACCTATGCCTATCCCGGCAAGACCAAGGACCGCACCCTGTACTACTGGGACGGCGAGGAGTTCCTGGCGATCTCGCGCTTCGGGTCGGCACTGATAAAGCTGGTGCCGACCGACTGGGACGCGCCGACCTTCGAGATCGACGGCATCAAGATGCTGCCCAGCGCGCAGGTGTCCCCGTTCGAGGATGCCCGCCGCAAGGTCGCGCTGATCGCCCCGGCCGGCAAGACCGTGCTCGATACCTGCGGCGGCCTGGGCTATTTCGCCGCGTGCTGCCTGGAAGGCGGCGTCACCCGCATCCGCTCCTTCGAGAAGAATCCGGATGTGCTGTGGCTGCGCACGCTCAACCCGTGGTCGCCAGACCCGGACGCGGAGAGCAGCGGTGGCCGGTTGTCACTGAGCCAGGGCGACGTGTCGCAGGAAATCGAAGGGCTGGGGAGCGCTTCGGTCGACGCGATCCTGCATGACCCGCCGCGTTTCGGCATTGCCGGCGAGCTGTATTCGCAGGTGTTCTACGATCAGCTCGCACGCGTCATCCGCAAGGGCGGCCGGATGTTCCATTACACCGGTGCGCCGAACAAGCTGACCAGCGGCCGCGATGTGCCGCGCGAGGTCGCCAAGCGGCTGGAGAAAGCGGGGTTCAAGGCCGAGCTGGCGATGGATGGGGTGGTCGCGGTCAAGCGCTGAGCTGGGGTCCGATCAACTGCCGCGTGGCAGTTTGGCCGCCCACATGTTGTCGACCAGATTGGGATAACGCCGCCCGTTTTCCTCGGCGCGCTGACGGGCCGCGCTCTTCTGCGCTTCAGAGAGCGGCTGCGACTTCTTCTGTCCGTTGGGATTGGGCTTCTTCCACGGCGGTGTCTCGGGCTGGCGCATGGGCGGTCTCGTGCGGAGTAACGCTGCATTCCCGCTCAGCGAGTGCAGCTTACAAGAACGCCCGACACGTGATCGCAACGTGCCGGGCGCTATCTGCGGACGTCCTGCGACTTACTTCTTCAGGAAGTCCAGCAGCGCCCTGTTGAACGTCTCGGCATGGCTGGCATTGCACCCGTGCGGCGCATCCTTCAGCACCACCACCTCACTGCCCGCGATGGCCTCATGCGTGCGCTTGCCCGAACCTTCGAACGGCACCGTGCCGTCGCTGTCGCCGTGCAGGACGAGGGTCGGCACCGTGATCTTCTTCAGGTCGCCACGGAAGTCGGTAGTGCCGAAGGCCTTCATGCAACCCAGCGCCGCGGCCTGGTCGGACTGCTTGCACAGCATGATCGCGGCCTGGCGCTCTTCCTCGCTGACCTTCAGCTCGCCGTTGGCGCTGAAGAAATCCTTGGTGAAACCATCGAAGAACGTATCACGATCCTTCTCCAGGCCCGCGCGCATTTCATCCGCTTTTTCCTTTGTCAGCGGGCCCTCGGGGTTGTCGCTGGTCTTGAGCATGTAGGGCGGCACCGCCGAGGCGAACACCACGCTGTGCAGGCGCGATTCGCCATGTTTGGCGACATAGCGCGCCACTTCACCACCGCCCATCGAGAAGCCGACCAGAGTGGCGTCCTTCAGGCCCAGATCCTCGATCACACCGGCCAGATCATCAGCGAGCGTGTCGTACTCATAGCCATCGGCCGGCTTGTCCGAGCGCCCGAAGCCCCGGCGGTCATACGCGACCACGCGGTAGCCCGCATCGCGCAGCGCGGGAACCTGCGCCTTCCACGATTCGGCCGAGAGCGGCCAGCCGTGGATCAGCACCACCGGGCGGCCGGTACCACCGGAATCTTCAACGTGCAGGCGAACGCGGGAAGCAGCCATGGGAACTCCTTGGAGCGATGGGGAAGGAAGGATCGATCCTAGGCATGCGAGGTTGCGCAGGCCGTGAACGATTCCGCGGCATCACTGACGTGACGTGCACAGGCCTGACTGACATCCGCCAATGGGTTCAGCGACACGACGGCGGGATGACGCGGTGCGATCTCAGCTTCTGAGACAGCGCCCGACGATAGTTGCCGTGGGGCATCGTCGACGCTGGGAATCGGTACATGGACTGTCATGAGATCACGCCGGACGTTGCCACCCGCGGCGCCCATCCCGCCCGACGGAGCCTGTTGCGGGCTCGCCATCACGTTGCTGCTGCATGGGCTCGGTGCACACCCCGCGTCCCGCGCGGCATTGAGCGCCGCACTACGGCAGATCCCGTTGACCGAACGGTGTGCCAGCTGTGCGCTGCTGCGTCGCCACGCAGACCCGTAGAGGGCTGCCAGCGACCCATTACTAATTACATAGTTGACACCGCCGATCCGGCGGGCGCACGATGCGGCCATCAACTAACGAACCAGTAGACAGCCATGGCCCGCCCCGTCTCGCCCGCCCTGACCGACGCCGAACGCCGCATCCTGGAGGTGCTCTGGAAGAAGAAGGAGGCGTCCGTGCGTGAGGTCGCCGACGAGCTGTCCAGGAAGAAGCCGGTCGCGTACACGACCGTGCTGACCATGTTCAAGGTGCTGGACAAGAAGGGCCTGGTCCACCATCGCAGCGAAGGGCGCGCCTTCATCTACAGCGCCGCGATCACCCGCAGCGAAGCGCGCAGGCAGGCGCTGGAGAATCTGCTCAAATCCTTCTTCAACGATTCGCCCAGTGTGCTGGCCCAGCACCTGATCGATGAGCACGACATGGACGCTGACGAGCTCAAGGCCCTGCAGCAGCGCGTGGATGACGCATCTCCCTCGAGGACGCCCAAATGACCGTGCATTGGACCCAAGCCCTGGCGACGATGGCAGTTCAACACCTCTGGCACAGCGCCCTGCTGTTCGCACTGGCCGCACTCGTGTTGGGGCGAAGCCGGCTCAGTGCGGAAGCGCGCTCCTGGGCGTTGTGCGCCGCCTTCGTGCTGGCGGCGGCGTCACCGCTGCTGGTCCTGCTGCCGCGCAGTGCGCCGACGCCGATTGCCGTCGCGCAGCAGACCGTGTCGCCGCCCACCGCGAACAGCGCGGTGCAGGTTATCGCGCCGAAGCCGGCCTACGTTGCCCACGCGATGACTACCTCCACCACCACACCGACCCTGCTGCACGGCGTTGTCGTGATGTGGCTGCTGGGCACGCTGTGGGGGCTGGGTCGACTGGGCCAAGGCGCCTGGCACGCACGTCGCCTGCATCGCAGCGCGCGGCGTGCGCCCGCGTTGGAGTCACTGCTGCGCGGGGAGCTGCCGTCTGGTGCCCGCATTGCGCTGTCCGACAGGGCCCCCGGCCCGATGGTGGTCGGCCTGTGGTCGCCGCGCATTCTGGTGCCGACCACAATGGCATCGACCCTGCCCCCGGCCGCGCTGCGCGATCTGCTGCTGCATGAAGCCGCGCATATCCGTCGGCACGATCTGTGGATCTGCGCCGCACAGCGCGCACTGCTCGCCGTCTACTGGTGGAGCCCGTTCCTGCGCCTGCTGGGCCGCCGCCTGGATCTCGCCCGCGAGATGGCCTGCGACGAGCGTGCCGCACTGCGCAGCGGCAGCGGCAGTGGCCGTGGCTATGCCGACTCCCTGCTGACGGGCATCGCCGGACTGATCCAGCAGCGCGATCGCAGTGTGCCCTTGGCCGTGGCCATGTCCGCCACCCGCACTGGGCTGCGCCAGCGCATCGATGGGCTGCTCACCCTGGATACACGCCCTGCCCGCTGGACGACGCGCCTGGGCTGGGGCGCCCTGTGTGCAATTGCATTGGTCGCGCACGTTGGCGTCACTGTTGCGGCCACGCCGCGGTTGGGCAAGGCCGTCATCCTTGTCGAAGACGCGCCTGCAGCCTCGCCGCGTGGCGCCTCGCCGCAGGCCGAGCAGTTGCTCAGCGCTGCCGGCACTGGCGACGTCTCCCGCGTGCAGCAGCTGGTCAAGACGGGGGTTGCCGTGGATACACAGGTCAGCGGCGACGGCACCGCACTGATCATCGCTGCCAAACAGGGCGAGCTTGCGATGGTCGACGCGCTGCTCGTCCTCGGCGCGCAGCCCGACCTGGCCTCGCGTGGCGATGGCAATCCGCTCATCGCTGCAGCACGTCGCGGTCATCTGCCGGTGGTCGAGCGCCTGGTCGGTGCCGGGGCCGACGTCAACCGCATCGTCGCCTACGACGAAACCCCGCTGATCAACGCGGCCCGCTCCGGCGACGTCGACACCGTCGCTTATCTGGTCGAGCACGGCGCCGACGTCAACCTGGGCGTAGTCGCCGATCAGGGACAGTGGCGCTCGCCGCTGAACCAGGCGCGCAACGATCGCGTCCGTGACTACCTCACCCAGCGTGGTGCGATCGCCGGCAGACGCTGACCGGCCACACTACCCGCGGGTGACGCTGATCCGTGCGATGGCGCCGCGGCCGTCGCCCGCCATGCAATGCCCTCCTTCGCTGCACCGTATCGCCCCCTCACTGCGGCGTGCACGCGCACGCCTGTCTTTCGCGCATCGCCCCCTCATGAGGTATCGCATGGCTTACGCATCCACTCCGCAGGCACCCCTACATTCGCGAACCCGCAGCGTTCAGGTCGGCCTGCTGCGCGCGTCGCTGTGTGCCGCGCTGGTACTGCTGCTTGTCGGCCCCGCGGCGGCGGCGGACCGCGAAGACGCGACGATCCGTAAGGCGCTCACCTCCGGCCTGCGCCCCACCGTGGTGCCGGCCGACGGCGCGCTGCCGCACTGGTCGCTGCAGGAACGCATGGCCCAGCACCATGTCCCTGGCGTTGCGATTGCCGTCCTGCGCGACGGCAAGCTCGTGCACAGCGCCGGCTACGGCACACGCGAGGCGGGCACCCAGGCTGCCGTGAATGCCGTGAATGCCGACACGCTGTTCTCGGTCGGTTCGGTCAGCAAGGTGGTTACGGCCGCCACATCGCTGCGACTGGTCGCAGACGGCACCCTCGCACTGGACCAGGACATCGCGATGTATCTGCGCAGCTGGAAAGTGCCGGCTACCCCGTCGGTACCGGCGCCGCGACTGACCCTGCGCATGTTGATGTCGCACACCGCCGGGCTGGGCGTGCATGGTTTCGCCGACTACCTGCCCGGCGAACCGCTGCCCACCCTGCTGCAGACACTGGATGGCATCGCCCCGGCCAGAAACAAACCCGTGCGCCTGATCCACCCGCCCGGCGAGCGGGGCGATTACTCCGGCGGCGGCGTGATGGTCGAACAGCTTGTGCTCGAAGACGCGACCGGCCAGCCGCTGGATACGCTCGCACGCAGGCAGGTCTTCGAACCACTGCATATGCAGCGCAGTCGTTTCACCGATCCACCCACCAACACCGACAACGTCGCCAAAGCGCATGACGGCGACGGCAAGCTCACCGCCCTGCCGCGCGGCTGGCAGTCCTTCCCCGAACAGGGCGCGTCCGGCCTGTGGACCAGCGCCAACGACCTGGCCGCGTTCGTGGCTGCTCTTACGGCCAGCTACCGTGGCCAGGGCGACTTCTTTCCGCGGCCCATCGCGACCGACATGATGACCGAGGTGTCGCCGAGCTGGCACGGCCTTGGCCCGCGCCTGGACGGTACCGGGCAGACCCGGATTTTCCACCACGGCGGCTCCAACGACAGTTACCGGGCGTGGATCGAGGGGTATCTGGAGACGGGCGACGGCTTCGTGATTCTTACCAATGGCGAGAATGGCGCCGCGCTGGCGACGGAGATCCGCAATGCGCTGTCCGATGCGATCGGGCGTGGGGTGAATCCCGCCGTACGCACGATTGCGCTGGACCTGCGCGAGCCGCGGTATGCGGACTATGCCGGGGTGTTCGAGCAGGACGAGAGCGTGCCGATGGCACAGCGCCGTGCGTTGGCGGACATCTTCGATGTTCCGGCGCTGCAGGTGAAGGTGGCTGATGGGGAAGTGCGGGTGGGTGTGGCGGGCACGAACCGCGATGGACGGGTGCTGCCGGTGTCGCCGAATCGGTTTGTGTCACCGGATATCGATGGGCTGGAGATCGAGTTCCATCGTGATTCGTTTGGAAAGGTGGACGCGTTGAGTGTGGTGTTTGGGGAGGGGCGGGGGTATTACGTGCGGCGGAAGCTAGCAACGCAGTAGCCGCCGGATCGATCTTTATCTGTTGAGACAATCGCAACTACTCCATTCTTTGACGCAGTGCATTGCGATAGGCTGGTTCCAGCGAATCCAGGATTCGCATTGGAGTTGGTTGCGCCATGGTGGAGCACTCGACAGACAGTGAGCTGGAGGCAGCAGTGGATGACTACCTCGATATGTTGACCGATGAGTTGAACGGCCGCCGCGTCCTCAAGGCGCACGCCTATCGGGAGCTGTCCGAGAAGGCCGGGAGGAATGCCGAGGTGTGGGAGTTCCGCATGCACAATTGCCGTTGACCCTGATGCGCGGACGGTTCTGATCGCTCCTAGCTTGCGCGCTTCAACCTAGGCGTCGCTGGAGGGATTTTCGCTATCGACTAAGGCAACAGCAGCTGATAGCGCGAGTCATCACGCACTCGTCTACCACCGAGCAAAGTGCAAGTGGTGATCGGCTATTTGATAGCTACCGCTGAATAATCGAACTCGCTTCGTAAGCGTCAGGCTCGACTGCTGTGAGCAACGCCAAAGTGGGAGAACTCTGAAGATCCTTGGCATTTGACCTTGATCACTGATCTAGGCCTCGGCATCGGTGACCCTCACACCTCCATTCAACGAAACGTGGAGGTTTCGACATGAAGATGAAAAGGGTTGCAGTGGCATTCTTACTCTCGTTGGCTATGGCTGCGCAGGCCTCAGCTACCGAGTCTTCATCTAGCACCGATCAGTTTGTGACAGATGCTAATGGAGATACTCACGTCATCAGACGCAGTCAGTGGAGCGACTTCAATGGAGCATCTGTGGCCGTCGAGCAGCTGCTGAAGTCGGATGGCTATGGTCGCCTTATCTATCGCTACGATGAGCAAACAGAAGCGACGAAACTGTACCACCAGGCGATCTGCGAATCGGTTGGCATGACACCGTCTTCAGGTGAAGGGATTGCAGGCGGCTCAGCTAGTGGCTGGGCATGCGAAGGAGAATCCGTGGAAGGCGAGCTTGGTCATCAGATAGCTCCTAAAAGTGTTGACTGGGTTACGACGACCGCACCTAGTGGGCAGGTTCCCGTCGGCGTTACCTATCACTCTACTGGTCAAATGAGGATGCAGAGCTCTGTAGGGGGGCAACGACGAGCTACGGTTGGCGTCGACAATGGTCGTTGCACCTACACAGACGTTAAACACTTCTCAGGTGCATTCACCGACAGCGGCCAAGTGTTTGTGGCCTGCATCGTGCACCAGTCGAGGTTTGTAAACACCTCCATGGATGTGTGCATTCCCAGGCGCTGCGGATCTCACAGGGGCACGCAGTTTGCTCGGTAGCTCAGACATTTACCACACGCTGGCGCGGGCCGAGCAGGACAAAAAAAGCGAAATTGAGTGCAAAAGTGAAACCGGCCGCAGAATGCGGCCGGTTTTTGTTCTAGCCGCAGAGAGTTACAGCGCAATCCGAGCAACAGACTCTTCGCTGCCCTTCGGCTCGCTGTCACCGTTCTTGACGGTCACGTACAGCACATTCTTCTTGGCATCCAGCGCCAGACTGTTCGGGTGCGTCGGCACCGCGTACGTCGCCACCTGCTTGTAGGTGTCGCTGTTGTACGCGGTCACGGTGCCGCCATCGCGGTTGGTCACATACAGGCGCTTGCGCGGTGCGTCCAGGAGGATGCCCAGCGGGCCGGCGTCGGTCGGGATGCTGGCCAGTTCCTTGCCGGTGGTACGGTCCAGCACCAGCACGCGCTGGCCCGGATGCTTCGATTCAAAGCCCGAGCTGCTGGCCTGGTAGTTGCGGATCATCTCCGAGCCCTGGTCGGTCACGAACAAGCGCTTGCCAGCTGGATCCAGCGCGATGTTCATCGGCTGCTCCGCGCTGACCTTGAAGCGCTGCTCGACCTTGCCGCTATCGGTGCCGACGGTGACGAGCTCGGCCAGCAGGTTGGAGGTGTACACGCGCTTGGCCTTGGCATCCAGTGCCAGCCCCGGCGCCTTGGCGTTGCCCAGGCCCGGAATGGTGTTGATGACCTTCAGCGACTTCGTGTCCACCACGAACAGCACGCTGCCCTCACCCGAGTGGCCGGTGACGTACAGACGGTTATTGGCGCCGTCGACGACCAGCTCGCGCAGATCGTGGGTGTAGGCGGCCTTGCCATCCTTGCCGACCTTCTTCTCCATCAGCTGCACGATGCCGACCGACTGATTGGTGGCAGTGTCGACCACGGTGACCGAGGTATCGACGGTGTTACCGACGTACAGGCGGTTGTTGGCATCGTCCAGCACCACACCGAAAGCCTTGCGCTCCAGCGGAATGGTGGTCTCGATGGCCAGCGTTTCCGGATTCAGGCGCAGGACCTGCGACGGACCGGCTGCATCACCGAAGCCGCCCGAGGAGGCGACGAACACGGCATTCTGCTTGGGGCTGAAGGCCAGCTCGTACAGGCCTTGGGCGACGGCCTTGCGCTGGACGGCGGCGTTGGTGGCGGCTGCGGCGGCAGTGGTCGGCTCAGCAGCAAGGGCCGACGGAGTGCCGAGAGTCAGGCTGACGGCGAGGGCCAGGGCGGCCGAACGAAACAGGGAACGAGGGTGCATGCGAGCTTCCTTGGATGGGCACGGGAGGTGTCCTGGCTCGCGGGCCGCTGGAAGCGGCCGACCACTATCCGAAGACGTGGACAGGCTGGCTGGCGGGCCATCTTAACAGGCGCGGCCAAGGGTGTCGGGTTCGGCCCGATCCCAAACGGTGAGACGGCGATGGGCGATCCTGCCGTCCGCTCTGGAGAATCCCTCATGAACAAGATCGACACTGACTGGCTGGAAGAATTCGACGAGGCCATGCTGGGCCTGTTCGCCATCAATCACAGCGATGCGGGCATGGACGAAGCCCTGCTGGTGAGCTATTACGACCTGGAGCCGCGCGAGGCGGCGCTGGCGTTCGGCAACGACTACGACCTGGACCGCGCGTATGTGGTGTGGCCGCCGGTTGGGCTGCTGCTGAACAGCTGAGCCAGGCGCCGACGCCGGCAGGTGGGTGAGCTAGCCGCCTACGCTGGCGGCCGCAATCTGCATGTCATGCTGCACGCGGTCATCTTCAAGCTGCCGCTGGAGGTTCACTTGCTGGTTGCGCTGTTCCTGCTCGTGCGCGGCCACGTCAAACTGCTCCAGCGATTCCTCAAAAGGGGTCTTCACCGCCTGTTCCGTTGGCATGCCCGCGCGTAGGTGACCGGGGTTGCCCATGTCGCCCTGCACGACGAATACGGTATGCGCGCCGGGCTGCTGGGCCGTGGGGTTGCTCAGCGCCACGTGGTCCACCCGGTCCAGACCGTTGCTCTTGGCCAGCACCAGCAGGCTGCCGGTGAGGCGCTCGCTGGTCTGGTCGTAGCTGCGTCCGTGCGACTCGTCCAGCCTGGCGACTTCCTTGCGGATCTGCTGGTAGAGCGCATGGTCCGGATGGTGCGGGTTGACGGGTGTCCAGGGTGCTGCTTCGTCGGGTGGTGCTGGCGTCTCGGTCAGGGCTTCCTGTGGTGGAGGCACTTCCGTTGGCGCCACCTGTGCGTTGGCAAGCTCTTCGGAAGATTGGTCATTCTCGGGCGCCGCAAGCCGTTCGTGCTCCGCTGCATCGGTCGGAGACGGCTCCGCGTTGAAGCGGGCTGCCTGCAGCTCCGCGGTTTCAGTTGTGTGAAGCCTCTGACCTTCGGTCTCAGGCTCGACACTCGCTTCGCTTGTGGCCGTCGGGAGCTGACGGGTGATTTCGGCATTTTCGTTGCGGGCTGGGGCTTCGTTGCGGGATCTCAGCAGCTCTGCTTCCTGCGCGTGGCCGGCCGCGGACGCGCGCTCCGGCGCCTCAGTTGCCGGCAGCACTGTTCGTTCTGATCGCTCTGGCACAGAGACGAAGTCCGCCGCCTGCTGCGCGGGTTGCTGTTGACGATGCAGCGCATTGTCTTCCCGGTGCAACTGGTCTACATGCTCAGCGTTGCGGGCATTGTCTTCCCTGCTTCGCTTTTGCTCCGCCGTGGCAGCGGCGTCCTGCGTGGGCGGCCGCGGCGCTTCGGTACGCTGCTTGGGCTGTGTATCGTGATCAGGGAGCGCAGGCGCGGCGGCGATGGCAGCCGCTGCGATCTGCGCGGGCGCGGCTGTTGCACTCGCTGCGGCAAATGCCTGCAACGGGACGGCCTGGACCACATCCTCGGGAAGCTGGGGCGCTCGCGCCTCGTCGACGTCCGCACCACCTGCAGCCATCGCCGCGAAAGTGGCGGCTTGCTGCGCTTCGGCAGTGGAGGCACCTTGGCGGTTCGCCTCGCGCAAGGCTTGTTGATGCGCTTCCTGTTCTCGAGGAGAGAGCCTGTCGATGCGGAGTTCAGGGGTGTCTGGAAGCGGTGCGCGGTCCAACGCCTGCGCTTGAAGTTCGGCGTGAGCTCGTTGAATCTCTTCAGTACTTGTGAAGGCAACACGCTGTGCTACACCGTCCGGCCCGGTCTGATAATGCACGATGGCGCTATCCGCGCTGTACAACCCGGATTCGGCAGGCTGCAACTCTTGTATCGTGCGGCCAGTTACCCCCTGCGCCTCACGTGTACGTTGCGTAGCCAGCTCGATGGCCGGCAAATAGTCCTCGGGCACGCGAACGTTGTAAGTCTGATAGCGGTGAAGTACCTCGTTCCGGTCTACCTCGGCGGCAGTCGGTGCCGAGCGTGCCAACGTTGCGTACAACGACGCGTCGAACTGCTCAAGCGAGGGCTGGCGAATCGCTCGGGTCAGCTCCAGCTCCAAGGCGCGGTTTCCGTGCGCCGCAACGCCCTCGTGGGTCCACTGCTCCGCCGCATCCCGTCTGTAGAGCCGGTCGTCTGAGCCACGCGCCACATCCGCCTTGGCCCTCGCGAACTCCACCGCTGGTGGAACGGCGACGTAGTCCTGCGAGCGGAGCGCAGCGTGGTTCTCAACGTAGGCTGCCACCACGGCCTCGCGACCATTGGCGATGTTGTCCTTGGTGCGCGCGACCGCTTCCTGGTCCAGTTCCTTCGCACGCTCGGGGCTTGCCACTTCCTGGGTGTAGCTGCCACGGTCGTTCGCACCCGAGACGCCGGTCTTGACCTGGCGCACCCATCGCTCGGTCTGCGCGTCACGCAGCCAGTTTGCGTTGTCCAGGCCGCGCTGGTCACTGGGGCGAGCAGGCACGTTGAATGGATCCTGGGGAGCGGGCACCTTGCCCAGTTCGAGTGTTACCGCACGGGCACTTGCCAGCGCGTTCAGTTCCCGCGTCTTTTCGTAGGTGGCGCTTACGTCCTGCTTGATGGGGTTGGCCACCCCGTCCTGCGTTCGGTCGAGCGACGCCTCCCGAACCCATGCGTGTCCGTTGTGCTTCCAATCCGTTCCGGCCTTGTCTTGCTGGTTGTAGATGGAATGGTTTTCACGCAGGGTCGCGGCCTTTTCGAAGGCTGCTGAGAACAGATAGGCATCGGCAGCGATCAACGCCACCGGTGCGGCACCAGTGGTGCCTACCAGGCCTGCCGCCAGCGTTCCGCCTCCCCAGCCGCCTACGCCGCGGGCTGCGAAGTGGGTCAGCTCTGACTGCGCTGCTGGCAGGTTCTGCTCTTTCAGCAGCGAGCCGACGCGCGCGGCGGTTTCATGGGCATCGTACGCGCTGGCGGCCGCGCCCAGGACGGTGGCGCCCATTCCCAACCCGAACCGTTTCAGATCTGGTGCTTGTGGCTCACGAACGACGACGGCGGGTGGGGCGCCGGAACGAATGATCTCGTCAAGGCTTGCGCCAACCTGTGCTTGAACTCTTGCCTTCTCGACCAGGCCCTCCGACCCCTGCTCGCGCACCAGCTGGGCGTGGCTGGCGCGATCCATGCCAGGGATATCGTTGGTGCGCTCAGGTACCTTTTCGTGCCAATCCAACTGTTCGGCACCTTGGCTACGCAGATTCTGCGTTACCGATGGGTTTCGAAGTCGGTTAGTGCGCTCCTCCTCAAGTGCTTGTCCAGCTGGCCGTGGATCGACGCGGCTGCCGTAAAGGAGCTCACCTTCCCGGTTGTAGATGAGAATCGGGACGTTCGTCTTTGCCTGCAGGATATCCAAGCTGCGCGGAATGCTGTCATAGATCGCGTCGCGCGCGGATTTCGGCACATGGCGACCGTAGCCGTCAATATCGATGCCTTTGGTGAAGCGCCTGTCTACGCCGAGCTCGCTTTCCAGTTTGTGAGTAGCGACCACTCGCACTTCTACTTCGTAGCCGCGCCGCTGGAGGTCTTTGATCAGTTCGACCGCCCGCTCACCGTTGGAAAGAGTCTTATCCAGGATAAGGTTCTTATTGCCGCCGGATGCGATTTCAAAGGTCTCATCGGCCCATGCACTTGCATCAGGGTGAGTCCGGCCGGACCAGATGACAGGGTTCTGGCTCCGAAAGTCGTCGATGGCCGGGTGAAAGTTGCGTAGCCGATCCGGATCAATTACTGCAACATCGTGACGGACCTCAGCTTCCGCAACCTCGCCGATCCCACCCTTACCGGCACCAGGCTGACCAGCGAGGATGATTGCCCTGGGCCGCTCATGAGAGGTCAGTGAGTCAAAATTGCTGTTTGGGAGTATCTCTTCCCGCAGGATTCGAGCGTGCTCCTCCCTGCTCAGCTGGTCAGCCTTGCTACTCATTCAACAAGTCCTTTTACTTGCCGAAGTAGTCCATGAGCTCCCTGTCTCCAGACCAAGGTGCCTGAAGGACCAGCTTGCCCATGGTCATCTCCTTGGCCTTAGTCTTTGCGATCAGATCGAGGTCCCCCTTCTCCTTCGCGGCCTTCGACTCGGCCCTTGCCTCTTGGAGAAGCCTGCCGGCTCTACTTTCCAGAGCCCATATGAGCTCCTCATAACGCGACGGAACAGCACGTTCTCCAGCAAACGAAGCCATCAGCTCCTGAAGGTTGGTCATCTGTTCGGGATAGTCTTTCAGCATCTCCCGAAGTCTGACGGGAACCTGCGGCAGGGGATCTGTCATAACTGGCCTCCTATCTTGGGGTGCTGCTAGCAAGTATTTGGGGTATTGACCGCCCTTGGGGTCTTGGACCGAGCTTCCACGCTCGTCCCGAGCGGCGATTCCATCATCCCTTTGGTTCTGGAAGCGGTGGAGTTCTGATGGAACGCTGCCCATCAAGAATGGCCTCCGCCGGCGCCGGGCTACACTACAGGCTGCCACATGCGGCCTGTTTGGACTATCGGAAAATTCTGACTTACTCCTCTGGAGCAAGAAGAAAGGACAGTGACTCAGCAGCACCCGTCTCGCTGCGTAAGGCCGCCACTGCATCAAGAGAGCAGATCACATCAGCGGCACCAGCAGCTGGGGCCTACCCAGGCTGCAGCGTAGTCGGCGGGAAAAGCGTAGCTGCGGATGGGCCCGGCGCTTACCGCTCGCAGTAGGGGCCTCTGCTCCACCCGTGCTGCCGCCGCCCCATCTCATCCAGATCCCGGGCCACCGCATCTGGTACGTGGTTCGTCGCTATGGCTACGGCGCAGGGAGCGTAGCCGGCCGGGGAGTTCTGTGCGGGATCATTGCCGTCCTGCTGCCAGTGGGAAGACCCGGAACCACGCCTGCTTGGCGCCTCCCGGATTCGAGTCGCTACAGCCGTACCTCCGCAGAGCGCTTGAAATGAAGGTGAACGCCCAGCGCCTTTTCCACTTCGGCCTGGCGCGCGCGGTACGCCTTGAGGGTGTCTGGATCCACAACGCTAATGTCGATGCGGCTCTCTGCAGCGTTCACGCCCATCCCGCCGGCGTTGGGAAAGTAGGACCGCAATCGGTTGGACGCCACGATCTGCTGCAGGTCCTTGCTTGAATGCCGTGCCCCCGGTACAAACCGCACCTGGACAGGCCCCATGGCTGTGGTCACGATGCGGCCAGGCACGGCGCCGGCGCCTTTCAGGTGCACTGTCATCCTCAGGGGATCCCGCGTGATCACGCGCCCTGCGTAACGGTCGCCGAACTCCTGCACCAGTGCCGCGTTCACGGGCGCCAGCGCCCTTCTCTCAGCGATGCGCCGGCTTGCTTCTGCCTCGTCGACGGCCTCTGAAGACGTCACGCGCTTCACGGCAGCGTTCAGTGGTGGCGCAGGTGGCTCTGCCGCCCCCAAGCGAGTGGCGATGAAAAGCAGATTGCATGCGAGTGTTAGTGTTTTCATGCGCTTCTATCTTTTCGTGCAGGCTCCAACCGATGTCAGTTGCTTGCTGCAGACCGTACCACCTGAGAGGCGGCGCATTCTGTTAACCCGTTCACCTGACCCCAGCGGCACGACAATCTCTCGAACCGTATCCTCTTGAATTTTGCATGCGCATTCTTCACGTGCGTTCAACACCTCGAGACCAGCTGGAGCCCTACCGGCACCTCCTCTATAGTTGCCCCATCCAATGCAATGGAATGGCCCATGAGCGTGATGTCATCCGGGCGGTGCCTCACGGCTGCACTCGCCGTTGTCCTGAGCGCCAGCGCCTGTGCACGAACGCCGCCTACAGATCAGAAAGGGAACTCGAAGAGGTCGGAAGCGACTGAAACCGGTCGAACCATCAATGGACATACCTACACCGATGCGCCGGTAGATGTGGAGCTCGGGCCGAGTATCTTCCGGATTCCGGCCAACTACCTGGATAGCCAGATTGCGCCGTGGCCCGGTGGAGGCGTGAGCCTGATCCTTGAGTGGCCGGACATGAGGCCCACTGCGCCAGGCGCTCGGGCAGATCCCCGGACGAATGACTTCCGCAAGGAGATCGCGGTCTCGATCGATTACATCGACAGCGCTCCCATTGAAACCTCACTGGAACGGCTATCCTCCAATGAGGCCGTCACCGAGGCCGACTCGGTGGAGCGTGGAAATCCGAAGGATCGCCTGGACCTGCGCGTTGCCCAATCTGAGACGATGGGGCTGACTCCCTACGCCATCGACGAAGCGAAGATGGCCGTGTACTCAGGGCAGTACGAAGCCCGCTACCGCAAGCCGCATGCCCGCAATCCCGGCTTCGAGGATGACTGGTACGTGGCACGCGGCCCGGCCGGCAACCTCACGACCTTCATCAAGTGCGACAGCACCACCTTCCGCGAAGATGGTGTACGGCTTGAAGGTGATCAGGTCATCCATGAGCAGGGCACCGTTGCCGCCGGGTGCATCCATTACTTCGCCGATGTAGAGAACAAGCTCTCCATCACCCTCGACTACAGAAGGGCGTTCCTGAAAGACTGGAAGCGCATGGAAGACGCAGTGCGGGACCTCTTGGCACGGACCAAGGCCAAGTAACGCGCACGTACAGGAATCTGCAGCGGCCGGACGTGACAGGGCAGCCAGCGGGGTCAGCGTGAGGTTGAGCCGCAAAGTATGCGGATGGAGTGATTTTCTTTTGAAGGGATACCAATGGCCAATACTTCTCAGCAGGAAACACGCTCCTCCATCGAGAACGAGAGTGGCATCAGAATCGTGCTGTCGAGAGTGCAGGGCGCGTTATCGGATGGTAGCGATCCCGCCCAGTACGAGTACGTGCTCCTTAAGGGCAGCGAGAGGGTCGGGGCCCTGGGTCTAAGCGGGGGTGAAGATCGCTTCAGCTTGAACCGCGGCGGGAATGGACCTACTCGCTGGACATGACCCGTGTGGCGACATTGAAGTCCATGCTTGAAACGAGGTTCGTATTCAAGAGTGCCGAAGGCGACTTCG
Organism: Stenotrophomonas sp. SAM-B; assembly: GCF_013387485.1. Classification (GTDB taxonomy): domain Bacteria; phylum Pseudomonadota; class Gammaproteobacteria; order Xanthomonadales; family Xanthomonadaceae; genus Stenotrophomonas; species Stenotrophomonas maltophilia_AA. Next base: position 42,482 of record NZ_JABBXB010000008.1, read on the forward strand.
AGTTTCTTTGCTCTCTTGCGCACGGTCTTCTCTTCTCTGCACAAGCGCGCGGAGAGTCCTCTGACGATGTCCGCTACATCGCAATTACCACGCCCACAGCCTTGGCAGGTGCCGGCATTCTTTCCCCTCCCGGCGATGCCGTTTCGTCCGATGGCACCGTCGTCCTGGCAGAGATATTCATCCCTGGAACCGCCACCTGACTGCGTCAGCTTCGCTCTGCTAAAAGCAATGGAGCTACCCATGAGTGTGATGTCGATTTCGTCCGGACGGTGTATGGCAGTTGTACTCGGCGTCGTGCTCAGTGCCAGTGCCTCTGGACAAACGCCGCCTACGGAGCAGGAAGGAGCGCCGGCTGCAACAGAGGCCGGTCGAACCATCAATGGGCACACCTACACCGATGCACCGGTAGAGGTGACGTTGGGACCGAACACATTCGAGATTCCGGCCAACTATCTGGACAGCCAGATTGCGCCGTGGCCTGGTGAGGGTGTCTCTTTGGTCATCGAGTGGCCGGACATGAAGCCGACGGCACCGGGAGCGCGCGCCACCCCCCGTACAAATGATTTCCGAAAGGAGATTCGCGTGCTCGTCAGCTACGTCGACAGGGTTCCGATCGACAGCGTGTTGGAGCGGCTCTCTTCCAACGAGGCGATCACAGAAGAAGACTGGCTGGAGCGGCGAAATCCTGCCGATCGTCTGGATCTTCGGGTTGCCCAGCCAGAGCGACTAGGCCTGACCCCATACGCCATCAACGAATCACTGATGGATCAGTATGCGCGCGCGTATGAAGCAAAATATGGCCGCCCTCTTCCGCGCAACCCGGCGTTCGAGGACGACTGGTACATCTCGCGCGGAGCGGGTGGCGCGCTCTCCAGTTTCATCAAATGCGACAGTCCGAAGCATTCGGGCGATGGCTTGGCGATCAAGGGCAAGGACATCATTGATGCCCCGGGTAGAACAATTGCAGGTTGCACGCACTACATCGTGGATATTGAGAACAGTCTGTCCATCAGCCTCAACTACAACCGTGTGTTTCTCAGAGACTGGAAGGCGATGGAGCAGGCCATACGTGATGTCTTGAACCGCACCAAGGTCCGTTGATGGCGCAAGCTGAGCCGCCCGGCTCAGATCGATGCGGTTCTTGTTCGAATGCCAACACTATCCCTATAGTTGAACGTACTCAATGCAATGGAATGGCCCCATGAGCGTGATGTCCTCCGGCCGGTGCCTGACGGTTGCACTAGCCGTCGCCCTCAGCGCCAGCGCCTGTGCGAAGGTTCCACCCACGGAAAAGGGAGAGAAGGAAGCTGCCATGTCTGAAGATTCCAGCCAGAGCCGCACGATTGACGGCTACACCTATACGACGGCGCCAGTAGTGGCCAAGCTGGGCCCGCATCGCTATGCCTTCCCGGCGAATCTTTATGACGACCAGATCGGCCCCGCCATTGGTGGCGGCGTTGGGCTGACGCTGATGTGGCCCGAACTGCAGGCTGCGCCGCCAGGAACGCGCTCGTCGCGCACCATGGCTGATCACCATCGGGCGATTTCGATGGCAGTGGACCACATCGACAAGGTGCCCATCACCGAGTTGCTGGGTCGCCAGACCAGCACCGACGCCACCAGCGAGGAAGGCTCGATTTACAGGAAGGACCCGCGCCGTCGCCTGGATCTGCGCAGACCGGGCCCCGAAACGCTGGGGCTGACGCCGTACGCCATTGATGAAGAGCAGATGGCCGTGTTTGCCAAGGCCTACGAGCTGCAGATCGGGTTGCCGGCCAAGCGCAACCCGAACTTCGAGGATGACTGGTACATCGCCCGCGATGCTGGCGGCAAGCTGGAAACGTTCATCAAGTGCGGCAAACTCAAAGATGGCCGCGATGGGTTGGCCCTGGAGGGAGACCAGCTTGTGATCAACGAGAGAACCGTGGTTTCCGGCTGCACCCACAACTTCGTGGATACCGACAACAGCCTGTCTGTATCCCTCTCCTACCCTCGGATCTTTCTGAAGGACTGGAAGAAAATTGAAGGTGCCGCGCGCCAGGTTCTGTCCCAGTACAAGGTTGAGTGAATCGGGCCGTTCAGGAGGAACACCGCGTGAGTGGACTGAATCAGAAGGATATCGACATCCTGCGTGCGTATGCCGACCAAGGCAACCGCGAGCTCTATTGGAACTATCTGGCGCAGAAGCCAGGTAATGATGGCTACGGCCTGCTGGCGCTGGGCGTGGTTCGCAACGACAACCTTCCCGGGCAGGTGGCCAACGCCTATGCCCAGCTGGAAGCAAGCGACCAGCACGATCGCAACCCCGGCCTGCGCAACCGCGTACTGACCGAGCGCGACTGGGAAGCCTTTGGGCAGACGCTGTTGAAGGAGGATCTGGAGCGCCGTGAGGAATGGGTGGGCGCGGGCGAACCTGCCAGGGCACTCAACCTGCCTGGGCGCGATGTACAGCAGGCCCATGATGAGGCCTTCAAGCTGCACCATCTGGACCCGAACTGCTGGACCCCGCGCATCCTGCTGGAAGCCACCCGCAAGAATGTGAGCGAGGACGCCGCCGAGAAGGTCTGGCAGGAGATGCTCAACAACGACAACCGGGGCCTGAGCCGCGCAACGAACACAGTGGGCCATGCCTACGCCGCCATGCCCTGGGGACAGGCAACGGCCTACGTGGCCAAGCTCGGGTTCTATGAAGCAACCATGGCTGCTCAGGCCCTGCCTGCCACCAATCCGAATGTGATCGGTATACGCAGTTCGTACCACGTGTATGACGAGAAGGCTGGCACGTGGCACCACCACCCCCAAGGTGGCTTCCCGATCCAGGAGCGCAATGCGCGGGTGCTCGAGGGACTGAACGAAACGCGCGAGGTGCGCCTGGAGCGCGAGCAGAAGGCGACCCAGTTCCATCCCGATGATTCCTACCGGCAGCGGATCGAAACACCCAAGGTGGTGCTCAACGACCTGCCCGGGCAGGAGCCGGAGACCCGTTTGGCCGGGCTTCGTCCAGGCGATGCCCACTACCCGCTGTACCAGCAGATCCGCGGACATGTGGCCTCGCTCGACGCCAAACATGGGCGCAGCTTTGACGAGACCAGCGAACGGCTGACGGCCAGCCTTACCGCGCTTGCCGTGGAGAACGGACTTGAGCGCGCCGACCATGTAGTGCTGAGCCAAGGCACCGCCGATGGCCCTGTTGGCCGAAATGTCTTTGTTGTCCAAGGCGAACTGGCCGACCCGGCGCATCGCCGCGCTTCAATGCCGACCGATATCGCTGTGCAGACGCCGGTGGACCAGTCCATGCGGCAGCTGGACGTCGCCGGCCAGGAGCGGCAGCAGCAGGCCTTGGCACAGACCACGCAGCAGGAGCTGGACGCCCGCGTTCGTGAATGCCAGAGCCAAGTGATGCGTATGGGGTGATGCGGCTCGGTTACGGATCGTCCAGCGGCCCTTGCCAGACTCCAGCCGTGGCCCGACCCCAGTTCCAGGTTGAGTAAGCTACGCAGACGCACCCCTGCCCAGACAAGGAACGGTAATGGCCCATCAGTCACAGGAAGCAGCTGTCGCCGTCATGATTGATTGCGACAACGTGTCGCCGGATATCGTTGATTTCGCGCTGCTGATGGCTGCGCAGGCGGGAAGAGTTACGGTCCGCCGGGGTTACGGAAATCGGACCACGCTTGGCAACAGCTGGGAACAGACGCTGGTACGGCAGGCATTTACGCCCTGCCTTCAGTTTCAGTACGCCTCGAAGAAGAACACGTCCGATATCGCTCTGGCGCTCGACGCACTTGAGACCCTCTTCGACAAACGTGCTGACACGTTCTGCTTAGTAACGAGCGACAGCGACTTTGCTTACCTCTGTCGCAAGCTGAGAGAGCGCGGGGCCACCGTCTACATTGTCGGCGAAGCCAAAAGTCCGGATGCCCTGCGCAATGCGTGCGACCGCTTTTTCGAGTGGACGCCTGAGGCCCAGAGTGATGCCAAGGCCAAAGACCTGGATACTCCTGAGGCCGCTCCCTCAACACCCGTCCTGAAGCAGGAAACGAAACCTGCGCAAGCGGGTCCGCTTCCGAAGCGGCGGCCGCGCTTTGTTGTAGAGGCGGTTGCGCTGCTGGCTTCGTCCAGCCCGGATGGCCGGGTGACATTGAACTCTCTTGGGCAGTATCTGAAGCGTGCTGACCCGGCGTTCAATCCTACTGTTTATGGCCACTCCGGATTGTTGAGCATGGTCAAGACATACGATCTGCTGACCCCACATCTGGAGGAAGGTGGTCAGTGGACGGTGAGCTTGGCGCCGAAGATGGAGCCGTGAGCTGTTGGCTTAAGCTCCCTCGTCAAGCAGACACTTCTAATGGGAGGTCGGTGCCAGAGGAGTTCCCACGCTACGGGAACATCATTTGGGATGGTGAAGAGCTTTGGAATTCGCTTTTTCTCGTGGCCACCAAAGCTCCATGGACTGCGCCAGTCGCGGTCGCAGTCTTTGAGACTGCTCAGTGTCAACGTCCCACCCGGGCTTCCCTGACCCCCCAGTGCTGCCTCCAGCGATACCCCCTCTTCACCCACGGGACGAAATTGGACATACTGTCCACTGAATTCCCGGAGCATCCATGAATACGTACGAGCTGATCGACCTTTCCCTCCAGCGCTTTTCAACGAAGGAGGTCGCCCAAGCCCTTGGAGTTGATCCGAAGACCGTCAAACGCTGGCAAGTTCGCGAGACCGAGCCCAAGCCCTACATTGCGGACGCCATCCGCCAGCGCCTGCTTCCCTTCGGCGACCCGCCGACAGGCGAAGGAAAGTTCCGCTTCATCGACCTGTTCGCCGGCATCGGCGGCATCCGCACGGCCTTTGAGAAGCAGGGCGGACGCTGCGTCTTCACCAGCGAGTGGGACCCCTATGCTGTGAAGACCTACAAGGCCAATTTCCATGACGGCCCAGGGCACACTTTTGCCACGGATATCACCAAGGTTCATGAGAGCGACGTGCCGGACCATGACGTCCTGCTGGCAGGCTTCCCTTGCCAGCCGTTCTCCATTGCAGGTGTTTCGAAGAAGAACGCACTGGGTCGACCACATGGCTTCTCCGACAAGACGCAGGGAACGCTGTTCTTTGACGTGGCCCGCATCATCGCCGAGAAGAAGCCGCGCGCGTTCCTGCTTGAGAACGTGAAAAACCTGATGAGCCATGACAAGGGTCGCACGTTCGCCACCATTATCGATGTGCTGCAGAACGAGCTGGGCTACCAGGTCAAGCACAAGGTCATCAATGGCAAGCACTTCGGCCCTCAGCACCGCGAACGCATCATCATTGTGGGTTTCCGTGAGCCAAACGACTTCGACATCCACAGAGTCGAGCTGCCGAGCTTTGACGATGCTCCGAAGATGGGCTCCGTCCTCCACAGCCAGGATGGAACGGAAGCTGCTGACTCCCCCTACATTGACGGAGCGAAAGGCAAGGTGCTTGAGAAGTACACGCTCTCGGACAAGCTTTGGGAGTACCTTCAGAACTACGCTATCAAGCATCGCGACAAAGGGAACGGCTTCGGCTTCGGACTCGTTAACAGCGAAAGCACCTGCCGCACGCTTTCTGCTCGCTACTACAAGGATGGATCAGAGATCCTTATCTCGCAGGGTGCCAAGAAGAATCCCCGCCGCCTTACACCGCGCGAGTGTGCGCGCCTGATGGGGTTCGATGACAACTTCCGGATTCCCGTTTCCGACACTCGCGCCTATAAGCAGTTCGGCAACTCGGTGGTCGTTCCCGTCATAAGTGAGGTGGCCCGCATCATGGCGCCTTACCTGGTTGACAGCGCGGCGGCTGAGCCGGCGAAGCCGGCAAAGAAGAATGCGAAGGCCTGACATTGGTCGACAGTCTCACTCCAGAGCAACGATCCGCGCAGATGTCCCGCATTCGCGGGACGAACACCAAGCTGGAGGTCCTCGTCCGCAAGGCCCTTTATGCCAGGGGATTCCGCTATCGGTTAGGTGGGGTTGGGTTGCCTGGGCGGCCAGATATTGTTCTGCCCAAGTACAGAACCGTGGTGTTCGTACACGGCTGCTTCTGGCATGGGCACAACTGCCCACTCTATAGGCTGCCAAAGACGCGACCAGAGTTCTGGGCAGATAAGATAGGAAAGAACAGGTCGCGAGACGAGCGGGTGGTTGTAGAGCTCGAATCGGCGGGCTGGCGGGTCCTGACGGTTTGGGAATGCTCCCTGCGCGGCAAGTCCGCGAGTGAGCAGGCTTCATTCCTTGATAGCTTGGCCAGAGAATTGCGAGAAGCCGCGCAGTGAAGAGGAGACAGGAGTGGAGATGAATTTCATGGAACAGACCTCAGACCAGTGGTCACTGGTAGACGCGCTACTCGCCCGCAGCGGCAGGCTGTTCCTGAAGAAGCTTTCGCGTAATGACTCTTCGTGGGCCAATGAGGGCGGGGGCCATCAGTACGGTTTCTATGTTCCCCGCGCTGTGCGCGAGTCTGGCTTCTTTCCCGAACTTCATGCGCGGGAAGACATCCCGCACATTCTCGAAGCCGAATGTCCTTCCTTTTGGCCTCAGACCGGAGAGATCAGACAGGATTCCCGCGTCAAGTACTACAGCAACAAGCAGTCCGAGTGTCACTTTACAAGGATTCCCCCAGAGCTGTTTAGGGGCCTGAATCCAGCTTCTTGGCTGCTGGGTGGAACGCTTACGGAACCCGAAGGAACCGCGCATCACTGGTTCATAGTGATCGACTCAACATCCGCTGAGGCAGAGCTTCTTGAAAGTCGCCTCGATATTCAAGCAGATTTTCATTTTACCCTCTTCAGCCCTTCCGATTTCAAGCGAGCGTCATCCATTGAGGCAGATGAGGCGGCCGAGCTGATCGAGGAGATCGATGCAGCACTTCGGAATGGCACGATTGAAGCCCTCGTCGCAAAGTACTCCAAGCTCCCTAGTCCGGACATGCTTGCGACCGCGGCGCGGGCAGATTTTCTCAGTTCGGGTAAAGCAAAGGCCTTTGATCCTTGGACGATCAAGAGGCCTGGCGACGCGCTTATGCGTGTCAGCCGGGACATCGAGTTCTCCATCTACCGAAGGTACGAGCTTCGCATGAGAGCAGTCGAAGTCGCCAAGGTACTGTCTGGGTATGAGCGCACTGCGACGGCCGCTGTGCGCGGCTTCCCCTCGATGGACTCCATATTTCTTTCTGCCAGCCAACAGCGAAAGAGTCGTGCAGGCAAGTCGTTCGAAGGACACTTGGCAGCGATGTTGACAGCTGGCGGAGTCCGATTCGAAGCGCAGGCGATTCTTGGGCAGCGACGCCCTGACTTCGTTCTTCCGGACCAGGCAACGGTCGCATTGGACAAGAGCCGGAATTTTGAAGATGCGGCCATTCTTTCCGCCAAGACCACCTTGCGTGAACGCTGGAAACAGATCACTCATGAGCGATTCAACTGCGCCATCTTCCTCGCGACCGTGGACGATCGCATCTCAAAGGAAGCACTGGCAGACCTTCAAAGGGCTGAGATCACCCTCGTAGTGCCGGAATCATTGAAGATGAAGACCAATGAGTCTCTCTACTATCAAGACTCAAACGTGATCTCCTTTCGTGAGTTCTTCGACGAAGAACTGGCACGAAAACGACCATCGCTTCTTCTCGCTGGCTGACCACCGGTGCAGCCTAGTCGTCCACTCGCTCATCCCCGTCTTAGGGACTGCGTTGGCCGCTGCGCGACCGCTGTGAGCCATTGATCCTGCGCGCAGGCATTCTCCGGTCATCAATCCGGCAATGAGCTTGTGGCCCACGGTATGGCTTCATGTATGCAGCGCTTGGTTCAGGCGGGGCCGACCGTAGGTGCGGCGACGCTGGGCCTGAATGCTCCAGAAGTTCCTCACCTAACCCAGCGCCAAGATCTGGCAAGGGCTCGGCCAGCCTTCGCAGATAGTTGTGGCCCGAGGCAGAAAGCGTCAGATAATTGGCACGTTCGGGGCACTGGACGTCGCCTAGCGTCCTGAATAAGGTTGGCGCTAACGGAACTCAACACGCTTGGAGCCTATACAGAACAGCAGAGGCAAAGCATCTACTCGCTGCACGATTTCATCTTAATCGCAGCTGAGCGTTTACGGAGACCCTATCCTTCACGAGCCGTCAAAGAGTAATGCATGCTTGAACTCAGCTGAATTGGCAATCAAGCGCGCAACAACATACAGCAACGCGCTGTAGTAAGAGTGCGCACCGCCCGATGAACCCTATAGAATCTTGCATATTATCAGGAACACACCCATGCGTGGAATCAGCAACCCCGACCTCATGAACCTTCCGGATCCCTCAAGACTCATCTTCGGGCTTAGGGATACTGGCTATGATTTCAATACAGCTGCTGCCGACATCATCGATAATTCGATCGCCGCGGGCTCTACCGAAGTAAACATTCAAGTCGACCTCGAACGCGACGGGAGGAAGTTTGTATATTTCGGGGATAACGGCAGCGGCATGGACGAAGCCCAACTGTTCAACGCAATGCGATATGGCGCACCGAAGAGGTCAAACATCAAGAGCCTAGGAAAGTTCGGGCTTGGCCTTAAAACTGCGTCCAGCTCCATCTGCCTTAAGTTCACTATAGTTACAAGGGCCTCCTCAGAAGCTTCACTTATTAAGCTGGCGTGGGATCTTGACCACGTCCAGTCCAACAACGCTTGGGAGATGCTGAAGGAACCAGTGACTCAGGATGATGAGCAAAGGTTTAATGACCTATGTGGCGATCACGGCACCTTGCTGATCTGGTCAAAATGCGATCGACTGCTATCAAAAGACTACGAGCAGGCAGGCGGCACGCAGGAGCGCCGTGCGGTCACGTCTCGAGTTGAGAAGCTGCGGGATCACATTTCGATGATCTTCCACCGATATCTCAACGCTTCCAATCCTGAGTACGCAAATGTAGCAATCTCGGTTAATGGGCAATGGGTGAAGCCATGGGACCCCTTCTTCACCGAGCGCTCTGAGCAAGTGCTGCCTGAGCACGCCCAGAGGATCTCAGTTCAGCTGGAGGATGGCACTACGCATGAGGCTCGCATGCGCGCTTGGATTTTGCCGCACAGCAAGGAGCTCAATGACGAGGAGAATGAAAGAGCAAGAATCTCTAGTCGCGCGCAGGGCTTCTACATTCATCGCGAAGGAAGAATCATCCACCACGGCGGTTGGCTAGGCGTATTCAGGTCAGACGATCCACACTACTCCCTGCTGCGAGTCGAATTTGACTTCGACCACAACCTGGACGAAGCCTTCAAGATCGACGTAAAGAAGTCCCGAATTCTGTTTGACCCGGCATTGGAGGAGTTCCTGAAGGCGCAACTCACGCCCTTCTGGAAAGAAGCCGATAAGCGCTATAGACGCAAAGACAAGGCGATCGCGGTTGGGCTCACGATGAACCACCAAAGTGCCAACAGAACAATTGCTGCGACCAACGCGCAAACCGCCGCTGTGGCATCTGTGGACGCGTCTACGCAGACGGCCACCGTGAACAACAATCACGGGCAGGGGATCAAGCTGCACGTTCCTGTTGAGAGCAATGTCAACCCAAAGTCAGTGTATGTCGAAACTGTCGATGACATCACGAGTGGGCATGTATGGGAACCTGCGATGCGTAGCCCTGGCCAAGCGGGACATAGCGTGGGGGTTCGCGTCAACAAACACCATGATTTCTTCCAGAAGATCTATTTCCGCGCTGCCTCTCAAGGTTACACACTTGATGGAATCGACTACCTGCTTTGGGCGTTTGCTGCTGCAGAAATTAACAACTCAAATCCCGAGTTAACGCCTGTATTCGAAGACCTTCGGGACGAGATCTCCATGAACCTTAAGAAGCTCTTGCGCGATACCCCTATTGCTGATGCCGGCGCCATCGCGGGCGCGCTCGACTCCGACGAGCAAGACTAAGCATGACGACGAGCAGAGCCGAGCTACTAAGATCAACCCTGCAACTGGGCGTAGGCGCAGCTGTTTCGGTTGAAGAGTTCACAGCCGGACCCCGATCCGGCTGGAGAGCTCATTTCACTGATCTCCGGAGCCTAAATGGGCCTACTTGCACAATCACACCCTACGGGCTGAAAAGGTACAAGGTGCGGCTTGCCTTTGGAGACTACGCTGGTTCGTGCATTAGACAGATGAGGATGGCGGGCGAAGAGCAAGTCATTAGTGCGAGAGCACTGCTGAACAGAATACCGTTGACCTATAGTCTGAGCATCACAGCTGGACAAGACCGTACCAACTGGCTCGTTACAGACGGCTTGTTCTCAGTCGATGTCGCTGGCAATGCAGTTTCGAATCATGGAACCGAAGCTGCTATCGCAGCTGTGGCAAACGAGGTTGCAGTTCCCCTTCTCGCCTCGATGGCTGAACTAATTGGCTATGACGAGGTTGGCACCAGCGTTGACGAGGGGAACGTAGAGGGCAACGCAATTGAGACTACATATCTTCGCAGGGAGAGGAGTCGGCGGAATCGATTCCTTTGCATGTCAATACATGGAAATAAATGTATAGCCTGCGGATTTGACCCTGTCGGCAACTATGGAGCGCAAGGCAACATCATTGAGGTTCACCATATAGAGCCGCTTTCCGCATTGGACGAACCGCGCATCTACTGCCCCGAGACCGACTTGATTCCTCTTTGCCCAAATTGTCACAGGATTGTTCACACAAGGCGACCCTTCCCATACTCTCTAATTGAGTTAAAGGCAATCCTCCAAGATGCGTAGCGATCAGATGTCTGACTGGCCAAATGACTTCGACAAGCTATGCATGTCGATCCCCGAAGGCTGGACTGTTCGATCAACAGTTGTTGAACCGGTACTGCGTGTAAGCAGAGTCGACTCTCGCTACTTCGTCAGCCTCGTTTCCATCTCCACCACCCGACGGGGCGGCGACTTGCTTCTGTCTGCACCCAGACTTGAATGCAACTGGGTTGCAGGCGACTCACTCATCTACCCGCTACCCATCGACTGCGGGGACACAGTAAGGGAGGCGCTCTGCGGCAGGGATCCAGAGGATTTGAGATTCTCTGGGGTTCTAGCATTACATGCCGCGAGTGGCGCGCACCTGCAGGTGGTTCTGGATGATTCGGTTACCGCATCGGCGAGTGAGATGGCTGAAGAGCACTCAGCTACTCAGGTCGTGCCTGGACTTCAAGCCAAGCTCTACCCTTATCAAGCCCAAGGAGTCGCGTGGATGAGGCAAGCAGTTTCCACCATGGGTGGGGCGCTGCTTGCCGACGAAATGGGACTGGGCAAGACAGTCCAGGTTCTATCACTGCTACTACTGATCCCCCCCTCAGGCACCGCACCCGCACTGATTCTCTGCCCAACAACTCTCATCGCAAACTGGATGCAGGAGATTCAAAAGTTCGCTCCTACGCTGACGGTGAAGATACACCGTGGGTCCGCTCGTGCAAACCTACCGCGAGAACTGCTTGGTACGGATATTGTTCTCACGACGTACGACACAGCTGTCAACGACCTTGTGCTGTTCCGCGCGATAGAGTGGTCATGGATCGTCTGCGACGAAGCTCAAGCCTTGAAGAATCCGGACTCGCAAAGACGCAGGGCGGTGAGCCAGATTCCAAGAAGACACATGCTGCCCGTTACAGGTACTCCAATGGAGGTCAAGCTGCTAGATCTGTGGTCTCTGATTGATCTTGCCATACCCCTTGCGCTTGGTCCGCGGACCAGCTTCGAATCCGAGTATCCAGACACGCCTGAGCGGGCAACGACGCTTGGCGCACTGGTTGCTCCTATTGTTCTACGACGCAAGGTCTCTGACGTTGCCACCGACTTGCCTGAGCGAACCGATGTAGCTGTTCCGCTTGAGCTAACTGACGACCTAGCGACGTCCTACGAGAAGACTCGTTCTTATGTCCTTGAGCGCTACGGTATGGCAGGAGCGCTAGTGGCAACTGGGCAACTTCAGCTGTTCTGCGCGGATCCGAGGCTCCTTCGACAGGTAGATAGCAATATCAACGTCGCTGGCGATCTCTCTTCCACTGAGCCCCCTCTTTCAAGCACAACACCAAAACTCGAGAGGGCGTCCGAGTTGATTCAAGAAGCTGTTCAGAATGGACGCAAGGTGCTCGTCTTTTCGAACTACAACGCCGTTGGCCCTATCCTCCGCGAGGCGGTGGCGTTTTCCTCAAATGGATACTGGAACCAAATCAACGGCTCAACACCCCACGCCGATCGCCAGGCAATCGTGGAGCAGTTCTCTGCGCATTCTGGCCCATCCGTGCTGGTACTCAACCCCCGAGCTGCTGGCGCTGGACTCAATATAGCGGCTGCCACTGTCGTCATACACTTCACACAGGTGTGGAATCCTGCGTTGGAGGCACAAGCAAGCGCTAGAGCACACCGCCGTGGACAGACGTTGCCCGTCACGGTCTATCACCTTTACTATCTAAATACCGTGGAGCAGGTGATGCTCGAAAGGGCTCAGATGAGAAGAGAGCTCGGAGACGGCGCCGTGCGGAGCAGCGCAGAGTTTGAAGATAACATGACCCGCGCATTGACAGTCAGCCCAATCAGACGATGACGAACAAGACCTTTGCGAAGTACCTGAGCGCGAATGATGCCGGCAAGACCGGAAGCCACCAAGCGGGCATTTTGGTTCCACGAACCGATCCCGAGCTCCTCAGCTTTTTCGCCTGCTTGGACCCGCGAAAACTCAATCCAGACGCATGGATTTGTTGCGTGGATGAGAGAGGAGAGCGCTGGCGCTTCAGGTACATCTACTACAACAACAAGCTCCACACGGCTAACGGTACTCGCAATGAATATCGCCTCACACACCTAACTAAGTACCTGAGATCGGCCGGCGCGTCCCCTGGCGACCGTCTAATGTTTTCTGCGACTCGGACGCCGGGTACATTTACGGTGGCGCTACAACCTCAAGGCGAAGTAGCTCTCCATCAACCACAGTCTGTCGTACTTAAAGGCTGGAGTAAGGTTCACTGATTTGGACTGCTCACTCTTCTACAGCGTCGACCCGACCATGTATCCTATCCCTCTCTCCCGCCTCCACTTGGGCGGCGCGGAGCAGCGGCTCGCGGGGGAAGGAGTCACCACCTTGGGGGGACTGCTTTCAAACATCGAGCTCGTTCCTAGCTACCTGAACAAAGTCCGCCGCCTCTCACATGAGGACGTTCTTTGCATCCGAAACAGGCTAAACACGGTTTCGATGACGCTCGATGGCATTGGCCTTATCGATTGGGACAGGTTTGATGAGCTCAGCGGGGTACAAAGCACTCACGCTGACTCGACCCCGACTACTCCGGACCATCTTGCGGAGAAAAAGTCCATCCAGGACGGATTGCATCTACTTCCCAGCGCCACCATCCAGAGTGGCGGGCAGTTCATCGATTCTCTTCCGGATGTACTAGCCGGTCTGATGCGTGTCCGTCATTCCCCGGTCGACGACCTGATACTAGAACAGCGGATTCTTAGGCTACCTGGCGAACGCCTGACCTTGGAAGAGATCGCTTCAGCTAGTCTTCCTGCCCTCACACGAGAACGTGTTCGCCAGAGGGAAGCTAAACTTTTGGAACACCTTTCCAGTTTGTTCCTAGGACAAACTGCGAAAGGTGTTGGGGCCCGGATTAGGCCCAGCTTCTCACTTTACTGGCAAAAGGCTGCTGAACAGCTATCGCACTCATCGCAGCTTACCGTCTATTGCTTCGTTGAAAGCTTGAGTAGTGCGTGGAACGTTGATCCGGCGGAGATATTGGCAAACCTTCCTTTGATTCTTGCGGTTCTAACGAGCAAGGCGACACTTCCCGCGGACGTCAGAACTCAGATCAACGAGGGGCCCGAGGTATTCTCTCCCATACCATCGGGCATTCAAGGCCTGTCGCTGACAGAGTTTCCCTGCGGAATCACGACCGGTCAGCTCGCGGCGTTAAGCTTGGGCACGGCGGACGATCTTTGGCGCTCCCTAAGGACAGGTCAAGCCCCTCCACCAACCACACCAATTGGCAAGGGCCTCCGCAATTTGGCACGCGCACTTTCTACCGCCAGCCTTTCCAATGAGATTGGGATCGACTGGTCAGTCTACCAAGCCTCAATGGAAATGGACTGCCTGCCAGAGGATGATCCATCTGATGCAAGTTGTTTCCTAAGCAACCTGCCGGAGTGGGTCGAACGCATCGTCGAGCGGATGAAGCTATCGTCAAAATCGCTTGAGATATACCGAGCTCGAATTTCAGTGGCGCGGACTTCGCGCCCGACTCTACTCATGTTGGCGCAGACCTTAGGAACGCATGGACCTTCCATCAAACGAGAGGAGTCAATCATGCTGCGCGCAATGAACGAGCTACTTGTGCAGCGTGAGCTTTGCTCGTCGGATGTCTGCATCGGCAGATCATTTCTCTCCTTCTGGACGAACGCTGCATCGTTCTTTGCGAAGTCGGACGGGGACTACGCTGCATTCGTCAGGAGCGCATCTATCTCGTGGGGAGTTTCGCGAGACTCGCGACCAGAGGCTTTTGAGGTGCTATGGGCAGTTCTCTCGCAATACCCTGGAGGGAGAATTAGACGACCAAGCTCCGCAGGAGACGCTAAGCAAACGTCCATGAACTCCGACACCGCTGGAACAATCACACTTCGCGGTTTTCACCGCCTACACTGATCAGGAATTCGCTTTCCATTCTTCTTCTTCGCTGCACCTCGCTGCGGAAATCAATCGGGCAGGAGGAGATGGCCCAAAGGCACGGCAGTTTTTGCCGCAACCAATCTTGGAGCTCCAACATCGCTAAGCAGCATCCAGCATCTAAGGACGTTTGTATTCAGGTGTAGCGGACCGACTGCAATCGCTGCGATGGGCTGGACGATAGGTGGATGCTCAATGGCGGATAGAAGAAGGGCGACTCGAGAGTCGCCCTTCTTCTATTATTCAAACCCCAACCGGATTAGCCTTCTCAGGATCAATCTTGTACTGCTTAATCGCCCGGGCAACATCCTTACCCGTCATCTTCCCTTCCTTCGCCAGCGCCGCAATCGCGGCATGCGCGATGTAGTACCGGTCAACCTCGAAGAAGCGACGCAGGTTCGCACGGGTATCCGAACGACCAAAGCCATCCGTGCCCAGCACCGTGTACGACATCGGCACGAACGCACGGATCTGGTCCGCATACGCACGCACATAGTCGGTCGCGGCAATCGCCGGGCCCTGGCGGCCTTCCAGCAGCTCGGTCACGTAGGCCTTGCGCGGCTCGGCTTCCGGGTGGAAGCGGTTGTAGCGCTCGGCATCGAAACCATCGCGGCGCAGCTCGTTGATGCTCGGGCAGCTCCAGATATCGGCGGTGACACCGAAGTCCTTGTCGAGCAGCTCGGCCGCGGCAATGGCCTCACGCAGGATGGTGCCCGAACCCAGCAGCTGCACGCGCAGCTCGCCCTTCTTCGGCTTGCCGGCGTCGGTGAGCAGGTACATGCCCTTGACGATGCCTTCCGCCGCGCCTTCCGGCATTTCGGGGTGGGTGTAGTTTTCGTTCATCAGGGTGATGTAGTAGTACTCATCAATCTGATCTTCCATCATGGCCTTGGTGCCGTGCTGCAGGATCACCGTCACTTCGAAGCCGAAGGTCGGGTCATAGCTGCGCACGTTCGGGATGCCACCGGCGACGATATGGCTGAAGCCATCTTCGTGCTGCAGGCCTTCACCGTTCAGCGTGGTGCGGCCGGCGGTTCCGCCGAGCAGGAAGCCACGGGTACGCATGTCTGCTGCCTGCCAGGCGATGTCGCCCACGCGCTGGAAGCCGAACATCGAGTAGTAGATGTAGAACGGCAGCATCGGCACGTTGGATACCGAGTAGCTGGTACCGGCCGCCATCCAGGAGCTGATCGCACCCGGCTCGCTGATGCCCTGCTGCAGCACCTGGCCACTCTGGTCTTCGCGGTAGAACATCAGCTGGTCCGCATCGACCGGCTTGTACTTCTGGCCGAAAGGCGCGTAGATGCCGATCTGGCGGAACAGGCCTTCCATGCCGAAGGTACGGGCTTCGTCGGCCACGATCGGCACGATGTGCGGGCCCAGTTCCTTGTCGCGCAGGGTGATGTTGAGGCTCTGCACGAAGGCCATGGTGGTGGAGTAGCTGCGCTCGCCGCTGCTCTTGAGCAGGCGCTCGTAGCTTTCCAGCTTCGGTGCGTTGAAGCTCTTGGTCGCCTTGCGGCGGCGCTGCGGCAGGTAGCCACCCAGGGCGGCACGGCGTTCCTGCAGGTACTTCACTTCCGGCGAATCCGGGCCCGGGTGGTAGAACGGCACCTGGCCATCGGCCAGCTGCGCGTCGGTCACCGGGATGTTGAAGCGGTCGCGGAAGTGGCGGACGGCATCGTCGTCCAGCTTCTTGGTCTGGTGGGTCGGGTTCAGTGCTTCACCCGCGCTGCCCATGCCGTAGCCCTTGACCGTCTTGGCCAGGATCACGGTCGGCATGCCCTTGGTGTTCACGGCCTGGTGGTAGGCGGCGTACACCTTGTGCGGATCGTGGCCGCCACGGTTGAGGCGCCAGATATCGTCGTCGGACAGGCCGGCGACCATCGCAGCGGTTTCCGGGTACTTGCCGAAGAAATGCTCGCGGGTATACGCGCCACCGAAGGCCTTGCAGTTCTGGTATTCGCCGTCGACGGTTTCCATCATCAGCTTGCGCAGGACGCCATTGGTGTCCTTGGCCAGCAGGGCATCCCAGTAGCCGCCCCACAGCAGCTTGATGACATTCCAGCCGCCGCCACGGAAGACGCCCTCCAGTTCCTGGATGATCTTGCCGTTGCCACGCACCGGGCCGTCGAGGCGCTGCAGGTTGCAGTTGACCACAAAGATCAGGTTGTCCAGGCCTTCGCGGCCGGCCAGCGCGATCGCGCCGAGGGTTTCCGGCTCATCGCTCTCGCCGTCGCCGATGAAGCACCACACCTTGCGGTCGGACTTCTCGATCAGGCCGCGGTTTTCCAGGTAGCGCAGGAACTGCGCCTGGTAGATCGCGGCGAGCGGGCCCAGGCCCATCGACACGGTCGGGGTCTGCCAGTAATCGGGCATCAGCCACGGATGCGGGTAGCTGGAGAGGCCACCGCCGTCGACTTCCATGCGGAACTTGTCCAACTGGGCTTCGTCGATGCGGCCTTCCAGGAAGGAACGCGCATAGATGCCCGGGGCGCTGTGGCCCTGGATGAAGAGCAGGTCGCCCGGGTGGTCTTCGCTCGGGGCGCGCCAGAAGTGGTTGAAGCCCACGTCATACAGCGTGGCGCCGGAGGCGAAGGAGGCGATGTGGCCGCCCAGGTCGCCCGGCTTGCGGTTGGCGCGCACGACGGTCGCCATCGCGTTCCAGCGGATGATGGAACGAATGCGCCATTCCAGTTCGGCGTTGCCCGGGCTCTTGGCCTCCAGGGTCGGCGCGATGGTGTTCACGTACTCGGTGGTGGGAGAGAACGGCAGGTAAGCACCCGAACGACGGGTCAGTTCCACCATGCCTTCCAACAGCTGATGCGCGCGCTCGGGGCCCTCGACATCAATAACGGCCTTCAGCGACTCGATCCATTCCTGGGTTTCCACAGGATTCGGGTCGTTGTTCAGCACCTCGTTCAACCAGTTCATTTGCGCTCCCATGACCGCACGCACGCGCGCGACTGTTTTAGATTTCTAGCCGCAAAGTGTAGCGCACCAAGGGGTTTGCTTACTTCGCTACGGTTGCGTATGGAACCATCCGGGCGTGTCCGGAAGGACAGCAGGCGACAGCGCGCGGGCCGGGCTTGAAGGTTCCACGCTGCATTTCAGCCTGCCCGGCGGCGATGACACCGGCGCGTCAGCAGGACAGCGCTGGACAGCGCAGCCGCTGCGGCAGAGGCGATTGGCGTGGATCGTGCGCGGCGGGAAGGCGTTCCAGCGTGCGTCGGCGTGGATCATCGGCCGCGTTCATCGGCCAGGAGGGCGCGCAGTGTTCCAACACAAGCACGCACCGTCGCACGCTGGATTCACCTGAACGCATCCCTGCCATGCGTGCGCCGCGGCTGGCCGAACGGGAGTTTTCGATATATCGTTCCGTCACTGCATTCGATATATCGAAATGACCTCTCCGCGCGATCTCGACCGCCCTGCCCGCCCGCTGACCGCCCGGCCGCTCAGCCGTGGCGACCTGCGCCTGCTGGTGCTGTCGCTGCTGGCCGACCAGCCGCGCCACGGCTATGAGCTGATCCAGCTGATCAGCGACATGTTCGTGCGGGTCTACACGCCCAGCGCCGGCTCGATCTACCCGGTGCTGGCGCAGTTCGAGGCGGCCGGCTGGGTCGGCGCGGTCGAGGACGGTGGGCGCAAGCGCTACGCGCTCAGCGCGCTGGGCCAGGCCGAGCTGGAGGCGCAGCGCGACGAGGTCGATGCCGCGGTGCACCGGGTGCGCGACAGCGCGCGCACGATCACCAAGGCCAACCTGCCGCCGTCCGTGCGCGATGCGCTGCGCGAGCTCAAGCACGCGCTGGGCCTGTGCCACGGCCGCTGGCAGGACGACAACGCCGCCGCCGTGGCCGAAGCGCTGCGCGAGGCCGCCGCGCACATCCGTGCGCAGGGCCGCTGACCTTCCCTCTTCGTTTCAGACCCAGCCAGCCACCGCCCGCCAGGTCCTTCTCTCTCAACGCCGCGCTGCGGCACTGATCCAGGTATTCCCCATGGCTCTGCATGAAAACCGACTGCTCCGTCATACCGTGAAGTTCCGCCCGCTGCAGGTGCTGCGCACCGAAGAGATCAGCCCGTGCATGCGCCGGGTGATCGTCGGGGGCGAGGCGCTGGAAGGCTTCGATTCGCCCTCGCCGGACGACCACGTCAAGCTGTTCTTCCCCAACGCCGAGGGCCAGTTCGTGGTCCCGACGATGACCCCGGAAGGCCCGCGCTACCCGGAAGGCCAGGCGCCCTCCCCCTCGCGCGACTACACCCCGCGCTGGTGGGATCTGGAGACCAACGAGCTGGCGCTGGACTTCGTCATGCATGGCGACGGCCTGGCTTCGACCTGGGCCGCCAACGCGCAGCCGGGCGATCCGATCGCCGTCGGCGGCCCGCGCGGCTCGCACATGACCGCCGATGACTTCGACACCTACGTGCTGATCGGCGATGAAACCGCGCTGCCGGCGATCGGCCGCTGGCTGGAGACGCTGCCGGAGGGCGCGAACGCCGACGTCTACATCGAGATCCCGGAATCCGGCGACCGCCAGGAGCTGGCGGAGGACGACCGCATCCGCATCTCGTGGCTGGAGCGCAACGGCTTCGACGCCGCCAGCAGCACCCTGCTGGAAGACGTGCTGACCGATTTCGAGGAACCGGAGGGCGACATCTTCTACTGGATCGCGGCCGAGTCGCGCCGGGCCCGGATGATGCGCAAGTACATCGAGGGTCACCTGGGCGTGCCGAAGGACTGGATCCGCTCGACCGGCTACTGGAAGGCCCACGGCAGTGAGCACCACGACGACTGAGCCCGCGACGGGCACCGGCCACGGATGCGACAATCGCGTTTTGTGCCGGTGCCTTTCATGCAAGCCTCTCCTCTTTCGGCACTGACCGATCTGATCGACCGCGCCGAGCGCGCCGATCCCGCGCTGGACGCCGCCCTGGCGGCGCTGGCGCCTTCCGTGGGCGGGAACATCGCCCCGTTGCGCACCGCCCTGATCCCGCTGGCCCGCGCGCAGGCAGCGCTGGTGCAGGCGAATATCGATATCGACCTGGTCGCCGACGAGCTGCGCCGTTACCAGAAGTACGCGATGCCCGGTAAGCCGAGCCTGCAGATCGTGCAGCTGCGCAAGCAGCAGGCCTCGGTGAAGCAGGCCGCGCTGCTGGCACGTCAGGCGTTCGCGCAGGCGACGCATGCATTCCTGCGGGAGAGCGGATTGAGTGCGCCGGCACGGCGGACGCCGACCGATTTCACCACGCTGTGGCTGGGCAAGGTGAGCGCGCAGGTGGCGGCGGGGTGATCATCGCCCTCGTGCATCCGCATCAGGAACGGTAGTGCCGGCCGCTGGCCGGCTCCCCCTTCCGTCCAGGATGATGAGGAGCCGGCCAGCGGCCGGCACTACGGGGTATCGACCGGTAGCCGCACAAAAAGAAAGCCCGCCGATTGGCGGGCTTTCTGCCTTCTCACGACGAGTGAGGAGAAACTCAGGCAGCCGGCTTTTCGCCAGTGGCCTCGGTGGTGATGCGGATGTTCACTTCATCGCTGACGTTCGGGGCGTACGCGCCGACGCCGAAATCGCTGCGCTTGATGGTGGTGGTGGCATCGAAGCCCGCTGCCGGCACCTTGGCCATCGGGTGCTCGCCGCCGCCGTTGACGGTGACATCCAGGGTCACCGGCTTGGTGATGTCCTTGATGGTCAGGTCGCCGGTGACGGTCAGCTTGTTGGTGCCGTTGGCCTCGACCTTGGTGCTCTTGAAGGTGGCGGCCGGGAACTTGGCGGCGTCGAAGAAATCGGCGCTCTTCAGGTGCTCGTCGAACTTGGCGGTGAAGCTGTTCAGGCCGGTCAGCGGCAGCTTCACTTCGACGGTCGACTTGGTCACGTCGGCCGCGTCATACACCAGGGTGCCTTCGGCCGCGCCGAAGTGGGCGGTCGGGTGCGAGAAGCCGAAGTGGCTCCACTGGACCAGCACGTCGGTGTGGGTCGGGTCGAGCTTGTAGGTGCCCGAGGCGATCTGGATCGCATCGGCCGCCGGGGCGGCAGCAGCAGCGTCCGCAGCCGGGGCGGCGGTTTCGGTGGCGGCCGGCGCGTCGGCAGCCGGGGCAGCGGGTTCGTCGGCCGGCTTGGAGCAGGCGGCGATGGCCAGGGTCAGGGCGAGCGGCAGCAGCAGTTTGCGGGTCACGGTCATGTCAGGTCTCTCTCGATTCGAAGGGAAAAGAAGCAAAGGTCATGCAGCCCATCCGCACGGATGGGCCACGATCCGGCGGTAACGCTTAAGCGATGCGGGCGGCTTCGTCGAACGACAGGCGAGGCAGCCGCGGGAACAGGCCCGAGGCGTCACCGTACCCCAGGTTGACGAGGAAATTCGACTTGATCGCGGTGCCCTTGAAGAAGGCTTCGTCGACCTTGGCGTTGTCGAAGCCGGACATCGGGCCGGCATCCAGACCCAGCGCGCGGGCGGCCAGGATCAGGTAGGCGCCCTGCAGGCTGCCATTGCGGAATGCCCCTTCGGTACGGCCTTCACGCGGGCCGTCGAACCACGCCTTGGCGTCGGTGTGCGGGAACAGGAACGGCAGCTTCTCGTGGAAGTCTTCGTCGAAGGCGACGATCACCGTGACCGGGGCGGCCAGGGTCTTGTCGTGGTTGCCTTCGGACAGGGCCGGGGCCAGCTTGGCCTTGGCTTCCGGGGACTTCACGAACACGAAGCGCGCCGGGCTGCCATTGGCGGCGGTCGGGCCCCACTTCAGCAGCTCATAGAGCGCCTTCAGCTGGCTGTCCTCGACCGGCTTGTCGAGGAAGGCGTTCTGGGTGCGGGCGGTACGGAACAACTGATCGAGCGCAGCATCGTCAAGGACGTGGGACATGAAGCCTCCGGAAACAAGGGGAATCGTTCGCGCATCAGCTACCGTGGCAGGGAGATTGCGCGATCGGCGAAGGCTGGCAGTGTAGAGTGTCGCGACAGTTGCAACACCCAGCCTGACTGAAACGAATTAATGCCATACGTGAAACGATGGAGTCCGCCCTGGACGATCACTGACGGCCGTGCCGGCAATGTGCGGCAGGCGGTGGCCCTGGCCACGGCATTGAAGCTGGGGGCGCATCGTCCGCTGGTACTCACGCCGCGCGCGCCCTGGCGCTGGCTGGCCCCGCGCTGGCTGCCGGGCGCCGCCGCCGGCTACGGCGAGGCCTTCACCGCGCTGGCCGAAGAGGTCCCGGAGCTGGCCATCGGCTGTGGCCGCCAGGCTGCCGGGGCGCTGCGCGAACTGCGCCGCCGTGGCACCCGGGTGGTGCAGATCCTCGACCCCCGCCTCAGCCCGCGCCACTGGGACCTGCTGGTCGTCCCCGAACACGACCGCCTGCGCGGCAGCAACGTGCTCACCCTGCTGGGCAGCCTCAATCCGGTCAACGATGACTGGCTGGCCTGCGGCCGTGCCGCCTTCGCGACGTTCAGCGCCCTGCCCGGTCCGCGCACCGCGCTGCTGGTCGGTGGGCCGACCCCGCACGCCCCCTGGCATGAGCCGGACATGGTGCAGGTATTCCAACAGTTGGCGTCGCAGCTGCGCGCGGAGGGCGGCAGCCTGCTGGCCACGACCTCGCGACGCACGCCCCCCGCGCTGGTCGGCGCGCTGCGCAGTGCGTTCGCCGATGTGCCGAACGTGATCTGGGGCGACGGCGGTGACGGCGTCAATCCCTATGCCGGCCTGCTGGGCTGGGCCAACCGCGTCGTGGTGTCGCCGGATTCGGTGAACCTGCTCTCCGAAGCCTGCGCCACGCGCATGCCGGTGGCCGTGGCGCTGGCCGACCAGGCGCAGGGACGGCTGGCGCACTTCCAGAGCGCGCTGCGCGAGCGTGGCCGCCTGCAGCTGCGCTGGCTGGACTGGCAGAAGGAAGGCCGCATCGAACCGCTGCGCGAGACCACACGCGTTGCCGAAGAGGTGCGCGCGCGGTTGGGGATTCAAGGACGGTGAACGGGAACTGCGTCGCGAGGACGCTGCACGCTGAGTCGGCGTTATGATGCGCCCGCGGCCGGTGCCGCCGGAGAACGTGTGACATGGAAGTACCCTTCGCTGCCCTGCGCCAGCGCCTGCACCCTGCCTTGCTGTGCGCGGTATTGCTGGGCGCTGCGCTGACCGCACACGCCGAGCCGCAATGCACCGAACGCTATCCCACGCCCGCCGCGCTGGCCTCGATGTTCGATGTGGCGCTGGCCACCACGGACGCCTTGGACGCCCTCGAGGGCGTGGACGTGGTGCTGATCGCCCGCGGCGGCCAGGACCTGAGCAAGTACGGCTTGCGCCACAGCCACCTGGCCTTCCTGCTGCGCGAGGAGGATGGCCAATGGCGCGCGGTGCATCTGCTCAATCCGTGCAAGACCGCGGAGTCGCACTTGTTCCGCGAGGGTGTTGCGACCTTCATCGGCGAGACCTCCAGCCATACCGATCTGCGCATCGGGGTGCCGACCCCGGCCGTGCGCGATGCGCTCAAGGCGATGCTCACCCAGCCGGCGATCCAGGCGAAGGCGCTGCACGAAGCACGCTACAGCGTGGTGGCCTATCCGTTCCGCACCGAATACCAGAATTCCAACCAGTGGGTGCTGGAAGTCCTGGGCGCGGCGATGGCGCAGGTGGAAGAGCGCACGTTGATCGTCAACCGTACCCAGGCGCAGGAATGGCTGCAGCGACACATGTACACGCCCAGCACGCTGCACATCGGCGTGGCCAAGCGGCTCGGCGCGCGCTTCTTCGTGCCCAATGCGGCCGTTACCGACCACCCGGCCAGCGAGCGCCTTTCCGGCAACTACTCGGTGGTGACGGTGGAATCGATCTTCGATTTCCTGCAGCTACGCAGCAGCCTGCAGCAGGAACTGGCCGTGCCGCATGTGCCGGTCAAGGGCATCGCGCCGCCCAAGCCATGAGGGTGCTGCGGCCTAACGCGGCGCAGGCATACTGTTTCCCCACGTCGATGTGACACAGGAGTTCCCGATGACACGGATTTCCCGCCTTGCTGTTTCGCCGTTGCTGGCAGTTGCGCTGTGCGCCTCCAGCCTGCCGGTATCGGCCCAGGAATTCAGTACCCAGCACCCGGTCGCCAGCAGCGCGATCGTCACCTCGGTGATGAGTGTCGTGGTGATCACCGCACCGGTCTGGCTGGTCTCGGCCGGTCTGAGCAAGGCCAGCGACGGCTCGGCCCGCCGCAGCCGCGCCCGTGCCGAGGCGAAGAAGGCCGCGCCCCTGCCACCGCTGACAGTGGAGAAAGTGGAGCGCACCGCCGAAGGTGGCGTGCAGCTGGCGTTGCAGAACCCGCAGTCACCGGACGAGCCGGCCGTGCTGGCCTGGCCGGCGCGCACCGACAACCCGGCGGAGACGGTCAAGGTCGGCGACGTGCTGGACCTCACGCCTTCGCCAGGCGGCGCCGGCTGGACGGTGGCCAACGCCGAAGGCACCGCGTTGGCGTTCCTGCCGACCGAGGCGGCTGCGGCGCAGTCCAGTCAATCGAGCGAACGCTGGTGAGCCGCGCCGGCCACCGAGGGATCGCGCCACTGGCCCGTGGATCGGCCCTCGCGCTGGCGTTGATGGCCACCAGCCTGCCCGCCGACGCCCAGAAATTCGGCTATGCCTCGCCGGTCACCAGCAGCGTCCTCACGACGTCGGTGGTGAGCCTGGCGGTGATCACCGCACCGGTCTGGCTCAGCGCGCTGGGCGTGAGCGGACTGCATGACGCCTCCATGCCGCACAACCGCGCCGCCCGGGCCGCGAAACGGCAGAAGGCCGCGCCGATGCCGCCCCTCACCGTGGAGCGCGTGACGCACCAGCCGGACGGCAGCTACGAGGTGGAGCTGAAGAACCCGCAGGCCCCGGATGCACCGGCGGTGGTGGCGTGGCCCGCGCGTGCCGACAACCCGGCAGCAGGCGTGAAGGTGGGCGATGTGCTGGATTTCACCCCGACCCCGGCCGGTGCGGGCTGGATGGTGGCCGACGCCCAAGGGGCAGCGCTGGCGTTCCTGCCGACCCACGATGCGGCGGCGACCAGCATGAGCGAACGCTTCTGACTGAACCGGCCCGGGCTGGCCCTGGGCCGGCCAAGCCCGGATAATCCGCTGTTCCCCCCGACTCTTCCGGCTCGCCATGTCCGCGCGTCCTGCCACTGCGTTTGCCCCGTTGACCCCCCGCTCGCTGCTGCTGGCGGTGCTGGCCATGGGCGCGGTGGTGCTGGGCTCGAACGTGCTGGTGCAGTACCCGATCAATGATTGGCTGACCTGGGGTGCCTTCAGCTACCCGGTCGCCTTCCTGGTCAGCAATCTGATCAACCGCCGCTTTGGTCCGGCGGCGGCACGGCGGGTGGCGTGGGCGGGTTTCGCGTTGGCGGTGCTGTTGTCGATCTGGATCGCCACGCCGCGGATCGCGGTGGCCTCGTGCCTGGCCTTCATCGCCGCGCAGCTGCTGGACATCACCGTGTTCGACCGGCTGCGCCGCGGGCACTGGTGGCGCGCACCGATGGTGGCGACGACCTGCAGCGCGACGCTGGATACGACGATTTTCTGGAGCATCGCGTTCGCCGGCTCCAGCCTGCCGTGGGTGAGCTGGGCGCTGGGCGACCTTGCGGTGAAGCTCACGATCGGCGTGTTCCTGCTGGCGCCGTTCCGCGCGTTGCTGTGGAAGATGGCGCCGCGCGCGGTGTGACATCTGCGCCGGCCGCCCGGTGTGGCGCTGTCGGTCGGAAGGCGCTGTCGGTGGGGCATCGCTGTCGGTAGTGCCGGCCGCTGGCCGGCTCTGCAGGGTTCATGGGAGCCGGCCAGCGGCCGGCACTACCGGTGCCCGAGCGATACAAGGTCGATGCCCGCGCGATGCAAGGTAGATGCCCGAGCAATGCGGTCCATGCCGGTCAAACAGCCGTCAGGGCGCGATGTCGATCCGCATCTGGAACGGCAACCCCGCTGCATCACTCGCCGCGATGATCATCGCGCGTGCCGCTTCGAGTGCCGGCGTCGGCGGTGCCAGGCGCGGGCGGCGGTCCAGCGTGCAGGCAAGGCCCACGTCCAGCAGCGCCGCATGCGCCTCGTGCAGCCCATCACGGGTGCCGCCGGGCAGCCACGCGATATCGGCCAGCGCGTCGATCAGGCTCGGGGTATCGCGCGGCAGCACCACCTGCGGATGCGTACCGGCACTGTCCAGCACACCGGTCTGCAGCAGGAATTCCAGATCGACGATACCGCCCGCGCCCTGCTTCAGATCGAGCCGCGCGGCGTCGCTGCGGTCCAGCTCGGCGCGCATGCGGGCGCGCATCTTCAGCACATCGGCGTAGAGCACCGCGTTGTCGCGCGGGCGCGCCAGCGTGTCTGCGCGCACCCGTTCGAAATCGGCCAGCAGCGAGGCATCGCCGGCAATCGCACGGGCACGCACAAGTGCCTGGTGCTCCCAGGTCCACGCGCGTTCGCGCTGGTATTCGGTGTAGCTGGCCAGCGACGACACCAGGGCGCCTTTGCCACCGTCCGGGCGCAGGCGCACGTCGATGTCGTACAGGCGGCCGGCGGCGGTGACCGCGCCCAGCATCGCCATCACCTTCTGCGCCAGGCGTGCGTACCAGCGGCCGGGATCGAGCGGGCGCGGGCCATCGCTGCTGTCCTGCCCGGCCGGGTGATCGTGCAGGAAGACCAGATCCAGGTCCGAGCCGAAGCCCAGTTCCAGTCCGCCCAAGCTGCCGTAGCCGATGATCGCGAAACGTCCGCCCGGTATGCCGCCGTGCTGGCGCTGCATGTCGGCCTGCACCAGCGCGAGTACGGTGACGACCACCGCCTGTGCGAGCTCGGCCAGCTGTCGGGTGGTGTCGACGGCGCGCTGGCGGCCGTCCAGCGTGGCCATCGCCATGCGGAAGCTCAGCGCCAGCCGGGTCTCGTTGAGCAGGCGCAGCGCGCCTTCAGGGTCATCGATGGTCAGCGCGACATCGCACTCGGCCTGCATGCCCGTGGCATCCGGCATCGGGCCGGAGACGCGCACGTCGAGCAGTTCGTCGAGCAGCAACGGGTAGGCGGCCAAGCGCTCGGCCAGCAGGGCGCTGCGCGCCAGCACGTCGACCAGCCGCGCCAGTGCGCTGGGTTGTTCGTCGAGCAGGGCAAGGTAGCTGGTGCGGCGCAGGATCGCCTGCAGCAGGCCGAGCACGCGCTTGAGCGCGGCATCCGGCTGCGGCGAGCGGGTGGCCGCGTGCAGCAGCGCCGGCAGCACGCGGTCCAGGCGCGCACGCGCGGCATCGGACAGCGACTTCACCCCGGAGCTCTGCGCGAAATCGCGCAGGGATTGATCGGCGCTGCCTGCATCGAAGAAGCCGGCCTCGGCCAGTACCTCGGCGCTGCCGTTGTCGGGCAGGCCCCGCCAGTAGCTGGCCAGTGCATCCGGCGCGGCCTGGCCGCGGCGCGGTGCAAGCAGGGCGGCGAACTCGGTGCTGACCCGCTCGCGCTGCAAATCGAGCGCGGCGACCAGCGCGTCCCAGTCCTCGAAACCTAGGCCGGCGGCGATGCGCAGGCGGTCGGTGGCATCGGTGGGCAGCGCGTGGGTCTGTGCGTCGCGCAGCATCTGCAGGCGGTTTTCCAGCCGACGCAGGAAGCCGTAGGCATGCAGCAGGTCGGCGCCGTCCTGCTCGGCCATCTGGCCCGACGCGACCAGCGCCGGCAGCGCGTGCAGCAGGCGGCGTTCGCGCAGCGGCGCTTCGCGGCCCCCACGGATCAGCTGCAGGGCCTGCGCGAGGAATTCGATTTCACGGATGCCGCCAGGGCCGCGCTTGATGTCGTCGTGCATTTCGCGGCGCGAGACCTCGGCGGTGATCGCCGCCTTCATCTCGCGCAGGCCATCGAGTGCGGTGAAATCCAGATAGCGGCGGTAGACGAATGGGCGCAGGGTCTGCAGCCAAGCTTCACCGGCGGCGATATCCCCGGCCACGGCGCGCGCCTTCAGCCAGGCGTAGCGCTCCCAGTCGCGACCTTCGCGCTGGAAGTACTGGTCCATGCCGGCGAACGACAGCGCGACACGGCCGGCATTGCCGAACGGGCGCAGGCGCAGATCGACGCGGTGGCTGAAGCCGTCCACGGTGGTGTCATCCAGCAGCCGCGCGAGGCGCTGCCCGAGGCGCGCGAAGTATTCCTCGGCCGCGAGCGGGCGCGCGCCATCGGATTCGCCGCCCTGCGGGTAGGCATAGACCAGATCCACGTCCGAGCTGAAATTGAGCTCGCCACCGCCCAGCTTGCCCAGCCCGAATACGACCAGCTGCTGTGCGCTGCCGTCGGCGGCCCGGACGACGCCATGACGGCCGGTGAATTCCTGCTCCAGCGCGGACAGCGCCAACTGCAGGCACTCCTCGGCCAGCCGGGTAGCGCCGGCCAGCGTGGCCGGGACGTCATCCAGCCCAGTCAGGTCGCGCCAGATCAACCGGGTGGAGGCGGCGGTGCGGTAACGGCGCAGGCGCTGCTGCCATTCGCTGGGTTGCAGCGGGTCCAGCTCGGGCAGCGGCAACGGCGGGCAGCCTGCCTGCGTGAGGTGCGGCAACAGCGTCGGCTGGCGGCACAGGGTGTCGATGGCGAAGTCGCTGGTGACGGCCAGCGCACGCAGCGTGTCCAGCACGGGGCCGGGGGGCGGCCAGTGGCCGGCATCGGTCAGCGACAGGGCCAGCCGCGCGAGCGCACGGTCGACCAGGGGAACAAGGGCGTCGGGGACGCGCGCGGGCGCGGCGAGGTCGGAAATCGGCATGAGGGGATTATGCCCGGCGCGGGTCGCCCTGCAGGGCAGAAGCGTGTTCACCGGTTGAGCGGTCATGCCCGGGCGCGTGTCGACGCGCGAAACCCCATCGGCGCCCCGATGTTCCGGAGGCGAGACATAAAAAAGCCCGCTTGCAGCGAACTGCCAGCGGGCTCTGCTCCCTCCCCCACGTCGGGATGCAGGTCGATCTTCTAGGGTCGGCGGAGAACTTGCACGCTGCACTGCAAAACAATACTTGCGGGTACAGAAGTAGGCCGGAAAGCTGAACAGGGAGGCGCCGATGTGAAAACGCCATCCCACCAAGGTAGAACCCCTGCCCCTGCGTGGATCGCCGATAATGGGGATCCCCCCAAAAACGTTGTCGTCATGTCTGTCGATCGCATTGCAAACGCGCGTCTGCGTGACCGCGTTGTCTCCGCCGAAGCTGCGGCCGCCCTGATCCAGCCGGGTGAAACCGTCGCCATGAGCGGCTTTACCGGTTCAGGCTATCCCAAGGCGGTGCCGGTCGCGCTGGCGCAGCGCATCGAGGCGGTGCACGCCCAGGGCCTGCCTTTCCAGATCAGCCTGATGACCGGCGCTTCGACCGCGCCGGAGCTGGACGGCGCGCTGGCGAAGGCGGATGGCATCGCGATGCGCATGCCCTTCCAGAGCGACCCGGATGCGCGCAACCGCATCAACGAAGGCAAGCTGGATTACATCGACATCCACCTCAGCCATGTCGCCCAGCACGTGTGGTTCGGCTTCTATGGCGACATCGACACCGCGGTGATCGAGGTCTCGGCGATCCGCGAAGACGGCTCATTGGTGCCCTCCACCTCGGTCGGCAACAACAAGACCTGGCTGGACCTGGCCAAGAAGGTGATCGTCGAGGTCAACGAGTGGCAGCCGGCCGGCGTGGACGGCATGCACGACATCTACTACGGCACCGCGCTGCCGCCGCACCGCAAGCCGATCCCACTGGTGCACGCCAACGACCGCATCGGCGAGACCGCACTGCGCTGCGACCCGGACAAGATCGTGGCGGTGGTGCGCACCAACGGCCCGGACCGCAACAGCCCGTTCAGCCCGATCGATACGACCAGCGAGCAGATCGCGCAGTACCTGATCGAGTTCCTCAAGCACGAAGTGGCCAAGGGCCGCCTGCCGGCCAACCTGCTGCCGCTGCAGAGCGGCGTGGGCAACATCCCGAACGCGGTGCTGGCCGGGCTGGCCAAGAGCGGCTTCCGCGATCTGAGTGCGTTCACCGAGGTGATCCAGGACGGCATGCTCGACCTGCTGCGCGACGGCGTGCTGAGCTATGCCTCGTGCACCGGCTTCGCGCTGAGCCCGCAGGCGAACGAGACCTTCAAGGAACACATCGATTTCTACCGCGAGCGCATCATCATGCGCACGCAGGAAATTTCGAACCACCCCGAACTGGTGCGCCGCCTGGGCTGCATCGGCATGAACGGCATGATCGAGGCCGACCTGTACGGCAACGTCAACTCGACCCACGTAATGGGCAGCCGGATCATGAACGGCATCGGCGGCTCGGGCGACTTCGCGCGCAACGGCTTCCTGTCTGCGTTCCTGAGCCCGTCGACGGCCAAGAACGGCAGCATCTCGGCGATCGTGCCGATGGTGAGCCACGTGGATCACACCGAGCACGATGTCTCAGTGATCGTCACCGAACAGGGCCTGGCCGATCTGCGCGGCCTGACCCCACGCAAGCGGGCGCGGGTGGTGATCGACAACTGCGCGCATCCGGATTTCCGCGACCAGCTGAACGACTACTTCGACCGAGCGAGCCGTGAGAGTTACGGCAAGCACACCCCGCACCTGCTGCCGGAAGCGCTGTCGTGGCACCAGCGGTGGCTGGATACCGGGACGATGAAGGCCTGATGCTGCACGGTACCGACGGGGATGACCGTTCGATACCCACCCGCGGAATTCACCGGTAGGCCACGACCGTTGGTCGTGGCGCACGCGACCCGGGTATCACGCGTTGCGCAGCGTTGTCAGCGATTCGGCCTGCAGCCGCTCGTAGATCGCGAACTCGTCCTCCACCTTCATGCCCAGCGCCTGCTCGAAGGCATCGCGGTTGGCATGCGCGGCGTAGGCACGTTGTTCGTCGCCGCCCAGGTTGGACTGGAAGATGCCCGCGGCGCTGACCGGCAGGAAATCCTCGTAGACGATCGGATCGGCACTGGCCAGGCCAGCGGCGATCAGCGCTTCGGCCGGCAGGTCACCCACCGCACCCGGGTTGGCACGACCGGCCTCGGTCAGGGCATAGCGGTAGTAACCCAGGCCCTCGCGACGCAGGGTGTCGTGGTCATCCGGGAAAGCGGTGAACGCCGCGGCCAGGCGGGTCGGGTAATCCTGGCCGGTGCTGCCGGCACCCCCACTGTCGCGCGCCTGTGCCAGCAGCTGGTCATACAGCGCGCGGCCCTTGGGCGTCAGGGCGAGGCCACGTTGTTCGATCTCACCGAAGCGCGCGGTATGCGTACCGGCATCGCCGGCGTCCCCCGAGGGGAAGTGCACGGTTTCTTCCAGCGCCTTGAAGCTGGTCTGGCGCAGGAGGATCGGGCAGCGGCGCGGTGGCGGACCTTCGATCACCGCTTTGGCGTCGATGCCACGCGCGAGCATGCCGGCCTGCGCGGCGTCGATGTCCAGCGTGCGCGGGGTCAGGTGGTTGATGTGCGGACCGCGGAAGCTGACCACGTCGGCGATCAGCCGGTGCGCGTCATGCAGCGCGTGATAGGTGCCCAGCGACACCGTGGCGTCGCCGTGCCAACGGAAGGTCTCCAGCGCCTCGATGACGAAGCGGCGCGCATCGGCTTGGTCGAGGCCGCCCTCGCGTTCGGCCTGCGCGATCAGGGCCAGTGCGGTATCAGTGAAGATCCGGCGCTTGGCGAGAATGGCAGCGGACTGCTCGCGCAGCGCGACGTTCTCGATCAGCTCCAGCCGCAGCAGCGAGGTGAACACCCGGAACGGATTGCGTGCCAGCGCCTGCGCGGTACGCGGCCGGAACGCGGTGGAATGCACCGGCACGCCGGCCACCGAGAGATCGTAGTAACCCACCGGGTACATGCCCATCAGCGCGAACAGGCGGCCCAGCGTGGCCAGTTCTTCCGCCGTGCCGACCCGGATCGCGCCGTGGCGTTCCTGGTCGAGGCGGGCACGTTCGTCAGTGCGGTCCAGCTGCTCGGCCAGCGCCGGGTTGGCGGTCAGCACGGCGTCGTTGATCTCGGCCACCAGGTCGACCAGGGTGCCGTACAGCGGCACCTCGGTGCGGTACATGGTGGACATCGCCTGGGCGAACAGGCTGCGGATATCGTCGGGTGAAACGAAACGGTCGGTGCTCATGACGTACTCGGCAACGGATCACGGGGAGGGACAGCAGTCCGCCATTGTCGCCGAGGCGGTCGCGCGCGGCGATCTGCACAGCAGCAAAGCGGGAGGACAGCGTAGATCCACGCCATGCGTGGCTGCGCTGCTGCGCGGTGCATCACCGCGTCAGCGCGTCGCCGCGTCCGCCGGGTTGGCCGCCGTGCGCTGCCGCTGCTCGCGGTTGCCCAGCTGGCGCTGCAGCGTGGCGTCGAGCTTCACCGGGCGGTCCCAGTGGTCGTGGCTGGCGACGATGGCGTGGCGCAGCGCGCGCCAGTGCAGGTTGGTCGGGGTGACCGGAAGCTCGGTGACCACCGCTTCCCAGCGTTTGGCTTCCCCCTCCTCCGGCACCGCACGCGACCACGCCCGAACGCTCTCGCGGCAGGACTGTTCGATCACGTGCGCCCAGAAACAGGCGAAGTAGATGTCGCCGGCCTGCCAGCCATGGGTGTGCATCAGCGCGGCGACGTAACCGCGCGAGACACCGGCATAGCGCGAGACTTCGTCCAGGAAGCTGTCCGGGTAGCGCTCGGCGTAGTGGTTGATGTCCTGCAGCTGGGTATCCACCCAGGCATCGCCGGTGTCCACCACGTAGGCGGCGGACTTCTCCGGGGTCTGCTCGGCCGCGGCCGCCCAGGGCAGCATCAGCAGCAGCGCGAGCAGGCCGGCGCGCATCATCCGGCCTGCGCGGCCTTGGCCTCGATGGTCCGCAGCGCCTGCGGCCAGTCGAAGGCGGTCGGCGCGTCGACCATGCGCGGTTCGTCGTCGGCCACGCCGTGCTGGGTCTCGTGCGCCCAGGTCACCGCGTACGGGGTGTGGATGCCCCAGCCGCCAAGGGTGATCACCGGCTCGATGTCCGAGCGCAGCGAATTGCCGACCATCACGAAGCGCTTGATCGGCAGATCGAACTCTTCCAGCACGCGCGCGTAGGTTTCCGGGTCTTTCTCGGAGACGATCTCGATGCGCGGGAACAGGTCGCGCAGGTTGGCCACCTTGATCTTGGCTTCCTGGTGGAACAGGTCGCCCTTGGTGATCAGCACGACCGGGTAATCGCGGGCGATCTCGGTGACCGACTCACGCACACCGTCGATCAGCTGGACCGGGTGGCGCAGGGTGTCATGGCCGATGTCCAGCATCTGCTGCAGGTCGCGGGCGCTGATGGTCTGGTTGGTGATCTCGATGGCCGCTTCGACCATCGACAGGGTCATGCCCTTCACGCCGTAGCCGAACACACCGAGATTGCGCTGCTGCACCTCCAGCAGGTGGCGCGCGGTCTGCGTGTCATGCACGTCGATGTAGCGCGACAGGATGTCGAGGTAATCCTGTTCGGCCTTGCGGTAGAAATCCTCGCTCTTCCACAGCGTGTCATCACCGTCAAAACCAACCAGGCCGATAGCGCCTTGCGGCGTGGGCAGGGAAGTCATCATCGGCCAAGGATACCAACAGCAGCCAAGCCGCCCCAAACGGCGACGCAAAAGAAAGGGCGGCCAAAGCCGCCCTTTCCCCCTCACTGCGCTACCGGTGTCCCCGGTTCTTACCTGCTCTGCTGGGCGCCGTTATCGGCGGCCTTGCCCTGCTGGGCGGCCACGTACGCCTTGTATTCATCCGGCGAGAGCTCGCCGTCCTTGTTGGTGTCGGCCTGGTCGAACACCTGGGCGAGACCCGCGTTCACCTGTGCCTCGGATTTGCTGATGGTGCCGTTGCCATCGGTATCGACGCTGGCCCAGGTCTGGCCACCGCCGCCGCTGGCCTGCGCGGAGGCCTGCGCTGCGGCATTGGCCGCGGTATCGGCTGCATCTCCGGCCTGCGCCGCCGCCTGCTGCGCCTGCGCGGCCTGGTTCTGGGCCTGCGCGGCACTCTGCTGGGCCGACTGGGCCATCGCCGGAATGGCCAGCACACTGCCTGCGGCGACGATCAGGGCGATCAGGGGCTTGCGGATGCGAGTAGTCATTGGGGTGGTCTCCTTGGTGGTTGTTGCGCGGCCTGTTGTTTCCGCACGGCCCCACACTGCCACCCCGTTTGTGAATCGATATTGCCCCTCGATCGCCCTGCGCACGCGGACTTAACCACTCGCAGGAATGCGTGCAGTACCGCGCTGGTTAGCCGCAGGTGAGCAGTTGGTAACACACCCATTCATTGCCGGCGGATTTAACCGGAAGCGAACGCAATCTCACGCCGCGTTGCTGTTTTTTTCGCCTGAGCGGGAACTGAACAAAAGCCATCCCAGCGCGACACCGCCGATCGCGCCGGCCACTTCCAGCACCACGCGTGAGCCGAGTTCGTTCGGATCGTGGATGCTGGCCAGGAACAGCCGTGCATACAGCGGCGACTCGAGCCGCATCATCCCCATGTAGAAGAGGTTCCAGGCATCGATGCCGGCCGAGGCCACCACCGCGATCACGCAGGCCCAGCCGATCGCATGGCCATCGGTCCAGCCTGCCCAGCGGCACAGCCGGTGCCACAACGCATACACCAGCAGCCCGACCAACAGCGCGATCAGCCCTGCCTCCAGCGTTCCCAGCAATCCAAAGTGCAGCGGCAGGTTCATCGTGGTCCGATCCGGCGGTCAGCGCACAGTGTAGCGGTGCGCCTCAGCGGACCGGCACGTCGTAGGCGGTGGTCGGCGCCGGCTCGGGCTGCAGGGTGAAATGCCACCACTCCATCGGATAGTTGGCGAAGCCCCGCCGGGCCATCGCCTGGCGCAGCTGCTGGCGGTGGCGGCGCTGCGCCGTGCTGATCTCCGGCGCATCGGTATGCGCGCGCGGGCCGAAGAAGTCGAACTCGGTGCCCATGTCCACGGCAGCGCAGGCGCCCTGGCGGCAATCGAGCAGGGTCAGGTCGACCGTGGCGGCCCGGCTGTGGCCGGAGGTCTCGGCGATGTAGCCACCGAGCAGGGCTGGCTTGTCGAGGTCGGGGTACTGCAGGGCCTTGCGCGACTGTTCGTGCGGATCGTGTGCCCAGGCGACGAACGCCTTCACCGCGTGGGCCGGGCGGTAGCAGTCAAAGAGGCGCAGCGCGAACCCTTCGGGACGCAGGTCGGCTTCCACCTGCGCCAGCGCGGTGGCGGCCGGGGCGAGCAGATAGCACTTGGGCGCGTCGTAGCCGGGGACGCGTTGCCCGGTGAAGTTGTCCGCGCCGGCGTAGCGGATGTCCTGTTCGATCGCCGGTGCCAGCGTGCGGATGTCGACCAGCCCGGCCGCGGCCACGTCGCGCGCGGGCGAGAGCGTCACCGCTGGCGCTGCCGCGTGGGCGCTCCCGACCAGCAACGCCAGCAACAGCGTGCTACGGGCAATCACCGATGCGGGTGAAGCGCAGGTCCTGGTAGTCATAACTGAAGTCGATCTCCGGATCGATTGCGGCCAAGGTCAGGGCGGGCGTGGCGCCGGGCTGCAGCTGCAACCACGGCTCGGCATCGGCCCCGAGCGTATCCCACTGCACCAGCCAGCGCGCGCCGAGCTGCATGACCTGGCCGCGCAGCATCGGCGACTTGACCACGCTGAAGCGCAGCGCGGCCTGCTCCGGACAGAGCAGGGCCTCGCCCAGCCACGGGTCGCGGTAACGGCCCTGCGCCGACACCGTGGTGCGGAGCGAAGCCGGCCGGCGCGCGCGGGTATCCGGTCGAACCTTGCCGTCACCCCGGCGGTCGGCACGCTCCTGTTCAAGCAGGGCCAGATAGTGGTCCACGTCGGCCGTGTCCTGCGCTGCGGTGTAGTGCTTCAAGGCCACCTGCACCAGTGCGGTGCGTGCATCCTCGGCGTCGCCGTTGATCAGGATCACCACGCCGACCTTGCGGTCCGGCAGCAGCGCGAGCGAGGAATACATGCCGGACAGCGTGCCGGTGTGCGCCACCTTCCACTGCCCGTCCATGTCCGACAAGCGCCACCCGTAACCATAGGCAGAGACATGCGCGTTGTCCCAGCGCCGCTGCCGCTCGCCCAGGGGCATCGGCATGTGCGCGGTCCACAGTGCGCGGCGCTGCGCCGTGCCCAGCCAGCCGGGAGCCCGTGCGGGATCGAGCAGCACCTGCATCCAGCGGGTCATGTCGCGCAGGCTGCAACGGATGCCGCCGGCCGCCATCGAGGTCAGATCGGCGCTGCTCCCGCCGTCGGCCCCCTGCACCACGTTGCGGCCGTCCTTCCGCGCGTGCGGCTGGGCGACGTTGCCGACCGCCGCGACCGACCACGCGCCGACCTGGCAGCGATCCATCCCCAACGGCACGAACACTTCCT
This sequence comes from Stenotrophomonas sp. SAM-B, assembly GCF_013387485.1. Lineage (GTDB taxonomy): Bacteria > Pseudomonadota > Gammaproteobacteria > Xanthomonadales > Xanthomonadaceae > Stenotrophomonas > Stenotrophomonas maltophilia_AA. The sequence continues at coordinate 78,473 of NZ_JABBXB010000008.1, forward strand.
CACGCAGCAGTTGATCGTAAGGCTTGCCACCGGCGGCAGCGGCGACCTCGCCCGCGACCACATACATCAGGTTGTCGTAGGCGTAGCCGCTGCGGAAGCTGGTGACCGGCCTGAGATGGGCCAGGCCGGCGATGATGTCCTGGCGGGTGAAACTATTGGGCTCGGGCCACAGCATCAGGTCGCCCGCCCCCAGGCCGAGGCCGCTGTTGTGGATCAGCAGGTCACGCACCTGCATCTGCTGCGTCACCCACGGGTCGTGCATGCGGAACTGCGGGAGGTACTTGATGACCGGGTCCTCCCAGCGCAGTGCACCGCGCTCGACCAGGCGCGCGAGCAGCGCGGCGGTCATCGCCTTGCTGTTGGAGGCGATCTTGAACAGGGTGTCCGGGTCGATGGGCTCGCCCTGCCCGGCGCGGCGCTCGCCGCGGGTGCCGATGAAGACAGTGTTGCCGTCTTCGACGACAGCCATGGCGATACCCGGCAGGTGTTCTTGGGCGACGGTCTGATCGAGCAGGCGATTGAAGGTGTCGGCGGGATCGGCTGCCCGTGCGCTGGGCGCGATGCTCAGGGCGCAGGCCATGCCAAGCGCGAGATGGCTGGATCGAATGTGCGTTGAAGCGTGTGACGGCATGGGTTCCCTCGTCATGACCGGAGGGCATGCAACCGAAGCCGCCCGTGGAAGACTCGTACCGACCAACGGTCGGTACCTGCCGGATGGCGGTGAAGGCAGGTGCCGACCCGCGGTCAATGGCGCGTGTGCACGCGGGATGGCGTTCGAAGCAGGTGCCGACGCACCGTCGGCACCTGCCACGCGCGGCCCGGATCAGAAGTTCCAGGTCACCATCAGCTGCGTGTAACGCGGCGCCTGCCAGCGGGTGCCGGTGTTGAAGGTATTCTCACGCACCTGGCCGGGCTGGGCTTCGTAGCGCTGGTGCACGTTGATGACGGTCTGGTTGTTGAACAGGTTGTAGACCGACAGGCGTGCGCTCAGGTCGATGCCCTCCACCGGCAGACGCCAGGTGACGTTGGCACCCATGGTCCAGGTCCACGGCAGGCGACCGAAGGCACCGCGCGGGCTGTACTCGAACTGGCGCTGGTTGTACGCCCCCGAGCAGTTGGCCACGCACAGCCAGCCGGTACCGCCACCGCTGCCTTCACTGGAGGTGCTGCCACCGGCCACGGTGTCGTTGGGCCACATCACGCCGAAGGCGGTGATCGGGCCACCGGACAACACCTGCAGCGTGGTGCCGAACGACCACTGCTCGTTCAGCGCGTAGGCTGCGCGGAACTTGAATTGATGCCGGAAGTCGTTGAACAGCGGGCCATAGCGCTGGTTGTTGGACGGATGATCCCAGTGCTGGACCATGCCGGTATCGCCGTAGTTGGTGTCCGAATTGACCGGACCTTCGAAGTTGCCATCGCTGCGCGACCACAGGTAGGAGGCGTTGAACAGCCACTTCTCATCCCACGCGCGATCGATCTGGAATTCCAGTGCCTTGTAGGTACGCTTGGGCTTGGAGTAGCCAACCACCTCCAGGCTGCCGCCCTTGCGGTAACCGTCCCTGGAGGTATCGATGGTGATCCAGCCCTCGGTGGCGCAGCCGATGCTGGAGTCGCCCCAGATCGTCAGGCTCTCGCCCGGGTTGGCGATCGGCCACAGGGTGGTGCCGGTCGGCCCGCACGGGGTGTGGTTGATCCGCATGTCATCCAGCGCGCGGTCCATCTTGCGGTAGGTCGCGTTGACGCCCCACGACCAGGCCTGGTTGATCATGGTCTGGAAGCCGAGGATGTACTCATCCTGGTAGACCGCCTTCAGATCCTTGTCCACGCTCTGGCGCAGGTCGGCCGCGCCGGTGTTCATGCGCGCATCCACCGGACCGATCTGCTGGCCGATGACCGGTGCCATGTACGGCGCCCCGGTGACCGGGTTGGCCTGCTGCTGCCAGCCATTGAGCACGTAGTAGGAGTACTCGTCGGTCAAGCCGCCAGCGAAGTTGACGTTGATGTTGTTGGTCACCGGCAGGTAATAGCGGCCAGCGTTGCCGAACAGCTTGGTGCTGCCGTCACCCTTCATGTCCCAGGAGAACCCGAAACGCGGCGCGATCAGGTCGTCCATCTTGATGAAGGCGTCGCCATCGGCGGTGCGGTTCTCGAAGCGGTCCCAACGCACGCCGAGGTTCAACATCAGGTTCGGGGTGATGTTCCAGATGTCTTCCAGGTAGAACGCGTTGGCTTCCGTCTCGAATGTGCCGCCGGACACGCGGTTGCGCGCACGCAGCATCTCGGTCACGCCGGCCGGCACATAGGCATTGGCGCCATCCCACACTTCATCGCCCGGGCGGGCCACGTAGGCGGTGTAGCTGAGCTGGGTCGGCCCCGGATAGCGGGTGGACTGCTCGGTCGTCATCAGCTCGCGGTCCACGCCGAAGCGCAGCAGGTGCGTGCCGAGCTGCCATTCGAAGTCCAACCGCGCGACCTCACGCGTATCGTCGCGTTCGGCAACGGCGGCGCCAGTGGGATGGCAGCCCGCACGCAGGCCGTTGAGCTGGCCCAGACGTGATGCATAGCTGGCGTCGGTGAATACCGGACTGCACGCCTCATCGAGCGAGGAATTGGTGAAGGCCCGCTGGTTGTTCTCGCCCACCATGGCACGCGCGGTGAAGTTCTCGCCGAAGTGACCGGTGTAGGTTGCCGACCAGTTCTTGCCACCGGTCTCGGTGACCGAGTCGCCGCCCCACGCACCGATCTGGTCGTCATCCCAATCGTAGTTGTATGACCCGTTGGTGATGTCGCCCTCATCGGAGAACGCCAGCAGCGCCAGACTGTGGTTGTCGTTGATGTTCCAGTCCAGCTTGGCGCCCCAGAAGCCGTTGTCGCTCTTGTTTTTGAACCAGCTCAGGGCATCTGACGAGGTGTTGTGGCCGGTATCGTTACGGTCTTCATACATCGCGAACAGGAACAGCTTGTCCTTGATGATCGGACCGGAACCCCACACGTTGGTCTTCAGGAACGAGTTGTTGTCGCGGCTGGCGTAGGAATGCGGCGTGCCGTCGCGGTGGAAATGGTCACGCGGGCTGGAGCGCAGCGCACTGGGCTCGGCAGTGACTTCCACGCCGCCTTGGAACTCGTTGGTGCCCGAGCGTGTCACCGCATTGATTACACCGCCGGTGGAACGCCCGAATTCCACCGAGTAACCACCGGTCTTGACCTGGAATTCGTTGAAAAAGCCGAACGGCGCGCTGGAGAAGCCACGACGGGTGTACATGTCGGTGACGTTCAGGCCGTTGATGAAGACCGCGTTCTCGGCCACCGAGGAACCGGCGAAAGACAGGCCACCGAACGAGGAGTTGCCACCGACCACGCCAGGCGCCAGCAGCGCTACGGCCGACAGGTCCTGCGCCACCGGCAGGCGCGACAGCTCTTGGCGGTTGACGTTGAACGAGGTCTCGGTGGAATACACATCCACGCGATTGACCACGCGGGCACCGATCACCTGCAGCGCATCGAGGTTGACCACATCGCCGCTGCTGGCCAGGTTGACGGTGGTGGTGCCGCCGACTGCGACGCTCACCGCGAATGGCTCGCCCAGCTTCTGGCCATCACGGCTGAGCTGCAGCTGGTAATCGCCGACCGGCAACTGACCCAGGCGGTAACTGCCATCGGCACTGGCGGTGACCGTACGGGTCAGGCCAGTGCCGTTGCTGACGACCGTCACCTGGTCACCGGCAGTCGCACGGCCGGCTACGGCACCACTGACGTTCTGTGCCGAGGCGCCCATCGGCACCAGGCTGCCCAGACACACCCCCAGCGCGGCGTACAACGCCGCACGCTTCAATCGATTTACGTTCATTCCCTGCTCTCTCCTGCAGATGTGGAATCGTGGATACCGCCGTGTATCGTTTACCGCTTGGCCCCCAGTGGCACCACGTGCGACTGGAAGTCGTAGTTCCATTGATCGAAGTACAGGTTGCCGCCGGACCATTCGGCTTCACCGCGCTGCGAATCCACCGTGTCCGAGCGGAAATGCTGCTTGGCCGGCACCAGCGGCTGGCCGTAGTCGTCGTTGAAGGCGATGCGGTAGGCATCCAGCCCGCCCAGATAGAAATCGCGCAGCGCCTGCTGCGGACTGTCCAGCCGCCCGGTGGTGACATCCATCGGCACCCAGCCATAGGGGGCCAGATACACCGCGCCCCAGTCGTGCAGGTTGTTGTAGCCGACCGCATCATCGGAATAGACCATGCCCGACTGCCAGCGCGCGGGAATGCCGTTCAGGCGCAGCAGGGCGATCAACAGCAGCGTCTGCTGGCCGCAGTCGGCGTGGCCGGCGTGCAGGGCGTAATCGCTGATGTTGGAGATCGTCGCGTACTCGCGCGCACCGGCCCACGGAATGGCGTCCACCGCGTCGAACAGCTTCTGCACGATCCGGTACGGATCGGTCTCCGTCCCGACCACCTTCGCCGAGAACGCGCGCAGCGCCGGGGTGAACACGATGTGCGGCGCCTGCTCGGCGAGGTACGGCTTCAGCGCAGGGTCTTCCGGCGTGGGCTGTACCCTGGCCGGATCGATCTCGATATGCCGCGCGTACACAGTCACTGCGTAGCGGATCTGGAACTCGGTGGGCGTGCCGGCCACTGCCTTGCGCTCCAGGTAGGCGGTGCGCTGCAGCGTGGCTTCGGGAGCCACCTGCGCGCCGGCCGGCGTACTCGCCATCCAGGTGATGTCTTCCTGCTGGCCGGCAATGGCGCGCGGGTACGGAATCCATGCACGGATGGTTTCGCCGGCAGGCACGGCGTCGGGCTTGACCACCAGCGACTGGGTCACCTCGACGCGGCGCGGCACGAGACTGGTCGCGCCGGTGGCGCGGGCGGCCGCGACGATCTCCTGGTGGTGCGGGTGCAGATGCTCGTAAGGGCCATCCTTCGGCACCGCGGCATCGGGTGCGCGCCGGGCGCGCGCCTCGGCACTGAGCCGGAACAGGTTGGACGGCGCGCGTTTGAAGTAGCGGCGCTGGCCATCGATATCGAGGTGTTCGATCAGGCCGGCGGCATCCCAGCGCGCGAATTCGTCCTCGCGAAGATCGGGAATCTGCTTCCGCAGCTGTGCTTTGGCGCCCTCTGCATCCAGGCTGAAGTCCAGGCGCATGCGGCGCATCCGCTCGCGCTGGTATGCGTAGTCCCGGCGTGCGGCCTCGTCGAGCGTGCTGTCGTGCAGCGCGGCATCGATCTGGGCGTCGGCCGTGGCGAACGCACCCCGGTCGACCTGGGCGATCACCTGCGGCAGCGGCGACACTGCCGCCACCGCGTAAAGTGAGGGCAGCGCCAGCAACAGACAGCCCGCCGCACGGCAGCGCGCGGTGTGGAGCGAGAACGGTTTGCGCATCACAGGATCCACGGCGACACTTCCCAAGGTGCGGGTGGGGTAATCGCTGTGTAACACGGGCCTGATAGCCGGTCAATAATTTATTCTTGCTTTCGCCGAAAAAAGGAATAAATATTCCTGACGTTTCCGAGGAGGGTGACCGCGTGACGATCCAGGCTTCCCCCCACCGCCCCGTGCGGTCCCGCCGGCTGTCGCGCGCCGTGCTGGCTGCACTGCTGGTCATCAGCCTCGCGCCAGCGTGGGCCGAGGCGCCGCGTGCCGCGCCCCGCGCTGATTTCGGCGGGGTCATCGCCCTGCGCGAGGCCTACCTCAGCCCCGGCTTCTGGGCCGATCGCCTGCCCGATCCGGACCGCGTGATCCTCGATCGCGCCGGTATCGCGGCGCAGAACGCCCGGATGCGGGCCGAGGATGCCTCGATCCATGACCTGCGCGCGTTGCCGGCGCAGCTGCCCCGCGCTCAGGTGCTGGGCAGCATCCAGTCGCTGTCCAAGTGGCCCGAGCGCACGCTGTACGGCCAGGATGGCAAGGCCATCAGCGACCGGCAGCGCAGTGAGACGCTGGCCAACCTCGCCGTTGAGTCCATACCGGCGCAGCGCCCGCTGCAGTACGGCCTGGTGACCCATCGCGCGGCGCTGCGGGCGTTCCCGACCGCGCTGCGGGTGTTCAGCAGCCAGGGCGACACCGACATCGACCGCTTCCAGGAGTCGGCGCTGTTCCCCGGCGACGCCGTGGCGGTGCTGCATGAAAGCGCGGACGGACGCTGGCTGTTCATCACCAGCGAGCGCTATTCGGCGTGGATAGAGAAGCGCTTCGTCGGCATCGGCGATGCCGACACCGTGCTCGGCTACGGTCAGCACGGGCCGTACCGGGTGGTCACCGGGGCCACGGCTTTCACCGCGTATACCCCGGAAGAGCCGCGCGTATCGCGGCTGCAGCTGGACATGGGCGTGCGCCTGCCGGTGCTCGCCGACTGGCCGCTGGACAAGACGGTCAACGGCCAGCAGGCCCATGCCGCGCATGTGGTGCAGCTGCCGGTGCGCGAAGCCGATGGTCGCCTGGCACTGATCCCGGCGCTGCTGCCGCGTTCGCAGGACACCGCCGACGACTACCTGCCGCTGACTCCGCGCACGCTGCTGACCCAGGCCTTCAAGTTCCTCGGTGAGCGCTACGGCTGGGGCCACGATTACGATACCCGCGACTGTAGTGGCTTCATCTCGGAGATCTACCGCAGCGTCGGCGTGCTGATGCCGCGCAACACCAGCGCGCAGGCGATCAGTCCGGCGCTGGACCGCATCGCGTTCACCGCCAAGGACGGCAAGGCCACGCGCGACGCCGCGGTGAAGCAGCTGCAGGTGGGCGACCTGATCTATATCCCCGGCCACGTGATGATGGCGATCGGCCATATCGACGGCCGCACCTGGCTGATCCACGACACCGCCGGCGGCGGCTGGCTCGGCGCGGACGGCACGCGCGTGCAGGCACATCTCAACGGCGTGTCGGTCACCCCGCTGGAGCCGATGATGGCCAGCGATACCGTGAGCTACATCGACCGCATCACCAACATCCAGCGCCTTCGGCCACAGAACCCCTGAATGAAGATCACCGACATCGAACTCGGCATGCTGCGCGTGCCGTTGAAGACCCCGTTCAAGACCGCGCTGCGCACCGTGGACACCGTCGAAGACGTGGTGGTGCTGATCCGTACCGACAGCGGCCACACCGGCTACGGTGAAGCGCCGGCCACGGCGGTGATCACCGGCGACACCCACGGCTCGATCATCGAGGCCATCGACGGCTTCATCAAGCCGCGCCTGATCGGCGAGGACGTGGCCAACCTCAACCGGCTCTGCGGCCTGATCCAGACCTCGATGGAGCGCAACACCAGCGCCAAGGCGGCGGTGGAGATCGCGGTCTACGACCTGTGGGCGCAACTGCACAACGCGCCGCTGTACCGCATGCTCGGCGGTGGCGACCCGGTGATCACCACCGACATCACCATCAGCGTGGACTACATCGACAAGATGGTGGCCGACTCGCTCTCGGCGATCGAACGCGGCTTCGAGTCGCTGAAGATCAAGGTCGGCAAGGACATCGGCCTGGACATCGAGCGGGTCAAGGCGATCCATGCCGCGGTGCAGGGTCGTGCCCTGCTGCGGCTGGATGCCAACCAGGGCTGGACCGCCAAGCAGGCCGTGCATGCGATGCAGGCGCTGGAAGAAGCCGGCGTCGTGCTGGAGCTGCTGGAGCAGCCGGTCAAGGCCGCCGACATCAGCGGCCTGAAGTACGTCACCGACCGGGTCAACACGCCGGTCATGGCCGATGAAAGCGTGTTCAATCCCGGCCAGGTGTTCGACCTGATCCAGCAGCGCGCCGCCGACATCATCAACATCAAGCTGATGAAAACCGGCGGCCTGTCCAATGCGATCCGCATCGCCGACATCGCCGCGATCTACGGCGTGCCGTGCATGATCGGCTGCATGATCGAATCGAGCATCTCCGTGGCCGCCGCCGTGCACCTGGCGGTCGCCAAGAGCGACATCATCACCAAGGTGGATCTGGATGGGCCGTCGCTGGGCCAGTTCAACCCGGTCACCGGTGGGGTCAACTTCAACGAATCGGAGATCACCATCAGCGATGCGCCCGGGTTGGGCATCACCGAAGTACGTGGGCTGGAAATGATCACGCCGCGGCGGTGGTGAGCGTTGTATCCGCCTCGCCGGTCGCCTACGGTAGAGCCACGCTCTGCGTGGCGGCCGTTCGCGCAATCCCACCTGCCGCAGCCCCCCATGGGGTGGCTCTACCGGACCTGACCCCCTCCCCATGCCGCCCCTGGTGAAAATCCGCTCCGAGCGTGACCACATGTCGGCGATCGAACGTCGCATCGCCGACTTCATCCTCGACAACGCCCACCTGCTGCGCGACTACTCGTCCCAGCAGCTGGCGAGCGCGCTGGGCATCAGCCAGTCCAGCGTGGTCAAGTTCAGTCAGAAGCTCGGCTTCAAGGGCTACCCCGACCTCAAGTACTCCATCGGCGAGGCGGTCGCCCGTGCCGGCAACGATCCGCACAGCCGGCCGCCCGCGCCCGAGGCCGCCGACGACTACGCCCAGATCGCCGAGCGCCTGCGCGTGAGCAAGGCCGCCGCTGAAGAGGAAACCTGGCTGGCCAATCCGCAGGCCGACATCGAAGCCATCGTGCAGCTGATCGATGGGGCGCCCAAGGTGTTCGTCTATGGCCTGGGCGATGACGGCCTGTACGCACGCGAGTTCGCCATGCGCCTGTCGCTGCTGGGCATGCTCACCGTGCACCACGCCGACCCGATCCTGATGATGGCCAACCTCTCGGCGGCACGCACGGGCGATGCGATGCTGGTGTTCTCCGAGTTCGGCAAGCTGCCGCAGCTGTTCCAGCTCTCCCGCCAGTTCCAGGACATGGGCGGCAAGGTGGTCTCGATCACCCGCCACAGCGCCAATCCGCTGCGCGCGCATGCCGATGCCAGCCTGGTGCTGTGCGCCCACGACCCGGCGCCGCACGTGGCGCAACTGCTGTACCGTTCTTCCCTGCAGTCCCTGCTGGACTTCGTCTTCGTCCTGCTGTGCCACGCCAACCCGGACCGCCACCGCCAGCTCGGGGTGAACCTGGAACGGATCGAACACCTGATCGACAGCTGATCCCGGAGTCCACCACGATGATGCCGCTGCTCCGTTCCGTCACCACCGCCGTGTTGCTGGTCATCACCGCGCCTGTCTTCGCCGTCGCGCTGGAGGGCAGCACGCAGCTGGTCGTGGTCACCACTGAACGCTGGGATGCCACCGAGGGCAGGCTGCAGGCGTTCGAACGCACCGCGCAGGGCTGGCAGCCGCACGGCGCCGCCTTCGACGTGGCCGTGGGCCGCAGCGGCAGCGCCTGGGGCAAGGGGTTGCACCCGGCGCAGCCCGGGATCCCACAGAAGCGCGAAGGCGATGGCCGCAGCCCGGCCGGTATCTTCGCGATCGGACCGGCCTTCGGCTATGCGCCCCGCCTCACCAGCGGCCTGCCCTACCAGCCGATGCGCGACACCAGCTACTGCATGGACGTGCCGGATTCGCCGTACTACAACCGCATCGTCGATGCCGACGTGGTCGGCGCCGAGGCGGTGGCAGGCTCGACCGAGCCGATGCGGCTGGACCTGCACAACAAGGGCGACCGCCGTTATCGCGAAGGGTTCGTCATCGAGCACAATCCGAAGGCGACACCCGGTGGCGGCAGCTGCATCTTCGCCCACCTGTGGCGCACCCCCGGTGAGGCCACCGCCGGCTGCACCGCGATGGAGCCCGCGCGGATGACCACGCTGCTCACCTGGTTGAACGCAAGCGCGCAGCCGCGCTTCGTGCTGTTGCCACGTGCGGAGTACCAGCGCCTGCAGGCCGACTGGCAACTGCCCGTGCTGGCGGGGAGCGTGCAGTGAGCACCGCCCCGCCCGATCCGCAACTCGAACGCGCGGTCAGCCGCTGGCAGATCGTCGGGCTCTCGATCAACGATGTGATCGGCAGCGGCATCTACCTGCTGCCCGCCGCCACCGTCGCCCTGCTCGGCCCCTTCAGCCTCTGGGGCGTGGTCGCCGCCGGCATCGTGGTCGCGCTGCTGGTGCTCTGCTACGCGCAGGCGGCCAGCTACTTCGACGAGCCCGGTGGCAGCTATCTGTATGCGCGCGAGGCGTTCGGCCGGTTTGCCGGGTTCGAGATCGGCTGGATGATCTGGCTGACCCGTATCAGCTCGGCGGCCGCGCTCAGCAACGCGCTGGCCGATGCGGTGGCGCGGTTCTGGCCCTGGGCCGGGCATGACATCGGTCGCATCGCGATCATCGTGGTGTCGCTGGGCTTCCTCACCGCGGTGAACGTGGCCGGCGTGCGTTCGGCCGCACGCACCGGGGTGATCCTGGTGATCGGCAAGCTGCTGCCGCTGCTGCTGTTCGTGGCCATCGGTGCGTTCTACGTCGATACCGACCTGGCCTTCTCCGGCGTCCGCCCGGACCCGCACGATCTGCAGCGCATGGGCGAGGCCGCGCTCCTGCTGCTGTATGCCTACGCCGGCTTCGAGAACATCCCGGCTGCCGCCGGCGAGTACAAGAACCCGCGCCGCGATATTCCCTTCGCGCTGATCACCATGATCATCACCGTCACCGTGATCTACGGCGCGGTGCAGTTCATCGCACAGGGCACCCTGGCCGGGCTGGCCACGTCGCCGACGCCGCTGGCCGATGCCGCCGCCAGCTTCGGCGGGCTCACGCTCGCCTTGATCCTCACCGTCGGCGCGACGATCTCCATCCTCGGCACCAACAGCAACACGATGATGATGGGCCCGCGCTTCCTGTTCGCCTTGGCGCGCGACGGTTACGGGCCGAAGATCCTGGCGCAGGTGCATCCACGCTTCCGCACGCCGGCGGCGGCGATCATCGCGCAGGGCCTGATCGCGCTGGCGCTGGCCTTGTCCGGTTCGTTCGTGCAGTTGGCGCTGCTGTCGATGACCACGCGCCTGTTCGCCTACATCGGGACGGCGGCGGCGGTGCTGGTGTTGGCGCGTCGCTTCCGCGATCGCCCGGGCGCGCTGAAGCTGCCGGGTGGCCCGTTGATTCCGATTCTCGCGCTGGTGCTGTGCCTGGCCTTGTTCGCCAGTGCGAGCTGGCAGAACATCGCCGCGGCAGGCATCGCGTTTGCCGTCGGTGCGGTCATTTACAGGTTCCCGCGCCGCGATCACGAGGGCTGAGAAGCTGCGCAGGTGAATGGCGCTTGATGTGTCATTCACCTCGCGGGTCCATGGCGTTAACCCGGCCTTGGGTACGGTGAAGCCTCACCCAACCGGAGCCAACACATGAGCACTGACTATCAGATTCCCGGCCGGGTGCCGGAAGACGGTGTCCCGCGCCAGGCCGTATCGGACTATTGGCGTGAACGCTTTCCGAGCGAACCGTATTACGACAACAACCAGTTCTTCGATGACTATGAGCCGGCCTACCAGCTGGGCCATCGCACCCGCGCCGACGACATGATCCGCGCCTACGAAGAAGTGGAAGCCGAGCTGCAGACCCGCTGGGCGCAGGAACGTGGCCAGAGCAAGCTGAGCTGGGAACAGGCACGCAACGCGGTCCGCCGCGGCTGGGATGAATCCACCGCGCTGCGCCAGGCGCATCTGGACAAAGGCGTGCCGCGCGGCACCTGATCGCGCCTGCTTTGAGCCACGGCACATCGACGACGGCGGCCTTCGGGTCGCCGTTGTCGTGTCCGCAGGACGTCTGGTCCACGCGCCGTTGATGGGCATGGTGTACAACAAGGGCTGGCCATTGCCTCCCCGACGGAGACTTCCATGACCCGCAAGCTGTTGCTCACCCTCGCCATCAGCCTCACCCCTGCCCTGTTCACCACCGCCTGCGTCGCTGCAGACAACGCTGCTGCGCCCGTCGTGGCGAAGGCACAGTGGCCGTTCGCCGCTACCGAGTTCGCCCGATTCGACGAGCCCTGGGCGATGAGCTTCCTGCCCGACGGCAGCCTGCTGGTCACCGAGAAGAAAGGCGCGCTGAAACACTTCAACGTGCAGACCCGCAAGACGGCCACCATCAGCGGCGTGCCCAAGGTGGCGTACGGCGGCCAGGGCGGCTTCGGCGATGTGCTGCCGCACCCGGACTTCGCGAAGAACCAGCTTGTCTATCTCAGCTACGCCGAGGAAGGCGACGGCGATACCCGTGGCGCCGCGGTGGCGCGTGCACGCCTGGCGCTGGCCGCCGATGGCAGTGGCACGCTGGAAGACCTCAAGGTGATCTGGCGCCAGACCCCGAAGGTCAGCGGCAAGGGCCATTACGGCCATCGCCTCGCGTTCGGCCCGGACGGCAAGCTGTGGATCACCTCCAGCGAACGCCAGAAGTTCGATCCGGCCCAGGACATGAGCGGCAACCTTGGCAAGCTGATCCGCCTGAATGACGACGGCAGCGTCCCCGCCGACAACCCGTTCGCCTCGCAGGGCGGCGTGGCCGCACAGGTGTGGTCGCTCGGCCACCGCAATGTGCTGGGCATCGCCTTCGATGCGCGCGGCAAGCTGTGGGTGCATGAGATGGGCCCGGCCGGCGGTGACGAGCTGAACCTGATCCAGCGCGGCGCCAACTACGGCTACCCGATCGTCTCCAACGGCAATCACTACGATGGCCGTGACATTCCCGACCATGCCACTCGCCCGGAGTTCGCGGCGCCCAAGGTGAGCTGGACGCCGGTGATCTCCCCGGCCGGCTTCATCATCTACAGCGGCAAGCAGTTCCCGAAATGGAACGGCAGCGGCTTCATCGGCGGCCTGTCGTCCAAGGCGCTGGTGCGCGTGGCCTTCGATGGCGACAACGCCCGCGAGGCCGAACGCTTCGACATGGGCGAGCGCATCCGCGAGATCGAACAGGGCCCGGATGGGGCGATCTGGCTGCTCGAAGACGGCAGCAACGGCAAGCTGCTCAAGCTCACGCCGAAGGCCTGAGCCACACAGGCTGCCGGCACACCGCCGGCAGCCTGCATGACATCCGTGCTTACTGGATGGTCACGACCTTGACCTCGGTGCGGCTGCACGCCTGGTCCAGGCAGGTGCCGTTGAGCCAGACCTGGCCATCGCCGATCATCACGCCCTGCTGGTTGACCATGACATCGTCGAATTTCTGCGCGGCGATGGCCTTGCGCACGGCCGGAGTCAGGATGCGCTCGTAGTTGCGCTGGAACTCGCCGGGCCCGGTGATCTTGGCGCCATTGGCGATGTTCAGCGGGAAGCGGACTTCCTCGACCACGGCGGCGCGATCGCCGCCATTGACGGCCTTCTGGAAGGCGTTGAAGACGGTCTCGTACTGGGCCGCATCGCCGAGCACCTGCTCGATGCGCTGACGGACATCGCCATTGGCTGAAGCCGGTGTGTCGGCAGCACCTGCCGTGGGGGGTGCGGCATCGCCCGCAGCAGGCGCAGCGGCATCCGGCGCCGGGCTGCCCGCAGTAACCGCATCCGGTGACAGGCCCGAGGACGGCACGGTCTCACCGGGTGTCGGGCGGCCTTCGGGAATGGCGGTGGCGGGCCCCTGTGCGGGGTCTGCAGCCGCGGTATCGGCCGGCGGCGGCGCCGACGGGCTGCAGGCGGCCAGCCACAACGGGCTGGCCAGGGCCAGCAGCAGGGGGGTACGGGACAGACGCATGGGGAGGCTCCATCGATTTCACGAGGGAGCCAGCGTACCCGCCGAAACGTCAGCCGCCGATGATGGATCACGATGGTGCCGGCCAGCGGCCGGCACTACCGGGTGACGCCGTGCCGGCTCAGGCGGCCAGCAGCTCGAAGATCACCGGCTCGCCGCTGGCCGAAGAGGCGCACACCCACAGCTCGAACTGGCCCGGCTCGGCGCGGAACACGCCGTCGCGACCGGTGAAGCCCAGCGCGTGGCGATCCAGCGTGAACTGCACCTCGGTGCTCTCACCCGGCTGCAGGGCGATCTTGTCGAAGCCCTTCAGCTCGCGCACCGGCCGCACGCGGCTGGCCACGCGGTCGTGGATGTACAGCTGCACCACTTCCTCACCCGCCACCGCACCGGTGTTGGTCAGGGTGGTGGTGATGGTCAGGGTGTCGTCCCAGGCCAGCGTCGCGCTGCTCAGCTGCGGCACACCGTAGGCGAAAGTGGTGTAGCCGATGCCGTGGCCGAACGCATACGCCGGCTCGTTCGGAATCTCGCGCCAGCGAGCCTTGAACTCGGACATGGTCGGCAGTTCCGGGCGACCGGTGCGGGCGTGGTTGTAGAAGTACGGCTGCTGGCCGGACACCTGCGGGAAGCTCACCGGCAGGCGGCCGGACGGGTTGTAATCGCCGAACAGCACATCGGCCACGGCGTGACCGGTCTGCGTGCCCAGGTACCAGGTGATCGCCACGGCATGCGCATTGCGCACCGCGCCCTGCAGCGCGAGCGCGCGACCATTGCGCAGCAGCACGACCAGCGGCTTGCCGGTCATCGCCACTGCTTCGGCCAACGCCTGCTGCGCGGGCGGCAACGTGATCTCAACGCGAGACTGCGCTTCACCGCTGTAGCGCTGCGGCTCGCCCAGGGCGAGCACCACCACGTCGGCACGCAGCGCGGCGGCCACGGCCTGTTCGATGCCATCCTGCACGGCCGCTTCCAGATCGCAGCCCGGCACGATTTCCAGCAGTGCTTCATCGCTGATCGCCGCGCGTACGCCGGCTTCCAGGGTGACGTAACGCGACTTGTCGCCGAACAGGGTCCAGCAGCCTTCGATGTTCTCGCGGTCCTGCACGAACGGCCCGATCAACGCGATCTTCTGGCCGGTCTTCTTCAGCGGCAGCACCGAATCCGCGTTCTTGAGCAGCACGATCGAGCGGCGCGCGGCATCGCGCGAGAGTTCGTCATGCGCGGCGATGTGCGAGGTATCCGCTTCGCGCGCCAGGTCCAGCGAGCGGTAGGGATCGTCGAACAGACCGATCGCGTCCTTCAGGCGCAGGATGCGGCGCACCGATTCGTCCAGCGTGGCCATCGGCACTTCGCCGCTCTCGATCAGGCCCGGCAGGTGCTCGGCGTAGAAACCGCTCTGCATGCTCAGGTCCAGGCCGGCGGTGAAAGCCTTGGCGGTGGCATCGCGGTCATCGGCGGCATAACCGTGCGCGACCAGTTCCATGTCGGCGGTGTAGTCGGAGATCACCACGCCCGGGAAGTTCCACTCCCCGCGCAGGATGTCGGTCAGCAGCTCGGCGTTGGCGCTGGCCGGCACGCCGTTGATGTCGTTGAAGGAGGACATCACGGTCAGCGCGCCGGCGTCGAAAGCGGCCTTGAACGGCGGCAGGTGGACGTCGCGCAGGGTCTGCGGCGAGATGTCGACCATGTTGTATTCCATGCCGGCCATCACCGCGCCGTAGGCGGCGAAGTGCTTCGGCGTGGCCAGCAGCGCATCGGCGGCGCGCAGGTCCGGGCCCTGGAAGCCGCGCACGCGGGCGGCGGCGAACGCACAGCCCAGCACCACGTCTTCACCGGCGCCCTCGGCACCCCGGCCCCAGCGCTGGTCACGGGCGATATCCACGGCCGGTGCGTAGGTCCAGTGCAGGCCGGCGGCGGTGGCTTCCACCGCGGTGGCGCGGGCGGTGCGCTCGGCCAGGTCCGGCTCGAAGCTGGCGGCCTCGCCCAGCGGGATCGGGAACACGGTGCGCATGCCGTGGATGACGTCCGCGGCGAGGATCACCGGGATCTTCAGGCGGCTTTCTTCCAGCGCGACCTGCTGGATGCGGCGACCGGCTTCGACGCCGACACCATTGAACAGCGAGCCCACCTTGCCCTCGCGCACCTGCTGCAGCACCTGGTCGGCGTTGAGCACGTTGGCTTCCGGGTTCACGTCCGGGGCGAACGGGCGGACCATGTCGGCGAACACACCCAGCTGGCCGACTTTTTCTTCGACGGTCATCTGGGCAATGAGGGTTTCGATACGATCGGCGGCCACCGGCTGTCCTTATGAAAACGTTTACAAGCCCGGGATTCTAGCGTTCCCGAGGCGGTTGTGAATGACTTTTGCGTTCATTTTTCTTCCCGGGGGAAGATCTCCACCCCCGCCGGCACGCCGACGGGGGCACAGGAGCTTACTCTTCCGCCGCCAGCCGCTGCTGCCCGGCCATCAGCATCGCATCGCTGGAGGCCTGGAACACGCGCAGCCCGAACGCCGGCAGGATCGCCAGCAGGTGATCGAACACGTCCGACTGCACGCCTTCGTACTCGCCCCAGGCGGTGCTGCGGGTGAAGCAGTAGATCTCCAGCGGCAGGCCTTCGGTGGTCGGCTGCAGCTGCCGTACCAGCAGGGTCATCTCCGTATGGATGCCCGGGTGCTGCTTCAGGTAGCGCTCCACGTACGCACGGAACGTGCCCAGGTTGGTGACGCGACGCGCGTTGACCGCCGCCATGCCCTTGGCCTGCAGCCCGGCGTTGTACTGCTGCAGCTCGGCCTGCTTCTCGCGCAGGTAATCGCCGAGCACCGCGAACTGCTGCAGCTCGGCCAGCATCGGCGCATCGACGAAGCCCACGCTGTGCTGGTCCAGGAACAGCGCGCGCTTGATCCGGCGTCCGCCCGCCTCCTGCATGCCGCGCCAGTTCTTGAACGACTCGGTGACCAGCTTCTTGGTCGGGATGCTGGTGATGGTCTTGTCGAAGTTCTGCACGGTGATGGTGTGCAGCGCGATATCGATCACGTCGCCATCGGCGTTCTGGCTGGGCATTTCGATCCAGTCGCCCAGCCGCACCCGTCCATCGCCGCTGATCTGCACGCTGGCCACCAGCGACAGGATGGTGTCCTGGAAGATCAGCATGAATACCGCGGTGGCCGCACCGAGGCCGGTGACCAGCGGGCCGAGCTTCACGCCCAGCAAAGTCGCCACGATCGACAGGCCGGCGATCACGAAGACGATGATCTTCACGACCTGCAGGTAGCCCTTGATCGGTTTGTTGCGCGCATCCGGGCGGCGCTCGTACAGATCATTCGCAGCATCCAGCGCATGCGAGACGGCCAGCGCCACGGTCAGCACTGCCCACGCTTGGCAAGCGCCGATCACGAATGCCACCAGTTCCGGCGGCAGGTCCGGCACGATCCGGATGCCGGCCGCGATGACCATGCTCGGCACCACGTTGGACAGCCGCGAGATCACCCGCAGGTTGTTGCCGCCTTCATTGCCCGCGCTGTGACCGGGCAGGCGGCTGACCAGCTTGCGCAGGCCGCGCAGCAGGATCTTCTTGGTGACGAAGTTGGCCAGCCAGGCCGCCAGGGCCAGCGCGGCCAGCACCACCAGGGTGTAGGCCCAGGGCCAGGGTTCGAGGGTCCGCTGGACACTGTCCAGCCATCGGGTTGCCACTACCGCATCCAACATCGTGTATCGCTCTCCTATCGGGGGTATCAGGGCGTTGCCAGGTCCTGCCGGGTGCGCTCGATGATCACGCCGACCGCGCGCGCGCCGCGCACCGCACCGGGCTTGCTGAGTTTGAGACGCAGCCATTGCACGTTGAATTCACGCAGCACGATCTCGGCGATGCGCTCGGCCAGGGTCTCGACCAGGCCATAGTCCGAGTCACGCACGAACTGCTCGATGCGCTTGCTGACGGCTTTGTAATTGAGGGTGTCGGCGATGTCGTCGCTGGCCGCCGGGCGGCGGTTGTCGAAGCCCATTTCCAGATCGAAACGCAGGGTCTGGCGGATCCGCCGTTCCCAGTCGTAGATACCGATCAGGGCATCGATCTCGAGCCCTTCAATGAATACCTTGTCCATAGCCATGCCACGTGGAAGATGGCGACCATGGTAACGGGGCTGTCCGGAATGTGCCGGGAACCGGGCGGTGGGGCGCGCCTCACACCGCCGGCAGCGTCGCCATGTCCCAGCGCGGCGTGACCTGCACCTGCGGCGGGTTGTGCTGGCCGGCTTCCAGGCGCAGGGCACCGGCGAAGGCGATCATCGCGCCGTTGTCGGTGCACAGCGCCGGGCGCGGGAAGCAGGCACGCCCACCGCGGCGGGCGGCCATCTGCTGCAGCTTGGCGCGCAGGCGCTTGTTGGCCCCCACCCCGCCGGCCACCACGATCACATCGGTGCCCGCCGCATCCAGCGCGCGCTCGCACTTGATCGCCAGGGTGTCGACCACGGCATCTTCAAAGCCCCGCGCGATATCGGCGCGGGTCTGCTCGCTCTGGTCACTGTCGCGCCAGGCCAGCAGGACCTGGGTCTTCAACCCGGAGAAGCTGAAATCCAGCCCCGGGCGATCGGTCATCGGGCGCGTGAACTTGAACCGGCCCGGGGTGCCGCGCTCGGCCAGCGCGGCCAGCTGCGGGCCGCCCGGATACGGCAGGCCCATCAGCTTGGCGGTCTTGTCGAAGGCCTCGCCGGCGGCATCGTCCAGGGTCTCGCCCAGCAGGCGGTACTGGCCGATCCGGTCCACCGCCACCAGCTGGGTATGCCCGCCGGACACCAGCAGGGCCACGAACGGCGCCTGCGGCGGGTCGTCTTCCATCAGCGGGGCCAGCAGATGGCCCTCCATATGATGTACACCGACCGCCGGCACCTCCAGCGCCCAGGCCAGCGAACGGGCCACGCCCGCCCCTACCAGCAGCGCGCCGACCAGCCCGGGGCCGGCCGTATAGGCCACCCCATCGATGTCGGCGACCGTCATGCCGGCCTCGGCCAGGGTCTGCCGGATCAGCGGCAGCAGCTTGCGCACGTGGTCGCGGCTGGCCAGCTCGGGCACCACCCCGCCGTACTCGGCGTGAAGGGCGATCTGGCTGTAGACCGCATGGGCGCGCAGGGCGTCGATCCCGGACAGGGAAGTGTCATACACCGCCACGCCGGACTCATCGCAGGAAGATTCGATACCAAGGACTCGCATACGGGGTATTATGGACCTCTTCAGGCCCCGGCAGACGTACGCTGGCCTGTCTCTGCATCACCCGTGGCCAAGAAGTTCGCCGGGGTGGGTTGCAACTTCTTTTCTCGCCGCTATAATGTGCGGCTCTCACCGGGCGAGACCCGGTTCTACTGTGTCCCGGAGATTCCATGCCCAGCGTTAAAGTCCGCGAGAACGAGCCCTTCGAGTTTGCGCTCCGTCGCTTCAAGCGCACCTGCGAAAAGGCCGGCGTGCTGGCCGAAACCCGCAAGCGCGAGTTCTATGAAAAGCCGACCCAGGAGCGTAAGCGTAAGGCTGCCGCTGCTGTGAAGCGTCAGCTGCGCCGTTCGTCGCGCGACGTCACCAAGCGTCAGCGCCTGTACTGATCGGACGCAACTTCGATACGGCAGGCCTTGGCCTGTCGTGACGGAGCCGAAGCCGGAACGCGCGAGCGTTACCGGCTTTTTGCGTTCCAGCGCTTCGGCGCCCCGCTTTCCTTTTCCACCGACACGAGGTGTTCCCATGAGCCTGAAGCAGCAGCTCACCGATGACATGAAGGCCGCCATGAAGGCCGGCGAGAAGCACCGCCTGGGCGTGATCCGCCTGATGAACGCCGCGATCAAGCAGCGCGAAGTCGACGAGCGCATCGAGCTGGACGACGCCGCCGTGCTCGCCGTGCTGGAGAAGATGGTCAAGCAGCGCAAGGACTCGGTCACCCAGTTCGAAGCCGCCAATCGCGAAGACCTGGCCGTGATCGAGCGCGAGGAAATCGTGGTGATCGACCAGTACCTGCCGGCCAAGCTGGGCGAGGCCGAGATCGTGGCCGCCATCCAGGCCGCCATCGCTGAAACCGGTGCGACCACCCCGGCCGACATCGGCAAGCTGATGGGCGCGCTGAAGCCGCGTCTGGCCGGCCAGGCCGACATGGGCCTGGTGTCCAAGCTGGTCAAGCAGCAGCTGGCCGGCTGATCCCGCCGCCATGCCGCAGTGAAAAGGCCCGCATCATGCGGGCCTTTTCCGTTTCAGCAGGTGCGGTGTTACGTGGCCTGGCGACAGTTGCGCAGCGTCATCGAGCTTTCCTCGATCGAGCTGATCTCGCCTTCCAGCTTGGCCCAGTCGCGCTCGCGCAGCATGGTGAAGTTGGCGGCCTGGTCCGACGCGAATTCGCAGCGGATGGTGTAGTTGTTGCTGTTGAACGTATCGTTCTGGCGGACGCGCAGCAGGCCGCGGGTCGGGGTGACCAGATAGTTGATCGAGCCGACGTCGCCGGGCTTGGTCGAATACGTGTTGGTGTTGACCGTATAGATCTGGCCGTCGATCTGATAGCGCCGCCCCACGTACTTCGCGTACAGCGGCAGGAAGGTCGCCGAGCGGTCGCCCTTGTCTTCCTTGTTGGTGGTGGTACCCAGCAACATATCCTTGAAGGCACCGGCACTGCGGTACAGCGCCATCGTGTCCTTCACTTCCTTGCCCATCTTCTTGGACAGGTCCGGGGCAGCCACCGCCTCGACGGCCGGCATCGGGTACTGGGCGCGAGCCGCCGCCGCGAGCGTGTCGCCCTGGCTGCCACCCTTGAGCTTGCCCAGCATCTCGCACATCGACTGCTTTGCCGCCTGCGCGTCGACCGACTGGCCGCGGGCGAGCTTGGTGGCCAAGGTGACGCGGCCGGTGCGGTCGGCGGTGGCGACCATCACCAGCGGGGTGCGCAGCCCTTCGCGCTGGACCAGGTACTGGTCGCCGCTGTCGCCGTCCACCAACTGGCCGCCGACCTCGAACTTGTCATCACCGCCGATCTTGCGCAGCTGATCCAGCGCACTCTGTACCTTCAACCCCGGTACGGTGAGATCGGCCATGTACAGCGCGCCGTTGCGCGGATCCCCTACCGTCTTGAAGGCCTTTTCGCAGGCCGGGGAAGCCGCCGCCGGCCCTGCGGCCGCCAACAGCACCATCGTCGTGTAGACCATTCCTTTCATGAAGCGTCCTTTCTGCTGTGAAGGTGGAAAACCGGGCAGAAGAATAGCGCGATATCCGTCAAGGCCACGCCGTGACCGGACCACTTCACCCGCTGCAGCCCGGCGATTTGCTAGAACGGGGGCCTCGCCCCGATCCGACGCCGTCAATGCACTCGCCAAGCCACTCCCTGTCCAAGGTCCGCAAGCACATGGCGCGGCTGGAGAAGAGCTTTCCTGCCGTGCTGCTGCGCCGCTTCATCGATGCGGACGTCATGACGCAGGCCGCCGCGCTGGCTTTCTACGCCCTGCTCTCCATGGCGCCGCTGCTGGTCCTGCTGCTGTGGCTGACGGCCTCGCTGTACCCGCCCGCGCAGGAGGCGCTGCTGGGCCAGATCAACGATGTGGCCGGCACCAGTGCCGCCTCGGTGGCGGAGACCGTGCTCAGCAATGCCAACAACCAGCCGGACATCGGCACGCTGGCAGGCGTGTGGAGCACGCTGCTGCTGTTCATCGGTGCCACGGCGGTGTTCGCCCAGCTGCAGAACGCCCTGAACCTGATCTTCAACACCAGCGGCGAGCGCCTGGACGGCATCGTGCCGTGGCTGCGCAAGCGCGTGTTCTCGTTCGGCGTGGTGCTGGCGCTGGGCTTCCTGCTGATCCTGTCGATGACCGCGACGACCATGCTGCAGGTCGTCTTCGCGCACCTGCCCTCGGTGCTGCCGGCGATCGGCTACCTGACCAGCCTGGCGCTTTACACCGTGGGCTTTGCCTTCCTCTACCACTACCTGCCCGACCGCCGCGTGGCGTGGCGGCAGGCCTTCATCGGCGGTGCGATCACCTCCGCCCTGTTCGCACTGGGCCGCTATGGCATCGGCCTGTACATCGCCACGGTTGCGCCCGGCAGCGCGTATGGCTCGATGGGCGCCCTGGTGATCTCGCTGGTCTGGATCTACTACGCCACCGTGGTGTTCTTCGTCGGTGCGTTGATGACTTCGGTGATCGACGAGCGCCTGCGCGCCCACGCCTACCTGGCCCAGGCCGGTGTCGAGCCGCCGAAACCGGGCGAACCGGCCGGCACCTAGTAGACTAGCGGTACCCCCGCTTCCGCGCGTGGCCGTGACCGGCCATGCCCCTGCCTGCTGCCCATGGCCCGTATCCCCGACGCATTCATCGACGACCTGCTGGCCCGCTCCGACATTGTCGAGGTAGTGGGCAGCCGCGTGCCGTTGAAGCGCCAGGGCAAGGAATATGCGGCACGCTGCCCGTTCCATGACGAGCGTTCGGCGTCGTTCACGGTCTCGCCGACCAAGCAGTTCTATCACTGCTTCGGCTGCGGCGCGCATGGCACGGCGATCAGCTTCCTGATGAACTACGACCGCCTCGAGTTTCTCGACGCGGTCGATGAGCTGGCCAAGCGCGTCGGCATGGAAGTGCCGCGCGACACCCAGCCGCGCACCGCGCAGCAGCAGGACGACAGCCGTGATCTGTACTCGGCGCTGGATGCGGCCACGCGGTTCTTCCAGACCGCGCTGAAGGGCAGCGACAAGGCGCGCGCCTACCTGGACCAGCGCGGTGTCGATGAAGAGAACCGCGAGCGCTTCGCCATCGGTTACGCACCGGACGGCTACAGCGCGCTGAAGGATGCGCTGGGCAAGGACGAGCGGCGGATGAAGCTGCTCGACCGCGCCGGCCTGTTCTCCAAGAACGATCGCGGCCACGTCTACGACAAGTTCCGCGACCGGGTGATGTTCCCGATCTTCGACCGCCGTGGCCGCGTGATCGCGTACGGCGGCCGTGTGATGGAGAAAGATGACGGCCCGAAGTACCTCAACTCACCCGAGACCGCGCTGTTCCACAAGGGCCGCGAGCTGTACGGCCTGTGGCAGGTGCGCCAGGCCAACCAGAAGATCGAGCGGCTGATCGTGGTCGAGGGCTACATGGACGTGGTCTCGCTGTTCCAGTTCGGCGTCACCCAGGCGGTGGCCACGCTGGGCACGGCGACCACGCCGGACCACGCCGAGCTGCTGTTCCGCAACGCGCCGGACGTGTTCTTCTGCTTCGATGGCGATGCCGCCGGTCGTCGCGCCGGCTGGCGTGCGCTGGAGTCGGTGCTGCCGCGCATGAAGGACGGCCGCCAGGCCTTCTTCCTGTTCCTGCCCGATGGCGAAGACCCGGACACCATCGTGCGCAAGGAAGGCCGCGAGGGCTTCGATGCACGCCTGCAGCAGGCCACGCCGCTGTCGCAGTTCTTCTTCGACGAGCTCACCCGTGAAGTCAACATGGGCACGCTCGACGGCAAGGCACGCCTGGCCGAACGGGCCAAGCCGATGCTGGCGCAGATTCCCGATGGCGCCTTCGGCGACCTGATGAAGCAGCAGCTGACCACGCTGACCGGCCTGGGTGCCAAGCCGAGCGCGTCCGCGCAGCCCTCGCGCCAACCACAGCGCGCGGTGGCGCCGGCACAGCGCCGCAGCCTGGTGCGCGCAGCCATCGCGATCCTGCTCCAGCAGCCCTCGCTGGCGATGACGCTGGAGGGCCACCATTTCACCGGCCTGCGCCTGCCCGGCATCGATCTGCTGACCGAGCTGCTGACCCTGGTCGAGCAGCGCCCGGATATCAGCACGGGCGCGCTGCTGGAGCACTTCGAGGGCCGCGAGGAGCAGGAATCACTGCACAAGCTGGCCGCGCAGACCCTGCCCGGCGATGAGGCGATGTGGACCCAGGAGCTGCATGACGCGGTTGCCCAGCTGGAGAAACAGCTGCTGATGCAACGCCTCGATGAGCTTCAGGCAAAGCAGAGCCAGCAGGGTCTGGACGATACTGACAAGTACGAGCTGCGCGAACTGCTCAAGGCGCGCAGCACCATCCGCTTCTGACCGACGGAGCAGTCGTGGCTTCCCACATCGTGAATCCTGCCGCATCGATCGTCCGCCTGCTTCGCCTTGGCATCTTCGCTGCGCTGTTCGCGCTGGTCCTGCCCGCCGCGGCAGGGGAACTGCCGTTCGCGCAGCCACGACCGCAGCTCTACACCGCCGGGCAGCCCAGTGCCGCTGAGCTGCAGCAGGCCGCCGCGGCCGGGGTCACCACCCTGATCGACCTGCGCCAGCCCGACGAAGCGCGTGGCTTCGATGAAACCGCCGCTGCCGAACGCCTCGGCCTTCGCTACGTGCGCATCCCGGTTGCCGGTGCCGCCGGCCTGACCGAGGCCAATGCGCAGGCCCTGCGTACCGCGCTCGCACAGAGCCAGGGGCCGGTGCTGCTGCACTGTGCCTCCGGCAACCGCGCCGGTGCGCTGCTGGCACTGCTGCAGGCACGCGAGGGCGCCTCGGTGGATGACGCACTCACGTTCGGCCGCGCCGCCGGCATGACCTCGCTGGAAGCACCGACCCGTGTCCTGCTGGAGCAGGACGCCGCGCGTTGACCCTGCCCTTCTTCCCCCGCTTACTTCCCTGCTCTACAGGAGCCTGCCCACCATGACCCGCTGGTGGTCGCGCCTGCGACCGGACAACTTCACCCTCGCCCTGCTCTGCACCGTGCTGCTGGCGTCCTTCCTGCCGATGCACGGTGCCGCCGCGATGGTGCTCGACGATGTCACCGACGTCGCCATCGCCGCGCTGTTCTTCCTGCACGGCGCCCGCCTGCCACGGGAGTCGATCGTCGCCGGCCTGCTGCACTGGCGCCTGCACCTGACCATCTTGGCCTGCACCTTCGTGCTGTTCCCGCTGCTGGGGCTGATGTTCAAACCGCTGGATGGCTGGCTGCTGACCCCGGAGCTCTACATCGGCGTGCTGTTCCTGTGCGCGCTGCCGTCCACCGTGCAGTCCTCGATCGCGTTCACCTCGATCGCGCGCGGCAACGTGCCGGCGGCCGTATGCAGCGCCTCGCTGTCGAGCATCCTGGGCGTGTTCCTGACCCCGCTGCTGCTGGCCCTGCTGGCCGGCACCGAGGGCGGCATGCACAACCCCGGCCAGGCCATCATCAGCATCATGCTGCAGCTGCTGGTGCCGTTCGTGGCCGGCCACCTGCTGCGCCCGTGGATCGCCCGCTGGGTGGAGAAGCAGCGCGCGCTGCTGCGCTACACCGACCAGGGCACGATCCTGCTGGTGGTCTACTCCGCCTTCGGCGAAGCCGTCAGCGAAGGACTGTGGAGCAAGACCCCGCTGCTGTCGCTGGTGAGCGTGGCGGTGGTGGCAGCAGTGCTGCTCGGCATCGCGATGCCGCTGATCCGTTTCATCGCACGCCGGTTGGGCTTCAACCGCGAGGATGAAATCACCATCCTGTTCTGCGGCTCCAAGAAGAGCCTGGCCACCGGCGTACCGATCGCGAAGGTGCTGTTCGCCGGCGGCAGCCTCGGTGCGATCGTGCTGCCGATCATGATCTACCACCAGATCCAGCTGATCGTCTGCGCGATGATCGCGCAGCGGTATGCGCGTGATCCGGTGGAGCCGCAGGACTGAGCGCACACCGCGCCTGCGCGCGTCACGACCAACGGTCGTGACCTACCGCGGGTGGGGACGCGAGCGCCATCACCGCCCCGGTAGGTACCGACCGTTGGTCGGCACGGCACCCTACAACCAGGGCAGCATCCAGTGGTCCACCATCAGGAAGGCGAACAACGCCATCAGGTAGACGATGGAGTAGCCGAACATCTTCATCGAGAACAGTTCGTCCGGCGGGTTGAGCATGCGCCAGGCGTACCAGAGGAAGACCGCGTTGAGCACGATCGCGCCGCCGAGGTAGAACATGCCGCTCATGCCGAACACGACCGGCAGGATGCTGACGATGGCCAGTGCGATCGAATAGACCATGATCGACTTGCGGGTATACGCCACGCCATGGGTCACCGGCAGCATCGGGATTTCCGCCTTGGCGTAATCCTCGCGGCGGAAGATCGCCAGCGCCCAGAAGTGCGGCGGGGTCCAGATGAAGATGATCAACACCAGCAGCGACGCGTAGGCCCAGTCCCACGGGCCCTGCATGCCGGTGATCGAGGCCCAGCCGAGCATCGGCGGGGTGGCGCCGGCGAGGCCGCCGATGACGATGTTCTGCGAAGTCGCGCGCTTGAGGTACACGGTGTAGATCACCGCGTAACCGATTAGCGAGGCGAAGGTGAGCACGGCGGTGATCACGTTGACCCACACCACCAGGATCGTCATCGACAGCGCGATCAGCAGGCCGGCGAAGACCAGTACCTGCCAGGGCTTGACCTTGCCCACCACCAGCGGGCGCCACGAGGTGCGCGCCATCTGCGCATCGATGCGCGCGTCCAGCAGCTGGTTGATCGCCGCGGCGGCCGAGGCGGCCAGCCAGATGCCGAGGAAGCCGAGGGCGCCGTCCAGCGCCTGCTGCGCGGTGGGCACGCCGGGGATGGCCAGGAACATGCCCACCAGCGCGGTGAACACGATCAGGGCGACGACCTTGGGCTTGGTCAGATCCCAGTACTGACGGTAACTGGCCATGCCGTCAGCCTGCCTGCACGGCAGGGGACGCAGCGCTGGCCTTGCCACCATCCGCATCCGGCGCACGCAGGCGCGCCAGCAGCGTCACCAGTACGAACAACAGCGCCACGGCGCCACCGCTGTGCGCGACGGCCACTTCCAGCGGCACCGCCAGCTTCACATTGAGGATGCCCAGGCTGATCTGCAGCACCACCAGCAGGCCCAATGCGCTCGCCCAGCCGCGCATGCTCGGCAGGCGGAACAGGCGCACGGACAGCCACAGCAGGTAGACGGCCACCACGATCGCCATCAAGCGGTGCGCCATCTGGATCGCGATGCGCGACGCGCCATCGAGCACGCCCCCTTCGTAATCCACGCCGATGCCGCGCCACAGAGTGAAGCCTTCCTTGAAGTCATGCGGCGGCCACCACTGGCTGACGCAGCGCGGGAAGTTGTCCAGCGAGGCGCTGCCGCCACCGCAGGCGAGTGCGGCGTAGTTGGCGCTGACCCAGCCGCCGAGGGCGATCTGCGCGACCAGCACGGCCACGCCGGCGCGGATCAGCCATTTCAGCTTCGGCGCTTCGGCCAGGGTGATCGGCATGTGCGTGGCGCGCCACGCCATCCACACCAGCAGGCCGAACATCAGCATGCCGCCGAGCAGATGGCCCATCACCACGATCGGCTTGAGCAGCCAGGTGACCGTCCACATGCCGAGCAGCGCCTGGAAGATCACTACCGCCAGCGTCAACAAGGCCGCGCGGGCCAGGTCGATGTTTGTCCATCGCAGTGCGGCGATCAGCAGGATCGCCTCGCCGATGATCGCCAGGATGCTCGCCGGAACGTGCATCCCCATCATGTACAGCGGTATGCCGGTCGCCACCAGCACACAGGCGGTGATCACCGCGGTGCTGCCCCAGCGACGACGGCGCGTGGCCAGCAGCGCCAAGGTGAGGATCTCGATGCCGAGTGCGCCGGCCAGGAAACGGTGCACCTGCTCGCGCCACGCCTTGTGCGTCTCCAGCGGGCGGATCTTGGCGGCCTCGTGGCCGATGACGTCCGCGGCGTGCTGCGGCCAGGTGACGCGGCCATAGCAGGTCGGCCAGTCCGGGCAGCTCAGGCCCGCATCGGACAGACGCACGAACGAACCGAACATGATCGTGCTGGCGGTCATGATCAGCGCAAACCACGCCAGACGGTGGAAATTGCGGTGCAGCACCGGGCGTGCGGAGAGGCTCATCTAAACGGAACTCACTTCAGTTTCAGCAGCGTGGCCAGGTCTTTGCGCAGACCGGCCATATCGAATCCCGGCGCGTACCGCATGATCACGAATCCATTGGGATCGATCACATACACAGGCGTGCCGGCGGCGTCATCCACGGCGGGCAAAGCGGCACGCAGGTCCGGTTGGGCGCGCAGCGCGCGCAGTGCGGGCATGCCCTGGACCTCGGCCGGCGGCGTGCCCAGCCACAGGATCTCGACATTATCGGCGTTATGGCCGAACAGCTGCCACACCTTGCCCAATCCCTGCGACAAAGTGACGCACTCGCTGGTACAGCTGGCAGACGGGGCAACGAGGATCCGCCAGGTGCGATCGTTCGGGTTCCACGGGTACGGCTGACCATCGGCCAGGGTGGGCGGCAGCGCGCGCAGATCGGCCGGCGGCTGCAGCAGCGCCCCGGTATTGCGGTGCGAGGTCGGCTGCCAGCCGGAGAAGCGCAGCACGCCCGCCAGCGCCATGGCGCCGAAGAACACGCCGAACAACGCGATCAGGGTCCAGCGGCCGCGTGAACGGGACGGCAGCCGTGCCGGGGAAGTGGCATTCATGGGCGGCATTTTCTCATGTTGAGCCGGTCAGCGCCGGGGAGTGCCACGCCGGCGGCGATGGCGACGGAATTCCAGGACCAGCGCGACCACCAGCACGGTCAACGCCAGCCCGAACCATTGCACGGCGTAGCCGAGATGGCGACTGGGCGGCAGGGTATTGGGCAGCAGCTCCAGATCGCGCGCGTAACCACCAGGCAGCGCCGGATCCAGCCGCAGCACGCGCACCACCAGGCTGCCCGGCGGCAGCGACAGCGCTCGGGCCATGTCATCGGGTGGCATCCGGCTGGCCAGCCACACGCCCGCCTGCGGTACCGGCGACAGCGCCGGCCCCAGGGCCAGGCCGGTGGCCGGGGGTGGCGCCAGCAGGCCGCTGATGGCCGTGTGGCCGGTACGCGGGGTGATCGACGGCACCACCCGATCAGGCGGCATCGGCAGCCAGCCGAGATCGACCAGCACCTGTGCGCCGTCATCACTCTGGAACGGCTGATAGACCTTGATCCCGGCGCGGCCTTCGCGGGTCTGGTTGTCGAGCAGGATCGTGCCGGGCAGGAAGCGACCGCGATCCTCCACCCAGCGCAGCCGCGGCGGCGCGGTCTGGGCCTGGCGCAGCGTGAGCGACTGCGCGCGCGCGGGCACCTGCTGGGCCAGCAGCGCCTCTTTCTCATGCATGCGCTGCAGTTGCCAGCGGCCCAGCTGGCAGAACGCGAGGATGACGAGCAGCGCGGCGATCCAGCCGATCAGGCGTGTGTGCTTGCGCATCATGACAACGCCGGCAAAACGCGGTGATATAGGCACACCCGCCACGCCATCGAGCCGCGCATGAATGATTCGTTGAAAACCCTGCTGGTAATCGCGTTTCTGATCGTCATCGTCTGGAATCTGGGCGCCGGGCTGTATTACCTGCTGGTCGATCGCGGCCAGACCAAGCGCACCGTCAATGCCCTCACCCGCCGCATCGCGGTGTCGGTGGCGCTGATCGTACTGGTGGTCATCGGCATCTACAGCGGTTGGATCAAGCCCCACGGCATCGGCGGCTGAGGCCGCACCGGCGTCGATGCGGCGGGACGTCGCGCCGACGCTACAGCACGTAGACGAACAGGAACAGCATCAGCCACACCACGTCGACAAAGTGCCAGTACCACGCGGCGGCTTCGAAGCCGAAGTGGTTGTCGCGGGTGAAATGCCCTTTCGACGAGCGCAGCCACATCACCGCCAGCATGATCGTGCCGAGCAGCACGTGCACGCCGTGGAAGCCGGTGAGCATGAAGAAGGTCGAGCCATAGATGCCCGAGCCCAGGGTGAGGTTGAGTTCCTTGTAGGCGTGGATGTACTCCTCCGCCTGCAGGGTGAGGAAGCCCACGCCGAGCAGCACGGTGATGCCCAGCCAGACCAGCAGCTGGCGGCGGTGCCCGGCCTTGAGCGCGTGATGCGCGATGGTCAGGGTGACGCCGGAGGTCAGCAGGATCAGCGTGTTGATCAGCGGCAGGCCCCAGGCCGGGATGGTCTGGAAGTGCCCACCGATCGCGCCGGGGCCATTGGTCGGCCATGCCGCCGAATAGCCGTCCCACAACAACTCGTTGGTCATCACCCCGTCGCCCGCACCGCCCAGCCACGGCAGGCCCAGGTTGCGGGTGTAGAACAGCGCCCCGAAGAACGCGCCGAAGAACATCACTTCCGAGAAGATGAACCACACCATCCCCATCCGGAACGAGCCGTCCACCTGGCGGTTGTAGCTGCCGGCCTGCGATTCGCGCACCACGTCGCTGAACCACCAGAACAGGGTCAGCACCAGCATCGCGATACCGGCGTAGAAGGTCCACTTGCCCCAGCCCGAATCGTTGAGCCAGCTGGCCACGCCGACCATGGTCACCATCATCGCGATGGAACCGATGAACGGCCATTTGCTGTGCGTGGGCACGAAGTACACGTTCGCATCGGGGCTTTGCTGGGCCATGGTCTTGGGTCCGGTCCGGATCAGGGAGCTGCACGCGCGCCGGTCGGCAGGCTGGCCGGGGCCAGCTCCGCGGACAAGGCGTCGTTCTTGTAGAAGGTGTAGGACAGGGTGATCGTGGTGATGTTGGCCGGCAGGTCGGGATCGACGATGAAGCGCACCGGCATGTCGCGCTTCTCACCGGCCTGCAGGGTCTGCGCGGTGAAGCAGAAGCACTCGGTCTTGCTGAAGTAGCCCGACGCCTTGGCCGGCGCCACCGAGGGCACCGCGCTGCCGACCAGCGCGCGGTCACTGTCATTGCGCGCGAAGTACAGCGCTTCGTTGAGCTCGCCGGGCACCACGTCCATCGTCAGCTGCTCGGGATGGAAGGCCCAGGGCAGCTTGGAATTCACCCCGCCATCGAACTCGACCCGCACCGTGCGCTTGCCGGTGGTCGCCGCCGTGGACGCAGCGGCGCCGGGGCCCCGTTCCAGGCGCACGCCGAACACCTTTTCGCAGGCGATGCGGTACAGCGGCACCAGCGAGAAGGTCAGCACGAATACCGCCAGCGCCACCCCGATCAGGCGGGGCAGGCCCGCATGACGTGCGGGGGCGGCCGGGCGCGGATCGCTCATCGCCCGATCACCCCGCTGAGGATGAAGCCGGCATAGACCATCACCGCGACGATGCCGACCGCCCACGCGGTGCGATGCGCGCGGCGACGCTGCAGGGCCTGCTCATCCGGCGTGCGGGTCGTGCTGGTCATGAGCGGCCTCAATGGGTGATGTCGTCATGGGCCAGATCACCCGGACGGATGGTCGGCGGCGTGGTGAAGGTGTGCGCCGGTGCGGGCGAGGGAATCGTCCACTCCAGGCCACGTGCGCCTTCCCAGCAGCGGTCGGCGGCCTTCGCGCCGTGGCGCAGCGAGTGCCACAGGATCGCGGCCATCATGAAGGGCGTGACGAACATGCCGAACGCACCGATCGAGCTGATCAGGTTCCAGTCGGCGAAGGCCACGCTGTAATCGGGGATGCGTCGCGGCATGCCGGCCAGGCCGAGGAAATGCTGCGGGAAGAACAGCAGGTTCACGAACACGATCGACCACCAGAAATGCACCTTGGCCCAGGTTTCGCTGTACATGCGCCCGGTCCACTTCGGCCACCAGTAGTACACCGCGGCGATCAACCCGAACACCGCACCGGTGACCAGCACGTAGTGGAAGTGCGCGACCACGAAATAGGTGTCGTGGTACTGGAAGTCGGCCACCACGATCGCCAGCATCAGGCCGGAGAAGCCTCCGATGGTGAACAGGATCACGAACGCCACGGCCCACAGCATCGGCGCTTCGAAGGTGAGCGAGCCGCGCCACATGGTGCTGACCCAGTTGAACACCTTCACCCCGGTCGGGATGGAGATGAGCATCGTGGCGAACATGAAGTAGATCTCGCCGCCCAGCGGCATGCCCACGGTGAACATGTGGTGGGCCCAGACGATGAAGGACAGGAAGGCGATCGCGGCGATCGCGTAGACCATGGCCTGGTAACCGAACAGCGGCTTGCG
This sequence comes from Stenotrophomonas sp. SAM-B, assembly GCF_013387485.1. Lineage (GTDB taxonomy): Bacteria > Pseudomonadota > Gammaproteobacteria > Xanthomonadales > Xanthomonadaceae > Stenotrophomonas > Stenotrophomonas maltophilia_AA. The sequence goes on from NZ_JABBXB010000008.1 coordinate 109,943, forward strand.
GCTGAAGGTCGGGATGATCTCGCTGACCACGCCGAACGCCGGCAGGATCATGATGTAGACCTCCGGGTGCCCGAAGAACCAGAAGATGTGCTGGTACATCACCGGGTCACCGCCACCGGCGGCATTGAAGAAGCTGGTCCCGAAGAACTTGTCGGTGAGCAGCATCGTCACCGCACCGGCGAGCACCGGCATCACCGCGATCAGCAGGAACGCGGTGATCAGCCAGGCCCAGCAGAAGATCGGCATCTTCAGCAGGTCGATCCCGGGGGCGCGCATGTTGAGCACGGTGGCGATGATGTTGATCGCCCCCATGATCGAGCTGATGCCGGCCACGTGGATGGCGAACACGCTGAAGGCCACGTTGTAGCCACCCTGCAGCGACAGCGGGGGGTACAGCGTCCAGCCACCGGCGGGGGCGCCGCCCGGCAGGAACAGGGTCAGCAGCAGCAGGCTGAAGGCCACCGGCAGCAGCCAGAACGACCAGTTGTTCATGCGCGGCAGGGCCATGTCCGGCGCGCCGATCTGCAGCGGGATCATCCAGTTGGCCAGGCCGACGAAGGCCGGCATCACCCCACCGAAGATCATCACCAGCGCATGCACGGTGGTCATCTGGTTGAAGAACTCGGGCTTGACGAACTGCAGGCCCGGTTGCGCCAGCTCAGCGCGGATGATCACGCTCATCGCCGCGCCGATGATGAACATGATGAAGCTGAAAAGCAGGTAGAGCGTGCCGATGTCCTTGTGGTTGGTCGAGAAGAACCAACGCTCGAAGAACCCCTGCTGATGCCCGTGATGCCCGTCGTGGTCAACTGCGGAATGCGCCATCGCAACTACACCTCACTGTATCCGGTGGTACCCGCATCCGCCGGCTGGCGGACGCGGCTCGATTTCAGGCGTTGCTGTCTGTTGCTGCAGCGGCCGGCTCGCTGGCCGGTGCCGGGGTGGCCTCGGCCGGGGCGGCCGGCGCAGGGGCCGGAGCCGCCTCGGGTGCGGGTGCCGGGGCAGGCTTCTTCGAGGCCAGCCACTTCTGGTAGTCCTCCTTGGAGACCGCCTCGACCACGATCGGCATGAAGCCATGGTCCTTGCCGCACAGCTCGGCGCACTGGCCGCGGTACACGCCGACCTGCTCGATGTTGGTCCAGGCCTCGTTGATGAAGCCGGGGATCGCATCCTGCTTCCAGCCCAGCGCCGGCACCCACCACGCGTGGATGACGTCGTCGGAGGTGATCACGAAGCGCACCTTGGTATCGACCGGCAGCACCAGACGGTTGTCGACATCCAGCAGGTAGTGCGGATGGCTGTCGCGGGTCGGCACGACGCCACTCTGGCGCACGCGGTCGGACTCACGGTCCAGGCGGCTGGTGAAGCTGACGTTCTCGCCGAGGTATTCGTACTTCCACATCCACTGATAGCCGGTGACCTTGACGGTCATTTCCGAATCGCGGGTGTCGTAGAACTTGATCAGGTTGGCCGTGGCCGGCCATGCCATCACCACCAGGATGATCACCGGGATCACGGTCCAGATGACCTCGGCCTTCGTGTTGTGGCTGAAGGTGGCGGCGACCGCGCCCTTGGATTTGCGGAACTTGAAGATCGCGTAGAACAGCGCGCCGAACACCAGCACCCCGATCACGGTACAGACCCACAGCGAGAACAGGTTGGACTCCCACGCCAACCGCGAGCTCTGGGTCACCCCCTTGCCCATGTTCAACTGCCACGGTTTGGGGTCGGCCGCCTGGGCCCACGCCATGGCCGGCGCCAGCAGCGCGACCCCGCTCAACACTGTCTTCCCGAACGTCCTGCCCCACTTTCTGCATTGCTTCATTGCCTAGACCCTTAGCGTCGTCGGTTGCGGCCGTCATTGGCCGCGAGCAAGCCTTCTAGTTTCTGAGCCAGTACCTGGCGTTCGGCCGGTGCGAGGAAACTCCCCACGTCCACCTGCCTACCGCTGGATGCCAGCCGGACTCTGCGTTCATCGGCGATCAGCCTCACCCAGTGCGGGTGCGCGCTGAACACCGGCGAATGCCCGGGTGCGGGAATCACTTCCACGCACGCCGGCACTACCCGGATCTCTTCCTGCCGTTCTCCACTGCGCCACACCGTGCGCAGCGCCACTGCCAGCAACGCGCTGTACAGCAGAGCAAACACGGGGGCGAATACGTTGCCGGTGAACCAGCCCAGGCCGGCCGCCAGCCACATCACCCCCGCCAACACCACAAACAACAGGACGAACTGCCGGGCATCGAGCGCCCGTGGGGGACGCAGCCGCAGTTGCGTCCCTGATCCGTCCGGAGCGATGAGCACCTCGATCATGTCGCAACCGCGTTTTTCCTGCCGCGGGAAACGTCTCGATGGTAGCCCTGCTCTCCAGCGAGTAGCAAGGGTCCATTCACAGTTTTAGGAATGGTGCAATACAGCATCGACTGCGGCGGCCGTTTTGACGAAAACAGCACAATAAATGGCAGGCGGGTCGAATCCGCCGAATCCCCCTGTATGAAAGGCTATGCGCTGGATGCGGACTGCCACGGAAAGCACTTGACTCGCCCAAAAAACGATTAAAATGGTCAAGTTCTCCACGAGCCGACCGGCATGACTGCATCCTCTGTCCTTCCCCCTGCCCCGGCATCGTCCGGCGCCGCCCGCCCGCCGCTGCTGTCCCCCGAGCTGCCGGCCGTTCCCAATGCGTTCCGCCAGGCGATCACCGATGCCTGGTTGAAGGACGAGGCCACCCATGTGCGCGAGCTGCTCGAGCAGGCACGCCTGCCGGCCGCCGAGCAGGCCAAGGTGCAGGCCACTGCCGCCGACCTGGTCAAGCGCGTGCGCGTGCGTGCCCAGGACCAGGGCGCGATCGAAGCCTTCATGCGCCAGTACGACCTGGGCAGCGAGGAAGGCGTGCTGCTGATGTGCGTGGCCGAAGCCCTGCTGCGCATTCCGGACCAGGAGACCGCCGACAAGCTGATCCGCGACAAGCTCGGTGATGCCGACTGGAAGAAGCACATGGGCGGCAGCGACTCGGTGCTGGTCAACGCCTCCACCTGGGGCCTGATGCTGACCGGCCGCCTGGTCCAGATCAACGATTCCACCCGCGCTGACGTGCCGGGCGCGTTCAAGCGCCTGATCGGCCGCGTGGGTGAGCCGGTGATCCGCCTGGCCGTGCGCCAGGCGATGAAGATCATGGGCCACCAGTTCGTCATGGGTCGCACCATCGACGAAGCGCTGTCGCGCTCGCACAAGGGCGACAACGCCAGCTACCGCTATTCGTTCGACATGCTCGGCGAAGGTGCGCTGACCATGAAGGACGCCAAGCGTTACCTGGAAGACTACCGTCGCGCGATCCATTCGATCGGTAGCGACCACAAGGCCCGCGGCGGCCGTCCGGACGGCGATGTCAATTCGGCCCCGGGCATCTCGATCAAGCTCTCCGCGCTGTACCCGCGCTACGAGCACGCCAAGCGCGCACGCGTCATGGCCGACCTGGTCCCGGGCGTGCTCGAACTGGCGCAGCTGGCCAAGTCCTATGGCATCGGCTGCACCGTCGACGCCGAGGAAACCGACCGCCTGGAGCTGTCGCTGGACATCATCGAAACCGTGGTCAGCGATGCCTCGCTGGCCGGCTGGGAAGGCTTCGGCGTGGTCGTGCAGTCGTACCAGAAGCGCACCCCGTACACGATCGATTACCTGGCCGACCTGGCCCGCCGCATCGGTCGTCGCCTGCAGGTCCGCCTGGTCAAGGGCGCGTACTGGGATGCGGAAATCAAGCGCGCACAGATCGAGGGCCTGCCGGCCTATCCGGTGTTCACCCGCAAGCAGAACACCGACGTGTCCTACCTGGCCTGTGCCAAGCGTCTGTTCACGCACAGCGATGCGATCTACCCGATGTTCGCCACGCACAACGCGCACACCATCGCGGCGGTGCAGGCGATCGCCAAGGGCGGTCAGTACGAGCACCAGAAGCTGCACGGCATGGGCGACGACCTGTACGCCGAAGTGGTGCCGGCCGACCGTCTGAACGTGCCGTGCCGCGTATACGCGCCGGTCGGTTCGCATGAAGACCTGCTGCCGTACCTGGTGCGTCGTCTGCTCGAGAACGGCGCCAACTCCAGCTTCGTCAACCGCATCACCGACGACAACGTCGCCATCGACGACCTGATCCGCGATCCGGTGGACGTGGTCTCCTCGTTCGCGTCCATCCCGCACCCGAAAATCCCGCTGCCAGTCGATCTGCTGCGCAGCCAGAACCATGACAGGAAGAACTCCATGGGCGTCAATCTCGCCAACGACAACGATCTGCGCGCTCTGGCCGAGCAGCTCAACGCCGCCGTGAAGCCCTGGCACGCCGCGCCGCTGGTGCCGGGTGCCAACCCGACCGGCGCGCTGTTGAACGTGACCAACCCGGCCGACACCCGCCAGGTCGTCGGCCAGTGGCAGCCGGCCGACAGCGCCACCGTGGAGAAGGCGCTGGCCAATGCCGTGGCCGCACAGCCGACCTGGAACCGCACGCCGGCCGCCAGCCGCGCCGCGATCCTGGAACACGCGGCCGACCAGCTGGAAGCGCGCATGCCCGAGTTCATGGCGCTGTGCGTCAAGGAAGCCGGCAAGAGCCTGCCCGACGGCATCGCCGAAGTGCGCGAAGCGGTCGACTTCCTGCGCTACTACGCCAAGCAGGCACGCGAGCAGTTCGGCCATGCCGAAAAGCTGCCGAGCCCGACCGGTGAATCCAACGAGCTGCAGCTGCATGGCCGTGGCGTGTTCGTCTGCATCAGCCCGTGGAACTTCCCGCTGGCGATCTTCCTCGGCCAGGTCGGTGCTGCACTGGCGGCCGGCAACAGTGTGATCGCCAAGCCGGCCGAACAGACCAACCTGATCGGCTATTACGCGGTGAAGCTGCTGCTCGACGCCGGCGTACCGGAAGGCGTGCTGCAGTTCCTGCCGGGCGACGGCGCCACTGTCGGTGCGGCCCTGACCGCCGACCCGCGCGTGGCCGGCGTGGCCTTCACGGGCTCGACCGACACCGCCCGTGCGATCAACCGCGCGATGGCCGCACGCGACGCCGCGATCGGTGTGCTGATCGCCGAAACCGGCGGCCAGAACGCCTTCATCGCCGACTCTTCGGCGCTGCCGGAACAGCTGGTCAAGGATGCGATCGGTTCGGCCTTCACCTCGGCCGGCCAGCGCTGCTCGGCCGCGCGCGTGCTGTTCGTGCAGGACGACATCGCCGACAAGGTGATGACCATGCTGTCCGGTGCGATGGCCGAACTGAAGGTCGGCGACCCGGGCCTGCTGTCCACCGACGTCGGCCCGGTGATCGATGCCGATGCGCTGCAGATCCTCAAGGATCACGCGGTACGCATGGAGAAGGACGCCCGTCTGATCGCCGCTGCCACGCTCGGCGAAGACGCCGCGCACGGCACCTTCTTCGCGCCGCGTGCGTACGAGCTGAAGAACCTGGACCAGCTGCACAAGGAAATCTTCGGGCCCGTGCTGCACGTGATCCGCTGGAAGGGCGATCAGCTCGACGCGGTGATCGACCAGATCAACGCGACCGGCTACGGCCTGACCCTGGGCGTGCATTCCCGCATCGATGAAACCGTCGACCGCATCTCCTCGCGCATCAACGTCGGCAACGTGTACGTCAACCGCAACCAGATCGGTGCGGTGGTCGGCGTGCAGCCGTTCGGCGGCCAGGGCCTGTCGGGCACCGGCCCCAAGGCCGGCGGTCCGCACTACCTGCTGCGCTTCGCCACGGAAAAGACCGTCACCGTGAACACCACGGCGGCCGGCGGCAATGCCTCGCTGCTGACCCTGGGCGACTGATTCCCGGCGTCCTGTGTTGAACGAAAAACCCCGCGAAAGCGGGGTTTTTTGTGGGTATTACTCTTCGATCGACTCGATCTCGTCGCGCATCAGCAGCTCGTTGCCCATGTAGCGCTCGAACCGGATGCGCCCGAACCCGGCGGCGTACCACGCCTCGATGCGGCTGTCTTCGAAGGTGGCGGTGACGTGGCAGGTGTCCTTGAAGGTACGCGGCTGGTAGCCGACCTCCGCCTCCACGTCCTCGAAGCCGACGAAGGTGTAGTCGGAGAAGCCGTCATAGTCGATCGGCTCGACGGTGTCTTCGGCATGGTTCGTGCGCTCGCCCTTGCCGTTGACTTCGAAACGATCGCCCGGCTTGGCGTTCGCCGGGAACGTCGGCGCGGGCTTGAACACGTCGGTCATCACCGGCTTGGAACCGTCGCCACCCCAGGCGGACATACCAAGGCGCTCCTGGCCGAGGAGCTGGCGGCCGCTCGCATCGTAGTAGCTGGCGCTACCGACACCACCGCCGGCACTGTTTACCTTGATCGCCTGCTGGCCGGCGAACGTGGCCTTCTCGATGGTCAGCGTTTCATCACTGGTGGACCACGACAGGCCCGGGGTCAACGTAAAACAGGTGGCGAACTCCGGTGCAGCCAGCGCCGGCAGCGAGAGACCGGCCAGGCCAAGAGCGAGCGCGGAGCGCAGAAGCAGAGACGACATATACAGATCCTTGTCAGCAGTCAGGACCCGCGCCATGCGCGGATCGGTGCGGGATTGTACGCGTTGCACCTGCGTGGGCGGTATACCAAAAGTCCGTGCGGCGGCGGATCAGATCCATAGCGGTGTCCGGCCGTGCGCAACGATCCGCGCTGTTGGTCGACGGCGCTGCGCAGTTGAAGCAATCGAGCACGCACTTCTTCAGGCCGCCTACCCCTGATGGGACGCTTCGCCCCGCGGGCGGATGAAGTAACAGGGTTTGTCTTCCCGCACGCCGACACCGATGACGTATTGTTCCGCTGAGACAATCCGCTCCAGCCATTCCGGAACATCCTGGTCCCAACGTGCATCAGGGAAGACATAAGGGAAAACGGATTCGTATGGATTCGGCGAGTGCACGAACACCGCATCATAGGCGGTGTCTGCGCACAGCATGACCCAACACTGCGTCTTCAGTTCGCGCTCGCGGAGCGCTTCGTCCAACCTGCCAAGCAATCGGATGGCAATCTTCGCCGCCGATACGCGGTCCTCAATGGATCTATTGCCTTTTCCCCACCAATCCGGGTGCGTATGGGAGTAGTTGAACCACTCTGATCTCGCCCAGTCCTCTACCCTGAGCGCTGCCTTGCGCTCCTCGCGCGACCAGTACGCGTCCATCTTCTTCCTGTAGCGACGATCCATTGGTTGCTCGGTCATTGCATTTGGTCAGCCTGGCAGGGGATGACAACTTCGTTGATGGCGCCCAACAAGCAAAAGGCCTCGCTTGCGCGGGGCCTTTCGCCATTCAAACAACCGGTGCAGCTGCTTCGATCAGAACTTGTAGTTGAACGAAGCGGCCAGGACGTCGCCACGGACCTTGTACTTGCCGTTCAGCGAGTTGCCCTGGTTGTTGGTGGTGCCACCGATGATCACGTCCGGATCCTTGGTGAACAGGTGGGTGTAACCGAAGTTGTATTCGGTGTTCGCCGACGGGGTCCAGCCCACGCCCATCGACAGCCACTTGCGGCTGGTGTCCGGCACGCGCACGTCGCGGTGTGCGTTGGTGGTCGGGGTCTGGTCCAGCGCGACACCGCCACGCAGGGTCACGGTATCGCTCAGCTTGAAGTCGGCACCCAGCGAGACGAAGGTCGTATCGCGGTAGCCGAACTCCAGCACCGAATCGGGCTGGCTGGAGGCGTAGTCGATGGTGACCTGGTCGAACGCGGTCGACCAGGCGGTACGGGTGACATCACCCATCACGGTCCAGCGGTCGTTGACGTTGTGGGTGACGCTCAGGGTGGCCGAGGCCGGCAGGGTCAGCGTGGCCTTGCCCGAGGTGCTCACGAAGTTGCCCGGCTGGGCGCGGGCCAGCACGGCGGCAGCGTTCGGCGGCACGTCGAAGGTGGCGTCGCCGCCGGTGATCTTGTGCTCCACCTTGGAGCGGTAGCTGATGCCGATGTGGGTGTTCTCATCGGGGCTGAACAAGCCGCCGACGGTCCAGCCCACGGCATTGTTGTCGCCTTCAACGGTCAGCTTGCCATCGGCGCTGCCCGGGGCGAAGCCCGGAACGCGGGCCTGGGCCAGCGCGGTGCCGAAGTCGATCTGGTTGCTCAGCTCGATGGTCAGGTGCTCGACGAACACGGACGCGCCGAAGGACACGTACGGGTTGACGTCGTAGGACGCGGCGAAGCCCAAGTCGATGGCCTTCATGTCGGTCTTCAGACCGCTGTAACGGCCGACCCAGCCATTGTCATAGTCGGTCTTGAAGCCGAACGGGGCGGTCAGCGAGACGCCGAAGTGCGCCTGCTCGCCGATCGGCATGTGGAAGTACGCGGCCGGGACCGGGGCGATCATGCCGGCGTCGCCGCCGTCACCGCCGGTCTGCGGCTGGCCGGTCGGCTTGCGGCCGGTGCCCTTGAACTTGGCCGAGAAGCTGATGGCGCTCAGGTCGCCCTGGACCTGCATGCCTTCGAGCTGGCGCATGCCGGCCGGGTTGACGGCCATGATCGAGGCGTCGCCGGCGGCGCTGCCGGAACCGGCGAAGGCGCGGCCGAGGCCCTTGGCGCTGTTTTCCTTCAGCTGGAAGGCGGCAGCGTTGACGTGGCCCACGGCCAGGACACCGGCAATGCCGACGGCCAGGGCGGTGACGCGGGCAAGAGTGGAAGCGGTATGCATTGTTGGTTCTCTCCGGAAAGCGGTGATGTTGGCAACGCGCGCCTGCGCCGCCCCTCCCCTTGATGGGTCAGGACAACGCGCCGGATTCCCCTCCCGACATACGACGCCGTATGCGAGTATACCGAGAGCGGTTAATGAAACAATAACGTGTGTCGCCCTTGTGGCTATTCATGCTGAACACGACATATCCCCGTCAGCTCGGCCTCCGCGCTAGGCTAGTGCCCACATGTTCGTGTCGACCCCCTCCCGCAAGAAAGCCGCCTACCGCTGGGCCACCCCCCTGCTGTTCGCCGCGCTGTGGGCGGCCTTCCTGTGGTCGATCTCCCGGCCGGACGATGCCCGCCGCAGCCTGTGGATGGACTGGGGCGCGCTGTCCACCGGCCTGACCCACCCGCTGGACTGGTGGGCGACCCTGCAGGATGGCAGCGTGCTGCGGTTGTTCACCGCGCTGTTCCTGCACGCGGACTGGTCCCACCTGCTGGGCAACCTGGTGTTCCTGCTGATCTTCGGGCTGCCGGCCGAGCGCGTGCTGGGGCCATGGCGGCTGATGCTGCTGTTCCTGGTCGGCGGGGCGATTTCCAACCTCACCGCGATCTACACCATGGGCAGCCCGGACCAGATCATCATCGGGGCCAGCGGCGCGGTGTCGGCCTTGATCGGCGCCTACCTGGCCCTGTTCCCGGGCGCGCGGCTGGGCGTGGTGATCCCGCTGGGGCTGTTCCTGGAATTCGTCCGCGCCCCGGCCTATCTGCTGATCGGGGTCTGGGCGGCGCTGCAGGTAGTGTTCGCGTATATCGGCCCGACCTTCGGCATGGTGGCCTGGTGGGCGCACATCGCCGGCTTCGTGTTCGGCTTGGGCTACGGCGTGTATGTGCGCGCGGCGATCGCGCGGCGGCTGCGCAAGCGGCACGGGTTCTGAGGGCATGACCGGGAGCGGGTCCGCCGACAGGTCGGCCAACGGGTAGTGCCGGCCGCTGGCCGGCTCCACGCAGGGTTGGATTCGAGCGGAGCCGGCCAGCGGCCGGCACTACCGATCAGGGCTTGATCGGTGCCGTCGAGGCCGGGGCTTCCGGCTTGGCCGGTGCGGGCGTAGCCGGTGCAGCCGCAGGCTGTTCGGCCGGCTTGGTCTCTGCCGGCTTGGTCTCTGCCGGCTTGGTCTCTGCCGGCTTCGTTTCTACCGGCTTGACCGTTGCATCGGCAGGCTTTGCCGCCGCTGCCCCTGCCGCTGCCGGCTTGGCCGCCGGCTTCTTCGCCGCCTCGGCCTTCTGCCTGGCCAGCACCGAACCCGGCTGCTTCAACTCGGCCAGCGCATCGTTGATCGGACCATCGCCGGGCAGCACGTCACCGGCCTTGTAACCCTCGGTGCCTTCTTCATCGCCACGCAGGTGGCCCGGAAGGGTGGCTTCGCTGTAGTCGGTCAAGCTGGCCGGCAGCTCGTCATCCCCGGCGCGCTTCTCCGGCTGCAGCAGCACGTCCGGGATGATGCCGGTGGCCTGGATGGACTTGCCGCTCGGCGTGAAATACCGCGCGGTGGTGAGTTTCACCGAGTCACCGTTGTCCAGCGGCAGCACGGTCTGCACCGAGCCCTTGCCGAAGGTGCGGCTGCCGACCACGCGGGCACGGCCGTTGTCGCGCAGGGCACCGGCCAGCACTTCGGAGGCGCTGGCCGAGCCGGCGTCGGCCAGGACGACGACCGGTGCGCCCTTGAGCAGATCGCCCGGGGTCGCATCGAAGCGTGCATCGCTGATCGAGATGCGGCCACGGGTGCTGACGATGTTGCCCTTCTCGAGCAGATCGTCGGCCACCTGCACGGCAGCGGTGAGCAGGCCACCCGGATTGCTGCGCAGATCCAGCACCAGTCCCTTCAGCTTGCCACCGGCCTGCTGCTGCAGCTGGGCGACATGCTTCTGGAAATCGGCACCGGTGTCGGCCTGGAAGGTGCTCAGGCGGATGTAGCCATACCCGGGTTCAAGCATCTTGCTGCGCACGCTGGTGACGCGGATGGTCTCGCGGGTCACCGTGACATCGAACGGCTTGGGCTTGCCCTCGCGCACCAGGGTCAGCACGACCTTGGTGCCGGCGACGCCACGCAGCGGTTCGGTCGCTTCGATCGCGCTGATCGGCTTGCCGTCGATGGCGATGATCAGATCGCCCGCCAGGATGCCCGCGCGCGTCGCCGGGGTATCGTCGATCGGCGAAATGACTTTCAGGCTGCTGTTGTCGGGCTGCTGCTGCAGCTCCACGCCGATGCCATCGTAGGCGCCGTTGGCCTGCTCATCGAAGGCCTCGGCATCTTCCTTGTCGAAGTAGGTGCTGTGCGGATCCAGGTCCAGCAGCAGGCCGCGGATCGCGGACTGCATCAGCTTCTTGTCGTCGACCGGATCGACGTAGGCCGCGCGCACCGCGCTGTACACGGCAGCGTAGCGGCGGATTTCTTCCAACGGAACCCGTGAGGTCACCGCTTCTTCCGTGGTGGCCGCATCGGCCCCGCGTGCCGGCGCTTCAGCGGTCTGCTGCGCCCAGGACACCGCGGGCAACAGGGCCAGCAGCAAGGTGGCGGAACGGGCTACGCGCATGAAGCACTCCAGGATGAGCGGGGGACGGTTATCCACGCACCACGGTGCGTCGCCCGATTATGCGCGAAGCGACGATAAATTCCCGTTGAATCCCCTGCATGGCGGCGCGCCCAGGTTGGGCGCGGTTTATCGCCGCTGCAGCCAGCTGCCCGGATCGACCGGCTGCCCATTGCGGCGCAGTTCGAAGTAGAGCGCGGTCACGCCCTGCCCGCCGGAATTGCCGACCTTGGCCACCGCCTCGCCCTTCTTCACCGTGGCGCCGGCATCGCGCAGCAGGGTGTCGTTGTGGGCGTACAGGCTCATGTAGCCGTTGCCATGATCGACGATCAGGATCATGCCGTAGCCGGTCATCCAGTCGGAGAACACCACGGTGCCATCGGCGACGGCGGTGATCGTGCTGCCGGCCGGCGCACCGATCAGTACGCCACTGCTGGTGCGGCCATCGGGCAGCTTGCCGCCATAGCGCGCGAGCAGGTTGCCGGAGAGCGGCCAGCCCAGCCCACCCACCTTCGGCGGCGGCGCGGAGGCGACCGCAGGCGGCGTCTTGGTCGCGCGCGGCGGCGGGCGCGTGCCACTGGCAGCCGCGGCACGATCGGCCTTGTCGGCAGCGGCTTTTTCCGCGGCGGCACGTCGCGCGGCAGCACGGCGTTCGGCCTCCGCCCGGGCAGCGGCGGCACGCAGGTTGGCCAGCAGGGTTTCCAGCGCCTTGGCGTCCTGGCCCAGCGCCTTTTCGCGTTCGCTGCGATCCTTGTAGCGCTCGTCCAGCGTGGCCACCGTCGCCGCCCGTTCGCGGCGATCATCGGCCAGCGTGGCGACCTGCTGCTTCTGCTGCTGCCGGGTCCCTTCCAACGCCTTGCGGCGGTCGACGATCTCCGTCTCCACGCGCTGCAGTTCGGTGAGGTCGGCCGTCAGCGACTGGATGCGCTGCGCACGCTCGCGCTGCAGGTACCGGTGATAGGCCAGGCTGCGGTTGGCATCGGCGACGCGATCCTGCGACAGCAGCAGCTTCAGCGGTGCGTTGTTGCCGATGCGGTACGCCGCGCGCAGCAGCGACGCCAGCTCCGCCCGCTGCTGTTCCAGCCCGGCCTGCAGTGCATCGCGCTTGGCCTGCAGCTCGTTCATGGCGCGGGTTTCGCGTTGCAGCGCGGTTTCGGTCTGGGCCAGGACGCGGCCGGTGCGGGCGACCTTCTCATCGGCTTCGCGCAGCTGGCGCGAGGCCTGTCCGCGCTGACCTTCCAGGTTCCGCCGTTCTTGGGCCACGCCCTTGAGCTCGCTGCGCAGCTTCTGCAGCTTGCGCTCGGCTTCCTTGGAGGACTGGGCGGCGAGCGGGCTGGCGCCCAGCACGGCCACCGCCAGCAGCAGCGCACGCAACGTCGGGGTCAGCCACTGCGAGCGACCGCGTCCGTCGGTCGGATTGTTATCCCGGCGTGAGGAGAAGGCGTTGTGGCGCAAGGGCTTTCCAGTGACTTCAGGCAGATGCGGATTGCAACGATGCATGGTGACATTCCTGCAGGCGGCCTGCCAGCCGCGCTCCACCATCGAGGTTCCCATGAAACGCTCCCTGCTTCCGCTGCTGCTGGCCCTGACGCTGCCCTTTGCGCCGGCCTTCGCAGGCGACAACATCAGCAAGGTCAACGGCAGCATCTCCGCCGAGGCCGGCCAGAGCTACGGCAATCTGGAGACGGTCAACGGCGGCATCAAGGTCGCCGAAGGCGCCGTCACCGGTCGCATCGAAACCGTCAACGGCGGCATCCGCGTCGCCGATCGCGCGCGGACCGGCGGTATCTCCACGGTCAACGGCAGCGTGCGGGTCGGGCGCGAAGTGATTGCCAGCGGCGGCGTGGACACGGTCAACGGCGGCATCTTCCTGGACCGCGGCAGCCAGATCGACGGGGGTCTGGAGACCGTCAACGGCAGCATCGGGCTGGTCGAGACGCGCGTGGCACGCGGCATCGAGACGGTCAACGGCGACATCACCGTCGGCGTGGGCTCGCAGGTCGAAGGCGGGATCGAGGTCAAGAAACCGAACTTCAACCTGTCGCTGACCCCCGGCCGCAAGCCGCGCGTGATCATCGGGCCGAACGCGACGGTCAGCGGACCGTTGGAGTTCCAACGCGAGGTCACCCTCTACGTCCACCGCACCGCGCGGGTGGGACCGGTCAGTGGTGCCGTGGCCGTGCCGTTCGATACCGACACCGCGCCGCAGGATTGATATTGTGCTCACTGGTGCGCTGCGCACCCGCCTTTCCCGTTCCAGGAACCGATGATGCCCCGCAAACTTCTGTTGTGCCTTGCCGCTGCCGCTGCGTTGACCGCGTGCAAGGGCGAATCCGCGGCACCTGCCGCCGCGCCCGCGCCCGCCACCGACGCGGCGCCGACCGCGCCCAGCCACGCGTTTTCGCCGGAGATCAACGCCGACGACTTCGCCGAGCTGGTCAAGACCCTGGCCTCGGACGAGTTCGAAGGCCGTTCGCCGGGCAGCAAGGGTGAAGAGCTGACCGTCAACTACATCCGCGACCAGATGCAGCGCATCGGCCTGCAGCCGGGCAATGGCGACAGCTGGTTCCAGGATGTCGCGATGACCGAGACCACGGCCGATGAGTCGACCGTGCTGAAGCTCGACCAGGCCGGCAAGGCCCGCGAGCTGAAGTTCGGCACCGACATGGTGATCGGCACGCGCAGTGGCCAGCCGGAGGTGAAGGTCGAGAACAGTGACCTGGTGTTCGTCGGCTACGGCGTGGACGCGCCCGAGCAGAAGTGGAACGACTATGCCGACCAGGACTGGAAGGGCAAGACGGTCGTAATGTTCGTCAACGACCCCGGTTTCCACGTCAACGACGGGAAGCTGTTCGACGGCAAGCGCATGACGTACTACGGGCGCTGGACGTACAAGTTCGAGGAAGCCGCACGCAAGGGCGCGGCCGCCGCGCTGATCGTGCACGACACCGCCGGCGCGTCGTACGGCTGGGACGTGGTCAAAAACTCGTGGGCCGGTCCGCAATACGATCTGCCCGCCAAGGATGATCCGGAAGCACGCCTGCCGGCGCAGGGCTGGCTCAGCGCCGATGCCGCCCGCCAGCTGTTCGCTGAGGCCGGCCTGGATCTGGACAAGGCCTACAAGGACGCCAGCAAGCGGGGCTTCAAGCCGGTGCCGTTGAAGGCCAAGGTGTCGTTCGACCTGAAGAGCACCATCGCCGAGAAGAAGTCGCGCAACGTGGTCGGCGTGCTGCCGGGCAGCAAGCGGGCGGACGAAGCGGTGCTGTACATGGCGCACTGGGATCACCTGGGCAAGCACGAGGGTGAGCAGGGCGACAACATCTACAACGGTGCCGTCGACAACGCGACCGGCGTGGCCGGCATCCTGGAAGTCGCCGACGCGATGGTCCACCAGCAGCCGGCACCGGAGCGTTCGGTGGTGTTCCTGGCGGTGACGCTGGAAGAGTCCGGCCTGCTGGGCTCGAAGTACTACGTCAGTCATCCGACCTTCCCGCTCGACAAGATCGCCGGCGTGATCAACATCGATGCGATGTCGGTGGCGGGCCGTGCCAAGGATGTGACCGTGACCGGTTTCGGCAGCTCCGAGCTGGAGGACATCCTCAAGCCGCTGGCCGCGAACCAGGGCCGTACCCTGCACGGCGAGACCGCGGTGCAGAGCGGCTTCTACTTCCGTTCGGATCACTTCAACTTCGCCAAGGCGGGTGTGCCGGCGCTCTATGCGGACGGGGGTGAGGATCTGCGCGACGGCGGTGTCGAAGCTGGCCGCAAGGCCGCCGAGGACTATGGCAGCCACCGTTACCACGGCCCGAAGGACGAGTTCGATCCGGCGACCTGGAAGCTGGATGGCACGGTCGAGGACCTGCAGCTGCTGTACGGGGTTGGCAAGGAGCTGGCTGGCGGCGACCGTTGGCCGAACTGGTACGAGGGCAATCCGTTCAAGGCGGCACGCGATGCCATGATGAAG
Source organism: Stenotrophomonas sp. SAM-B (assembly GCF_013387485.1). GTDB lineage: Bacteria > Pseudomonadota > Gammaproteobacteria > Xanthomonadales > Xanthomonadaceae > Stenotrophomonas > Stenotrophomonas maltophilia_AA. Next base: position 125,147 of record NZ_JABBXB010000008.1, read on the forward strand.
GGCAAGGGCGCTGAGGCGCCGGCCGCGGAGTCTGCGCGCTGAGCGGCTGGTTGCTGTGACGTGATCTTTGTTTGATGAAAACGGCGCCTTCCGGGGCGCCGTTTTTTTTGGGCCTTCTCCCATCTGAGGGGAGAAGGCGAATCGGACGTACGCGTGATCGCGATGGACGAGTTTGCGAAAATTAGCTGGGAAGGCTCAGCCAGAGGTAAGTCCCAGCTCTTTGATCTTCCCCCACGGCATGATGGTGACCCCGTCGCATTCGCCTGGAAGGACGCCGTTAGAGTTGGCTTTCGAGACAATCCCATGGCCGTTATTGCCTCTGACCACGGCCGCACGGCTGTCCCCCGGAGCGCAGGCGAGCGCCTCGCCCTCGATACGTATCCAAGTGCTGGCGCAGGGCAACGTTTGACCGGGCCCGCACGCCAAGCCGGGGTTCCAGTCAACGCTGATCACCTTGCCGCAACTCCAGCCGGATCTAACCCCCCGGAAGCAAAGCTCGTGCCCAAGCTCTGCACCCGCCCACATGTACATGATTGAGCGCGTGTTGTAGTCCGAGGTTGAAACGGCATAGACGGACCGAAGGGGGGTGTGAACCCCTGCCGTATGCCACTGAACGTCGTGACTTGCGTCGTCAATGCCGTCCACATACGTCAAGGGCGTCGAGAACTTACCCTCCCCAGTGCCGTAGTTGCCGTAAATGAGATCGTTGGGACAATGCGCCGCTGTCGTGATCCCCTTTCTTCCTGTGGCCGTGTGCTTGACGGGAAAACCAGTCGTGCAAAACGAATTGTTGTTTTGAAGCACCGCGCCGCCTTGGATGTACTCGACATTGCGTGACTTGGACATGTTTGGTCTGAGAGTGATTGCAAAGCCCAGAACCCGCTCAAGCTTCTTGACGGTGGTCTGAAGCTCTTCCGCTTTTTCCTCATTTCCTTCGATGTAGATCACCAGCCGATCCTCGCCTGGCCGACTTAGGAACCCGGTAGCGCCAGGTATGGCGCTGTAGAGAAGATCCATGTGTTTATCGAGGATGGCGTAGAACTCTTGCTTGGTGTACTTGTGTCCCGTCTCAAAAACCACCCGGGTCGTGCCACTTTCAGTACGGACGACACGGTCTGCGACGGAGCTTGCACCTTTCAGTTCGACAAGAATGTGTTGGTCGGGGGTATGCTGAAGGGAGATCTCCGTCAACCTGTCTGAGAACTCCTGCCGCAAGTCCTCCATCGATTGCATGATCTCGGTCTGAACGGCAAGCCGTGTGATGGCGTCGTCGACGGACACTTCGGGATTCCGAGTGATGTAACTCTTCACCAGCGTCTGCATTTCCTCGCCCAGATTCGAGTCCGGGTCAGGCACCTGCGCCCCGACGTTGGCGGTCAGGCAAAGAGCGATAGAACAACCTAGAAGCTTCCATTTCATAGGGATCTCCGTGTCCCTGTGGGTTGATCCCAAGCCATTCCAACGGCCAGAGAAAAAGCAGGCTAACAGTCAGAACAAGCAGCTGGAGTGACAGAGCTCACAACAAGCCAGGTTCTATATGGCCGAGGGACTGTTCACGGAAATGCGTTGCGGTCTCAGTAACGACGTAAATCGCCCCGGCTTCTGTAAACACCCCTAAGCCTCATTTTGATTGCTGCTTTCCGTCGTCGCAGTTCGTACGCCTGATCGATTTCCGCCGGATGCGTGGATGATGAATTGGCGTATTGCTTTCGCCAGGCATAGAGGCTTTGGATCGATATACCGGGCCGACTTGCAACATCAGCGACTGAATGTCCGCGGTCAGTGACCTGCTTGACCGCCTCGATCTTGAACTCCTGCATGTATCGCTTGGTGCTCATAGACACCCCTAGTGCTGCTGTGAATCATGGCTGCAAGGTGGCCAGGAAAGCCGGGGCGATTCAGGCATCGCGACCCACGTTTGGAGGCCACGGGCGCCGCAACGCAAGCTCCGGTTTGCAGTGCGCATACCTCATGCGAGCTCCGTAGCGGCCGGTAGGCTCGTGGGCAAAATCAAGGAGGAGGCCGTCGCCGCGAAGCGGCGGGCGGGGGACATTTGCCGAGGGGCCTGCCGGTCGCTACGGGGCCCTCACGCTCGCGGAAGACCCAAGCGAAGAACAAAAAAAACCCCGCTGCGTGAGCAGCGGGGTTTTGGGTGTAAACCCTGGCGATGACCTACTCTCGCATGGCTTAGGCCACACTACCATCGGCGCAGCTGCGTTTCACTTCCGAGTTCGGGATGGGATCGGGTGGTGCCACAGCGCTAATTTCACCAGGGAGACGTTTGGAGCAGCGCGGTGCGCCAGCTCAGCAGAGGTCTCTTCCGAGAAACAGATACCTGTAAAAACCAGGTGCCTGCAAAAAAAGAACACCCCGCTGCAT
>NZ_JABBXB010000009.1 GCF_013387485.1 Stenotrophomonas sp. SAM-B
CGGCTCCAGGCCATCCCGGGAGCCGGCCAGCGGCCGGCACTACCAGACAGGGCATGGCGGGAACCCGCTCAGTGCTTCAACCACCACAGCGTGGTCAGCCCGGCCAGCAGGATCACCCCGCCCCAGGCACGCAGGGCGCTGCTGCGCAGCATCAGCAGCTGCTCGGCCATCCGCTTCCAGGCCAACGGGGCGGCGAACAGGAACAGGCCTTCGAGCACGGCGACCAGGCACAGGGCCGAGAACAGATCTTTCATGACATCTCCACAAACAAAACGGGGACCCGGTCTGCACCGGGTCCCCGTGGATGACTACCGCCTGCGGCCTCAGCGATCGCTCTTGAGGTACTGCAGGAACGGGTCGTTCTTGTCGAGCACGATCACGCCGTTGCCGTCGGTCATGGAGCCACGGTAGGCCTCCAGGCTGCGGTAGAAGGCGTAGAACGACGGGTCGGCCGAGCCGGCCTTGCCGTAGATGCGGGCGGCGTCGGCATCGCCGGCACCACGCAGCTGCTGGGCATCACGCTCGGCTTCGGCCACGATCACGGTGCTCTCGCGGTCGGCCTGGGCACGGATGGTCAGCGACTGCTCCTCACCCTCGGCGCGCAGCTTGGCGGCTTCCTGCTTACGCTGGGCGCGCATGCGTTCGTACACATCGTTGATCACCTGGCTGTCGGTCGGCAGGTCGATCTGCTTGATGCGCAGGTCGATGATCTGCATGCCGAGCGCCTTGACCGACTCGTTGATGCCGGTCAGCTGGTTGGCGATCAGTTCGCTGCGATCCCCGGACACCAGCTGCTGCAACGAACGCGAGTTGATCTGGTTGCGCAGGGAGTCGGTGATGATCGGGGCCAGGCGGGCATTCGCCACGCGGGCATCGCCGCCGGTCGCACGGAAATACGCGCGCACGTCGGAGATATAACCGATCGCGAAGAAGTCGACGCTGACGTCCTTCTGCTCGGCGGTGAAGTAACGCGCCGGGGCGGTGTCGAGCACCTGGAAGCGGCGATCGAACACGCGCACCGTTTCCACCAGCGGCACCTTGAAGTGCAGGCCCGGCTTGATGTCCGCACGGACCACCTTGCCCAGGTTCAACACCATCGCGGTCTGGTCCTCACGGACCACGTAGACCGAACCCAACAGGCCGAGCAGGACCGCTACGGCCAGACCAATCCACAGTGAACTTCTCATCGGCTGCCCTCCTCACGACCGGTCGGGCGCGTCGTCGGACGCTCCGCATTGCGAACGCCATCGACGGCCGTGCTGGCAGGCAGCGACGGCAGCATGACTTCCGGGGTCACCGCCGGAGCGGCATTGGTGCTGGTGCGGTTGTCGCCCGGCATCGGCACGTAGATCAGCTGGCGGCCATCGCCACCGATGATCTTGCGGTTCTCCGAGAGCACCTTCTGCACCGTTTCCAGCCACAGGCGCTTGCGCGTGACTTCCGGGGCATCCTTGTACTGGACCTGCAGCAGGCTGAAGCGCGAGGCATCACCCTCGGCCTTGGCGACCACGGCCTGCTTGTAGCCTTCGGCGGTGGTACGGGCCCGCGAGGCCTGGCCGCGCGCTTCCGGAACCACTTTGGCCGCGTAGGCCTGGGCTTCGTTGATCAGACGCTCCTTGACCTGCTGGGCACCGTTGACCTCGTCGAAGGCCGGCTTGACCTCCTCGGGCGGGCGGGCATCGGGCAGGGTCAGACCGGTCACCGACAGACCGGTACGGTAGCTGCCGAGCGAGGCCTGCAGGCGCTCTTCGGCCGCCACGGCCAGCGGGCCACGGTTGTTCAGCACGTTGTTGAGGTCCGCACGACCGACCTGCTCACGCACGGCGCTCTGCGCGGTCTGTTCCAGCACCTGGTCGGCATCGACCGAGCCGAACAGATACAGACGCGGATCGTCGATGCGGTACTGGACGTTGAGCGAGACGTTGACGATGTTCTCGTCGCGGGTCAGGACCGGCACCTGGCTGCTGAACGTCTTGATCTCGGTGGCATTGACCTTGGTCACCGATTCCAGCGGCCACGGCAGCTTGAAGTTCGGGCCTGGCTGCAGGATGCGATGGAACTGACCGAAGCGCAGCACGACGCCGCGTTGCTGTTCGCCGATCAGCTGGAAGCTGGAGAACAGCAGCAGCAACACCGCAGCCACTGCCACCCACCGCAGGATGCCGCCATCGAACAGGTCTTTCAGCGGACCGGGCAAACCGCCCCAACCGCCGCCATTGCCGCCACCGCGAGGACCGAACGGCCCACGTCGATTCTCGTCGGGGCCTTGTCCGCCCTTGTTGCCGCCGGGTGTATTCCAGGCCATGCACGCTCCATCAAGGTAAGGTTGCCTGCGGGCCATTCCCGCACCGTCAACCGTTAAAACGTTAAATCGCTGTCGATTCTACTAGATGGGGCAGATTGACAGGATTGGAAGGGGTCACGCATCTCGGGGAACGATTCATAACCGCATCCGCGAAGGTCCGTGAGGGTCCCCGCGCGCCGGAGCAGCGGGTAAGGTGGTGTTTTCCCCCGTCAGGCATCTTCATGGCAATTCCCGACCGGTTCAACGCTTTCCGCATCCACCAGGACGATACCGGCTACCACGCCGGGCTGGAACCGATCGGCCTGGACCAGCTCAACCCGGGCGAGGTGGTGATCCGCGCGCACTGGTCCTCGGTCAACTATAAAGATGCGTTGGCCGGCACCGGCAAGGGCAGGATCCTGCGCCGCTTCCCGCTCGTCGGCGGCATCGACGTGGCCGGCACCGTGGTCGCCTCGACCGATCCGGCCTACCGCGAGGGCGATGCGGTACTGGCCACTGGCTGCGGGCTGAGCGAGACCCGCGATGGCGGCTACAGCCCATATGTGCGCCTGGCCGCCAGCGCGGTGATCCCGCAGCCGACGGGACTGACCCCGCGTGAGGCGATGATCCTGGGCACGGCCGGCTTCACCGCTGCGCTGGCCCTGGTGCGGATGCTGGACAACCGGCAGACCCCCGCCCACGGGCCGCTGGCCGTGACTGGAGCGACCGGCGGGGTCGGCTCGCTGGCGGTGGACATCTTCACCCGGGCCGGTTTCGAGGTGCATGCGATCAGCGGCAAGGCCGACCAGGCCGACTACCTGCGTGGACTGGGTGCCCGCGAGGTCCTGCCGCGGGACGTGCTGGCGACCACCCGGCCGATGGAATCGGCACGCTTCGGCGGCGGCCTGGACAATGCCGGCGGCGCGATGCTGACCAGCCTGCTGGCCCAGACCGTGCCCTACGGCTCGGTCGTCAGCGCCGGCCTGGCCGCGAGCCCGGCGCTGGACATGACGGTCATGCCCTTCATCATCCGCGGCGTGTCGCTGATCGGTGTGTCGTCCTCCAGCGCACCGCGTGATCTGCGCGAAGCAGTCTGGGCGAAGCTGGGCGGCGCGTGGAAACCGGCGCATCTGGAGACGATCTGCACGGGCGAAGTCGGGCTGGATGGCCTGCCGGCAGCGTTCGATGCCCTGCTCGCAGGCGGCAACCACGGCCGCACGGTGGTACGAATCGACTGAGCGTGGCAGCCGGGCGACGGACGGCACGTCCGGCGCTTCACGACGGTACGAGGCCCGCACTACACTGCGGGCATCACACGGGGAACAACATGGCACGCATTCTGATCGTCGACGATTCACCGTCGCAGCTGTTGGGGATACAGCGGATCGTCGAAAAACTCGGGCACGAAATCCTGACCGCCACCGATGGCGCGGCCGGGGTGGAAGCGGCCAAGGCCGAGCTGCCCGATCTGGTGCTGATGGACGTGGTGATGCCCAACCTCAATGGTTTCCAGGCGACCCGTACCCTGGCACGCGATGCCTCGACCAAGCACATCCCGGTGATCCTGGTGACCACCAAGGACCAGGACACCGACCGCATGTGGGGCATGCGGCAGGGCGCCAAGGCCTACATCACCAAGCCGTTCTCCGAGGACGAGCTGTCCGAGGTGCTGGAGCGCGTTTTCAGCCACCAGGAACCGCCGACGGCGTGAGCCGATGGCACGATGAGCCGACCAACGGTCGGCTTCTACCGCGAAGGCAATCGCGGCCGACCCGGTAGATGCCGACCGTTGGTCGGTACGCAACGATGACCGGGACGCCGCGCAACGCCTTGCCTCACACCTTCTCGCCGAACGCCTTGGCCAGCGCCTTGTAGGCCTTCTTCTGCGCTTCGTCGGTCGGCGCCGGCGCGATGATCTCCAGCTCCACGATCTGGTCGCCATCCAGGTTGCCCGGCAGGCCCCGGCCGCGCAGGCGCAGCTTGCGGCCTGCGTCGGACTCGGCCGGCACCTTCAACTCCACCGCACCGCCCAGGGTCGGCACGCTGATGCTGGTCCCCAGCGCGGCCTGCCACGGGGTGACCTGCAGGGTGTACAGGATGTTGCGCCCGTCCACCTCGAACTGCGGGTGTTCGGCGTATTCCACTTCCAGCAGCAGGTTGCCACCGCCGGTGCCCTGCCCGGTCAGGCGGATCACCTGGCCGGGGCGGATGCCCTTGGGCACGCGCACATCCAGCTGCTTGCCGCCCACGTTGATGCGCAGGCTGTCGCCCTGGTAAGCGGCCTCCAGCGGCACCGACAGCTTGGCGCGGGTGTCGCGGGTGGGCTGCGGGCCCTGGCTGGCGCCGCCGAATCCGCTGGCGCGGCCGCCACCGCCGCCCCGCTGGCGCGCGAACAGGCTTTCGAAGAAGTCGCTGAAGCCGCCGCCACCGGCGCCGCCCCCGAACACCTCTTCAAAATCGTAGCCCTGCCCACCGCCATAGTTCGGCGGGGTGTGGAACTCTTCGCCGGGCCGGTAGCCCTGCGCCTTCAGCTGGTCATAGGCCGCGCGCTTCTGCGGGTCGCGCAGCGCCTCATAAGCCTCGTTGACCGCCTTGAATTTGTCCTCCGCCCCCGCTTCCTTGCTCACATCCGGGTGGTACTTGCGCGCCAGGCGGCGGTAAGCGGTCTTGATCTCAGCATCGCCCGCGGTGGGTTCCACCCCGAGCGTGGCGTAGTAATCCTTGAATTCCATCCAAACACCTCGACTAAGTTCGGCCACCCGCGTGGGCGGGCGCCGTCCGCGCAATTCTAGCCGCTGCGGACCGGCCCACCGTGACGCCGGGCGCGAATGATCCTGCGCAATGCGGCGGACATCCCGGCCGGCTACGCTGCCCCCGGTAGCCCGCCTCTCCCGCTCCAGATGGGTCTGCACGTCCGGTTTTCAACGTGTTGACATGGCCATCCCATGCCCCTCACTACCCTGCCTGTGTCCAAGGAGTCCGCATGACCATCCACGTTGGCGACCGCATTCCCGAAGTCACCCTCAAGCGCATCCGCGAGGGCATGGAGACCATCGACACCCATGCCCTGTTCGATGCGCGCAAAGCGGTGCTGTTCGGCGTGCCCGGCGCATTCACCCCGACCTGTTCGGCTCGGCACCTGCCCGGCTTCATCGAGCAGTTCCCCGAGTTCCGCCACCGCGGGATCGAAGTGTTCTGCATGGCGGTCAACGATCCGTTCGTGATGAAGGCCTGGGGCGAGAGCCAGCAGGTGCCCGACGGCCTGCAGCTGTTGTCCGACGGCAATGGCGAGTTCACCCGGGCCCTCGGCCTGGAGATGGATGCCAGCAGCTCCGGGATGGGCATCCGCTCGCGCCGCTTCGCGCTGTACGTCGAAGACGGTGTCGTGCGCGAAACCTTCATCGAGGAACCCGGAAAATTCGAGGTGTCTTCGGCGCAGTACGTGCTGGAGCATCTCCCCCGCTAGACCCACGCAACAGAGGAATCCGGCCAGCCATGTCCAAGCCAGCCAAGAACACCCCCGATACCGCCCCGAACACCGCCCGTCCGCCGGGCATCAGCGATACCGCCACCCTGCGCGCCAAGGCCCGCAAGGACATCGAAGACGGCGCGATCACCGACAGCTACAGCGCCGACCGCGAGGCGGTGATCAAGCTGCTCAACGATGCGCTCGCCACCGAGTACGTGTGCGTGCTGCGCTATTACCGCCATTACTTCATGGCCAAGGGCATGCTCGCCGATTCGATCAAGGCCGAGTTCCTGGAGCACGCACAGCAGGAGCAGGCGCACGCCGGCAAGCTGGCAGAGCGCATCGTGCAGCTCGGCGGCGAGCCGGATCTCAATCCGGATACGCTCACCGCACGTTCGCATGCCGAGTACAAGGAAGGCAGCGACCTGCGCGACATGGTCCGCGAGAACCTGATTGCCGAGCGCATCGCGATCGACAGCTATCGGGAGATGATCAACTTCGTCGGCGACAAGGACACCACGACCAAGCGCATCCTCGAAGAGATCCTCGCGCAGGAAGAAGAGCACGCCGACGAATTCGCCGATCTGCTCGACGGCTGGATCGGCGAGTAACGTCGGCCGCTGGCCGGCTCCTCGCAGAGTCCGAACGCACTTCAGTGCCGGCCAGCGGCCGGCACTACCCGCGTCAGCGCAGGATCCGGAACCGGACCTGTGTCCAGGCACCATCGGCGGCCAACGCTGTCAACGTGTGCTCGCCCACCTCGTCGAAATCGCGCTGGAACAGCCGCGCGCCTTCGGTGCGGGCGATCCAGCGATCATCCAGCAGCCAGTCCACCGTGGTCTCATTGCCCAGCGCACGCAGTTGCAGGCGCACGCCGTGTTCGGCATTCGGCGCGCGTGCGAGGGTGGCGCGGTCGTTCAGCCCCTCGATGTGCAGGGTGCCGCCACTATCGCGGCCATCCGCGCTGCAATCCGGCGAAAGTGCGGGCAGTTGTGAGGCCTGACGCTGCGCCTGCGGCAGCCACGGCGACAACAACGCCGGCCAGCGTGCGATCTCACGCGACTCCGTCTCATGCGGGCGGCTGCACTCCGGCGACAGCCGCAGCCCCGTGCGCGAATCCACCTGGAAGCGCTGCAGCCCCGGCTGCCACAGCCGCGCATCGCGCTCGGCGAAGGTCGGCGGTACCGCCCCGTCCAGCACGAACGCCGGCATCCGCCGCTGGCACAGCGCGGGCGCCGTCTGCTCGGCCAGACCCCCGGTGGGCCAGCAGATATCGGCCTGCGCCACGCTCGTCGGCATCGGCGCCGCACTGGCATCGCCGGCCTGGCGCGGCAGACTGTCGATCACCTCGAACATCAGCGGCAACGCGGTCACCGCGCCGTACTGCCCGGGCAGCGGCGTGCCATCCGGGCGCCCGACCCAGACGCCGACCGTGTAATGCCGTGTCGTGCCGATCGCCCAGGCATCGCGGTAGCCATAGCTGGTGCCGGTCTTCCAGGCCACGCGCGGGCGGCCGGTGACGTCGAAGGTGCCCGCGCCATAGCCCGGGCGGGGATTGGATTCGAGCATCTCGCGGGTGATCCAGGCCGCGCCCGGTGACATCAGGCGACGCTCGATCACCGCATCCTCGGCGGTGTACCGCACCCGCCCGGCGATGCCGTTGCGATTGAACGCGGCAAAGGTACCGACCAGATCCTCCAGCCTCGCGCCGGTACCGCCCAGTATCAGCGACAGGTTCGGTGCAGTGCCGTGCGGAAAGCGCAGGTTGATGCCCGCATGCGAGAGGCGTGCCGCGAAGCGCGCCGAGCCGACCCGGTCCAGCAGGTCCACGGCCGGCACGTTCAGCGACAACCGCAGCGCCGTGGCCACACTGACGGGCCCGTTGAAGGCCGCATCGAAGTTGCCCGGCCGGTAACCGCCGAAACTCTGTGGCGCATCCACCATCAGGCTTTCCGAATGGATCAGGCCATCATCCAGCGCCATGCCGTACAGGAACGGTTTCAGCGTCGAGCCCGGCGAGCGCCAGGCCTGGACCATGTCCACATGGCCGAGCCGTTGCTTGTCGCCGAAGGCGACCGAGCCGACATAGGCACGCGCCTCCAGCGTGCGGTTGTCCACCACCAGCAGCGCGGCCGAGGTGCGCTCGGGCAACTGCGAGAAGTACGACGACACGCGTTCCTCCAGCGTGCGCTGCAGGCCGATATCCAGCGTGCTCTCGATCCGCGCCACCCGCGGCTGCGCCGAGCGCAGGCGCTGGGCCAGCAACGCTGCATGCAGCGGGGGCTGCAGGGCACGCGTGACCACCGGCTCGATGCGCGCATCATCGACCTCCTCGCGTGACCACACGCCGAGCGACACCATCCGCTCCAGCACCTTGTCCCGCGCACGTTGCGCCGCTTCCGGGTGCCGGTCCGGACGCAGCCGGCTCGGCGACTGCGGCAATACCGCCAGCAACGCCGCCTCGGCATGCGACAGCTGCGAGGCCGGCTTGCCCAGATAGGCCCAGCTCGCCGCCTCCACGCCTTCAATGGTGCCGCCGTAGGGCGCGCGCTCCAGATACAGCGCCAGGATCTGCGCCTTGCTCAGGTGCAGTTCCAGCTGCACCGCGCGCAGCAGCTGCTTGGTCTTGCCCCATGGCGTGCGCGTATGCGGATCGAGGATGCGGGCGACCTGCATGGTCAGGGTCGAGCCGCCGGAGACGATCCGTTGTTCGAACAGCCATTGCTTGCCGGCGCGCAGCAGTCCCCACGGATTGATGCCCGGATGCCGCCAGAACCAGCGGTCTTCGTAGTTCAGCAGCGCCTGCAGGTACAGCGGCGAGACGCTGTCGGCGGAGGCCGGGTAGCGCCACACCCCGTCGGCATCGGCGAAGGCGCGCAGTGGCGTGCCATCGCGCGCGACGACCAGGGTGCTGGTGTCGCGCTGCCTGGGCAGCGGTGGCGGGAACGCAAGATCCATCACCAGCAGCAGCGCGAGCACCGCCGCCGTGCCCCAACGCAGGCAGGGCAGCACGTTGCGTCGTACGGAGGCCCACGACCGCTTGGAAAAAAGAGACGTCATGTCCATTCAGCAGCGAGGCAGGCGGGCCGTCATCGCGACGGCCCGCCCTGCGATCAGGGCTGCACCACGGTCAGCGAGGCCGGGAGACTGCGACCCACGCCGCGCAGGTCGGGACGGTACATGTCCTCCACCAGCGGCGGCGGCACGCGATACGTGCCCGGCGTGACCGCACGCACCAGGTAGAACACCTTGGCGGTGCTGCCACGCGAGAGTTTCAGCGCGGCCACATAGCGGTCGTCGCGGAACTCTTCGTGCTTGATGTTGGCCGCATCGCCACGATCGTTGACGCTCAACCCGTCGACGACGACATCGGCCCACTGCTTGGCATCGCCCAGGTTGAAGTTCTCGATCTCCAGCCCGGCCGGCAGCAGATCGGTCAGCAGGGCATCGGGCATGTCCACGTTCGGAGTGACGCTGACCCGCACGATCAGGGCCTCGCCTTCCTTCAGCGGACGCGGCGTCCACGGCTTGCCGTCGGTGGTGTACCAGCTGCGCTCCACGCCGAGCGTGCGGCTGTCCGGTTCCGGCGGGTTGCGCGGAATGCCGGCCACTTCCAGGCTGGCGAACATCGGCGGCTCCCCCTGCGGGCTGAAGCGCACGCCCTTGGCCAGCGCGGCGTAGTCGAAGCTGCGGCCGAACATGCGGCGCGCCGAGATGCTCTCGCTCTCACCACCGACCACCAGCTCGCCGGACACCAGCTTCTTCTGGTTGGCCGACAGCGCCTTGCCCATGCGCGCCAGCGCCACCTGCTCCTGGGTGCTCAACCACATCCAGCCGCTGTTGCGGCGGGCGTCCAGCGCGCGGCCGAGATCGACCGCGCGTGCATCGTAGGCCGGCTTGGACAGCTTGCGTTCGTGCAGCAGCGCGATCATCAACGCGTCATCGCGCACCGCGCTGCCGTAATCGCCGAAGTAGGCCGGACGGTCGTCCGCGCTCTTGGCAAAGCCGGCGGCAATGGCCGCATCACCGCGCTTGTGGTCGCCCTGCAGGGACAGCGCGATGCCCAGGTGCACCAGCGACAGGCCAGTCAGCGACTTGCTGCGCTCGTTGTCATACAGCGCACGCAGGGTACCCAGCGGCGCGCGGTTGACCCGGGCCAGCACGTAGCCCGAATAGGCCTGGTTGGCAAACTTCAGGTTCTCGCGGCGGTCCTCGCCATAGAACTGGTTGCCGCCGGACAGCAGATCTTCGCTCAGGCGGTTCAGCGCCTTCTGCAGCACGTTGTCCGGTACCGCGAAGCCGGCGTCCTTGGCGTCGAGCAGGAACTCGGCGATGTACGGCGTGAGCCACGGATTGATGTAGCCGTCGTCGCCCCACATCGAGAAGTTGCCGTTGGCTACCTGCATCGAGGCCAGGCGGCCGAACGCACCTTCCATGCGCTCGCGGCGGGTCTTGGCATCCAGCCCGTCCGCACCCAGCATGGCCGAGGTCGCTTCATCCAGCATCAGCGCGGCATAGCCCTTGCTGGTGGTCTGTTCGGCGCAGCCATACGGATAGTTGAGTGCACCGCTCAAGGCACTGGCGAACGGAATCGGCGGCAGCGCGCTGACCAGCATGCGCGCGGTCACCGAGTCGGTCATCAGGCCATCGGCCAGTCCGGCTTCCATCGTGACGGCGGCCAGCGGATCCAGCGTGCGGGTCTGTGCGCGCAGCACCTGCGGCCACGCCGCGCGCACCGGCAGGTCATAGCGGCGATCGACCTTGAAGCCGTTGCCGTCCACGCGCACACGGACCTTGGCCACCGTGTAGCCCTCGCGCGCGGTCAGCGGGAAGCTCAGCGTGCTCTTGGCGTCGGCGTTGAGCTTGAGCGTGCGGCTGGCGTCGCCCAGGGTCAGCGGCCCGATGCCATCGACCTGCACCTTGAACTCGCCCGGCGTGCCGGTGAAGTTCTGCACGTCCAGGGTGACCGTGCTGGTATCCCCGGGCGCCATCACGCGCGGCATGCTGGCTTCGGCCAGGATCGGCGCGCGCACCACGGTCTCCACATCGCGCTTGCCGTACTGGTCATCGGCGTACACCAGCGCCGAGACGCGCAGGGTACCGTTGAAATCCGGCACCTTCAGCGCGATCCGCGCGATGCCCTTGGCATCGAGCTTCACCGGGCCGGAGAACAGATCCACCGTCTGCACGCGCGCGGTCGGACGCTTGGCCTGGGGCATCGCGGCCAGTGCCATGTCGCCACCGAACTTCAGCTTGCCGCTGCTGCCGTCGAAGCTTTCGATCACGCGGCTGTAGATGTCATACGCATCCACGCCCAGGCGGCGCTGCGCGAAGAAGTGCGCGGCGGCATCGGGAACCGGGAAGCGGGTGATGTTGAGGATGCCCACATCCACCGCCGAGACAGTCACATGCGCGACCTTGCCGGCCAGCTGCGGGGCACTGACGGTCACCGGCAGCGTCTGCTCCGGGCGCATCTGCTTCGGTGCCACCAGGCCGACCGCGATCTGGCGGGACTTGCGGTCCATCGGCACATGCACCACGCCGACCGCACGGGCCGGAGTGATCTTGCTCGGCGCACTGCCACCACGGAACACCAGCGCGGTGATGTAGACGTCGTGGCGTTCCCACTCGGCCGTGACCGGAATGTCGTAGGTGCTGCCCGGCTTGGCGTCGATGTCCTGGACGTAGAGCATCTTGTCGCTCTCGACCATCAGCACGCCCTTGCCGGCATGCGGCGGGGTCACGGTGACGCGCACGGTATCGCCGGCCTTGTACCCGGTCTTGTCCAGCGCCAGCTTGACCTTGTCCGGGCGCGCATCCAGGCCGCGGTTGTCGTCGTTCCAGCTCCAGCCGGCGTTGAACGGATAGCGGCTGGTCAGCCCGGTGGCCGGGTCGAACACGTCCAGCCGGTACTCACCCCACTCCACCGGGACATCAACACCGACCGCCGCGCTGCCGGCATCGACGGTGCGGGTGTCCTTGTTCTCGAAGCGGCGGGTGAAATCGTAATCCCAGCGGTTGTCGTTGAAGGTCCAGTGGTAATCGCGCAGCTCGCGCACCAGCGTGACCTTCAGGCCCTTGGCCGGCTGCGGCTTGCCCGCCGCGTCCACGCGCATCAGTTCGAAACGCGCGTTGCTGTTGGCATCCGCGCCATCCTTGGGATCGAACAGCGGGCGCACGCCGACCAGGGCCGCGGCCGGCCACATCACCCGCTTCAGGGTGCGGGTCACGGTGCGGCCACCGGTTTCAAACACGCTGCCGGACAGCACCACGGCGATCGGCGCGGTCGGCTTGACCTCGGCCGGCAGTTCCACGTCCTGGCGCAGCTTGCCGTCGGCCGGGAATTCGGTATCGATGACGTCGCGCGCCTCGCGCGGCAGCGCGGTGGTCGGATCGCCGAAGAAATAGCCCGGCAGCGACTCCACCGGCGACTGCTCGGCCGCCACGGCCAAGCGTGCGGTAAAGCGGTTGCCGTCGGCCGGCGCGCCGTACAGATACGCGGCGTCGGCCTGCAGCTTGAGCGGCTCGCCCGGCTTGAGCGTCTTCTGTGCGCTGTCCAGGTCCAGTTTCATGCGCTCGGGCAGGAACTCCTCGATGCGCAGGGTCATGCCCTGGATAGCTTCCTTGCTGGCCGGATTGGTGCGGAACTCCACCTGCCAGCGCCCGGTCGGCGCCTCGGCCGGGATCAGCTGCTCGAAGCTGATGTAGCCCTGCTCGCCCGGGGTCAGGCGGGTCTCGCGGAAGGTCTTGCCGTCCGGCTGCTTCAGGCGCAGGAAGACGGGCTGTGGCTTCACCGGCTTGCCGTCGTTGTCGCGCAGCAGCGCGGAAATGCGCACGGTCTCGCCGGGGCGGTACAGGTCGCGGCCCGACCAGGTGAACACGTCGAACCAGGCATTGTCGCGCCCGGCGACGGCGAACTCGCTCAGGTCCAGCGCGGGCTGGTTGAACGGCAGCATCGAGGTATCGCCGCCACTGCTGGCGATCAGCACATGGCTGGCATCCAGCGTGTAATTGAGCAGCGCATTGCCGTTGCCGTCGGTCGCGCCCTTGAGCACCACCTCGCCCTTGCCATCCAGGATGCGCAGCTCGATCTTCTTCAGCGACGCCCCGCTCTGCAGCGAGGCCGTGTGCACGAACAGCTTGTCCTTGTAGGCGCGCGTATGCAGGCCGATGTCACTGACGGTGAAGAAGGCGGTGTCGTACTCACCTTCGAACGAACCGCTGCGCTTCATCACCGCGAAATACAGGCCGGGCTGCTGCAGCTCCTTGATGTCCTGCGTCGGCAGGTAGGTGAGCACGCGCTCGTTCTGCTTGCCGCCGATCACGAAGCGGTTCACGTAGACCGGCTCGGCCAGCTGCGACATCGGCGTCTTGTCGCCGTAATCGCTGTCCAGCTCCCAGCTGCCGCGGCGGCCGCCACGCTGGTACTGGCTGAAGAAGTTCGGCAGTTCCTTCTCGCGCACGCGCAGGAATTCCACGTCCACTTCCGGCACATTAACCGAGACCACCGGCAGGCCGCGGCTGTCCTTGGCCGGCAGCACGCTGCCCTGCGAGGCGAACCCGGCCACCGGCTTGAGCTCACCGGTGAAGACTTTCTGGCGCAGCTCCTTGCCGATCCGGCTGCCATCGGCGGCAAGCAGGTCGGGCGAGACGATCAGCGAGTATTCCTTGGCCGCCTCCACGAACGGATAGCGCAGGGTCTTGCCGTCATCGGACAGCGACCAGCTGCTGTCCTCGGTCCCGACCTTCTCGGCGAAACGGACCAGCGTGTCGAAGTCCTGGGTGCCGACCAGCGGGCGCGAAAACTCCAGCGCCAGCGACAGGCCGTCGCTCTTCTGATCGGGGTAGGCCCGGACCAGGGTGAACTCGGTGACCGCCTCGGCCTTGGCCGTGATCGGCGCGCCGGACGGTGCCGGCAGCTGGCCGCTGTCGTTGCGCTTGCAGCCCCCGACGCCGATGGCCAGGCCGGCGACCAGCGCCAGGCCCGCGATTCCCTTCCAGCTCCACTGCCCGAACCGACTGCGGCTAGCCATGACGTCACTCCTTGAACAAGGCCGCCAGTATACGGGCCGTCCCCGCCCGTTCGCGGGCGACCCCGGGCGATCCGGGCGTCATGGGCGGCGGGCGGGGCCACGGCGAAGGGCAGCCGACCAGCGGTCGGCGTCTACCCGGCCACGTAAAGGTCCACATACTCGTGCACCGGCATCGCCTCCAGCGCCACCGGGTCCAGTGACGCCTCCAGGATCCGGCGCTGCTGCACGGTCGGGAACACCCCGGCCAGGTGCCGGCGGAACTTGTCCTCCAGCAGCGGGATGCCCTCTGCACGGCGGCGGGCATGGCCCAGCGGGTACTCGACCACCGCGTCCATCGTGCTGCCATCGGTGAAGGTGACCTGCAGCGCGTTGGCGATGCTGCGCTTGTCCGGGTCCATGTAATCCGCGGTGAACCGGGGATCTTCCACGCAGGTGATCTTCGCCCGCAGCGCATCGATGCGCGGATCGGCCGCCACGTCGTCCTCGTAGTCCTCGGCGACCAGGCGGCCGAAGATCAGGCCGATCGCCACCATGTACTGCACGCAGTGGTCGCGGTCGGCCGGGTTATGCAGCGGGCCGGGTTTGTCGATGATGCGCAGACAGGCCTGCTGGGTGCGCAGGGTGATCTGCGCGATGTCTTCGCTGCGTTTGCCGCTGGCGCGCATCTGCGCGTGCAGCTGCATCGCCGCCTCGACCGCGGTCTGGCCATGGAACTCGGCCGGATAGCTGATCTTGAACAGTACGTTCTCCATCACGTAACTGCCGTAAGGCCGCTGGAAGCGGAATGGCTGCCCGCCGAAGGACACATCGTAGAAGCCCCAGGTCGGCGCGGTCAGCGCACTCGGATAGCCCATCTCCCCGGCCGCGGCCATCAGCGACAGGCGCACTGCACGGCTGGTGGCATCACCGGCCGCCCAGCTCTTGCGCGAGCCGGTGTTGGGCGCGTGCCGGTAGGTGCGCAGCGACTGCCCATCGACCCAGGCCAGCGACAGCGCATTGAGCATGCGCTCGCGATCCAGGCCCAGCATGTGCGAGACCACCGCGGTGGAGGCGACCTTGACCAGCACCACGTGGTCCAGCCCGACCCGGTTGAACGCATTCTCCAGCGCCAGGCAGCCCTGGATCTCATGCGCCTTGACCATTGCGGCCAGCACATCGCGCATGGTCAGCGGCGCCCGGCGCAGCGCCTCGGCATTGCGGCTGAGCCAATCGGCGGTGGCGAGGATGCCGCCGAGGTTGTCGGAGGGATGGCCCCACTCCGCCGCCAGCCAGGTGTCGTTGAAATCCAGCCAGCGGATCATTGCGCCGATGTTGAAGGCGCCCTGCACCGGATCGAGCTCGAAGCGGGTACCGGGCACGCGTGCGCCATTGATCACCCGCATGCCGGGCACCAGCGGCCCGAGCAGCTTGCTGCAGGCCGGGAACGAGAGCGCCGCCAGCCCGCAGCCCAGCGTGTCGATCAGGCAGTGCCGCGCGGTGGTGTACGCCTGCGGCGAGCTGACCTGGTAGTCGCGGACGTAATCGACGATGTCGGTCAGGACCGTGTCCCATGGCGGGCGCTGGTTGCCGTGGCTGTCGTGACCGGACATCGCGATTCTCCTGTTGGGTATTACAAGGTAGTGGCAGGCACCCGTACCGCACCGTCCATCAATACGCGGGCGCTGCGGCTCATGATGGCCTTGGTGACCGTCCACTGACCGTCAACGTGCATCGCCTGTGCACCCACGCGCAAGGTGCCGGAGGGATGACCGAAGCTCACCGATTCACGCTCACCACCGCCGGCGGCGAGATTCACCAGCGTGCCCGGAATCGCGGCGGCGGTACCGATGGCAACGGCCGCCGTACCCATCATCGCGTGGTGCAGCTTGCCCATCGACAGTGCGCGCGCATGCAGGTCGATCTCGCCGGCGGCAATCTGCCTGCCACTGGAGGACACGTAGTCCTGCGCCGGCGCGACGAAGGCGACCTTGGGCGTGTGCTGGCGGGTCGCCGCCTGTTCGATGGTCTCGATTAGGCCCATGCGCACCGCCCCGTGCGCGCGGATCGCCTCGAATCGCGCCAGGGCGGCCTTGTCCTCATTGATCGCCGGCTGCAGTTCGGTGCCGGTGTAACCCAGATCCGCGGCATTGAGGAAGATGGTCGGAATGCCGGCGGTGATCATCGTGACCTGGAAGCTGCCCACGCCGGGCACGTCGAGCGTGTCGACCAGGTTGCCGGTCGGGAACATCGCCCCGCCCTCGCCCTCATCGGACGGATCCAGGAACTCCAGCTGGATCTCCGCGGCCGGGAAGGTCACGCCATCCAGCTCGAAATCGCCTTCTTCCTGCACCTGGCCATCCACGATCGGCACGTGCGCCAGGATGGTCTTGCCGATGTTGGCCTGCCAGATGCGCACGGTGCAGACGCCGTTGTGCGGAATCCGCGCCGGATCGATCAGCCCGTTGCTGATCGCGAACGGGCCCACCGCCGTGCTGAGATTGCCGCAGTTGCCGCTCCAGTCGACGAAGGCGGTCTCGATCGAAATCTGGCCGTACAGATAATCCACGTCGTGCTCCGGCACCGACGGTGCGGAGAGGATCACGCACTTGCTCGTACTGGAAGTCGCGCCGCCCATGCCATCGGTGTGCTTGGCATACGGATCAGGCGAGCCGATCACGCGCATCAGCAGCGCGTCACGCGCCGGACCCGGCACCTGCGCCGCGGCAGGCAGGTCGGTCAGCTTGAAGAACACACCCTTGCTGGTGCCACCGCGCATGTAGGTGGCGGGAATGCGGAGCTGGGGGAGAAACGCCATATCGAAGTCCTGATGGAAAGACGGCCCGTTGCCGGGCCGTCGTGATTCGGGTGGGATCAGGCGACCTGCGCCGATTCCAGGAAGTCCTGGGCGAACCGCTGCAGCACGCCACCGGCCTCGTAGATCGAGACCTCTTCGGCGGTATCCAGGCGGCAGGTGACCGGCACCCGCAGCTGTTCACCGTTGCGGCGGTGGACGACCAGGGTCAGCTCGGCGCGCGGCACGCGGTCGCCGAGCACATCGAAGGTCTCAGTGCCGTCGATGCCCAGCGTCCTGCGGTTGACACCTTCCTTGAACTCCAGCGGCAGCACGCCCATGCCGATCAGGTTGGTACGGTGGATGCGCTCGAAGCCTTCGGCGGCGATCGCTTCCACGCCTGCCAGGCGCACGCCCTTGGCGGCCCAGTCGCGCGAGCTGCCCTGGCCGTAGTCGGCGCCGGCGATGATGATCAGCGGCTGCTTGCGCGACATGTAGGTTTCGATCGCTTCCCACATGCGGGTGACCTGGCCTTCCGGCTCCACGCGCGCGAGCGAGCCCTGCGTGACCTGGCCGTCGATCACGGCCATTTCATTGATCAGCTTCGGGTTGGCGAAGGTGGCACGCTGCGCGGTGAGGTGATCGCCGCGGTGGGTCGCGTAGGAATTGAAGTCTTCCTCGGGCAGGCCCATCTTCGCCAGGTATTCACCGGCCGCGCTGCTGGCCATGATCGCGTTGGACGGCGACAGGTGGTCGGTGGTGATGTTGTCGCCGAGCACCGCCAGCGGTCGCATGCCGGTCAGGCTGCGCGCACCGGCCAACGCGCCTTCCCAATACGGCGGGCGGCGGATATAGGTGCTCTGCGGGCGCCAGTCGTACAGCGGGCTGATCGGGGCGCCGTGTTCCACCTTGAAGGTGAACATCGGGTCGTAGACCTTGCGGAACTGTTCCGGCTTGACGCTGGCCTTGACCACCGCATCGATCTCGGCATCGCTGGGCCACAGGTCCTTCAGCGTGATCGGGTTGCCGTCGGCGTCATGGCCAAGCGCGTCCTTCTCGATATCGAAGCGCACCGTACCGGCGATCGCATACGCCACCACCAGCGGCGGCGAGGCCAGGAAAGCCTGCTTGGCATACGGGTGGATGCGGCCATCGAAGTTGCGGTTGCCCGAGAGCACGGCGGTGGCATACAGGTCGCGGTCGATCACTTCCTGCTGGATCTTCGGGTCCAGTGCGCCGCTCATGCCGTTGCAGGTGGTGCAGGCAAAGGCAACGATGCCAAAGCCCATCTGTTCCAGCTCGGTCAGCAGGCCGGCCTCTTCCAGATACAGCTGCACGGCCTTGGACCCCGGCGCCAGCGAGCTCTTCACCCACGGCTTGCGGGTCAGGCCGGCACGGTTGGCGTTGCGCGCCAGCAACGCCGCGGAGATCACGTTGCGCGGGTTGCTGGTGTTGGTGCAGCTGGTGATCGCGGCAATGATCACCGCGCCATCGGGCATCAGGCCCTCGGCCTGCTCCAGCTTGCCCGAGGCCAGCTTGCCTTCATCGGCGATGCCGCGGGCGGCCAGGTCGGTGGTCGCCACGCGCTTGTGCGGGTTGGACGGGCCGGCCATGTTGCGCACCACGGTGGACAGGTCGAACTGCAGCACGCGCTCGTACTGCGCGGTGACCAGATCGTCGGCCCACAGGCCGGTGGCCTTGGCGTAGGTTTCCACCAGCGCGACCTGGGCATCTTCGCGGCCGGTCAGGCGCAGGTAGTCCAGGGTCTGCTGGTCGATGTAGAACATCGCCGCGGTGGCACCGAATTCCGGCGTCATGTTGGATATCGTGGCGCGGTCACCGATGGTCAGCGCGTTGGCGCCCTCCCCGTAGAACTCGATCCACGCGCCGACCACGCGCTCCTTGCGCAGGAATTCGGTCAGCGCCAGCACCACGTCGGTGCAGGTGATGCCGGGCTGCGGGCGGCCGGTCAGCTCCACGCCGATGATGTCGGGCAGGCGCATCCAGGAGGCACGGCCGAGCATCACGCTCTCCGCTTCCAGGCCGCCGACGCCGATCGCGATCACGCCCAGCGCGTCCACGTGCGGAGTGTGGCTGTCGGTGCCCACGCAGGTATCCGGGAAGGCCACGCCATCGCGCACCTGCACGACCGGCGACATCTTCTCCAGATTGATCTGGTGCATGATCCCGTTGCCCGGCGGAATCACGTCGACGTTCTTGAACGCCTTCTTGGTCCAGTTGATGAAGTGGAACCGGTCTTCATTGCGTCGGTCTTCGACGGCGCGGTTCTTCTCGAACGCAGCCTTGTCGAAGCCCGGGAATTCCACCGCCAGCGAGTGATCGACGATCAGCTGGGTCGGGACCACCGGATTGATCTGCGCCGGATCACCGCCGGCATCGGCGATGGCATCGCGCAGGCCGGCCAGATCGACCAGGGCGGTCTGGCCGAGAATGTCATGGCAGACCACGCGGGCCGGGAACCACGGGAAATCCAGGTCCTGGCGGCGTTCGATCAGCTGGCGCAGCGAGGGCTCCAGCGTGGCCGGGTCGCAGCGGCGCACCAGGTTTTCGGCCAGCACGCGCGAGGTATACGGCAGCGTGGCATAGGCACCGGGCTGCAACGCGTCGACGGCGGCACGGGTATCGAAATAGTCCAGCGCGGTGCCGGGGAGGTTCTTGCGGTACTGAGTATTCATGGCTGGCGATAGCTGCTTGTTGGCGGGCCGGGGCGTCGTGACACCGGCGAAGAAGGAGTAGCGACGCCGCAACGGAGCAGACCGGCATCGCGCCGGCCTGTTCCGCAAAGCACCCGCGGACGGGTGCGGTACGTCTGTCTTACTTGCGCTGGTCGATCGGCACGAAGGCCTGGTCTTCCGGGCCGGTGTAGTTCGCGCTCGGGCGGATGATCTTGCCGTCGATGCGCTGCTCGATGATGTGCGCGCTCCAACCGGAGGTGCGGGCGATCACGAACAACGGGGTGAACATCGCCGTCGGCACGCCCATCATGTGGTAGCTGACCGCGCTGAACCAGTCCAGGTTCGGGAACATCTTCTTGATGTCCCACATCACCGATTCCAGGCGCTCGGCGATGTCGTACATCTTGACGTTCTGCTGCTCGGCGGACAGGTCGCGCGCCACCTCCTTGATGATGTTGTTGCGCGGATCGCTGACGGTGTAGACCGGGTGGCCGAAACCGATCACGACCTCCTTGCGCTCGACGCGGGCCTTGATGTCAGCCTCGGCATCGTCAGGGCTGTCGTAGCGCTTCTGCACTTCGAAGGCCACTTCATTGGCGCCGCCGTGCTTGGGACCGCGCAGCGCACCGATGCCACCGGTGATCGCGCTGTACATGTCACTGCCGGTGCCGGCGATGACGCGGCAGGCGAAGGTCGAGGCGTTGAACTCGTGCTCGG
Source organism: Stenotrophomonas sp. SAM-B (assembly GCF_013387485.1). Classification (GTDB taxonomy): domain Bacteria; phylum Pseudomonadota; class Gammaproteobacteria; order Xanthomonadales; family Xanthomonadaceae; genus Stenotrophomonas; species Stenotrophomonas maltophilia_AA. The sequence continues at coordinate 19,970 of NZ_JABBXB010000009.1, forward strand.
CGTACAGGATCAGCGAAGTGTGCATCGCCTTGACCCACGAATCCTGCGGCTTCTCGCCGTGCAGCAGGTGCAGGAAGTGGCCACCGATGGAGTCATCGTCGGTTTCCACGTCGATCGCACGGCCGTTGTGGCTCCAGTGGTACCAGTACAGCAGCATCGAACCCAGGCAGGCCATCAGCTTGTCGGCGATGTCGCGGGCGCCCGGATGGTTGTGGTCGTCCTTCTCCGGCGACACGCAGCCGAGCACGGACACGCCGGTGCGCATCACGTCCATCGGGTGCGCGGACGGCGGCAGTTCTTCCAGCGCGGCCTTGACCGCGGCCGGGATGCCACGCAGCGACTTCAGCTTGGTCTTGTAGGCGACCAGCTCGGCGCGGGTCGGCAGCTTGCCGTGGACCAGCAGATGCGCGATTTCCTCGAACTCGCTGGTGTTGGCCAGATCGGCGATGTCATACCCGCGGTAATGCAGGTCGTTGCCGCTGCGGCCGACGGTGCACAGCGCGGTGTTGCCGGCGGCGGTGCCCGACAGGGCGACGGATTTCTTCGGCTTGAAGCCGGGGGCGGTAGTGGTGTCGCTCATGATCCCTCCAGAAAACAGTGTGCGGTCTTACTTCTTGGCGGCGAACAACGCATCGAGCTGCTGCTCGAAGGCGTGGTAACCGATACGGTCGTAGAGTTCCTCGCGGGTCTGCATCGCCTCCACCACATTACGCTGGTGGCCCTCGCGGCGGATGGTCTCATACACGTTCTCTGCCGCCTTGTTGGCAGCGCGGAACGCGGACAGCGGGAACAGCTGGATGGCGACGCCGGCCGAGGCCAGCTCGTCGCGGCTGAACAGCGGCGTGGCGCCGAACTCGGTGATGTTGGCCAGCACCGGCACCTTCACCGCATCGACGAAGCGGCGGTAGGTCTCCAGATCGTAGGCGGCCTCGGCGAAGATGCCATCGGCACCGGCCTCGACGCAGGCGATGGCGCGTTCGATCGCGGCCTCCACGCCATCGACCTGGATGGCATCGGTGCGTGCGATCAGGAAGAAGTCCGGATCGGTCTTGGCATCGGCGGCGGCCTTGACCCGGTCCACCATCTCGCCCTGCGACACGATCTCCTTGCCCGGGCGGTGACCACAGCGCTTGGCGCCGACCTGGTCTTCGATATGGCAGGCGGCCGCGCCGGCCTTGATCAGCGACTTGACCGTCCGCGCGATGTTGAACGCGCTCGGGCCGAAACCGGTGTCGATATCCACCATCAGCGGCAGGTCGCACACATCGGTGATGCGGCGCACGTCGATCAGCACGTCTTCCAGGGTGTTGATGCCCAGGTCCGGCAGGCCCAGCGAGCCGGCCGCGACGCCGCCGCCGGAGAGGTAGATCGCCCGGTAGCCGGCGCGCTTGGCCAGCAGCGCGTGGTTGGCGTTGATCGCACCGATCACCTGCAACGGCGATTCGGCGGCCAGTGCGGCGCGGAAACGGGCGCCAGCGGAAGAAACGGGGGTGCTCATGCGGCATTCCATCGTGATTGACCGGTTGATAAGCGCAAGGGCCGTGCCAGGTGGCAAGTGTCTGATTTCATTGAGGCAGCGAGGTGACTGCGACGTTTCACCTTGAAACATTGAAACATCTGTAACATGGCTGCAACTGAAACATTGAAAGAGGACCATGTCGATCAGCCTGCCCCGCCACCGCGCCCGCCTGTCCGATCCCGATGCCGGCCAACTGCCGGTGATCTGGACCGTCAGCGTGTCGCGCCTGACCGGCCTGCTGGGGGACGTGATCCCCGAGTTCGACCGCCGCGCCCGCATCGTGCCGATCAACCTCGGTTTCGAGGAGGCAGTGGATGTCATCGGCCAGCGCCTGCGCCGCGAACACTGCGATGTGGTGATCGCCGGTGGCTCGAACGCGGCCTACCTGCGCAGCCGGCTGGAGGTGCCGCTGGTCCCGATCCAGGCCAATGGGTTCGACCTGATGGAAGCGCTGGCGCGCGCGCGCCGGATCGCCCCGCGGATCGGTCTGGTCACGCACGCCACCGACGTGCCGACGTTCGGCAGCTTCCAGCACAGCTTCGGGCTGGATATCGAGCACCGCCGCTTCGTCACCCGCGAAGATGCGCGCGACTGCATCGCCGACCTGCGCGCCAACGGCATCGAGGTGATCGTCGGCACCGGCATGGCGATCGACCATGCCGAACAGGTCGGGCTGCCCGGCGTACTGCTGTACTCGGCCGATTCGGTGCGACAGGCGTTCGAGCACGCACTGGAGCTGACCCAGACCCTCGCGCGCTCCGGTGCGCCGTCACCGCGGCGGCGCACACCGGCAAGGCCACGCGACGCCGATCACGCCCTGCTCGGGGACAGCGCGCCGATGCAGCAGGTGCGCGGGCACATCGCGCTGTATGCGCCTTACGACAGCACGGTGCTGGTGACCGGCGCCACCGGTACCGGCAAGGAACTGGTGGCGCGGCAACTGCACGCCGCCAGCGGTCGACGCGGCCGCCTCGTCGCGCTGAACTGCGGGGCGATCAGCGAGTCGCTGCTGGAGGCCGAGCTGTTCGGCTACAACGAAGGTGCGTTCACCGGCGCGCGGCGCGGCGGGCGTGTCGGTCTGGTCGAAGCCGCTGAGGGCGGCACCCTGTTCCTGGATGAAATCGGCGAACTGCCGCTGCCGTTGCAGACCCGGCTGCTGCGGGTACTGGAAGAGCGCGAAGTGCTGCGCGTCGGCGCCACCGAGCCGACGCCGGTGGACGTACGCGTGGTCGCGGCCACGCTGCAGACGCTGGAATCGCTGGTGGACACACAACGTTTCCGCCGCGATCTGTATTACCGCCTGGCCGCGCTGCGCATCGCGCTGCCGACGCTGCACGAACGGCGCGCGGATGTCCCCTTGCTGGTGAGCCACTTCTTCCGGCAGCTCGCCGGTACGGACGCACCGTTGTCCGCCGAGGCGATGGCGCGACTGCACGACTACGCGTGGCCGGGCAACGTGCGTGAGCTGCGCAACATGGTCGATCGCCTGCGCATCCACTGGCAGCAACAGCCGGGCGAGCTGACGTTGCCGCAGATGCTGCAGTGGTTGCCGGAACTGCACGCGGCGCAGCAGCCACTGGCGGTTCCAGGCGCCGGCGCCCCCGCAGCCCTCACCGCTGCCTCGGCGGCGCGGCCGGATGCGGCCGCGCTGCGGCGACTGCTGGCCGACTGCGGCGGCAACCGCGAGCAGGCGTGCGCGCAGCTGGGCGTATCGCGGACGACGCTGTGGCGGTGGTTGCGCGAGCTTCCGCCGGCCTGATTACGGGAACAACATCCGCTTGCTCCACTGCCCGTCAACACCGGTCTCGTAGCAGCAGCGCTCATGCAGGCGGAACTGCGCGCCGTACCAGAACTCGATCCGCTGCGGCACCACGCGCAGGCCGCTCCAGCCTTCCGGACGCGGCACGTCGCGGCCTTCGAAACTGGCCTCGGTAGCAGCCACGCGCGCGTCGAATTCTTCGCGCGAGGCCAACGTCTTCGATTGCAGTGACGCCCAGGCGCCGATCTGGCTCATGCGCGGGCGCGAGGCGAAGTACGCATCGGCCTCGGCGTCGCTGACCTTCGCCACCCCGCCTTCGATCCGCACCTGGATGCCGGCTTCGCGCAGGCTGCGCCACAGGAACAGCAGCGCGGCCCGTGGATTGGCCTGCAGTTCACGCCCCTTGTGGCTGTCCAGGTGAGTGTAGAAGACGAACCCGCGTTCGTCGAAGGCCTTCAGCAACACGGTCCTCGCGGAGGGCTGGCCGTTCGGGTCGGCCGTGGCCACCGTCATCGCATTCGGTTCGACTTCGCGGCTTGCCTTGGCTTCTTCAAACAGCCCGGCAAAGGTGGACAACGCTTCGGCATACAGATCGGTCATGGCGGTTTTCTTGTCACGCGGTTTGGGTTTATTGTCGCTGCATGCCTGCACCTGCGTACATGCCCCCGACGAAAGGTTTTCCGGATGCACTGGTCGCACAGGCGCTGGACGACGCACTGAGCTGCGCAGCGGCCATCCCAGTATTGGCGATCAGCGGCCTGCAGGGGAGCGGCAAATCGACGCTGGCCGCCCAGGTAGTGGCACTGGCCGAATCGCGCGGCCTGCACGCGGCGATGCTTTCCATCGACGATGTCTACCTGACCCGCGCCCAGCGCCAGCGCTTGGCGCGACAGGTGCACCCGCTGCTGCTGACCCGCGGCCCGCCGGGCACCCACGATCTGGCCCTGGCCCACGCCACCCTGGACGCGGTCGCGGCCGGCGGCCCGGTCGCCCTGCCCCGTTTCGACAAACTGGCCGACGAGCGCCAGCCCGAAAAGGACTGGCCGCGCATCGACCGTCCGCTCGACCTGCTGGTGTTCGAAGGCTGGTTCCTCGGCACGCCGGCACAGGACGAGGCCGACCTGGATCCTCCCCTCAACGCACTCGAACGCGACGCCGATGCCGACGGCCGCTGGCGTCGCTGGTGCAATCACGCGCTCGCGCAGGACTACCCCGCGCTGTGGCAGCGTTGCGACCGGCTGTGGTTCCTGCAGCCCCCGGACTTCTCGGTGATCCCGCGCTGGCGCTGGCAGCAGGAGCAGAACCTGCAGGCCGCCCAACCCGACCGCAGCAGCATGAGCCGCGCCCAGCTGGAGCGCTTCGTGCAGTACTACGAACGGGTCAGCCGGCAGGCGCTGCGTACGTTGCCGGCGCTGGCCGATACCGTGATCGCCCTGGACGAACAGCGCCGGATCGTCGCGCCGCGCTGACCGCGGCATCGACGGAAACGCAGCACTCAGCCGACCAGGAAAGTCACCCGCAGGTTCACCCGCCACTCGGTGATATTGCCCTCGCCATCGGTGACGACCTTGGTTTCATTGATCCAGGCGCCCTGGATGCCCTTGACCGTCTCGGACACCTTCTTCAGGCCGCTGCGCACCGCGTCCTCGACGCTGGTCTTGGAGGAGGCGTTGATCTCGATGATTTTGGCTACGGACATGGGTCGCTCCAGTGGCGCGCGGGATACTCCGCGCCGCCCCACCATGGGGGCCGCCGCGTAAAGGCGATGGCACGGAGATGTTAGGATCGAGGGTAATGAATCCCGCTCCGAACCTCATCCTGATTGGCCCGATGGGCGCCGGCAAAACCTGCATCGGGCGCCGGCTGGCCGAGCGCTTCACGCTGGACTTCGTGGATGCCGACCAGGCCATCGTGGACAGCACCGGCGCCAGCATCCCGGCGATCTTCGAGCACTCCGGGGAGGCCGGCTTCCGCCAGCACGAGCGCGAGGTCCTGCACGCGCTGCTGGACGGGCACGGCCAGCTGGTCTCCACCGGCGGTGGCGCCGTGCTGGACCCGGACAACCGCGCGGCGATCGCGCGGCGCGGTTTCGTGGTCTACCTGCGGGTCAGCGTGCCGGCCCAGCTGGAGCGGCTGGCCCGCGACCGCGGCCGCCCGCTGCTGCAGCGCCCGGACCGCGAGCAGGTCCTGCACGAGATGGCCGCTGCCCGCGACCCGCTCTACCAGGGCCTGGCCGATCTCACCCTGGATACCGATCTCTACACGCCCGCCGAGGCCACCGCGCAGCTGGTGCTGCGCCTGGCCGCGCAGTGGCAGCGACAGGAAACACCCGAATGACCGCCTCCCCGCGTACCGTCGCCGTCAGCGGCGACACCCCCTATACCATCCACATCGGCCCGGGCCTGCTCGGTCAGGGCGAGCTGCTGGCCCGCCACGTGCGCGGCCGCCATGTGCTGCTGCTCAGCGATTCGTCGGTCGCCCCGCTGTATCTGGCCGGAGTGAAGTCGGCGCTGCTGGCCGTCCGCCCGGATCTGCTGATCGGTGAGCTGGTGCTGCCCGCCGGTGAAGCCTCCAAGACGCTGGCCCACTTCGGCGATGCGATCACCGCACTGGCCACCCTCGGCGCCACCCGCGATGCCTGCGTGATGGCGCTCGGTGGCGGCGTTGCCGGCGACTTGGCCGGCTTCGCAGCCGCCTGCTGGATGCGCGGCGTGGACTGCGTGCAGTTGCCGACGTCACTGCTGGCGATGGTCGACTCCTCGGTCGGCGGCAAGACCGCAGTGGACATTCCCGAAGGCAAGAACCTGGTCGGTGCGTTCCACCCGCCGCGCGCCGTGATCGCCGATACCGCCGCGCTGCGCACCCTGCCGCCGCGCGAGCTGCGTGCCGGCCTGGCCGAGGTGATCAAGTACGGCGCGATCCGCGACCCGTTGTTCTTCCGGTGGCTGCAGGCCGAACACACCGCGCTGCTGGCGGGCGACGACACCGCGCTGGCCCAGGCGATCGCGCGCAGCTGCGAGCACAAGGCCGAGATCGTCGCGCGCGATCCGCTGGAAAAAGGCGAGCGCGCCCTGCTCAACCTTGGCCACACCTTCGGCCACGCCATCGAGACCGAACAGGGCTACGGCGCACCGGGCAACGACAACCTCAACCACGGTGAAGCCGTCGCCGTCGGCATGATCCTGGCCGCACGGCTGTCCGCGCAGCTGGGCATGAGCGGGGACGCCGACACCGGGCAGCTGCGCGAACTGCTGCTGCGCTACGAACTACCGGTCGCCATTCCCACCGGCCTGCAGCCCGAAGCGCTGCTGGCCCGGATGCGGCTGGACAAGAAGAACGTCGCCGGCCGGCTCCGCCTGGTGCTGTGGCGTGGCATCGGCCGCGCGGAGGTCGTCGCCGACGTCGACGAGGCCGACGTCCTGCGCGTGCTCGCCGCCGGCTGAGCCTGCGACGTTACGCCGCACCCGCGCCGTCGCTGACGGCCGCGTCCGGCGTTCACAGCTACAATCGAGGCATGCGCGTCTTCCTGCACCAACATGCCCGCGGTGCCGATCCGGCCCGTTATCTCCAGCTCACCCTGCAACCGGACCTGTTCGGTGGCTGGGAGCTGCTGCACGAGTCCGGCCCGATCGGCGGGCGCGGGCAACTGCGCCGCGAGCTGTACCTGCAGGAAGACCTGGCGCTGGCTGCATTCGAGAAAGCACGCGACGCACACCTGCATCGCGGCTACGACGTGACCTACACCAGCGGCGCTGCGCCGCCCTGAGCGGCCACCTCCGCCACACCCCCTCCGGCCCTGCGCCACCAGATCCCAAGGAAGCGTTCCGTGACCAGCCCCTCCCGCCATGATCGCCTGCTGCGCGCCCTGCGCCGCGAACCGGTGGACTGCACCCCTGTCTGGCTGATGCGCCAGGCCGGCCGTTACCTGCCCGAGTACCGCGCCACCCGCGCCAAGGCCGGCAGCTTCCTGGCCATGGCCAAGAACCCGGACATCGCCTGCGAAGTCACCCTGCAGCCGCTGCGCCGCTTCGACCTCGACGCCGCGATCCTGTTCTCGGACATCCTCACCATCCCCGACGCGATGGGCCTGGAGCTGTACTTCGTCGAAGGCGAAGGCCCGAAGTTCCGCCATCCGGTGCGCGACGCCGCCGCCATCGCCAAACTGGCCGTGCCGGACATGGAAACCGAGCTGCGCTACGTGATGGACGCCGTCCGCGTGATCCGCCGCGAACTCGACGGCAGCGTGCCCCTGATCGGCTTCTCCGGCAGCCCGTGGACGCTGGCCTGCTACATGGTTGAAGGCGGCGGCAGCAAGGACTTCGCCCGCATCAAGGCCATGGCCCTGAACGAACCGGCCGCCCTGCACCAGCTGCTCTCGGTCGTCACCGACGCCGTGATCGCCTACCTCGCCGCCCAACGCGCGGCCGGCGCCCAGGTCCTGCAGGTCTTCGACACCTGGGGTGGCGTACTCAGCCCCACCATGTACCGCGAATTCTCCCTGCGCTACCTGACCCGCATCGCGCAGGAACTCGAGCGCGGCGAAGGTGCCGAGCGCACCCCGCTGATCCTGTTCGGCAAAGGCACCGGCCTGCACCTCGGCGCCCTGGCGGACACGGGCGCCGACGCGCTCGGCGTCGACTGGACCCTCGACCTCGCCGACGCCGTCGCGCGCACCGGCGGCCGCGTCGCCCTGCAGGGCAACCTCGACCCCACCACCCTCTACGGCAACCCGGCCGCCATCGAACGCGCCGCCGGGCAGGTACTCGACAGCTACGCCCAAGGCAACGGCGGCTCCCGCGAAGGCCACGTCTTCAACCTCGGCCATGGCATGTCCCCGGACATGAATCCCGAGCACGTGCAGGTCCTGGTGGAAGCAGTGCATCGCTTGAGCCGACGCTGATCGGCGTCGGCAGGTAGCCGGCCATGGCCGACGCAGGCGTTCTGCATCCAGAAACGCCTGCGCTCGTCTGCACCCTCGAGACGGACGGAGCATGCCGTCAACAGCTGATCGGCCCCGATCATCTCCGCGCTGCGCGCGGCCATCCACGCATGGCGTGGATTTCCCCATGGCATTCCGGTCATCGCGTTCATTGCCAGCATCACGCCCATTCCCGGCATCGCACTCATCGCCGGCATCACGTCCACTCGCGGCATCAAGACGAGCGTCTGATTTCCTGCATCTACCGCACTTTCCCTGGCAGCCAGCCCAGTGTCCTGGGTGTGGCACGGGTGGGTTGGCGGGACCATGAGCGCCATGGATGGCGCGACATGAGCCTCCAGGGACGGATTCACGGCGTGTCCCGCCAACCCACCCGTGGCGCACCCTCTCCGCGACACCGACCAACCCAAGGCTTCGGCTTCGGCTTCGGCTCCGGCTCCGGCTCTTGACCACACCCTGATCCCACATCGGCGATCATATCGCCCTCGTTGACGAAGGCCCGCACCATGACCACCAGCAGCTACGCCTCGATCCGGCCCCTGTTGTGGCTCGTATCGCTGGCCATCTTCATGCAGATGCTGGACTCCACCATCGTCAACACCGCCCTCCCGGCCATGGCCCGCAGCCTCGGCGAAAGCCCCCTGCAGATGCAGTCCGTCGTCTTCAGCTACGCCCTTGCCGTCGCCACCTTCATCCCCGCCTCCGGCTGGATCGCCGACCGCTTCGGCACACGACGCACCTTCCTCGTCGCCATCATCCTGTTCACCCTCGGCTCGCTCGCCTGCGCCCTCGCCCAGACCCTGCACCAGCTGGTCGGCGCCCGCGTCCTGCAGGGTATCGGCGGCGCCATGCTGCTGCCGGTCGGCCGCCTCGCCGTCATGCGCTCTGTCTCCCGCGAAGAATTCCTCCGCGCCATGAGCTTCATCGCCATCCCCGCCCTGATCGGCCCGCTCATCGGGCCCACGCTCGGCGGCTGGCTCGTGGAAGTCGCCTCCTGGCACTGGGTGTTCCTGATCAACCTTCCGATCGGCATCATCGGCTACGTCGCGGCCATGAAACTCATGCCCGACCACTACGCCGAACACCGCACCCGCTTCGACATCGCGGGTTATCTGATGCTCGCCTTCGGCATGGTCGTGCTCTCGCTCGCGCTGGACGGCATCTCCGGCATGGCCACCCCCCATGCCCTGGTCATGCTGATGACCGTCGCCGGCCTCGCCGCCCTGGTCGGCTATTGGCTGCACGCCGCCAACTCGACGGCGCCGCTGTTCTCGCTCGCCCTCTTCCACGTCCCCAGCTACCGCATCGGCATTCTCGGCAACCTGTTCTCGCGCATCGGCAGCAGCGCCATGCCACTGCTCATCCCGCTGCTGCTGCAGGTCGGCATGGGCATGAGCCCGATGAACGCCGGGCTGTTGATGATCCCCGTGGCAGCCGCCGGCATGGTTTCCAAACGCTACGCGGTCAAACTGGTCGAACGCTTCGGCTATCGCCGCGTGTTGATGGTCAATACCGTGCTGGTCGGCCTGGCGATGGCGAGCTTCATCTTCATGACACCGGGCCAGCCCCTGTGGATCCGCATCGTCCAGCTGGCGCTGTTCGGGGCCGTCAACTCCTTGCAGTTCACCGTCATGAATACCGTCACCCTGCGCGATCTCGACCGGGATTTCGCCAGCGCCGGCAACAGCCTGCTCTCGATGGTGATGATGCTCGCCACCGGGTTCGGTGCAGCCGCCGCCGGCAGCCTGCTGGCCGCCTTCAATCACCTTGATGCCTCGCACGGCGCCACCGCCGCGCTGCACGCGACCTTCGTCTGTGTCGGCGCCATCACCCTGACCTCCACGCTGATCTTCTGGCAGCTGCCGGATACGCGGCCCTCGCCGCGCGACGTCGAAGAAGTCGCCGAATAGCCGCGGGCAGACGTTCAGCGGTCTGCGGTTTGCGATCAGCAACTGGTCACCCTCAGCGGACCAGTGGTCCGCTGTTACCGGGGGCGTGCAGGACCCGCGCGATCGCCTCCACCAGCAGGTCGCCGGTCACCGGCTTGCGCAGGAACGCATCGAAGCCGGCATCGCGGGCCTGCTGCTCGATCGACGGATCCGTCCGCGCGGTCACCGCGATCAGAGGCATCTCGAAGCCCTGGCTGCGCAGATGCCCGGCCAACGCGATGCCGCCGAGGCCCGGGAGGTCCAGGTCCATCAGCGCCACATCGAACGGCGCCTCGCTGACCTCGCGCAACGCCGACAATGCGTGCTCGGCATGCACCACCTCATGCCCGCGCGCAGACAACAATCCGCTGACCACTTCAGCCACCGTCAGATCGTCCTCCACCAGCAGGATCCGCAGCGGCGGCAACACCCATTGCGCGCCCTCGGCGGCGCCGGGCGCGCCAGTCGTGCCCGGCTCCAGCGGCAACGGCAGCGTCACTGTGAAGCGGGTCCCCACGCCGAGCTGGCTCTGCACGCCGATCTGTCCCTGCATCGCCAGCGCCAGTTCGCGACAGATCGCCAGTCCCAGCCCACTGCCGCCGTACTGCGCCGCGGTGCGCGCGCCATCGGCCTGCTCGAAGCGACGGAACAGCCGCTCCTGCTGATCGGCACTGATGCCCGGCCCGGTGTCGGACACTTCGATATGCAGCCCGCGGCCGGGCGTGATCGCGCGCAGCGTCAGACGCACTTCGCCGTGGCTGGTGAACTTGACGGCATTGCCGAGCAGATTGAGCAGGATCTGCCGCACGCGCAGTTCATCGCCGATGGTGCGGGTACCGGGCGCCACCGTGTTGTCGACCACGAACCGCAGTCCCTTCTGCCCCGCCAGCGCGGCCATCAGGGCACAGACATCGTCGATCGGCCGCTGCAGCTGGAACGGCTGCGCCTGCAGTTCCAGCCGCCCCGATTCGATCCGCGCCAGGTCCAGCGCATCGTTGACCAGGTGCAGCAGATGTTCACCGGCATGCCGGATCGATTCGGTATAGCCGCGCTGCTGCGCGTTCAACGGCGAGGACAGCAGCAGTTCGCTCATGCCCAGCACCCCGGTCATCGGCGTCCGAACTTCGTGGCCGAGGTTCGCCAGGAAACGCGTCTTGGCCATCGAGGCCTGCTCGGCCAGCTCCTGCTTCTGCAGCGCCAGCTGGTAGGCATGCCGGCGCTGCAGCCGGCGCCGGTACAGCCAGGCGAACAGACTGAGCAGCAGCAGCACGATCGAGGTCAGCAGCAACAATCCCGACAGGCTGCGCCACCACGGCGGCAGCACCCGGAACTCCAGCACCTGCACGCGCGACCAGATCTGGTCGGCCGAGCGCGCCTGCACCTCCAGGCGATACCGGCCCGGCGGCAGGCGGGAGAACAGACGCTCGCCCCCCGGCCCCACTTCAACCCAATCGGGATCGTAGCCGGCCAGGCGGTAGCGGTAGTTGTTGGACGTGGAGTCGGCGAACGACAGCAGCCGCGCTACGATCCGCAGGTCGCGGTCGCCATCGGCGATGTCCAGCGGCACCGCATGGGTCAGGTCCAGCACGCGCTCGCCGCGGCGCACCTCGACCCGCTCGATCACCAGCGGCGCACGGCGCGTGGCCGGCTTGACCTGCGCGGGATCGAATATCACCACGCCGGCCGGCGTGCCGCCGACGATGCGCCCGCTCGCGGTCAGGGTCAGTGTGCGGCGACGGAATTCCTGGCTGGGCAGGCCATCGTGCACGCCATACTGGCGCACGCTGGCGGCCTGCGGATCGACCCGCACCAGCCCACGCGCGTTGGCCGCCCATATCACGCCCTGCCGGTCGACCACCAGGCCGGTCGCGGTGATCGCCGGATAGCCCGCACCACTGCCGATCACTTCCTGCAGGGTCAGCCGATCGCCCTGCCAGCCGTAGTGCGACAGCTTGCCTTCTTCGGACAGCCACACACTGTCATCGCCGGCCAGCGCCATGGCATACACGCCTGCCGAAGGTCCGCCGGGCAGGGGCGTGAAACGCGATTCCGCCGCCACCCATTCCAGCAGACCCTGCCCGGTGGCGACCCACAGGCGATCCTGCGGCCCACACTGGATGTCCAGCACGCTCTGACCGAGCTTCAGCCCGGCATGGCCCAACGCGACCCGATGCAGCACGCGCCCGTCGAGATCGCGTTGCTGCAAACCGTTGGCCGACGCTGTCCACAGGCGCTGGCCATCGCACAGCACCAAGGATTCGATCGGGCCCTCCATGGCCGCATCGACCGCCGCATCGCGCCCCCAGCGCCGGATCCGCTTCTCGCGGGGGTCGTAGCGCAGCAGCGCATCCCAGGAACCGATCCAGACCTGCCCGCGCGGATCCTCGAGTACCGACTGCAGCCACTGCGTACCATCCACCCAGGTCCGGTGCTGCTCGATCTTTCCGCTCACCGGGTCGAGCTTGTCCAGCGCGCCATGCGTGCCCACCGTCCACACGCCCCCGTCGGCGGCCGCACCCATGCCCAGCACATACGCGTTGCGCAGCGACGCTGGATCGTCTTCCAGCCGCGAGAGCACCGAGAACTGCCACCAGCGCGGCAGCAGGTGCCACAGGCCGCCGTTGGTGCTGGCCAACCAGATGCCCCCCTCGCGATCCTCGTAGGCGCCGGTCCAGTTCGGCCGTACCTGCCCACGGGCGATCGCGCTGTACAGCGGCACCTGCTGGAACTGCCCGTTCATGGCGCGACCCAACCCGGAGCGCGTGTCGAGCCAGTAACCGCCCTGTTCGTCGCGCAGCATCATTCCCAGGATCTGATCACCTTCGGCAACCGTCCACGGCGCCGGCGCGAAGCGACCGTCCGGGCGGCGCACGGTGACCCCGGCATTGCTGTTGATCCACAGGCTGCCGTCCGGCTCGGCGGTGAGCCCGGTGATGACCCGCGCCGACAACTGCGTGCTCGGCACCGGTTCGAAATCGTGCCCGGTCCAGCGCGCCAGGCCCGCCTGCGAACCGATCCACAACGTGCCATCGAGCGTGGTGGTCAGATAGCCGACCGAGGCGGCCGGCAGGCTGCGTGGATTGCCGGGCTCGGGCATGAAGCGGGTCAGCGTCCCGTCGCGCTCGAGCCGATGCAGCCCGCCCTGGTAGGTACCAAACCAGATCGCGCCATCCGGCGTGGAGGCCACGCTCCAGATCGTGTTGCTGCCGATCTCGGGATGGCTGTTGCGGTCGTAGAAGCGGATTTCGCGCCGATCGGCCGACATCATCGCCAGGCCGGCATTCTCCGTGCCGATCCACAACTGGTTGCGCGCATCCACGTGCACGCTCCAGACATGGTTGTCGCGCAGGCCATCCTCGGCGCGCCAGATCCGGTAGTTGCGGCCGTCGTAACGGGCCAGGCCATCGTTGGTGGCGATCCACAGGTAGCCGTAGCGATCCTCGGCCATGCGGTTGACGGTGTTGGACGGCAGACCATCGAACACGGTCAGCTGCCGCGGCGTCGGCGGTACCGGCTGGGCCAGCGCGACCGCCGGCCAGAGCACACACAGGCCGATCAGCAACGGCCACAGCACACGCAACACCTGATGGCTCTCCCGGGTCTGTCCGTGGATTCACTGCTGCCGCCCGGAATGGGCCTGTCACCCCCGACCACCCCGGTCACCGGGCAACGCCCCGCATAGTAAACCGTTCCCCGGGCCGGCACGATCCACGTCACTTGCCATGATCCGCTGTATCGCCGCGTGCAGTGCACCGCCCTGCAGCGGCTTGTGCAGCAGACCGTCGGCCCCGGCAGCGGCGACCGTGGCCTCCAGATCCGGCTCCCGGCGGGCCGTGAGCACCAGGACCGGCAGGCGGTGGTCGCGCTGGCGCACCAGGCGCAGCAGCGACAGCCCGTCCATGCCGGGCAGATCCAGATCCAGCAGCATCAGCTGCGTGCCGGGCCGGGCCAGGGCGGTCAACGCCGCCAGCGCGTGCCCGGCGGCAACCACCGCGTGCCCCCGCATGCGCAGCAGGCCGATGACGACCTCGGCCACGAGAGGATCGTCTTCCACCAGCAGGACCTGCAGGCCATCGTGCTCAACCACTACCGGCTCCGGCTCCGGCATCCGCACTGCGCAACCGGCCAGCGGTACGCTCAACACGGCCTGCCAGCGATGATCAGGCAACTGCAGCACGCGCAGGCCTCCCTGCATCGCAGCGGCCAGCACGTCCACGTCGGCCAGCATCTCGCGCACTGCGGCCAGCGCAGGCGATGGAAGCGCACCGGGCACCGCGATGACATCCAGCAGCAGGCCGGTGCCACCCGGCAGCCACGCCATGCGCAGGGTCACGCGGGTCGCCCCGACCTGCAGGGCGAGCCCGCGCGCGAGCAGGTGTACGGCCTGTCGCAGCCGGTCCGGATCGCCGACGCGACAGGCACCCGCCGGCAGTGGCGGGCCCAGCGACAGCCGGCAGCCGTGCAGCTCCAGACAGGCGGCCAGCGCGGCCTCCATGTCCATTCTCCAGGGCCCGATGGCGAAACGGCGTGGCTGGAGACATATTTTTCCGGCCTGCAGCCGGGCGGTCTCCAGCGCTTCGTCGACCACCTGCAGCAAGGCGCGCCCTCCCTGCTCGATGTGCAGCACCTGCTCCCGCGCGTGCCCGGACAGCGGACCGGACAGCAGCAGTTCGCTCATGCCCAGCACACCGGTCAGCGGCGTCCGCACTTCGTGGCCGAGCGTGGCGAGATACTGCTGCTTGGCCTGCGCCGCCCGCTCGGCGCGCGCCTGCCGGCGTGCCGCCGCGCGCCGGGCGTTCGCCCGCTTCTGGTGGCGCCGCACGGCCGCTGCCAACAACACGGCACTGCCGGTGGCGACCAGCCAGAACAGCGCCCATGCGCCAGGATGGGCCCAGCCGTTGTGGTCCACCTGCAGCCGCACCTGCTGCAGTGGCGTCCACTGGCCGCCCACGCCACGCGCCTGGAACTCGAGCACGTGTGCACCGGCCGGCAGGCTTGGAAAGCCACGCGTCCCGCGTCGTCCGGCGCGGACCCACGCCGGATCCTGCCCGCGCAGCCGGAACCGGTAGTCGGTCATGCCGCGCTGGCCGCCGGACAGCAGCCTCGCCGACAACTGGATGTCGCGATCGTCGGCGTTGAGCCGCAGCGGATCGCCGGCCGGCAGCTCGATCCATCGCCGCTGGCGACGGACCTGCACACGGTCGATGACCAGCAGCGGAGCGACCGTGGTCGCGATCATGCCGGCCGGATCCAGGGCCAGCACGTCGCCGGCCAGATCCATCGCCAGCAGGTGGCCGCCGACCGCGAGCATGCCGAGGTCGAACACCATCGGCGGCAGCCCATCATCGACTGTATACAGCCGGGCGCTGCGGCGGTCGGGTGCCAACCGCACCACGCCACGCGCGGTGGTGGCCCACATCGCCCCGTCGCCCGCATCGGCCAATCCACGCGGCACCGCCGCCGGCAGCCCCTGCGCGGCGTCGACCCGGATGGCCCCCTGCAGGCCAACCGATGCGCGCCGGTAGACGGTCCAGCCGTCCGGGTCGCCCGCCCAGAGCTGGCCATCGGCGGCCAGATGCAGCGCCCCGACCGCGCGGCGCGGGCCGCCCGGCACGGGATCGAAGCGAGCGTGCGCCGGTTGCCACTGCTTCAGCCCCTCGCTGTCGCCCAGCCACAGCTGCCCGGCCGGGTCGCATTGCAGGACGAACGCAGTGCCGCCCGGACGCAGTCGCGCCGCGTCGTACGTGCGCTCGACCAGCACCCGTCCGTCGTCCGCCCGCTGCTGCAGCCGCCCGTTACCGGCCAGCCATAACCGGCCATCGCAGGCCGCCAGCGCGGCCTGCGTCGACACCGCCGATCCGGTATCGTCCGCGCCCACCCGCCAGCGCCGCCGCTGCCCCCGCACCGGATCGATCCGGGTCAACCACGGGGCCGCGAACACCCACACCCTGCCCTGTCCGTCTTCGACCACCCCGTGGCGATCGGGACGCGAAGGATCGTGCGTGTAGGACCAGCGCCCCCGCGAAAATCCGTGTACCGGCGAGACCTTGCCCAGCCATCCGCCGCGCGCCCGCCAGGCCTGTCCGTCGGCTGCAGCGGCGAGCCCGCCCGGCGCACCGGCCAGTGGATCGGCCGGTGCGATGAAGCGCTCGAGGTGTCGCCACTGCGCGCCGAGCCGCCAGACCCCCTGATGGCTGCCCAGCAACCAGACGCGTCCCTGCCGGTCTTCGATCACCCGCACGATGTGCGGCGTGCTGCGCCCGTGCAGGTGGGGCAGCGTGATCGCATGGTGGTCCCGGCCGTGCCGGTCCTGCCACCACAGCTGCCCGCCGTCGGCAAACCAGTCTCCACCGGCACGGCTGGAGCCGAGCCACCGTGCCGGTTCGCGCGGCCGTGGTGCGGGCTGCAACGTGGGCAGATGTCGCACCTCGGTGCCGTCGGCGGTACTCGAGCGCAGCCAGCCCTGTGCATCCCGCCCGAGTGCCGTCACCGGCAGCGTGGACGCGCCCAGCATCGCCGGCGTCTGCAACCGTTCGTCGTGCCACCGCGCCAGTCCCGCCGCACTGCCGATCCATACCCCGCCCTGCGGATCGGCCGCGAGGTGCTCCACCCGTGCCGATGGCAGGCCGCCGCCAGCGCCTGGCAGGTACTGACGCAGCCGGCGGTCGCGCCCCAGCCGGAACAGCCCCGCGTCGCGGGTACCAAACCAGACGTCGCCCGCGTCCATCGGCTGGATCGCCAGCACCGGACTGGTCGCGGCCGCCGGCGCGGGCGGTCCCGCCCAGCGCTCGAACCGCTGGCGATCGGCCGACAGTCGCTGCAGGTAGCCATTGGCGGTGCCGATCCAGAGCTGGTCGCGGGCGTCCAGCGCCATGCTGCGCACCTCGTTGTCGGCCAGGCCGTGCTCCATGCGCCACACCCGGAAGCCGCCCCCGTCGTAGCGGGCCAGGCCATCGCTGGTCGCGAACCAGAGGTAACCCTGCCGGTCCTCCACGATCTGATGCACCACATTGGACGGCAGGCCATCCACGGTGGTGACGCGCGCGCCGTGGCTCGGCAGCGCCAGTGCGGGCAGCGCCTGCAACAGCCAGACCAGCAGCGCACAGACCCATCGCTTCATGCGACGCGCCTGCAGCGCGCCAGGGCATCGGCCAGCGCCGCCCGGCTCACCGGGAGCCGCAGAAACACATCGAAACCGGCTGCCATGGCTTCGCGCTGGGCGCCCGCATCCGCGCGCGGGGTCAAGGCGACCCGGGGCACACCCGGCGAGCATCGCGACAACCGTGTACCGGCCCGCTCACCGCCAGCGCACAGGTCGGGGTCGACCACGATCACATCCCAGCCCATGCCCTCGCCCGCCCCCGGCGGGACGTCATCGAGCCCAGCTACATACCGCGCCGAATGCCCCAGCGATGCCAGCGCTGCCGGCAGCACCTGGCCGACCACCGGCAACGGATGCACCACCAGCACCCGCAGCTGTCCGGCACCGATCGGTTCGGCACGCGCGCACAACGGCGTGCCTGCGGCGCCGCCATCGACGTGCGGCAGGGGCAGGCAGACCTCGAAGCAGGTTCCCTCGCCGGGACGGCTGCTGACCGTGATGTCGCCGCCCATGGCCAGCGCCAGATCGCGGGAGATGGACAGCCCGAGGCCACTGCCGCCATGGCCCGCGGCCGTCCGTGCACCGTCGGCCTGTTCGAAGCGCTGGAACAGGCGCTGGCATTGCGCGGGGGTCATGCCGGGCCCCGTATCGAGCACCCGCAGCAGCACGCCATCGCGCCCGTCCGCCCACCGCGCTTCCAACCGGACCGCGCCCTGCGTGGTGAACTTCAGCGCATTGCCCACCAGGTTGAGCAGGATCTGGCGCAGGCGTCGTGCATCGCCGATGAAGCAGGCCGACGCCGGCACCGTGCTGGACCACTCCAGCACCAGCGCCTTGCCCTGCGCCACCGGCAACAACAGCGCATGCAGTTCTTCGATCAGATCCTGGAGCGCGAACGGTGCCGGCTGCAGTTGCAACTGCCCGGATTCGATACTGGCCATGTCCAGTGCATCGTCCATCAAGCGCAACAGGTGTTCGCCGGCGTAATGGAGGCTGTTGATCCGGTTGCGCTCCTCCGGAGCCAGCGGCGCACGCAGCAGCAGTTCGCTCCAGCCCAGCACGGCGGTCATCGGCACACGGATGCGCTCGCCCAGCGCGGCGAGGAAGCGGGTGCGCTGCACGGACGCGCGATCGGCACGCTGTTGCCGGCCGCGCAGCCAGCGCCAGCGTCGCTGCCGTCGCCGACGCGCCTGATAGGCGCATCCTCCCAGCCATGCCACGCCGATCGCGGTAGCCGCGGCGGCCCACCGCGCCGGCGGCGTCTGCCACCACGCCGGCGCGACCTGCAAGGTGATCCGGCGAGACGGCGACCAGCTCCCGTCGCCCTGCCGGGCCTGTACGTCCAGCGTCTGCAGACCTGGCGGGAGACGCTCGAACACGCGCAGCCCGGCGGCACCGCTTTCCTGCCACTCCGGATCGAGCCCCTGCAGCCGGAACCGGTAGCGTACGTGGGCCTGGTCGCCGCCACTGAGCAGGCGCGCGGCGACGCGGATGTGCCGGTCCGCCCCCGACAACGGTATTGGCCCGGTGCCGACCGGCAGGGTGATCTGCGCGTTGCCCCGACGGGCGGTAAGGGCGTGTATCACCAGACCCGGCGTTCGCGCCGGGCGCAGTACGGCCACCGGATCGAACAGCAGAACACCGCCCTCATGCACCGCCGCGACCATATGGTCGCCGGCAGTCCGCACCAGCCGACGTGGCAACACGTCATGCGCCGGCAGCCCATCGTCGCTGCCGAAGCGGCGTACCCCGCCCCCATGCGGATCGACGCGGACCAGCCCACGCGCGTCGCCGACCCACGCAACGCCGCGCGCGTCGACCACCAGCGCCCGCGCGAGCAGCTGCGGGTAGCCCTGCACCGGACCAAACGTGTGCGTCATGCGCAGCTGCTGCCCATCCCACCGATAGCGGCGCAGCACGGACGGACTGCTGACCCAGTAGTGGCCATCCCCACCGCGTGCGATCGCGCCCACCTCAGCGCGCGGTGCGCCTTCGACCGAGGCGAAGCGTTCCTGTGCGGGCAACCAGCGCTTCACGCCGCTGCGATCAACCGCCCACAGATCGCCATCGTCGGTACACAGCAGTTGCGGGCCGTGCACCGGCGGCACCAGGCCCAGTGTCTGTGGCACGGCGGACATCTGCAGCGCGCCCTCGGCATCGCGTCGCTGGATGCGGTCGGCACGGGCCAGCCAGAGCGAGCCGTCGGCGCAGGCCTGCAGGTCCACCGCGCCCGTACCGCCCTCCCACCCCAGCAACCAGTGCCGCAACCGGCCGGTGCCGGGCACGTAACGGGACAACGTGTTGCCGCTGGTGACCCATACCTGGCCGCGGCGATCTTCGGCCATGCCCACCGCACCCGTGCGCAGACGCACGGGGCGGTAGTCGAAGCCCCGGTCGCTGTGCCCGGTACGCAGGTCCACACGCTGCACGCTGCCGCTCTCGCTGGCCACCCACACCCGCGCGTCGCCGGAGGGCACCAGGGCCAGGACATGGTCGCCGTCCAACCCCGGTCCGCCGTCGCGTGCGCCCGGCAGCAGCGTGAACTGACGCCAGCGCGCGGGCAGATGCCATACCCCTTGGCCGCGACCGATCCACCACAGGCCGCCGACCCGGTCTTCAAGCGCTTGACCCACCACGGCGGCCCCGAGCGCACCGCCATCGTGTCCACGCAACGGGACCGGCTGCGGCGCCTGGCCAGGCGGATGACGCAGCAGGCCCGCAGACCCGGTGGTCCATAGTTCTCCCTCCGTGCTACGCAGCACCGGCATGTCCGGATGTGCCGGCGGGGGCAGCAGTACCCCGTCGGCAGTCCAGCGATGCACGCCCCGTCGCGTCTTCGCCCACACGCCGCCGCCGGGATCGGGCCACAGCGATTGAATGTCTCCGCGCTCACCCCGCGGCAACGGCAGGACGGCGAAGCGGCTGCCCTCGCGCCGCAGGGCGCCCTCCGGCGTGCCGACCCACAGCCGGCCATCGCGATCGGTGGCCAACGCGGTCACCTGGGCCACTGGGATCCCATGCGGCTGCAGCGGCACGACCTGCCAACGGCCATCGGCGTGCCGCGCGAACAGCCCATCGCCGTTGGTACCGACCCAGAGCATCCCCTCCGGCGTGCTGGTGATGTGCACGATCCCGATGCGTGGCAGCACCACGGTTCCGTCGCCCGGCACCGGCTGGATCACGCGCCGATCGGTGGACACCGTCACCAGCCCCTCCGAGGCCGTCGCCAGCCAGAGCTGATCCTGTCCATCGACATGCAGCGCGCGCAGGTCCACGTCCGGCAGTCCCTGCTCACGGCGCCACGCGCGGAAGCGATGGCCATCGAAGCGCAGCAGGCCATCATCGCTGGCGAACCACAGGTAGCCGACGCGGTCTTCGCCGATCGCACGGATGGCCGAAGTCGGCAGCGCATCCGCCGGCCCCATCGGCCGCGGCCACGGCAGCGTGACCAGGGCGCTGGCGGCGGCGAGCGTCGGCAGCCAGAGCATGACCCCCAGCATCACCCCCACCCAGCGACTGCCCACCGGTTCGGATCGGCCTCCTGCCACGCGCACCCCGACCGCCTCCGTTGCTTGAACAGCACGGTACGTCGATGTCGCGCGAACGTGGCTGCCCAGACCGGGACCACGTCACAGCCTGATCAATGAACTTTCAGATCAACAATGAAGATTCGAGACGAATCGGCAATCGCAACAGCGCGCGGCGTTTCAATACCGCGCTGACTTTCCCGCGCGCGCCAGCGCGATCGCGTCGACCAGCATGTCGCCGGTCACCGGCTTGCGCAGGAAGCCATTGAATCCGGCCGCCAGCACCTGCTGCTCGGCGTAGGCATCCGAGCGTGCGGTCACCGCGATCAAGGGCAGTTCATAGCCCATGGCGCGCAGCTGCCCGGCAATCGCGAGGCCATCCAGCGCCGGCAGGTCCAGATCGAGCAGCCCCACATCGAAGCTGCCGGCCGCCACCTCCGACAACGCCGCCAGGCCGTGCAGCACATGCACCACCTCGTGCCCGCGCGAGCGCAGCAGTCCGGCGATGACGTCGGCCACGGTGGCATCGTCCTCGACCAGCAGGATCCGCAGCGGCGGCAGCTGCGTGCGCGTTTCCTGACCCGGATCCCGCGGCGTGCCGAGCGGCTGCACGGTCCAGGGCAGCGGCAGCGATACCGTGAAGCGGGCGCCATCGCCCAGCCGGCTGTCGATCTGGATGCGGCCGCCCATCGCCACGGCCAGTTCCTGGCAGATCGCCAGGCCCAGGCCGCTGCCGCCATAGCGCGAGGCGGTCCGCGGACCGTCGGCCTGCTCAAAGCGATGGAACAGCCGCTCCTGCTGATCCTGGTTGATCCCCGGCCCGGTGTCGGACACCTCGAAGATGATCGTGCGGCCGTCGTCGGCCAGCTCGACGCCCAGCCCGACGTGACCGTGCTCGGTGAACTTGATCGCATTGCCGAGCAGGTTCATCAGGATCTGGCGCACGCGCATTTCGTCGCCACTGACCTGCACCGGGCCGGGCAGATTGAAGCTGCGCTCGAAGGCCAGGCCACGGTGATGGGCCATCGGTTCCATCAACGCCTCGACCTGGTCCAGCAACGACATCAGGTCGAACGGCCGCAGATCCAGCTCCAGCCGCCCCGCCTCGATCCGGGCCAGATCCAGCGCATCGTTGACCAGCCTCAGCAGGTGTTTGCCGGCGTGCTGGATCGAGCCGGCATAGCCGCGCTGCACCTCGTCCAGCGACGTGGACAGCAGCAGCTCGCTCATGCCCAGCACCCCGGTCATCGGCGTGCGCACTTCATGCCCCAGCGTGGCCAGGAACCGGCTCTTCGCCTGCGAGGCCTGCTCGGCCAACTGCTGCTTGTGCACCGTCAACTGCCATTGCTGGCGACGGCGCAGGCGTGCCCGCGCCACGTAGGCCAGCGCCGCGATGCCGACCAGGCCGAGCAGCACGTAGCCCACGATCGCCCAGCCACTGCGCCACCACGGCGGGCGCACCTCCAGCTCCAGCGTGCTTGGCGGCGTCCACGCACCCTGCGATGTCGCCGCCTGCACCTCGATGCGGTAATGCCCCGCCGGCAGGCGCGACAGCATCCGCTCACCATCGGCGGCCTGCATCACCCAGTTCTGGTCGTAGCCGGACACCCGGTAGCGGTAGCGGTTGCCCTGCGGATTGGCGAAGGACAGCAGGCGGGCGGACACGATCAGGTCGCGGTCCTGCGGTCCCAGCACGATGGGCGCCTGGGTCGGCAGCATCTGCTGGCCTTCGGCATCGTCGCGGCGCACCTGCACGCTGTCGATCACCAGCTGCGAGGGCGGCAGCACCCTGTCCGCCGCATCCGGATCGAAGCCGACCAGCCCGGTCGCGGTCACCGCCAGAACGCGCCCGTCGCGCGCCTGCACCGGCGGGCGATTGCTGAACTCCACATCCGGCAGGCCGTCGCGCTCGCCATACAGGCGCAGCCGCCGCTCGGCACTGTTCCAGCGGATCAGGCCGCGCGGCGTGGTCGCCCATACCTGCCCATCGCTGCCCAGCGCCAAGCCGCCCATCGATACCGCGGGCAGACCCTCAGCCGCCCCCACGCGTTCGCGCAGGCTCATGCTCAGGCCATCCCAGCGATAACGCTCCAGCGCGCCCTGGCGTGCCAGCCACAGTTCATCCGGGCCGGTCCACGCCGCATCGTAGATGCTGCCGCGGGAGATGCCCGGCACCTGCTCGAAGCGGTTGTTGCGCCACCGCATCAGGCCCATCGCATCGCCCATCACCCAGAGCTGCCCGCGCGGATCGAACACCATCTGCTCGACCGGATTCTCGGTCAATCCGCGGTTCTGATCGTTGCGGATGGTATCGAGCACATGGCCCTGCGCATCGCGGCGCTGGATGCCGAAGTTCATCACCGACAGCCACAGCTCGCCGTTCGGCGCCTGGCGGATCAGGTCGATGCGCTGGCGCACATCGGCGCCGCCGCCGATCTTCCATTCGCGCAGCGTGCGCGTCGCGGGCTGGTACAGGCTCAATCGACCGGCGCGACCGAGCCATACCGCACCGTCCTCGCGTGGCAGCAGCGACCACGTCGCACCGACCCCGATCTGCGTGTCGTCGGCAATCTGCCGCAGCTGGCCCTGCGCATCCAACGTGTACAGGCCGTGCGCACCGGAGATGTAGTAGGTGTCGTCCAGCGCTGCCGCGCCGAGCAGATAGACGCTGTCCAGCGGTTTGCCGTCGAGCTGGTACCAGCTGGAGAAGCGCTTCCAGTCCGGTGGCAGATACGCCAGCCCCTGGGTCAGCATCGCCACCCACAGGCCGCCTTCGTGGTCCTGCAGCATGTCCAGCACGCCACTGCGGGCGGTCAGGAAACCACTGCCGGCATCGCCCGCAAGCAAGCGTGCCGTGCGCGCATCCCCGCGGTACAGGCCATCGGCCGTCCCCAGCCAGTAGCCGCCGTTGCGATCGTGGATGACGGTGGCCGCGCGCACGTCCGCACTGAGCGTCCAGGGCGCGGGCCGGACCTGGTCATCGGCATCGATCCGGAACAGGCCGCCTTCGGTTCCCGCCCAGACCGTGCCGTCGGGCTCACGGGTGAGGCGGAACACGCTCTTGCCGCCGAGCAGCGCCGGCGCGATGCGGGTGAAGCCATCGCCATCCCAGCGGGCCACGCCGTTGGAGGTGCCCACCCAGACCCGTCCCTGCGGATCGGCCAACAGACTGTAGATGGTGTTGTCGGGCAGGCTGCGCGGATCATCCGGGACGGCCTGGTACCTGACCAGGGTGCCGTCCTCGCCGCGCCGGCAGATGCCGTGCTGATTGGTGCCGATCCACAACGATTGCGAGGCATATGCCAGCGACCAGAACTGGCCTTCGCAGGCCTCGCCCAACGCAGGAAAGCGGGTGAACGCGGTGCGGTCGGGACCGAGCATGCTCAGGCCGACCCCGTTGCTGCCCACCCAGACGCGATCCAGTGGATCGATCAGCAGCGTTTCCACCTCGTTGCCAGGCAGCGAACCCGGGTCGGCCGGATCATTCCGCCAGACCCGCAGGCCCACGCCATCCACGCGGGCCAGGCCATCATCGGTCCCGGCCCAGATATACCCCTGCCGATCCTGGGCCAAGGCCAGCACCATGCGCGAGGGCATGCCCTCGGCCGCGCCAAGGCGGCGCAAGCGTGGCGTTTCTGCCGATGTCCCTGCGGCTTCCAACACTGACGGCACTGCGCACAACCACAGCCCCAACAGCACGATGCCTGCACCCCAGCGGCGCGTGCTCATCGATCCGGTCTCCCTGTTGGTGCGGATTGTCACACAGCGATCAGGACGGTGTCCGCATTCTGGGCGGGCTGTCGTGGATGGAACGGCTGTTGTCGGCCGCACCACGATCTGTTGCAGCCATGCGCTGCATCCCGGCACACGGCTGTGCGTATGATCGCCCCAGACCCTGACGGAGCCAGCGCCTTGCTCACGCGCCTGACCCTTGCCCTGCTGCTGGCGGCCACCCCGCTGCTGGCCATCGCCGCCCCAGACCGCTATCGACTTGATCCGGTGCACACCCGCGTGCTGTTCGCGGTCGAACATGCCGGCTTCTCGCATGCACTCGGCACCGTGTCCGGCAGCGAAGGCGTGCTGGTGTTCGATCCGGACGACTGGCGCACGGCGCGTCTGGACGTCACCGTGCCGATCCAGCGCCTGGACCTCGGCGACGCCAAATGGAATACGGCCACGCTCGCGCGCAACCTGCTCGATGGCGAGCGCTTCCCCGAAGCGCGGTTCGTCTCGACCCGGGTCGAACCGATCGATCCGACCCACGCCAACGTCATCGGCCAGCTCACCGTGCATGGCGTCACCCGCGAAGTCACCCTGGCGGTGACCCTCAATGCGCTCAAACGCCACCCGCTGCCACCGTTCCGCCGTACCGCCGGCTTCTCGGCCACCGCTACGCTCAGCCGCAGTGCTTTCGGCGTGGATGGCTGGGCCTCGATGATCGGCGACGAGGTGCAGCTGCGGATCGAGGCCGAAGCCGTGCGTGATCGCAACGCCGACGATCCGGCCGATGCCGCGCCCACCGATGCGCCGGGAACTCCCGCCGCGCCCATCGACTCAGATACCCCACAGCCGGTCCAGGAGACCACGCCATGACCGCCAAGAACACTCCAACCCGCTGGGGCGGCGTCAGCCAGACCCTGCACTGGCTGATCGCCGTGCTGATCCTCGCCCTGGGCATCGTCGGGCTGACCATGGGCGAACTGCCCAAGACCCCGAAGTACTTCTGGGTCTACACCATGCACAAATCGATCGGCATCACCGTGCTGGCGCTGGTCGTGACCCGCCTGCTGTGGCGCCTGTACGCCGGCGCACCCCATCCGGTGCCGGGCACGCCGACCTGGCAGGAGCGCATCGCCTCGGCCACGCATTGGCTGCTGTACGTGCTGATGTTCGGCATTCCGCTGTCGGGCTGGCTGTACGACTCGGCCAGCGGCCTGCGCCCGTTCCGCTGGTTCGGCCTGGTCGATGTGCCGAAGCTGAGCCCACCGGACGAACGCGTCACCCAGATCTCGCACGCCATCCATGAGTGGGGCTTCTGGCTGCTGATCGCCGTGGTCGTGGCCCATGCCGGTGCCGCGCTTTATCACCATTTTTACCAACGCGATGCCACGCTTGCGCGCATGCTCCCGCAGCGCTGGCTTGCCTCCCCCCAGAAGGATTGACCATGAACATCAAGCTCACCTCCCCCGCCGCGGTCGCCGCCGCCCTGGCCGGCCTGCTGGCCACCGCCCCGGTCCTGGCCGCCGATTACGTGCAGGCGCCTGGCTCGGTACTGGCGTTTGCCACCAAGTACGACGGCGAAGTGTTCACCGGCACCTTCCCGGGCTTCGATACCAAGATCAGCTTCGATCCGGCCAAGCTGGACGATGCCAAGCTGGAAGTGACCATCCCGCTGGCCGGCGCCAAGAGCGGCAACAGCGACCGCGATTCGACCCTGCAGGGCGCGGACTTCTTCAACGTGGGCAAGTTCGCCCAGGCCAAGTACAGCGCCACCAAGTTCCGCTCGCTCGGCAACAACCAGTACGCCGCCGACGGCACGCTGGAACTGCGCGGCGTGAGCAAGCCGGTCACCCTGACCTTCACCTGGACCCCGGGCGCGCAGCCCGTGCTGGCCGGCAAGGCCACGGTCAAGCGCCTCGACTTCGGCGTGGGCGGCGGCGACTGGGCCGACACCAAAACGATCCCGAACGAGACCGCGATCAGCACCAAAGTGGTCCTGAAAGCGAAGTAATGCCATCGGTAGTGCCGGCCGCTGGCCGGCATCTCGCGCGTTGATCGACTCGCGCACATCATCGGTAGTGCCGGCCGCTGGCCGCCTCCTCGCGCGGTGATCGACGCCGGGGAGCCGGCCAGCGGCCGGCACTACCGACTCAGGCACCGCCGAGCGGCATCGGGCACCGACGACCGACGTCAGGCGCCCGTTGGCACGCTTGGTCTCAGCCGATCCAGGCCCGCAGTCCCGCCACATCGAACGGCCACTCCAGCTCCCGCCCCTGCGCGTCGCGCAATACCGGCACCCGCAGCCCGTAGCGGGCCTCCAGCGCGGCATCGTCATCGATGAACACACTGTCCAGATCGGCCACCCGGGCCTGGGCCAGCACCGCCAGGGCCTGGTCGCACAAATGGCAGTCATCACGCTGGTACAAGGTAAACACCGGCCCACCCGCCTTGGGAAATGTTGCGCCGCAGCCAGAGCCGACGGCACGAAGCGCATAGAATAGCGCTCCATCCGATACCCGCAGTTTGGCAATCATGGCTGTCAGCACGTTCGACGTTTTCAAGATCGGCATTGGCCCGAGTTCTTCGCACACCGTGGGACCGATGAAGGCTGCCGAACGTTTCGTGCACCGCTGGCTGCTCGATCCGGGCCACCTGCAGGACGTGGTGCGCATCCGCGCGGATGTCTACGGCTCGCTGGCGCTGACCGGCCGCGGCCATGGCACCGACAAGGCCGTGCTGCTCGGGCTGGAGGGCCAGCGCCCGAACCTGATCGACCCCGACATCATCCCGGAGACGCTCGAGCGCATCCGAAGCAGCAAGCGCATCCGCCTGATGGGGCAGCACGAGATCGCCTTCGACGAGAAGCGCGACCTGGGCCTGAACAAGCGCCAGAAGCTGCCGTACCACACCAACGGCATGCGCTTCACCGCCTATGGCGCCGATGAGCAGGTGATCGCCACGCGCGACTACTACTCCGTCGGCGGCGGCTTCGTGGTCAACCAGGACGATGCGGCCGATGACCGCATCGTGCCCGATGAAACCCCGCTGCCCTACCCCTTCAAGAGCGGCGACGAACTGCTTGCGCAGACCGCCCGCAGCGGGTTGAGCATCGCCCAGATGATGTTCGAGAACGAGAAGTGCTGGCGCACCGAGGACGAGATCCGCGACAGCCTGCGCGAAATCTGGAGCGCCATGCAGGCCTGCGTGGAGCGCGGCATCCGCCAGGAGGGCACCCTGCCCGGCGGCCTGCATGTCTCGCGCCGCGCACCGGCGTTGTACCGCGAACTGTCCTCCAAGCCGGAAGCGGCGATGCGCGATCCGTTGACCACGCTGGACTGGGTCAACCTGTACGCGCTGGCGGTGAACGAAGAAAACGCCGCCGGCGGCCGCGTGGTCACCGCGCCGACCAACGGCGCAGCCGGCGTACTGCCGGCGGTGCTGCACTATTTCGACCGCTTCTGCCCCGGCGCCAACGAACAGCGCGTGTTCGATTTCCTGCTGACCTCGGCGGCGATCGGCATTCTGTACAAGGAAAACGCCTCGATCTCCGGTGCCGAAGTCGGCTGCCAGGGCGAAGTGGGCGTGGCCTGCTCGATGGCGGCCGGCGGCCTGGTCGCCGCGTTGGGCGGCAATCCGAGCCAGATCGAGAACGCCGCCGAGATCGGCATGGAACACAACCTCGGTCTGACCTGCGACCCGATCGGTGGCCTGGTCCAGATCCCCTGCATCGAACGCAACGCGATGGGCGCGGTCAAGGCGATCAACGCCTCGCGCATGGCGATGCGCGGCGATGGCAAGCACAAAGTGTCGCTCGACAAGGTCATCAAGACCATGCGCGACACCGGGCGTGACATGCAGGACAAGTACAAGGAAACCAGCCGCGGCGGGCTGGCGGTCAACGTCATCGAGTGCTGATCGACCGCCTCCGACGGTAGAGCCGACCGTGGGTCGGCTGCTGCCGTTCGCATCATCGGCCCGCCTGCACGGCCGCTCCGGTACAGTCAGGACTCCCCTGTTCCGGAGACTGCCATGCGCATCCTGGCCGCCGCCCTGCTCGCCTGCCTGCCGCTGACCACCCTCGCCGCCGAGACCTACGGCCCGCGGCTGGAAGGCTTCGACTACCCGTACCCGGTCAAGATCTTCCGCTTCGAATCCCAGCGCCAGCCGCTGGAGATGGCCTACATCGACGTGCCCGCCGGTGGCAAAGGCTTCGCCGGGACGGTCGTGCTGCTGCACGGCAAGAACTTCTGCGCGGCCACCTGGAAGGACACCATCGCGGCACTGAGCGCGGCCAGCTACCGGGTGATCGCGCCGGACCAGGTCGGCTTCTGCAAATCGAGCAAGCCCGAGCGCTACCAGTACTCCTTCGGCCAGCTGGCGGCCAATACGGAAGCGCTGCTGGAGCATCTGGGCTATGGCGAAGGCAAGCTGCACATCGTCGGCCATTCAATGGGCGGCATGGTGGCGGCGCGCTTCGCGTTGATGTATCCCCAGCGATTGCTCAGCCTGTCGCTGGTCAACCCGATCGGACTGGAAGACTGGAAGGCCAAGGGCGTGCCGTGGCGCAGTATCGATGCCTGGTACGCGGGCGAGCTGAAGACCAGCTTCGACAGCATCAGGAAGTACCAGCTCGACGTCTACTACAACGGCCAGTGGAAGCCCGAGTACGAGCAGTGGGTGCGCATGCAGTCGCGCATGTACGACGGCCCCGGCAAACAGGCGGTGGCGTGGAGCCAGGCGCTGACCTCGGACATGGTGTTCAACCAGCCGGTCGTTTATGAGTTGCCGACGCTGGCCGTGCCGACCACGTTGTTCATCGGCCAGACCGACCGCACCGCGATCGGCCGTGATCTGGCGCCGCCGGCGCTGAAAGCCACGCTGGGCAATTACCCGGCACTGGGCAAGGCGGCGGCGGCGGCGATTCCGGGCGCCACCCTGGTGACCTTCGAGGATCTGGGCCACTCGCCGCAGGTGCAGGATCCAGCCCGGTTCAATGCGGCATTGCTGAAGGCGCTCTCACAACACGACTGAGTCGACACACCGGTAGTGCCACGCCATGCGTGGCAGCGGTCGTCCTCAGCGTTCTCCGCCGACGCAGCCAGCCCACCCTGGCGCTACCGTGTGCCTGGGTGGGATCGCGCGGCAATCAGCGCCGCACGATCGCCAGCACGTCGTCCAGCAACGCGGCGGCGGTGACGTCCGCGCCGGCGCCCGGCCCCTGGATCAGCAGCGGCTGGGCGTGATACCGGTCGCTGTGGATCGCCACCCGGTTGTCGGTCTGCGCACCGCCGGCCAGCGGATGGTCGCGCGGCAGTACACGCAGCCCGACCGAGGCCCCGTCGTGATCGAAACCACCGACGAAACGTAGACACCCTCCTTGTTCCTGCGCCTGCTGCCAGTACGCCTGCAGCGGCGCGTCCAGCAACGAAAGCTGGCCCAATGTACCCGCCGCTGACTGCGCGGCGAGCGCCTCCGGTACCAGCGAGGCGACCTGTACCTGCTCGGCGCGCAGCGCGATGCCGCTGGCCCGCGCCAGGATCAGCAGTTTGCGACGCACGTCCTCGCCGGAGAGATCCACGCGCGGATCCGGCTCGGTGTAGCCCGCCTCGGCCGCCTCGCGCACCCACGCGGAAAACGGGCGCTGGCCATCGTAGTGATGGAACAGCCAGGCCAGCGAACCGGACAGTACGCCCTCCACGCGATGGATGCGGTCGCCACCGGCGACCAGCGCGCGCAGGCTGCTCAGCAGCGGCAGGCCTGCACCCACCGTTGCACTGTCGCCGTAATGCGCAGCACCCTGCTGTCCGCTGTCGGCGATGGCCTGGGCACGGGCCAGCTGTGCGCCCTGGCCGAGCTTGTTGGCGGTCACCACGTGCACGCCACGCGCCAGCCACTGTTCGTGCCAATTGGCTACGTCGTCACTGGCGGTCGCATCGACCACCACGTCGCCGCGCTGCAGGCCTTCGGCTTCCGCCCAGGGCTGCAGCGCCACCGCGCCGCGCGCCGCCAGGTTGGCCTGTGCAAGCTCGTGCGCGGGGGTCTGTTCGCAGGCCCGCGCCGTACGCGAATTGGCCAGCCACGAGAACGACGGCAGGGTGACACCGCGGTCCTGCAGCGAGGCATAGCGCTGGACGAAGGCGGTGCCGACCGTCCCGGTGCCGAGCAGCGCCAGCTTTCGATGGGCGGCCAATGGCAGGGTCAGGACCGCGCTCATGCATCCACCTGTTTGCGCTGCTGCACGTCACGATGCTGATCGATCACCACCTGCGCGCGCTCCAGCCCGCCCTGCAGATCGGCCACCAGATCTTCCGGCGACTCGATGCCGACCGAGAGGCGCAGCAGCCCTTCGCTGATCCCGGCATGCGCACGCGCTTCCGGGGTCATCGCAGCGTGGGTCATGGTCGCCGGATGCGCGACCAGGCTCTCGACGCCGCCCAGCGACTCGGCCAGGGTGAAGCAGCGCAGGCCATCCACGAACGCGCGCACCGCCGCATGCGGATCATCGCCCGGGCACGAGGCCAGTTCGAACGAGAGCATCGCGCCGAAACCGCTCTGCTGGCGGGCCGCGATGGCATGGCCGGGATGATCGGCCAGGCCCGGGTAGTACACGCTGGCGACCGCATCGCTGGCGGCCAGCAGCTCGACCACGGCCGCTGTGTTTTCCTGGTGCGCACGCAGGCGCGCACCGAGCGTACGCAGACCGCGCAACGTCAGGAACGCATCGAACGGCGAACCGGTCAGGCCCAGCGCGTTGGCCCACCACACCAGCTGTTCGTGCACTGCCGGATCGCGCGCGATCACCGCCCCGCCGACCACATCGCTGTGGCCGTTGATGTACTTGGTGGTGGAGTGCAGCACCAGATCGGCACCAAAACTGATCGGCTGCTGCAGCGCCGGTGACAGGAAGGTGTTGTCGACCACCACCTTGGCACCGGCCTTGTGCGCGGCATCGATGACGAAGCGCAGGTCGGTGATGCGCAGCAGCGGGTTGGACGGGGTTTCGATCAACACCAGCGTGGGCGACTGCGCCAGCGCGTCGGCCAGCGAACGCGGGTCGGTCAGGTCGGCGGTGATCAGGCCGAAGTGGCCCTTTTTCGCCAGTGCGTTGAACAGCCGCCAGCTGCCGCCGTACGCATCGTGCGGCACCACCAGCGTATCGCCGGGCTGCAGCAGCGCATTGAGCACCAGGTTGATCGCGCCCATGCCGGTGGAGGTGATTACCCCGCCCGCGCCGCCTTCCAGTTCGGCCAGCGCTTCACCGAGGAGGTCCCGGGTCGGGTTGCCGCTGCGCGTGTAGTCGTACTGGCGTTTGTTGCCGAAGCCATCGAAGCTGAAGTTCGAGGACAGCACGATCGGCGGGGTCACCGCGCCGTGGGCGGTGTCACGGTCGATGCCGGCACGCACGGCGGCGGTGACGCGGCTACAGGACGGCTCGGTACCAGCGGAACGGCTCATGCGGTTTCTCCGGGGGATCGAAAAGCGGTGGCGAGGATCGCGTCGATGCGATCGGTTTCTTTCAGGAAGGCGTCGTGGCCATACGGCGAGCGCAGCACGCGCAGGCTGCCGCGCGGGCCCAGCCCTTCGACCAGGCCGACACAGTCGGCCAGCGGGACCAGGCGGTCACCCTCCACGGCAACGACGACGGTCGGCACCAGGATGGCGGCCGGGTCGATGCGATGCAGGTCGATCGATTCGGACAGGCGCAGGTAGGCATCGACCGGGGTGCGGGCGACGTACTGCGCACCGGCGGCATCCAGATAGTCTTCGGCGGCAACGCGCACGCGGCCGTTGACCACTTCCGGCGCGGCGTCGAAGCGTTCGCCGAATTCTTCCGGCGTGCGGTAGCTGAGCATGGCGAACTGGCGCGCCAGCGACAGCCCGTGGCTCTCGGCGCACTGAAGCTGGCCGAGCGCAACCGCACGGCGCTGCAGCGCACGCCAAGCCGCGGCATACGGATGCGGGCGATGCGCACCGCTCACCGCGATCAGCTTCTGCACGCGCTGGCGGTGACGGATCGCGAACTGCTGGCCGACCAGCGCGCCGTAGGAGTAGCCCACGAAGCACTGCAGGCGGGCGATGCCGAGATGATCCAGCAGCAAGGCCAGCGCATCGGCCTGGTCGGCGGTATCGATCGGCAGGTCGAGCGCACCGTCGGCGCCGATGAAATCGAACGCCAGGATGCGCAGCGAGGCCGGATCCAGCGCGCGGCCCGCGGCGACCAGGCCTTCGGCCCAGCCCTTTTCGGGGAATTCGGCATTGGCCGCCACGTGGCGATGCGCGGAGATGCCGCCGGCCAGCACCACCACCGGCGCATCGGCGCGACCGACGCATTCGTAGCGCAGGCGCACCGGCCGCGGCCCGCCGTGACGCATCGACAGCACCGCCGCGATATCGCCGCGCACGGCGTTCAGCCCGGCGTCGACGGGGACGCTGAGCGGTGCGAAAGAGTCGGTGGCGACAGGGGCGGCGGTGGCGAAACTCATGGCGGTATCCAAAGTAGGAGGCGGCCATCGAGCTTTCGCGGAGCTCGCGTTCGAAGCGCACGCACGGTGCACGGTTCGAACCATCTTTCGGAAGACACCAACGGTCTCCGCAGGATTTGGCACCTACGCAGGTCGCTTTCGCGTCTGCGGGCTGCCCCGGCTTCAAAGGGCCTGTCCCTCTGCCGGTCTCGATGGTGGAGCCACGATGCCAGTGCTTCCGGGTCATGTCAATCCCTTCATCGGCATGAAGCGATATATATTCCAGATGATCATCAGTCACGCATACTCGGGGCACCTTCCCAATCGGCCAGAGCCTTGCGCTGCCTACGTCTGCCCACCCTGATCCTCGTCCTGGCCCCGGCGCTGAACGCCGGCGCCGCGCCGGCCAGTGACTGGCGCAACGGCTGGCGGATCGACCGCCCGGCGACCGCCAGCCCTGCCCGCCCCGCCCCGGTGGCGGCGGGGCCCGGACTCGCCGTGCTGACCCTGGAAGGCGCCGGCGAGCGCTGGCAGGCGCGGGTCGACAACCGCCTGGCCGGTCCGGTCCAGGTCTCGGTGCGGCCCCCCGCGGGCACCCCGGCGATGCCGGGTCTGCCCCTGCAGACGGTGATCGCCGGCGCGGCCAGCGTGGTGGTCACCCGCCTGCAGCCCCCCGCAGGTGCGACCGCGATCCGGCTGGACATGACCGCCGTCCCGGGGGATCCGGCGGCGCGCCCACGCGATGTGGCCTATCTGCTCCCCTTCGATGCCGCCCGCATCCAGGTCAGCCAGGCCCCGCAAGGCCAGTACAGCCACACCGACCCGGAGAACCGCGACGCCATCGACTTCGCGCTGCCCGAAGGCACCCCCGTGCTCGCGGCGCGGGCGGGCACCGTCATGCAGGTGCAGGCCGGGTATCAGGGCAATGGACAGGACCGCGACCACGATCTGGGCCGGGCCAACCTGGTGCGGGTGCTGCATGAGGACGGCAGCATGGCGGTATATGCCCATCTGCAGCACAACGGCGTGCTGGTGCGCCCGGGCGAGCCGGTGCAGGCGGGGCAGCGCATTGGGCTGTCGGGCAATACCGGCTTCAGCGCGGCCCCGCATCTGCACT
The DNA here is from genome assembly GCF_013387485.1 of Stenotrophomonas sp. SAM-B. Classification (GTDB taxonomy): domain Bacteria; phylum Pseudomonadota; class Gammaproteobacteria; order Xanthomonadales; family Xanthomonadaceae; genus Stenotrophomonas; species Stenotrophomonas maltophilia_AA. Next base: position 54,043 of record NZ_JABBXB010000009.1, read on the forward strand.
TCGCGGTGCAGGTCAATGCGGGCATGCGGCTGCGCTCGATCCCGGCCCGCATCGTCAGCCCGCAGGGCGAGCTGCGTTTCGCCCGGACCAGGGACGAGGCCGGCCCATCCGCCCTGCCCTGACCCCGGCCCCGCCCGCCCCCGCTATACTGAGCGGCTTATCTCCATGAAAAGCGCCCCGGGCGGGCGCGTCACGCCATGTCCGAAGTCGCTACCGAAGCTGCGCGCCGCCGCACCTTCGCCATCATTTCCCACCCTGACGCCGGCAAGACCACGCTGACCGAAAAGCTGCTGCTGTTCGGCGGTGCGATCCAGATGGCCGGTTCGGTCAAGGGTCGCAAGGCCGCGCGTCATGCGACCTCCGACTGGATGGCGCTGGAAAAGGAGCGCGGGATCTCGGTCACCTCCTCGGTGATGCAGTTCCCGTACGAAGGCAAGATCGTCAACCTGCTCGACACCCCCGGCCACGCCGACTTCGGCGAGGACACCTACCGCGTGCTCACCGCGGTGGACTCGGCGCTGATGGTGATCGACGTGGCCAAGGGCGTGGAAGAACGCACCATCAAGCTGATGGAAGTGTGCCGCCTGCGCGACACCCCGATCATGACCTTCATCAACAAGCTCGATCGCGAGGGCAAGGAGCCCATCGACCTGCTGGATGAAGTGGAAAGCGTGCTCGGCATCCAGTGCGCGCCCGTCACCTGGCCGATCGGCATGGGCCAGCGCCTGAAGGGCGTGGTGCATCTGATCAGCGGTGAGGTGCACCTGTACGAGCAGGGCCGCAACTTCACCCGCCAGGATTCGACCATCTTCCCGTCGATCGATTCACCGGGGCTGGCCGAGAAGATCGGCGAGCGCATGCTGGCCGACCTGCGCGACGAGCTGGAGCTGGTGCAGGGCGCCAGCCATCCGTTCGACGTGGAGGCCTACCTGGCCGGCAAGCAGACCCCGGTGTTCTTCGGCTCGGGCGTGAACAACTTCGGCGTGCAGCCGCTGCTGGACTTCTTCGTCGAACATGCGCCGTCGCCGCAGCCGCGTGCAACCACCGGCCGCGTCATCGCGCCGCAGGAAAACAAGCTGACCGGCTTCGTGTTCAAGATCCAGGCGAACATGGACCCGCAGCACCGCGACCGCGTGGCGTTCATGCGGGTGTGTTCGGGCCGCTTCGTGGCCGGCATGAAGACCTTCCATGTGCGCACCGGCAAGGAAATGAAGCTGGCCAATGCGCTGACCTTCATGGCCAGCGACCGCGAGATCGCCGCCGAAGCGTGGCCGGGCGATGTGATCGGCATCCACAACCACGGCACGATCTCCATCGGTGACACCTTCACCGAGGGCGAAGCGGTCAGCTTCACCGGCATTCCGAACTTCGCGCCCGAGCTGTTCCGCCGCGCACGCCTGCGCGATCCGCTGAAGCTCAAGCAGCTGCAGAAGGGCCTGGCACAGCTGTCCGAAGAGGGCGCGACGCAGTTCTTCCGCCCGTTGATGAGCAACGACCTGATCCTGGGCGCCGTGGGTGTGCTGCAGTTCGATGTGGCCGCCTACCGCCTGAAGGACGAGTACGGCGTGGAAGCGACCTTCGAGCCGGTCAGCGTGACCACGGCACGCTGGGTGACCTGCAGCAACGAGAAGAAGCTGGAGGAGTTCCGCGAGAAGAACGCGGGCAACCTCAGCATCGATGCCGCCGGCCAGCTGGTGTACCTGGCACCGACGCGCGTCAATCTGCAACTGGCGCAGGAACGCGCGCCGGACGTGCGCTTCGCGGCCACGCGCGAGGCCGCGCACAGCGTGTCGGTCAGCTGATCCTTCGGCCGATCTGTCGGCTGAACGGCCGCGCGTGCATGCGCGGCCCATCTTGGCGATGATAGGGGGGAGCGGGCTCCCCCTCCCCGCACAACCGATCATCGCCATGACCTCTGTCGTTTCCGTTCGAGAAGAAATCGCCAGCGCCTTGACCCACGGGCTTGGCGCCGTCGCTGCCCTGGCTGGCAGCGCCGTGTTGATCACGTTGGCCGCCATCTATGGCGACGGCTGGCAGTTGGCCAGCGCGATCGTGTTCGGGGTGGCCCTGCTGCTGTTGTATACGGCCTCGACGCTCTATCACGCGATCCAGCATCCGGTCGCGAAGGGCCGGTTGAAGGTGTTCGATCACTGTGCGATCTATCTGTTGATCGCCGGTACGTATACGCCGTTCACGCTGATCGGGCTGCGCGGGGGTCCGTGGGGCTGGGGGATGTTCACGGCGATCTGGGCGCTGGCGTTGTTCGGGGTGGTGTTCAAGTTGTTCTATACGGGCCGTTTCAAGCTGTTGTCGACGATCATCTATATCGCGATGGGCTGGATGGTGATGGTGGCGATCAAGCCGATGTGGCATTCGCTGGATGCGTGGACGCTGGGCTGGCTGTTGGCCGGCGGCGTGTTCTATACGTTGGGGACGGTGTTCTATCACCGGGAGTCGGTGCCGTATTCGCATGCGATCTGGCATCTGTTCGTGATCGGCGGGAGTGTGTGCCACTTCGTTGCGGTGACTGCGCAGATTCTTTGAGTGCTGTTTTCCTGCCGGTAAGGGCATCGGCGACGGCACCCGCAATAGCGACAGCAACAGCAACAGCGAGAGCGGCTGGGGCTTCAGGGATGCGCCAGGCTGGGTCGGCACGGGTGGGTTGGCGGGACACGCCGTGAATCCCGCTCCGCGGCCCGGCCCAGCCGCTGGCGGCTGGGCGTTCAGTCGCATGCGAGGCAGTGCCTCGCAAGCAATGCGCCCTCACCCCTGGAGGCTCATGTCGCGCCATCCATGGCGCTCATGGTCCCGCCAACCCACCCGCACCGCCCCGCTCACGGTTGGCTGGTGCGCATGGGAAGGTCAAGATCTTTGGCTGGATCGGGTGCCGAGCCTGGCCGCGCATGGTGACCGCGCCGCGCCTCCCGAAGGCATCTGCAACGGCGACGCCGACGGCCGACACGCCACCCTGACACTACGCTTACCAATGCTTCGCGTTGCCTGCACGATGCAAGGGCAACCATGGGGATGTGAATACTGTCCCGTCCCCTGCTCCGTCCGATGCTCCTCTCCGTTCCCGCTGGCGCTGGCGTCGTCCCGGCAAGCGGGGGCAGCGATGGTTGGCCATTCTGGTGTTCCTGTTTGCGGCGCTGTTGATCCTGATCGCGCTGTGGGATTGGAACTGGTTCAAGGGCCCGGTGGAGCGGGCGGTGCAGGCGAAGACCGGGCGTGAGTTCCATATCACCGGGGATCTGGATGTGGACCTCGGTCGGGTCACGACGGTGCGCGGTGATGGGCTGACGTTTGCCAATGCGACGTGGGCCAAGCAGCCGCAGATGGCGACGGCGGATCGGGCGGAGATCGATCTGCGGGTGTGGCCGCTGCTGCGGGGGCAGGTGCGGATTCCGGAAATCCGGTTGACGCGGCCGGACCTGCTGCTGGAGACGGCGCCGGAGAAGAATCAGCCGGGCAACTGGGATTTCCTGGGCCCCAGCGATGGCGATCCGCCGGTGCTGCAGCGGTTGCTGATCGAGGATGGCCGCCTGCAGTTCCAGGACGCGGCAGGCAGGACGGATGTGCTGGTCTCGCTCAACAGCGGCAAGCCGCGTGATCGCGACAGTGGTCCGCCGCTGTTCGTGAAGGGCAAAGGGCGCTGGCAGGGCAATGCGTTCTCGCTGGATGGCAATACCGAGTCGCCGCTGGAGCTGACCAATACCGGGCATCCGTTCCGCATCCATCTCGATGGGCGTGCCGGGAATACGCATGCGATCGCGAGCGGGACGCTGACCAATCCGTTCCAGCTGCGGGTGTTCGATCTGGAGCTGATGCTCAGCGGGCAGGACATGGAGGATCTGTTCCCGCTGATCGGGATCGCGATTCCGTCGACGCCGCCGTACCGGCTGAAGGGACGGTTGAAGCGCGACAATGCGATCTGGCGCTACGAGAATTTCACCGGCACGGCCGGCGACAGCGATCTGGCAGGTACCGCGCAGATCGACGTGAGTGGCGAACGGCCGTTCCTGAAGGCGGATCTGGTGTCCAAGCGGTTGGACTTCGATGATCTTGCCGGCTTCATCGGCGCGCCACCGAAGACCGGCGCCGGGGAATCGGCCAATGCCGAGCAGAAAGCGAAGGCCGCCGAGCTGGCCGCGCGCACCAAGGTGCTGCCGGATACGCCGTACAACCTCTCCAAGCTGCGCGCGATGGATGCCGATGTGCGCTGGAAGGCGCAGCGGATCAATTCGCCGACGCTGCCGCTGGATGACATGGATGCCCACCTCAGGCTCGACGATGGCCTGCTGCGTCTGGAGCCGCTGAACTTCGGCGTGGCCGGTGGCGATATCCGCAGCACGATCCGGATGGATGCGCGCAAACAGGCGATCTCCACGCAGCTGCAGGCGACCATCCGCAAGGTGCAGCTGGGCAAGCTGTTCCCGGATGCGAAGCTGGCCGAGCAGGCCTCGGGCGGGATCAGTGGCGATGTCAAACTGACGGGCCAGGGCAATTCCATCGCCGCGATGCTGGGCAGTTCCGATGGCACGGTGGCGGTCGGTATCGGCCGCGGGCACGTCGGCAATCTGATCATGGAACTGGCCGGCCTGGATGTCGCCGAATCGGTGAAGTTCCTGTTCACCGGCGACAAGCAGATTCCGCTGCGCTGCGCGTGGGGCGACTTCGGCGTGGAGAACGGGGTGATGCAATCGCGGTCGCTCGCCTTCGATACCACCGATACCCTGATCCTTGGCGAGGGCAAGGTGGATCTGAAACAGGAACAGCTGGACCTGCTGCTGCGTCCGCGCCCGAAGGACATGAGCATCCTGGCCCTGCGCTCGCCGCTGCGCATCGGCGGCACCTTCAAGGATCCTTCGTTCCGCCCGGACTTCAAGGCATTGGGCATCCGTGGGGCAATCGCCCTGGCGCTGGGCAGCATCGCGCCGCCGGCGGCGCTGCTGGCGACGATCGAAACCGGTCCGGGCGAGGACAGCAACTGCGGCGGTCGCTACGCCAAGTAAGCGCGTGGATGCACGGGCAGGTACCGACGTGGGGTCGGCCTGCCCGGCAGCACGAATGCCCGCTCAGCCAGCGACGATGTACTGCTGCAGCTGGTCCAGTTTCTGCGCCTGTTCGTCGATCACCGACTTGACCAGATCGCCGATCGAGATCACGCCGAGCACGCCCGTGCCGTCGACCACCGGCAGGTGGCGGATGCGATAATCGGTCACCAGTTGCAGGCAGTGTTCGACCTGTTCGCCAGGGGCGACGGTCACTACCTTGGGGGTCATGATCTCGCGCACTTCGGTCGTCCGCGAGGAGCGCTCGTGCAGCACGATCTTCCGCGCGTAATCGCGCTCGGAGAGGATGCCGACCAGCTGCCGGCCCTCCATCACCAGCACCGCGCCGATACCTTTTTCGGCCATCAGCCGGACCGCATCGATCACCGCCGATGTCGGGGCGACGGCGAATACCTCAGGGGACTTGCCTTCCAACAGCTGTCGTACCGTGGTCATCTCGCTGCTCTCCACCGATGGGATGCACGGCCGAGTCTGCCACGAACGGCGGTTGCCAGGTGTCAATCAGGTACAGCGGGCGCTGCTTGGATTCCTCATACAGCCGGCCCAGGTATTCGCCGATCAGGCCCAGCGCGATCAGCTGGATGCCGCCCAGGAACAGGATCACCGCCATCATCGTCGGCCAGCCGGCGACGCGGTCGCCGTACAGGGCGGCCTTGGACACGACCACCAGCGCGAAGACGAACGCGAACGTCGCCGCGGCCAGGCCCAGGTATGTGGTCACGCGCAGCGGCGCGGTCGAGAATCCGGTGATGCCTTCCAGCGCGAAGTTCCACAACCGCCAGAAACCGAACTTGCTCTCGCCGACCAGCCGCGCATGGCGATGGTAGGGCAAGGCCTTGCGGCGGAAGCCGACCCAGCCGAACAGCCCTTTCATGAACCGGTGGCGCTCACGCAACTGGCCCAGGGCCTGCAGCGCGCGCGGCGACAGCAGCCGGAAATCGCCGGTATCGGCCGGGATCGGGGTCTTGGACAGGCGCCCGATCACCCGGTAGAAGGCCTTGGCCGTCGACCGCTTGAGCCAGCTCTCGCCATCGCGCACCAGGCGCGTGCCATACACGTTGTCGTAGCCCTGCTGCCACAACGCGACGAATTCGGGAATCAGCTCGGGCGGATCCTGGCCGTCGGCATCGAGGATCATCACCGCGCCCTCGTCGACCAGATCCAGCCCGGCCGTGAGCGCGGCCTCCTTGCCGAAGTTGCGCGACAGCCGCAGTGCGCCGACGCAGGCATCGGCGTCGGCCAAACCCTGCATCACCGCCCAGGTGGTATCGGTGCTGCCGTCATCGACGTACAGCACGCGGCCGTCGATGCCCTCCAACCCATCGAGCACCGCGCGCAGGCGCGGGTGCAGCATCGGCAGGGCCAGTGCTTCGTTGTGGGCGGCGACGACGACGGTCAGGCGTGGGCTGTTCATGCGGCGATTGTAGCGTCAGGCAATCACGTAGATGAATGCTCAGTCCCGGTCGAGGTAGGCATCCCCGCCGAGCTGCCGCGCCTGCCGCTGGATCCATGCCGCGCGACGCTGCACGTACGGTCCGGGCTTGGCCGCGCTGTAACGCCGGGGCGATGGCAGCACCGCTGCGAGGCGCGCGCTTTCGGCCGGGCTCAGCCGGGACGCGTCCTTGTTCCAGTACTGCCGTGACGCGGCCTGCGCGCCATAGATGCCATCGCCGAACTCGGCGATGTTGGCGTACATCTCCAGGATCCGCGACTTGGGCCACAGCGCTTCGATCAACACCGTGTACCAGACCTCCAGTCCCTTGCGGATCCAGCTGCGGCCCTGCCACAGGAACAGGTTCTTGGCGACCTGCTGGCTGATCGTGCTGGCGCCGCGCAGGCGACCGCCGCGCGCATTGTGGTCGCGCGCCTTCTCGATCGCCTGCAGGTCGAAGCCGTTGTGGTCCGGGAACCGCTGGTCCTCGGCGGCCACCAGCGAGATGGGCAGGCTCGGCGCCATCTGCTCCAGGTCACGCCACTGGTAGTGCAGGCGGTAGCTCCAGTCGCCCTGCCCCAGCGCCTCGCCGTAGCGCCACAGCATCACGCTGGATACGGGCGGATCGATGACGCGCAGGACCAGTACCTGCAGCACGCTGAACCCCACGAACAGGACCGGCAGCCACAGCAGGCGCTTCCAGTGCCAACGTCGTGGACGTGAGGGTTCCAGGTCCGGTTCGACCTTGAGGTTGCTGCGCTCTGCCCCCATTACTGGTGCATCCTTTACTTGCACGGTGGTCGGCGCATTATCCGGCAACCGGCACTCCTTTCGCGCAGCCACCGAACCGATGACCGCCCAATCCGACTCCCTTGTCCGTTTCCTGCTTCCCGATGCCGGCGTCCGCGGCGTGCATGTGCACCTCGATGACACCTGGCGGGAAATCCTCTCCCATGCGGTCTATCCGCCGGGCGCCGCTGAACTGCTCGGCGAGGCGAGCGTCGCGTCCGCGCTGTTCACCGGGCACACCAAGGTCGATGGCCGCCTGTCGATCCAGCTGCGCAGCAACACCGCCATGCGCACCCTGTTCGCCGAATGCACCGCGGCCGGCACCCTGCGCGGCATCGTCCAGCTGGCTGACGGCGGCGGCGACGCGCCGCGCGACCTGACCGCGCTGGGCGAGGATGCGCTGCTGGCGATCACCATCGAAAACCCCGGCCTGGACCCGCGCGAACCGCAGCGGTACCAGAGCCTGGTCGGCCTGACCGCGGCCGGCCTGGACGAGGCCTTCGAAGATTATTTCCGCCAGTCCGAACAGCTGCCGACCCGCTTGCTGCTGGCCGCCGATGGCACCCGCGCCGCGGGCCTGCTGCTGCAGAAGCTGCCCGGCGACGAAGGCGACCAGGATGGCTGGTCGCGCGCCAGCGCCCTGTTCGAGACTCTGGGCAAGCAGGAACTGCTGGACGTGCCGGGCCACGATCTGCTGCACCGCCTGTTCCATGAAGAGACGCCGGAACTGCTGGGCGACAAGGCCCTGCGCTTTGCCTGCTCGTGTTCGCGCGAGCGGGTGGAAGGCATGCTGCAGTCCATCGGCGAGGAAGAGGCCCGTGCCGCTGCCGAGCCCAGCGGCGCGGTCGAGGTGCGGTGCGAATTCTGCGGGCAGGAGTATCACTTTCCGTTGACGGAATTCGACATACTGTTCCGCGGAATGGATGTTTCCTCGCCGGCACCTGAACGGCTTCAGTAATCTCGACGCGAGTTTTGTTCTGGGGAGAACGAAGACTTGTTAAGAAATCATAAACGCCCTAGGATCAATGTCCCGCTTCGGCGGGAACTTGTGTTCACTGCGCTTGTCTGAGAGTTCCCATGCATCCCCTTCTGCGTCTACCGCTGGCCCTGATGATCGCCCTAGGCGCGATCCCGGGCGCGCATGCGCAGGCCAAGGGCAAGCAGGACGGCACCGTGTTGCCGGTCTGGAACAAGGGCAGCGGCAAGGTCGAGGCCCTGCTGTACCTGGAACCGACCGGCGAGCAGGCCGTCGGGGCCCGCTGGCATTTCGGGCGCAGCTCGCTGGATGCGGCCTTCGGGCTGTCGTCGGGTGACTCGCTGGGCCTGCTCTGCAACAGCAGCCGCGGCACCAGCATCAGCGGATTGGCCAGCCATTGCATGCTGGCCACGCTCGGCGATGAAGACGACAACACGCTCAGCCGCCGGGTCAGCGGCACCGCCGCGTTCAACCGCCCCGGCGGTCGCGTCGGCCTCACCGCCGGCAGCGGCCGTGACACCCTGCCGGCCTGGCTGGCCGGTCCGAACAAATCGCCGTCGCTGCGCGCCGAACAGAACGATCTGACCGTGTTCGGTCAGAAGAACATCGGTCGCGAGGGCTTCGTCTCGATCGGTGGCACCTATGCCAAGGCCCGCCTGGTCCCGATCGCGGACGCCTCCCCGGCGATCGTCGACCGCTGGGACAGCAAGAGCCTCACCATCGGCGCCGGCTATGGCAACTTCAGCGGCAACATCATCGGGCGCGTGGTCGATGTCCCCGGCCAGCCCGGCAAGTGGGAAGGCCTGGGCGTCGGCCTGACCTGGCGCACGCCCTGGAGCGGCCAGCTCACTGTCGGCGCCGAGAACGTGGTCACCCGTGGCAAGAATCCGTTCGCCCCGCGCAACGAGAGCACCGACGAAGGCACCGTGCCCTACGTCCGCTACGAGCAGGACCTGTAAGCCAGGCGTCCCTGCTCCGCTTCGCGATGCCCGACCGCGCAGAAGGCGGGCCCGTTTCCCTGATCCACGCCGCTCGCCCGTAGCGGCGTTTCTGTGTGCGCCCGCCGCCGCCGATGGCATGCACCCGCGTCCGCCCGCCTAGCATAAGGCGTGCCTGAACACTCACCGGCGGGACAATCACGACGCGCTACAGACCGCCCATCTGACCCACCGTGTCCGATCCTTGACCCGCATTCAGGTAAAAAAGTTACAAAACGACATAAAAAATGTGCCAAAAGTCATCACTTCTTGGACCGGACCAACCGGCCTTCTCCGCAGGTATCGGCCCGGACGCCTTGTGGCAGAAGGACTTTGCCGAATTTCACCTGAATCACATGAAGTATTAACGGGTCTTTAATTTCTCCGTAGACGTGGTTACTATCGAGTCAGCTTCGCGACTTGGAGACGCCTTTCGTCTCCGCGCTGAAGCCCATCCCAGAACCCGTAGCACCCAAGTCCATTTGGAGAGAGAGAGCCAATGAATTGCAGGACAAACAAGCTGCGCGACGCCATTGCGTTTGCGCTGGTGGTGACCGCTGGTAGCACCGGTGCAGCCTATGCACAGGAAACCCAGACCCTCGACAAGATCGAAGTCACCGGTTCGCGCATCAAGCGCGCCGACGTGGAATCGTCGCAGCCGGTCTTCACGATGAGCCGCGAGCAGATCCAGGCCCAGGGCCAGACCTCCATCGGCGACATCATCCAGAACATCGCCACCAGCGGTTCGACCCTCAACAGCACCTACAACAACGGCGGCAACGGCGAAACCCGCGTGAACCTGCGCAACCTGGGTTCCAGCCGTACCCTGGTGCTGGTCAACGGTCGTCGTTGGGTCGGTGGTACCGGCCTGGGTGGCGCGGTCGATCTGAACACCATCCCGTCCGCAGCCGTCGAGCGCATTGAAGTCCTGAAGGACGGCGCCTCGACCATCTACGGTTCGGACGCCATCGCCGGCGTGGTCAACATCATCCTGCGCAAGAACTTCGACGGTGCAGAAGCCAACGCCTACTACGGTCAGTACGACAAGGGCGACGGTTCGCGCGAGTCCTACGACTTCACCATCGGTTCGGCCGGTGAGAAGTGGCACGCCACCCTGGGCGTGGGCTACGTGAAGGAAGAACCGGTGTGGGCGGGCGACCGTGCCATCTCGGCGGTGCCGGTCTTCGGCTCCGTGCCGTACACCGGCAACAGCTCCACCACGCCGGAAGGCCGCTTCGGCTACTTCCAGCAGGTCGGCACCAATCCGGACGGTTCCCCGCGCTTCGGCGCCGCCCGTCCGAACGGCAGCGAAGGCTACTTCATCACCGGCAACGGTGGCAGCACCTGGCGCAACTACGGCCAGGCCGACAGCTTCAACCACGCCCCGGGCAACCTGCTGGTCACCCCGCAGGAGCGCACCTCGATCTTCGCCGACGCCGGTCTGAGCATCACCGACAACGTCCGCTTCAAGACCACGGTGACCTACAACGAGCGTGAATCCGAGCAGATCCTGGCTGCCATGCCGATCGTGCTGGGCCGCGCCGCACCGGGCACCAACGGCTCCAACATCGTCATCAGCGCCGACAACATCTACAACAACACCGGCCGTGATATCGACTACATCCAGTACCGTGCGAACGAGACTGGCGGTCGTATCTACAAGCAGAACGTGAAGACCTACGCGTTCAACGGTGCCTTCGAAGGCGACTTCGAAGTGAACAGCCGCTTCTGGAACTGGGAAGCCGGCATGTTCTACGGCAAGAACGACCAGACCGACGTCACCACCGGCTTCTTCAACATCTCCGCGCTCCGCAACGCCCTGGGCCCGTCGTTCGTCGACGCCACCGGCGCTGCACGTTGCGGTACCGCAGGCAGCGTGATCGACGGCTGCGTGCCGATGAACATGCTGAGCGGCGCCGGCTCGCTGACCCAGGACATGATCGACTATGCCGGTTTCACCGCGCATGACGTCTACGGTTACGAGCAGAAGACCTACTACGGCAGCATCGGCGGTGAGCTGTTCGACCTGCCGGGCGGCGCGTTCGCCTTCTCGCTGGGTGCCGAACACCGTGAAGAATCCGGCTTTGACGGCCCGGACGCACTGATCAACTCCGGCGACACCACCGGCAACGCCCGTACCGCGACCGACGGCAGCTACAAGCTGGACGAAGCGTACCTGGAACTGGCGATCCCGCTGCTGTCCGGCGTGACCGGCGCGCAGCTGCTGGACTTCAGCGTGGCGACCCGCTTCTCTGACTACAGCAACTTCGGCAACACCGTGAACAGCAAGTTCGGTTTCCGCTGGAAGCCGATCAACGACCTGATGATCCGTGGTAACTGGTCCGAAGGCTTCCGCGCCCCGACCATCGCCGAGCTGTACCAGGGCGTGAGCGACACCTTCGAAGACGTGGCCGATCCCTGCGCCGGCGTCCAGACCGGCAACGCGAACACCCCGCCCGCCAGCTGCGCCGGCGTGCCGGCTTACAACCAGTCCAACTCGCAGATCCGTACGACCACCGGTGGCAACCCGGATCTCGGCCCGGAAACCTCCACCTCCAAGACCCTGGGCTTCGTCTACAGCCCGAGCTTCGCACCGGGCCTGGACGTGTCGGTCGACTGGTGGAACATCAAGATCGAAGGTGCCATCTACGCGCAGACCGCCCAGCAGACGCTGGACGCCTGCTACGACCAGGGCGTGCAGTCGCAGTGCGACCTGATCGAACGTGACAGCACCGGCCAGATCTCGAACCTGCTGGCCGTGCCGAGCAACGTGGGCACGATGGAAGTGGAAGGCTGGGACGTGACCCTGGGTTACCGTATGCCGGATACCGCGTACGGCAGCTTCAGCTTCGTCCTGGATACCGCCTACACCTCCAAGTACACGATCGAAGATCCGGTGACCGAAGGCTACAACCGCGTCGGCAACTACCTGAGCCGCGACAACTACTGGCGTGTGCGTTCCAACCTGCTGGTTGCCTGGCAGCTGGGTGATTTCGGTGCCACCGCATCGGCCCGTTACTACTCGAGCCAGAATGAAGACTGCACCGGCACCTCCTTCGGTGGCGCCAACTTCAACCTGCTGTGCTCGGATCGTGACCACGTCGGTATCGGTGGCCAGGATGATCCGCAGCGCAAGATCGCCAGCGTCACCTACACCGACCTGAGCGCCTACTGGCAGTCGCCGTGGAACGCCCGTGTCACCGTCGGTGTCAACAACGCCTTCGACCGCGATCCGCCGCTGGCGTACACCACCTTCGCCAACTCGTTCGACCCGCAGTACGAAATCCCGGGCCGCTTCTTCTACATGCGCTACAACCAGAAGTTCTGATCGTAGCCAGGTAGCAGCCTGAGACAGAACCACGGCCCTTCGGGGCCGTGGTTTTTTATTGCCTGCCGTTACGACACCCATGAAAAAGGCCGCGTTTCCGCGGCCTTCTGCATATGCACGGCGAACCGATCAACCGAGCGGAATCAGTGTCTCGATCACGTGCTCCACGTAGGCTTCGAAATCCTCGCGGGCCTGCTTGGGCTGCTGCAGCTGCAGCGACAACTGCAGGAAACCGACATAGGCCGCGTAGGCCAACCGCGCACGGTGCTGCGCATCGGTGCGGCTCAGGCCGGCCTGCCGGAACGAGGCGACCAGATACTCCAGGCGCCGGTGCGAAACACGGTCGATGACCGGGCGCACCATCGGGTGATCGAGCGCCTTGAGCAGCTCGCTGTAGATGATGTGCGGCTGCACTTCATGGGCGACCACCTGGAACAGCTGGCGCAGGCGCACGCGCGGATCGGTGACATCGGCCAGGCTGCCGAATACCTGCTCCTGCTCGAACAGTTCCCAACGCTCCAGCGCCGCCTGCAGCAACGCGTCGCGCGAGGGGAAGTGCCAGTAGAAGCTGCCCTTGGTGACACCAAGACGTCGCGCCAGCGGCTCCACCGCGACCGCGCCCACGCCTTGTTCGGCAATCAGATCCAGTGCGGCCTGGGCCCAGTCTTCGGCACTGAGGCGGCTGTTGCGGCCGGCACGTGGCTCGCCGGCGGAAGCTTCGGGTTCATTCATAGGTGGATTTAACCATACGCCGGGGTTGGTTGCAGTATGTGAATCGGCGAAAGTCCGCTTCACGCCTGCTGGCACAAGGGATGAGGACACCATACTCCGAAGTATTGACATCGCACAGGGCAGGTCCATACTAACGAGTATGGTCACTCCTTCTTCTACCCTGCCCCGCTTTGACGATGAGCGACTGACCGGCGCGCATGACGCCGTGCTCGCCGCCACCCGTTCGAGCCCGGGGCGCCGCGGCACCGTCCTGTTCGCCCACGGCTTCGGCCAGACCCGGCATGCCTGGAACGCCACCGCGAACGCGCTGGTCGAGGCCGGCTACCAGACCCTGGCCTACGACGCGCGCGGCCACGGCGATTCCGACTGGAACCCGGCCGACCTTGCCTACCACGGCGAACAGTTCGCCGATGACCTGATCGTGCTGGCGGGCGAACAACCGCAGCCGCCGATCCTGATCGCCGCGTCGATGGGCGGCCTGTTCGGCCTGCTCGCCGAGTCGCGCTGGCCGGGCCTGTTCTCGGCGATGGTGCTGGTGGACATCACCCCACGCTGGGATACCGCCGGCGTCGAAAAGATCCTGATGTTCATGACCGCGCACCCGGACGGCTTCGCGTCGCTGTCCCAGGCCGCCGACGTGATCTCCTCCTACATGCCGCACCGCCCGCGCAAGTCCGACGACGCCCTGCGTGCGCTGCTGCGCGAGGACGGTCACGGTCGCTGGCGCTGGCACTGGGATCCGCGTCTGGTCGCCGAGCTGGCGCGTGACAGCGAACAACACCAGGACGCGCTTGCCGAGGCGGCGCGCCAGGTGAAATGCCCCCTGCTGCTGGTCAGCGGTGGCCGCAGCACCCTGGTCACCCCGCAGACGGTGGCCGAGTTCCTCGCGTTGGTGCCACATGCACGCCACGTGCAGCTGCCGGAGGCCACCCACATGGTCGCCGGTGACGACAACAACGCCTTTACCGCTACTGTGTTGGACTATCTGGACGTGTTGCCCTCGGCCTCCGCCGTCGCATCGTCCGTCACTACCGAGCACGTCACCGGAGCACGCTCATGAGCATTGTCGTTCCCTTCCTTGCGATCCTGCTGGCAGGCGCGTTCGTCGCCTACCACCGGATGCGCCTGATCACCTGGACGATCATCAGCCTGGTGCTGCTGGCCGCCTGCTGGTTCATCCCGTACGTCAACCAGACCGCCACGATCGTGGCGGCGGCCATCGTCGCCGTCATCGCCGTGCCGCTGCTGCTGCCCTTCATCCGCAAGCCGCTGCTGACCGCGCCGATGATGAAGGTGTTCCGCAAGGTGCTGCCGCCGCTGTCGCAGACCGAACGCATCGCACTGGAAACCGGCTCGGTCGGTTTCGAAGGCGAGCTGTTCACCGGTGATCCGGACTGGAACATCCTGCTCAACTACCCCAAGCCGCAGCTCACCGCCGAGGAACAGGCCTTCCTGGATGGCCCGGTCGAAGAGCTGTGCAGGATGGTCAACGACTGGGAAATCACCCACGTCTACGCCGACCTGCCGCCGGAGCTGTGGAGCTTCATCAAGAAGAACAAGTTCTTCGGCATGATCATCCCGAAGGAATACGGCGGCCTGGGCTTCAGCGCGCTGGCCCACCACAAGGTGATCCAGAAGCTGGCCTCGGTGTCGAGCGTGGTCAGCTCCACCGTCGGCGTGCCGAACTCGCTGGGCCCGGGTGAACTGCTCAACCATTACGGCACCCAGGAACAGAAGGACCTGTACCTGCCGCGCCTGGCCGATGGCCGTGAAGTGCCCTGCTTCGGCCTGACCGGTCCGTTCGCCGGCTCGGATGCGACCTCGATTCCCGATTACGGCATCGTCTGCAAGGGCGAGTGGAACGGCGAGCAGGTGCTCGGCGTCAAGCTCACCTTCGACAAGCGCTACATCACGCTGGCCCCGGTGGCCACGCTGATCGGCCTGGCCTTCCGCATGTACGACCCGGATGGGCTGATCGGCAGCACCCGCGACATCGGCATCACCCTGGCCCTGCTGCCGCGTGACACCGCCGGCGTGGAAATCGGCCGTCGCCATTTCCCGCTCAACTCGACCTTCCAGAACGGCCCGATCCGCGGCAAGGATGTCTTCATCCCGCTGACCCAGCTGATCGGCGGCGCCGAGAAGGCCGGCAAGGGCTGGAACATGCTCAACGAGTGCCTGGCCGTCGGCCGCTCGATCACCCTGCCCTCCACCGCCAGTGGCGGTGCCAAGGCCGGTGCCGTGGTGACCGGTGCCTATGCGCGCATCCGCAAGCAGTTCGGCCTGTCGGTCGGCCGCTTCGAGGGCGTGGAAGAAGCGCTCGCCCGCATCGGTGGCAAGGCCTACGCGATCAGCGCGCTGTGCCAGGCCACGGCGGCGGCGGTGGACCGCGGCGACGTGCCGTCGGTGCCGTCGGCCATCGCCAAGTACCACTGCACCACCATGAGCCGTGAAGTGATCTCGGACGTGATGGATGTGATCGGCGGCAAGGGCATCATCCTGGGGCCGCGCAACTTCGCCGGCCGCAGCTGGCAGGCCGCGCCGATCGCGATCACCGTCGAAGGCGCCAACATCATGACCCGCAGCCTGCTGATCTTCGGCCAGGGTGCGATCCTCTGCCACCCGTGGGTGCTGAAGGAGATGAAGGCCGCGCAGGACCCGGACACCCGCGCCGGCCTGCAGGAATTCGACCGCAGCCTGTTCGGGCATATCCGCTACGGCATTTCCAACGCCGTGCGTTCGTTCTGGTTCGGCCTGACCGGCGCGCGTTTCGGTGCCGCCCCGGGCGATGCCTACACCCGCCGCTACTTCCGCAAGCTGGACCGTTACTCGGCCAACCTGGCGCTGATGGCCGACATCTCGATGATGACGCTGGGCGGCAAGCTGAAGTTCAAGGAATCGCTGTCCGGCCGCCTGGGCGATGTGCTGAGCCACATCTACATGACCAGCGCGATGCTCAAGCGTTACCACGACGAAGGCGCACCGACCGCCGACCAGCCGCTGCTGGCCTGGGCCTTCCATGACAGCGTGCACAAGATCGAATTGTCGCTGTCGGCCGCGTTGCGCAACTTCCCGGTGCGTCCGATCGGCTGGCTGATGTGGGCATTGATCTTCCCGTTCGGCCGCCGTGCCGAAGCCCCGGGTGACCGCCTGGGCCACCGCGTCGCCGCGCTGCTGATGGCGCCCAACGAGGCCCGTGACCGTCTGGCCAGTGGCGTGTTCCTGACCCCGTGCGAGAACAACCCGGGTGGCCGCATCAACAGCTACCTGTCCAAGGCGATCATGGCCGAGCCGGTGGAGCGCAAGTTCATCAAGGCGCTCAAGACCAAGGGTATCGAGGCACTGGACTTCGTGACCCAGCTGGACGAAGCCGTGGCCGAGGGCGTGATCACCCAGGACGAGCGCACCCTGCTTGAAGAGCTGCGTACGCTCACCCTGGAAACGATCACCGTGGACGACTTCGATCCGGAAGAGCTGCGCTCGGCGGGCTACTACAAGCGCGCCCAGCAGGACGCGCAGTCCGAAGCCGCGTGATCCCGATCCTGGCAATCATGTGAACGAAAACGGCGGACTTCGGTCCGCCGTTTTCGCAGGGAGATCCTGGATGTCCGCTCCACTGTTGAATCTTTACCGGCGCATGCAGCGCTGGCCCGCCGGCCCCTGGCTGTTCTCGCGTGCGGTGTGTTTCAAGGCACCCTACTTCGCCAGCATCTCCCCGCGCATCACCGTGCTTGAACCGGGCCGCTGCGAAGGGCGCATCGCGCACCGGCGCAGGGTCACCAACCACATCGGCACCGTGCACGCGATCGCGCTGTGCAACCTGGCCGAACTCACTGCAGGGCTGATGGTGGATGCGTCACTGCCGAAGGGCATGCGCTGGATCCCGAAGGGCATGGAGGTGCAGTACCTGGCCAAGGCGACCGGTACCCAGCATGCCGTGGCGATACCGGAGCAGCCGATCGTCGCCGCCGAGGCCGGCTACGCGCTGCCAGTGAAGGTGCAGGTACGCGATGACGCCGGCACGGCGGTGTTCGAGGCGCGGATCGCGATGTGGGTGTCACCGGTCAAGCGTTGATCGCTGGTGCGCAGCCACCCATGGGGTGGCGCTACCTCCGATCCATCGGTCGCAGGGTGGCGCCACGCCATGCGTGGCTGGCGCCTGTCAGGCAGGCACCATCCACCATGCCGCCACGGCCAGGATCGCCGGCACCGCCTGGATGAAGAAGATCCGCTTGTTGACGCTGTACGCGCCATAGCAGCCGGCCACGATCACGCAGCCGAGCATGAAGTTGACCAGCATCGGCAGGTGATCGAACAAGCCCCAGAACAGGCCGGCGGCGAGGAAGCCGTTGTACAGGCCCTGGTTGGCCGCCAGCACCCGCGTGGTCTCCGCTTTCTCCGGCGTATTGCGGAAGGTCTTCAGTCCCAGCGGCTTGGTCCACAGGAACATTTCCAGGACCAGGAAATACACGTGCAGCAGGGCGACCAGCAGGGTCAACGACAGCGCGATCCAATACATGGGCAGGCTTCCAGAACGTAATGCGGAGAGCTTACTCCGGGCGCTCGTCCGGCAGCTTCTTTTCTTCGCGCAGCACGCCGAGGGCGGCAATGGTCATGGCACCGGCCACGACCAGGCCACCGAGGAACACGATGTGCGAGCCGAACAGGGACAGCCCCTTGTGCACCCAGGCGAAGGTCAGGTCGCCACCGCGGTAGACCACGGTGTCGATGGCCGCGCCGGCCTTGTAGCGCCACTGGCGGTCCACACGGGTATAGATCGTCTCGCGCGCCGGCTTGGCCAGTGAGAATTCGCTGGCGCGGGTCATCACCTGCACCATCGCCACCATCAGCGGCAGCGGCGACGCGGCCAGGATCGAGAACCCGATGATGATCGCCACGCCCGGAATCAGCAGCGCGGGGGTGATGCCGAAGCGGGACAGCAACCAGCGCGTGAAGCCGAGCTGGATGATCAGGGTCAGCGTGTTCACCGCCAGATCCACGCGCGAGAAGAACGCCGTGCTTGCCGCGGCATCGGGGTACAGGCGGCGCACGATCGAGGCCTGCTCGTTGTAGAGCATCGTGCCCACGCCCACGCCGAACAGCACCATCAGCGCCAGCCACCGCAGCATCGGCTCGCGCACGATCAGCTTCAGGCCATCGAACACGCTGCCGCCCATCGGCGTTTCGCCCGAGACCAACTGCCGCTCCTGTTCGCGTGCCACCGCCCACAGCCGCAGCCGCCAGATGCAGCCCAGGCAGATCAGCAGGAAGCCGGCCGAGACCAGCATCAGGTTGGCGATGCCGACCGTCTGCACCAGCGCGGAGGTGATGATCGGGCCGAGGAAGGCCCCGATCGTCCCGGCGGCACCCAGATACCCGTAATACGCCCGCGCCTCCACGTTGGAGAACACGTCGGCCATGAAGCTCCAGAACACCGCCACCGCGAACAGGTTGAAGACCGTGATCCAGAAGAAGAACGCCATGCCGCGCCCGGGCATGCCGGTCTTGAACATCACGTAGAACCCGAGCAGGGTGACGATGAAGAACCCGTACACCACCGGCAGGAACACCCGGCGCGGATAGCGGCTCACCAGTGCACCGTACAGCGGCTGCAGCACCAGCATGATGAAGAACACGCAGGTGAACAGGAACTGCAGCACGAAGTCCTTCAGCGCGATGCCATGGCCGGCGAACCACGCGATCAACGGCAGCGGAAACACCGTCTGCAGATCGGAAGACGCCGCCATCGCTTCGCGCACCGGGCGCAGCACGTAGTAGCCGCTGAGCAGGCAGAAGAAGTAGATCGAGGCCCAGATCAGCGGGGGCGATCGGCGCCAGGCACCCAGCATGCCACTGGCGGCCGCGCCGGTTCCGGCCGCCGCGGTCATTGCCCGCTCTCTGCGGCCAAGGGGCGTTGCAACGGCAGCATGTGGGGAACTCCGGGCGTCGAAGCGCGCAAGGTAAACGATGCACCGCAACATCGCCAGCCTCCGGCGCGGCCATCGGCGCAACGCTGCGTGGCCCACGGCGCAGCCCCGGCCTGCCCCAACCTGTCTTATGCTCGGCGGGCACCCCGGCAAGGAGCGGCATGTACGACTACATCGTGATTGGGGCCGGCTCGGCCGGCTGCGTGCTGGCCAACCGGCTCAGCGAAGACCCGGCCTGCCGGGTGCTGCTGCTGGAAGCCGGCCCGCGCGATACCAACCCCTTCATCCACATGCCGGCCGGGCTGGCGCGGCTGGTCAACAACCGCCGCATCAACTGGAACCTGGAGACCGAGCCGGAGCCCGCGCTCGGCGGCCGGCGCCTGTGGTGGCCACGCGGCAAGGTGTTGGGGGGATCGAGTTCGATCAATGCGATGTGCTACGTGCGCGGCGTGGCTGACGACTACGACGGCTGGGCAGCCGGCGGCGCCACCGGCTGGGGCTGGGAGCAGGTGCTGCCGTGGTTCCTGCACAGCGAGCGCAACAGTCGTGGTGCCAGCGTGCTGCACGGCGATGCCGGCCCGCTGTCGGTCTCCGACCTGCGCCACCATAATCCCCTCTCGGCCGCCTTCATCGCCGCCGCACAGGAAGCCGGCCACGCCCACAATCCGGACTTCAATGGCGACCAGCAGCTCGGCGTGGGGCTGTACCAGGTCACCCAACGCGACGGTGCGCGGTGTTCGAGCGCCGATGCCTACCTGCGCCCCGCGCGCCAGCGGCGCAACCTGACCGTGCTCACCGGCGCGCAGGCAACCGCGCTGAGCTTCGAGGGCACGACGGCGACCGGTGTGCACTATCGACGCGCGGGTCGCCACCTGCATGCCCGCGCGGCAGCGGAGGTGATCCTCAGCGCCGGCGCCATCCACTCCCCGCACCTGCTGATGCTGTCCGGCATCGGCGAAGCAGACGCGCTCCGCTGCCACGGCATCACCCCGCGCGTGGACCTGCCCGGGGTCGGCCGCAACCTGCAGGATCATCTCGACATCTGCACCGTCGTGCACACCGGGCCGGGCGTCAGCTACGACCGCAGCAGCGAGCTGCGCATCGCCGTCGATTACTTCCTGCGCGGCCACCGTGGCGCCGGCACCAGCAACCTGGCCGAGGCCGGCGGCTTCGCCCGTTCGTCGCTGGCCACCGATGCGCGCGCCGACGTGCAGTTCCATTTCGTCCCGGCGATGCTCGACAACCACGG
Organism: Stenotrophomonas sp. SAM-B; assembly: GCF_013387485.1. Lineage (GTDB taxonomy): Bacteria > Pseudomonadota > Gammaproteobacteria > Xanthomonadales > Xanthomonadaceae > Stenotrophomonas > Stenotrophomonas maltophilia_AA. The sequence goes on from NZ_JABBXB010000009.1 coordinate 74,525, forward strand.
GCGCCATCGGCTGCCCGGCGATGGCTACACCCTGCATGCCTGTCCCCTGCACCCGCGCAGCCGTGGCCAGCTGCGCCTGCGCGATGCCGACGCACGCTCGCCGCCGCGCATCCAGGCCAACTACCTGGGCGATGCCGACGGCCATGACTTGAAGATGATGCGCGAATGCGCGCGCCTGTCCGGGGAGATCCTGCGGCAACCCGCCTTCGATCGCTGGCGCGGCGCGCCGGTGTTTCCCTCCGGCACCGATCTGGACGACGCCGCACTGGACGCCTTCATCCGGGCCAAGGCCGAGACCATCTACCACCCGGTCGGCACCTGCGCGATGGGGCGGCACCCCGAGGCCGTGGTCGACCCGACCCTGCGCGTGCATGGCGCCGAGCGGCTGCGGGTGGTGGATGCTTCGGTGATGCCGCGCCTGGTCAGTGGCAATACCAACGCACCGACCCTGATGATCGCCGAACGCGCCGCGCACTGGATCCGGGCGGCCGCGCCTGGCTGAACAGGGGTGCGCTGCGCCCCCGTTCGACGTGCGCGGCCTCAGCCTGTCGGGAACGGCAAAACCCGCACGTTTTCAATGTGATACGCATTCATCTTCGATTCGTTTGTGCAATCGCGAAAAGCGGCGCTAGAATCGGTCCCAGCAGTCGCGCACGGGCACCCACACGATGAACCAGAACAACAGGCGCCGACCGATCCGTTCGGCGGCCACCGGGTTGTTGGGCATGTTGATGCCCATCGCCATGTCTTCCACCGCGCAGACGCCCGCAACGGCGCCCGCCGCGTTGCCGGTCAACATCGAGGAGTCGGCGCCCAGCGCCGCCCCGCACACCCAGCCTGCCGCATATCGCACCACGGCCGCCGGCCTGAAGGTGCAGCCGCCTGCGCAGGGCTTCAACGTCGCCGCGATCGAATCGATGGCGCAGCAGCTTACCTATGGCGAACGCGTGCCCGGCATGGCCGTGGCGATCGTCCAGGGCGGACGCGTGCTCAGCGCGCGCGGTTACGGCGTCACCGACGTCAACAACCCGCAGCAGGTCGATGCCCACACCGTGTTCCGCCTCGCCTCGCTGTCCAAGGCCTTCGCCGGCACCATGGCCGGCCTGCTGGTCAACGACGGCACGCTGCGCTGGGACAGCAAGGTCACCGACTACGTACCCGGCTTCCAGCTGAGCACGCCCGAAGCGACCGAGCGCCTGACCGTGGCCGACCTGCTCAGCCACCGCGTCGGCCTGCCCTACAACGCCTACGACCGCGACGTCGAAGCCAACGCCGAGTACTACACGCTCACCCACAAGCTGGCCGCCACCTCGCTCAAGTGCCTGCCCGGCGACTGCTATGCGTACCAGAACGTGGCCTTCAGCCTGATTGGCGACGTGGTGTACGCCGCCTCGGGCAGCTTCTACGAGCAATCCGTCGAGCGCCGCCTGTTCAAGCCGCTGGGCATGGACGACGCCAGCCTCGGCCTCGCCGGCATCCAGGCCAGCTCGCGTTGGGCACGCCCGCATGTGCGCAGCCGCAACGGCTGGGTCGCACTGACACCCAAGCCGACCTACTACCGCCTCGCCCCGGCCGCCGGCGTCAACGCCAGCGCCAGTGACATGGCGCAGTGGCTGCTGGCCCACACCGGTCACCGCCCCGACGTGCTGCCCGCCCCGCTGCTGGCCACGCTGCACGCCAGCCTGATCAGCACTCCGGGCGAAATGCGTTCGGGCTGGCGCCGCGAACGCCTCAACTCGGCCGGCTATGCCCTCGGCTGGCGAACCTTCGATTACGCCGGCCACGAAGTGATCTTCCACGCCGGTGCCGTCCAGGGCTATCGCGGCCTGGTCGCGCTGATCCCCGAGCGTGACCTCGGCATCGCCATCATGTGGAACGGCGAAAGCAGCCTGCCCAGCGGCCTGCTGCCGACCGTGCTCGACCAGGCCATGGGCCTGCCGACCCAACGTTGGCTGGACGTGGACACCGACTTCGGCAGCGACAACCTGATGGCCGAAGACGCCGCCCCGCAGGGCAAGCGCAAGGGCGTTTCGTCGAACCGTGCGGTCGCCTCGCCGCGCTGATCCCGCCCGCGAGCGGCATCGAAAAAGGCGGCCTGAGGGCCGCCTTTTTTGTGCGTTCTTTCGCGTCGCCCATAAAAAAACTCCTTCCCCGCTGGGCTGCCAGGGAAGGAGTCTCAGGTACGGCTATCGGGAAAAACTTAGATCAGCGGTGCCGGGGTTGCCGGCAGAGCGACCGGAGCGGCCTTCTTCTTGCGAACGGCCGGCTTGCGCTTTGCGACCTTCTTCACTGCCTTCTTCGCCGACGCCTTCTTGGCCGGAGCCTTGCGGGCGGTCGCCTTCTTGGCGGTGGCCTTCTTGGCTACCTTGCGGGTGGCCTTCTTGGCGGTCTTCTTGGCAGCCTTCTTCGGAGCGGCTTTCTTGGCTACCTTGCGGGTCGCCTTCTTGGCCGTCTTCTTTACCGCCTTTTTCGCGGTCTTCTTGGTGGCTGCCTTCTTCGCAGTCTTCTTGACGGCCTTCTTCGCCGTCTTCTTCACTGCCTTCTTCGCGGTCTTCTTGGTCGCGGCCTTCTTTGCCGTCTTCTTCACGGCCTTCTTCGCCGTCTTCTTCACGGCCGCCTTGCGGGCGGTCGCCTTCTTGGCCGCCTTCTTCACCGTCTTCTTGGCAGCCGCCTTCTTGGCTACCTTCTTCACGGTCTTCTTGGCAGTCGCCTTCTTAGCGACCTTCTTGGCTGCCTTTTTGGCGGCCGGCTTTTTCTTCGCAGCTTTCTTGGTTGCCATGGGATGGCTCCTCGTCAGTGATCTATGGAGTGGAAACGCCCAGGTAAAGCAAACCCGCCGTTGCTGCGTCGCGGGGACCGCCGTCGCGTCATGCGCGTCGTGACGGATACGGGGACACCTGCCATGTGCGGCCAGGCAGATATCGGATCAGGAAGGGTCTTGCGGTTCGCTGAAGGAAGCGAAGCCATCTCCACCGTCATCGGACGCGAGGTGGATGTCCAGGTTGTGCTTCGCGACTTGATGTCGATTCTGCTCACTCTGTTCGCAGGCAAGGTCTGCTGAGGCGAAACCTAATCACGCTTTTTTTCACTGTCAACAACCCCGGCGAAAAATTTTCACACCAGCGCCTTGCCGCGACGCCCCTGCCGCGCCCTGTGATCACCCCGCAGGCGCGCCATGCCATCGCCAGCGCGGGCACCGCATGCGAGCAGGCGCTGACACCGCCGAAAAGAAAAACACTTAAAAGAAGCACTTTCGTGTCGCGACATCGCAACATCGCCGTGTACTGTGGCACCACCGTGGACGCGCGGCGGGTTCGATCACAGCCGCCGCGGGACTGCCCGTGCGGACCTTAAACGGACCGGAAAACTTTTCACATCCGTCCGCGCTTTTTTCGACCCGATTCGCGTAACTGCGCAAACTTTTGACCGTCCGGCACCGACGCGTTCGCGCCTGGCATCGGCGCTCGAACGTCGCCGACGCATCCGCATCGATCCCGCATCGGCATGCCGTCGGTCGTCGACGCGGGCCAGATCACCGGCACGCATCGACACCGAACCGATCGTCATGAGGCGGTTGGTTCGCGCGCAATGGAGGTCCGCAACACGCACGACCCTCACGCACTGCTAACGGCATCGACACGCACCCGGCGCGCGGGCAAAAAAAAACGGCCGCACCAGGCGGCCGTTCTTCCTGCCGGAAACGCGATCAGTGATCTTCGTTTTCCAGCAGCTCGGCGTAGTCGTCCGGACCCAGCAGTTCGTTGACTTCGTCCAGGCCGGCCACTTCGACGACATAGATCCAGCCGTCGCCGTAGGCGTCTTCGTTGATGGTTTCCGGCTTGTCGCTCAGGGCTTCATTGACCTCGACGACCGTGCCGGTGATCGGGCTGTACACGTCCGAAGCCGCCTTGACCGACTCGACCACCGCCGCCTGTTCGCCGGCCTTGACCTCCTGGCCAACCTCCGGCAGTTCAACATAGACCAGGTCGCCAAGCAGGCCCTGGGCGTGGTCGGAAATACCGACGGTGACACGGCCGTTGCCTTCAACGCGTGCCCACTCGTGGGACTTGAGGAATTTGAGGTCGCCGGGGATCTCGCTCATGGGACTGCTCCGAGGAATATCAGGGGGGGTCAAGAAACGGGGGTAGTGTAACCAACCGGCGCGGATACGCATGCGTCCGCACCGGGTACTTCACGGCATCAGCCGTCGATCAACACGCCGGGCTGGGCCTGCCCTTCGCGCACGAACGGGAACTTCACCACGCGCACCGGAACCTGCTTGCCGCGGATGTCGACGCGGACGTCGCCCAGGTCGCCGCCCGGCACGCGCGCGAACGCGATGCCCTTGCCCAGCGTCGGCGAGAAGGTGCCCGACAGGATCTCGCCTTCGCCGCTGGCGGTCAGCACGACCTGGCCGTGGCGCAGCACGCCCTTTTCATCCATCACCAGGCCGATCAGCTGGCGGGCGTTGCCGGCCGCCTTCTGCGCCTCGAGCACGTCGCGCCCGATGAAGTCACGACCTTCGTCCAATGCCACGGTCCAGGCCAGGCCGGCTTCGTACGGGGTGATCTCTTCGTCCATGTCCTGGCCATAGAGATTCATGCCCGCTTCCAGGCGCAGCGTGTCGCGCGCGCCCAGGCCGGCCGGGCGCACGCCGGCGGCGGTCAGCGCCGTCCAGAACGCGACCACGGCGGTCTGCGGCAGCAGGATTTCGAAACCGTCTTCACCGGTGTAGCCGGTACGCGCCAGGAACAGCGGGGTGCCGTCGGCGGCGGTGGTTTCCAGCGCGGCGAAACGGCCGAGCTTTTCCAGCGCGGCGCGATCGCTCTCGCCCAGCAGGCCGATCACCCGCTCGCGTGCCGTCGGGCCCTGCACCGCGATGATGGCCAGGTCTTCGCGTTCGATGACCTCCACGTTGAAGGCGGCTGCCTGCTCACGGATCCAGGCCAGGTCCTTCTCGCGGGTCGAGGCGTTGACCACCATGCGGAAGAAATCGTCGGCCATGTAATAGACGATCAGGTCGTCGATCACGCCGCCGCGGGCATTGAGCATGCACGAATACAGCGCCTTGCCGGTCGCCTTCAGCTTGTCCACCGAGTTGGCCAGCAGGGTGCGCAGGAACGGCTTGACCTGATCACCGCGCAGGTCCACCACGGTCATGTGGCTGACGTCGAACATGCCGGCATCGCTGCGCACCAGGTGGTGCTCGTCCAGCTGCGAACCGTAATGAATCGGCATGTCCCAGCCACCGAAATCGACCATCTTGGCGCCGAGTGCGCGGTGGGTATCGTTGAGAAGCGTCTTCTGGGTCATGACCGGTTCCGGGGGAATGAAGGCAAGAAAGCATTATCCCAGAACCGCCTTCACAACGCCTGCGGCGGTGCGGGAAAACCGCGGATCAGGCCTGCTGCACCTTCAGCGTCATGCCTTCCACCGCCACCACCCGCACCGGGCTGCCGGCCGGCAGATCCGGCCCGGACACCACCCAGAACGCATCGTCGATCTTGGCCCGGCCCTTGCCGGCCACGATGGCCTGGTCGAGCACGACCACCCGTCCTATCAGCTGCTCGGCGCGCCGGTTCAACAGCGGCTGGTCGCTCTGGCGATCATGCGATCGCCCCCAACGCCGGTAGCACTGGATCGAGACGACGCTGAGCACCACGAAGGCGACCACCTGCCACAGCAGCGGGATGTCGGCGAACACCGCGACCAGCACGAACACGGCGGCGGCGCCGATCCCGATCCACAACATGAAGGCGCCGGGCGCGAGCGCCTCGGCGGCGAACAGCACCAGTGCCAGCGCGCCCCAGGCCACGACTTCCCAGCGCATGTCAGCCTCCGATCCGCGGCGGGACGCCGCGCGTGGCTTTCTTCTCTTCCTGCTTGGCGAACGCCTCGCGCGCCAGTTCAGCCACACCGGCGATCGAGCCGATCACGCCGCTGGCCTCCATCGGCATCAGCACCAGTTTCTGGTTCGGCGAGGTCGCCAGTTCCTTGAATGCTTCCACATACTTCTGTGCGATGAAGTAGTTGATCGCCTGCACGTCGCCCTGGGCGATCGCCTCGGAGACCATCGTGGTCGCCTTGGCTTCCGCCTCGGCCAGGCGCTCGCGCGCTTCGGCATCGCGGAAGGCGGCTTCCTTGCGGCCCTCGGCCTCCAGCACGGTGGCCTGCTTTTCGCCCTCGGCGCGCAGGATCTCGGACTGGCGCGAGCCTTCGGCTTCCAGGATCTGCGCGCGCTTCTCGCGCTCGGCCTTCATCTGCCGCGCCATCGCGTCGAGCAGGTCGCGCGGCGGCTGGATGTCGCGGATCTCGATGCGGTTGACCTTCACGCCCCACGGGTTGGTGGCATGGTCGACGACACTCAGCAGCTGGGCGTTGATCACCTCGCGCTGGCTGAGCGATTCGTCCAGGTCCATCGAGCCGATCACGGTGCGGATGTTGGTCTGCACCAGGGCGATCATCGCCACTTCCAGGTTGGCGACCTCGTAGGCGGCCTTGGCGGCATCCAGCACCTGGAAGAACACCACGCCGTCCACGCGCACGGCGGCGTTGTCCTTGGTGATCACTTCCTGGCTGGGCACGTCCAGCACCTGCTCCATCATGTTCACCTTGCGGCCCACCCCGTACACGATCGGGATCAGGAAATGCAGGCCGGGCGACATGGTGTGGGTGTAGCGGCCGAAGCGCTCCACGGTCCATTCGTAGCCCTGCGGCACCATCCGCACGGCCTTGAACAGGATGACGACGGCCACGAAGGCCAGTACCAGCGAGAACAGCATGGTCGGAAACATCAGGTCACTCCCTTTCCCCGGAATCGTAGGTCCGAGTATAGCCACGCCGTCTTCACGCGGCCGTAGGGGTTTTCCCCCGACCGGTTTCGTCGGGATCAGGCGGTGCGCGGGGCGAACATGATGACCATCATGCCGACCAGGCACAGGCCGACGCCGAGCAGGTCCCAACGGCTGGGGCGGATGCCGTCGACCAGCCACAGCCACATCAGCGCGGTGCCGATGTAGACCCCGCCATAGGCGGCATAGACCCGCCCGCTGGCGGTCGGGTGCAGGGTCAGCAGCCAGGCGAACAACGCCAGGCTGGCGGCGGCCGGCAGCAGCAGCCACGCGCTGCCGTCCCTGCGCAGCCACAGCCACGGCAGGTAGCAGCCGACGATCTCGGCCACTGCGGTCAGCACGAACAGCAGCAGCGTCTTCACGGCTTGGGCTCGTCCGCCTTGGCCTGCTGCCAGAGCGCTTCCTGCGCGTCCAGGTCGAGCGCGGCCATCGACTGCCCCGCGGCCTCGGCCTGCGCTTCCATCGCCCGGAAGCGGCGTTCGAACTTGTGGTTGGCCAGGCGCAGGGCGGCGCCCACATCGACCTGGGCGTGACGGGCCAGATTGGCGCAGACGAACAGCAGGTCCCCGAGTTCTTCCTGCAGGCGCGCGTGGTTCTCCTCGACCGGGCCGCGCGCGAATTCCGCGGCAACCTCGTCCAGCTCCTCGCGCACCTTGTCCATCACCGGCGCCGGGCCCGGCCAGTCGAAACCGACCCGTGCCGCGCGCGCCTGCAGCTTCACCGCCCGCTGCCATTCCGGCAGCCCGCGCGAGATGCCGGCCAGCGCGGAGGTGTCGGTGTGGCCCTTGGCGGCACGCTCGGCGCGCTTGATCGCCTCCCAGTTGCTGTTGACGTCCTCGGCCCCCTTGACCTGGACCTGGGCGAACACATGCGGATGCCGGCGCTCCATCTTGTCGCTGATCGCGCGGGCGACGTCGGCGAACGCAAAGGCGCCCTGCTCCTGCGCCATCTGCGCGTGGAAGACCACCTGCAGCAGCAGGTCGCCGAGTTCGTCCTTGAGATCGTCCAGGTCGCCGCGGTCGATCGCATCGGCGACCTCGTAGGCTTCCTCGATGGTGTAGGGCGCGATGCTGGCAAAGTCCTGCTGCAGGTCCCAGGGGCAGCCCTGCAACGGATCACGCAGGCGCGCCATGATGCCCAGCAGGCGGTCCAGTTCAGGGGTGGCAGGCATCGTTGCTCCAGTCAGGTCAGGCGGGCAGCCACGCGCGCCACGGCAGGCGGGTATCGCCCAGCGCGATGAAATCGCCGTTCAACAGGGTTTCGCGGCGGTTGTAGCGGAACGGCTTGCCGGTCTCGGCCGAGAGCACAGCGCCACCGGCCGCGTGCAATACGCACTGGCCGGCCGCGGTATCCCATTCGGAGGTCGGGCCCAGCCGCGGGTAGACGTCGAGCGTGCCTTCGGCCAGCCGGCAGAACTTCAGCGAGGAGCCCTGGGCGAGCACCTCGATATCGCCCATGCGGTCCAGCAGGGCCTGCGTCTGCGCGCTGCGATGCGAGCGGCTGGCGGCCACCCGCAGCGGTGCCGAAGCCGGCGTGCGGGTGCGCAGCACCGAATCGCGCATGCCGTCGCGGCGGTAGGCGAGCTCGCCGCGCATGGCGTGCCAGACTTGGCCGGTGGCCGGGGCCAGCACCACGCCGAACGCGGGCGCGCCCTGGTAGATCAGCGCGATGTTGACGCTGAACTCGTCATTGCGTTTGACGAATTCGCGGGTGCCATCCAGCGGGTCGACCAGCCAGTAGGCGCCCCAGTGCTGGCGGATGTCCCACGGCACCTGCGCCGATTCTTCGGAGAGGATCGGCAGCTCCGGGGTCAGCTGCGCCAGCCCGCGCTCGATCACCTGGTTGGCACCGAGATCGGCGGCGGTGACCGGGCTGTGGTCGGATTTGATCTCCACATCGAACGGCGTGGCGTACACCGCCATGATGGCGGCCGCTGCGTCCTGGGCGATGGCGATGACGGTTTCGCGCAGATCCGTCGTGAGTTTGATCATTCCTTCCGTCCCAGCCACTCGCGGGCGATGAACAGCGCCGCCAGCGATCGGCCTTCGGAGAAATCCTCGCGCAGCATCAACTGGTCCAGATCGGCCAGTTTCCACGGCACCACCTCCAACTCCTCCGGCTCGTCGCCGACCAGGCGTTCGGGGTACAGATCGCGCGCCACCACCAGCCACGACTGGTGGCTCATGTAGGTCGGGGCCAGGGTCATCGCGCGCAGCACGTCGACCCGCCGGGCGCCGTACCCGGCCTCTTCCTTCAATTCGCGGTCGGCGGCCTGTTCGGGCGTTTCGCCGGCGTCGATGCGGCCTTTCACCAGGCCCAGCTCGTAACGGTGCATGCCGGCGGCGTATTCACGCACCAGCAGCACGGTCTCGTCATCGAGCATCGGCACCACCACCACGGCGCCGTGGCCGCGGGTCACCAGCCGCTCGAAGCGGCGGCGTTCGCCGTTGGAAAACTCCAGATCCAGATGCTGGCGCTGGAACGGCCCGCTTTCCTCGTCCGTGATCTGGTGGATGATGGGCAGGCGACGGCTCATGCGAGCATCTCTAGAATGGGTACTGGTGAAAACGTGTTCATGAGCCCGAAATGCTAGCAGACCCAGCCCCCCTCACGCTGGCCGATCAGTGGCGGCAACGCGATCTGGCCGTGCTGTGGCACCCGTGCACGCAGATGCGCGAGCACCCCGACACCCTGCCCCTGCTGCCGATCGCCCGCGGCGAAGGCCCGTGGTTGATCGACCACGATGGTCATCGCTACCTGGATGCGGTGAGCAGTTGGTGGACCAATCTGTTCGGCCATGCGCAACCGCGCATCGGTGCGGCCATCGCCGAGCAGGCCACCCGGCTGGAACAGGTGATGCTGGCCGGCTTCAGCCACGAGCCGGCGGTACGGCTGGCCGAGCGCCTGCTGGCCATTGCCCCGCGCCAGGCCGGGCGCGATCCGCTGGCCAAGGTCTTCTATGCCGACAACGGCTCGGCCGGGGTCGAGGTGGCGCTAAAGATGGCGTTCCACTACTTCCGCAACCGCGGCGAGAACCACCGCACCCGCTTCGTCGCGCTGGAGAACGGCTACCACGGCGAAACCCTGGGCGCGCTGTCGGTCGGTGACATCCCGCTGTACCGACGCGTATATGCGCCGTTGCTGACCGAGGCGCTGTTCGCCCCGTCGCCCGATGCCTACCTGGCCGAGCCGGGCCAGAGCCCCGCGCAGCGCGCGCACCAGGCCGCCGATGCGCTGGCCACGCTGTTCGACCAGCACCCGGGCGAGATCTGCGCGGTGATCCTGGAGCCGCGCCTGCAGTGCGCCGGTGGCATGCGCATGTACGACCCGGTCTATCTGCAGCGTGCGCGCGAGCTGTGCGATGCCAACGGTGCGTTCCTGATCGCCGATGAGATCGCCACCGGTTTCGGCCGCACCGGCACCATGTTCGCCTGTGAGCAGGCCGGGGTGATGCCGGACCTGCTGTGCCTGTCCAAGGGCCTGACCGGCGGGTTCCTGCCGCTGTCGGCGGTGCTGGCCACGCAGGCCCTGTATGACGCTTTCCTCGACGATTCGCGCGAGCGCGCCTTCCTGCATTCGCACAGCTACACCGGTAATCCGCTGGCCTGTGTCGCCGCGCTGGCGACCCTGGACATCTTCGCCGGGGAGGACGTGATCGCGCGCAATCGCAGCACCGCCGAGGTGATGCGTACCCTGGCCGCGCCGTTCGCCGACCACGCGCACGTCGCCGATGTGCGCCAGGCCGGGATGGTGGTGGCCTTCGAACTCACCCGCAATGGCGACAAGCACACGCCGTTCCCGGCCGACGCCCGGGTCGGGCTGCACGCCTACAAGGCCGCGCTCAAGCGCGGGGTGGTGCTGCGCCCGCTGGGCAATGTGCTGTATTGGATGCCGCCGTACTGCGTGGAGGATGAACACTTGGATCTGCTTGCCCTGACCACGCTGGCCGCCATCGACGAGGCCGTCGCATGCGCGTGACCCGAAGCCATATCGATCATCCGCTGGCGGTCGGCCAGACCCTGGCGCTGCCCGAGGACGCCGCCAACCATCTGGTCCGCGTGATGCGCCTGCGCGAAGGCGACGGCTGCGTGCTGTTCAACGGCGATGGCCAGGATTACCGCGCCACCCTGGTGACTGTGGGCAAGCGCGATGCGCAGGTGCGCATCGAGAGCGCCACCGCACTGGACAACGAATCGCCGCTGCACATCACCCTGCTGCAGGGCATCGCCCGCGGCGAGAAGATGGACCTGATCCTGCAGAAGGCCACGGAGCTGGGCGTGCAGGCCTTCGTGCCGGTCAATGCCGAGCGCACCGAAGTGAAGCTGGATGCGGCCCGCGCCGAGAAGCGCCTGGCGCACTGGCACAGCGTGGTGGTCTCGGCCTGCGGCCAATCCGGCCGCGCCCGCGTGCCCCGCGTGGCCACGCCGCAATCGCTCCAGGACGCTGCCAACGGGGTCGCAGCCGGGGCATTGAAGTTGACCCTGGATCCGCAGGGCGAGCACCGCCTGTCCACCCTGTCAGCGGCACCGGGCGGCGTAGTGATCGCGATCGGCCCCGAAGGCGGTTGGTCGCCGCGCGATCGCCAGGCGCTGGCCGCAGCGGGCTTCCAGGGCTTGCAGCTGGGCCCGCGCGTGCTGCGCACCGAGACCGCAGGTCTGGCCGCCATCGCCGCCGTGCAGGCCCGATTGGGCGATCTGGGCTGAAGCAGAAACGGAGCAGAAACGGGGACGGAGGTAGTTAATCGTGCCGATTAACTACCTCCGTCCCTGTTTTTTTCTCACCCCGCGACGGGGAAGGCTTCGTCCAGCGCCGCTTCCAGCGCATCCAGATCGGGCAGCAGCGCGCTCTGCTCGCCCAGCAGCACGCGCATGTGCACGCCCTGCGGCAGGGTGTCCTCGGAGGCATCGGCCAACAGGCCGTCGCGCGGAACCGCGATCAGCTGCGGGAAGGTCTGGGTCAGCAGGGCGAAGTACGGCCGGCGGGGATTGCCCCCCAGCGCCTTGAGCACCACCACCTTGTTGTTGGCCACCACCGGCTCGTCGCCCTGCCCGGACAACCGGGCGAACGACAGCAGCGGGACGTCCCAGCCGTGCCAGGCGATCTGCCCGACCAGCCAGGCCGGTGCATCGGGGACGGTTTCGACCGGCACCTTGGACATCATTTCGGCCACGGTGGCGTTGGGCAGCAGCACGCGTTCGTGCCCGGCCTGGATCAGGACACCGCGGATTTCGTCGTTGCTGGCGTAACTCATGGAGATTCCTTCAAGGGTCCGCGGCGCGCTTACGCGTCCACGCCCCAGCGTTCGGCGATGGTGGCAGCGAGCTGCGGCGGTTCACCGGCATCCTGTCCGGCGACCACCACGGCACTGGCGGCGGTCGGGTCGTAGCAGCCTTCACCCACCTGGCCTGCGACCCACGCACCGGCGCTCGCCAGGGCAAGAACCGCATCGACCTGGGCGGCGTCCGCACCACTGAGCAGGACCACGCCACTTTGCCGGGCCGGCAGTGCCTCGATCTGGATGCCGGCCGGGTCAGCGATGAAGTGCAGGCTGCCCTGGCGCACGGCGATGCCGATGTCGTCGGGCAGGATGTAGGCCTGCCCCGCCGCCACGGCCTGGGCATCCTCGGCCAGCAGCACCGGCAGCGCGGAAACGCGAGCCATCTGCTTGACCAGGTTGCCGTAACGGCCACCGTCCAGGCGCATATGCACCAGGACCGCGGTCGTCAGCGTCGCAGGCAGTGACGCCAGCAACCGGCGCAGCGCATCCGGCCCACCGATACCGGCCAACACCAGCACCGCGCCGGAACAGCCACCGTCGGGACCGGCCTCGGGTTCAAGCTCGACCAGTGACAGGCGCTCGGTGTCGAAGCGTTCCGGCTCCAGCGCCGGCCCGCTGGCCGACGTTGAAGTGGCAACGACGGCATCCTCCTCGACCAGCGACCAGCGGCTGTGATCGCCGATCGACACGGCAGCCGCAGCCGGCGGCGTCGAGGCGGGGATCGGTGGAATCGGTGAGGCGACCGGATCGGCGTCCACGGGCTGCAGCGCGGCCAATGCCTCTTCCAGCGACACCGGCTCGCTCAGCTCCGCCGGCACCTGGTACAGGCCATCGGCGGGCAGGTCGGACGCCGCGTCCTCCGCTTCGCGCAGATGGAACTCCAGCGGCGCATCGGCATGCAGCTGCGCCGGGGTGACCGGCAGGCCCGGTTCGGGCTGCAGTTGCTGATCCTGTTCCGAGCCCGGCGGCAGCACGTCCTGGTGACCGTGCAGCTTGGCCACCAGATGCCGCGCCCAGCGCTGCGCTTCCCAGCCGTCGCGGCGGGCGGCCAGCTCGGCTTCGTCGAAGATCAGGGTCAGCGAAGGCGAGCCAAGGACCGGATCCAGCCGTTCCAGTGCGTCTTCGATCGCCGGTTCCAGGGCGATCAGCACCGCGCCCGGATCGGCATCGCGCAGGGACTGCAGGTCGAGCGTATTGGGATCGTCCTCCAGCACTACCCGCGCGCCCGCATGGGCGAGCGCCTCGCGCAGGCGGTCCCGCGCCGGGCCGGGACGGGCCAGCAGGGCCACCGACAACAACGTAGGGGTGTCACTCGCGTGCACGGGCGATCCCCAGCAGGTCATACACGTTACGCATCAGATCCAGTTCCTGGTAAGGCTTGCCCAGGTAGCGCTGGACACCGAGTTCGAAGGCCCGTTGACGGTGCTTGTCGCCGCTGCGCGAGGTGATCATCACGATCGGCACGCCTTGGTAGCGCGGATCGGCGCGCATGACGCTGGCCAGCTCGTAGCCGTCCATGCGCGGCATTTCGATATCCAGCAGCATCAGGTCCGGCACGCGCTCCTCCAGCCGCTCCAGCGCTTCGATGCCGTCGCGGGCGACCGTCACCTCGAAGTTGTGGCGCTCCAGGATGCGGCCGGTGACCTTGCGCATGGTCAGCGAATCGTCGACCACCATCACCAGCGGCACATCGCGATCGCTGACCTTGGCGGCAGCGGTGATCGGCTTGTGCGGGTTGGCCAGGTAACGGCGCACCAGCGGGGCGACGTCCAGGATCACCACCACGCGGCCATCGCCGGTGATGGTCGCACCGTAGATGCCCGGCACCGAGGCGATCTGCAGGCCCACCGGCTTGACCACGATTTCGCGGTTGCCCAGCACCTGGTCGATCGCCACGGCCACGCGCAGGTCGCCGGCGCGGACCAGCAGCAGCGGCACCTGGGCCTGGCCTTCGGCGCGGGCCTGGGCCTGGCCGATCAGCGTGCCCAGATCGTGCAGCGCGAACTCCTCGCCACCGTAATGGTAGCCGCCGTTGGCGGTTTCAAAGCGCTCGCGCGAGATCCGGCCGATACCACTGACAGAGGCGACCGGTACCGCGAAGGTGGTTTCGCCGATCTGCACGAACACCGCCTGGGTGACTGCCAGCGTCTGCGGCAGGCGCAGGGTGAAGGTGACGCCCTGGCCGCTGACCGAGTGGATGTCCACCGAGCCGCCCAGCTGGCGCACTTCGTTGTGCACCACGTCCATGCCCACGCCACGGCCGGCCAGCTGGCTGACCTGGTCGGCGGTGCTGAAGCCGGGCGAGAAGATCATCGCATCCAGCTCGGCATCGCCCAGCACGGCATCGGCGGCGATCAGGCCACGCTGTTCGGCGCGGCGACGGATCGCTGCGCGGTCCAGCCCGGCGCCATCGTCGGCCACTTCCAGCACGATTTCCGAGCCTTCGCGGCGCAGGCGGATGGCGATTTCGCCCTCCTCCGGCTTGCCGGCGGCACGACGCTGTTCCGGGGTTTCCAGACCGTGCGCCACCGAGTTGCGCAGCATGTGTTCCAGCGGCGCGACCATGCGGTCGAGCACGTTGCGGTCCAGTTCGCCGTGGGTCCCTTCGAGGATGACGTGGACCTGCTTGCCGGTGTCCTGGCCGGCCTGGCGCACGACCCGGCGCAGGCGTGGCACGAGGCCATCGAACGGCACCATGCGCGCGCGCATCAGGCCGTCCTGCAGTTCCGAACTGACGCGCGACTGCTGTTGCAGCAGCACGTCGTACTGGCGCGACAGATCGTCCAGCACCCCCTGCAGGCCGCCCAAGTCAGCCGCGGACTCGTTCAGCGCGCGGCTGAGCTGCTGCAGCGTGGAGAAGCGGTCCAGTTCCAGCGGATCGAATTTGTGGTCGACCTGTTCCTGCTCGCGCTGGTAACGGGCCACGATCTGCGCTTCGGTTTCCAGGTCCAGTCGTCGCAGCTGATCGCGCAGACGGGCGTTGGTGCGGTCCAGTTCGCCCATGGCGCCGCGGAAGGCACCGAGCTGCTGTTCCAGGCGCGAGCGGTAGATCGCCACTTCACCGGCGTGATTGACCAGGCGGTCGAGCAGATCGGCGCGCACGCGCACCTGCTCCTGCTGCGGCCGCGGCAGACCATCGTCTTCGCTGACGGTTTCCAGTGGCACCGGTGCCGACAGCGGCGCCGCCACGAGCGCGGCAATCGCCGCTTCGACCTGGGCATCACCGGACGGCAGCGCGGTGCCCACGGTCTCGTCCGGCTCGGGCACGGCCCGACCCTGGGTGCGCTGCTCGAACGCCGCGATCAGATCGTCGGGCATCGCCACGGTGCGGTGCTGGCCGGTACGGGTCAGCAGCTGGTGCAGGCGATCGAAGCCGCGTTCCAGCAGGTGCACGTCGCTGCGGTCGATATCGGTCCGGTTGGCCGCAACGGCCTCCAGCAGCGACTCGATGCCGTGGCCCAGGTCGCCGATCGGGTTGATCCCGGCCATGCGCGCACCGCCCTTGAGGGTGTGCAGATCCCGCTGCAGGCCGGCGATCACGTCGCGGTCCTGCGGCGCGGCGCGCAGCTCGCTGATCAGGCCATCGCAGTGGTCGAGCAGGTCCTTGCCTTCCTCCACGAAGATATCGACCAGTTCCTGGTCCAGCTGGGTGAAATCGAGCGCGTCGCCCGGCGCTGCGTCGTCGTTGTCGTGGTCGTTGTCGACGACATCTCCGGCGGAGGCGTCGTCGTGCGGCGGCACCTGGGTAAGGGACGCGGCGGGCGCGTCTTCCAGCTCGAAGAAACGGGACGGGGCGGCATCAGCGGCCGACGCATCGGGCGCGGTGGCCTCGATCGCCTCGGCGAACGCATCGGCTTCGCCGGTGTTGTCGTCGGTCGCGTCCAGACCCAGTACGCCGGTATCGGAGGCATCCGGCGCATCGACGACGGTCAGACCATCGTCCACGGCCTGCTGCGCGTCTACTACCTCGCCAAACGCCGGTGGAGGCGGCAGGACTTCGTCCAGTGCCTGTGCGTCCTCGTCGTCGTCCTGCCCGGTGTCGCTCCAGCTGTCGTTGGCGGCGTCATCCACGGACACCGCGTAGGCGCTGTCCGGTTCACGGACGGTGTCGGTGTTGGTGCTGGTGTTGGCGTCAGTCGCGAACTCGGCCTCGCGCGTTGCTTCGGCTTGGACTTCGGCTTGGGCTTCGGCTTCGGCTTGGACTTCGGCTTCGGCTTCGGCTTGGACTTCGGCTTCGGCTTCGACTTCGGCTTCGGCTTCGGTTTCGGCTTCGACTTCGGCTTCGGTATCGGACACGACCGGTGCAGCGGGTTCGGCGAGATGATCGAAGTAGCGCGAGAGATCCTCGGCGGAGGTCAGCTCGACCGACTCCAGACCCGCATGGACCGACGCCAGATCGGCGTCCTCGGGCTCGTCAGTCACCGCATCCAGCGTCTGCGGCGCGGCGCCCGCACGCACTGCGTCGGGCAGTTCGGCGTCGAAATAGGCCGACAGGTCATCGGTGCCGGTCAGCTCCATGGCGACCAGTGCATCCTCGTCGTCAGCCTGCGTGGACGAATGATCCGGCGTGATCACGCTCAGTCCGTCGGCCTCGAGTTCGGCCTGCTGCACGTCGGTCCCGGCGACATCGTCGGCCGTGGCCAGGACGGGCGCAGCATCGTCCGTCGGGGTGGCTTCGTCGGCTTCGTCGGCTTCGTCAGCCTGTTCGGCCTGCTCCGATCCGTCAGCCTGTCCGGCCTCCGCCCCTTCGGCGTACAGCGCTTCGTCGAGCAGGTCCAGATCGTCCTCGACCAAGGCCGGCCAGCGCGCTTCGGGCAGGGTATCCGCCAGGGCGACCAGGCGGGCAGCCAAGGCGTTCTGCACGGGCACGCGCGGTGCCTCGTCCTGCAGCGCCGCCATCGTGGTGGTGATCGCGGCGCAGGTGTCGGCCAGCGCAGCCATCCCGGCCGCACCCGGCAGCGCATCGGCGGCCAGCGAGCGCTTGATGTAGCTTTCCGCGGCGCCGGTGACGGCCGTGATCTCGGGCACGTCGGTCATCGCGAACGCGCCATTCATCGTGTGCACGGCGCGCAGCAGGCCATCGGTGACCGCCTGCGGGCCATCGGTCGCAGCATCCAGCCACGCCTGCAGCGTCGCCTGGTGCACCTCGACCTCGGCCTCCAGGATCTCGCGCAGGACGCTGTCGATATTGGCAGGCGTGCTCTCGACAACCGGCGCAGCGTCGGTCGCAGCCACCTCCTCTGCCGGCGTCGACACAGCGACCGCGGCAGCGCGCGGCAGCGGCACATGGAAGGTTTCTTCGCCCGCGGACACGCGATCGGCGATGCCCTGCATGGCCTGCAGATCGGCGGTGACACGGCTGCCATCGCGCAGCGCGGCATTGAGCTGCGGCAGCACGTCATAGGCCTGGCCGACCAGCGCGACCACGGCCGGCGAGGCCGGGCGGCTCCCGTCGAGCACGCGGTTGAGCATGCCCTCGATCTTCCAGCTGAACTCACCCAGCGTGCGTGCACCGACCAGACGACCACTGCCCTTCAGGGTGTGGAACACGCGGCGGATCGGGCGCAGGCGGTCCAGGTTGTCCGGCGCGATGCGCCAGGCCGGGAGCAGATTGCCCAGGTTCACCAGTTCCTCGTCGAACTCTTCGATGAAGACCTCGCGGATGTCCTGGTCGATGTTCTCGCCATCGTCCTCGAAGCCGGCTTCGATGCTGGTGTCTCCGGCGAGCGGGGCAACCGGCGGGGCAACCGCCGCAGCGGCGTTCACCGGGGTATCGATCGGCGCCCCTTCCGGGCGGAACTGCGCGGCCGCCGCATCCAGTTCGGCCAGGAACCGGGTGGAGGCATCGTCCAGTTCGATACGTCGGATCACCGCGTCCTGCACGGCCGGCGTCGGCAGCGTCGTCTCGGCGGCGTCGGGGGCAGCGTCGAGATCCGTCGTAAACGTGCTGCGCGGTGCTTCGGCGCTGTCCTCCGCCGCGGCGACCGGAATTTCCTGCAGGAAGGTCGGCAGTGCTTCGACATCCACCTCGCCCTGCGCGAAGGCAACGGTATCCCCGCCATCAGCGGTGGCCGCATCGGTGTCGTCGATCTGCAGCGACAGCACATCGTCGGCGTTGTGCAGATCCTCATCGAAGGTGAATTCGATCGGCTCGTCGCTCAGCTCCAGGGTGTCGTGCTCGGCGGCGACCGGATCGAATCCGTCGCCTGTCGCCACGAAGGCCGGCAACGCCTCGGAGGCGCGTACGTCGTCGACGTCGGCACGTTCCGGTGACGCCACGGCGGCATCGTCGCGCGCAGCGTCCTGCCCCGCGACACCCGCCTGCGGGTCGGACGCCAGCGGCGACACGTCCCAGGTGGCACCGGCCGGTGCTTCGGCAATGACCGGATCGAAATGGGCGAAGGTCGGCAACGTGTCCACGTCGTCGCTGCCCGCCAGGGTCCACTGCGGCGCATCGGCGGCGACGGGGGCGGTGGAGGCATCGAACACCAGCGCCACCGGCGCTGCGACCGTCGGCGGCGGATCGAACGTGAAGTCCGGCAGCGGCGGCGGCAGGTTGGCCGGGCGCGGAACGTCGGCCGTCACGCCAAGCGCGATCGGCTCGGGCGCAGGTGCGTCCCACGGCGTCAGCTCGATAGGTTCCGGCGCCACCGGCAGCGATTCCGGACCGGTCTCGGCACTCGGCTGGTTCGCGTCCGGCAGCGGCCAGTAACGCAGGGTTTCCAGGCTGCTGCGGGTGATGTCGAGGATTTCCTCGCGGCCCGGCCGGCGCTCGCGCAGGGCCTCCAGGTAGTACTCCAGGCTGGCCATGGCGTCGGCCAGGGTGTCCAGCTGGCGACCGCTCGGCACGCGCTGCTTGTCCAGCAGTTCCACCGCGATGTACTGGCGCACGCCCTGCAGGTAATCCGCCGGGTCCGACAGATTGAGCATGCGCAGCGCACCGGCGACCTCGCCGAGCAGGCGCGGGACTTCCTGCAGTTCCTGGTGGTTCCAGTTGGTTTCGATGAAGGCGACGAAATGCTCGCGCGCGGCGGCGAAGTTGGCGATGGCTTCATGCGCCAGCACCTCCACCGTGCGCCGGTTTTCCACCGCGCTGGGATCGTCTTCGCCACTGCCGCCGGCGCCCAGGTGGGCGACCTGGTCGTCCAGCGAGGCATCCACGTAGAGCAGCGCACCGGCGATGTCCAGCAGCAGGCTCTCGTCGATCTGCTGCTGCCCGTCCACCACCTCGCGCAGCGCGTCGCGCTGCTGCACGACCACGCCGCGGGCCACGCCCAGGCCCATCATGCCCAGCGTGTCGGCGACCGCGCCCAGCTCGTTGACCTGGGTCTGCAGCTGCACCGGCTCGCCACCGGTACGCAGGTGCAGGTCCAGCGCGTCCTTGATCCGCAGCAGCTCTTCCTTGACCGCGTTGCCGACGGTGTCCAGCAGTTCGCGGTTGCGCCCGCTCAGGCTGCCGCGCGCATGGTCCAGCTCGGCCTCGGTAGCGCTGGCGCTGTCCGGGGCGAAGGCGAACAGCACGCTTTCATTGATGCCCGGCAGGGCGCGCGCCGAACGGATGTCATTGAGCAGCGGCAGCAGCACGATCGGAATGTCCCGATGGCCGTTCTGCAGCCGCTCCAGGTAATCGGGCAGCAGCACGCTGCCGCGCATCAGCGTGGCGCAGGCTTCGTCACGGTCCGGCACTTCGCCGGCACCGATCGCGTTGGCCAGCTGCTCCAGCTCCTCGGCCACCATCGCCGGGGCGTACAGCTCGACCATGCGCAGGGTCCCCTGCACCTGGTGCAGGTAGCCGGCGCAGAAGCGCATGCGGCTGCCATCGGCAGGGTCCTCCACGTAGTACTCGACCTCGTTGCGCACCTGGCGCAGGGTCTCGTCCAGCTCCGGCTTGACCCAGCCCAGCGCGGCGTGGCTCATGGCATCGCGCAGCGTGCTCATGCCAGGTCTCCCGGCAGCTCGGCGCACATGGCGTACGGTGATTTCTCGCGATGCATCATCTGCTTGTTCCTTCCCTCTCCGCCCTGCCCGCGGCTCACGCCGGCAGCTTGAAGTCGGCAACCGAGCGGCGCAGGTCGGCCGCCAGCTGTGCCAGGTGGCCGATCGACTCGGCGGTCTGTCCCGCGCCCTGCGAGGTCTGGCCGGTAATCTGACGGATCACGCCCATGGTGCGGGTGATGTCCGATGCCGCGGCCGACTGCTGCTGGGCAGCGATCGAGATGTTCTTGATGAGGTTGTTCAGTGCGTTGGAGACGCGCTCGATTTCGGTCAGGGCGGTACCGGCGTCTTCGGCCAGGCGCGCACCGGAGACCACTTCGGCGGTGGTCTGCTCCATCGAGCTGACCGCTTCATTGGTATCGGCCTGAATGGCCTGCACCAGGTTCTCGATCCGTCGGGTCGCACCGGACGTGCGTTCTGCCAGGCGCTGCACTTCGTCGGCCACCACGGCGAAACCGCGGCCGGCCTCACCGGCCGACGCCGCCTGCACCGCGGCGTTCAACGCCAGGATGTTGGTCTGCTCGGAAATGTCGTTGATCAGTTCCACGATCGAGCCGATTTCCTGCGAGGACTCACCCAGCCGCTTGATGCGCTTGGAGGTTTCCTGGATCTGGTCGCGGATCTGGTCCATGCCCTGGATCGTCTCGCGGACCACGCCGGCGCCTTCGGCGGCGATGATCACCGAGCGCTGCGCCACCTCGGCCGACTCGGCCGAGTTGCGCGAGACCTGTTCGATGCTCGAGGCGATTTCGCCGATCCGGTCCGACGCGGAGGTGATCTGGTTGGCCTGGTGGCCGGCCGCTTCGGCCAGCTGCATGGCGGTGGCCTGGGTTTCCTGGGTCGACACGGCGACCTTGGCCGAGGTGTCGTTGATCGTGGTCACCAGGTGGCGCAGTTCGTCCACGGCGTAGTTGATGGCGTCGGCGATGGCGCCGGTCATGTCCTCGGTCACCGAGGCCTTCACCGTCAGGTCGCCCTCACCCAGTGAGCTGATTTCATCCAGCAGCCGCATGATGGCCTGCTGGTTGCGGCTGTTGAACTCGACCTGGGTCTGGTAACGCAGCTCCTGCTCGCGCGAACGGCTGCGCACCGTGCTGCCGACGAAGCCGATGATGGCGATCAGCGAGAACGCGCCGGACACCACGCCCAGCCAGAAGTTCGGGAACAGGCGGGTGTCGCGCAGCGAGCCGAACGAGGAGAACGCCTCGAACAGCTTCTTGCTGTCGCGGAGCATGTCCGCCGAGCCACCGGTCAGGGCCGCGGCCGAAGACTGCGCCGAGAACAGCTGGCGCGAGCTGGCCAGGATCGCATCGGCGTCCTGCTTCATCGTGTCCCACTGCTTCTGCGACTGTTCCAGCGCGGCCAGCGCCGGGCCGTTGCGGACCGCGGCGATGCCCAGTTCCTCGTTGCCGTTGCGCAGCGCATCGAGCACCTGGGTGAACACCACCGAGTCGCGTGCCAGCGCATCACCCGCGGCCGCGGCATTGGCGCCACCGGCGCGCATTTCGGTCACGCGGCGGGCCATCGAGCCGACCACCACGACCTGCTGCAGGGCGTTGTAGAGCTGCGAAGACGGCGCGCCACTGGCCGACATCGCACGGACCACTTCGTTCAGCTGTGCCTGCAGTGCGGGCACGCCGTTGACGAAGTTGTTGGCATTGCCGGCGAGCGCCAGCACCGCCGGTTCGCTGGCAACCAACTGGCCGGCGCTCTTGCCGAGCGGCTCCCAGGTCTTGATCAGCGCATTGAGCGGGCCGGACACGTTCGTCTCGGCGCCGTAGCGGCCCTGCAGGGCGCTGACGGTGCTTTCGATGTCGCTCTTGGTCAGCTTGAACGCGGTGAACGCCTGGGCGTTGCCCGAGACCGCTTCACGGCCCTGGTTGGCCAGCTGCTGCGAGAGCACCTGCAGGTTCGCGGCATCGGTGCTGGCACTGGCCAGGCGACTGCCCTGCCAGGTCGCCACGCCGGTGTTCACGCCGAACACGATCATCGACACGGCCAGCAGGCCGAGCCAGAAATTGGTGCCCACCGAACCGAGCTTGCCGGCCTTGGCGGATTCCGAAGCAGTACTCATCGTTCAACCTCGATCTTCAATACGGAGAGACAGGCGCCTGCGGTCAGGCTGCGGCCTGCCTGAATTCGGGGGTACGCGACAGCAGCGACAGCGAGAACACGCCCCAGTCATGGCCATCGCCGTGGAAGGCGCGGTCGATGAAATGCGCATAGCGGCCGGTGGCCAGATCGCCGGCGACGATGTCCTGGTCCAGCGCGAAGCTGCGCTGGCCGAACAGTTCATCGATGGTCAGCGCCACGTCGCCGCCGGCCTGGCGCATGATCAGCACGCGCTGGCCCTCCTGCTGCACGGTGCGCTCGCCTTCCAGGAAGAACTTCAGGTCCACCACCGGGAACAGGTTGCCGCGCAGGTTGCCGACGCCCAGCAGCCACGGCTGTGCGCCGGGCACCGGGGTGATCGGCGGCATCGGCACGATTTCCACCACCTCGCGGAAGTCCGAGACCAGCCGGCGCTTGCCGACCCGGTAGCCGACGCCGCGCCACAGGTCCTGCGAAAACTGCCGCTCGGGCAGCTGCACGGCATGGGCCAGGCTGCGCCGTTCGTAAGCCTGGAGGATGTCGAAAGGAGAGCGCATCAGACCACCAACTGGTTGATCCGCGCGATCAGTTCCTCCTCGCGCGGCGGCTTGACGATGTAGTCGGCCGCCCCCTGGCGCAGCCCCCACGCCTTGTCGGTTTCCATCGCCTTGGTGCTGACGATGACCACCGGGATGTGCTTGATGGCCGCGTCGCGCGCCATCGCACGGGTGGCCTGGAAGCCACTCATGCCCGGCAGGACCACGTCCATCAGTACCAGCTGCGGCGACTGCTCGCGCACGAGCTTGAGCCCGTCCTCGGCGTTGTCCGCTTCCAGGACTTCATGACCGGCCTTGGTCAACCACTGCGTGAACACCGCACGGTCGGTCGGTGAATCCTCGATCAGTACGATTCGAGCCATTGTGCCTTTCCCCCCTGGTCAGGCGTTGACGTATGTGCGGATGGCACCCAGCAGTTCTTCACGCGTGAATGGCTTGGTCAGGTACTGCTCCGAGCCGACGATGCGGCCGCGCGCCTTGTCGAACAGGCCGTCCTTGGACGACAGCATGATCACCGGCGTCGACTTGAACAGCTGGTTGCCCTTGATCAGCGCACAGGTCTGATACCCGTCCAGCCGCGGCATCATGATGTCCACGAAGATGATCTGCGGCTGTTGGTCGGCGATCTTGGCCAAGGCCTCGAAACCATCGGTCGCGGTCACCACCTCGCAGCCTTCCCGCTTCAGCAGGGTTTCCGCAGTCCTGCGGATGGTCTTCGAATCATCGATGACCATCACGCGCAGCCCTGCGAGTTCCCCACCCGCAGCCATGTATTCAGTCATTACCTTTCCCCAAGCGCGCGACGCTTGCCAGATCCCCGGCGTCGCTGCGAAAGCGTATCTATATCCCAATACCGGCGCGCGCTTCAAGCAGACCCACCGCGGCCCCGCCGCCAGCGGCCCGGGCGGCGCCCGCCCCGCGCCGTTTGCGCAAACCCGGGCCGGCCGGACACTGCGTTCCGGCCCCCGGGGCGGGCATTGCCGGGCCATAGTCGCTACCATCATCGGCCTGCCCGCCAGGTTGCGACCATGCCGTTGAATGTCATCGTGGTGATGGACCCCATCGCCCATATCAAGATTGCCAAGGACACCACCTTCGCGATGCTGCTGGAAGCCCAGCGCCGCGGCCATGCCCTGCACTACGTCAGCCCCGGCGGGCTGGCCCTGCGCGACGGCCAGGCCATCGCCCGCACCGCCCCGCTGCAGGTGCGCGAGGACAAGAACGACTGGTTCACCCTGGGCGAGTTCAGCCAGACGGTCTTCGGCCCCGGCCAGGTCGTGCTGATGCGCAAGGACCCGCCGGTCGATGCCGAATTCATCTACGACACCCACGTGCTCAGCGTCGCCCAGCAGGCCGGTGCGATGGTGGTCAACGACCCGCAGGGCCTGCGCGACTACAACGAGAAGCTGGCCGCCCTGCTGTTCCCGCAGTGCTGCCCGCCGACCCTGGTCAGCCGCCGCAACGCCGACCTGAAGGCCTTCGTGCTCGAACACGGCCAGGCCGTGCTCAAGCCGCTGGACGGCATGGGCGGGCGGTCGATCTTCCGCAGCGGCACCGGCGACCCCAACCTCAACGTGATCCTGGAAACCCTGACCGACGGCGAGCGCACGCTGGCCCTGGCGCAGAAGTTCATCCCGGACATCACCGCCGGCGACAAGCGCATCCTGCTGGTCGATGGCGAGCCGGTCGACTATTGCCTGGCACGGATTCCGCAGGGCGATGAGTTCCGCGGCAACCTGGCCGCCGGCGGCCGCGGCGAAGGCCGCCCGCTGAGCGAGCGCGACCGCTGGATCGCCGCCCAGGTCGGGCCGGAAATGAAGCGCCGCGGCATGCGCTTCGTCGGCCTGGACGTGATCGGCGACTACCTCACCGAAGTCAACGTCACCAGCCCCACCTGCGTGCGCGAGCTGGATGCCCAGTTCGGGCTGAACATCGCCGGCACCCTGTTCGACGCGATCGAGGCCGGCCTGCCGCGATGAGCGCCAGCGTCGTCCCGGTGCCGACGTGGCAGGCGCGCGAATCCCAGCGGCTGGGCGCGACCCTGACGCTGTCGGTGCTCGTGCATGCGCTGCTGATCCTCGGCGTCGGTTTCGCGGTCAGCGACAGCGCGCCGCTGGTGCCGACCCTGGACGTGATCTTCAGCCAGACCCAGACCCCGCTGACGCCCAAGCAGGCCGATTTCCTGGCCCAGGCCAACCAGCAGGGCGGTGGCGACCACGACAAGGCGCAGCGCCCGCGCGACAACCAGGCCGGGATCGTGCCCCAGGCACAGGCCGGGCTGTCGCCGGTGCCGCAGCAGCGCCAGGAGGCAGCCAGCGTGCCGCCGCCGCAGACCCGCGTGGTCAACAGCCGCAATGGCACCGACACCATCGCCGAGGCGCAGCCACAGCCGCTGCCTGAGCAGCCCCGCCCGGACGCACCGATGACCGCGCGCGAGCAGCGTGACGTGGAGATGGCGCGGCTGGCGGCCGAAGTACATCTGCGCTCGGCGCAGTACGCCAAGCGCCCGAACCGCAAGTTCGTCTCGGCCAGCACCCGCGAATATGCCTACGCCAACTATCTGCGCGCATGGGTCGACCGCGCCGAGCGGGTCGGCAATCTGAATTACCCCGATGAAGCCCGCGCCCGCCGGCTCGGCGGCCAGGTCGTGATCACGGTCGGTGTGCGCCGCGATGGCACGGTGGAAAGCGCGCGCATCCTGCAGTCCAGCGGCACGCCGTTGCTGGATGAAACCGCGCTGCGGGTGATCACCCTGGCCCAGCCGTTCCCGCCGCTGCCCAAGACCGAGGATGCGATCGACATCCTGCAGGTGACCCGCACCTGGGTGTTCCTGCCGGGTGGTGAGCTGCGCGACGACCGCTGATCGGGCGCAGGGCCCGGATCAAGCGCAGAGCGCAGCCACGCATGGCGTGGCTCTACCCCCGATACGAAAGGCGCAGCCCGATACGCAGGGCGCAGGTCCCGATACGTAATGTGCAGGTAGCAACTGTCTTATCAGGTGCAGACCAACGCGGCCTCGGCGTCCCGCTTGCGGGCGTTGAGGATGACCAGCATCTTGCGCATGACCGCTACCAGCGCCACCTTGCTCGCCTTGCCTTTGGCTT
>NZ_JABBXB010000010.1 GCF_013387485.1 Stenotrophomonas sp. SAM-B
GATGGCGGCATACGAGCTTACATGGACGTACTTGCAGCGGGTCCCGACACCCCACCCATGCCCGCCCAAACCAGCGCAAACGCAAACCCCAGCCGTTGCTCCGCTCCAGCTCTGCAGCCCTGCAGCTTTGCAGCTCTGCAGGGCAAAAAACGGGCGCCGAAGCGCCCGTTCTTTCATCTCAGCAAAGTGCGATGAACCACCTCACCACACCTTGACCCGCTTCTCCGGCGCCAGATACAGCTTCTGGCCTTCCTTCACCTCGAAGGCCGGATACCACGCATCCAGGTTCCGCACCGTCAACGCACGGAACTGGCCCGGTGCATGCACATTGGTCAACAGCGAATTGCGCAGCGCCTGCTCACGCGCCTTGCTGCGCCACGCCTGCGCGAAGCCCAGGAAGAACCGCTGATCCGGCGTGAAGCCCTCCAGCGTCTGCCCCGGCTTGCCCTGCAGCGACAACTGATACGCATCGTAGGCCGTCGACAGACCCGCCACATCGGCGATGTTCTCGCCCAGCGTCAGACGACCATTCACCGAGACCCCCGGGAACGGACTGTAGCTGCTGAACTGCGCCGCCAGCGCATCGCCTGCCGCGTTGAACTGCTTCAGATCCTCCGCCGTCCACCAGTTCTGCAGCTTGCCCGTCTCATCGAACAGCGCACCGGCATTGTCGAACCCGTGGCTGATCTCATGGCCGATCACCGCGCCGATCGCACCGTAGTTCACCGCATCATCGGCCGCACCATCGAAGAACGGCGGCTGCAGGATCGCGGCCGGGAACACCAGGCGGTTCTCCAGCGGCACGTTCATCGCATTGATGGTCTGCGGCAGCATCGCCCACTCGCTGTGGTCGACCGGCTTGCCCAGCTTGGCGATGTTGCGGCGGTACTCAAACAGTTCCGCCCGCTCGGCATTGCCCAGCGCGTCATCGCGCTTGATCTCCAGGCCGGTGTAGTCGCGCCACTTGTCCGGGTAGCCCATGCCGACGGTCAGGCCCTCGACCTTGGCCTTGGCGCGCGCCTTGGTCTGCGGCGACATCCACTCCAGCGCATCGATGCGCTTGGCGAACGCGGCGATGATGTTCTTGGCCATCTCATCGGCGCGGGCCTTGGTGGCCGGGTCGAAATGACGCTCGACGTACAGCTTGCCGATCGCTTCGCCGACCGCATGGTTGCTGTCATCGACGGCACGCTTCCAGCGCTCGCTCTGCTGCGGCGTCCCGTTGAGCGTGGTGCCGTGGAAGGCGAAGCGCGCATCGGCGAACGACTTGGGCAGGTACGGTGCGGCGCGGTCCAGTGCGTGGAAGGCCAGGTAATCCTTCCAGACCTCCAGCGGCTCGGTGGCGACCAGGCGCGAAATGCCGGCCACGGCCTTGGGCTGCCACACGATGAAGTCCTGCTGGGCATCCAGGCCGGCGGAGGCCAGGAAGGCGCTCCAGTCCATGCCCGGCGCCTTCGCGCTCAGGTCGGCCTGCTTCCAGGCGTTGGCGCCCTTGGCGACGTCGTTGGTGGCTTCCTGCGTGGCGTGCGCCTGGGCGATCTTGGTCTCCAGCGCGACGATGCGCTGGGCCTTGGCCGCCGGATCGGCGACGCCGGCCAGCTGCAGCACCTGCGCGATGTAGGCCTGGTACTGCTTGCGGATCTCGGCCATGCGGCCGCCCTGCAGGTAGAAGTCGCGGTCCGGCAGCCCCAGGCCGCCCTGCACCAGGTACGGCGCGGTGCGGTCGGGCTGCAGCAGATCCACCGACACCCACACGCCGAACAGGCGGTCGGTGTAGAAGTTGGTGGCGTTGAGCAGGTCCACGTCGGCGCGCAGGGTGCCGCCCAGGGCGGTGGCGAGCGCGGCCTTGTCACCGATCCCGGCGATGGCGTCGAGCTCGGGCTTGACCGGGGCGGCGCCGCGCGACTCGATGCCGGTCTCGTCCATGAAGGCGGCGTAGTAATCGCCGATCAGCTTGGTTTCGCCCTCGGCCTTGGTATCGGCGGCGGCGCCCTCGAGGATCGCGCGGGTGTCGGCCAGCGTCTTTTCGGAAATGACGTTGAAGCTGCCGTAGCTGGAGCGGTCGGCCGGAATCTCGGTGTTCTTGACCCAGGTGCCATTGGCGAAGCCGAAGAAGTCATCGCCGGCGGCGAGGCTGCGGTCCATGCCGGCGGCGTCGAAGCCGAAGCTGCCCAACTGCGGCGTGGGCGCGGCCGGTTGCGCCGGGGCGGACTCGGGCGCGGCAGCGGCCGGTGCAGTGGCCTCGCGGTCGCAGGCGGCCAGGCTCAGCGACAGGCTGGCGGCAATGGCGAGCATCAGGGTGGGGCGACGCAGCTTGGACATGGGGCTTCTCAGCAACGGAAACGTCCAAGTCTAATCCCGTCCGGGGCGCCCGGTTATGCCGGCTGCGGCGGCATCGGGTACCGGATGTGCCCGTCCCCCGGATTCACCGAGGTGAACCGCCGCCGGGGTGCTTCCCGCGCCGCGCGCGCTGGTGCATGCTGGAGCGGCACGGATTCCGCGCGCGCCTGCTGGGCGCCCGCGTGGCGATCAAGGCGTCAAGAATCCCGGGCAGCGGCCGCTCAGGTTTGGGGAAACCAGGAAGCGTTTACAGATGAAGTCAGCCTGTCGTGCGCAAAAAGGGTTGCGATGCCCGCGTTGAACCGTGCCCTGGCGCGGCCGCTGCGGACCTTCGTGTGGCTCGGGATCTGCCTGGGCGTGCTGCTGGCCGCCGGGCTGGTGGCGACGCTGGTCAATGATGCCCAACGCCGGCAGGAAGCCGCGCAGCGCCAGAGCTCGGCGCTGGCGACCGGTGCCCAGCGCCTGCTGCGGCTGGAGCTGCGCAATCTGGAGCGCGCCATGCAGGGCATTTCCCGGGACGGGGCGCTGCTGTTCCAGCGCGTGCCCGCGCAGGCCCCGGACCTGCTCGATGCGGGCATCGCAGGCACCCTGCAGCGGCATGCCGAACTGCACAGCATCGTCGTGGTCGATCAGTACGGGCGCGCCCTGACCAGCGGCAGCGGCGACCTGCAGTTGCCGCTCTGGGCGGTGGATGACAACCGCGGCAGGGGCAGCCAGCTGTTCCTCGGTCCGCCGCAGGCGCTGGACAGCACGCACTGGATCCTGCCGCTGGCGTTGCCGATGGGCGGAGACCGCTGGCTGCTCGCACGGCTGCGCACCTCGGAACTGCAGTCGGTCATCGGCGGCATGGATACCGGCGAGGCCGGGGTGATTTCGATCACCGACCCACAGGGCTATGTGCTGGCGCGCAGCCCCGATCCGGTGGGCGTGGTGGGGCGCCGCTTCGGCCTGGCCAAGCGCGAGCTGCTGCGCCGCGATGCCCTGACCCCATTGGGGACGGAGACCAGCGCGGTCGATGGCGTCGAGCGCATCTCGAGCCTCAGCACGCTGGCCCAGTACCCGCTCGCGGTGTACGCCGGGTTGGGTCGGCGCGACGTGCTGGCGGCCTGGTGGCCGTATGTGCAGGCCTCGGTCGGGGTCTACCTGCTGTACTGGGCGCTGTTTGGCGCGGTCTATGTCAGCCTGCGCCGCGCCACGCGCGACCAGGACAGCCTGAGCGAGGAGCTGCGTACCGGCCATGCGGAACTGCATATGGCCCATCAGGTCGGCAAGGTCTGCACCTGGTACGTGGACGAGGATGCCTGCCTGCTGCGCTGGTCACCGCTGGCCCGCGAGATCTTCGGCATCGATATCGAGAGCCTGCCGCTCGCCGATTTCTTCGCGCGGGTGCACCACGATGATACGGCGCGCATGCAGCAGGCCTTCGACGCCGCGTTCGCCGGCAGCGGCGTGCTCGATGAAATGTTCCGCCTGGTATTGCCGGGCGGGGCGATCCGATGGGTCTCCGCGCGCGGCCAGCGGGTGGCGGTGGTGGACCGCGAGCGGCGCATGATCGGTGCGCTGACCGATGTCAGCGAGCGGGTCGATGCGCTGGCCCGCGTGCAGCAGGCCGAGCGCCAGTTCCGTCTGTTGTTCGACCGCAACCCGGCGCCGTTCTGGGTGTTCGATCCGGACACGCTGCGCTTCCTCGAGGTCAACGAAGCGGCGGTGCGCCAGTACGGCTACAGCCGCGATGAATTCCTGTCGATGAGCATCCTCGACATCCGCCCGCGCGAAGGCTGGGAGGAAATCCGCGGGGCGATCGCGCAGGCCCGCATCGGCGATGTGCAGGACGCGCAGGTGCGCCTGCACCAGCGCAAGGACGGCAGCGTCTTCGAGGTGCGTGCGCATCTGGCGCGGCTGGATTTCGATGGCCGCCAGGCCTGCCTGGTGCTGGCCGAGGACGTCAGCGAGCGGCTGGCCTATGAGCGCGACCTGGCCTACCACGCCACCCACAACCCGGCGACCGGCCTGCTCAATACGCGCGCGCTGGCCGCGCAGCTGGACGAGGAGGGCGGGGCGTACACGATCGCGTACGTGCAGTTCCGCGGCCTGCAACTGGTGTCGGACACGCTGGGCCGCGAAGTCGGCGACGTGGTGCTGCAGGCGATGGCCAAGCGCCTGGGCGGGCTCGGCGTCCGCTACGGCCTGCTGGCCTTCCAGCCGGCCGAGGATTTCATCTTCGCCATCCGCGACGACCATCAGCGCCAGACCGCGCTGGATACGCTGGTGCAGACGGTGTCCGAACCGGTGCGCGGGCAGGACTGGCTGCACCAGTTCGAGCCGCGCATCGGCGTCGCCGTGAAGTTGGACGGCGATGCCAGCACGGCCGAGCAGGTCATCGGCATGGCCGCGCAGGCCGCGCATGCGGCGCGCGACGAAGGCAATGTCATCGCGTGGTACGACACCACCGTGAGTTCCCGTCTTGCCGAACGGCTGCGCCTGGCCGGGCGCATCCACAGTGCGATCGATACCGAGTTCGAGCTGTACTACCAGCCGATCTGCCACGCCGCCGACAGCAGTCCGGCCGCCCTGGAAGCCCTGCTGCGCTGGCCGCAGGCGGACGGCAGCTTCATTCCGCCGGGCGAATTCATCCAGCTGTGCGAAGACACAGGCCTGATCCTCGCGCTCGGCCGCTGGGTGATCCGCGCCGCGGCACAGGCACAGCGGCAGCTGGTCGATGCCGGCTGGGACCTGCCGATCGCGGTGAACGTCTCGGCGGTGCAGTTCTTCAACAGCGACCTGGTCGCCGAATTCACCCGCGCCAGCCAGGAATTCGGTTTGGCCCGCGGTGCGCTGCAGGTCGAGCTAACCGAGAGCAGCCTGATGCGCAAGCCGGGCCAGGCCAAGCAGACCATGCAGCGCCTGCACGAGCAGGGCATCTGCATTTCGCTGGATGATTTCGGCACCGGGTATTCCAACATGTCCTACCTGCAGCATCTGCCGCTGGACATCCTGAAGATCGACCGCAGCTTCGTGGCGGACGTGGAAACCAATCCGCGCAATGCCTCGATCTGCCGCGCGCTGCTGTCACTGGGCCACAGCATGGGCCTGACCATCATCGCCGAAGGCGTGGAGACCCCGGGCCAGCATCAATGGCTGGCCGCGCACGGCTGCGACCAGGTGCAGGGCTATCTGCTCGGCCGGCCGATGCCGCTGGCCAAGGTGATCGCGCAGCTGGACTCGGTGGAGGCGTAACGCCGGGGGCTGCCCGGCCGCCGCCACGCGTGGTCAGCCCAGCGCTTCGACCAGGTAATCGATGAAGCTGCGGACCTTGGGCGCCAGATGGCTGCGGCTGGTGTACACCGCGTGGATGCCGATGCCGGGCACCGCCCACGCGGGCAGCACGCGTTCCAGTCGGCCGTCGGCGATGGCCTCCGCGACCAGGAAGTCCGGCTGCGCGATGATGCCCATGCCGGCGATCGCGGCCTCGCGCAGCACATCGCCATTGTTGGCGCGGATGCTGCCGTGCACCGGTACGGAGACCTCGCCACGCGGGCCGTGCAGCTGCCAGGCATCGCCACCGGCCCAGTAGCTGTAGCTCAGGCAATCGTGTGCGGACAGGTCTTCAGGCTGCTGCGGGCGGCCGTGCGCATCCAGATACGACGGCGCCGCGCACAGGCTGATCTGCACGTCGGCGAGCTTGCGCGCGATCAGGGTCGGGCTGGGCTGGCGGGTGATGCGGATCGCCACGTCGTAGCCTTCCTCGACCATGTCCACCAGGCGGTCGGACAACGACAGGTCCAGTTCCACCTCCGGGTAGCGCGCGCGATAGCCAGCCAGCAGCGGACCGAGCCGCGCGATGCCATAGCTGACCGGCGCGTTGATCCGCAGCCGTCCGGAGGGCTCCAACGCCTGGGCGCTGATGCCGGCCTCCAGCGCATCGAATTCGGCCAGCAGACGCACGCACTCGGCGTAATAGGCCGCGCCCGTGCTCGTCGGGCTCACGCGACGGGTCGTACGGTTGAGCAGGCGGGTCGACAGGCGCTTTTCCAGCGCGGCGATCTGCCGGGTGACCCCCGCCGTGGACAGGTCCAGGGCCTGCGCGGCAGCACTGAAGCCGTTGCGCTCCACCACGGCGACAAACACACGCATGGCGTCCAGAGTGTCCATTGTTTCTTTTTCCGGAATAAACAGCGTCGATGCATCGTATTTATTGGCCGATCCGTACGCAATAGTCTGAGATCCAGGAACCGCCCCGGTGGGCATCCCGCTATTGGAGTCCGTGATGTCCCGCTTGCCCTCCCTCTACATCTCCCACGGCTCGCCGATGACCGCGCTGAACCCCGGCTTGGTCGGCGAGCGCCTGGCCGCACTGGCGGCGCGCCTGCCGCGGCCGCGCGCGATCGTGATGGCCTCGGCGCACTGGCTGACCCACCAGCCGGTGGTGGGCGGGCATGCCCAGCCGCCCACGATCCACGATTTCGGGGGTTTTCCGCAGGCGCTGTTCGATCTGCAGTACCCGGCGCCGGGCGACCCCACACTGGCCCAGGAGATCGCGCAGCGGCTGACCGCGGCCGGCCTGCCGACGGCGACCGATCCGCAGCGCGGCCTCGACCACGGTGCCTGGGTGCCGCTGCGCTTCCTGTACCCGCAGGCGGAGATTCCGGTCGTGCCGCTGGCGATCCAGCCATTGCTTGGGCCGGCCCATCAGTTCGCGCTGGGCCGCGCGCTGGCGCCGCTGCGCGAACAGGGCGTGCTGTTGATCGGCTCGGGCAGCATCACCCACAACCTGCACGATTGGCGCAGCTATCAGGACGGCAAGGAAGCGCCCTATGTGCGGCCCTTCATCGAGTGGGTGGAGCAGCGCCTGCAGGCCGATGACAGTGCCGCACTCCTGGACTACCGCCGTCAGGCCCCGCACGCCGCGCAGGCGCACCCCAGCGACGAGCACCTGCAGCCGCTGCACTTCGCGATGGGCGCGGCCGGTGGCGATGTGCTCGGCGCGCAGCGTATCGATGCCGGCATCGATGCCGGTTTCCTGGCGATGGACATCTATCGCTTCGACGGCGCCGACGCGCAGCTGCTGTCCGCCGACTGAGCCCGTTGCGCCCCGCGCATTCGCGTGGCGGCGCACGTGTGGTACGTTTTTTCCTGTTTCCGGCGCCGGCTGCCCGCAGCCTCCCCCGCGCTGCTTACTGGAAAATGCATGCATACCATTGAAGTCGTCCTGGCGATGCTGGTGGCGGTGGTCGCCAGCGGCTACCTGGTCCGCGTCCTGCCGTTGTCCCTGCCGCTGCCGCTGGTGCAGATCGGGCTGGGCGCGGTCATTGCCGGGGTGTTCAACCGCGGACACGCGCTGGAGCCGGAGATGTTTTTCCTGCTGTTCCTGCCACCGCTGCTGTTCCTGGATGGCTGGCGCATCCCCAAGCAGGGCCTGTTCCGCGATAAAGGCGTGATCCTGGAGCTGGCGTTCGGGCTGGTGGTGTTCACCGTGATCGGTGCCGGCTTCCTGATTCACTGGATGATCCCGGTGATGCCGCTGGCCGTGGCCTTCGCGCTGGCGGCGATCATCTCGCCGACCGATCCGGTGGCGGTCAGTTCGATCGCCTCGCGCGCGCCGATCCCCAAGCGGCTGATGCACATCCTGGAAGGCGAGTCGCTGCTCAACGATGCCTCCGGCCTGGTCTGCTTCCGCTTCGCGGTGGCAGCCGTGATGACCGGCACCTTCTCGCTGGCGACAGCCTCGCTCACCTTCCTGTGGGTGGCGGTGGCCGGGCTGGCGATCGGTGTGGCGGTGACGCTGGGCGTGTCGACCTTCCAGCGCTGGCTGTGGCGGCGCTTCGGTGAGGAGCCCGGCGCGGCGCTGCTGGTGAATCTGCTGATCCCGTTCGCCGCCTACCTGCTGGCCGAAGAGTTCAACGCCTCGGGCATCCTCTCCGCGGTCGCCGCTGGCATCACGATGAGCTACGTGGAACTGAGCGGCCGCGTCTCGGGCAGCATGCGCGTGCAGCGTACGGCCGTGTGGAACATGCTGCAGTTCAGCTTCAACGGCATCATGTTCGTGCTGCTCGGCGAGCAGCTGCCCGGCATCGTCGAGCGCGCGATCAAGACGGTCAGCGAGAGCGGGCACCACAGTGCGTGGTGGCTGCTGGTCTACGTGGTGGTGATCAACCTGGCGCTGGTGCTGCTGCGCCTGGCCTGGGTGTGGCTGTCGCTGCGCTGGAGCCTGCTGCGCGCGCGCCACCGGGGTGAAGCACGCCCGGGCACGTCGTGGCGGATCGTGGTGGCGACCTCGCTGGCCGGTGTGCGCGGGGCGATCACCCTGGCCGGCGTGCTGACCCTGCCGCTGTTCCTGCCCGATGGCAGTGCGTTCCCGGCGCGTGATCTGGTGATCTTCCTCGCCGCGGCGGTGATCCTGATCTCGCTGGTCGGGGCCAGCATCGCGCTGCCGCGCCTGCTCAAGGGGCTGGAACTGCCGGCCGATTCGGGCGAGCGCAAGGAAGAAGACCTGGCCCGCAAGCTCGCCGCCAAGGCCGCGCTGGCCGGGGTGGAGCGTACGCGCCAGCAGCTGGTGCAGAACCAGACCACCGAGAATGTGCAGCTCTACAACGACGCCGCCTCACGGGTGAGCCTGCTGTACCAGCGCAATCTGGAGAAGGACGCCGGGCCGGATGCCGACCCGGAAAAGGTGAAGCGGATGGAGCAGGGCTATCGCCAGCTGCGCACCGCCGGGCTCACCGCCGAGCGCGAAGAGCTGTTCCGGCTGACCCGACGCGGGAAGATTTCCGATGAGATCTCGCGCAGGCTGATCCGCAACCTGGACCTGCTGGAGACGCGGCAACGCGATTGAAGCCGCACCGTGCCACGGGTAGAGCCACCCCATGGGTGGCTGCGCGGACCTGCTGGAACCCACTCGCCCGGGACGAAGGGCAGCCACCCATGGGGTGGCTCTACCCCGGCACGCGTGGGATCAGGCGTCTCCGGCAGACGTGGGATCAGGCGTCCGGCTTCTGATCCAGGAAGTAGGCCACCACGGTGCCCTTGATCTTGATCGTCATCGGGTTGCCGCGGCGGTCGCGGGCCTTGCCGGCCTGTACGCGGATCCAGCCTTCGCTGACCGAATACTCCTCGACGTTGTCGCGCTCGACATCGTTGAAGCGGATGCCTACGCCGCGCTCCAGCGCAGCGGCATCGTGGAAGGGGCTGGCCGGGTTGATCGCCAGGTGATCGGGAGGGGTATCGCTCATGGTCACAGGATGCTGACGACCACCAAGGCCGTCTTCTGGCGTACAGGATAAACCGCAGCGGGCCCCGCGCCGAATTTCGCTTCCTGCCAACGCCCTTGCACGGCAGAATGCGCCCCTGTCTCCAGGAATACCGGTCATGCCCGACAACAGCGATTATTTCGACTTCGAAGAAGAGGAACGCGATTTCGACGAGGACGATTTCGAGGCGCGGATCTGGAACCTGTTCGTGCTGATCAACCCGGGCGATGAAGAACTGGCCCTGCAGCAGTTCAACCGCTGGCGCGAGGCACTGCTGGAAAGTGGTGAAGGCATCGATGAAGACGCCGACTGGCTGCCGCCGATGATGGCCGCGATCGCCTGGCAGTCCGGCTTCGAGGTCGAGCGCAGCGATGCCGATGCGCTGATGTCGGCCGTCAACGAGCTGTCCGCGCGCTGGAACCTGCAGATCGACTGGGGTGGCGACCTGGACGATGAGGATTTCGCCGCCGAGGTGGACGCGCCGGCGCTGATGGCTACCGCCCATGACCGCCTGCGCGAGCACAACTATGCGCTGTGGAGCGTGGATACCGGCAATGACACTCTGGCCGGCTGGATGGCGCTCAACCGCGATGACGACGCGATGCTGGCGCTGTGCTCGTTGC
The DNA here is from genome assembly GCF_013387485.1 of Stenotrophomonas sp. SAM-B. Lineage (GTDB taxonomy): Bacteria > Pseudomonadota > Gammaproteobacteria > Xanthomonadales > Xanthomonadaceae > Stenotrophomonas > Stenotrophomonas maltophilia_AA. The sequence continues at coordinate 10,211 of NZ_JABBXB010000010.1, forward strand.
TGGGCGTGGAAGTGCGGCCGGGCAGCGATCCGTTCTGACGGCGTGACCGCGGTCTGCGTGTGCCGACCAACGGTCGGCACCTACCGGTATTGGCTTCTCGCATTGGCGATGACCGCTTTGACCAGCGCGCGGTCCGTATGCCGTGAGATCGCCTGTGCGCCCAGGGCGATCGCCTGCAGGCGCAGCGGGGCGGGCACGTCGTAGTGCGCGCCGCTGCGGCGGTTCTGGAACGCCCGCAGCGGAATCCCGAGCTGCGCCGCCATGGCGTGCAGCTCGGGCAGGGTGTCGGCCATCAGATGCGCCCAGCGCTCGCCGCGCCAGGGGTGTACCGCATCGTCGATATAGACCGTCACCGGATCGCCGTGGCTCAGGCCTGCGGCTTGTCGTCGCTGGCGGCCGGGGCCGGCTCGGCATCTGCCGGGGCAGCGGCGGCGTCGTCGGCCACGATCTCGGCATCGTCGGCGTCGGCGTTGGCTTCGTCGTCACCTTCCACGCCTTCGAACTCGGAAACCAGCTGCGACAGGTACTCGTCGGCGGTCTTGCCTTCATCGGCGGCCAGGTCGTCGATCAGCTGCTGCAGCTGGGCCGAGTACTCCAGGTTGACCTTGCGGCCTTCCTTCTCCTGGACGTTGGAAAGGTGCTTGAGCATGGCCAGCATCGGCACCGGGTTGTCGGCGTTGCCCATGGTCTGGCCGCCGATGGCCAGCAGCCACTCGGTGCCCTGCAGGCCGATCGCGGCGACGACCTGGCCTTCTTCGTTGGTCAGCACGGCATGGTTCTGCACCGGCTGCTGGGCGTTGAGGCGGTTGATCGGACGCTTGGGCTGCTGCTTCTTGCGCTTGTCGCGCTTGGCCTTGGACTGCTTGGACATGAGAACGGTCTATCTACAAAAGGAAAGACCCATTGTAGTGCCGGCCGCTGGCCGGCTCCACGGATTCCTTGAAGGGTCCGCAGCTCCGGCCGCTGGCCGGCTCCACGGATTCCCTGAATTCCCCCCTGCAGCCCCCGCCGCCGCGCCCTTACGGCGCGACAGCCGGCGCCAGCGCCGCCTGGATATCCGCATCGGCAGCCGTAGGCGACAGCGCCACTTCCTGGCCGGCACCGGCCAGGGCGGCGGCCTCGGCGGCCTTGGTCATCACCACGATGCTGATCCGGCGGTTGATCGGGTTGTCCGGCTGGGTCCGGTCGAACAGCACCGAGGAGGACAGGCCGACCACGCGGGTCACCTTCTCTTCGGTCATCCCGCCATCCAGCAGCGCACGGCGGGCAGCGTTGGCGCGGTCGGCGCTGAGCTCCCAGTTGCTGTAGCCATGCACGGCGTTGTACGCGGTGGTGTCGGTATGCCCGGTGATGCTGATCCGGTTCGGCACGTGGTTGATGAACTGCGACAGCTCCCGCAGGATCTCGCGCGTATACGGCTTGAGCGAAGCACTGCCCATGTCGAACATTGGGCGGTTCTGCTTGTCCACGATCTGGATGCGCAGCCCTTCCGGGGTGAGGTCGAGCAGCAGCTGGTCCTTGAACGGCTCCAGCGCCTGGCTCTTGCTGATCGCTTCTTCCAGCTCCTGCTTGAGCGCTTCGAGCTGCTGCTTTTCCCGCTCGCGATCGGTCTGCGGCACCGGCTTGGTGGCCTGCTGGCTCTGGAAGGGATCGTTGCTGTTGCCGCGCGAGATGTCGGTGGCGCCCCCCAGTTTGATCATCGAGGTGCTGGCGCCGCCCGGACCGGCCATGCCGGGGGCCGGGGTGGAACTGCTGCCGGCCAGCGGGCTGGGGTTGCGGAAGTATTCGGAGATCGCCGCGCGCTCGGGCTTGGTGGTGGCGGCCATCAGCCACAGCACCAGGAAGAAGGCCATCATCGCGGTCACGAAGTCGGCATAGGCCACCTTCCAGGCACCGCCATGGTGCGCGGCGTGGCCGGCTTTCTTGACCCGGCGGACGATGACGGTGGGTTTGGTGTCGGCCATGGCGCTGCCTTACTTGACCGTCTTGAGGTGCTGTTCGAACGCGCTGAAGCCCGGACGCACGTTGGACGGCAGGGTCTTGCGGGCGAATTCGAGGGCGATCTTCGGGTTGTAGCCGCGCAGGCAGGCCAGCAGGGCGGTTTTCACCGATTCGTAGATGCGCGCGTCCTGTTCGGCGCGGGCTTCCACGGCCGAGGCCAGCGGGCCGACGAAGCCGTAGGCCAGCAGGATGCCCAGGAAGGTGCCGACCAGTGCGCCGGCGACGTGCGCGCCGACTTCGGTGATCTCGCCGCCGATCGAGCCCATGGTGATCACGATGCCGAGCACCGCAGCCACGATGCCGAAGCCCGGCAGGCCGTCGGCGACCTTGTTGAGCACCGCCGCGGGCTGCATCGCCTCGCCGTGATGCTTCTCCAGCTCCATCTCCAGCAGCGGCTCCAGCTCATGCGGCTCGATGTTGCTGCCGATCATCAGGCGCAGGCAGTCGGTGATGAAGTCGACCAGGTGATGGTCGGCCTGCACCTTGGGGTAATTGGCGAAGATGCTGCTCTCGGCCGGGCGTTCGACATGGTCTTCCAGCGCCATGAAGCCTTCGCGACGGGCCTTGTTGAGCAGTTCGTAGAGCAGGCTGAGGACGTCGATGTAGTCCTGCTGCTTGTAGCGCGGGCCCTTGAACACGCCGACGGTGGCCTGCAGGGTCTGCTTCACGGTTTTGACCGGGGTGCCGACCAGGAACGCGCCCAGCGCGGCGCCGCCGATGATCACCAGTTCATAGGGCTGCCACAGCGCGCCGAGTTTGCCGTGCGCGCCCACATAACCGCCGAGCACGCTGAGGATGACGACGAGAAGTCCAACGATGATGAGCATGGGGCCGACGCGGGAAGGGGATACCTCCATGTCGGCCCCTTCACACCTTTTCTGAAGGGGGTGTTCGACCAATGTCACACTTTTGCGCCATCGCGTGCGGGCCCAGCCTCAGGCAAGCCGCAAGCGTGCGGACCGACGAGCCGTGCTTACGCCGCCGCGCCGGCTTCAGCACCGCCGCGCTGCAGGGGATCCGGATAGGCCTGCCCGTTGGGCGTGAACGACAGCGAGACCGAGTTCAGGCAGTGGCGCTCGTGGGTCGGCGGCGGGCCATCGGGGAACACATGGCCGAGATGGCTGTCACATCGCGCGCAGACGATTTCGGTGCGGACCATGCCATGGCTGGCATCGCGGATCTCGCGGACATGGGCCGGGTCGAAGGGGGCGAAGAAGCTCGGCCAGCCGGTGCCGGAGTCGAACTTGGTGCTGGAGCGGAACAGCGGCAGGCCACACAAGCGGCAGCCGTAGACCCCGTCCTGCTTGTTGTCCAGGAAGACGCCGCAGAACGGCGCCTCCGTGCCATGGTGCAGCAGCACGCGCTGTTCATCGGCACTGAGCCCGGCGACCAAGGCCTGGCGCTGGGCGTCGGTGGGCGGGGAAAGGTCGAAAGCTGTCATAAACATTCCCTATTGATGTGGTACATAGATTGAGCTGTTGCCTCTGGAGGTACAAGCAAGGGCGTTCATGGTGCTGATACCCGTGCAGGTGCATGGTGAAGGCCTGAACCGCCGCCGGGAGACCGCCATGTACCGCCCACGTCGCCTCGTCGCTGCCCTGCTGGTGCTGCTGCCGTTGACCGCGGCCGCGCAGATCGGCCCGCCGCCCAAGCCCACCGCCACGCGACCGGTGGTCGCGCCGCAGCCGACGCCCACGCCGCTGCCCGTCCCCGTCCAACCGGCGCCGGTCGACAGCCTGTCCGGGCAGATGGCGCCGGTGAGGTCTTCGGCGCAGACCCAGCAGCAGCTGCGCACGCATCCGATCCAGAGCAAAGGTCCGTCGCAGCCTGCGCCGATGCAGGGGCCCGCCGTACAGGGCAAGGTCTACGACCGTCATGGCCGGATCATTCCCGGGGCCCGGCAGGTGAGCCCCAACCGTGTGCTCGATACCCGCACCGGCCGTTACTACGACTCCATTCCCAGCGGCGACGGCCAGCAGATCAAGCCGTAATCGGGGGCCATGGCCTGCGAGCAAGATGAATGGTTTACATCGCTGTTCCCGCAGTCATCGCCGTCAACGGAATGCCTCACCGATTTTTCGCCTGTGATTAACCGGCTCGGCGAGACCCTGTCCACGCGCCGCAACACAGCGCATCCCCGAGGTTTTTCGAGAAGAGTGCAATCATGGCTAACCAGCAGAACCGCAGTCCCGGCAAGGCGCCGCAGGAGCAGCAGGGCAGTCAGCAACAGAACCAGAAGCCCGGCCAGCAGAACCAGCAGCAGTGGGACCAGCAGAATCAGAAGGGCGGCAAGCAGCAGGACCAGAAGCATCAGGACCAGAAACAGCAGCGCTGATGCGCTTGACGCAATGAACGAAGGCGGTGCGCACATGCGCGCCGCCTTTCTGCTTTGAAGGAGCCCGCGCTCAATCCGGGATCGGCAGGGTCAGGGTTTCCTTGACCTCTTCCATCACGATGTAGCTTTTGGATTCACGTACGTGCGGCAGGGTCAGCAGCGTGCTGCCAAGCAGCTTGCGGTACGAGGCCATCTCGCTGATGCGCGCCTTGAGCAGGTAATCGAAATCGCCCGAGACCAGATGGCATTCCAGCACGTTGGGGAGCTTCAACGCCGCACGCCGGAACTCTTCGAAGATGTCACCGGACTTGTAGGCCAGGCTGATCTCCACGAACACCAGCAGGCTGGCCTTGAGGTAATGCGGATCGAGCTTGGCGTAGTAGCCGGTGATGGCGCCGTCGCGCTCGAGCCGGCGGACGCGCTCGGTGCAGGGCGTGGTCGACAGGCCGACGCGCTCGCCCAGCTCGGTGAAGGAAATCCGGCCCTCGTCCTGCAGGATGCGCAGGATCTTGCGGTCGATCTTGTCCAGTTCGCGGGCACGCGCGGCCATCGGCGTCAGCCTCTCAAGGGTGTTGGCAGGACAATACCCTGCCTAAGGCTCTAAAAACAGGCGAATTGCTTGGTTGCGGCTGACTATACTTCCTCAATTATGGTCCCGGCGTGCTCCTGCGCAGGGAATGATCGGGTTGGAGAGGTGTCATGCGCGTTCTAGTCCTTGGCAGCGGTGTGATCGGCACGACCAGTGCCTGGTACCTGCGGCAGGCCGGGTTTGAAGTCACGGTCGTCGACCGCCAGCCCGGTCCGGCGCTGGAAACCAGTTTCGCCAATGCAGGCCAGCTGTCGTTCGGCTACACCTCGCCGTGGGCGGCCCCGGGCGTGCCGCTCAAGGCGGTCAAGTGGCTGTTCTCCGAACACGCGCCGCTGGCGATCCGCCCGGGCCTGGATTGGCACCAGTACCGCTGGCTGGCGCAGATGCTGCGCAACTGCACGCACGAGCGCTACGCGATCAACAAGGCGCGCATGGTGCGCATGTCCGAGTACAGCCGCGATTGCCTCAACGAACTCCGCCGCGAGACCGGTATCGAGTTCGAAGGCCGCGACCTGGGCACCACCCAGCTGTTCCGTACCCAGCAGCAGCTGGATGCCTCCGCGCAGGACATCGAGGTGCTGGCGCAGTACGGCGTGCCCTATCAGGTGCTCGACCGCGACGGCATCATCGCCCACGAACCGGCCCTGGCCGGCGTGGCCGACAAGCTCGTCGGCGCGCTGCGCCTGCCGCGCGACCAGACCGGCGACTGCCAGCTATTCACCCGCCGCCTGGCGCAGATGTGTGTCGATGCCGGGGTCGAATTCCGCTTCGACCAGGACATCGCCGGCCTGCAGAGCGACGGCGACCGCATTACCGGTGTGCGCATCGACGGCAAGCTGGAAACCGCCGATCACTACGTGGTCGCGCTGGGCAGCTATTCGCCGTCGCTGGTCGCGCCGCTGGGCATGCAGCTGCCCGTGTACCCGCTCAAGGGTTACTCGCTGACGCTGCCGATCACCGACCCGGCGATGGCCCCGACCTCGACCATCCTGGACGAAAGCTACAAGGTGGCCGTGACCCGCTTCGACGACCGCATCCGCGTGGGTGGCATGGCCGAAGTGGGCGGGTTCGACCTGTCCCTCTCGCCGCGCCGCCGCGCCACGCTCGAGAAGGTCGTGCGCGATCTGTACCCGCACGGCGGCGATCTGTCGCGCGCCGAGTTCTGGACCGGCCTGCGCCCGGCCACGCCGGATGGCACGCCGGTGGTCGGCGCCACGCCGTATCGCAACCTGTTCCTCAATACCGGCCACGGCACCCTGGGCTGGACCATGGCGTGCGGCTCCGGCCGCTACCTTGCCGACCTGATGGATGCCCGCCAGCCGCAGATCAGCACCGAAGGCCTGGATATCTTCCGTTACACCCACCACGCCGCGTCCGTCCGTCACCGTGAGTCGAGTTCATGCGCCCAGCCCGTGCGTTGATTGATCTGGACGCGCTGCGCGGCAACTACCGGCTGGCACGCGAACTGGGGGGCGGCAAGGCCGTTGCAGTGATCAAGGCCGATGCCTACGGGCACGGTGCGGTGCGCTGCGCCCGTGCGCTGCAGGCCGAGGCCGATGCGTTCGGCGTGGCCTGCATCGAGGAAGCGCTGGAACTGCGGGCGGCCGGCATCACCGGTCCGATCCTCTTGCTGGAAGGCTTCTTCGACGCTGACGAGCTGCCGTTGATCGTCGAACACGATCTGTGGTTCGCGGTCGGCGCGCCGTGGCAGGTCGAGGCGGTCGCCGCGTTCCAGACCACCGCCACGCTTACCGTGTGGTTGAAGCTGGACAGCGGCATGCATCGCCTGGGCCTGTGGCCGGACGAGTTCCGCGCCGCGCATGCCACGCTGAGCACGCTGGCGCATGTCGGGCCGATGGTGCTGATGACCCACATGGCGCGTGCCGACGAACTGGACAGCCCGCGCACCCGCGAGCAGGCCGACGTGTTTGCCGCCGCCATCGAGGGTCTGGCCGGGCAGACCAGCCTGTGCAATTCGCCCGCGCTGCTGGGCTGGCCGGACGTGCGCAGCGACTGGGTCCGTCCGGGCCTGATGTTGTACGGGATCAACCCGATGCCCGCGCATACCGCGCTGACCCAGCGCCTGCGCCCGGTCATGACCATGCGCTCGAAAATCTTCGCGGTGCGCGATATCGCGGTGGGCGAGCCGGTCGGCTACGGCGCGCGGTTCGTCGCGCAGCGGCCGACCCGGGTCGGCGTGGTCGCCCTCGGCTATGCCGATGGTTACCCGCAGTTCGCGCCGAACGGCACGCCCGTGCGCATCGATGAGCAGCCCGGCATCGTGATCGGTCGGGTCTCGATGGACATGCTCACCGTCGACCTCACCCACCTGCCGCAGGCCGGTATCGGCAGCACGGTGACGCTGTGGGGCGATGCCCCGCGCATCGAGGCGCTGGCACCGCTGTGCGGCGTCAGTGCCTACCAGCTGCCGTGCGGCGTGAAGCGGGTCGTGCGCGAGTACCTGGGCGGCTGAGGGAGGGCTCAGGTGCTGGCGGTGGCCTGGTTGCGCAGCTCGCGCCGGATCCAGTCATCCAGCAGGCGCTTCTCGTAGCGCAGCGGATCGGTGTCGCTCTGCCGGCCGATGTTGTGCAGGTAGCCGGTGTCCTGCAGCTTGCGCTCCCCTTCGCCGATCACCTGGCCCTGCGCATCCTTGAGGGTGTAGGTCAGCGACACGCGCGGCGGATAGATGTCGCGCATCACCCGGATGTCGTTGGAGCGCGGGCCGTGCCACGGCTCGTAATCGCCGGCGCGTTTGATGTCGGTAAACGTCACGTCCAGCGTCTGGCCAGGCTGCAGCTCCTTGCCGGCGGTGGTCTGGACGTACTTGGCCAGCTGCTGCACCCAGTCGCCGCGTTCGGCTTCGAAGCGGTTGTTGCTCTGGCGGATCTCGGTGAACTGCGCCGGGTCGGTCCAGGTCACCTGGACCGGGCCATCGGCCTGGAGCGCGCGCGGGGCCTGCGGGTCGGTCACGGTACGCGGGGCGGCGGAGGCACTGCCGACGAGCAGCAGGCCAGCCAGCGCGCCGGCGATCAGGGATGTGCGGTTCATGACAACTCCTGGGTCGCGATCACAAGTGGGATCAGGTGCCCAGTGTGATCCCGATCCGGGTGGCCCACAATGCAGGCGTGTATGCTCCGCCTCTGCGGTTGGCGCCAATTCACCCAGGCCCGCCCCCGACCCTCGGCGCTTGACGCTGCGAATACGCGCGTTGGCCGATCCTGTCCTCCTCTGTTTCGCCAGTTGCCTCATTGAAGCCCTTGCCCAGCCTGCCCACTTCGACGTTGGAACGCGCCTCTTTCCTGGCTTCATCGCCGGATCCGGCCCTGTATCGCACGGTACTTGAACGCCTGAATGCGGGGTTCTGCATCATCGAAGTGATCTTCGATGACGCGGGTGTCGGCGTGGATTACCGGTTCGTCGAGGTAAACGAGGCGTTTGCCCGTAACACCGGGCTCGACAACGCCTGTGGCCAGCGGATGAGCAGCCTGCAGCCCGGGCATGAGCAGGATTGGTACCGTGTCTATGGCGAGGTGGCACTGAGCGGCCAGGCCAGGCAGTTCGAGATGGAAGCACGCGCCTTGAACCGGTGGTACTCGGTCGAGGCGGTCAGGGTGGGCGAGCCCGGCGAGCATCTGGTGGCCGTGGTGTTCTTCGACATCACCAACCGCAAGCACATCGAAGTGGAGCTGGCCGAAAGCGAGGCGCGCTTCAGTGCGCTGGCCGATGGCCTGCCGATGCCGGTCTGGGTGCTGGATGAGCGTGGCCATTCGCGCTTCGTCAACAGCGCCTTCAGTGAGTTCTTCGGCGGAGATGAGCAGCGCGTGCCGGATGATGTCTGGCGTGGGCTGGTGCATCCCGATGATGCCTCGGTGTTCGATTACGAACTGCAGGAAGCGCTGAAGTCGCAGCGCTCCATGCACGCGCTGGTCCGCGGCCGCCGCGCCGATGGCCAGTGGCGCTGGCTGGAAATGAATGCGCGTCCGCGCTTCTCGCGGATGGGCCGTTTCATCGGCCTTGCCGGCAGCAGTCCGGACGTGACCGAGCGCCGCGAGATCGAAATGGCGCGCGAGGAACTGCTGCAGTCCGAGCGTGCCGCACGCAGCGCTGCCGAAAACATGGCGCGCTTGAAGGATGAGTTCCTGGCCACGCTGTCGCACGAGCTGCGCACCCCGCTGACCACCATCCTGGGCTGGAGCGAACTGCTGCTGCAGCGCATCGACAACACCAGCCCGATGTACAAGGGACTGGGTGTGATCGCCAACAGTGCGATGGCGCAGAAACGCCTGATCTCGGACATGCTGGACCTGAGCAGCATGCTGCTGGGCAAGGTCCAGCTGGAAGTGGAGATGCTGGATCTGCGTGCGCAGCTGGAAGAAGCGATGCGCGCGCAGGAGCTGGTCGCCGAAGGCAAAGCGCTGTCGATGGAACTGGTGATGCCCGACGAGCCCTGCCTGGTGCTCGGCGATGCCACGCGCCTGCAGCAGGTGCTGTGGAACCTGCTCTCCAACGCGATCAAGTTCACCCCCGCCGAAGGGCGCGTGATTCTGACACTGGCCGCCGACGGCGGGCAGTGGTCGATCACCGTGACCGATTCCGGCGACGGTATCGCACCGGAATTCCTGCGCCATCTGTTCAGCCGCTTCCGCCAGGCCGACGGCACCACCACGCGCCGCCACGGCGGCTTGGGGCTGGGGCTGGCGATCGTGCAGCAGCTGGTCGAACTGCATGGCGGCGTGGTCGCGGCCAGCAGCGAGGGCCACGGGCAGGGGGCGAGCTTCAACGTGCGCCTGCCGCGCTATCAGCCACAGGCTGACGGTCGTCCGCTTCGCGAAGTGTTCAGTGGCCCGATCACCGAGCAGATCATCGAACCGTATCCGCTCAAGGGCCTGCACCTGCTGGCCGTGGAAGACCAGCCCGAAGTGCTGGAGTACCTGCGGCGGCTGCTGGAGGAACAGGGTGCCTCGGTCACCACGGCCTCCTCGGCCGGGGAAGCGCTGGCCCTGCTCAACGAGAACGGGCATGAGGGCATCGACGCGCTGCTGACCGACATCGGCATGCCGGGCATGGATGGCTACGGGTTGGTCCGCACGCTGCGCGACAACATGGGGGTGGAACCCGACGCGCTGCCGGCCGTGGCGGTGACCGCGCTGGCGCGTGCCGACGATCGCAAGCGCGCGCTCGCCTCGGGCTTCCAGGAACATGTGGCCAAGCCGTATTCGGTGGCCCAGCTGGTCGCCGCTGTGCGCGGCGTGCTTGGCGGGCGCTGAGCGTCCGCCGTTGGCGGTGTGTTGACGCCGCCACGGGCACACTGAGGCGTACGCCACAGGAGTTGCCATGTCCCGTTACGCCCCCCGCATCCACACCGATCCGGCCGCCATCGCGGCTCTGGAAGCGCTGCTGCCGCAGCTGCATGGCCAGACCCAGGTCGAACTCACGCTTGACGATGGCAGCCGCCTGCTCGGCACCGTTGCCGTGCAGCCGACGCTGCAGCAGTACCGCGACGCCGAGGAGAACGAAGGCAGCAATGGCCAGCTGCGGCTGGACGATCTGGACACCCCGGTGCAGCAGCACGTGGTGTGGCTGGACCAGATCAAGGCCATCCGGCAGCTGCCCTACCGCGAGTGATCGCGGTGGGCAGGCGCGCCGCCAGAGACGGGATCAGTGGATGAATTCGCTGGGTTCGGCCTCGAAACGGCGCGCGTAGGCCCGCTCATCGGCAATCCGGGCCACTTCTTCATCGGCCAGGTCCGGGGCGCCATAGACCGCATAGGCCACGCTGCCGTCGGCCGTTTTGCCGACCTGGTGGAGCCGGTAGCGCGAATGGCCGCCGCCAGTGTCTTCGGGGTAATGCACCGGTGGTTGGCTGCCCTCCATGTCCATCTCGCTGTTGTCGACTACGCCACCGACGAACAATGCACGCATGAGCCATCTCCACGGGAAGTGAGGCTCCACCCTGCCGGTTTGGATGTTGTCAGGGCATCAACAGGACGTTGAATAAACGCAAATCCGGGTGGGGCGGGGCGAACCGGTAGAATGGCGGCCTCTTTCAAGATGTGCCCCCCGCATGGCTGCCCAGCACGACGCTCCCCTGGAAACCCTGTTCCTGCCGTTCGCCAGTGGCGTGCTGTCCTGGCCCGCCGGCCCCGTGCTGTTCCTGCGCGCCCGCGATGGCGCCCCGCTGCGCGAGCACGCCCAGCCGGCCCAGCTGGTCTGCGAGCAGAGCTTCCGCCCGTTCGCCGATGCGCTGGAAGCCAGTGGCTGGACGGTGCGCGACGAACAGCAGCTGGCCACCGATGCCACCCGCTACGCGGTGGTGCTGGTGCTGCCGCCGCGCCAGCGTGAGGAAGCCAAGGCCCTGTTCGCCCGCGCGCTGGCCCTGGCCGCCCCGGGCGGCATCGTGGTGGCCTGCCAGCACAACAACGAAGGGGCGCGCTCCGGCGAAGGCGACCTGCAGCAGCTGGCCGGCCTGGGTGGCAAGCTGACCAAGAACCACTGCCGCGCCTACTGGACCGCCCCGCTCAACGGCCAGCACGACGCCGCGCTGGCGCAGCGCTGGGCGTCGCTGGACGCGCCGCGCGCGATCCTGGGCGGCCGCTTCCAGAGCCGCCCGGGCATCTTCGCCTGGGACCGCATCGACCCGGCCTCGGCCCTGCTGGTCGAGCAGCTGCCGGCCGATCTGGCCGGCCGTGGCGCCGACCTGGGCGCCGGCTTCGGCTATCTGTCCGCCGAAGTGCTGGCGCGCTGCCCGAACGTGACTGCGCTGGACCTGTACGAGGCCGAAGGCCGCGCGCTGGCGCTGGCCCGCGAGAACCTCGGCGCGCTCGGCAAGCCGGCGGCGCTGGCCTACCACTGGCAGGACGTCACCGCCGGGATCGACGGCGAGTACGACTTCATCGTGACCAACCCGCCGTTCCACACCCCGTCCCGCGCCGACCGTCCCGACATCGGCCAGCGCTTCATCGCCGTGGCCGCGCAGGCGCTGCGCCCGGGCGGCCGGATGTGGCTGGTGGCCAACCGCCACCTGCCGTACGAGCAGATCCTCAACGAGAGCTTCGGCCAGGTCCGCGTGGCCGCCGAGCGCGATGGCTTCAAGCTGATCGAAGCGACCAAGGCCAGCAAGAACGCCACGCCGGTCCGGACGCCGCGCAGCACCGAGCCGAAGTGGGGCCGCGGAGGCCGCGCATGAAGCTGGTCAAGCTGTTGGCCAACCTCGGCTATGGCAGCCGCAAGCAGGTGCAGGGGATGTTCCGCGCCGGCCTGATCACCGATGCCGAGGGCGAGGTGCTGTACGCCGACGACGCGGTCGCGCATGAGGCGATCCGGGTCGAGGGCGAGCCGCTGGACCCGCCGCAGGGCCTGACCCTGCTGCTGCACAAACCGCGCGGCTATACCTGCTCGACCAAGGACAAGGGCCGGCTGATCTACGACCTGCTGCCGCCGCGCTATCGCGACCGTGCGCCGGTGCTGTCCTCGGTGGGGCGGCTGGACCGCGATACCAGCGGGATGCTGCTGATGACCGACGACGGCGCGCTGCTGCACCGGATCGTGTCGCCGAAGTCGCGCCTGGACAAGGCCTACGAGGTCACCCTGGCCGAAGACCTGCGCGGCGATGAAACCGCGCGCTTCGCCAGCGGCACGCTGCTGCTGGAATCGGATGACAAGCCGCTGCTGCCGGCCGAGCTGCACGTCAACGGGCCGCGCCAGGCGCAGCTGGTGCTGCATGAAGGCCGCTACCACCAGGCCCGCCGCATGTTCGCGGCGGTCGGCAACCACGTCGAGGCACTGCATCGCAGCCGCATCGGCGGGCTGTCGCTCGGCGGGCTGCCGGAAGGCGAGTGGCGCATGCTGGATGCGGCCGATCTCGAGACGCTGTTCAACGTCCCATGACCGCCTTCGCCGCGCTGCCATTCCTGCCTGACGCCGTCATCTTCGACATGGACGGCCTGATGATCGACAGCGAGCGGGTCTCGGTCGCGTGCTGGTCGCAGGCGGCGCAGGAACTGGCGCTGCCGTTCCCGGAGGGGTTCTGGCTGCGCATGGTGGGCCTGGGCGATCGCGATTGCGAACGCCTGCTGCTGCAGACGGTGAATGCCGCGCAGGTCGCTGCGCTGTTCGCGCGCTGTCATGACCTGTACGAGGCGCGTACGCAGCAGGGGCTGCCGCTGCGTCCGGGCATCGTGGAGATCCTGCAGCTGCTGCACGAACACGGCATTCCGCGTGCGGTGGCGACCTCGACGCGGCAGCCGCGTGCCTCGCGCAAGCTGGCGGCGGCCGGGCTGCTGCCGTTCTTCGAGGTGGTGGTGACCAGCAGCGACGTGTCGCATCCCAAGCCGGCCCCGGATATCTACCTGCTGGCGGCGCAGAAGCTGGGCAAGGACCCGGCGCGCTGCCTGGCGCTGGAGGATTCCCCCGCCGGCATCCGCGCGGCGGTGGGGGCGGGCATGACCGCGATCCAGGTGCCGGACCTGGTGCATCCGGACGAGGAACTGCGCGCGCTGGGGCATCGCATCGTCGATTCGTTGCTGGATGCGCGGCAGTTGCTGGTGCCGTTGTTGCCGGTGACCGGCGCGCGGTAACGTCCCGCAGGGTTCGGCTCGCCGGCACACCGGCATTGATCGGGTTCACCACGAAAAAGCCCGGCACATGGCCGGGCTTTTTCGTGTACGTCGCAGCTGCGATCAGATCCGACTGAACACCAGCGCCGCATTCGTGCCGCCAAAGCCGAAGCTGTTGGACATCACCGTGTTCAGCTGTGCCGGCTGGGTCTGCTGCACGATCGGGAAGCCTTCCACCAGCGGGTCCAGCTCGCCGATGTTGGCCGAGCCGGCGATGAAGCCGTCGCGCATCATCAGCAGGCAGTAGATCGCTTCGTGCACGCTTGCCGCGCCCAGCGAGTGGCCGGACAGCGCCTTGGTCGAGGACAGCGGCGGAATGCTCTCGCCGAACACTTCACGGACGGCCTTCAGCTCGGTGACGTCGCCCAGCGGGGTCGAGGTGCCGTGCGTGTTGAGGTAGTCGATCGGGGCGGTGATGTGCTCCATCGCCATGTTCATGCAGCGCACCGCGCCTTCACCGGACGGGGCGACCATGTCGGCACCATCGGAGGTGACACCGTAGCCGACCAGCTCGGCATAGATGCGCGCACCACGGGCCACGGCGTGGTCGTAGTCTTCCAGCACCAGCATGCCGCCGCCACCGGCGATGACGAAGCCGTCGCGGTCCTTGTCGTACGGGCGCGAGGCCGAGGCGGGGGTCTCGTTGAAACGGGTCGACAGCGCGCCCATCGCATCGAACATCACGCTCATCGACCAGTGCAGGTCTTCACCGCCACCGGCGAACATCACGTCCTGCGCGCCATGACGGATCAGGTCCGCGGCGGCGCCGATGCAATGCGCCGAGGTGGCGCAGGCGGCCGACAGCGAGTAGCTCAGGCCCTTGATCTGGAACGCGGTGGCCAGGCAGGCCGATACCGTGGAGCACATCGTGCGCGGCACCATGTACGGGCCGACCTTGCGCACGCCACGCGCACGCAGAATGTCGGCCGATTCCACCTGCCACTGGCTGGAGCCACCGCCGGAGCCGGCGATCAGGCCGGTACGCGGATTGGCGACCTGTGCTTCATCCAGGCCGGCGTCGGCGATGGCGTCGCGCATGGCGATGTAGGCGTAGGCCGAGGCATCGCTCATGAAGCGCTTCACCTTGCGGTCGATCTGCGCGTCCAGGTCCAGCTCGATGTTGCCGCCCACGTGGCTGCGCAGGCCGGCTTCGGCGTGATCGGGCAGGTGGCGGATGCCGGCGCGGCCTTCACGCAGTGCCGAGGACACGGTGTCCAGATCGTTGCCCAGGCACGAAGTGATGCCCATTCCGGTAATGACGACGCGACGCATCAGAAGTTCTCAGTGGAAGTGAACAGACCTACACGCAGGTCCTTGGCAGAATAGATTTCGCGACCGTCCACCAGCATGCGGGCATCGGACTGTGCCATCACCAGCTTGCGGTTGATGACGCGCGAGATGTCGATTTCGTAGGTGACGCGCTTGGCGCTCGGCAGCACCTGGCCGGTGAATTTGACTTCGCCGCAGCCCAGGGCGCGGCCACGGCCGGGCGCACCGATCCAGGTCAGGAAGAAGCCGGTCAGCTGCCACATGGCATCCAGGCCGAGGCAGCCGGGCATGACCGGGTCGCCGAGGAAGTGACAGTCGAAGAACCACAGGTCAGGGCGGATATCCAGTTCCGCGCGTACCATGCCTTTGCCATGGGGACCGCCGTCCTCGCGGATGTCGGTGATGCGATCGAACATCAGCATCGGATCGTTGGGCAGGCGGCCGCTGCCCGGGCCGAACAGTTCACCGCGGGCGCTGGCCAGCAGCTGGTCGCGCGAGAACGCGTTGAGACGAGTCATGGAAAACGCAATCCTGAAGAAGTTGTCATCGGGGTGAGCCGACCACAGGTCGACTGCTCTTGCATGAAGCAAGTGCTCAAGAGTGCATGAGAAAAAGTGATTCAATCAAACGTTTTAACCGTACGCCGCCGTAGTGTTTTCAGGTTCAAAAACGCATGTCGTTGTTATCCAACAACCATACTGCGGCGTGTGGCTGTAATCTTGTTCATCTGAATCCGAGTGCCGACGCCCGTGTCCCGCCCCCGCAAGATCATTCACGTCGACATGGACGCGTTCTACGCGTCCGTGGAGCAGCGTGACGACCCTTCCTTGCGGGGCAAGCCGGTGGTGGTGGCGTGGCGGGGAATGCGCTCGGTCGTCTGCGCGGCGTCTTACGAGGCACGGGTGTTCGGGGTGCGTTCGGCGATGCCGGCGGTGCGTGCGGAGCGGCTGTGCCCGGATGCGGTATTCGTGCCGCCGGATTTCGTGCGCTACAAGGCGGTCTCACGCCAGGTGCGCGAGATTTTCCTGCGGCATACGGACCTGGTGGAGCCGCTGTCGCTGGATGAGGCGTATCTGGATGTGACCGAGCACAAGGGCGGGATGACGGTGGCGACGGAGATCGCGCAGATCATCCGTGCGCAGATCCGCGAGGAGACGCAGTTGACGGCCTCGGCGGGGATCGCGCCGAACAAGTTCCTGGCGAAGATCGCGTCGGATTGGCGCAAGCCGGATGGTCAGTTCGTGGTGCCGCCGCATCGCATCGAGCAGTTCCTGACGCCATTGCCGGTGAACCGTGTGCCGGGCGTGGGCAAGGTGATGGCGGCGAAGCTGGCGGAGCTGGGCGTGGCGACGGTGGGCGATCTGCGTACGGTGCCGCTGGAGGAACTGGAGGCGCGGTTCGGGACGTTCGGGGCACGGTTGTTCAATCGTGCGCGGGGCGTGGATGAGCGGCCGGTGGAGCCGGATCAGCCGGTGCAGTCGATTTCGTCGGAGGATACGTTCGCGGAGGATCTGCTGCTGGAGGATCTGGCGCCGGCGATCGTGCAGTTGGCGGAGAAGACCTGGCAGGCGACGCGGAAGACGGACCGGGTGGGGCACACGGTGGTGTTGAAGTTGAAGACGTCGCAGTTCCGGATCATTACGCGCAGTTTTACGCCGGAGTCGCCGCCGGATTCGTTGGAGGAGTTGCGGGAGATTGCGTTGGGGTTGCGGGCGCGGGTGGAGTTGCCGTTGGAGACGCGGTATCGGTTGGGGGGGGGGGGGTTGGGGGGCTTCCGGGAGCGGGAGATGGTGCGCCAGCCGGGGTTGTTTGATCACCTTGGTGATGTGTAGCTGGGCGGTATTCGTCCGTGTTTTTTGCCGTGTTTCTTGAGCTGTCTAAGTGTTGACGGCAACGGCGACAGCAACATCAAGATCAAGATCAACTGCTAAGGCGCTGGTATCTGCGTGGTGAGGGCTTGGGACGACGCGGGTGGGGTATCGGGACCCGCCGCAAGTACGTCCATGTAGGCTCGTGTGTTGCCATCCATGGCAACACACGGTCCCGATACCCCACCCGCGCCGTCCCTCCGACACTGGGTCGGTGCGCATGGAAAATCGACATCGCTTTGCCTTACGTCCGCATCGTTACGGCCACTGCATTTCGCCCTTGGCTACTTTCGCGCTCAGTTCCAATGAACTCTCGCCAGCCAGGTTTGGATAGCGCTTTTTCATTGCGGCGATCAGTGCGTTGGCGTCGTTGCTGCGTGCGGTTTCTTCGTCGAAGGCGCGGATGTAGTCGGCGGTGAAATCCACTGCGCTGATGTCGAGGGGGGCACCTGCTGCGTAATGGCCGGGGATGACGCGGGTGGGGTTCAGGGCCTTGATGGTGGCGAGGGTCTGCAGCCAGTGCGCGTGTGATTGCGCGCTCTGGGTGTCGGCCATCCAGACGTGTTCGCCGGCGACGACCGGGATGCCGCCTAGGACGGTGTGGAGGGTGGGGATCCACAGGACGGTGCGGTCCGGGGTGGGGCCGGTGAGGCCGATGATCTTGATCGGTTGGCCTTCGAGGGTGAGGGTGTCGCCGTCGAGGGGCCGGGGGATGACGATGCGGGTCGGTTTGCCTGCGCCCATCTGCGGGCCCCAGTACGCGAGTTTGGCGGCCTGGGTGGCGTTGATATGGGCGACTGTCGCGGGGGTGGCGAGGATGCGGGCGCCGGGGAAGGCGTCCTGCAGGGTGGCCAGGCCGAAGTAGTAGTCGGGGTCGCCGTGGCTGATGTAGATCGTGGTCAGCCGTTTGCCGGAATCACGGATGCGCTGGACGAGTTGCGCGGCATCGGTGGCGGCGAACTGTGCGTCGACGAGGATGGCGTCGTGGCGGCCGGTGATCAGGGTCGACGAGACGGCGAACAGGGCGTCGTCGCCGGGGTGGTAGGGCTGCACCGCGAGGGGAGCGGCCTGCGCCGGGGCGATCGCGGCCGGGCGGGCGTGGCTGCTGGCGGGCGCGAGGGCGGTGAGGCCGGTGATCAGGGCCAGGCTGAGGGCGAGAGGGGCGCGGGAGAGCATGGACATGCGGTGGGTTCCATCCAGGGCCCCGGCGGGGATCGCCGGGGCGGGCAGGGCTCAGTACGCGACGGTGGCGATCTGGCGGAGGTACTGCGGGGTCTCGATCTCGCTGACGAAGGCGTCGGCGTAGTCGGCGTAGCTGATCCGGCTGTGGCCGTCATCGCCGACCAGGAAGTTCCTGGCCTGGGTGCGGAAGCCGCCGCGCTGCGGGCCCGGGCCGATTTCGGCGGCGGGGGAGTAGAAGGTCCAGTCGAGGTCGTCGACGGCGCGCAGCTGCGTCAGCGTCTCGCGGGCGGCCAGGGCGACCGGCTTGTAGGCGTCCGGGAAGCCCTCGGTGTCCACCAGCTGCACGCCGGGGGCAACTTCCAGGCTGCCGGCGCCACCGACCATGATGAAGCGGGGCACGCCGGCCTGGCGCGCAGCGGCGACCAGCGCGGCACTGGTGGTGGTCACCGTGGCGGGGGCATCGCCCGGGCGCGGGCCGAAGGCGCTGGCCAGGACGTCATGGCCGGCGATCACGGCGGCCAGCGCGTCGGTGTCATCCAGCGCGGCCACGGCCAGCTGGGCGCCGTCCAGTTCAGCCGGGAGGTCGGTCTCGCGGCGCACGATGGCGGTGACCTGATGGCCGCGGGCGAGGGCCTGGCGGGCGATTTCACGGCCGATGTTGCCGGTCGCACCAACGAGAGCGATTTTCATGGGGGAGGTCCGTTTGAGGAAGGAAGGCCAGCGTATGCCTCTGGAATCGAACGAAAAACCGCGTATAACGGCCTAATTTGTTGCACGGATCGATCAAATGGACCGGATGACCGCCATGAATGTGTTCATCGAGGTCGCCGAGCGCGGCAGTCTGACGGCGGCGGCCGAGGCGCTGGAGATGTCGCGGGCGATGGTGACGCGCTATCTGGCCGAGGTGGAGCGCTGGCTGGGCGCGCGGTTGCTCCACCGGACCACGCGCCGGATCAGCCTGACCGGGCCGGGCGAGGCGGCGCTGCTGCGCTTCCGCCAGATGCTGGCGATCGGCGATGAGCTGCGCGGTGAGCTGGCCACCGACAACCCCGAGCCGCACGGGCTGCTGCGGGTCACCGCGAGTGTCTCGTTCGGGCAGATCCACCTGGCTGCGGCGGTGGCGGAGTTCGTCAAACGGCATCCGCTGACGCGGGTGGAACTGCTCCTCGTCGATCGGGTGGTGAACCTGGTCGAAGAGCGCGTGGATATCGCCGTGCGCATCTCGCGCGCGATCGATCCGAGCCTGATCGCGCGGCCGTTGGCGCCGTGCCGTTCGGTGCTGTGCGCGGCGCCGGCGTACCTGGCCGAGCGCGGCACGCCGACCACGGCCGACGCACTGGCCGCGCACAATTGCCTGACCCATCACTACGTCGGCAAGAGCGTGTGGCATCTGCAGCGCGAGGGACGGAAGATCGCGGTGGCGGTGGGGGGCAACATCAGCGCCAATGAAGCGTCGCTGCTGCTCGAAGCGGTGCGCGCCGGTGCGGGTATCGCGATGCTGCCCACGTACCAGATCGCCCCGTTGCTGCGCAGTGGCGAACTGATCGAAGTGCTGCCCGATTACGAGGTTGAAGGGCTGGGCATCCACGCGGTGTATGCGTCTCGCCGGCAGTTGCCGACGATCATGCGCAGCTTCCTGGATTTCCTGGTGGAGCGGTTCAGCAGTCCACGGTTCCTGGCGTCGCTCTGAGCGCCGGACGTCAACGGCGCATGAGCTGGAACGTGCAGGGGCGACCTTACAATGGCCTCCCCACGTCGTTGAAGTGAGTGTCGTCTTGTCCTATCCGTATCCGTTGGTGGTGTTCGATCTGGATGGCACGCTGGTGGACAGCGCTGCCGATATCGCCGAAGCGCTCAACCGCACGCTGCAGGACTGGCAGTTGCCGCGCGTGCCGGAGGCGACGGTGTTGACGTGGATCGGGGATGGCGTGCGACGGCTGGTCGAGCAGGCGTTTACCGCAGCCGGCAGTGATATCGATCTGGATAAGGTGATGCCGGGTTTCATGCGGCACTACGAAGCGTGCCTGTTGCGCAGCCCGCGTCTGTTCGATGGTGTGAGCGAAACGTTGGGCGCTTTGCGCGCACGTTCGGTGACGCTGGCGATCTGCACCAACAAGCCGTCCGCGCTGGTGGCGCCGTTGCTGCAGCACTTCGGTCTGCAGGACGCATTCGCGCTGGTGCTGGGCGGGGATTCCTTGCCGGAGCGCAAGCCTAGTGGTTCGCCATTGCGGCACATCGCCGCGCAGTTCGGCGTGGCCGTCGAGGCAGCGTTGATGGTGGGCGATTCGATCACGGATTACCGGGCGGCCGTGGATGCCGGCATGCCGGTGGCGCTGGTGCGTTATGGGTATCCGCGCGGGCTGGATCTGGACACCGTCGAGGCGATTGCCGTGGTGGATGATCTGCGGGAACTGCTGGTGCTGTGACGCATCAAGGCGTGTGCCGACCAACGGTCGGCACCTACCTGGGGACGGCGGCGGTGCCGCCGTCCGGATGCCTTATTTCGGCTGGTAACGCACGCTCAGGCGGTATTCGCGGCCGGGCTGGTTGTACCAGGCAACCGTTTCGTAGTCGCGATCGAACACGTTGCTGACCCGACCCAGCACCGACCAGTCGCGGGTCAGGGCGTATTCCAGGCGCAGGTCGAGGGTGCCGTAGCCACCCAGGCGCACGGTGTTGGCCGCGTCGTCGTAGCGCTTGCCGGCGCCGTTGGCGGTGAGGCCGGCGCGGAAGTCACCGAAGCGGCGATCCACGTCCAGACGCGCGGTGTTCTGTGCGCGGCGGGCCAGCCAGTTGTCGAACTGCGCGCTGCCGTCGGTGCGGTTGCGCGGGTCGGTGTGGCTGAGCTGTGCGTTGAGGTCGAACCCGGCGACGGTGATCGCGCCGGTCAGTTCGGCACCGCGGATGCGGGCCTTTTCGACCTGCGACATCATGAAGGTGGTCGCGTCGTAGGTGATCAGGTCATCGATGCGGGTTTCGTACACGTCCAGGCCCCAGCGCCAGCCGTCGCCCTGCTGGGCGATGCCGACGTTCGCGCTCTTGGACTTCTCCGGATCCAGGGTCGGCACGCCGCTCCACGGGTCGTAGAGGTCGCTGAAGGTCGGCGCCTTGAACGCGGTGCCGTAGCTGGCGTTGAGGCGGAACCCGCTGCCCAGCTCCAGGCCCCAGCCGAGGCTGCCGGTGGTGTGGTTGCCGAACTGCTCGTTGTCGTCGTTGCGCACGCTGGCCTGCAGGTGGTGTGCGCCGAAGCGACCCTGGTACTGCACGAACACGCCGGTGTTGTCGCGGCTGTCGACCAGGTAACCGGCACTGCTGCCGTCCAGGTTGTCCTGGCTCCAGTCCACGCCGGCGCTCAGCAGCTGGCCCTCGGCGATGCCGATATCGGCCTGCACCGAGGCGCTGTCGCGATGGGTCTGCGCGTTGCCCAGCCAGGCGTCGCCGTTGAAGTTGTCCGATTCGTTGTCGGCGCGGCCGACATTCACGGTCAGGTTGAAGCGCTCGCTGGGCGTGTAGCGCAGCTTGCCGCCGAGCACCTGCTGCAGGGTCTCGGAGTAATTGTAGTAACCGTCGTAATGGTTCTCGCCTTCGGCGCGCAGCGCGGTGCCTTCCAGGCTCAGCGTGTCGGTCAGCGCATAGCCACCGCGCAGGCTCATCGACAGGTTGCGGTAGCCGTCGCGGTCGGGCTCATCGGCGCCGCACCCGGCGAACGGCGACACCGAGCCGCGGCAGGCGTTGATGCCATCGGTGTGCTGGTAGGCGATGTCGGTGCCGAGCCAGCCACGCGCGCCACTGCCGCCGAAACCGCCGCTGGCTTCACGCAGGCCATTGCTGCCCCCACCGAGCTGCAGGTGCGGCGCGAACTGGCCGGCGTTGCGACGGGTGAAGATCTGGATCACGCCACCAATCGCATCGGCGCCGTACAGACTGGACTGCGGACCCCGCACGATTTCGATGCGCTCGATCTGCGCCAGCGGGAGGTCCTGGATCATAGCCAGGCCGAGGTCGCCGGTGTTGATGCGCACGCCATCGACCAGCACCAGGGTGTGGGCCGAATTGGTGCCGCGCAGGAACAGCGAGCTCTGCTTGCCCAGGCCACCGCTGTTGTTGAGGTTGATGCCGGCACGGCCGCGCAGCAGATCCTGCAGCGACGGCGCCTGGCTGCGCTCGATCTCGGCGCGGTCGATCACCTGTGCCGGCGAGATGCTGTCCTGCAGGGCGATCGGGGTGCGGGTGGCGGTGACCAGCACCTGGTCCAGTGCGGTGGCTTCGTCCTGTGCGGACGCCAGCAGGGGCAGGGCCGACAGCACGGCCAGGGAAAGAACGCGGGTTTGCAGCTTCATCGATGACTCCATGCACCGCGCACGCCCGCGCGGCAAGGGGTGGGGATGATCGCGCTGCAGGGGATATCGACGGTGGGCGGGCGCGCAGGCGCCGGCTTGCCGCCGCCATGCCCGCCGCATCGCAACCAGTCGTCTTCCAGGCCGGTCTCCGGGCTCGCGGGTCGATGGCGGTGCCATCGTGCCAAGCGCCTTCCCATGCCGGAGCACAGTGGCGTAGTGCCTGGTGTTTCCACGCTTACCGTTGCGGGGGCAGCGCCGGAGTGGCGGCGTGGCACAGGGCCTGACGCGTCACCGGCTTCCCGTTTCAACCTGGCGGCCTTGCAGCCCCGGGTCACCTGAAAGTGGGCGCAGTCTAAGCCATCGGCCGGGCCGGTGGAGCGCACCGGTTAGAATGCGCCTCGCTTTTTCGATGTGATCTCCATGACCCCAACGTGGTTGCAGCACCCCGGCACCGACGCCCGTGACCCGCACTGGCCGACCGCAGCGGGTAGCAGACGGGGCCTGGCATGATCCTTGACCTGATCCGCCACGCCAGCACCGGCCGCGACGATCACCTGGATGGCCGCACCGATCCGCCGCTGCACGACGGCGCGACCGAGGCTTTGTGCGCGCGCTATGCCGGGCTGTCCTGGCAGCGTGTGCTGTCCTCGCCACGGCAGCGTGCACGCTCGAGCGCCGAGGCGCTGGCCGCTCTCCACGCGGTGGACGTGGAGGTCGACGAAGAATGGGAGGAACTCGACTTCGGCGACTGGGATGGCCTTGCACTGGAGGCGCTGCCGATGGACGCGCTGTCGGCCTTCCATCTGGACCCGCACGCCAATCCGCCGCCGCACGGGGAAAGCTGGGGCCATTTCGAGCGTCGCATCGTGCGCGGCCTGCATCGGTTGCTGGATGACCCGGACCCGGTGCCGACCCTGATCGTCAGTCATGGCGGGCCGCTGCGGATGGTGCTGTCGCAGGTGTGCGGTCTGCCGATGGCCATGTGCTGGGCGCTGCGCATCGATCACGGCACACGCGTACGTCTGCGCGTGGAGCGCGAGGATGATCAGCTGTGGGGCGAACTGCTGGAGCTGCAGCAGGTGTGAAGCACGCGGGTACCGACGGTGTATCGGTGCCCGCGGATCAGCGGTTGTCGTCGTCGACCTCGAACGGCGGTGCTTCGTCGCCGTCATCGTCGCGATGCTCCACCGTGCGGTCATAGACCGGACCGGAGGCCGGGGGGGCCTTCTTCAGCGGCTGGTCGGCGATGATCGCTTCGTACTCGGCCACCAGCACAGTGCGGCGTGCTTCCGGCAGTTCCTGCCAGTGGCAGTCCTGCAGCGCGCCTTCCAGCGAGTAGAGCAGGTTCAAGCTGGGCTTGAAGCCGGCGCGGCGCACCTTGACGAAGGCACCGACCGCACCGACCGCCACCAGGTCTTCCGGCGTACGCAGACCGACCTGACGCAGCCAGGCTGCGCTCTTCGGGCCGATGTTGCGCAGCTTGACGCCACTCATCCCAGGGCCTCGACGAACACGGCGGCGATCGCTTCCAGACCGGCCTGGTCCTCGGCATCGAAGCGTGCCAGCGAGGGACTGTCCAGATCGAACACGCCGACCAGGTCACCGTTGTGGACCAGCGGCACGACCAGTTCCGAGCGCGAGGCCGAGTCGCAGGCAATGTGGCCCGGGAACGCGTCGACGTCTTCGATGCGCTGGGTCACGCGCTGCGAGGCCGCGGCGCCACACACGCCCTTGTCGAGCGGAATGCGGACGCAGGCCGGCAGGCCCTGGAACGGGCCGACGACCAGTTCCTTGCCGTCGAAGAAGTAGAAGCCCACCCAGTTCAGGTGCGGCAGGGCGTGGTAGACCAGCGCCGACAGGTTGGCCGCATTGGCGATGCGGTCGCGCTCGCCGTGCACCAGGGCGCGGGCCTGGGCCAGCAGCTGGCCGTACTGTTCCGGCTTGCTGCCGGTGAGCGTGGAAGTATCGAACATGGCCGCAGTCTACCAAGCTGCACGCCCGTCTGCGCCGGGCCCGACGGAACGCAGCGGACCGCGTGGCGGCGCTGCCGGGACGGCGGATAATGGCGCGTTTCCGCTTCCGGTCGCCCCCCATGTCCCTGCCTGCGCCGCGCCCTGCCGCCCTGTTCGTCACCGGTACCGATACCGGCATCGGCAAGACCTTCAGCAGCTGCGTACTGCTGCATGCCCTGCGCCGTCACGGCGGCACCGCCGTGGGCATGAAGCCGGTCGCCAGCGGCTGCGAGCGCACGCCCGAGGGCCTGCGCAACGAGGATGCCACCGCCCTGCTGGCGGCCAGCGTGCCGGCGCCGGCATACGACGACCTCAATCCGTTCGCGCTGGAGCAGCCGTTGGCCCCGGAGATCGCCGCCGCGGAGGCGGGCGTGCAGCTGTCGCTGGCCCCGATCGAAGCGGCGTTCGCACGCCTGCGCGCCAGCGCCGATACGGTGGTGGTCGAGGGTGTGGGTGGCTGGCTGGCGCCGCTGTCGGCCACGCTGGACCAAGGCGACCTGGTGCATGCACTGGAGTTGCCGGTGGTGATGGTGGTCGGCCTGCGCCTGGGCTGCCTCAACCACGCGCGGCTCACCGCCGACGCGATCGCGGCCCAGGGCGCGCGCTGCATCGGCTGGATCGCCAACGAGGTGGATCCGACCATGGCACGACGGGATGAGAACGTCGCGCTGCTCACCGCGCGGCTGTCGATGCCGTGCTGGGGGCGGCTGCCGTATGCGCCGGGCGCGGACCCGGCCAGCCTGGCCGACCGTCTGGTGTTCTGAGCGTCAGCCGTCCGCGCGGGTCAGCAGCGCCGTGGCCAACCGACCGACCGTGGCGATGGCGCCGGTGAACCGCTCGTCCAGCTCCTGGCAGCAGGACAGACGCAGGCAATGCCGGTAGCGCGCACCGCGCGAGTACACCTGGCCCGGCATGAACACCACGCCCTCGGCCAGCGCCTGCTCGAACAGCTCCCCGGCATCGATCGCCGCGGGCAGCTCTACCCACAGCAGGAAGCCGCCGGTCGGCTGGGTGGCCGACGTGCCCGGCGGGAAATGCTGCGCGATCAGGCCGCGCACGTGGCTGACCTGATCGCTGTAGAGCCGGCGCAACCCACGCAGGTGATGCTCGTAGTTGCCGGCCTCCAGGAACGCGGCCACCGCATCCCCGAGCAGGCGCGATTCCGCGCCCGAGGAGTGGAACTTGAGCAGTTGGATATCGGCGGCGAAGCGTCCGCCGTCGAGCCAGCCGATGCGGTAGTCCGGCGCGAGCGTTTTCGAGAATCCGCTGCAGACCATGATCCAGCCCTCGCGGTCGAAACACTTGGCAAGCGGCTCCAGCGGCTCCTTGAACTGCAGTTCGGCGTACACCGCGTCTTCGATCAACGGCACCTGGTAGTGGTTCACCAGCGCGGCCAGGCGCTGCTTGTTCGGCACCGGCATGCTGCCGCCGAGCGGATTGTGCACGGTCGGCATGGCCATGATCGCGGCGATGCCGCCGGCGTCCAGCAGCGCTTCCAGCGCGTCCAGGTCGAGCCCGTCGCGCGGGTGGGTCGGCAGTTCGATCGCGCGCAGGCCGAGGCTGCGCAGCAGCGGGTAGATGTTGAAGTACGAGGGCGCTTCGATCGCGACCGCATCGCCGGGCTTCGTTACCACACGCAGCGCGAGCTGCAGCGCTTCCATGGCGCCATGGGTGAGCACCAGCCGGTCGGTGGTGGTGTGCAGCCCCAGCCGCGGCCCACGCTGCACGATCTGCGCCAGCAGGCGTGCCGCGCCATTCGGGCGGGCATAGGTTTCCACGGTGGTGGCCGCGCGGCGCAGCACCTGCGCGGTGCTGCGGGCCAGCTGCGCACCGGGATAGAAGCGCTTGCCGCGCGGCCCGGCGAAGGCCAGGTCGACGATGCCCGGCTGCTGCTGCGCGGCCAGCACGCGCGCCATCATCGCCTGCTGTGCGGGGGCGGTCGGCGGCGAGGGCGCCTGCCGCAGTGACTGCGTCGGTTCCGGCAGGCGCGGGCTGACAACGAAGCCGGCCTTGGGCCGTGGCAACACCAGCCCGGCATCCTCGAGCTGCCGATACGCGGCGATCACCGTGTTGAGGCTGAGGCTGCGCTGCGTCGCCAGGCCGCGCAGCGATGGCAGGCGGGTGCCGACCGGCAGCCGTCCGCTGCGGATCGCATCGGCCATTTCATCGGCCAGGGACTGGTAGAGGTTGGTCGCCATCGGCAGCTGCATCCATGGAAATCTGTAACCGTGCGGATGCCAGTCATCTGCATCTGTATCCGCGTCCGGCGCCAGCCTACCATGCGCTTCCAGACTTCCCCCACGCACGGCAGGATCTTGTGTGCCGTGCGTCTTTTCTTGTGTTTCCCGCGCGGTCAGCGCGCTGAAATGGTGGTGCTCACCAGGCGCGGCTGCTCACGGTACAGCGCCGGGAACTGCTGTTTCAGCGCGACGACCTTGGGCAGGTCGTTGATCCGGATGTACAGCGATTCCGGATGCAGCGTGAGGTAGTTCTGGTGGTAGCCCTCGGCGGCGAAGAACGGTTTGCCGCCTTCGACCTGGGTCACCACCGGCGCGGCGTAGGCCTTGGCCTGCTGCAGCTGGGCAATGTAGGCGCGGGTCGCACCCCGCTGGGCCGCGTCGTCGGCATACACCGCCGAGCGGTACTGGGTGCCGCGGTCCGGGCCCTGCCGGTTGAGCTGGGTCGGGTCGTGGGCAACGGAGAAGAACACCTGCATCAACTGGCCGTAGCTCACCTGTGCGGGATCGTAGGTAACCTGCACCGCCTCGGCATGACCGGTGCCGCCGCTGCCGACGCGCGGATAGGTCGCGTTCGCCGCGCTGCCGCCGATGTAGCCGGAGAGCGCGTTGTCCACGCCCTTGATGTGCTGGAACACGCCCTGCACGCCCCAGAAGCAGCCGCCGGCGAACACCACCTGGGCGCGCTTCACCCCGGGCTGGCGCAGGTCCGCGGTGCCGGTGGGCGCCGGGACGGCCACCGTCGTGGTGGCCGCGGCAGCATGTGCCGGCCGATCAAGACCCACCACCACGCTGACGGTGAGTGCGGCGATGGCGACAGCGATGCCGCCGGCCACGAGTTTGTCGACTGCGATTTTCATGCGATGGCTCCTCACCCAAACGTAAAGGCGTAGGCGTGCACGCCCGGATCGAGGAACTCGATCTCGAAGGTGCGCTCCTGCACGGCGCCGGACTGGCGGATCAGCTGATACAGACGGTTCTCATCGACCCGGCCCTCACCGTCGGCCGAGACGTCCCCGCCGGCCGCGGCGCCCGGCGGCTGGCCGTCGATGCGCACGCGGAAGCGCACCGGTCTGCCGTCTTCGCTCGGGGCCAGCACCAGGTGCAGGTCGCGGGCATGGAAGCGGAAGGCGATGCGGCCACCGGGCGCTTCCATCCGGGCATCTTCGTTGCCCACGGTCCAGCGTCCGGCCAGCGCCCACTGGTTGTGCTGCAGCGTGGTGGGCACGGTGTAGTCGGCGGGTTGATCGTGGCGCTGCCCACCGGGCGAAGCGAAGTTCTCGGCGCGCGCATGGCCGAGGTAGGTCTCGGGCGATTTGAGGTTGTCCATGTCGGCTTGGCGCGCCACGCCATCCAGCGCCATCGCCACCGGTGCATCGTCACCGGGCAGTGTGTTGCCGGCCTCGCGCAGCAGCTGGCGGAGGATCTGCTCGGACTGCGCGTAGTTGCCCTCGCCGAAGTGATGCGCGCGGATCCGGCCCTGCGCATCGATGAAGTAGTGCGCCGGCCAGTACTTGTTGTTGAAGCCGCGCCAGATCGCGAAGTCGTTGTCGATCGCCACCGGGTAGGTGACCTTCAGATCCTTCACCGCGCGCTGCACGTTGGCCAGGTTGCGCTCGAAGGCGAACTCCGGCGCATGCACGCCGATCACCACCAGCCCGTGGTCGCGATAGCGCTCGGCCCACTCGCGCACGTAGGGCATGGCACGCAGGCAGTTGATGCAGGAGTACGTCCAGAAATCGACCAGCACCACCTTGCCGCGCAGCGCCTGCGCATCCAGCGGCGGGCTGTTGAGCCAGCCGGTGGCACCGGCCAGCGAGGGCAGGGTGCCTTCCACCGGCAGCGGTGCTCCGGGCGTGATGGCAGCGGCGCGCATCATCGCTCCGCCGGCCGGCGGCTCCTGCGCCGGCAGCACGTCGAGCAGGCCCTGTTCCAGCTTGGCGGTGCTGACCGTGGACAGCCGGGTCAGCACGCCGGTATCCCAGCCCATCGCAATGGCGACCACCGCCAGCAACGCCGCGATGCCCAACCCACGACGCACCCACTCGCCCACGCCAAGGCGGCGTTTGAGCGCGGCGAACACGCGCCCGCCGATCCAGATCGCCAGCGCCAGCGAGGTCGCCGCACCCAGCGCGTAGGCCAGCAGCAATCCGCTGGTGCCGACACTGGCGCCCTGCAGCGCCGCACCGGTCAGGATCAGGCCGAGGATCGGACCCGCGCACGGCGCCCACAGCAGGCCGGTAGCGATGCCGATCAACAGCGAGGTGCCGACGCCCCCGCGACCCGCGTCACTGGCCGCATCGGCCGAGGCGCTCAGCCGCGCGCCCAGCCGCTGGAACGGCGACAGCAGCCGATCGGCCAACGCCGGCCACAGCAGCGCCAGCGCGAACACCGCCATCACCACCAGCGCGATCCAGCGCCCGATCTGGTTGGCCTGCGCCACCCACTGGCTGCTCACCGCTGCCAGGCTGGCGACTACGGCGAACATCAAGGCCATGCCGATCAGCAGCGGCAGGCCGCTGCGCAGGAAGGGGCGGTCCGAGCGGGCGAACACGAACGGCAGCACCGGCAGGATGCAGGGGCTGAGGACGGTGAGCACGCCACCGAGGTAGGCCAGCACGAGCAGAAGCATGGAGAGGTCCTTCTATGACGCGGGAAAGTGCGGCGCTCAGGCCGCGACGAAATTCATGGCCACGCCGTTCATGCAGTAGCGCAGGCCGGTCGGGCGCGGGCCGTCATCGAAGACGTGGCCGAGGTGGCCACCGCAACGCCGGCAGTGCGCCTCGACACGCACCATGCCCAGCGTGGTGTCGCGGTCTTCGCCGACGGCATCGTGCAGCGGCGCCCAGAAGCTGGGCCAGCCGGTACCGCTGTCGAACTTGGTGGAGGAGGAGAACAGCGGCAACGCGCACCCGGCACAGGTGAAGGTGCCGCGCCGATGTTCCTTGTTGAGGGGGCTGCTGAACGGCCGTTCGGTGCTCTGCCGGCGCAGCACGCTGTACTGGGCAGGCGTGAGCTGTTCGCGCCACTGCGCATCGCTGCGCATGACCTCGAACTGGCGCGCAGGCGCGGCAGGGGCAGCCGGGGCGGGCCCGCTGCAGGCGGTCAGTCCGAACAGGCCTGCCGCGGCGGCCATGCCGCCCATTCCAAGCACATTGCGACGTGTGTAGCGCATGGCCGATCTCCGGGCACGGGAACGATGCGGCCATGCTGCGCCCGGGCCGGTCAACGAATCCTCACGCAGGGTTAAATTTTCCGTGACACATTCAGGTCGCGATCCGTCGACAATGGCGCCATGCCCTCCTGCCGCCCCCCGAGCCGATGAGCAGTGCCAAGCGCGTCCTGATCGTCGAAGACGATGTCCACATCGCCAACCTGCTGCGCATGCACCTGCGCGATGAAGGCTATGAGGTCACCCATGCCGCTACCGGCGACGAAGGCCTGGCCCTGCTCGAAGCGCAGCCCTGGAGCGCCCTCGTGCTCGACCTGATGCTGCCCGGCGTGGACGGGCTGGAGATCTGCAAGCGCGCCCGTGCGATGACGCGCTACACGCCGATCATCATCACCAGTGCGCGTGCCAGCGAAGTGCACCGCATTCTCGGCCTGGAGCTGGGCGCGGACGATTACCTGGCCAAGCCGTTCTCGATGCTGGAACTGGTGGCACGCGTGAAAGCGCTGCTGCGCCGGGTCGAGGCGATGGCGCAGAACGCGCGCATCGATGCCGGTGAGATCGACGTCGCCGGGCTGCGTATCGATCCGGTCGCGCGCACGGCACTGGTCGACGGCCGCGCGCTGGAACTGACCCCGCGCGAATTCGACCTGCTGTACTTCTTCGCCCGCCATCCCGGCCAGGTGTACTCGCGCATGGACCTGCTCAACCAGGTCTGGGGCTACCAGCACGACGGCTACGAGCACACCGTCAACACCCACATCAACCGGCTGCGCAACAAGATCGAGCGCGACGCGGCGAACCCGCAACGCATCCAGACGGTGTGGGGGCGCGGTTACAAACTGGTCGATGCCAACGAGGGCGCAGGCGCATGATCCGGCTCACGTTGTCGCAACGCCTGTCCGCCGTGTTCTTCGCGCTGCTGTTGCTCTGCGGGGGCGCGCTGCTGTGGATCCAGATGCGCAGCACCGCCGTGCATGAGCAGGAAACCGTGCAGCGTCTGTCGCGCGGGCTGGCCGAGCACATCGCGCGCAGTGGCGAGCTGATGGATGGCCGCGGCATGCGCAATGGCGAAGTGCGCGCACTGTTCGGCAAGCTGATGGCGGTCAACCCGAGCGTGGAGGTGTACCTGCTCGACGACCAGGGGCGCATCCTGGGCCACGACGCGCCGGAGGGGCATCTGAAACGGGCCCGGGTCGATCTGGGTCCGGTGCAGGCGCTGCTGCGCGATGAGCCGCTGCCGATCCTCGGCGACGACCCACGCAGTGCGACCGGCCGCAAGGTATTCAATGCGGCGCCGCTGTGGGTGCAGGGACGGCAGGCGGGGTACATCTACGTGGTATTGGTCGGTGAGCAGCGCGAAGCACTCGCTGCCAACATCGCTGCCAACAGCACGCTGCGCACCACGTTGTGGTCGCTGGCGATCGTCGCGGTCGTTGGCCTGCTCGCCGGCCTGGTCGCGTTCCGCTGGGTGACCCGCCCACTGCGCCAGCTGACCCGGCGCATCCAGTCCTTCGATGTCGATACCGCCACGCCGGATGCCGCGCCGCCGCCGGCCCCGTTGCGTGCCGGCGAGCGTGACGAGCTGGCGATCCTGCAGCACAGCTTCGGCCACATGGCCCAGCGACTGGGCGAGCAGTGGCAGCAGCTGCGCCAGCAGGACCTGCAGCGGCGCGAGCTGGTCGCCAACATTTCCCATGACCTGCGCACGCCGCTGTCGTCGCTGCACGGCTACCTGGAAACACTGGCACTCAAGGACGCCACGCTCAGCGCCGACGAGCGCCAGCGGTATCTCTCGATCGCCCTGTCGCAGAGCCACAAGGTCGGGCGCCTGGCCCAGGCCCTGTTCGAGCTGGCCCGGCTGGAGCACGGCGGGGTGGTGCTCGACCGCCAGGCCTTCTCGCTGCCGGATCTGATCCAGGATGTGTTCCAGAAGTTCGAGCTGGCGGCCGAGTCACGCCGGCAGACGCTGAGCGCCGACATCCCGCCCGGCGTGCCGCCGGTGGTCGCGGATCTGGCGTTGATCGAGCGGGTGCTGACCAACCTGCTGGACAACGCCATCCGGCATACGCCGGAGGGTGGCCGTATCACCGTGACCCTGCGCGCGGCCGAGGGCGAGGTGCAGATCAGCGTGGCCGACACGGGCCCCGGCATCGCCCCCGAACGGCGCGACACCCTGTTCACCGCGATGCCGGCACTGGGCAGCCAGCGCCCGGACAGCGGCGGGCTGGGCCTGTTGATCGTGCATCGCATCCTGCAGCTGCACGGGCGCGACATCCGCCTGCTGGACCACCGTGACGGGGCGCTGTTCGTGTTCTCGCTGCCAACGACGCGGCAGTAGCGCCGGACAAAAAAAGACCCGACAGAGGGAGGGTTCTGTCGGGTCTGGGATTGCGTGGGGGGAGGGACCCACGCAAATTCGATGTTGTCCGGCTCAGCCGCGCGTCTTGCCTGCGCTGGGCGTGGCGGCCGCGAACGGCTGCCGGGCGAGTTCGCCGAAGGCTTCGGAGGCCTTCAGCCCCAGGCCGGCCACTTCCTGGCTGGCGCTGGTCCAACGGGCGAGGTTGTCACGTGCCAGTTGCGCGCCCTTGGGCAGCAGCGACTGCAGCGTGCCGGCATCCTGTGACTGCACGATTTCACCGAAGAACCCGCTGGTGGCGGTGATGTTCTTCTCCAGCGTCTTCAACTGCACCCCGAACATGCTCTCGGCATTTTCCAGTGCGAGCCTATTGGCACGCGTGGCCGTGGCGGCCAGCTGGCGGGTGTAGTCGCTGAAGGAATCGGTGAACGCGGACGCCATGGTCAGGACGGCTCGAGAACGTTGATGCAATGCAGCATACGCCGAAAATATTGCATTGCAACATTTCGTTGCCCGTTGTGGTCCGGTTTCAGGCGGATGGTTTACAGATCAAAGGGTTGCGCCGCCGGATCAACCGCGATAGCGGCAGCCCGAGGTGCAGGTTTCGTGCACCGTGACTTCGCTCAGCTCGGGCAGGGCCGGCTTGAGCTCGTTCCAGATCCAGATCGCCAGCCGTTCGCTGGTCGGGTTCTCCAGGCCGGGGATGTCGTTGAGGTAGTGGTGGTCCAGGCGGTCGTAGATCGGTTGGAAGGCGGCTTTGACGTCGCCGAAATCCATGATCCAGCCGGTCTGCTCGCCAGGCTCCCCCTCCACCTTGAGTTCCACCCGGAACGAGTGGCCGTGCAGGCGCGCGCACTTGTGGCCTGGCGGCACGTTGGGGAGGTGGTGAGCGGCCTCGAGGGTAAAGACTTTGAAGATTTCCATGACCGCATTGTAGCGGTGGGCCGGGGGTCCAGCAGGCCCGGCGCGTTAATTGTTGCTCACGAAAACATTTCCATCCGGATGAAGAGATGTTAGTTTCTCTTATATCCGTATGAAGAGATGTTATTGGCCGTGGTTCAGCCAGGCATGGACTACTGCGGAACTTGTCGTCCACCACCCCACTGAAGTTCATGCCCAAGCACACTCTTCTCGTAGCGGCGTTGTCCGTCGCTCTGGCAACGCCTTTGACCGCGGTCGCCGACGCCGCCCCCGATGCCGCCGCCACCGGCGACAGCAAGACCCTCGCCGCCGTGCGGGTTACCGGGTCCAACATCAAGCGCACCGATACCGAGTCGGCCAACCCGGTACAGGTGATCGAGCGCCAGCAGCTGGAGGAGACCGGCAAGGCCACCGTCGCCGACCTGCTGCGCTCGATCTCGGCCAACACCGGCAACGCCGCCAACGAAACCACTAACAATGGGTGGGCCTCCGGTTCGGCCGGCATCGGCCTGCGCGGCCTGTCGCAGAAGAACACCCTGGTGCTGCTCAATGGCCGCCGCCTGGCCAACTACGGCTTCCCGGCCGGCGGCCTTTCCGACACCTTCGTCAACCTCAACGCGCTGCCGCTGGTCGCCGTGGAGCGCATCGAAGTGCTCAAGGACGGTGCCTCCGCCGTGTACGGCTCCGATGCCGTGGCCGGTGTGGTCAACATCATCACCCGGCAGAATTTCGAAGGTGCCGAACTCGGTGGCAGCCTGGGCACCGCCGACCAGGGCGGGCTGGACGAGCAGAACCTGAAGTTCATCGGCGGCATCGGTGACCTGGACACGGACGGCTACAACATCCTGGTCAGCCTGGAAGGCTACAACCGCGAGCGCCTGGACCAGGACCAGCGTGACCTGACCAAGTCCGGCATCTACACCGACAAGCCCGGCGGCCGCTGGAACGGATGGTCGGCCAAGGGCGCACGCTATCTGGTCAACGGCACCTCGGTGCCGATGCTGGATGCCAGCGGCAACTGCCCCGAAGGCACCACTCTGGTCGCCAGCGCGCCGATCGACGGCCTGGCCGGCAACACCTGCGGCTTCAACCAGGCCCCGTACACCACGCTGATCCCCTCGACCAAGCGCTACCAGGCCTACGTCAACGGCACCTTCCGCGTGAACGACAACGTCGAAGCGTTCGGCGAAGTGCTCTACAGCGACATCAAGGGCGTCTCCTGGTTCGGCAGCAGCCCGTTCTTCACCCTCGAGAGCGGCCGCTTCGCGCTCAACGCCGACACCGGGCTGGCCGAGCCGGTCTCCTCCAATCTGCCGGCGAGCAGCCCGTACAACCCGTACGGCCGCGCCGTGCCGATCGAATACACCTTCTTCAACCTCGGCGCGACCATCAAGACCAACCGCTCGCAGGCCTACCGCGGCCTGGTCGGGCTGCGCGGCAGCCTGCAGAACTGGGATTGGGAAGTCGGTGCGTTCGGCGCCCGCAGCAGCGAGCGCGAAACCGTCTCCGGCGGCTTCGCCAACCGCTACGCGCTGGCCGATGCGCTGGCCAGCGGCAGCTACAACCTGCTCAATCCGGCGGCGACCCCGCAGGACGTGCTCAACGCGATCAACATCAGCACGCTGCGCCCGGCCGAGTCGGTGCTGCAGGGCGTGGACGCCAAGATCTCCGGTGCGATCGGCCATACCTGGGCCGGTGAAATCGGCTTCGCCGCCGGGGCCGAGTGGCGCCGCGAGAAGCTCGATTCCAACAACCCGTGGCAGATCGATGCCGGCCTGCAGATCCGTCCGGCGATCGCCGAAGTGCATGGCGAGCGCAAGGTCACCGCCGCCTATGCCGAAGTGAACGTGCCGCTGGCCGACCGCCTCGAACTGCAGGCCGCGGCGCGTGCCGATCACTACAGCGATTTCGGTGATGCGTTCTCGCCCAAGCTGAGCCTGCGCTGGCAGCCGTGGGACATCCTGCTGGTGCGTGCGGCCGCCTCCAAGGGCTTCCGCGCGCCGTCGCTCTCGGAGAACTCCAACAGCACCAGCATCGCCTACGGCAGCGTGATCGATCCGCGCGACCCGGATGTGCCGGGATCGCGGCAGAACCCGACCTTCTTCACCGTCGGCAACAACGACCTCAAGCCGGAGCGCACCAAGAGCTTCAACGCCGGCATCGTGCTCTCGCCGTGGTCCAACACCAGCCTGAGCGTGGACTACTACCGGATCGAGCTGGAGAACCTGGTCGGCACCAACAACACCCAGACCCTGGTCACCGATGACGTGCCCGGTGCGGTCCAGCGCGATGAGCGTGGCAAGCTGCTGGCGGTCTACAACCGCTACCAGAACCTGAGCGAGCTGAAGACCTCCGGCTTCGACGTCGAGCTGCGCCAGCGCTTCCCGACCGCGCGTGCCGGCGACTTCGGCCTGAGCACCGCCTTCACCCATGTGCGCGACTACAGCCGCCCCACCGTGGTCGGCGGCCCGCTGGTGGATTACGCCGGCAGCAACCTCGGCGCCACCCTGCCGAAGAACAAGGCCACCACCACCTTCGACTGGAGCTACGGCGATTTCCGCACCGCGCTGACCTGGTACTACACCAGCGGCTACGACCAGAAGGCCAGCGCCGCGGCCACCGCCGTGCAGGATCGCGTCGATGCGTACAACCAGTTCGATCTGTACCTGGGTTACACCGGCATCGACAAGCTGACCCTGTACGCGAAGATCCAGAACCTGGCCGACGAAGAGCCGCCGTACGACGCCTCGTTCCCGGGTATCCGCGCGCCGTACGACTTCAGTCAGTACGACCTGCGCGGTCGCTACTTCACGGTCGGCTTCGACTATCGCTTCTGACCTCATCCACTGCACCGGAGCGTGCGTATCCACAGGGCCGGAAGGAACCGGCCCGTCTTTCGGGGAATCGCTGTGTCTTTGCAACGTCGTCTGCTGTCTCCCATCGCCTGGTTGGCGCTGGTGCTGTGCCTGTTCGCTGCGCCTGCCTCCGCGCAGAGTGCGTACTTCTTCCCGGCCGGCGGTGATTTCGATCCGGCCGTGCCCACGCCCCAGCAGTTCCTCGGCCATGAGATCGGCAGCCGCTACACGCGGCACGATCAGCTGGTGGCCTATTTCAACGAACTGGCCAGGCACTCGGACAAGATCAGGGTCGAGGAGATCGGCCGCAGCTACGAGGGTCGCCCGCTGCTGATCGCCACGGTGACCTCGGCGCAGAACCTGCAGAACCTGGAGACGCTGCGCCGCCAGCACGTCACCCTGGCCGATCCGGCGCAGCCGCTCTCGGCCGCCGGCAACAGCCCGGTCGTGGTGTGGCTGGGCTACAGCGTGCACGGCAACGAGACCTCCAGCGGTGAAGCGGCGATGCTGACGGCCTACTACCTGGTCGCCAACCGCAGCGCGGAAACCGCGCAGTGGCTGCAGCAGGCGGTGGTGCTGTTCGATCCGGCGCAGAACCCGGACGGGCGCGACCGCGCGGCGAGCTGGCACAACGCCTACGCATCGTCGCCGGCCTCGGCCGACCCGGCCGACAAGGAACACGTCGAGCCGTTCCCGCAGGGCCGCACCAACCACTACTTCACCGACCTCAACCGCGACTGGCTGGCGCTGACCCAGCAGGACACGCGACCGAAGATCGCCTATTTCCATCAGTGGTATCCCAATGTCCAGATCGATTTCCACGAGATGGGCAAGGACAGCACCTACTACTTCGAACCGTCGCCGGCGAGCATGCACAGCCCGCTCATTCCGGCATCGTCGTATGAGTTCAACAAGACCCTGGCCAAGTACCACGCGCAGTCGCTGGATGCCCTGGGCTCGCTGTACTACACCGGGGAGAACTTCGACAACTTCTCGCCGGTGTACGGCTCGACCTACCCGGACTTCCACGGCGCGGTCGGCGTGACCGTCGAGCAGGCGAGTTCGCGTGGCCGGGTGCAGGAATCGGTCAACGGCCTGCTGACCTTCGGCTTCACCATCCGCAACCAGGTGGCGACCGGCCTGGGCACGGTCCGTGGTGCGGTGACCGAACGCGACGGGTTGCTGAAGCTGCAGAAGGACTTCTTCCAGTCCGCGTTGAAGCAGGCCAACCAGCAGCCGGTGAAGTCGTTCGTGTTCGGCGACGCGGCCGATCCGGGCCTGACCCAGCGGCTGCTGGACCTGCTGCTGCAGCACCAGATCACCGTGCAGGCACTGAGCGCGCCGGTGACGGTGGACGGCCAGCGTTTCGAGCCGGGCAGCGCCTACGTGGTCCAGGCCGCGCAACCGCAGTTCCGGCTGGTGCATTCGATCTTTGCCGATACACCGCCGATCAAGGGTGATGTGTTCTACGGCAGCACCTCCTACGCGATCGCGCCGGCCTACGGCATCGCTTTCGCCGCCAGCCGCAGCCGGATCGCCGGTGGCGAGCGCGTGGCCAGCGTGCCGGCCGCGAACGGTGGCGTGGCGGGTGGCCAGGCGGGCTACGCCTATGTGTTCGATTGGCGCGACTACAACGCCAGCCGCGCGCTGTACGCACTGCAGGCCAAGGGTCTGCTGACCCGCGCCGCGTTCCAGCCGTTCACGGCGGCCACCGCACAGGGGGAGCAGTCGTTCGGTTACGGCAGCATCGTGGTGCCGGTTGCAGGCCAGCCGCTGGCAGGCGCCGAGCTGCTCGCCGCGGTCGACGCGGCCGCGCGCAGCAGTGGCGTGCACATCCAGGCAGTGTCGAGTGGGCAGAGCCGGGGTGGCATCGATCTGGGCAGTGACAGCGTCAAGGCGCTGCGCAAGCCGGCGGTCGCGCTGGTGATGGGCGAGGGCGTCAGCGCCACCGAAATCGGCTCGGCGTGGTTCCTGCTCGACCAGCACGTGCAGCTGCCGGCGAGCAAGATCGATCCGGCCCAGCTGGGCAAGACCACGCTGGACCGCTACACCACGATCGTCCTGGCCGGCGGCACCTACACCGGCGTGGATACCACCGCAGTTGCGGCGCTCAAGCGCTGGATCAACGCCGGTGGCTCGTTGATCACCTACGGCACCGCCGCGCGCTGGGCGATCGAGCAGAAGCTCAGCGATGAAGTGCTGGGGCCGGAGGAGAAAGAGCCGGAAGCAGCGCGGCGTGCGTTCGGTGACCAGCGTGACATCGCGGCGATCGAGCGCGTCAGCGGCAACATCCTCAGCGCGGACGTGGACAACACCCATCCGCTGGGCTTCGGCGTGCCGCGCCGGCAGCTGGCGGTGAACAAGGAGAACGGCCTGAGCTTCCAGCCCAGCCGCAACCCGTTCTCCACCGTGGTGCGCATCGATGAGGCGCCCAAGGTCAACGGCTATCTGTCCGAGCGCAACCGCAGCCGCGTCGCCGGTGCCGCGTGGCTGGTGGTGTCGCCGCAGGGGCAGGGCAACGTGGTCCTGTTCGCCGATGACCCGGCCCACCGCAAGTACTGGCACGGCACCGAGCGTCTGCTGTTGAACGCGATCTTCTTCGGCAACCAGCTCAACCCGGCCAAGCCGCGCGGCTGACGCGTCTGCTTCAGGTAGTGCCGGCCGCTGGCCGGCTCCCCAAACACCGCCACCCACGCAGCCGACGCACCGTCGGCTGCATTCGTTTTGTCCCATCACATCCCCCGTGAAAATTCCGTATTGCGAATCATTCGCAATAAGAATAGGATGGCGCCCGCTCACGCTGGACGCGAGCGTCACCGGTACGTCGCGCCGATCCACGCCAAGCCCGCCCGGTTGCGCGTCCGCGTCCTCGAACCGTCATCGTCCTTTTCTCCAGGGGAACCACCATGAAGATCGACCCGCTCACCGCTGCCGTGCTGGCACTGGTGCTGGCCCCGGCCGCCCTCGCGCAGCCGGCCACCACGACCGCCACGGTGTCGCCGACCGCGGCGGCCTTCCTGGCGCAGTTCGCCACCGAGGGCGCCGACAGCGTCAGCTGGGCCCAGTTCGAGGCCTTCCGCAAACAGCGCTACGCCGAGACCGACCGCAACCACGACGGCCATGTCGAGGAACAGGAATACGTCGACGAATACCTGCAACGCTTCGATGTCCGCCTGGCCGACGGACGCGCCGGCCACCTGCGCCAGACCGACACCCGCTTCAAGGCGTTGGACCGCGACAAGAACGGGGCGATCAGCCGCGCCGAATACGATGCCGCCGGGGAACGCACCTGGTCGGGTTACGAGGCATCGCAGGACGCCACGCAGGAAACCGCTGCCGCGTCCTCGCGCGATCCGTTGAAGATGCCGACCTCGCATACCGCCAACGGCATGCTGGAGTTGTACGACCGCAACAAGGACGGCGTGGTCGATCGCGCGGAGTTCGACGCGGCGCGTGCGGCGGGCTTCGCCGCCACCGATACCGACGGCAACGACGCGTTGTCGCTGACCGAGTACACCACCGAGTTCGAGGGCCGCCTGGAGCAGCAGCGCCAGCGTGTCCGCGCCGATGCCGGGCGCCAGGCCCGCGTGCGCTTCTCCTCGCTGGACAAGGACAAAGATGGTCGCATGACCTTCGCCGAGTATCAGCTGTCGGGCAAGCGCATGTTCGACCGTGCCGACAGCAACGGTGATGGCGTCGTCGATGCGCGCGATCCCGAGCCGGTCGCCGGCGCGCACTCGGCCAACGGCAACCGCTAGCGGCCCGTAGGCGGCCCTGCCGCCCCCTGCACACGTACCTGCGCCTCCCAGCCCCGCTCGATCAGCCGATCGCCGCAGCCAGGAACGGCCCGCCGCCACCGCGGCGTTTCCGCCATTCCCCATCCCTTCTGCGGAGTCCGATCATGAAGTCGTCCCTCACCCTGCTGGCCCTGGCGGTTGCCGCCAGCCTGTCCGCCACCGTGCACGCCGAAACCCTCAACGACGCCAGCACGCTCGATACCGTGCGCGTGCAGGCCGAGCGTGCCAAGAAGACGCGCTCGACCAACCAGAACGTCACTGTGCTCACCGCGGCCGATCTCGACAACGAGATGGCCAATACGATGGAAGAAGCGATCCGCTACATCCCCGGTGTGAGCATCGTGGACATGGGCCGCTTCGGCGACAACGGCTTCAACATCCGCGGCCTGGAAAGCGACCGCGTGGCGATCACTGTCGATGGCCTGAGCCTGGGCGAATCGGTGGAAACCGCGCGTTCCTATGAGTTCTTCCGGGGTGGCCGCGGCGACGTGGACATCGATACGCTCAAGAGCCTGGCCGTGATCAAGGGCGCCGATGCGATCAGCGCCGGCAGCGGCGCGCTGGGCGGCGCGGTGGTGTTCACCACCAAGGATCCAGCGGACTATCTCACGCCCACCGGCAACGACACCCACCTGGGCTTCAAAGCGGGCTACTCGGGCGCCAATGACGAAACCATGGGCACGCTGACCTTTGCCAACCGCACCGGCATAGTCGAATCGATGCTGGTCTATACCCGGCGCGAAGGCCACGAATCCGAATCGTGGTACGACACCACGAATGATCGCATCGGTGTCGGTCGCCGCACGCCCGATCCGGTCGACAGCACCCGCGACAACCTGCTTGGCAAGCTTGACCTGCAGCTCGACGACGCCAATACGCTGGGCTTTCTGTACGAGCGTGGCCGCGCCACCAACGACGTGGACAACTTGTCGCGTGTCTATGCACCGGGCTACCTGTCGCGCAAAGGCCATGACACCAACGACCGCGACCGCTACGGGGTGAACTACCAGTGGCGGGCCGACAACGCGCTGTTCGATACCCTGGATGCGCAGGTGGATCGCCAGGTCACCGACAGCCGTGGCATCACCACCATCGTGGCCGGCAGCGGCTGCCCGGGCGGCGCCACGCCGTGCCTGCGCAGCGAGAACCGCTCCACCAAGCAGACCCTGGACCGTGCCGCGGCCGACTTCAGCAAGGTCTTCGCCACCGCGGGCGCGCGCCATGACGTGGTGTACGGTCTGGCCTGGCAGCAGCGCGACATCGATTTCACTGCGGTCGACACGCGCTGGAACGCGGCTGGAGCCGTGGCCTCGGTGGAGATCGATCCGCGCCAGGTGCCCAAGACCGACGTCACCGCCTGGAACCTGTACCTGCGCGACAGCGTGCAGCTGCTCGACGAACGCCTGACCCTCAGCGCGGGTGCGCGCTACGACCGTTACGACTACTCGCCGCAGGTGGACGCCACCTTCGTGGACCGCACCGGCACCGTGCGTGACGTGAGCTTCGCTTCGCCGACCTGGCAGCTGGGCGCCGAATACCGCTTCCTGCCCGATCACGCGCTGTGGGCCCAGGTGGGTCGTGGCTTCCGTGCGCCCACCGTGGCGGACATGTACTCGCCGACCAGCGCCACCCAGGTGATCAACGCGCAGAACGGCCAGCCGCTGCTGCTCAACGACACCGTGTCCAATCCGGATCTGGAGGCGGAGAAGAGCCTGAATCTCGAGTTCGGCTACCGCTGGAGCACGGACCGCGCGCAGCTGGGCCTGTCGGTGTTCCGCGACCGCTACGAGAACTTCATCGAGTACACCAACCTGGTCCAGTCGGTACCGGGTGGCTTCCGCACCACCGCGACCGGCCCGGTGCTGTATTCGCGCAACTACACGATGCCGACCAACGCGGGCGAAGTGACGGTCAAGGGCGTGGAGCTGGAGGGCCGCTGGCAGATCAGCGATGCATGGTCCTCGCGCCTGGCCGCCTCCTACAGCGAAGGCGAGAAGCGCAATGGCGATCCGCTCGACAGCACCGTGCCGGCCAGGGCCGTACTCGGCGTGCGCTATGCCCCCTCGCCGGTGTGGAATCTCACCGCCAGCGTGACCCACGCCGTGGCCAAGAAGGCCAAGGACGCCTACACCACCGACGCCACCGGCAAGGTCACCACGCCTGCCTTCGTCGACAAGGCCGATGGCTACACCGTGCTGGATCTGTACGGCACCTGGAACGTCACCCCGCAGTGGAAGCTCAGCGCTGGCATCTACAACCTGACCAACGAGGAGTACTACCTCTGGCAGCGCGTGCGCAACATCAACAAGGGCACCAACACGCTGTACGGCTACGTCAACGATGAGGGCATCGGCCGTTACAGCGAGCCAGGCCGCAATGCGCGGATCACGGTGGCCTACAGCTTCTGAAGCAGGCGCACCGACCGGGGGCCGGGCAGGTAGTGCCGGCCGCTGGCCGGCTCCCGACAAACAAAAAAAGGGCGACGCAGATGCGTCGCCCTTTCTGCGTCTCAGCGATGCCCGAAGGAATCAGCTGGCGCGACCGCCACCGCCACCCTGGCTGCGGCCGCCACCGGCGTTGCCGCCGCCACGTCGCTGGCCCTGCGGCTGACCGCCGCGCGGCGCACCGCGGCCGGCGCCATCACGCTGGCCGCCACCGGCCTTCTTCGGGCCGGCATGGGCGTGGCGGGGAGCCTCGGCGTGCGGACGACGCGCGTGCTTGCGCGGGGTACGATCGCCACCCGGCAGCTCGGCCTTGCCCGGTGCGCTGTTGCCCCAGCGGATCGGGGTCTGCGGCTCGAAGCCCGGCACGTCGCGGATGTCCATGTCCTTGTCGAGCAGGCGCACGATCTGGCGCAGCAGCTTGGCTTCGTCCTGCGCGACCAGCGAGATCGCCTGGCCGGTCGAACCGTTACGGCCGGTACGGCCGATGCGGTGCACGTAGTCCTCGGCCACCATCGGCAGGTCATAGTTGATGACCTTCGGCAGCTCGTTGATATCGATGCCGCGCGCGGCGATGTCGGTGGCGACCAGCACGGTCACGCGGCCGGCCTTGAAGTCGCCCAGCGCACGCAGGCGCTGGCCCTGGCTCTTGTTGCCGTGGATCGCCGCGGTCTTGATGCCGGACTTGTCCAGGAACATGGCCAGCTTGTCGCAGCCGTGCTTGGTACGGCCGAACACCAGGGTCTGCTCACGGCTGTCCTGGGCCAGGAGGTGCAGCAGCAGCTCGCGCTTGCGCGGGCCATCGACCGGGTGCACGCGGTGGCTGATGTTCTCGGCAACGGTGTTCTTCGGCGTGACCTGGATCTGCTCCGGGTTGCGCATGAACTCCAGCGCCAGCTGCTTGATGCTCTCTTCGAAGGTCGCCGAGAACAGCAGGGTCTGGCGGTTCTGGCGCGGCAGCTTGGCGAGGATCTTCTTGATCGACGGCAGGAAGCCCATGTCGAGCATGCGGTCGGCTTCGTCCAGCACCAGGATTTCGATGCCGGAGAGGTCGACGCTGCGGCGCTCGATGTGATCGATCAGGCGGCCCGGGCAGGCGACCAGCAGGTCCACGCCACGGCGCAGCACGTCGAACTGGTTGCCCATGCCGACGCCGCCGTAGATGCAGGCGCTCGGAATGCGCAGGTACTTGCTGTAGCCACGCAGGCTGTCATGCACCTGGGTGGCCAGCTCGCGGGTCGGGGTCAGCACCAGTGCACGCGGACGGCGCGGGCCATCGACGGCCTGCGGGTTGGTGCCCAGGTGCTGCAGCAGCGGCAGGCCGAACGCGGCGGTCTTGCCGGTACCGGTCTGTGCGCCGGCCAGCAGGTCGCGGCCTTCCAGGGCGAGCGGGATCGCCTGCTCCTGGATCGGGGTGGGGGTTTCGTAGCCCTGCTCGGCCAACGCGCGCAGCAGGAACGGGGCAAGGCCCAAGGATTCAAAAGACATCGGGTGGAAGCTCCAAAGACAAAGTAACGCCAGGCCGAATGGCCGGACGCGAGGCAGATCAATGTGATCGGCTGACTCGGAGCGTTCCCGTAAACCGCGCTGCGAGAATTGGGTGCAGTCGACGCGGTGCGCAGACTGGAATGCATGACGAATGGCGTCGGAGTGGGGGCGGGCGACGGATCGTTTGATCCATATCGCCGGCGATCCCGAAGGGAAACGGACGGCCGCTGCAGACCCGGATAGTCTAACGGATGTTTGAGACCCATAC
Source organism: Stenotrophomonas sp. SAM-B (assembly GCF_013387485.1). GTDB lineage: Bacteria > Pseudomonadota > Gammaproteobacteria > Xanthomonadales > Xanthomonadaceae > Stenotrophomonas > Stenotrophomonas maltophilia_AA. Next base: position 53,957 of record NZ_JABBXB010000010.1, read on the forward strand.
CAAATGCCCCTGTTCAGTTTGGGAGCAGGGGGACGGAACGGTAGAGCCACGCCATGCGTGGCTGCTCCTGCGCGTCGGCAATGCATTACGGTAAAGCGATGCGGCGGTGCAGCTGGTCGGCCCGCCAACCATTTGATTACACTTGAAACCTATTTTCGCGATCCCGGATACCCACCCATGAAGCTTGGTTCTTTGAAGGAAGGCGGCCGCGACGGCACCCTGATCGTGGTCTCGCGCGATCTGCGCCAGGGCGTGCGCGCCACCGGCATCGCGGCGACCCTGCAGCAGGCCCTGGAAGACTGGAGCCACCTTGCGCCGCGCCTGAACGCTCTGTACGAGTCGCTGAACGACGGCGATGCCGACGGGGTGTTCGACATCGACCTGCAGGCGCTGGCCGCACCGCTGCCGCGCGCCTATGAGTTCGTCGACGGCAGCGCCTACCTGCCGCACGTGGCCCGCGTGCGCCGCGCCCGTGGCGCCGAGGTGCCGGAGAGCTTCTACACCGATCCGCTGATGTACCAGGCCACCAGCGCCGGCTTCTACGGCCCGCGCGATGCGGTCAAGGTGGTCAGCGAGGAGTACGGCATCGACCTGGAAGCCGAGCTGGTGGTGATCACCGACGACGTGCCGATGGCGGTGACGCCCGAGCAGGCCGCCGGCCATATCCAGTTGATCGGCCTGGTCAACGACGTCTCGCTGCGCAACCTGATCCCGGGCGAACTGGCCAAGGGCTTCGGCTTCCTGCAGTCCAAGCCGCGCTCGGCGCTGTCGCCGGTGTTCGTTACCCCGGATGAGCTGGGCGAGGCCTGGCAGGACAGCAAGGTCCACCTGCCGCTGGTCACGCATGTCAACGGCACCTGGTTCGGCGCACCGGAAGCGGGCGTGGACATGCAGTTCAATTTCGCCCAGCTGGTCGCGCATGCGGCCAAGACCCGCCCGCTGGGCGCCGGTGCGATCGTCGGCTCGGGCACCATCGCCAACGAAGACACCAGCAAGGGCGCCTCCTGCTTCGCCGAACAGCGCACGGTGGAAACCCTGCGCGACGGCAAGCCGAGCACGCCCTTCATGTCCTTCGGCGACGTGGTGCGGATCGAAATGTTCGATGCAGCCGGCGAGAGCATCTTCGGTGCGATCGAGCAGCGCATCGAGCAGGCGTCCAAGCCCTGAGCGCGGAGGCGGCGATGCAGATCCCGGTCGACGACGGCATCGTGCTGTACACCTACTGGCGCTCCAGCGCCGCCTACCGCGTGCGCATCGGCCTGGAACTGAAAGGCCTGGGCTGGGAGGCACGGCCGGTGCATCTGGTCCGTGAGGGCGGTGAGCAGCACCAGGCGGACTATCGTGCACGCAATCCGCAGCAGCTGGTGCCCACGCTGCTGCATGACGGGCACACGTTGACCCAGTCACTGGCGATCCTGGAGTACCTGGACGAACGGTTCCCGCAGAATCCGCTGCTGCCGGATGACGCAGCGGGCCGTGCGCGGGTGCGCGCGCTTGCCCAGCTGGTGGCCTGCGACATCCATCCGATCAACAACCTGCGGGTCATGCAGTACCTGGAGCGCACGCTGCACGCGGGCGCGGAGGAACGTGCCCAATGGACCCTGCACTGGATGGCCGACGGCTTCGCTGCGATGGAAACCCTGCTGGCCGGAACTCCGGACACGGGCACGTTCTGTCATGGAGACCGCCCCGGCCTGGCCGATGCCTGCCTGGTGCCGCAGCTGTACAACGCGCACCGGTTCGGCCTGGATCTGGCGCCGTACTCGACCCTGCAGCGGATCGAAGCCGCCTGCCTGGCACTGCCGGCCTTCGACGCGGCCCGCCCCGAGCATCAGATCGACGCAGGGTGACGGTGGGCATCGACCGATCGACGCAGGGAGACCGGTAGGCATCGACCGTTGGTCGATGCGCCGTGTCAATTGCCCCCGCCAGCGGTGGACCTGTTAGAACCCGTGCGTGATCGCCGGCGCCGAGCTGGCCGAGTAATCCGCGTATGGATCGTGCTCGCTGCCGCCTTCGGACAGCCGGAACTTCAACGCCAGGCCATCGCGCGAATCGGCCGCGCGCAGCGCTTCCTCCTGCTCGATGATGCCGTTCTTGGCCATCCGGAACAGGCACTGGTCGAAGCTCTCCATGCCTTCCTCCAGGGACGCTTCCATCGCCGCCTTGATCTCGTGCACCTGGCCGCGGCGCAGCAGGTCGCGGATCATCGGCGTGTTGATCAACACCTCGGTGGCCGGCAGGCGGCGCCCGTCCTTGCCCTTGACCAGGCGCTGGGACACCACCGCGCGCAGGTTCAGCGAGAGGTTCATCAGCACGTTGCGGTGCGCGCTCTCGGGGAAGAAGTTGAGGATGCGCTCGATGGTCTGGTCGGCGTTGTTGGAGTGCAGGGTGGCCAGGCACAGGTGCCCGGTTTCGGCGAACGCGATCGCCGCCTCCATGGTCTCCGCATCCAGGATCTCGCCGATCAGGATCACGTCGGGTGCCTCACGCATCGCGTTCTTCAGCGCGTCGTGGAAGGTGTGCGTGTCCAGCCCGACCTCGCGCTGGTTCACGATCGACATCTTGTGCTTGTGCAGGTATTCGATCGGGTCCTCGATGGTGAGGATGTGCCCGGTCGTAGTGGTATTGCGGTGGTCGATCATCGAGGCCAGCGAGGTCGACTTGCCCGAGCCGGTCGAGCCGACCACCAGCACCAGCCCGCGCGGGGTCATGATGACGTCCTTCAGGACCTGGGGCAGGTTGAGCTCTTCGATGCTGGGGATCTTGCTGCGGATCGCACGGATCACCATGCCGACCTCGCCGCGCTGCTTGAACACGTTGACGCGGAAGCGCCCCGCATCAGGCAGGGCAATGGCCATGTTGAGCTCGAGCTCGCGCTCGAACTGCGGGGCTTGGCCTTCATCCATCAACGAGTAGGCGATCTTCTTGACCATCCCGGGCGGCAGCCCGGTATTGCCCAGCGGATAGAGTTTCCCCTCGATCTTGATGTATACCGGTGCTCCGGTCGTCAAGAACATGTCCGACGCGTTCTTTTCGGTCATCAGCTTCAGGAAATAGCCGATATCCATGCGAAATGTTTCCCCAACAATCAGCGGCTTGCCATTGCAAGCGCACCGCAGGCTTCCGACAATGGCCGCGCACACAACTCTGGCGACGGCACCCCCAATGAATCCTAGCTTCGCACAAATACGACGGGCCCTGTATGTGACGGTGTGCGCATTCGCGCTCTCTGGTGCTGCGCAGGCGCAGGATGGCGCCCTGGAACTGATGCAGGCCCGGCAGGCGGTCGACAAGGCCACCCAGGCCGATGCCGACCAGTACGCCCCGGACCTGATCGCCGTGGCCCGTCAGGGCCTGGAGCAGGCCCAGCGCGCGGCCGGCGACCGCCGCGAGCGCAAGAACGCGCCGATGCTGGCCGTTCGCGCCACGGTCGATGCCGACCTGGCCCGCGCCCGCAGCGAAGAAGCCACCGCCACCGCCCAGCTGCAGCTGCGTCGCAATGAAGTCAGCCAGCTGCAGCGCCAGCTCGCCACCGGGGAAGACCGCTGATGATGTCCACCAAGATGCGCATGCCCTGCCTGCTGCTGGCCGTCAGCCTCAGCCTGCCGCTGCTGGTCCAGGCCGCCGATGACCCCGCCGTGGCCCAGCTGACCCAGCGCCTGATGGCGATCCAGGCCAACCCGGATGCGGCCCAGCTGGCCGCCTTCGAGCGCCTGCAGGCCCAACAGGCCGTGGCCGATCTGGCCAAGGCCAAGCGCCGGGATCTGGACCAGGCCCGCTACCTGGCCGAGCGCCGGGTCGAGATCGCCGAAACCAGCGTCCGCGCCGCCCTGGCCCAGCGTGAGGTCGACCAGCTCGAACGCACCCGCAGCGAGCTGCTGATCGAAGCCAGCCGCCGCGATGCCCAGCGGGCCCGCCAGGAAGCCGAGCGCCTGCGCGTCCAGGCCCAGATCCAGGCCGAGGAAAGCGAACGCCTGCGCCAGGCGGCCGAACAGGAAGCCCTGGCCCGCCAGGACGCCGAAACCGCGCTCACCAGCGTGGCCGGCAAGCAGACCGCCCGCCTGAGCGCGGCCCAGCAGAACGCGGCCAAGCTGGCCCGTGAAGAAGCCGAGCTGGTGGCAGGCAGCAAGTTGCCGGGCTCCAGATTCGACAGCCGGGGCGAAGTGTTCACCTTCAACGGCGATGCCTTCGCGGCCGGCAAGGGCAGCCTGTCCGGCGGGGCCAAGGGCCAGGCCAAGGCGCTGGCCGAGTACCTGAACATCGGCAAGAAGGGCCGGGTCCGGATCGAGGCCTACGACGCCGCGGCCGGTGTCGGCCAGCAGCGCGCCGAGGCGCTGCGTGACGCCCTCGTGGCCGCCGGCGTGAGCGCCAGCCGGCTGCAGGTCAGCGGCAAGAAGGCGGCGGCGACCAAGGCGCGTTCGGCCGAGGTCATCATCGCGCCGTGATGCCCGGCCGGCAGCGCGTCATGCCCGCCGGGCATGACGCAACTGGTTGTTTTTGTTTAATTTCCGTTGTTCTGCGTGTTCAGCCTGAACCCCGCCTAGGCGGGCGCGACGATATCGTCTGAAAGGGTTGAACCGGCTCCGAAGCAAGCGTAGGGTCAGTTGTCCGGGTCGCCTTCCGCGGCCTGGACGATTGGAGGGCCGGCAATGCACCAGCGCCACGAATCAGAGCAGTCCGAGGTCCAGGTTGAACTGGACGCCGCTGCGGGTTCGCAGGTCAGGGTTGCCGTGCACTCCGCCCCAAGCAGCGCCCCGTGCCGTCAGGCCGGGGCGTTCTTGTTTCTGCAGAAGCGATAGGAGGTTCATCATGTTTGAAGGTCAGCCCCAGAGCGACATCGACGCACGGCGCAAGCAGGATCCGGAATTCAAGGCGCTCTACGAACGGCACCAGAAGTTGAACAAGAAGTGCATGGATGCCGAGCTGGGGGTACTTCCGATAGACCGCCTCACCCTGGGACAGATGAAGCGTGAGAAGCTGCTGGCCAAGCAGAAGCTGGAACGGATGTACGCCTCCCCCGTGCACTGACGCCTTTACCTCCACGTCTATTAGCCCCTACGTCGCGGGCGGTTCCGGTCACCTCGTCGACCGGTGCCGTCCGCGCCGCTTGATGAACGCGGCAACCTGACTTTCGCCGCCAACCGTCGGATAATCACCGGTCCGGCCGCATTGCGGCGCGAATCGATGTGAACCGATGGCAATCCACTCCTCCGTACTCGAACTCATTGGCCAGACCCCGATCGTCAAGGCCCAGCGCCTGGATACCGGCGTCTGCGAGCTTTACCTGAAGCTCGAGAGTGCCAATCCCGGAGGATCGATCAAGGACCGCATCGGCCTGTCGATGATCGAAGCCGCCGAGCAGCGGGGCGACCTCAAGCCGGGCGCAACCCTGGTCGAGGGCACCGCCGGCAACACCGGCCTTGGCCTGGCGCTGGTCGCCCAGCAGAAGGGCTACAAGCTGATCCTGGTCGTGCCGGACAAGATGAGCCGCGAGAAGATCTTCAATCTCAAGGCGATGGGTGCCGAAGTGCGCCTGACCCGGTCGGACGTGGCCAAGGGCCATCCCGAGTACTACCAGGACATGGCCAAGCGCGTGGCCGAGGAAACCCCCGGCGCGTACTTCATCAACCAGTTCGGCAACCCGGACAACCCGGCCGCGCATGAGTTCGGCACCGGCCCGGAAATCCTGGCGCAGATGGACGGCGACCTGGACGCGATCGTGTTCGGTTGCGGCAGCTCGGGCACGATGACCGGCCTCTCTCGCGCCTTCGCCACCCTCTCGCCGAAGACCGAGCTGGTGCTGGCCGATCCGGTCGGCTCGATCCTGGCCGAATACATCAATGACGGCGTGCTCAACGACAAGTCGGGCAGCTGGCTGGTGGAAGGCATCGGCGAGGACTTCCTGCCCTCGATCGCCGATTTCAGCCGCGTCACCAAGGCGTACGCGATCAGCGATGCCGAGAGCTTCCACACCGCGCGCGAGCTGCTGGGCAAGGAAGGCATCCTCGGCGGCTCCTCGACCGGCACCCTGCTGGCCGCGGCCCTGAAGTACTGCAAAGAGCAGACCACCCCGAAGAAGGTGCTGGTGCTGGTCTGCGATACCGGCAACAAGTACCTTTCCAAGATGTACAACGACTACTGGATGCTGGACAACGGCTTCCTGGAGCGTCCGCAGTCCGGCGACCTGCGCGATCTGATCCTGCGCCCGTACGGCCAGCGCGACACCGTGGTGATCGGCCCGAACGACCTGCTGACCACCGCCTACCAGCGCATGAAGCTGTATGACGTCTCGCAGCTGCCGGTGATGGACGGCGACCAGTTGGTCGGCATCGTGGATGAAAGCGACGTCCTGCTGCACGTCTACGGCGACGAAGCCCGCTTCCGCGACCCGGTCGCCACCGCGATGGTCAGCAAGCTGGACCGCCTGGACGTGAAATCCCCGATCGAGGCCCTGCTGCCGGTGTTCGACCGTGGCCAGGTCGCCATCGTCATGGACGGCGCCAACTTCCTCGGCCTGATCACCCGCATCGACCTGCTGAACTACCTGCGCCGACGCGTACAGTAAGCGTCTGTGTCGCAATGAACCCATGTTTATCCGCGTCAACGGCCGATTAAGCCGCCGCTGATAGACTTCCGCTCCTTTTGCGGGGGCCCCTGTCGGGGCTCCCCTTGCCGGGAAACAACATGTCCGATCACGCTTCCTCCGGGCACGGCGAACGCCCGCTCGCGCTGGCCACGCTGGCCATCCACGGCGGCCAATCGCCGGATCCGAGCACCGGCGCGGTGATGCCGCCGATCTATGCGACCTCCACCTACGCCCAGTCCAGCCCCGGCGAGCACCAGGGCTTCGAGTACTCGCGTACCCACAATCCCACCCGTTTCGCCTACGAGCGTTGCGTGGCCTCCCTGGAAGGCGGCAGCCGCGGTTACGCGTTCGCCTCGGGCATGGCCGCCAGCTCCACGGTGATGGAGCTGCTGGATGCCGGCAGCCACGTGGTGGCGATGGACGACATCTACGGCGGCACCTTCCGCCTGTTCGAGCGCGTGCGTAAGCGCACCGCCGGCCTGCAGTTCAGCTTCGTCGATCTGACCGACCTGGCCGCGTTCGAAGCCTCGATCACCCCGCAGACCAAGATGGTCTGGATCGAGACCCCGACCAACCCGATGCTGAAGATCGTGGACATCGCCGCCGTGGCCGCCATCGCCAAGCGCCACGGGCTGCTGGTGGTGGTCGACAACACCTTCGCCTCGCCGATGCTGCAGCGTCCGCTGGAGCAGGGCGCGGACCTGGTCCTGCACTCGGCCACCAAGTACCTCAACGGGCACTCGGACATGGTCGGTGGCATGGTCGTGGTCGGCGACAACGCCGAGCTGGCCGAACAGATGGCCTTCCTGCAGAACTCGATCGGCGCCGTCCAGGGCCCGTTCGACAGCTTCCTGGCCCTGCGCGGCCTGAAGACCCTGCCGCTGCGCATGAAGGCGCACTGCGCCAACGCGCTTGCCCTGGCCCAGTGGCTGGAAAAGCATCCGGCTGTCGAGAAAGTCATTTACCCCGGCCTGACCTCGCACCCCCAGCATGAGCTGGCGACGCGCCAGATGAACGGCTACGGCGGCATCGTCTCGATCGTCCTCAAGGGCGGTTTCGAGGCGGCCAAGCGTTTCTGCGAGAAGACCGAACTGTTCACCCTGGCCGAATCGCTCGGTGGCGTGGAAAGCCTGGTGAATCATCCCGCGGTGATGACGCATGCCTCGATCCCGGTGGAGCGCCGCGAAAAGCTGGGCATCAGCGATGCGCTGGTGCGGCTGAGCGTCGGGGTGGAGGAACTGGGCGATCTGCAGGTCGATCTGGAGCGGGCACTGGGTACCGAGGCCGCTTGAGATGGGAATCCTGTCGGTATTCGGAAAGAACCGCTCGCTTGCCTACGAACTGACCCAGCGTGAAGTGCTGGGCCGGTACCGGGGGGCCAGCTTCGGCCTGTTGTGGTCGCTGATCAGCCCGTTCCTGATGTTGCTGGTGTACACGCTGGCGTTCGGCTTCGTGATGAAGGGCCGCTGGCCGGGGTCGAGTGGTTCGACCACGGATTTCGCCCTGATCCTGTTTGCCGGCCTGACCGTGCATGGCTTTTTCGCCGAGTGCTTCATCCGCGCCCCGCAGCTGATCGTGGGCAATACCGGCTACGTGAAACGCGTGGTGTTCCCGCTCGACATCCTGGTGTGGAGCATGACGTTCTCGGCGTTGTTCCACCTCGCCATGAACATGGTGGTCCTGCTGATCCTGTATCTCTGCGTGAAGGGCAACATCCACGCGACCGCGCTGCTGCTGCCGCTCGTCCTGGCGCCGCTGGTGATCCTGACCGTGGGCGTGGGCTGGGCCGTATCGGCGCTCGGTGTGTATCTGCGCGACATCGGTCAGATCGCCGGCGTCGTCGCCACCGCCATGCTGTTCCTGTCCTCGGCCATCATCCCGGTGGAATCGGTGCCGGAGAGCTATCGGATCGTGTTCGAGCTCAATCCGCTGACCTTCATCATCAACCAGGTGCGTGAAGTGGTGATCTGGGGTCGCCTGCCGGATTGGACGGGACTGGCGATCTACACCGTCATTGCCTGCGTGGTCGCGTTCATCGGCCATCGCATCTTCACCAAGCTGCGCGTGGGGTTCGCCGATGTCCTCTGAAATCACTCCGGCGGAAACCGTCATCGAGGTCCAGGGCGTCGGCAAGGCGTACCACATGTACGAGCGGCCCTCGCATCGCCTGTGGCAGGCGCTGGCGGGCAAGCGCAAGTCGTTCTACAAGGATTTCTGGGCACTGCGCGGCGTCAGCTTCTCGATCCGTCGTGGCCAGACCGTGGGGATCGTCGGCCGCAATGGCTCGGGCAAGTCGACCCTGTTGCAGATGATCGCCGGTACCTTGAACCCCACCGAAGGCCATATCTCGGTGAAAGGGCGGGTTGCCGCGCTGCTGGAACTGGGCAGTGGCTTCAATCCGGAATTCACCGGGCGCGAGAACGTCCTGCTCAATGCCACCATCCTCGGGTTGCGGCGCGATCAGATCGAACAGCGGATGGACAGCATCCTGGCCTTCGCCGATATCGGTGAGTTCATCGATCAGCCCGTGCGCAGCTATTCCAGCGGCATGTCGGTGCGCCTGGCGTTCGCGGTGATCGCGCACGTCGATGCCGACATCCTGATCATCGATGAAGCACTTGCCGTCGGTGATGCGTTCTTCTCGCAGAAGTGCATGCGCTTCCTGCGTGAATTCCAGAAGCACGGCACGCTGCTGTTCGTCAGTCATGACGCCGCGGCCGTCACCAACCTCTGCGAGAACGCGGTGTGGCTGGAGAACGGCAAGATGCGCCTGGCCGGCACCTCGCAGGAGGTGGTCGAGGCGTACATGACCGAACAGCACGTGGTCGGCCGTCGCGAAGCGGCTGCCGAAGACATCGTCGTGGCCAAGAAGAAGCCGCGCCGGCTGTCCAGCGACCATGCCGACTTCCGCCAGGAGGCCTTCGGCGAAGCCGGCGTGCAGAATCGCATGGCCCTGTTCGAGTTCGATCCGGACAACGTCGGCCAGGAGTTCGGCGCCGATGGCGCGCGCATCGTGGATGTCCGCATGACCGATGCCGACGGCGTCCCGCTATCGATTCTGGAAGGTGGCGAACTGGTGCGGCTGGAAGTGAGGGTCGCGCTTCGTGAAGCCCTGGACAATCTGATCGTCGGTTTCTACGTCAAGGACCGGCTGGGCCAGCGCCTGTTCGGTGACAACAGTTACTTCGCCTGCAAGGACGCGCCCGTGTCCGGTGTCGCAGGCGAGACCGTCGTGGGGGCGTTCGTGTTCCGGATGCCGATCATGCCGTCCGGTTCCTACATGATCGATGCCGCGGTGGCCTCTGGCGACCAGCACGACCATACACAGCAGCACTGGATCCATGACGCGCTGGAGTTCCGCGCGCTGGATGAAACCATGCGGTTCGGCCTGGTCGGGTTGCCGATGCTGTCCATTGAAGTTTCCAAGGAGTCGCGATGATCGAGTTTACCGGCGAGCGCTTTGTGCCTACCGAGCACGGCGTGATCAGGCAGGAGCATCTGCATCGCTACGCGTGGTGCCTGCCGCTGGTGGAAGGCAAGGACGTGCTCGATGTTGCCAGTGGCGAAGGCTATGGCAGCGCCATGCTGGCGTCCAAGGCGCGCTCGGTGCGTGGCGTGGATATTTCCCACGACGCGGTGAACCACGCTGCCGAGCGCTACGCTTCGCTCGATAATCTGCAGTACCTGCAGGGTTCGGCGGCGGCGATCCCGCTGGCCGACGACAGCGTCGATGTCGTGGTGTCGTTCGAGACCATCGAGCACCTGCTGGAACAGGATGAAATGATGGCCGAAATCCGGCGCGTGCTGCGCCCGGATGGCATCCTGATCATGTCCTCGCCGAACAAGGAGGTCTACTCCGATCAGGCCGGCTACCACAACGATTACCACGTCAAGGAACTCTATCTCAACGAGTTCCAGGCCCTGCTGGAGAAGTACTTCCCGGCGGTGGAACTGTCCGGTCACCGCATGGCGGTCTGCTCGACCATCACGCCACTGGAGGGTGCGCCGGAGCAGCAGGTGTTCCAGGCGCTGGCCGATACCGGCGAACGTGTGGAGCAGCGCGTGGCGCACATGCCAGCGGCGGTCTACTTCGTCGCCATCGCCGCGGCCGACCGTGGCCTGATCCCCGTGCTGCCGGCCTCGGTGCTGTATGCCGAAGGCGAAGATCTCTACAACCACCATCACGAAGTGGCCCGGTGGGCGCAGGCGCAGGATGCGGAAATCGGTTCGCTGCGCGGGCATGTGCAGCGTGAGCAGGCCGAGGTTGGGGCCTTGCACGAGCACTTGGCACAGCAGCAGGACTCCTTTGAGACGCTCAAAGGAGAACTCGAGCAGCAACGGCAAACCGTTGAGAACCTCGCGGGCGAGCTCGACCATCAACGGCAGTTGATGAAATCTCGAGGGATTGAGCTCCAGCAACAGCAGCATCACGCTGAAGTCCTCGAGCGTAACCTGGCACATGCGCAGAATGTGCTGAATGTGGAGCGCGATCATGCCCGGCGACTTGAAAGCGCCATCGCCGCGTTGTGGGAAGCAAAGATCCAACTGGAAGTTGAGCTGTCCGATCTATTGGGCAGCGCGCGTGATGACCTTCAAAAACACCGCCTTGATATCGGCCAGCTGATGGCCTCGGCGGGGGGTGTTCCCAGTGAGGCGGTGGCTGCCGAGGTGGCGGCAGATCGGCGACGCGAACAGGAACTGGCCGACGTCGTGCAGCGCTATCGTGGTGAGTTGTCGTCGTTGCAAGCCTTCACCAGCACCGTGCTGCAGTCGAAATCGTGGAAGTTCACGCGGCCGCTGCGGTTCCTGTCGCGTGTAGTGCGTGGTGACAGTGATGCGGTGTTGAGTTCATTGCGTGCCACCGGCCTGGCACGGCATCGCCTGCTTGCGCCCTTGGTGCCGACGGTGAAGCGGTTCTTGATGCGTCGTCGGGACTCTGTCGTTGTCCCGGTGGATGGTCTCAAGCTGGAGCAGGTGCTGCAGAATCCCGACCAGACGCTGGAAGAGGTTCGCTTCGAGTCGGTCGAGGCACCGGTGGTCAGCATCGTCATTCCCACCTACGGCAATTACGAGCAGAGCCTGGCCTGCGTGGCGTCGATCGCCCGTGCCGGTGCGGACGTGTCTTTCGAGGTGCTGGTCCTGGAGGATGCCTCCGGCGATCAGGACATCAAGAAGCTGGCGCGGATTCCGGGGCTGCGGTTCCACCACAACACTAAGAATCTCGGTTTCTTGCTGTCGTGCAATCAGTCCCTGACGCTGGCCAAGGGCGAGTTCATTTACCTGCTCAACAACGATACCGAAGTTACGCCTGGCTGGCTGGATGCACTGGTGCAGGTCTTCAGGACGCATCCGGACGCGGGCATGGTCGGGTCCAAGCTGGTGTATCCGGATGGACGGCTTCAGGAAGCAGGCGGCATCGTCTGGGCTGATGGCAGCGCATGGAACTTCGGCCGTCTGGATGTTCCCAACAGATCGGCCTACTCCTATTTGAAGGAAGCCGACTACATCTCCGGTGCATCAATCATGATACCGGCAACGTTGTTCCGGGCCATGGGTGGCTTCGATGAGCGCTACGTTCCGGCCTACTACGAAGACACCGATCTTGCCTTCCGGATCCGCGAGAGAGGCTTGAAGGTCTATCTGCAACCGGCATCCGTCGTGGTCCATTACGAAGGCTTGTCCAGCGGTACCGATGAGACCACTGGCGTCAAGGCGTTCCAAGCGATCAACCGGGAGAAGTTCCTGGCACGTTGGGAAAGCACGCTGCGCAACGAACAGTTCCCCAATGCCCAGGACGTGTTCCTCGCGCGCGACCGTTCGCGCGGCCGGCGACACGTCCTGGTGGTGGACCACTACGTGCCGCAGCCCGACCGGGATGCCGGGTCGCGGGCTACCTGGCAGGTGATCGAGACCCTGGTCGGGCAGGGTTGCCAGGTATCGTTCTGGCCGGCCAACGCCTACGAAGACCCGATCTATACCCCGCCGCTGCAACAGCTGGGCGTGGAGGTCCTGTGCGGCTCGGACTATGTCGGACGCTTCGATGCGTGGCTGGCCGAGCACGGTGGTTACCTTGATGCAGTGGTGCTCAACCGCCCGCACATCTCCGCCGAACTGGTCGGCAGCGTACGACGCCACAGTCGTGCGAAGCTGGTGTATTACGGGCACGACATCCATCACCTGCGCATGCAGCAGCAGCTGGCGTTGCATCCGGATCGTGAGCTCGAAGAGGAGACCCAGCGTTTCCGTGAGTTTGAACACGGCCTCTGGAAGCAGGCAGACGTCGTGTTGTATCCATCCACGGATGAAACCGCCCATGTCCGCAGCTGGCTGGCTGAGCATGAGCCCGGTGTGGACATCCGCGCGGAGACCATTCCGCTGTATGCGTATGAGCCCGTGCCGGAATCTGATATGGCCGGTCCGGAGGACCGAGCGGGCATCCTTTTCGTTGCCGGTTTCGCGCACGCGCCCAACGTGGACGCAGCGCTGTGGTTCGTCCGAGAGGTACTGCCGCTGGTCCAGCGTGAGGTGCCGGGAGTCCAATTGAGTCTGGTGGGATCCAATCCGCGGCCGGAAGTGCTGGCGATGACTTCGGAGCAAATTGAGGTCACCGGTTACGTCAGCGATCAGGTTCTGACCGAGCGGTACCAGCGCGCCCGCGTCGCGGTGGCACCGCTACGTTTTGGCGGTGGCGTTAAGGGCAAAGTGCTGGAAAGCCTGCAGCACGGTCTCCCCTGTGTAACCACCTCGATTGGCATGCAGGGCCTCGGCGATGCGGCCTCGTTCATGCCGGTGGGCGATGCGCCGGGGGACATGGCCGCCCACATTGTCACGCTGCTGCGTGATGACGAGGCGTGGCGCCGGGTGTCGAGGGCCGAGCGAGCATTCATTGGCGCCCACTACTCTCACGATGCGCTCTGGCAAGTGCTGTCTGCTGCTATTGGGTCACGGTCGGCGTTGTAAGCGATGGGGGACCCTTTGTTTTCTGTTTGGCAATGAATGCTGATATTAAGGATGTAGGACCAGGGAACGAGTGTAGAAACAAGATGGGATTGTGGTCGATGACGGCGTGAATGTCCTGGCATCTCGCCGCCGTCGCTGCAGTCCCATTTCCCCCTGCTCCAATATGAGAGGAGAAAGCTTGCAGGCGGAACCAGCTGAATATTTATCGTCGAGGAAGTAACCAGGATCCGGCCGTGGCCAATCTAAAGTGTAGTTTTCTGTTGAAAAAACTGGGAGTGTCTGGCTGTCGACCGAAGTCGTGTGGCGGAGCCAAGTAGCTTTCGCTTCCCTGTCGTTGGCTCACGCCCATAAAGGTGCCGCAGCGGCTGGATCGTGGCCATCCACGACCACACGCTCCGGCGGGCCCGTAAACTACAGATGATCGATGAGCCAGTCGTATTTGAGCCCAGCGGTAGCCGCTGGCCTGCCCGCGCTGCGGGTCGAGACTGGCGAGTATTCATTGGCTGGCGCCACAATGACTTGCGCAGACAGCAGCCTTCATGTGCGCCACGACCTCTTTCCATGCCGCTACCCATTGGACTGATTAGAATCGGACGACTGTCAGGACTTTTAAGTTCAGGCACCAGGCGCAGATGTCAGGCCTAGTGGATCTGTAGGGTACGGGTGTGATCGCGATGGACCAACTATGTTATCGAGAAAGCACCGCTAGCTCCAGTGTCAGTCCAGCGTCCTCGAGCTAGTGTGTTGGTCGCCCAAGTAGGGTGCAAAATGATTGTTTTCTAAACTGTAGACGAACCAGTAGCGCACGCGCCTATTTAGTCCGCATGGCGTTTGATTAGGACGGGCGCTTGTGCTGTAGCGCGATCGAACTGAAGTGACTGGGACGCTGCCGAAGGCAGGGCTCGCAGGACAAGAGCTCGGCGCTGATTGAAGAATCGTGCGCCTTCGCCCGGTGCCTACAGCACTAATGACAAGTATCTTGCTGACTGCCCATTGCCTGCCGGGACGATTTTGGTGGAGTGCATTTCCATCAACACGAAGGGAATCTGGCGAGCTACTTGCGGTACCCCTGATGACTCATTTCCCTTCCTCGAGCCCGGGCGGCACCCGTCAGAGTCTCGTGAAGAGGCCCTTCATGGCCTCTGAGAGAGAGAAACCGGAGCGAGCAACTCGGTATCCAACATTCGTCCTGATCTACGGATCATTGTTAGTGACTTAATGCGACTTGATGGATCAATACTGCGCCAGATCTTGGGTCATGTAGCGTTACGTAGATCTCGCCAAATTGAGCATCTGATGGGGGTAGCAAAATCATCGTATAGGTAGCCATTGGCTCCTTCGGTCTTACCACCTCAATCTGCGGGGCTATCAGGCTTCGGTCGGCCCTAAGCCAATTTACTTGAAGTCTCATCGTCGCTTCTTGGCCCGGGATGGCAGACGCCATATAACCAATTACATTTCCACGCAGTTCATCGGCCGGAATAGTCAGAGTTGCGTGCATCTGTGAGTTCTCTATCACCGCATCTGTGTCTTGAGGTTGCTGCCCTCCGACCCAGTGCCACTGCGACCAGCCTGCTCTTGCGCCGCCAAGCGTTCGAGCGCCGTGGAAGAAATTGCTATTGGGTTCGAGAGTGTTGCTGAGAATTTCACCAGGAACCAAGAATACGTGGCCCTTGTTTCCATCATTTGTATATGCGAGGGCAAAATCATAATCATCGCGATCTCGAATCTCGAGCGCAGAGCGTGGGTCAATACAGGGAGGTCCTCCTAAGTTAATCCAGCAGTAAACATCTCCAACGCGCACGTCATTTCCTTGGAGTGCATCCCCACCAAGAATCCACTCAAGTTCATTGTCCGGTATGCCGGTCACAATGCCCCGCTCGGATACGGGCGTAACTGCTTGCATCGCTCGCGCGAGGACGCCTGAGGTCTGAGACGCGCGAACGTTGTAAATTCCCGATGCGTTGTCGGTGATCAGATGAACGAGATTTATCGCAAGCATTGCCAGTAGCAGGCTGTCCCTGGACCGCGACCGGGGGATGCAGAGGGCAAGAAGAACGCAAATCGCGCTGAGAGGGAACATCCACCGTGCATCTGCGCGGTCCAAGCCTGGTAGGCTGGAAATGGCAATTGTCGCTAAGGCGATGGTGAAAAGGGTCAAGGCAGCGCAGGATTGATGAGTGTTCCATCGTTTCGCGGCGTTTAACAACGACAGTCCCCAGAGCGTTGAGAACATCGCTGCGCAGACATAACCAATGCGTTGTCCCGCTGCGTTGTTGGCAGACATTTTCCCAACAAACCAGTCAAGTCCGAAATTCGTACCCAAAAATACGTTTGAAAAGAACTGGGCAAAAGTGTGGAGTGTCCCGATATTGACGCTTACGGATTGTCCTGCTGTGCCCGTCATGACCGACAACGTCGACATCCACTGAGTCGCCAGCACAAAGCACAAGAGAGGGACAGCCCAAATCAGCACGCCGGTAACGGCGAGCGTTCCCCAAGGGGCAGCTCGGTTGACATGATGGCGGATGATCGCGATAACCGATGCGCAGAGACCTAGTGCAAACAAGCCTGCAATGTATGTCTCATAGGTCAGAACCGTCGCGACGGCAAGGCAGATGATCATGGCAGCCCTGCCCCAGCGAAAAGCTGCGCGTCCGATCTCGCTCGCGATTAGTAAGATGGTAGTAAGAAAGAGCGCAAGTCCCAGGGTTGCAATTGTTCCCGAAAGATAGTCGAAATAAAAAACGATTCCGAATCGGGAGAGGACGGCGCAAAGAGCTGCTACAAACGAGGTGGTGACCGAGGCGTGAAGTCGGTTCCGTGCAATGTAGAGGGTTGCTACGCCCGCCCAGCTCATCGCGGCGGCATTTAGCACAGCGAATGCTGAGCGAGGAACTTCCCACCAAACGCCTAAAGACCATATTCCATTGAAAAGTAATCGCGCTTTGTACTGATTAATACGAAGGAAAGTCTCCAGAAGACTGTTGCTGTCCATTCCTACGTAATAGGGGAACAATTCGTCTCCAAAGAAACCGGGTTGGTACGTGATAAAGCTAAGGGTCGCAACCACAGCAAAGATCACTGCAACAGGCCTGAGTAGGTACTTTTCCACCGGAGACTCCGTGTTCACTCTCGACTATTTGACCGTTGTGACTTTCAGCTAGAGGCTGGGGGTCGGCCAAAGACTGCGCGTGAAAGAATAAATGTGACTGGTACAGTGATGATGATTGCTGCGATTGGCGCAACTGCTGGCGGCAAGCTAAGTGTTTCTACCCAGACAATGGCAACGGCCAAGCCCAAAAGGTACTGCGCTGCGTAGACCAGCGGAAAGAGTACGATCGACTTCCAGCCTCTATGAGCACGGAAGACGAACAATCGGTTCAATGTAAACGCAATAACTAAGCCGCCCAAGTATGAAATCGTATAGGCCAATTTATACTCGGCAACCTGTAACAAAAATAAGTAAGCCGCGTATGTGACTGCAGTATTGAATCCGCCCGACAAAAGGAATCTGGCGAAGCTGGAGTTTGGTGTCAATCGACGCACCGCTATCAGGTTCCGTCACATTCTTCGGAATGTATGACCTTTTCTACGAAAAGGTCATACTCTCGAATATAATCGGCGGCATCATAATAATCGGAGGCAAATACCAGTAGTACTGCGTCTTCGGAATATTTATACTGAATTCCCCAGGTCATGGGCGGGAGGTAGAGCCCCGTGTTTGACTTGTCAAGAACGAACTGCTCTCGCCGCTTGCCATCGTCAGCAACCACATGCACAGATCCTTTCACTGCGATCAGGAATTGGTGGCATTTCAGGTGAGCATGTTCGCCACGCGTTTCTGCCGTGGGAACGTCATATACAAGAAAATAGCGCTTAGGTAAGAATGGAATCTCACGCTCGAACTCTCCAACCGACAAACTCCCGCGCATATCAGCGATTGCGTTGAATGTGTGTAGTTGAACACCTTTGACGGAAGACGATTGAATTCCGCTCTTGGGCTTCTGAGCATGTTCGCCAGTGGAGGGGGAAGTGCTGGCGTCTGCGTATCCAATGATTTTGGCAGGGTTCCCGACTACGATTGCGTTCGGTGGCACCGAACGTGTCACGACCGACCCAGCGCCGATCATCGCATTTCTGCCGATTCTGATTCCTGGCAGAATGGTCGCATTCGCACCGATCGAAGCCCCTTCCTCTACGATGGTCCGCAAGAAGGCTTCTGGGTACACTTTGCTGCGCGGACGAATATCATTGGTGAAGGTGGCATTAGGGCCTACAAAAACGTTGTTTTGCAGGGCGACTCCATCCCAGAGCTGTACGCCACACTTGATGGTAACGTTGTCACCGACGGTTACGTCATTCTCAATGAATACCCCATCACAGATATTGCAATCTTTACCGATCGAGGCTCCCGGCAGCACATGAGCAAACGCCCAGATCTTCGTGCCTGATCCAATTTTAGTGGATTCGCAAAGCGCGTTGGGATGGCAGAAGATGGTCATACGCCGCTTTCCTTGAAGTGGTCTTGAGACTGAATGATAGATAACGGGCGTGCTTTCGTGTTTTCAAACGTCCGCCAGGCATATGCGCCCACTACACCCAGACCGAGCGAGTTGAGTGCGCCGAAGAACAGGATCGTCACCATCGTGCCCGCATAGCCCGGTACCGCAACGAGCCCCGAGAGCTTGGCCACCAGGATCAGAAGGGACAGGCCAACTGCAGCTGCCAGAGCGAGGATGCCGATGCCCATAAGCAGGCGTACCGGCAGATCAGTAAAGGCGAACACGCTGTCGGACAGGTAGCGCAGTTTCTTCTTCAGGGTCCATGCGCTCTTGCCGTGCTCGCGCCGAAGCCGCTGGTAGGGAACAAAGGCGCGGCGCCCGCCAAGCCAGAACAACTGCGCCAGCAGGCTGGTGTTGCTCTCCTTGAGCAGCAGCAAGCGGTCCCGCATGTCTGCGCTCACAGCGAAGATGTCGACGCCCCCCTTGGGAATGTCGGGCATCACGAAGCGCCGGTACAGTGACCAGAAGGTTGCCGAGGCCAATTTGGACAGGCCGGGATCTTCGCGTGATTCGCGCACACCCATCGCGATGTCTTTGTCGCCGGCAGATAACGCCTTGAACAGTTCGATCACCAGCGCCGGCGGTTCCTGCAGATCAGCGGCCATCACCGCGATGATCGAGCCCTTGGCATGTTCCAGGCCGACACGGATCGCCGAGAACGCGCCAAAGTTACGCGACAGCGCAATCAGCTGCGCATCGAAACCGGCCGTGGGTAGCTGTTCGCGCAGGCGAGCGTAACTCTGGTCGGGGCTGCCATCGATCACGAACACAGCTTCGAACGGGACCTTGGTCTCGGCCTTGATCGACGCCAGGGCGGCGATCAACGGCGTGATCGAACCTTCGTTGCCGTAAACCGGAACAACGACCGTCAGCGAGTGAGTCAGAAGCGATTGCATGCGTCGATAACTCGATCAACCTCGGAATCGGTCAGTTCGGGGAAGCAAGGCAGGGTCAGGACGGTGGCGCAGTCCAGCTCTGTCTGGGGCAGGGCGACGTCGGCAAAGCGGCCCTCGTGGCAGGGCTGATGATGGTCCGCGATCGGATAATGAACGTCCGTCTGGACGCCATTTTCGCTGAGGTGCTGCTGCAGAGCCGCCCGTTCCTCGGTGCGGATAATGTAAAGATGCGCAACATAGCTCTGTCCGGCACTCGTATTGGTGCGGATTTTCGGATTGCGGATGCCCGCAGCGTAGCGTTCGGCCACGCTGCGGCGGTTCTGGTTCCATTGGTCCAGGTGCGGAAGCATCAGCAGGAGCATGCTGGCCTGGATCTCATCCAATCGGCTGTTGCGGCCACCGGCAATGCCGTTGGTGTACTTCTGCGTCCAGCCATACTGGCGCAGCATGCGCACGCGATCGGCGAGATCAGCGCGGCGGGTGACAACGGCGCCGCCATCGCCCAGCGCGCCAAGGTTCTTGGTGGGATAGAAGCTGAAGCTGGCGATGTCGCCGAACGAGCCAGCCAAGCCGGTGTCGTTGCGCGCGCCATGCGCCTGAGCGCAATCCTCCACCAAACCCACGCCATGCGTCTTACAGAGCGCCGCGATCGCGTTGATATTGGCGAGCTGGCCGTACAAGTGAGTGACGATGACGGCTTTGATCCCACCTGCTGCCAGTGCAGCTTCCAGCTTGAGGGGGTCCATGGTGGCGGTGGCCGCGTCCACGTCGATGAACACTGGCTCGGCACCGCAGGCCAGTACCGTCGAGGTGCCGTACATGGCGGCATTGGCGACCACTGCGACACGGTCTTCGCGGGAGACATCCAGCGCCCGAAGCGAGAGCTCCAGCGCATCGGTGCCGTTGGCGACGCTGATGCAATGCTCAGCGCCGCAATAGGTGGCGAAAGCCGATTCGAAGGCGCGGACGTTTGGACCCAGCACGTAATAACCGCTGCCCACCACTTCGGTGGCGGCGGCTGCGAGGGCATCCTTCAACGGTTCGATGTGGCGGGACAAGGAATTGACCGGAATGGCTTCAAGCGTCATTGACATGGGTTCTGCTGTGGATGCAGCCATTGGAAGCAAGTTTCCAACGCACGCTTCTGGTGGGTGCAGAGGCAGGAGACTGCCAGTGCTGGGCAAGAGACCGACCGATTGTACCTATTCCTGAAGAGATGGCCTCAGCAGCGGCCCCTGTGAAAATCAGGGGCTTGTCGATCACATGACGGGCCCGGGGACCTTGCGGCAGGCCCGTCAGCCCGGGCACGGACGCTGGTTGGCCTTTGCAGGCAATGTCGCCATCCGAGCGCGGATGGCGACATTCAGGCTTACAGCGCCGCTTCCAGCTCCGGCAGCAGGGTGAACAGATCCCCCACCAGCCCGATATCGGCGATCTCGAAGATCGGCGAGTCCGGATCCTTGTTGATCGCGACGATGGTGCCGGCGTCCTTGATGCCGGTCAGGTGCTGGATCGCGCCGCTGATGCCCACGGCCACGTACAGCTCCGGCGAGATGATCTTGCCGGTCTGGCCGACCTGCAGGTCACTCGGCACATAGCCGGCGTCCACGGCGGCGCGCGAGGCACCGACCGCGGCACCGAGCTTGTCGGCGAGCTGGAAGATCACCTTGAAGTTCTCTTCCGAGCCCACGCCACGGCCGCCGGAAACGACACGCTTGGCGCTCTGCAGGTCCGGGCGGTCGGTCGCACCGGCCGCCAGGCCGATGAAGCGGGTGTGGGTCGGCAGGGCCGCATCGACGCTGGCCGCTTCCACGCTGGCGCTGCCGCCCTTGGCCGCTTCCGGCCAGGACGCCGCCCGCACGGTGGCGACCACGATCTGGTCGGCCGGCACCTCGACGGTGATGATGGCGTTGCCCGCGTAGATCGGGCGCTTGAAGCTGTGGCTGCCTTCCACGGTCATCAGGTCGGAGACCTGGTTGACCCCCAGCAGCGCGGCCACGCACGGCATCAGGTCCTTGCCGAACGTGGTCGAGGGGCCGAACACGTGGGTGTAGCCGGTGGCCAGCTGCGCGATCTGCGGGGCCAGCACCTGGGCCAGCGCCTGCGCGTTGGCGGCGTTGGTCACGGTCAGCACCTTGGCGACGCCGGCCAGCTGCGCGGCCTCGGCAGCCACGGCGGCCGGATCGGCGGCCAGCACCAGCACGTCGATGCTGGCGCCGCTGATCGCGGCGGCCGCGCTGACGGTCTTGGCGGTGGCGGCGTTGAGCTTGCCGTCGTGGTGTTCAGCGACAACGAGGATCTTGGTCATTACAGCAACCCCTTCTGCTTGAGTGCGGCGACCAGTTCGGCCGCGTCCTTGACCATCACGCCCTTGCTGCGCTTGACCGGCGCGGCGTACTGGGTGGTCTTGAAGGTATCCGCGGCGTCCACGCCGAGGTCGGCCAGCTGCAGCGTCTCCAGCGGCTTGGCCTTGGCCTTCATGATGTCCGGCAGCTTGATGAAGCGCGGCTCGTTCAGGCGAAGGTCGGTGGTGACCACGGCCGGCAGATCCACTTCCAGCGTTTCCAGGCCGGCATCGACTTCACGGGTGACCGTGGCCTTGCCGTCGGCAATCTCCAGCTTGCTGGCGAAGGTCGCCTGCGGGCGGCCCCACAGCGTGGCCAGCATCTGGCCGGTCTGGTTGGCGTCGTCGTCGATGGCCTGCTTGCCGAGGATGACCAGGTCCGGCTGTTCCTTCTCGATCAGCTTGAGCAGGGTGCGCGCGGCGGTCAGCGGCTGGATGGCCTGGTCGGTCACCACATGGATCGCGCGGTTGGCGCCCATGGCCAGGCCGTTGCGCAGGTGCGCCTGGGCATCGGCCGGTGCGATCGTGGCGACCACGACCTCGGTGGCGATGCCCTTGTCACGCAGGCGCAGCGCTTCTTCGAGGGCGATTTCATCGAACGGGTTGGGAGACAGCTTGACGCCGTCGGTGACCACGCCGGAACCGTCCGGCTTGACCTGAATGCGGACGTTGTAGTCCACCACGCGCTTGTACGCGACGAGGATTTTCATCTGGTGCTCGATCCTTCAATAACGGGGGGAACGTCCGGTTCTGTACACAGCAACCGGTTCTCGGGTGGGACACCGATTCTAACTGGCGCAGGGGCACCATGCGAATGCGTATGGTTGTGCTGCAGTGCCGCATGAAATTGACGCGAAACCCCCGCCGTTCACGCTGGGCGGGCAGTCGTGAAGACGGCCGCCATGTATCCTGTTGCGCTGAGTCGGGGCGCCACCAGGCCCCCTGCACGCACATCGAACAGGAGAACGGGTAGTGCCCACATGGCTTGTCACCGGCGGAGCCGGATTCATTGGCGGTAACTTTGTCCTCGAAGCGGTCGCCAAAGGCGTGCGTGTCATCAATCTCGATGCGCTGACCTACGCGGGCAATCTGAAGACCCTGGCCACGCTGGACGGCAACCCGGACCACGTGTTCGTCGAAGGCGACATCGGCGACCAGGCGCTCGTCGCCCGCCTGCTGGCTGAACACCGCCCGGACGCCGTGCTGAACTTCGCCGCGGAAAGCCATGTGGACCGCTCCATCGACGGCCCCGGCGCGTTCATCCAGACCAACGTGGTCGGCACCCTGGCGCTGCTCGAAGCGGTGCGCGACTACTGGAAGGCACTGCCGGCCGACAAGGGCCAGGCGTTCCGCTTCCTGCACGTGTCGACCGATGAGGTGTACGGCACCCTCGGCGAGACCGGCAAGTTCAGCGAGACCACCCCGTACGCGCCCAACTCGCCGTACTCGGCGTCCAAGGCGGCCTCGGACCATCTGGTGCGCGCGTTCCACCACACCTACGGGTTGCCGGTGCTGACCACCAACTGCTCCAACAACTACGGCCCGTATCACTTCCCCGAGAAGCTGATCCCGCTGGTGATCGCCAAGGCCCTGGCCGGCGAACCGCTGCCGGTCTATGGCGACGGCAAGCAGGTCCGCGACTGGCTGTTCGTGAGCGATCACTGCGAAGCGATCCGCACCGTGCTGGCCAAGGGCCAGGTCGGCGAGACCTACAACGTCGGCGGCAACTCGGAGAAGCAGAACATCGAGGTGGTACAGGCGATCTGCGCCCTGCTCGATGCGCGTCGCCCGCGTGAGGATGGCCAGCCGCGCGCCAGCCAGATCACCTACGTGACCGATCGCCCCGGCCATGACCGCCGCTATGCGATCGATGCCTCCAAGCTCAAGGACCAGCTGGGCTGGGAGCCGAAGTACACCTTCGAACAGGGCATCGGCTTCACCGTGGACTGGTACCTGGACAACCAAGAGTGGGTCAACGGCGTGCTCGACGGCAGCTACCGCCTGCAGCGCATCGGCACCACCGCCTGAGCGCGGTGATCACCAGACAGAGGACAACCGCATGACTCAACGCAAGGGCATCATCCTCGCAGGTGGCTCGGGTACCCGCCTGTATCCGATCACCAAGGGCGTCAGCAAGCAGCTGCTGCCCGTGTACGACAAGCCGATGATCTATTACCCGCTCAGCGTGTTGATGCTGGCCGGCATCCGCGACGTGCTGATCATCAACACGCCGCACGAGCAGGCGCTGTTCCAGAGCCTGCTGGGCGACGGCTCGCAGTGGGGCATGAACATCGAGTACGCGGTGCAGCCGAGTCCGGACGGGCTGGCGCAGGCCTACCTGATCGGCAAGGGTTTCATCGGCGGCAAGCCGAGCTGCCTGGTGCTGGGCGACAACATCTTCCACGGCCACGGCCTGCGCGAAGTGCTGCGCAATGCCGACCAGCGCGACACCGGCGCGACCGTCTTCGGCTACTGGGTCAATGATCCGGAGCGCTACGGCGTGGCCGAGTTCGACACGGCCGGCAAGGTCATCGACCTGGTCGAGAAGCCCGAGAAGCCGCGTTCGAACTATGCCGTCACCGGCCTGTACTTCTACGATGGCAACGCCAGCGATTACGCCGCGGAGCTGAAGCCGTCGCCGCGCGGCGAGCTGGAGATCACCGATCTCAACCAGCGTTACCTGCGCGAGGGCAACCTGCATCTGGAAGCGCTGGGCCGTGGCTATGCGTGGCTGGATACGGGCACGCACCAGTCGCTGCTGGAAGCCTCCAACTTCATCGAGACCATCCAGACCCGCCAGGGCCTGCAGGTCTGCTGCCCCGAAGAGATCGCCTTCGGCCAGGGCTGGATCAACGCCGAGCAGCTGGAGGCGTTGGCGGCGCCGTTGATCAAGAACGGCTACGGCCAGTATCTGCACACGCTGGCTGTGCGGGGCATCGTGCCGTGAAAGTGATCGACACGTCCCTGCAAGGCTGTAAGGTGATCGAGCCGGCCGTGTTCGGTGACGAGCGTGGTTTCTTTTTTGAAACCTGGAACGCAGAACGATTCGCCGAGCTGGGTCTGCCGACCCGGTTCGTGCAGAGCAACGTTTCGTCCTCAGCCAAAGGCGTACTGCGGGGCCTGCACTACCAGTGGCCGCGACCGCAGGGCAAGCTGGTCAGCGTGCTGGAGGGCGAGGTCTATGACGTCGCCGTCGACATCCGCCGGGGCTCGCCGACGTTCGGACGCTGGGAAGCAGTGGTGTTGAGCGCGGCCAACAAACGGCAGTTCTGGATTCCGGAGGGCTTCGCCCACGGCTTTGCCGTGCTGTCCGAGCGCGCGCTGTTCAGCTATCTGTGCACGGATACGTACGTCAAGGAAGCCGACGCCGGCATCCGCTGGAATGACGCCGACATCGCCATCGATTGGCCGATCAGCGCGCCGACGCTCTCGGGCAAGGATGACGCTGCGCCGTTCCTGAAGGACATCGCCGAGGATCGCCTGCCGGTGTACCAGCCGTGAGCATTCTGCTGCTGGGGGCCAACGGCCAGCTCGGTCGTGAACTGCAACGCGCGCTGGCTCCGCTGGGCACGATCGTGGCGACCACGCGCAGCGGCGTGCTGCCCGACGGCAGCGCGAGCGAGGTGGCCGACTTCGACCAGCCCGGCTCGCTGACCGCACTGCTGGACCGCGTCCGGCCGACGCTGGTGGTCAATGCCGCCGCCTACACTGCGGTGGACCGGGCCGAGGACGACCGCGAGGCGGCTTTCCGTGCGAACGCCGAAGCACCCGGTGTACTGGCGCGCTGGTGCGCACAGGCCGGCGTCCCGCTGGTGCATTACTCCACCGATTACGTCTTCGACGGGCAGGGCACGCGCCCCTATCGCGAGGATGACGCGACGGCGCCGCTGGGCGTGTATGGCGCCAGCAAGCTGGCCGGTGAGGACGCCATCCGTGCGGCCGGTGGGCGGCACCTGATCTTCCGTACGGCGTGGGTGTATGCCTCGCACAGCGCCAATTTCCTGCGCACCATGCTGCGGGTGGGCGCTGATCGTGATGTGCTGCGCGTGGTCGCCGACCAGGTCGGAACGCCGACACCAGCGGCGCTGATTGCCGACGTGACCGTACAGGCACTGCAGCATGATGGCGCGCTGTCGGGTACCTGGCATCTGACGGCCACCGGTGAGACCAGCTGGCACGGCTTTGCCGAAGCGATCTTTGCCGAGGCGGTAGCGGCAGGCGTACTGCCGCGTGCGCCGAACGTCGAGGCGATCACCACGGCCGAGTACCCGACGCCGGCCCAGCGCCCCGCCTATTCGCATCTGGATGTGACGAAGCTGGAGCGGGACTTCGGCGTAGCGCTGCCAAGCTGGCAGGACGGCCTGAAGCAGGTCATCGCGGACTGCTGACCCGGGGGTAGCAACTGTCTTATCAGGTGCAGACCAACGCGGCCTCGGCGTCCCGCTTGCGGGCGTTGAGGATGACCAGCATCTTGCGCATGACCGCTACCAGCGCCACCTTGCTCGCCTTGCCTTTGGCTTT
>NZ_JABBXB010000011.1 GCF_013387485.1 Stenotrophomonas sp. SAM-B
CATGAGCGCCATGGATGGCGCGACATGAGCCTCCATGGACGGATTCACGGCGTGTCCCGCC
Organism: Stenotrophomonas sp. SAM-B; assembly: GCF_013387485.1. GTDB lineage: Bacteria > Pseudomonadota > Gammaproteobacteria > Xanthomonadales > Xanthomonadaceae > Stenotrophomonas > Stenotrophomonas maltophilia_AA. The sequence continues at coordinate 62 of NZ_JABBXB010000011.1, forward strand.
AACCCACCCGCGCCAACGCCTGCACACTGGGTCGGTGCGCATGGGGGTGAAGCGGAGCATGCGCGTCTCGATGCATGGGTAGTGCCGGCCGCTGGCCGGCAGCCCGGCACCGTCGCTACGTTCGGGTGGTTCCGCTTGATGTACGGAACACGCTGTCCGGTCGGTTGCGCCGATGGTCGGCAGGTGCGCATGGACGTGGGCGGTCACGGCCCTGTTAATCTTGGGGCCTGGACTTTCACGAGTGTTGGCAATGAATCCATTGCGTTGGAGTTTCCGCGCCCAGTTCCTGTTGGGGTTCCTGGTCTGCGCGGCGCTGTTGGGGTACGCGATCTTCCTGCAGTTGAAGATGGGGCTGGAGCCGTGTCCGTTGTGCATTTTCCAGCGGATTGCGTTCGCGGCGCTGGGGCTGCTGTTCCTGATCGGGGCGCTGCATGGTCCGCGTGATCCGGCTGGGCGGAAGACGTATGGGGTGCTGGCTTTCATCGCGGCGGCGGTCGGTATCGGCATTGCCGGCCGGCATGTGTATGTGCAGTTGCTGCCGCAGGACATGGGCTCGAGTTGTGGGCCGCCGTTGAGCTTCCTCAGTGAGACGATGGGGCCGTTCGAGGTGTTCCGGACGGTGCTGACCGGTACCGGCAACTGCGGCAATATCGATTGGCAGTTCCTGGGCCTGACGATGCCGATGTGGAGCCTGGTGTGGTTTGCGGCGTTGGCGGTGTGGGCGCTGGTGACAGCGTTCCGTGCACGTCGGCGCCACTGAGGCCGGTCAGATCCGTTACCCGACCTGGCACGCGTTGCGCGGCCAGGTCGGATGCTGCGGCCAGGGCTCCGCTCAGAAATCCTGCTGCAGGCTGAGGTAGGCGCCGCGGCGGGGGCCCCATTGCGGGGCGAAGACGCCGATGCCGCCGCCGTCGCGCAGTTGGTAGCTGCGGTCCAGTGCGTTGACCAGGGCGAGCTGTGCGTGCAGCGGGTGGCCGCTGTCGGCGTTGAAGTCGTGGGCCGCGCTGAGGTTGAGCTGGAGGTAGGCGGGGAGTTCGCCGCCGTTGGGGACGCCGTCGGTGTCCGAGCGCAGGCCGCTGCCGAACACGTAGTCGGCGCCCAGGCGGTTGTGGCCGGCGAAGGCGTAGCTGATGCCGCCCGACGAGGTCAGTTTCTGGTCGTGGTCCAGGTGGATCCAGTTGTTCTGGACGTAGGCGAGGGCCTCGGGATCGAGGTTGTACTGGCCAGTGATGACCTGCTTGCCCATGGCCTTGTTGTAGGCGGCGTTGACGTAGGCGCTGAGCGGGCCGTGGCTGTAGTCGGCGCTGAACTCCACGCCGTGGATGTGGCCCAGGCGGTAGTTGAAGGTGGAGTAGATGTAGGCGGCGCCGAACTGGCCTTCGTCCTGCAGGCGGTCGACCTTGCGATCGTAGGCATCCAGGCCGAGGGTGAGGTGTTCGCCGACCTGCTGGGAGACGCCGATGTCGTAGTAATCGCTGCGCTCGGAGAGCGGGGTGGTGCTGCCACCGGCCGGTTGCTGGTTGGTGGTGCCGTCGTAGAGGGCGATGTCGCTGCTGGCCACCAGTTCGCTCGCCGGCGGGGTGAAGTAGCGCGCGTAGCCGGCATGCACGGTGGTGCTGTCGCTGGCGTTCCAGACCACGCCCAGGCGCGGGCTGAGCTGGCCTTCGGTGCCACCGAAGGCCGTGTAGCGGTCGCCGCGCAGGCCATAGTTGACCGTCCAGTCCGCGCCGATCCGCCATTCGTCCTGCAGGTAGACCGCAGTAGTGGTGGCGTTGAAGGCGCTCGCCTCCGGAATGCGCCGTGGCGTGGTGCTGGCCTGCTGGCCGTCGGCGTCGACCGGGAACACCCAGGTGTCGCTGCCGGCGCGGGCGCGTTCGGCGTTGATGTACAGGCCATAGCGCAGCGTGTGGTTTTCCCCGAGCGGGGTGGAGGCATCGGCCTGCACGGTGTTGGCGCGGTTGCTGCGGTCCACCTGCGAGGCGACGCCGTTGAAGATCAGGTCGCCGGCGAGGTCCGGGCGGAAGGACAGGTCGCTGTACCGCTGGCCGGCCGAGACCTGGTAGGCCGTATCGCCCAGCGTGCCCTGCAGCACCAGCATGCCGAAGCGGGTGGTCTCGCGCTGGTTTTCATCCAGCGCGGCCGAGTCCCCGTTGATGGTATCCAGGTAGCCGAACTGCGGCGTCTGGCCGGGGTTGACCGGAATCTGGAAGCGGTTGTTGGAGAACCCGGCGAACAGGCTCAGGCGGGTGTCTTCGTTGACCAGGTAGGTCAGGTCGGCGAACGCCTTGCCCTGGTGGGTGTCATCGTGGTCCGGCCTGCGCGAGGCCGTGGGATTCTCCATGCCGGCCTGGTTCTGGTCGTAGTTGCCGGTCAGGTATCCGCTCCAGCGGCCCTGGCTGCCCCACCACGAGGCGTTGGGGTTGAGCGTGCCGTAGGAGCCGGCGGTGAGGCCGGCGCTGCCGCCATTGCCCAGCTCGGCGCCGCTGCGGGTGGTGATGTCCACCACGGCGGCGGTGCGTTCGCCGAACTGCGCCGGGAGGGCACCGTCCATCAGGCGGATGCTCTTGATCGCGCGGGCGTCCAGGGTCTGGCCGAAGCCGGAGATCGATTCGGGCAGCAGGACGCCGTTGAGCCGGTACTGGAGATTGGCGTGGTCGCCGCGCACGTGGACGCCGCCGTAGGAGTCCTGGACCACCCCGGGCGCCTGCAGCAGCACCTGGTTCAACGGGGTGGACGCGCCCAGCGGCAGGTGCTGGATGTCTTCGGCGGTGATCTGGTACTGGCTGCTGCCGATATCCGGCGACAGCGCGTTGCGCGCCTGGTCGAGCTGGGCGCTGACGGTGACCGCGTCCAGATCGGTGACCGTTGGAGCGGAGGCGCCGCTGGCGGGGGCGGCGGCGAGGGCGGGCAGGCCGGTCAGGGCCAGGGAAACGGCAATACCGGTAGCAAGCAGGGAAGGCTTCATGGGGATGGCTTGGCTGGGCAAAGGGAGGAGGGGCCGGCCTGGCGAGTGTTACTCCGTAACAAATCATGCGCCTGTCCCACGCCGGTGGGCCATGCGCGATCTGGCCGATCGCCGTGGCCTTTCTTCGGCGTTCAGCCTTGGCCGGCATGGCCGCCCCTTTGCGTCGGGGTCGCGCTCTGCGACCATGACCGGCCCCACACCCCGGAAGTCCGTGATGAGCCTGTCCGCCCCGCCCGTAGCCGATCCCGCCGCGACCGCTGTCGACGCTGCCTGGTCGCCGGAGAGCTGGCGTGGCAAGCCCGCGCTGCAGCTGCCGACCTACCCGGACCCGCTGGCGCTGGATGCCGCGCTGCACGAGCTGAAGCGGCTGCCGCCGCTGGTGACCTCCTGGGAGATCCTGGCGCTCAAGCAGCAGCTGGCCGAGGCCCAGGAGGGCAAACGCTTCCTGCTGCAGGGCGGCGACTGCGCGGAGAACTTCAGCGACTGCGAATCGACCACGATCTCCAACCGGCTGAAGGTGCTGCTGCAGATGAGCCTGGTGCTGGTGCACGGCATGCGCAAGCCGGTGATCCGGGTCGGGCGCTTCGCCGGGCAGTACGCCAAGCCGCGCTCGGCCGACACCGAAACCCGCGACGGCATGACCCTGCCGAGCTACCGCGGCGACGTGATCAATGCGCCGGAGTTCACCGAAGCGGCCCGCCTGCCGGACCCGCGCAGGATGTTGCAGGCGCACGCGCACTCGGCGATGACGATGAACTTCGTGCGCGCGCTGATCGATGGCGGCTTCGCCGATCTGCACCACCCCGAGTACTGGAACCTGGAGTGGGTGCGGCATTCGCCGCTGGCCACCGACTACCAGAAGATGGTGTCCTCGATCGGCGATGCGGTGCGTTTCATGGAGACGCTGTCCGGCGCGCAGGTGTACAACCTCAACCGGATCGACTTCTACACCTCGCACGAAGCGCTGCTGCTGCCGTACGAGCAGGCACTTACCCGCCAGGTGCCGCGCCAGCAGGGCTGGCTGAACCTGAGCACGCATTACCCGTGGATCGGCATGCGCACCGCCGCACTGGATGGCGCGCACGTGGAATACCTGCGTGGCGTGCGCAATCCGATCGCGATCAAGGTCGGGCCGTCGGTGCAGCCGGACCAGCTGCTGCGCCTGATCGATGTGCTCAATCCCGATGACGAGCCGGGCCGCCTGAGCTTCATCCACCGCATGGGCGCGGCGCAGATCGCCGAGAAACTGCCGCCGCTGTTGAACGCGGTCAAGCGCGATGGCCGGCGGGTGCTGTGGGTGTGCGATGCGATGCATGGCAATACCGAGAGCACCAGCAACGGCTACAAGACGCGTCGTTTCGACAACGTGCGTGGCGAGGTCGAGATGTCCTTCGACCTGCACGCCGCGGCCGGCACCCGGCTGGGCGGCGTGCACCTGGAGCTGACCGGTGAGGACGTGACCGAATGCACCGGCGGGGCACGTGAGCTGACCGAGCGCGACCTGGAGCGTGCCTACCGCTCCTCGGTGGATCCACGGCTGAACTACGAACAGTCGCTGGAGATCGCGATGGCGATCGTGCGCAAGCAGGCGCACTACGCCGACTGATATCGGTGCGTGTCCTCGACACGCACCTTACATTCGCCTGACACGATGGTCATGGCGGCACCGGCATCCTGTGGACTTCCCCGCGAAGAACACAGGAGCGTGCCGTGACCGTCGACTGGCAGCAGGCAGCGCTGTATCTCTGGCCCATCTCGATCGCGCTGGCGATCGGAATCAGTGGCTGGTGGTTGCTGATGGCGTTGACGCGTCGTCTGAAAGACCGTGATTACCGCCGTGCCCGCATCGCGCGGGTGATCAGCCGGCCCTTGGCGTTCGCGCTGCCGCTGTTGCTGCTGATTCCGGCCCTGGAGGCCACGCCGCTGCAGGAGCACCGGCTCGAGCAGGCACTGCGGCTGCTGCATATCGGCCTGACCGGCTGCTTCATCTGGCTGCTGGTCCGCGCGGTGGCCGCCGGCGAGCAGGCGATCCTGCGCGATCACCCGATGGAGGTGGCCGACAACCTCGAGGCACGCCGCATCCAGACCCAGACCCGGGTGCTGAGCCGTGTGCTGATGGGCGCGATCATCCTGGTGGGTGTGTCGCTGATCCTGCTGACGTTTCCGATGGTCCGCCAGATCGGCACCGCGCTGCTGGCCTCGGCCGGCATCATCGGCCTGGTCGCCGGCATCGCGGCCAAGCCGGTGTTCGGCAACCTGATCGCCGGTCTGCAGATCGCGTTGACCCAGCCGATCCGGCTGGACGATGTGGTCATCGTCGAGGGCGAATGGGGCCGCGTGGAAGAGATCAACAGCAGCTACGTCGTGGTGCGGATCTGGGATGCGCGGCGGATGGTGGTGCCGCTGACCTGGTTCATCGAACACCCCTTCCAGAACTGGACCCGGCGCAGCGCCGATCTGCTTGGCACCGCGTTCCTGTGGCTGGATTACACCGCGCCGATCCCGGCGATCCGCGCCGAACTGGAGCGGATCTGCAAAGGCGAGGCGCTGTGGGATGGCCAGGTCTGCGTGACCCAGGTGACCGAAACCAGCGAGCACACGCTGCAGGTGCGTCTGCTGGTGAGCGCGCGCAACTCCGGTGATGCCTTCGACCTGCGCTGCATCGTGCGCGAGCGCATGCTCGACTTCCTGGCGCGCGAGCATCCGCAGGCACTGCCGCGCACCCGTGCCGAGCTCAATCAGGAAGCCACGCCGACGCGCCGCGCGCGTTCGCAGCCGGCCGAGGATGTGCGCTCCCCCGGTGCCGAGGATGGTGAGCCCGCGATCCTGCCGGACCCGGGCGATACCACACGGTAGGTACCGACCGTTGGTCGGTACACGCCCTCAGGGCGCGACGCCGTTCGTCAGCAGGGTATCGGTCTGGAACCGCGGCGGGCGGCGTGCGCGGGTCCGTTGCTCGTAGGCGTAGCCCAGCTCGATCAGGCGCGGCTCGCTCCACGCCGTCCCCATGAACAGCAACCCCAGCGGCAGGCCGTCCACGTGCGCCATGGGCACGGTCAGGCTCGGGTAGCCGGCCACCGCCGCGGCGCTATAGCTCTCGCCGGGGAAGTCATCGCCGCTGCCCGGCCGGATCGGCCACGCCACGCCGGTGGTCGGCGCCACCAGCGCATCCAGCTTCTGTTCGCGCAGCACCGCATCGATGCCTTCCGGGCCGGCCAGCCGGCGGGCATCGCTGCGCGCGCGGATGTATTCGGGTGTACCCAGGCCGCCCATCGTCGCGGCGGTGTCCATCAGGTCCTGGTCGAACAGCGCCAGTTCCTTGCCCGCATGCTGGCGGTTCCAGGCAATCACGTCGTCCAGGTTGCGCACCGGTGCCCGGTAGGTCGTGAAGTAACGCTGCAGTCCGGCCTTGAACTCGTGCATCAGGACGATCCGTTCGGCATCCTGCCACTGGCCCTGGGTCGGCAGCTGCACCGGCACCACGGTCGCGCCGGCATCGCGCAGCACGGCCACGGCATGCTGCAGGGCCGGGGCGATGCCCGGCTTCTGCATCAGGTCGCCGTACAGCACGCCGATCCGCGCGCCGCGCAGGCCGTCGGCGTTCAAGCGCGAGGTGTAGTCGTAGACCGCACGTCCGGGCATGGTCGCGGTGGCCGGGTCGGCCTCGTCGCGGCCGGCCATGGCGGTCAGCAGCGCGGCTGCGTCGGCCACGCTGCGGGTCATCGGGCCGGCGGTGTCCTGGCTGAAGGAGATCGGGATGATGCCCTCGCGGCTGACCAGCCCGACCGTCGGCTTCAAGCCGACCACGCCGTTGACCGCGGCCGGGCAGACGATGCTGCCGTCGGTCTCGGTGCCGATCGCCGCCACCGCGAGATTGGCCGAGACCGCCACCGCGCTGCCGCTGCTGGAGCCGCACGGGTTGTGGCTGAGCCGGTACGGATTGCGGGTCTGGCCGCCGCGGGCGCTCCAGCCCGAGATCGATCGGCTGGAGCGGAAGTTGGCCCACTCGCTCAGGTTGGTCTTGCCCAGGATCAGCGCGCCGGCCGCGCGCAGGCGCTGGACCAGGAACGCATCGTCCGGGCGGAACCCTTCCAGGGCCAGCGAGCCGGCGGTGGTGCTCATGGGGCTGGCGCCGATGTTGTCCTTGAGCAGCAGCGGGATACCGTGCAGCGGGCCGCGCAGCTGTCCCTGGCGACGCTCGGCGTCCAGCTGTGCAGCCTCGCGCAGCGCATCGGGGTTGAGCTCGATGACCGCGCGCAGGCGCGGGCCGGCCCGGTCGAGTCGGGCGATGCGGTCCAGGTAGGCGCGGGTGAGGGTGACACTGTCCAGCTCGCCGCTGGCCATGCGCGACTGCAGGTCGCTGATGCCGGCTTCGGCGAAGGCGAACGGGAGCGTGGCGCTCGGCGAGGGTGTCGGCGCAGGCGATTCACGGGCATGCAGGGGCGCCGGGCCCGGGCTGCAGCCGGCCAGCGCGATGAGCATCAGTGATGTCAGTGTCAGGCGCATGCCTGTCCCCCCGAACCGGCCGTCAGGCTAACCACCGCGGGCGCCGCTTGGCAACTCAAGCCGTTTTGGCGGCCTTGCCATGGCGTTTGCGGATATCGCGGGCGAGCACGCCGACCACGATCAGATTGATCACCAGCACCGACCACGAGGCCCAGCCCGGGTGACGGAGGATGGCGTAGATATCGAACGGCAGGTAGATGCCGGCAGTGACGCAGCCCAGCCAGGAGGCCCAGGCCTTGGCGCGCCAGAGGCCCCAGGCCTCGAAAAGATGCAGGACGCCGTAGGCGACCATTGCAGCAGCCGCCAGATGCACCGCATCGGGGCTGATCATGTTGAGCAGCGAGGGCAGGGTGCCGTGATCCGGGTCCAGACTGAACCGGCGGATCAGGGCATTGACCGCATCGCGCAGGGGCTGCGGGCCGAGCATTTCCAGCCCGGTCGCAGCCAACAGCGCCAGAACCGCCTTGCTGGCTTCCAGCAAGGCGATCAGGTGAAGCCCCGGATGCTTGTGAGGATCCGGGTTGTAGGGCTTGTCGATCACGACAATGGGTCCGATCAGCCGCCGCGCGATGCCTTCTTGCGGTCGCTTTCGGTCAGGCCCTTCTTGCGCAGGCGGATTTCCTTCGGGGTGATCTCGACCAGCTCGTCGTCTTCGATGAAGTCCAGGGCCTGCTCCAGCGAGTACTTGATCGCCGGGGTCAGCTGGATCGCATCGTCCTTGCCCGAAGCGCGCATGTTGGTCAGCGGCTTGGTCTTGATCGCGTTGACGGTCAGATCGTTGTCCTTGGAGTGGATGCCGACCAGCTGGCCTTCATACACGTTGTCGCCTTCAGCAGCGAACAGCTTGCCGCGTTCCTGCAGCGGGCCCAGGGAGTACGCCGGGGTGGCACCCGGGGCATTGGCGATCATCACGCCGTTCTGGCGCTTGGCGATCGAACCCTGTTCCTTCGGACCGTAATGGTCGAACACGTGGAACAGCAGGCCCGAACCCTGGGTCAGGGTCTTGAACTCGTTCTGGAAACCGATCAGGCCACGGGCCGGGATCTGGTACTCCAGGCGGACACGGCCCTTGCCGTCCGGCTCCATGTTCTTCAGCTGGCCCTTGCGGGTGCCCAGCTTTTCCATGACGCCGCCCTGGTGCTGTTCTTCGATGTCCACCACCAGCTGCTCGATCGGCTCCATGGCCTGGCCGTCGATCTGCTTGATGATCACTTCCGGACGCGACACGGCCAGCTCGTAGCCTTCACGACGCATGTTCTCGATCAGCACCGACAGATGCAGTTCGCCACGGCCGGAGACCAGGAACTTGTCGGCGTCTTCCAGCTGTTCCACCTTCAGGGCCACGTTGTGGACCTGCTCGCGATCCAGGCGGTCCTTGATCTGGCGGCTGGTCAGGAACTTGCCACCGGACAGGTCCTTGTTGCCGGCGAACGGCGAGTTGTTGACCTGGAAGGTCATCGAGATCGTCGGTTCATCGACGGTCAGCGCCGGCAGGGCTTCCGGGGTATCCGGGTGGCACAGGGTGTCGGAGATGGTCAGTTCCGGAATACCGGAGATGGCGACGATGTCGCCGGCTTCGGCGGTGTCCTGCTCGATGCGCTCCAGGCCCAGGAAGCCCAGCACCTGCGCGACCTTGCCGTTGCGCTTCTTGCCTTCACGATCGATGACCGCGACCTGCATGTTCTTCTTCAGGGTGCCGCGCTGCACGCGGCCGATGCCGATCACGCCCACGAAGTTGTTGTAGTCCAGCTGGCTGATGCGCATCTGGAACGGACCTTCCGGGTCCACTTCCGGCATCGGCGCGTGCTGCATGATCGCTTCGTACAGCGGGGTCATGTCGCCGTCGCGCACGGTGTCTTCCAGGCCAGCGTAGCCGTTCAGGGCCGACGCGTAGACGATCGGGAAGTCGAGCTGCTCATTGGTGGCGCCGAGCTTGTCGAACAGGTCGAAGACCTGGTCGATCACCCAATCCGGACGCGAGCCCGGACGGTCGACCTTGTTGACCACGACGATCGGCTTGAAGCCCATCGCGAAGGCCTTCTGGGTCACGAAGCGGGTCTGCGGCATCGGGCCGTCCATCGCATCGACGAGGATCAGCACGGTGTCGACCATCGACAGCACGCGCTCCACTTCGCCGCCGAAGTCGGCGTGTCCCGGGGTGTCGACGATGTTGATCCGGTTCTTGATACCGGTCTTCTTGTCTTCCCAGGTGATGGCCGTGTTCTTGGCCAGGATGGTGATGCCGCGTTCCTTTTCCTGGTCATTGCTGTCCATCACGCGCTCGGCGAGCACGGTGCGCTCGGAGAGGGTGCCGGACTGCTTGAGCAGCTGGTCGACGAGGGTGGTCTTACCGTGGTCGACGTGGGCGACGATGGCGATGTTGCGAAGATTTTCGATAGACATGCGAAAGGGGGCCAGTCGGCGCCGGATTTGGAAAAAGAAGTCCAACATTATACGGCCAAGATGACCAATCGCGAAAAGTGCGTCGCAAGCCTTGCCGGACGGGCATTCAGCTGTGTGAGGGACGCCTGTCCGGGCGGCCGCGATGATGCAGGAAGCACCACCGCCCCCTGAGTCAGGGGGCTGCCGCGAAGCGGCGGGGGTGTGGGTGCTGGTAAGAGGGGCCCGCGGTTCGCGCAGCGAAGCGTGGGGCGGCAGCGCGTATGCGGTGGCGCATACCACGGGTGTATCCTATGGGGCTAACGACAAACCCCCGTACCCCAAGGATTTGCATGTCCCTCATCGCCACTTTCGACACCACCCAGGGCCCGATCAAGGTCGAGCTGTTCGCCGACAAGGCCCCGCTGACGGTCGCCAACTTCGTCAACCTGGTCAAGCACGGCTTCTATGACGGCCTGGTCTTCCACCGCGTGATCCCGGACTTCATGATCCAGGGCGGCTGCCCCAAGGGCCAGGGCACCGGCGGCCCGGGCTACAAGTTCGAAGATGAAAAGAACGGCGTGAAGCACCAGGTCGGTTCGCTGTCGATGGCCAATGCCGGCCCGAACACGAACGGCAGCCAGTTCTTCATCACCCATATCAAGACCGATTGGCTGGACGGCAAGCACACCGTGTTCGGCCAGGTCCTCGACGGCCAGGCCATCGTGGACTCGGTCAAGCAGGGCGACGTGATCCATTCGATCACCCTGGAAGGCGACACCGACGCCGTGCTGGCCGCCCAGGCCGAGCGCGTGGCGGAGTGGAACAAGCTGATCCCCACCGCCTGATCCGATCCCGACGGCCCCCTGTGAAGGGGGCCGTTTTTACGTTTCTTAGCAGAGGAAATCCCCATGAAAGCACCTGTTCGTGTTGCCGTGACCGGCGCCGCCGGCCAGATCGGTTACGCCCTGCTGTTCCGCATCGCCTCCGGCGACATGCTGGGCAAGGACCAGCCGGTCATCCTGCAGCTGCTCGAGCTGCCGGTCGACAAGGCCCAGGCCGCCCTGCGCGGCGTGATGATGGAACTGGAAGACTGCGCCTTCCCGCTGCTGGCCGGCATGGTCGGTACCGATGACGCCGAAGTGGCCTTCAAGGACGCCGATATCGCCCTGCTGGTCGGCGCGCGTCCGCGCGGCCCGGGCATGGAGCGCAAGGATCTGCTGCTGGAAAACGCCAAGATCTTCACCGCCCAGGGCGCGGCGCTGAACAAGGTCGCCAAGCGTGACGTCAAGGTGCTGGTGGTCGGTAACCCGGCCAACACCAACGCCTACATCGCCATGAAGTCGGCGCCGGACCTGAACCCGCGCAACTTCACCGCCATGCTGCGCCTGGACCACAACCGTGCGCTGAGCCAGCTGTCGACCAAGCTCGGCAAGCCGGTCGGTGGCATGGAGAAGCTGATCGTGTGGGGCAACCACAGCCCGACCATGTACCCGGACTACCGTTTCGCCACCGCCGAGGGTGCCTCCATCGCCGAGGCGATCAACGACCAGGAATGGAACGCATCGACCTTCATCCCGACCGTGGGCAAGCGCGGCGCGGCGATCATCGAAGCCCGTGGCTCGTCCTCGGCGGCCTCGGCTGCCAATGCCGCCGTCGACCACATCCGTGACTGGGTGCTGGGCAGCAACGGCAAGTGGGTCACCATGGGCGTGCCGTCCGACGGCTCCTACGGCATCCCGGAAGGCGTGATCTTCGGCTTCGCGGTCACCACCGAGAACGGCGAGTACACCCTGGTCAAGGATCTGCCGGTCGACGACTTCAGCCAGAAGTACATCGACAAGACCCTGGCCGAGCTGGAAGAAGAGCGCTCCGGCGTCGCCCACCTGCTGGGTTGATCACTCACACGGGTGGGTGCCGAAGAGAACGGCAGGAGCCGTTCTCAACGGTGCGAAGCGCCGGCCCGAAGGGTGAGCGCCAGGACGGCGCGAATACCGTTGGTCGGTACGGATTGAGGAAACGCCGGGCACTGCCCGGCGTTTTTTTGTCCGCACCGTCGGCTGCGTATTCCCGGCACGGTCGTTCGCGTATTCCCGGTAGTGCCGCCCGCTGGCCGGCTCTACAGGTCCCCGGCAGTGCAAGGAGCCGGCCAGCGGCCGGCACTACGTACGACCAAGGTCGGACGGCCCGCGCGCCGCCATCGGACTATGCTCGATCCCATGACTTTGTCTGGGAGGGCTGTCATGCGTTACGAAGATGTCTATCGACGTTCGGTCGATGAACCCGAGGCGTTCTGGGGCGAAGAGGCCCAGCGCATCTACTGGCATACACCGCCGCAGCAGATCCTCGATTACAGCACCCCGCCGTTCCGGCGCTGGTTCGTCGGCGGTGAAACCAACCTCTGCTACAACGCGGTCGACCGCCATCTGGTCGATCGCCCGGATCAGCTCGCGCTGGTCGCGGTCTCCAGCGAAACCGGCGTCACCCGCGAGATCACTTACCGCGAGCTGCACCGCGAAGTGAATGCCTTCGCCGCCGTGCTGCAGCGGCTGGACGTGCAGCGTGGCGACCGCGTGGTGATCTACATGCCGAACATGGCCGAAGCCGTGTTCGCGATGCTGGCCTGCGCGCGCATCGGGGCGATCCACTCGGTGGTGTTCGGCGGCTTCGCCGCGCACAACCTGGCACTGCGCATCGATGACGCCGAACCCAAGCTGCTGATCGCCGCCGACGCCGGCAAGCGCGGCGGCAAAGTGATTCCGTACAAGGCGATGGTCGATGCCGCCTGCGCCGAAGCCGCTTCGCCGCCACCGCACGTGCTGATCGTCTCGCGCGGTCTGGACCCGGCCGAACCGAAGGTGCCCGGCCGCGACGTCGATTACGCCACGCTGCGTGCCGAAGTGGGCGACCAGGATGTGCCGGTGGTGTGGCTGGAATCCAGCGAGCCGAGCTATCTGCTCTACACCTCCGGCACCACCGGCAAGCCGAAGGGCGTGCAGCGCGATGTCGGCGGCTACGCGGTCGCGATGGCGCAGTCGATGGAGACCGTGTTCGACTGCAAACCCGGCCAAGTGATGTTCTCCACCTCGGATGTGGGCTGGGCGGTCGGGCATTCCTACAACGTCTACGGCCCACTGATCGGCGGCTGCACCTCGCTGCTGTACGAAGGGCTGCCGACCAACCCGGACCCGGGCATCTGGTGGGCGCTGTGCGAACAGTACGGCGTGCGCACGCTGTTCTCCTCGCCGACCGCGATCCGCGTGCTCAAGAAACATGACGCCGATTTCATCCGCCGCCACGATCTGGAGGCATTGAAGTACGTCTTCCTCGCCGGCGAACCGCTCGACGAGCCGACCGCGCACTGGATCAACGACGCACTCGGCAAGCCGATCATCGACAACTACTGGCAGACCGAAACCGGCTGGCCGGCACTGACCCTGCTGCCGGGCGTGGACATGAAACCGGTGCGCTTCGGCTCGCCCGGTTTCCCGAACCTCGGCTACCGGATGAAGGTCATCGACGAGAACACCGGCGAGACCGTCGCGCCGGGGCAGAAGGGCGTGCTGGTGATGATCCCGCCATTGCCGCCGGGCTGCATGACCACCGTCTGGAAGGACGATGCGCGCTTCATCCAGAGTTACTTCAGCCACTTCAAGGAGCTGCTGTACAGCTCGCTCGACTGGGCGATCCAGGACGAAGACGGCTACACCTTCATCCTGGGCCGCACCGACGATGTCATCAACGTGGCCGGGCACCGCCTGGGCACGCGCGAGATCGAGGAGTGCATCGCCGGCCATCCGCTGGTGGCCGAGGCCGCCGTGATCGGGGTCAAGGATGAACTCAAGGGCCAGGTGCCACTGGTGTTCGTCACCCTCAAACAGGCCCTGCAGGGAGACAGCAGCGCCGTGGCGGCAGAGATGATGCAGCGGGTGACCAACACCCTCGGCGCGGTCGCGCGGCCGGCCCACATCCATATCGTCAACGCGCTGCCCAAGACGCGCTCGGGCAAGCTGCTGCGGCGCTCGCTGCAGGCGCTGGCCGAGGAGCGTGATCCGGGCGATCTGTCGACCCTGGATGACCCGGCGGCGTTGGACGAGATCCGCCGCGCGCTGGGCAGCTGAGGGAGTGCCAGCCGCCTTCCGGGCGGCTGGCCGACGTGGCCGTTGGTGATGCGTGCCGTCGCCTAAAGTGCGTCGAGCCTGTCTCTGCCGAATACGCAGAGTTGCGATCGCGCGGCCGCCGAGGCCAGCGGCCGCGTCGTGCGCCGTACTTACGATGCACGCAACCGTCCCAGCACGCTCACCTTCCCGGACGGGCGCGGCAACCAGAGCTGGGCGTATACGCCCGACGGTCTGCCAGCGCAGATCACCACCCAGAACGGCGACGGTACGCCGGCGGTGGTCAATACCTATGTCTACAACAAGCGCCGCTTGCTGACGGGCGAAACGCTCACCCAGCAGGGCGTGCTCGACCTGAGCCTGGGGCAGGGGTACAACAGCAATGGCCACCTTGCCGTGCAGACCTTCCCGCAAGGCCTGCAGGTAACGTATGCCCCCAATGCGCTCGGTCAACCGAGCCAGGCCGGCACCTTTGCGACCGGCGTGCAGTACTACCCCAACGGCGCAGTGAAGCAGTTCGTGTATGGCAACGGCATCGTTCACCAGATGCAGCAGAACGCCCGGCTGTTGCCGTCACGCAGTACCGATACCGGCACGCTGGATCTGCAGACCAGCTTCGATACCAACGGGAACGTCACCGCGATCAACGACCTGGTCCGGGGCAGTGGTCACAATCGCCAGATGCAGTACGACGCGCAGGACCGTCTTACGGCGGCGTACTCACCGGCCTTCGGCGGTGACGGCTGTTACCGCTTCGGTTACGACGCGCTGGACAACCTGCGCACCTGGACCCAGCCGGGCGAGGGCCAGCGCCGCCATGACTACGACGGCAGCAACCGGCTCACCGTCGTGCGCAACGCCGGCGGTGCGGCCATCATCGGCCTGGGCTACGACGTGCAGGGCAACCTGTCGATCAAGAACGGGCAGGGCTACCAGTTCGACTTCGGCAACCGGCTGCGCGTGGCAACCTCGCTGGAGCGCTACCGGTACGACGGCCACGGCCGCCGCAGTTCGGTGATCGATGCGGGCAGCGGCAAGAACCGGCACTACCTGTACAGCCAGGGTGGTGCACTGGCATATATATGGGATCAGGGGACGGGTGAGCGCACCCAGTACATCCAGCTGGCGGGCAGCCTGGTGGCAGCGCGCAAGGTTGCTGGCAGTGGGGCAGTCAGTGTGCGCTACCAGCACACCGATGCGCTGGGCAGTCCGGTGGCGGAGACCAATGAGCAGGCGGCGGTGGTGCTGCGGACGGCGTACACGCCGTATGGCGCGAGCATCGGTGCCGCACAGGACGGGGTGGGGTATACCGGGCACGTGATGGATGGCAGTACCGGGCTGACGTATATGCAGCAGCGGTACTACGATTCGGGTCTCGGTCAGTTCTTGTCGATTGACCCGGTATCAACACTCCAGAGCCCTATAGGTGCTTTCCATAGATATTGGTACGCGGATCGTAGTCCTCACGGTTATGTAGACCCTGATGGTCGCGAAGCGGTGGATTCAAATATGCCGAAACCAGCACCTCTCCCAAAAACCCTTCCGACGGTGACAGTAAGTGCGCCCAAGCCGGTGCTAGGGCCGCAGCCGAGTTTCTTCAAATTGACGACCGTGGAGGCGCTGCGCCGCGACACTTCAATTGACCAAGCAGTTCGAGCTGGTGAGTTGACCAGAACAGTAACTCTGCCTGCGGTAACAGTCACTGCAGCTCCCTCTGCTGCTGCCCTTTCCGCAAGTGCGACACCTGTCCTCTGGGAGACGGCATTAGGCACGGGGAGCGCGCTGCAGAAGTCCAAGGCGGCCAGGGAAACCCTGTATTATGCCTGCGTTGGCATCGGCCTATGCAATGGCGAAAGACCAAGCATGCAGCGCATTCAGCAACAGGAGAGAATACAGCAAGTAAAGGATGGTGCGATGCGGGAAACTAAGGCGAAGATGCGGGAGATTCCGAATCCATGAAGAATGTGCATGCGGATTTTAAACAGGCAGTCCAGCTTTTGGAGCATGGGCAAGCGCACCAGGCGCTGCGCTTGGCTGACTCACTGACCAGTTCGATGGATGAGAGGCATCGATTGGACGGCTACATGTGCCGAGGGATGATATTTGAGGAGGGCGGACCGGATCTCTGCGTTGATCTTGATAAAGCTCTGGATAGCTATAGGCGCGCATCGTTGATCGCACCAAATTCCATCACTTTCACGAGTCTTGCGCGGGTATCTCTCAAGCGGCGCGCGTACGCAGAGTCACTTCGGTTTCTCCAGATCGCTGCGGATCATGAATTGACTCCTGAGGTTCTGTTGGGGTTTGCGCAGTACTTTGAGGAAAGCGTGCCAATGGACGCATCGAAGGCTAAGTCTTACTACCTCAGAGCGGCGCTGAAAGGACGTTTTTCCGGCTTCTTTGGCTATTCGAGGATGTCGCGGAAGATGGGGCAGCCTGTGCGAGCGGCGTTGGTGGATGCGTTGCGGATAATCGCTGGTCCACTGATAGCGCTGGCGATCGGTGCTCGTGCTCGCTACCAGTTCTAGCCTGCTGCCTCCCCATACGTGCTGTCCACTAATGCTGCGCCGCATCCTCATGCGCCGCCTCCCTAGAGTAAGCTCCCGACGTGATTGCCCGCAGAGGGGAAGGTGCCAGCCCGGGGTGTACGGCAGGGACTACCTGTGATGTCTTTCGAGTAATCGCAAGGGGGCGTCCGCGTGTCGGTACTTAGTCGAAGGCGGCACAGTGCGCGGAGCTACATGAAGCGGGGGCACCACAGATCATGGACGCCCTGGCACCCATCCGAATCCTCATCAACACCGCTATCAGCCGAACTCCACTGGAGGAACTCCCGGTAGAGGGCCTACACAACCAATCGATGGCAGTTAAGGGGATTCTGTGAACAATGATCAATCTGTGACCGGCGCGGCTGTGGTGAAAATTATTGGAGGAGTTGCAGCCTCCAATTGCGACGTCTGGATTTTGCGCTCAATTGAAACGTTGTCGCACGCCCCCTCTTTGCCACTGGGTGATTTCTGGCGCAAGGTTGCTGAGGCACCGATTGAAGTTCAAACCAATGAGCTTTGTTCTGCGCTAAAACAGGCATTTCAGGTGGTGACATTGGATGCTGAACTAAAGGGGTGCCCAGAAAAGCGATTGGTTGTTGATGATGGTGAAATAACTGTTTGTCCAAGATAGGGTGTAATGACCTACTGATTTCCTGCTCAGGTGTTGTTTTCCTCCAAGGAGACACCGATGAGCGAAGTGATGGAAGAAGAGATCAAGCGTTGGACGGCCCGGCGCAAGTCAGCCCTGGTCCTTGAGGTCATCCAAGGCAAGACGACGGTGGCCGCTGCGAGCCGCCCGTTCGACCTGACGCCGGCAGAGATCGAGAGCTGGGTGGACGATGGCAAGCAGGCATGGAGAACGCCCTGCGGGCCAAGCCTGAGGACGTACGCGAGCAGTACGAGCGCCAGCTGAGGGATCTGCAGGAGGCCTACGGCGAGGCGATGCTGGAGATCGGCGCCCGAAAGAAACTGGCCTCCCTGCTGGGCAAGGACGAGCTGATGCTCTCGATCCAGCAGGGACTCAAGGACGAGGGTTTCGTAGTGTCGATGGCCAAGCCGTGCCAGTGGTTCGGCGTGGCCCGACGTAGCGTGTACTACTAGCCGAAGAAGGCACCGGCGCGGGTGAGCCCCGAGTTGGCCGAGCCGATCAAAACCATAATTGAAGCTGAGCCATCGTTCGGCTACAGGACCGTGGCCGCCCTGCTGGGCATGAACAAGAACCCGGTGCAGCGGATCTTCCAGCTCAAGGGCTGGGAGGTGCGCAAGCGCCCGCTTGGGCAACGCCCGCGGTTCGAGGAGGGCGGTGTCGCACGACGCGCTGGACAACCTGCGCACCTGGACCCAGCCGGGCGAGGGCCGGCGCCGCTATGACTACGACGGCAGCAACCGGCTCACCGTCGTGCGCAACGCCGGCGGTGCGGCCATCATCGGCCTGGGCTACGACGTGCAGGGCAACCTGTTGATCAAGAACGGGCAGGGCTACCAGTTCGACTTCGGCAACCGGCTGCGCGTGGCAACCTCGCTGGAGCGCTACCGGTACGACGGCCACGGCCGCCGCAGTTCGGTGATCGATGCGGGCAGCGGCAAGCACCGGCACTACCTGTACAGCCAGGGTGGTGCACTGGCATATCTATGGGATCAGGGGAGGGGTGAGCGCACCCAGTACATCCAGCTGGCGGGCAGCCTGGTGGCAGCGCGCAAGGTTGCTGGCAGTGGGGCAGTCAGTGTGCGCTACCAGCACACCGATGCACTGGGTAGCCCGGTGGCAGAGACCAATGAGCAGGCGGCGGTGGTGCTGCGGACGGCGTACACGCCGTATGGCGCGAGCATCGGTGCCGCACAGGACGGGGTGGGGTATACCGGGCACGTGATGGATGGCAGTACCGGGCTGACGTACATGCAGCAGCGGTATATGGATCCGACGGTGGGGGTGTTCTTGTCGGTGGATCCGGTAGCCGTGGACTTAAAGGCTGGCGGAAAATTCAACCGATACTCTTATGTATTAGGTAACCCATATAAATTTACCGACCCTGACGGCCGTGATGAAGAGTGGTTCTCGAACGTTGATCAAATGGGGAATCCAGGATTCGGGAATGAGCTCGGAGATGATGCCTTTCACTACAATGGGACGGCTCTTGCAACTGTGGCTTTAGGTGGCTTCACTTTGCCAGGCATCATCAGATCAATCGCGGCGCCCTTCACGAGAGCGATGGGGTCGGAGATTGGAGGTCCTACCGTTGGAGGGGTAAGAGTCGGAAATAGTCCGGCCGACACCAGGTCAGCCCTGGAGGGCGCGGGACACAAGGGTGTGAAGATATCCAACGACTCAGGGACCGAGTCGGGTACTCTTCATAATGTTCCATCCATGAAGATGGATGTGCGAGTTATGGATGGTGGGCCCAAACATGAGCCAAGAGTGTCAGTAACGCGCGAAGGTCATCCCCGTCAGCCTGTAAATCCAGAGAATGGTAGGAATTTTGGAAATATCCCAAGGGCTGAGCAGCGTACGGGTAGTCACATTTTCTATAGGAAGAAATAATAATGGGTGGATTGACTGAGGTGGCTTGGGCGGACCCGGATTCGGCAAGTGATGCGCTAAAGAAGATGTTGGCGGAAGCGCAGTTTGATTCGTTCTGGGTAAGTAGTATTGAAGTGGCGCTTAGGTTTATAAGGCGTGTGAATTCTCTGGAATCTTCAGTGTATGTGGATGTAGTCTTTTCGTGTACCGCTAAGGTTCGCGCAGGCGATAGTTTGACTGGCATATCGGAGCAAGACTTCTTTTATGGTAGGTCGAAGTTTCTGGCGGATATATATTCTTTCATTGGGATGGATGTTGAAGGCGTCTATTTGGGTGCTGGGGGGGCGTTATTGATCTCTATCGGAAAATCAGTTGTTGAATTGCAACTCTCACAAGAAGATTTAGAGCAGGATAGCTCGGTGTGGGAAGTTAAGGTGGATGTTCGAAAACCCCATCCACTCCCGTTTCCAGCGTCTGTTGCCTGTGTGGCAACTGGCGGGGGGGAGTATGTACTCACGATCGCTAGCTAGCGGCGACAGTGATCCCGCAGCTCGATTCGGCTGGCGCCTATCGCATCATTGGCAGGGCAGCCCAGTCTGAGGGGTTCCGACTCTGATTGTCGCCGCCTTCTGCCCCACTCTATTCTGTACCGTATCCTGATTGACCGCTGCGCTGGCGGCTACAAGCATGACCAAGAGGAACAAGCCCTAAAGGATGCTGGGATAAAATGAACGAAATAGAAGTCTCGGTAAGAGCTTTCCTCAAGCTGCTCAACGCTGGTTGGACAGATGTGAGCAGCCTTCAGGTGGGAGCAAACCAGCCCAGCCTTCTGGATGATTGGGCGCAGGCATCCTGGGAAGCGATTGTCGAGGGGACCATCCCGTTTTCGGGACAGCCGGTCAGACTTGTTGTCTATGGGAATGGCGCCGATCTGCATGGCGGAAGCAGCCGATTCTCTTTTCCGAGCGATAAGGCTACGCATCAAATAAGATGCCAACCGGTGGGGGACAACGTCGTCGACTGCTTGTCAGGTAAGCTGTTACCTTACCCAGGAGATGGACAGGGCTACGCCTTGGACAGGTTCGTATCCATGTCGGGAGCTTGGTACAAAGAGGGGCCGCCGTTCGATCACGCGCTTCTTGAGAGGCAGGATGGCGAGTATGTGATCGCATTGGACCAGTTGGACTGGCTACTGATTGAAGTGACCTCCGACTGACCGGCCTGCCGCTGGGCTCGGAAGAGACGCCGTCGCCGTTTTATCGCTATCTGCTCTCACGAGAATCCGAAGGGCGTGCGGTTTCTCGGGTTACCTTGATCCGGTCTACATCCGTGCGCGTGGCAAGCATCGTCATCCGACTAGAGACGATGGTCGGGATTCGTGCCTACGTCCGGTGGATCAGAATCCAGTTTCCACCGAAGCTTGGCGAAGAGGAAGGTGGGGTCGCACGACGCGCTGGACAACCTGCGCACTTGGACCCAGCCGGGCAAAGGTCAGCGCCGCTATGACTACGACGGCAGCAACCGCCTCACCGTCGTGCGCAACGCCGGCGGTGCGGCCATCATCGGCCTGGGCTACGACGTGCAGGGCAACCTGTCGCTCAAGAACGGGCAGGGCTACCAGTTTGACTTCGGTAACCGGCTGCGCGTGGCAACCTCGCTGGAGCGCTACCGGTACGACGGCGACGGCCGCCGCAGTTCGGTGATCGATGCGGGCAGCGGCAAGAATCGGCACTACCTGTACAGCCAGGGTGGTGCACTGGCGTATTTATGGGATCAGGGGACGGGCGGGCGCGCGCAGTGGATCCAGTTGACTGTCTGGTGGCGAGCTGCGTATACGCTGTACGGCGCTGGCATGGGGATCGCTGCATCCTCATCGTCTCGCGCAGATGACTAAGGGAGTACTTCTGCAGGGATCCCGTAGCTTGGAGGAATCGATGTTCATGGAAAAGTTCGTGGGTGTGGGACTCATGCTGTTTGCAGTCGTACTGCTGGGATGTCAGCAGCGAGCCGCCCCCATCGGGGAAAACCAGGATTGCGGTAGTACAGTCGAAACGCCATGTCGCGCGAGTTTTCGATCACTTGCGGCAAGTCCTTCGTCTTACGAAGAAAGGGTGGTTCGATTAGAGGGGTATCTGACGGTAGAGCGAGAGACGTTCGTTCTTTATTCGTCGAAGGAGTTGTTCGAGGCGGGAGTCCAGGAAGAGGTGGCTGTCAAGTTGCGAGGTCCCATTGAAGCTCAAGAGAGGATATTCAATCAGCATGCCTATTCCTGGGTCTCGCTGGTGGGAAAGTTCATGGCTAGGCAAACTGATGGAACAACAGAGGATCTTCTTTTGGGTGAGGTGCACGCGCCGCTGGTAGTTCGGCCCCTGCGATCTCTTGGTCCACCAGCAAAGCGCACGTTCGGAGACGTGATTCTTGACATGGAGGACCTTGGGAAATAATGGTGTTGCTGCTCCAGAGTGATGTCGCCTTGTTCTTGAGTTTTTAGTCTGAGGAGGCAGGCGGACGTCCATGGCAGCCACCGATCGGCGTCTACGCCTGCGGGAACCGCCGCCCTGGAGTAAGCTCCGGACGTGATTACCCGCAGAGGGGGGAAGTGCCGGCGCCGGGGGATACGGCTAGGGCGGCCCCGGGATGTCCGTCGAGTAATCGCAAGGGGGCGTACGCGTATCGGCCGTGGGTCGAAGCGGCGCAGCACGGCACCACGTGAAAGGGGGAGCACATGGCGTACATCCATGCCAAGACGGTCGCTGGCCGTCAGGAAATCGAGGATCGTGCGCGGCGCCTGCCGCCGGCGCTGCGATCCATTCTGCTGATGGTCGATGGTCAGCGCGATGACACCGCGTTGACCGCGCTGTTGCCGGGCCTCCGTGCGCCGGACGATGCGCTGGCGCAGCTCTCGGCGATGGGCCTGATCGAGATCGTCGGCGGCAGTGCCGCACCGGTCGTCGCCGCGGCGCTGACCGCCGGGCGCGAGCAGGACCCGGAGCTCTACAAGCGTCTGTACGACTGGATGAGCGAATCGGTGCGCAGGCACCTTGGTCTCAAGGGCTATTTCATGCAGTTGAAAGTCGAGCGTTGCACCGATGCCGGCAGCCTGGAGAAACTGTGGCCGGACATGGCCGCCGCGATCAGCAAGGCGAAAAGCCCGGCGCTGGCGAATCGCTGGCTGGAAGAGACGCGCGCGCTGCTGCAGAGCGAGCCCGTGATCGCCTGAGACGGTACGTCGACGGCGGCCAGGCAGCACGCTGTTTAGAATGCGTGCTGTTTCGTGTGCGGGAGAGTAGCGATGGTGGATGAGATCGAGGACGACGGCGCACCCGGGTGGGATGCCATCGATGCCGCGTTGAAGGCGGTGTATCCCACGCAGGCGCCGCAGCATTACGGCCCGGTGCTGCGCTCGCTGCTCGGTGGCGAGGATCCGCTGGACGGCATCAGCGCGTACTGGAACGATGCGCCGCTGCCGCACTGGCACTTCGTCAGCTACGGCTTCTCCGAGCTGTATGAAAAGGAGAGCGATGATCCTGACACCAGTGGCTACGGCTTCGAGCTGAGCTTCCGGGTTGCCGCCGCGGCGGGCAGCGAGCCGCCGGCGTGGGCGATGAACTTCCTGCAGAACCTGGCGCGCTACGTGTTCGCCAACGGCAAGGTGTTCCAGCAGGGCCACTACCTCAATGCAGGCGGGCCGATCGCCGCCGACACCGATACGTTGCTGCGGCACATCGCCTTCCTGCGCGACCCGCAGCTGCCGCCGCGCGAGACGCCCAACGGGTCGCTGGAGTTCCTGCAGGTGGTCGGGCTGACCGATGACGAGATGGATGCGGTGAAGCGCTGGTCGACCACCGGCGTGCTCGAGACGCTGCTGCCGAAGATGCCGCTGTGGATCACCGATATCGCGCGTGGCTCGTTGCTGGACGACCCCGCGCTCGCTGCCGCGGTGGCCGAGGGCGCGGCACGCGAAGGCTCGCAGACGGCCTATCTGTTCCTGGAAAAGCTGGGTTGGTCGGTGCAGGGCGAGGGCGCTGGGCAGCAGTTGACCATAACGCTGGGCGCGCGTCAGGTGGAATCGCTGCTCGCGCTGCTGCCGGCGCGGTTGCTGTTCGGGCAGCCGTTGACGCTGGTCAGCAACGATCGGCAGATCACGCTGTCGCCGGCGGCCGCCAATGCACTGGTGGTCGAGGGCGATGCGCTGGAATGCCAGCTGGCACCGGCCACGGTGCAGGCGCTGGTCGCCACGGTCATGCCGCGCCGTGGCACCTATGCGATCCCGGGCTGGCCGGCGCTGCAGGTGGTGGTGGAGCCGAGCGAACTGCGCGATGCCGAGGGCACTGTGGTCGAGATCGTTGGCTGATCGCCGCCCGCGCTGGAAACGAAAAAGCCCGGCACTGCCGGGCTTTTTCTTGTACGTCTAGATCACACGCACCGGTCAGTTCAGGCCTTCGGCCTTCAGCACTGCCTGCACGCCGGTATCGGCTTCCATGCGCTGCTTGAAGGCGGCAAGGTTGTCCAGGCCGCTCAGGTCGATCTTCGCGCCTGCAGCCCAGCGCAGGGTGATGTAGAAGTACGGATCGGCGAAGCTGCGGAAGCCGGCCAGCCAAGGGCGGTCGGCCAACTGCGCATCGGCGCGCTCGAACAGGGCGCGCAGGCGCTTGCGGGCGGCGGCGCGGAGCGCGTCGTACTGGGTGTCGTCTTCGATGAAGGTGCCCGGCCCGAACAGCGGCTTGAACGCCGGGTGCAGGTCGGAGTTGACGAAGGACAGCCAACGGGTGGCTTCGGCGCGCTGCTTCGGGCTGCCGTCACCGGTCAGGCCGGCCTGCGGGTAGGTATCGGCGATGTAGCCCATGATGGCCGCGTTCTGGGTCAGCACGAAATCGCCATCGACCACCACCGGCACCGAGCCGGCCGGATTGAGGGCCAGGAACGGCGGCGCCTTCAGGGTGTCCTTGTCGAGCAGTTCCACCTCGAACGGCTGGCCGGTCCACTGCAGGGCGATGTGATCGGCGGTGGAGCAGGCTCCGGGCTTGCTGTACAGCTTCATGGGAACTCCGTTGCGGATGGGTGGAAGGTGAGCCGCCCACTATTCCAGAGCCGGCCCCGCATCCTCAACGGTATGGCCGTAACAGATCGTTACGACGCGCGTGGCTTGAGTTTCTGCACGCGGTAGAAGGTGTGATCGCCGATCGTGGCCACCTGGTAGGCATTGCGCCAGCTCGGGTTGGCGATCGCCAGGGCCGCGAAGTGGCTGGCGCCGGGCACGATCTCCTTGCGCTCACCGGCCGGCAGGGCCCAGTTGCGTTCGGCGTCGAAGGCGACGGTCATCGCTTCCTGCCAGGCATCGGCGTTGCCGAGCTGGGTGCCGGGCGCGACGATGGTCGGGGCGAACTGCTTGCGCGCGGTCACCACCTGGCACATCGAGTCGCCCCAGAGGCCGCTGTCCAGGCGGCGCAGCGCCACTTCCGCGACGGCTTGCTGGCCGCGCAGGGTCTGGTCACGCGCTTCGAGGTAGACGGTCGTGCTCAGGCACAACGAATCGGCGGCAGGCTGCGGCAACAACTGTGACAGCCAGAGAATCCAGGCCAGTTTCATAAATCTCCTTGCTCCGTGTGGGCCGCACCTGGCTGTTCCATCCGATCGTGCGGACGGGGCGTGGGTACGACTTGGCGTCATGGGGAGGCGACCATCGGGGCCGCCCGGGGGCGGACCCGAAAGAAGACGTGGGGTCCGCGCGCTCACTCGAACTGGGTGGTGAGCGGGAAAGTTGGCGCACGATAGGGGGGGATTTCCCAATACATCCTGAACCCGAAAGCTTGACATTCAGGTTCGAAGGTGGGGCTGAATCGGCGGTTCAGCCCCGTATTCAGGTCCGTTTGGACCCGGATCAGAGGGCAGCGGCGACCCGGCTGCCCTGATCGATCGCGCGCTTGGCGTCGAGTTCGGCGGCGACATCCGCGCCGCCGATCAGCTGTGCCTGGATGCCGGTTGCCTGCAGCGCGGCGTGCAGATCACGGCGCGGTTCCTGCCCGGCGCAGACCACCACATGGCTCACCGGCAGCAGCTGTTCCTCACCGTCCACGCGGATGCGCAGGCCGCTGTCATCCACGCCCAGGTACTCAACGCCACCGAGCATGCTCACGCCCTTGGCCTTGAGCGTGGCGCGGTGGATCCAGCCGGTGGTCTTGCCCAGGCGGGCGCCGGGCTTGCCCGGGCTGCGCTGCAGCAGCCAGACCTTGCGCGCAGGGGCTTCAGGTGCCGGTTTGGCGAGCGCGCCGCGGCCCTCGAACGTCGGGTCCACCCCCCACTCGGCCATCCAGCGCGCCGGGTCCAGCGCGGAGGAGGGCCCCTCGTGGACCAGGAACTCGCCGACATCGAAGCCGATGCCGCCGGCGCCGATGATCGCCACCTGCTCGCCCACCTGGACCCTGCCGAGCAGCACATCCAGGTAGCTGACCACCTTGGGATGGTCGGCGCCGGGGAAATCGACCCGGCGCGGGGTGATGCCGGTCGCGATCACCACCGCGTCGAAACCGGCCAACGCGGCCACGTCGGCCACGGTGTCCAGCCTCACCTCGACGCCGGTCTCGCCCAGCTTGTGGCGGAAATAGCGCAGCGTCTCGTGGAATTCTTCCTTGCCCGGGATGCGCTTGGCGACGTTGAACTGCCCGCCGATCTCGCTGCCGGCATCGAACAGCGTCACCGCGTGGCCACGCTCGGCAGCCACGGTCGCGCAGGCCAGCCCGGCCGGACCGGCGCCGACCACGGCGATGCGGCGCGAGGCGGTGGTCGGGCGGTAGACCAGCTCGGTCTCGTGCACGGCGCGCGGGTTGACCAGGCAGCTGGCCGTCTTGTTCTCGAATACGTGGTCCAGGCAGGCCTGGTTGCACGCGATGCAGGTGTTGATCGCCTCGGGGCGGCCGGCGCGCGACTTGTTGGCCCACTGCGGATCGGCCAGCAGCGGTCGCGCCAGCGAGACCATGTCGGCACCGCCCGCGGCGAGGATGCGCTCGGCAACGTCGGGCATGTTGATGCGGTTGGTCGCGATCACCGGCACGCGGACATGCGGCTTGAGCTTGGCGGTGACCCCGGCAAAGGCGCCGCGCGGGACCGAGGTGGCGATGGTCGGGATGCGCGCCTCGTGCCAGCCGATGCCGGAGTTGATCAGGGTCGCGCCCGCCGCTTCGATGGCCTGCGCCTGCTGCACGATCTCGGCCCAGTTGCTGCCGTCGGGTACCAGGTCCACCAGCGAAAGCCGGTAGATGATGATGAAGTCCGGCCCACAGGCCTCGCGGATGCGGCGCACGATCTCCACCGCGAAGCGCATGCGCTGTGCCGCGTCGCCGCCCCAGCGGTCGGTGCGCTGGTTGGTACGCGGCGCGATGAACTCATTGATCAGATAGCCTTCCGAGCCCATCACCTCGACGCCGTCGTAGCCGGCTTCGCGGGCCAGCCGCGCGCTGCGTGCGTAATCGGCGATATGGCGGTCCACGCCGCGCGCGGACAGCGCCCGCGGGGTGAACGGGTTGATCGGCGCCTTCAGCTTGGAAGGTGCCACCGAGAGGGGGTGGTAGGCGTAGCGGCCGGCATGCAGCAGCTGCAGGCAGATCTTGCTGCCGTTGTCGTGCACGGCCCGGGTGACCTGGCGATGCGGTCGCACCTCCCAGGGCCAGGACAGCTTGCCGCCGAACGGCTTGAGCCAGCCGACCACGTTGGGCGCGAAGCCGCCGGTGACGATCAGGCCGACGCCGCCCGCGGCCCGCTCGGCGAAATACGCCGCCAGCCGCGGAAAATCGCGCGCGCGGTCTTCCAGGCCGGTGTGCATGGACCCCATCAGGACCCGGTTGCGCAGCTGCGTGAAGCCCAGATCGAGCGGAGCGAACAGATGCGGGTAGGCGGTGGATTCGGCGGCTGGCGACATGTGGATACGCTTGCGTACGGAAGCCCGCAGGGTGCCGCGAATGCCTCTGAAGAGCAAGCGCAGGCGCCACGGCCGGTGCCGATCGCCGGTCCGGCACCGGTGCTGTTATGGCGCGACGGCGGCCGGCCCAGGCTTGCGGATGCCGAACAGCGGCAGGGTGACCCCACACAGCGGGCCGATCAGCAGGGCGAAAGCGAGGGTGCCCACGCCGACGTTGCCGCCCAGCCACCAGCCGATCAGCAGCACGGTGCCTTCGATCGCGCTGCGCACGATCCAGATCGGCCAGCCGGTGCGGGCATGCAGGCCGGTCATCAGGCCGTCGCGGGGGCCGGGGCCGAAGCGCGCGCCGATGTACAGGCCGGTGGCGAGCGCGACCAGCAGCAGGCCGCAGACGAACATCGGGATCTGCCAGGCCAGGCCATGCACCTCCGGCAGCAGCCACAGCCCGAACTGCGCGCTGGGGCCGATCAGCATCACGTTGAGTACGGTGCCCAGGCCGGGCTTCTGCCGGATCGGCCACCACAGCAACAGCACCAGCGCGCCGATCACATTGGTGGCCACGCCGAAGGACAGCGGCGTCTGCAGCGCGATGCCCTGGGAAAGCACATCCCAGGGCGCCACCCCGATCGCCGCGCGGATCATCACCGCCGCGCCGAAGCCGTACAGGAACAGACCGAGCAGGAGTTGCAGCAGGCGCAGGGGCAGGGACGTGGGCATGG
Source organism: Stenotrophomonas sp. SAM-B (assembly GCF_013387485.1). GTDB lineage: Bacteria > Pseudomonadota > Gammaproteobacteria > Xanthomonadales > Xanthomonadaceae > Stenotrophomonas > Stenotrophomonas maltophilia_AA. The sequence continues at coordinate 27,731 of NZ_JABBXB010000011.1, forward strand.
CGGATTCACCGGAAGGGCCACTGACTGTAGGCGGCACCGGGCGCCGCCGACAGATACAGATGAAGGCGAATGCGCGCTGACACGTTGCCGCGCGACTACCCCCAGCCGGACAGCACCAGCTTGCCGATCACGCCGCCACCTTCCAGCTGGCGGTGCGCTTCGCGCAGGTTCGCGGCATTGATCGTGCCCAGGTGCGTGTGCGCGGTCGTGCGCAGCTCGCCGGCGTCGATCAGGCTGGCCGCACGGCTGAGGATGCGGTGCTGCTCGATCATGTCCCCGGTCTGGAAACGCGCGCGCGCGAACATGAACTCCCAATGGATGCCGATGCACTTGGCTTTGTAGGGATCGCCGATGCGCAGCGGCCCGCGTGGCTCGACGATCAGGCCGACATGCCCCTGCGGTGCCAGCAGCTCGCCCAGGGTCTCCCAGTAATGATCGGTATCGGCAAGGTTGAGCGCGACCTGCACCTGCGCAATGCCCAGTGCCTGCAGCTGGGCAGCCAGTGGCTGGCGATGATCGATCACGTGGTCGGCGCCCATCTGCAGGCACCACGCGCGGGTTTCCTCGCGCGAGGCGGTCGCGATCACGGTGAAGCCGGCATGCCGTGCCAGCTGGATGGCGATCGAACCGACACCGCCGGCGCCGCCGATGATCAGCAGGTGCTGGCCGCGATGGCGGCTGTCTTCAAAGTGCAGCGGCATGCGCTGGAACAGCAGTTCCCAGGCGGTCAGCGTGGTCAACGGCAACGCCGCGGCCTCGGCGAAATCCAGCGTGGTGGGTTTGCGTCCGACCAGCCGCTCGTCCACCCAGTGATATTGCGCATTGCAACCGGAGCGGGTGACATCGCCGGCGTAATACACCTCGTCGCCCGCGGCGAAGGCGGTGACGTCGGGACCTACGGCTTCAACGACGCCGGCCGCGTCGTAGCCCAGCACGCGCGGCGGATCCTCCAGCTGCGCGCGCGGGGCGCGCTGTTTGGTGTCCACGGGATTGACCGAAACAGCGTGTACCCGCACCAGCAGGTCACGTCCCTGCGGGCTGCCGGGCGGGGCGATGCTGAGGTCCTGCAGCGCGGCGGGGTCTTCAATCGGCAGATACTGGGTCAATCCCACGGCTTTCATATCGGCTCCGGAACGGGGGAATCTTCCCCATCATACGGATCACGACGTCGCTGTTTTTGCGCTGAATCAAGGCGCAATCGCGATTTGAACCCTAACGTGAAAAATGTGTCGTGACGCCGCCTGAATTGCGCAAAACCCTTGTCATTGCTGGGTCTTGCGGAATTTCATCAACCTGTATAGGGTGCCACCAGCTGGACCCGGTAGAGGTCTGGCGGTCGTCTTCACATGTTACGGGACTGTTAACATCACCTTCACTCGCCTGAGCATAATGTTCGCGGCGGTGGCGTGCTGAATCGGCAGTCTGAAAACGACGCAGTAGTGCTGGCCCATGCCTCTACCGGTTTCATACCCCCGAAATAGGAGCTGTACTCAATGAACAAGAAGATCCTTACTGCCGCGCTGCTGGGCGGTCTGGCTTTCGCCCAGGCTGCATCGGCGCAGGATTTTGACGACCGCTGGTACCTGACCGGTTCGGCCGGCTTCAACTTCCAGGATAGCGACCGTCTGACCAACGACGCTCCGTTCGTTACCCTGGGCCTCGGTAAGTTCATCAGCCCCAACTGGTCGCTGGATGGCGAGCTGAACTACCAGAACCCGAACTTCGATGCCAACCAGGATCTGAACTGGAGCCAGTACGGCGCGTCCGTCGATCTGCGTCGCCACTTCATCCAGGAAGGCCGCGGCTGGAACCCGTACCTGCTGTTCGGCCTGGGTTACCAGAAGTCGGAAGAAGAGTACGCAGCGCTGAACACCAACGGTCCGCGTGAGCGCAAGGACGGCAACTTCGCCGCCAAGCTCGGCGTCGGTCTGCAGACCACCTTCGAAAAGCGCGTCGCCGTGCGTGCCGAAGTGGCCTACCGCGCTGACTTCGACGACCAGAGCATTGCTGCTCCGAGCGAAGACTGGTTCGGCGACGTGCTGGCTTCGGTCGGTGTCGTGATCCCGCTGGGCCCGGCCCCGGTCGCTGCCGTGCCGGCTCCGGCTCCGGTTGCTCCGAGCTGCGCCGATCTGGATGACGACGGTGACGGCGTCAACAACTGCGACGACAAGTGCCCGAACTCGCAGCCGGGTCAGACCATCGGTCCGGACGGTTGCCCGGTCCCGGTGTCGATCGATCTGAAGGGCGTGAACTTCGACTTCGATAAGTCGAACCTGCGTCCGGACGCGGTTGCGATCCTGAGCGAAGCTTCGGAAATCCTGAAGCGTTACCCGGATCTGCGCGTTGAAGTGGCCGGTCACACCGATTCCAAGGGTTCCGACGCTTACAACCAGAAGCTGTCCGAGCGTCGTGCCACCTCGGTGTACAACTACCTGACCCAGAACGGCGTTGACGCTTCGCGTCTGGTCGGTCCGATCGGTTACGGCGAGAGCCGCCCGATTGCGCCGAACACCAACCCGGATGGTTCGGATAACCCGGAAGGCCGCGCCAAGAACCGTCGTACCGAGCTGAACGTCCAGAACTAATCCTTCTGGCAGTACAGTCTCACCAAGCAGGGCCCGGCATTGCCGGGCCCTGTTTTTTTGTGTGTCCGGGGCGGTTGGATCCCGGAAATCGACAATAAATCCAACAAGTTGCCGTATTCATTGAAGGTGGCGCTTGAAAGACGTTGTGGCGCTGTTAAACTCGCCGCGTCGACCCCTTCCTGGATGCATCCCATGCAGCGTTTTGCACTGGCCGCCGCGCTTGGCCTGGCCCTGGTTCCCGCCGCCCACGCTGCCGTGGACTGTTCGGCACCTGCCAGCGCATCGCCGCTGCCGCTGCCGGCCACCGCGATCGCACCGGTTGCCGAAGAGCTGTACATCCGCAACGTCCAGCTGGGCATGCCCGCCGGCGTGCTGACCTCCAGCTTCGACCGGGAACAGTCGCTGGACAGCGTGCTGCAGCGCCTGCGCATCGATGGCTGCCAGAACATCGCCAAGGCGATTCCCAGCGCACCGGTGATCAATCCGAACGATCCGGCCGCCTACAAGCCGCAGACCGAGTTCGACAACACGCCGTGGCGCTTCGACATGAGCCAGAACGGCAAGCGCATGACCGCCGAAGAATTCGACGCGTGGATGAAGGCGCGTGGCGTACGCGTGGTCAAGGCACGCCCGGCACCGGCTGCCGTGCCGGCCGCCGCCGCCGAAGCACCGGCTGAGACCAAGCCGGCGGACAAGAAGTAAGCCGCCCGGGCGGAGCACGATGACGACACGCCGGCCACCCGCCGCGACCGCGTCCCGACCACGCCGCCCCGAGCGGCGTGCGAGCCCCGCAGCAGGTACCCGCACCACCGCCGCCAGCGCCAGTCCGCCCGCGCCGCGCCATGGCCTGGCGCGTGTGCTCTCCAAGGCCGGGCTGTGCTCGCGCACCGAAGCCGCGCGCTGGATCGCCGACGGCCGGGTCACGGTCGACGGCCGTGTCATCAACAACCCCGAATTTCCGATCATCGACGGTCGCCATCACGTGCGCGTCGATGGTCAGCCGCTGGATGCGCCCAAGCGCGTGCACCTGATGCTCAACAAGCCGCGCGGCCTGGTCACCACCGCGCAGGACGAGCGCGGCCGCGACACCGTGTACCGCTGCTTCGACGCTGCCGGCCTGCCGTGGATCGCGCCGGTCGGGCGCCTGGACAAGGCCAGCGAAGGGCTGCTGCTCTTCAGCAACGATCCGCAATGGGCCGCGCGCCTGACCGATCCGGCCACCGGCCCGGACAAGACCTATCACGTCCAGATTGACGCGATCCCCGATGCCGCGCAGCTGCAGGCATTGTGCGCGGGCATCGAGGACGAGGGCGAACTGCTGCGCGCACGCCGCGCCACGCTGCTGCGCAGCGGCGACAAGACCGCCTGGCTGGAAGTGGTGCTGGAGGAAGGCCGCAACCGGCATATCCGCCGCCTGCTGGCCGCGTTCGACATCAACGTGCTGCGCCTGGTGCGCGTGGCGATCGGCCAGCTGCCGCTGGGCCAGCTGGGCAAGGGCGCCTGGCGCGAGCTCAGCCAGCACGATCTGGATCTGCTGTACGCCGTGGCCGACAGCGCCGCGGCCACACCGTGACCTCGTGGCCTGCCGGCATGTGGCAGGCCAATCGACCCGGGCAATGGATGGCCTTCGAAGGGACGTTCCGTTCAACACCGGGAGTAAGACCATGCACATCCGTAGCCTCACCCGTTCCCTGTTCCGCGGCGCCTGCCTGTTGTTGCCGGCCGCGCTGCTGACCGCCTGTGGCGGCCACAAACAGATCGCCAAGCAGGATCCGCCGGTGACCGACAAGGTGGTGGAGATCAAGATTCCCGAGCTGGACGGCCGCGGCAGCTACCGCTTCATGATGAGCGATGGCGACAAGCGCATGAGCGCCGACGAGTTCGACGCCTGGATGAAGGCCAACGGCATCCGCGTGGCCAAGGGCAACGGCCAGGACGGTCCGGTCGCCGCGCCGGTGGTGGTGGCCAGCAAGGAATCGGCCAAGGACAAGAAGAAAAAGAAGAAATAAAAAAAACGCCGGGCATGGCCCGGCGTTTCGTGGGGACGGCGCGCCAGGCGCCGTCGTCCGCTCACCCCTTGATGACGCCCAGCTCCAGGCCGATCCGGGTGAAGGCATCGATCGCACGGTCCAGGTGCGCACGCGTGTGCGCGGCGCTGATCTGGGTGCGGATGCGGGCCTGCCCCTTGGGCACCACCGGGAAGAAGAAGCCGATCGCGTAGATGCCTTCTTCGAGCAGGCGTTCGGCGAACTTCTGCGCCAGCGGCGCGTCGTACAGCATCACCGGGCTGATCGGGTGCACGCCCGGCTTCACGTCGAAACCGGCGGCGGCCATCTTCTCGCGGAAGTAGGCGGTGTTCTGCGCCAGGGTGTCGCGCAGGTCATCGGCGGCGGCCAGCATCTCGAAGGCCTTGATGCCGGCGGCGACCACGTGCGGCGGCAGCGAGTTGGAGAACAGGTACGGGCGCGAGCGCTGGCGCAGCAGTTCGATCACTTCGGCACTGGCGCAGGTGAAGCCGCCGAGCGCGCCGCCCATGGCCTTGCCCAGGGTGCCGGTGATGATGTCGATCTTCTCCAGCACGCCCTTGACCTCGGCCGAGCCGCGGCCGGTCGCGCCAAGGAAGCCGGTGGCATGGCATTCGTCGATGTGCACCAGCGCGTTGTACTTCTTCGCCAGCGCGGTGATCTCGTCCAGCGGGGCGATGAAGCCGTCCATCGAGAACACGCCGTCGGTGGTGATCAGCTTGGTCTTGCAGCCGGCCGCATCGGCGGCCTGCAGCTGGGCTTCCAGATCGGCCATGTCGCAGTTGGCGTAGCGGAAGCGCTTGGCCTTGCACAGGCGAACGCCATCGATGATCGAGGCATGGTTGAGCGCATCGGAAATGATCGCGTCGTGCTCGCCCAGCAGCGGCTCGAACAGGCCGCCGTTGGCGTCGAAGCAGGCCGCGTACAGGATGGTGTCCTGCTTGCCGAAGAAGTCGGCGATCTGCTTTTCCAGCTGTTTGTGCAGGTCCTGGGTGCCGCAGATGAAGCGCACCGAGGCCATGCCGAAGCCGTGGGTATCCAGGGCGTCCTTCGCGGCCTGGATCAGGTCGGGATGGTCGGCCAGGCCCAGGTAGTTGTTGGCACAGAAGTTCAGCACCGTGCGGCCGTCGTCCAGGGTGATCTCGGCCGACTGCGGGCTGGTGATGATGCGTTCGGACTTGAACAGGCCCTGGGCGCGGATCGCCTCCAGTTCTTCAACGTAGTGCTGGGTCAACGAGGCGGTGGTGGCGTCGGTCATGGCAGGCAGTCTTCGGCACGGGAAACCCGGGATTTTACCTGTCGGGGGCGACGGCGGGGTTGCCGCGGGCGGTGGATGGGCGGGGCAGGCCGGGAGACGGTTGCAGACGTGATTGTTGCATCGCAATATCAATCAGGTTAAAAAACTGTAAACCGCGCCGTTCCGACCACCCCCACCCACGTCTGGAGAGACCCCGCATGAACCACGCCACGCGCTGTACCGCCGCCGCTGTGCTCTGCGCCGCCCTGCTTGCCCCGTTTGCCGCCAGCGCCCAGGACGAGGCCGAATCGCCGTTCAGCTGGAACGTCACCGCGGTATCGGATTACGTGTTCCGTGGTGTGTCCCAGACCGATGAGGATCCGACCCTGCAGGCCGGCTTCACCTATACCTCGCCGGTAGGCCTGTATGCGGGCGTGTGGGGCTCGGGCGTGGACTTCGGGCCGGGCGACCCCAGCACCGAGATCGACTACCTGATCGGCTACGGGGTGGATGTCACCGACGGCGTCAATTTCGACGTGCTGCTCAACCGCTACACCTATCCGGGCGCCAGCGAGCTGAACTACAACGAGCTGATCACCACCACCACCTTCGCCGAGCAGTACAAGCTGACGGTGGCCTACACCGATGACCTGTCCGGGTCCGATACCAAGAGCTGGTATTACGCGGTGGGCGGCGAGTGGGGCCTGCCCAATGATTTCACCCTGAGCGCGAACGTGGGCCGCACCTCGCTCGAGACCGATTTCGGCAAGGACTACACCGACTTCAACGTCGGCGTGAGCCGCCAGTTCGGCCTGTTCAACCTGGGCCTGGGGTACCACGGCACCGATGGCGCCGGTCGCGACAACAACGGCAAGTTGGCGGACAACCGCGTGGTATTCACCGTGGCCGTGGGCAAGTAGTCGGCCACTGGCCGGCGCCCGACACCACCGGCCACCTCGCGAACCAAAAAAGGCGCCCGGATGGGCGCCTTTTCAATGCTGGCCTCACACCGGAACCCTTGCTGGAGAACAGCCCCCTTGTTGTTCAAGGGGGCGCGCCAACGGCGCGGGGATAAGGTGGAATGGACAATTGATCATCTGTGCCGAAGGCGCAGGTGATCAATTCCAGCTCAGTACGACCTTGCCAGCCTTGCCCTGTTCCATCAGGTCGAAGCCCTTCTGGAAATCGTCGATCGGCAGCTGGTGGGTCAGCACCTTGCCGAGCGGGAAACCGGACAGCACCAGCTGGGTCATCTTGTACCAGGTCTCGTACATCTTGCGGCCGTAGATGCCCTGCACGGTCAGGCCCTTGAAGATGATCTTGTCCCAGTCGCAGCCGGCGCCCTTGGGCATGATGCCGAGCATGGCGATCTTGCCGCCGTGGTACATGCAGTCGAGCATGTCGTTGAACGCACGCGGGTTGCCGCTCATTTCCAGGCCCACGTCGAAGCCCTCCATGTGCAGGTCCTTCATCACGTCCTTGAGCGAGGTGTTGGCCACGTTGACCACGCGGGTGGCGCCCATGTCGGCGGCCAGCTTCAGGCGGAAATCGTTGACGTCGGTGACCACCACGTTGCGCGCACCGATGTGCTTGCAGATGCCCGCGGCAATGATGCCGATCGGGCCGGCGCCGGTGATCAGCACGTCTTCGCCGATCACGTTGAACTCGAGCGCGCAGTGCGCGGCGTTGCCGTACGGATCGAAGAAGGCGGCCAGCTCGGACGGGATCTGGTCGGGGATCGGCCACAGGTTGCTGGCCGGCATCACCATGTACTCGGCGAAGGCGCCGTTGACGTTGACGCCGATGCCGACGGTGTTCGGGCACAGGTGCGGGCGGCCGCCACGGCAGTTGCGGCAATGGCCGCAGACGATATGGCCTTCGGCCGAGACGCGCTGGCCGACTTCATAGCCGGTCACGCCCGGGCCGATCTCGGCGATGCGGCCGACGAACTCGTGGCCGATGGTCAGGCCCGGCTTGATCGTGCGCTGGCTCCACTCGTCCCACAGGTAGATGTGCAGGTCGGTACCGCAGATGGCGGTCTTTTCCAGCTTGATCAGGACCTCGTTGGGGCCGGGGGTAGGGACCGGAACCTCTTCCAGCCAGATGCCCTTGGCGGCTTCGCGTTTGACCAGGGCCTTCATTGTTTGCTGCGCCATCGGGGTGGAACTCGTCTGGGGGAAAACGCGGATTATAGAGCCGCCGGCGGTTTTCCCATGTTGCAGCGCGGGTGGTTTGGCGGCGCAGCGGCTGGGCTAGAATCGGCGGTTCTTTCACCAGGGGCTGCTCTATGCGCTCGAACCTGCTTGCTTTCTCCGTCGTCGCCAGCCTTGGGCTGGTCCAGGTCGCCCATGCCGCAGAAGGCATGTGGGTGCCGCAGCAGCTGCCGGAAATCGCCGGTCCGCTGAAGCAGGCCGGCCTGAAGCTGTCCCCGGAGCAGATCTCCAACCTGACCGGCGACCCGATGGGCGCGGTCGTGGCACTGGGCGGCTGCACCGCCAGCTTCGTCTCCCCGCAGGGCCTGGTGGTCACCAACCACCACTGTGCCTACGGTGCGATCCAGCTGAACTCGACGGCCGAGAAGAACCTGATCAAGGACGGCTTCAACGCGCCGACCCTGAAGGACGAGCTGAGCGCCGGCCCGAACGCCCGCGTGTTCGTGCTCGACCAGATCACCGACGTGACCGACCAGGCCAAGGCCGCGATCGCCGCCGCCGGCAAGAACCCGCTGGCCCGCACCCGCGCGCTGGAGGCCTTCGACAAGGCCCAGACCGCCGCCTGTGAAGCCGATGCCGGCTTCCGCTGCCGCCTGTACAGCTTCTCCGGCGGCAACACCTACCGCCTGTTCCGCAACATGGAAATCAAGGATGTGCGCCTGGTCTACGCGCCCCCGGGCAGCGTCGGCAAGTTCGGCGGCGACATCGACAACTGGATGTGGCCGCGCCACACCGGCGACTTCTCGTTCTACCGCGCCTACGTGGGCAAGGACGGCAAGCCGGCCGCCTTCTCCGCCGACAACGTGCCGTACCAGCCCAAGCACTTCCTGAAGTTCGCCGACCAGCCGCTGGGCGCCGATGACTTCGTGATGGTGGCCGGCTACCCGGGCCGCACCAACCGCTACGCCCTGGCCGGTGAGTTCAATGAAACCGCCAGCTGGACCTACCCGACCATCGCGCGCCACTACAACGCGGTGCTGAAGATGATCGACGAGGCCGGCAAGGCCGATCCGGACGTCAAGGTGAAGTACGCCGCCACCGCGGCCAGCATGAACAACGTGGCCAAGAACTACGCCGGCCAGCTGGAGGGCTTCAAGCGCATCGACGCGGCCGGCCAGAAGCAGGCCGAAGAGGCCGCCGTGCTGGCCTGGCTGAAGAAGCGTGGTGCCGCCGGCAAGCCGGCCCTGGCTGCGCATGCGCAGCTGATCCAGCACCTGGACACCAGCAAGGCGACGCGTGAGCGCGACCTGTTCGTCAGCCAGTTCAACAGCACCTCGGCGGTGGGGGCGGCGATCAGCCTGTACCGCCTGTCGATCGAGCGCAGCAAGCCCGACGCCGAGCGTGAAGCCGGTTACCAGGAACGCGACCTGCCGTCGATCGAAGGCGGCCTGAAGCAGATGGACCGCCGCTACGTCGCGCGCATGGACCAGCAGCTGCAGACCTACTGGCTGAGCCAGTACGTGGCCCTGCCGACCGCGCAGCGCAGCAACGAGGTGCTCAACCAGTGGCTGGCGGGCAGCGACGCGGCCGCCGTGCAGGGTCTGGTCGGCAAACTCTCGGCCACCAAGCTGGGCAGCCTGGACGAGCGCCTGACGTGGTTCAAGGCGGACCGCGCAGCGTTCGAGGCCAGCACCGATCCGGCGATCCAGTACGCGGTGGCGGTGATGCCGGCGCTGCTGAAGCAGGAAGAGCAGAAGAAGACCCGCGAAGGCGAGTCGCTGGTCTCGCGCCCGCTGTACCTGCAGGCCGTGGCCGACTACAAGAAGAGCAAGGGCGAGTTCGTCTATCCGGACGCCAACCTGTCGCTGCGCATCACCTTCGGCAACGTCATGGGCTACGGCAAGGACGGCGTGAACTACACCCCGTTCACCACCCTGGAAGGCGTGGCCGCGAAGGAAACCGGCGAGGATCCGTTCGATTCGCCGAAGGCGCTGCTCGATGCGGTCAAGGCCAAGCGTTACGGCGGCCTGGAGGACAAGCGCATCGGTTCGGTGCCGGTGAACTTCCTGTCCAACCTGGACATCACCGGCGGCAACTCCGGTTCGCCGGTGCTGGATGCCAACGGCAAGCTGGTCGGCCTGGCCTTCGACGGCAACTGGGAGTCGGTGAGTTCGAACTGGGTGTTCGATCCGGTGATGACCCGCATGATCGCGGTCGACAGCCGCTACATGCAGTGGATCATGCAGGAAGTGGCGCCGGCGCCGCAGCTGCTGAAAGAGCTGAACCTCAGCAAGTAAGCCGACACGTCGGTTTCCAGAACCCCGCAGCGAAACCTGCGGGGTTTTTTGTTGCGGCTGAGCTGGGAGATCCAGGCGCGGCGTCTCGTCTTTCCCGGAGGGAGCGCGCCGGGCAGGGCTGGGCGAGACACGCCGTAAACCCATCCATGGGGGCTCGTACGACCGCATCCATGCGGTCGAACGGTCTCGCCCAGCCCTGCCCGACGCGCTCTGGACAGATGCCGGTGTGCGGACAAAAAAAGCGAAGCGGCACTGCACCTGCTCTCTGCGTCCGCTTCAGCGACAAATCTCGTTGGATGAGGCCGGGTAGCCTCTGGCAGGACCGTTGTACGGACGGAAAGGCAGCGGCACTGCAGTTGCTCTCGTGTCCGCGTCAGCGACGGAAATCTTGGTGGATGAGGCGGGGCAGCCTCTGGCAGGACCGTTCGACGGCATGGATGCCGTCGTACGAGCCCCCAGGGATGGGTTCACGGCGCGTCCTGCCAGAGGCTGCCCCGCCTCAGCCTGCGCGGGCCAGTCAGGCGCCAACGCTCTACCAGCCATCCGTCAAAGACCAAAGAGCCGCGCAGCTTCACAGCCGCGACCGGGTATGATCCCCGTTCGGTGTGGTTTCACAGGATGTGAACGAAACGCCGAAACCTCCTCCCCCCAAGGAACCCTTGTCCGCATGCGCATCCTGCTTGCCCGTCACGGCGAAACGCCGTGGAATGCCGAAGGCCGCTACCAAGGCCAGATCGATATCCCGTTGTCGCCGATCGGCGAAGCCCAGGCCAAGGCGCTGGGCGAACGGCTGAAGTCCGTGGACATCACCCGCGCCGTCGCCTCGCCGCTGGTGCGCGCCCAGCTCACCGCCCAGCTCGCCCTCGGCGCCGAGCGGGCCCCGATGCTGCTGACCGAACCGGACCTGCAGGAAATCGCCCACGGCGAATGGGAAGGCCTGCTCGCCAGCGAAATCCATGACAAGGATCCCTCCCGCCTGCGTGCCTGGCGCGAAGAGCCGGACACCGTGCTGATGCCCGGCGGCGAATCGCTGCGCCTGGTGCTCGAGCGCAGCTGGCGTGGCCTGGCGCGCGCCGCCGAAGGCCTCGGTGAACACGACACGCTGCTGGTCGTCGCCCATGACGCCGTCAACCGCGTGATCCTGTGCCGCATCCTCGGCCTGCCGATCTCGCGCCTGTGGACCTTCCGCCAGGCACCGACCACCCTCAACCTGCTCGAAGGCCCCGACCTCGACCAGCTCGAAGTGGTCCGCCTCAACGACTGCGCCCACCACACGCCATTCTTTGGCGAAGCCAAGCACCGCGCGCTGTAACGCACTGCGTCCCATCCTGCCGTCCGCCCCAACGATTCCGATCCAGCGACCATGACCACCATCGCCCGCCCGCAGACCCTCTCCGATTGGCTCGGCTACATCGAGCAGCAGCACCCCGCCACCATCGACATGGGGCTGGACCGGGTGCGTAGCGTGGCGGAGGCGATGGGGCTGGGCGCACCGGCCGAGCGCAGCATCGTGGTCGGTGGCACCAACGGCAAGGGCTCCACTGTCGCCTTCATCGAAGCGATCGCCCGTGCCGCCGGCTGGAAGGTCGGCGCGTACACCTCGCCGCACCTGCTGCGCTACAACGAGCGCGTGCGCATCGATGGCGAGGACGCCAGCGATGAAGCACTGATGGCGGCGTTCAATGCCATCGAAGATGCCCGTGGCGATACCACGTTGACCTACTTCGAATACGGCACGCTGGCCGCGCTGCACCTGTTCGCGCAGGCCGGGCTCGACCTGGCCGTGCTGGAAGTCGGCCTCGGCGGCCGCCTGGATGCCGTCAACATCGTCGACAGCGACGTCGCGGTGATCACCACCGTGGACATCGACCACAGCGACTGGCTGGGCGAGGACCGTGAAGCGATCGGCACCGAGAAGGCCGGCATCATCCGCGGCTGGAAGCCGGTCATCCTCGGCGAAATCGACCCGCCCTCGAGCGTGCTCGCGCGCGCCTATCTGGTGGGGGCCAACGCCATCCGGGGCGGCAGCGACTTCTTCGCCGACGACATCGATGGCGAACGCTGGCGCTGGCGCGATGTCGGCTTCCGTCTCGAACTGCCGTACCCGACGCTGCGTGGCCCGATCCAGCGCGCCAATGCCGCCACCGCGATCGCCGCCCTGCGCGCGCTCGATCGTCCGCTGCCGCGCACTGCCTTCAGTGAAGGCGTTGCCGCCGCGCGCATCCGCGGCCGTCTGCAGGCCTTTGATCGTGACGGCGTCGAGGTCCTGGTCGATGTCGGCCACAACCCGCAGGCCGCGCGCGAACTGGCGGGCGCACTCAAGGCCGCCCGCGTCACCGGCAGCACCCTCGCCGTGTTCGCCGCGCTGCAGGACAAGGACGCGGCCGGCGTCGTCGATGCCCTGGCCGACCAGGTCCAGCAGTGGCATCTGGCCGGGCTGGCCGGTGCCCGTGCGCAGAGCGCGGGGGAACTGCAGGCACGCCTGGACGGCACGGCAGCGGCCGGCGCCACGCTCCACGCCACTGTCGCCGACGCCCTGCAGCACGCACTGGAGCAGGCCAAGGCCGGTGATCGGGTGCTGGTGTTCGGCTCCTTCCATACCGCCGCCGAGGCGCTGCAGACCCTGGATCCCGGCGCCTGAGCGGCCTTTGCAGCGCCGTTCAGCCGCATCAGCCGCCGCACACGCGCACACCCGTATAATCCCCGTGGCATTCCGCCGCGCCGCCTGCCTGCCTTCACGTGGATACTCCTCTGAAACAGCGACTGATTGGTGCCATCGTCCTGGTGGCGTTGGCCGTGATTTTCCTGCCCATGCTCGTCAAGGGTCCCGCGCCTGACAGTGGCGTTGCCAACGTGCCGATCAGCGCACCGGCCGCGCCATCCGATGGCCAGTTCGAAACCCGCGAGCTGCCGCTGGTCGCACCGACCGGTGGCGCCACCGGCCTGCAGAGCGGGGCATCGACCACCCAGCCATTGGCCGACAGCGCCGCCGCCGCCGATCCGGCGCCGGCCGATACCTCGCCGGCCGTGGCAGCGGGCAACTACGCGGTGAGCTTTGGCGCGTACGCCAGCGAAGCCGACGCCGACCGCGTCATCGCTACGCTGAAGAGCGCCCAGCTGGCGGGCTTCCGCGAGCCGGCCACGATCAACGGCCGCCAGGCCTGGCGTGTCCGCGTGGGCCCCTATGCCGACCGCGCGCTGGCCGAAGCAGGCCGCCTGCAGGCGGTGAAGGTGCGCAACGACGTCAAGGCCGAAGTCATCACCCTGGATGCGCGCGCCGATACCGCGGTCGCCGCCACCCCGGCGGCCGCTGCACCCGCTGCGACGGCGCCGACCGCCTCCAGCGCTGCCGCTGCGCCGTCCGGCAACACCGTGAAAACCGAATCCCTGCCGGCCGAACCGGTCGCGGCGGCCCCCCCGGCACCGAAGCCGGCTGCACCGAAGCCCGAGCCCAAGCCGGCCCCGGCACCCAAGCCCGAAACGGCCGCCGCGCCGCCGGTGGCTGCCCCGGCTGCGCCTGCCGCCAGCAGCGTCGGCTTCGCCGTGCAGCTGGGTGCCTTCGGCCAGGCCGCCGAGGCCAACGCGCTGCGTGACAAGGTCCGTGCCGCCGGCTTCAGCGCCTTCGTCGAGCAGGTCCGCACCGACAAGGGCACCCTCAACCGGGTCCGCGTCGGGCCGGTCGCCAACCGCGGCGATGCGGAGAACCTCAAGGCCCAGGTGGCTGCCAAGGTCGGCGTCGCCGGCATGGTCCGGCCGCATCCCTGATGCCGGCCATGCGCCCGTGCCGTGAGGCTCGAACGTTCCTCCCCGGAGGATGCGCGTGATCGATTTCGTACTGTTGGCGGTGATCGGCATCTCGACCCTGCTCGGGGTGATGCGCGGCTTCGTCAGCATCCTCATCAGCACCCTGTCCTGGCTGCTCGGCAGCTGGGCGGCGCTGATGTTCGGCACGGCGGCCGCGGGCTGGTGGTCGGCGCCGGCGGCGCCCGGTACCGGGCACCTCTTCGCGGGCTACCTGAGCGTGTTCCTGCTGGTGATGGTGGCGGTGTGGGCCATCGGCCTGGTGATCCGACAGGCCGTGCGTTCGACGAGCCTCAACGGCGCCGACCGGATGCTCGGCGGCGTGCTGGGCCTGGCCCGTGGCGGCCTGATCGGTTGCCTGCTGCTGCTGATCGCCTCGTATACGCCGTTGCCGCGCGAGGCAGCTTGGCGTGATTCCAACCTGCGCGCGATGCTCAGCCCCGGTGTGGGCTGGCTGCAGGCCAGGATGCCGCAGATGCCCGACATGCCCCAGCTGCCCAACCTGCAGGGCATGCCGATGGCGCTGCCTGACGTGAACATGGCGCAACTTCCCGGCTCGGAGTTGGGCAAGCCGCTGCTGACAGGCGATAATGGTGTGCTTGACGGACTGCTGGCCGGGCGCGGATGGCCGCGACCGCTGGACGAGACCCCACAGCAGGGGGGAGACCCCGCCGACGTATCGGCGCGTGGGTCTCACCCAGGTAGCCCCGACAACATCGATCCGGCGCTCGTGCGCCCGGATCCCACCGATCCGGCACGGAGCGGTTCCCCCGGCCAGGCACGGCCACCTTCACAGTAAATGGGCGCAGCCCAGCGGAGAATTCGCACCATGTGTGGCATCGTCGGAATCGTCGGCAACCAGAACGTCGCCGGGCAGTTGTATGACGGCCTGACCGTCCTCCAGCATCGTGGCCAGGACGCGGCCGGCATCGCCACCGCCGACGGCACCCGCCTGCGCGTGCAGAAGGCCAATGGCCTGGTACGCGATGTGTTCGATGCCAAGCGGATGTCCACGCTGGAAGGCCGCGTTGGTATCGCGCACGTGCGCTACCCCACCGCCGGTTCGGAAGGCATGGACGAGGCGCAGCCGTTCTACGTGAACTCGCCGTACGGCATCGCGCTGGCCCACAACGGCAACCTGATCAATACCGAAGCCCTGCGCCAGCAGGTGTTCGAGCAGGACCGCCGCAACGTCAACACCGATTCGGACAGCGAAGTGCTGCTGAACGTGTTCGCCTTCGAACTGGATGCGCAGCGCCAGCTGACCCCGGAAGCGGCGATCCGCGCCGTGGCCGCCGTGCACCGTCGCGTCAAGGGCGGCTATGCGGTGATCAGCGTGGTGCTGGGCCTGGGCCTGGTCGCCTTCCGCGATCCGCATGGCATCCGTCCGCTGGTGCTGGGCAAGCGCGCCCACGCCGAAGGCGATGAATACATCGTGGCCTCCGAATCGGCCGCACTCGACGTGCTCGGCTTCCAGCGCGTGCGCGACGTGCGCCCGGGCGAAGCGCTGGTGATCACCGCGCGCGGCGAGCTGTTCTCCGAAGTCTGCGCCGAGCCGGTCGAGCACAGCCCGTGCATCTTCGAGTACGTGTACTTCGCGCGCCCGGACTCGATGATCGACAACGTCTCGGTGCACAAGGCGCGCATGCGCATGGGCATCAAGCTCGGCGAGAAGATCCTGCGCCTGCGCCCGGACCACGACATCGACACCATCATCCCGATCCCGGATACCTCGCGCGATGCCGCGCTGGAGATCTCCAACACGCTCGGGGTGAAGTACCGCGAAGGCTTCATCAAGAACCGCTACATCGGCCGCACCTTCATCATGCCGGGCCAGGGTGAGCGGGTGAAGTCGGTGCGCCGCAAGCTCAATCCGATCCACCTGGAGTTCCGCAACCGCGTGGTGCTGCTGGTGGACGACTCGATCGTGCGCGGCACCACCAGCCAGCAGATCGTGCAGATGGCGCGCGACGCCGGTGCGCGCAAGGTCTACCTGGCCAGCGCGGCGCCGCCGGTGCGCTACCCGAACATCTACGGCATCGACATGCCGGCCGCCGAAGAACTGGTCGCGCACAACCGCAGCATCGAGGAAATCGAGAAGCACCTGGGCTGCGACTGGCTGATCTACCAGGACATCGAGGACATGGAAGCGGCGGTGAGCGAAGGCAACCCGGAGCTGAAATCGTTCGATTCCTCGTGCTTCAACGGCGTCTACCCGACCGGGATCGAGCCGGGCTATTTCGAGCGCATCCAGCAGCTGCGTTCGGACGATGCCAAGCACAAGCGTCGCGCCTGAGGGCAGGGCATGAGTGATGTGTTGGATACCGCGGCCGGCGATCTGCTGCAGGCCGCGCAGCACTGCCTGGCCGAGCCGGATCCACTGCGCAAGGTCGCGTTGACCCAGCACTACGCCGTGCAGTTCCGCGCCGGTCGCCTCAAGGCACCGGCCGATGCGCCGGCACCGGACCCGATCCGGATGCCGGGGCGCCCCGCCAAGCCGATCCTGGTCCACCCGCGCGATCTGCCGCGGCGTGGCCTCGGCAGCGTGGAAGGGCGTGCGGCGTTCGTGCACGCCATCGCGCATATCGAACTCAACGCGATCGACCTGGCCTGGGATGCGGTCTACCGCTTCCGTGGCCTGCCGACCTCCTTCCATGCCGACTGGGTCAGCGTGGCCGATGACGAATCGCGCCACTTCATGCTGCTGCACGATCGGCTGCAGGCCAACGGCTATGCCTACGGCGATTTCGACGCGCACAACGGCCTGTGGGAAATGTGCGAGAAGACGGCGCACGACGGGCTGGCCCGCATGGCGCTGGTGCCGCGCGTGCTTGAAGCGCGCGGGCTGGATGTCACGCCGGGCATGATCGTGAAACTGCGCGCCGGGGGCGACCACGCCACCGCCGATGTGCTGGAAATCATCCTGCGCGAAGAAGTGGCGCACGTCGCCGCCGGCTCGCGCTGGTACCGCTGGTACTGCACGCGCGAAGGGGTCGAGCCGCGCCCGCGTTTCATGGCGCTGCTGAAGGAATACGCCGGCGGCTTCCTGTATGGCCCGTTCAACCTGGAAGCGCGCCTGCTGGCCGGCTTCGACGAGGAAGAACTCGCCGAGATGATCGAACAGACCGAACTGCGTGGTCAGGTGTTGGCCAGCACCACGCGCTGACCGTTTCCGGTCGGCCGGTTGATGTAGAACAACCCGGGGCCCGGCCGATACGGCAGTTCCCGGGTGCCCGCATCGGCGGCATAGAGCAGGGCGGTGTCGCCCAGCGCATCGAAGTTCCAATGTGCCGACTGCATCAGGTAGCGCTGGCGCAGCAGGCGTTCCTGCGCGGGATCGAGTGGCGTGCCGGCCAGCAGCCGGGCGGCGATGGGCTGCAGTTCCGCTGGCAGCGCCAAGGCAGGCAGTGCGTCCGGAGAGGTTGTCCACGCCACCCCGGCGGCCGCGGCACGCTGGTGCAGCAGCCGCAGCGCAATGAACTGATAACGCGCATCGATCTCGCGGCGCAGCACCACCGCCGCATACGCACGCAGGGTGGGCTGCGGCAGGACGCTGCGACTCTCGACGCGGCGTTGCGGCTGCCACTGATGCCACACGTCGACCCAGATCGCGTCATCGCCCAGGCCGAGTGCGCGCTGCCAACGACGGCACGTGGCCTGTGCGCTGCGGTACACCGTGGTCGCGCGCAGCAGGTCCAGCGGCGGCACCGCGCCGGGCGCCAATCCGTTGCCACGCAGCAGTTGCCCCTGCGGACGGCTGAGCAGCTTGGGGCCTTCGATGCGCTGGTCGTAGCCGCCGCCGATGTTGGCGTGCACGCCCGGCAGCGCGATCTCTTCATGTTCGGGCGCGACGCTGGTGAGTGCGAAGTGCTCACGGTGTTCGTCGCGCGCCACCAGCTGCACGACCTTGTCCGCACACCCTGCGGGAAGCGCGACCGCCGGCATCTCATCGCGATGCTGGCGGCCGATCGCCACCACGGTATCAAGCAGCCCCACGAACCTCACCGGGTGCGCGGTGCCGGGAAATGCCGGTGCCAGCGCCCAGCCCGATCGCACCAGCTGTTCGCGCAGCCATGCGGCGGCTGCGGGCGCGTTGAGCACGTTCACCGCATCGCGCGCGCTGGCCGCGCCGCGCGAGTAGCCGAACAGATCCACCCGCACGCTGCCCAGCGTGCGGCCGGGCTGGGCGCGGGCGAGCTGGCGCAGCGCCTCGGGCAGCTGCTGCTCCAGCGCCTGGCGGCGTTTGGCGCGCACGCCCGTGCGGCCGATCCCGAACGCCAGCCCCATGAGATCGTCTTCCTCACCGGTGCGCGTGCCCACCCCTTCGATGTAGATCGACAGCGCCAGCGTGTCGCCCACCGGCGGCATCTGCCGGTGATCGGGGTACAGCGCCTGCAGCCGCGAGATGTTGGTCAGGCCATTGCTGTAGCTGCTGGTCAACCGGCTCTGGTAGGGCGATGCATCATCGGCGATCACGGCGGGCGGCCGCGGTGCGGGCGTCGTGGCCCCGGCCGGGCGCGACGCGCAATGCAGGTTGTCGGCGTTGTTGCGGGTGCCGTCGAAGAACAGGCCGATATGCAGCGACACCGTCGGCGCCGATGTGGATTGGGTAGCTGCCACCGCGATGTCGTCCCTGTTCCCCGAGGATGCTTGGCTAAGGTAGCGCGGAATCCACGCGCCGCGACAGCACCGGCGGGCCGTCATGACCTCCCTGAACCAAGATGCGGTCGATCACAGTTCCGGAATCCCATCTGCAATTGCTATTGAATTCACACGACCGCGTCGCGCCAGATGGGCAGGCCGGCTCGCCCGGCGGATTGCAGCAAACCGACTCCACTCCGTTTTTCACTCAAAGAGAGGCGACATGATGTCCAGTTCGATGAGCAAGGCCGCAGGTGTGATCGCGTTGTGTCTGTTGGGCGCCGGTGGCGCCGCCGCCGCCCCATTGTTCGAGCCGGTCACGGTGCTGACCCGGGCCGGCACCGCCCAGCAACCCGCCCTGCAGGCGCTGATGGGCGCGCCGTCGACCAGCGCGGTGCAGGAGGTGCGCGTGGATGCGGCGGCGGTGGTGTCGGCGCAGAAGCAACTGGAGTTTGAACTGCTGGGGCAGCCGGTGCAGGCCCTGCAGAGCCGGGTGGAGACGCTCGCCGATGGCGGCAGCATCTGGTACGGCCAGATCGGCACGCGCGCCGGCGCACGGCTGCTCAAGGCCGGCGCCCCGGATCCGATGAACTCCGTGATCCTGGTGCGCAACGGCGATACGGTAACCGGCTCGATCCGCAGGGACGGCCAGCTGTACCGGCTGCGTCCGGTCAGCGATGGGCGGCATGTGCTGGTGGAAGTGGATGAGGCGCGCATGCCGGCCGACCATCCGGCCGACTACAACAGCCTGCCCACCATCGCGATGCCGGCCGGTGACCGGGCCGGTATCGCCGCGGCGTCATCGGGCACCCCGGCCACCATCCGTGTGCTGGTGGTGGCCACCAACGGTGCGGTCGCGGCCTACGGCGGCAACATGCAGTCGCTGGTGCAGCTGGCCGTGGCGGAGTCCAACCAGGGCTACAGCAACAGCAATGTCGGCATCACCCTGCAGCTGGCCGGGTACGAGACCACCAGCTATGCCGAGTCCAGCAGTTTCTCCACCGATCTGGCGCGCTTCCGCAACACCAGCGATGGCGTGATGGACAGCATCCACGCCAGCCGCAACACCACCCGCGCCGATGTCGCGGTGCTGGTGATCAACAACGCCAGCTCGTGCGGGCTGGCCTCGGGCATCGGCTCCACCGCAGCCACCGCGTTCGCGGCGGTGCATTGGGACTGCGCCACCGGCTACTACTCCTTCGCGCACGAGATCGGCCATCTGCAGAGCGCGCGGCATGACATTGCCACCGACTCCAGCACGTCGCCGTATGCCTACGGGCATGGGTACCGTTACGAGCCGGCGACCGGCACCGGCTGGCGCACGATCATGGCCTACAACTGCACCCGCAGCTGCCCGCGCCTGAACTACTGGTCCAACCCGAACATCACGTACAACGGGATCCCGACGGGTATCGCCAGCAGCGCCGACAACCAGCGCGTCCTGGTCAACACCAAGGCGGCGGTGGCCGCGTTCCGCTGATCTGCGCCTCCCCGCGGCGGCCGTACGCCGTCGCGGGTATCAGCCGGCCAGCGCGTCCAGCGTCCAGCCTTCCGGCGTGACGCGCAGTACCGAGCCCTGCTCGTACCAGTCGCCCAGCACGATGCGGGTGCAGTCGCGGCCGCCGGCCTGCAGTGGATGGATGGCCGGGCGATGGGTGTGGCCGTGGATCATCGTGTCCACGCCATAGCGGCCGAAGGTGGCATCGACTTCCGCGGGGGCAACGTCGGTGACGGTTTCGAACTGGGCGCGGTCGCCCTGCTTCATTTCCGACTGCCGCGCCTGGCTGGCGTCACGCGCCTTCTGTGCGAACGCGATGCGCGCGGCCAGCGGCTGCGACAGGAACTGCGCCTGGAACACGGGATCGCGGGTCTGCGCGCGGAACTGCTGGTAGGCGACATCGTCCGTGCACAGCAGGTCGCCGTGCTGCAGCAGCACCGGGCGGCCATACAGATCGATGACGCTCGGGTCGGGCAGGATCGTGAACCCCGCGCGCCGCGCGTAGTCCTCGCCGACCAGGAAATCGCGGTTGCCGCGGATGAAATACACCGGCACGCCGGCATCGGCCACGGCATGCAGCGCGATCGCCACCGCATCGGCGGCCGGGGAGGGCGTGTCATCGCCGATCCAGGCTTCGAACAGATCGCCCAGGATGTACAGGGCATCGGCCTGCATCGCTTCATCGCGCAGGAAGGCCAGGAACAGGTCGGTGATGGCTGGACGACTCGGGTCCAGGTGCAGATCGGAGATGAACAGCGTGGTCATGCCCACATTGTAAAACGGGATCACGGGACGAGGCATCGCTGCAGGGTGAAGAGCCCGCGTGATTCAAGGGCGCGCGGCGACAGCCGCTACAACGGCAGCCACTGGAGGCTGGCGGCGGCCAGCAGCGCGGCGATCCCGGTCGCGGCCAGCACATCGCTGGGATAGTGCAGGCCCAGCACCACCCGCGACAGCCCGATCAGCGCGGTGAACGGCACCAGCAGCGGTGCCAGCCACGGGTAGTAGGCGAGCGCCACGATCGTGAAGGACACCGCATGCAGGGTGTGCCCGGACGGGAAGCTGAACTCGTCCAGCGGCGCCACCCAGGCACGGATGCGCAGATCGGCGGCGAACGGACGCGGGCGTCGCGTCCAGCGCTTGAGCCCCTTGTACAGCAGCAGGGCCATCAGGCCGGTGGCGGCCATGTGCAGCGAGGCGCGCAGACCATCGAAGCCGTCCAGCAGCACCAGCCCGGCCATCAGTGCGTACCAGAACACGCCATCGCCCAGGCGGCTGATCACCGCAAAGGCATGCCGGACACGGCGGCGCCGGCAGTAGTGGTTGGCGCGTCGGCACCAGCGCGTTTCGTGCCCGCGCAGGGCATCAAGCGGCGTGGTCGGCATGCGGCCTCCGGGCCTGGGCCAGTTCGGCGAGCAGGGCATCGAACTCGGCCACCACCTGCTGTGGATGCAACCGCTTCATCGCGGTGGCGGCGTTGCGGCCGAGCCGGTGGCGCAGGGCGTCATCGCCGGCCAGCTGCACGGCGGCGGTCACGAATTCGGTGTCGTCGTTCACGGCGATGCCGTTGTCATCGGTGCGCAGGTACTCGCGGGCGGCGCCGTAGTCGAAGGCGACCGTGGCCACGCCGCTGGCCATCGCTTCCAGGGTGACGTTGCCGAAGGTCTCGCTGCGGCTGGGGAACAGGAACAGATCGCCGCTGGCGAAGTGGCGCGCCAGCGCATCGCCGCGCTGCACGCCGCAGAAGATGAAGTCCGGGTTGTCGTGGGCAAGCTTGGCCCGCGCCGGGCCATCGCCGACGAACACGAAGCGTGCCTTGGGCCGCACCTGCTGCAGCCGGCGGAACGCCTTGACTGCCAGCCCGAGATTCTTCTCCGGCGCGATGCGGCCGACGTAGATCGCGGCGAAGCCGTTGCCATCGATGCCCCATTCCTCGCGCAGGGCCGGGTCGCGGCGCTCGGGCTCGAACTGGCTGCTGTCCACCGCGCGTGCCAGCAGGCGGACCCGGTCGAAACCCTGTTCGCCGAGGAACTGCTGGAGTTCCTGGGTCGGCACCAGCGTCGCGTCGGCCTGGTTGTGGAAGCGCCGCATCCAGCGCAGCGCGGCGGCCTGCAGCCAGGCCACGCCGTAGTCGGGGAGGTATTCGTCGAAGCGGGTATGGAAGCCGGTGGCGACCGGAATTCCCAACCGGCGTGCGGTGCGCAGGGCCGACCAGCCCAGTGGGCCCTCGGTCGCGATGTAGATCGCATCCGGGCGCTGCTGCTGCCATTGGCGGGTCAGGCGGGACGGCGCGGGCAGGCCGAAGCGCAGGCCGGGATAGCGCGGCAGGTTGGCACCCGTGACCAGGACGGTGCCCTCGGCCGCGTCGACATCCGATGACTGCCGCGGGCGGACCAGATCGACCTGGTGGCCGGCGGCGCGCAACCCCAGTTCCAGGCCCTGCACGGTCAACGCAACGCCGTTGACTTCAGGGGGATAGGTTTCGGTGACGATGGCGTAGCGCATGGCGGGCCTCCGGTATGCCGTGCATGCTGGGGCCGGGCGATGTAGCCGACATGACCGCCGTATGACGCCGGCATGACGCCGCTCCCTGGCCGGCAGCCTCACGGCCCCGCAGGGCCGTGTCAGTCACGCGGTCACGCGGTCAGGCGGTCAGGCGACGAAGGGGCGGAACTGTACGCCGAGCCCCGCCATGCCCTCGGTTTCGCCGATCAGATCCGCGCGCAGCAGCGGACGCGCATCGATGTACGCCTGCGGCAGGATCAGCGACAGCCGAGCGTCATCCGCGGTCAGTTCCAGCGCGGGCATCGGCGTGTCTTCGTGCGCGCGGTTGAGCAGGACCGCCAGGCGCAGCAGCGCGGTCATGCGCCGTGCCGGCTGCAGCAGGCGCTCGGGCAGCGCGTCGAAGGCGGATTTGGAGATATTGCGGCGATGGCTGCGCACCAGTGCGGCGAGCAGCTGCTGTTCCTGCCGCGAGAACCCAGCGATGTCCGAGTTCTCCAGCACGTAGCTGCCGTGCACGTGATACCCGCTGTGCGCGATCATCAGGCCGAGCTCGTGCAGGCGCGCGGACCAACCGAGCATGCGCGCATCGTCCGGGTCCAGCTGCCAGCTTTCCTCGACCTGGGCGAGCAGGTTCATGGCCGTGCTTTCCACGCGGTCGGCCTGCACGGTGTCGATGCCGTAGCGCTGGGTCAGCGCGGCGACCGACTCGTCGCGCAGGTCGTTCTCGCTGGCGCGGCCGAGGATGTCGTACAGGATGCCTTCGCGCATGGCCGCCTTGCTGACCAGCAGCTTCTGCAGCCCCAGCGCCTGGAAGGCCGCTTCGAGCACAAGGATGCCGCCGGCGATGATCGGGCGGCGATCGGCGGACAGGCCGGGCAGGTCGATGTCCTCGATGCGCTTGGCCTTGAGCAGTTCATCGCGCAACTGCGGCAGGGCTTCGGCGGTGATCGCGCCCTTGCTCAGCTTCATGGTGGCGCAGATTTCACTGATCGCCTTGTGCGTGCCCGACGAGCCCAGCGCTTCGTGCCAGCCCAGGGCGCGGTATTTGTTGGCGAACTGCTGGAACTCCGCGCCGATTTCGGTCAGCGCATCCTTCCAGCGCTTCTTGCTCAGCTTGCCGCCGGGGAAGAAGCGCCGCGTGCTGGCGATGCAGCCGGCCTGCAGGCTTTCGCGCTCCAGGGTCTGCATGCCCTGGCCGATGATGAATTCGGTGGAGCCACCGCCGATGTCGATCACCAGCCGGCGCTGGTCCGGCTTGGGCGGCTGCGCATGGGCCACGCCCAGGTAGATCAGGCGTGCCTCTTCGCGGCCGCTGACCACTTCGATCGCATGTCCGAGCGCGGTTTCGGCCGGCATCAGGAAAGCCTGCGGCGAGCGCAGCTGGCGGACAGTGTTGGTGGCCAGGGCGCGGACCCGCACCGAGGGGATCGCGCGGATGCGCTGGCCGAACCGGGCCAGGCATTCCAGCGCGCGCTGGCGGGCCTCGGCGGACAGGCCGCCCTTGCCATCCAGGCCATCGGCCATGCGCACGGTCTCGCGCAGGCGGTCGACCACCCGCAACTGCCCGAGGGTGTATCGCGCGATGACCATGTGGAAACTGTTGGATCCCAGGTCGATGGCGGCGAGCAGGTCGCCATCCTGCAAAGCGGGCGGAGTCGTGGAGGTATGCGGCATTTGCGAATGTTAGCCGAAGGGTGGGTCGCGAAGTCACCGCGCGCCCTTCACATGGGCCGGCTGCGACGACCGGTCGCATCGAAGGGGCCGGCGGCTGCCCGCCAAACGGCAGAACCGGTAGGTGCCGACCGTTGGTCGGCACGCAAAAACGTACCGACCAGGGCAATCAACGCGAACCGACCAGGGCAATCAACGCGTACCGACCAACGGTCGGTACCTACAGGCCCTGCAGCAGGGCCATCTGCGCCGCGTGTGGCGGCTCGTCATGGCCCGGCGTGCACTTGATGTAGCTGCCGTCGGCCTGCAGTTCCCAGGCGTTGAGGTTGTCGTCCAGGTAGTTCTGCAGCACGTCGCGGTAGACCTTGCGCGCCAGCTCCGGGTCCAGGATCGGAAAACAGGTCTCGACCCGGCGCAGCAGGTTGCGCTCCAGCCAGTCCGCGCTGGCGCAGAACAGCTCCGAGGCGCCGTCGTTGCCGAACCAGTAGACCCGGCTGTGCTCCAGGAAGCGGCCGACGATCGAGCGCACCCGGATGGTGTCCGACACGCCGGGGACGCCCGGTCGCAGCGTGCACGCGCCGCGCACGATCAGGTCGATCTGCACGCCGGCCTGCGAGGCCGCATACAGGGCGCGGATCATCTGCGGTTCGTTGAGCGCGTTCATCTTGGCGATGATCCGCCCCGGACGGCCACTGGCGGCCAGGCGGGTTTCGCGTTCGATCCGCTGCAGCAGGCCCGGGTGCAGGGTGAAGGGCGACTGCAGCAGGCGCTTGAGCTTCATCCGCGGGGCCAGCCCGGAGAGCTGCTGGAACAGCAGGTGCACATCGTTGCCGATGTCTGGATCGGCGGTGATCAGGCTCAGGTCGGTGTAGGCCCGTGCGGTACCACTGTGATAGTTGCCGGTGCCCAGATGCACGTAACGGCGCAGCTTGCGGCCTTCGCGGCGCACGATCAGCAGCATCTTGGCGTGGGTCTTGAACCCGACCACGCCGTAGACGACCTGCACACCGGCTTCCTGCAGGCGGTCGGCCAGGCCGAGGTTGGCTTCCTCATCGAAGCGCGCGCGCAGCTCGACGACGACGGTGACGTCCTTGCCGTTGCGTGCGGCCTGGATCAGCGCATCGACGATCAGCGAATCCTTGCCGGTGCGGTACAGGGTCTGCTTGATCGCCAGCACGTTCGGGTCGACCGCGGCCTGCTTGATCACATCCAGCACGGCGGTGAACGCATCGAAGGGATGGTGCAGCAGCACGTCCCGGCGCGCGACGATCTCGAAGATGCCATCGCTGTCGCGCAGGACGCGCGGGCTCAGCGAGGGATACTTCAGTTCCGGCCGCTGGATCACGTCGTACAGCTGGATCACGCGGTTGAGGTTGACCGGGCCGTCGATGCGATAGACCGCATTCTCGGTCAGGCCGAAGTTCTGCAGCAGGGTGCGCACAATGTCGCGCGGGCAGTCCTGTGCGATCTCCAGCCGGACCGCCGGGCGGTAGCCGCGGTCGACCAGTTCGTCGCGCAGCGCCAGGGCCAGGTTTTCGACTTCTTCCTCGTCCACCACCAGCTCGGAATTGCGGGTCACGCGGAACTGGTACGCGCCCTGGACTTCCATGCCCGGGAACATTTCATCGACGAAGGTCGACAGCACCGAGGACAGGAACACGAAGGTCTGCGGGCCGCCGAGTTTTTCCGGCAGCTGGATGATGCGCGGCAGCGACCGCGGCGCCCGCACGATCGCCAGATGCCCGGCGCGCCCGAACGCGTCGGTGCCCTTGAGTACCACCACGATGTTCAGCGATTTGTTGAGGATCTTCGGGAACGGATGCGACGGATCCAGGCCAAGCGGTGACAGCACCGGCATGATCTCGTTGCGGAAGTACGCACGCAGCCAGCGCTTCTGGCGGTGGTTCCAGGAGTGCCGGCCGAGCACGTCGATGCCGGCCTCGTGCAGCGCCGGGCGCAGGGTCTCGTTCCAGCAGCGGTACTGCTGGTCGACCAGCTGCGCGGCGCGGTCGTGGATCGCGTTGAGGATCGCCTGCGGCGTCATGCCATCCGGTGCGGGCGGCAGGCCGAACTCCTGCGCATGGCGCACCGCGGCCGCGCGGATTTCGAAGAACTCATCCAGGTTGGTGCAGGAGATGCACATGAAGCGCAGGCGCTCCAGCAGCGGCACCTGCGGGTCCATTGCCTGGGCCAGCACGCGGAAATTGAAATCCAGCTGGGACAGTTCACGGTTGATGTACAGCGCGGGATCGCGCAGCGGATCGCCGTCCACAGGCACGGCGACGGGAACAGGAGTGCTCATGCGGAAAAGTCTTCAGAAGAAGGAAGGGAGACGGCCTCGGAGCGCGCACGCACCTGGTCGGCATCGAAATGGCAGGAGAACGTGCTGCCTTTACCCACCTCGCTCTGGATCTCCAGGCGGGCATGGTGCAGGCCGAGGATGTGCTTGACGATCGACAGCCCCAGCCCGGTGCCGCCGCTCTCGCGCGAGCGGCTGCTGGAGACGCGGTAGAAGCGTTCGGTCAGGCGCGGCAGATGGTTGGCCGGGATGCCGTAGCCGGTGTCGCGCACCGACAGCACCACGCCATCGCCTTCGCGCGCGAACTCGACTTCCACGCGGCCCCCGGCGGGCGTATAGCGCACCGCGTTGGTGACCAGGTTGGAGAACGCGCTGTGCAGTTCCTTGTTGGAGCCCTGCAGGTCCACGCCGGCGGTGTCGATGATGCTGATCTGGTGGCGGCCTTGGCTGTGCGCTTCGGCTTCGCGGCGCAGCGTGGCCAGCATCGGGGTCATCGCCACGGCTTCGGCTTCGGTGTGTTCCTGCGATTCGAGCCGCGACAGGGTGAGCAGGTCTTCGACCAGCTGCGCCATGCGCTGGGATTGCTTGCGCATCTCCTCCAGCATCGGGCCGGTGCCGGGGAAGTCCTCCGGATCCATCATGTCCAGGTAACCGTGCACCACGGTCAGCGGCGTGCGCAGTTCATGCGAGACGTTGGCGACGAAGTCGCGGCGCACCTGCTCCAGCCGCAGCAGCTTGCTGACGTCGCGCGCGATCAGCAACCAGTAGTCGGGCGAGTAGGGGATCAGGCGCAGGTTGAGGCGGATCGCCGGGTCGACCGGCGAGGGCACATCCAGGATCGGTTCGGCGTTGCGGCCACCGGCCAGCCAGTGCGCCAGCGGCATCGGCTGCAGGCGTTCGACCAGCGCTTCACCGAGATCGCCCGGATGGTGCAGGCCGAGCAGCGAGGTGGCCGATTCGTTGAACCACTGCACGCGCTGGCTGTTGCGGTCGACCACCACCACCGCGTCGGGCAGGGCTGCGGCGGCGGCGCGATAACTGCGCAGCATGTCCAGCAGGCGCCGCTTGCGCGTGCGCATTTCCCACTGGTTGCGGTAGAGCAGGCGGTCCAGTTCGTTCCACACACCGGTGCCGTCACCCATGTCCCAGCGATGGCGCGCGGTGAGCCCGCGCAGCACCCGGCGCAACCGCCAGTAATGCCAGGTCAGCGCACCGATCGAGGCCAGTGCGATGCACATCCAGACATGTCCGACCGCCAGGCCCAGCAAGCCGGCCGCGAGCAGCAGGGCGGCGAGGGTGGCCAGCGTTTTCAACCAGGCAGAACGGATGTGGCGGGGCATTGCGGTCTCGCAGAAAGTGCGGGCCTCGGAATCGATCCAAGGTTATAGCAGGAGTGGCCGGAACCGGGCATGCGCGCCCGGTTCCGGCCCGGCGAGACTCAGGTCGAGGTGGAGAACCGGTAGCCGGCGCCACGCACGGTCTGCACCATGTTCTCCGCGGCGAACGGCTCCAGCGTCTTGCGCAGGCGGCGGATGTGCACGTCGATGGTGCGCTCCTCCACGTACACGCTGCCGCCCCACACGTGGTCCAGCAGCTGGGCACGGGTGTAGACACGCTCGGGATGGGTCATGAAGAAGTGCAGCAGGCGGTATTCGGTCGGACCGATCGGGACCGGCTGGTCGCCGGCGAAGACGCGGTGAGCGGCGCCATCGATGCGGATCGTACCGACGGCCACGCTGCCGTCTTCGTCATCGTCGCGGGCACGGCGCATCACCGCACGGATGCGGGCCAGCAGTTCGCGCGCCGAGAACGGCTTGACCACGTAGTCGTCGACACCGGCCTCCAGGCCACCGACGCGGTCGTTCTCTTCGCCGCGCGCGGTCAGCATGATGATCGGCACCTCGCGGGTGAGGGCTTCTTTGCGCCAGCGCCGGGCCAAGTCCAGGCCGCTGGTGCCCGGGAGCATCCAGTCCAGCAGGATCAGGTCCGGGACGCGATCGGCGATGGCGGTCTGCGCCTCGCGGGCGTCGCCGGCATGGATCGGGTCGTAATCGCCCTTGCGCAGGGCAAAGGCGACCATTTCGCGGATCGCGGGTTCGTCATCGACGATCAGGATGCGTTTCTGCACATGCCCACCGTATTACTCATCAGATCGGGATTGAGCCCAGTAGACTACGGTTTCATGACAGGTTTGTGACGGGGTGCCGGGCGGCCCTCAGCGGCGGTCCAGCTCCGGGTCGTCGACGCCCTGGCGGCGCATCTCCAGCACGGTCGGGGTGATGCTCTCGATCCGGGCATCGACACGGGCGCGGCCGACATAATCCAGGTTCGGCTGCCGCTTCAGCGCCTGCAGCTGGATCAGGGCCTGTTCCGGGCGGCCGCTCAGGAAGGCGGCCTCGGCGTAGGCCTCGCTGGCCCGGGTGGTGTCGCCGGCCAGCTCGCTGGCGCGGGCGAACCGCTGCTGGAAGACCGGATCATTGCCGCTTTGCGACAGCATCGGGCGCAGCATCGCCTGCGCGCGCTGGCCGGCCTCGCGTCCGCCCTGTTCATTGAGGATGGCCGCATAGGTCAGCGCCACCGGCCGGCTGCCCGGGTGCTGGCGCATCAGGGTTTCGAACCGGGCGTTGGCCTGCGCCGGCTGGCCGCTGCGCGACTCCGCCTCACCCAGCGCCAGCGCCACCCAGACATTGTCCGGGTGGTCGCGCAGCAGCTCGCCCAGGTCGCGGCTGGCCTGGGCGGCCGCGCTGTTGCGCAGCCGGCCCAGGGCCAAGCCGTAGCGCTGGGGCTCGGTGAGCCCGTTTTTCTGCGCGCGCTGCAGGCTCTCGTACTCACGGATCACATCGCCAGGCGTGTCGGCACTGAGCACGCGCAGGCGCTCGCGCGCCCATTCGAACTGGCCGGTGCTGCCGCGGCTGAGGGAATTGACCGAAATCTGCATGGAGGCGGGCAGCAACGGGTTGCTCCGCCGCACCAGCGGGTCCGACAGCGCCGGATCGGCCGGGTTGACCCGCTCCTGGCGGACCCCGCCGGGCACTTCCGTGGTGAGCAGCACCGTGTCCTTCTTCATCTGCTCGGCGCGGGCCTTGGCCTCGCTGATGCGGGTGGTCGTGACCGGGTGCGTCTGCAGGAAGTCGGGGACGCTGTAACCGCCCTGGTTGCCGCGCATCGAGGCCGACATGCGCTCGAAGAAGCCGGCCATGGCATCCACGTCGTAGCCGCTGCGGGCCAGGGTGCGGATGCCCAGGCGGTCGGCCTCGGATTCGTTGGACCGGGTGTAGTTGATCTGGCGCTGCTGCATCAGCCCCATGCCGGAGGTGATCGCGGCCATGGTGGCGTCGCCGGAGGAATTGCCGCCGGCCTGCTGCGCGGCCACGATCGCGGCGAGCATGCCCAGCAGGATCGGGATCTGGTCGCGCTGGGCCCGCTCAACCCCGCGCAGCACGTGCTGCTGGGTGACGTGGGCGATTTCGTGGGACAGCACCGCAGCCACCTCGTCTTCGCGTTCGGCGGTCAGCACCAGGCCTGCGTTCACGCCGATATAGCCGCCCAGGGTCGCGAAGGCGTTGATCTGCCGGTCCTTGAGCATGAAGAAGGTGTAGGACTGGCGCGGCTGGGCGCTGTTGGAGCCCAGGCGGGCGCCCATGGTCTGCAGCCAGTCGTCGACCAGGGGGTCGTCGAGCAGATAGCCGTAGTTGCGCAGTTCGCGCAGCATCATCCCGCCGTACTCGGCCTGCCGGGCCGGGGTCAGCAGCTCGCCGGCCGAGGAGCCGATGTCCGGCAGCTTGTTTTCCTGCGCCCCGGCCAGCGGCACGGCCAAGGCCAGGGTCAACGCGGCAGAGAGCAGCAAGGGGCGCAAACGAAGCTCCTGGGGGGAAGGCGGGCGACAGCGTGACAGAGCGACGGCAACCTGCAGTTAAACCACAGTGTTGCGACGGTGACGTGGAAAATCCAGCGGACCGCTACCATATACAGACCAACGTTCCGCTGTGGAGTTTCCCGTGAGCCAAGATGCTGTTTCCACCCCCGGTGGCGCACCCGCCATCACCATCTACTCGACCGCGGTGTGCCCGTACTGCGTGGCCGCCAAGAACTTCCTGAAGAGCAAGGGCCGCGACTGGACCGAGGTCCGGATCGACCTGGACCCGGTCGAGCGCGAGAAGATGATGGCCAAGACCCGCCGTACCAGCGTCCCGCAGATCTTCGTCGGCGAGGTCCATGTGGGCGGCTACGACGACATGATGGCCCTGCACCGCGCCGGCAAGCTGGAGCCGCTGCTGGCCGGGCAGGACCCGGCATGAGCGCGGCCGACGACGGCAGCAAGGACCGCATCGCCGAATTCACCGAGTTCCGCCAGCGCATGAACCAGCGGATCCTGGGCGAACCCAACCAGGTCGTGCGCCGCTTCTTCGCGCTCGATACCCAGACCTACCAGGCCGGCGCGCTGGACGTGAAGACCAAGGAGCTGCTGGGCCTGGTCGCCTCGATGGTGCTGCGCTGCGATGACTGCATCAGCTACCACGTGGCCCAGTGCAAGGACGCCGGCGTGACCCGCGAGGAGTTCTTCGAGACCTTCTCCGTGGGCCTGGTGGTCGGCGGCTCGATCGTGATCCCGCACCTGCGCCGCGCCGTGGATTTCCTGGACCAGCTCGAAGGCGGCGCCGAAGCGCCGGCCGTTCACGAGCATTGATGTCGGGGCCGTGATGGCCCCACCCCGGTAGAAGCCGACCGTTGGTCGGCTGCTTCGGCGTCCTCAGCGATATCGGCACCCCAGCAGTGCGCCGTTCATGTTCGAGACCCCGTTCCCACCGACCAACGGTCGGTGGCTACGCATCGTTCATCCCCTCTGGCTGCCGGGCGCGCGGGCAATTCTGCCTTACCCGCCTTGGACCAATGGCCCATTTGGGGTCCATTGGGCGGGTAAGGCATAATTGCCGATGAAACTTCCCTTGCGCCCGCGCTTCGCGCACCTCACGGACGGCGCTCCCCCTCGGTTCGGAATACACATCAATGACGCAGAAAATCACGGTCATCCGCGGTGACGGCATCGGCCCGGAGATCATGGACGCTACCCTGTTCGTGCTCGGCAAGCTGGACACCGGCTTTGAATACGAAGACGCCGACGCGGGCCTGGTCGCGCTGGAAAAGCACGGCGATCTGATGCCGGCCTCCACCCTGGAGTCGATCGCACGCAACAAGATCGCGCTGAAGAGCCCGCTGACCACGCCGGTCGGTGGTGGCTTCACCTCGATCAACGTCAGCCTGCGTCGCCACTTCGACCTGTACGCCAACGTGCGTCCGGCCGTCTCGTTCCCGAACACCAAGTCGCGTTTCGGCGACGGCGTGGACCTGATCACCGTCCGTGAGAACACCGAAGGCGCGTATCTGGCCGAAGGCCAGGAAGTCTCGGCCGATGGCGAGACCGCCTTCTCCGGCACCCGCATCACCCGCAAGGGCTCCGAGCGCATCGTGCGCTACGCCTTCGAGCTGGCCCGCAGCACCGGCCGCAAGAAGGTCACCGCCGTGCACAAGGCCAACATCATCAAGTCGACCTCGGGCCTGTTCCTGGCTGTGGCCCGCGAAGTGGCGGCCAAGTACCCGGAGATCGAGTTCCAGGAAATGATCGTCGACAACTGCTGCATGCAGCTGGTGATGCGTCCGGAACAGTTCGACATCATCGTGACCACGAACCTGTTCGGCGACATCATCTCCGACCTGTGTGCCGGTCTGGTCGGCGGCCTGGGCCTGGCCCCGGGTGCCAACATCGGTGAGAACGCGGCGATCTTCGAAGCCGTGCACGGCACCGCACCGGACATCGCCGGCCAGGGCAAGGCCAATCCGTGCGCGCTGCTGCTGGCCGCCGCACAGATGCTGGACCATGTCGGCCAGGTCGAGAACGCCGAGCGCCTGCGCAAGGCCATCGTGGCCACGCTGGAAGCCAAGGATTCGCTGACCGGCGACCTGGGCGGCACCGGCAACACCATGGGCTTCGCCCAGGCCATCGCCAGCCGCCTGTAAGCGCGCGGGTCGGTTGTCCAGAAAGCGGGGCGCTTCGGCGTCCCGCTTTTTTGTTGCCTGTTGCCTGTGTCGCGACACGCGGCGGAGGCATGAAAAAGGCGCCTTGCGGCGCCTTCGTCATGTCCCTGCGGGTGCGTGGATCAGCGCTGCTGGATCTTGGACAGCAGGCGCAGGAATTCCACGTACAGCCACACCAGCGTAACCATCAGGCCGAACGCGCCGTACCACTCCATGAACTTCGGCGCGCGCGCCTCGGCACCGGTTTCGATGAAGTCGAAATCCAGCACCAGGTTCAAGGCCGCCACCACCACCACGAACAGGCTGAAGGCGATGCCCAGCCAGCCACCTTCGTGGATCATCGGCACGTTGATGTTGAAGAAGCTCAGCACGAACGAGGCCAGGTACAGCAGCGCGATGCCGCCGGTCGCGGCCACCACGCCCAGCTTGAAGTTCTCGGTGACCTTGATCAGGCCGCTGCGGTAGACCGCCAGCATCACGAACAGGGTGCCGAAGGTCAGCATCACCGCCTGCATCACGATGCCGGGGAACTTGGCATTGAACATCGCCGAGATCGCGCCGAGGAACAGGCCTTCCACCAGCGCGTACATCGGCGCGGTGACCGGCGACCATTCCTTCTTGAACACCGTCACCAGGGCCAGCACCAGGCCGCCGATCGCACCGACCAGCGTGTACAGCATGGCGCTGGAGGTGGGCAGGCCGTCCGCATCGACCGACTGGCTCCACGCGAAGGCGGCCGTCAGCACGGTGAGCAGCAACAGCAGGCCGGTCTTGTTGACGGTGCCGTTGATGGTCATCACCTGGTCGGGGCGGGCCACGACCGAGCCGCTGGCCAGGTCGAGGAAGGTCGACTCGGAAAGTGCGGGATTGCCGCTGCGCATTGCCAATCTCCTTGAAGGGGTAGGGGTTCGGCCATCCGGCCGCTGACCCGAGCATAGCCCAAGCCGCCATCGGCGATGACGGGATGTGAATTGATGTGTGAAAACCGTTGACAGATGCCACACCGATTCCCACAATAGGCGGCTCTTTCGGGGGGAACCCCGGAGGGAAACAAACCGCCGGGGTATAGCGCAGTCTGGTAGCGCGCCTGCTTTGGGAGCAGGATGTCGGGGGTTCGAATCCCTCTACCCCGACCAAGCCCGCTGCTCAAATCGGGATTGGAGTGCGACAATCCGGACCGAGCGCCCGTAGCTCAACTGGATAGAGCACCGGCCTTCTAAGCCGGCGGTTACAGGTTCGATTCCTGTCGGGCGCACCATCCGGTGCAAGCGGTAGGAGATAAAGGTTTTCAGTGGTGGCTGTAGCTCAGTTGGTTAGAGTTCCGGATTGTGATTCCGGTGGTCGGGGGTTCGAGTCCCCTCAGCCACCCCACTGATTCAAACTGGTTCACCGAAAGTGAATCAGGGTTGCAAAAGGCAGCACACACGCTACAATGTGCGCCTGAGTTTTCAGGGCTGTTAGCTCAGTTGGTAGAGCAGTTGACTCTTAATCAATAGGTCCAAGGTTCGAATCCTTGACAGCCCACCAAGACAGAAGCCATCGGGTCCGCCCGGTGGCTTTTTTCTTGTTCAAGACATCGTGTTGACCAGGCTGGTCGCTGTGCGTCTTCAGGCGCCATTCGCCCTCCGTTCAAACAAAACGCTTGCGTCGCGTGCAGGACATCCTGCATAATTCGCCTCCCGATTTTCGGGCTGTTAGCTCAGTTGGTAGAGCAGTTGACTCTTAATCAATAGGTCCAAGGTTCGAATCCTTGACAGCCCACCAAGACAGAAGCCGCCTGGTCCGCCAGGCGGCTTTTTTCTTGTCCGACAGGCGTTGACGCAGGCTGGAGAAGAGCCCCCTTGAGTCAAGGGGGCGCGGCAAAGCCGCGGGGATGTGGGGGCTGATAAGAGGGGCCCGCGATTTGCGCAGCAAATCGTGGGGCTGCAGCGCGAATGCGCAGCAGCTACCCCACCAAGACAGAAGCCGCCTGGTCAGCCAGGCGGCTTTTTCTTTTCAAGGCGCTTCTGCTTTCGGCCCGGGCCTGCAACAATGCGCGCCTGAGTGGAAAACTCGCGAAAGTGGCGGAATTGGTAGACGCCCTGGATTTAGGTTCCAGTGCCGCAAGGCGTGGGGGTTCGAGTCCCCCCTTTCGCACCAGTGCAGGGCGTTTTCGCCGGCACCATGACCATGGGCACGTCCCGGATCGGGGAGACGGCCACATGCTGGGCCCGTGGTGGCCCGGGACGTTCTCGGCCCGCGCTGGCGGCGCTGGCGTTTATCGGCGAAACTACAGGGCTGCGGCGGGCATGCGCGTCCACGACCCCGCGTCCAAAACCCGTTTCATCCATCACATCGTGCCGGGGCCCATGCCGCCGGTGGCAGGAGTCAACATGCAAGCTTCGATCGAATCCACTGGCAATCTGGAACGCCGCCTGACCTTCTCGCTGCCGGAAGACCGTCTGCAGACGCACATCAGCGGCCGTCTGGGCGAGATCGCCCGCACCACGCGCATCAAGGGCTTCCGCCCGGGCAAGGTGCCGGCCAAGGTGATCGAGCAGCGTTTCGGCCAGCAGGTCCGCAGCGAAGCCGTCGACGGCCTGCTGCGTGAAACCTTCGATGCCGCCCTGCGCGAGCACGAACTGCACATCGCCGGTACCCCGCGCATCGACAAGGGCGAGGGCGAGCTGTCCTTCGTGGCCACCGTCGAGCTGGTGCCGGACTTCGGCGACGTGGACGTCAGCAAGCTGACTGTGGTCCGCCACACCGCCGAAATCAACGACGCCGACATCGACCAGATGATCACCAACCTGCGCGAGCAGCGCCGCAGCTGGAGCCCGGTCACCCGTGGCGCCGAGGACGGCGATCTGGTCGCCCTGGAAACCTGGTCGCAGGCCGGCGATGAGCGCCTGCCGGCCGAAGGCACCGAAAAGGGCAGCGTGATCGTGGGCCAGGGCATGATGTTCGAGCAGATCGAGCAGGGCCTGGTCGGTCTGGCCGCCGGTGAAGAAAAGACCCTGGACGTCGAGTTCCCGGCCGATTGGCGCGTTCCCGCGCTGGCGGGCAAGCAGGTCAAGGTCACCGTCAAGGCGGTGGACGTGTCCGCGCCGGTGCTGCCGGACGTGGATGCCGAGTTCATCAAGAGCTTTGGCGTGAAGGGCGGCGACGTGGAGCAGTTCCGCAAGGACATCCGCGCCAACCTGGAGCGTGAGCTCAAGGGTGCCCTGATGAACCGCCTGCGCCGCGAAGTCGGTGAGCAGCTGATCGCCGCCTACGCCTCCGTGGAAATGCCGCCGCGCCTGGTCGAGAACGAAGCCCGCGCCATGCTGGCCCAGCAGATCGAGCAGATCCGCCGCAGCGGCCGCAACCCGGGCGACGTCCCGGCCGACGCCCATGAAGGCTTCAAGGACGCCGCCGCCAAGCGCGTGCTGGTCGGCCTGCTGGTCGGTGAAGTGGCCCGCAGGAACGACCTGCGCCTGGACCCGAAGCGCCTGAATGAAACCATGCGCCTGATCGCCTCGACCTACGAAGAGCCGGAGCAGGTCATTGAGATGTACCGCAATGACCCCCAGCTGATGACTGGGCTTCAGAATCGCGTGATGGAAGAGCAGGTGATCGATTGGATCGCCGAGCGCGCCCAGCACACCGAAGAGAAGCTGTCGTTCCAGGACGCGATCCGCCAGTAAGCGGCCCGCGTTTTACGCCCCGCGCCCCGGCGCGGGGTCGTTCCCCCCAAAATAGGTGCCTCACTAATGGACAACCGAACCACAGCCCTGAACATGGTTCCGATGGTGGTCGAACAGACCAGCCGCGGCGAGCGCGCCTATGACATCTATTCGCGCCTGTTGAAAGAGCGTCTGATCTTCCTCGTGGGCCCGATCGACGATCACATGGCCAACGTGGTGGTGGCGCAGCTGCTGTTCCTGGAAGCGGACAACCCGGAAAAGGACATCAGCATCTACATCAACTCGCCCGGTGGCGTGGTCACCGCCGGCATGGCGATCTACGACACCATGCAGTACATCAAGCCGGACGTGAGCACCATCTGCGTCGGCCAGGCGGCCTCGATGGGCGCCCTGCTGCTGGCATCGGGCGCGGCCGGCAAGCGCTATGCGCTGCCGAATTCGCGCGTGATGATCCACCAGCCGCTGGGCGGCTACCAGGGCCAGGCCTCGGACATCGACATCCATGCCCGGGAAATCCTGACCCTGCGTTCGCGCCTGAACGAAGTGCTGGCCAAGCACACCGGCCAGTCGCTGGAGACCATCGCCCGGGATACCGAGCGCGACAACTTCAAGAGCGCGGCCGATGCGGTGGCCTACGGCCTGGTCGACCAGGTCCTGGAGCGTCGTCCGGAAGAGTCGATCCAGCCGGCGTAAGGTTGTACCAGGCCGGGAAACCGGCTTGTTTCCACCGGGTCGGGCAGGACTGGCGTCCTCCTGACCCTGTGCTATTCTCGAATCGAACCCCCGTTCAGTCGGGTGGGGTAACTGGGTAAGCGAAGCATGAGCGAAGACCGCCAAGGTCGTTCCACGGACACCGGCAAGATCCTCTACTGCTCCTTCTGCGGAAAGAGCCAGCATGAGGTGCGCAAGCTGATTGCGGGTCCGAGCGTATTCATCTGCGATGAATGCGTCGAGCTGTGCAACGACATCATCCGTGAGGAGCTGGAGGAGAAGGCGCAGTCGGCCCGCAGTTCGCTGCCCAAGCCGCGCGAGATCCTCGAGGTCCTGGACCAGTACGTGATCGGGCAGAACCGCGCCAAGCGGACCCTGGCCGTGGCCGTATACAACCACTACAAGCGCATCGAGAGCCGTCAGAAGAACGACGAGGTCGAACTGGCGAAGTCGAACATCCTGCTGGTCGGTCCGACCGGTTCGGGCAAGACGCTGCTGGCCGAGACCCTGGCCCGCCTGCTCAACGTGCCGTTCACCATGGCCGACGCCACCACGCTGACCGAAGCCGGTTACGTGGGCGAGGACGTGGAGAACATCATCCAGAAGCTGCTGCAGAAGTGCGACTACGACGTCGAGAAGGCACAGCAGGGCATCGTCTACATCGATGAAATCGACAAGATCTCGCGCAAGAGCGAGAACCCGTCGATCACCCGCGACGTGTCCGGCGAAGGCGTCCAGCAGGCCCTGCTGAAGCTGATCGAAGGCACCGTGGCCAGCGTGCCGCCGCAGGGCGGTCGCAAGCACCCGCAGCAGGAATTCCTGCAGGTGGACACCAAGAACATCCTGTTCATCTGTGGCGGCGCGTTTGCCGGCCTGGACAAGGTGATCCAGCAGCGCTCCAACGATTCGGGCGGCATCGGGTTCGGTGCCAAGGTGAAGAGTTCCGAGCGCAAGCAGGAAGTGGGCAAGATCCTGGCGGAAGTCGAACCGGAAGATCTGATCAAGTTCGGCCTCATCCCGGAGTTCGTCGGCCGCCTGCCGGTCGTGGCGACCCTGGAAGAGCTGGACGAGGCCGCCCTGGTGCGGATCCTGACCGAGCCGAAGAACGCCATCACCAAGCAGTTCAAGAAGCTGTTCGAGATGGAGCACGTCGAGCTGGAGTTCCGTCCGGACGCCCTGGCCGCCATCGCCCGCAAGGCGCTCAAGCGCAAGACCGGTGCCCGTGGCCTGCGTACGATCGTCGAATCGGTCCTGCTGGACACCATGTATGACCTGCCCTCGGCAGAGAACGTCAGCAAGGTGGTGGTGGACGAATCGGTGATCGAACACAAGTCCGAACCGTACCTGATCTACCAGACGCCACCGGCGCCTGAACAGAAGGCGGCTGGTGCTGAATAATCAGTTCAAGTAATTGAATTGAAAGAAATTTTTCAGAACAGCTTGCATCTAGAAGCCGATGGCCCCATAACGAGGCCATCGGCTTTTTTTGTATCCGGGCGAGGCGCCCGGAGGCCATCCCCACTGTTCCACTGGAGCCCACATGGCCCGTTCCCCAACTGAGACTCTCGACCTGCCGGTACTGCCGCTGCGTGACGTGGTGGTGTTCCCGCACATGGTCATTCCGCTGTTCGTCGGCCGTGACAAGTCCATGCATGCGCTGGAGCAGGCGATGGAGGCCGACAAGCGCATCCTGCTGCTCGCGCAGAAGTCCGCCGAGACGGATGATCCGTCCGCCGCCGATCTGTACCAGGTCGGTACGCTCGCCCAGGTGCTGCAGCTGCTGAAGCTGCCCGATGGCACCATCAAGGTGCTGGTCGAAGGCCTGTCGCGCGTCAACGTCACCGAAGTGACCGAGCGCGATGGCTCGCTGCACGGCGTGGGCATGGAAATCGAATCGGACGAGTCGCGCGAGCCGCGCGAGATCGAGGCGATCGCCCGTTCGCTGATGTCGCTGTTCGAGCAGTACGTCAAAACCAACCGCAAGCTGCCGCCGGAGCTGCTGCAGACCCTGGCCGGCATCGACGAGCCCGCGCGCCTGGCCGACACCATCGCCGCGCACATCAGCGTGCGCCTGGCCGACAAGCAGCGCCTGCTGGAAACGCTGCAGATCGGCGACCGCCTGGAAATGCTGGTCGGCCTGGTCGATGGCGAGATCGACGTGCAGCAGATGGAAAAGCGCATCCGCGGCCGCGTGAAGTCGCAGATGGAAAAGAGCCAGCGCGAGTACTACCTCAACGAGCAGATGAAGGCCATCCAGAAAGAACTGGGTGACCTGGACGATGCGCCGGGTGAGATGGACGAGCTGGCCCGCAAGATCGCCGAGGCGGGCATGCCCAAGCCGGTGGAGACCAAGGCCAAGGCCGAGCTCAACAAGCTCAAGCAGATGTCGCCGATGTCCGCCGAAGCCGCCGTCGTGCGCAACTACCTGGATTGGCTGCTGGGCGTGCCGTGGAAGAAGCGCAGCAAGGTCCGCAAGGATCTCAAGGCCGCGCAGGACACGCTGGACGCCGATCATTTCGGCCTGGACAAGGTCAAGGACCGCATCCTGGAATACCTGGCGGTGCAGTCGCGCGTGAAGCAGATGAAGGGCCCGATCCTGTGCCTGGTCGGCCCGCCCGGCGTGGGCAAGACCTCGCTCGGCCAGTCCATCGCCAAGGCGACCAACCGCAAGTTCGTGCGCATGAGCCTGGGTGGCGTGCGCGACGAGGCCGAGATCCGCGGCCATCGTCGTACCTACGTCGGCTCGATGCCGGGCCGCATCGTGCAGAACCTCAACAAGGTCGGCAGCAAGAACCCGCTGTTCGTGCTGGATGAGATCGACAAGATGTCGATGGATTTCCGTGGCGATCCGTCCTCGGCGCTGCTGGAAGTGCTCGACCCCGAGCAGAACAACGCGTTCAACGATCACTACCTGGAAGTGGACCTGGACCTGTCCGAAGTGATGTTCGTGGCGACCTCCAACTCGCTCAACATCCCCGGCCCACTGCTGGACCGCATGGAAGTGATCCGCATCCCCGGTTACACCGAGGATGAGAAGCTCAACATCGCCATGCGTTACCTGGTGCCCAAGCAGATCAAGGCCAACGGCCTGAAGCCGGAAGAACTGGAGATCGAGGCGGACGCCATCCAGGACATCGTGCGCTATTACACGCGCGAGTCCGGCGTGCGCAACCTCGAGCGCGAAGTCGCCAAGATCTGCCGCAAGGTGGTCAAGGAGATCGCGCTCGCCGGTCCGGTCGCGCCGGCCAAGGCTGCGAAGCCGGCCAAGGCCGGCAAGAAGGCCAGCGCGAAGAAGAAGGCGCTGGTGGTGGTCAACGGCAAGAACCTGGACAAGTACCTGGGCGTGCGCCGTGTCGATTTCGGCCGTGCGGAAGAACAGAACGAAGTGGGCCTGGTCACGGGCCTGGCCTGGACCGAAGTCGGCGGCGACCTGCTGCAGATCGAATCCACGCTGGTGCCGGGCAAGGGCCAGCTGATCCTGACCGGCCAGCTCGGCAACGTGATGAAGGAGTCCGCCTCGGCGGCCCTGTCGGTGGTGCGTTCGCGTGCCGAGCGGCTGGGCATCGACAACGAGTTCCTGCAGAAGCACGACGTGCACGTCCACGTGCCCGATGGCGCCACCCCGAAGGACGGTCCCAGCGCGGGTATCGCCATGGTGACCTCGCTGGTGTCCACGTTGACCAAGGTGCCGATCCGGGCTGAAGTCGCGATGACCGGCGAGATCACCCTGCGGGGCCGCGTCACGGCCATCGGCGGCCTGAAGGAGAAGCTGCTGGCGGCGCTGCGTGGCGGGATCACCACGGTCATCATCCCCGAGGAGAACCGCAAGGATCTGGCCGATATCCCCGCCAATGTCACCCGTGATCTGAAGATCGTGCCGGTGAAGTGGATCGAGGAAGTGCTCGACCTGGCGCTGGAGACGCCGCTGACCGCGCCGAAGCCCAAGAAAGATGGGCAACGCGTCACGGTACGTGGCAAGTCCAAGACAGCTTCCACCACGCGCGTCAAGCATTGACGCGCGCTGTCCAACTGCCCGAAACCCGCGTCGTTATTGGCTTTTCAGCTTGCGCGGGTAGGGGGGCACTGGTATAAAAGCACCACTCGCGAGTCAGCGTAAATCTGAATTCGGCGAACAGAGAACTTCACTGGCATCCGGCGGCGTATCGTCGTCGGGTGTCTCAATGTTGAATCCGCGGAATCCCCGCCAAAGGAGCTGTAGAGAATGAACAAGACCGAATTGATCGACGCCGTTGCTGAAGCCGCCGACCTGACCAAGGCCGAGTCCAGCCGCGCCGTTGATGCCGTCATCGCTTCCGTCACCAAGGCCCTGAAGGGCGGTGATGCGGTGACGCTGGTGGGCTTCGGCACGTTCCAGGTCCGCGACCGCGCTGCCCGTACCGGCCGCAACCCGAAGACCGGCGACACCATCAAGATCGCTGCGTCGAAGAATCCGTCGTTCAAGGCTGGCAAAGCCCTGAAGGATGCCGTAAACTAAGCGGCTTGCTGGGGTGCTTAGCTCAGCGGTAGAGCGTCTCCTTTACACGGAGAGGGTCGGGGGTTCGAAACCCTCAGCACCCACCAGGCACTGCCAGTAAAAAGTTTTGAAATGTGGAGCGGTAGTTCAGCTGGTTAGAATGCTGGCCTGTCACGCCGGAGGTCGCGGGTTCAAGTCCCGTCCGCTCCGCCAGTTTCAATAGGGCCCCTGAGCGATCGGGGGCCTTGTTTTCTCCAGCGACGCAGGTCGCGGCGGAAACAAAAGCGGTTTAGTGCGGAGCGGTAGTTCAGCTGGTTAGAATGCTGGCCTGTCACGCCGGAGGTCGCGGGTTCAAGTCCCGTCCGCTCCGCCAGTTTTACAAAAACCTCGAAAAAAGCAGTATTTCGGGGTGGGCAATCTGAATATCTTCGGATAGAATGAGCGCCTGCAAAGTTTCAAGTGCGGAGCGGTAGTTCAGCTGGTTAGAATGCTGGCCTGTCACGCCGGAGGTCGCGGGTTCAAGTCCCGTCCGCTCCGCCAATCTTTGAAGAGCCCTTGGTGAAAACCAAGGGCTTTTTTTTTCCCCCCGATCCAGCAGGCCGATCAGCGCCGTACTGCCGGTCGTCCGCCAGCCGCCGATCCGCTGGCGTGGCACCGGGCGGATCGTGCGCCGGGGCGTGGCGCGCGGACTTTTGGAGCCTGCCGCGAAGCGGGTTACACTGCCGGGCTCGCCAATCAGGCCTTGATTTTTCCCATGCTGCAGAAACTTCGCGACAAGACCTCGGGCTGGATCGTTACCGTGATCCTGGGGCTGCTGATGATTCCGTTCCTGTTCGTGATCGACTCCAGCTACCTCGGTGGCGTCGGCTCGCAGAACGTGGCCAAAGTGGCCGCACCGCCGACCTGGTGGAAGTCCGCCCCGTCGTGGTGGCCGGTCTCGTTCCTGTGGCAGCACCATGAGATCAGCTCCAATGATTTCCGCGTGCGCTTCGAGCAGGCGCGCCAGCAGGCACGCCAGGACCAGGGCGAGGACTTCGATCCGCGCCAGTTCGAAAGCACGGAAAGCAAGCTGGCCGTGCTGGACCAGATGATCGACGAGCAGGTCGTGCGCCTGGCCGGCGAGCAGTCCGGCATCGTGATCGGCGATGGTGCCGTGCGCGAGTACATCGCTTCGATCCCGGCCTTCCTGGATGCGAACGGCAAGTTCAACCAGGACAACTACCGCATCGCGCTGGCCAGCGGCAATCCGCCGCGCACGCCGACGCAGTTCGAAGCGCTGGTGCGCGAGAGCATCCAGCAGTCGATCATTCCGTCGGCCCTGCAGCGTTCCGGGTTCACCACCCAGAGCGAAGCCGAGCGCCTGATGAAGCTGCTGGGTGAAACCCGCGACGTCGAGCTGGCCGCGTTGCCGGAAATCCCGGCCGATACCGCCGAAGTGACCGACGCGCAGATCAAGCAGTGGTATGACGGCCACACCAAGGATTTCCGCCAGCCGGAAACCGTGTCGCTGGAATACGTCGAGATCAACGGCGCGAACCTGCCGGCTGCCGCCGCGGCCGACGAAGCCACGCTGCGCAAGCGCTATGCGGACGAGAAGGCGCGCTTTGCCACGCCGGAACAGCGCCTGGCCTCGCACATCCTGATCGCCGTCGACGGCAGCGATCCGGCCAAGCTGAAGGCAGCCGAAGAAAAGGCCACGCGCATCGCCGCCGAAGCCAAGGCACCGGGTGCCGATTTCGCTGCACTGGCCAAGGCCAACTCCGAAGATCCGGGTTCCAAGGACACCGGCGGTGACCTGGGCTGGGTCGAGCGCGGCGCGATGGTGAAGCCGTTCGAAGACGCGCTGTTCGCCATGAAGGCGGGCGAGATCACCGGTCCGGTCAAGACCGACTTCGGTTTCCACGTGCTCAAGCTGCGCGAGACCAAGGGCGGCGAAGGCCGTTCGTTCGAAGACGTGCGTGACCAGCTGGCGGCCGAGCAGGCCAAGGCCGACGCCGATCGCGTGTTCACCGAGCTGAGCGGCCGCCTGGTCGACCTGGTCTACAAGAACCCGACCTCGCTGGAAGGCCCGGCCAAGGACATGAGCCTGCCGGTGCAGACCCTCGGCCCGTTCACCCGCACCACCGCCAGTGGCATCGCCGCCAACCCGGCCGTGCTGCGCGCGGCGTTCTCCGACGTCCTGACCCAGGACGGCACGGTGAGCGACCCGATCGAGCTGGGCCCGAACCACACCGTGATGATCCGCGTGACCGAGCACAGCCCGGAGCAGGCGCTGCCGCTGGCCAAGGCCCGTGAGCAGGTCATCGCTGCGATCCATGCCGACCGCACCCGCCAGGCGTCCGAGAAGGCCGTGGA
Source organism: Stenotrophomonas sp. SAM-B (assembly GCF_013387485.1). Taxonomy (GTDB): domain Bacteria; phylum Pseudomonadota; class Gammaproteobacteria; order Xanthomonadales; family Xanthomonadaceae; genus Stenotrophomonas; species Stenotrophomonas maltophilia_AA. The sequence goes on from NZ_JABBXB010000011.1 coordinate 71,680, forward strand.
CGCCGTGCTGGCCAAGCTGAAGGCCGGTCAGACCCTGCAGGCGCTGGCCGCCAGCGAGAAGCTGCAGATCAGCCCGCTGCCGGGCCTGCCGCGCACCCAGCCGGTGCCGACCCCGGAGATCAACCGCGCCGTGTTCAGCGCGCCGCTGCCGGCCGAAGGCAAGCCCAGCTACGGCAAGGTCGCCGTGCAGGGCCGCTACGTGATCTATGCGGTCACCAAGGTCAGCCCGGGCAACGTCGCCGAAGTCGACGCCGCCCAGCAGCAGCAGCTCAAGGAACAGCTGAGCCAGATCGACGGCATGGCCGCCGCCAAGGCCTACGTCGACGCGATGCGCAAGCACTTCAAAGTGCAGACCGAAGAAGCCAACCTCTAACCGGGTCGGCTTCTGCAAGGAAAACAAAAAGCCCGGCACTGCCGGGCTTTTTGTTGTGCGTGCTTCGTCCGCCATCCGGGCCCCGCCAGAGCAGGCGGACATTGCCCGGAAACGACAATGCCCGGCAGAACCGGGCATTGTCGTCACCTGCAATGCGGACCGCGGGGTCAGTCTTCGACGCGCAGCACCGCACCCGGCTTCAGCACGCTGCTGCCGCTGAGCCCATTGAGCGACAGCAGGGCCTTCAGCGGCATCCCGTAGCGGCGGGCGATCGCCCAGGCCGACTCGCCATCCCGCACGGTGTGGCGGCGGCTGCGCGGGCGATCCGCGCTGGCCACGGCGCGGGTGGCCACCGGACCGGGCGCGGTACGCGCGGCCGTGGTGTCCGTCGGCGCGCTCGGCGCCACCGCGATGGCGGCCACGCTGGCGCTGGCATCCACCGGCGCGTGCGCGGTAGGGGCCAGAACCGTCACCTGGCCGGCCGGACGGCCCTTGCCACTGGCCAGGGCCGGATTGAGGCGGGCGATCCGTGCCGGATCCAGGTCGCGCTGCTGGGCCCACTGCTGGACGCTGGTGCCGGCCGGGAGGGTATGACCCTTCAGTACCGGCACGGTGCGGTCCAGCGAGGCCATCACGGCCGGCTCGGTTTCCGCGTCTTCCAGCACGCAGGCCAGGGCATGCAGCTTCTCGACGTAGGCATAGGTCACCGGGGAGAGCCCCGGCAGCTCGGCCGGGCGCGCGTTCTGCGCATTCATGCCGGCCTTGCGCAGCGACTGCAGCACCCGGTACTCGCCGGCGTTGTAGGCCATCGTGGCCAGGCGCCAGTCGCCGCCGAACATGCCGTGCAGGGTCTTCAGGTAGCGCACCGCGGCCTGGGTCGAATCCACCGCCGACAACCGGCCGTCATAGCCCGGGGTCATCTGCACGCGGTGGTTCTTGGCGGTGGTGGCGATGAACTGCCACAGGCCGGCCGGGCCACCGCCGTTGCGGGCGTTGGGCCGGTAGCCGCTTTCCACGAAGGGAATCAGCGCGAATTCGGTCGGCAGGTCGGATTTGCGCAGCTCTTCGACCACGTAGCCGAACAGCACCAGGGCGTCATCGTCCTGGTTGGCCAACCGCGAGGGGGCATGCGCGAACTGCTTCTGCCAACGCGGGCTGGTCGCCTCGGCGTCACAGGTGGGTTCGGCCAGGCCGGCGCGGAAGCTGGCGAAGATGTCCTGTCCGTTGCGCACCGAGGCCGGCGGCAGGGCCGCAGCGGTCAGGGGAAGGGAGGACAGGCCGGCCACGTTCTGCGACATGCCGGCGGTCAACGACTGGGCGCCCGCGCTGCCGGCCACGGCGATCGCCAGGCCAAGCGCGAGCGGCAACAATCGCCGACTCATGTTCGAAATCCGTCTTTCCAGTGTCGCAGGCCTGCGACAACATCGACTTCATCGGTAACGGGACGCCCGCGATGGGCGCTGACGGCCGCCTGGATGGCGGGGGTGTTCGTACGCAGGAACGGGTTGCATTCCAGCTCGCTTGCCAGTGAAACCGGCAGCGTGGGCAGGTCATCGCGGCGCATGGCCAAGGCCTCCTCATGGCGCTGCGACAGCGCAGCGTTGGTGGGGTCTACATGCCGCGCGAAGACGGCATTGGACAGGGTGTACTCGTGGGCGCAACAGACCATCAGTTGCGCTGGCAGGGCCGCCAGCTTCCGCAGGGATGCCAGAAGCTGGGGAGGCGTACCTTCGAACATGCGCCCACAGCCCAGGCTGAACAACGCATCGCCACTGAAAAGATGTTCAGCGGTGTGAAACGCGATATGGCTCCGGGTGTGCCCGGGCACGGATACTACGTGGAACCCCAGCCCCAATGCCTGAACGCATTCACCTTCGGCCACCCGGTGGGCAGGGACCGCGATGCGCGGTTCCACCGGTGCGTACACCTCCACGGCGGGAAAACGGGCCTGCAGCTCGGCCACGCCGCCGATGTGGTCGTCGTGGTGGTGGGTCAACAGAATGCTGTGGGGAACCCATCCCTGCTGCGCTGCGGCGGCCAGAACGGGGTCGGCCTGGCCGGGGTCGATGACGATGGCGCGGCCGTCGTCGGCGACCAGCGCCCAGATGTAATTGTCCGCAAACGCGGGTAGGGCGGTCAGTCGCATAGAATTGGACCATGCCCCTCGTGCCGAGCCCCCGTCAAGCGACAGTCGCATCCTGGTTTGATACTGAACCGGCACAAGCCTTGTGCCGTCTGGAATCCGAGCGCTTGCGCACCCTGCTCGCCGAGCGCCCGGTGAACCCCTGGCTGTGGGTGGCACCGACGCCCGGCTGGCTGGAGCGTGTCGAACTGCCCGGCCGCGGCCTGCGCCTGTTCCGGGATGGGGCGGCCTACGCCGGGGACGTGCACTGCGGCCTGCCGTTGCCGCTGCCGGACGAGAGCGTCAATGCGATCGTCCTGCAGCACGTCACCGCGCGCGATGCCGAGCAGCTGATCGCCGACTGCGCCCGCGTGCTGATGCCGGGCGGGCGCCTGTGGCTGTCCACCCTCAACCCGTTCAGCCCGTACCGCCGCCAGTGGCGCCATCACGGGCTGATCGTGCGCAGCCCGCAGCGGCTGCGCCACACCCTCACGCAGGCCGGCCTGAGCTGCGAAGACCTGCAATACCTCGGCCCGATGTGGCGCGACCGCTCGCCGGCCCGACGCGACCTCGCCCCGCTGCGGGCCGCCTGTCTGTTCACCGCTGAAAAACGCACTCTGGCCCTGCCGGGACCGACGCCCGTGGCCGTGCCACGCTGGCACGGGACCGTGGCCACCTGATCTGGAATGGAATGAAAACGATAGAAATCCACACCGACGGTTCCTGCCTCGGCAATCCCGGCCCCGGCGGCTGGGCGGCGTTGCTGCGCTACAACGCGCACGAGCGCGAGCTGAGCGGTGGTGAAGCGCATACCACCAACAACCGCATGGAACTGATGGCGGCCATCTCGGGGCTGGAAGCGCTCACCGAGCCGTGCAACATCGTGCTGTTCACCGATTCGCAGTACGTGCGCCAGGGCCTGACCGAGTGGATGCCCGGTTGGATCCGCAAGAACTGGAAGACCGCCGGCGGCTCGCCGGTCAAGAACCGGGAGCTGTGGGAGCGCCTGCACGCGGCCACGCTGAAGCACACCATCGACTGGCGCTGGGTGAAGGGCCACTCCGGCGACCCGGACAACGAGCGCGTGGACCAGCTGGCGCGCGACGCCGCGATCCGGATCCGCGCCGCCGGCCCGGTACACTGAGCCCATGCGTCAGATCATCCTTGATACCGAAACCACCGGCCTGGAATGGCGGAAGGGCAACCGCATCGTCGAAATCGGCTGTGTGGAACTGCTCGAGCGCCGCCCCAGTGGCAACAATTACCACCAGTACCTCAAGCCAGACTGCGAGTTCGAACAGGGCGCGCAGGAAGTCACCGGCCTGACCCTGGAGTTCCTGGCCGACAAGCCGGACTTCGCCCAGGTCGTCGATGACTTCCTCGCCTACATCGACGGCGCCGAGCTGATCATCCACAACGCGGCGTTCGATCTGGGCTTCCTGGACAACGAGCTGTCGCTGCTCGGCGACCACTACGGCAAGATCACCGACCGCTGCACGGTGATCGATACGTTGAAGATGGCGCGCGAGCGCTTCCCCGGCCAGCGCAACTCGCTGGACGCGCTGTGCCGGCGCCTGGGCGTAGACAACGCGCACCGCCAGCTGCACGGCGGCCTGCTCGATGCCCAGATCCTGGGCGATGTGTACATCGCGCTGACCTCGGGCCAGGAAGAAATCGGCTTCGGCTCGGCCGACGACCACAAGCCCGGCAGCGCCCACGCGCAGACCTTCGACACCTCGCGCCTGCTGCCACGCCCGCGCGTGGTCGCCACGGCCTCGGAACTGGAGGCGCACGAAGCGCGACTGGCCAAGCTGCGCAAGAAGGCCGGCCGCGCGATCTGGGATGGTGAACCCGAAGCGGTAGAAGCGGTCAGCGCCTGACGAAACAACCCCGGCGGTAGTTCCCGACCGTTGGTCGGGACGGTTGTATCAGTGGCACCGCACCAGAATCACCGTGATGTTGTCCGAGCCGCCGCCATCCAGCGCGGCGGCGACCAGCGTATCCACGCATTCCTGTGCACTGGCATCGTCGAAGGCGAGGGTGCGGGCGATGCCCTTGTCCTCCACCTCCTCGGTCAGCCCGTCACTACACAGCAGCAGCTGCATGCCCGGGCGCAGCTCACCGGTGGTGGTCGCCACATTCAGGTGCGCGGGATCGGTCACGCCCAGCGCCTGGGTCACCACATTGCGGTGCGGATGCGCGCGGGCCTGCTCGGCGGTCAGATTGCCCTGTGCGACCAGTTCCTGGACCACGCTGTGATCCTGGCTGAGCTGGGCCAGCGTGCCATCGCGCCACAGATACGCGCGGCTGTCACCGACCCACGCCACCTCGTACCGATTGCCCTGCACCCGGGCCGCCACCACGGTGGTACCCATGGGCAGGCTGTCGTTGCGGCGGCGCGAGGTGCGGATGATCTCCTCGTCTGCGATCCGGATCGCATGCGCCAGCGTCGCGCCGCGGCGGATCTCCCGCACGATGGTCTCGCGCGCCAGCGCACTGGCGACCTCACCACAGGCGTGCCCGCCCATGCCATCGGCGACCAGCCACAGCGCCAGTTCGCCATCGCCGTAATACGTATCCTCATTGAGGTCACGGCGCAGGCCGGGGTGGGTCAGGTGTCCGAATTCGATCATGGGAAGGCGCGGGCCGGTGAGGATTGCGAGGGATAACGGCATGATCGCGGCCCGCCGGACATCCGGCAAGGCATCCATACAGAAGAAATTCACTTCTTTGCCCGCAATGACTTGTCGCCAGCGCGTCCTGCCCGTATCATTCGCGTCCCGGTTCGCCGGGACCATCTGGAGAGGTGGCAGAGCGGTTGAATGTACCTGACTCGAAATCAGGCAGGCGTTTATAGCGCCTCGGGGGTTCGAATCCCCCCCTCTCCGCCAGATACATGAAAAAGGCCGCCCAGTGGGCGGCCTTTTTCATGTCCGAGATCGGGCGTCTTCCGACCGCTGCGAAATGAGCGGCGCCCAATTGCGGGGGATGAGAACCCCCGACGGGGGTTCGACGGATCTGCAGGAGCAGATCCGGACAGACGAACGTCTGGCCCTGGAGCGCGCAGCGCGGAAGGGCTGGGCCCATGGATGGGCCCAGCAATCCCGGCAACGAAGCGGCCATCCCGCAGGCCACGCGACGCCATCGAGGTGGAGCCACGCCACGCGTGGCTGCCTTCCGCCGACCATCGCGCAGCCACGCACGGCGTGGCTCTTATCTCTTGCCGATCTGGCACTTTAGGTGCCGAGAGCCCGGCGTGGGCGACCGTGTGGCTCTAGGTCTTGCGACCGCTGGGTAGCTTGGGTCCCCACGCCGGTTTCTCCCTGATCC
>NZ_JABBXB010000012.1 GCF_013387485.1 Stenotrophomonas sp. SAM-B
AAACCGGCGTGGGGACCCAAGCTACCCAGCGGTCGCAAGACCTAGAGCCACACGGTCGCCCACGCCGGGCTCTCGGCACCTAAAGTGCCAGATCGGCAAGAGATAAGAGCCACGCCATGCGTGGCTGCCGTGCGCCGGACATTCCGATATCGCGCCGATCACGATCGTACCGACCAACGGTCGGTACCTACCGGGTCGCCGGTGTGCCATCCCCATCCACCGCACGCCGGCCCAGCGCCGGGTCATCGGTGAAGAACGCATCGATGCCGGTGGCCAGGTAGGCCCGCATCTCGGCGACCGAACCTTCCGCGTTGCGGGCATTCGGCTCGCCGCTGCGGAACTCCGCGGCCTGGAAGTAGTTCTCCGGCCGGAACGTATACGGCACCACCATCAGACCGGCCGCATGCGCATCGTGTACCAGCGACGTCGGGGTGCCCAGTTTTCCCTGCGCGTCCAGCGGAATGACCATGCGCAGGCTCGGACCGATGCCATCGGCGTAGGTGGCCACCTCGCGCAGCCCGGCCGGGGTGATCAGGTCGGCATAGCGCTGGCTGCCCTGGGCGGCCAGCACGTCACCGGGCTGCTGCTTCGGGTCACCGAGCAGCTGCAGCAGGCGGATGTTGCTGTCGCGACCGAGCTTGCCGCGCAGGTAACGCAGGTTGCCGACCTCGAAGGACTGGATCGTCACCGGTGCCACGCGCGTATAGGCGTTGCCCCGCAGCGCGGCGACCACCTTGTCTTCCATCGGCAGGCCGATGCGCGTGAAGTAGGTGCCGTGCTTGATCTCCGGTACCAGCCCGATGCCGCGGTTGGCGCGGCCGGCCTGCTGCACCAGGAAAGCGATGATCTCGTCCAGCGTGGCGATGCGGAACTGGCCGTCGAACGCGGTGCTGCGCAGCTGCGGCAGGCGCTCGCGGGCGTAAAGAGTTTTCAGTTCGGCGAGGGTGAAGTCTTCGGTGAACCAGCCTTCGATGCGTTCGCCATCGATGGTCTTGACCGCCTTGCGGCTGGCGAACTCCGGATGCGCGGCCACATCGGTGGTGCCGCTGATCTCGTTCTCGTGGCGCGACACCAGCACACCGTCCTTGGTCATCACCAGGTCCGGCTCGATGTAATCGGCGCCGTCGGCGATGGCCTGCGCGTACGCGGCGAGCGTGTGCTCGGGCAGCAGCGCACTGGCACCGCGGTGGCCGTAGACGGCGGCCTTGGCAGGCGTGGAGGAAGACGATTCAGCGCTCATGGCCACCGATGGTGCCACGGCCAGCGACACCAGCAACACACATCCCCACAACTGCTTGGACACTGCAAACCCCTGTCGACAAAGAACGCGGTCAGTCTGCTGCAAGGCTGTGACAGCGCGAAGAAAGGCGCCCCCCTACTTCCCGATGCAGAAGCTCGAGAAGATCCGCCCCAGCAGGTCGTCGGCGCTCATCCGCCCGGTGATCTCGCCCAACGCCTCATGGGCCAGGCGCAGTTCCTCGGCGGCCAGCTCCAGGTGCTCGTGGACCAGCTCCGATTCGGCGCGCTCGGCATGGCCGATGGCCTGGCTGATCGCCTCCACATGGCGGGCACGCGCGGAGAACTCGCCGTCCACGCTGTCGCCGGCGCTGCCACTGGCCAGCGCGCGCAGGCGCGCGTGCAGCTGATCCAGGCCGAGGCCGGTCGCGGCCGAGACATGCACCACGTCCGCGGGGGCGTCGGACGGGATCACGTCCAGCAGGTCGCTCTTGTTGTGGATCCACAGCTGCTGCGGCACGTCGGCGATGCTGTCGCCCACCGCGTCGCGGCCGGCCTGCGGGTCGCGCGCATCGACCACAACGATGGCCAGGTCGGTGCGCTGCATCTCCGCGCGCGCCCGGCGCATGCCTTCGCGCTCGATGGCATCGCCCCCTTCGCGCAGGCCGGCGGTGTCGACCAGGGTCAGTTCCAGGCCGTCGATGCGGATGGTTTCGCGCAGGGTGTCGCGGGTGGTGCCGGCGATGTCGGTGACGATCGCCCGCTCACTGCCGGCCAGCGCATTGAGCAGTGAACTCTTGCCGGCGTTCGGCGGGCCCACCAGTACCGCATGCAGGCCGTCGCGCAGTTTGCGGCCGCGCTCGGCATCGTCGCGCAGCCGGAGCATCGCCTGCAGCGCGGTGACCAGGCCACTGCGCACCTGCGCCCCGCCGAGGGTATCGAGCGGTTCGTCGGCGAAATCGATTGCCGCCTCCACGTGGATCCGCAGCAGAACAAGCTGTTCCGCGACCTCATCGACGCGGCGCGAGAACACGCCGTCCAGCGAGCGGCGGGCCGCGCGCGCTGCGCGGGTGTCGCTGGCGGCGATCAGGTCGGCGATGGCCTCGGCCTGGGCCAGATCGAGCTTGCCGTTGAGGAAGGCGCGCTCGCTGAACTCACCGGGTCGCGCCTGGCGTGCGCCCAAGACAATGCAGCGCGCGACCAGCTGCTGCAGCACCACCGGGCTGCCATGCCCCTGCAGTTCCACCACTTCCTCGCCGGTGAAGCTGTTCGGCGCCGGGAACCACAACGCGATGCCGTCGTCGATCACCTCGCCGCCCGCATCGCGGAAGCGCGCGTAGTGCGCGTGCCGCGGCTGCATCGCGCGCACGCCGATTGCTTCGGCGATGGGCCGCGCCTGCGGGCCGGACAGCCGCAGCATGCCGACGCCGCCAGCGCCGGGCGCGGTGGCGATGGCCACGATGGTGTCGGGGGCATGGGTCATGTCGGGCTCACTGCAGCGTGCGGGGAATCAGGGGGCATTCTACGGACCACGCGGCTGCGCGGGCCGCAGATGCAGGAAACCCGCCTTGCGGCGGGTTTCCTGTGTGGCTTACTTCTTGGCGGTGACGACCGGCAGCGGATCGCTGCCATGACGCTTGGTCATCCACCACTGCTGGAGCAGGCCCAGGCCACCGTTGACGACCCAGTACAGCACCAGACCGGACGGCATGAAGGCCATCATGACGCCGAACACCAGCGGCATCAGCTGCATCATCTTGGCCTGCATCGGGTCCATGCCCGGCGCCGGGGTCAGCTTCTGGGTGGCCCACATCACCGCCACGTTGATCACCGGCAGGATGAAGTACGGGTCGCGCGCGGTCAGATCCTGGATCCAGCCGAGCCACGGGGCCTGGCGCAGTTCCACCGATTCCACCAGCACCCAGTACAGCGCGAAGAAGATCGGCATCTGGATGAGGATCGGCAGACAGCCGCCCATCGGGTTGATCTTCTCTTTCTTGTACAGCTCCATCATCGCGGTCTGGAACTTCTGGCGGTCATCGCCATAGCGTTCCTTGAGCTGCGCGATGCGCGGCTGGAAGCGACGCATCTTGGCACCGGACTTGTACTGCACGGCCGAGAGCGGATACAGCACCAGCTTCAGCAGCACCACCAGGCCGACGATCGCCCAGCCCCAGTTGTTGACGACCTTGTGGACCTGGTTGAGCACCCAGAACAGGCCCTGGCCGATGATCGCCATCAGCGAGAAGCGGCTGTAGTCGACCACGCGGTCCAGGCCCTTCACGTCTTCCTTGGCGATCAGGTTGACCAGCTTCGGGCCGACCCACAGGCGGGCCTCGGTGCTGACCTGCTGGCCCGGAGCCACGGTGAAGGCCGGGCCACGCGCTTCGATCTGGTCGCGGCCGTTGTTCTGCGCCAGCGAGTACTGCGCGGCCTGGTCGGCCTGCGGAATCCACGCGGTGAAGAAATGGTGCTGCAGCATCGCCAGCCAGCCGCCGGTGATGGTGCGGTTGAGGTGGCCGTCGTCCAGGTAATCCTTGAACGCGCGACGCTCGTAACCGTCCTGCGGGCTGAACCAGGTCGCGCCGTTGAAGCTGAACGAGTCCGGATTGGTCATGCTGCGCGAAAGGATGGTCGGGGTGCGGTCCAGGGTGCGGAACACGTAGCCGCTCCACGGAGCGCTGCCGCCGTTGACCACTTCATCCTTCACCGTGATCGCGTACTCGTTGCGACCCAGCGAGTAGGTACGGCGGATGGTCACGCCGTTCGGGCCGGTCCATTCGAAGGGCACCGTGACCTCGTCCTGGCCCTTGGCCAGCACGAAGTCGTGGTTGTCGCCGACCAGCTTGAAGCCGTTGGCGGCCGGCACCGGCATGGTCTTGTCTTCGCTGATCCAGCCACTCACCGCGCGGTACGGGTGGGTCGCCTCTTCGGTCAGCAGGCGGACCGGCGGGCTGCCTTCTTCCTTGGTCTGCGGGAACTGCAGCAGCTCGGCGTCCAGCACCGTGCCACCGTCCAACACCAGGCGCAGCACGTCGGTGGTGATGGTCACGCGGGCCGGGCCCGTCGCGGCCTGCGCGGTCGGCTGGGTCGCCGGCAGCGTGCCGTCGGCCTGGGGCACGGCGGCACCGGGGATGCTGCCGGCAGCGGCACCCGGCACGCTGGCCTGGGTGGTCTGGGCGGCCACGGCCGGGGTCGGCGGCGCGGCTTTGTCGCGGCCCCACTCCATCCACAGCAACACGGCCACCATCAGCCAGGCAAAAATCAGGAAAACGCGGGTCTGGTTCATCAGCGTGCAGGCTCGGCGGGGCCGGCACGCAATGCCGGCTCGGACTGGGAAAGGGGTGCAACGCCCAGGGGCGGCGGCATTGTGCCGTCCGCGCCCGGCATGGGCAATGCGCCAAGGCGGCGCAGCAGGCGTTCAAAGGCCTGGCGGATTTCGGGATTGCTGGCGGTACGGGCGGCGCTGCGCGCAACGACGACATAATCGCCGGCACTCATCCACGGCCGTAGATGGCGTGTGGCATCGCGCAACACACGCTTCACTCGGTTGCGACCCACGGCTCGGGGATCGACTTTGCGCGACACCGCAAGACCCAACCTGGCTGGCGTATCGCTCTTCAGCCAGTGCAGGGTCATCAGCGGATCGGACACACGGCGGGCGCCGTTGAAGACCGTTGTATATTCGGCACGCGTACGAACCCGCGCAGAGCGAGGAAATCGCTTGCGCGGGTCGGAACTGCTCACAGTCAGGATTGCGTCTGCCGCGGAAAGCGGCATTGCAATCAAGCGCTCAGGACTTTACGGCCCTTGGCGCGGCGACGCGACAGGATCTTGCGGCCGTCAGCGGTCTTCATACGGGCACGGAAGCCATGGTCGCGCTTACGCTTGAGGTTGCTGGGTTGGAAAGTGCGCTTGGTGGCCATGCGGGCCTCTATATGAAGGGGACGGAAAGAACCGGAAATTCTATAGACCTCATCGAGGTCCCGTCAAGTGTCTGTCACTACGGGAATTCACCGGGCTGTGCAATAGCTGTGGATCATTTTGTGAATAACTTTGGGACAACCATTCCCGGCCCCCCTCGTCGGTGGTAGTCTGCGCCATCCATTCTTCCCCCTTCCGGCCTGCGGTGCGGCGCTTTTGTTCGCCTATCCGCTGGCCTCAGACGATTATTGCCGATGGATGCCTGGTCTCGTTCCCTCGAACGCCTCGAAGCGGAGTTCCCGCCCGAAGATGTTCACACCTGGTTGAAGCCGCTGCAGGCAGATCTGCGCGCGGACAGCCTGGTGCTTTATGCGCCAAACGCCTTCATCGTCGACCAGGTGCGCGAGCTGTACCTGCCGCGCATCAAGGAGCTGGTGGCGCACTTCGCCGGTTTCGGCGACGTTTTTCTTGAAATCGGCTCGCGTCCGCGTCCGGTAGAGGCGCAGATCGCGTCGATTCCGGGCCTGTCCGCGCCCGCGGCCCCGGCTGAGCCGCTGGTGCCGTTCGCCGGCAACATGGATTCGCACTACACCTTCGCCAACTTCGTGGAAGGCCGCAGCAACCAGCTGGGTCTGGCCGCGGCGTTCCAGGCGGCGCAGAAGCCGGGCGACCGGGCCCACAACCCGTTGCTGCTGTACGGCGGGACCGGCCTGGGCAAGACCCACCTGATGTTCGCGGCCGGCAATGCGATGCGTCAGGCCAATCCGGCGGCCAAGGTGCTGTACCTGCGTTCGGAACAGTTCTTCAGCGCGATGATCCGTGCGCTGCAGGAAAAAACCATGGACCAGTTCAAGCGCCAGTTCCAGCAGGTGGACGCGCTGCTGATCGATGACATCCAGTTCTTCGCCGGCAAGGACCGTACCCAGGAAGAGTTCTTCCATACGTTCAACGCCCTGTTCGACGGCAAGCAGCAGATCATCCTGACCTGCGACCGGTACCCGCGCGAAGTCGAGGGCCTGGAAGCACGGCTGAAGTCGCGGCTGGCCTGGGGCCTGTCGGTGGCGATCGAGCCGCCGGACTTCGAAACGCGTGCAGCGATCGTGCTGGCCAAGGCCCGCGAGCGTGGCACCGATATCCCCGACGATGTGGCGTTTCTGATTGCCAAGAAGATGCGCTCCAATGTCCGCGACCTCGAAGGTGCGTTGAATACCCTGGCCGCCCGCGCCAATTTCACCGGCCGTGCGATCACCACTGATTTCGCCCAGGAAACCCTGCGCGACCTGCTTCGCGCCCAGCAGCAGGCGATCAGCATTCCCAACATCCAGAAAACCGTGGCCGACTACTACGGGCTGCAGATCAAGGATCTGCTGTCCAAGCGTCGGACCCGGTCGCTGGCCCGTCCCCGTCAGGTCGCCATGGCCCTGACCAAGGAACTGACCGAGCACAGCCTGCCGGAAATCGGCGACGCCTTTGCCGGCCGGGACCACACCACGGTGCTGCATGCCTGCCGGCAGATCCGGACGTTGATGGAAGCGGACGGCAAGTTGCGGGAAGACTGGGACAAGCTGATCCGGAAGTTGAGCGAATGATGCATGTACGCCGCTAAGGCGTCATCGCATAAAACGGTGCAGAATCCGGTAGTAAGCGCGGGATAGGTTGTGGATAAGAAAGCCGCTCGATTCGACGGTAAAGTTATCCACAGCTTTCCCCACCCCTTGGGGGCTAGTAATGCAGAGGGTTTCGAGGTCAAAAATCCTTTTGTTTACAACGGCTTAGTCGTGTTTTCCCGCGATTCTGGCCCTACCAGCACCACCAAGCTTTTGATTTATTCCACATTTTTTTAAAGCATAGGGGCACGGAACCACATGCGTTTCACACTGCAGCGCGAAGCCTTTCTCAAGCCGTTGGCACAAGTCGTCAACGTGGTCGAACGCCGCCAGACCCTGCCGGTTCTGGCTAATTTCCTGGTTCAGGTCCAGAACGGACAGCTGTCGCTGACCGGCACGGACCTAGAAGTGGAAATGGTGTCGCGGATCGCGGTGGAAGATGCCCAGGACGGCGAGACCACCATCCCCGCCCGCAAGCTGTTCGAGATCATCCGCGCCCTGCCCGATGGCAGCCGGATCACCGTCTCGCAGACCGGTGACAAGATCACCGTCCAGGCCGGGCGCAGCCGCTTCACCCTGGCAACGTTGCCGGCGAACGACTTCCCGTCGGTAGACGAAGTCGAAGCGACCGAGCGCGTGGCCATCGGCGAAGCGACCCTGAAGGAACTGATCGAGCGCACGGCGTTCGCGATGGCCCAGCAGGACGTGCGCTACTACCTCAACGGCCTGCTGTTCGACCTGCGCGGCGATGCCCTGCGTACCGTGGCGACCGACGGTCACCGCCTGGCGCTGTGCGAAACCGAGCTGGAAAAAGCCAGCGGCGCCAAGCGTCAGATCATCGTGCCGCGCAAGGGCGTGACCGAGCTGCAGCGTCTGCTGGAAAGCGGCGATCGCGAGATCGAGCTGGAAGTCGGCCGCAGCCATGTCCGCGTCAAGCGCGACGATGTGACCTTCACCTCCAAGCTGATCGACGGTCGCTTCCCGGATTACGAGGCCGTGATCCCGATCGGTGCTGACCGCGAAGTGAAGGTCGATCGTGAAGCGCTGCGTGCCTCGCTGCAGCGCGCTGCGATTCTGTCCAACGAGAAGTACCGCGGCATCCGCGTGGAAGTCTCGCCGGGCAACCTGAAGATCAGCGCGCACAACCCGGAGCAGGAAGAAGCCCAGGAAGAAATCGAGGCCGACACCACGGTCAGCGATCTGGCCATCGGCTTCAACGTGAACTACCTGCTGGACGCGCTGTCGGCACTGCGCGATGAGCACGTCGTGATCCAGCTGCGCGATTCGAACTCCTCCGCCCTGGTCCGTGAGGCCAGCAGCGAGAAGTCGCGTCATGTGGTGATGCCGCTGCGTCTGTGACCTGAGACGCGCAGGTTCCACGTGGAACCGAGTGGTTCAGAGAAACCCGGCACTGCCGGGTTTCTTTTTGGGCGGAAGAACCGATGTTCCACGTGGAGCATTCAGCGGATGGGCGGATATCGATACCGGTGTGCCGCCCGGTTGAACCTTCGAACCTCCAGCAAACGCCTTGCCGGCAGTTCCATCGGTCGAGCGGTCATCGGCAGCATTGCGTCACCTGGGGCGACGCTCACACGCCAGCCTCGATCCAGCGCTGGCCATCGACCTGGAGGCGATCATCCGATCCAGTCGATTGCCCGCTCCCGCCGTGGTCGATTCCCGAAGATCCAGCGTCGTGAACGAGCTGGATTTCCTCTTGCCCTGGAGCGCGGCGGCGGCCTGCTTTTGAACGGCTGAATCACAGCTCTAAGCTTTTAAAAACTGTATATAAATCTAAAGCTAGGTGGTGGTGGTAGGGCCAGATTTGGTTGAAAAGTAGGTTAAGTGTTTGGTTTGAAAGGGAAATATGGCCTCGAAACCCCCGGTAAAACAGGGTCTAAGCCTGGGGGTGATCCTGTGGATATCTTTCAAGCCCCTCCAAGGGGTGCTTTTTATCCACAGATTGCCCATGGGTTGTGCATAAGTCATACATGGGGGATGTGGACAGTCTCGTTTGGGTCTGCGTGGCGTCCGTTGGATTCTGGACAGCCGTCTCCACCTCCGTCTCGCAGAATTCGAAGAAATGGGCTGTCGGCTCAGATCGAGCCGTCCTGACGGGTGGAAATCAGCGCGAATTTCTTGAAATCTGCACGGCCTCCCTGCTGCGCACGCCTCAGATTTGAAGAAATTCAGCGGGTTTCCGCATCGCGATGCTGCTCATCCAGTGACATGTTCCACGTGGCGCGCCGTATGTGCCCAACTCGGCCTGGGCGGCGGTACCGCAGCGGCCGGTCTCTTGTGGTGGCTCGCACCCTTGGATGGATGCCTTTGGGGGCCCGGATGCCTTTTGGGCCCAGACATCCTGCAGGAAGAGTCGACATCTCCACCGCAGTCCACTCTGCGCGAGGCGGTGTCCCACGTGGAACCAGGGCAATGCAGTAAGCTGATCGATTCCCCCTACCCGTCTGCCGCCCCGTGCGGCGTTGATCTCCCGCATGCACATCCGCCGTCTGTCCCTGCACCAGGTCCGCCGCTTCGACACCGTCGAACTGGCGCCGAAACCGGGCATCAATCTGATCACCGGTGACAATGGCGCCGGCAAGACCAGTGTCCTGGAGGCGCTGCATGTCATGGCGTATGGCCGCAGTTTCCGCGGACGGGTGCGGGATGGCTTGGTACGCCAGGGGCGGGAAGCGCTGGATGTGTTCGTCGAATGGGACGAGCAGCGCGAAGGCGCCGATACGCCGACCCGTCGAAAGGCGGGGCTTCGCCACAGCGGCCAGGAATGGAAAGGACGGCTGGACGGGGAAGACGTCGCCCAGCTGGGCACGTTGTGCGCAGCCTTGGCCGTGGTGACCTTTGAACCTGGCAGCCACGCCCTGGTCAGTGGCGGAGGTGAGCCTCGCCGGCGATTCCTCGATTGGGGCTTGTTCCACGTGGAACCAGACTTCATGGGACTGTGGCGGCGGTACTCACGGGCCCTGAAGCAGCGCAATGCCCTGCTCAAGCAGGGCGGGCACCCGCATGCCCTGGATGCATGGGATCGGGAACTCGCCGAGGCCGGCGAACCCCTGACGACCCGCCGCCAGCACTACCTGGAGCGGCTGCAGGAGCGGACCGTGGAACTGGCCGCCGTACTGGCGCCCAATCTGGGCATCCGGTCGTTGAACCTCAGCCCCGGCTGGCGCAAACAGGAGCTGTCCCTCTCCGACGCCCTGCTCCTGGCCCGCGAGCGCGACCGGATGGCCGGCTACACCTCGGTGGGTCCGCACCGGGCCGACTGGAGTGTCGTGTTCGAGACCATCCCCGGGCGGGATGCGCTTTCGCGCGGACAGGCCAAACTGACCGCCCTCACCTGCCTGCTGGCCCAGGCCGAGGACTACGCGGAACAGCGCGGGGAATGGCCGGTCATCGCGCTGGACGATCTTTCTTCCGAACTGGATCGCCACCACCAGGCGCGGGTGCTGGAGCGGTTGAAGGCGGGCCCCGCGCAGATCTTCATCACCGCCACCGAAGTCCCGGCGGCTCTGGTGGACGCACCGGATATCACCCGGTTCCACGTGGAACATGGACAGGTCCAGCCTGTGCCATAGTGGTCCCCCAGGGGCCACGGTGCCCGGCTGGTATAATTGCTGTTGCAACCCCTTATTACCCGGCGCCCCGCCTCACCGCGGCGGCCCGACCTGCGGAGCCTACGGCAAGCGCAATGACTGAAGAACAGAACATCCCCGCAAACAGCGGCAACTACGACGCCAACAGCATCACCGCCCTGGAAGGCCTCGAGGCTGTCCGCAAGCGTCCTGGTATGTACATCGGCGACGTCCATGACGGCACCGGTCTGCACCACATGGTGTTCGAGGTTGTCGACAACTCCATCGACGAAGCCTTGGCCGGTCACGCGGACAACGTCTCGGTCATCATCCATGCCGATGGCTCGGTCTCGGTGTCGGACAACGGGCGCGGCATCCCGACCGGCAAGCACGAGCAGATGAGCAAGAAGCTCGACCGCGAAGTCTCCGCGGCCGAAGTCGTGATGACGGTCCTGCACGCCGGCGGCAAGTTCGACGACAACAGCTACAAGGTTTCAGGCGGCCTGCACGGCGTCGGCGTCAGCGTGGTCAACGCGCTGTCCCAGAAGCTGCTGCTCGATATCTACCAGGGCGGCTTCCACTACCAGCAGGAATTCGCGGACGGTGCGGCGGTCAATTCGCTGAAGCAGGTCGAAGCCAGCAGCAAGCGCGGCACCACCCTGCGCTTCTGGCCGTCGGTCAAGGCGTTCCACGACAACGTGGAGTTCCACTACGACATCCTCGCCCGCCGCCTGCGCGAACTGTCCTTCCTCAATTCCGGCGTCAAGATCGCGCTGGTCGACGAGCGTGGCGATGGCCGCCGCGACGACTTCCATTACGAAGGCGGCATCCGCAGCTTCGTGGAGCATCTGGCGCAGTTGAAGACGCCGCTGCACCCGAACGTGATCTCGGTGACGGGCGAGTCCAACGGCATCGTCGTGGACGTGGCGCTGCAGTGGACCGATTCCTACCAGGAAACGATGTACTGCTTCACCAACAACATCCCGCAGAAGGACGGCGGTACCCACCTCGCCGGCTTCCGCGGGGCGCTGACCCGCGTGCTCAACAACTACATCGAGCAGAACGGCATCGCCAAGCAGGCCAAGATCAACCTGACCGGCGATGACATGCGCGAAGGCATGATCGCGGTGCTGTCGGTGAAGGTGCCGGACCCGAGCTTCTCCAGCCAGACCAAGGAAAAGCTGGTCAGCTCGGATGTGCGCCCGGCCGTGGAAAGTGCCTTCGGCCAGCGCCTGGAAGAGTTCCTGCAGGAAAACCCGAACGAAGCCAAGGCGATCGCCGGCAAGATCGTGGACGCCGCGCGTG
Source organism: Stenotrophomonas sp. SAM-B (assembly GCF_013387485.1). GTDB lineage: Bacteria > Pseudomonadota > Gammaproteobacteria > Xanthomonadales > Xanthomonadaceae > Stenotrophomonas > Stenotrophomonas maltophilia_AA. The sequence goes on from NZ_JABBXB010000012.1 coordinate 11,660, forward strand.
CCCGTGAAGCGGCGCGCAAGGCGCGCGATCTGACCCGCCGCAAGGGCGCGCTGGATATCGCCGGCCTGCCGGGCAAGCTGGCCGACTGCCAGGAGAAGGATCCGGCGCTGTCCGAACTGTTCATCGTCGAGGGTGACTCGGCAGGTGGCTCGGCCAAGCAGGGTCGCAACCGCAAGAACCAGGCGGTGCTGCCGCTGCGCGGCAAGATCCTCAACGTGGAACGCGCGCGCTTCGACCGCATGCTGGCCTCGGATCAGGTCGGTACGCTGATCACCGCGCTGGGCACCGGCATCGGCCGGGACGAATACAACCCGGACAAGCTGCGCTACCACCGCATCATCATCATGACCGATGCCGACGTCGACGGCGCGCACATCCGTACGCTGCTGTTGACGTTCTTCTACCGGCAGATGCCGGAGCTCATCGAGCGCGGCCACATCTACATCGGCCTGCCGCCGCTGTACAAGATCAAGCAGGGCAAGCAGGAGCTGTACCTGAAGGACGACCCGGCACTCGACGCCTACCTGGCCAGCAGCGCGGTGGAAAACGCCTCGCTGATTCCGGCCGAAAGCGAACCGGGCATCGAAGGCGTGGCCCTGGAGAAGCTGCTGCTCTCCTATGCCTCGGCCCAGGAAACCATTGCGCGCAACGGCCATCGCTATGACCGCCAGGTGCTCGAAGCGCTCATCGATTTCACCCCGATGGATCTGGAACACCTGCGCAAGGCCGGTGCCGACGAAGGCCTGGCCGCGCTGGCAACCCGTCTCAACCAGGGCAGCCTCGGCTCGCCGCGCTACACGCTGGAACTGCAGGAACCCACCGACGAGCGTCCGGCCGCCGTGCTGGTCACGCGTCGCCACATGGGCGAACAGATGATCCAGGTGTTGCCGCTGGCCGCGTTCGAAACCGGTGAACTGCGTGCCCTGCACCAGTCCTCGCTGCTGTTGCATGGCCTGGTCCGCACCGGTGCCAAGATCAGCCGCGGCGCCAAGTCGGCCGAGGTGGCCAGCTTCGCCGAAGCGCGCAACTGGCTGCTGGACGAGGCCAAGAAGGGCCGCCAGATCCAGCGATTCAAGGGCCTGGGTGAAATGAATCCCGAGCAGCTGTGGGACACCACGGTGAACCCCGATACCCGCCGCCTGCTCCAGGTGCGCATCGAGGACGCCGTGGCTGCCGACCAGATCTTCAGCACGCTGATGGGCGACGTGGTCGAACCGCGCCGCGACTTCATCGAAGACAATGCGCTGAAGGTCGCCAACCTGGATATCTGACACAATCGGGGACGGGCCGGCCGGGTGCGACCTGCACCCTGGCCGGCCATCGCTCCCCGATGCCAGGAATCCGATGTCTGCAACCACCCCGGCGTCCATGACGCCTCCGCTGCCCCCTGCCGTTCCGTCATCGCCGCGTACGCCGGGTTCCCCGCTCGCGGGCTTCTTCATCGACCTGGGCATCGGCGCAGCGGTACTGCTGTCGCTGAGCCTGATCGGCGGGCTGATCTGGGGGTTGTATCGCGGCGCGACCGTGGGTTACCAAGCCGCCCGCAACGGCGCGGATGCGTCCGCCGTGGCGGATCTGGCCCAACAGCTGGGCCAACCGGGTGCACTTGCCCAGATCCTGATGGCACTGGGCGCCACCGGTGGCGCGGCGCTGGTGCTGTACTTCTTCCGTCGCCGGGCCACGCCCGCCGAACGTGCACTGTCCTTCCAGGCCGCGCGTCGCCCCTCGACATGGGGTTGGACGTTGCTGGTCGCCACCGCTGTGATCATCGGCAGCAACCTGATCGCCTGGCTGGCCAAACAGGCCGGCATCGAGCCGGTCCCAACCAACCTTGCGCTGATGGAACAGGCGATCACGCGCTTCCCGTGGTTCCTTGCTCTGTTTGCCGTCGTGCTCGCGCCGGCCTATGAAGAGCTGCTGTTCCGCCGTGTCCTGTTCGGTCGCCTGTGGCAGGCCGGCCGTCCGGCGCTGGGCATCGTCCTGAGCAGCCTGGCCTTCGCCCTCGTGCATGAAATCCCCGGCACGAGTGCCAACGGCCCGTGGGAAATCGCTCAGCTGTGGCTCGTCTACGGCGCCATGGGCGCAGCCTTCGCCTGGTTGTACCAGCGCACCGGTACCCTCTGGGCCCCGATCGCCGCACATGGGTTGAACAACGGCATCGCGCTGGTGGCGCTGATGTTCCTGGGCATCCAATGATCGATGCGCGGCTTGACGAAAATTTACGTCGCCGCGTTCCACACTGCGCACATGAACACGGGGGATCGCACATGAAACCAGTGCTGTTGGGAATTGCCATCGCCATGCTGGTGAGCGCGTGCGCCACCACGACCTCGCCGACGGGCCGCCGCCAGATGGTCGGCGGGGTGTCGCAGGCCGAACTGGATCAGCTCGGCGCGCAGGCATTTACCGAAACCAAGTCCAAGGGCACGCTCAGCAAGGATCCGAAGCAGACGGCCTACGTGCAGTGCGTGGTCAATGCCCTGGTCGCCCAGCTGCCCCAACAGTACCGTGGCGTACGGTGGGAAACAGCGCTGATGGTCGACAAGGAACCCAACGCGTTCGCCCTGCCCGGCGGCAAGGTCGGGGTCAACACCGGCATCTTCACCGTCGCCAAGAACCAGGATCAGCTGGCCGCGGTGATCGGCCACGAGATCGGGCATGTCATCTCGCGCCACCACGAAGAACGCATCACCCGGCAGATGGGCGCGCAGACCGGCCTGTCGGTGCTCGGCGCCCTCGCGGGCGCGGCGTACGGCGAGGGGGCGGCCAGCACGGTCAACCAGCTCGGTGGCGCTGGCGCCCAGGCAGCCTTCCTGCTGCCAGGGTCGCGCACCCAGGAAAGCGAGGCCGATATCGTCGGCCAGCGCCTGATGGCCGAGGCCGGTTTCAACCCGGCGCAGGCGGTCGATCTGTGGCAGAACATGATGGCGGCCAGTGGCGGCCGATCACCGCAGTGGCTGTCCACCCACCCCGATCCAGCCAACCGCATCCGCGAATTGCAGCGAGACGCGCCGTCCCTGAGTGGTGTATACCAACAGGCCCAGGCAGCCGGGCGGCGGCCGAAGTGCGGCTGATGCCCCCGTATGCGACCAAAAGATGCTGTATTGCAGCATCGGAAACGATTTCTCACGCCATCAGTTTCTGATACGTTTGGCGGCTCAGATTTTTCTGACAGTCCGTTTTGATGCCGCTGCGGCGGTTCGATCGAGGTGAAAGATGATTTTCAGCAATCACAAGCAAGCCGTCCTTTCCGTCCTCATCGCGACCGCTGTAAGTGGCGCCATGATCACCGATGCCTTTGCCCAGGCCCGCTCCTCCGAGCGCGGTGCCCGCGGTGGGAAGAAGCAGGCCAAGGCCGAAGTGCTCTACCCGAACGCAACCCGCCAGGAGCCGGAGCAGAAGTCCTCGGCCAAGGTCGGCCCGAAGCTGCAGAAGCTGATTGACAGTTACAACGATCAGAAGTTCCCGGAAACCCGCGCGCAGGCCGAAGAGATCCTGGCCAACCCGGCCGCGAACAACTACGACAAGTCGCTCGCCGCGCAGCTGGCCTCGCAGGCCGCCTACCAGCTCGACGACAACGTCGCTGCCAAGAAGTACCTCGAGCAGGTGCTGCAGCTCGGTGGGCTGGACAACAACGGCCACTACCAGTCGATGCTGATGCTCGGCCAGCTGCAGCTGCAGGACGACCAGACCAACGAAGGCCTGGCCACGCTGGACAAGTATTTCGCCGAGACCAAGTCGAGCAAGCCCGAAGAACTGATCGCCAAGGGCCAGGCGCTGTACCAGGCCGAGCGTTACGCCGAGGCCATCCCGGTGCTGCAGCAGGCCATCGCCGGCTCGTCGGAGCCGAAGGACAGCTGGAACCAGCTGCTGATGGCTGCCATGGCCGAAGGCGGCCAGACCGGTGAAGCGGTCAAGCAGGCCGAAGCCCTGGCCGCAAAGAACCCGAACGACAAGAAAGCCCAGCTGAACCTGGCCAGCATGTACATGCAGGCCGACCAGATGGACAAGGCCGGCGCGGTGATGGGCAAGCTCTACACCGCCGGCCAGCTGACCGACGAGCGCGAGTACAAGCAGCTGTACTCGATCTACGCCAACAGCGAGAACAAAGAAAAGGACGTCATTGCCGTTATCAATGATGGCCTGCAGAAAAACATCCTGAAGCCGGATTATCAGGTATACCTGGCACTGGCCCAGGCGTACTACTACTCCGACCCGCAGCAGGCGGACAAGGCGATCGAGGCGTGGCAGAAGGCTGCCCCGCTTTCCAAGGACGGCGAGACCTACCTGAATCTGGCACGCGTGCTGCATTCGGAAGGTCGCATTCCGGAGGCCAGGCAGGCCGCCCAGCAAGCGCTGGCGAAGGGTGTGAAGAACCAGGCGGATGCCAAGAAAATCATCAACCTGAAGTAAGTAGGAATAACGCCTGAATGCCTGCAGAAGTGATGCGCAGGCGCTCAGGATTGGTATAAGCTTGGAGGTTCCTGCGGTGTCATGCACCGCTGATCATGGGCTACCTGTCCCCGGGTATCCCGGCCCCACTAATGAGCTCTTGGCGCATGACGGAACAACTAGTCGTTCACAGGTACGAACAACGCGATGACACCGGCCTCTCCTGGCCGCGTATCGTGGGTATCGCTTTTGTAATCGCACTGCATCTCGCCGCCTTCATGATGCTTCTGATCCCGGCTGTGGCTCCCAAGGCCGTGGCGGAGAAAGAACGCAACATCATGGTGACCCTGGTCGACGCTCCGCCGCCGCCCCCACCGCCGCCGCCGCCGCCGCCGCCGGATGACACCCCGCCGCCGCCGGTAAAGAACCTGTCGCCGCCGAAGCCGTCCCCGGTTCCGCCGCCGCCGCAGGCTCCAGTGGTCGATATCCCGGACCCGCGTCCGACCGACATCGTCACGCCGCCTTCGCCGCCGTCGCCGCCGCAGCCCCCGAGCACCATCGAGGCAAGCGTCGACATCTCGTCGAAGAACATGAACCCCCCGCGTTACCCGCCGGCAGCGTTCCGTGCTGGTATCCAGGGTGAAGTCATCCTGATCATTGACGTCGATGCCAATGGCAACGTCACCAATGTGTCGGTCGAGAAGTCCAGCCGTAACCGTGACCTCGATCGCGCCGCCATGGAAGCAGCTCGCAAGTGGAGCTTCCGTTCCGCGGAATCGGGCGGGAAGAAGGTCGCAGGTCGCGTTCGCGTCCCGGTCAACTTTGCGCTGAACTGATAGTGGCCGGTGGCCCGCCGGCCACCGCCTCTAGCGGTTATTTCTAGCAATACCCTTTATCACCACACACAACAAAGGTAAGCGTCATGCTGCAGGAACTTTTCATCGCCGCTGCTGCCGGGGGCAACTCCAACGCCCTGTCGCAGATGGGCTTCGAGCACCTGATCCACGAGATGACCACCCAGCCGGGTGACTTCGCGGTCTCCTGGGTCGTGCTGCTGACCCTGATCATCATGTCGGCCATGTCCTGGTACTGGACCGTCATCAACATCTTCCGCGCTGCCCGTCTGAAGGCCGCCGCCGACAAGGTCACCAGCCTGTTCTGGGATACCCCGAACGCGCAGGACGCCATCCGTGCGATGGAAGAACAGCCGGCTTCGGAGCCCTTCTCCAAGATCGCTCTGGACGCTGCACAGGCTGCTGCGCACCACCAGCGTTCGGAAGGCGGCACCTCGGGTGGCCTGGGTGAAAACCTGAGCCGTTCGGAGTTCGTCGATCGCGCCCTGCGTCAGGCCGTGACCCGCGAAAGCAACAACCTGCAGTCGGGCATGACCCTGCTGGCCACCGTCGGCGCAACCGCTCCGTTCGTGGGTCTGCTGGGTACCGTGTGGGGCATCTACGGCGCGCTGATCAAGATCGGTGCCACCGGTTCCGCCTCGATCGACGCCGTTGCCGGCCCGGTGGGTGAAGCACTGATCATGACCGCCATCGGTCTGTTCGTGGCTATCCCGGCCGTGTTCGCCTTCAACTTCTTCAGCAAGATCAACAGCGCCACGATCAGCAAGTTCGATACGTTCGCTCACGACCTGCACGACTTCTTCGCCACCGGTTCGCGCGTTCGCTAATAGCGACGCGCGTCACCCAGCGAGAACGTAGTCAACACGATCTAGACGGAGCCCGTTATGGCTTTCAGTAGTGGTAACAGCGGCGGCCCCATGGCCGACATCAACGTTACGCCCCTCGTGGACGTGATGCTGGTGCTGCTGATCATCTTCATCATCACGGCGCCCCTGATGTCCCACAAGGTCAAGGTGGATCTGCCTGAGGCCAACCTGGTGCAGAATCCGGAAGACGCTGAAAAGCGGGCGAGCCCGATCACCTTGGCAGTCAAGGAAGACGGCTCGATCTACTGGAACGACGAGGAAATCGACAAGCAGACGCTCGAGTCTCGCTTGGCGACCGCCGCCCAGCAGACCCCGCAGCCGCCCCTCAACCTGCGTGGTGACCGCACCACCAAGATGCGCGTCATCAATGAGATGACGAAGATCGCGCAGGAACAGGGCATGCTCGACGTGGGCTTCGTCGCCACCAAAGAGAAGGGGCAGTAAGCCATGGCATTCAGTACTGGTGGTAGCCGCGGCCCCATGGCCGACATCAACGTCACGCCCCTCGTGGACGTGATGCTGGTGCTCCTGATCATCTTCATCGTCACCGCGCCGATCATGACGTACCCGATCGCCGTTGACCTGCCGCAGCGCGTGCTCAACCCACCGCCGGTGACTGTCGAACCGCCGCCGCCGATCGAGCTGAAGGTGGACGCCAGCAACCAGGTGTCGTGGAACAACAGCCCCGTGGCTGTGGGCGAACTGCAGCAGCGTATGGAGCAGGAAGTCCAGCGTGATCCGACCAACCAGCCGGAACTGCGCATCGATGCCAGCCCGGACTCCGAGTACGACGTGATGGCCAAGGTGTTGGCTGCCGCGAAGAATGCTCAGATGAAGAAGATCGGCTTCGTGCAGCAGTAATACGCAAGACGCAGTCATGACGCGACTGGAAAACGCCCCTGGAAACAGGGGCGTTTTTTTTGTGCCGCCGGCCGTGGATACGCGCCAGCGGCACGCCGCCCGCTATCATCCGGCCATGCTCGCAACCTTCGACGTCTTCGGGGACTGGCTCGATGCCATCCCCCACCTGCGCCCCCTGATGGTGGCGGCCTACATTCTCTATCTGCTGTGGCTGATCGGTTGGATCATGCTGCAGAAACGCGAGCCGGTCGCCACGCTGAGCTGGATTCTCTCGCTGGCCGCCCTGCCCTACCTGGGCCTCTTCATTTATTACCTGCTCGGCCCGCAGAAGGTGAAACGGCAGCGCCTGCGCCGTGGCCGTTCGCGCTCGGGCATGGAGCACTACAGCAGCGTCTGCCCCCCCGATGCGGACTGCACGGAGCTGGCCAAGATCGCCCAGGCCACCACCGGGCTGTCGCCGAGCTCGGCCACCGAAGTGGAGTGGCTGGTCGATGGTGCGGCGACCTACAGCGCACTGCTTGCCGCGGTGGCCACGGCCAAGGACCACCTGCACCTGGAGTACTACATCTTCAACCCGGACCACGCCGGCACCGCGTTGCGCGATGCGCTGACCGAGCGTGCGGCGGCCGGCGTGCGCGTGCGCCTGCTGCTGGATGCGGTCGGCTCGTCGTCCCTCCGCAAGCGCTTCCTGCAGCCGCTGCTGGATGCCGGTGCCGAAGTGGTCTGGTTCCATCCGCGGCAGCTGCTCAAGCCGTTCAAGCGGCCGTGGTTGAATCTGCGCACGCACCGCAAGCTGGTCATCATCGACGGCCTTCAGGCGTTCACCGGCGGCATCAACATCACCGATGAGGAAGACGAGAGCGTCCGCGCGGATGCGTATCGCGACCTGCACATGCGGCTACGGGGCCACGTGGTGCGCAGCCTGCAGCTGGTCTTCATCGAGGATTGGATCTACGCCACCGGCCAGGAGCCGGCGCGCTTCAACATCGCCCAGCTGTGGCCGGAGACGATGCCCAGCCGCAGCGAGGGCAGCATCAATGCGCAGGTGCTGGTGTCCGGTCCGGATTCGTCGTGGGAGACCATCCATCGGCTGCATGTCGCGGCGATCCATGAAGCGAAGGAGCGGGTCTGGCTGGTCACGCCCTACTTCGTTCCCGGCGAGGCCGCGCGCATGGCGCTCACCTCGGCCGCGCTCGGCGGCCTGGACGTGCGTCTGCTGGTGCCCAAGATGAGCGACTCCTGGTTCGTCACCCAGGCCGCGCGTTCCTACTTCGACGAGCTGCTGCAGGCAGGCGTCAAGATCTACGAGTATGGCCCGCGCATGCTGCACACGAAGGCGTTCATCGCCGATGACGACGTCTGCATCGTCGGCAGTGCCAACTTCGACCACCGCAGTTTCCGGCTCAACTTCGAGCTCTCGATGATGATCAGCGATACCGGCCGGGTGGCCGCGCTGGCCGAGATCCTGCTTGCCGAGTACAGCAGCGCTTCGCCGGTGCGCAACGACCGCCAGCGCTCGCTGTGGCGGCACCGCGTCCCGGAGGCGTTCGCGCGGCTGGCCTCGCCGCTGCTGTAGCCGCCGCTCCCCGTGGAACCACACCGGGCGCCAGCGCTACACTGGCCCGGTCAATCGGGGAGAACGACATGTACTGGCTGTTTCTGCTGTTCGCGCTGGCCTGTTTCGGCATGGCGCTCAAGACCCCCCACATGGGGCTGATGGCGCTGTCGCTGCTGGGCACCCTGGTGTTCCTGCTGGCGTGGGTCCGCGGCCTCTACGTGGCCCGCTTCGGCGATGTGCAGCCCACCCGTGCGGCCATCACCGATCCCAACGAACTCCGTCGGCTGCGGGAGCTCGCCCTCCAGGCGCGCACCCCGACCGCTCAGGGTGAATCCGACCCCTCGTAGTGCCATGACCCAACTCAGCGTCAACGTGAACAAGATCGCCGTCCTGCGCAACTCGCGCGGCGGTGCGGACCCGGACGTGCTGCAGGCCGCCCGTGCCTGCCTGGACGCCGGCGCGCACGGCATCACCGTGCACCCGCGCCCGGACCGTCGCCACATCCACGCCGAGGATGTGCTCGCGCTGTCCGCGTTGACGACCGAGCGCGGCGTGGAGTTCAACATCGAGGGCAACCCGTTCGCGCCCCCGCGTGAGGGCTATCCCGGGCTGCTGCCGCTGTGCGCGCAGACCCGCCCCGCCCAGGCCACCCTGGTGCCCGATGGCGACGGCCAGCTCACTTCCGACCACGGCTTCGATTTCGGCCGTGATGCGCAGCGCCTGCGCCCGCTGATCGCCGAGCTGAAGACGTACGGCTGCCGGGTCAGCCTGTTCGTGGATGCGGGAAACCCCGACATCGCCCAGGCTGCGGCGATCGGTGCCGACCGCGTGGAGCTCTACACCGGCCCCTATGCCGAGGCGCATGCCGCCGGCGACGCCACGGCCATGCTGGCGCTGTTCGCGGATGCCGCCCGCCGCGCGCAGGCGGCCGGCCTGGGCGTCAACGCCGGGCACGACCTGTCGCAGGACAACCTGGCGGCGTTCCTGCAGGCGGTGCCCGACGTGCTGGAGGTCTCGATTGGCCATGCCCTGATCAGCGAGGCGCTGTACGCCGGGCTGGACGCCACGGTGAAGGGATATCTGCGGCTGCTCTGATGCGGCGCGTATCCCCGCCGCGTAAGGGCCCCGCATCCGGTAGCAGCCGACCGTTGGTCGGCTCAGCCGCCTGGTGACATGGCACGCCAGGCACCCGCCCAGACCCTGTGGATAATTTTGGGGATCAATTCGGCCCCCACCCCCGGCGACCCTTGCCTGGCGCGGGTTTCACTTCCAATTGCCCCTGTGGTTAGTAATACTACTAACCATGGAAATCTCCTATCTCCGCCGTTCCGACGCCGCGACGTCTCATTCCCTGAGACCTCGCGGCGATAGCCTTTGATCATGGGTATTGCGATCAAAGGCCGGGGCTCCAGCACGCACTTGGCGGGCCGCTTCGAGGTCACCGTCAGCGAAGCGATGGACGACGGCTGGGCGCCGGACGAGAGCGAGGAGTTCGCCGCGCCGCGCCTGCGCACCGAAGTACGCGCCGAAACCGCGCGCAGCATCATCAGCCGCAACAAGTCGCCGGATGTCGGCTTCAGCCAGTCGGTCAATCCCTATCGAGGCTGCGAACATGGCTGCTCGTACTGCTTCGCCCGGCCCTCGCACGCCTATCTCAATCTCTCGCCCGGTCTGGACTTCGAGACCAAGCTGTTCGCCAAGACCAACGCCCCGCAGTTGCTGCGCAAGGAGTTCTCGCGGCCCGGGTACGTGCCACAGCCGATCGCGCTGGGTATCAATACCGATGCCTACCAGCCGATCGAGCGCAAGCTCAAACTGACGCGCCAGCTGATCGAGGTGATGCTGGAGACCCAGCACCCGTTCTCGCTGATCACCAAGAACGCGCTGGTCGAGCGTGACATCGACCTGCTCGCGCCGCTGGCCGAAAAGCAGCTGGTCAGCGTGCACTTCTCGGTGACCTCGCTGGACCCGCACCTGTCCGCCAGGCTGGAACCCCGTGCCTCGGCCCCGCATGCACGGCTGCGCGCGATGCGTCGCCTGAGCGATGCCGGCATCCCGGTCGGGGTGATGGTCGCGCCGGTGATCCCGTGGATCAACGATGCCGAACTGGAAGCTGTTCTCGAGGCTGCCCGTGATGCCGGTGCGTCCACCGCCGGCTACGTGCTGCTGCGCCTGCCGCTGGAAGTGGCACCGTTGTTCCGCGATTGGCTCGACACCCACCACCCGGACCGCGCCACGCACGTGATGAGCACCATCAACCAGCTGCGCGGCGGCAAGGACTACAACAGCCAGTTCGGCACGCGCATGCGCGGCGAAGGCGTGTACGCGGATCTGCTGTCCAACCGCTTCAAGCTGGCCCGCAAGCGCCTGGGCTTCGACGCGCAGAACAGCCACTGGCCGAAACTGGACTGCACCCGCTTCCTGCGGCCGCTGCCGCCGCGGGTGGACTCACCCCAAGGCTCGCTGTTCTAACCCGCGCCCCGATGGACTTTGGGACGCGCCCGCCCAACAATCGGGTCCAGGCACCGCGCCGCGGTGGTCTGACGTCCACATCGGATATCCAGGGGGGAACCACATGTCATCGGCAGCCACCTCGGCCGCGTCCAACGCGGCCAGCATCGCGATCAATGCCGCCATCACCGCAGCGGTGCAGCAGCAGCGCGACGCCGTGATCGCACACTTTACTGGACGCCAGGCGCTGTCTCCGCAGAGCGCGATCGCGGCCGACACCATCGACCCCGCATTGCAGGTGCCGCTGAAGTATTACCGCGACAACGGCGTCATCCGCGACGCCGGCGCTGATCGTCTCTATCTGGATCTGGACGTGCTGGCCGGGTTGAAGGCGAAAGCGAAGCGCACCGGCCGCACTGTGCTGATCACGGTGATGGTGTTGGCCGTGGTGGTGGTTGTCGGCGCTGTGTTGCTGGTGTTGGCGCGCTGATCAATTCCCACCAAACAATTTCTGCGCACTCTGGAAAAGAATCCAGCTCGTCGCAATGAACTTGTCCCCGCCCTGCGGCCGGTTGCCCCGATGCGTATGGGTGAACGCGGTCGGTGCGATCAACAGGCTGCCCGTGCGCGGCGCGACCTTGCGGCCCTGGAACAGGAACTCGGTTTCGCCGGCGTCGAAATCGTCGTTGAGGTAGAGCGTCCACAGCAGATGGCGGTGCAGTGTTTCGCCGGCTGGATCGCGTGGATACAGCTCGCAGTGCCAGTACGGATAGCCGCCCTCGCCCGCTGCATACCATTGCAGATTGATGGCACCCGGGCGCAGGCAGGTGCGGGCCAGATCGGACAACGCGGCGTCGTCCATGTCGGGGAAATCCTCGGCCGCCAACCGGCGCGGCTGGCCCTGGCTGTCCTGGATCTGCAACATCAACGGCGAGATCAGGGCCTGTGGATAACGGCGTAGATAAGTCAGCAAACCCTTGAAAACCGCCTGCTGCAGCACCGCTTCCGCCTGCCGCCACTCGGGGCGCCCGCTGATCCGCAGATCCTTGCTGTGCTTGAGTTCCGGGAACACGCCGCTGCCCACTTCGCCCGGCTGCAACTGCGTACTGGATCGCATCTGGGCCCGCAGGGCCGCGCAGACCTCGTTGGGGACGGCGTTGTGGATTACTTCGATGAAATCGAGCGGCGCGTCGGCAGTCATGGGGTCGTCCGTGGGCACGAGTGGCCGATGGTGACCGCTGCCGTGGCCGATGTCACGCCGTTCCCACGTAACAACAGGGCTGACCGATCGGCCAGCCCTGTGTAGGAAATCAACCCGCCGCGCTGTCGTGTTCGCGGTGGTAACGGGTGGCTTCTTCCACCTCGTTGCGCGAGCCGAGGAACACCGGCACGCGCTGGTGCAACTGGTCGGGCTGGATGTCGAGGATGCGCTCGCGGCCGGTGGTGGCAGCGCCGCCGGCCTGCTCGACCAGCAGGCCCATCGGGTTGGCTTCGTACATCAGGCGCAGCTTGCCGGCCTTGGACGGATCCTTCGTGTCCCACGGATAGATGAAGATGCCGCCGCGGGTCAGGATGCGGTGCACGTCGGCCACCATGCTGGCGATCCAGCGCATGTTGAAGTTCTTGCCGCGCGCGCCTTCCTTGCCGGCCAGCAGGTCCTGCACGTAGCCCTGCATCGGCGTTTCCCAATGCCGCTGGTTGGACATGTTGATCGCGAATTCCTGGGTGTCCGCCGGGATCTGCATGTCCGGCGTGGTCAGCACGAACTCGCCTTTCTCGCGGTCCAGGGTGAACGCATGCGTGCCGTGGCCGACGGTGAGCACCATCTGCGTGCTCGGCCCGTAGATGCAGTAGCCGGCCGCGACCTGCGCGGTGCCCGGCTGCAGGAAGCTGGCATCGTTGGTCTGCTCGGTGCCCGGCGGGCAGCGCAGCACCGAGAAGATGGTGCCGACCGACACGTTGACGTCGATGTTGGAGCTGCCATCGAGGGGATCGAACAGCAGCAGGAAGTCACCGCGCGGGTAGGTGTCGGGCACCGGCTGGCAGTGATCCATCTCTTCCGAGGCGCAGGCGGCCAGGTGGCCGCCCCATGCGTTGGCTTCCAGCAGGATCTCGTTGCTGATCACGTCCAGCTTCTTCTGCGCCTCGCCCTGCACGTTGCCGGTACCGGCTTCGCCGAGCACACCGCCCAGCGCGCCCTTGCTGACCGCGATGGAGATGCTGGTGCAGGCGCGGGCGACGACAGCGATCAGCTGGCGCAGATCGGCGTTGATGCGGCCGGCATGTTGCTCTTCGATCAGATAGCGGGTCAGCGACGTCTGGGACATGGAATCAGGCGGCCTTCAGAGGAGAAGCGCCTATTGTCGCCCTTCGCTGGAGCCATTACGAGGCGCGGGCGGCGCCACATGGCAGAACGGCCGCGCAGGGCGGCCGTTCTGCTTCACAGGGGCGATATCGCTCAGCCCTTGCTGACGGTCGCCACGGCCTTGGCCACGTATGCCAGGTTGCCCTGGTTCAGTGCGGCCACGCAGATGCGGCCGGTGCCGACGGCGTAGATCGCGAACTCGTCGCGCAGGCGGTCCACCTGGGCGCGGCTCAGGCCCGAGTACGAGAACATGCCGGCCTGGTCGTTGATGAAGGCGTACTCCGGTGCGCCGGCGGCGACCAGGTTCTCCACCAGGCCATGGCGCAGGGCGTGGATGCGCTCACGCATCTCGGTCAGTTCCGCTTCCCACACCTGGCGCAGCTCGACGCTGTTGAGCACGCCGGACACCAGTGCCGCACCGTGGTTGGACGGGCTGGAGTAGATCGTGCGGATGATGCGCTTGACCTGCGACTGCACGGCCTTGGCCGCGTTCGCGTCCGGGGCGACCACCGACAGTGCGCCAATGCGCTCGCCATACAACGAGAACGACTTGGAGTACGAATTGGCGACCACGAAGCTGTCGATGCCGGCCTCGGCGATGATGCGCACGGCGGCGCCGTCTTCGCTGATGCCCTTGTCGAAGCCCTGGTAGGCCATGTCGATGAACGGGAACAGCTGGCGGTCCTTCAACAGCTCGGCCACCTGCTTCCACTGCGCGACGGTGAGGTCGGCACCGGTCGGGTTGTGGCAGCACGCGTGCAGCAGCACCACGGTGCCCGGCTGCAGCTTGCCGAGGTCGGCGAGCATGCCGTCGAAGTCCACGCCATGCGTGGCGGCATCGAAGTAGGTGTAATCGACCACGTCGAAGCCGGCCGCGCCGAACACCGCGCGATGGTTTTCCCAGCTCGGGTTGCTGATCGCGATGGTGGCGTGCGGCAGCAGCTTGTGCAGCAGGTCCGCGCCGACGCGCAGCGCACCGCTGCCGCCGATGGTCTGCGAGGTGGCCACGCGGCCGGCGGCCAGCAGCGGCGAATCCTTGCCGAAGACCAGCTCACGGGTGGCCTGGTTGTAGGCCGGCAGGCCGTCGATCGGCAGGTAGCCGCGCGGTTTGGCGTCATTGGCCAGCTGCTGTTCGATCGTGTTCACGGCGCGGAGCAGCGGGATGCGGCCGCTCTCGTCGTAATAGATGCCCACGCCCAGGTTGACCTTGATCGGGCGGCTGTCGGCGTTGTAAGCCTCGGTCAGGCCCAGGATCGGGTCGCCTGGGACCAGTTCCACATTTGCAAAGAAGGACACGGCGGTACTCATTCGGATGACGGAAGGGGGAGGGTGGCGCGACGCGGATCTGGCGGCAGAATCAGCCAAAACCGACCCATCGTAACAAAGCCCCGCCGAGGGCGCCGAGGCTGTCGTCACGTCCGCTTCCGTACCATGGCGTGCGGCACGCCCATTCACCGAGGATCCCGCCCCGCATGCTCCGTCTTACCCCGCTGGCCCGCCACTGTGCGCTGGCCTCGGCCGTGTTGCTGCCATCGCTGGCGCAGGCCCAGAACACCCCCGCCCCGCCCGCGCCGGTCGAGCGGCTGCCCACCGTGCAGGTCCAGGCCGCGCGCGTGGCACAGGTGGCCGATATCGACCTGCCGGCCTCGCTGACCACAGTCTGGGTGGACGAGGACCGTACCGGACCGCTGGCCCAGCTCTCCGAGGCGCTCAACGGCATTCCCGGGGTGGTTGCCCGCGATCGTCAGAACTACGCGCAGGATACCCAGCTCTCGATCCGCGGTTTCGGCGCGCGCTCGACCTTCGGCGTGCGCGGCGTGCGGGTGCTGGTGGACGGTGTACCGGCCACCATGCCCGACGGCCAGGGCCAGCTCTCCCACGCCAGCCTGCTCTCGGCGCAGCGCGTGGAAGTGCTGCGCGGGCCGTTCTCGGCGCTGTACGGCAACTCCTCCGGCGGCGTGGTCCAGGTCTGGAGCGCGGACGGCGCCGAAGGCGACCCGTGGCGCCTGCGGGTGGATACCGGCAGCGACAACACCGTGAGCGCCGGCGCCCAGCTGCGCGGCGTGCAGGGACCGATCCGCTACAACGTGGCCGCCAACCACTTCCGCACCGATGGCTGGCGCGACCACAGCCGGGCCCGGCGCGAGTCGGTCAACGCCCGTCTCGGCACCGATGTCGGTGGCGGCCAGCTTGATCTGGTGCTGAACTACTTCGATGCACCCGATGCGCAGGATCCGCTCGGCCTGACCCGCGCCCAGGTGCGCGAGAACCCGCGCCAGGCCACCGCCGTGGCCACCCAGTACAACACCCGCAAATCCGTGCGCCAGGCCCAGGCCGGGCTGGTGTTCACCCGAACGGAAGGCGCGCAGACGTGGCGTGCGATGGGCTATGCCGGTCAGCGAAGTGTCGAGCAATACCTGGCGATCCCGCCGGGGCCGCAGGCCAATCCGCTGCATGCCGGCGGGGTGATCGACCTGGACGGGGCCTACGGCGGTGTCGACGCGCGCTGGGCCTGGCGGGGCGACTGGGCCGGGCGCCCGCTGGACGTGGTGATCGGCGCCAATGCCGACCGTCAGCAGCAGGATCGCAACGGTTACGAGAACTTCGTGGGCGACCAGGTGGGCATCAAGGGCCGCCTGCGCCGTGACCAGAGCGACCGGGTCGAGAACGTGGACCAGTTCGCCCAGGCGTGGTGGCAGTGGGCGCCGCGCTGGTCGTTGCTGCTCGGTGTGCGCCACAGCACGGTCCGTTTCCGCTCCAACGACCACTACATCACCGCCGGAAATCCGGACGACAGCGGTTCGCGGCGTTACGAGGCGACCACGCCGGTGGCCGGGGTGGTGTTCCGTGCCAGCGATGCCTGGCGGCTGTACGCCTCGGCCGGCCGTGGCTTTGAAACCCCGACCTTCAACGAGCTGGGCTACCGCGCCGATGGCCAGGCCGGGCTGGCGCTGGATCTCTCTGCGGCCCGCAGCCGCAACCTGGAAGTCGGCAGCAAATGGCATGGGCAGAGTGGCGCGCAGGTCGAGGCCGCGCTGTTCCGCGCCGATACCGATGACGAGCTGGCCGTGGCCAGCAACAGCGGCGGCCGCAGCACCTACCGCAACATCGGCCGCACCCGCCGCCAGGGCGCGGAGGCCAGCGTCGTGCAGCCGCTGGGCACGCAGGCGGATCTCTCGCTGGCCTACACCTGGATCGAGGCCACCGTGCGCGACCCGTATGCGCTGTGCGCGGCCACGGGCTGCAACACGGTGACGGCCGGTTCACGCCTGCCGGGCGTGCCCAGGCAGCAGTGGAACGCGCGGGTGCAGTACCGGCCGGGCCCGTGGCAGTGGGCGGCCGAGGTCGTGGCCTCCAGCGACACCGTGGTCAACGACCTGGCCACCGACATCGCACCGGGCTACGCGCTGCTGAATCTGGAACTGTCGCGGCGCTGGACCACCGCGCAGGGCACGCTGCGGGCCTTCGCGCGGATCGACAATGCGCTGGACCAGCGTTACATCGGCTCGGTGATCGTCAACGACGGCAACCAGCGCTTCTTCGAACCCGGCCCGGACCGCCGCTACAACGTGGGGTTGCAGTGGCAGTGGGCGCCGTGACCTAACGGGGCGGCTTGGCGGGCACGAACGGTGAGGTCGGGTCGCTCGCCGGGAAGGTCTCTTCCAGCGCCTCGTCCTGGTTGTCGCTGGCGTGTTCCTTGCGCTGGCGGCGCTGGTATTCATCTTCGCGGCGGTGATGACCGGCCGGGCCCTTCTCACTGGCGGCCGAATCCTTGCGGTCGCGCGGGACGGGGTCCGGGGTGACCGCCACCGGCAGGTGATCGGGTGTGTCGTCGGGCACGGACATGCCGGCGCCGCGGTCTTCGGCATCCTGGTTGTCATGTTTGGCGCGCTGCTCGCCGGGGACCGGGGCGGTGGCGTCGCGCAGGGGATCGCGTGGCATGGGAGTTCTCCAGTAACGGTGCGCTCCACTACAGCGCGCGGCGGGTGAAGTCGCCGCGAATCCCGTTGCAGCAACGAATCTGTCACGGCTGGATAACGGCGGCGGGTCTATTCCTGCCTGCCCCACCGCTGTCGGAGTCGTGTCATGCCCCGCCTGGACCGCCGTGCCGCACCCGCGTTGTTCAACGCCTACCTGCAGCCGGAACGGAGCGGGCGCCGTGCGCGCCGCGACCGCGCCGAGGACGCGCAGGCGATCGCACAGGACTACCTGCAGTACATGCGCAGCGATTACGAGCAGCGCCGCAGCCACGGCCGCCGCAGCTGGCGTG
Source organism: Stenotrophomonas sp. SAM-B (assembly GCF_013387485.1). Taxonomy (GTDB): domain Bacteria; phylum Pseudomonadota; class Gammaproteobacteria; order Xanthomonadales; family Xanthomonadaceae; genus Stenotrophomonas; species Stenotrophomonas maltophilia_AA. The sequence continues at coordinate 29,277 of NZ_JABBXB010000012.1, forward strand.
ACCTCTACCCGGCCTATGCCTTCGCGCTGACCACGCATTACGCCGACTGGCCGCGCGGCGCCGACGACACCGATGGCGAGCTGGCCGAGCACTGGGAGCAGATGCGCGGCCAATCCCGGCTGGGCTGGCCGCAGGCGCGGGCTGTGGTCGAGGATGCTTGGCTGGCGCTGGACCACATGCCGGCGGCGGCGGTGCACGGCCTGCTGCAGTAGCAGTGCCGTGCAGCCGGCCTGCACAGGCCGGACACGGGCGTTTCACGTGCCGCGCGGTACAGCTGCCCTCCCTGTAGTGTTGGAGTGGCGCCACCATGGCCCGACCGATCTGGACCGGCACGCTGTCATTCGGGCTGCTCAATGTCCCGGTGTCGCTGATGTCCGGCGAACGCAACGTCGATCTGCACTTCCGGATGCTCGATTCGCGCGACCGCAAACCGATCCGCTTCGAGCGCGTCAACGCCGACACCGGCGAGGAAGTGCCGTGGAAGGACATCGTCAAAGCCTACGAATACGACAAGGGCAGCTACGTCGTGCTGGAGGAAGACGATATCCGCTCGGCCGCACCGGAGAGCCATGAGGCGGTCGAGGTGGAGACCTTCGTCGATGCCGGCACGATCGATCCGCGCTACTACGAGAAGCCCTACCTGCTGGTGCCCGCCAAGAAAGCCGAGAAAGGCTACGTGCTGCTGCGCGAAACGCTGCGCAGCACCGGCAAGGTCGGCATCGCACGGGTGGTGGTGCGCACCCGCGAGTACCTGTGCGCGGTGATGCCGCATGGCGATGCGCTGGTGCTGATGATCCTGCGCTATCCGCAGGAACTGGTGGACCCGGAAGACTACAAGCTGCCCAGTGGCAGCCTGTCCGAATACCGCATCAACAGCAAGGAAACCGCCATGGCCGAGCAGCTGATCGAGTCGATGTCCGGCGAATGGAAGCCGGACGAGTACCACGATGAGTTCCGCGAGCGCCTGCACACGCTGCTGAAGAAGCGGATCAAGGCCAAGGGCGGCACCACCAAGGTGGAGGAAGAGCCGGTTCCGCGCGAGGACGATGCGACCAACGTAGTCGACTTCATGTCGCTGCTGCAGAAGAGCCTGGATGCCAAGAAGCGCACGCCGGCGGCCAGGAAGACACCGGCGAAGAAGGCCACGGCCAAGGTCGCCAAACCCACTGCCGCGAAGAAGGCGACCAAGACAGCGGGCAAGGCAGCCAAAAAGACAACCAAGCGCGCGCCCGCGCGCAAAGCCGGGTAAGCGCGCATGTCCCTGCAGGAGTACCGCCGCAAACGCCGCTTCGACGGCACTCCCGAGCCGGACGCCGAGCGTCGCGGTGCACCGGCGCGGCGACCGATCTTCGTCGTGCAGCTGCACCATGCCAGCTCGCGCCACTACGACTTCCGGCTGGAAGCCGATGGCGTGCTCAAGAGCTGGGCGGTGCCGAAGGGCCCCTCGCTGCGTGTCGGCGAGAAGCGGCTCGCGGTGGAGGTGGAGGACCATCCCCTGTCCTATGCCACCTTTGCCGGTGATATCCCCAGCGGTCATTACGGTGCGGGGCACGTGGATGTCTACGACCACGGTACCTGGGCCTGCGATGGCGATCCGCTGGAGGCGATCGCGGCTGGCAAGGTGGACTTCGTGCTGCACGGCGAGCGGCTGAAAGGCGGCTGGAAGCTGGTGCGCACCGCGATGAAGGGCAAGCAGCACCAGTGGCTGCTGATCAAACGCGATGACGAAGAGGCGAGGGACATGGAGGCCGATGATCTGCTGGAGGGGCCGCCGACAGCGGCCAAGCGCGCGGGCACGAAGAAGGCCGCCGCGGCCAACACGAAGAAGGCGACCCCGGCAAAGAAGACCGCACCCGCCAAGCCTGTGAGGAACGGCGCCGCACGCAAGGCCGACGCGCGCTGGTCCAAACGCGCGCTCGCGCTTGAAGGCGCACGCGAGAGGCCCTACCCGCATGATTTCAAGCCGCAGCTGACCGATCACCGTGCCAGCGCGCCGGACGGCGAGCAGTGGCTGCACGAGATCAAATGGGACGGCTACCGCCTGCTGGCCGACGTGCGCGAGGGCGTGGTTGCGCTGCGCTCGCGCGGTGGCCTCAACTGGACGGACGATTTCCCGGAAGTGGTGCAGGCGATCGAGCGGCTGCCGGTGCGCGATCTGCGCCTGGACGGTGAGCTGGTGGTGCTGGATGCGCAGGGCCGCAGTGATTTCACCGCGTTGCAGAAGGTCATCGACGGCACCGCGAAGCAGCCGCTGCGCTACGTGGTGTTCGACATGCCCGGCATCGCCGGGGTGGATGTCAGCCGCGTGCCCCTGCTGGAGCGCAAGGCGCTGCTCAAGGACCTGCTGGGCAGCAAGCCGGACACCCTGGCCTACAGCGACCACGTGCGCGACCACGGCCCGGCGGTGTTCGCCGCCAGTGGCGAAGCCGGCTTCGAAGGCATCATCAGCAAGCGGATCGACGCGCCCTACGTCAACGCGCGCTCGCGCGACTGGATCAAGATCAAGCACGAGAACACCGATGAGTTCCTCATTGTCGGTTACACCGAGCCCAAGGGATCGCGCAGTGGCTTCGGCTCGCTGCTGATGGCCACGCCGGCCAAGGGCGGGCTGCGCTATGTCGGCCGGGTAGGCACGGGTTTCGATGATGCGGCGCTGCGCGCGCTGACGAAGCAACTGACGCCGCTGACCGTGAAGGACGCGGTGGTCGAACTGCCCTCGCACGTGCCGTTCACCGCGCGCAGCGTGCACTGGGTGAAGCCGGTGCTGGTCGCGGAAGTCGCCTTCCGCGGCTGGGCGAAGGAAGGCCTGCTGCGCCAGGCCAGCTTCAAGCGCCTGCGCGAAGACAAACAGCCGAAGGATCTGGGCGCGGCAGCCAACGTCACTACCGCCGCTGCGTCCGCCTCCGCCCCGGCGGCGAAAACCAGCGGCCGGAAGCAGGCCGCAGCTGCGCAGGAAGAGAGCACCGTGACGATCAGCCATCCCGAACGCGTGGTGTTCGCCAAGGCGAAGATCACCAAGGGCGAGGTGGCCGACTACTACCGCCGCATGGCGCGCTGGATCCTGCCCGAGGTCGCGCACCGTCCGCTGTCGGTGCTGCGCTGCCCGGACGGCGTGGACAAGCCCTGCTTCTTCCAGAAACACCATGGCACCGGCCTGGGCGGCGCGGTCAAGGCGATCCCGCTGGAACAGAAAAGCGGGCGCGAGGATTACCTCTACATCGAGGATGTGGAGGGGCTGCTGCAGCTGGTGCAGATGAACACCCTGGAGCTGCATCCCTGGGGCGCGACCGTCGATGGCCCCGAACATCCGGACCGGCTGGTGTTCGATCTGGATCCGGGTGAAGGCGTGAACTGGACGCAGATCAAGGCCGCCGCACGCGACGTGCGCGCGCGCCTGCAGGAAGCCGGATTGGAGAGTTTCGTCCGGCTCTCCGGCGGCAAGGGCGTGCACGTGGTGGTGCCCTTGCAGCCCAAGGCTGACTGGGCCCAGGCCAAGGACTTCTGCGAGGCGTTCGCGCAGGCCATGGCCACCCAGGCACCGGACCGCTACGTGGCGACGATGAGCAAGGCCAAGCGCGATGGAGTGATTTTCATCGATTGGCTGCGCAATGCGCGCGGCGCCACCAGTGTGAGTTCGTGGTCGCTGCGGGCGCGGCCGGGTGCCGGCGTGGCGGTACCCCTGCGCTGGGAAGAGCTGGGCCGCGTCACGGCGCCGGACGCCTTCCCGCTGGCGAAGGCGCTGCAGCGCGCGGAGCGGTTGAAGCAGGATCCGTGGGAGGGCATCGAGCAGGTGAAGCAGGTACTGCGCGGCAGCTGATCAGGCGCGCCCTGGCCGGAACCGTGTGCCCAGCCACAGGCCGAGCAGGGCCTGCACCGGCAGCGAGACCAGCAGGATCACCACGAACCAGAACGGGAAGTCGCTGCCGAAATCCCAGGCGGTATAGATCGATGCGGCCGCGATCACCGCCCACACCACGCCGCCGTGCACACGCGGCCAGGTGGGCGCATAACGGCTGGCGAAGGCGATCGCAGCGATGCCGCTGAGGATCGTCCAGGCCAGGTCCCAGGCCAGCTGGGTTTCTCCGCCGGGCGGAATGCGCAGCAACGGCACCAGCCAGGAACCGACGCTGTTGACCAGCACCATCACCGCGAACGCGAACACGACGGCGAGCACGGACAGCAGCGGATTTTTCAGGGCGGACCACACAGGCATGGCGGCGACATCACGGCGGGAGAGCCACCATTATGGACGGGTTGCCGCGGCGTGTTTCAGACCCGGCCGGCCGCCTTGAGCTGGGCGAACTCGTCATCACTGAACAGCCGCGAGCGGACCAGGAAGCGCACGCCCTCGCCGTTCTCCAGCGAGAACATGCCGCCGCGGCCGGGCACCACGTCGATGATCAGCTGGGTGTGCTTCCAGTACTCGAACTGCGAGGGACTGATGTAGAACGGCGCCCCGCCGATCTCGCCCATGCGCACGTCACGGTCGCCGACGATGAAATCGCCCTGGGCGAAACACATCGGCGAGGAGCCGTCGCAGCAGCCACCGGACTGGTGGAACAGCAGGTCGCCGTGGCGGGCCTGCAGTGTCTCGATCAGCTGCAGGGCCGGGAGCGTGGCCATTACCTGGAGCGGTAGGTCGGTCATGATCGGGGGGGCACCCTGGGCGCCGGCGAGTGGCCGGCAGGACGGAAGAACCGGCGCTGCCGTCCTGCTGCCACCGGGAGAGGGGAAGCGGCGCAGGACGGCAACGCGGCGCCGTTTACGCGCTCATGTCCAGCACCACGCGGCCTTCGATCTTGCCGGCCTGCATGCGCGCGAAGATGTCGTTGATGTTCTCCAGCGAATCGCTGGTGACCGTGGCGGCGACCTTGCCCTGCTCGGCGAACTCCAGCGATTCCTGAAGGTCCAGGCGGGTGCCGACGATCGAGCCACGCACGGTGATGCCGTTGAGCACCATGCCGAAGATATCCAGCGGGAAGTTGCCCGGCGGCAGGCCGTTCAACGAGACCGTGCCACCGCGGCGGACCATGCCCAGTGCCTGCTCGAAGGCCTTCGGCGAGACGGCCGTGACCAGTGCCCCATGCGCCCCGCCGATCTCCTTCTTCAGGAACGCCGCCGGATCGGTGTTGCGCGCGTTGACGGTGATCGTCGCACCGAGCCGCTCGGCCAGGGCGAGCTTGCCGTCGTCGATATCCACCGCGGCCACGTTCAGGCCCATCGCCTTGGCGTACTGCACGGCCATGTGGCCCAGCCCGCCGATGCCGGAAATCACCACCCACTGGCCCGGCTTCGTATCGGTGACCTTCAGGCCCTTGTAGACAGTGACGCCGGCGCACAGGATCGGCGCGACCTCGATGAAGCCCACGCTCTTGGGCAGCAGCCCGACATACGCCGCGTTGGCCAACGCGTACTCGGCGAAACCACCGTTCACCGAGTAGCCGGTGTTCTGCTGCGCCTCGCAAAGGGTCTCCCAGCCGCCCAGGCAGTGCTCGCAATAGCCACAGGCCGAGTACAGCCACGGGATGCCGACGCGGTCGCCTTCGCGGATGTGGCTGACACCCGCACCCACCGCCACCACGTGGCCGACGCCCTCGTGGCCGGGAATGAACGGCGGGTTGGGCTTGACCGGCCAGTCACCGTCGACCGCATGCAGGTCGGTGTGGCACACGCCACAGGCTTCGATCTTCACCAGGATGTCGCCCGGGCCGGGACGCGGCACCTCGACTTCCTCGATGCGCAACGGCTTTCCGAATTCGCGGACGACAGCGGCCTTCATGGTCTTGTTCATGCGTGGATCTCCGTGGATTGCCAATGACTGCACTGTGGCGCCGGCCGCATGCCGGCGCCTTGATCGGGATCAAGCCCGGGGCTCAGAAGAAGCCCAGCTTCCTGGGCGAGTAGCTGACCAGCAGGTTCTTGGTCTGCTGGTAGTGGTCGAGCATCATCTTGTGGTTCTCGCGGCCGATGCCCGACTGCTTGTAGCCACCGAATGCGGCATGGGCCGGATAGGCGTGGTAGCAGTTGGTCCACACGCGCCCGGCCTGGATGCCACGGCCCATGCGGTACAGGCGCGAGGCATCCCGGCTCCACACACCGGCACCGAGGCCGTACAGCGTGTCGTTGGCGAGCTCCAGGGCTTCTTCCTCGGTCTTGAACGTGGTCACCGAGACCACCGGCCCGAAGATCTCTTCCTGGAACACGCGCATCCTGTTGTGGCCCTCGAACACGGTCGGCTTCACGTAGAAGCCGCCGGCCAGGTCGCCCTCGAGCGTGGCCTGCTCGCCGCCGATCAGCACCTCGGCGCCTTCCTGCCGGCCGATGTCGAAGTAGGAGAGGATCTTTTCCAGCTGCTCGGAGGAGGCCTGCGCACCGACCATGGTGGTGGGGTCGAGCGGATTGCCCTGCTTGATCGCGGCCACGCGCTTGAGCGCACGTTCCATGAATTCTTCGTAGATCGATTCCTGGATCAGCGCGCGCGAGGGGCAGGTACACACCTCGCCCTGGTTGAACGCGAACAGCACGAAGCCTTCCACGGCCTTGTCGAGGAAATCGTCGTCCTCGGCCATCACGTCGGCGAAGAAGATGTTGGGCGATTTGCCGCCGAGTTCCAGCGTCACCGGAATCAGGTTCTGGCTGGCGTACTGCATGATCAGGCGGCCGGTGGTGGTCTCGCCGGTGAAGGCGATCTTGGCGATGCGCGGGTTGGACGCCAGCGGCTTGCCGGCCTCCACGCCGAAGCCGTTGACCACGTTGAGCACGCCCTTGGGCAGCAGGTCGCCGATCACTTCCATCAGCACCAGGATCGAGGCCGGCGTCTGCTCGGCCGGCTTGAGCACCACGCAGTTGCCGGCGGCCAGCGCGGGCGCCAGTTTCCACGCCGCCATCAGCATCGGGAAGTTCCACGGGATGATCTGCCCGACCACGCCGAGCGGCTCGTGGAAATGGTAGGCGATGGTGTCCTTGTCGATCTCCGACAGGCTGCCTTCCTGCGCGCGTACCGCGCCGGCGAAGTAGCGGAAGTGATCGGCCATCAGCGGCACGTCGGCGTTGAGCGTTTCGCGGATCGGCTTGCCGTTGTCCCAGGTTTCGGCATGGGCGAGCAGCTCGAGGTTCTCCTCGATGCGGTCGGCGATCCTGTTGAGGATGTTGGCGCGCTCGGTGGTCGAGGTCTGGCCCCAGGCGGTCTTGGCCGCGTGGGCAGCGTCCAGCGCCGCTTCGATGTCCTCGGCGTTGGAGCGGGCGACCTCGGTGAACACCTTGCCGGTCACCGGGGTGGTGTTCTCGAAGTACTGGCCGCTGCGCGGCGCCACCCACTCCCCGCCGATGTAGTTGCCGTAGCGCGGCTTGAAGATGGACTGCGGATCGGTGGCGTGCGGCTTGGCGGACGTGACGGCATTCATGGGTGCATCTCCGGATGGCAGTGGACAGGCCCGGTAAGGGTCTGTCCCCTGCCGCAAGGACGATGCCAGGTTCGGTGTGGTGCAGTGCGGCAAGGCATGACCCGGCGCGCCGATTGGAAAGCGGGACGGAAACTGATGCGGTGCACCACGGCAGGTCATTGCGCGGTAACGCCGGGTGTGGTGTTTATCGGAACAGGCCCCGCTACAACTGTCGCAGATTGCGACACTGGAGAATCCAGGTGTCCCAGCGTCCGCTCCAGCACCGTGTCGGCACTGCACGACGCTCGTTCTTCGAGCGTGGCGCGGCGCCGGTCGGGATCGTGCCCGACACCATCCTGCAGTCCTGGCAGCGCTGCCAGCGCGGCGGGCTGTCGGTGGACGCGCAGCCGGAGGTCGAACCGCTACCGGACGCACGCCTGCGCGAGCTGCGCCAGCGCCAGGAAACGCTGTGGCGGCTGGCGCGGCCGGAGCTGGACGGGCTGGCGGCCGACATCGCGGCGACCGGCAGCATCGCGCTGCTGACCGACGAGGCCGGCTGGATTCTGGATGCCGAGGGCAACCCGGGATTTCTCGAAAAGGCCGGGCGCGTGGCGCTGATGCCGGGGGTGCGCTGGGACGAAACCACGGTGGGCACCAATGCGATCGGCACCGCCATCGTCGAAGGCCGCTCGGTGGAGGTCCGGGGCGGCGAGCACTACTTCGCCCCGCACGCGATCCTGACCTGTTCGGCGACGCCGATCTTCGATCCCTACGGGCAGCGCGTCGGCGTGCTCGACATCTCCGGCGACGCGCGCCAGCAGCACCTGCATGCGCGCGTGCTGGCACGGCAGGCGGTGGCGCATATCGAGCACCGCTACTTCGACGCGGGGCTGGGCGATTGCGAGGTCGTGCGCCTGCATCATGACGCCGGCCTGCTGGGCACCGCGCGCGAAGGCGTGCTGGGCTTCCGCAATGGCCGCCTGGTGGCCGCCAACCGCGCCGGGCTGGCCCTGTTCGGTCTGGACCACGGCGACATCGGCAGGGCGCCTTACGAGGCGCTGTTCGATGGTCCGCTGTCGCGGCTGCACGATGACGGTGCGCTGGTCGATCGCCAGGGGCGCGCGCTGTACGGGCACCTGGGGCCGGCAGGCGGCACCCGCGTGCGTTCGCCCCTGCCTGCCCGCCCGACACCGGCGGCCCCTGCGCGTGCCGCCGCCGCCGCAGTGCGTGCCGATGCCACGCCCCTGTTCGACGCGGCCCAGCAGCAGGTGCTCGACCGCGCCTGCCGCGTGCTGGACGCACAGCTGCCCGTGCTGCTGCAGGGTGAGACCGGCACCGGGAAGGAGGTCTTCGCGCGTGAGCTGCACCGGCGCAGTGCACGCGCCGACAAGCCGTTCGTCGCGGTGAACTGCGCGGCGCTGCCCGAAGGCCTGATCGAAGCCGAACTGTTCGGTTACGAGGAAGGCGCCTTCACCGGGGCACGCAAGAGCGGCAACACCGGCCTGCTGCGCCAGGCGCAGGGCGGCGTGCTGTTCCTGGATGAAATCGGCGACATGCCGCTGGCGCTGCAGCCGCGCCTGCTACGGGTGCTGCAGGAGCGCACGCTGTCACCGCTGGGCGGCGGCAAACCGGTACAGCTGGATTTCGCCCTGATCTGCGCCACCCACCGCGATCTCGACCAGGCCATGGACGCCGGTGAATTCCGCAGCGACCTGTACTACCGCATCGCCGACCACAGCGTGCGCCTGCCTGCCGTGCGCGAGCAGGCCGACCGTGCGGCACTGGTGCGCGGTCTGTGGGACAGGCTCGGCCAGGGCCGGCAGCTGGAGGCGGCCGCGCTCGACGCGCTGGCGGGTTACACGTGGCCGGGCAATGTACGGCAGCTGTGTTCCTGCCTGCGCACGCTGGTGGCGCTGAGTGATCCAGGTGAGCAGATCCGGCACGGCATGCTGCCCGCCTATCTGCAGACCGTGCGCGCGCCGGTCCTGCCGTCCACGGCCGAGGGCCTGGAGGCGATGACGGAAACCGCGATGCGCGACGCGCTGCGGGCCAGCAATGGGAATGTTGCCCAGGCGGCACGCGCGCTGGGCATCAGCCGCAGCACCCTGTATCGCCGCGTCGGCGCGACCGCCCGCCGCCACTGAGGCGGCAGGCGATGCGGACTCAGCCGACCAGCGCGGCCGAATCGCGCGCGAGCTGCTCGATGCCGGCCCAGTCCCTGGCCTGCAGCAGCGCCCGCGTGGTCAGCCAGGAACCGCCCACGCACAGCACGTTGGGCAGGTGCAGGAAATCGCGCGCGGTCTGCGCGCTGATGCCGCCGGTCGGACAGAACCGCACATCGCCGAACGGGCCGTTCCAGGCCGACAGCATGGCCGCGCCGCCGGCCTGCACCGCCGGGAAGAACTTGAACGTATCCAGGCCGTGCTCCAGGCCGAGCATCAGCTCCGAGGAGGTCGCCACGCCCGGCAGGAACGGCAGGTCGGTATCGCGTGCGGCCGCGTACAACCGCGGCGTCGCGCCGGGCGACACCGCGAAGCGGCCGCCCACCTGCTTGACCTTCTCCATCTGCGCGGCGGTCAGCACGGTGCCGGCGCCGACCACGGCATCGGGTACGGCCTCGACCATCGCCTGGATCGCATCCATCGCCATCGGCGTGCGCAGCGTCACTTCGATCACCGGCAGGCCGCCGTTGAACAGTGCACGCGCGACCTCGACGGCGTCCTCGACGCTTTCCGGGGTGAACACCGGAATCACCGGGGCCAGTTTCAGGACTGCGCGTACGCGCGGATCAGCGCCGGACATCGAATCGCTCCTCGCCCGTGAGGGCCATGATGTCAGCCTCGCTGACAGGGTTGAAGTCGCCGGGGATCGAGTGCTTCAGGCAGCCTGCGGCCAGGCCGAAGCGCACGATCATGTCCGGCGCGAAGCCGCGCATCATGCCATGCAGGATGCCGGCGGCGAAGGCATCGCCCCCGCCGATGCGGTCCACGATGCCGATCATCTCGCGGGTCGGCGCCACGGCGCGGGTGCCATCGCGGCCGACCAGCATCGCCCCGAGTGCATGGTTGTCCACGCTGTGCGGGGTGCGCTGGGTGCAGGCCATCCACTGCAGACGCGGGAACGCGGCGAAGGCCTGTGCGGCGGCCGCATCGACACGCTCACGCACATCGGCCTGCTCGAACCCGCCGCCGAGCACCACGCCGATGTCGCGGTAATCGGCGAACAGCAGATCGGCGCAGGCGAACAGTTCGCGCAGGATGCCGGGCGCATCGCCCTGCCAGCGCGCCCACAGCGACGGCCGGAAGTTGCCGTCGAACGACACCTTCACGCCCCGCGCGCAGGCGGCACGCGCCGCCGCCAGCGTGGCCTGGGCCATGGCCGGGTTGAGCGCCGGGCTGACCCCGGACAGGTGCAGCCAGTCGGCGCCGGCCAGCAGCGTGTCCCAGTCGTAATCGGCGGCGCTGCTGTTGGCGAAGGCCGAGTCGGCGCGGTCGTAGACCACTTCGCTCGCGCGCTGGACCGCACCGGTGGTCAGGAAATAGAGCCCCATGCGGCCGTCGGTGCGGCGCACCGCCGTGGTGTCCACGCCATGCCGGCGCAGTTCGCCCAGTGCGTACTCGCCCAGCGGGTTGGCCGGCACCGTGCTGACCGCCGATACCGCATGCCCGAGGTGGGCCAGCGAGACACCGACGTTGGCCTCCGCGCCACCCGCGTGGACCATCAACTGCGGGTGCTGCAGCAGCAGCTCACGGCCGGGGGCGCTCATGCGCAGCAACAACTCTCCGAAACAGACAACACGACTCATGGTCCTGGATCCTTGTGAGGGCCGCGGACGCCGCGAGGACGTCCAGCAGCAATGGCTAGCGGTGTCATTCTAGCGATGGACGCCGCCCCGTCCACCTGTCCCGAATGTCGGAACCATTGTCCTGCAAGCGTCTGCGGGACATTGAAAGTCTGCTGCGGTGCAAGATGCCGGATCAGTAACGGGCTGTTAACGTCCGCCCTGACCAGCGGTGTCATTGCACTGACATGTCGTTGGATAGCTGTTTCATGTAGCACCTTGGGAGAGGGAAAACATGCAAGTCCAGAACACGCAGAAAAAGACACCGGTTACCCTGCTCGCATTGTCGATCGGCCTGGCGCTGAGTGGTACCGCGCTGGCCCAGGATGCGGGCACCACCAACCCCACCGAGCTGGATACCGTCACCGTCACCGGCTACCGCGCCAGTGTCGAGAAGGCGCTGGACATCAAGCGTGGCGAAGCCGGCGTGGTCGACGCCATCGTCGCCGAGGATATCGGCAAGTTCCCGGATCTGAACCTGGCCGAGTCGCTGCAGCGCATCCCCGGCGTGGTCATCACCCGCGAAGCCGGCGAAGGCCGCAACATCTCGGTGCGCGGCCTGGGCCCGGATTTTACCCGCGTGCGCATCAACGGCATGGAAGCGCTGACCACCGTCGGCGCCGGCGACCAGAGCGGCGGCACCAACCGTGGCCGTGGCTTCGATTTCAACGTGTTCGCCTCGGACCTGTTCTCGCAGCTGATGGTGCGCAAGACCGCCTCGGCGGACGTCGAGGAAGGCTCGCTGGGTGCCACGGTCGACCTGCGCACCGCGCGCCCGTTCGACTATGACGGCTTCACCTTTGCCGCCAGCGGCCAGGCTGGCTACAACGCGATGGCCGAGAAGGCCGACCCGCGCATGGCCGCGCTGATCTCCAACACCTTTGCCGACGGTACCTTCGGTGCGTTGCTGTCGGTTGCCTACTCCGAGCGCCAGGCGCTGGAAGAAGGCTCCAACACCGGCCGCTGGGCCAACGGCCCGAGCAACGGCAACTTCAACGCCGCCTCGCCGTTCGCCGCCGCGCGCTCGGCCGACGTCTACCACCCGCGCTTCCCGCGCTATGTGCAGATGGAGCATGAGCAGAAGCGCCTGGGCGTGACCGGCACCCTGCAGTGGAAGCCGAGCGACGCCACCGAGATCTCGCTGGACGCGCTGTACTCGAAGATCGACGCCACCCGCGACGAGCACTACATCGAGGCGATTTCCTTCAGCCGTGGCACCAGCACCACGCCGCGCCTGGTCGGCAAGCCGGCGATGATCGTCAAGAACGGCGTGATCGAGAACAACGCACTGGTCTACGGCGAGTTCGACAATGTCGATATCCGCACCGAAAACCGCCATGACGAGTGGAGCACCGAGTTCAAGCAGCTCAGCCTGAACGGCCAGCACCGCTTCGGTGATGATTTCACCTTGTCCGGCAAGGTCGGCATCTCGCGCTCCAAGCACGAGAACCCGGTCCAGACCACGATCATCATGGACAAGTACGACGTCGACAATTACAGCTACGACTACCGGGGCAACAGCCGGTTCCCGACGCTGAACTACGGCATCGACCCGACCAACCCCGCGGGCTGGGAACTGGCGGAAATCCGCCTGCGTCCGCAGTACGTGGACAATGACTTCGATACCGGCCAGATCGACTTCAACTGGAACATCAGCCCCGGCTTCCGCCTGAAGGGCGGCGTGCTCGCCAAGGACTACACCTTCAAGACCACCGAACTGCGCCGCGCCAGCGAACTGGCCGTGCCCAACTTCGCCGACGGCACCAAGATCGTGCCGGTGGACATGACCGAGCAGGCCGGCCTGAAAGGCATCAACGGCAGCCCGTCCAACTGGGTGGTGCCGGATCTGAACGCGATCGCCGATCAGTTCGACATCTACAGCAACAGCGGCATCTTCGCCGTCGCCCCGCGCGCCAACAACGTCCGCAGCGTCGAAGAAAAGGACCGCGGCGCCTACCTGATGGGCGAGTTCTCCACCGAGATCGGCGCGCTGCCGCTGTCGGGCAACGTGGGCGTGCGTTACGTGCGCACCAAGCAGAGCTCCACCGGCCTGTCCACGCTGGCCACCGGCACGGTCTCCACCACGGAGAACCGCACCTACAACGACACCCTGCCCTCGTTCAACCTGGTGGCGGAAGTCACCCCGGACTTCCTGATCCGCCTCGGCGCGGCCAAGGTGATGAGCCGCCCGGGCCTGGGCAGCCTGACGCCTGGCGCCACGGTGGCCGTGGCCGGTGGTGCACGCACCATCTCCAGCGGCAACCCGGACCTGGAACCGATCCGCGCGACCAACGTCGACCTCGGCTTCGAGTGGTACTTCGCCGAAGGCGCGATGGCCGGCATTGGCCTCTTCTACAAGGACATCGAGAGCTTCGTGCAGACCACCCGCGAAGTGCGTCCGTACTCCGACAGCGGCCTGCCCGCCTCGCTGCTGATCGGCACCGGTGCCTCGCCGGCCGATGACTTCACCTACAGCCGACCGGTCAATACCCCCGGTGGCGAACTGCACGGCGTGGAAGCCAACTACACCCAGCCCTTCACCTTCCTGCCGGGCAAGTGGTCCAATCTCGGTGTGCAGTTGAACTACACCTGGGTGGAATCGCAGATCCAGTACCTCAATGCTGCCGGCCAGCCGGTGATGAAGACCGACCTGACCGGTCTGTCCAAGTCGTCCTGGAACGCCACCCTGTTCTACGAAGGGAAGGTCTTCTCCGGCCGCGTCTCGGCGACCAACCGCGATGACTACCTGACCCAGGCACCGGGTACCGAAACCGGCTTCAACATCGATGGCTACCACGGCATGACCGGCACCACGGTCCTGGATGCGTCGATCCGCTACACGATCAGCGATCAGCTCGAGCTGAGCCTGGAAGGCATCAACCTGACCAACGAAGCCTCCGACGAGTGGGTCTACTCGCCGGCGACGGGTCAGCTGCCGCTGCAATACACCGAAACCGGCCGCCAGTTCCTGCTCGGCGTGCGCTACAAGTTCTGATTCAACGGCACTACCCACCGGCGGCGTGAGCGATCACGCCGCCGGCTGCGCGCGCGACGCCATCGTTGCCATCCCCGACCCTCGCCAACACATGCACGCGCTGCTGCGGCGCAAGATGCCGCCGCGTGAAGGGTTTGTTACGTTTCGGATGACCAGCGGTGTCACCGCGGCCACGCGCGATGGACGCTCCGGAGGAGGCCGGACGTCATGACTCATCAACATCACGGTCGCATGGCGGCGAACCCTGGGAGGGGCTTACACACGATGGAACGACAGGACATCCGCAGGAAGACACCGGTTACCTTACTCGCGGTTTCGATCGCCTTCGCGCTGCAGGGCGCGGCCGGCATCGCCGCTGCCCAGCAGACACCCGAACAGGCTGCCGCGCTCAACGCGGTGGATCTGGACAAGGTCGAAGTCAAAGCGACCTACCGCGAAAGCCTGCAGCAGTCGCTGGATGAAAAGCGCTACAGCGTCGAGCAGGTCGATGCGATCTACGCCGAGGACATCGGCAAGTTCCCTGATCTGAACCTGGCCGAGTCGATGCAGCGCATCGCCGGCGTCTCGATCGACCGCGAAGGCGGCGAAGGCCAGCAGATCTCGGTACGCGGCCTGGGCTCGGACTTCACCCGCGTGCGCATCAACGGTCTGGAAGCGCTGTCCACGGCAGGCAGCGGCACCACCGGGGTCAACCGCAGCCGCGGCTTCGACTTCAACACCTTCGCCTCGGAGCTGTTCAGCCGGGTCAAGATCAACAAGACCCAGTCGGCGCAGACCGACGAGGGTTCACTGGGCGCCACGGTCGATCTGCGCGGTTCGCGCCCGTTCGATTTCGAGGGCTTCCAGGCTTCGCTCGGTGGCCAGTACGGTTACAACGAGCTGTCCAGGAACAAGGACCCGCGCATCTCCGGCCTGATCAGCAATACCTGGGCCGATGGCCGGGTAGGCGCGCTGATGTCGGTGGCCTACAGCAAGCGCACCATCTTCGAAGAAGGCTACAACCCGGTCCGGTGGGAGCACGGCAAC
Source organism: Stenotrophomonas sp. SAM-B (assembly GCF_013387485.1). GTDB lineage: Bacteria > Pseudomonadota > Gammaproteobacteria > Xanthomonadales > Xanthomonadaceae > Stenotrophomonas > Stenotrophomonas maltophilia_AA. The sequence goes on from NZ_JABBXB010000012.1 coordinate 44,521, forward strand.
TACCGCAACTCCAATCAGAGCACCGCGGCCAACAACGGCACCTACGGCTTCTGCAGCCCGGCCGGCTACGACCCGCAGACCCCGCGCAATCCGCTCGCCAATGAAACCGCTGCCGGTGTCGGCAGCGCCGCCAACCAGGCGCGCAGCAACGGCTGGGGCAGCTACGGCATCGATGCGACCCACTGCGGCCCCGGCCTGGATCGCCCCGCGGCGACCGCCGGGAACATCGCCGCCTATGAGACCGCGACCAACGCGTGGATTCCGCGCTACCCGCGCTACATCCGCACCGAACACGAGATCGAGCGCCTGGGCGTCACCGGCGCGCTGCAGTTCAAGGTCAGCGACGACACGCAGTTGAACCTGGACATGCTGTATTCCAAGCTCGACAAGAACGTCCGCGAAGACTCCATCGGCGCCAACCTGCACCGCACCGCGCAGTACGGCGGCAAGACCCAGATCGTGGTCCGCGAGGCGCAGGCCGATGAGCAGAACCGCCTCACCTACGGTGTGTTCGACAACGTCGACTTCCGCACCGAATCCACCGCGATCGAAGAGAGCACCGAGTTCAAGCAGTTCAGCCTGAACCTGGAACACCGCTTCAACGATGCGGTGCGCCTGGATGCGGTGGTCGGCCATTCCGAGTCCAACTACGAGCGGCCGGTCTTCTCGATGGTCAGCTTCGACAACAGCAACCTGGCTGGCTTCGTGCTGGACATGCGCAACGGCAAGGTGCCGGCGATGTCCTTCCCGTTCGATCTCAATGCGGTCGACAACTGGAAGTGGCTGGGCTACGGCAGCACCCCGGTCAATGCCAACGGCACCGCGCGCGGCGGCAACATCAGCGAAGTGCGCTTGAACCCGCAGTACGTCGACAACGCCTTCGACACGGCCAAGGTCGACCTGACCTTCGACATCAATCCCACCTTCACCCTGCGCGGCGGTCTGGCCTACAAGGACTACGACATGAGCACGCAGGAGTACCGCAACATCAGCTACGGGCGCCTGTCGCAGGCACTGCCGGGCGGTGTGACCGTGGGGGACCTGAGCGACACGCTGAGCGGCTTCGGCAAGGGCATGGACGGCAACCTGCCCAACGCCTGGCTGGTGCCGGACTTCAACCAGATCGCCAAGCTGCTGGACATCTACTGCAACTGCGACACCGGTGCGCTGGGCGGCGACTACCGCCTGGCCAGCGTCGGCCATTTCGGTGCGTCCAACAACAACTTCGACGTCAACGAGAAGAGCTACGGCAGCTACCTGCAGCTGGACTTCAACACCGACCTGCTGGGCCGCGCGTTCCGCGGCAACCTCGGCGTGCGCTACGTGCAGACCCGCATCACCGCCGATGGCTATGCGCCGTGTACCGCCACCAACGCGAACGATCTGTCCTCGGCCTGCGAACCGTTCTTCGGGGTAGCCAGCGCCACCGCCGATCCCGGCGAGCGCCTGCAGGTCGGCACCCGGGTCGGCCACAAGTACGACGACTGGCTGCCCTCGTTGAACCTGGCCTGGGACCTGAGCGATACCTTCGTGCTGCGCTTCGGCGCGGCCAAGACCATGGCCCGCCCCACCCTGTCCAACCTGTCGCCGAGTGTCAGCGGTGGTCCCACCGCGTACTTCGATGACGACCGCAGCTACTCGATCAACCTGGGCAATCCCAAGCTGGACCCGTTCCGCTCGACCAACTACGACCTGAGCGCGGAGTGGTACTTCGACGAAGGCGCGCTGCTGTCGGCGGCGCTGTTCTACAAGGACATCGAGAGCTACGTCCAGCGTACCCGCCTGCTCACCACCTGGGCAGACATGGGGTACTCGCTGGACCTGCTGCCGACCGGCTTCAGCCCGGACACCGTGTTCAATGTGCAGAGCTACTTCAACACCCCGGGCGGCCCGCTCAAGGGCTACGAAGTGTCCTACCAGCAGCCTTTCAGCTTCCTGCCCGGTTTCTGGCGCAACTTCGGCGTGCAGCTCAACTACACGCACGTCGAGTCCAAGATCAAATACATGTTCAGCTCCGGCACCGGCAGCACGATCGTCACCACGTACACCGAGAACGACCTGCTGAACCTCTCGCCGAACTCGTACAACGCCACGCTGTACTACGACGACGGCCGCTTCAGCGCCCGTGTCTCCACCAGCTACCGCGATGCGTACATCAGCACCATCCTCTCGCAGGAGAACGTGTGGGACCTGGACGGCAATCCGTTCGCCACCGCCGATGTGCAGGGCAAGTACAGCGTGGAGAACGTGGATTTCAACATGTCCTACAAGGTCAACAAGAATCTCTCGCTGACCTTCGAGGCGATCAACCTGCTCGACACCGCCGATGAGCGCTATGTCGATTCGGCGCTGTCGCTGCCGGACCGCTACACCCACACCGGCCGCCAGTACTACCTCGGCCTGCGCTACAAGTTCTGACCGTGCTGCGTCTTCCGCCACCGCCATCGGGCCCGTCCCCGTCCTTCTCTCCGGGATGGCGGGCGCGGTGCCGGGGCGGAAGGCCACCGTGAGCGGCTGACCCCCGCTGCTGGTTCCGCTGTACTGTTTCTGCTGTCGAAAGGAAGGTCTCATGCATCGCGTTGTCGCCGCCTCGATCCGCCCCTCCCGCCTGTCCGCCAGCCTGCTGGCGCTGCTGCTCGCGGGCAGTGGCACCGCCTGGGCGCAGACCGCGCCGCAGCTGCTGTTCCACGTGTCGGCCGACCAGGGCCTGCAGGCCGACAGCGCCGCGGGCGACCCGGTCCCGAACTTCGTGGACAAGGTGAAACGGGTGCCGAACGGGGCACATGGCAGCGCCATCGAATGGGCCGACGACGGCGTGCTGTCCTGGAATGCACCGGGCAACATCCAGGCACAACGCGGCACGCTCGGCTTCTTCTGGCGCGCGCGCTACGCGGTGGGTGAAGCGCCGTTTGTGATCTTCCGGGTCGGCTACGCCGACCACAGCAGCTGGGACATGGCCTGGCTGCGCATCGACTGGAACGGCCACGGCTTCGATGCCTTCGTCACCGATGCCAACCTGGCGCGCACGCGCGTGTCGTTCAAACTCGATAAGAACCCCTCGCCGCAGCAGTGGCAGCACATCGCCTTCGGCTGGGACGAGAACCACGGCGTGCGCCTCTACGTGGACGGCAGGGAAGTCGCCCGCCAGGAGACCACGGCCGACTACGACGCCGCGCTCGACCAGCTCGGCCTGGCCGCGCGCGTGATGGCGCCCTACCAGGTGCAGAGCCGCTACAACTTCCTGCGTGGCAGCGATTTCGATGAGATCCGCGTCTACGACCGCCTGCTCGATCCGGCCGGCATGGCCGCACTGGCCCGCAATGCCGCCCCCACCACCGCCGTCGCCGGGCCGGACCCGATGCGCGCCTGGCGCCATCGGCACGGCTGGGACGCTGCCCCGCCGCCGGCGTTGACCGCACCGACCACCACGATCCGCAAGGTCGAGTTCGCCGATACCAAGGACCACAAGCAGTGGATGTGGAAGGCTACCGACGGCATCGCTGAAACGACCTGGCCGGGCGTCTACAACCGCTCGCGCCTGCCGGGGCGCAATGATTACTTCCAGCTGCCGGACTGGAACACCTATGTCGACGGCGGCCAGCAGCTCGACCTGACCCTGCCGGCCGGTGAGACCGTCAACCGCATCGAAGTGCGCGGCGCCGCCTTCGGCGGGCTCAGCCACAGCGTGGATGGCCAGCCGGCGCAGACGCTGTTCGAGCGTCCGCAGGGCGTCGTCCGCAGCGTCAACGCGATTCCCGCGCAGGCGGGCGGCGTGCTGCACTTCCGCAACACGGCGCAGGAAACCCCGATCCAGGAAATCTGGGCCTACCAGGTCAGCGATGCGGCCGAGCCGGAAGGCACGGTCAAGCAGCGCTACCTGATCGACAGCCAGGCCCTGCCGGACTACACCAACATCGCGGCACTGCGCGAGTACATCGACGGTCGCTACCCGGCGGCCGAACGCAGCACGGTGATGGCACTGCCCAAGGGCGCCGGCTCACGCAAGCGCACGGCCGACACGCTGCCCGCGCAGCCGCTGCCGATCGTGCACGTGCTGATTCCCTCCGGCGTGAGCGACGCACCGGCCGCGCAGCCGCTGATCCGCAGCTGGGCGCACAGCTGGGAGAACATGCACGACGGCCTGGACGGCGTGGCGATCGACCTGCCCGCGCTCGATCTGCCGGCCACGCAGGATGGCCTGATCCCGCTCAATATCCGCATCAAGGATCCGATCTGGCCGGCGCGCGACATGATCGACGTGTCGGTCTCGGTCAAGCCGGGCCAGAAGCGCACCCTGTGGCTGGACCTGCGCGACCGCATCCTCACCGCCGACAGCCTGTGGATCTCCATCGCCTCGGCCGCCCCAGGGTTCAACGCCACCTCGCTGGACGGTGCCGAGATCCGCATGGTCTACAAGGATCGCGAGGAGGCGAAGAAAGAGCATCTGGCCGATCGCTTCAACCAGGTCCGCGACAACTGGGGCTTCCTGGTCGAAGAGCACACCACGTCCAAACGCCAGCGCCTGTACGCGCGCGTGTACGCCGATCTCAGCGACCTGCTGCGGGTCGATCCGGACCACGAACTCGGCCGGCTGTACTGGAACTACATCAGCTACAACAGCCAGGGCAAACCGCCGTTCACCCAGCCCGAGGCCCCCAAGGGCGTGCCGCAGTGGGCGTTCGCGCAGACCGAAGACCTCAAGTACGTGCGCCGCTTCATCGACTGGTGGATCGACAACCGCCAGATCGCCTATGGCGACTTCGGTGGCGGCATCTCCGACGACTCCGACCTGACCCAGCAGTGGCCGGGCCTGGCGCTGATGGGCGTGCAGCCGGACAAGCTCAATGCCTCGCTGACCGCGCTGTCCGATGCGGTCTACCGCAATGGCATGTTCAGCAACGGCCTGAGCACGATCGAAACCGATGAGCTGCATTCCTACGAGGAGGGCATCAACACCAACAGCGCGATGCTCTACCTCAACTGGGGCGATCCGCTCACCGTCGAGCGCCTGATGGAAACGGTGAAGGCCTTCGACGAACGCATCATCCTGCCCAACCCGCAGGGTCACCTGCTGTTCTCCAGCAACTGGTTCGGCGGCAACAAGGTCTACCGCGAACCGAACTGGCAGTGGCAGAAGCCGTATTCCTTCCCGGTGCTGCACCCGGCGTTCCTGATCGGCCAGTACAACGCCGATCCGACCGGCCGCAAGCTGGTCACCGGTCTGGCCGATGGCTACCTCGCCCATGCCTACACCGACGACAAGGGCCGCTGGGCGCTGCCCAACGAGATCCACTGGGCGACCGGCAAGACCCGCGGCGGTGAGCTCAACAACGGCTCGGGCAGCGGCGACATCATGCATACCTTCTGGGCGGCATGGCGCTGGACCGGCGATGACAAGTACCTCAAGGCATTGGACTACCGCGTCGAGCGCGGTGGCCCGGGGGCGCTGTCCAACCTGGGCGAGAACTATGTCGAGGCCCTGGGCCGCGGTGCCGAGTGGAACCCGCGTTTCATCCGTGATGCCGACGGTGGCAGCACTGGCTTCGCCAGCCTGATGGCGTGGCAGGCCACCGGCGACAAGAAATACCTGGAAGCCCTGCACGCCGACGGCATCCAGGCCAAGGCGCAGCGCGAATACATGAACACCGAGGGTCATTGGTGGTCCGACCGTGTCGAAGCGCCCAGCGAATTCCTGCAGCGTGCGCGCTTGGGCGGCATCGCGCTGAAACGCAACCAGAGCTGGCCGGGCCACACCGTGAGCTGGCGCTTCGCCCAGCCGGACGCGGCCGAGCAGGTCGCGCTGCTGGTGCATGCGCCCTCGCCGGACCGCTTCAAGGTGATCGCCTACAACCTGGGCACGCGTGCGGTGGACGCGGAGATGAGCACCTGGAATGTCACCGCCGGGCAGTGGCGGATGACCAGCGGCGTGGACCGCAATGGCGATGACACCATCGACGGCAAGGCCACAACGCGTGACCTCACCCTGGAACGCAGCGCCTCGACCACGCTGCGGTTCGCGCCGGGCCAGAGCCAGGTGTTCGAGTTCGCGCTGGTGCAGGCCGGGACACCGGTCGAACAGCGTGCCGACCTCGGCATCGGGCGCGGCGATGTGCGCGTGGAGGACGGCCAAGTGCAGGTGACGGTGCACAGCCTCGGCCATGTGGCGACCGGCGTGGGCGTGGCGGTGCTGGAAGATGCCAGGGGCCGTGAGCTGGCCCGGGTCGAGATTCCGGGCCTGGCCGCGCCGAGCGATCTGGTGCCGAAGACCGCCACCGTGCGCCTGCCGTTGCCGGCCGGCAACCGTAGTGGCTGGCGGGTGCGGGTCATGCAGGCCGACGGCGCCGCCGAGGTGACCCAGCGCAACAACGTGGTGACGCTGGACCGGTAGCGCCCTGCCAGGCACGGCGGCTTCGGCCGCCGATCACAGCGTGACCTGCCCCGCGATGCAGGTCACGCAGTCGCCACCGATCCACAGCGCATCGCCTACGCGCTCCACCCGCAAGCGCCCGGCGCGGCCGATCGCCGTGCCCTGGCTGATCACGTAGCGGTCCGGCGCTTCGCCGGTGGCCAGCAGCCAGCGCGCGATGCCCGCATTGAGGCTGCCCGTGGCCGGATCCTCGGGTACGCCATCGCCGGCGATGAAGGAGCGGCTCTCGTACAGCGCCTCATCGCCATCGCCGGGCTGCCACGGTCCGAACACGCCGACCTTCAGGCCTTCCAGCTGCGCATAGTCCGGCTGGACGGCCAGTACCGCCGCACGGTCGCGCAGCCGCAGTGCGAGCCAGCCGGTGCCGTTGTCCGCCCAGCGCGCATCCACGACGTCCTCCGTCGCCACGTCCAGGCCGCGCCGGACGCGCTCGCGCAGGTCCGGCGTCAACGCCTCGCCCCGCAGCAGCGGCGGCGCCAGGAAGGCCAGACCCGCGTCGCTGCGCCGGATGCGTACCAGGCCGATCCCGCACTCCTGCACGATGTCCTCGCCCTTCGGCACGCCGCCATGCGCCAGCCAGGCATGGCAGCTGCCCAGGGTCGGATGTCCGGCGAACGGCAGCTCTTCCAACGTGGTGAAGATGCGCACGCGGTAGTCCGCCCGGGGATCGGTCGGCGGCAGCAGGAAGGTGGTCTCGCTCAGGTTGGTCCAGCGTGCGAATGCGGCCATCCGCGCGTCGTCGATGCCTTCGGCCTCCAGCACCACGGCCAGCGGATTGCCGCGCAGTGGATCCCGGCTGAAGACATTGACCTGTTGGAACGGCAGCGTGGGCATGGCGGACCATCGGGAACGGGTGGAACGCGCATGATGCGCGCCACGCCGCCGCCCGGTCGAGCGGAGGGCTAGGCCGCGTCGGTTTCCATCACCTGCACGCGGCGCTGGTACCAGCCGTCGGCCTCGGGCTCGAAGATCGCGCTGCGGGTCATCTCGCCCTGGTAGACGTGCACCGAGATCGCCAGGTCGTCATCGCTGGTATTGCGGAGGGTGTGGTACTCGTGCGGCGGGATCAGGCTGCCGGCACTGCCGCAGTCGCCCAGCACGGGCGGCTCCGGGCGGAAACGGAAGCGCTCACCGTCGCGCTCCAGCAGCTGGTACTGGGTGATCTCCAGCTGGCCCAGCCAGACCCCCTCCACGCACCACAACCCGCTGTGGTCGTGCAGCGGCGTGCCCTGGCCCGGCCCCCAGCTCATCGCGACGATGCTGTAGCCGTGCACCGGGCTGCGGTACAGCTCGCGGCGGGCGTAGTGATCCTCGATCGGGTGGTGCACGCAGGCCGGCAGCTGGATGCGGCTGTCGGCGATCGCCTCGCGCAATGCCGCCCGCAGCGTGGCGGCGATCTGGTGCGCGTGCTCGTGCTGGACGGCATGGTCGACCGCAGCGATCAATCGATCACGACCATGGAACGGCGGAAACGGGTTGCATTGGTCTTGCATGCCTCGAGTCTAGGCGATTCTGGTGAACAGCGTGTTTGACCTGAATCACATCCAATCGACCCACGATCGCCGACGTAGTAATCCATTCGAAAGAAATCTTCGCGTTCGCCTATCGATCAGGGGATCAGCAGCGGCCGCAACGACGGGACCTGCCGGGCCAGTTCCTCGGTCACCAGCGTGGCGAACAGCGCCGCGCCGTCGGGGCCGAGGTGGGTGTAATCGAAGGCGAGCTTGGCCTGCCCCATCGGCTCGGCGACCGCGTTGTTCTGCGCGACGGGTGCGCCCGCCACGGGCGCCGCACCCACGGTGGTACCGCCCAGCGCCGCGCTGACCTGCGCCGGTGTGGCGGCCGCCTGTGCCAGCGGCATGGCGGCGACCGGGCCCAGCGCCTGCACCACCGCACGGCTGCGCGCGTGCAGATCGACCAGCGGCACCTCCATCTCGCGCGCCACCGTCCGCACCGCCTCGGCCCACGGCGCCAGGTCATCGATCAGCACGCCATCGGCGAACTGGCGGCGGGTCAACGGGGTCAGCAGGACCGGTTGCGCACCGGCGGCACGGATCTCGCGCACGTAGCGGCGCAGGTTGTCCGGGAACTCGCGCTGCAGGTCGGTGGAGCGGCCCGGCTTGCCGGGCTGGTCGTTGTGGCCGAACTGGACCAGCACCCAGGTGGTGGCATAGCCAGGCGTGCGTATCTCCGCCTCGGCCAACGCCCACGAGCCTTCGGCACGGTAGTTGTAGGTGCTGCGGCCGCCGCGGGCCAGGTTGGTGCAGGTCAGGAACGAGGTCACGTGCCGCGCGCAGAAGGCCGGGCCCCAGCCGCCCTGCACGGCCGTGGTGGAATCGCCGACCAGCACGATCTTGCTGGCCCGGATCGGCGTCGGTGCGGGTCGATCCAGTACCGCCGGGTCGACCGCGGCCTGCGCCGCACTGATCAGGCCGAACAGCGCGCTGCCGAGCAGCCAGGACTTACAACGCATCAGAACGTGCCTCGTTGAATGAAGGGGGCCTGCTGATAGAGGCGGCGCTCGCCACCGCGCGGGTCGTCGGCCTGCTGCGAGGTAGCATCGAACACCATCGTTTCGCGGCGGGCGAGCGAATAGGTCTGCCAGCGTGGCAGTGCGCCATGATTCGGATCGCCATGGCGGGCAAAGGCGATCAACGCCCCGCTCATCGTGGCCGCCATGCGCGTGGCCTCTTCACCGTCACCGGTGCGCGAACCGGGGCGGTCGGTGTTGTCGAACACCAGCGGGATATCCAGCGTGTGGAAGGCACCAAACCTGCCGCCGTCCAGCGGCGAGCCCCAATCGAGTTGATAGGCCCAGGTCGGTGCGCCCTGCCGCGCACGCGCCTCCAGTTCCTCCACCGCGCCCCGCCAGGAGCGGCCCGCGGTGGTGGCTGCGAAGAACACCTCCGACGGCGTGTACTGCGGATACAGGCGACGGTACTCGGCGATCACCACCGACGGCAGCAGGTCCACGTACTGTTCCTTCTCCAGTTTCGCCGGCAGCGTCTCCCAGGTGAGGGCGAAGTTGGCCGGGTCGTTGCCGAGGAAGGCGCGGGTTTCATCGTGGGTGTTGCCGATCACCATCGGAATCCCGGCGGACTGCGCGGGCGCCTCCGGCCAGAACGGATGCACCGGCAGCGAACGCCCGTCGAGCACCGGCCCGACGTAGAGGCTGCTGTTCTCCACGCGCGACGGGTCGCGCGCACGGGCGGCGGCCAGCAGTGCTTCCATCGGCATCGTGCGCAGCGCCCCCGCATCGGCCGCGCCGACCGCCTGCATCGCGATCTGCGCGCGCTGGGTGGCCGCACGCGGGCCGGCAGCGGTGACCTGCTGCCCGCTCATGGTCCACGCGCGCTGGAACAGGCCGCGTGCGGAGGGCATGGCCATCAGCGTGGCGATCTTCGCGCCGCCGCCGGATTGCCCCACCACGGTGATGTTGCCCGCATCGCCGCCGAACTCGTGTGCATGCTGACGGACCCACTGCAGCGCCTGGACCAGATCGAGCTGGCCGACGTTGCCGGAATCGGCGAACCGCGCATCGCCCAGCTGCGCCAGGTACAGATAGCCGAACACGTTGAGGCGATGGTTGACCGTGACCACGACCACGTCGCCACGCCGGCACAACGCGCTGCCGTCGTACAGCGGGTCGCTGCCCGAGCCGTTGTTGTAGGCGCCGCCGTGGATGTAGAACACGATCGGGCGCTTGCCGCCATCGCGCAGCGCCGGGGTCCACACATTGAGATAGAGGCAGTCTTCGCTGCCCGGCCCTTCGCTGCCGCCCTGCGGCGCAGCGTGGCCGTACGCCAGCGCATCACGCACGCCCCGCCAGGCCGATTCCTGCACGGCCGGCTGGAAGCGCCGGGGGGCGGTATCGGCGCCGTAGGGAATGCCACGGAACACGTGGATGCCCTGTTCCAGCTGCCCGCGCACGCGTCCACTACGCACGCGTGCCAGCGGCGCGGCATCGTGGCGGGGGCCGGGCACGCCGGCGAAGGCGGGCAGCAGCGGCAGGCTGGTCGCACCCAGCATCACGGCATAGCGCGCGCTGTCACGCAGGAAACGACGCCGTTGCAGATCGGCGGGGGAATCAGTCATGGCGCGCAGGCTCCGTATGGCGCGAAGGAATCCAGCGCAGGGCCAGCCCGGGCCACTGCGCGACGGTCAGACCGGCCGGGATGCGGACGCCGAAGCCATGGCCGCCGGACGGGAACAGATGCATTTCGGTGGAGACGCCGGCGCGCAGCAGCGCCTGGTAGTAGACCAGGCTGTTGTGCACCGGGACCACGTTGTCGTCCTGCGCATGCACCAGGAAGGTCGGCGGCGTATCGGTGCGGACCTGACCCTGCATCGAAAACTGCTGCTGCAGCGCCACATCCGCATGCGGCCCGAGCAGGCGGGTACGCGAGCCGGTATGCGCATGCGTGCCCATGTCGATCACCGGGTAGATCAGCAGGGCGACATCCGGGCGTGCGCTGAGTGCATCGATGGCATCGCGGTGGGGATAGACCGGGACATCGAAGCCGTTGCTCAGCCGCGCGGCGACGTGTCCGCCGGCCGAGAAGCCCATGACCCCGACGCGCGCCGGATCGATCTGCCAGCGGGCGGCATCCGCGCGGATCACCCGCATCGCGCGCTGCGCATCGGCCAGCGCCGCTTGCCGATCGCTGCGGCCTGCGGGCAGCCGGTAACGCAGTACGAACAGGGTCACGCCGCCCTGCTCCACGAAGGCCGGCACCAGGGCGGTGCCTTCCTTGTCCAGCACGATGCGCTGGTAGCCGCCACCGGGCACCACCAGCAGGGCGCTGCCGTTCGGGCGTGCCGGCCGGTACACGACGAGATAAGGCGCACTGACGTTGTCGATGTAGCGGTCCGGCAGTGCGGGATCGGTGCTGCGCTCGATCACGTTGGGGACCGTGGCCGGGCCCGATTCGCCCGGCACCTGGCCCTCCGGCCACAGTGCAATGCGGTCCGGTGCGCCGGCGGCGGGTTCGGTCTCCGGGACGGCGCGCTCGGCCGCAGGCGCCACGCCGCTGGCCAGCAGCAGGAGGATCAACGAAGGCAACACAAGGCAACGGCGCATCCGGGGACGTCCTTCCGGTAGAGGAAACAGGCATCGTGCCTGACCGGCAGCCCTTCTGATGCGCTGCACATTGCCAATGACACCGGTTTACCATATACAGCTCATCCAACCGCTGTCGATTGGCAGTGCAACAATTTTTCCGGGAGACCCGCTTGAGCAACGACCACGGCAAACAGGACCTGCCCGACCAGGGGTTGGGCGAGATCGCCCGGCACTTCGTCAGCGCCCGCCAACACGGCCAATCCCTGCCGGATTTCCCGGGAACCATCCCGGAAGACCTCGTCACCGCCTATCAGGTACAGGACCAGGCCATCGCGCTGTGGGACGACCAGGTGGTCGGCTGGAAGGTCGGCTACATCGCTGCCGAACGCCGCGACGGGTCGGGCGATGACCGCCTGCTGGGCCCGATCTTCGCGCGCCAGCTCTGGAATGCTACCGGTGGAACAGTCGAGATTCCGGTGTTCGTCGGGGGCTTCGGCGCGGTCGAAGCCGAGTATGTGATCCAGCTGCAGGAAGACGCTCCGGCGGACAAGCTGCACTGGACGCCGGAAGAAGCCGAGGCACTGCCCGCCAGGCTCTTCATCGGCGTCGAGGTCGCGAGCAGCCCGCTGGCGACGATCAACAAGCTCGGCCCGCGCGTGGTGGTGTCGGATTTCGGCAACAACAACGGCCTGGTGCTGGGCACCGAAATCGCGGACTGGACCCGCCTGGACGATGCCGACCTGCGTGCGGAGACCCGCATCGAAGGCCAGGTGGTCGGTACCGGTGGCGCCACCCTGCTGCCCGGCGGCCTGCGCACTGCCTACGCGTTTGCGTTGGCCCGTTCAGCGCAGCGTGGCCGACCGCTGAAGGCGGGTGATCTGATCGCCAGTGGCAACGCCACCGGCATCCATGACATCGCCGTGGGCCAGGAAGCATTGATCCGTTTCGTCGGTTACGGCGACATTACCTGCAAGGCCATCGCCGCCGGTTGACCGCGCGGACATGGCGAGCACGCTTGGGAGGGCGCAGATGTTCACTCGCAGAAGTTTCCTGGCTACCAGTCTGGGCGCGCTTGCCGCGCCCGCGCTGACGGCCTGTTCGCGGTCGTCCAACGCCGCACCGGCCGGTGCGCAGCTGTTGACCGCCACCGACGTCCACGTCGCCGATTACCCCACCGTCACCGCGGTGAAATGGATCGGGCAGACGCTGGAAGAAAAAACCGGCGGCCGGCTGCGGCTGCGCCAGTACCACTCCGGCCAGCTCGGCCGTGAGTCCGAGGCGATCGACATGGCCCGCTTCGGCGCCATCGACATCACCCGCGTCTACTCCGGCGCGCTCAACAACGCGTTTCCGCTGACCCAGGGCCTGTGCCTGCCGTACGTGTTCGAGTCGGTGGCGCACATGCGCCGCGCCCTCGATGGTGGCGTCGCCGATACGGTGCTGCAGGGCTTTGAAACCCGTGATCTGGTCGGTCTGGCGATCTACGATTCCGGCGCGCGCTGCTTCTACAACACCAAGCACCCGATCGTGGAGCCCAAGGATCTGCACGGCCTCAAGCTGCGCGTGGCGTCCTCGGACATCTTCATCCAGCTGATGCGCCTGCTCGGTGCCAACCCAACCCCGATGTCGCTGGGCGACACCTTCTCGGGCATGGAAACGCACATGATCGACGGTGCGGAAAACAACATGCGCAGCTTCCATTCCAGCCGTCATTTCGAGGCCGCGCACTACTGGTCGCAGAGTGATCACTCCTACGCGCCGGACGTGCTGCTGATGTCGCGGCAGAGCTTCGATGCGCTGAGCCCGGCCGACCGCACCCTGGTGATCGAGACCGCGCGTGAATCGGTGCAGGTGATGCGCGAGCAGTGGGATGCCTCGGAAAGCACCGCGCGCCAGGCCGTCGCCGACTTCGGCATCACGTTCAACGAGGTCGACATGCCGGCCTTCCGCAAGGCCGCCGACCCGCTCCTGCAGCGTTACCTGCAGCAGCCGGAGCTGGCCGCCCTCACCCGTCGCATCCGCGACTTCGCCTGAGGCCCCGACGCGATGTCCGACTCGACTTCCGAAACCGTCATCACCCCCACCGCGCCGCAGCGCCTGCTCAACCTCATCGCCGATGTGGCGATCTACATTGCCGTCATCGCCCTGCTGGGCCTGGTGGTGGTGCAGGGCTGGCAGGTGTTCGCCCGCTACGTGATCAATGATTCGCCCAGCTGGACCGAGCCGGTCACGCTGCTGCTGCTCGCCACCGCGATGAGCCTGGGCGCGGCTACCGGCGTGCATACCCGCCGCCACTTCGGCTTCTTCCTGCTGGCCGCGCACATGGGCCCGGGCCTGCGCCGCGCGGTCGATGTATTCGCCGCGCTGGTGGTGGCCGTGCTGGGCGTGGTCATCGCCTGGTGGGCAGCCGTGCTGCTCATGGACGGCCTGGACATCAAGGCCGCCGGCGCCCACCTGCCGCAGAGCATCAACTACCTGCCCCTGTCGATCGGTGGCGCCCTGATGGCGATCTTCGCCGTGAACCAGATGGCGCTGGCCGTACGGCCGGCCGATGCCGTTGCCGAGGGAGATCGCTGAGTCATGGGTATTACGATTCTTTTCACCGTGTTCGCGGTGCTGTTGCTGCTCGGCGTGCCGGTCGCGTTCGCGCTCGCCGCTGCTGCCCTGGCCACCCTGTGGTACTTGGATCTGCCGACGCTGGTGCTGGTCCAGCAGATTTCCGCCGGCACCGGTTCGGCCTCGCTGATCGCCATTCCACTGTTCATCTTCGCCGGCGAAATCATGATGCGCGGCGGCATCTCCGAACGCCTGATCTCACTGGCGTCCTCGCTGGTCGGGCGCATGCGCGGTGGCCTGGGCCAGGTCTCGATCCTGTCCTCGCTGTTCTTCGGCGGTGTGTCCGGTTCGGCCATCGCCGACGTCTCGGCGGTTGGCGGCACGATGATCCCGCAGATGGTCAAGCGCGGTTACGACCGTGACTTCGCGGTCAACGTCAGCATCACCGCCGCGCTGGTCGCGCTGCTGGTGCCGCCGTCGCACAACCTGATCCTGTTCTCGGCCGCGGCCGGTGGTGGCCTGTCCATCGCCGATCTGTTCGCGGCCGGTATCGTGCCGGCGCTGCTGATGACGGTCGTCCTGATGATCACCGGTTATCTCGTGGCACGCCGCCGCGGGTACGGCGTGGAGATCTTCCCGGGCTGGCGTGCTGTGCTGCTGCGCCTGGTCTCGGCATTGCCCGGCCTGGGCCTGGTCGCGCTGATCTTCATCGGTATCCGCGCGGGCATCTTCACCGCGGTGGAGAGTGCGGCGATTGCCGTGGTCTACGCGCTGCTGGTGACCACCGTGCTGTACCGCCAGCTCGACTGGCGCGAGTTCCTCGGCACGGTCACCCATGCCGCGCGCAGCACGGGCGTGATCCTGTTCGTGATCGCCACCGCGGCCGTGTTCGGCTGGCTGCTGGCGTACCTCGAAGTGCCGTCGGCCGCGGTCAACTTCCTGCAGTCGTTCGCGCACAGCCAGTTCATGGTGCTGCTGATGATCGTGGTGATGCTGTTGCTGCTGGGCACCTTCATGGACCTGGCGCCGATGATCCTGATCTGCACACCGATCTTCCTGCCCGTGGCCAAGGCCTACGGCATCGATCCGATCCACTTCGGCCTGGTGCTGGTGCTGACCGGTGGCCTGGGCCTGGTGACGCCGCCGGTGGGCTCGGTGCTGTTCATCGGTACCGCGATCGGCAAGATCAGCGTCGGTGAGAGCATGCGCTCGATCTGGCCGTTCTGGTTCGCCGCGCTGGGTGTGCTGCTGATCGTCACCTTCTTCCCGGAAATGTCGCTGTGGCTGCCCGCCCTGCTGCGCGCGTAAGCGTGCGGCGGCTGGCTGCCCTGCTATGGATCGCCCTGCCCTGCGCCGTCATGGCGCAGGGCCAGGACATCCCCCTGCGGGGCTTCCAGGACGGCATCAACCATTGGCAGAGTGGGCACGGCACGGACTACCCGCGCTGGTCCCCCGGTCAGTACCGGCAGATCGCCGACAACCTGGTCGCCCTGCAACGCCATGGCGGCGGTTGGGCGGTCAATCAGGATCCGCAGCGGGTCCTCGACGATGCCGCCAAAACACAGGTGCTGGCCGACCAGGCCACGCCCGGCGGCAGCTTCGACAACCGCAACGTCTATACCCAGGTCGACTACCTGGCCGAGGCCTTCGCGCGAAGCGGCGATGCGCGCTACCGCGACGCAGCGGTACGTGGCCTGGATTTCATTCTTGCCGAGCAGATCCCGACCTGTGGCGGCTGGCCGCATTCGGTGCCGTCGCGCACCTCGTACCACAGCCACATCACCTTCGCCGACGACGTCACCCGTGGCGTGCTGACCACGCTGCGGCGCATCCAGCGCGAGCCGGTGTTCGGGTTCATCACTGCCGGTCAGCGGGCCCGCGTGGACGCCGCCGTCACCGCCGGCGATGCCTGCCTGCTGCGACTGCAGGTGCGCCAGGACGGCATCCCGACGATCTGGGCCGGCCAGTACGACCGCGCCACCCTGCTGCCCGCGCAGGGCCGGACGTTCGAACTGCCGGCGCTGGTCACCGACGAGAGTGTCGGCGTGGTCCGCTACCTGATGTCGATCCCGGATCCTTCACCGGCGGTGGTCGCCTCCGTCAACGCTGCCATGGCGTGGTTCCAGGCGCATGCGTTGACCGGGTGGCGGCTGGAGACCTTCGAAACCACCCCGGCGCAGTTCGCGTTCCACCGCACCACGGTCGACCGCCGCCTGGTCGCCGACGCCGGCGCCCCGCTGCTGTGGGGGCGCTTCCACGACCTGCACGACAGCGCCGTGCTGCTGGCCAACCGCGAGGGTGAGCGCGTGGCCACGTTCGACGAGATTCCGCGCGAGCGCCGCACCGGCTACCACTGGTACGGCACCTGGCCGCAGGCCCTGATCACCACTGAGTACCCACGCTGGCAACAGCGTCTTGCCGGGACCGGGGCGCGCTGAGCGCGCCTGGCCCACGATACGTTCAAGGGAGAGAGACGATGCACCTGAGGAAGACCCTGGCGAGCTTCGCCACCGCCTGCCTGCTGCTGGCCGGCGCCGGCCACGCCGCCGAGCCGGCCACCGCCTGGAAGCGCGGGATCGAGAACCAGCGCCAGGCCGATCTGGGCAACGGCACCTTCCTCAATCCGGTGTTCGCCGGTGATCGCCCGGACCCTTCGGTGCTCAAGGATGGCGAGGACTACTACCTCACCCTGTCCTCGTTCGATGCCTACCCCGGCCTGCCGATCTGGCACTCGCGCGATCTCGTCAACTGGCAGCCGCTGGGCCATGCCATCACCAGGAATGTCGGTGCGATCTGGGCCCCGGACATCGTCAAGCACGGCAGCCGCTACTACATCTATTTCCCCGCCCGTACCGGCGAGACCCGCAGCAACTTCGTGGTCTGGGCCGACAGCATCAAGGGCCCGTGGAGCGAGCCGATCGACATCGGCCTGGGCGGCTATATCGACCCGGGCCACGCGGTGGGTGAAGACGGCAAGCGTTACCTGTTCCTCAGTGGTGGCGACTACGTGCAGCTGGCCGATGACGGCCTGAGCGTGGTCGGCACGCCCAAGCATGTCTACGACGGCTGGAAATACCCGGAAAGCTGGGATGTGGAGGCCTATGCGCAGGAAGGCCCGAAGATCAACTTCCGCGATGGCTGGTACTACATGACCACCGCCGTGGGTGGCACCGCCGGGCCGCCGACCGGGCACATGGTGATCACCGCGCGCTCGCGCTCGATCCACGGCCCGTGGGTGAATGCGCCGAACAACCCGATCATGCGCACCCGGTCGGCCGCCGAGCCGTGGTGGTCGCGCGGCCATGCCACGGTTATCGAAGGCACCGACGGGCGCTGGTGGATGATGTACCACGGCTACGAGAACGGGTACTGGACGCTGGGCCGCCAGGCGCTGCTGGAGCCGATCGAATGGACCGCCGATGGCTGGTTCGTGGCCAAGGGCGGCGACCTCGGCCAGCCGCTCGCCAAGCCGTCGGGCACCTCGGTGGGCCAGCACGGCATGGCGTTGTCCGATGACTTCCGCGGCAGGACCCTCGGTGCGCAGTGGTCGTTCTTCAACCCGGCCCAGGACGAGTACAAGCGCCTGACCTTCACCGGCAAGGGCATGGAGCTGCAGGGCAAGGGCGAAACCCCGCGCGACAGCTCGCCGCTGACCGCCATCGCCGGCGACAAGGCCTACCAGTTCGAGGTCGAGATGGAGATCGCCCCGGGCGCGGTGGGCGGTGCCCTGCTCTACTACAGCGACCGCCTGTACGTGGGCGTGGGCAGCAACGGCGAGAAGTTCATCATGCACCGCTACGGCGAGGAGCGCCCCACCCGGCTGGCCCCCAGCGCCACCGGCGGCAAACTGCGGCTGCGGGTGACCAACAACCGCCACATCGTCACCATCCACTCCAGCACCGATGGCCGAACCTGGCAGAAGTACCCGGTTCAGATGGAAGTCTCCGGCTACCATCACAATGTGGCGGGCAAGTTCCTGGCCCTGAAGCCGGCGCTCTATGCTGCCGGTGACGGCAAGGTCCAGTTCCGGAATTTCCGCTACCGCGCCCTCGATTGAGCTCCCCGCTAGAATCCCTTGACTCATCCCCGGTTTGAACGACATGTCATTGCGCAGCAAAACCGATCCGTCGCCGCACGGATTGACCAAAGGCAAGGCCGCCACGATCAACGACATCGCGCGTCTGTCCGGGGTATCCAAGAAGACCGTCTCGCGCATCATCAACAACTCGCCGCTGGTGCGTAAGGACACGCGCGAGAAGGTCGAAGCACTGATGCGCGAGGTCGGCTACACGCCGGACCCGCTGGCCCGCGGGCTGGCGTTCCGGCGCTCGTTCCTGATCGGGATGGTGTACGACAACCCGACCGCGCAGTACATCGTGGACATGCAGTACGGTGCGCTGGATGCGTTGCGCGGCTCCAGTTTCGAGCTGGTCGTGCATCCCTGCGATTCACGCAGCCCCGGCTACATCGACGGCGTGCGCCGCTTCGTGCAGCAGCAGAAGCTGCACGGTGTGATCCTGGTGCCGCGTGCTTCCGAAGACCAGGCACTGGTCGACATGCTCGATGAAATCGGCTGCCGCTTCACCCGCATCGCCTCGCTGCCGCTGGACGATACCTCGCAGATGGTGGTCACCCACGACCGCGACGGTGCTGCCGAAGCGGCCGATTACCTGCTCTCGCTGGGCCACCGCGACATCGCCCTGGTGACCGGCCCGAGCGCGTACCGCTCGGCGCACGAGCGGACCGCCGGCTTCATCGATGCGCTCGCCAAGCGCGGCATCGAGCTGCCGCCGGCACGCATCGTCGAGGCCGGTTACACCTTCGAATCCGGTGTGGCCGCGGCCGAGAAGCTGCTGCTGGGCAAGCAGCGACCGACCGCCATCTTCACCGGTAACGATGAAATGGCCGCCGGTATCTACAAGGTCGCGCTGCGCGCGGGCATCAACATCCCGCGCCAGCTCTCGATCATCGGCTACGACGACAGCCCGCTGGCCTCGCGCCTGTGGCCGTCGCTGACCTCGGTGCGCCGGCATACCCGCGACACCGGCCGGACCGCCGCCGCGATGCTGATCCAGCCCGATGGCCAGGCCGTGATGCAGCACGCCAGCGTGCGCCCGCACCTGATCGTGCGCGATTCCTGCCAGCCGCCCGAGGATTGACCCGCGCCGCGATGGCAACGACGCGCGTTCATGATGAACGCGTCGCCACGCGCCCGTGCAATCCGTTGCCGATCGCACGGCTTTTCTGACATGGACACCACGCCGGGCCCGCCCCGGCCTATCGTGCGCTGCAAAATGACACCGGTTTACCAACTGGCTACAATCACCTGAAATCGTGCCGGGGCCGACGCATCGCCCCACCCCTGCTCTGGAGACGCCATGTACTGCAAGACCCATTACGCCACCCATCCCGACGCCATCAAGGGCGCCAGCAATGACGACCTGCGCGATCTGTATCTGCTCGATGGTCTGTTCAACGCCGATGCGGTGACCCTGAAGTACACCCACTACGAGCGCTTCGTGCTCGGCGGTGCGGCCCCGGTCAACGGCCCGGTCTCGCTGCCCAAGCAGACTGAACCCGCGTCGGCCGCCGGCCATGCCTTCCTGGAGCGCCGCGAGCTGGGCGTGATCAATGTCGGCGCCGGCAGCGGCACCGTCACTGTCGATGGCACCGTGTTCAAGCTCGGGCCGAAGGATGGCCTGTACGTGGCCATGGGCAGCGAAGACGTTGTGTTCGCGTCCGATGACGCGGCCACCCCGGCGCAGTTCTACCTGGCCTCGACCCCGGCGCATGCGCGCTTCGAGACCAAGGCGCTGTCGATCAAGGACGCCGTGGCCCTGGACCGTGGCGCGCTGGAAACCAGCAACGAGCGCACCATCTACCAGTACATCGTGCCGGCCACCTGCCAGTCCTCGCAGCTGCTGCTGGGCCTGACGGTGCTCAAGCCCGGCAGCGTCTGGAACACCATGCCGCCGCACCTGCACGACCGCCGCAGCGAAGTCTATTTCTACTTCGACCTGGGCCAGAACGACCGCGTGTACCACTTCATGGGCGAGCCGGACGCGCAGCGCCACATCGTCATCCAGAACAACGAAGCCGTCGTGTCGCCGCCGTGGTCCATCCACATGGGCGCCGGCACCAGCAACTACGCCTTCATCTGGGCGATGGGCGGCGAGAACCTGGATTACACCGACATGCACGTGCTGGACATCTGCCAGCTCAAGTGACCCCGACGCGCCGCCGGCATCGCGCCGGCGGCGTCTGTTACGCATTGGACAAGGACTACATACGCAATGGCTAATCCGTTCAGTCTGGAAGGCAAGGTCGCCCTCGTCACCGGTGGCAACACCGGCCTGGGCCAGGGCATCGCGGTCGCATTGGCGCAGGCCGGTGCCGACGTGGCCGTGGCCGGCATCCAGCCGCCCACCGAGACCATCGCGGCCATCACCGCGCTGGGCCGCCGCTGCCTGGCGATCGAAGCGAACCTGATCAGCATCGAGCCGGTCGAGCGCGTCATCCGCGAAACCATCGAAGGCCTGGGCGGCCTGGACATCCTGGTCAACAACGCCGGCCTGATCCGTCGGGCCGACGCCGTGGACTTCAGCGAGCAGGACTGGGACGACGTGATGAACGTCAACATCAAGTCCGCGTTCTTCATCTCGCAGGCCGCCGGCAGGCATTTCATCGCCCAGGGCCGCGGCAAGATCATCAACATCGCCTCGATGCTGTCCTTCCAGGGCGGCATCCGCGTGCCGTCGTACACCGCCAGCAAGAGCGGCATCGCCGGCATCACCCGCCTGCTCGCCAACGAATGGGCCAGCAAGGGCATCAACGTCAACGCGATCGCCCCGGGCTACATGGCCACCGACAACACCGCCGCGCTGCGCGCCGATGAGGACCGCAACAAGTCCATCCTCGACCGCATCCCGGCCGCGCGCTGGGGCACCCCGGAAGACCTCGGCGGCACGGCAGTGTTCCTGGCCTCCAGCGCCTCGGACTACGTCAACGGCGCGGTCCTGCCGGTTGATGGCGGCTGGCTCGCCCGGTAACACCATCGCTACGCGCTGGCGCTCCCACGGTCTGCGCTGCAGATCGTGGGCTCCGGTAGTGCCGGCCGCTGGCCGGCAGCGCTCTCCACCCAGGAGCATGACCATGCTGCGTTTGCTGCTGTCCCTGTCCCTGCTGCTTGCGGCTCCCAGCGCGCTGTGCGCCCCGCACCGCATCTTCATTGCCGGGGATTCCACCGCTGCCGGGTACGGCCCGGAGCGCGCGCCACAGGCCGGCTGGGGGCAGGCCCTGCAGAGCTATCTCGATCCCGCTGTGTGGGAGGTCCGCAACCATGCCAAGGGCGGCCGCAGCACGCGCAGCTTCATCGATGAGAAACGCCTGGACGCGATCGCCGCCGAGCTCCAGCGCGGTGACGTTCTGCTGATCCAGTTCGGCCACAACGACGCCAAGTTCGAAGATCCCAGCCGCTATACCGATCCTGCCGTTGCCTACCCGCAGTTCCTGATGCGCTACGTGCAGCTGGCCCGCGACAAGGGCGCCACGCCGGTGCTGATCACGCCGGTGGCGCGGCTGCTGTACGACTTCGGGTCGCTGCTGGATACGCATGGCGTGTACACCCAGGCAGTGAAGCAACTGGCGACCCGCGAGCAGGTCGCGCTGATCGATTTGAACGACAGTTCCACGCGCTGGATCCGCGCGCTGGGCGAGCAGGGCGCCAAGCCTTACTTCCTGTTCGTGCCCGAGCAGAACAAGGCCGACGGCACGCACTTCAGCGTGGCCGGTGCGACGGCGGTGGCGTGCCTGGTGATGCGCGACTGGGTGGCGTTGCGGCCTGAACTAAAGTCGGCGCTGAAGCGCGACATCGACTGCGAGGTGCGCAGTGCAGGGCAGGGCGGTGATGCCCCCCGGCCCTCGCGCGTCGTGCACGAACGCGACATCGCCGTGACCCAGCCGGGACCCCATGGCGGGGCCGGGCCAACCACGGCGTACCCGTTCTTCGCCGAGGACACCGACATCCCGTTCGTGCTGCGCAAGCGTGTGCTGCATAAAGGTGCCGGCATCGGCCTGCACCCGCAGCACAAGGACGAGATCTACTACATCGTCAGCGGGCAGGGCAGCTACGTGCTGGATGGGAAGCAGTACGACGTGGCGGCGGGGGATGCGCTGCTGACGCGGGTGGGCAGCTCACATGCGCTGCAGCAGGTGGGAGAGATGGATCTGGTGGTGCTGCTGGCGTATCCGCGATGAAAGGCAGCAGCGCATGACCCGGCTCCACCCATTGCCAACCTTCAAAAGCTCCCGAGGCTTTTGAAGGATAGGTGTCTAAACTTCAACAGCCCCGGTGAATTGCGTCACGACGTTACACGTCGCCGCCGTCTTCCCAGCCTTCCCCCGTGCCCTTCTGGAACACACGGTCACCGTCCTGCACCTCACCGGCCGGCAGATGCTCCCCGGCCTCCAGCGCCGCATAGATCGGGGTGAAGTCCGGCGCGGTCGCCTCCATCAACTGCTCGAAGCTGTCGATGACGAAGTAGGTCTTCTGGAAGGTGTCGATCCGGTAGCGGGTGCGCATGATCCGCTCCAGATCGAAGCCGATCCGGTTCGGCGCCGCCGACTCCAGCGAGTACAGCGACTCGCCCTTCGATGACACGATGCCGGCGCCGTAGATGCGTAGGCCCTCATCGGTGTTGATCAGGCCGAACTCCACCGTGTACCAGTACAGGCGGGTCAGGTGCTGCAGCGCTTCCGGACCGATCGCATGCGCCTTGACGCCGCCGCGGCCGTAGGCGGCCATGTAGTCGGCGAACACCGGGTTCATGAGCAGCGGCACGTGACCAAACAGGTCATGGAACATGTCCGGCTCGGCGATGTAGTCGATCTGGTCCGGGCGGCGGATCCACCACGTCACCGGGAAGCGGCGGTTGGCCAGGTGGTCGAAGAAATCCAGCTCCGGCAGCAGGCCTTCCACCCCGACCAGGGTCCAGCCGGTGGCGGCGCCCAGCACTTCGTTGAGCTGGTCGAAGCGCGGGATCATGTGCGCGCTCATGCCCATCTCGTCCTGCGCGTGCAGGAATTCCCTGCTGGCACGCCCTTCCAGCAGCGCGCGCTGGCGCTGGTACAGGGTGCTCCAGGTGGCGTGGTCGTCGGCGGTGTAGCTGTCCCAGGGCTGTTCCACGATGGCGGTGGTATAGACCGGCACGTATCCCTTGTCGGTCTGCTGGTGTTCGACGCGGCGGGGGGCGGTGGCGGTTTCCATCGTGGTGGTCTCCTGGGAAGTCATCTGTCGATGCTAGGGCAGGGCGCGCGCAAGAGGTTTGCAAAGTTGCGCGGATATGTCCTTCTGGCGCAAGATCATTGCGTCCACCTCATGTTGCGGGGCAGCAATGACCGGAATTGCCCAGTTCGACCGCACGGATCTGCGCCTGCTGGCGGAAATCCAGCAACACGGCCGCGCGACCAACGCCGAGCTGGCCGCTCGGGTGAATCTGTCCCCGTCCGCCTGCCTGCGGCGCGTCCAGCGGCTGGAGAGCGAGGGCGTCATCGCCGGGTATGGCGCGCGACTTGAGCCGCGCCAGATCGGCCTCGGCCTGCAGGCCTTCGTCCGGGTGCAGCTGGAGAAGCACGACCAGCACGCCATCGGCGTGTTCGCCGACAGCGTGCTGATCTGGGATGAGGTGGTGGCCTGCCATGCGCTCACCGGCGACATGGACTACCTGCTGCACATCTATGTGCGCGACCTGGAGCACTTCTCCAGCTTCCTGCTCGACAAGCTGCTCAATGCCGCCGGCGTGGCCGACGTCAATTCCAGCTTCGTGCTGCGCACCGTGAAGGACTTCCGCGCGCTGCCGCTGTCGCAGCTGGAATGACGCGGATCGCCCTCCCGATCGCACGGTAGAGCCGACCGTTGGTCGGCTTCGTGGAGAGCAGGAACGCCAGGCGGTCGAAGCGATCGGGTTGGTTGAGGTCGGGCAGGAAGGTGACCACATCGCCGCTTTCACCGGGCGCGGAGATGCCGAGTCTGATGCGCTCCTCGACGACGGCGCGCAGGC
>NZ_JABBXB010000013.1 GCF_013387485.1 Stenotrophomonas sp. SAM-B
CATGGATGGCGCGACATAAGCCTACACGGACGTACTTGCGGCGGGTCCCGCCAACCCACCCGTGCCCGCCCAAACCAGCACAAGCGCACCCCAAAGCGCCCTTGCCGTTGCAGTTGCCGTTGCAGTTGCCGTTGCAGCTGCCGTTGCAGCTGCCGTTGCTGAAGCGATTGACGCACCCCAACGCACGAGCGCGAAACAAAAAAAGGGCGAGGCACTCGGCCCCGCCCTCTCAATACCACCGGAAATCGAATCAGCCGCGTCGCGCGCAATACATCGACTGCGCAGGCAACACCAGCTCGCCATCCACCACCTCGCCCACATCCGGACCCGGCACATGCATCGCCTGCCACGCCCCCACCGGCAGCGACACCCGAGCACGCTCAGCCGACAGATTGAACGCCAACAGCAACGTCTCCTCCCCGTGCACCCGCTCGAACATCAACACCGGCTCGGCGGACTCGAGAAAACGAATATCTCCCACCAACAGCGTCGGCATCGTCCGCCGCCACGCCAGGAACTGACGGAACGCGTTCAACACCGACTGCGGATCATGTTCCTGCGTCGCCACCGATGCGGCCTGATGCTCCGCCGGAATCGGCAACCACGGCTCACCGGTCGTGAACCCCGCCTTCGGCGCATCGAGCCACGGCATCGGCGTGCGGCAGCCATCGCGGCCCTTGAAGTTCGGCCAGAAGGTGATGCCATACGGATCCTGCAGCGCCTCGAACGGCACATCCGCTTCGCCCAGCCCCAGCTCCTCGCCCTGGTACAGGCAGATCGAACCGCGCAGCGAGCACAGCATCGCCACCAGCATCCGGGCCAGTCGCGGTTGGGCCGGATGACCGCCCCAGCGCGTCACCGCGCGCTCCACGTCGTGGTTGGAGATCGCCCAGCATGGCCAGCCTTCGGTCATCGTCGCTTCCAGCCGCGACACGGTGTCGCGGATGTAACCGGCGCTGAAATCCTTCACCAGCAGCTCGAAGCTGTAGCCCATGTGCAGGCGGCCCGGCGCGGTGTACTCGGCCGTGGTCGCCAGCGAGTCTTCCGCGGAAATCTCGCCCAGGCTGACCGATCCCGGATACTCATCCAGCAGCACGCGCAGCCGCTCGATGAAGCCGATGTTCTCCGGCTGCGTATTGTTGTAGTAGTGGTACTGGTAAGCGTACGGGTTGTCCGCGCTGAAGCCACGGCCCAGGCGCTTCTCCAGCGGCTTGGCCGGATTGTCGCGCAGCTGGGCGTCGTGGAAACAGAAATTGATGGAGTCCAGGCGGAAGCCATCCACCCCACGGTCCAGCCAGAACCGCACGTAATCCAGCGTGGCCTGCTGCACTGCCGGGTTGTGGAAGTTCAGGTCGGGCTGGTCAGCCAGGAAGTTGTGCAGGAAATACTGCTCGCGGCGCGGCTCCCACTGCCAGGCCACGCCACCGAAGATCGACATCCAGTTGTTGGGGGGGGTGCCGTCCTCGCGCGGATCGGCCCACACGTACCAGTCCGCCTTGGGATTGGTGCGGTCCTGCCGGCTCTCCTGGAACCAGGCGTGGTCGATCGAGGTATGGCTGAACACCTGGTCGATCATCACCTTCAGGCCCCGCGCATGCGCCTCGGCCAGCAGCCGGTCGAAATCGGCGAGCGTGCCGAACATCGGATCGACGTCGCGGTGGTCGGCGATGTCGTAGCCGAAGTCGGCCATCGGCGATTTGAAGAACGGCGAGACCCAGATCGCGTCGACGCCCAGGGCGGCGACATAGTCCAGGCGCTCGATGATGCCGGGCAGGTCGCCTACGCCATCGCCGTCGGCATCCAGGAAACTGCGCGGGTAGATCTGATAGATGACGGCACCGCGCCACCATGGAGACTGCGACATTGGGGCCCCCCTTCGGGCTTCCACGGCACCCACGAGGGGGGCCAGAAACGAACCCGACAAGCTTAGCTGCGTGCCTCCAGTGGTGGGGTTGCTTGCATACGTATTCACGCCGGACGGGGCACTTCCCGGCGCAACTGCCCCCCGTGATGCGGCCGCCCGTCGCGCGTGGGACGGGGGGGGGCGGCCTCCCGGATTGGCACGGTTCCGCTCCGTCCGCCCGCGACCCTCCCCGTCGATCCAGCGTCCCGGCGCGTCTTCGCGGGCGGAATACGACCGCACCGCCTATAATTCCGCCCAAGCCTGAAAGTCAGACCGCATGACCATCACCGAAGACACCCGCCCCGCGCTGGGCCTGCCCCAGATCCAGACGCTCGCCGCGCCCGACATGGACGCCGTCGATGCGCTGATTCGTCGCCGACTGTCCTCGGATGTCGTGCTGATCAACCAGATCGCCGACCACATCATCTCGGCGGGCGGCAAGCGTCTCCGGCCGATGCTGGTGATGCTGGCCGGCCACGCGGTCGGCCAGGCCGGACCCGAACACCACCAGCTGGCGGCGATCATCGAGTTCATCCACACCTCGACCCTGCTGCATGACGACGTGGTGGATGAATCCAGCCTGCGGCGCGGCCGCAGCACCGCCAATGCGCTGTGGGGCAACGCCCCGAGCGTGCTGGTCGGCGATTTCCTTTACTCGCGCAGCTTCCAGCTGATGGTCGAGCTGGACCGCATGCCGGTCATGCGCATCCTTGCCGACACCACCAACCGGATCGCCGAGGGTGAGGTGCTGCAGCTGCTGCACGTCCACAACCCGGATACCGACGAGGCCGCCTACCTGCGCGTGATCGAGCGCAAGACCGCGGTGCTGTTCGCCGCTGGTACCCGTCTGGGCGCTTTGGCCAGTGGCGTCGATGAGGCCACCCAGCAGGCGCTGTACGACTACGGCATGCACCTGGGCTACGCCTTCCAGATCGCCGACGACGTGCTGGACTACTCGGCCAATGCCGATGAGCTGGGCAAGAACCTGGGCGACGACCTCGCCGAGGGCAAGGCCACGCTGCCGCTGATCCACGCGATGGCGCACTCGGATGCGACCACCCGCGAGCGCCTGCGCGAGATCGTGCAGAACGGCGATGCGACGGCGATGCCGGAAGTCCTGGCCGCCATCCACGCCACCGGCGGGCTGGATTACAGCCGCGCCCGAGCCGAGGAATACGCCGACGCCGCCGAGCGTGCGCTCGACGGCCTGGCCGACAACGATGCGGTCGCCGCCCTGCGCGGGCTGGCCCGTTACGCGGTGCAGCGCTCGCATTGATTGGAAGCGTGCCGACCAACGGTCGGCACCTACCGGGCGGATCGCCATTGACGCGCGCATTCCGGTAGTGCCGGCCGCTGGCCGGCTCCGCAGGGCTGCCGGCCAGCGGCCGGCACTACCCACCGAGCGCTGGCCGATACCCCGCGTCTCATTACGTCTCAGCGCGTCTCGAACCGCTCGTCGAAGAACTCGTCCAGCGCCTTCCACGCGCGCTTGGCCGCGAGCGGGTTGTACAGGCAGCCCGGCGGGCTGTTGGCGTCCGATTCGGCGAAGCAGTGCACCGCGCCGCTGTAGTTGGTGAATTCCCAGTCGACCTTGGCCGCGTTCATTTCCTGCTCGAAGCTGGCGATGTCATCCTTGCTCACGCCCTTGTCGTCGGCGCCATTGAGCACCAGCACGGACGGATGCGTGCCACCGGCCTTGGCCGGCAGCGGCGAGCCCAGCCCGCCATGCAGGCTGACCACACCGGCCAGCGGCGCACCGGCGCGCGCCATCTCGAGCACGGTCGTGCCGCCGAAGCAGAAGCCAACCGCGCCGATCCGGCTGGCATCCAGCGGCGCCTTCCCCGCCTGGGCCTTGAGCACCTCGATCGCCTTCAGCGCACGCGCCCGCAGCACGGGACGGTCATTGCGCAGCTTGGTCGCCACCGGCCCGGCCTCGGCATCGGTCTTCGGGCGCACGCCCTTGCCGTACACATCGGCAACCAGCACCACGTAGTCGTCGCCGGCCAGCTGCTTGGCCTTGGCGATCGCCGAGTCGTTGACGCCCTTCCAGTTGGGCACCATCACCAGCCCCGGACGCTTGTCGTTGT
The DNA here is from genome assembly GCF_013387485.1 of Stenotrophomonas sp. SAM-B. Lineage (GTDB taxonomy): Bacteria > Pseudomonadota > Gammaproteobacteria > Xanthomonadales > Xanthomonadaceae > Stenotrophomonas > Stenotrophomonas maltophilia_AA. Next base: position 3,991 of record NZ_JABBXB010000013.1, read on the forward strand.
CTCCGTCGTCGTAGACCAGCACGCCGCTGAAGGTGGTGCCATCCTGGGTCCACTCCACCGGCTTGGCCTGCATCGCCGCCAGCGCGGGCAGCGCCGTCATCCCCAACAGCACCGCCGCACCCCACCGCCATTGCCTGTTCATGCGTCTGCTCCCGACAGAAAGAGTCCCGAGTGTATGACGGCCGGTTGACGGGACCGTGTAGAAGCGCCGGGTCCACGTGCCCCCCGCCTCGTGATCCGGCAGGCCGGCCGCGCCCGACCTCATCTGAATTAACCACCTCCGTCCCTGTTATTGAATTAACTACCTCCGTCCCTGTTATGGCAGGCTGGCCGGCCCCCGTGTACGGAACACTTCATGAGTCTTGTCGACCGCTTCCTGTCCGGCCTGGTGCCGCGCCTGCCCGAAGACGATGCGCGGATGTGGGCCTGGGTCGAAGGGGCCAGCGCCGCCGACCTGGCGCGCCTGCGCGAGCGCTGGCCGCAGGTGCCCGAGAGCCTGCTCGCGCTGCTGGCGCGGGTGGATGGCACGCATTTCCGCACCTACCCGGGTGGCGAGGTCGTGGTGCTGATGCTGGGCTCGGACGTCGAAGAGGGGCATTACCCCTACTACCTGCGCTCGGTGAACCAGGTCTTCGAGGACAGCGCGCAGTGGGATGACAGCATCCGCTCGATCTACGAGGAATGGCTGGAGGAAGACCCGGAGATTCTCGGCGACGGCATCGATGCCGACCTGCCAATGGGCAAGCGCCTGTGCTTCTCGCACTGCATGAACAACGGCGGCAGCTCGATGCTGTACCTGGATTTCCATCCCGCGCCCGGTGGCACGGTCGGCCAGGTGGTGCGCTATCTGCACGATCCCGACAGCTACCGGGTGATCGCGCCGAGCTTCGATGCATACCTGCAGCAGCTCATCGAAAACGACTACGCCTTCATCGATGAGGAAGAGGTCTGACGCGACTCAGGCGATCCCGATCCCCGGGATCGCCGTGATCTGGTCCGGATCGAAGCCGGCCAGGTCAGCGAAGTGGCGGCCACGGGCGACGTAGTCGCGGTATACGCCATAGCTCGGCGCACCCGGCGACAGCAGCACGACCCCGCCCTCCCCGCCGAGCGCGGCCTGCGCCAGCCGCATGGCCTCGGGCAGGTCGGCAGCGGCATGCAGCCCGAAGCGGCCGGCATCGGCCAGTGGCTGCAGCAGCGCGTGGATGCGCGGCCCGTTGGCCCCCATGGTGACGATCTCCACCGGCGGCACGTCGTGCGCCATGTGCGCGACGAAGTCGTGCCAGTCCAGGCCACGATCATGTCCCCCCACCAGCAGCGCGATGCGGCGCCCGGCGAAGCACTCCAGCGCGGCCAGGCTCGCGTGCGGCGTGGTGCTGATCGAATCGTTGACGAAGGTGATCCCGTCGCGCATGCCGATCGTCTGCAGGCGGTTGGGCAGCGGGCGGAAATCCTGCACCGCCGGGGCCAGCCTCACCGCGTCGAGGCCCAAGGCCTCGATCGCGGCCAGCACCGCGCACAGATTGCCGCGGTTGTGCCTGCCCGGCAGCGGCGTATGTGAGGTATCGAACACCGCCTGCTCACCGCGATGCACGACATCGCCACGCATATGCCAGCCCTGCGGCTGGTTGAACCAGATGACCTCGCTCTCCGGCAGCGACAACTCTGCCAGGTGCGGGTCGGCGGCGTTGAGCACCGCGATCCGCGGCGCGGCCTCGGTGACCAGCCGCAGTTTGTCTTCGATGTAGCGTGCCTCGCTGCCGTGCCAGTCCAGGTGCTCGGGGAACAGGTTCAGCACGATGGCGACCTGCGGGTGCGCGCCACTGCGCGCGACCTCGCCGGTCTGGTAGCTGGAGAGCTCCACCGCCCAGTACTGCGGCACCGGCTGCGGGTCCAGCACTTCCAGCAGCGGCAGGCCGATGTTGCCGATCAGCCCGGTGCGCGCGCCCGAAGCACGTAGCAGATGCGCCAGCAGCGCGGTGGTGGTGCTCTTGCCCTTGGTGCCAGTCACGCACACGGTGTCGTGCACGATGCCGTCGGCGGCGGCCTGTTCGGCGAACCACAGCGAGGTACCGCCGATGAACTGCGTGCCCTGCGCCGTGGCGTGCAACGCAGCTTCGCCATACGGGCTGATGCCCGGCGACTTGATCACCACCTCGAACGCGGCCAGTGCCTCGCCGGTGACATCCGAACGGACCGTCAGCGCGCCGTGGGTTTCCTCGCGCGCACCGGCGGCCTCGGCCTCCGGGCAGAACAGGGTCAGCGGCAGCGATGGCAGCCGCTGCTGCAGGACGTGGAACGCCGCGCGTCCCTCACGTCCCCATCCCCACAACGCAACGCGCTTGCCTTCAAGCTGCGAAATTCGCACGCAGACGCTCCCAGATCGCCGGCGGAATGCGGTGTTCGCCTTCCAGCGCAAGCAGCGGCTCGATCTGCAGTTCGGTGGCATCCAGCTGCGGGCGGATGTCGTGGACGAACCGCTTCACCAGCGCGTCTTCATTCCATTCCGGGCGCGCGGCCAGGGTCGCCATCGCGGCGCGCGATTCGCGGCCTTCGCCCACGCACTCGAACGGTTTGTGGTCCTGGAATTCCAGCAGTGCATCGAAGCCCGGGGCCTGCTCGATATCGTCGAGCAGGTTGCGGCCGAAGATGCCGACCAGGCGCATCTTGGGCATGAACGGGGCCAGCGCCAGGAACACGAAGTGGCACTTCGGGCAGACGCCGCACCAGCGGTTCACCGGGCGCTCGCCCAGGATGTGGAAATTGCGGTTGCAGCTGGAGAAATGCGCGTCGTAGACATCGCTCTTGGCGAACTGACGCGCCACCGCCAGCTCCGAGAGCGGGCGCAGCAGCGAGTAATAGTGCAGGTCTGCGGCGACGTGCCGTTCCAGATGCTCGCCGAAGGCCTGCTCGAACGCCCAGCCCTTCGACCACTGGTGATTGACCTCGCCCGTGCCCGGAATCTGGCTGCCATAACTGGCCGAGCGCTCGTTGGAGAACACGACCTGGTCCACGCCCTGCAGCAGCGCGGCCAGCACCATGATCGCCGAGTTCACCGCGGTGACCGGGATATGGCCGTTCCAGGCCCCCTGGCGGTTGAGCTCGAACAGCTCCGGGGCCAGCGTGCGGCCGATGTTGAGGATCGGCAGGCCGGTGCGCTCGGCGCAGGCACGGATCAGCTGCGAGCCGCCGATCCACGTGACCGTTTCGGCGATGCCCAGGCTGCGCAGCGCTTCGATGCTGACCAGCGAATCCTTGCCGCCGCCGATGGCGACCAGCGCGTGTTCGCGCAGGCCCAGCGCCGGCGCCGCGAAGGCCTCGCCGTCCACCGGCAGGCGGAAGCGGCCACGCAGGTTCAGGCCATTGCGGTAGGCGAATTCGCCCAGGCCGTTGAGGTACACGGTCTCGACCAGCGCCGCGGTCGCCGCATCGATCGTGTAGCTGTCGATGCGCACCTGCTCGGGCACGCCGGCCTTGTAGTAGCTCACGCCGGCGATCAGGTGCAGCAGGCGCAGGGCGCGCTGCACCGCCTCGGCACGGTCACCCTCGAGCACGAACGGCGCGCCCGGGATGGTCACCGTCTCGATCAGCTCCGGGCCGTCATCGAAGGCGTAGACCAGCTGCGCCACGCCCGTGTCCGCAGCGAATTCGCAGCGGACGAAGCGGAAAACGGCAACCTGGTGTTTATCAAAAGCAGTCATGGTGTATCCGGTTTGGAAGGCGGCTGGCAGCACTCAAGGACCATCATCGATGACGTCCTCGCGCGGCAGCTCGCGCTGGTTGTAGGTGTTGGCCATGACGTAGCCGTACGCGCCCGCATCGGCGATCAGCATCACATCCTCCGGCGCGGTCGAGGCCGGCAGGCGGCGGCGCTTGCCGAACACATCGCTGGATTCGCAGATCGGCCCGACCACATCGAACATCGCTTCGGAGTAGCCGCTCAGGCGGCTCAGGTTCTCGATGTCATGCCAGGCGTCGTACAGGGCCGGACGCATCAGCGTGTTCATGCCCGCATCCAGTCCGACACGGCGGATGCCGTCCTTCTCGACCACCTGGGTGGCCCGCGCCAGCAGCACGCCGGACTCGGCCACCAGGTAACGACCCGGCTCGATCGCCAACCGGAACGCGGGGTGCACCGCCTTCACTTCGGCCAGGCCAACAGCCCAGGCCTCCAGATCGAACGGCTCGTCATCGGCGCTGTACGGGATCGGCAGGCCACCGCCGATGTCGATGGTCTCGACGCTGCCGATGCGGCGGGCGAACCCGGCCAGTTCATCGCACATCAGGCGCCAGTGCTGCGCGGTTTCCACGCCGCTGCCCAGGTGCGCATGCAGGCCGACCACGCGGGTGCCCAGCTCGCCGGCGATGCGCACGAACTCATCCACGCGGGCGATCGGCAGGCCGAACTTGGAGTCCTTGCCACCGGTGCGGACCTTGGCATGGTGGCCTTCGCCACGGCCCAGGTCGACACGCAGCCACAACTCGCGGTTGCTGAACAGTTCCGGCCAGCGCTGCAGGGCTTCCACGTTGTCCAGGGTGACGGTCACGCCCAGCGCGAACGCGGCATCGTACTCGGCGTGCGGCGCGAAGCTGGGGGTGAACAGCACGCGCTTGGGCGACAGCGTCGGCAGCGTGTTGAACACATGCTTGAGCTCGCCGTGCGAGACGCACTCCAGGCCGAAGCCTTCCTGCTCCAGCACTTCCAGGATGGCCGGGTGCGAGTTGGCCTTGATCGCGTAGTAGCGCTGGTCGATCGCCTTGATCGCGTTCAGCGCGCGCGCACGCGCCCGCACCGTGGCCAGGTTGTAGACGTAACGCGGCGTGCCGGCTTGGGCGAGGGTCAGCAGGTGCTCGCGCTGGCCGCGCCACCAGGCGGTTTCGCGCGGGCGGATGGTGCCCGCGATTTCGCGCCAGCGCGGGCCGAACACTTCACCCTCTTCCACCGGCATCGCGCCGCTGTCGATCAGCTCGGCGTGCAGGATCGGCAGCAGGCCGTCCGCATCGGCCTCGTCGATGACGAAGGTCAGGTTCAAGTCATTGGACGACTGCGAAATCATGTGCACGCGTTCGCGGCCGAAGGTAGCCCACACGTCCGAGAGCTTGTGCAGCATCGAGCGCATGCCGCGGCCGACCAGGGTGATCGCCGCGCACGGCACGATGATCTTGACCTTGCAGATCTGCGACAGGTCGGCCGACAGCGCGGCCAGCACATCGGTGCTGACCAGGTTTTCGGACGGGTCGAGCGAGACGGTCACATTGGTTTCGGCCGAACCGATCAGGTCCACGGAGAGGCCATGCTTCTTGAACAGCCCGAAAACGTCGGCGAGGAAGCCGACCTGCTGCCACATGCCGATCCCTTCCATCGAGACCAGCACGATGCCGTTGCGGCGGCTGATCGCCTTCACGCCCGGTACCGCCGCGGCGTTGCCATCGATGCTGGTGCCCGGCAGCTCGGGGCGTTCGGTATCCAGGATCGCCATCGGCACGCCGGCATCGCGGCACGGCTTGATCGAGCGCGGGTGCAGCACCTTGGCGCCGGTGGTCGCGATTTCCTGCGCTTCGTAATAGTCCAGGCGGGTCAGCAGGCGCGCATCCGGCACGTCCTTCGGGTTGGCGCTGAACATGCCCGGCACATCGGTCCAGATCTCCACGCGGCTCGCGCCGAGCAGTGCACCGAAGTACGCCGCGGACGTATCCGAACCGCCGCGACCGAGGATGGCGGTGCCACCATCGGCGTGGCGCGAGATGAAGCCCTGGGTGATCAGCATGCGGGTCGGCTGGGCGCGGAAACGCGTGGCCCAGTCGGTCTCGGCACGCCACTGGCAATTCACCGAAAGGCGCTGCGACCACTCGCTCTGGCTGGGCTGCGGCGGCAGCGCATCGAGCCATTCGCGCGCGTCCATCCAGCCGAAATCCAGGCCGCTGGCGCGCAGGTAGGCGGCGCCAACGGTCGAGGACAGCAACTCGCCCTGGCCCAGCACCTCGGCCTGCCATTCCAGCGGCCGCCCGGCGGCACGCGGATCGTCCAGCAGCCCGGAAAGCGCGGCCAGGCGGACATCCAGCGCGGCGGCGTCCAGCTCGAGCTCGGTCAGGAATTCACGGTGGCGCGCGACCAGCGCGGCGACGCGGTCGCGGCTGTCGGCGGCGCCGTCGGCGATCGCGGTGAGTTCATTGGTCACCCCGGACAACGCCGACACCACCACCAGCACGCGCGAGCCCGTCTCTTCCGCCCGTTTTTTCGCCAGTTTGCCGATGGTGTCCCAGCGGTGACGACGCGACACGGAGGTGCCGCCGAACTTCAGTACGATCCAGCGATCGACAAGGGGGGAAGCTGACATGGAGGTGGAGGTTTGGGTAGTGAGGGGGATCGCCCGGCACGCCGGGCCGAACCCCCGATTCTATGCCAAGCCTGGCCGTTGCAGGGCCCGGGCGGCGCAGGCGGGCCGGATTTGTGCCGACACCGGTCCACGCGCCGCCGTACACGGCCCGGGAGGCGGCGCCGGTTGGTAAGCTGCCCGCCCGTTTTCGTCGAGCGTACCGCCATGACCTCCCGTCGTTTCCTGCAGCTGGATGTGTTCTCGCCCTACCCCGGCGCCGGCAACCCGTTGGCCGTGGTGCTCGATGCGCAGGGCCTGGACGAGGCGGCGATGCAGGCCATCGCCCGCTGGACCCGGCTGCCCGAGACCACCTTCGTGTTCCCACCGCAGGCCCCGGGCGCCAGCTACGGCATCCGCATGTTCAGTCCGCAGAAGGAAGTGCCGTTCGCCGGCCATCCCAGCGTGGGCACCGCCCATGCGGTGCTGGAACTGGGCGTGGCCGCGCCGGTAGAGGGCGTGCTGATCCAGGACGGCATCGCCGGGGCCCTGCCGCTGCGCGTGGACGGCAGCGGTGAGGCCCGCACCATCGCAATCCGCACCCCGCGCGCCGCCGTGGCCGAAGTGACCACCGCCGCCGATCCCCGCCTGCAGGCCGTCCTGGCCGGTTGGCCACTGGGCAGCCTGCCGCCGGCGCGCATGGCCGGTGGCCGCAGCTGGTGGGTGGTGGAACTGGCTGACGAAGCCGCCCTGCGCGCGCTCACCCCCGACTGGGACGCCGTGGCAACGCTGGCCGAGGCGACCGACAGCATGGGTGTGTTCGCTTATGCGCGCAGCCAGGGCCAGGCCTGGGATCTCGCGGTCCGCGCCTTCGTCGGCAATGGCCGTCGCTTTGAAGATGCTGCCTCCGGTGCGGCCAATGCCGTGCTCGCCGCCTGGCTGGACAGCCGCGACGCGCTGCCGGGTACCGCGCACGGTTACGTGGTCAGCCAGGGCCGGGAAGTCGGCCACGATGCGCGCCTGACCCTGCGCATCGATGACCATGGTGACGTCTGGTCCGGCGGCCAGGTGCAGACCGTCATCCGCGGCACGCTGGACTGGTAAACCCGCGGCGCCTCAGCGCGCCGCCTCGTATACCGGTGCGCCATCGACCCAGGTCGAGCGCACCTGCAGGTCGGCCAGCCCGGCCGGCGGAACGCTGAGCGGGTCGCGGTCGAGCACAACGAAGTCCGCGCGCAGTCCCGGCTGCAACCGGCCGACCTGGGCTTCGTCATGGCCCGCCCACGCCGCATCGGCGGTGAAACCGCGCAGCGCTTCCGCCGCCGTCAGGCGCTGATCGGGCTGCCAGCCCCCTGGCGGCTGGCCGGCACGGTCCTGGCGGGTAACCGCGGCATACAGGCCCAGGCGTGGATCGACCTGCTCGACCGGGAAATCCGAGCCGAGCGCAAGCCGCGCACCGGAGGCCAGCATCCGTCGCCACGCATAGGCACCGCGGATGCGCTCGGGACCGACCCGATCCTGCGCCCAGCCCATGTCCGACGTGGCGTGGGTGGGTTGCATCGAGGCGATCACGCCGAGCTGGGCGAAGCGCGGAATGTCCTCCAGCGCGACCACCTGCGCATGCTCGATCCGCCAGCGGTGATCCGTGGCGCGACGCTTGCCCAGCACCTTCTGATAGGTGTCCAGTGCGATCCGGTTGCCACGATCCCCGATCGCATGCGTGGCGACCTGGACATGACAGGTATCGGCCCTGCGCACCGCCGTTTCAAAGTCGTCGGCTGAGGTCACCAGCAACCCACGGTTGTGCGGGTCGTCGCTGTAATCGGCCAACAGCGCGGCCCCGCGGCTGCCCAGCGCCCCATCCATGAACAGTTTCACCCCGCGCATCTCCAGGCGACCACCGGCGTGCTGGTACGCGCCTTGGGCACAGAGATCCGCCAGGGCATCGCCATTGCCATCGGCATACGCATCGATGCGCAGAGGCAGCTTGCCGGCATCGGCGAAGCGGCGCATCAGGGCCAGGTCGGCGCGCGATACGCCCATGTCGTGCACACCGGTCAGGCCCTGGCTGACCGCCTTGTCCAGCGCGCGGGCCAGCATCTGCTCGCGTGCGGCCTCGCTCGGTGCCGGGATCGCGGCCTGCACGAGCGACATCGCTTCATCGACGAACACCCCGCTCGGTTGCCCCTTGGCATCGCGCACGATGCGCCCGCCGGCCGGTTGCCAGCTGCCCTTCAATGCGCGTTGCCCGGGTTGCCGTGCGACGGCACGCAGTGCCGCGCTGTTGCCCCAGCCGGCATGGCCATCGATGCGGCCCAGCCAGACCGGCCGGTCCGGGAACGCCGCGTCGAGATCGGCCACGGTCGGGAACTGTTTGTCCGGCCAGCGATTCTGGTCCCAGCCGCTGCCCAGCAGCCAGCCCTCGGGATTGTCAGCCGCGAAACGCTGCAGGCGCGCGACGATGTCCCGGGTACTGGTCGCGCCGGTGAGGTCGGCCTGCATCAGGGTGCCGCCGAGGAACATCAGGTGGGCATGCGCGTCGATCAGGCCCGGAATCACGGTTGCCTGGCCGACGTCGGTCAATGCCGCGAGTGGATACAGCGTGAGCATCGCCTGTCGGTCACCGACGGCAAGCACGCGTCCGGTATCGGTATCCCAGGCCAGCGCAGTGGCGGCCGGTGCGTCGGGATCGCCGGTATGGATCGTCGCAGCGGTCAGCAGGCGGACATCGGCCTGCGCGGTGCCGGCCAGCAGGCAGGCGATCAGGGCGGCAAGAGCGGTCGGACGCATGCAGAGACCCCACAACAGGAAAGCGGCGACTATGCGGCCGCCGCTTTCCCATCACAATCTGCTGTGCACCAATCCGTCTGCGCGGATCAGCCGGCCAGCTCGGCCTCGAGCGTGATCGGCACCGCGCTGAGTGCCTTGGACACCGGGCAGTTCTGCTTGGCGTCATCGGCGATGGCGCGGAACTGGGTGGCCTCGATGTTCGGCACCACGGCCTTCACCTTCAACGTGATCTGCGACAGCTGCGGGCCGCCCTCCATCGAGAGGTCGACCTTGGCTTCGGTATCCAGCGAAGTGGGCACGAAACCGGCCTCGGTGAGCTTGGCCGAGAGTGCCATGGTGAAGCACCCGGCGTGCGCGGCGGCGATCAGTTCTTCCGGGTTGGTGCCCTTCTCATCGCCGAAGCGGCTGCTGAAGGCATAGCGGGTTTTGTCCATCAAGCCGCTCTGGGGCGTACTCAATTGTCCCTTGCCTGTCTTGAGGTCACCTTCCCAATGCGCGGTGGCATGACGCGAAATACCCATCGTTGATCTCCTGCGGGATGAATGGCCTGGCCAGCCTAGACCGGTCCGCGTTAGCACCGTGTCTGGCTGCCGTCAGGCAATCGGCAGGCGCCGCCCCCAGCTGAATCGGATCTCAAGACGGATGCTGTTTTCAAGTGGTTTTCGTGCGACAGTCGGGGTGCGACGGTCCATGACCGATGGCCTCCGCCGCGAGGGCGGACCCTGTTTTTTGGCTATGACCTGATGCACTGCGGTAACGAAGGGCGTGGAAATCACGAATTTTTATGCGTTTGCCTATTGGCGGCGCCCCATAGTTGCCCTACATTTCGCTTGCCGACGGGGTTCGGCGCGACCAAACAACCAACCGTTCACGGAACAGGAAACCATGGCAAAGACCGCTAAGAAGGCTGCCCCGAAGAAGGCAGTAAAGAAAGTCGCTACGAAGGCAGCCGCGAAGCCGGCCGCTCCCAAGCCGATCAAGGAAGTGCTGAGCAAGTCTGGTCTGGTTGCACACATCGTTGAAGCGTCCGGCGTTGTCGCCAAGGACGTGCGCGCCGTGCTCGCCTCGCTGGAAGGCGCCGTCGCCGCTTCGGTGCACAAGAAGGGCGCTGGCAGCTTCACGCTGCCGGGCCTGCTGAAGATCTCCACCGTCAGCGTGCCGGCCAAGCCGAAGCGCAAGGGCATCAACCCGTTCACCAAGGAAGAGCAGTGGTTCGCCGCCAAGCCGGCCTCCACCAAGCTGAAGGTGCGTCCGCTCAAGAAGCTCAAGGACGCTGCGCTCTAATCCGCGCGCTTCCTGCAGCACCCGGACGGGACGGCTCACGCCGTCCCGTCTTTTTTTTGATTTTGCGAGGGACCTGCCGGTCGCTGCGGGGCTCGGCGTGCGCAGCGAAACACAGCGTTTCCGAACACGCGTCGGGGGAGCAAAGCGCACGGAAACACCTGTCCTGCCGCGATCCACGGCATGGCAGAACCGACCGGAACGCACAGGGTGGAACACTGCGTGCGACCGCGCCTGTCGTCGCGGTACGGATCGCAGCCTATGGTGGCCTTGTCCCCCACCGTGCAGGCAGCCATGGCCAGCTCTTCTTCCCAGCGTTACCGCATCACCGTCACCCCGATCGAAAAGGACGGCCTGCAGTGCAGCGGGCGCTGCACCATCGAGCTGGAACATCGCGCGCAGCAGGACTGGATGCGCCTGCTGGAAACCGCGCGGCGCACCACCGGGCTCAGCGGTGACGAGCGTGCCGCGGCGATCGTCGCCACCCAGTTGCTGCGCGATCTCGCCCGGCGTCACGCCGACGAACCCGACCATCCGTTGACCGTGCTGCAGCCACAGCTGGACGAGGTGCTGGCCGCGCTGGAATTGATCCAGGGCGCGCCCTGAACCAGGCGCCCGCCTGGACCGGTGGCGGACCGGGCAGTCATCCCGACGATGCGGTCCTGCGCGCACTGCCCGGGTTCTGCGGGCTGCGCATCACGACCCAGGCGCCGATCGCCCGCGACACGGCGACGCCCTCCCGACTGCGCGAAGTCCCGGTCCAGATCCGGGTCGGCACGGCGTGCGGCACGCTGCGCTTCGAGGGCTGGTATCGACTGCAGCCCCGCGTGGATGGCAGTGGCTGGGAAATCCATGGCGCCTCGATCCAGCCGGTGATGAACTGACCGCAGCGGAAAGGACGTTGATCTGCGTGCGCGTACGTCAAAGCTGGATTCAGCCGCACGCGCTATTGTTGGCCTCTCACTCCCCACGGCCTGCCGCCATGAATGTTCGCCCGCTGTTGTCCCGCCTCGCCGCCTGCACCGTGTTGCTCGCCGCCGCCATCGGCGCGCAGGCCGCACCCAGCGTGTCCGGCCGCCAGTTGTCGGTCGGTGCCACCGATGTGCAGCAGTATCTCGATGGCAGCTTCCCGCGTACCCAGAACGCGCTGGGCGGGTTGATCGCGATGACGATGAGTCACCCGCAGCTGACCCTGCCGCAGGGCAGCCGACTGGACCTGGGCTTCGATGTGGCCATGGCCACCGCCGGCGGCACTCCGGCACCACTGGGCAAGGTGAAGCTCAGCAGCGGCCTGCGCTATGACGCGCAGACCCAGGGCTTCCATCTGCAGGAGCCGACGGTGGATGACTTCACCCCGGCCAACAACGGCGGCAAGCTGGATTCACGCACGCGCAGCCTGCTCAACGCCTGGCTCGCCGATTACGCCCAGCGCGAGCCGATCTACAAGATCGACCCGAGCGTGGGCGCCCTGCTCGGCGCGCTGCAGGTGCAGTCGGCCCAAGTGGAGAACGGCAAGCTGGTGGTCACCTTCAACCAGGATCTCGGCGCACTCGTGCCGGCCGGGGTGCTGGGCAAATAACCGGGATGGCACCGACCAACGGTCGGTGCCTACACGCTAAATCGGTGCCTGCACGCTCAACGGGTGTCTACAGGCTCAACCGGCCAACGCCTTGGCCACCGCATCGGCGAACGCCGGGATGTCACCCGGCTTGCGGCTGGTGATCAGGCCACCATCCACGACAACCTCGGCATCGGTCCATTCGGCGCCGGCATTACCCAGATCGGTCTTCAGCGAAGGCCAGGACGTGACCTTGCGGCCCTTGGCCAGGCCCGACTCGACCAGCAGCCACGGGCCGTGGCAGATCGCCGCGACCGGCTTGCCTGCCGCCCCGAATGCCTTGATCAGGGCGACCGCGTCGGTGTCGATGCGCAGCTTGTCGGGATTGATCACACCGCCGGGCAGCACCAGCGCGTCGTAATCGTCGGCCTTGGCGCCCTTCAGCGGCGCATCGACCTTCACGTTCTCACCCCAGTCCTTGTCTTTCCAGCCGCGGATCTGGCTGGCATCGCCGGGCGCGATCACCTTCACCGAGGCCCCCCAGGATTCCAGCAGGCGCTTGGGTTCCTGCAGCTCGGACTGTTCGAAACCATCGGTGGCGAGGATCGCGATGTACTTGCCGTTGAGTGCGTGTGCCATGGAGCGGCTCCAGTAAGTGGGAGCGCCCAGTGTGGCCACGTGCGCATTGGGCGACGGTGACCACGATGTGCACAGCGTGTCGGCGCAACCACCGACCCTCAGTCGGTGGTTGCCAACGGTATCAGCGCTTGGGCTGCAGCATGGTGCCGGTGCACTTCTTCGAGCCGCAGCGGCATTCCCAGATCTTCTTCAGGCGCGCGGTGTGACGCTCGGCCAGCGTGATGCCGTAGTTGTAGGTCAGTTCATCGCCCGGCTTGATGTCCTTGATCGCCTCGATGAAGACCTTGTCCTCGCGCCGGTTGTCGCCCTCGGCTTCCTCGATCACGGCCTCGCAGTTCGGATCGCAGCTGTGGTTGAGCCAGCGCGCGTCGTTGCCCTTGTAGTTCGCATCGATGACGTAGTCGTCATTGAGGGTGAACAGGAAGGTATGACCGCTCTCCACATCCCCGGTGTCGTCGGCATCCACGTCAGCGTGGCTGCGCAGCAGACCCTTGTACTGGATGACCCGCTCGCCCTTCTTGATCGGCGCCAGCGCGAACACGCCATTGCCATGGATGGTGGACTTGCGGGCCTGGATCTTCTTGGGCATCTGGCTGACCGTTGCGGTGGGAAGCCCCGATTCTCGCTTAATCTTTGTGATTGCCAAAGCGATGCGGCGCAATAGGCGTCCAAGGCCGCCCTGCGGGCGCCTGAACGGGCGGGTTGGATGCCGCCGGAGAAAAGCGTACAATTTCAGTCCGCTTTATGGTTCTGCACCCCACCATGCTCCGCGTCACCAAGCTTACCGATTACGCCACCGTCGTGTTGACCGTGCTCGCCGCCCGTCCGGGCGAGGTGCTCAGTGCGACTGAACTGGCCGAGTTTGCCCGTCTGGAACCGCCGACTGTCAGCAAACTGCTCAAGCCGCTGGCCCAGGCCGGTCTGGTCGAGGGCCTGCGCGGCGTCCGCGGCGGCTACCGGCTGACCCGCGCGGCGGACCAGATCACGCTGTTCGAGATCGTGGAAGCCATGGAAGGGCCGCTTGGCCTGACCGAGTGCGCCCACGACCACAGCCAGTGCGGCCGCGAGCTGCAGTGTGGCGCGCGCAGCAGCTGGCGGATGATCAACGACGTGGTGTCCGAAGCGCTGCGCGCGGTCACCCTGGCGCAGATCCTGCCCCCTCTTCCCCTTGTTGACGCCCACCGCCGCGCGATCGCGGCGGATGTCGTCTCCTGATCAGGCAGCCCCCATGGCCACCGATACCCTTGATACCGTCGCCACCGGCGATACCCCCAACCGCGAGATCCATGAGCAGCTCGGCCGCAAGTATTCGGCGGGCTTCATCACGGACATCGAATCGGACTCGTTGCCGCCCGGCCTGGACGAGGACACCATCCGTGCCCTCTCGGCCAAGAAGGAAGAGCCGGAATGGATGACGCAGTGGCGCCTGGATGCCTACCGCCACTTCCTGACCATGCCGATGCCGGACTGGGCCAAGCTGCAGATCGCCCAGATCGACCTGCAGGCGCTGAGCTATTACTCCGCGCCGAAGGGCCCGAAGTACGCCTCGCTGGACGATGTGCCCAAGGAACTGCTGGACACCTACGACAAGCTCGGCGTGCCGCTGCATGAGCGCGCCAGGCTGGCCGGCGTGGCCGTGGATGCGGTGTTCGATTCGGTCTCGGTCGGCACCACGTTCCGCAAGGAACTGGCCGAGAAGGGCGTGATCTTCTGCTCCATGTCCGAGGCGATCAAGGAACACCCGGAACTGGTCAAACAGTACCTGGGCACCGTGGTCCCGGTCGGCGACAACTACTTCGCCGCGCTCAACTCGGCGGTGTTCTCCGATGGCAGCTTCGTGTTCATCCCCAAGGGCGTGCGTTGCCCGATGGAGCTGAGCACCTACTTCCGCATCAACGCCGGCCATACCGGCCAGTTCGAGCGCACGCTGATCATCTGCGAGGACAAGGCGTACGTGTCCTACCTGGAAGGCTGCACCGCGCCGATGCGCGATGAGAACCAGCTGCACGCCGCGGTGGTCGAACTCGTCGCGCTGGAAGATGCCGAGATCAAGTACTCCACGGTGCAGAACTGGTACCCGGGCGATGAGAACGGCGTGGGCGGCATCTACAACTTCGTCACCAAGCGTGCCGAATGCCGTGGCGCGCGCAGCAAGGTCACCTGGACCCAGGTCGAGACCGGCTCGGCGATCACCTGGAAGTACCCGTCCTGCGTGCTGCTCGGCGATGATTCGGTCGGCGAGTTCCACTCGGTCGCGCTGACCCACCACCGTCAGCAGGCCGATACCGGCACCAAGATGATCCACATCGGCAAGCGCACCAAGAGCAAGATCGTCAGCAAGGGCATCAGCGCCGGCCACGGGCAGAACACCTACCGCGGGCTGGTCAAGATGGAGCGCGGCGCCGAGGGTGCGCGCAACTACACCCAGTGCGATTCGCTGCTGATCGGCAAGAAGTCCGGCGCGCACACCTTCCCCTATATCGAGGTGAAGAATCCCAGCGCGACGGTCGAGCACGAAGCCACCACGTCCAAGATCTCCGACGACCAGCTGTTTTATTGCCGCGCCCGCGGCATCGACCAGGAAAACGCGGTCTCGATGATCGTGGACGGTTTCTGCAAGCAGGTCTTCCGCGAGTTGCCGATGGAGTTCGCGGTGGAAGCCAAGAAGCTGCTGGACGTCAGCCTGGAAGGCTCGGTCGGATGAAGCGCCTGCTCACCCTGGCCGTGCTGCTGTGCGCGGCGGCACCGGCGTTCGCGCAGGACGTGGTGTGCAATCCCGGCGGCAATCAGCTCGAACTCAATGCCTGCGCCGACCAGGAGTTCAAGAAGGCCGATGCCGAATTGAATGCCGTCTACCGCCAGATCGTGACCCGGCTTGCCGGCGAGCCCGTGGCGCTGGCGAAGGTGAAAGCGGCACAGCGGCTGTGGGTGCAGCTGCGTGACGCCGACCTGGAAGCGCGCTACCCGGTGGGCGCGGATGAGAATCCGCGTTTCCTGTACGGCTCGATGTACCCGATGCTGTACTCCGGCGCCAAGGCGGCATTGACCACCACGCGTACCGCTTACCTGCGCAACGAATTCCTCGAGCGCAGCGAATACGACCTCTGAGTCGCGCTGCCTCCAGTTCCCCTATCTGACAAGACGATTATCGACATGTTGAAGATCGACAACCTCCACGCACGCATCGGCGAAAAAGACATCCTGAAGGGCCTCTCGCTCGACGTGAAGCCGGGCCAGGTGCACGCCATCATGGGCCCTAACGGCGCCGGCAAGTCCACCTTGGGCAATGTCCTGGCCGGCCGCGAAGGCTATGACGTCAGCGAAGGCAGCGTGCAGTTCGAAGGCAAGGATCTGCTCGATCTGGCCCCGGAAGAACGCGCCGCCGCCGGCCTGTTCCTGGCCTTCCAGTACCCGGTGGAAATCCCCGGGGTGAACAACACCTACTTCCTGCGCGCCGCGCTCAACGCCCAGCGCAAGGCGCGCGGCGAAGAGGAACTGGATTCGATGCAGTTCCTCAAGCTGGTCCGCCAGAAGCTGGCCGTGCTGCACCTGAAAGACGAGCTGCTGCACCGTGGCGTCAACGAAGGCTTCTCCGGTGGCGAGAAGAAGCGCAACGAGATCTTCCAGCTGGCCGTGCTCGAGCCGAAGCTGGCGATCCTGGATGAAACCGACTCCGGCCTGGACATCGATGCGCTCAAGAGCGTGGCCGACGGCGTCAACGCGCTGCGTTCGCCGGACCGTTCGTTCATCGTGATCACCCATTACCAGCGCCTGCTCGACTACATCAAGCCGGACGTGGTGCATGTGCTGGCCGACGGCAGGATCGTGCAGAGCGGCGGCCCGGAACTGGCCCTGGAACTGGAAGCCCACGGCTACCACTTCCTGAAGGACCGCGTGGTGCCGGAGGCAGCGGTCTGATGAGCGCCCTGCTCGATTCCCTCGCCAGCGGCTTCTGCGGCAGCGATGCACGTCGCGCCGAGCTGGACGCCGCCCTGCAGGCCGGCCTGCCCGGCCCGCGTACCGAAGCCTGGAAATACACCTCGCTGCGCCAGCTGGAGCGCCGCAGCTTCCAGCCCGCCCCGCTCGCCCCGGCCTTGGTCGACGCCGCCCTGCTGGCCGACATCCCGTCGCCGCGGCTGGTGTTCGTCAACGGCCGTCCGTCCGGCGCGCTGAGCGATGTCGCGGCAGTGCCGGCCGGCGTACAGCTGGCCACGTTGTCCTCGGCGCTGGCCGCCGGCGATGAAGCCGCGCGCTTCCTTGGGCGCCGATTCGAGCGCAGCGAGGAAGTGTTCGCCCGCCTCAACGCCGCGCTTGCCGATGAAGGCGTGCTGCTGCGCGTGGAGGAAGGCGTGCAGGTCGAGGCGCCGCTGCAGCTGGTCTTCATCAGCGTGGCCGGCGATACCGATCTGTCCTGGCACCACCGCCACCTGATCGAACTGCGCAGCGGTGCCGCGCTGGGCGTGGTCGAGCATCACCTGCATGTCGGGGATGCCGCACACCTGGACAACACCCTGGTGCACGTCCACCTCGCGCAGGACGCCGTGCTCTCGCATGCCCGCGTGCAGGCCGATGCCGCCCGCGCCACCTCGCTGCTGCGCACCGACGCCGTGCTGGCCCGCAACGCGCGATACCGCCGTGTCGATCTGGAGCTGGGCGCCGCGCTGAGCCGCCATGAGCTCAACGTCCGCCTGGAAGGCGACAACGCCCAGCTGACCGCCAACGGCGTGCTGCTCGGCAACGGCCGTCGCCATGTCGACACCCGCCTGGGCATCGAGCACATCGCGCGCGATACGAGCTCGGAAATGGTCTGGCGTGGCGTGGCGGCCAACCGCAGCCGCGTGGTCTTCCACGGCGGCATCCACATCCGCGAAGGCGCCGATGGCACCGACGCCAACCTGTCCAACAAGAACCTGCTGCTCTCCGCCGATGCCGAGATCGATACCCAGCCGACGCTGGTGATCGATGCCGACGAAGTGAAGGCCGCGCACGGCGCCACGGTCGGCCAGCTCGATGCGAATGCGCTGTTCTACCTGCGCTCGCGTGGCCTGCCGGCCGATCGCGCGCAGCAGCTGCTGAGCGCGGCGTTCTGCCATGAACCGCTGAACGTCCTTGACGCACGCCTGACCGAGCAGCTCACCGCCCAGCTCACCCGAGCGCTGGCCCTGGCGGGCGTCGCATGAACCTGTCCACGCCGCGCCCGGTCGCCGATACCGGCGCCGCGCCCGACTGGGATCGCGTGCGCCTGGACTTCCCGCTGTTGATGCGCGAAGTGCATGGCAAGCCGCTGGTGTACTTCGACAACGCCAACACCGGCCAGAAGCCGGTGCAGGTGATCGGCGCGGTGGACGAGTTCTACCGCCGCTACAACGCCAACGTCAGCCGCGCGGTGCATGCGCTCGGCACCGAAGCGACCGATGCCTACGAGGGCGCGCGCAACAAGCTGGCGCGCTTCCTCAACGTGCGCGCCAGCGAGCTGGTGCTGTGCAGCGGCACCACCTTCGCGATCAACCTGGTGGCGTATTCGTGGGCGCTGCCGCGGCTGAAGGCCGGCGATGTCATCCTGGTTTCGCGCATGGAGCACCATGCCAACATCGTGCCGTGGCAGCTGGTTGCCCAGCGCACCGGCGCGACCCTCCGCGTGGCCGAGATCACCCCGGACGGCGCGCTGGACCTGGACGCGCTGCGCAGGGCCATGACCCCCGAGGTCAAGCTGCTCGCAGTCGCCCACGTGTCCAACGTCCTGGGCACGGTCAACCCGGTCCGGGAGATCTGCCGCGAGGCCCGCAAGCGCGGCATCATCACCGTGGTCGACGGCTCGCAGGCCGTCCCGCACCGCAAGGTCGACATCCCCGCGATCGGCTGCGACTTCTACGCCATCACCGGCCACAAGATGTGCGGCCCGACCGGCACCGGTGCGCTGTGGGCCAGGCGCGAGCACCTGGACGCCATGCCGCCGTTCCTCGGCGGGGGGGAGATGATCAAGGAAGTCAGCTTCGAGGGCACCGTGTTCAACGAAGCCCCGCACAAGTTCGAAGCCGGCACCCCGAACATCGCCGGCTTCATCGGGCTGGGCGTGGCGGTGGACTACCTGGAGTCGCTGGGCCTGGACCACGTGGAAGCCCGCGAAGGCGAGCTGCTGGCGCACTTCACCGAAGAGCTGAACAAAATCGACGGCCTGCGCATCTTCGGCACCACGCCGGACAAGGCGGCGGTGGTCTCCTTCCTGGTGGACGGCGCGCATTCGCACGACCTGGCCACCCTGCTCGATCTGGAAGGCGTCGCCGTCCGCTCCGGCCAGCACTGCGCGCACCCGCTGCTGCAGTACTACGGCGTCGCCGCGACCTGCCGTGCGTCGCTGGCGTTCTACAACACGCATGAAGAAATCGAACGCTTCATCGTGGCGCTGAACAAGGTGCGCAAGCTGCTGAGCTGAGCCTGCCCCGCCTGCGCCCCACCGGAACGCCGTGGCCTGCCACGGCGTTTTTCGTTGCCGCCGGAGGTCGTTTCCGTCCGGGCCCCAGCCAGCCTAAAATGGCGGCATGAGCACCCTGACCTACCGCGCCGCCACGCCGGCCGACATCCCCGCCCTGATCACCCTTGTCACCTCCGCCTACCGGGGCGATGCCAGCCGCGCCGGCTGGACCACCGAGGCCGACATCCTCGATGGCGCCCGTATCGACGCGCAGGGCCTGCAGACCGACCTCGAGCGCCCGCGCAGCACCATCCTGCTCGCCGAGCGCGACGGCCAGCTGCTGGCCTGCGCGCACGTGGCCGATGACCAGGGCAAGGGGTACTTCGGGATGTTCTCGGTGGATCCGGCCCAGCAGGGCGGCGGCATCGGCAAGCAGGTGATGCTGGCGGCCGAGGCCCACGCCGCACGCGAGTGGGGCGTATCGGTCATGCAGATGACGGTGATCGACATCCGCGACGAGCTGATCGCCTTCTACGAGCGCCGGGGCTACCTGCGCACGGGGATCAAGAAGCCCTTCCCCTACGGCGACGAGCGCTTCGGCATTCCCAAGCGCGACGATCTGCGCTTCGAGATCCTGGAAAAGCCGCTGGTGGTGCCCGCGTGAGCGAAACCTGGACCTTCGTCTGCGCCAGCGCCGAGCTGCTGCCCGGCGAAATGAAGAGCACCTTCGATGAAGTGACCGGCACGCCGATCGTGGTGTTCAACCTGGACGGCGAGCTGTACGCGCTGGAAGACCAGTGCACCCACGACGAGTTCGAGCTGTCCTCGGGCACCTTCGATACCGGCGAGGCCAGCATCGAGTGCGTCCTGCACGGAGCCCGCTTCGACATCCGCGACGGCGCCGCGCTGTGCGCGCCGGCCTACTCACCGGTGGCGAAGTTCCCGGTCAAGCGGGAACACGACGCCGTCTGGGCCCGCGACGATCGCGACTGACCCGGGCTGAACGCCGGCGTTTTGAAAACGCGAATTGTTCCTATTACGATAGGCATTGCGGCCAGCCGGTCGCGCCTGTCCGGTAACCCGTGTCCGCCCACCGCTCTCTTCTTGGTGCTCTCGCCCTGTGGGCCACGCTCTGCGTGGTGCTGCTGGCGTGCCGCGGGCTGAACGGAACGCAGGTCGGCGCTGAGCCAGGCAACGCGCCGGCACGGACCTCGCTGGCTTGGGAGCTCTCGCCGACGGCGACCGCCCCGGATACGCCGCTGCCCGAACTCCCGGCGGCAGAGCCCTTGTCGGCCACCGAGTCCGGCCCCGATCCCGAACTCGGCCATGTCGGCCTGCCTCTGCGTCAGCGGCGTACCGCCTGGACGGCACTGGTCCCGTTGTGGCCGTCCGATGCGCTGCGGCGGCAGCGGCTGGAACCTTCGCTGCGGCTCAACCCCGGCCACGCGCCTCCCTACGCCTGATTCCGGCCCCGCGCACCGCGTGGGGCGTGCCGTGCCTGCGCCTGTGCGCAGTGCGAACGGCTTCGCGTGCCCGCTTCTCCATTGCCAGCCGCTGTGCCCCGCGCACACCGCGCCGCCCGTCTTTCCCTTCCCGGATCGTCCACACCATGATCAAGAGCCGCAAGCATTCTTCCTTTCCGCGCACCGTTGCCGGCCGCGCCACTGCCGGCCTGGTCACCGGGCTGAGCCTGGCTGTCCTGCCAGTCATCGCGCACGCACAGTCCAGCGGCAACACGCCGCAGACCCTGGATCAGATCGATGTGCGCGGCGTGCGCGGCTTCAAGGCCGACAAGGTCGCTTCCCCGAAGTTCACCCAGTCGCTGCAGGACACCCCGCAGACGATCCAGGTGATCACCAGCGACCTGTTCAACCAGCAGGGTGCGACCACGCTGACCGATGCGCTGCGCAACAGCCCGGGGGTGGGTACGTTCTACGTGGGTGAGAACGGCAACACCAACACCGGCGACAGCATTTTCATGCGCGGCTTCGACACCTCCAGCAGCATCTTCGTCGATGGCGTGCGCGACCTCGGCTCGATCTCGCGGGATGTGTTCAATACCGAGCAGGTGGAGGTGGCCAAGGGCCCGGCCGGCACCGACAACGGCCGCTCGGCACCGACGGGTGCGATCAACATGGTCAGCAAACAGGCCAACCTGCACAACGCCGTGTCGGGCACAGTCTCGGCCGGTACCGACAGCCAGCAGCGCGGCACCGCCGATTGGAACCAGGCGCTCGGCGCGACCAGTGCGCTGCGCGTGAATGCGATGTGGCAGGACAGCGACCCGCCCGGCCGCGACCACGTCAACAACAGCCGCTGGGGCATCGCACCGTCGTTGGCGTTCGGCCTCGGCACCAGTACCCGCTATTTCCTCAACCTGCTCTACGTGGACCAGGACAACGTGCCCGACGGCGGCGTGCCGACCCTGGGCCTGCCGGGCTGGACGCCGCAGCCCAGCCTGGAGCGGCTGGCCGGGCAGCCGGTCGATCCGGAGAATTTCTACGGCACCCGCGCCGACCACGACGATGTCACCGCGAAGATGGCGACGTTCCGCATCGAGCACGACGTCAACGACGCCGTGCGCGTGACCAACACCGCCCGCTGGGGCCGCACCGACCAGGATTACCTGCTGACCGCGTTCATGGGTACCGGCACGCGCGGTGCCAATGGCGCACCGACCGGCAACATCCGCTTCACCAACCCGGCCGATCCAGCCACCTACACCATCGCGCGCAGCCTGCCGACCTTCAAGGACCAGCAGAACACGATCCTGACCGACCAGCTCAACCTGCGCGCGGACATCACCACCGGGGCGATCGTGCACAACCTGAGCGCCGGCCTGGAATTCACCCGCGAGGAGCTCAAGAGCTTCGGCCAGGCCGCCACCGGTGGCACCACCTGGTCGCCGGCCAACCTGTATGCCCCGGACTGGAACGCGACCGGACTGACCTGGGCACACAACGGTGCCGACAGCCACGGCAAGACCACCACCTCCTCGGTCTATCTGTTCGACACCCTCAACTTCGGCGAAAGCCTGCTGGTCACCGCGGGCCTGCGCGCCGACCACTACACGACCGAGTACCAGAGTGCATCGGTGTGCGGCGGCCGTGGTCCGGCCTGTGGCGCCAACCCGGTCGGCACGGTGATCGCCAATCCCTCGCTTGAACATTCGGACACCCTGCTCAACTGGAAGCTTGGCGCGGTCTACAAGGTCGATGACATCGTCAGCCTGTACGCCAACTACGCCCTCTCCCAGCAGCCGCCGGGCGGCAGCAACTTCCAGCTGAGCACCTCCGCCAGCAGCGCCGACAACCCGAGCCTGGATCCGCAGAAGGCCAGGACCGTCGAAGTGGGGACCAAGTGGGCCTTCCTCGATGACGCACTCGCCTTCAACGTGGCGCTGTTCAAGACCGAGGTCAGCAACGAGATCAACACGCAGGTCCTGGACGATGCAGGCAACCCGACCCAGACCGGCAAGAAGTCGGTGCAGGGCATCGAGGTCTCCACCGTGGGCCGCATCACCGACAACTGGTCGGTTTCGGCGGGCTACAGCCATCTGGATACCGAGGTGGATGAAGGCGCCAACGTCGCCGCCGACGGCACCCGCAACCTGACCTACACCCCGGGCGACACCTTCACCAGCTGGACCAGCTATGCCTTCCCGTCCGGCCTGACGATCGGCGGCGGCGTGCGCTACGCCGGCCAGATGCATCGCGGCACGGACGGTGCGGTCGGTACCCCGGCCTTCACCAAGTCCTACACGGTCTACGATGCGGTGGCTTCGTATGCGATCAACGAGCATCTGGTGCTGCGCTTGAACGCATACAACCTGTTCGACAAGCAGTACGTGGCTGCGATCAACAAGAGCGGCTACCGTTACACCCCGGGTGCCCCGCGCACCGTCCTGTTCAGTGCGGACTTCCGCTTCTGACCACCGGCCGGCGCAGGGGAGCCCTCCCCTGCGTCGTACAAGGACCCTGTCATGTTGCTGCATGTTCCCGACGTACTGAGCGCCGATGAACTGGCCCACCTCCAGCGCGCGCTGGCCGAGGCGGCATGGGCCGATGGGCGCGAGACCGTCGGCGCGCAGGGCGCGCAGGTCAAGCGCAATGAACAACTGCCCGACGCCTCGCCGCTGAAGGCCGAGCTGGGCCGGATCGTACTGGTCGCCCTGGACCGGCATCCGCTGTTCTTCGCGGCGGCATTGCCGCTGCGGATTCTGCCGCCCCGCTTCAACCGCTACCAGGGCGGCGGCGAGTACGGCTTCCACGTGGATGGGGCGGTGATGATCACCCCGCTGGACGGACAGCGCAGCCATCTGCGTTCGGACGTATCGTGCACGCTGTTCCTCACCGCGCCGGAGGACTATGACGGCGGCGAGCTGGTGATCAGCGATACCTACGGCGAGCACGAGGTGAAGCTCCCCGCCGGCGATCTGGTGCTGTATCCCTCGAGCAGCCTGCACCGCGTCAACCCGGTCACCCGTGGGTCGCGGTTGGCCTCATTCTTCTGGGTGCAGAGTATGGTGCGCGATGACAGCGCGCGGCGCACGCTGCTGGAGATGGACAGTGCGATCGAAACGCTGCGCTCCACCGGTGCCGACAGCGCGGCCGTACTGCAGCTGACCGGCGTGTATCACAATCTCCTGCGACGCTGGAGCGAGATCTGAGCCTGGCGCCATAGGCTTTCGTAATCGCAAATCATTCCCATTTGCGCTTGGGAACATATCTCACTACAATCTCGGCGCGTTGCGAACCGGACATCCGGTCCGCCGCTACCGGGCCTCCTTTTGCGCCACCCTCACCGCCATCGCAGCTTCGCCACCGCCATGCGCGGGCAACGCCCTGCGCTGCCCGTGGTGCTGGCGTGGCTCGCAGTGCTGGCGATGCTCTTTACCGGCCTGCCGGTGCTGGAACGGGCAGCCCCCGGCAGCACCGTCATGGTCCTGCAGATGCCGATGGACGAGCGCCCGGCCGGCGGTGGGGAAACCACGCCGCAGGAAGAAGCCCCGGCCAAACCGCGCCGGGTCGCCAGCGCGCGCCCTGCCGCGACGCCGCCGCAGCTGCCTTCACTGCCGCCGGTCGTGGAATCCCTGGATTCGCTGATGGCCACCCTGGTGGCACAGCCGCCGCGGATCGTGCCCGCCATCGATTCGGCACCGGCCACGCCGCTGCCTGCCGCACCCGGGCTGCGCGTCCAGCGCGGCCAAGCCCCACCGCAGGGCTAATTCCGGCCCCCGGCAGCGCCATCGCGCCCCGCCTCCGGTCCTGCGTGTTGCGCCCGCCCCGGGCGTCCCTGATACCTGCGCGTGCTGCCGCCCTGCGGCCTGCCACGTCGCGTCCGTTTTCTCCTTACCGAGGTTGCCCCCATGGCCCAGCGCCATCGTCGTCGCACGTCCCTGTCCCGCTGCACCCTGTCCCTCGCCCTGCTCGGTGCGCTGAGCGCCCCGGCCTTCGCCAACGGCGACGCCGCCGGTCCGACCACTCTGGACAAGGTGGTGGTCACCGCCGCCGGCTTCGAGCAGAAGATCGCCGATGCCCCGGCCAGCATCAGCGTGATCAGCCGCGAAGAATTGAGCAAGCGCCCGTACACCAGCCTGGTGGATGCGCTGCGCGACGTGGAGGGCATCGACGTGGGCATGGAGCCGACCGACAAGAACGGCCGCGCCACCATCTCCATGCGGGGCATGCCGTCTGACTACACCCTGGTGCTGATCGACGGTCGCCGCCAGAGCAACGCCGGCAACCTGTATCCGAACAACTTCGGCGGCGGCCAGTTCTCGTACATGCCGCCGCTGGATGCGATCGAACGCATCGAAGTGGTGCGCGGCCCGATGTCGACCCTGTACGGCTCGGATGCGATGGGCGGGGTGATCAACATCATCACCCGTCGCAACCAGACCGAGTGGCATGGCGCGGTCACCCAGGGCTTCACCCTGCAGCAGGACGACCAGTTCGGTGACGCGCGCAGCACCGATGTCTACCTGAGCGGCCCGTTGATCAAGGACCGACTGGGCCTGTCGGTGCGCGGCAGCTACTACGACGCCAAAGCCTCCAACCCGGAATGGGACGACCTCCAGCTGCCCGACGGCACGATGTGGTCGCGCAGCATCGGCTTCGGTGGCGGCGGCAAGGCGGTAGCCAACACCAACTGGAACACCGGCCTGCGCCTGAACTTCATCGTCAACGACGACCACGAGCTGTGGCTGGACTACGACGTGTCGCGCCAGAAGTACGACAACAGCGAAGGCCAGACCGGCACCCTGGACAGCCTCGCCAGCCTGTGGCGCGTCGGCAACGCGACGATCCCCAACCCGAACGGCACCGGCACCGTCAGCCGCCGCGTGGTGCAGCCGCGCGTGGGCTACACCGCCTACCAGCGCTACGAGCGCGACCAGTTGGCGCTGACCCACCAGGGCCGCTATGAATTCGGCACCTGGCAGACCACGCTGACCCACATCACCAGCAACAACCTCGGCCGCTCGCTGCCGCTGACGCTGGACGAGCGCGCGGATCTGCAGGGCCTGTGGAACGACGTCTGCCGCCGCACCGGCGCCGCCGCCAACTGCGCGGCCGGCGCGCGCAACGGGCTGGGTGCGCTCAACGCCGCCGAGCTGGCGCGCCTGCAGGCCTTCCTGCCGCGCCCGCTGCGCACCATGGAACTGAAGGGCAACGTGCTGGACACGATGCTCGACCTGACCTTCGGCGCGCACAAGCTGACCGTCGGCGGCCAGTACAACGACACCGACATGGTCGATGGCGTGTTCGGCATGGACGGCAACGGCTACAAGACCAACGTCAAGCAGCAGCACCGCATGTGGGCGCTGTTCGCCGAGGACAACTGGTCGCTGACCGACACCCTGACCGCCACCGTCGGCGTGCGCTATGACGACCACAACATCTTCGGCAGCCACGTCAGCCCGCGTGCCTACCTGGTATGGAACGCCAACGATGCCTGGACCCTCAAGGGCGGCGTCAGCACCGGCTACAAGACCCCGCGTCCGGACCAGCTGTTCCCGGGCATCGTCGGCTTCGGTGGCCAGGGCGTGACCCCGCTGGTCGGCTCGCCCAACCTGAAGCCGGAAACCAGCACCAACTACGAAATCGCCGCGTACTACGAGGGCGATCGCTGGGGTTTCAACGTCACCGGCTTCCTCAACAAGTTCGATGACAAGATCGCCAGCGGCGGCACCTTCGCCAACTGCGAAGTCGCCCCGGACGATGGCAGCTACTGCGTGGACATCGGCCCGGGCTGGGCCGAGCTGGGCTACAGCACCTTCGGCCAGAGCGTGAACATCGACAAGGCCGAAACCCGCGGCGTGGAAGCGGCTGCCCAGGTCGATCTGCTCGACACCCTCCAGCTGCGCGGCAACTACACCTGGACCAGGAGCGAGCAGACCAGCGGCACCGGCAAGGGCCTGCCCATCACCGGCAACCCGGCCAGGCACATGGCCAATGCCAGCCTGAACTGGCAGATCAACGAAGCGGTCAGCCTGTCGCTGATCGGCGAAGGCCGCTACGACCGCTACCGCGACACGCTGGTCAGCAACGTCGGCGGCGTGAGCAGCTCGCAGACCCGCTACTACGAGGACTACACGATCTTCCACCTCGGCGGCAGCTGGGACATCAACACCTGGCTGACGGTCAACGCGCGGGTCAACAATCTGTTCGACAAGGACTTCGTCTCGCAGTCCTGCGTGCTGATCAGCGACAGCGAATTCAACTGCGTGGACGACTACGCCACCAAGGACCAGCGTCGCAGCTACTGGATTTCAGTGAACGCCAAGTTCTGAGGCACCCCGTGGCGGCGTCCCGAGTGACGCCGCCACGGGCCTTGACCTCGGGCAGCGCGCAGGCAACGGTTCGCTGCCCTTTTTTTGCCCACAAATTGCGAATCATTCTCATCAATGGTGTAATTCGCCCCTCAGCACTTCCTCCTGCGACCGTGGCCACCAGCGCTCCCTCTTCCAGCGTGCAACAACAACGCCGCGGCTTCTGGCTGCGCACGCTGCACCAGTGGCACTGGATCAGCTCCGCGGTGTGCCTGATCGGCATGCTGCTGTTCGCCGCGACCGGCATCACCTTGAACCACGCATCCAGGATCGAAGCCAAGCCGGAGGTGGTCAGCCGCCAGCTGGAGCTGCCTGTCGACCTGCTCGGCAAGCTCGGCGAGCGCGCCGATGGCCACGCACCGATTCCCCGCGTGGCCACCCGCTGGCTGGATGCGCAGCTCGGCATCTCGATCGGGCGCCGCCCGGCCGAATGGTCCGATGGCGAAATCTACCTGTCCCTGCCCAGCCCGGGGGCCGATGCCTGGTTGAGCATCGACCGCGAATCGGGCGCCGTGGAGTACGAATCCACCGCGCGCGGCTGGGTGTCCTATTTCAACGATCTGCATAAAGGGCGCAATGCCGGGCCCGCCTGGGGCTGGTTCCTGGATATCTTCGCCGTGGCCTGCCTGGTGTTCTGCATCACCGGCCTGTTCCTGCTGCACCTGCATGCCCGCCAGCGCCGCATGACCTGGCCGCTGGTCGGCCTGGGCCTGCTGATCCCGCTGCTGATCGCCCTGATCCTCATCCACTGACCTTCCCTTCCCGGAGCCGCACACCATGCGCGTCACCCTGACCATCGCCCTGAGCGGCCTGCTGGCCACCTCGCCGGCCTACGCCACCACCCTGGACATCAATGTCGAGGTGCCCAAGCTCAACGTGGCCGAGTACCACCGCCCGTATGTGGCCGTGTGGCTGGAAGGTGCCGACCAGAAGGTCGCCGCCAACCTGTCGGTCTGGTACCAGCAGACCGGCAACAGCGAAGGCCATGGCACCAAGTGGCTGCCTGACCTGCGCCAGTGGTGGCGCAAGAGCGGCCGCACCCTGGAGGTGCCGGTGGACGGCGTGACCGGTCCGACCCGCCCGGTCGGCAAGCATGCGCTGTCGTTCAACGACAAGCAGCCGGCGCTCAAGGCACTCGCGCCGGGCAACTACACCCTCGTGGTGGAAGCGGTGCGCGAAGTCGGCGGCCGCGAACTGCTCAAAATCCCCTTCACCTGGCCGGTCACGGCCGCACAGACGGGCAAGGCCCAGGGCGCGACCGAACTCGGTCTGGTCACCCTGTCCGCCAAGCCCTGATACCCCATCCACCTGGAGTTTTTCGATGAAGCGCACGCTCGTCCTCGCCGCCGCCATGGCCGCCGCACTTCCGTTCTCCGCCCTGGCCCACAAGGCCTGGCTGCAGCCCTCGCAGACCGTGATCGCGGGCACCAACCCGTGGATCACCGTCGATGCGGCGGTCTCCAACGACCTGTTCTACTTCAACCACGTGCCGCTGCGCCTGGACAACCTGATCATCACCGCGCCCGATGGCAGCACCGTGCAGCCGCAGAACGCGGCGACCGGCAAGTTCCGCAGCGTGTTCGATGTCGAGCTGACCCAGCAGGGCACCTACCGCCTGGCCACGATCAACAACGGCCTGTCGGCCAGCTGGGAAGAAGACGGCAAGCCCAAGCGCTGGCGTGGTACCCCGGCCACCTTCGCCACCGAGGTGCCGAAGAACGCGAAGAACCTGCAGGTCTCGCAGTCGGTCGGCCGCGTGGAGACCTTCGTCACCAACGGCACCCCGAACGACACCGCGCTCAAGCCGACCAACCAGGGCATCGAGATGATCGCGCTGGCCCACCCGAACGATCTGGTCGCCGGTGAAGCCGCGCGCTTCCGCGTGCTGGTCGACGGCAAGCCGACCGCCGGCCTGGCGTTCGAGATCACCCGCGGCGGCACCCGGTACCGCAACGCGCAGGACGAGATCAAGGTCAGCACCGATGCCAAGGGCGAGTTCGCCGTCACCTGGCCGGAAGCGGGCATGTACTGGCTGGAAACCGGCACCGAGGACAGCAAGACCTCGATCAAGGAAGCCAAGAAGCGTCGCCTGAGCTACGTGGCCACGCTGGAAGTGCTGCCGGAGTAACCGCCTGCGGCGCAGGCGCTGCACGCGCCCTCCACCTCACCCGCCCCCCTCGACACGACGGGGGCTTTCACCCGACGCAGTCCGGCCATCGGGCTTACTAGGCCCCGACGTGCCCACCTCCATGAACAACCCGGATCTCGACATCGCCAGCCTCGGCGGCCACACCATGGGCACCACGTGGCAGGTAAAGCTGGCCGTGGCACGCAGCCGCGACCTGCATCCGCTGCACGCCGGCATCCAGGCGCAGCTGGACGCCATCGTGGCGCAGATGAGCACGTGGGAAGCCGACAGCGATATCGCGCGTTTCAACCGGGCGCCCGCCGGTGAATGGCAGGCGTTGCCGCCGTTGTTCGACACGGTGCTGCAGTGCGCGCTGGAGATCGCACAGCGCAGTGGCGGCGCCTTCGATCCGACCGTGGGTCCGCTGGTGGCGCTGTGGGGGTTCGGCGCGCAGGCGCAGGCCCGGCAGATTCCCGATGCGGCCGCCCTCGCCGCGACCCGTGCGCGGTGTGGCTGGCAACGCCTGCAGTGGCAGCCCGGTCGCCTGCGGCAACCCGGTGGGCTGGCGCTGGATCTCTCGGCGATCGCCAAGGGCTTTGGCGTCGACCAGGTCAGCGCGTGGCTGCGCCAGAACGGTGTGCAGGCAGCGCTGGTGGAAGTCGGCGGCGAGCTGCACGGGTTCGGACGCAAGCCCGACAGTCAGCCGTGGCGCGTGCTGGTGGAATCCGCTCCGGAAGACGATGCGCAGGCAGACCATCCGCCGCGCGTGCTCGCGCTGACGGAGCGTGCGGTCGCCACCTCCGGTGATCGTTGGCACCATTTCGAGCACGGCGGTGAGCAGTACAGCCATACCCTGGATCCGCGCATCGGTGCGCCGGTCACACGCGCCGCGGCCGCGGTCACCGTGGTTGCCGACAGCGCCATGCAGGCCGATGCCTGGGCCACCGCATTGACGGTGATGGGCGCCGACGACGGCATGGCATTTGCGCGCACCCATGCGCTGGCCGCACGCTTTGTCAGCCGGGGGACGCACGGTATCGAGGAACACATGAGTCCCGCATTCGAACACCTGCTCGCCGACGACCGCGTGGACGCGGCATGAGTCTGCGTCCTTCCCGTGCGTGGCTGGGCAACCTGGCGGTGATTCTGGTGCTGGCGGCCATCGCCTGGGCGCTGCTGCGCCTGCATCTGGGTGAAGCGTGGTGGCAGAGCGCACCCCTGGCCGCGCAGTGGCGCTGGGCCGCCGGCAGCCTGCTGCTTTATGCGGCGTTCTGCGCGCTGATCTGGTGGCGTGGACGACCGCGCGAGGCGCGCGTGGCCGATGACGGACCCGCCCCCATCCTGCTGGTCTGGGCGAGCCAGACCGGCTTCGCGCAGCAGCTGTGCGAACGCAGTGCGGACGCGTTGCGCGCTGCCGGACTGCCGGTCCGCATCCGCGCGCTGCATGCGGTGACGGCCGAGCTTCTGCAGCGCAGCGGGCAGGTGTTGTTCGTGGTCAGCACCACCGGCGAAGGCGATGCGCCGGATCATGCGCTGCCCTTCCTGCGCAACGTGATGCCGCAGTCGCTGGCCCTGCCACAACTGCAGTACGGCGTGCTGGCGCTGGGCGACCGCAGCTATGGGCACTTCTGCGCGTTCGGCCACCAGCTCGATGCGTGGCTGCGCCAGCACGGCGCGCATCCGCTGTTCGACACGGTCGAGGTGGACAACGCCGATCCCGGCGCACTGCGCCACTGGCAGCAACTGCTCGGCCAGCTGGGCGGTGAAGCCACCGAACTGCCGGACTGGGCGCCGGCCGACTATCTGCCGTGGCAACTGCAGGCGCGGCACCTGGAAAACCCGGGCAGCCCGGGCGCGCCGACCTACCGCATCACGCTGGTGCCGGCCGACGGCGTGCTGCCGCTGTGGCAGGCCGGCGACGTCGTCGAGATCGGACCGCAGCATGCACCGGCCGAGGTCGAGGCCTGGCTGCGTGATACCGCGTGGGAGGGCGATGCGGACATCGATGGACGGCCGCTGCGTGCGCATCTCGCGCGGGCGCACCTCCCGGATGCCGACGAAATTCCGGCATCGGCCGACACGACCGCACTGGTGGCCGCACTCCGTCCGCTTCCGCACCGCGAGTACTCGATCGCCAGCCTGCCTGCCGAAGGCCAGGTGCAGCTGCTGCTGCGCCGCCAGCTGCGTCCGGATGGGACGCCGGGGCTGGGCAGCGGGTGGCTGTGCGATCACGCCGCGCTGGAGGGGCAGATCGATCTGCGCTTCCGCAGCAACCCGAATTTCCACGGTGTCGCCGCCGCGACGCCGCTGATCCTGATCGGCAACGGCACCGGCATCGCCGGCCTGCGCGCCCACCTGCGCGAGCGCATCAGCGCCGGCGCGCGCCGCAACTGGCTGCTGTTCGGCGAACGCACGGCCGCGCACGACTTCTTCTTCGGCGACGACCTGCGCGCCTGGCTGCGCGATGGCTGGATCGCGCGGCTGGATACGGTGTTCAGTCGCGATGGTGGCGAGCATCACTACATCCAGGACCGTCTGCAGGCGCACATCGGCGAACTGCAGCAGTGGGTGCATGACGGGGCCACCATCCTGGTCTGCGGCAGCCTGCAGGGCATGGCGCCGACGGTGGATGCGGTGATCGAGCAGGCGCTGGGTCGCGACGGCAAAGAAGCGCTGATCGTGGCCGGTCGCTACCGGCGCGACGTGTACTGAGGTTACGTGCCGCTGCTCACGCAGCGCGGCCGCCCGCACTCACGCGGATCGCCAGCAACTCGCCGCCGCCATGCAATGCAAACCGTCGGCGCTCACCGGCCGCCAACCAGGCGGTATCACCGGCGGCCAGCGGTGCCAGCGACGGCTCGCCCTCGAATTCGGCCTGACCGGCAAGCAGATGAATCGCCCACGCCGCCTCCGGCTCGGTGAAGAAGAACATGCTGCCCACCAGCGGCCGGTGCAGCAGCTCGGCCTGCACGGCATCGCGCCGCCACATCAGATTGAAATCGTGGGTCACGCCATCGACCAGTTCGCCGGTGACCTGCGCTTCACCGGCGAAGCGCAGGCGCTCATGCGGCGGCATCAGTGTGTGCACGGCGCCGTCGGCGAAGCGCAGGCGCAGGCCTTCGCCACGCAGCAGCACCAGTTCGCGGTCGATGCCGGGAAACGCGGAGAACGCGGCGTCCTGTTCGATCTCGGCGATCGACAGGCGCACCTGCCAGTTGTCGTTGTCGGGCAGGCGCAGGATCTCGCGGGTCCAGCCGAGGCCATTGCGCCAGCGTTCGCGGCGGTACTCGAAGGAGGGAATGACGCGGCTGGCCGCGCCCAGGACGGTATCGGTCGACATGCGCCTAGTGTGCCTGAGCGGCGCACCGCAGTGCGCTCAGGACGCGCCGCCGCAATCGGGTTCGAGCAGGCGCGAACGCGCCAGCCAGTCTTTGTCGGGGTAATACGCGAACACCATCGTGCCGCCGCGCAGGCTGTCGATCAGCGGCCGGGCCACGGACAGGCGCACCGCCGGGCAGCCCAGGCTGCGGCCCAGGCGCCCCTGCAGGCGCGCGATCGCAGGATTCACGTACGGCGCGCCGTGGATGACGATCGCGCGGTCGCGGGCGTGGTCGTTGAAGCCCGGTTCCAGTCCTTCCAGCCGCAGCGAATAGCCGTTGCCGCCCATGTAGGTTTCCTTGGCGGTGAACGCACCCAGGCTGGACATGAAGCTGCCGTCCTTGTTGGAGAAATGCTGGGTGCGGTTGTCGCCACTGTTGCGGCCATGCGCGACCCACTCCTCGAACAGCAGCCGCTGGCGGGTCAGATCAAAAATCCACATGCGCGGTTCGGTCGAGGGTCGCGAGTAATCGATCACGCTCAGTTTGCCCGGGTCGATGCCGAGTTCCGGACGACGCAGCGCGCAGTGCATCGCACGGGCCGCCAGCTGCAGCACCTGCTTATCCGCGGCCGGCGCGGCCTTGGCCAGCATCTCGGCCATCTGCACCGGGCTGGCGGTCGGGGCCGGCGCAGGGCTGGCCGCGCCGGCCGTGGCGGACGCGATCAGGCCGCAGAACGCGGCAGGCAGCAATTTCACAACGGACATGGGCAGCACGCCAACCGGAGGCAACCCTTACAAAGTGGACCCACCGGCGTCCGATTCCAAGACAGGCTGCAGGTTCTGTTCATCGGCCACCGGGCGTACCGCCGGCAGGCTGGTGACCAGCAGCGTGGTGCCAGGCACCAGCACGCTGTACAGCTGCTCGGCGAATTCCGGCGGCAGCGCCATCGGCAGGCTGGGCGTGGCGAGCAGGTCCGGCGTCGCATTGGCGGCGGTCTGGCCCAGCAGCGGATAGGCGGTCCAGCGGTGCAGCGGGCGGTGCGGGTCCAGCGGGCTGGGGTTGTCCTGGTAGCCCTGGCCCATCACGAACAGGGTCGTCCCCTCGAAGGCCGGCAGGGCCTTGGCTTCCAACCGCGACTCGCCGATCAGCACGCCGTCGCGCAGCACGTACAGGCGCTGGTCGTGCAGGCTGACCAGGATGCCCACCTGGCCGGCCGGGGCCGCCGCATCGTTCCAGTAATGCGCCGGGGCGTCGGTGCTCTCGACCAGCGGTTTGCCGGTGCTGCTGACCGGTGCCAGCACCGCCGGATAGGCCAGCGTCATCGGTGCGCTCTTGGCATCGGCCACCACCACGGTATCGCCACGATGGGTCTCACCGAACAGTTTCTGCGCGAACGCCTGCGGCAGCCGCACGCAACCGTGCGAGGCCGGATGCCCGGGCAGGCTGCCGCCGTGCAGCGCAATGCCATCCCAGGTCAGGCGCTGCATGTAAGGCATCGGCGCGCTGTTGTAGAGGTTGGACTTGTGGTCCTTGTCCTTCTGCAGGATCGTGAACACACCGGTCGGCGTTTCATGCCCGGTCTTGCCCGAGCTGATCGTGCTCATGCCGATCGCGATGCCGTTGCGGTAGACGTAGGCGCGCTGCTCATCCAGGCTGACCACCAGCACGATCGGACCGGCCGGAGAAATCTCGGGGTGCCAGAGGAATTCGCCGGGCTTGAGATCGGTCGGGCCGCGCGGGGCCTCGGTGGTCTTGGTGGCCGTCGGCGCAGTGTTGGCGGCGGTGGCGGGAAGCATCCCGGTCGCCAGCAGCGTCCCGAGCGCCAGACTCAACAGCGTGCTGCGTACTGCCATGTCGTGCATCCATTCGAAGAGATGCCGCCACGCTACACGAAGTGCCTGCATGCGTTCGCGAAAACAAGGGAGCACAAAAAGTAATTGCCCGGCCACACATCCCTGTGCAGACCGGGCAATCGATACATCCTTGTCGGCATCCCGCCTTCCCCCTGTGCATCCTGCCCAGTCTGGGTGCCGGCCATGCTCCGTGCACTCGGCCGTATATGCTTCCGCCATCTCAGCCCTTCCCGGGGTCTGGATGCCACCGTCCTGGTGGGTCCGCGCCAATCCTTCCGCGCCGCTTCCGTGCGTGCTGCGTCCTGCAGCTGTCGGTGCCGCCGCGGCCTCCTGCCGTGGCGACCAGTGACCGGCGTCCTGCCTGTCCCGACCCGTCCTGTTGTTCAGCGCCTCGGTACGGAGGCCGGCGCTGCCCTCCTGGGCGGTGCCTCGACCGGTGCCTGCCTGGCGCCGGTCGTCATCCGTTGTCGATTCCGTTCGACGGTCGCTGTCCCTATCCCCTTCACCCGCGCCAGATCCTCGACGTGTTCGAAGGGTCCGTGTTGTCGCCGGTACGCGACGATCGCTTCGGCCTTCATCGGCCCCACGTTCGCCAATCCCTGCTGCAGCGTCGACGCATCCGCCGTATTGATGTTGATCCGATCGGCCGCGAAGGCCATTCCGCTCAACAGCAGTCCCAGCACCAGCGCCCTGCACGAAAACCAAGGTCCCACTGTGTAACTCCTTGTGGCTCGGAACCGGCCCCTGCCGGCAATCCTGTCGAAGGTTCCAGCGTCCCTCGCCACATACACACAGCCTATCGTCCACGGCACCTTCACACAGCAGGCCTAACACCCGAAGTGGTGTAGGGAAATACCTACCCCAGCGCAGGCGTAGAATGGCGGGACTTGTCAAAAGCACTCCGGAGTTCAGATGGACAGCGCCAAGCTCGGCCAATTCGTCAGTGAAAAGTGGGACAACGAGATCGTCCCGCAATTGGTCGATTACATCCGTATCCCCAACAAATCGCCGATGTTCGACGCCGATTGGGTCGCCAACGGCTACATGGAACAGGCCGTCACCCTGATGGAAACCTGGGCCAAGGCTCAGAAGCTGCCGGGCCTGACCGTCGAGGTCGTGCGCCTGGAAGGCCGCACCCCGCTGCTGCTGCTGGAAATCCCGGCCTCCGGCGCCGAGACCGGCGACGACACCATCCTGCTCTACGGTCACCTGGACAAGCAGCCGGAAATGACCGGCTGGGACGACGATCTCGGCCCGTGGAACCCGGTGCTGCGCGGCGACAAGCTGTATGGCCGCGGCGGCGCCGATGACGGCTACGCGATGTTCGGTTCGCTGGCGGCCGTGCTGGCGCTGCAGGAACAGGGCCTGCCGCACGCACGCTGCGTGATCCTGATCGAAGCCTGCGAAGAATCCGGCAGCTACGACCTGCCCGCCTATGTCGACCACCTGGCCGACCGCATCGGCAAGCCGTCGCTGGTCGTCTGTCTGGATTCGGGCTGCGCCAACTATGACCAGCTGTGGTGCACCACCTCGCTGCGCGGCCTGACCGGCGGCAACTTCTCGGTCAAGGTGCTCAACGAAGGCGTGCATTCCGGCGATGCCTCCGGCGTGATCCCGTCCAGCTTCCGCCTGCTGCGCCAGCTGATCTCGCGCATCGAGGACGAGAACACCGGCCGCATCCTGATCGACGGCATGAACGTCGAGATCCCGGCCGAGCGCCAGGAACAGGCCAAGCGTGCCGCCGAAGTGGTGGACACCGCGATCTTCGAG
The DNA here is from genome assembly GCF_013387485.1 of Stenotrophomonas sp. SAM-B. Classification (GTDB taxonomy): domain Bacteria; phylum Pseudomonadota; class Gammaproteobacteria; order Xanthomonadales; family Xanthomonadaceae; genus Stenotrophomonas; species Stenotrophomonas maltophilia_AA. Next base: position 39,887 of record NZ_JABBXB010000013.1, read on the forward strand.
AAATTCCCGATGGTCGACGGCCTGCGGCCGATGAACGACGACCTGGCCGAACTGGTGCTCAACCGCACCTGGCGCCCGGCGCTGTCGGTCACCGGTGTGGACGGCCTGCCGCCGCTGGCGTCTGCCGGCAACGTGCTGCGTCCGCATACCGCGGTGAAGCTGTCGCTGCGCCTGCCGCCGACCGCGGACGGCAAGGCCTGCGGCGAGCTGCTCAAGGAAGCCCTGCTGCGCGATCCGCCGAACGGTGCGGAAGTGAAGCTGGACCTGGAAAAGGCCTCCAGCGGCTGGAACGCTCCGGCGATGGCGCCGTGGCTGACCCAGGCGATCGACGATGCCAGCCAGACCTTCTTCGGCAAGCCGGCGATGTACATGGGCGAAGGCGGCTCGATCCCGTTCATGGGCATGCTCGGCGAGAAGTTCCCGGGCGCGCAGTTCATGATCACCGGTGTGCTCGGCCCGCACTCCAATGCACACGGCCCGAACGAGTTCCTGCACATCCCGATGGGCAAGCGCGTGACCTCGTGCGTGTCCAAGGTGATCAGCGAGCATTACGCGGCCAGCCTGCGTGGCGAGACCAGCGGTTCGCCGGTCGCCGCCGACAGCGGCACCCGTCACGGCGGCCACGGCTGCTGCTGACGTTGGCGGACGCAGCCTGGCCTTGCTAGGCTGCGTCCACCCTCTACTGACGTCTTTGGCATGAACGGACTGTTTGGCAGCACCAGCTGGCTCTACATCATCCTGGTCGGCTTCGTCGTCGGTCTGCTCGGGCGTTTCTTCATGCCCGGCAACAACCGCATGGGCTGCCTGCTGACCATCGTGCTCGGCATCGTCGGCGCCCTGCTGGCCGGCTGGTTCGGCCAGTACATGGGCTGGTATGCGCGCGGCGAGCCCGCCGGGTTCATCGGCGCCATCCTCGGTGCGGTCGTGGTCCTGGCCGTGCTTCGGCTGTTCAGCAGCAAGCGCTGAGCACCGCCCCTCTCTTCTTTCCCGCGCGCCCCCCGGCGCCGCTTCGACGTACCCGTCCATGAACGATCCTGCTTCCGATCCGCTGCGCGCCGAACTCCGCCGGCAGTGGACCTGCGCCGCCCTCGGCGACCCGGCCACCGCGCTCGACCGTGCCTCGGTCGACGCCGGTTTCCGCAGCTACTGGCGCGCCACCAGCGCGCGCGGCAGCCACATCGTGATGGACTCCCCGCCGGGGCTGGAGGACGTGCGGCCGTGGCTGCGCATGCACGACCTGCTCGAGCCCCATGGTGTACGCGTGCCGCAGGTACTGGCGCGCGATGAGGACAACGGTTTCCTGCTGCTGGAAGACCTGGGCGGCCCCACCCTGGCCCGCCATATCGACACCAGCAACGCCGACGCCTGGTTCGATGCCGCGTTCGCACAGCTGATCCGGCTGCAGTCGATCCCGGTGCCGGAGGGCATGGGCAGCTTCGGCGAGGCGCTGCTGCAGCGCGACGCCGGCCTGTTCGACGAATGGTTCCTGCAGCGTCACCTCGGCCTGGAGCTGGACTGTGGCGAGATCGAGAACCTGCAGCGCATGCATCGCCTGCTGATGGACAACGCGCTGCAGCAGCCGCAGGTGCTGACCCACCGCGATTTCATGCCGCGCAACCTGATGCCGATCGACGGTGGCCCGGCGGTACTGGACTTCCAGGATCTGGTGCGCGGGCCGATCGCCTACGACCCGGTCAGCCTGTTCAAGGACGCGTTCCTGAGCTGGCCGATCGAGCGGGTGGACGTCTGGCTGGCGCGCTATCACGCGCTCGCCTTGGCCGCCGGGCTGCCGGTGCGGCCATGGCCGCAGTTCCTGCGCGATGCCGACTGGATGGGCGTGCAGCGCCATCTGAAAATCCTCGGTCTGTTCGTCCGCCTGCGCGACCGCGACGGCAAGGGCCACTACTTCGAGGACGCCCCCCGTTTCATCCAGTACCTCGACGAAGTGCTGCCCCGCCATCCCGAACTTGCACCACTGCACGCCCTGTTCGAGCTGCGGATCAAACCGGCCCTGGCCCGCATCGCCGAGCCGGTGCTGGCGCGCCCATGAAAGCGATGATCTTCTCGGCCGGCAAGGGCGAGCGCATGCGCCCGCTGACCCTGCACACGCCCAAGCCATTGCTGGTGGCTGGCGGCAAGCCGCTGATCGTCTGGCACCTGGAACGGCTCGCCGCGGCAGGCATCAATGAGGTGGTGATCAATACCGCGTGGCTCGGCGACCAGTTCGCGCCCGCGCTCGGCGACGGTGCGCGCTGGGGGCTGCGGCTGCACTTCGTCGACGAAGGCGCGGTGCCGCTGGAAACCGGCGGCGGCATTCTCAACGCGCTGCCGATCCTCGGCGAGGCACCGTTCCTGGTGATCAACGGCGATGTGTGGACGGATGTGGATGTCGCCACGCTGCCGCGCACGCCCGCCGGTGATGCGCATCTGGTGCTGGTCGACAATCCTGCGCAGCACCCGCGTGGCGATTTCATCCTGCACGCCGATGGTCGCGTCAGCGATGACGGCGACGGCGCGCGACTCACCTATGCCGGTGTGGGCGTGTACCGCCCGGCGATCATCGACGGTTGGCGCGCGGTGATCGGCGCGACCGTCGGCGCCGCTGCAACGCCCCCGCAGTTTGGCCTGGCCCCGCTGCTACGGCATGCGATGGCGCAGGGCCGCGTGACCGGCCAGCACCATCGCGGCCGATGGACCGATGTGGGCACACCGGAACGCCTGGCGCAGCTGGATGCGGAACTGAACGCCTGACCCTGCCCTTACAACAGGTGCGGACCGTCTTCCAGAACCTGCCGCAGGAAGGGCACGGTGATGCGGCGTTGCGCCGCCAGTGATTCGCGGTCCAGCCAGTCCAGCAGGCTGACCAGGCTGCCCAGCTCGCGGCCGGTGCGGGTCAGCAGCCATTCGATCGCCGCCTCATCGATCGCCAGTCCACGTCGCGCCGCACGCTCGCGCAGCACCGCCGCGCGGCCTTCGTCGTCCAGCGGCTGCAGCACCACCCGCACACACTGCTGCAGGCGTGAACGCAGGTCCGGCAACACCAGCCCGAGCTGGTCCGGTGCGTGCTGCGCGGTGTACAGCAGGGTGATCCCCGTCGCGCGCGCACGGTTGTGGAAATCGAACAACGCCACTTCGTCGTCGCGCTGCCCGGCCACGGCATCCAGCCCATCCAGCGCGACCAGGTCGCGGCCTTCCAGTGATTCCAGCGCGGCGCGCGTGCGCCCCACCACCGCCTTCAGCGGCAAGTAGGTCGGCTGGCGGCCGGCCTGTTCGGCCAGCGAGCACATCGCCAGCGCCTGATGGGTCTTGCCGGTGCCCGGCGCGCCCTCCAGGTACACCCAGTCATGCGCGGCGCCCACGGCAATGGCGCGCAGCTGCGCCAGCGCACCATCCGGCGCACCGATGAACGTCTCCAACCGCTCGTCCTGCGGGTAGCGCAGGGCAAGCGGCAACTGCGGAACGACACTCACTGCGCGTCCGGCCCCTTCGGGTTGCCCACGATCACGATCTCGGGCTTGTCGACATACGCATCGAGCACGATCGCCGACTTCTCACCGGCATACAGATCGCTCTGGCGATAGCGCTGGTGCGCGTAACGCAGCAGCACGTTGCTGACCGCCGCCACCGGCAGTGCCAGCAGCATGCCGAGGAAGCCGAACAGCTGGCCGCCGGCCATCACCGCGAAGATCACCGCCACCGGGTGCAGGCCGATCTTGTCGCCGACGATGCGCGGGGTCAGCACGTAGCTTTCCAGCAGCTGGCCCACGGTGAACACCACGCCGACCAGGATCAGCAGTTTCAGATCGAAGCCCTGTGCCTGTACCAGCGCCGCCGCCACCGCCATCACGATGCCGGTGGTCGCGCCCAGATACGGGATGAAGCTGATCAGGCCGGCAACCAGGCCGATCAACAGGCCCAGCTTCAGGCCGACCAGCGACAGGCCCGCGGCGTACACCACGCCCAGCGCGATCATCACCAGGAACTGGCCACGGATGAACGCACCCAGCACCTCGTCCGACTCACGCGCCAGCTTGGTGATGGTGCCGACATGGTTGCGCGGAATCATCGAGGCCACGCGCTCGACCAGCTTGTCCCAGTCGCGCAGGAAGTAGAACGCCAGGATCGGCAGCAGCAGGATGTTGACCACCCATGTGACCATGGTGAAGCCCGAGCGCTGCACGTAGCCGAAGAAGGTCTTGGCGAACCCGCCGGCCTGCTGCCAGTGGCTGCGCACCCATTCGATCAGGCGGTCCGGGTCCATCCACTGCATGATCTCGAGCCCGGTCTTCTGCTCGAACCACGGGATGCCCTTTTCCATCAGCCACTGCTGCGCCTGCGGGATCGCCGCCACCAAGGTGGCGACCTGGCGTTCGATCATCGGCACCAGGATCAGCAGCGCGGCGGTGATCAGCAGGATCATGGCCACGAACACCAGCACCACGCCGGTGTTGCGCGAGCGGCCGGTCGCTTCGATCCGGTCGACCAGCGGGTCGCCCAGCCAGGCCAGCGCCAACGCCAGCACGAACGGGGTCAGGATCGGGCCGAGCAGCCAGATCACCCAGCCGGCGAAAAGCGCCACCAGTACGAATTTCAACCGTCGGAGGAACTGCGCGATTTCTGCTTCGGGGGTGAGGATCATCGCAGGCGATACTCGTTGCTGGCAGGCGGCGGCAGGGCCGAGGGACTGGTTTCATCGATCGGCACCGGCAGCGGCGCGGTCGGCGCGATCACGCCGTTGTCGCCCAGCATGCGGTTCAGGCCGGCCAGGCCGGTGGTCATCTCCAGCGACAGCTCCAGGCGGTCGCCCGAGGCGCGCACCGGGGTGACGTTGCGGACCACGGCGGTCTCGCGCAGGCCGGCGGCCAGGCGCATGTAGTCCTCGGCGCTGTTCAGGCCCAGCACCACGATGGTGTACGTGCCGGCGGCACCGGTGGCGGCACCGGCCTTGGCGTACCGGCGCACCAGCGCATCGGCGGCACCATCGGCGCCACTGGCCATGGCGCGACGGGCGTCGCTGTCCTTGGTGGTCCACTTGTTGAGCTCTTTGCCACCGTCGACGAACACCCAGTCGGCCACCCAGCCGCTGCCATCGCGGTAGAGCTTGCCGATCAGCTGCATCGGCGGGGCATAGCGCGCCGAGGCGCGGGCCACGGACGCGGTGTCCTGGCGCCAGATCGCGCCGACCAGCGCCTGCTCGGCCGCGCTGCCCGAGGGCAGGCCCAGCTTGTAGCCGCGCTCGATGGCGCGATTCAGCAGCGGGCGGGCCGCATTGGCCTGCTGGACGGTCACCAGGCGCGGGCCGGAGCCGTCGTCGATGGCCAGCCAGATCACCGGCTTGGGACGCGGCTGCGGCCACAGCGGCAGGCCGAGGGCCGAGATCAGGCCATCGACGTCATCCTCGCGGAACCGGGCGACCAGGATCGTGCGGTAGCTCGGCGCGCCACCGGCCGAGGTGCTCTGGTCCTGGCGGTAGTCATAGCTGGCCACGTAATCCTTGGCATTGCGCAGGGCCTGCATCACGCCGGGGCGGCTCATCACGCTGCGGTCGCCCGACAGTTTGGCCAGCACATTGCCCAGCGCCCTGGCCAGGGCACCGTTGCGGTCCGAATCGGCCTGGCTGTTGACCGGGACCTCGGCCTCGTAAGCGCCACTGGCACTGGCCACATCGCCTTCGGTGCGCAGGCCGCTCTGGGCCATCGAGGCCACCGGCAGGCACAACGCGAGGAACATCATGAAAAAGAGGCTGCGGCGCATCAGGACTTCCATTGAGCGTATCCGGGGGGAATTGTTGCCCGAATAGGGCCTGCGCGCCAACGTGGCCTGTTAAAATCGCGCTTTCACCCCAGCGCAGCGCCGACGCCCGTGACCAATTCCCCGTCCCATCCCTCTCCCCTGACCTATCGCGACGCCGGTGTCGACATCGACGCGGGCAATGAGCTGGTCGAGCGCATCAAGCCGCTGGTGAAGCGCAGTTTCCGCCCGGAAGTCATGGGCGGGCTGGGTGGCTTCGGCGCCCTGTTCGACCTCTCCAACAAGTACCGCGAGCCGGTCCTGGTCTCGGGTACGGATGGCGTGGGCACCAAGCTGAAGCTTGCACAACAGCTGGGCCGCCACGATACGATCGGCATCGATCTGGTCGCCATGTGCGTGAACGACGTGCTGGTGCAGGGCGCCGAGCCGCTGTTCTTCCTGGATTATTTCGCCACCGGCAAGCTGGACATCGACACCGCTGCGGCGGTCGTGGGCGGCATCGCCAACGGCTGCACCGAGGCCGGTTGCGCGCTGATCGGCGGTGAAACCGCGGAAATGCCGGACATGTATGCCCCGGGCGAGTACGACCTGGCCGGCTTCACCGTCGCCGGCGTCGAGAAGAGCGAGCTGAAGGACGGCGCCAGCGTGGCCGCCGGCGACGTGCTGATCGGCATCGCCTCCTCCGGCCCGCACTCCAACGGCTACTCGCTGGTGCGCCGCATCTACGACCGCGCCGGCCAGCCGGCCGAGCTGGAACTGGAGGGCGGGGTCAAGCTGGTCGATGCGCTGATGGCGCCGACCCGCCTGTACGTCAAGCCGATCCTGGCGCTGCTGAAGACCCACGGCGCGGCGATCCACGGCATGGCCCACATCACCGGTGGCGGCCTGACCGAGAACATCATCCGCGTGGTGCCCGACGGCCTGGGCCTGGACATCAAGGCCGATGCCTGGACCCTGCCGCCGGTGTTCCAGTGGCTGCAGAAGGAAGGCGCCGTGGCCGACAGCGAAATGTGGCGCACCTTCAACTGCGGCATCGGCTTCGTGCTGATCGTGGCCGCCGACCAGGTCGCCGCGGTCAGTGCGGCCGTGGCCGCGCAGGGCCTGGAGCACTGGACCATCGGTGAAGTGACCACCGCCGACGGCGCCGAACGCGTCAAGATCGGCTGAGCCCGGCCATGGAGCCCCGCCCGGAGGCCGCTGCTCAACCGCCGTCGCTGCCCGTCGCAGCGGCGCCGGCCCTGCCGGCCACCGCGGGTGACACCTCGCAGCTGCAGTTGCTGTCGGTCTTCCACTATGTCGTGGCTGGCCTGACCGCCCTGTTCTCGCTGTTCCCGCTGATCTACCTGCTGATGGGGGTGGCGGTGATCTTCGCCGCGCCGACGCCGCTGGCGCCCGGTGAGGCGCCGCCGCCGTTCGATCCGCGCCTGATCGGCTGGGTGTTCGTGCTGATCGGCGGCCTCGGCTGCGCGGCCGGACTGGTCCTGGCCGGCTACATGGCCTACGCCGGGCGGTGCCTGGCGCAGCGCCGACGCTACCTGTTGTGCATGGTCGTGGCTGGCATCGCCTGCATCTTCATGCCGTTCGGCACCGCGCTGGGTGTGTTCACCCTGGTGGTGCTGTCACGCCCGGCAGTCAAGGCGGCCTTCGAAACCGCATGAGCAGCCGTATCGCCGTACTCGCCTCCGGCCGGGGCAGCAATCTCCAGGCCATCCTCGATGCCATCGCCGCGCAGCGGCTGGATGCGCAGGTTGTGGCCGTGCTCTCGGACAAACCCGAGGCCTCGGCCCTGCTCAAGGTCGGCCCGGGGCAGCGCTGGGCACGCTCGCCCAGGGACTTCGCCGACCGCGCCGCCTTCGACGCCGCGATGGCGGAGGCGCTGGAGGCCTTCGCCCCGGACTGGATCGTCTGCGCCGGTTACATGCGCATCCTCGGCCCGGCCTTCGTGGCGCGGTTCGACGGGCGCCTGGTCAATATCCACCCCTCGTTGCTGCCGCTGTACAAAGGCCTGCACACCCATGCCCGCGCGCTCGAGGCCGGTGATGCCGAGCACGGCGCCAGCGTGCACTTCGTGGTGCCCGAACTGGATGCCGGCACCGTGCTCGCCCAGGCCCGGGTGCCCGTGCAGGCCGGCGACACCGCCGAGACGCTGGCGCTGCGGGTGCTGGCGGTGGAGCATCCGCTGCTGATCGCCAGCCTCTCGCTGCTGGTCAGCGGCCGCGTAACTGAACAGGCAGGTCAGCTCCAGCTCGATGGTCACCCCCTGTTTAGCCCGCTGCGCCTAGATTGCGCCGGACAGCTGAACCGATAAGCGCCGCGCACACGCGCCGCTGATCCGGGCGCTGGCATTCTTTCCCCTTTCTCCAACGACCGGCCCGCATGAGAACGCCTGTGTTCAAGCCCGTGCTGCTGATGGCATCCCTGCTGTGCACCGCTGCTCTTGCCCACGCGCAGGAGACGCCCACGCCACCGCTGCCCGCGTTGCCTGCCATGGACTGGGAGGCGCCGCCGCTGCAGCCCTTCACCGCCACCTACCAGGCCCTCTACAAGGGCAAGCAGGCCGGCGATGCGACCATGCGCGTCACCCACACCGGGGGCGACCAGTGGCGCGTGGACATGCAGGTGGTCGGCCGCAGTGGCTTTGCCAGTGTGCTCGGGCTGAACCTGGAACAGAGCACGGTGTTCGAGAACCGCAACGGCACCTATGTGCCGTTGAGCCAGAGCACGGTGCGCAAAGGCCTGTTCCTCGGCAAGAAGGTCACCGGCACCTACGACTGGAAGGCCGGCACCGCGCAGTGGCTGGGCGACCTGAAGAAGGAGCGCCGCCAGCCGATTCCGCTGCAGCCCGGCGACCAGAGCGCGCTGCTGCTGAACCTGGCGATCATGCGCGACGCCCGCCCCGGTGGGCAGATGCATTACCGCTATGTGGACGTGGGCCGCGTCCGCCAGCACGACTACCAGGCCGCGCCGGACACCGAGAACGTGCCGGTCGGCGATCTGTCCTACAACGCGCTGCGGGTGTATCGCACCAACGGCGGCAATGACGAAACCATCCTCTGGATCGCCAACGGTGTCCCCACGCCGGTGCGCATCCTGCAACGCGAAGACGGCGAAGATCGGATTGATCTGCGCCTGATCGAATACCAAGGAGTCTGAGCATGACCACACTGAACCGTCCGCTGACCTGGATCGCCGCCGGCGCGCTTGCCGTGGTGAGCCTGCCCGCGATGGCACTGCAGCCGTTCAAGGCCGATTACCAGGCCAGCTACATGGGCATGCAGGCCAACGGCACCATGACCCTCACCAGCGAAGGCGCCAATAAGTGGCGTTACAGCCTCAACGTCAAGAACCAGCTGGCCGATCTCAGCCAGAACACCGTGTTCGAGGAAGCCAACGGCCGCCTCCGCCCGCTGAGCAGCAACGACCGCTCGGTGCTGCTGGTCAAGAAGCGCAACGTGGATGCCACCTACAACTGGAGCAGCAACCAGGCCACCTGGACCGGCGACGTGAAGCCGGACCGCCGTGGTCCGGTCGCGCTCAAGGCCGGTGACATGGATGCCCTGCTGATCAACCTGGCGATCGCGCGCGACCTGGCCGCCGGCAAGCCGCTGAATTACCGCATGGTCGACGAAGGCCGGATCAAGCCGATGTCCTACAAGGTGGTCGGCAAGGAAAAGATCACGGTGGGCGGCAAGTCCTACGACGCGACCAAGGTCTCGCGCGTGGATGGCAACAAGGAACTGATCGCCTGGATCGTGCCGGAGTTCCCGGTGCCGGCGCGCCTGCTGCAGCGTGAGAGCGGCAAGGATGCGCTGGATCTGACGATCAAAGGGATGAATTGACCAAGAAAAACGCCCGCTTGCGCGGGCGTTTTTTCATTCCGGCTTGGCTTCGCCGAACACCGTCCTGCAGTCGACCCGGATCTGCTGGCGCGTGTCGCGCCAGTAGTAGGTGCTGCAGTGGCGGTTGCCGTCGACCTTCTTCTCCACGCCGACCGCATAGAACGACTGGAACACCTCGGTACGGCTGACCGTGCCGTCCGCGTTCCAGTCCATGTCTTCCTGCTGGATGCCCTGGGTGATCGCGATGCCGGCGTACCAGGCATAGCCCAGCCACGCCAGCACGATCAGTACCAGGACCAGCAGCGCCTTGCGGCGGCGGGTGAACCGGCCGCGCAGGATCATGCCGCGACGCGCCGGATGGTGGCGCCCAGCGAAGACAGCTTCTCTTCGATGTTCTCGTAGCCGCGGTCCAGGTGGTAGATGCGGTCGATGGTGGTATCCCCCTCGGCCATCAGGCCCGCCAGGATCAGCGAGGCCGATGCGCGCAGGTCGGTCGCCATCACCGGCGCACCGCTGAGCTGTTCGGTGCCGCGCACGATCGCGGTATGCCCTTCGACCTGGATGTCCGCGCCCAGGCGCAGCAGTTCGTTGACGTGCATGAAACGGTTTTCGAAGATCGTCTCGTTGATCACGCCCACACCGTCGGCCACGCAGTTGAGCGCCATGAACTGCGCCTGCATGTCGGTCGGGAACGCCGGGTACGGCGCGGTGGTCAGGTTGACCGCGCGTGGGCGCTTGCCTTCCATGTCCAGGGTGATGCTGTCTTCCGTGGTCTCGATCTTCGCACCGGCCTCGACCAGCTTGGACAGCACCGCATCCATGGTGTTCGGGCGCGCGCGGTTGACCGTGACCTTGCCGCCGGTCATCGCCGCGGCCACCAGGAAGGTGCCGGTTTCGATGCGGTCGGGCAGCACTTCATGACGGCCGCCGGAGAGCTTCTCCACGCCTTCGATCACCAGACGGGCGGTGCCCAGGCCTTCGATCTTCGCGCCGAGCGCGATCAGGCAGTGCGCCAGGTCTGTGACTTCCGGCTCCATCGCCGCGTTGTCCAGCACGGTGGTGCCTTCCGCCAGCACGGCGGCCATCAGCACGTTCTCGGTGCCGGTGACGCTGACCATGTCGAAGGTGAAGTGCGCACCCTTCAGGCGCTTGGCCTGGGCCTTGATGAAGCCGTTCTCGACGGTGATTTCCGCCCCCAGGGCCTGCAGGCCCTTGATGTGCTGGTCGACCGGACGCGAGCCGATCGCGCAGCCGCCCGGCAGCGACACTTCGGCCGCGCCGAAGCGGGCCAGCAGCGGGCCCAGCACCAGGATCGAGGCGCGCATGGTCTTGACCAGCTCGTACGGGGCCACGTGCTGGTCCACAGAACGCGGGTCGACCACGATCGCACTGCCGCGCGACAGGGTGCCCTGGTCGATGGTGACCTTGGCACCCAGCTCGCCGAGCAGCTTCACGGTGGTGACCACGTCGTGCAGGTGCGGCACGTTGGTGATTTCCACCGGCGCATCGGCCAGCAGGGTGGCGCACAGGATGGGGAGGACAGCGTTCTTGGCGCCGGAAATGTTCACTTCACCGTGCAGCGGCTTGCCGCCGGTCACTACGATCTTGGCCATGGAGTCTGCGCAATAAGAAAAAGGAGGGGGGCTTGGTGGGTCGGCTTACCGACCCGCTTCGGCCGGGGTGACGGTCTTCAGCGCCAGCGCGTGGATCGCCCCGCCCATCAGATCGCCCAGGGTCGCGTAGACCATGCGGTGGCGCGCCAGCGGCATTTTGCCGGCAAAGGCGTCGCAGACCACGGTGGCCTCGAAGTGCACGCCGTCGTCACCCTGCACGTCCGCGCGGGCGCCAGGCAGGCCGGTTTCGATCAGATTGCGGATGGTCTCGGCGTCCAACGGGCTTTCCTAATAAAATGAGCGCTCATTCTACTCTTCCACGTGGCGCTCGCATGGCTGTCTCGCCCCAACTCCCCCATCCGGCCGACGCTGCGGCACTGGTCGCCAGCGGCCGCCGCGTGTTCGAGATCGAGCGCGATGCGCTGGGCGCGGTCGCCGACCGGCTGGGCGAAGCGTTCAGCCAGGCCTGCCAGCTGATGCTGCAGAGCAAGGGCCGCGTGGTCGCCACCGGGATGGGCAAGTCCGGCCACGTGGCGCGCAAGATCGCCGCCACGCTGGCCTCGACCGGGACCCCGGCCTTCTACGTGCATCCCGGTGAAGCCGGGCATGGCGACCTGGGCATGATCACCAGCGCCGACGTGGTGCTGGCGCTGTCCTACTCGGGCGAGTCCGACGAACTGCTGATGCTGCTGCCGGTGCTCAAGCGCCAGGGCAACCGCCTGATCGCGATGACCGGGCGGCCGCAGTCCAGCCTGGCCACCGCGGCCGACGTTCACCTGGATGTCAGCGTGCCGGCCGAGGCCTGCCCGCTGGCCCTGGCCCCCACCTCCAGCACCACCGCCTCGCTGGCCATGGGTGATGCGCTGGCCGTGGCCCTGCTGGATGCCCGCGGCTTCACCGCCGACGATTTCGCCCGCTCGCACCCGGCCGGCAGCCTGGGCCGCCGCCTGCTGCTGCACATCACCGATGTCATGCACAGCGGCGATGAGCTGCCGCGCGTGGGCGTCGATGCCAGCCTCAGCGAGGCCTTGGTGGAAATGAGCCGCAAGCGCCTGGGCATGACCGCCGTGGTGGATGCCGACAACCGGCTGATCGGCCTGTTCACCGACGGCGACCTGCGCCGCGCGCTGGATACCGACCTGGACGTCCGCAGCGCGCGGATCGCCGATGTGATGACCCGTGGCCCGCGCACGATCGGCGCCGATCAGCTGGCGGCCGAGGCCGCGCAGCTGATGGAAGCCCACAAGATCACCGGCCTGCTGGTGGTCGATGCGGAGGGTCACCTGGTCGGCGCACTCAACATTCATGACCTGTTGCGGGCCCGGGTGGTTTAAACCACAGTTGCCTTCCTCCATTCAGCTGAGCTCCCCCCAGACGATGCCTTACTCCCCGTTGCCCGGTTTCCCGTCCCACCTGCATGCCGCCGCCGGCCGTATCCGGCTGGCCTGCTTCGACGTGGACGGCACGCTCACCGACGGTCGGCTCTACTACGACAAGGACGGCAACGAGAGCAAGGCGTATTACGTGCAGGACGGACTCGGCCTGAAACTACTGCAGCAGCATGGTATCCACCCGGTGCTGATCACCGCGCGCAACAGCCAGTCCGCGCTCCGGCGCGGCGCGGACCTGGGCATCGATACCCAGATCGCGGTCGGCGACAAGCTGGCCAGCGTCAAGGCGCTGTGCGGGCAGCACGGCATCGGCCTGGACCAGGTGGCCTTCATGGGCGATGACCTGCCCGACCTGGCCCCGCTGTGCGCGGTCGGCCTGGCGGTCGCCCCGGCCAACGCCCACCCGTGGATCGCCGAACGCGTGCACTGGCAGACCCGCAGTGACGGCGGCCAGGGCGCGGCGCGCGAGCTCTGCGATGTGCTGCTGGCCGCGCAGGGCCATGTGGACGCGGTGCTGGCGAGGTTCGGCGCATGAACATGCGTACCGCCATCGGGGGCCTGCTGCTGGCCGCCGCCCTGCTGACCGGCTGGCTGGCCCTGCACCATCGCGGCAAAGCCCCGGCGGCCGAGGGCGAAGATGCCACCAAGGATTACGTGCTGCACGATTTCCAGATCGTGGCGCTGGACGAACAGGGCAAGGAATCCACCACCCTGCGCGCCCCGCTGCTGGAACGCGCGCGCAGCGATGAGACGATGACCCTGACCACCCCGGTGTTCCTGCTGCCCGACCAGGACGGCAACCACTGGGAAATGCGCGGCGACAGCGGTTGGGTCAGCGCCAAGGGCGACCAGCTCAAGCTCACCGGCAACGTCAGCGGCGACAGCCCCAAGGTTGCCGGCACGCCGCCCACCACCTTCCGCACCGATCACCTGGACGTGTTCCCGAAAGAGAACCGTGCCAAGACCGATGCCCGGGTCACCATGACCCGCCCGGGCCTGTCGCAGACAGGCGTCGGCTTCGAAGCCGACATGAAAACCCGGCAGTACAAACTCCTTTCACAGGTCAAGACCCGCTATGAACCGAACGCTGCCCGCTAAGCTCGCGCTGCTCGCCCTGCTGCTGCCCGGCGTGGCGCTGGCCAAGTCGTCCGACCGCAACCAGCCGATGGACCTGGAATCCAACAGCAACGACTGCAACCTGACCGATGATGCGGGCAAGTGCACGTTCACCGGCAACGTGGTGATCACCCAGGGCACCCTGGTGATCCACGCCGCCAACGCCGATCTGTTCCGCAAGAACGGCGATATCGAACGCGTCGTGCTGACCGGCAAGCAGGCCACGCTGGAACAGGAAATGGATGACGGCTCCAAGATGAATGCCTGGGCCGACAACATGGATTACAACGTCAACAGCGAAGTGATCATCCTCACCGGCAACTACAAGGTCGAATCGCCGCGCGGCACCAACAGCGGCCAGAAGATGACCTACAACACCCGCACCGGCAACATGCAGAGCGGTGGCGACGGCACGCGCGTGCGCACGGTGATCCAGCCCAAGAACAAGGGCGCCGCACCGGCTGCCCCGGCCGCCAAACCGGCCACGCCGGCGGCCAAGCCTGCCGCCGCGCCGGCCACCGGGAGCAAGAAGTAATGCTCGTCGCCAAAGGCCTGCGCAAGCGCTACAAGCAGCGTGAAGTCGTCAAGGATTTCGGGCTGACCCTGGAGGCCGGTGAAGTGGTCGGCCTGCTCGGCCCCAACGGTGCCGGCAAGACCACCTGCTTCTACATGATCGTCGGCCTGGTCGAGACCGACGCCGGCAGCATCGTGCTGGACGGCAAGGACATCACCAGCGACCCGATGTATACCCGCGCCAAGCAGGGCGTGGGCTACCTGCCGCAGGAACCCTCGGTGTTCCGCAAGCTGACCGTGGCCGACAACCTGCGCCTGGTGCTGGAACTGCGCGAAGACCTGGACAAGGCCGGCCGCGAAAAGGAACTGGCCGGCCTGCTGGACGAGCTGCAGATCAACCACGTGGCCGACCAGCTGGGCGCGAGCCTGTCCGGTGGTGAGCGCCGCCGCTGTGAAATCGCCCGCGCGCTGGCCGCCAAGCCGCGCCTGATCCTGCTCGATGAACCGTTTGCCGGCGTCGACCCGATCTCGGTCGGTGAAATCCAGCGCATCGTCACCCACCTCAAGCAGCGCGGGATCGGGGTGCTGATCACCGACCACAATGTCCGCGAAACCTTGGGAATCTGCGACCGCGCGTATATCCTCAACGAGGGCAGCGTGCTGGCACAGGGCGCGCCGGACGAGATCCTGGCCAACGCCGACGTCCGCCGCGTCTACCTTGGGGACACCTTCAAGCTCTGATCCAGCGGCCGCCGCAACGCCTTCCTTCCGTTCGGCACAGGCATGAAAGCACGGCTGCAGACATCGATGGGGCAACACCTGGTCATGACGCCGCAGCTGCGTCAGGCGATCAAGCTGTTGCAGATGTCCAGCGCCGAGCTGGAGCTGGAAATCAACGAGGCGGTGGAGACCAACCCGCTGCTGGACTGGGCCGAGAACGCTGAACCGGCGCTCGACGCCAGCCCCGGCGAGGACGCGCCGCCGCCCGCCCCCACCGATACCCACGCCGACGGCGAACACCAGGTTTCGGCCAGCGATGACTGGTCGCCCGGTGAAGGCGACTGGACCAGCGGCAGCAGCGGCGGCTCGTTCGACGATGACGACAACGGCAGCGCCGCCGAGCGCGTGGCCGAGACCGAATCGCTGGCCGACCACCTGCTCTGGCAGCTGCACCTGTCCCACCTCTCGGCCCGGGACCGCAGCATCGGCGCGGCCCTGATCGACGCCTTCGAAGACGACGGCTACCTGCGCGAGCCGCTGGCGGCCATCGCCGAGACCCTGCGTCCGGGCATCCAGGCCGACGAGGCCGAAATCCTGACCGTCCTGCACCAGATCCAGCGTTTCGACCCGGTCGGGGTCGGTGCGCGCTCGCTGGGCGAATGCCTGGACCTGCAGCTGCTGGTGCTGCCCGCCGACACCCCCGGGCTGGCCCTGGCCCGGCGCATCGCCGATGGGCCGCTGGAGCGCCTGCCGCGCAGCGGCGTTGCGGGCATCGCCCACGAGCTGCGCGAGCCGGTGGCCGAGGTCGAGGTCGCCGTGCAGCTGCTGCGCTCGCTGGACCCGCGCCCGGGCACCCAGATCGGCGAGCTCTCCCACGACAGCTACGTGGTGCCGGACTGCGTGGTCTGGCGCCAGAACGGCGTCTGGCGCGCGGCCCTGGCCGGCCATGCCGGGCCCCGGGTGGTCATCCACCGGGGCTATGAACAGATGATCCGCCGCTGCGGAGAAGCCGACGCCGGTTACATGCGCGCTCACCTGCAGGAGGCGCGCTGGCTGCTCAAGGGCCTGGAGGCCCGCGGCGAGACCCTGCTGCGGGTCATGCGCTGCCTGCTCGACCAGCAGGCCGCCTTCCTGGAGTTCGGCGAACAGGCGCTGCGCCCTCTGACCCTGCGTGAAGTGGCCGGCGAGCTCGGCCTGCACGAATCGACCATTTCCCGGGCGATCGCCCGCAAGTACGTGCGCACGCCGCGCGGGACCCTGCCGCTGCGCGGGTTCTTCGCCTCGGGCATCGATACCGACAGCGGTGGCGAAGCCTCCAGTACCGCCATCCAGGCCATGCTGCGCCGCCTGATCGATGACGAGAACCCGCGCAAGCCGCTTTCTGACGCCAAGCTGGCTGACCTGCTCAAGACCTCGGGAATACCGGTGGCGCGACGCACCGTGGCGAAGTATCGTGAAGCCATGAACATTTCCGCCTCGCACGAAAGGGTAAGAATCGTCTGACGCTCCACCGCGCCCGGCGGGAAGGTTCATTGGCACATCCGAACAAAGGAGAAACCCGATGCACATCGAGACGTTTGGCAAGGACCACCTTGAGATCACCCCGGCTCTGAACGAGTACGTGGAGACCAAGCTGGAACGGCTGAGGAAGCACTTCGACCAGCACTGCGAGGTTCGCGTGCAACTGTCGATCCGCAAGCCGGAGCACCATGCCGATGCGAGTGTGAATGTTCCCGGGCAGACTCTGCACGCGGACGCCAGCGGCCCCACCATGTACGCCGCGATCGACATCCTGGCCGACAAGCTCGACCGCCTGGTCATCAAGCACAAAGAGAAAAAGCAGCAGCACGCACCGCAACCGCTGCCGGTGGGCGACAATGAGGGCTGATGCCCTCGTTTCCACCCCGACATGCCTCTGACTGATCTTCTGGCGGCCGTCCGCACGCAAGTGCTGCCGGCCGCCGATCGCGACAGCGTGCTGAAGGCCGCAGCCCGCCTGCTGGCCTGCCGCGAAGCCAACGCCGAGCTGCTGTACCAGAACCTGTGCCAGCGCGAGACGCTGGGCAGCACCGCCATCGGCCATGGCATCGCCATCCCGCACGGCCGTGCGCCCCTGCTCGAACGCCCCCGCGGCGCGCTGCTGCGGCTGGAGTCGCCGGTGGAGTTCGGCGGCGATGAGCCGGTGGACCTGGTCTTCGCGATTGCCGTTCCCGCGCATTACACCCATCAACACCTGATGCTGCTGTCCGAGCTGGCCGAGCTGTTCTCCGAGCCGGCCATCCGCCAGGCGCTGCGCGAAGCGCGCGACGGCGACGAACTGCGTCGGGTCATCGAATTTCCCCCGCCGGCGAGTGCCGCATGAATACCAGCATCACCGCGCGCGAACTGTTCGAACAGCAGCGCGACCGTCTCGCCCTGCGCTGGATCGCGGGGCAGAAAGGCGAGCGCCGTGAGCTGGAAGCCGGCAACAAGGTCTCGCGCCGCCCCTCGTTGGCCGGTTACCTCAACGCGATCTACCCGAACAAGGTGCAGATCCTGGGCACCGAAGAGCTGTCCTGGCTGGACTCGCTGGACTCGCGCCAGCGCTGGGAGACCATCGAGCGGATCATGCAGTCGCATCCGCTGGCACTGGTGATCACCCGCAACCAGTCCTGTCCGGAAGACCTGCGCGCGGCCGCGGACGAATCGCAGACGCCCCTGTGGATCTCGCCCAAGCGCGGTCATGAGCTGCTCAACCACCTGTCCTACCACCTGGCGCGCACGCTCGCGCCGCGGGTGATCCTGCATGGCGTGTTCATGGAGATCTACTCGATCGGCGTGCTGATCACCGGCGAGGCGGGCTCGGGCAAGAGCGAGCTGGCGCTGGAACTGCTCAGCCGCGGCCACCGGCTGGTCGCCGACGATGCCCCCGAGTTCACCCAGATCGCCCCGGACGTGCTCGACGGCACTTGCCCGGAGCTGCTGCAGGACCTGCTGGAAGTCCGCGGCCTGGGCGTGCTCAACGTGCGCGAGATGTTCGGTGATACCGCTGTAAAGAAGAACAAGTACCTTCGGCTGATCGTCCACCTGACCAAGCCGATGACCGAGCCCACCCCCTACGGCTATGAGCGCCTGACCGGCGACTCGGGTACCCGCCACGTGCTGGACCTGGACGTGCCGCTGATCACCCTGCCGGTGATGCCCGGCCGCAACCTGGCCGTGCTGACCGAAGCCGCCACGCGCCTGCACATCCTGCGGACCAAGGGCATCGACCCGGCCGCGATGTTCATCGCCCGCCACAGCAACATGTTGGAACGCCGCACGCCATGAACACCCCCGCCCCCGCCTCCGCCCCGACCGCCGCCACCCTGATCATCGTCAGTGGCCTGTCCGGTTCCGGCAAGACGGTCGCGCTGAAGACCTTCGAAGACCTCGACTACTACTGCTCGGACAACCTGCCGATCGACCTGCTGCCGGATTTCGTGCGCAGCCTGCTCGGTGATCCCGGCCGCGAAGCCCCGCGACGGCTCGCGGTCGGCATCGACGTACGCGCGCAGAGCGACCTGACCCAGCTCTCGCACTGGCGCGAAGATGCCAAGGCCGCCGGCCTGGATGCGCAGCTGCTGTTCTTCGATGCCACCGATGAAAGCCTGCTCAAGCGCTACGCCGACACCCGTCGCCGCCATCCGCTGAGCCAGCTTGGCCTGTCGCTGCCCGAAGCGATCGCCCGCGAACGCGAACTCACCGCGCCGCTGCGCCGCGCCGCCGATGCGGTGATCGATACCACCAGCCTCAACGTGCACCAGCTGCGCCGCAAGGTCGTGACCGAATTCGCGCTCGCCTACGGCAACAAACTGTCGCTGCTGTTCGAATCGTTCGCCTACAAGCGCGGCGTCCCGGCCGAAGCCGACTTCGTGTTCGACGTGCGCGTGCTGCCCAATCCACACTGGGACCCGGAGCTGCGCCCGCTGTCCGGCCGCGATGCCGGCGTGCGCGAGCATCTGGACGAACAGCCCGATGTGCAGCGCTACGCGGCCCAGCTCGTCGATTTCCTCGATACCTGGCTGCCGCGGCTGGGCAATGACACCCGCAGCTACGTCACCGTCGCCTTCGGCTGCACCGGCGGCAAGCACCGCTCGGTCTACATGGCCGAACGCATGGCCCGCCATGCCCGCGACCAGGGCTGGCCCGAAGTGGCCACCTTCCACCGGGAACTGGACTGAACGCGGCACTTCCGGACCGCCCTGTCCTGCCCCGACCCGGGACAGGCCATCGGCACGCTGAACCGCGGAACACAGCAGTCTTTCACGCGTGCTATCGCCAATTCATGTTGACCTGTTAACGTTCGGGAATGACCTGTGGCATTCTCCTCGTAACTCATCCCGGTGTCGGCACGGCCCTGCTGGACGTGGCGACACGGCTGCTGCGGCACCTGCCGCTGAAGACCGAAGCTTTCGAAGTACCGTTCGACGCAGATATGGACGTCCTGCTCCCGCTCGCCTCGGCCGCTTTGCGCCGGGTGGACAGTGGACAGGGCGTGCTGATCCTGACCGACCTGTACGGCGCCAGCCCCAGCAATCTGGCCGGGCAACTGGCGCGTCTGGGCACCCCCGCACGCCGGGTTTCGGCGCTGAGCCTGCCGATGTTGATGCGGGTGATGAATTATCCGGAACAGGGACTGGATCAACTGCCTGCCACAGCCGCGGCAGGCACTCGCAATGGAGCGATTGTCGACGATGCTTGAACGTGAACTCACCGTATCCAACCGCCTGGGCCTGCATGCCCGCGCCACTGCCAAGCTGGTGCAGGAGCTGGCGCCGTTCCGCTGCAACGTGACCATGGCCGCCAAAGGCCGTGAGATCAATGCCAAGAGCATCATGGGCGTCATGCTGCTGGCCGCCGGCCAGGGCACCCCGGTCACCGTACGCATCGACGGCGAAGACGAAGCCGCCGCGATGGACGCGGTGGTGGCCCTGTTCGAACGGCGTTTCGACGAGGACAACTGAGCATGGGGGGGCAACCGCGATCGGGATCTTCCGCACCGGCCCGGACCGCGTCCGGGGCGATGCTGTTGTCCGGCCACGGTGCCTCGCGCGGCAATGCCCTGGGCCGTGCCCGGGTGCGCCTGCCGCATGCCCTGGAAGTCGCCGAGCAGCGCATTCCGCCGTCCAAGATCGACGCCGAACTGACGCGCCTGCATGTGGCCGTGGAAGCGGCACGCGGCGAAATGCACGATCTGCGGCAGCGCCTGCATGGCGCGCTCAACCAGGAGGTCGGCGAGTTCCTCGACCTGCATGCCCTGCTGCTCGATGACCCGGAGCTGCTGTTCGGGCTGGACGAGCTGATCCGAAGTGGCCCGTACAGCGCCGGCTATGCCCTGCGCGTGCAGCGCGATCGCCTGGCCAAGGTCTTCGATGGCATGGACGATGCCTACCTGAAGAGCCGCATGGACGACCTGGACCATGTGATCGGGCGCATCCATGCCTTCCTGCAGAAGCGCCCGCCGGACGTCAAAGGCATGGCCGGCGAGATCCTGATCTGCGACAACATCGCGCCCTCCGAGCTGGCCCAGCTGCAGGCCCACGGCGTGGTCGGCATCGTCACCGCCGGCGGCAGCGCACTGTCGCACAGCGCGATCCTGGCGCGCAGCCTGCACCTGCCCTTGATCGTCAACGTCCCGAACGTGCTGCAGAAGGTCGCCGACGGCGACGTGCTGATCATGGACGGCAGCGACGGCACGGTCACCATCAACCCGCAGGCACCGGACCTGCGCGATTACCGCGTGCGGCTGCGCGAACACGCGCGCGAACAGCGCGAGCTCGGCCGCCTGCGCACCAAGCCGAGCCGCACCCGCGACAACGTCGACATCGCCCTGCTGGCCAATGCCGAATCCAGCGAAGACGTCACCCAGGCGCATGCGCTGGGCGCACACGGGCTGGGCCTGTACCGCACCGAATTCCTGTTCCTGCAGCGCAACGAGCTGCCGGACGAGCAGGAACAGTTCGAGACCTACCGCGATGCCGCGCTCGGCATGAGCGGGCGGCCGGTCACCATCCGCACCCTGGACCTGGGCGCGGACAAGGCCGACCGCACCGGGCTGACCCTGAGCAACGAAGAAAATCCCGCGCTGGGCCTGCGCGGCGTGCGGCTGTCGCTGGCCCGGCCGAAAGTGGCCGACACCCAGCTGCGCGCGATCCTGCGTGCGTCGGCCTACGGCAAGCTGCGCATCCTGATCCCGATGGTCAGCACCCGCGAGGAAATCCTCGCCGTGCGCCGGCGCCTGCACAAGCAGGCCGAGCTGCTGCGCGCCGAGGGCCACGAAGTCGCCGAGCACATCCCGTTCGGCGCGATGATCGAAGTCCCGGCCGCGGCGATCGCGCTGGAGAGCTTCATCGACCTGGTCGACTTCCTCTCCATCGGCACCAACGATCTGGTCCAGTACCTGCTCGCCGCCGACCGCAACAACGAAGCCGTGGGCGAGCTGTATTCGCCGCTGCACCCGGCGGTGGTGCGGCTGCTGGCGCATATCCTGCGCACCGGCCAGGCCTACGACATCCCGGTGGCGGTCTGTGGCGAGATCGCGGGCGACCCGATGATGACGCGCCTGCTGCTCGCGCTGGGCCTGACGGAATTCAGCCTGCACCCGGGCACGCTGCTGGAAGTGCGCCGCGCGGTGCGCGACAGCGACCTGTCCGTGCTGCAGGCGATGGCGCCCAAGCTGCTGCAGGCGCGCGACCGCCGCGGCATCGAACGCTGGATCGAGAAGGCCAGCCTGGACCGGTAGTGCCGGCCGCTGGCCGGCTCCGCATGAACCTTCGGATCGGTATGCGTGGTTGCCGGCCAGCGGCCGGCACTACCGGAGCGCTCCGTCCGATGCATGCATCCGCCCATCGCAACGGTCGTGCCCTACCCGATTGACACACAAGCACGCGATAATGACGCGGTGACCACCGCCCATGCCGCATCCTCGACCGGATAGCGGCCTTTTTCTTTTCCCGCAGGAGCTGTGCATGGCCGAAGCCGTACGCCACGACAAGACGGCACGCCAGCTGCGGCTGTTGTCCGATGCTCTGGACAGCGGGCGACTGGGTCCGGTGCGCCGGCTGGTCAATACCCTGGCGCCGGCGGAGATCGGCAACCTGCTCGAATCGCTGCCCCCGGGCAAGCGCGAAATTGTCTGGGGCCTGGTCGATCCGGAAGACGATGGCGAGGTACTGGTCCACGTCGGCGAGGAAGTGCGCGAAAGCCTGCTGGCCGACATGGACCCGGACGAGATCATCGCCGCGGTCGAAGACCTGGACATCGATGACCTTGCCGACCTGGTCGAAGACCTGCCGGACACGGTCATCGATGAAGTGCTCAAGTCGATGGACCGCGAGAACCGCGAGCGGCTCGAGCAGGTGCTCTCCTATCCCGAGGACAGCGCCGGCCGCCTGATGAACCCGGACGTGGTGACCGTGCGCGCCGACGTCAACGTCGATGTGGTGCTGCGTTATCTGCGCCTGCGCGGCGAACTGCCGGACCACACCGATCACCTGTTCGTGGTCAGCCGCCGCCATCAGTACCTCGGCCGGCTGTCGCTGGCCGCGCTGGTGACGCACGAGGACAACACCCCGATCAACCGCCTGATCGATGACGAACAGCCGGCGATCGACGTCGGCGAGAGCGCCGAGGAAGTCGCGCGCCAGTTCTCCGATCATGACTGGGTCTCCGCCCCGGTGGTGGACGACAACAACATCCTGCTCGGCCGCATCACCATCGATGACGTGGTCGACATCATCCGGTCGCAGGCCGAGCACCAGGCGCTGGGCGCGGCCGGTCTGGACGAAGAAGAAGATCTGTTCTCGCCGATCAAGCGCGCCGTGCGCGGTCGCGTGGTCTGGCTCGGCATCAACCTGTGCACCGCGTTCCTGGCGGCCAGCGTGATCGGCCAGTTCGAGCTGACCCTGCAGAAGGTGGTCGCCCTCGCCGTGCTGATGCCGATCGTCGCCGGCGTCGGCGGCAATGCGGCCGTGCAGGTACTGACCCTGATGGTGCGCGGCATCGCGCTGGGCCAGGTCGGCCAGAGCAACGCGCGCATCCTGCTGTGGAAGGAATCGCGGGTCGCGCTGATCAACGGCACCCTGATCGGCACCGTGGTCGGCATCATCGCCTACCTCTGGTTCCACAGCTTCCTGCTCTCGCTGGTGATCACGATGGCGCTGATCATCAACTTCTGCGCGGCCGCCCTGGCCGGCGTCCTGCTGCCGCTGCTGCTCAAGCGCATGAATGTCGATCCGGCCGTGGCCGGCACCGTGGTGGTCACCGCCGTCACCGACGTCATGGGCTTCTTCAGCTTCCTTGGCCTGGCCAGCCTGATCCTGCTGCACTGACCCTGGACTCCCGCATGGCCGTGACCCTCGACAATTACTTCGTCCCCGGCTGGCGCGACGCGACCTATACATGCGCCGCCTGCGAATGGCAGGGCAGCGCGCGGCAGATGCCGATGGAGCTGCACGAAGACGAAGCGCAGTTCGACTGCCCGCAGTGCGAGAACCCGATCCTGCTGGTGGTGCACCCCAGCCTGGCCCAGGTGCAGGCCGCCGCCGCCGAGGGCCACCCCGAGGCGATCGAACAGCTGGACATCCTCGCCTCGGTACCGCGCCCGCACTGATGCACTGCAAGATGCCCCGGCGCGCCACCGGGCCTAGACTGAAATCGATTTCAATCAAGGCACGGCAATGGCGCGACGCTGGGGTGGATGGCTGCTGTGGACGGTGGCGATGATGACGGTGGCCGGCTGTGCGAGCAGCCCCGATACGTCGGGTGGCCGGTTTGTCGGCCGCGCGGTCAAGGTCGATGGCCAGACCGCCTACTACCAGGTGTTCGTACCGCGCACCGCAGCCGCCTCGCGCGGCGACCTGCCAGTGGTGCTGTTCCTGCATGGCTCCGGCGAACGGGGTCGCGACGGCCGCCGGCAGACCCAGGCCGGTCTCGGGCCTTACCTGCGCCAGCACGCCGCCACCTTCCCCGCGTTGGTCGTGCTGCCGCAGACCCCGGACGACCAGGAATGGTCGGGCGGGAACAACCGCATCGCGCTGGCCGCGCTGGATGCCGCCATCGCCGAATTCGGTGCTGATCCGCGGCGGCAGTACCTGACCGGCATGTCGATGGGCGGCTACGGCAGCTGGAACATCGCGCTGGACGCGCCACAGCGCTTCGCCGCGATCGTGCCGGTGTGCGGCGCGGTCCTGGCCCCGCGCGCGGTGCGCCCCACCCTGTTCGTCGAGGACGTCGCCCACGAGGCCGATCCGTACGCGGCCATCGCCCAGCGCCTGCGCAACGTCCCGATCTGGATGTTCCATGGCGCGCTGGACGACGTGGTGCCGCCGGAGGACGACCGCAAACTGCACGCCGCGTTCCAGCAGGCCGGGGCAAAGGATGTGCGTTACACCGAGTACCCCGACGGCAACCACAACGCGTGGGACGCCACGTATGCCGATGCCGCGATGTGGGAATGGATGTGGGCGCAGAGGCGGTGATGGACATTTTCGGTAGTGCCGGCCGCTGGCCGGCTCTGCAACATTCCGTCATCGCGCCATGCTGTTCGTGATCGCAGACGCTCCGTGGAGCCGGCCAGCGGCCGGCACTACCCCGTCACGTTGTGGATCATGCGGAGCCGGCCAACGGCCGGCACTACGCTCTCGTGGTATTCCGCGATAAGCGCTTGCGGCCTTGCCCGACACCGTGGTGCTGCGGAATCACTGACGATGCACCATGAGTTCTTCTCGACTACGCGCAGGGCGCTGTTCGATTCCAGGGCAGACCTACGTCCTTACGATGGTCTGCCACAACCGTCGGCGTTGGTTTGATGATCCCGACGTTTCCGCGATCGCGATGTTCGGCCTGAAGGAAATGGACGACCGTGGATATGCACGATCCCTTGCCTGGGTCGTCATGCCCGACCATCTGCACTGGTTGCTGGAGCTGAAAACGAGCCCACTCGCCGACATCGCTCGACGCTTCAAATCATCGACCGCCTTGGCGATCAATCGCGCGCAGGGTCGCGGTGGTGCGCTGTGGCAAGCGGGCTACCACGATCACGCCGTTCGCTCCGATGCGTCGCTGCGTCGGCATGCGATGTACATCCTGGGGAATCCGATCCGGGCAGGTCTGTCAGAGCAGATCGGAGACTACCCGTACGCATGGACCCTATGGCCTCATGACCGGTAGTGCCGGCCGCTGGCCGGCTCCGCAACAGACATCGGGAGCC
>NZ_JABBXB010000014.1 GCF_013387485.1 Stenotrophomonas sp. SAM-B
CCGGCCGCTGGCCGGCACTACAGGATGGTCGGGAGCCGGCCAGCGGCCGGCACTACTGTCCTGCGGTGGCAGAGGCGTAAGTCCTTGATGCGCAAGTGGTGTCCCGAATTTGTCGACCGCGACAGCCATTTCAGACAATCCGTGGCGCAATCGGACCACCTGAAAGGCCGTGAGTTCCTTCACTTTCACAAACCCTCGACCCGGAAAGTCTCAGATCCGACATTTCATGTCACTGAAGTGCAGCTGAAACATTGTTGATCGGCCAGTCAGCCACTAGCGTCGCGATGGGCGGTTTGATTCAGGGGAACCGATCCACTCACCGGGCCGATCCGCGCCATCGATTTCAGCAGCCCCCGGATCGGACCTGGATTCTCAGCCGCGACGACGGCATTCACTGTCTGAAAGGGAAATCCGATGTCTCATGTCTCGCAACACCGTTTGCGTCACCGTGCATTGGTTGTACTGGGCGCGTCTGTTCTGTCGACCCTGCTGCTGGCCACCCCGGCGTTCGCCGGCGATGTGCAGTTGAGCGGCCTGTCCTCGGCGCCGACCCATCAGCGCTTCATCGTGAAGTACAAGGACGGCAGCACCGAGGTCGCCACCCCGACCGCGCTGGCCAGCTCGCTCAAGGCCGCCGCTGCGGCAGTGCCGGCCGCACAAGGCCGCGCGCTGGGACTGCAGAAGCTGCGTCAGCTGGCGATCGGCCCGACCGTGGTCAAGGCCGACCGGCCGCTGGACCGTGCCGAAGCCGAGCTGCTGATGCGTCGCCTGGCAGCCGACCCGGGCGTGGAATACGTCGAGGTCGACCAGCTGATGCAGGCGACCTTGGTGCCCAACGACACGCGTTTCTCCGAGCAGTGGGGCTTCGGCACCAGTAATGCTTCGATCAACGTGCGCCCGGCATGGGACAAGGCCACCGGCACCGGCGTGGTGGTCGCGGTGATCGACACCGGCATCACCAACCATCCCGACCTCAACGCCAACATCCTGCCCGGCTATGACTTCATCAGCGACGCGGCGATGGCGCGCGATGGCGGTGGCCGCGACAACAACCCCAACGACGAAGGCGACTGGTACGCCGCCAACGAATGCGGCTCGGGCATTCCGGCCTCCAACTCGAGCTGGCACGGCACCCACGTGGCCGGCACCGTCGCGGCGGTAACCAACAACAGCACCGGCGTGGCTGGTACGGCCTTCAATGCCAAGGTCGTCCCGGTGCGCGTGCTCGGCAAGTGCGGCGGCTACACCTCCGACATCGCCGACGCGATCGTCTGGGCCTCCGGCGGCACCGTCAGCGGCGTCCCGGCCAACGCCAATCCCGCCGAAGTGATCAACATGTCGCTCGGCGGTGGTGGCAGCTGCTCCACCACCTACCAGACCGCGATCAATGGCGCCGTCTCGCGCGGCACCACCGTGGTGGTCGCCGCGGGCAACAGCAGCACCAACGTCTCGTCCTCGGTGCCGGCCAACTGCGCCAACGTCATTGCCGTCGCCGCGACCACGTCGGCCGGCGCCCGTGCCAGCTTCTCCAACTACGGCACCGGCATCGACATCTCGGCGCCGGGGCAGGCGATTCTCTCCACCCTCAACAGCGGCACCACGGTCCCGGGCAGCGCCTCGTACGCGTCCTACAACGGCACCTCGATGGCGGCCCCGCATGTCGCCGGCGTCGTGGCCCTGGTCCAGTCCGTCGCCCCCACCGCGCTGAGCCCGGCGTCCATCGAGAGCCTGCTCAAGAGCACTGCACGTCCCCTCCCGGGCGCCTGCTCGGGTGGCTGCGGCGCAGGCATCGTCGACGCCGATGCGGCGGTGACGGCAGCGCTCAACGGCACCGGCCCGGGACCGGGTACCGGCACCGTGCTGCAGAACAACGTCCCGGTCACCGGCCTCGGCGCCGCCAGCGGTGCCTCGCTGGCCTACACCGTGGCCGTGCCGTCGGGCAGCAGCCAGCTGAAGGTCACCATCGCCGGCGGCAGCGGCGATGCCGATCTCTACGTCCGCTCCGGCAGTGCCCCGACGGATACCGTCTACACCTGCCGCCCGTACCTCAGCGGCAACAACGAAACCTGCACGATCAGCGCCCCCGCGGCCGGCACCTGGCATGTGCGGGTGAAGGCCTACTCGACCTTCTCCGGGGTCACCCTTACCGCGCAGTACTGATCGCGTTCCCATCGCACCAACGCAGAACGCCCCGGCATGCCGGGGCGTTCGTTTGATCTACACGCTTCGCCAGGGAGGGATTACGCCGCTTCGAACCGGTTGGCCGCCACGTTCTTGCGCACCTGCTCTGGATTCCAGATGCGGCCGTTCATCGCAATGTACACACCGCTCGGCAACGACTGCACCGCACCGATCGCACACCCGATGTTGAACTCCGCATCCGAGCCACGGAAGCGCGCCGGGCTCAGCGCACCGGTCATCACGATCGTCTTGTCGGTGATCGACTTCAGCACCTGGCCGGTCTGCACCATGGAGTCGGTCCCGTGCGTCACCAGCACATGCCGCGTCGGCTGCGCCGCGATCGTCGCGCGGATCAGCTCGCGGTCATCGTCGGTGATGTGCAGCGAATCCTTGCGCAGGATCGGAATCACATTGAAACGGAAGGTCACGCCCAGCTCGCGCAGGATCATCCCGATCTGCGGATCACCGATCTGATAGTCCGACTTGTCGTCGAAGTAGATCTTGTCGATCGTGCCACCGGTGGTGATGATCAGTAGTTCTTCCATTGCAAGCATCCTGGGTACCAGACAGAAGGGCACGGAACCGCCGCGCCGACCCGTAGATGATACGGCTGCCGCCCGCCGGATGCAGGCCCGCGACGCCGGGCGGTCAGCCAGCCGTTCTCTTCTGCCCGAAGCGCCGCCGCAGCCCCGGCGTGCTCGCCACCCCGATCACCGCCAGCGCAAGCCCGAGCTCGAGCCAGGCCCACAGCGCCACCTCCGGATGGCTCCAGGCGCTCATCACGCCGTGGCTGAACCAGAACAGCGCCAGCACGCCGGCCCAGAACATCGCCTTGCCGCGCCTCACCAGCACCCCCAGCGCCAGCAGCAGCGGCGGCAGGGTGAACACCAGCTGGGTGGCCAGCCAATGCTTGTCCTGCGCGAACCAGACCGCGAACAGCACCGCCAGCGCGACCAGCAGCAGGGCAAGCACGATCTCCTGCGCCCGCGTGCTCACGCCAGCCGCCGTGCGATATCAGCCACCCGCCGCCCCAGCGCCCGCGCCAGGATGCTCTCATCCTCGCTCGGCACCGGGTTGTCGTCCGCGCCGGCGACATGGCTGGCGCCATACGGCGTGCCGCCGGTGGTGGTGTGGCTCAGCGCCGGCTCGGTGAAGGGAATGCCGACGATCAGGCAGCCGTGGTGCAGCAGCGGCACCTGCATCGAGAGCAGGGTCGATTCCTGGCCCCCGTGCAGCGACGCCGTCGAGGTGAACACCCCCGCCGGCTTGCCGGCCAGCGTGCCGTTCACCCACTCCGCGCCCAGCCCGTCCAGGAAATGCTTCACCGGCGCGGCCATGTTGCCGAACCGGGTCGGGCTGCCCAGCAGCAGGCCCGTGCACTCGGCCAGGTCGACCACGCTCACATACGGTGCGCCGTCCTCGGGCACCGGCGGCAGCGCCGTCTGGGTCACCGCCGCCACCGGCGGCACCGTGCGCAGGCGCGCACTCATGCCCGGCACCTCACCGATGCCGCGGGCAATCTGGCGGGCAAGCCGTGCCACTGAACCGCCACGGCTGTAATACAGCACCAGGATCTCCGCCATTTCGCTTCCATCTCGTTGAGTCCGATGCGGCCAGTATGGCAACGCAGCCCGCTCAGGGCGAGGTCCGTGCATGCCGCACACCCGTCATCGGGTACCCTTGCGCCGATGGAACCTCTCGATACGATCAACCTGTGGATCGAACGCGTCCGGGACCGCGCACGCGCGACCAGCTTCGGCCGCTTCCTGTGGCGCCGCTTCCTCGATGACCGCCTGTTCCAGGCTGCCGCCTCGCTGGCCTACACCACGGTGTTCGCGCTGGTGCCGCTGGCCATCGTCGTGTTCGGGGTGCTCTCCGCGTTCCCGGTGTTCGACCGCTGGAGCGATACCCTCAGCGACTACGTGTTCTCGAACTTCGTGCCCAACGCGGCGCGTGCCGCCGAAGGCTACCTGCGGCAGTTCTCGGCCAGTGCCGGGCAGCTGACCGCCGCGGGCTTCATCGCCCTGGTGGTGTCGCTGCTGATCACCCTCAACAGCGTGGAGGAAACCTTCAACCAGATCTGGCGGGTGAGCTCCACCCGGCCGAAGTTGACCCGCTTCCTGGTTTACTGGACCGTGCTCACCCTCGGCGCGATGCTGGCCGCCGCCTCGCTCGCGGTCTCGGCGCGGGTGTTCGCGCTGCCGCTGTTCGGGACCAGCGAAGGCCGCTGGCTGGCCAACGTGTCGTTAACGGTCGCCCCGATCCTGATCGAGTTCATCTGCATCATGCTGGTCTACCGCGTGGTGCCGCACCACACGGTCAAATGGCGGCATGCCATTCCCGGTGCGATCCTGGCCGCGATCATGCTCGAGCTGGTCAAGTGGGGCATGGGCGCCTACCTGGGCAGCTTCCAGTCCTATCAGAAGCTCTACGGCACGGTCGCCTTCGTGCCGATCCTGCTGCTGTGGATCTACCTGTGCTGGGTGTCGGTGCTGCTCGGCGCCTCGCTGGCCTCTTCGATCGCCGCGTTCCGCTATCAGCCGGCCGACCTGCGCCTGCCGGTGGGCTATGAGATCTACGGCCTGCTGCGCCTGATCGGCCGGTTCCACCAGGCACGCGCCGAAGGCCGCAGCCTGGATGACGACGAGATCCTGAGGCTGGAGCCGATGCTGACCGACTCGCTGCTGCAGACCCTGCTCTGCGACCTTGAAGCGATCCGCGTGGTCCGTCGCGACGAGCGGGGCGAATGGCTGCTGGCACGCGATCTGGACAAACTCACTCTGGCCGACCTGTACGAGACCACGCAGATGCGTATCCCGATCAAGGAAGCCTACCTGCCGTATCGCGACGACAGCCTCGGCACGGCCTCGGTGGCTGCGCTGGACACGCTGCGCCTGCCGCTGCGCGAACTGCTCAAGCGCCGCGTCAGCGACATCTACACGATCCCTGGAGAAAAGCCATGACCGCCAAGCCCCTGCTGCTGGCCCTGGGCCTGCTGACGCTGGCCGCCTGCAACAAACCCGTCGCCCAGAGCGAGGCCACCGCGCCCGCCGCCCCGGCGCCGATCGAAGAACCGGCCGCGCCGCCGACGGAGGCCGTTCCGGCCACCGAGCGCAAGACCGTTGAACAGCCCACGCTCAAGGCCAAGGCGCTGGATGGCACCGAGTACGACCTGGCCGCGCACCGCGGCAAATGGGTGGTGGTGAACTTCTGGGCAACCTGGTGCGCGCCGTGCC
Organism: Stenotrophomonas sp. SAM-B; assembly: GCF_013387485.1. GTDB lineage: Bacteria > Pseudomonadota > Gammaproteobacteria > Xanthomonadales > Xanthomonadaceae > Stenotrophomonas > Stenotrophomonas maltophilia_AA. Next base: position 5,418 of record NZ_JABBXB010000014.1, read on the forward strand.
GCAAGGAAATGCCCGAGCTGTCCGCGCTGCACGCGATGCGCAGCGAGATCGAAGTGGTCGGCCTGGCCTTCGAGGACATCGAGCCGGCCGAGATGAAGGCCTTCCTGGAGAAGCGTCCGGTCACCTATCCGATCGTGATCGTGGATACCTACAACCCGCCGGAAGACTTCGCGATCCCGCGCGGCCTGCCGATGACCTACCTGATCGCGCCGGATGGCAAGGTCGCCAAGGAATTCCTCGGCCCGGTCACCGCGCATGATATCGAAGCGCGGATCAAGGAAGGCTGAGCTTCACGGGCGTGCCGGCTGATACCCGGCATGCCTGCGCCTCGCTATGCCCGATAGATCCACGCCATGCGTGGATACGGGACGCATGAAGCATCCACGCATGGCGTGGATCTACGCGACAACGAAGGGTTCAATCGGCCTCAAGACCCCGAAGTGCTCCTTGTGCAGCTTGCCCTTCAGCGGCGGCAGCGCCAGCACGGGTTCGTCCACGCGGGTATCGGGCAGGCGGTCGAGCAGGTTGCGGATCAGGCCCAGACGCCCGCGTTTCTGGTCATTGAAGTCGACCAGGGTCCACGGCGCCGCGTCGTTGTGGGTCGCGCGCAGCATCGCTTCGCGGCTCTCGGTATAGGCGCTGTACTTGCTGCGTGACTTGAGATCCACCGGCGACAGCTTCCAGCCCTTGAGCGGATCGAGGTGACGCTCGGCGAAGCGCTTTTCCTGCTGTGCCTGGTCCACGCTCAGCCAGTACTTGAACAGCACGATGCCATCGTCGATCAGCAGCTTCTCGAACACCGGCGCCTGCGCCAGGAAGCTGCGGTACTGCGCTTCGGTGCAATAGCCCATGACATGCTCGACGCCGGCACGGTTGTACCAACTGCGGTCCATCAGCACGATCTCGCCGGCCGCAGGCAGGTGGGAGACATAGCGCTGGAAATACCATTGCGTGCTCTCGCGGTCGGTCGGCTTGGGCAGCGCGACCACCTTGCACTGGCGCGGATTGAGATGCTCGGCGATCGCCTGGATCGCGCCTCCTTTGCCGGCCGTGTCGCGGCCTTCGAACAGCACCAGCACGCGCTGCCCGGTGTGCTGCACCCAGCGCGCCATCGCCGCCAGTTCCAGTTGCATCGGTTCCAGCAGGGCCTGGTAGTCCTTGCGCTTGAGCTTGCCCATCGGCGTGCCTCGGTGATCCACGGAGAGCCCGAGCCTAGCGCAGCCGATGCTCAGGCGATGTGTGGGCCCTGCCAGCCACGCTCACGGGCAAGCGTTTCGATCACCTCGGTGAGGTCGTGCGCGAAGCCGGCCATGTCGAACAGACCGCTGTCCTCGCGCCGGCGTGCCAGCGTGGCGCGCGCCGCCTCCAGTGCAGCCGGGTCGTTGCCGAGCCGGAGGGCGGTGGCCACGAACGCCGCGTCGTCGGCCACGTTGAAATCGTGCATGCCCAGATGATGATTCAGGCTGCCGGCCACGCGCGAGGCGAACGTCGTGCCGGGGCAGGTCAGCACCGGGCAGCCGGCCCACAGCGCATCGGAGGCGGTGGTGTGGGCGTTGTAAGGGTGCGTGTCCAGGAACAGGTCGGCGTGCTGGTAACGCGCCAGATACTGCGGGTGGGGCAGGCGTGGCATGAACACCAGCCGCGCCGGATCCAGCTGTGCCTGGCGGGCCGCGCTGCGCAGCCGCGCATCGGCATTGCCCGGGCCGGACAGCAGCCACAACACGCTGCCGGGCACGCCCTGCAGCACCGCGAACAGCCGCTGCATGCTGCGCGGGTTGAGCTTGTAGCTGTTGTTGAAACAGCACAGCACCACGCCCTGCGCGGGCAGGCCGCAGTCTTCGCGCGAGGGCACCGGCTGCAGCACCCGGGTGTTGTCCGACGGCTGGAACGCGCGCGGCAGCCGCCGCACGTTCTCACTGAAGGCCGGCGCCATCGCCTCGGGGAGCACGAAGGCATCGGCCAGCACGTGATCGATCCACGCCGCGCCGGAGGTACCCGGGTAAGCCAGCCAGTTGATCTGCACCGGGGCCGGGCGCATCGCCAGCACCTGTGGGGTGCCCCCGCCACCCCAGCCACGCAGATCGAACAGCACATCGATGCCGGCCTCGCGGATGCGCCGGGCGATGATCTGGTGCGGCTGCGTGCTGACATCGTGCAGCGTGTCGGCCGCCTGCTGCAGGCGCTGTCGGATGGGGCTGCCGTCGTCCCCGGTGAGCGCGAACAGATGCAGCTCCAGCGTGCCGAGCGCACGCAGCTGCTCGAACAACGCGACGGTCAGCAGGCCGGTCGGATGTGCGCCGAAGCCGTTGGAGAGAAAGCCGACCCGCAGCGTGCCCTGCGGGCGGACCGTGGTTGGGGGCAGGCGGGCAATGCCCTCGGCCAGGGCGGCGGCGCGCTGGCGGGCGCAGGCGAGCTGCTCGGCGGCGCTGCTGTCTTCGCTGAGGAAGGCGAACGGTTCGACCACCGCCTGGCCCTGCGCGACGGCCTGGCGGACCTGCACCGACAACCGTTCCAGATCGCGCCAGTCGCACAGGCGACGCTGCCAGTTGAGCAGCTGCGCGGTGATGTAGGGCTCGCCCGGCAGCAGGCGATGCGCATGGCGATAGGCATCGGCGGCCGCTTCGGGCTGGCCGGCATCTTCCAGTGCGTGGCCGAGCCACAGGGTGATGCCGGGATGTTGTGGGGCGCGATCCGCCGCCTGGCGCAGCAGCGTGGCCGCCTCGCCGTGGCGACCCTGCATCCAGCGTGCGCGACCCAGCCGGGCCAGCGCTTCGGGATGGTCGCCGCGCAGCTGCAGGGCGCGCGTGGCGGCCTGTTCGCCCGCCCGCACATCGCCGGCCTCCAGCTCCGCGTCGGCCAGCATCACCCAGGCGATGAAGTCCGCCGGTTGCCGCTGCACGGCCTGGCGCAGCTGCAGGCGCTGCGGATCGGCACTCATCGCTGCCGCTCGGCGGCCGCCATGCTCAGTTGCCTTCCGCGAGCCGGGCCAGCTCGTCGGCCTGGTGTTCGTGGGTCAGGCGGCTGACCAGCGCATCCAGATCGCCGGTCAGGATGTTGGGCAGGTCGTACAGGGTCAGGCCTTCCACGCGGTGGTCGGTGATCCGCCCCTGCGGGAAGCTGTAGGTGCGGATGCGCTGGCTGCGGTCGCCACTGCCGACCTGCAGCCGGCGGCTTTCGGCCTGGGCCGCGGCCTGCTTGCTGCGTTCGGTATCCAGCAGCTGCGCCTTGAGGCGCTTCATCGCCTTGTCGCGGTTGGCGTGCTGGCTGCGCTCGGTCTGGCACTCCACCACCACGCCGCTGGGCAGGTGGGTGATGCGGATCGCCGATTCGGTCTTGTTGACGTGCTGGCCACCGGCGCCGGAGGAGCGGTAGGTGTCCACACGCAGGTCGGCCGGGTTGATCACCACGTCCTCGACATCGTCCGCCTCGGGGATGATCGCCACGGTCGCGGCCGAGGTATGGATGCGCCCCTGCGACTCGGTCGCCGGCACGCGCTGCACGCGGTGCGTGCCCGATTCGAACTTCAGCCGGGAGAACGCGCCACGGCCCACCACGCGCGCCACGACTTCCTTGTAGCCACCGTGTTCGCCCGGGTTGTCCGATTCGATTTCGACCTTCCAGCCCTGCCGCTCGGCATAGCGGGCGTACATGCGGAACAGGTCGCCGGCGAAGATCGCCGCCTCGTCGCCGCCGGTGCCCGCGCGCACTTCCAGGAACAGGTTGCCGTCATCGCGCGGATCGCGCGGCACCAGCAGCAGGGCCAGTTCTTCGTCCAGCTGCTGCAGGCGCTGCTGCGCGGCGGTGATTTCCTCGTCGGCCAGCTCGCGCAGGTCCGGATCGTCGCGCATCGCTTCGGCGGCGGCGAGATCGGCCTTGGCCCGGCCTTCGTCGGCCAGCGCGGTGGCGACCGGCTCCAGCTGCGAGAACTCGCGCGAGAGCGCGCGGAAACGGTCGTTGTCGCCGACCACGGCCGGGTCGGACAACAGGCGTTCGAGTTCTTCGCGGCGCTCGGCCAGCGCTTCGAGCTTACGGCGCAGGGTCGGCGTCATCTTTCCTCGCTACATCGTTACGCACGGCAGGGTGCTGGTAACCCGGCTTGGCCGGGAACAGGCGCTCGGCGGCGCGGGTGAGTTCAGTATCGCCGCTGAGCGCGGCCGCGCGCAGGGCGGCGGTCGGCGGGTGCAGCAGGCGGTTGGTCAGGCCGTGCGCGAGCAGCTCGAGCACTTCCTCCGGCGATTTGCCGTGGGCCAACTGCTGGCGGGCTTTCTCCAGCATCTCCACGCGGGTCGCTTCGCCATAGGCGCGCAGCTGCCGCAGCGGGGCCTGGTGTGCGCTGGCCTGCAGGGTTTCAACGAAGCGCGCGACCTGCAGCTCGATGATCGCTTCGGCCTCGGCCGCAGCTTCCCGACGGCTGCGGCGGTTGTCTTCGACCGCGCGCTCCAGATCGTCGACGGTGTACAGGAAGGCGTCGGCCAGTTCGCCCACGCCCGCCTCGATGTCACGCGGCACGGCCAGATCGAACAGCAGCATGGGCTTGTGCTTGCGGGTCTTCAGCGCGGCGGCCACCTGCGCCCGGGTGATCACCGGCTCACGCGCGGCCGTGGCCGAAAACACCACGTCGGCCTCGCCCAGATGACGGTCCAGCTCGCTCAGTGGCAGGGCGACCCCGCCGTGGCGGCTGGCCAGCTCCTGCGCATGCGCGAGGGTGCGGTTGGCGATCAGCAGCCGGCGCACGCGCCCTTCGCTGAGGTGGCGCGCGGCCAGCTCGATGGTCTCGCCGGCGCCGACCAGCAGCACGGTGGAATCCTCCAGCCGCGCGAACGAGTTCTGCGCCAGGCGCACCGCGGTGGAGGCCACCGAGACCGGGTTGGCGCCCACGCGGGTATCGGTGCGGGCGCGCTTGGCCACCGAGAAGGTCTGCTGGAACAACCGGTCCAGGCGCTGGCCGAGCAGGCCGTGATCGCGCGCCAGCGCCCAGGCATCCTTCACCTGCCCCAGGATCTGCGGCTCGCCCAGGACCATCGAGTCCAGCCCGGTAGCGACGCGGAACAGGTGGCGTACCGCATCGGCGTCGGCGTGCTGGTAGAGGTAGCCGTGCAGCGTGCCGGCATGCGACTCCAGCCACTGCGCCAGCGCGTCACCGGATTCGGCCACCGCGTACAGCTCGGTGCGGTTGCAGGTGGAGAGCAGGACCGCCTCGGCCACCTGCGGGGTATCGCGCAGCGACGCCAATGCCTGGGGCAGGGCGTCGCCGCCAAAGGAGGCGCGTTCGCGCAGTTCCACTGGCGCGGTCTGGTGATTCAGTCCGAGCACCCACAGGGTCATTGTTCAGTTGCTTGCGATAAGCTGCTGGCCATTCAAGTCGTCATTTTAAGGCTCAGATGCCCCCGATGCCCGCATTGATTCGCATCTCCAGCGTTCTGCTGCTGTCTTTGTTCACCGCCAACGCCCTGGCCGCCCCTCCGGCAGCCCCGGGCAAGGCCAAGGACAGCGCGGTCGAGGCGGTCCCCCTGGCCCCGGTCATGGCGGGCGAATTCGCCCTGCAGGCCGGCAAACTGGGCGATGCCGCACGCTGGTACCTGGAGGCGGCCGAGGCCAGCGACGGCGATGCCGGGCTGGCCGAGCGCGCCGCCCGGATCGCCATGCTGGCCAACGATGACAAGCGTGCCGCCCGCGCGCTGGCCCTGTGGGAGCAGCGCGCACCGCGCTCGCTGGCCATGCGCAGCAGCACGGCCGCGCTGGACATGCGCCAGAACAAGATGAAAGCCGCCCGCACCGAACTGCAGGCCCTGCTCAAGGATCCCGACCCGACCGCGTGGAAGTTCGCGATCGGTGCCCTGGTCAGCGGCGGCAGCGATCCTAAGGTGCCGGCCCAGGTGCTCGGCGAGCTGGTCGATGCCAATGCGATCCCCGACCGTCTGGAGGTCTGGCAGGAGTTCGGCCGCCTGGCGATGCGCATGGAGCAGCCCGAGCTGGCCCGGCGCATGGTCGATGAGGTGGTCAGGCGCTTCCCCGATGAACCGCGCGTGGCCCTGCTGCATGCCAGCCAGCTCAACCAGGCCGGCAAGACCGATGAGGCCCTGGCCCTGTTGAAGGGCGTGGAGCCCAAGACCACCCGGGATCCCGAGCTGCGCAACGCGGTGGCGATCTCCTACGACCTGATGGGGCAGCCTGCGGCGGCCGAGCGCGTGCTGGCGGTCGGTCCGCAGGATGTGCAGACCTACGGCATGCGCGCCTCGCTGCTGGCGAAGCAGAAGGACGATCCGGGCCTGCTGGCGCTGTATACCGATATCTCGAAGCAGGCGACCAAGCCGGATCCGGCCCAACGCCTGCTGCTGGGCAAGATCGCCGAGTACCTCAAGCGCTACGAGGAGGCGGTCAACTGGTACCACAGCGTGCCAGGTGGCCCGGAACGCGATGAGTCGCGCCTGCGCGCGGCCAATGCGCAGAACGAACTGGGCCGCACCGACAAGGCGCTGGCCGAGGTGCACGCGATCCAGTCCGATGCGACCGTCGATGACGATGCCCGCCGCGACGCCTATCTGTTGGAAGCCGAGCTGCGCCAGCGCGGCAACGATGATGCCGGCGAGCTGGATGCGCTGGCCCGTGGCCTGGCCGCGTATCCGGATGAGAACGCGCTGCTGTATGCCCGCGCGCTGGCCTGGGAGCGCCGCGATGACATCCCGCGCGCCGAGGCCGACCTGCGCAAGGTGCTGGTCACCGACCCGGAGAACATCGCCGCGCTCAACGCGCTCGGCTACACCCTGGCCGACCGCACGCAGCGTTATCAGGAGGCACTGGAGCTGATCGACCGCGCGCGCGTGGCCGAGCCGGACAACGCCGCCATCGTCGACAGCTACGGCTGGGTGCTGTATCGCCTGGGCCGCAATGAAGAAGCGCTGGTGCAGCTGCGCCGCGCCTGGACCCTGTCCAAGGACCCGGAGATCGCCGCGCACGTGGGCGAGGTGCTGTGGGTATTGAACAAGAAGGACGAGGCGCGCCACTTCTTTGAAGAGGCCCGCAAGCTCGACCCGGACAATCGCGCCCTGCAGCGCGTGATCGAGAAATACGGCGTATGAATCTGGTGTCCCTGAAGGCCGCGTTCGCCGCGGCCGTGGCGTTGTCGCTCTCCGCCTGCGTGTCGCTGGATGAGCGCAAGGCCCCCTCCGCTCCGACCGTGGTCAACACCGTCTCGGCCGCTGCACAGCAGGCCGAGACCGAACGCGTCGCCGCCGTGCGCGCGCAGCCGGCCTGGTCATTCCAGGGCCGGGTGGCAATCAGCAAGGGGCGCAACGGTGGCAGCGGCCGCATCGACTGGCAGCAGCAGGCGGCCGGGTATGTGGTCGAGCTCAGCGCGCCGGTCACAAGGCAGAGCTGGAAGCTGACCGGCGACAGCCATCACGAGGGCGGCCGCCTGGAAGGTCTGGAAGGCGGCACGCGCGAGGGCGAGGATGCCCAGCAGGTGCTGCTGGAGGCCACCGGCTGGGATATCCCGGTCAACCAGCTGCCCGATTGGGTGCGCGGCCTGGTCGCCGACGCGGCCCCGGCCGAGCGCATCGAACGCGATGGCGACGGGCGCCCGCGTCGGGTGCAGCAGATGGGCTGGGAGATCCAGTACCTCGACTGGTACCCGGCCGAAGCCGGTCGCCCGGTGCTGCCGCGCCGGATCGAAGCGGTCAATGGCGACGCGAAGGTGCGCCTGGTGGTCGACAGCTGGGTGCTGGCCGGCCCATGAGCATGCTGGATGCGGCCGATGGCGGGTCGACCTGGCCGGCCCCGGCCAAGCTGAACCTGTTCCTGCACATCACCGGGCGGCGCCCGGACGGGTATCACCAGCTGCAGACCGTGTTCCGGCTGCTCGACTGGGGGGATCGCATCCACCTGCGGGTGCGGGACGATGGCCGGGTCCGGCGTGAAGGCGTCTCGGTCGCCGGGGTGGCCGAGGCCGATGATCTGGCAGTGCGTGCCGCCCATCTTCTGAAGAATGCGGCGAATGTCGCCCAAGGCGCCGACATCGGCGTCGAAAAGGTGGTGCCGGCGGGCGGCGGCTTCGGCGGCGGTTCGTCCGACGCCGCTACCGTCCTGGTCGCCTTGAACCGTCTCTGGAACACCGGGCTGGACGCGGATGCGCTCGCCGCGCTGGGTCTGCAGCTGGGCGCGGACGTGCCGGTCTTCGTGCGCGGGCACAACGCCTGGGCCGAAGGCGTGGGCGAACTGCTCACCCCGATGGCGTTGCCGCCGGCCTGGTTCGTGCTGGTCCATCCGGGCGTTCACGTGCCGACACCGGCACTTTTCGCATCACCGGATTTGACGCGGGATGCCCCAGTGGCGAAAATAGCGGACTTCGCTTCCGGGTCTTTGCTCGGGAATGCGTTCGAGCCGGTCCTGCGCCGCCGCGAACCTGCCGTAGAGGCAGCGCTCGCGGCGTTGAGCAGTATCGGCCGGGCACGACTCACCGGGTCGGGAAGCGGTTGTTTCGTCGAGTTCGCCACGCGCGCTGCTGCAGAGCAGGGCCTGGCGCGATTGCCGAAGGAACTGCGGGCATGGGTGGCTGCGGGCGTGGAGCGCTCGCCACTGCTTGATGTACTCGAGCGTTACTGATTTTGATGCAGGGGCGTCGCCAAGAGGCCCAAGGCACCAGGTTTTGATCCTGGCATTCGGAGGTTCGAATCCTCCCGCCCCTGCCACTAGCGGATATCTGCCGCGACTCCATGCGCATGTCTGCGCGGGCGCGGTGCATACGCCGCGGTGTTGTCACCGCAGACACCTCCGGGTGCCGGCGGCCCAGTTCTCCGCCAATCGCTCCCGCCCGAGACCGTCATGATGCAAGAACACCCCAACCTGCTGGTATTTTCCGGCAACGCCAACAAGCGCCTTGCGCAGAGCATCTGCAAGGAACTGGGGGTGCGGCCCGGCAAGGCATTGGTGTCGCGCTTCTCCGATGGTGAGGTGCAGGTCGAGATCGAGGAAAACGTCCGCAAGCAGGACGTCTTCGTCATCCAGCCGACCTGTGCGCCCAGCGCCGAGAACCTGATGGAACTGCTGGTCCTGATCGATGCGCTCAAGCGCGCCTCGGTCAACAGTGTCACCGCCGTGGTGCCGTATTTCGGCTACTCGCGCCAGGATCGTCGCATGCGCTCCTCGCGCGTGCCGATCACCGCCAAGGTGGCTGCAAAGATGTTCAGCGCTGTCGGGGCTGACCGGGTACTGACGGTGGATCTGCACGCCGACCAGATCCAGGGCTTCTTCGACATGCCGGTGGACAATGTGTACGCCTCGCCGCTGCTGCTCGCCGATATCTGGCGCGCCTACGGCACGGAGAACCTGATCGTGGTGTCCCCGGACGTGGGTGGTGTGGTGCGCGCGCGCGCCGTCGCCAAGCGCCTGGACGATGCCGATCTGGCGATCATCGACAAGCGCCGCCCGCGCGCCAACGTCTCCACCGTGATGAACATCATCGGTGACGTCGAAGGCAAGACCTGCGTGATGGTCGATGACATCGTCGATACCGCCGGCACCCTGTGTGCGGCCGCTGCAGCCCTGAAGGCGCGTGGCGCCCTCAAGGTCGCCGCGTACTGCACCCACGCCGTGCTCTCGGGCCCGGCGGTGGACAACATCAACAACTCCCAGCTCGATGAGCTGGTGGTGACCGACACCATCCCGCTGCGTGAAGAGGCGCGGGTGTGCAGCAAGATCCGCCAGCTCAGCGTGGCGGAAATGCTGGCCGAGACGATGCGCCGCATCGCCTTCGGTGAGTCGGTCAGCTCGCTGTACGTGGATTGATTTTTCCGCCCGCCGGCAACGGCGGGTGGTTTCCCGGGGACATCTGGTCGCGGATGTTCCCTCATCGCTTCGCCATCACGGCGGGGCAAACAACGAAGGTAGTAAACCAGCATGGCCAAGAATCATGAAATCAAGGTCGTCCAGCGCGAACTGCAAGGCAAGGGTGCGAGCCGCCGCCTGCGTGGCGCTGGCCAGATCCCGGCGATCATCTACGGCGGCGACGTCGAGCCGAGCGTCATCCAGCTCAACCACAACGAAATCTGGCTGGCCCAGCAGAACGAGTGGTTCTACTCGTCCATCCTGGACCTGAACCTGGACGGCAAGGTCACCAAGGTGCTGCTGCGTGACATGCAGCGCCACCCGTTCAAGCAGCTGATCCTGCACCTGGATTTCCTGCGCGTGAACGAGAACGAAGCGCTGACCGCCAACGTCCCGCTGCACTTCATCAACGAAGACACCTCGCCGGCCGGCAAGGCTGCCGACGTCGTGGTCACCCACGAACTGAAGGAAGTGAGCATCACCTGCCTGCCGAAGGACCTGCCGGAATCGATCGACGTCGACCTGGCCGACCTGAAGGCTGGTGACGTGATCTACCTGTCGGACATCAAGCTGCCGAAGGGCGTCGAGATCCCGGCCCTGGCCCAGGGCAAGGACCATGACGACGCGATCGTCACCGCCAAGCTCGGCAAGGAAGAAGCTGCCGACGAAGCGCCGGCTGCAGAGTAAGTGATTGCGGCGCCTGTCCTTCGGGGCAGGCGCCGTTTCTGTATGTACCGGCACAGGGCTGGTACCGACGAAAGAAGAGTAATGACAGGATTGCGATTGATCGTTGGTCTGGGCAACCCCGGACCCGAGCACGCCCAGACCCGGCACAATGCCGGGTTTCGTTTCATTGACGCCCTGGTCGAACAGGCCGGCGCGCGCTGGAGCGTGGACAGCAAGTTGTTCGGCGAGACCGCCAAGGTCGAGATCGCCGGCCAGCCGGTATGGCTGCTCAAGCCCGCGACCTTCATGAACCTCAGTGGCAAATCGGTCACCGCGGCGCAGCGCTTCTGGAAGATCGAACCGGAAGAGACGCTGCTGGCGCACGACGAACTGGACCTGCCGCCCGGCGTGGCACGGCTCAAGTTCGACGGTGGCCATGGCGGCCAGAATGGCCTGCGCGACACCATCCGCTTGCTTGGCCATGGCCGGTTCCACCGCCTGCGCATCGGCATCGGCCATCCCGGTCACAAGGATCGCGTGGTCCCGTGGGTGCTGGGGCGTGCCAGCAAGGACGATGATGTGCTTATCGGCCATGCGGTCAACGATGCGATCGACGTCCTGCCGCTGGCAGTACGCGGCGATTTCAGTGAAGCGATGAAGCGGCTGCACACCCCGAAGTAGCGTGGCCGGTAGCTGACGTTACCGGTAGGTACCGACCGTTGGTCGGTACGGAGAATGATTGGAAAAGCAGCGCCGAACGTCGCTGTTTCCCCAATCACTTTCACCCCAGAGGTTGTCAAAGATGGGTATCAAATGCGGCATCGTCGGTCTGCCCAACGTCGGCAAATCGACCCTGTTCAATGCGCTGACCAAGGCGGGCATCGCGGCGGCCAACTTCCCGTTCTGCACGATCGAACCGAACGTCGGCATCGTGCCGGTGCCGGATCCGCGCCTGAACGTGCTGGCCGCGATCATCAACCCGCAGAAGGTCATCCCGACCGCGGTGGAGTTCGTCGACATCGCCGGCCTCGTCGCCGGCGCTGCCAGTGGTGAAGGCCTGGGCAACAAGTTCCTGGCCCACATCCGCGAAGTGGATGCGATCACCCACGTGGTGCGCTGCTTCGAGAACGCCGACGTCATCCACGTCAACAACAAGGTGGACCCGCTCTCGGATATCGACACCATCGATACCGAACTGGCCCTGGCCGATCTGGACAGCGTCGAGAAGGCCCTGAACCGCGCCGAGCGCGCTGCCAAGGGTGGCGACAAGGAAGCGGCCGCCCGCAAGCCGGTGCTGGCCAAGCTGCAGTCCGCGCTGGCCGACGGCAAGGCCGGTCGTACCGCCGGCCTGGACGAGGAAGAGAAGGCGCTGGTCCGTGACCTGTTCCTGCTGACGCTCAAGCCGGTGATGTACATCGCCAACGTGCTGGAAGACGGCTTCGAGAACAACCCGCACCTGGATGCCGTGCGTGCCCGTGCCGCCGAAGAGGGCGCGCAGGTCGTGCCGGTCTCGGCTGCGATCGAAGAAGAGCTGTCCCAGCTCGACGACGAAGACCGCGATACGTTCCTGGCCGACCTGGGCCTGTCCGAGCCGGGCTTGAACCGCGTGATCTACGCGGCCTACCAGCTGCTGGGCCTGCAGACCTACTTCACCGCAGGCGTGAAGGAAGTCCGCGCGTGGACCGTGCGCAAGGGCGCCACCGCCCCGCAGGCCGCCGCCGTCATCCACACCGACTTCGAGAAGGGCTTCATCCGCGCCGAAACCATCGCGTATGACGACTTCATCAAGTACAAGGGTGAAGCCGGTGCCAAGGAAGCGGGTCGTCTGCGTCTGGAAGGCAAGGAATACCGCGTCCAGGAAGGCGACATTCTGCACTTCCGCTTCAACGTCTGAGTTCCTCGCACGTTGATGCCCGAACGCCCCGCCTCGCGCGGGGCGTTTGCGTTTGTGCCGAGCACATTCCGCACCAGAGTGGGCTGGATAAAAAATGACCAGGCATCGAAACCCTTGCCTGGTATGTCTCCGCCTCACTTGTCCACAGCAAACCCCCACGCCTCTCCACGCACCGTGTGGAAAACCCCTGCGCGGTAGTGTCGGCCGCTGGCCGGCACCCCGGCGCACCCGCCCGCACGCGACGTGGTCAATTTATGACCACCACTGAAAACCGTTGCAGTGCATCGCTCACCCGGGGTTGTCCACAGCAAACCCCCATCGCTTTCCACGGTGTGTGTGGAAAACCGCGATCTGCGGCTGGACAAAATATCGCCACGCCCTGAAAGCGTTGCGCTGCATGGCTTGCATGCACTTGTCCACATCAAACCCCCATGGGTTTCCACGGGGGGTGTGGAAAAGACGCCGGTGCATGCAGTGTTTCCCGCGGCATGCATCGTCAAGGGCAGAAGCGCCGCACGGTCTCGGGTGCTAGGCCGACTCGTCCACGTCGCGCACCTGCTTCAGGATACCGACAAGGCTGATTGCTCTTTATCAAGTAGTTGTATGGCTGCGTGGCCGGCCCGGCTGGATAATTCCGCGGCGCCAGCCCACACGATGGATTCATTCGCTGGCAGCCACCTTCATCCGGAGCACCCGTGAGCGAGCCTCTCTCAATTGCTGCGCAGATCCATGTCCCCGCCGCGCTGTTCGAGCAGTGGCTCAAACAGCCGTTGCCGGACGAGCGGCAGGTGCTCGATGCCCTTGCAGACCTGCTCGACACTGCGGACTGCAACCCGGAAGAGCTGTTCCTTTGCCAGTACCTGCCCGAACAGCAGGTGCTGCTGTTCTTTCTGAGCGATGGCAGAAATCTGCAGGACGCGGTCCCGCAACTGGATCTGTTCCGGTGTCTGGCTTCACTGTCAGGGGAGGAGGCCAAAGGCTACGTGGCTGTGGGTCGGTATCCCTATGGTGGGATGGGCGAGGAGGGCGTGTGGCGCGTCGGCAAGGGCAGGCTGGGCAAGGTACGTGGCCTGTCATCAGATGCGATGGCGGAGCTGGATCCTCTGCTTGCCAAGCTGATTGCGTGGATGCCCGAGCAGCAGCGCCATCAGAAGGCGCTCTACTTCCGAAAGCTGGTGCTGCGCTTCAACAAGCGTGGCAACGCCTTCGTGCGCAGGGCCACGCCAGGCCGCCCCCTGTGGTTTGGCGACGAGTACATCACCGACGGGAAGCACGTGTACTACGGGTCCTCCCGCCTCGCATCCGCTCGGCGAGTCGAAGAAGCGGACCCTTTTCACTTCCGTCGGGTGGCTGGCCTGATCTGGCGGGACGGCAACCGCCTGTATTTCAAGGATCGACCCATCGCCGGATTGCAGGAGCGTTTCCGCGTGGTTGGAAACGCGGTAGTGGTGGGCAATCACGCATACGTTGCGGACCGCGATGGCCGTGACTTCGCCTGCGATGAGGTTGACCCGGCGCGCTTCAAACGCTTGTGCAGGGACAGCGACTACTACGGCGACGGCGCCAGGATCTGGTACGGCATGGAACGTCTTCCCGAATCCCCGGATACGTTCGAGATTCTTGAGGCAGGTATCGCGCGTGGGCGTAACGCTGTGTATCGACATGGGGTGGTCTGCGCGGGCATTGATGCTGCATCGCTGGTGCGCCTGGGGAATGGTTTCTTCCAAGACCGTGAGCAGCTGTGGTTCCACGACTCGACCGGATCCATGTTCATTGCACTGGGACGCTGCGCGCCAGGGGCGCCCAAGGTGCAGGGTCCGTGGTGCAGGGACGAGACCCGCGTCTGGTTCCATGAGCATCAGCTTGCTGACGCGGATCCCTGCTCCTTTCAACCCGTGAGCTACCCCTACGCAGCTGATGCCCGCCATGTGTGGTGCCAACAGCACCGTGAGGTTGACCCCGAGGTGATTGCTGCGGTACGCGCCGCGTGGACCAGGTTGGCATCCGCAGGGGACTGACGCTGGCCACAGCAGCCCTGTCCGGGTCGTGGCCAAACGCAGGCCATGAAAAGCACAAAGCCCGCCATGCGGCGGGCCCTGTGCAGGTCCAGAAACCGCGCTTACAGCGCCGAACCGCCAAACTTGTGCGTGTACTGCAGGTTGATCGTCCGGCCCACCGTATCGAACCAGGACACGTCGTAGTACGGATACGGCGTATACGTCGCATCCTTCGGCGGCAGCTTGTTGGCGATGTTGACCACCGACAGCGACAGGCGCGAATGATCGTCGAAGCGGTACTGCAGCGACACGTTGTAACGGTACGTCGCGCCGATCCACGGGCTGTCGCCGCTGTCCGGATCGAAGCTCTGGTCGTAGCTGTCGTAGGTCGGCAGCCTGCCCAGGCGCGAGCCGTACAGCGTGGCCGACCACGCCGCGTTCTCCCAGGTCACGCTCGCACTGGTCTTGGTGCGCGGGATATCGAAGCCGCTGTTGACCGCGAACTGGTCTTCGACCACATCGCCCTCGAACTGCTGGAAATCGTGCGTCTTCACCCAGGTGTGGTTGCCACTGAAGATGAAGTCGCCGATCCCGGTGCCCAGGCGGTAGCGCAGGCCCACGTCGATGCCGCGCGTGGTCTCGCGCGCGATGTTGATCGGGCTCACATGCACGCCGTAGAGGCGGCCATCGCTGGTGCGGGTGACCCGGCTGATCGCATCCACGCAGGTCGGCGAGGCCGCATCGGCGCCGCCCAGGCGGCAGGCTGCCTCATCGCGCAGGATCGTGCTCACGTCCATGTCCTGCACCTGGTCGCGCATGTCGATGTCGAACCAGTCCACCGACAGGTCCAGCCCCACCGCTGGCGACCACACGAAGCCGGCACTCCACGAGGTGCTCGTTTCCGGATCCAGCTTGCGATTGCCTTCGCGCGTGCGGATGAGGTTCTCCTCGTAATCCGAGCAGTCATCACCGCCGTCCACCGCACAGGCGTAATAGTCATTGGCGCTGGTTTCGTCATTGCCCGGGCCGGCATACACATAGTGCAGGTCCGGCGCGCGGAAGGCGGTGCCGTAGGAGCCGCGCACCAGCAGGGTCTCGATCGGGCGCCATTCCAGGCCGCCACTCCAGGTCGCCTTGCCGATGGTGTTGCCCGAGTAGCGATACTGGTCGAAGCGGCCGGCCACGCTGAGGTTGAACGTGTCGTGCAGCGGCAGGCGCAGCTCGGCGGCGGTCGCCCAGCGGTTGCGGCTGCCGTGGCCGTCCGAATCCTTCCAGCTGTAATAGTAGTACTGCGTCGCCAGCGGGTCCGGATTCAGTGCATAGGACTGGTTGCCGAACTCGGCCGTCGCCGCGAAGCCGGCCTTGCCGCCCGGCAGCTCGAACAGCTCGCCGTTGGTCAGGGTAAGCGCGGCGGTATCGGTGCGCGACTTCGGCGTATAGGTGGTGCGTGCGGCGATCGAGTCGTACTCGCTGCGGCTCAGCGGCCGGTACAGGCGCGCCGGGTCGGCGTTGAAAACCGGGAACACGTTGTCGTCGTCATCGGTGTACTCGCCCAGCTGCTCGCCCAGGAACAGCGCATTGGCCTTGGCAGCGATGATCTGCGGCCAGCGGATGCGGGACTGGTACTGCGAGTGGCTCAACGACGCCTCGTACTCCCAGTCCGCACCGAGTGCGCCCTTGAAGCCGGTGGTCACACTGAAGGTCTTCTGCGTGCTGCGCACCATGCCGTTGTTCAACCCGCCCATCTCTTCCGGAGAGAACTGGCGCTGCCAGAACTCCACCTGGTCGGTGGCCTGGTTGTAGAAGTAGCCGTCTTCATTGCCGTCGGCGGCCATGCGGCCCCACTGGGTCACATCGCGCATCAGCGCCAGGTCGTGGTAACCCATCTGCACATCGGCGAACCATTCCGCGCCGTTGTCGAAGGCGTAGCGCAGCGCGGCATAGCCGTTGGCGCCCCGGCGCTTGCTCAGGATCGTGCCGTAGCCGATCGACCGGTCGCTGCCGCAGTAGAAGCCGTAGCGCGCACGCTCGGCGTACTGGGTGCTGCCGTTGTTCTGGCCGGCCAGCGCATCGCAGGTGGCCTGGCCCGGATCGAGGTAGTCATCGTTGTAGTCGGTGCGCAGGTAGGCGCGCCGCGCGGCACGCGCGCTCTCGGTCGGTGCATCCAGGGTGGAATCCTGCTGGCTGCGCTCATACGCCCACAGCGGCGTCTGCGACTGGAGTTCCAGGCTGTAGACCGCGCTGAAGCGGCCGGCGTCGAAGCCACTGGCGATGCTCATGTCGAAGGACTCACCGCCGCCTTCGCTGGTGGTGCCCATGCGCATGTCGACCGTGGTGCCATCGACCTGCTTCTTCAGGATGAAGTTCACCACGCCGGCAATGGCGTCCGAGCCGTAGATCGCCGAGGCACTTCCGGTCAGCACTTCGATGCGCTCGATCATCCCGATCGGGATGTTGGAGACGTCGGTGAAGTTGCTGCGGCCCTGGAAGGGCATCGGGAAATCGGCGATGCGGCGGCCGTTGACCAGCACCAGGGTGTGGTTGGGGCCGAGGCCGCGCAGGTCGACCTGCTGCGCACCGGGGGAGAAGTCCGCGCCGCTGGAGGACTGCTGGCTCTGGGTCTCACCCCCGTTCTGGGTCATCGAGCGCAGCACGTCCGGCACGCTGGTGAAGCCGCTGGCCTGGATCTGCTCGGCGGTGATGACGGTGACCGGGGCCGGCCCCTCCACCTGCGCGCGCGGAATGCGCGAGCCGGTGACCTGCACCGTATCCAGTTGCTGCACCCCGGGGGCGGACGTCTGGGCAGCCGCGGTTGCGGCCACACCCATCAACGCCAGCTGGATCGACCACGCCATCGCCTGTTTACGCATGAGAATTCTCGAGAAGAAAGTGTCGGCCTCGAGGGAGGCCTGTCCCCCATTCACATTTCGCGAATGGACGGCGCGCATTTAACGCCTTTTTTACGGGGTTGACCACTGCGAATTTCTCTGGCAAAGAGTGAAAGCGCTTTCAGGCCCGTTTTATTCAGGGAGGTCAACGTGCACAAGGGTTTCCGGCCGATCCATTCCCTCCTGTGGCTGTTGCTCGCCGCGCTCTCGCTCCCCCTCCACGCCCAGGATTCGCGCAGTCTGCAGGACCCGGGCTATCGCTATTACGAGGTGGGCGCCCTGGACGCCCCGCGCGCCACCCATACCGAGCCGGCGATGATGCTGATGGGCGGTGGCGAGTGGGTGCCGGTCGCGTTCCAGTGGTGGCTGGCGCGTGCCGGTCACGGCCGGGTGGTGATCCTGCGCGCCTCCGGCGCCGATGAGCTGCAGAACCGGCTCTACCGGGAGATCGGCGGGGCGGCCTCGGTACAGACCCTGGTGTTCAACAGCCGGCGCGCGGCCGACGACCCGGCGGTGCTGGGGGTGATCGCCGCTGCCGATGCGATCTTCATCGCCGGCGGCGACCAGTCGCGCTATATCCGATTCTGGAAGGGCACGCCGGTGAACGAGGCGCTCAATGCGCACGTCCGCGCCGGGCGACCGATCGCCGGGACCAGTGCCGGGTTGGCCATCCTGGGGGGCTACAGCTACGGCGCCCTGGATGGCGGCAGCGTGACGTCCCGGCGCGCGCTGCGCGATCCGATGGGCCGGGCGGTGACGCTGGACAGCGATTTCCTGGCCATGCCGTACCTGGCCAACGTGGTCACCGATACCCATTTCGGCAAGCGCGACCGGCTCGGCCGCCTGATCGTATTCGTGGCCCGTGCCGCCCAGCGCAGCGGGCAGCAGGACATGGTCGGCCTCGGCGTGGATGAAGACACCGCGCTGTGCGTGGAAGCCGACGGCACCGGCCAGGTGTACAGCCGCGATGGCGGCTATGCGTGGCTGGTGATGCCGCAGCACACCGCCGATCGCCTGCGTGGCGGTAAACCGCTGGATTTTCTCGCCATCCCGGTGACCGGGGTAGGCGAGGGCAGTCGCCTGCACCTGGATGGCTTCCGGGTGGACGACGCGGCGTTCGAGATCACGGCTGACATCCGTGCGGGGCGCCTGCAGCTGCGCCGGTAGATCCACGCCATGCGCGACAAAACAGCCACGCGCGTGGGTGGCCCGCCGCGCGTGCCATGATGAGGCCTCGTCCCTTGAGAGTGCCTGCCCATGTCGCGTTCTGCTGTGGTGGTGTTGTCGCTGTGCCTGTCGCTCCCGCTGGCGGCCACCGCCGCCGAGCCGGTGCTGGTCATCCATGGCGGAGCGGGAGTGGAGCGCAAGGATCTCTCGCCCACCGAGGAAAAAGCCGCGCGCGAGGCCCTGCAGCAGGCGCTGTTGAAAGGCCATGCCGCGCTGGCGGCGGGCAAGCCGGCCCTGGAAGCCGTCACCGCGGCGATCACCGTGCTCGAGGACGATCCCACCTTCAATGCCGGCAAAGGGGCGGTATTCACCCACGACGGTCGCAATGAACTGGATGCCTCGCTGATGGACGGCGCCACGCTCAAGGCGGGCGCGGTGGCCGGCGTGCAGCGCGTGCGCAATCCGATCCTGCTCGCCGAAGCGGTGATGCAGCATTCTCGGCACGTGATGATGGTCGGGCAGGGCGCCGAGGCGTTCGCCAGCAGCCAGGGCATTGCCCTGGTGGATCCGTCCTACTTCCGCACCGACAAGCGCTGGCAGCAGCTGCAGAAGGCGCTGAAAGAAGAGGCCGGTGGCCAGGCCCATGCGGATCTGGAAACGGCGCGCCACTTCGGCACGGTTGGCGCGGTCGCACTGGACAAGGACGGCAAGCTCGCCGCGGGCACCTCCACCGGCGGCATGACCAACAAGCGCTATGGCCGTGTCGGCGACTCACCGATCATCGGCGCCGGCACCTACGCCGATGCAGGGTGTGCGGTGTCCGGCACGGGCTGGGGCGAGTACTACATCCGCACCGCGGCCGCGCACGATATCTGCGCGCGCGTGCAGTACCTCAAGCAGGGGCCGGTGGAAGCCGGGCGTGCCGTGATCAACGAGCGCATTCCCTCCCTTGGCGGAGATGGTGGCGCGATCGTACTGTCCGCCGATGGCCGCGCCGCGACGCCGTTCAACACCCAGGGCATGTATCGCGGCTGGATCGGTGCCGATGGCGTGCCGCATGTGGCCATCTTCGCCAGCGAAACCCTGGCCTTGCCGGGCCAATAGCCCGTCCCGGCAGGGCAATTCGAAATTCATGTGAAAAAATTCAAAAAGGTTGTTGACAGAACCCCCGTTTATCCCCAAAATTCACGGCTCTTCCACCCCACACCGAAAACGCTTCGGCGCCACGGGACAGGGTGGTAAGGAGGGATACCCAAGCGGCCAACGGGGGCAGACTGTAAATCTGCTGGCTTACGCCTTCGGTGGTTCGAATCCACCTCCCTCCACCAGTTTCATGTTGTGGCAAGAGCTTCCGATGCGGGAGTAGTTCAATGGTAGAACCTCAGCCTTCCAAGCTGATGGTGCGGGTTCGATCCCCGTCTCCCGCTCCATTGAATGAGTTTGAATATATTCAAATTCGTGCCATAATACAAAACTCGCTCACGTAGCTCAGTCGGTAGAGCACCTCCTTGGTAAGGAGGAGGTCGAAGGTTCGATTCCTTTCGTGAGCACCATCTAAGTGCCACCAATTCAGACGATTTCGAGATAAGCAGCCATGGCCAAGGGTAAGTTCGAGCGCACCAAGCCGCACGTCAATGTCGGCACCATCGGTCACGTTGACCACGGCAAGACCACGCTGACCGCCGCACTGACCAAGATCGGTGCCGAGCGCTTTGGCGGTGAGTTCAAGGACTACTCGTCGATCGACGCCGCGCCGGAAGAAAAGGCACGTGGCATCACGATCTCGACCGCACACGTCGAATACGAATCCACCGAACGTCATTACGCCCACGTCGATTGCCCGGGCCATGCTGACTACGTCAAGAACATGATCACCGGTGCTGCCCAGATGGACGGTGCGATCCTGGTCTGTTCGGCTGCTGACGGCCCGATGCCGCAGACCCGTGAGCACATCCTGCTCTCGCGTCAGGTCGGCGTGCCGTACATCGTCGTCTTCCTGAACAAGGCAGACATGGTCGATGACGCCGAGCTGCTGGAACTGGTTGAAATGGAAGTCCGCGAGCTGCTGAGCAAGTACGACTTCCCGGGCGACGACACCCCGATCATCTCGGGTTCGGCCCGCCTGGCGCTGGAAGGCGACCAGAGCGAGATCGGCGTGCCGTCCGTGATCAAGCTGGTCGAGGCTCTCGACAGCTGGATCCCGACCCCGGAACGCGACATCGACAAGCCGTTCCTGATGCCGGTGGAAGACGTGTTCTCGATCTCGGGCCGTGGCACCGTGGTGACCGGTCGTATCGAGCGCGGCGTGATCAAGGTCGGCGAAGAAATCGAAATCGTCGGTATCCGTCCGGTCCAGAAGACCACCGTCACCGGCGTGGAAATGTTCCGCAAGCTGCTCGACCAGGGTCAGGCAGGCGACAACGCCGGTCTGCTGCTGCGCGGCACCAAGCGTGACGACGTCGAGCGTGGCCAGGTCCTGGCCAAGCCGGGTTCGATCAAGCCGCACACCACCTTCGACGCCGAAGTGTACGTGCTGTCCAAGGATGAAGGCGGCCGTCACACCCCGTTCTTCAAGGGCTACCGTCCGCAGTTCTACTTCCGTACCACCGACATCACCGGCGCTTGCGAACTGCCGGAAGGTGTGGAAATGGTGATGCCGGGCGACAACGTGAAGATGGTTGTCACCCTGATCAACCCGGTCGCCATGGATGAAGGCCTGCGCTTCGCGATCCGCGAAGGCGGTCGTACCGTCGGCGCCGGCGTGGTCTCCAAGATCATCGCGTAATTTTTGCACTACCGGCGGTTGCTTAGCGCTGCCGGTCTCGCGAAAGGCGGGCCGGGAACCTCGGTCCGCCTTCGCCGTCTAAGGGAAGGCAAGTTTTTTCAGTACGCCAGTAGCTCAATTGGCAGAGCAGCGGTCTCCAAAACCGCAGGTTGGGGGTTCGAGTCCCTCCTGGCGTGCCACTTCTCCCTTCCAGCGGCTATGCCGCCACAGTAGCCAGAGCCGGATGAACAGCAAGATCGAGCATTCCAAAGACAACGCCTCCACGGGGGGTGACATCGTCAAGTACGCCGTCGCAGCGATCCTGGTGCTGGCGGGTCTTTTTGCTTGGTATTGGTTCGGTGCTCCTGAGCATGCCTCCCAGAGTGCATGGGCCGGTCCGCTTCGCGGCCTGGCCGTTGTCGTTGGCCTGGTGGCCGGCCTCGGCGTGTTCCTGCTGACCGGCAAGGGTCGCGACACGCGGGAATTCCTTTCCGAATCGCGTTTCGAACTGCGCAAGGTGGTCTGGCCGACGCGCCAGGAAGCCATTCGCATGACCTGGGTGGTGATCGTTGTCGTGATCATCCTCAGCCTGCTGCTGGGCGGATTTGACTTCGTGATTCAGAAATTGACCCAGTGGTTCCTGGGTCGATAAGGAGAAACCAGTGAAGCGTTGGTACGTCGTTCACGCCTATTCGGGCTTCGAAAAGTCGGTTGCGCAGGCTCTGCGCGATCGCATCGTGCGTGACGAGATGCAGGAGCGCTTCGGTGACGTCCTGGTCCCGACCGAGGAAGTGGTTGAGATGCGCGCCGGCCAGAAGCGCCGTTCCGAGCGCAAGTTCTTCCCGGGTTACGTGCTGGTCCAGATCGAGACCCACGAAGAAAACGGGATCCCGCGCATCGACAACGAAAGCTGGCACCTGGTCAAGGACACCTCCAAGGTGATGGGCTTCATCGGCGGCACCGCCGATCGTCCGCTGCCGATCCGTGATGAAGAGGCTGCCGCCATCCTGGACCGCGTTCAGGAAGGTGTGGAAAAGCCCCGTCCGAAGGTGCTGTTCGAGCCGGGCCAGATGGTCCGCGTCACCGAAGGTCCGTTCAACGACTTCAACGGCGTGGTCGAGGAAGTCAACTACGAGAAGAGCCGTCTGCGCGTCTCGGTGCTGATCTTCGGTCGTGCCACCCCGGTGGAGCTCGAGTTCGGCCAGGTCGAAAAGGCCGTCTGAGCCTGAGGCAGCAGGGTTCCGGGCGGCCGCCCGGAACCTGAACAGCCTGCGCCCGCCAGCCTTGAGGCAAGCGCGGAAAAAACCTGATATAGTGCGCGGCTTCCTGCCAGGAAGCTGGCAAAAAGCAAGGGCCGCCGCGAGGTGGCCTTCTGCGTGAATTCAAAACGCGATGCCGGGACGCGTGATTCCCGGTCCGATGGGGAGCCTGTTGTCGTAAGGCGCTAGCACCCGGAGAGCATACTCATGGCAAAGAAAGTTGTCGGTTATATCAAGCTGCAGGTGAAGGCCGGTCAGGCCAACCCCTCGCCGCCGGTCGGTCCTGCGCTGGGTCAGCGTGGCCTGAACATCATGGAATTCTGCAAGGCCTTCAATGCCGCCACGCAGAAGCTGGAGCCGGGTCTGCCGGTGCCGGTCATCATCACGGCCTACTCGGACCGTACCTTCACCTTCATCACCAAGAGCACCCCGGCCGCCGTGCTGCTCAAGAAGGCTGCAGGCATCTCGTCGGGCTCCAAGCGCCCGAACACCGAGAAGGTGGGCAAGGTGACCCGCAAGCAGCTCGAAGAGATCGCCAAGACCAAGGAAGCAGACCTGACGGCTGCCGATCTGGATGCCGCGGTGCGCACCATCGCCGGTTCTGCCCGTTCCATGGGCCTCGTGGTAGAGGGTTAAGAAGATGGCACAGACCAAGCGTGAGAAGGCCATCAAGGCCGCCGTCGTCCCGGGCAAGGCATATGCCTTCGAGGACGCCATCAAGATCCTGAAGACCGCTACCAAGGCCAAGTTCGTCGAGTCCTTCGACGTCGCTGTGCGCCTGGGCGTGGACGCCAAGAAGTCCGACCAGCAGGTGCGCGGTTCCACCGTGCTGCCGTCCGGTACCGGCAAGAGCGTGCGCGTTGCCGTCTTCGCACCGGCCGGTGCCAAGGCTGACGAAGCCCTGGCCGCTGGCGCCGAAGCCGTGGGCATGGACGACCTGGCCGAGAAGATGCAGGCCGGCGATCTGAACTACGACGTCGTCATCGCGACCCCGGACGCCATGCGCGTCGTGGGCAAGCTGGGCACCGTGCTCGGCCCGCGCGGCCTGATGCCGAACCCGAAGGTCGGCACCGTGTCGGCCAACCCGGGCGAAGCCGTCAAGAATGCCAAGTCGGGTCAGGTGCGTTACCGCACTGACAAGGCCGGCATCATCCATTGCACCATCGGCAAGGCCGACTTCGCCGAAGACGCGCTGAAGTTGAACCTGCAGGCGCTGCTGATGGATCTGGTCAAGGCCAAGCCGGCCACCTCGAAGGGCACCTACCTGCAGAAGGTTTCGGTCAGCTCGACGATGGGCCCGGGCGTGACCATCGACCAGTCCTCGCTGTCGCTGAAGTAATCGTTTCAAGCGGGTACCGGGCCCCGGTCCGGTACCCGCGATATTTGAAGGCAATCCGAGTGGGGCTCGCCCTGCGGAGATAGCCGTCAAAGACCGCAGGCGCGGTCAGTACATACCGGCGACGGGCAGGGATGCTCGCATTGGCAGGGAGTCGCCGCCGGCGCAGTACCGAACGCTTAATCGATTCCTTCGGGAATCACCCTGCGTAGATGGTGCCCTTCTGGAGTTTTTCTGGTTTACGCACGTCTGGGTTCTCCCAGGTTGGCCATCCAGGTCTAGAACGGCCCACCCTTGGAACATCACCTGATGTTCCCGGCGTCCAGGACGGATGCCGCCCAGGACCGCACACGGCAGGAGCCGTAAGCGGAGTTCAATTGGAGGAGTGCAATGGCTCTCAATCTGTCCCAGAAGCAAGAAGTAGTCGCCGAGCTGGCAGACGTCGCCGCCAAGGCCCACTCCTTGATCGCAGCCGAATACGCTGGCACCACGGTCTCCCAGATGACCGCGATGCGCAAGCAGGCACGCGAAACCGGCGTTTTCTTGAAAGTTGTCAAGAACACGCTGGCGGCACGTGCAGTGGAAGGTACCGAATACGAATGCGCCAAAGACGCACTCGTCGGTCCGCTGCTGTACGCGTTCTCGCTCGAGGAGCCCGGCGCAGCCGGTCGCCTGATCAAGGATTTTGCCAAGACCAACGACAAGCTGCAGGCAAAGGTCGTGGCCATCGGCGGGGAACTGTTCCCGGCTGGCCATGTCGACGTGCTGGCCTCGCTGCCGACCCGTGATCAGGCCCTGGCCATGCTGGCCCGCGTCCTGGCCGAGCCGGTCACGATGTTCGCCCGTGCCGTCAAGGCCGTGGCCGACAAGCAGGGTGGCGGTGAAACCGCTGACGCTGCCGAGCCGGTCGCCGAAACCGCCTGAGTCGACGTTTCCGTGGTTCCGAACGGAACCTCAACCCAGAAAATTATCCAAAGGTAATCAAAATGTCCCTTACCAACGAACAGATCGTCGACGCCATCGCCGAGAAGTCCCTGATGGAAGTGATGGAGCTGGTCAAGGCCATCGAAGAGAAGTTCGGCGTCTCCGCCGCTGCTCCGGTCGCCGCAGCTGCTGCTGCTGGCCCGGCTGCCGCTGTTGAAGAGCAGACCGAATTCGACGTCATCCTGAAGTCGGCCGGCGACAAGAAGGTCGAAGTCATCAAGGCTGTCCGCGCCATCACCGGCCTGGGCCTGAAGGAAGCGAAGGATCTGGCTGAAGCCGGCGGCATGATCAAGGAAGCCGCTTCGAAGGACGACGCTGCCAAGTTCAAGAAGGACCTGGAAGCTGCTGGCGCGACTGTCGAAGTCAAGTAAGCAGTTCCTTGCCTCGCCATCGAATCACGGCGATGCAGCCAAGGCTGGGGGCGTAAGCCCCCGGCCTTTGGTCGTTTCACGCAACACCCGAAATACGAGCCCAACACGGGCTGCGGTCATCCCCGGTCACAGTGGCGCCCAGGCGCGCGGGCAGGGGAGTGGATGCAGACGAGTTGGCAGTTGGAAGTAGCGGGAGAAGGCGTGCTGGTGCCGGCAATACCAGCGACTTCCAACTGACAATTTCAGTTTCCCCTCGGGTCGTGGACGCACGATCCGCACAGCCAAGGTGATACCTCATGACGTCTTATTCGTTCACCGAAAAGAAGCGTATCCGCAAGGATTTCGGCAAGCAGCGCTCGATCCTCGAAGTGCCGTTCCTGCTTGCCATCCAGGTCGATTCCTACCGTGAATTCCTGCAGGAAAACGTCGATCCGGCCAAGCGCACGGACCACGGCCTGCACGCGGCCCTGAAGTCGGTGTTCCCGATTTCCAGCTACAGCGGCAACGCTGCCCTGGAATACGTCGGCTACAAGCTCGGCGACCCGGTGTTCGACGAGCGCGAATGCCGCCAGCGCGGCATGAGCTACGGCGCGCCGCTGCGCGTGACCGTGCGCCTGGTGATCTACGACCGCGAGTCGTCGACCAAGGCCATCAAGTACGTGAAGGAGCAGGAGGTCTACCTCGGCGAAATCCCGCTGATGACCGACAACGGCACCTTCATCGTGAACGGTACCGAGCGCGTGATCGTCTCGCAGCTGCACCGTTCGCCGGGTGTGTTCTTCGACCACGACCGTGGCAAGACCCACAGCTCGGGCAAGCTGCTGTACAGCGCCCGCATCATCCCGTACCGCGGCTCCTGGCTGGACTTCGAGTTCGACCCGAAGGACGCCCTGTTCACCCGTATCGATCGTCGCCGCAAGCTGCCGGTCTCGATCCTGCTGCGTGCGCTGGGTTACAGCAACGAAGAGATGCTGGCCGAGTTCTTCGAGATCAACACGTTCCACATCAACCCTGATGAAGGCGTGCAGCTCGAACTGGTCTCCGAGCGCCTGCGTGGCGAGACCCTGAACTTCGACCTGGCCGACGGTGACAAGGTCATCGTGGAAGCCGGCAAGCGCATCACCGCGCGTCACGTCAAGCAGCTGGAAGCCTCGGGCATCGCCGCCCTGGCCGTGCCGGACGATTACATCGTCGGCCGCATCCTGTCGCACGACGTGGTCGATGCCAACACCGGTGAGCTGCTGGCCCAGGCCAACGACGAAATCACCGACGAGCAGCTGCAGGCCTTCCGCAAGGCCGGTGTGGATGCCGTGGGCACCCTGTGGGTGAACGATCTGGATCGTGGCCCGTACCTGTCCAACACCCTGCGCATCGATCCGACCAAGACCCAGCTCGAAGCCCTGGTCGAAATCTACCGCATGATGCGTCCGGGCGAGCCGCCGACCAAGGACGCTGCGCAGAACCTGTTCCACAACCTGTTCTTCACCTTCGAGCGCTACGACCTGTCCACGGTCGGCCGCATGAAGTTCAACCGCCGTGTCGGCCGCAAGGCTGTCACCGGCGAAGCCGTGCTGTACGACCGCAAGTACTTCGGTGAGCGCAACGACGAAGAGTCCAAGCGCCTGGTCGCCGAGCACGCCGACACCTCCGACATCCTGGAAGTGATCAAGGTCCTGACCGAGATCCGCAACGGTCGTGGCGTGGTCGATGACATCGATCACCTGGGCAACCGTCGCGTGCGTTCGGTCGGTGAAATGGCCGAGAACGTGTTCCGCGTGGGCCTGGTCCGCGTCGAGCGTGCGGTCAAGGAGCGCCTGTCGATGGCCGAGTCCGAAGGCCTGACCCCGCAGGAGCTGATCAACGCCAAGCCGGTCGCCGCAGCCATCAAGGAGTTCTTCGGCTCCTCGCAGCTGTCCCAGTTCATGGATCAGAACAACCCGCTGTCGGAAGTGACGCACAAGCGTCGCGTCTCGGCCCTGGGCCCGGGCGGTCTGACCCGCGAACGCGCCGGCTTCGAAGTGCGCGACGTGCATCCGACCCATTACGGCCGCGTCTGCACCATCGAAACGCCGGAAGGCCCGAACATCGGCCTGATCAACTCGCTGGCCGTGTACGCCCGCACCAACCAGTACGGTTTCCTCGAGACCCCGTACCGCAAGGTCGCTGACGGCAAGGTGTCCGACGAGATCGAATTCCTGTCGGCCATCGAAGAAAACGAGTACGTCATCGCCCAGGCCAACGCCCTGACCGATGCCAAGAGCATGCTCACCGAGCAGTTCGTGCCGTGCCGCTTCCAGGGTGAGTCGCTGC
Source organism: Stenotrophomonas sp. SAM-B (assembly GCF_013387485.1). GTDB lineage: Bacteria > Pseudomonadota > Gammaproteobacteria > Xanthomonadales > Xanthomonadaceae > Stenotrophomonas > Stenotrophomonas maltophilia_AA. The sequence goes on from NZ_JABBXB010000014.1 coordinate 32,876, forward strand.
TCAAGCCGCCGGCAGAAGTCCACTTCATGGACGTCTCGCCGATGCAGACCGTGTCGATCGCTGCCGCGCTCGTCCCGTTCCTGGAGCACGATGACGCCAACCGCGCACTGATGGGCGCCAACATGCAGCGTCAGGCCGTGCCGACCCTGCGTGCCCAGAAGCCGCTGGTGGGTACCGGTATCGAACGCGCCGTGGCCCGTGACTCGGGTGTGACCGTGAACGCCCGTCGTGGCGGCGAGATCGTGCAGATCGACGCCGGCCGCATCGTGGTCAAGGTCAACGAAGTGGAGATCACCGACGCGACCGATGCCGGCGTGGATATCTACAACCTGATCAAGTACACCCGTTCCAACCAGAACACCTGCATCAACCAGCGTCCGCTGGTCGAAGTGGGCAACGTGGTGGCGCGTGGCGACGTGCTGGCCGATGGTCCGTCCACCGACATCGGCGAACTGGCCCTTGGCCAGAACATGCTGATCGCCTTCATGCCGTGGAACGGCTACAACTTCGAAGACTCCATCCTGCTCTCCGAGCGCGTGGTGGAAGAGGATCGTTACACCACGATCCACATCGAAGAGCTGACCTGCGTCGCGCGTGACACCAAGCTGGGGCCGGAGGAAATCTCCGCCGACATCCCGAACGTCTCCGAGCAGGCCCTGAACCGCCTGGACGAGAGCGGCGTGGTGTACATCGGTGCCGAAGTGCGCGCCGGCGACATCATGGTCGGCAAGGTCACCCCGAAGGGCGAAAGCCAGCTGACCCCGGAAGAGAAGCTGCTGCGCGCGATCTTCGGCGAGAAGGCTTCGGACGTGAAGGACAGCTCGCTGCGCGTGCCCCCGGGCATGGACGGCACCGTCATCGACGTGCAGGTCTTCACCCGCGATGGCATCGAGAAGGACAAGCGCGCCCGTCAGATCGAAGAGTCTGAAATCAAGCGCGTCAAGAAGGACTTCGACGACCAGTTCCGCATCCTGGAAGGCGCCATCTACGCCCGTCTGCGCTCGCAGATCGTGGGCAAGGTGGTCAACGGCGGTGCCAACCTGAAGAAGGGCGACACCGTTACCGACGCCTACCTGGACGGCCTGAAGAAGGCCGACTGGTTCGTGCTGCGCATGAAGGACGAGGACGCTTCGGAAGCCATCGAACGCGCCCAGAAGCAGATCCAGGCGCACGAGAAGGAATTCGAGCGTCGCTTCGCCGACAAGCGCGGCAAGATCACCGCGGGCGACGATCTGGCGCCGGGCGTGCTGAAGATGGTCAAGGTGTTCCTGGCCGTGAAGCGTCGCATCCAGCCGGGTGACAAGATGGCAGGCCGCCACGGCAACAAGGGTGTGGTCTCCAACGTGGTTCCGGTCGAAGACATGCCGTACATGGCCTCGGGCGAGACCGTGGACATCGTGCTGAACCCGCTGGGCGTGCCGTCGCGTATGAACATCGGCCAGATTCTGGAAGTGCATCTGGGCTGGGCCGCCAAGGGCCTGGGTCGCAAGATCCAGGGCATGCTGGAAGCCCAGGCCGCGATCAGCGACCTGCGCAAGTTCCTGGACGATGTCTACAACCACGACAAGACCCAGCACGCCAACCACGTCGACCTGACCCAGTTCAGCGACGAGGAGCTGCTGCGCCTGGCCGACAACCTGACCGACGGCGTGCCGATGGCAACGCCGGTGTTCGACGGTGCGACCGAAGCCGAGATCAAGCACATGCTTGCCCTGGCCGACCTGCCGCTGAGCGGCCAGACCCAGCTGTATGACGGCCGCACCGGTGAGGCATTCGATCGCCACACCACCGTGGGCTACATGCACTACCTGAAGCTGAACCACCTGGTCGACGACAAGATGCACGCCCGTTCGACCGGCCCGTACTCGCTCGTTACCCAGCAGCCGCTGGGCGGCAAGGCGCAGTTCGGTGGCCAGCGCTTCGGTGAAATGGAAGTCTGGGCGCTGGAAGCCTACGGCGCGGCCTACACCCTGCAGGAAATGCTGACGGTGAAGTCCGATGACGTGCAGGGCCGCAACCAGATGTACAAGAACATCGTCGACGGTGAGCACGAGATGGTCGCGGGCATGCCGGAATCCTTCAACGTGCTCGTGAAGGAAATCCGCTCGCTGGCCATCAACATGGAACTGGACGGTAACTGATTGTGCAGGCGCGGCTGCCCCGGCAGCCGCGCCGCCGGATCTGAACCGACAGCCCCATCGACAAGATTTCCTCCTTTCGGAGAAACACCATGAAAGACTTGCTCAACCTCTTCAACCAGCAGCGCCAGACGCTGGACTTCGACGCGATCAAGATCGCGCTGGCCTCGCCGGACCTGATCCGTTCGTGGTCCTTCGGCGAAGTGAAGAAGCCGGAAACCATCAACTACCGTACGTTCAAGCCGGAACGTGACGGCCTGTTCTGCGCCGCCATCTTCGGACCGGTCAAGGACTACGAGTGCCTGTGCGGCAAGTACAAGCGCATGAAGCACCGCGGCGTGGTCTGCGAAAAGTGCGGCACCGAAGTCACCCTGGCCAAGGTGCGCCGCGAGCGCATGGGTCACATCGACCTGGCCTCGCCGGTCGCGCACATCTGGTTCCTCAAGTCGCTGCCGTCGCGCATCGGCCTGATGCTGGACATGACCCTGCGTGACATCGAGCGCGTGCTGTACTTCGAAGCGTACGTGGTGACCGAGCCGGGCCTGACCGCCCTGGAGCGCCGCCAGCTGCTGACCGAAGAACAGTACCTGCAGGCCCGCCAGGAACACGGCGACGACTTCGATGCCGCCATGGGCGCCGAGGCTGTGTACGAGCTGCTGCGCACGATCGACCTGCAGTCGGAAATGACCCGCCTGCGCGAAGAAATCGCCAGCACCGGTTCGGAAACCAAGCTCAAGCGACTGACCAAGCGCATCAAGCTGGTCGAGGCCTTCCTCGAGTCGGGCAACCGCCCGGAGTGGATGGTCATGACCGTGCTGCCGGTGCTGCCGCCGGACCTGCGTCCGCTGGTGCCGCTGGACGGTGGCCGCTTCGCGACCTCCGATCTGAACGACCTGTACCGCCGCGTCATCAACCGCAACAACCGCCTGCGCCGCCTGCTCGAGCTGAACGCGCCGGACATCATCGTGCGCAATGAAAAGCGCATGCTGCAGGAATCGGTCGATGCGCTGCTGGACAACGGCCGTCGCGGCCGTGCCATCACCGGCACCAACAAGCGTCCGCTGAAGTCGCTGGCCGACATGATCAAGGGCAAGCAGGGTCGCTTCCGCCAGAACCTGCTCGGCAAGCGCGTCGACTACTCGGGCCGTTCGGTCATCGTGGTCGGTCCGTACCTGCGCCTGCACCAGTGCGGCCTGCCGAAGAAGATGGCGCTTGAGCTGTTCAAGCCGTTCGTGTTCGCCAAGCTGCAGCGTCGTGGCCTGGCCACCACCATCAAGGCCGCCAAGAAGCTGGTCGAGCGCGAAGAAGCCGAAGTCTGGGACATCCTGGAAGAGGTCATCCGCGAACATCCGGTGATGCTGAACCGTGCGCCGACCCTGCACCGTCTGGGCATCCAGGCGTTCGAGCCGGTCCTGATCGAAGGCAAGGCCATCCAGCTGCACCCGCTGGTCTGCACCGCGTTCAACGCCGACTTCGACGGTGACCAGATGGCCGTCCACGTGCCGCTCTCGCTGGAAGCCCAGCTGGAAGCGCGTGCGCTGATGATGTCCACCAACAACATCCTGTCGCCGGCCAACGGCGAGCCGATCATCGTGCCGTCGCAGGACGTCGTGCTGGGTCTGTACTACATGACCCGCTCGCTGGTGAACAAGAAGGGCGAGGGCATGGCCTTCGCCAACATCGCCGAAGTCAAGCGCGCCTACGACAACCGCGTGGTGGAACTGCACGCACGCGTCAAGGTCCGCATCACCGAAGTGGTGACCGACGAGGAAGGCAACAAGCAGAACAAGACCTCGATCGTGGACACCACGATCGGTCGCGCCCTGCTGGCTGAAATCCTGCCGGAAGGCCTGCCGTTCGCGCTGGCCAACACCGAGCTGACCAAGAAGAACATCAGCCGCCTGATCAACTCCAGCTACCGTCAGCTGGGCTTGAAGGACACGGTCGTGTTCGCCGACAAGCTGATGTACACCGGCTTCGCCTACGCAACCCGCGCCGGCGTGTCGATCGGCATCGACGACATGCTGATCCCGGACGAGAAGAAGGGCATCCTCACCGAGGCGGAAGCCGAAGTGCTGGAAATCCAGGAGCAGTACCAGTCGGGCCTGGTCACCGCCGGCGAGCGCTACAACAAGGTGGTCGACATCTGGTCGCGCACCAATGAGCGCATCGCCAAGGCGATGATGGACACCATCGGTACCGAGAAGGTCGTCAATGCCGAAGGCGAGACCATCGACCAGAAGTCGATGAACTCGCTGTACATCATGGCCGACTCCGGTGCGCGTGGCTCGCAGGCGCAGATCCGTCAGCTGGCCGGTATGCGCGGCCTGATGGCGCGTCCGGATGGCTCGATCATCGAAACGCCCATCAAGGCGAACTTCCGTGAAGGCCTGAACGTGCAGGAGTACTTCAACTCCACCCACGGTGCCCGTAAGGGTCTGGCCGATACCGCGCTGAAGACGGCGAACTCGGGTTACCTGACCCGTCGTCTGGTCGACGTGGCGCAGGACGTGGTCATCACCGAAGTGGATTGCGGTACCACCGAAGGCCTGACCATGACCCCGATCGTGGAAGGCGGCGACGTCGTGGAGCCGTTGAAGGACCGCGTGCTGGGTCGTGTCGTGGCCGAGGACGTGTTCCTGCCGGGCAACGACGAAGATCCGATCGTGACCCGCAACACCCTGCTCGACGAAGCCTGGGTGGCCAAGCTGGAAGATGCTTCCGTGCAGTCGGTCAAGGTCCGCTCGACCATCAGCTGCGCCTCGCCGTTCGGCGTCTGCGCACACTGCTACGGTCGCGATCTGGCCCGTGGCCACATCGTCAACATCGGCGAAGCGGTCGGCGTCATCGCCGCGCAGTCGATCGGTGAGCCGGGTACCCAGCTGACCATGCGTACGTTCCACATCGGTGGTGCGGCGTCGCGAGCTGCTGCGGTCGACAACATCACCGTCAAGACCACCGGTTCGGTGAAGTTCAACAACCTGAAGTCGGTCGAGCACGCCAGCGGTTCGCTGGTGGCGGTCTCGCGTTCGGGCGAAATGTCGGTGCTCGATGCCCACGGCCGTGAGCGTGAGCGTTACAAGCTGCCGTACGGCGCGACCATCACGTCCAAGGACGGCGATGCGGTCAAGGCTGGCCAGACCGTGGCCAACTGGGACCCGCATAACCACCCGATCGTGTCGGAAGTGGCGGGTTTCATCCGCTTCATCGACTTCATCGACGGCGTCACCGTCATCGAGAAGACCGACGAACTGACCGGCCTGGCATCGCGTGAAATCACCGATCCGAAGCGTCGTGGTTCGCAGGCGAAGGACCTGCGCCCGATCGTGCGCATCGTGGACAAGAACGGCAACGATCTGACCATCCCGAACACGGATCTGCCGGCGCAGTACCTGCTGCCGCCGCGCTCGATCGTCAACCTGCAGGACGGCGCCGCCGTCGGCGTGGGTGACGTGGTCGCCAAGATCCCGCAGGAAGCGTCCAAGACCCGCGATATCACCGGTGGTCTGCCGCGCGTCGCCGATCTGTTCGAAGCACGCAAGCCGAAGGATCCGGCGATCCTGGCCGAGCGTTCGGGCATCATCAGCTTCGGCAAGGACACCAAGGGCAAGCAGCGCCTGATCATCAAGGACACCGATGGTTCGGAACACGAAGAGCTGATCCCGAAGTACCGTCAGGTGATCGTGTTCGAAGGCGAGCACGTGACCAAGGGCGAAACCATCGTGGACGGCGAGCCGAGCCCGCAGGACATCCTGCGTCTGCTGGGTGTCGAACCGCTGGCGGCCTACCTGGTCAAGGAAATCCAGGACGTGTACCGCCTGCAGGGCGTGAAGATCAACGACAAGCACATCGAGGTGATCACCCGCCAGATGCTGCGCAAGGTCGAGATCACCGATCAGGGCACCAGCAAGTTCCTGAATGGCGAGCAGGCCGAGCGCCAGCGCGTCATCGAGGAAAATGCCCGCCTGGCCACCCGCAACGAGCTGCCGGCCCGTTTCGATCCGGTTCTGCTGGGTATCACCAAGGCCTCGCTGGCGACCGAGTCGTTCATCTCGGCGGCGTCGTTCCAGGAAACCACCCGCGTGCTGACCGAAGCGGCCGTTCGCGGCACCTCGGACAACCTGCGCGGCCTGAAGGAAAACGTCATCGTCGGCCGTCTGATCCCGGCCGGTACCGGCCTGGCGTACCACGCCAACCGTCGTCGCAACGCCTCCGGGCTGACCGACTCGGAAATGCAGACCCTGTCCGGCAGCACGCCGGCCGTGGCTGAAGTGGCCGCAGTGGCCGCCGTGGCGGTCGAGCCGACCGAAGCTGAACAGGCTCCGGGCAGCGACGAGTAATACGCAGTCCCGGCTTCGGCCGGGACCGCGGTAGGGCAGGGCGCCGACTCCGGTCGGCCCCTTCCCGGCAAATCGACGGCACCGGCCACTGGCCGGATGCCTGCCGATGAGGTAGGATGCCCGCCGGTCTTTCAACGGACCGGCTTGACAACCTGAACGGGGGGCATGGAAAAGGCTCCCCTGTAACGGCCCGGGATCAGGGCTGGCTTGGCGCGTGCGCATTTGACTGCGTTTTCGCCGGGTTGCTACAATCGTCTGTCTCAGCAGGCCGGTCTTTCGCCTGCTCGCACATTTCCGCATTCATGGCCAGTCTTTTCATTGGCCTCTCTCAGAAGAACATACTGATGGCGACGATCAATCAGCTTGTCCGCAAGCCGCGGCAGGCAACCACTTATAAGAGTGCCTCTCCGGCTCTCGATAAGTGCCCCCAGCGCCGTGGTGTCTGCACGCGCGTGTACACCACCACTCCGAAGAAGCCGAACTCGGCGCTTCGCAAGGTTGCCAAGGTTCGCCTGACCAACCAGGAAGAAGTGATTAGCTACATCGGCGGCGAAGGTCACAACCTGCAGGAACACTCCGTGGTCCTGATCCGTGGCGGCCGCGTCAAGGATCTGCCGGGTGTGCGTTACCACACCGTGCGTGGCTCGCTGGACGCCTCCGGCGTTGCCAAGCGTCGCCAGGGCCGTTCCAAGTACGGCGCCAAGCGTCCGAAGAGCTAAGGGAAAGTACACATGTCTCGTAAAGGTAATACGCCGCAGCGCTCTGTCCTGCCGGATCCGAAGCACGGAAGTGAAACCATCGCTCGTTTCATCAATATGGTGATGCTGAGCGGCAAGAAGTCGGTCGCTGAAAAGATCGTCTACGGTGCCATGGACGTGATCGGCGAAAAGAACCCGAATTCCGTCGAGCTGGTTCAGAAGGCTCTGGAAAACGTGGCTCCGTCGGTCGAAGTCAAGTCCCGCCGTGTCGGTGGTGCGACCTACCAGGTGCCGGTCGAAGTGCGTTCGTCGCGCAAGATGGCCCTGGCCATGCGTTGGCTGATCGACTCGGCTCGCAAGCGTGGTGAGAACACCATGCCGAAGAAGCTGGCTGCCGAACTGCTGGACGCCTCGGAAAATCGTGGTGGCGCCATCAAGAAGCGCGAAGAAACCCACCGCATGGCCGAAGCCAACAAGGCATTCGCCCACTACCGCTGGTGAGTTTGACGGCCTTGCAAAACAGGCACGGCAGCACCATCTAGGTGCTGCCCCGCGGCACCTGGGGTGTCGCGCCAATCCGAAGGCCGCCGAAAGGCGGCGTTCGGCCATCCGAATTCCAAGAAATCGAGAGGCTCCCGTGGCCCGCACCACTCCCATCGAGCGTTACCGCAATTTCGGCATCATGGCCCACATCGATGCCGGCAAGACCACCACGTCCGAGCGCATCCTGTTCTACACCGGCAAGAGCCACAAGATCGGTGAAGTGCATGACGGCGCTGCCACCATGGACTGGATGGAGCAGGAGCAGGAGCGTGGCATCACGATCCAGTCCGCTGCCACCACTGCGTTCTGGAAGGGCATGGACAAGTCCCTGCCGGAGCACCGCTTCAACATCATCGACACCCCCGGACACGTCGACTTCACCATCGAAGTGGAGCGCTCGCTGCGCGTGCTCGACGGTGCCGTCTTCGTGCTGTGCGCCGTCGGTGGCGTGCAGCCGCAGTCGGAAACCGTGTGGCGCCAGGCCAACCGTTACAAGGTGCCGCGCATCGCGTTCGTCAACAAGATGGACCGCACCGGCGCGAACTTCACCAAGGTCGTTGGCCAGCTGAAGGCCAAGCTGGGTGCCGTCGCGGTGCCGATGCAGCTGCCGATCGGCGCCGAAGACAACTTCAAGGGCGTGGTCGACCTGATCAAGATGAAGGCCATCCATTGGGATGAAGCCTCGCAGGGCATGAAGTTCGAGTACCTGGAAATCCCGGCGGACATGCAGGCGGAGGCCGAAGAGGCCCGCACCTACATGATCGAAGCCGCGGCTGAAGCCAGCGAAGAGCTGATGGAAAAGTACCTGGGCGGCGAAGAGCTGACCGAGGCCGAGATCGTCGAAGCCCTGCGCGTGCGCACCCTGGCCACCGACATCGTGCCGATGTACTGCGGCTCGGCGTTCAAGAACAAGGGCGTGCAGGCCATGCTGGACGGCGTGGTGCAGCTGCTGCCGTCGCCGATCGACGTCCCGGACGTGACCGGTACCGACGTGGACGATGAAACCATCGCCCTGAGCCGCAAGTCCGATGACAAGGCACCGTTCTCGGCGCTGGCCTTCAAGATCATCACCGACCCGTTCGTCGGCGCGCTGACCTTCTTCCGTGTCTACTCGGGCACGCTGAATGCCGGCGACCAGCTGCTGAACTCGGTGAAGGGCAAGAAGGAGCGCATCGGCCGCATCCTGCAGATGCATTCCAACGATCGCGAAGAGATCAAGGAAGTGCTGGCCGGTGACATCGCCGCGGCGGTGGGTCTGAAGGACACCACCACCGGTGACACCCTGTGCTCGCAGGACCACCCGATCATCCTGGAGCGCATGGTGTTCCCGGAGCCGGTCATCTCGATGGCCGTCGAACCGAAGACCAAGTCCGACCAGGAAAAGATGGGTCTGGCCCTCGGCCGTCTGGCCCAGGAAGATCCGTCGTTCCGCGTCAAGACCGACGAAGAATCCGGCCAGACCATCATCTCGGGCATGGGCGAGCTGCACCTGGACATCATCGTGGATCGCATGAAGCGCGAGTTCAACGTTGAAGCCAACGTCGGCAAGCCGCAGGTTGCGTACCGCGAAACCATCCAGGCCGCGGACGTCAAGTCGGACTACAAGCACGCCAAGCAGTCCGGTGGTAAGGGTCAGTACGGTCACGTCGTGATCGAGCTGTCGCCGATCACCGCCGAAGATCGTGCCGACCCGAAGATCGGGCCGCTGATCAAGGACGACTTCCTGTTCATCAACGACATCACCGGTGGCGTGATTCCGAAGGAATTCATTCCGTCGATCGAAAAGGGCCTGCGCGAAACCATCACCAGCGGTCCGCTGGCGGGCTTCCCGGTCGTGGACGTCAAGGTCAAGCTGGTGTTCGGCTCGTACCACGACGTCGACTCCTCGGAAATGGCGTTCAAGCTGGCCGCCTCGATGGCCTTCAAGCAGGGCTTCTCCAAGGCCAAGCCGGTCCTGCTGGAGCCGATCATGAAGGTCGAGATCGTGACCCCGAGCGACTATCAGGGTGACGTGATGGGCGACGTCAGCCGTCGTCGCGGCATGCTGCAGGGTTCGAGCGTGACCGGTGACGGTTCGGCTGAAATCATCAATGCGATGATTCCGCTGGGTGAAATGTTCGGCTACGCGACCTCGCTGCGTTCGCAGACCCAGGGTCGTGCAACGTTCACGATGGAATTCGACCATTACGAGCCGGCTCCGTCGAACATCGCCGAATCCGTGGTCAAGAAGTCCTGAGCATAAGCTCAGGACTCCACCTCATTCTTTTCTGATATCCAAGGTATACAACAATGGCAAAGGGTAAGTTCGAGCGCACCAAGCCGCACGTCAACGTCGGCACCATCGGTCACGTCGATCACGGCAAGACCACGCTGACCGCTGCACTGACCAAGATCGGTGCCGAGCGCTTCGGTGGCGAGTTCAAGGATTACTCCTCGATCGACGCCGCGCCGGAAGAAAAGGCACGTGGCATCACGATCTCGACCGCACACGTCGAATACGAATCCACCGAACGTCACTACGCCCACGTCGATTGCCCGGGCCATGCTGACTACGTCAAGAACATGATCACCGGTGCTGCCCAGATGGACGGCGCGATCCTGGTCTGTTCGGCTGCTGACGGCCCGATGCCGCAGACCCGTGAGCACATCCTGCTCTCGCGTCAGGTCGGCGTGCCGTACATCGTCGTCTTCCTGAACAAGGCAGACATGGTCGATGACGCCGAGCTGCTGGAACTGGTTGAAATGGAAGTCCGCGAGCTGCTGAGCAAGTACGACTTCCCGGGCGACGACACCCCGATCATCTCGGGTTCGGCCCGCCTGGCGCTGGAAGGCGACCAGAGCGAGATCGGCGTGCCGGCCGTGATCAAGCTGGTCGAGGCTCTCGACAGCTGGATCCCGACCCCGGAACGCGACATCGACAAGCCGTTCCTGATGCCGGTGGAAGACGTGTTCTCGATCTCGGGCCGCGGCACCGTGGTGACCGGTCGTATCGAGCGCGGCGTGATCAAGGTCGGCGAAGAAATCGAAATCGTCGGTATCCGTCCGGTCCAGAAGACCACCGTCACCGGCGTGGAAATGTTCCGCAAGCTGCTCGACCAGGGTCAGGCAGGCGACAACGCCGGTCTGCTGCTGCGCGGCACCAAGCGTGACGACGTCGAGCGTGGCCAGGTCCTGGCCAAGCCGGGTTCGATCAAGCCGCACACCACCTTCGACGCCGAAGTGTACGTGCTGTCCAAGGATGAAGGCGGCCGTCACACCCCGTTCTTCAAGGGCTACCGTCCGCAGTTCTACTTCCGTACCACCGACATCACCGGCGCTTGCGAACTGCCGGAAGGTGTGGAAATGGTGATGCCGGGCGACAACGTGAAGATGGTTGTCACCCTGATCAACCCGGTCGCCATGGATGAAGGCCTGCGCTTCGCGATCCGCGAAGGCGGCCGTACCGTCGGCGCCGGCGTGGTCTCCAAGATCATCGCGTAATCTGCTAGAATCTGCGCCCCGATGTTGCCTGGGTAGGGCATCGGGGTGTAACCAAACGGGAAAAGAGGCGCAGGATGCTCCTCGTGTTCCCCAGACCAGGAAGGGTCGCGCCATTCAGGCTTTGTCAACAGTACCCCTGTTGACTGCCAACTTGTATGCGCGCTATACTTTTTGTCTGGGCAGATCGGGAGACCGGTCTGCCTCGATTTTTGAGGTCTACGGAAAGATCTTGTCGCCGCGCAGGAATGTGCGGCGTCTGCATTCAGGATATTCATGGGACAAGGCAACCCAGAGGCCTTGTCCGTCGCTCTTTTAACGAAGGAACCCACCGTCATGGCGGACCAAAAGATCCGGATTCGGCTGAAGGCGTTCGATCATCGTTTGATCGACCGTTCGGCCAGCGAGATCGTAGAAACGGCAAAGCGGACCGGCGCGCAAGTGCGTGGCCCGATCCCCCTGCCGACCAAGATCGAGCGTTACACCATTCTCGTCTCGCCGCACGTCGACAAAGACGCGCGTGACCAGTACGAGACCCGCACGCATAAGCGCGTGCTCGATATCGTTGACCCGAACGACAAGACCGTGGACGCGCTGATGAAGCTCGAACTGGCTGCCGGCGTCGACGTTCAGATCAAGCTGACCTGAGGACTACGACCATGACGAAGAAATATTCGTTGGGCTTCGTGGGCCGCAAGGCTGGCATGAGCCGCGTGTTCACCGAAGATGGCCAGGCCATCCCGGTAACCCTGATTGAAGCTACCCCGAACCGCATCGCGCAGATCAAGACCGTCGAAGCTGACGGCTACAGCGCCGTGCAGGTGACCGTCGGCGCGCGTCGCGCTGCCCTGGTCAACAAGCCGGAAGCCGGTCACTTCGCCAAGGCGAAGGTCGACGCGGGCCGTGGCCTGTGGGAATTCCGCGTTGAAGACGCGCAGCTCGGCGATTTCGCCGTTGGCGGCGAAGTCAAGGCGGACATCTTTGAAGTTGGCCAGAAGGTCGACGTCCAGGGTGTCACCAAGGGTAAGGGCTTCCAGGGCACCATCAAGCGCTACAACTTCCGTATGGGCGATGCAACCCACGGTAACTCGCTGTCGCATCGCGCGCCGGGTTCCTTGGGCCAGCGCCAGACGCCGGGTCGTGTTTTCCCGGGTAAGAAGATGTCCGGCCACATGGGTTCGGTGCAGCAGAGCACCCAGAACCTTGAAGTGGTGAAGGTCGATGTCGAACGTGGTCTGATCGCAATCCGTGGTGCCGTTCCGGGCGCAGCGGGTGGTGACGTGATCGTTCGTCCGGCTAGCAAGGCATAAGGAGAGATGACGATGGAACTCGTTATCACGGGTAGCAACAACAAGGTCTCGGTCTCCGATGCCGTGTTCGGTCGCGATTTCAGCGAAGATCTGGTTCACCAGGTCGTCGTTGCTTACCGCAACGCCGGTCGCGCCGGCACCAAGGCACAGAAGACTCGCTCTGAAGTGGCTGGTACCACCAAGAAGTCGAAGAAGCAGAAGGGCGGCGGCGCGCGTCATGGCGCACTGACGGCTCCGATCTTCGTCGGCGGTGGTGTCACCTTCGCGGCCAAGCCGCGCAGCTTCGAGCAGAAGGTCAACCGCAAGCAGTACCGTGCAGCCATGTGCGCGATCCTGTCCGAGCTGAACCGCCAGGGCCGTCTGACGATCGTGGAGTCCTTCGATGTCGAAGCGACCAACACCAAGTCGTTGATCGCCAAGCTGGCCGGCCTGGAAGTGGGCAAGCGTCCGCTGATCGTCACCGAAGATGCTTCCGAGCACCTGTACCTGTCGGCCCGCAACATTCCCTACGTGGAAGTGCGTGACGTGCAGGGCCTGGACCCGGTGTCGCTGGTCGGTGCCGACACGGTCGTCATCACCGCTGATGCGGTCAAGAAGGTCGAGGAGTGGCTGGCATGAGCAGCAACGAAAAAGTCTTCAGCGTGCTGCGCGCTCCGCGAGTCTCCGAAAAGACCGCGCGCCTGCAGGAACATTCCAACCAGTATGTCTTCGAAGTTTCGAACGAAGCCACCAAGGCCGATGTAAAGGCCGCGGTTGAGCAGCTGTTCGACGTCAAGGTCGAGTCGGTCAACGTGCTGAACGTGAAGGGCAAGAACAAGTCCTTCCGTAACCGCACCGGCCGCCGCGGCGATTGGCGCAAGGCGTACGTGCGTCTCGCCGATGGCCAGTCCATCGATGTAACGGCCAAGGCCTGAGGTCCATCCCATGCCATTGATGAAATTCAAACCCACTTCTCCCGGCCGTCGTTCGGCCGTGCGCGTGGTCACGCCCGATCTGCACAAAGGCGCGCCGCATGCTGCGCTGCTGGAGCCGCAGAGCAAGTCCGGTGGTCGTAACCACCACGGCCGCATCACCACCCGTCACGTGGGTGGTGGTCACAAGCAGCACTACCGTGTCATCGACTTCAAGCGCAACAAGGAAGGCATTCCGGCGCGCGTGGAACGCATCGAATACGATCCGAACCGCACCGCCCATATCGCCCTGCTGTGCTACGTCGACGGCGAACGCCGCTACATCATCGCACCGAAAGGCCTGAAGGCCGGTGACCAGGTGATCGCGGGTTCGGATGCGCCGATCAAGACCGGTAACACCCTGCCGCTGCGCAACATCCCGGTCGGTACCACTGTCCACGGTATCGAACTGAAGCCGGGCAAGGGTGCCCAGATCGCGCGTGCCGCCGGCGCTGCCGTGCAGCTCGTCGCTCGTGAAGGCATCTACGCCACCCTGCGCCTGCGCTCGGGTGAAATGCGTAAGGTGCCGGTCGAGTGCCGCGCCACCATCGGTGAAGTCGGCAACGACGAACACAACCTGGAAAAGCTGGGCAAGGCTGGCGCGAAGCGCTGGCGCGGTGTCCGCCCGACCGTTCGTGGTGCTGCCATGAACCCGGTTGACCATCCGCACGGTGGTGGTGAGGCGAAGGCCGGCCAGGGCAACCCGCATCCGGTCACCCCGTGGGGTGTCCCGACCAAGGGTTACAAGACGCGCCATAACAAGCGCACCCAGCAATTCATCGTCCGCGATCGTAGGGGCTAATCGACCATGGCACGTTCACTCAAGAAGGGCCCGTTTGTCGATCACCACCTCATCAAGAAGGTGGAAGCCGCTGCGGGTAGCAAGAAGCCGATCAAGACCTGGTCGCGCCGTTCGATGATCCTGCCGGAAATGGTAGGCGTCACCATCGCCGTTCATAACGGTAAGAACCACGTTCCGGTGCTCGTCAACGAGAACATGGTCGGCCACAAGCTCGGCGAATTTGCCATCACCCGGACCTTCAAGGGTCACGGTGGTGACAAGAAGTCGGGCAAGTAAGGAGAGATGACAATGGAAGCGAAAGCAATCCTGCGCTCCGCGCGCATCTCTGCGCAGAAAGCCCGCCTGGTCGCTGACCAGGTGCGTGGCCTGCCGGCCGAGCGTGCGGTCAACCTGCTGAAGTTCTCGCACAAGAAGGCTGCCCACCTGATCAAGAAGGTGGTGGAGTCGGCTATTGCAAACGCCGAGAACAACCAGGGCGCCGACGTCGACGAGCTGAAGGTACAGACCATCATGGTAGATGAAGGTCCGACCCTGAAGCGTTTCATGGCGCGGGCGAAAGGCCGCGGCACCCGCATCCTCAAGCGCACCAGCCACATCACTGTGGTTGTGGGCGCCGGCAAGTAAGCGGAAAGGAAAACACCATGGGTCATAAAGTTCATCCGATTGGTATCCGCCTCGGCATTTCCAAGGACTGGAACTCCAAGTGGTACGCCAACAAGGCCGAGTTCGCTGGTTATCTGGCAGCCGACCTGAAGGTGCGGGAAATGCTGCGCAAGAAGCTTGCGCAGGCCGGCATCAGCAAGATCCTGATCGAGCGTCCGGCAAAGACCGCTCGCGTGACGATCCACACCGCCCGTCCGGGCGTGGTGATCGGCAAGCGCGGTGAGGACATCGAGAAGCTGCGCAAGGAAGTGAGCGAAATGATGGGCGTCCCGGCGCACATCAACGTCACCGAAGTGCGTAAACCCGAGCTGGACGCACAGCTGGTTGCCGAGTCGATCGCGCAGCAGCTGGAGCGTCGCATCATGTTCCGCCGCGCGATGAAGCGTTCGGTCGGCAATGCGATGCGCCTCGGTGCCCTGGGCATCAAGGTCAACGTCGGTGGCCGCTTGAATGGCGCGGAAATCGCCCGTTCGGAGTGGTACCGCGAAGGCCGCGTGCCGCTGCATACGCTGCGTGCCGACATCGACTATGGCTTCGCTGAAGCCAAGACGACCTACGGCATCATCGGCATCAAGGTCTGGATCTACAAGGGCGAAGTCTTCGATTTCTCCCAGGTTGGCCAGGAAAAGCAGGACGACTCCCCGCGCAACGATCGTAACGATCGCGGCGACCGCGGTGACCGTCCGTCGCGCCCGGCTCGTGAAGCGAGGTAACGACAATGTTGCAACCCAAGCGAACCAAATACCGCAAGGTACACAAGGGCCGTAACGATGGTCTGAGCTGGAGCGGCAACGCTGTCAGCTTCGGCGAATACGGCCTGAAGGCAACCGCTCATGGTCAGCTGACCGCGCGTCAGATCGAAGCGGCCCGCCGCTCGATCAGCCGCTACGTCAAGCGCGGCGGCAAGATGTGGATCCGAGTGTTCCCCGACAAGCCGATCACCAAGAAGCCCATCGAAGTCCGAATGGGTTCTGGTAAGGGCAACGTGGAGTACTGGGTAGCCCAGATCCAGCCCGGCCGCATGATCTATGAAATCGAAGGCGTCGCGGAAGACGTGGCACGTGAGGCGTTCCGCCTGGCTGCCGCCAAGCTCTCCGTGACCACCACTTTCGTGACCCGGACGGTGCTCTGATGGATATCAAACAACTTCGCGAAAAGTCGGCTGACGACCTGAAGAGCCACCTGATCGACCTGCGTAAGGAGCAGTTCTCGCTCCGTATGCAGCAGGTCACTGGCCAGCTGCCGAAGACCCACGAAACCCGCCGGGTTCGCCGCGAGATTGCTCGCGTCAAGACCCTGCTCGGCAGCACCAAGTAAGGATGGCCGCGATGAGCGAAAATACTGAAAACAAAACGCTGCGTACGGTCGAAGGCCGTGTCGTCAGCAACAAGATGGACAAGACGGTCACCGTGCTGGTGGAACGCCTGGTCAAGCACGCCCTGTACGGCAAGTACATCAAGCGTTCGACCAAGCTCCATGCACACGACGCCGACAACACCTGCAACGAAGGTGATGTCGTCCGCGTGACCGAGATTGCTCCGATGTCCAAGACCAAGAACTGGCGCGTGGTGGAAGTCATCACGCGTGCGGCTCAATAAGGAGATCTGAATCATGATCCAGATGCAGAGCTACCTCGAGGTCGCGGACAATTCCGGTGCCAAGGAAGTGATGTGCATCAAGGTGCTGGGCGGCTCCAAGCGTCGCTACGCCCACATCGGTGACATCATCAAGGTCACCGTGAAGGATGCGATCCCGCGCGGCAAGGTCAAGAAGGGTGAAGTGTTCGACGCCGTCGTGGTGCGTACCCGCAAGGGTGTGCGTCGCGCCGACGGTTCGCTGATCCGTTTCGACGCCAACGCTGCGGTCCTGCTCAACAACAAGCAAGAGCCGATCGGCACCCGCATCTTCGGACCGGTGACGCGTGAACTTCGTACCGAGAAGTTCATGAAGATCGTCTCGCTCGCTCCCGAAGTGCTGTGAGCGACAGGAGATAATCATGGCTAACCGTATCAAGAAGGGCGACCAGGTCGTCGTCAACACCGGCAAGGACAAGGGCAAGCAGGGCGAAGTCGTCCGCGTCGACGGCGATCGTGTGATCGTCGCCAACGTGAACATCGTCAAGCGCCACACCAAGCCGAACCCGCAGGCAGGCGTTGCCGGCGGCGTGGTCGAGCGTGAAGCGTCGATCCATATCTCCAACGTGAATGTGCTGAACCCGGCTTCGGGCAAGGGCGAACGCGTTGGTTTCAAGGTGCTGGAGGATGGACGCAAACTGCGTGTGTTCCGCTCCAGCGGTGAGGCGCTCGACGCCTGAGGATGCGCTGATGAATACCCGTCTCGAAAAGTTTTACAAGGAAGAAGTGGTGCCGGCGCTGATGAAGCAGTTCGGCTACACCAATCCGATGCAGGTTCCGAAGCTGGTCAAGGTCACCCTGAACATGGGTGTCGGCGAAGCAGCCACGAACAAGAAGATCCTGGAAAATGCCGTCGCCGACATGGCCAAGGTCTCCGGTCAGAAGCCGATCGTGACCAAGTCCCGCGTCTCGGTGGCATCGTTCAAGATCCGCGATGGTTGGCCGATCGGCTGCAAGACCACGCTGCGTCGTGAAAAGATGTACGAGTTCATGGACCGTCTGATCAACATCTCGTTGCCGCGCGTGCGCGACTTCCGTGGTGTCTCGGGTCGTTCCTTCGACGGTCGTGGCAACTTCAACATGGGTGTGAAGGAACAGATCATCTTCCCGGAAATCGACTTCGACGCTGTCGACGCGATCCGCGGCATGGATATCGCCATCACCACCACCGCCAAGACCGATGCGGAAGCGAAGGCGCTGCTCGCAGCGTTCAAGTTCCCGTTCCGTAACTGATACGTCGAGGAATCCGAAATGGCAAAGACCTCCATGGTCAACCGCGACCTCAAGCGTGCGAAGCTGGCCGTCAAGTACGCCGGCAAGCGTGAAGAGCTGAAGAAGATCATCTCCAGCGCGACCGCGTCGTACGACGAAAAGGCCGAGGCCGTCATCAAGCTGCAGAAGCTGCCGCGCGATTCGTCGCCGAGCCGTCACCGCAACCGTTGCGAGCTCTCGGGCCGCCCGCGTGGCGTGTACAGCAAGTTCGGCCTGGGCCGCAACAAGCTGCGCGAAGCCACCATGCGTGGTGACGTGCCGGGCCTGCGCAAGGCCAGCTGGTAAGGGATTCGTCCCTTCAACTGCCCGGCGCCTTCACGGCGCAGGGCAGGGGAGAGGGGCCGGTTTTCCGGCTCTGATCCCGGATTAAGGGAGCCCGACGCAAGTCGGGCTCTTTTTGCCGTATACTCCCGCGTCTTGCTCGCCCGCAAGGCGTGAGCAGTGTGTGAAGACGGGCCCTGGCCCATTCCAGGTAGACACAAGATTTTCGCGAAAGCGGATATCGGTGCACTCAAAGGTATCGACTATGAGCATGACTGATCCCATCGCCGACCTGCTGGTACGCATCAAGAATGCGGCCGCGGTTGGCAAGCAGACGGTGAAAGCACCGTCGTCCAAGATCAAGGTGGCAATCGCAGAGGTGTTGAAGGCCGAAGGCTACATCACCGATCTGCGCGTGACCAAGATCGAGAACAACAAGGCCGAGCTTGAAATCGTCCTGAAGTATTTCGAGGGCAAGCCGGTCATCGAGACCCTGAAGCGCTTCTCGCGTTCGGGTCTGCGCCAGTACCGTGGCAAGTCCGAGCTGCCGAAGGTCCTCAACGGCCTGGGTATCTCCATCATCTCCACCTCCAAGGGCATCATGACTGATGCGCAGGCGCGCCAGTTGGGCGTCGGCGGCGAAGTCCTGTGCTTCGTGGCCTAAGGCGAGAAGGAACCAACTATGTCCCGCGTAGCCAAGAAGCCAGTCAACCTGCCCAAGGGCGTTGAACTGAACATCCAGCCGGAATCCGTCAGCGTGAAGGGCCCGAAGGGCACCCTGTCGCTTGTCAAGGTTGCTGGCGTTGAAATCACTGTCGACAACGGCGTTGCCACCCTGGCCGCCAACGATGCCTCGCTGGTCGCCCTCACCGGCACCGTGCGCGCCATCCTGGC
Source organism: Stenotrophomonas sp. SAM-B (assembly GCF_013387485.1). Taxonomy (GTDB): domain Bacteria; phylum Pseudomonadota; class Gammaproteobacteria; order Xanthomonadales; family Xanthomonadaceae; genus Stenotrophomonas; species Stenotrophomonas maltophilia_AA. The sequence goes on from NZ_JABBXB010000014.1 coordinate 51,858, forward strand.
CAACATGGTCAAGGGCGTCACCGAAGGCTTCGAGCGCAAGCTTGAGCTGGTCGGCGTCGGTTACCGTGCCGCCATGCAGGGCAAGGATCTGAACCTGTCGCTCGGGTTCTCGCATCCGGTCCTGTTCGTGGCGCCGGAAGGCATCACCATCTCGACCCCGACCCAGACCGAAGTGCTGGTCCAGGGCACCGACAAGCAGCGCGTTGGCGAAGTTGCCGCCAAGATCCGTGGCTTCCGTCCGCCGGAGCCCTACAAGGGCAAGGGTGTGAAGTACGCCGGCGAAGTCATCATTCGTAAGGAAGCCAAGAAGGCCTAATTCAGGCCCTCAGCTTTCCAAGGAAAAAGATCATGAACAAGAACATCGCTCGTCTGCGTCGTGCCAAGTCGACCCGTGCACACATCCGTGTGCTCGGCGTGCCGCGCCTGTCGGTGCTGCGCACCGGCCAGCACCTGTACGCCCAGGTCTTCACCGCCGATGGCTCCAAGGTGCTGGCTTCGGCCAACACCACCCAGGCCGACGTCAAGGAAGGCCTGAAGAACGGCAAGAACAGCGACGCCGCCACCAAGGTCGGCAAGCTGGTCGCCGAGCGCGCCAAGGCTGCGGGCATCGAGAAGGTCGCTTTCGACCGCTCGGGCTACCGCTACCACGGTCGCATCAAGGCACTGGCTGATGCAGCCCGCGAAGGCGGCCTGCAGTTCTAAGGGATAAGGAAGCGGGGCTGGTCCCCGCTTCCGCCTGCCTGCCGGCGCGGGTTGCGCCGGGCGACGTCCTTCTTCTGCAGGGGCTCTCGAATCACCGCTCCATCTCACAGCTATAAGCGGCCCTGAGCCGTACATACTCAATCAATCAAGGAATCAACATGGCAGAAGAACGTCAGCAGCGGGGTCGCGATCGCGATCGCCGCGAAGAGAAAGTCGACGACGGCATGATCGAGAAGCTGGTCGCGGTCAACCGCGTCAGCAAGACCGTCAAGGGCGGTCGCCAGTTCACCTTCACCGCACTGACCGTGGTCGGTGACGGCGCAGGCAAGGTCGGTTTCGGTTACGGCAAGGCGCGCGAAGTGCCGGTCGCCATCCAGAAGTCGATGGAACAGGCTCGCAAGAACCTGGCCAATGTCGATCTGAACAACGGCACGTTGTGGCACCCGGTGAAGTCCGGCCACGGCGCAGCCCGCGTGTTCATGATGCCGGCCTCCGAAGGTACCGGTGTGATCGCCGGTGGTGCCATGCGCGCCGTCCTGGAAGCCGTTGGCGTCAAGAACGTGCTGGCCAAGGCCGTCGGCTCGCGCAACCCGATCAACCTGGTTCGCGCCACGCTGAAGGGTCTGAGCGAAATGCAGTCGCCGGCCCGCATCGCGGCCAAGCGCGGCAAGAAGGTGGAGGATCTCAACCATGGCTAATGACACCACCAAGACCATCAAGGTCCGTCTGGTTGGCGGCCTGCGCGGCGCCCAGGCACGTCACCGCCTGTCGGTGAAGGCGCTTGGCCTCGGCAAGCTCAATAGCGTAAGTGAACTGAAGGACAGCCCGCAGGTTCGCGGTCTGATCAACAAGGTCCACTACCTCGTCAAGGTTGAGGAATAATCCAATGACCATGCATCTCAATGAACTGAGCCCGGCACCGGGCGCGCGCAAAGAGCGCACCCGCGTGGGCCGTGGTATCGGCTCCGGCCTGGGCAAGACCTGCGGCCGCGGCCACAAGGGTTCGTTCGCCCGTAAGGGTGGCGGCAAGATCAAGGCGGGCTTCGAAGGCGGCCAGACCCCCATGCAGCGTCGTCTGCCGAAGGTCGGTTTCCGTTCCAAGATCGCCAAGGACACTGCTGAAGTGCTGTCCTACCAGCTTGAGCGTCTGGAAGCTGGCGAGATCGACTTTGCCGCGCTGCGCGCTGCCAAGCTGGTCCCGAGCACCGCTAAGCGTGCCAAGATCGTCATGAAGGGTGACCTGACCAAGGCCTTCACCCTGAAGGGCGTCGCTGCAACGGCCAGTGCCAAGGCCGCGATCGAAGCTGCCGGCGGCAGCGTACAGGAGTAAGACATGGCGCAAGCTGGCATTGGTAACCTCGGCGGCGGGCTCGGCAAGTTCACGGAACTCCGCCAGCGACTGCTGTTCGTCATCGGGGCATTGATCGTCTACCGCATCGGCTGTTATGTGCCGGTGCCTGGCGTCAATCCCGATGCCATGCTTGCGCTCATGCAGGCGCAGGGCGGCGGCATCGTGGACATGTTCAACATGTTCTCGGGCGGCGCCCTGCACCGTTTCAGCATTTTCGCGCTGAACGTGATGCCGTACATCTCGGCATCCATCGTGATGCAGCTGGCGGTCCACATCTTCCCGGCATTGAAGTCGATGCAGAAGGAAGGTGAGTCGGGTCGTCGCAAGATCACCCAATATTCCCGCATCGGCGCCGTGTTCCTGGCGGTGGTGCAGGGCGGCAGCATCGCGCTGGCGCTGCAGAACCAGGTGTCCCCGGGCGGTGCTCCGGTCGTCTACGCACCGGGCATGGGCTTCGTGCTCACCGCCATCGTCGCGCTGACCGCCGGTACCATCTTCCTGATGTGGGTCGGTGAGCAGGTGACCGAGCGCGGCATCGGCAACGGTGTGTCGCTGATCATCTTCGCCGGCATCGTCGCTGGCCTGCCGGGCGCGGTCATCCACACCGTGGAAGCCTACCGCGACGGCAACATGAGCTTCATCGCCCTGCTGCTGATCGTGCTGGTGGTGCTGGCCTTCACCTACTTCGTGGTGTTCGTCGAGCGCGGCCAACGCCGCATCACGGTGAACTACGCACGTCGCCAGGGTGGCCGCAACGCGTACATGAACCAGACCTCGTTCCTGCCGCTGAAGCTGAACATGGCGGGCGTGATCCCGGCCATCTTCGCCTCGAGCATCCTGGCATTCCCGACGACGCTGGCCATGTGGTCCGGCCAGGCCAGTTCGGCCACGTGGCTGCAGAAGGTCGCCAATGCCCTCGGGCCGGGCGAGCCGCTGCACATGATCGTGTTTGCCGCGCTGATCAGTGGTTTCGCGTTCTTCTACACCGCGCTGGTGTTCAACTCGCAGGAAACCGCCGACAACCTGAAGAAGTCGGGCGCGCTGATTCCGGGCATCCGTCCGGGCAAGGCCACCGCCGACTACGTGGATGCAGTGCTGACCCGCCTGACCGCGGCCGGTTCGCTGTACCTGGTGATCGTCTGCCTGCTGCCGGAAATCCTGCGCACCCAGCTCGGCGCCTCGTTCTACTTCGGCGGCACCTCGCTGCTGATCGTGGTGGTGGTGGTGATGGACTTCATTGCCCAGATCCAGGCGCACCTGATGTCGCACCAGTATGAGAGCCTGTTGAAGAAGGCCAACCTGAAGGGCGGCAACCGCGGCGGTTTTGCCCGCGGCTGATTGACCTGTTACACTAGTCTTCTTGTTGCGAAGGCCCTCCGGTTCCCGGACTGGCCTTCCAAATCGAAGGGCGGCCCCTGCAGCGGTTTCGGGTGGGGGTGTGATGTGGTGGTCCTGCGCGGGAGTAGCGCAGGCGACGGCGAGGGCAACCTCTGCAGTCAACGACATCCGGCGCCGGAGCATGGGCACACTCCCCACGCCGGGTCCATGGAACCGCCAGGTTCCACGGGCTTCAAAGTAAACCGAGACCTTGATAGAATCGCAAGTTCACTTTTTTGATCCATCCTGCCGGATTGGCGCGCCCTTGGTGCGCTGTCGGCCATCACTCAGCTGGAGAACCGCGTCATGGCGCGTATTGCAGGCGTCAACCTGCCAGCCCAGAAGCACGTCTGGGTCGGGTTGCAAAGCATTTACGGCATCGGCCGTACCCGTTCGAAGAAGGTCTGCGACGCCGCAGGCGTGACCTCGACCACCAAGATCCGCGATCTGTCGGAGCCGGAAATCGAGCGTCTGCGTCTCGAAGTCGGCAAGTACATCGTGGAAGGCGATCTGCGCCGTGAAATCGGTATCGCGATCAAGCGCCTGATGGATCTGGGCTGCTACCGCGGTCTGCGTCACCGTCGCGGTCTGCCGCTTCGTGGCCAGCGCACCCGTACCAACGCCCGCACCCGCAAGGGCCCGCGCAAGGCGATCAGGAAGTAAGGGACCTAAGAAATGGCTAAGCCCGTCGCTAAGACCAAGAAGAAGATCAAGCGCGTCGTCACTGACGGCGTCGCCCACGTCCACGCTTCTTTCAACAACACCATCGTGACCATCACCGACCGTCAGGGCAATGCTCTGTCGTGGGCGACCTCCGGTGGCGCTGGCTTCCGCGGTTCGCGTAAGTCCACCCCGTTCGCTGCCCAGGTGGCTGCCGAGAAGGCCGGCCGTGCCGCGCTCGACTACGGCGTCAAGTCCCTGGAAGTCCGCATCAAGGGCCCGGGTCCGGGTCGTGAGTCGGCCGTGCGCTCGCTGAACAACGTGGGCTACAAGATCACCAACATCATCGACGTGACGCCAATCCCGCACAACGGGTGCCGTCCGCCGAAGAAGCGTCGCGTCTAAAGGAGCGATAAGAAATGGCTCGTTATATCGGTCCTACCTGTAAGCTCGCCCGCCGCGAAGGCGCCGACCTTTCCCTCAAGAGCCCGGCGCGCGCGCTGGACTCCAAGTGCAAGCTGGAGCAGAAGCCCGGCCAGCACGGCGCCACTGCCCGTAAGGGCAAGCTGTCCGACTACGCTACCCAGCTGCGTGAAAAGCAGAAGGTCAAGCGTATCTACGGTCTGCTGGAGCGTCAGTTCCGCAACTACTACAAGAAGGCCTCGACCAAGAAGGGCAACACCGGCGAGAACCTGCTGCAGTTGCTGGAAACCCGTCTTGACAACGTCGTTTACCGCATGGGCTTCGCAGTGACCCGTCCGGCTGCCCGTCAGCTGGTCTCGCACCGCGGTGTCACCGTGAACGGCAAGTCGGTCAACCTGGCTTCGTACCAGGTCAAGGCTGGCGACGCCGTCGCTCTGTCCGAGAAGGCTGCCAAGCAGCTGCGCGTCCAGGAAGCCCTGACCGTGTCTGCCACGCATGACCTGCGTCCGTCGTGGGTTGAAGTGGATTCCGGCAAGTTCGCCGGCATCTTCAAGGCCGTGCCGGATCGTTCGGACCTGCCTGCGGATATCAACGAAGCGCTGATCGTCGAGTTGTATTCGAAGTAATTCACATTGGAGAACCTCCGGGTCACACCGGAGGTTCGCAGGAGAACCCGCAACATGACGGTTACCGCCAACCAGGTTCTGCGTCCTCGCGGTCCGCAGATCGAACGCCTTACCGATACCCGCGCCAAGGTCGTCATCGAACCCTTGGAGCGTGGTTACGGGCATACGCTGGGCAACGCCCTGCGTCGCGTGCTGCTGTCGTCCATCCCGGGCTTCGCCATCACCGAAGTGGAAATCGATGGCGTACTGCACGAGTACACCACGCTTGAAGGCTTGCAGGAGGACGTGCTGGAAGTCCTGCTCAACCTGAAGGATGTGGCCATCCGCATGCATACCGGTGACAACGCTACGCTGTCGCTGTCCAAGCAGGGTCCGGGTGTCGTGACCGCTGCCGATATCAAGATCGACCATAACACCGAGATCCTCAATCCGGATCATGTGATCTGCCATCTCACCAAGGATGTGGCGATCAACATGCGTCTGAAGGTCGAGCGCGGTTTCGGCTATCAGCCGGCTGCTGCTCGTCGTCGTCCGGATGAAGAAACCCGTGCCATCGGCCGTCTGGTTCTGGACGCCTCGTTCTCGCCGGTCCGTCGCGTCGCCTATTCGGTGGAAGCGGCCCGCGTTGAACAGCGTACCGATCTGGACAAGCTGGTGCTGGACATCGAAACCAACGCCACGATCGATGCCGAGGAAGCCGTGCGCACTGCCGCCGACATCCTCAGCGATCAGCTGTCGGTCTTCGGTGACTTCACCCACCGCGACCGCGGTGCAGCCAAGCCGGCCAACAACGGCGTGGATCCGGTGCTGCTGCGCCCGATCGACGACCTGGAACTGACCGTGCGTTCGGCCAACTGCCTCAAGGCAGAGAGCATCTATTACATCGGCGATCTGATCCAGAAGACCGAAGTGGAGCTGCTCAAGACCCCGAACCTCGGCAAGAAGTCGCTGACCGAGATCAAGGAAGTCCTCGCACAGCGCGGTCTTTCGCTCGGCATGAAGCTGGAGAACTGGCCGCCGGCCGGTGTCGCCCAGCACGGCATGCTCGGCTGATCCAGCGCTACGCAAGATGCTTGACCCCGCACCTTCGGGTGCGGGGGCTTCACCCGCAACACCCCGCACCGACAGGTCGATAGCCTGCGGTGACGGCCAGCCAGGACGGCTGGCACCGGACCATCCGCAGTCCAAGCAGCAACGCCAGGATGGCGACAGCGATACCCAACCGATCCAACATTCACTTCAGGAATCACCGTCATGCGTCATATGAAGTCCGGTCGTAAGTTCAACCGTACCAGCGCCCATCGCGAAGCGATGTTCAAGAACATGGCTGCGTCGCTGTTCAAGCACGAGCTGATCAAGACCACCCTGCCGAAGGCCAAGGAACTGCGCCGCGTTGCCGAGCCGCTGATCACCCTGGCCAAGGTTGATTCGGTTGCCAACCGTCGTCTGGCGTTCGCTCGCCTGCGCGACAACGAGGCTGTGGGCAATCTGTTCACCACCCTGGGCCCGCGTTACGCGACCCGTCCGGGCGGTTACCTGCGTCTGCTGAAGTGCGGTTTCCGCGCTGGCGACAATGCGCCGATGGCTTACGTGGAGCTGGTCGATCGTCCGGCTGCCGTGGCTGAAGCCGTCGAAGAGTAATCTTCGAGCTACACCCGTAATTCGGTGAAGAACCCGGCCTTGTGCCGGGTTTTTCCGTTTCTGGGGGTTGGATCATCGCGACGGCAACGGCAACGGCAACCGCAACCGCAACCGCAACCGCAACCGCATGGTGCCGCGAGCGATGCGGGGGGCGTCGGCGCGGGTGGGTTGGCGGGACACGCCGTGAATCCGTCCATGGAGGCTCATGTCGCGCCATCCAT
>NZ_JABBXB010000015.1 GCF_013387485.1 Stenotrophomonas sp. SAM-B
CCGTGTGGTAGTGCCGGCCGCTGGCCGGCAACCGGGCGGCCCTTCCCGGGCGGGCAACCGGAGGAGCCGGCCAGCGGCCGGCACTACCTGCGACCCGGGCGCGCGTGCATCGCTTGAGGCACACATGGTGTGGCTCTACCCGTCACGCACCGCACACAAAAAAGCCCCGGCTCGCGCCGGGGCTTTTGCATTTCAGTGTGACCACCAACGGTGGTCACCTACCGATCAGCGTGACCACCCACGATGGTCACCTGGCGGGGCGGGGCAGCCGTGGCTGCCCCTGTGCATCAACGATCCGGACGGTGGGCCGTATTGGCTTCGCCCTGGCGCTCCAGGAACTCCTTGGACGGTTCGTCCAGCTTGTCGCCCAGCATGCGGCGGACCACCACGAAGAACACCGGGATCATCAGCAGGCCCAGGAAGGTGGCGAACACCATGCCGCCGATCACGCCGGTACCGATCGCGTGGCGCGCGTTGGCGCCGGCACCGGTGGAGATGGCCATCGGCACCACGCCCATGATGAAGGCGAACGAGGTCATCAGGATCGGACGGAAGCGCAGGCGCGAGGCTTCGATGGTTGCTTCGCGCAGGTTCTTGCCCGCGGCCCGCTGTTCCACCGCGAACTCCACGATCAGGATCGCGTTCTTCGCGGCCAGGCCGATCACCGTGATCAGGCCGATCTTGAAGTACAGATCGTTCGGCAGGCCACGTGCCAGCGAGAAGGCCAGGGCGCCGAGGACGCCCAGCGGCACCACCAGCAGCACCGCCACCGGGATCGACCAGCTTTCATACAGCGCGGCCAGGCAGAGGAACACCACCACGATGGACAGCACCAGCAGCAGGGTCGCGGCGTTGCCGGCCAGGATTTCCTGGTAGGACATGCCCGACCAGTCGTAGCCGAAGCCTGCCGGCAGGTCGTCGTTGACGATCCGCTCCATCGCCTGCATCGCCTCGCCCGAGCTGCGCCCGGCCGCCTGCGAACCGACGATGTTGACCGCCGAGTAGCCGTTGTAGCGGCTCAGCGATGGCGGTGCGGACACCCATTCGGACTTCACCACGGTGCTCAGCGGAATCATCGCCTGCGTGCCGTCGGGATTGGTCTGCAGCGTGCTCGGCGTGTAGAAGCTGTTCAACGACTCCGCGCCGGTGCGGTACGGGCCATCGGCCTGCAGGGTCACGCGCTTGATGCGGCCTTCATAGAAGAAGTCGTTGACGTACACCGGGGCCAGCATCAGCTGAATGGTGCTGTACACGTCCGAGACCGACAGGCCCATGGTCTGCGCCTGCACGCGATCCACGTGCAACTGCAGCTGCGGCGCGTTTTCCAGGCCGTTCGGGCGTACGCCGGTCAGCAGATCGCTTTCCTGCGCGGCCTTGCCGAGCAGGATGTTGCGCGCCTGCGTCAGCTGCTCATAGCCCACGCCGCCACGGTCCTGCAGCCACATGTCGAAGCCGCCGAACTGACCCAGGCCCTGCACGGTCGGCAGGTTGACCACGAAGATCTGCGCCTCCTTGATGCCGAAGAACGCGCCGTTCATGTTGTTGATGAACTCGGGCACCGTGATGTCGCGGTCCGCCCAGGGCTTGAGGCGGATGAAGCCCATGCCCACGTTTTCACCGGAACCGACGAAGCTGAAACCGGCGACCTGCAGCATGCCTTCGAAGCCATCCTGCTTTTCCAGGATGCCGCGCATCTGGGCGAACGCGTGGTTGGTCTGCGACTTGGTCGAGCCCGGCGGCAGCTGCACGATCGCCAGCGCATAGCCCTGGTCTTCTTCCGGCAGGAAGCTGCCCGGCATGCGCGTGAACAGGAAACCGCACAGCGCGGTCAGCACCACGAACAGGATCATCCAGCGCGGGGCATGCTTCACCGCCGAGGTGATGTGGCCCACGTAGGTGTTGCTGACCTTGTCGTAGTACTTGTTGAAGGTGCGGTAGACGATGTTCGGCTTGTCGTTGTGCGTCGGTTTGAGGAACGTCGCGCACAGCGCCGGGGTGAAGCCCAGTGCCAGGAACGCCGAGAAGGCCATCGCGATGGCGATGGTCAGCGCGAACTGCTTGTAGATCTCACCGGCGGCACCGCCCTGCAGGGCCGACGGAATGAACACCGCGGCCAGCACGACCGTGATCGCGACCACCGCACCGGTGATCTGGGTCATGGCCTTCTGGGTGGCGGCCTTGGGCGGCAGCTTCTCCTCGGTCATGATGCGTTCGACGTTCTCGATGACCACGATGGCGTCATCGACCACGATGCCGATCGCCAGCACCATCGCAAACAGCGTCAGCTGGTTGATGGTGAAGCCGATGATGCTCATGCCCAGGAACGTACCCAGCAGCGCGACCGGGATGACCAGGGTCGGGATCAGGGTGGCGCGGAAGTTCTGCAGGAAGATCAGCATCACCAGGAAGACCAGCGCGACCGCTTCGATCAGGGTCTTGACCACTTCCTCGATCGAGATCTTCACGAAGGTGGTGCTGTCGTACGGCGAGAACCAGCTGACACCGGCCGGGAAGCTCGGCGACAGCTCGTCCATCTTGGCGGTGACCGCGTTGGCCACGTTCAGGGCGTTGGCACCCGGCAGCAGCTGGATCGCGAAGGCGCCGGTCGGCTTGCCGTTGTACTGCGTGTCAAAGCCGTAGTTGTTCGCACCGAAGGCGATCCGGGCGATGTCCTTGAGCAGCACGCGCGAGCCGTCGGTGTTGGCGCGCAGGATGATGTTCTCGAACTCTTCCGGCGAGCTGAAGCGGCCTTCGGCCGAGACCGTCGCGGTGAAGTAATGCCCTTCCGGCGAGGGATCCGAGCCCAGCGAACCAGCCGCGAACTGCACGTTCTGGTCCTTGATCGCGGCCAGCACCTGCGTGGCGGACAGGCCATAACCCTGCATCTTTTCCGGGTTGAGCCAGATGTTCATGGCGTACTCGGAACCGAACTGCTGGGTGCTGCCCACGCCAGGGATGCGCGAGATCTGGTCGAGCACGCGCGAACCGACGATGTCGTTGAGGGCATCGCGGTCGATTGAGGCGCTGTCGGACTGCAGGGCCACCACCATCAGGAAGCCGGCGTTGGCCTTGGCCACCACCACACCCTGCTGGGTCACTTCGGTCGGCAGGCGAGGGGTCGCCAGCGAGACCTTGTTCTGCACCTGCACCTGGGCGATATCGGCATCGGTGCCGGTCTCGAAGGTCAGGGTGATGGTGACGCGGCCGTTGGAGGCCGAGGAGGAGCTGAAGTACAGCAGGTGATCGATACCGGTCAGCTGCTGCTCGATCACCTGGGTGACCGACTTTTCGGCGGTGTCGGCGCTGGCGCCGGGGTAGGTGGCGCTCACCGTCACCTGGGGAGGTGCGATGCTCGGGTAGGACTCCACGCCCAGACCCAGGATCGAGATCACGCCTGCAAGCGAGATCAGGATCGCGACCACCCAGGCGAATACCGGGTGTTCAATGAAAAATTTAGGCATGACGGAGGATTCCCGTTATTGCTTGTTCGGTTCGGCAGCCGGAGCGGCGTCGGAGGTGTCGGCGGCGGCGTCGGCCGGCGCGGCAGCGGCATCGGGCTTGGCGGCCGCCGCCGGAGCGGCCCCTGCCGGAGCGGCCCCTGCCGGAGCAGCACCCGCCGGGGCCTGGCCATTGCCGTTGCCGGCGGCGGGATTCCACGGGGCGGCCTTGGCGGGCGCGCCTTCCTTGACCTTCTGCACGCCGGCCACGATCACCTGGTCGCCGGCATCCAGCCCGCCACTGACCAGCCAGTTGCTGCCCTGCTGGCCTTCACTCTTCACGTTCTTGCGGATGACCTTGCCGTCCTTGCCCACGACCAGCACATAGCCGCCGGTGGTGTCGCGCTGCAGCGCCTGCAGCGGCACCAGGTAGGCGTTGTTGCGCTCACCCAGGGTCGCCTGGAAGCTGACGAAGGCGCCCGGCAGCAGGATCTGCTGCGGGTTCGGCAGCACCGCGCGCAGCGAGACCGCGCCGGTGGCCGGATCGACCGTGGTCGAGGAGAAGTCCAGCGTTCCCGGCTGGTCGTAGACCGTGCCGTCGGCCAGCTTCACCTGCACGGTGGATTTGCCGTCCCCGCTCAGGGCCAGTGCGCCCTTGGCCTGGGCCGCGCGCATCTGGGTCAGCTCATCCACGCTCATCGAGAAGTTCACGTACAGCGGGTCGAGCTGGTCCACGGTGGTCAGCAGGGTCACATCGCCCTGGCCGACCAGCGCGCCTTCGGTGACCTGCTGCTTGCCGGCGCGGCCGCTGATCGGCGAACGCACTTCGGCATACCCGAGGTTGATCCGCGCGCTGGCCAGCGAGGCCTGGGCCTGCTGCACGGCGGCGGCTGCGGTGCGCTCGGTGGCTTCGGCCGCATCCAGGTCGGACTTGGAGACGTAGGCCTGCGGCGCCAGCGAGCGGGCGCGGTTGGCGGCGGCCTTGGCATTGGCGGCGGTGGCCTGCGCCGAAGCCAGTTCGGCCTGCGAGGCATTGAGGGCAGCCTGCAGCGGTGCCGGGTCGATCAGGAACAGCACCTGGCCTTCCTTCACGTCCGAGCCTTCCTGATACACGCGCTTGAGCAGCACGCCCGGGACGCGGGCACGCACGTCGGCGCTGCGGAACGGCGACAGGCGGCCGACCAGCTCGCGCTGCAGCGGCAGGGTCTGCGGCTTGGCCTCGATCACGCCCACCTCCGGCGGCGGCGGGGCCTGCTGCTCTTCCTTCTTGCAGGCGGTCAACGCAAAGGCGACTGCGCACGTCAGGGCAAGGGTGCGGAGTGGGGCGATCATCAGGAGAAGCTCCGGTGTTGGTTTGAATGCGAAGCCGTGGCGGCTTCGGGCGCAGCGAAGGCGCGCAGGAAGCTGTCGACGGAGAATTCTGCCCAGCGGCGGCGCACGGCGGCGTCATCGCGGTGGGGGATGTGGAAACGCTGTTTCTCGAAATCCAATCCGGCGATCATGCTCAATAGCAGTTCAGCCATGAAGTGCGGGTCGTCATGCCTCAATTGGCCCCGGGCGGCCCGTGTTGCCAGCCATTCAGAAACATGAAGCGCCAGTGCCCCGGCGCCGTCCTGGTAAAGGGTACGGGCTTCCTGGGGGAACTGGCTGGATTCGGTTGCGATCAGCCGCCGGGCCTGGACCACGTGCGGTTGATTGAAATGGTCCAGGTAGTCGTTGGCGAACTGCAGCAGGCTGCCACGCAGGTCATCACCGTCGAGTGAGCGCAGCCCGGCGGTGGCGCGGCAGACATGCCGCTGCATCACCCGCTTGAGCAGTTCCTGCTTGCTGCCGTAGCGGCTGTAGAGCGTCTGCTTGGAGCAGCCCGCATGCTGGGCCACCGCGTCCATGCTCAATTGCATGCCCTGGCTGGCCAGCAGTTCGCGCACGGCATCGAACACGCGGTGATCGCGCGCGTCCAGGGTGCTGGCGGCGGGGTGTGGGGGAGTCACGGGGTGGACTATACCGTCCAGTTCAGAATTGTAGAAGCCTTGTTTTTCCGCGGCGTTTGATACCCGACGTCACGTTGCAATGGAAGCGGTCGATGCTGCGCTACACCAGACGCCGACCCACATGTCCGTACCCGGCCGAATTGGCATCGCCGATGTAAACGCCACCCAACCCGAAAGACCTTATTCCGTCCTGCAGCAAGGTATTTCTGTGCGGTAGGCCTACAATTTCATTTTCCCAACTGAGCATCACGCACCGCTCCGTCATGAAACCGCAAAAACCAGCAGCCAAGACCGTGAAAAACAAATCCAAACCAGCCGATACGCAGACTGTTTCGCCAGTGGGCTTCTCGCTGGAGCCGGTGTACACGGCCTTGCGCAAGCGCTACCCGTCGGCCGGGCAGGCCGAGGCAGTGGCTTTTGCCGCCGACTTCTACAAGCGCATGGAGGCGGACGAGTTCCCGCACCACAGCGCGGAGGAGTGGGCCGCACTGGCAGCGGACACGCTGGAATTCGCGCGTGTGCGCAAGTCCGGCAAGGCCAACGTCCGCGTGTTCAACCCGACGCTGAAGAGCAACGGGTGGGAGTCGCCGCATACGGTGCTGCAGATCGTCAACGACGATATGCCGTTCCTGGTGGACACCGTCACGATGTCGCTGGCCGAGCATGGCGTCGGCGTGCACGTGCTGGGTCACCCGGTGATCCGCTTCGCGCGTGACAAGGCCGGCAAGCTGACCGGCGTCAGCGACGGCACCGCCGAATCGGTGATGCTGCTGGAGATCGACCGCCAGCCGGCCGAAGCCATGGCCGACGTCGAGAAGGCGATCATCAAGGCGCTGGACGAGGTGCGTGCCATCGTCCGCGATTGGGACGCGATGCGTGCCAAGGCGCAGAGCCTGGCCGACGACCTGGGCAGCCGCCAGCTGCCGGTCGACGCCGCGTCGCGGGCCGAAGCACAGGAGTTCCTGCGCTGGGCCGCCGACAACCACTTCACCTTCTTCGGCTACCGCGAATACCGCGTGGAGAAGCAGGGCAAGGAAGACGTGCTGGCGCCGCTCAACGACACCGGCCTGGGCCTGATGCGCGGGCAGGACAAGTCCGCCGCGCGCCCGGTCAAGACGCTCGCCGCGCAGGGCCTCAATGCCACCACCGGCTTGAAGGACGCGCTGATCCTGACCAAGACCAATGCCCGTTCGCGCGTGCATCGCTCCGGTTACATGGATTACATCGGCGTGCTGGAATTCGACGCCAAGGGCAAGATCATCGGTGAGCAGCGCTTCCTGGGCCTGTTCACCTCCAGCGCCTACAATCGCCGCCCGTGGGAAATCCCGCTGGTGCGTCAGCGCCACGAATACGTGATGAGCAAGTCCGGCCTCGCGCCGAGCAGCCACAGCGGCAAGGCCCTGCGCCACATCCTGGAAACCCTGCCGCGCGAAGAACTGTTCCAGTCCAGCGAGGACGAACTGTTCCGCACCGCCATGGGCGTGCTGGGCCTGCAGGAGCGCGTGCGCAGCCGCCTGTTCCTGCGCCGCGACAAGTACAGCCGTTTCATCTCCGCGTTGGTGTACCTGCCGCGCGAACGCTTCAACACCGATGTGCGCCTGCGCATCGAAGCAATGCTCAAGGACGCCCTGCAGGGCGAGTATGTGGACAGCTCGGTGGTGCTCGGTGAGTCGCCGCTGGCCCAGGTGCACCTGATCGTGCGTCCGAAAGCAGGCCAGACCCTGGAAGTGGACACCAGCGAACTGGAGCAGAAGCTCGCCCAGGTGCTGCGCAACTGGCAGGACGATCTGCGCGAAGCGCTGGTCGCCCGCCACGGTGAAGCCGAAGGCCTGCGCATCGCCGCGCGTATCGGCAAGGCGCTGCCGGCCGGTTACATCGAAGACTCCAGCACCGAGATCGCCGCCAACGACGTCAGCCAGCTGGATGCGCTGACCGGTCCGGACGATCTGCGCCTGAGCCTGCAGGCCGTGCATCGCGAAGAAGGCGATGGCCTGCGCCTGAAGCTGTATCGCCAGCTGGACGACATTCCGTTGTCCGATGCGCTGCCGATGATGGAGAACATGGGCCTGCGCGTGATCTCCGAGCGTCCGTACCGTCTCACGGTCGATAACGCCCCGGTGTACGTGCAGGACTTCGAAGCGGAATCGGTGGCCGGTGCGATCGATGCGCCGAGCGTCGATGCCGCCTTCGGTGAAACCTTCGCCCGCGTGTGGCACGGCGATGCCGAGAACGATGGCTTCAACCGCCTCGTGCTCGCCGCCGGCCTGCACTGGCGCCAGGTCGCGATGCTGCGTGGCTACTGCAAGTACCTGCTGCAGACCGGCGTGCCGTTCTCGCAGGCCTACGTGGAAGGCACCTTCACCCGCTACCCACTGCTGGCCCGCCTGCTGGTGGAGCTGTTCGAAGCCCGCTTCGATCCGGCCACCGGCCATGAGAGCAAGGACGCGATCGCCGAGGGCCAGGCCCAGCTGCGCGCGCACCTGACCGTGCTCGCCGGCGGCGACGAAGCCACCCTGAAAGTGCTCAAGACCGTGGTCGATGCGCGCAAGGGCGACCGTACCGTGCAGATGGATGCCGCGCGCGATGCGCTGCTGAAGCTGATGGACCGCGTCTCCAGCCTCGATGAGGACCGCATCCTGCGCAGCTTCATGGGCGTGATCGATGCGACCCTGCGCACCAGCTACTACCAGACCGATGCCGAGGGCCGTCCGGGCCACGTCATCAGCTTCAAGTTTGATTCGGCGCTGGTGCCGGACCTGCCCAAGCCGCGCCCGTACCGCGAAATCTTCGTGTACGGCCCGCGCGTGGAAGGTACTCACCTGCGCTTCGGTGCCGTCGCCCGTGGCGGCCTGCGCTGGTCGGACCGTCGCGAAGACTTCCGTACCGAGGTGCTGGGCCTGGTCAAGGCACAGATGGTCAAGAACACCGTGATCGTGCCGGTCGGTGCGAAGGGCGGCTTCTTCGCCAAGATGCCGCCGGTCAACGGCGACCGTGATGCGGTGTTCGCCAACGGCGTGGCCTGCTACAAGCTGTTCATCCAGGGCCTGCTGGACATCACCGACAACATCGTCAACAACAAGATCGTGCCGCCGGTGGACGTGGTCCGCCACGACATGGACGACCCGTACCTGGTGGTGGCGGCCGACAAGGGCACCGCGACGTTCTCCGACATCGCCAACGGCCTGGCCGTGGCGCACGGCTTCTGGATGGGCGATGCGTTCGCCTCCGGTGGCTCGGTCGGTTACGACCACAAGGGCATGGGCATCACCGCCCGCGGTGCGTGGGAGTCGGTCAAGCGCCACTTCCGTGCGCTGGGCCGTGACAGCCAGAGCCAGGATTTCACCGCGGTCGGCGTGGGCGACATGTCCGGCGACGTGTTCGGCAACGGCATGCTGCTGTCGCGCCACATCCGCCTGGTTGCTGCGTTCGATCACCGCCACATCTTCCTGGACCCGAACCCGGATGCGGCCACGACCTTCGTCGAGCGCGAGCGTCTGTTCACCGTGCCGCGTTCCAGCTGGGCCGATTACGATGCCAAGCTGATCAGCAAGGGCGGCGGCGTGTACCCGCGTACGCTGAAGTCGATCGAGATCACCCCGCAGGTCCGTGAGGTACTCGGCCTGGACGAGGGCATCAAGTCGATGACCCCGAACGACCTGATGAGCGCGATCCTGAAGTCGCCGGTGGACCTGCTGTGGAACGGCGGCATCGGCACCTACGTCAAGGCGGCCAGCGAGCAGCACAGCGATGTCGGCGATCGCGCCAACAATGCGCTGCGCGTCAATGGCGGCGAGCTGCGCTGCAAGGTGGTGGGCGAGGGCGGCAACCTGGGCATGACCCAGCTGGGCCGCATCGAAGCCGCCCAGGCCGGCGTGCTGCTCAACACCGACTTCATCGACAACTCGGCCGGTGTGGACACCTCCGATCACGAAGTCAACATCAAGATCCTGCTCAACGATGTGGTGCGGGCCAAGAAGTTGACTGTCGAACAGCGCAACAAGCTGCTGGCCTCGATGACCGACGAAGTGGCCGCGCTGGTGCTGATGGACAACTACCGTCAGAACCAGGCGCTGAGCCTGATGGAACGCATGGCGGTCAAGCGCCTGGGGTCCAAGCAGCACTTCATCCGCACGCTGGAACAGCAGGGCCTGCTGGACCGCCAGATCGAGTACCTGCCCTCCGATGCGGAACTGTCCGCACGCAAGGCGCGTGGCCAGGGCCTGACCCGTCCGGAACTCTCGGTGCTGTTGTCCTACTCCAAGCTGGTGGCCTTCCAGCAGCTGCTCGAGTCGGACATTCCGGAAGATCCGTACCTGTCCAAGGAACTGCAGCGCTACTTCCCGACGCCGCTGCAGAAGAAGTACGCCGATGCGATGGAGCGTCACCGCCTGAAGCGCGAGATCATCGCCACGGCCGTGACCAACCAGACCATCAACCGTATGGGCGCTACCTTCCTGATGCGCATGCAGGAAGACACCGGCCGCACCGTGGCCGAGGTCGCCAAGGCGTACACGATCAGCCGTGAAACGCTGGACGCACGCGCGCTGTGGGCACAGATCGACGCCCTCGACGGCACCCTGCCGGAGTCGGTGCAGATCGACGCGCTGGAAGTGATCTGGAAGCTGCAGCGTTCGTTCGTACGTTGGCTGCTCTCGCGTCCGGGCGTCATGCCGGGCATCACGGAGGCCGTCAACCGCTACCAGGCCGCGTTCAACGACATCCGCGACGCCTCGGGCGTGCTGCCGGATTCGCAGCGCCCGGCCTACGAGGCAAGCGTGCAGGAGTGGAAGGACAAGGGCCTGCCGCCGGCGTTGTCGCAGCAGCTCTCGGAACTGCAGTTCCTGGAGCCGGCGTTCGACATCATCGAACTGGCCCGGACCCGGAAGCTCAAGCCGGTGGACGTCTCCAAGGTCCACTTCCGCCTGGGCGACGCCCTGCAGCTGCCGTGGCTGTTCGAGCAGATCGACGCGCTGGAGGTCAACGGCCGCTGGCACGCCGTGGCCCGTGGCGTGCTGCGCGACGAGCTGGCCGCCCACCATCGCAACCTGGCTGCCCAGGTCCTGTCGATGAAGGGCAGCAGCGCCGAAGCCAAGGTCGCCGCCTGGATGGGCCGCGACGACAGCAGCCTGCGCTTCACCCTGGCGATGCTGGCCGAGCTGGCCGAACAGAAGACCCTGGACTACCCGACCGTCTCGGTCGCGGTCCAGCGCCTCGGTCAGCTGGCCTCGCACGGCGCGTAAGCATGGTGCGTGAGCGCATTCGCGCTGACGCCCCACGGTTTGCCCTGCAAACCGTGGGCCCCATGCAAACGATGCCTCCAGACCCCCGCGCCTTCGGCGCGCCCCCCTGACTCAGGGGGCTTTGCTCCAGAGGGATGGGCGGGGTCTGGTAACTGCATTGCATGAGAAACACACGGCTCCGCTTCGGCGGGGCCGTTTCTTTATGACGGTTGCCGGCATGTCGGTTGCCGGTATCCGGTAGGAACCGACCGTTGGTCGGTGCGGACGCCGACATGACCGGCGCCCCACGCCACGACCAACGGTCGTGGCCTACCGGGGACGTGGCGGGTATGCTCTGGCGAACCCGCCCCACCGGATGTTTGATGAGCGCTTCCCCCCGTATCGCCTTCCTGGCCAGTTCCACCGAAGCGGCGCAGCTCGCCCTGGCACAGATGCGGGCCCGCTATGGCGACTACACGCCCGAGCAGGCCGAGGTGCTGTGCCCGCTGGGGGGCGATGGCTTCCTGCTGCAGGCGCTGCATCGCTACGGCGCGCTGGGCAAGCCGGTGTTCGGGATGAAGCTGGGCACGGTGGGGTTCCTGATGAACCAGTTCCGTGATGACGACCTGCCGGCGCGCCTGGCCGCGGCCGAGCCGGCCAACCTGCGCCCGCTGGAGATGCTGGCGCTGACCGAATCCGGCACGACCACCGGCTCGCTGGCCTACAACGACGTCTCGCTGCTGCGCCAGACCCGCCAGGCCGCGCACATCGGCATCGACCTCAATGGACAGGAACGCGTGGCCGAGCTGATCGGTGACGGCGTGCTGGTCGCCACCCCGGCCGGCAGCACCGCCTACAACTACTCCGCACACGGCCCGATCCTGCCGCTGGGCTCGCACACCATCGCGCTGACCCCGTTGGCTCCGTACCGTCCGCGCCGCTGGCGCGGGGCGATCCTCAAGGCCGACACCGAAGTGCGGTTCCGCGTGCTCGACCCCTACAAGCGCCCGGTCAGTGTCACCGCCGATTCGCATGAAACCCGCGATGTGGTGGAAGTGACCATCCGCGAATCGCGCGAGCGCCGCGTCACCATGCTGTTCGACCCGGAGCACAATCTGGAAGACCGGATCCTGAGCGAGCAGTTCATGTTCTGACGGGGCACGGCCGTGGTGGCCATGCTCTGTGGGAGAATGGCTGGCCGGCCGCTGCGGCCGCATTGGATTGCTGATTGCCATGGGCGACAACACCCCCCGCTTGCTGACCGTTGCCGTGACTTCGCGGGCCCTGTTCGATCTGGAAGAGGGCCACGCGCTGTTCGAGGCCGAAGGCGTCGATGCCTATGCCGAGTACCAGCGCAAGCACGAAGACGATGTGCTGCGCCCCGGCGTGGCCTTCCCGGTGGTGCGCAAGCTGCTCGCGCTCAACCAGGGCCAGTCGCCGGAACAGCCGCGGGTGGAAGTGATCCTGCTCTCGCGCAATTCGGCCGATACCGGCCTGCGCATCTTCAATTCGATCCAGCACTACGACCTGGGCATCATCCGCGCGACGTTCACCGCGGGCGAGCCGACCTGGCCGTATGTGAAGCCGTTCGGCACCGATCTGTTCCTGTCGGCCAACCCGGAGTCGGTGCGCCGCGCGCTGCTGCACGGCATCGCCGCCGCGACCATCCTGCCCAAGCCACCGGGCGAGACCATCGCTGCGGCCGAACAGGTCGATCTGGGCCGTCCGCTGGGCCAGCTGCGCATCGCCTTCGATGGTGATGCGGTGATCTTTGGTGACGAGAGCGAGCGCATTTCGCGCGAGCAGGGGGTGGAAGCGTTCGGGCGCCATGAGCGCGAGAACGCCCGCGAACCGCTGAGCGGCGGTCCTTTCCGCAACTTCCTCTCGGCCCTGCACACCCTGCAGGCGGTGTTCCCGTCGGGCGAGGATGCGCCGATCCGCACCGCTCTGGTGACCGCGCGCTCGGCGCCGGCACACGAGCGCGTGATCCGCACCCTGCGCGAATGGGGCGTGCGCCTGGATGAAGCGCTGTTCCTCGGCGGCCGCCACAAGGGGCCGTTCCTGGAAGCTTTCGGCGCGGACATCTTCTTTGACGATTCGCAGCACAACATCGACAGCGCGCTGCAGCACCAGAGCGTGGCGGCCGGACATGTGCCGCATGGCGTCGCCAACGACGGTTGATGCGCCACCCGGAGGTGCGTGGGCCCATGTCCCACCAACGGTGGCGCCCATGTACCCACCAACGGTGGCGCCGATGTACCCACCAACGGTGGGTACCTACCGGATCGGCAGGACCGACGGGGCGGTGGTGTCGGGGTTCAATGGCAGCCGGATGTCGACGAGTCGCCAGCGCAGGCCCGAACGCTGCAGGACGAACACCACTGGCGCGCCCTGCGGGGTGTGGGTGGTAGCGGTAAAGCGCGACAGCGACTCGAAACGATGGGTGGCACCGTTCAGCGGCCGCGCCGGTCGTGGCGCCGCGTAGGCATCGTTGCTGGGGCTGTCCAGGTCGTTGCTGGCGCGCTTCCACAGGGTGTGGCCCTCGAGCAGGGCGCCGATGCCGGTCGGGGTCACCAGTGCATCCACGGCGGTCGCGCTGAGGCGGTCACCGGCCGAGAGCAGCAGCGCACCGAACAGGCTGGACTGCAGGTCCGGCCCGGCGCGGCGCACCACGTAGTCGCTCAGCTGCGCGCGCAGGTTGGCGCGCAGCATCGGGAAGTCCACGTAGCGGTCGAGCGTGGCGGTATCGCGCTGTTCGATCGCGCGGCTGAGGCCATGCACGGTCACATAGGGGCCGCTGAACACGATGCCCGCCAGCACCACCAGCAGGATGACCGTCAGCCAGAGCAGTTTCTTCATCGGATCTGCCTTGCAGTGTTGGCGCCCAGCTTGCCGCAGCCGGCGTCAGCGCACGTGAAGCTCAGAATTCCAGGTCCAGCGCCGCGCACAGGTAATCCACGAACGGGGCCAGCGTGACCAGGTCGGCTGCGATCGTCTGGCGCAGTCGCGGCCCGGTCATCGTGGCGTCGTCCAGCGAGCGCCAGAACACCCAGTTGCGGTGCTTGAGATCGTCGATGAACTCGAAATCCGGTTCGAACCCGCGCGGGGCGCGCACCAGCTTCTCGCTTTCCTCGAAATCGAATTTCTTCCGCAGCACCGGCGAATGCGCGGCGGCCTTCCAGCTGCCCGGGTTGTCGACGATGAAATGCCGCACCTTGCGCTGCGTGGCCGGCTCGGGATGCCACAGGCCGGCACCCACGAAGCTCTCGCCCGGCTGCAGGTGGATGTAGAACGACGGCGCCGGCACCTGCTTGCGCCGCTCATGGAACAGGCGTGCACCCTGCCAGCTCTTGTAGGGCGACTTGTCGTTGGAGAAGCGCGCATCGCGGTAGATGCGGAACAGCGAGCCGCCCACGGTGCGCGGATCGGCACGGAAGTGCTCGCTGACCGCGGCCAGGTCCGGCTGCAGATCGGTGATCAGGCGCAGGAACGGCTGGCGGACGTGCTCTTCGTACTTCGGCTTGTGCTCGTTGAACCAGGTCTTGTCGTTGTTGCGGGCCAGGCCACGCAGGAAGGTGAAGGTGGCCGGGCTGAAATACGTGCTCATAGGCTGCTCTGCAGGTGGGTGCCCCAGTCACGCAGCTGCTGGAGCAGGGCGAGCTTGCCGGCATCGTCGGCGTGCTCCGCGGCCAGTGCATCCAGCTGCGCGGTGAACTGCGGCAGGGTCTGTTCGCCCAGCGATGCATCGCCGAGCAGGCGCTGGCGACGATAATCGTTCCAGCGTGAGCGCTCGGTGGTGTCCAGGGTGTCGAGGTAGTTTCGGGCGCGGTAGCGGAACAACAGCTCGGGCATGCGCGGGTCGCGCAGGCGCTCGGCGAAGCTGGCCAGTTCCGCGGGCGGGCTGGTGCGGATGCGCGACATCAGGGATTTGTCGCCGTCGGCGAGGAAGCCGTCGTACAGCGAGGCGTCCACATCGCTGGGGGCCAGCGTGCGCTCGCCCGAGTACACCTGGCGGGCCTTCTCGGCCAGCGCGGGGCCGATCTGGCGCAGACGCTCGGCCTTGGCCTCGATCGCGGCCGGGTCGATGCCCAGGCGGGCATGGTCCGCCGGGCGCAGGTGGTTCCAGGCGACCAACGCCGGCACCTTGTTGAGGTGCACTTCCTTGAGGGGCACGCGCTGCTCGCCTTCGGCCATGTCGGCGGCACGGGTGTACAGGCGCGCGGCGATGGTTTCCGGGGGCAGATCGAGCAGCGGCTCGATATCGCCGTCCAGGTCCAGCGCGATGATGCGGTTGTTGATGAAGGGATGGCGCGCCAGTGGCAGCACCGGCGCGGCGCACATGCGCTGTGCCGGGTAGCGCATCGAGATGTGCAGTACCGGCTGCATCGCGTCCGCATCCAGCAGGCTGCCGACGAATCGCTTGTCGCGCAGTTTCAGCGCGTAGTCCCACAGGCGTGGCTGGGCCTGCTTGAACAGCTTCGCCAGACCGATCGTCGCGTACACGTCGGACAACGCTTCATGCGCATCGCCTTGGCGGACGTTGTTAGCCGTGGCCAGGTGCTCGAGCTTGAACGAGGTCGCGCCGTCCTCACGCTGCGGCCAGACAATGCCGTCCGGGCGCAGCGCGTGGAGCAGCCGCATCATGTCCAGCAGGTCCCAGCGTGAGTTGCCGTTGCGCCACTCGCGCTCGTACGGATCGTAGAAGTTGCGGAACAGCCCGTGGCGGACGAACTCATCGTCGAAGCGCAGCGTGTTGTAGCCCAGCGAGCAGGTGCCCGGCCGCGCCATCAGATCGTTGATGCGCGAGAACGCCTCGGCTTCGGTGACGCCGGCGCTGAGTGCGTGCTGCGGGGTGATC
This sequence comes from Stenotrophomonas sp. SAM-B, assembly GCF_013387485.1. Taxonomy (GTDB): domain Bacteria; phylum Pseudomonadota; class Gammaproteobacteria; order Xanthomonadales; family Xanthomonadaceae; genus Stenotrophomonas; species Stenotrophomonas maltophilia_AA. The sequence goes on from NZ_JABBXB010000015.1 coordinate 15,506, forward strand.
CCGGTGATCAGGGTGGCGATCGGCGAGGGCAGCAGGTCGTCGGCCGGTTTGACGTAGAAGCTGACCGGCTCATCGATGATGTTCAGATCGGCATCGGTGCGGATACCGGCGAACTGCGCGATGCGCGTGCGGCGCGGGTCCTGGCCGAAGGTCTCCAGGTCATAGAACAGGAAGCTGTCGGCCATCAGTGCGCACCCTCCAGGACGGGCAGTTGTTCATGGACCAGGCGCTCGAGCGCGGCCCAGTCGATATGCGCCAGGCTGTCGTGCCCGGCGGTGGCGTCTTCGAGCATGCGTCGCTGCAGCTCGGTGCGCGCCAGCGCAACGGCATACGGCGTACGCAGGAAGGTGACCATCGTGTAATGCGGCACGAAGCGGGTTGGCCAGCGCGCCTGCAGCGCCTGTTCCAGTTCGCGCTGCAGCAGGAACTGCGGATCGGCCACGCGGTCGCGCATCTCCAGGTAGTTCTCCAGCGCCATCTGCTGGATCGCTTCGGCATTCGGCTTGCGGTCGGCCTCGAATGCGGCGAACGCCTCGCCCAGCGAGTCCTGCTCCAGCAGGTGCGCGGCCAGGGCGATGCAGTCTTCGAACGCGCAGTTCATGCCTTGGCCGTGGAACGGCACCATCGCGTGCGCGGCATCGCCGATCAGGACCGCGCGGCCCTTCATGTGCCAATGCTTGAGGTGCAGCGTGCCGAGCAGGCCGGGCGGGTGCTGCTCCCAATCGCGGCGCAGGTTCGGGATCAGCGCCAGCGCATCGGGGAAGTCGCGCGCGAACAGCGCTTCGGCCTCGGCGCCACTGTTGGTGGTGGCAAAACTCGGGTCGCCCTCGTTCGGCAGGAACAGCGTGACCGTGAACGTGCCTTCGTCGTTCGGCAGCGCGATGCACATGTAGTGCCCACGCGGCCAGATGTGCAGTGCATTGGCCTCGATCCGGAAACCACCGTCATCGGTCGGCGGGATTTCCAGTTCCTTGTAAGAGTGGTCCAGGAAGTCGATGCGCTCATCCAGCGGCTGCTTGCGGTTCATCGCCGCGCGCAGCGCCGAGCCGGCCCCGTCGGCACCGATCAGGGTATCGAAGCGGATGTCGTGCGGCTGGTCGTCGCGGTCATCGATGAAACGCGCGTAGCCGGCATCGAAATCCACGGTGTGCAGGCGGCGGTGGAAGTGCACGGTCGCGCCTGCATCCTCGGCCAGCTGCAGCAGGGTGGTGTTGAGGTCCTTGCGGTGGATCGACCAGATCACTTCGCTGTCATCGCGCCCGTAGCGCTGCAGCTGCGGTTCGCCCTCGCGCGGGTGGATCATGCGCCCGCGCATCATCACCGCCTTGGCCATGACCGCGTCTTCGACACCGGCCTGGCGCAGCGCGTGGCGGCCACGCTCGGCCAGGGCCAGATTGATCGAACGGCCGGACTCGTAATCGCTCACGCGCGGGTCGCCGCGGCGCTCATACAAGGTGATCTGCCAGCCCTGGCGGGACAGCAGGATGGCCAGCAGTGAACCGGCCAGACCTGCGCCGATGATGCTGAGCGAGCGGGAGGGGGTAGCGATCAAGGCGATATCCGTGGGGGCGGGGAGGGCGGTCGGATCAGAGACCGGCCCAGGCTTCCACTTCCTCGACGAAGTGGTGCAGGTCGAGGTAGCGGTTGTACAGCGGTGTCGGCGAGATGCGGATCACGTCGGGCTCGCGCCAGTCACCGAGCACGCCCACGGTCTGCAGGTACTCGAACAGGCTGCGGCCACGTTCGCGGCCACCGGCCACGCGCAGCGAGAGCTGGCAGCCACGGCGCTCGGGTTCGGACGGGGTCAGCACCTCGAGCACGCCGGACAGGCGGGCACGCACGAGGGCATCGAGCATGCCGGTCAGGCGCAGCGACTTGGTGCGCAGCGCCTCGATGCCGCCGGCTTTGTCGACGACGTCCAGCGCGGCGCGCAACGGTGCCAGGCCCAGCACCGGCGGATTGCTGAGCTGCCAGCCTTCGGCACCGACGGCGGGCACGAACTGCGGCGCCATCTTGAAGCGGGTGGCTTCCTCATGGCCCCACCAGCCGGCGAAACGCGGCAGCGTGGCATCGCGATGATGGCGTTCGTGCACGAAGCAGCCGGCGACGGCGCCTGGGCCGGCGTTGAGATATTTGTAATGGCACCACACGGCGAAATCCGGAGCGATGTCGTGCAGCGCGAGCGGCACGTTGCCGACGGAGTGCGCAAGATCGAAACCGATCCGTGCACCCTGCAGGCGGGCCATGCGGGTGATGGCCTCCAGATCGAAGACCTGGCCGCTGCGGTACTGCACGCCGGGCCACAGCACCAGCGCCAGACGCGGACCGTGTTCGGTGATGGCGCGTTCGATGGCCTGCAGCGAGATCGTGCCGTTGGGCTCGTCGGGCTGCACTTCGATCAGGTCGGTATCCGGATTAAAGCCGTGGAAGCGGATCTGCGATTCCACCGCGTGCCGATCGGTCGGGAAGGCGCCGGCTTCCATGAGGATGGCGGGGCGTTCGGACGTAGGCCGGTAGAAACTGACCATCATCAGGTGCAGGTTGACGCTGAGGGTGTTCATCGCCACGACTTCGCTGGGCAGGGCACCGACGACGCGGGCGAGCTGTTCGCTGACCAGGCGGTGGTAGTGCAGCCACTGGGTGTCGCCGGTGAAGTGGCCTTCCACGGCCAGCGCGGCCCATTTGTCCATGACTTCCTGGACGGCAGTCCGGGCGCCGCGCGGCTGCAGGCCCAGCGAGTTGCCGACGAAGTAGGTCTGGTCGCGGTGGTTGTGCTGCGGGAAGACGAATTCATTGCGCAGGGCGCGCAGCGGATCGGCGGCGTCCAGGGCAACGGCATGGGTGCGGCTGAGGATCTCGGACATGGTGCAACCGGCGGTGTCAGTGAGCCGACAGTTTATCCGGGTGGTGGGGGTGTGGGCTGAATCTGGCTTGCGGTGCTGCTTTGGCTGGGTCTGGAAACCCACCCCCGCCGGCCCACTTCCAGGCAATTCAAGCGCCGCTTGGCTTTCAGTTCGCAGGCAACGGATCCACATGCCCACACGCATCGCACGTGCGCAGCTCCAGCGAAGAGTGATAGCGATCGAACACCGTCGGCAGATCCGTCTCGATGTTCTCCAGCGCGAAAAACTCCTCATACAACTTGTGATTGCACCGCTCGCAGAACCACATCAACCCATCGCGCTCATGCGCCAGCCGCTTGCGCTCCACCACCAGGCCGACACCGCCCGGTGGACGGCGTGGCGAATGCGGCACGCCACCCGGCAACAGGAAAATCTCGCCCGCGCGGATCGGAATGTCGCGTACCGCGCCATCCTCCTGCACCTTCAGCGTCATCTCCCCTTCCAGCTGATAGAACCACTCCGGGCCCTCGTCGTAATGGAAGTCCGTCCGGCTGTTCGGGCCGCCGACCACCATCACGATGAAATCGCCGTTCTCGATCATCTTGTTGCCCACCGGCGGCTTCAACAGATGCCGGTGTTCCTCGATCCAGCCGAGCAGATTGATGGGGGAGGCAAGCATGGTCGCTGTCCGAAGAAAGGAAGGATCAGTCGCGCCGACCGTGGCGCGGAACGTAGGACAGTGCCTTCTCGTAGGCCGGCTGCAGGTCTTCCGGCGCGCCTACGTCGATGCCCATCTCGCGCACGCGGCCGTCCTTCAGGCTGTATACCCAGCCGTGCACCATCAGCTTTTGGCCGCGTGCCCATGCGTCCTGCACGATCGTCGAACGGCAGGCGTTGACCACCTGCTCGATGACGTTCAACTCGCACAGGCGGGCATGCTTCAGCTCCGGCTCCTCGATCGCTTCCATGATCGCCGCATGCTTCTGCGCCACATCGCCTACGTGGCGCAGCCAGTTGTCGGCCAGGCCGACGCGCGTGTTGTTCAAGCTGGCGTGCACGCCGCCGCAGCCGTAGTGGCCCACGATCAGGATGTGCTTCACCTTCAGCTGGTCCACGGCGTACTGGATCACGCTCAGGCAGTTCAGGTCGGTGTGCACCACCACATTGGCCACGTTGCGGTGCACGAACACCTCACCCGGTGCCATGCCGATGATCTGGTTGGCCGGCACGCGCGAGTCGGAACAACCGATCCACAGGTATTCCGGGTGCTGCTGCTTGGCCAGCTGGTGGAAGAAATCCGGGTCTTCTTTCTCGATCCGGTCCGCCCATTCGCGGTTGTTCTGCAGCAGCTTGTGGATGTCTTTCATCGTGCGGGGTCCCTGACGTCGGGTGGGGGCAAGGCGTGGCCATCATGGCCGCGTCGTCGCAGGAGTGGGGAAGGTCAGTCGGCGGCGGTGCCGCCCTCGCGGCGCGAGCGCATCCACTGCGCCAGCTCGCGGGATGCCGGGGCGCCCAGTGCCGACAGCGCGTCGATCACGCTGGACTGGTTGGCTTCGGGGTGGTTCTGGCTGAGCTTGAGTTTGATCTGCACCTGCGCCGGCCGGAACCGGAAACCGACGATGCCGCCGAGCATGCGCTGCTGGCGGGGCTCGATCGGCAGCAGGTCCCAGTCGCCGCCGACCTGCGCCTCGTAGTGCGCGCTCAGGCCGTCGAGCATGGCGATCAAGGCATCGGGATCGGTCACCGGCTCCAGCACGCCACGCAGTTCCGCAGCGGCGTAGTTCCAGGTCGGGACGCGCGCCTGCGCGGCTTTATCCGGATACCAGCTTGGCGATATGTAGGCGTGCGGGCCATGCACCAGCATCAACGCAGGGCCGGCGTGTCCCGCCTGCGGATTGGGCCTGGCCCAGTGGCCTTCGATCAGGATGCCGTCGGCATCGCGCTTGTACAGCACCGGCAGGCGGGTGGCCTGCGGCAGACCGTCGGCCCCGGTGGTGACCAGGGTGACGAATGCATCACGCGCCAGCAGCCGGTCCAGCCAGATCAGGTCGGTCTCGACGAAGGCGGACGGGATGAACATCGGCGGTTACGCGCGGGCGCCCAGGCTCTGGACCATGCGGCCGTGGAGGGCGTCGTCACTGTCGGCCTGCGGCGGCTGCACTTCATGCAGCGAGAAGCCGCGGACCAGGGCGTCCTCTTCGTCCAGACCATCGTAGGCGACGAACTCGGCGTCGAACAGCTGCGAGCGCGCGGTGTCTTCACTGTCGTAGCTCAGCGTGTTGCCGTCGCTGTCCAGCACCTCGGCGGTGCCGGCCGGGCGGACCCGCAGGCGGGCCCAGATCAGCGTGTTGCCAAGGCTGGCCAGGAACCACTCGTCGTGGTGGGAAGTGTCGTCGTTCATGTCAGTACCATCGAAAGCAGCCAGAGCAGGGCAGCCATGCCCAGTCCGGCAAGAAGAGTAAGCAGCGAGAGCCAGGCCGGCGTGGCCAGGCCGGTCAGCGAGCGGTCACTGCTCTGGCGATAGTCGCGGCCGAGCAGCCAGCGCAGCGCATCCGGGCGCAGGAATGCGCCCGTACCGAAGCGATCCGCCAGCGCCGGATGGCGGTCGCGGATGTGGACCAGGGTCAGCGGCCAGAAGATCACGAAGGCACTGAACCCGGCGATCGCCACGCCGACGAAGCACAGCGCGAAGAACAGGGTCATGGGCTTGGTGCCTCCGTGGTCGGGATCAGAATTCGGCGCTGCCCGGTGCGCGCGGGTAGGGGATCGCGTCGCGGATGTTGCTCAGCCCGCAGACGTAGACCACCAGGCGCTCGAAGCCCAGGCCGAAACCGGCGTGCGGCACCGAACCGTAGCGGCGGAAATCCCGGTACCAGCCGTAATGCTCCGGGTCCAGACCGAACTGCGCCATGCGCGCATCGAGCACGTCCAGGCGCTCTTCACGCTGGCTGCCGCCGATGATCTCGCCAATGCCCGGGGCCAGCACGTCCATCGCGGCGACGGTCTTGCCGTCGTCGTTCAGGCGCATGTAGAAGGCCTTGATGTGCTCGGGGTAGTTGGTCACCACCACCGGGCGGCCGATGTGTTCTTCGGTCAGCCAGCGCTCGTGCTCGGTCTGCAGGTCCAGGCCCCATTCGACCGGGAAGTCGAACTTCTTGTCGGCCTTCTGCAGCAGCTTCACCGCTTCGGTGTAGTCGATCTGCTCGAACGGGGCATTGATGAAGCCTTCCAGCTTGGTGATCGCGTTCTTGTCCACGCGCTCGGCCAGGAAGGCCAGGTCATCGCCGCGCTCATCGAGCACCGCGCGGAACAGGTACTTCAGGAACTGCTCGGCCAGGCGCGCGTCTTCGGCCAGATCGGCGAAGGCGATTTCCGGCTCGATCATCCAGAACTCCGCCAGGTGGCGGGTGGTGTTGGAGTTCTCGGCACGGAAGGTCGGGCCGAAGGTGTAGACCTTGCTCAGCGCCAGGCAGTACGCCTCGACGTTCAGCTGGCCGGACACGGTCAGGAAGGTTTCCTTGCCGAAGAAGTCGCGGCTGAAATCCACCTCGCCCTTCTCGTTGCGCGGCAGGTTGGCCATGTCCAGGGTCGAGACCCGGAACATCTGGCCGGCACCTTCGGCGTCGGACGTGGTCACGATCGGGGTGCTGATCCAGTTGAAGCCGTTCTGGTGGAAGAACCGGTGCACGGCCTGGGCCAGGCAGTTGCGGATGCGGGTGACCGCACCGAACAGGTTCGTGCGCGGGCGCAGGTGCGCCACTTCGCGCAGGAACTCCGGGCTCATCGGCTTGGGCTGGATCGGGTAGGTCAGCGGATCTTCGACCAGGCCGACGATCTCGATGTCGCTGGCCTGGATCTCGAAGGACTGGCCCTTGCCCTGGGACTTGACCAGGGTGCCGCGGGCGATCACCGAGCAGCCCGGGGTCAGGCTCTTGATGTCGTCGAAATTGGCCAGGGTGTCATTGGCCACCACCTGGATCGGGGCGAAGCAGGAGCCATCGGTGACATTGACGAAGGCAAGCGCCGCAGAGCCGCGCACCGTGCGGACCCATCCGCGTACTGTTGCCTCGCCGCCTTCCGGGATCTTCCCGGCAAGCGCATGTTCAACGCTGACCACCGTCATGACTTGAATCCTCTGTTGATCGACTCGATCTCTGAACACGGAGTTTAACGGGTGCGGTGTTCGGCTTGCGAGGCATTTCTTGCGGGCTTCGGGGCCGCCGGCCGTGTGAACCGCAGCTGCGGCCGCCGAGGCCGGGCCGCGCCATACCCTCTATACTGATCACGATCCGCTGGAGTTGCCTGTCATGTCCGTAAGCCTTACCCCTGTTGCCTTTGCCCGTGTGCAGAAGTTCGTCGAACAGACCCCCGGCGCGCTGGGCCTGCGTTTCGGCGTGACCCGCACCGGCTGTTCCGGCTGGGGCCACATCACCGATCTGGCCCGCGATGAGCGCGAGGGCGACACCGTCTTCGAGCAGGACGGGGTCCGCATCTATGTGGATGCCACCAGCCTGGACCTGGTCGACGGCACTGAAATCGACTTCGGCAAGCATGGGCTGAGCGAGACCTTCACGTTCAGGAACCCGAACGCGACCGCCGAATGTGGCTGCGGCGAGAGCTTCACGACCGAGTCCGACAAGGCCTGATCGCCCGCGCGCCGGGCCTGTTGCGCCCTCCTGGCTTGCCTGAAACCCCTTCTGCTGCCACAATGCGCGGCTTCCTGCCTGATTCCGGGCAGGACCCTTGCCCCACCGCGTTCACCTGCGGGGGGCTGTCCGGCCCTCAAAGGGCCACATCCGAAAGGTAAAAACACATGAGTCGTCATTACGAAGTCGTGTTCCTGGTCCATCCGGACCAGAGCGAACAGGTCCCGGCCATGATCGAGCGCTACAAGGCGCTGGTCGAGAACGGCAATGGCACCATCCACCGTCTGGAAGATTGGGGCCGTCGTCAGCTGGCTTACCCGATCCAGAACCTGGTGAAGGCCCACTACGTCATGCTCAACATCGAGTGCGACCAGGCCGTGCTGAGCGAGCTGGTGGAAAGCTTCCGCTTCAACGACGCCGTTCTGCGCAACCTCGTCATCAAGCGTGACGAAGCTGACACCGAGCAGTCGCTGATCATGAAGAGCAAGGACGAGAAGGGTGACAAGCCCGAGCGTGGCGAGCGTCGTCGTCGTGATGACGAAGAAGGTGAAACCACCCCCGCCGCCGCTGACACCGATGCCGGCGAAGACGCCGCTTCGGCCGCTTAAGGAGCACTGACATGTCCAAGTTCTTCCGTCGTCGCAAGTTCTGCAAGTTCACGGCCGAAGGTGTCAAGGAGATCGATTACAAGGATCTCAACACCCTGCGCCAGTACCTCACCGAGAACGGCAAGATCGTGCCGAGCCGCGTGACCGGTACCAAGTCGAAGTACCAGCGCCAGCTGGCAACGGCCGTCAAGCGCGCCCGTTTCCTGGCCCTGATTCCGTACACCGACAACCACGACGTCTGATGAAGGCAGGCGGCCTTGCGGTCGCCGCTTTCGCGGATCTGGCCGCCCGCGCTGCATGGCGTCGGGCGGTTTCCAGGTCTGCCGTTCGGATATTCGGACAGCCATCCGCTGCGGGGCCTGAGCCTCGCTAACGAATACATATTTGGAGCTACACCATGAAGCTGATTCTTCTTCAGAAGGTCACCAACCTCGGCGGTCTGGGCGATCTGGTCGACGTGAAGCCGGGCTACGGCCGCAACTTCCTCGTCCCGACCGGCAAGGCCGTTCCGGCCACCGCGACCAACGTGGCGGAGTTCGAAGCCAAGCGCGCTGATTACGAAGCCAAGGCCCAGTCGATCCACGCTGACGCCGAAGCCCGCAAGGCGCAGCTGGAAGGCAAGAGCGTCACGATCGCTGCGAACGCTTCGACCGAAGGCAAGCTGTACGGTTCGGTTGGCCCGCGCGATATCGCCGAAGCCTTCACCGCTGCCGGCCTGCCGCTGGAAAAGAGCGAAGTGATCCTGGGCGAAGGCGCGTTCCGCAACGTGGGCGAGTACGAGGTGACTGTTCACCTGCACGCCGACGTCGAAACCACCGTCAAGGTGGTTGTGGAAGCCGAAAAGGCCTGATCCCTGCCGAAAGGCTGGAGTCACTGAAACGGGCGCCCGCGAGGGTGCCCGTTTTTGTTTGTGGCAACGGCAACGGCTTGGCGCCTTGGTTGCCTCGGTGGGAGGGCAGGGAAGGGCAACCTCAGCGTTCCAGGGCGCGCGGGGTCTGCGCCATTGGAGGGATGGCGTGGGTGGGGTTGGCGGGACCGTAAGGCGCCATGGATGGCGCATTACGAGCCCCCATGGACGGGTTCACGGCGGGTCCCGCGACCCCACCCACGCCGTCCCGCCTCGCGCCACCCTGAAATGCGGGCTTTGGCTTTGGCTCCGCCCCGCAGCCCGCTGAACACCCGCCCCGTTATACTCAGGCTATCGCGTCGCCCCCGGGGCCATTGAAACCCTGCAACATCAATGGCTTGAAGGGTAAATCCGCTCCGTAATCCACCATGGTGGGGGTCGCTTCAGGCCTTCGCCCGGAAAACCATCACGCCATGCGTCTGTCCACGATCAAGCTGTCCGGATTCAAATCCTTCGTCGATCCGACCACGCTGCACCTGCCGACCAACATGACCGGCGTGGTGGGCCCCAATGGCTGTGGCAAATCGAACATCATCGACGCCGTGCGCTGGGTCATGGGCGAAAGCTCCGCCAGCCGCCTCCGCGGCGACTCGCTGACCGACGTCATCTTCTCCGGCTCCTCCGCCCGCAAGCCCGTCTCGCAGGCCGTCGTCGAACTGATCTTCGACAACACCGACCACACCATCACCGGCGAGTACGCCTCGTTCAACGAGATTTCGGTCAAGCGTACCGTCAGCCGCGACGGCAGCAGCAACTACTACCTCAACGGCACCAAGTGCCGCCGGCGCGACATCACCGATCTGTTCCTGGGTACCGGCCTGGGGCCGCGCAGCTACTCGATCATCGAGCAGGGCATGATCAGCAAGATCATCGAGGCCCGCCCCGAAGACCTGCGTGTGTACCTCGAAGAAGCTGCCGGCATCTCCAAGTACAAAGAACGCCGCAAGGAAACCGAGACCCGCATCCGGCATACCCGCGAGAACCTGGATCGTCTCGGCGACCTGCGCGAGGAAATCGGCAAGCAGCTCGAGCACCTCAAGCGCCAGGCCCGCCAGGCCGAGCAGTACCAGGCGCTGCAGGAAGAGCGCAAGGTCAAGGATGCCGAGTGGAAGGCGCTGGAATACCGCGGTCTGGACGGCCGCCTCGGCGGACTGCGCGAAGCGCTGTCGCGCGAAGAAACCCGCCTGCAGCAGCTGATCGCCGAGCAGCGCGATGCCGAGGCACGGATCGAAACCAGCCGGCTGCGCCGCGAAGAAGCGTCCGATGCGCTCAACACCGCGCAGGCCGAGGTCTACCAGGTCGGCAGCACGCTGGCGCGCCTGGAGCAGCAGATCCAGCACCAGCGCGAAATGTCGCAGCGACTCAACAAGGCGCGCGATGAAGCACAGCAGGCGCTGGCCGATCTGGGTCAGCACATCAGCGGCGATGAGGCCAAGCTGATGGTGCTGCGCGAGGCGGTGGACGATGCCGAGCCGCGCCTGGAGCAGCTGCAGGAAGAAAACGAAATCAAGCAGGAAGCCCTGCGCGATGCCGAGGCCCGTCTGGCCGATTGGCAGCAGCGGTGGGAAAGCCATACCCGCAGCACCTCCGAGGCCTCGCGTGCCGGCGAAGTCGAACGCACCCGCGTGGACTATCTGGACCGCCAGGTGCTTGAGGCGGACCGTCGCCGCGAATCGCTGCAGGCCGAACGCGCCGGGCTGGACCTGGACGCGCTCGCCGAGGTGTTCGAGGAGCTGCATATCCAGCACGAGACCCAGAAAGCCTCGCTGGATGTGCTCAACGAGCAGGTCGAAGAACGAAAAATTGCCGTGGCCGGGCTGCAGGATCGCCAGCGCACCGGGCAGACCGAGCTGGCCGAGATCCGCAAGCAGGCCCAGGCCGCACGCGGCCGGCTGTCGTCGCTGGAAACCCTGCAGCAGGCCGCACTCGGCCAGGAGCAGGGCGCTGCCGTGGCGTGGCTGAAGGCACGCGGGCTGGATTCGGGCGCGCGCGTCGGCGAACGTCTGACCGTGGAAAGTGGGTGGGAAAACGCCGTGGAAAGCGCGCTCGGTCAGCTGATCGAAGGCGTGCTGGTCGATGCCCCCGAATCGCTGGTGGACGCGCTGGGCGAACTCGGCGAAGGCCGTATCGCGCTGGTCTCGGCCGAGCAGGACGCGCTGACCGTCGCGCCGACCTCGCTGGCCGCGAAAGTGCAGGGCCCGACCGCGATCCGTCGCCTGCTCGCGCGCCTGCATGCCGCTGAGGATCTCGAGGCGGCGCGTGCGCTGCAGGCAACGCTGGGCGAAGGCGATTCGGTGATCACCCGTGGCGGTGAGCGCCTGGGCGAGGGCTGGGTGCGGGTGTCGCGCTCCGGCGCGGCCAAGCAGGGCGCGCTGCTGCGTGAGCGCGAGATCGTCACCCTGCGCGAGCAGATTGAAACCCTGCAGGACCGCGAAGCCGCGCTGGAGCAGCAGTTGGCCGGCTTCCGCGACCAGTTGCTGGCCGGCGAGCAGCAGCGCGAAGACGCGCAGCGCCAGTTGTATCTGGCCCACCGCAGCGTCTCCGAACTGGGTGGGCAGCTGCAGAGCCAGCAGGGCAAGGTGGAAGCCGCGCGCACCCGCATTGATCGCATCGAAGGCGAACTGGTGCAGCTGCTGGAAACACTGGATGCCGGTCGTGAGCAGGTGCGCGAAGCACGCTCGCGCCTGGACGACGCGGTCACCAGCATGGGCGATCTGGAATCGGTCCGGGCCGCGCTGGAAGGCGAGCGGCGCCAGCTCACCGATGCCCGCGACCAGGCCCGCGACCAGGCGCGCAACGTGCGCGAAGCGGCGCATTCGCTGGCCCTGACCCTGGAATCGCAACGCGCGCAGATGGCCTCGCTCGGCCAGGCGCTGGAGCGCATGAGCACGCAGCGCGGGCAGCTGGATACCCGCCTGGGCGAACTGCATTCGCAGCTCGACGAAGGCGATTCCCCGGTCAAGACGCTGGAAGCCGAACACCAGAACGCACTGGGCGAGCGCGTGCGCGCCGACCGCGTGCTCGGTGAGGCCCGCACCCTGCTGGACGGCATCGATGCCGAACTGCGTACGTTCGAACAGACCCGTCACCAGCGCGACGAACAGGCGCTGGCGCAGCGCGAGCGGATTTCCCAGCGCAAGCTGGACCAGCAGGCGCTGGTGCTCAGTGCCGACCAGCTGTCGGCCTCGGTGGAGAAAGCCGGCTTCGTGCTGCAGGACGTGATCAACGGCCTCCCTGAGGATGCGCGCGTCACTGACTGGGAGCAGGCCGTGCACCAGATCGATGGCCGCATGCGCCGCCTGGAGCCGGTCAACCTGGCCGCCATCCAGGAATACGGCGAGGCCTCGCAGCGTTCGGAGTATCTGGACGCGCAGAACACAGACCTCACCACCGCGCTGGAAACGCTGGAAGACGCGATCCGCAAGATCGACCGCGAGACCCGCGGCCGCTTCAAGGACACCTTCGATCGCGTCAACGCCGGCGTGCAGCAGCTGTATCCGCGCCTGTTCGGTGGTGGCCACGCGTACCTGGAACTGACAGGTGAAGACCTGCTCGACACCGGTGTTGCGATCATGGCGCGGCCGCCGGGCAAGCGGGTTTCGAGCATCTCGCTGCTGTCCGGTGGCGAGAAGGCGATGACCGCGGTGGCGCTGGTGTTTGCGATCTTCCAGCTCAACCCGGCCCCGTTCTGCCTGCTGGACGAGGTGGACGCGCCGTTGGACGAAGCCAACGTCGGTCGCCTGGCCAACATGGTCAAAGAAATGAGCGAGAAGGTTCAGTTCCTGTTTGTGAGCCACAACAAGGCCACGATGGAAGCTGCGCACCAGCTGTCCGGCGTGACCATGCGCGAACCGGGCGTCAGCCGACTGGTCAGTGTCGACCTGGAGGAAGCCGCACGATTGGCGGGCGCGGCGTGACGTGCCATCCTTAAGTACCTGAATGATTTAGCCGGAGAACCTCCCGAATGTCCGACATGGCACTGCTCCGCATCGGCATCCTGGCCGCCGGCCTGCTGTTGATCGCTGCGATCTTCCTGTTTGGCCGTCCGAAAAAGAAAGTGCAGGGCCGCCGCGTCGAGGGTGCCGAAGGCGCCAACGGCCAGCGCCGCGAGCCCGTGCTGGGTGACGGCGAGAGCCCGGTCGACGGCGCTGCGCCCGTGGTGGGCGAAGACGGCGTGACCCAGCCCGAACTCGGCCTGCCCGAGGTGGATGCCGGTCCGGCCAGCGACCTGGGCAAGCGCACCACCCAGGATTTCGACAAGATCGTCTCGCTGTTCGTTGCCGCCCGCGCAGGCGAGCAGCTGCGGGGCGAAGACATCGTGGTCGCGGCCGAAAAGACCGGCCTGGTATTCGGCCATATGAATGTCTTCCACCGCCTGGTCGAAGGCCACCCCGAGCGCGGCCCGATCTTCTCGATGGCCAGCATCATGAAGCCGGGCAGTTTCGACATGGCCAACATCCGCGAGATGGAAACGCCGGCGATCGCCTTCTTCCTGACCCTGCCGGCGCCGCTGACCGCGCTGGATGCCTGGGAAAAGATGCTGCCGACCGTGCAGCGCATGGGCGAACTGCTCGATGGCGTGGTGCTCGATGACAGCCGCAACGCCTTGGGCCGCCAGCGCATCGCGCACATCCGCGACGAGCTGCGTGCCTACGACCGCCAGCACCAGGCCCCGCCGCTGACCAAAGCCCCGCGTTGGTGAACCCAGCGCGGTTTGGCGGGGACGTGGAACAACACGGGTAGGTATCGACCGTTGGTCGATACGCACACGCCGGCCGCCGGCCGCCGGCCGACCAACGGTCGGCTCTAGCCGTTCTCGCTGACCACCGCCTCGAACGCCTCACGGAACCGCGCCATCTCGGCCTCGGTCCCCACCGTCACCCGCACCCGCTGCGGCCAGATCGGCCAGCTGCGCCCGATCACCACGCCGCGCGCGGCCATGGCAGCGGAGAACGCGGCGCCGTCGCGCTGCACGTCGACCACGAAACAGTTCGCCTCCGAAGGCACGCATGCGAAGCCGCGCTGGCCCAGCCAGCCGACGGTGTTATGCCGCACCCGCGCATTGTCCGCCTTGCGCTGCGCGACCAGCACGGGATCGCGCAGGCTCGCCAGCCCTGCCGCCATCGCGGTCACCGGCAGCGGGTTGTCGCCCAGGCTGGCCAGTTCCTTCAAGCGGTCCGGATGCGCCGCGGCCACGCCCAGGCGCAGGCCGGCCATGCCGTAGAGCTTGGAGAAGGTGCGCAGCACGATCACATCGTCGCGCTGCATCACCTGGTCGATCACCGAGCGCTGCTCGCTGTACTGCAGGTAGGCCTCATCCACCAGCACCCGGGTCTTCGCCGGCTTGTGGGCGAGCAGCCAGGCGATGTCGGCCGCCGGAGTGATCGAGCCGGTGGGATTGTTGGGGTTGCACAGGTACAGCAGGCCGGCATCGACCTTCGCGGCTGCCGCCGCCATCGCCCGCACATCGTGTGCACCATCGGCGCGCAACGGAACCTTGGCCACGGTCGCGCCCCGCGCGGCGGCGAGATCGCCCAGTGCCTCGAAGGTGGGATCGGCAACGACCAGCCCCGCAGCGGGCGAGGTCCACAGCACCGCCGCCCGGTTCAGCGGCTCGCTCGAGCCCGGATACAGCCGCACGTGATCCTTGCCAAGGCCTTCCTGCTGGGCGAACAGGTCGCGCAGTTCGCCGGCCAGGCCGAACAGATAGCGCCCGCTGCTGGCGACGATGTCGCGTGCCGCTGCCTGCGCGGCAGGCGATGGCCCGTACGGGTATTCGTTGAAGTTGAGCAGCACCGGTCCGCCGGCGTGCGGAAGGGCGCGCGCAGGTGCGGCCGACGTGGGCGCCATGCCGAGGCCGGACAACGCCAGGCCGGTACCGGCCAGCTGCAGGAAGGAGCGACGGGACGCGGCGAGGGCAGGGGTCACGGGACACCGGAAACGAGGGGTTCGGCGCACGCTAGCGCCCCTGCGGAGCGGCGGCAAGCGTTCTTCACCGCGCGCAGGCGCGGGGGGAGGGGTAAAATTGAATGCCCCACCAGGATCGCCTTCCGCATGACCCCCAGTCCCGCCGCACGTGCCGACGTCCTGCGCCGCCAGATCGAGGATGCCGGCAAGGCATACCACGAGCGCGACGAGCAGCTGATCCCCGACGTCGAGTACGACCTGATGGTGCGTGAGCTGGAAGCGATCGAGCAGGCCCACCCGGAACTCGCCCGCGCCGATTCTCCGACCCGGCAGGTCGGTGGCAAGGCGTCCTCGCGCTTCGCCGAGGTCCGCCATGCGGTGCCGATGCTGTCGCTGGGCAACGCCTTCAGCGATGAGGAGGTGCAGGATTTCGTGCGCCGCATCGGCGAGCGCCTGCGCCGCAGCACGCTGTATTTCTCCGCCGAACCCAAACTCGACGGCCTGGCGATCAGCCTGCGCTACGAGAACGGCCGGTTCGTGCAGGGCGCGACGCGGGGCGATGGCGCCACCGGCGAAGACGTCAGTGCGAACCTGCGCCAGATCGCCGTGATCCCGCAGACCTTGAAAGGCGCCGGTTGGCCCGACGTGCTGGAAGTGCGTGGCGAGGTCTACATGGCCCGTGCCGATTTCGAGGCCTACAACGCCGATGCACGCCTGCATGACGGCAAGGTGCTGGCCAATCCGCGCAACGCCGCTGCCGGGTCGCTGCGCCAGCTTGATCCGAAGATGAGCGCCAAGCGGAAGCTCAGTTTCTACGCCTATGGCATCGGCCAGGTCGACGGCGGGGAACTGCCGGCCACGCATTCGGCCACGCTGGCCCAGCTGCGCGAGTGGGGCTTCCCGGTCAGCGATCTGTGCCAGGTGGTGGAAGGCGCGGACGGACTGCTCGCCTATTACCGTGACATCGGTGAGCGCCGCGATGGGTTGGCGTTCGATATCGACGGCGTGGTCTACAAGCTCGACGATCGCGCCGGCCAGGAACAGATGGGCTTCGTCGCCCGTGCGCCGCGCTGGGCGATCGCGCACAAGTTCCCGGCGCAGGAACAGACCACCACGGTGGAGGCGATTGAAATCCAGATCGGGCGCACCGGCGCGGCGACGCCGGTCGCGCGCCTCGCGCCGGTCGCGGTGGCGGGCGTGATCGTCTCCAACGCGACGCTGCACAATGCCGACCAGATCGCGCGCCTGGATGTCCGCGTGGGCGACACGGTGATCGTGCGTCGCGCCGGCGATGTGATCCCCGAAGTGGTCAGCGTGATCGCCGACCGCCGCCCTGCCGGGACCCGGCCGTGGCAGATGCCGTCGCAGTGCCCGGTGTGCGGTTCGGAGATCGTCCGCGAAGAGGGCGAGGCTGCCTGGCGCTGCTCGGGTGAGCTGAGCTGCCCGGCGCAGCGCAAGGAAGCCATCGCGCACTTTGCCTCGCGCCGCGCGATGGATATCGACGGCCTGGGCGGCAAGTACATCGAGACGCTGGTCGACGCCGGCATCGTGCGCGGTGTGGCCGATCTGTATCGTCTGCAGCGCGACCAGCTGCTGCAGCTCAAGCTGGTGCTGGATGCCGAGTCGCCCGAGGCGCTGGCCAGCCAGGTCGGCCTGCACCTGCCGCCGGAAGGCAGTGGCGAATACCTCCGCAGCCTGCTCAAGCTGGACGGCAGCGACGAGGCGTGGCGCGCGCAGGCGCTGGCGATGCCGGCCACGTTCACCTGGAACACGAAGAAGATCGCGACCAAGTGGGCCGACAACCTGATCGCCGCGATCGATGCCAGCCGCACCACCACGCTGGAACGCCTGCTGTTCGCGCTGGGCATCGAGCACGTCGGCGAGAGCACCGCCAAGGCCCTGGCGACCTGGTTCGGTGATCTCGAGCTGATCCGCCATCTGCCGTGGCCGCTGTTCAAGCGCGTGCCGGACATCGGCGGCGAAGTTGCGCGCTCGCTCGGCCACTTCTTCGAGCAGGCCGGCAACCAGGAGGCGATCGATGCGCTGCTGCAGGTCGGTCAGGTCCGCATCAGCGATGTGCATCCGCCGATCGCCAAGCTGCGCGAGGGGCTGGATTTCGCGCAGCTGCTGGTCGAAGCCGAGATTCCGGGCATAACCCGCCTGCGCGCCGAGAAGCTGGTCGCCATGCTGCCGGATGCGGCCTCGGTGCTGGATGCCGAGCCGGTGCGTTTCGTGGCGGCCGGATTGCCCAACGAGGTGGCGCTCGGCCTGGCCGACTGGTTGGACAGCGACGGCCATGGCCCGATGCTGCTCAAGGCCGAGGACTACCGCCGGAAGCTGCTGGCCCTGGCGCCGGAACAGGCCGAGCAGGACGCGGGCCCGCTGGAGGGTCAGACCGCCGTGCTGACCGGCACGCTGGCGCAGATGAATCGCGATGAGGCCAAGGCGCGCCTGGAAGCGCTGGGCGCCAAGGTGGCCGGCAGTGTGTCGAAGAAGACCTCCTTCGTGGTCGCCGGTGCCGAGGCGGGCTCCAAACTGACCAAGGCGCAGGAACTGGGCGTGCCGGTCTGGGACGAAGACCAGCTGGTGGCCTTCCTCGCGCAGCACTGAATCTGTCGCGGGGCCGTCGTGCCCCGCGATCCGTCCTTCAAAGAGAACCCGCATGCATACCGTCCCCCTCGATTTCCGCCTGGCCACCGTGGCCGACACCGAGCTGCTGATCGGGCTGATGCGTGATTTCTACGCGGAAGACAGACTCGATTTCGACGACACCCGCGTGCGCAGGGCCCTGGCGTCGCTGCTGGAAGATCCGCGCAACGGCGAAGTGCTGTTGTGGCTGGACGAGGCGGGCAGCGTGGTCGGCTACGGCGCGCTGGCGATGGGCTTCAGCCTGGAGCAGGGCGGCCACTTCGCGCTGCTGGACGAGCTGTACCTGAGCCATGCGGCACGCGGCCGCGGCCGCGGCAAGCAGGCGCTGGCCATCCTGGAACAGCGTGCGAACGCACGTGGCGTGGAGCGCATGCGGCTGGAAGTGAACCACCACAACGAACTCGCGCGCCGGTTGTACCTTGCGACCGGGTATGTCGATGACACCCGCGACCTGCTGACCCTGCCGCTTGCGCAGCGCCTGAAGGACGCGCGCGCATGATCGCTGCGCTGCGCCAGCGTGCCGCGCTCAACGCGCTGATCCGCAGCTTCTTCGCCTCGCGTGACGTACTGGAGGTGGAAACGCCGATCCTCTCCGCCGCCGGCAACACCGAGCCGAACATCGACAGCTTCCATACCCGTTTCAGCGGGCATGTCGATGCAGGCACGCCGCAGCGCTGGCTGCGCACTTCGCCGGAGTTCCCGCTCAAGCGCCTGCTCGCCGCCGGGGTGGGCGACTGCTACGAACTGGGCCGCGTGTTCCGCAACGGCGAGGCCGGTGGTCGCCACAATCCCGAGTTCACCATGCTGGAGTGGTATCGGGTGGGCTGGAACCATCACCGTCTGATCGACGAGACCGCCACCCTGGTACGCGACGCACTCCGGCTGGTCCAGCGCGAGGCCACGCTGCACGTGATCGATTACCGTGCGCTCTACCAGCAACATGTCGGGCTGGACCCGTTCGAGGCGACGCTGGAACAGCTGCAGGCGCCCTTGTCCGCCGTGCGCATCGACGCCGAGGGATTGACCCGCGATGACTGGCTCGATCTGCTGATGACCCACTGCATCCAGCCGCACTTCCGTGACGACACAATGACGGTGGTCCATGACTGGCCGGCGACCCAGGCGGCGTTGGCGAGGATCCGCCCGGGCACGCCGCCGCTGGCGGAACGCTTCGAGCTCTACCTGGGCAGCGTGGAGCTGGCCAACGGCTATCACGAGCTGAACGATGCGGCTGAACAACGTGCCCGCTTCGAGCGCGACCATGCGATCCGCACGGCACGTGGCGATGTACTGCCGCCGCTGGATGAACACCTGCTGGCGGCCTTGCCGGCACTGCCCGATTGCGCGGGCGTCGCGGTCGGCGTGGATCGTCTGTTGATGGCGATGAACCGCACCGGCCGGATCGCCGATGTGCTGGCCTTCGATTTCGCCCGGGCCTGAGGTGTATTTGACGCATCCGCGTCTTGCACGGGGTGCATGATGATGCTCTGATCACACGGGATGTCCGAAGGTGGTCATGTGATCGTTCAGGCGTGGCGGGGATCGTGTTGATGAAGCTGTTGGTAGGCGCGGGCATGCCCCTGTGGCCGGTGTTGCTGTGGACTGCGCTGATGCCCGAAACGGCCTTGGCGCAGGCGGGCGGGTATGCCGGCCAGGTCGTGCGTTGCGAATCCCGTGACATGGAGTGGGTGCATTGCGATGTGCCGACCGAAGGGGGCGTGGATCTGATCCGCCAGCTGTCCGACAACAGCTGCGTGCGTGGCTCGGAGTGGGGCACCGATCGCTCCGGCGTGTGGGTCACCCTGGGCTGCCGTGCCGAGTTCCGCGCGCGGACCGCGGCGTCTGCGCCGCGCGCCGACGGCGAACGCCGCACCCGCCGCGTGGTCCGCTGCGAATCCAATGGCCGTCCGCAGAACTGTCCGGTCGTGCTGCAGGGGGCGCCGGTCCGACTGCTTCGCCAGCTCACCTCGTTGCCCTGCCGCGAAGGCCACAGCTGGGGCTACCGCCGCAACGAAATCTGGGTGACCCGTGGCTGCCAGGGCGAGTTCGAAGTCGGCGCCGCCGATGGCACTGGCTTCCTCAACGTGCCGCGCATCCTCGTCTGTGAATCCAAGTCGCGCCAGCGACGCTTCTGCGGAGCAGGCATCACCCACGGCGTCACCCTCAACAAGCAGCTCTCCGGCACCCCGTGCGAGCAGGGCAGCAGCTGGGGTTGGGACAGCCGCGGCGTGTGGGTGGACAAGGGCTGCCGCGCCGAATTCGCGGTCAACTGAGCGCCCGATTCCGCGTGCAATGGTGCGCCGTTACAATGGCCGCATGAACGCATCCACCGACATCGATTACGCCCGCTACGACCATATCCGTCCGATCCTGTGGACCGGCGAGAGCCTGCAGCTGCTCGACCAGCGAAAACTGCCGTTCATCGTCGAACACGTGGAGTGCCGCGACAGCGACGCGGTCGCCGAGGCCATCCACGCGCTGACCGTGCGCGGCGCGCCCGCGATCGGCATTGCTGCCGCCTGGGGCGTGGTGCTGGCGGCCAACGAGGTCCAGGCCGATGACGGTACCGAGGCCCTGCTGAAGCTCGAGCCGGCCCTGCAGCGCCTCAATGCCTCCCGCCCGACCGCGGTGAACCTGGCCTGGGCGCTGGCCCGCATGCGCCGCGCACTGGCCCCGGCCGGTGCCGACTGGCGCCAGGTGCTGGCCGCCGAGGCCCAGGCCATCGCCGAAGAAGACCTTGCCGCCAACCGCCACATGGGCGCACTGGGCGCCGGCCTGATCGACGCAGGCAGCGGGGTGCTCACCCATTGCAACACCGGCTCGCTGGCCACGGCCGGTTTCGGTACCGCCCTGGGCGTGATCCGCGCGGGCATGGCCCAGCACCGCATCGCGCGCGTGTTCGCCGGCGAGACCCGGCCGTGGCTGCAGGGCGCGCGCCTGACCGTCTGGGAGCTGCAGCAGGACGGCATCGACGCCACCCTGATCGCCGACTCGGCGGCCTCGCACCTGATGAAGACCGGGGCGGTGCAGTGGGTCATCGTCGGTGCGGATCGCATCTGCGCCAACGGCGATACCGCCAACAAGATCGGCACCTACCAGCTGGCCATCGCCGCCCGCCACCACGGGGTGAAGTTCATGGTCGTGGCGCCGTCCTCGACGGTGGACATGGACACCGCCGATGGCGAGCAGATCGAGATCGAACAGCGCGACCCGGGCGAGCTCTACGGCGTGGGCGGCACCCGCACCGTCGCCGAGGGCATCGCGGCCTGGAACCCGGTCTTCGACGTCACCCCGGGCAGCCTGATCGATGCCATCGTGACCGAGCGCGGGGTGATCCTGAACCCGACGGTGGCCAATATGCAGGCCGCGTTCGGCTGAGGCCTGGCGCGTCGCGTGCCACGACCAACGGTCGTGGCCTACCCGGCGTGCGTCGCGCGGGTCGCCTCCCGGCAACGCCCCCGTAAGTTCCTGATTCTTGCCGGTAAAACCCCCGTAAAAGCAGGCGGAGAACGGCCCGCTGTGGTAGAATCCAACGGTTAATCGAGATTCCGGCGCAACCGCCCCGAAAGGGCGGCCGCGACGGACTGGACCGCTACCAGACAACGGAACCCGAATGGCAGAAACCGCCAAGGAAATCATCCAGGTCAACCTGGAAGACGAGATGCGCAAGAGTTACCTCGATTACGCGATGAGCGTGATCGTGGGGCGCGCACTCCCGGATGCGCGCGATGGCCTCAAGCCGGTGCATCGCCGCGTGCTGTTCGCGATGAGTGAGTTGAACGCGCACAGCAACAAGCCTTACTTCAAGTCGGCCCGTATCGTCGGTGACGTCATCGGTAAGTACCACCCGCATGGCGATCAGTCGGTGTACGACACGCTGGTGCGTCTGGCGCAGCCGTTCTCGCTGCGCTACATGCTGGTCGATGGCCAGGGTAACTTCGGCTCGGTCGACGGCGATTCCGCCGCTGCGATGCGATACACCGAAGCGCGCATGTCGCGGCTCACCCATGAGCTGATGGCGGACATCGACAAGGAAACCGTCGATTTCCAGCCGAACTACGACGAAAAGGAACTGGAGCCGACGGTCATGCCGACCCGGTTCCCGAACCTGCTGGTCAACGGTTCGGCCGGTATCGCGGTGGGCATGGCGACCAACATCCCGCCGCACAACCTGACCGAGTCGATCAACGCCTGCATCGCGCTGATCGACAACCCCGAGATCGACGTCGACGGCCTGATGGAGTACATCCCGGGTCCGGACTTCCCGACCGCGGGCATCATCAACGGCACCGCCGGCATCGTCGCCGGGTACCGGACCGGGCGTGGCCGTGTGCGCATCCGCGCCAAGGCCGAGGTCGAAGTGGCTGACAACGGTCGCGAATCGATCATCGTCACCGAGATCCCGTACCAGGTGAACAAGGCCCGGTTGATCGAGAAGATCGCCGAGCTGGTCAAGGAAAAGAAGCTCGAAGGCATCAGCGAGCTGCGCGATGAGTCCGACAAGGACGGCATGCGCATCTTCATCGAGATCAAGCGTGGCGAGTCGGCGGAAGTTGTGTTGAACAACCTCTACCAGCAGACCCAGATGGAGTCGGTGTTCGGCATCAACATGGTGGCGCTGGTCGATGGCCGCCCGCAGTTGATGAACCTCAAGCAGATGCTCGAGGCCTTCGTGCGCCACCGCCGCGAAGTGGTCACCCGCCGCACCGTGTTCGAGCTGCGCAAGGCGCGTGCGCGTGCGCACGTGCTGGAAGGCCTGACCGTCGCGCTGGCCAACATCGACGAGATGATCGAACTGATCAAGACCTCGCCGAACCCCACCGAAGCGCGCGAACGCATGCTCGCCCGCCTGTGGGAGCCGGGCCTGGTCGGCTCGATGCTGGGCGCCGCCGGCGCCGAAGCCTCGCGTCCGGATGATCTGCCCAAGGGTGTGGGCCTGCTCGAGGGCGGCTACCAGCTGACCGAGATCCAGGCGACCCAGATCCTGGAAATGCGCCTGCACCGCCTGACCGGGCTGGAGCAGGACCGCCTGACCGACGAGTACAAGCAGCTGCTGGAAGTGATCGCCGGGCTGATCGAAATCCTGGAAGATCCCGACCGTCTGCTGCAGGTCATCCGCGAAGAGCTGATCAACGTGCGCACCGAGTTCGGCGACGACCGCCGTACCGAGATCCGCCACAGCGAAGAAGACCTGGACATCCTCGACCTGATCGCCCCGGAAGACGTGGTGGTCACCCTGTCGCACGCCGGCTATGCCAAGCGCCAGCCGGTCAGCGCCTACCGGGCCCAGCGCCGCGGTGGCCGTGGCCGCAGCGCGGCGTCGACCAAGGAAGAGGATTTCATCGAGCAGCTGTGGCTGGTCAACACGCACGATACGCTGCTGACCTTCACCAGCGCCGGCAAGGTGTTCTGGCTGCCGGTGCATCAACTGCCGGAAGCCGGGTCCAACGCCCGTGGCCGCCCGATCATCAACTGGATTCCGCTGGAAGCCGGTGAGCGGGTGCAGGCGGTACTGCCGGTACGCGAGTATGCCGAAGGCCAGTTCGTGTTCTTCGCCACCCGCAACGGTACGGTCAAGAAGACCCCGCTCAGCGAGTTCGCCTTCCGCCTGGCGCGTGGCAAGATCGCGATCAACCTCGACGAGGGCGATGCGCTGGTCGGCGTCGGCCTGACCGACGGTGAGCGCGACATCCTGCTGTTCGCCTCCAACGGCAAGACCGTGCGCTTCGGTGAGGACAAGGTCCGCTCGATGGGCCGTACCGCTACTGGCGTGCGCGGCATCAAGATGCCCAAGGGCGAGGAAGTGGTCAGCCTGATCGTGGCTGAGAGTGCCGGCGGCAGCGAAGACGAGAACGAGGATGAGGGCCTGGTCGACGAGACCGTGATCGACAGCGGCGATGCCGTGATCGAGAACGGGGCTGACGACGACAACGCGCTCTACATCCTGACCGCGACCGAGAACGGCTACGGCAAGCGCACCCCGCTGCCGGATTACCCGCGCAAGGGCCGTGGTACGCAGGGCGTGATCGGCATCCAGACCACCGAGCGCAACGGCAAGCTGGTGCGTGCGGTGCTGATGGGGCCGCGCGACGAAGTGCTGCTGATTTCCGACGGTGGCACCCTGGTGCGTACCCGTGGTTCGGAAATCTCGCGCGTCGGCCGCAACACCCAGGGCGTGACCCTGATCCGTCTGTCCAAGGAAGAGAAGCTCCAGGCGGTCGAACGCATGGATGCCTCGCTGGACGAGGGTGTGGAAGAAGAGGCACCGGCGGCCGTCGAGGCCAGCCCGGTGGTGGCACCGCCGGAGGCGTAAGCCACCCCGCGGGAGTCACACGGAGAACGCCGGCACACGCCGGCGTTTTTCGTTGGAGGGCAGGGACTTGCCGGGTTTCATCGTCGGCTGTGCCGACGTTGGCGACCGCTGCAAAGAACGCGCAACGTTCACGACCCCGGTGGGATAAGGGCCGCGGGGCCGGCAGCAACGTCGGCGATCTTCGCGCTTCAGGAGAAACCGATGTCCACCACGACGCAGACCCGCCACCCCCGCCATTGGCTGGTGGCTGTGCTGGCGATTGTCATTCTGTTGCTGGGCGTTGTATTCACCGCAGGGGGCGCTTGGCTCGCCAGCCTCGGTGGTTCCTGGTACTACGTCCTGGCCGGTGTCGGGCTGTTGATCTCCGGCGTGCAGCTGTGGCGGGGCCGCTACAGCGGTGCGCTGTGGTTCGCGCTGGTGTTCGTCGGCACGCTGCTGTGGGCGTGGTGGGAGTCGGGCAGCAACTACTGGCGCTGGGTGCCGCGCCTGGGCCTGATCGTGGTGATCGGCTTCGTGCTGTCGCTGCTGCTGCCGACACTGGATCGTCCGGTCTCGCGCAAGGTCTCGCGCGGGATCGCCGGCGTGCTGGCCCTGGTGTTCGTCGCCGCCTTCACCCTGGCCTTCGTGCCGCACGGCGTCACGGCCGCCGAGGGCGCGTTCCCCGAACCGATGACCAGCACCGGCCTGACACCGACCGCCGATGCCCCGCTGCAGCCGGCCGACCGCCCGGTCGACGGCGACTGGGCCGCCTATGGCCGCAACAATGCCGCCATGCGCTTCTCGCCACTGCAGCAGATCACCCCGGACAACGTGGGCAAGCTTGAGCAGGCCTGGTTGTTCCGCACCGGTGACCTGCCCGAGAAGCGCTGGGGCGCGGAAACCACGCCGCTGAAAGTAGGCGACAGCCTGTACCTGTGCACCGCCCGCAACCAGCTGGTCGCGCTCAACGCCGCCGACGGCACCGAGCGCTGGCGCTACAACCCGAAGATCAAGGACAAGTCCATTCCGTACACCGCGGCCTGCCGTGGGGTCTCTTATTACGAAGTGCCTGCCACCGCGCAGGATGCCGCATTCAATGACGTCGCAGCGGATCTCGCCGTCCCGAGTGGCGTGCCGGTGCTGACCCAGGTGCCGCGTGGCGCCTGCGCTGCCCGCATCATCGAAGGCACCTTGGATGGCCGCCTGATCGCGGTCGACGCCGCGACCGGCAAGCCGTGTGCAGGCTTCGGCAACAACGGCCAGGTCGACATCACCGTCGGCATGGGCGACAGCCCGGCCGGCTATGTCTCCATCACCTCGCCGCCGGCGATCGTGCAGGGCGTGATCGTCACCGGCCACCAGGTGCTGGATGGCCAGCGCCGCGACGCGCCCTCCGGCGTGATCCAGGCCTACGATGCCGTCACCGGCAAGCTGCGCTGGGCCTGGGACATGGTCCGCCCGGAACGCAATGGCGCACCGCCGGCGGGTGAGACCTATACCCGCGGCACCCCGAACATGTGGACCACCGCGACCGGGGACGACGAACTCGGCCTGGTCTACCTGCCGATGGGCAACTCGGCCGGCGATTACTGGAGTGGCTCGCGCACCGAGAACGAAAACAGATACGCCACGTCGCTGGTCGCCATCGACGTCAACACCGGCAAGCCGGCCTGGCACTTCCAGGCCGTGCGCAAGGACGTCTGGGATTACGACATGGGCTCGCAGGCCACACTGATCGACTACCCGACCGCCGCCGGCAAAGTCCCGGCGCTGCTGCTGCCGACCAAGCAGGGCGACATGTACATCCTCGACCGCCGCACCGGCAAGCTGCTGACCCCGGCCGAAGAGCGCAAGGTTCCGACCGGCGGCGTCGAGCCGGAGCAGCGTTCCCCGACCCAGCTGTTCTCGCTGTATCACACGCTGCGCAAGCCGGACCTCACCGAGCGCGACATGTGGGGCATGACCCCGATCGATCAGCTGGTCTGCCGTATCCAGTTCCGCAAGGCCAGTTACGAAGGTTTCTACACTCCGCCGACCGCGGACCGTCATTCCATCGAGTATCCCGGTTACAACGGCGGCTCGGACTGGGGCAGCGTGGCCGTGGATCCGCGTCGCGGCGTGATCGTGGCCAACTACAACGACATGCCCAATTACAACCGGCTGGTGCCGCGTGAGAAGGCGGACAAGCTGGGCTGGCTGCCGCGCGAGGACGTGACCGCCGACAAGGGCGGCGCGGAAGGTGCGGGCGATCCGCAGGTGGGCACGCCGTACGCCATCGACGTCAACGCCGGCTGGCGCCTGCCGTTCACCAAACTGCTGTGCAAGGAACCGCCGTACGGTGGCATCCGTGCCGTCGACCTGCGTACCGGCAAGACCCTGTGGGACCGCCCGTTCGGCAGCGCCCGAGGCAACGGCCCGTTCGGCATCCGCTCCGGCCTGCCGATCGAAATCGGCACGCCCAACAACGGCGGCTCGGTGGTCACTGCCAGCGGCCTGATCTTCATCGCCGCGGCGACCGATGATCTGCTGCGTGCGATCGACCTGAAAACCGGCAGGGAACTCTGGCACGCCAAGCTGCCGGCCGGCGGCCAGGCCAACCCGATGATCTATGAGTTCGGCGGGCGCCAGTACGTGGTCATCATGGCCGGCGGCCACCACTTCATGGAAACCCCGGCGGGCGATTACGTGATCGCCTACGCGCTGCCGAAGTGACATGCGATGCGCCTGCTGGATCGAATAGGATGACGCTCCGTTGTTGACGTCCGCCGAATCCGATCATGAGCAAACCAACACGCGGGCGGACACAGGGCATCCTCCTTTGCATGCTGTTGCCGCTGGCCGCCATTGCTCACTCCGAGGTAAAGGCGCCGCTCGGCGCCATGGCCGAGTGGGAGGCCCACGGCCGCGCTGAAGGCTTGGCGCGACCGGACACCCCGTGCCAGGATTTCCTGGCGGCCCTGGGCCGCAAGCCGGACAGCCTTCACTACCTGGGCTGTGACAAGGACGACGATTCCTACCTCAAGCCGATGACCGCCCGCTACGCCGTGAGCGGCGCTGCCGCCGCGGAGGTGGAAGTCTATCTGCGGCAGCGCTTCGACATGCCGTCACTGGTGTACGTCTGTTGCGGTTGGGGCAGCGAACCCCACGCCTGGCGCGAAGGTCCGGACGGCGTGAGGTATGACATCGGCATGGGCGTGGAGTCACCGTCCTTCCCGCGCGAACACTGGGACCGGATACCGTCGTTCGGCGTCACCGTCGGCGTGCTCAGGCAAAGCCCGTAGTGCGGCACCGCCCAGGGTGGCTACCGCGGAACGCGCACCATCCGGTTGAGCAGATGCTCGACCACACGCTGCGGCTCCGCCGTGCGCCCGACATGCGTGCTCGACATCTGCACCACCGAGCTGCGCTTGGCGGTGAGGAAATGGAAGCGGGCGCGCGCAGGCAATTGCGCGATCGGCCCGGCGGTCGCATCACCGCGGCAGATCGCCACGATCGCGTCCAGCCACGGCTGCAGGCCTTCGATATCCAGTGACGGGGCAAAGGCACGCAGCCGCTCCAGGTCCAGCTCGATCGCCGCTTCGAGATGCTTGGCGCCCGGGCACGACACGATCACCCCGACGTTGATGAACTCCTCGCGCTCGACGCGGGGCACCACGCGGATCACCGCATAGTCATACGTGTGCAGTGTGGGCACGGACGGCCTCCTGGACAAAGGCGGCGCGGACGCGAAGACGGTGTTGCAGGTAATCGATGTAGGCCTGGCGGTAGGCGGTCGGGCTGTCGAAGGTGGGTTCGTCCACCAGCCAGCTGTCCGGCACCAGGCCGACGATGCGCTCGATTTCCGCATCCGGCAGCATCACCGCGAGACCGGGATCCACCTCGGCAATCTGCGTGGCGAACGGCAGCAGCACATGATCGCGGATCAGCACGAACGGCTTCTTGCAGGCCTCGCCGGCACTGGCCCAATCGTGATGGAAATACATCGCTGCGCCATGGTCGATCAGGTACAGCTTGCGATGCCAGACCATCAGGTTGGGATTGCGGGCGGTGCGGTCCACGTTGCTGGTGAACGCATCGAACCACACGATCTTCGAGGCAAGCTCCGCATCGGGCTGCATCGCGGCCGGGTCGTAGTTGATCGCGCCGGGTAGGTAATCGCTGCCCAGGTTCAGGCCTTCGCTGGCGCGGATCAGGTCCTGGATCTCCGGGTCCGGTTCGGTCCGGGCGAACTCGCGGTCCAGCTCGACGAACAGGATCTCCGGAATCGGCAGGCCGAGCGTGCGGGCGATTTCGCCGGCGATCAGTTCGGCGATCAGCGCCTTCGGTCCCTGGCCGGCGCCCCGGAACTTGAGCACGACCATGCCGTCGTCGTCGGTCTCGACCACGGCGGGCAGGGAGCCGCCTTCGCGCAGCGGGGTGACATATCGGAGGGCGTGCACGGTTCGCATGGGGCATTCTAGCCGGGCTTTGCGGTGTCGGGCGGTTAGCCCTTCCGGCCCATTCCCATCGGCCCAAGCGGTGCTAGATTCGGGCCATGCCCCTGTGCGGGCACTCGTCGACACTGCAAGGGGATAAGGATGCTGATTAATCGTACCTCGTTGGCTGTGGCCGTTGCCGTCGCCACCTTCGGCCTGCTGCCAGCCGCACCGGCCTTTGCCGGTTATGCCACGCCGCCGGAACACCTGCTCAAGGTGCTCAAGGCACCGCCGCCGCCGACGCCCAGCGTCGACCCCACCGGCCAGCGCCTGTTGCTGACGACGGTGCAGACCTATCCGTCGATCACCCGTGTCGCCCAGCCGTACCTGAAGCTGGCCGGCGTGCGCCTGGAGCCGAAGAACCGCAGCCGCCACGACACCCCGGGTGGTTACGGCATTCCACCGTGCGTCGGTGACTTCACCGTGGTGGAGACCACCACCGGCAGCTCCACCAAGGTGGCGCTGCCCAACGGGTGCGCCGGCATGGCGCTGTGGTCGGCCGACGGCCAGCGCTTCGCGTTCCAGAACGTGGCCGATGACAGCGTGCAGCTGTGGATCGGCGATGCGACGACCGGCCAGGTCCGCCAGGTGCCCAACGTCGCGTTGAACCCGATCTTCGGCAGCACCGTCCAGTGGCTCGGCGGCAGCCAGCAGCTGCTGGTCAAGCTGGTGCCTGCAAAGCAAGGTCCGGCGCCGAGCGCAGAGGGTGCGATCGGCCCGGACATCCAGGAGTCGCTGGGGACGGCGGGCGAAAGCAGTACTTACGAAGCCCGCGATACGCTGACCAGTGCCTACGACGAGGCGCTGTTCGCCTATTACGGCCAGTCGCAGCTGGCGGTGGTGGATACCGCGGCCAACACCGTACGCACCGTCGGCACACCGGCGCTGCTGGACAGCGTCGGGGCCGCACCGGATGGCGTGCACGTGCTCACCAGGACGCTCAAGGCGCCGTTCTCGCATGCGGTGACCTACCAGCGTTTCGCCAATGACGTGGCGGTGCTGGATGTCTCCAGCGGCCGCAGTACGCCGATCGCGAGCCTGCCGCTGGCCGACCGCGTGCCGGTGCATGGCGTGCCGGAAGGTCCGCGTGATTTCGATTGGCGCGCCACCGATCCAGCCACGCTGGTCTACGCCGAGGCGCTGGACAAGGGCGACTGGAAAGTCACCGTCCCGCACCGCGACCGCGTGCTGATGCTCAAGGCCCCGTTCACCGCCAAGCCCACCGAGATCGCCCGCACCGCGCAGCGCTTCGAAGGCCTGGCCTGGACGGCGCAGCCCGACGTCGCCTTCCTCGACGAGAACGATGAGAACCGGCACTGGCGCCAGACCCGCATCGTCAACGTGGACAACCCGAAGCAGGAAGGTCGCCTGCTGTGGGATCTTTCCAGCGATGAACTGTACGAAGACCCGGGCAATTTCGTCTACCAGCGCCTGCCCAACGGCGCCTACGTGGTGCGTCAGGAAGGCAACACGGTCTTCCTGCGCGGGCAGGGTGCTTCGCCGCAGGGCGATCGTCCGTTCCTGGACGCGCTCAGCCTCCGCAGCCTGAAGACAGAGCGTCTTTTCCGCAGCGATGCCGATGCCTACGAGCAGTTCATCGGCTTCAGCGCCCTCCCGGGCCACCTCCTCACGTGGCACCAGTCGGTGACCGATGCGCCGAATGCGTTCGTGCGCCTGCTGGGCGAGAAGGTCGCCGACGCCAAGCCGGGCGAAGCGCAGTTCATGTCCAAGCCGGACGCACTGACCCATCTGGTCGACCCCACCCCGGAGGTGCGTCAGATCAAGAAGCGCCTGGTCACCTACACGCGTGCCGACGGCGTGGACCTGTCGTTCACCCTGTACACCCCGCCGGGCTACAAGGAAGGCCAGCGCGTGCCGGCGATCCTGTACGCCTACCCGGCCGATTTCGCCAACGCCGCGCAGGCGGGGCAGGTGTCCGGTTCGCAGCAGACCTTCACCCGCCTGGCACCGTACCGGCTGATGCTGCTGGCCGGTTACGCGATCATCGACAACGCCTCGTTCCCGATCGTGGGCGACCCGAAAACCGCCTACAACACGTATCTGGAACAGCTTGAGGCCGATGCCAAGGCTGCAGTGGACAAGGCGGTGGACCTGGGTGTGGTCGACCGCAACCGGATCGGTGTCACCGGTCACAGCCATGGGGGTCTGATGACCGCCAACCTGATCGCGCATACCGATCTGTTCAAGGCCGGTGTCGCCACCAGCGGCTCCTACAACAAGACCTTCACCCCGTTCGGTTTCCAGAATGAGCGCCGCTCGGTCTGGCAGGCGCAGGACGTGTACCTGAAGGCCTCGCCGTTCTTCTACGCCGACAAGATCAAGCTGCCGCTGCTGCTGGTCCACGGCGAGGACGATGCGAACCCGGGCACCGAGCCGTTCCAGTCGCGCAAGCTGTTCCAGGCGATCCGCGGCAACGGGGGCACCACGCGCCTGGTGATGCTGCCGCACGAACCGCATTGGTACACCGCGCTGGAATCGAATGAACAGCTGGTGTCGGAAATGCTGAACTGGTTCGATACGTATGTGAAGAATGCGCCGCCTGCCAAGCGCTGAGGCGGGGCATCGGTAGCATCCGCCGTCCTTCGGCTGCGGTGCGCAACAGACCAACGGCCGCCCGTCATGGGCGGCCGTTCGTGCATGCGCGACCGGCCGCGGCCTTACACTGCCGGAAAGGCACAGGGACGTAAGCATGGAGATACCACCTTGGGGACGGGCGGTCAGCGGTGTCGTCGGCGGCATCATCGCAACGGGGTTGGTGGCGTATTGGGCGAGGGGATTGCAGACGCACTACCGTGGCTGGTCCCGGGCCGCGCTGCGGCGCCGTCACCGCACCACGATCCGGGTCGCCAACACTCTTTTCTTCGCGGGATTACTGGGGGGCGTGGCCCTGTACCCGCTGGGCGGATTTGCCAGCAATGATCACCGGCCCGCGTTCCTCGGCTTCGGGTTCGCCTCGCTGTTGCCCCTGCTGGCGCTGATCGTCATTCCGCTTCTGACCGGCCGAAACATACGGGAGGCGTTTGTCGCTTTCGCGGTTGGCCAGGGGGCACCGGTGTGGGCCACCTATCTGCCGCTGGCTGGCGGCCTCGTCTGTCTGGCCGTGGCGCTCGTGGGCTTTCTTCCCAGCGGCAGTTGAGATGCAGGCCCCAGGCCCGATGGGTGGACCTCGTCGGGCCCGGCAGGCAAAGTGCGCTTCAAGGGGATGACGGGTAGCGGGGAGCGAGGGATCGAATGCGGCAGACACAGACACAAACCACCGACAGGGCCACGCGGCGTGCTTGCAGCCGCTGGCTGTTTGTCCTGGCGGCGCTGGCGTGCGCCCCACTGTTGGCGGCTGCGCAGACCGTGCCAGCGTCCGTTGATTCCGCACCGCAGGATTCCGACCGTCCCCGCACCTGCCTGGTGCTCGGCGGTGGCGGTGCCCGCGGCGCGGCCCACATCGGTGTGCTCAAAGTGCTGGAGCGCGAGCGCGTGCCGATCGACTGCATCGTCGGCACCTCGATGGGCGCGGTGGTCGGCGGCCTGTATGCCTCCGGCTACACCGCCGATGAGATCGAGGCGGTGCTGGACCGGATCGACTGGGCCGAGGTGCTGCGCGACAAACCGCCACGCGATGAGCGCAGCATGCGCCGCAAGGAAGATGACCTGCGCCTCCTGGGCGGCGTCGAAGTCGGCCTGAGCAACGGCAAGATCGCGTTCCCGCAGGGCCTGATCCAGGGCCAGAAGCTGGAGATGCTGCTGCGCCGTCTGTTGCTGCCGACCTGGCAGGTGCGCGATTTCGACCAGCTGCCGATCCCGTTCCGGGCGATCGCCACGGACATCGTCAGCGGCGAGAAAGTCGTGTTCGCGCAGGGCGACCTGGCCTTGGCGATCCGCGCGAGCATGTCGGTGCCGGGCGTGTTCGCGCCGGTCCGTTACGAGGACCATCTGCTGGTCGATGGCGGCGTGGTCGACAACGTACCGATCGATGAAGCGCGCCGGCTGGGCGCGCAGCGGCTGATCGTCTCGCGGGTCGGCTCGCCGCTGATGACCGAGGCGCAACTGGATTCGCCGCTGGCGATCAGCCACCAGATGGCCAGCGTGCTGATGCAGCGTGAAGTACTGGCGCAGCTGGCCACGCTGGGGCCGCAGGATCTGCTGATCACACCACCGCTGGGCGATATGGGCAGCCAGGATTTCAACCGCTCGCCGCAGGCGGTCGGCGTCGGTGAGCAGGCCGCGCAGGCCGAGGTAGCCTCCGTCCGGCGCTTCCAGGTGGACGACACCCGCTACGTCGCGTTCCAGCGCCAGCATCGCCCGCCGGCCTACGAGACGCCGATCGTGGCCTTCATCGATGTGCTGCACGACAGGACGCGTACTGCGCGCTACATCGAGCAGCGCCTGCAGCCCGAAGTGGGCCAGCCGCTGGAACCGGACCGCGTCGAGCAGAAGGTGGCCACTGCGTACGGCGAAGGCCGCTACCAGCAGGTGCAGTGGCGGCTGGAGGAGCGCGACGGGCAGCAGGGCCTGGTGCTCGCACCGCAGGACAAACGCTGGGGCCCGGATTTCCTGCATTTCGCCCTGCGCCTGTCCGATGATTTCGATGGCAGCAGCAACTACCAGCTCATCACCGAGCTGACCCGCACCGGCCTCAGCGAGCAGGGCGCCGAGCTCAAACTGCGCGTCGGGCTGGGCGAAGTGGAAGAGGCGTTCGCGGAGTACTACCGGCCGTTCGGCAGCAGTGGCCGGCATGCGCTGTCGACCTATGCCAAGTACCGCGCCACTGATCTGGACCTGGCGCTGATGCGCGGGGGCGCACTCGCCGAGTTCCGTTACAGCCAGTGGCTGGGTGGACTGCGCTGGGCGTACTCGCCACATCCGGACTGGGAAATCGCGCTGTTCGGCGAGCGCGGCCGTGAGCGCCTGCGCCTGGACGTCGGCAACCCGACCGAGCTGGGCAATTACCGCGCGGACATGGGCAGCGTCGGCTGGCAGCTGCGCCACGATTCGATCGACAGCTCGGCCTTCCCCAGCCGCGGCCAGCGCCTGTCGCTCACGCGGCAGCACTATCTCGATGCACTGGGCACCGACAACTCGGCGGCGGTCACCCGGGTGCAGTGGGATGGCGCGTGGGCGCAGGGCCACAACCGCTGGCTGGGCGGCGTGCGCGCCACCTCGGCACACGGCGGCGATGATCTGCTGGCCACCTACGGCTTCCTGGGCGGGCTGGGCAATCTGTCCGGCTATCCAGAGGAGGCCATCTTCGCGCCGCAGACCGCGCTGGCACGGGTGGTGTATTACCGCCGCGTCGCGCATGCCGACTCCCTGCTGACGATTCCGCTGTACGTCGGCGGCAGCGTGGAGTGGGGCGGATTCTGGCAGCGCCGCGAGGACGTCAACATCGATGGCATGCAGACGGCGGGCAGCGTGTTCGTCGGTGCCGATACGTTCCTGGGGCCGGTGTTCCTGGGGTATGGGCGCGCGCAGGGCGGACACGACTCGTTCTATTTGACCTTCGGCTCACTGCTGCGGACGCTGGATGGGTTCTGAGCTGACAGGCGCAATGACGTCCCGCAGCGCGCCCCGCGCTTTATCCTGTGCAGCCGCACCCATGATGTGATGCCGATGAAACCGATGTTCCTGTCATTGCTGCTGCTGTTCGCCGGCCACGCGCATGCCACTGATGCACCGTCGCTGCCCGCGGCCTGGACGGAGATCGGCATCACCGTCGGCATGCCCTACGCGCAGGCCAAGGCCGCGCTCATCAAGGCCGGCTGGGTTGCATCCGCGCCCGACAACGACGGCGACCCCGTCTTCCCCGCGCATCCCGAGGTGGATTGCGGGCAGGGCTGGGACGCGATCTGCTCGGCAGGATACGGCCGCGGGAACGAGACTTACGGTCTGGTGCTTGCGCCTACCGACGATGGAAAACTGCTGGTGCAGGGCGTTTTCTGAAAGGAGCTGATACGGATGTCAGACCGCACTGTGGTGGTATTCGATTTCGACTTGACGTTGACCCGATGGGAGACGGCAAGCCGGTTCTTCAAAGGCCTGCTGCGACGCCAGCCGTGGCGGCTCGCGGTCGTAGCGCTCGTGCTGCCGGTGCTGGTCCCACTCTGGGTGGTGCCGCAGACGCGACAGAGGCCGATCCGCTTTGCAGTCTGGATGGCCACGTTCGGACGCAGCCGACAGGCACTTGCTGCCCTCGCGGTTGCGCATGCCGATGCGGTGTTCGGCGGACCGGAGCCCGTGTTCCTGGCGCAGGGCGTGGAACGACTGCGCCAACATCTGGCCCAAGGCGACGAGGTCGTCATCGCCACCGGCTGCTGGGAGCCGCTCGCACGTGCGCTGCTTGAGCGCGAAGGTCTGCAGCACGTGCCGCTGGTCGCTTCGACATTGCGGCCGTTCCTGGGCGGATGGATCAGCGAGCGCCATTGCCTGGGCGAGAACAAGATTCCGATGCTGACCGAACGTGGCTATCCGCCGCCGTGGCGCATCGCCTATACCGATCATCGCGCCGACCTGCCGCTGCTGCGCAACAGCGAGCAGTGGTATCTGGTCAGCCCGGGGGAAACGTGCCTGCGCGTGATCGAGCAGGCGATGATGACGAAGGCGGAAATCCTGCCGTGGCGCGCAGCGTGACCGCTGGGATGCCCGGTCGGGCTGCGCCGCCTCAGTCCTCTTTCATCGCCAGTTCCGCGGCAAGCAGCGCCTGCGCCGCCTTGCTCAGCTCAGGCGAGGGCACCACCGGCGCACCGATGGCCTCCATCATCTGATCGGTGGAGACGAACCGGCGATGCCGGCGGTCGTAGATGCCGGTGATCAGCAGGGCACGCGTGGCGACCTTTTCCTCGTCGCCGATCAGCACCCGCTGCTCCATGATGATGCGCGTGCCGACCCAGCCGGCCAGCCGCGTTTCCAGCACGAAGCGCTGGAACGGCTTGAGCTCGCGCCGGAACTGGATGCTGCCGCCACTGACGATCGGGGCCCACTTCGAGCGCCATGCCACCCGGCCCAGGCCCATGCGGAACACGAGATCGAGCCGGCCCAGGTCGAAGATCGTCCAATAGCGGCCGTTGGTCATGTGCAGGTTGCTGTCGATGTCGTTGGGCAGCACCCGGAAGTTCAAGCGCGACACCGCGAACGGCGCGCTCAGCTTCGGGCGGAATGGCGAGGACAGCAGCAGGAACAGGAGGCGGAACCAGAGATTCATGGGCAGGGGGGCTCATCTATAACAGGTGTCATAATGGAAATACGCTAATCTATGACACTCGTCTTAGCAAGGAGTCCGGCTCATGAGTGCACGTCATTCCGATGCGCCGCAGCGCGTCGTGGCTGCGGCCGCGGAAATGCTGGCCACCTACGGACTCAATGCCTCCAGCGTCCGTGAGGTCGCCAAGCGCGCGCAGGCGCCGTTCGGCTCCACCTACCACCACTTTCCCGGCGGCAAGCAGCAGGTCCTGGCCGAAGCCACGACCTTGGCGGGCACCAAGGTAGATGCGCTGCTCGATACCTGCCTGCAGGGAGCGGCCCCCGACGGGCTGTCCTTGTTCCTGGCGGCGTGGCGCGAGCGCCTGATCCGCTCGGCGTTCCATGTCGGCTGCCCGGTGCTCGCGGCGGCGGTCGAAGAGCCGATCGACGATGCACCCGATGATGCACGGCGGGCCGCGGCCGAGGTATTCGCGCGCTGGGAAGCCCGTCTGACCGAAGCGTTGAGTCGCGGTGGCCGCTCGCCCGAGCAGGCCAACGGCATGGCCACCATGATCATCGCCAGCATCGAGGGCGCGGTGGCGATGAGCCGGGCCACGCGCGACATCGGCCCGTTCGATCGCGTCGCAGCGCAGCTTGTTTCCCTGGTCGCTGATCGCTGAGACTGTCGGCCTGCTTCAACCGGAGTGCCGCGCTTTGACCGCCTTGATCCGTTCCACCGTGTTCGCCGCGACGCTCGCCGCGTGCGTCCTGCATCCGAGTGCGCACGCGCAGGAATCGCCTGCGACCAATCCGCTGTATCGGGTGCCTGCCGACCAGGCGACGCCCACGCAGATCGCGGAGATGCAGCAGCGCCTGCTGGACTGGCCGCAGCTGCAGCGTTACCACGCCGAGAACGCCGCATTGGCGCCCGTCGCGCCGGGGACGAAGCGCGTGGTGTTCTACGGTGACTCGATCACCGAAGGTTGGGGATCGACCGGCAGCGAGCGTTTCTTCCCGGGCAAGCCCTACGTCAACCGGGGTATTTCCGGGCAGACCACGGCACAGATGCTGCTGCGCTTCCAGCAGGACGTCATCGCACTGAAGCCGGCGCTGGTCGTGATCCTCGCCGGCACCAACGATATCGCCGGCAATACCGGGCCGACCACGCAGGCGATGATCGAAGACAACCTGCATGCGATGGTGGAACTGGCGCAGGCGCACAACATCCGCATCGTGCTGGCCTCGGTGCTGCCGGTGAGCGATTACCCGTGGCAACCCGGCGTGCAGCCCGCGGGCAAAGTGACGGCGCTCAATCGGGCGCTGCGTGCTTACGCGGAGGAGCAGGGTCTGGTCTATCTGGATTACCACACGGCCATGACCAACAAAGACGGCGGGCTCGACCCGGAACTGGCCGCCGATGGCGTGCATCCCACGCCGGCCGGTTACGCGAAGATGATGCCGTTGGCCGAGAGCGCTATCGCCAAGGCACTGACGCGCTGATTCCGGGTTTCAGCCCACGCGTCCAGCCCCGGTGCAACGACGTCGACGTCAGTCAAAGCGCCAGCGCACCCCGGCATACACACCGCGCCCATCACCCGGCGTCGATCGCGCGACATCCTTGCCCGCATCGTCGTAGCCCGGGGTCACCGTGGCGGCATAGTGGCGGTCGCTCAGGTTGCGCAGTTCCGCCCAGGCCTGCCAGCGGCCACCGGGGGCGTCGTAGCCGATGCGGGTGCCGAAGATCACGTGGCTGTCGGCGGCCATGCTGTTGGCATAGTCGACGAACATTTTCGACGCGTACTCGGTGTTCAGCCCGGCGTAGAAGCCGGCCGGGTGGTCGTAGCGCAGCTCGGCCTGGTAGTAGTGGCGCGGCAGGCCGGGCAGGCGATTGCTACCGAAGCGTGCATCATCGCGGTAGCGGAAGTCGCTGAAGGTGTAGGCCTGGCGCAATGACAGCCGCCCGCCGACGCCCTGCCACAGCGCACTGTCCAGGCCCGCTTCGATGCCACGGTGCACGGTCGGGCTGGCGTTGGATTCGGCGATGAACAGGTTCGGCACCGGCTGCACTTCCACGGTGAGCAGTTCGTGGTTGAGGCGCGCGTAGTAGCCGGTCAGCTCCCAGCGGCCGAGTGCGCTGTCGCCGCGCGCGCCGAGTTCCAGCGTGGTTGCGGTCTGGTTGTCCAGGTTCACCGGCGCGCGTTGGCGGTCGGTGGAGGCGCCATTGCCGGCGGCGAAGTACTGGTTCGATCCCCAGATCATCGACCACGGATGCGCCGGTTCCACCGAGCGGCTGAGGTTGCCGAACCATTGCGTCTGCGGCGTCTGCTGCCAGGTGAAGCCCAGCCGCGGCGCGTAATCCCACTGGCGCTCGGATAGTTTCTCCGCCGTCGCCGGCCAGGTGACCTGCACATCGCGGCGGGTGTGGATCAACGCCAGCCCGGTCTGCAGGCGCAGCGTGTCGCTCAGCGCCAGATCATTGCCGACGTGCAGCACGCTGTCGGTGCCGTAATGCTCAAAGTCGCGGGTGTGCGTGCCGGCCGCGTACCCGTTGCTGGCGAAGCGCAGGGTCTCGCGCACGTTGGCATCCAGATCGTGGGTGACGCGCAGGCCGATCGTGGTCACGCTGTCATGCCCGAACAGCGCGTGCCGGCGGCGGTAGTCGAGCGTGCCGTTGAGGTTGGCGTAGTCCAGCTGCTGGCGGTACAGACTCTCGTTCAAGTCCATCGGGTACGTGTGATAGACGAGGCCGGCCTGCAGCGACGAATCGTCATCGATGGTGTAGGTCGTGGTGTTGCCGATCCAGGTGCTGCCCGGCTGCGGGCGGCGCGCGTCGATCGCCAGGTTGGCTGGATTCGCCGCGCGTGGATCGTTGCGGATCTGCGCGCGGGTCAGGCGCCCCGGGGTTTCGTGATCGGTTTCGCGGTAGCGCAGGAAGAAGCGCGTTTCGAGATCCGGGGTGAGCTGCCAGCCGAGGTTGGCCACCGCACCTTTGCCCTTGCCGGCCGCGTGCTGCTGATAGCCGTCGTACTCGGTATCGGTGTAGGCCAGGAAATAGTCGACAGCGTCGTGCACGCCGCCGACGCTGATGCCGCGCTTCTGGTAACCGCGTGCGCCGGCTTCGTAGTGCAGCTCCAGCCCGGGTGTATCGCGCCCGCTGCGGGTGGTGTAGTTGATCGCACCGCCCAGCGCCAGGGCACCGCGCTCGAACCCGTTGGCACCGCGCAGGACCTCGACGCGGCTCAGCCACAGCGGCTCCAGCAGTTCGTACGGCGTGCCACCCGGGCCGGTCAGCGGCAGGCCATCCAGCGAGACCGACAGGCCGGAGGCATGCGCACCCGGCGCGCGGTTGAGGCCCGAGCCGCGGACGGAAACCTTGACGCCTTCATTGCCGGCGCTCTGCGCGCTGATGCCGGGCTGGTAGGCCAGCACATCGGCGGTACCGGCGACGCGGCCCTGGCCGACCTGGGTCATATCGACGACGTTGCCTGCGCCGGGCACCCGGTCGAGTGCGCGGCGCGCAGCCTCGGTGGCATCGGCGGCGGTGACGTTGACCGCGTCCAGGGTGACGGCCTGGCCAGCAGGGGCGGCGCGGGCGGTGTCGGTGACGGCAAGGCTGGCCAGCAAGGCGGCGGCGAGCAGGGACAGGGCAGGGGCGGTGGAGCGATTCGGGAGGACAGTCATTCGTGCGCGCTATCAGTGTCGACAGGGCGCGTGTTGGCGCGACACCCTGTCAACTTCATGTGGGGCGCGCAAGTTAACAGGATGTGGGGGTGTTCGTCACCCTTGTGGGGCGTATGGGGAGGCTTGGGGGTCTTTCAGAGAAAGAAAAGGCGGTGCGATTCGCCACTTACATAGCAGAAGAACGGCGGCCAACATTTAGTCCTTACGCCGATCTCAAAGTGCTTTGGCAATGGATGTATGCAACTCATTCCTTACTTCTTGCGCGCTCTTTTTTAACCTGAGGCGCAGCTATGAATTGGCGGTGGTTCGAATCCCCGTATGCTTCAATTCTCGCTTTTACGACCTGTAGCTCGAGCAGCTCATCATGGAGGGGTTGAAGTTTTCTCCAGCGCTCAAAACCTGTCCAAGCCATCACCCAGCCAACGGCTAAAGGCAAAGTCAACAAGAAGAGGTAAAAGACCCTGTTGCTTGCCAAGATGTCGATCCTCTTTTCCAGCAGTTCCTTCATCTCCTGAACACTTTTGCCAGTCTTGTCCTCTAGGGCCAAGTACGTTTCGGCAATTGAAATGAGCTCTCTGTGCGCACTGTTGTAAGCAAAGATCATGGCGCCGACCGAAAAAACAATAAGTACTAGCCCGAAGGTCGCCATGAATTTGTGCAGATTGTCAGTTGGAACAGGAATGCTTGGCTGCATTGAGGTCCTCTTCAATTTGCTGTGGAACCAAGACCTTAACGGAAGTAGAGGTGGCTTGCGCGCGAGTCGTGAGTTCGGTGGCATTTAGCCGCGACTACCTTGATGGCTAGGGACGGCGATTGCCCACCTAGAGCGGGACCGGTGTCAAACACCTCTTTCATCAAGCAGAGAGTAGGGGAGGCAATCCCTCCGCTCGAGATGCTCGCCCGCCAGTCGCAGTGACGGGAGAGGAGGGCGAGCACCGCGCTGTTGCTGATTACTTGATCTTTACGTCTTTACCTTCGCTTTCCATCAACTCGGCAAACTTAGCCCAGCTCAGGCGCTTCTTATTGACGGAATTTTTGGCGGGGACCCATTCGATGTTGCCCTTGCTGATCAACGCGGTCCCGAGCTTTCGTCCGTCCTTCTTGATCTCCAGTTCGACATCCTTGTGAAGCACAAACTTGGTCGAAAGATCCATGGTTACTTCATGAGCCATCTTTGGCATTCCTTAGCAATTGAGTGCAGAAGAACAAAAGTCCTGACCAACATGTCGGGCCTGGACATGAGTGAAACGAGCTCTAGATATCGGCACGGCGTGGCTCGAACTTGAGCCTTACGTTGTGGGACTACGGCCTTGAAGCAAGCTATCCGTAAATACGCTTGGGTAACTGAGGTGACATTTCTGATGGCGCGTAGGGAGTCTGAGGTAGACCACTTGAAAGACAGTAGGTTGCTTGCCGAAGACCGCCTTCAGTGTTGATCACAAGCCGCTTTCTAGGGTCACATAGTCCGCTTACTCGGGATCAACGACGGCCCGATTGCCAGCCAGACGTCAGCCACGACAAGAA
>NZ_JABBXB010000016.1 GCF_013387485.1 Stenotrophomonas sp. SAM-B
TGGGCCGGGCCGCGGAGCGGGACTTGCAGCGGGTCCCGACAACCCACCCGTGCCCGCCCAAGCCAGGGCGAGTCCAGCACTAAAGGCAGTTGCTCTGAGCGCTGTTGCTCCAAGAGCTGTTGCTCCAAGAGCTGTTGCTCCAAGAGCTGTTGCTGCAAGAGCTGTTGCTCCAAGAGCTGTTGCTCTAAGGGCCGCTGCTCTAAGAGCCGTTGCTCCAATAACGGAGATCAAAAAAAGACGGCGCCCGAAGGCGCCGTCTTACTTCCACTCGACGGCTTGGAGAGAGTAAGCCGTAGATCAGAAAGGGTTGATCAGGCGAACCCGATCAGAAACGCTGCTGGTACTTCATGTACATGTAACGGCCGATATCGAACCCACCGTAGTAGGTGAAGCTGCTGTTCGGCTGGCTGTACATGATCGGACCCTGATGGTCGAACACATTGTTCACGCCCATCGACACCGTGCCATTCCACGGCAGCACATAACGCACCTGGATATCGTGGAACGTGTTCGAACCCACCTTGTTGATGCCCTGCTGGCCCGTGTAGGCCGAGCTGAAGCCCGGATTGCTGCACTCCGTCGTGTAAGCGCAGTTCTCCTTCATGCTGGAGTAGTAACGCGCCGTCCAGCCCAGGCCGAAGTTGCCGTACTGATAATCCAGATTGAGATTCGAACGCACGCGGAAGTTGCCTTCCCAGCCCGTGTACTGGCGCACCGGGGTGGTGTCGACGTTGTCGTTCTTGCGCTCCAGGTAATCCACGTACGTGGTGTTCCAGGAGACCGCGAACTTGCCGATCGCCAGCTCCGGCAGACGGTAACGGACCGAGAGGTCATAGCCGGCCGTTTCCTGGTAGCCCGCGTTGAGCAGCGTGCGGTCCAGGCCGTTCACCTGGCCGAGGGTGCGGCCCGACTTGGCACGCGTGAAGCGGTCGCACGCGGCGTCCACGCCCAGCACGTAGCACTGGTTGAGCATGTCCGTGGCCGACTCACCGACGATCACGTCGTTGATGCGGATCTTCCACCAGTCCAGGCTCAGGTCCAGGCCCGAGACGAACTCCGGGCTGTACACCACGCCCACGGTCCAGGTCTTGGCGGTTTCCGGCTTCAGCGCGGCATTGGAGCCCGAGCTGAAGTCCGTGCCCCCCTGCTGGCCCGGCACCGTCGCGGCGCTGCCGTCAGCGGCGAGCTGGCGGAAGTTGGCCGGGACACCGTTGGCCAGGCAGCGCGCCAGCACCTGCGGGTTGTTGGCGGCCGCGCCGAAGGTGGTGTCGCACGGATCGGTGTACGAGTCACGCGTGCTGGTGGTGCCGCCGTACAGATCTTCCACGGTCGGTGCACGGAAGCCGGTGCCGTAGGTGGCGCGCACCAGCAGGCTGTCGATCGGCTTCCACTTCAGGCCGAACTTGGTGTTCGTGGTCGAGCCGAAGTTGTTGTAGTCCGAGTAGCGACCGGCCATGTCCAGCGACAGTTCGCGGGCGAACGCCATGTCGGCCAGCAGCGGGACCTGCAGTTCCAGGTAGACCTCGTTGAGCGAATAGTCGCCCTGGGTCGGCTGGCCGGTGGTGCCGGCGATCTGGCCCTTCTGGACCATCAGGTCCGGCGAGTAGCTGGCTTCTTCGCTGCGGTGCTCGACACCCAGTGCACCCAGGATGTCACCGGCCGGCAGGCTGAACAGCGAGCCGGAGATGTTCGCGCTGGCCACCTTGGTGGTGCTCTGCATCATGTCGGTGAATCGGGTGAACAGGAAGTCCTGCACGTCCTGGTTGCTCATCGAGCCCGGGCCGGCGTAACCCATCGGGGCCAGCGGGTTCCACGGAGTGCAGCCGGCGATCACGTTGCCGACGCTGCCGCAATGGGCAATGCCCTGGCGATCGATGAACGACGGGCCCACGGCCTGGTTCACGTTCGGCTGGTACATGCTGCCCGTGCCGATGCGCTCGCCTTCATTGCGGTTGTACATGTAGCTGACGTTCCAGTCCCAGTAACGCGAACCGGTTTCGAAGCTGCCTTCCAGGCCCAGGCTGGCGCGCTTGGTGGTCAGGTTGTTCTCGGTGCCGCGCGGCAGCTCTTCGGTGCGGTGCGCGAACGCCACGTCACGGCCGAACGGGTTGAACGCGCTGTCCTTGGACAGCAGCGCACGCGAACCGGTGCTCTGGTACGGGTAGCCGGCCAGCTGCTTGCTCGACTCGCGCTCGCTGTACAGCGCATCGGCGACCAGGCGCAGGTCATCGGTGATCGAGAAGCCACCGTTGGCGAACACCGACTTGCGCTGCAGACCGGTGAGCAGGCTCATGTTGGTCTTGGTGTTGGCATCGTTGGCCTTGTCGGCCGGCGTGAAGTTGCCCAGCTGAGTCGGATCGCCGCCCGGGCCCACGCTGAGGTTCCTGCCATCCACGGTCGCGTAGCCCCACGGGGTGACGCCACTCAGGCCATCGGCGGTGTGGCGCGGGCCGTTCGGGTACGCGGTGAACTCACGCTCGCCACCCAGGACCGGATCTTCGTCGGTGTACTCGCCACCCACGGTGACCCAGCCGCGGTCGAAGGTCTTGCCGAAGGTCGCGCTGTAGGCGGTCTTCTGGCCGTCGCCTTCGCTGTACTGGCCGACGTAGGCGCTGACTTCCGCGCCGTCGAAGTTCTTGCGGGTGATGATGTTGACCACGCCGGCGATGGCGTCCGAGCCGTACAGGGCCGAGGCACCGTCGGTCAGCACTTCCACGCGCTCCACGATCGAAGACGGGATCGAGGCCAGGTCGGAGTAACCGCCGGCGCTGACGCCCATGCGGCGGCCGTCGATCAGCACCAGGCTGCGTTCCGGGCCCAGGTTGCGCAGGCTCACGTACATGCCGCCGAAGTCGCGACCCGATTCCAGCGAGGAGGCACGGCTCATGCTCGGCGAACCGGCGGCGGTGACGTCCTGCAGGATGTCGGCGACGTTGACGTAGCCCTTCTTCTCGATCTCGGCGCGGTTCAGCGCGACGACCGGCTGGGCGGACTCGACGCTGGCCTGACGGATGCGCGAGCCGGTGATCTCGATGCGATCGAGGTTGGTGGTGCCGTCATCGGCACTCTGTGCGAAGGCGGGGGCACTGCAGCTGGCGACAAGCGCGATGGCGATCGCGTTGCGCAGCGGATTGGTCTTCAAATACATCCGTGCGTTTCTCTTTCTCTGTAAAAACATTCGCCCGTTCGGGCGGCGTGGGGAACAACACACCACGACGTGGGGGGCGGGAGTCTAATGACTTTTCAAAATTTTTACTTTCATTTGAAAGCGTAAAAAGCGCTGTAAATGAACGATGGCTGACAAATCCACGTATTCAGACAAAACCTTTTTCACATCGTCGTGTGGCGCGAAGAAAACAGCACCATCACGGTGAGCCGAGGCAGCAATAGCGGCAACGTGCGAAGCAACTTGAGTGCACGCGGCGTGCTGTCGCAGCGTACGTACAGCTGCGCGATCGACAGCTAAACGTGCAGTGAACACGCACGCACAAAAAAAAAGAACCGCACGCTTGCAAGTGCGGTTCCAGACTTGCTATTCCGCGTGCGCGATCACGCGCACGCGCGTTGTTCAAACGTATCGCTCAGGTCTCGCGCAACGCCGTGGTGATCGGCAACTGCGCCGCGCGCAGCGCCGGGAACAGGCCACCGACCAGACCGATGCCCAAGGCCCACTTCA
Source organism: Stenotrophomonas sp. SAM-B (assembly GCF_013387485.1). Lineage (GTDB taxonomy): Bacteria > Pseudomonadota > Gammaproteobacteria > Xanthomonadales > Xanthomonadaceae > Stenotrophomonas > Stenotrophomonas maltophilia_AA. The sequence goes on from NZ_JABBXB010000016.1 coordinate 3,677, forward strand.
GGCCCGTCCACAGCAGCTGCGGGGAAACCTGGAACTGGAACACCACCTGGCTGAAGTTGTTGCCCAGCGTGGACACGGTGTAGTTGTTGAACACCAGCCACGCCACCAGCCCACCGAGCAGACCACCCAGCAGGGCCAGCAGCATCGTCTCCAGCATCACCGCCGTCACCACCGGCACGCCACGGAACCCGATCGCGCGCATGGTGGCGATCTCACGCGCACGCGTGGCGACGGCCGCATACATCGTGTTGAGCGCACCGAACACCGCGCCGATCGCCATGATCGCGCCGATCACCGTGCCCAGGATGCTGATCAGCTTGCTCAGGCCGCCGGATTGCTTGCGGTAGTAGTCGCGGGTGGTCTCGACATCCAGTTTCAGGCGCGGGTCGGCCTCCATGGCCGACTTGAACTGCTGGAAGCCCGCCGCCCCTTCGGTGCGCACGTTGACCGACTGGTAGGCACTGCGGTTGTACGTGGTCGACAGTGTCTGCGTGTCCGACCACAGCTCCGACTCATGCACATCGTTGGAGGCGAACACGCCCACCACGGTCCATTCCTGCTTGCCCAGCTGCAGGGTCCTGCCGATCTCCAGGCCCTCGAACTGTGCCTGCGCGCCCTTGCCGACCACGATCTCGCGCAGGCCCGGCTTGAACCTGCGGCCGGCAATGATGCGCACGTTGTCGCGCACCGCCCACGCCTGCTCGCCGACACCGCGGAACTGCACGTTGGTGTCGCTGTGGTCGCTGCGCGAGAGCAGGCTGATCACCTGCGACAGCTCGGCGGAGATCAGCGGCTTGCCGTCGCTGCCGCGTGCCACGCCGGGCAGGTTCTCGATCAGCGGAACCTGGTCGCGCATGATCACCGAGTTGGTTTCCGCTTGCGAGCCGCCGCGCAGCACGATCGCCACGTCATCGCTGCCGCTGCGCTCCAGGGTGGCCTTGAAGCCATCGCCCATCGCCAGCATCGCCACCAGCACCCCGACCACGCCGGCGATGCCCACCACGATTACCGACGAGGCACCCCAACGCTGCGGCAGGCTGGCGATGCCGATCCGCGCGGCCGCCAGCGACAGCCGGCCAGTGCGGGTGAGCACCAGCCAGGCAGCCAACAGCACGGCGATCGCCAGCACCATCCACCACGGCAGCACGATCCACACCACCAGGGCGACCAGCAGCGCCACCACGGTCAGTACGTTCCACATCCAGTGCGTTTTCATGGTGGTCTCCTCAGCGCCCGGCCAGTGCATCGACGATCTTCAACCGCTGCGCGCGCAATGCCGGCAGCAGGCCCACCACGATTCCGATCACCGCCATCAGGCACAGCGCCATCACCCACGTCTGCGCCGGCACGCCGGGCAGGCTGATCATGCCCTGGCTGCTGGCGCTGATCACCGGCATCACGATCGAGGCCAGGCCCATGCCGATCAGCCCACCGAGCACGATCAGCAGCACCGACTCGACCATCACCAGCACCAGCACCGTGCCGTCCTTGAAGCCCAGCGTTTTGAGGATCGCCAGCTCAGGGATGCGCTCGCGCACCGCCTGGGCCATGGTGTTGCCGGTCAGCAGCACCAGGGTGAAGAACACCGCCGCCATGATGCCGGTGACGATCAGGCCGATATCGGCGAACTGCTTGGCGAAGGCCTGCGAGAACGAGGCTTCGGTCTGCGACTTGGTTTCGTGGTCGGAGTTCAGCGACAGCGCATCGATCGCCTGGGCAACGCGCGAGGCATGCGCCGGGTTCTCCAGCTGCACGGTGTAGAAGCTGACCTGGTTCTTGATGTAATCGTTGGACTCGTCGAAGTAGCTCCAGTGCAGCAGCAGCTGGTTCTCCGCGCTGGCGTTGTTGCGGTCCTTGGCCCGGTAGATGCCGCTCAGCTCCAGCGGCCAGTCGTTGCTGCCCTTGCGCGGGAAGATCGTGGCCTGCATGGGAATGGTGTCGCCGACCTTCCAGCCGAAGCGCTTGGCCAGCGCTTCACCGACCAGCGCGCCGGTGCGGGTGTTCTTGAATGCCTCGGCCTGCTCGGGCGGCAGTTCGAACTCTGGGTACAGGTCCATGTAGTTGTCCGAGACCGAGAAGCTCGGGAAGAAGTTCTTCTGGTCCTGGTAGATGCCGCCGAACCACATCGCGTAATTGACCTTGCGCACCCCCGGCGTGGCCTCGATGTCACGCAGCAGCCGCAACGGCAGGCTCTGGGTGATCGACAGCTTGGAGGACACCACCAGCCGCTTGGCGCCTTCGATGGTGTCACCGCCGGAGTTGAAGGCCACCCGGACCGAATCGAGCATGCCGAACAGCAGGAAGGCCGCCACCACCGACAGCAACGTCAGCAGGGTGCGGGTCTTGCTGCGGAACAGCTGTGCCCAGACCAGCGAGAAGTATTTCATCGCCGCATCCTCCGTCAGTGGGCCGCTGGCGCGTCGGCCAGTTCGCCCTTGTCCAGGTGCACCGTGTGCGTGGCGTACTCGGCGGCCTTGGGATCATGGGTGACCATGATGATGGTCTTGCCGTGTTCGCGGTTGAGCTGCTGCAGCAGCCCCAGGATCTCTTCGGCGGACTGACGGTCGAGGTCGCCGGTGGGCTCATCGCAGATCAGGAAGGTGGGGTCGGAGACGATCGCACGGGCGATCGCCACGCGCTGCTGCTGGCCGCCGGATAGTTCGTTCGGGCGATGGCTGCGGCGGTCGGCCAGGCCGACCAGGGTCAGTGCGATCTCGGCGTTGCGCTTGCGCTGCGCCGCGCCCAGGTGGGTGAGCAGCAGCGGCAGCTCCACGTTCTTCTGGGCGGTCAGCATCGGCATCAGGTTGTAGAACTGGAACACGAAGCCGACGTGGTGGCTGCGCCAGGTCGAGAGCTGGCCACCGCTCATGCGGTCGATGCGCTCGCCTTCGATTTCGATCTCGCCCCCGGTGGGCGTGTCCAGCCCGCCGATCAGGTTGAGCAGGGTGGTCTTGCCCGAACCGGACGGGCCCATCAACGCGACGAAGTCGCCCGACTGGATGTCCAGATCAATGCCGTGCAGCACCTGCACTTTCTCGGGGCCGCGCTGGTAGGTCTTGGTGATGTTGCGGAGCGAAACCAGGGTAGACATGGGTGGTTCTCCGTGGATCGGTGAGAAAGGGCATACGGCGCGTCCGGGCGAAGGGCTCCGGGTTCCGCGGTGACAGCCAGCCGCCACCGTGCGCGCCGTGACGGCACGAGCGAATCGCACTTGCTGCGAGCGTGGGGGCGGCTCGCGTACTGCAGCCTTCGGCCCGTCAGGGGGTTTCGGTGACCTTGCTGCCATCGTGCAGTTCGGCCGGTGGTGAGGTCACCACGACGTCGCCGGCACTCAGGCCCTGCGTGACCTGGCGGTCGTTGTTGAGCGTGGTGCCCACGGTGATCGCGCGCTGTTCCACACGCGCATCGTCCTTGACCACGAAGGCGACCGTCTTCTGGTCGCGCTCCACGATCGCCGCCGCCGGTACGCGCACGCCCTGAGGCTTGGCGGCTTCGGCAGGTTGGGCGCTTTCCAGGAAGCTGACCCGCACGCCCATCTCCGGGACGATGCGCGGGTCCTTGGTCTTCAGCGCCACGCGCACCTTCACGGTGGCCTTGCCGCGGTCGGCGGTCGGGATGATCGCGATCACCTCGGCCGGAATCTTCCAGTCGGGGTAGGCATTAAGGGTGGCTTCGACCGGCATCTTCGGCTGCACACGGCCGATGAAGGATTCACCGACCTCGACTTCGATCTCCAGCGAGTCCATGTCCACGATGGTGCCGATGCCGGTGCGGGTGAAACCGCCGCCGGCCGACAGCGGCGAGACGATCTCGCCCGGCTGCGCGGCCTTGGCGGTGACCACGCCGGAGAACGGCGCGCGCACTATGTTGTTGTCCACGCCGAGGTCGGCGATCGCCAGCGAATCGCTGGCCACGGTGGTGTTGCGTTGAGCGGTTTTGAGCTGGGCGCGGAGGTTGTCGCGCTGGGCGATGGCCAGATCGTACTGCGAGCGCGAGACCAGCTGCTGGCCAACCAGTGCCTGCAGGCGGCCGGCTTCGGCATCGGCCTGGGCGACCTGCGCCTGCAATCCGGCCAGCTGGCTGCGCGCGGCTTCCAGCTGCGAGGCGGAAAGGCTGCGCTGCGCGTTGGCATCGATCGGGTCGAGCGTGGCCATGATCTGACCCTCTTCCACGCGCATGCCCTCCTCGATCATCACCTCGCGGACCTTGCCGGTGATCTTGGCCGAGACGGTGGCCATGCGCCGGGCGACCACATACCCGCTGGCGTCGAGCACCGAGCTGCTGGCGCCGCCCTGCTGGATCGCCACCACCGGGGCAGTGGTCACGGTGATCGGGCGCTCGCGGCCGAACACGAACCAGGCCAGCCCGGCCAGCACGATGAGAAGGACGATCGCCAGCACGATCCAGCGGCCACGTCGCGGGGGCGACGGCGGCGGCGAACCGGCCTTGCGGTCGATGCGGAGTTCCTTGAGCAGTTCAGCGGATGCGTTCATCGTGAGTCTGGACGGGGAATCGGGCCGAGTGTGACCGCAACGGCGGCCGGGGGGCAAACCGGCACGGTGGCCGGGTGGTGCACAGCATGCCCGGCGGCCAGCGGCGTCGGCAGTGACAGCTGTCACCTGTATGGGCTGACGGCGGCCACTGGGGCCGGGAGCGCGGATGACGGACGCTGTGGGTGTCCTCTCCGGGAGTGCGTCATGACCGAGCCTTCTGTGTTGTCCTTGGCCAGTCTCCAGGACGCCAAGGTCCACTACGGCAGCGTCGCCTGCGACGTGTTGGCTGAAGTGGCATGATCGCGCCTGATCGCTCTGCTTTGGAATCGCCCGTGTCCTCCAGTCGGCTCGCCTCCCTGTTGCGCCCCGCGCCGGATTCGGCCGTGGCCGAGAACCTGCGGCGCGGCAGATCGCCATGGGTCGATGCGATCCACCTGCTGTGGACGCTGTGGGTGTTCCTGACGCCGCTGTTCGGCGGTGGCTACACCTGGCGCTGGGCGGCGCTGACCCTGCTGACCTACCCGGTGTTCCTGGTCCTGTACGCCGGTGTGCTGCTCGCACCGCGTTGCCACGCACCGCGCTACGCCCTGTCGATGGTGGTACTGGGGCTGGTGCCGCTGGCGTGGTACCCCTCGGCGGTGAGCTACTTCATTTTCGGCTGCGTCACCCTGCGCGTCTCGCGCCGCAGTGGCTATGGGCGCTATCTGCTGCAGCTGGTGGGATTGAACGCGCTGTTCGTGGTGGTGGGTCTGTTGGCCCACTATCCGTGGCAGGCGCTGATCTGGATCCCGAGCATGGCGATGATCATCAGCCTGGTGGTCAACTTCGAGACCGCCAGCCATGAACAGGATGCGGCGCTGCAGTTGTCGCAGGACGAAGTGCGTCGGCTCGCGGCGACCGCCGAGCGCGAGCGCATCGGCCGCGATCTGCACGATCTGCTGGGGCACACGCTGTCCTTGATCACCTTGAAGCTGGAGCTCTCGCGCAAGCTGGCCGACCGCGATCCGGTGGGCTCGCGCCGCGAGGTGGACGAGGCCGAGACCATCGCGCGCCAGGCGCTGGCCGAAGTGCGCAGTGCAGTCACCGGTATCCGCGCCAGCGATCTGGCGGCCGAACTCGCCTCGGCCCGGTTGCTGCTGGAGTACCAGTATGTGCATCTGCACTACGCGCCGCCGCCGCCGATGCCGGTCGATATCGAACGGGCATTGTCACTGGTCCTGCGCGAGGCGGTGACCAATATCGCCCGCCACGCACAGGCGCGGCAGGCGTGGATCACCTTCGAGCAGGACGGGCGCAGTCTGTTGATGCAGATCCGCGACGATGGGCGCGGTGGTGTCCACGTCGACGGCAACGGGCTGACCGGCATGCGCGAACGCGTTGCGGCACTGCGAGGCACCCTGGTGATGCAGTCGGCGAAGGGCGAGGGCACCTGCGTGACGGTGCGGGTCACGCTGCCGGCGGCAACCACGCCGGTCGTGGTACCGGTCACACCCGATGCCCTCCCGGACGGAGCCACGCCATGATCCGCATCGTGCTCGCCGAAGACCAGGCGATGGTGCGCGGCGCATTGTCAGCGCTGCTCGGGCTGGAGCCGGACATCGAGGTGCTGGGCAGCGCCGCCGATGGCGAAGCCGCGTGGCGGATGCTGCAGCAGCTGCAGCCGGACATCCTGGTCACCGATATCGAAATGCCCGGTCTTTCCGGGCTGGAACTGGCGCAGCGGATCGCCCGTCAGGGACTCCCGATCAAGGTGGTGATCGTCACCACCTTCGCGCGCTCCGGCTTCCTGCGCCGCGCGCTGGATGCCGGCGTCTGCGGCTATCTGCTCAAGGACGCCCCGGCCGAGCGCCTGGCCGATGCACTGCGCCAGGTGCAGCACGGCGGCCGCGCGATCGACCCGCAGCTGGCGCTGGATGCCTGGTCGCAGGCCGATCCCCTCAACGACCGCGAGCGCCAGGTGCTGCGCCTGTCCGGCGACGGACGATCGGCCAGCGAGATCGCCACCCAGCTCGGGCTCTCGCACGGGACGGTGCGCAACTACCTGTCCGAATGCATCGGCAAGCTGGGTGTCGCCAACCGCATCGAAGCGTATCGGCTGGCGCGGCAGAAAGGCTGGCTGTAGTGCCGGCCGCTGGCCGGCACTGCACCCTCTCTGTCGAGAATAACGGGAGCCGGCCAGCGGCCGGCACTACCGGGGTGCCAGCGATGCATGCGATCCGATCCCACCGACCAACGGTCGGTGGCTACCAGGATGACAGGCAGCCTGATTTATCCGGCATCGTCGTTGCGCTCTTTCTCCGGTCCCTTCGCCATCGCCTGGAACACGCCATCGCGGCGCACCCACAGGTGGAACAGCGCGGCCGACAGATGCATCACCACCGTGGCGAACAACACATAGGCCAGCAGGCTGTGCGCATTGCGCAGCGCCGCGTACAGTGCCGGGTTGTGCGGCAGGATCGCCGGCAGGTGCACGCCGCCGCCCATGACGATCGGATAGCCGCCGGCGGAGAGCATGCCCCAGCCGACCAGCGGCATCGCCAGCATCAATCCGTACAGCACCCAGTGCGAGGCATGCGCGGCCGCGGCCTGCCAGGCGGGCAGGTCGGCCGGCAGCGGCGGTGGACGGTGGCGCAGGCGGTTGTACAGGCGCACCAGCACCAGCAGCAGGATCGCGATGCCGAGTGGCCGGTGCAGGTCGATCAGCATCGGCCGCCAGTGCAGCGAAGCGACCATGGTCACGCCGACGAACAGCATGGTCAGGATCATCGCCGCCATCAGCCAGTGCAGGACGCGGGCGAGAAGATTGAAATGGCCGGCATCACGGTTCATCGCGCACCTTCCTTGCCCGTGGCAGCGGGCGCTTTGCCGCGGGCGATTTCGCGCTCGCGACGATTGAACGATTGCGAATACACCGCCGAACGCGCGGCCAGGATCGGATCATCGGTGCCGGCCACGCCGCTGGGCAGGATCAACGGATCGTAGTTGAGGTCGCGGCAGGCGCCGGTGGCCTGTGGGTGCATGCTGCTCAGGGTCAGCGTGCCGGCCTTCACCTGGCGGCGGTCCTCCGGCCACACCTGCGAAGGATCATTGACCGGGTCGCCATCGTTGGCGAGGGTCACCCACATGTCCCAGCGCACCGGGCCCTGCGCCAGCCGCTGCGCGAACTCCTCGCTGAGGAAATCATCGTCGGACTGCGCGCGCTGCTCCGGCGTCATGTCCTCGAAGGGTGCGTGCGGGCGCATGCTCCAGCGCACGAAGCGTTGGCTGCCATCGGCGGCGGTGAAACGGAAACTGTTGACGCCGTTGTAGGCGGTGTTGGCCCAGCTGTTCGACCACGGGGCGGTCTTGGCCCACTGCTGGAAGGCCCGCGCGGAAGGGTATTTCTCCAGCACGGCCGCCATCTTCGCCGGGTCGGGTTTACCGGTGGCCGAATCCGGGATGCCCGCACGGGTCTGCTCGAGGAAGGCCTCGGCGGTGGGCACCGCGAAGAACGGGAAGCTGTTCATCGCCATGCGCCATTCCTGGCCGTCATCGCTGACCAGCTGCAGCGCCATGCTGCGCACGCGGGCCTTGTTGTCGGCGCCGTGCGGATCGCCGCCGCCGATCGAGAGCCGGCCCAGCACGGGCACCTGGGGCTGGCGGAACACGCGCGCTGAGCTCAGCGCCGCGCCCTCCGGCGTGCCCTGGAACACGCCGCTGACGCAGACGCCCTTGGTGTGCGCGCGACGGAAGCCCGGCTGTGGTGGGCCGGTCGCTTCGATGGCATCGGTGAAGGTCTGTGCGGTGACGCGGTCGCGACCGATCCAGCCGGCCAGCCAGGCGAAGGCCAGCACGAGACCACCCGCGATCAGGGCGATCAGCGCGATCCACAGCAGCGGTGATTGAGGGCGTGGAGCCCCCGGTTCGCGACCAGCGCGGGTATAGCCGAAGAGCGACATGTCCGGATTCCTGCCTTCACGAAGCGTGTGGGTGGGCGACAGGGGCATGGTGTCAGAACCCGGCGCAGGCCGATATTCACATTTTCGACAACTCTTCAGAAACGACGATCCCCGCCGGAGCGGGGATCGTCGGGGTCACACGTGAGACGCGGCGCCTCAGGCGTAGCGCGTCTTCAGCATCGCCCACGCCGAACGCAGCGCCAGCGCTTCGCCACCGGCCGGACGGCCCGGGCGTTCGCCGTCGTTCCAGGCGTAGACATCCAGATGCGCCCAGGTCTGGCCTTCGGCGATGAAACGCTCCAGGTACAGCGCGGCGGTGACCGAGCCGGCCATGCGCGAACCGGCGTTGGCCAGGTCGGCGATGTTGCTGTGCAGGTAGCGCAGGTACGGGCGCCACAGCGGCATGCGCCAGACCGGATCGCGCACCGATTCACCGGCCTGCAGCCACTGCTGGGCCAGGGTGTCGTCGTTGCTGAACAACGCCGGCAGGTCCGGGCCGAGCGCGATGCGGGCCGCGCCGGTCAGGGTGGCGAAATCGAGCACGATCTCCGGCTGCTGCTCGCTGGCATAGGTCAGCGCATCGGCGAGGATCACCCGGCCTTCGGCGTCGGTGTTGTCGATCTCGATGCTCAGGCCCTTCCGGGTGGCGATCACTTCGCCCGGACGGAACGCATCCGGACCGATCGCGTTTTCCACCGCCGGGATCAGCAGGGTCAGCTGCACCGGCAGCTGCTGGGCCATGATCAACCCGGCCAGGCCCAGCGCGTGCGCGGCGCCACCCATGTCCTTCTTCATGTTGCGCATGCCATCGCCCGGCTTGATGTCCAGCCCGCCGGTGTCGAAGCACACGCCCTTGCCGACCAGCGCCACGTGCGGCTGGCCTGCGCTGCCCCAGCGCAGCACGATCAGCCGCGGCGCGCGGTGCGAAGCGCGGCCCACGGCGTGGATGGACGGGAAGTTCTGCTCCAGCAGCGCATCGCCGGTGATCACCTCGATCTGCGCGCCGTGGGCGGTGGCCAGTTCACGCGCGGCATCTTCGAGCTGCTGCGGACCCATGTCCTCGGTGGGGGTGTTGACCCAGTCGCGCACGCGCAGGCTGGCCGCGACCACGTCGCGCACTTCGGCCGAGGGGATGGTGGCCAGCTGGGCCGGCGCTCGGTTGGGCTTCCGGTAGCGCGCGAAGCGGTAGCTGCCCAGTCCCCAGCCGATCTGCAGCAGGGTCTCGATCTCCGGTGCCAGCGCATCCGCCAGCGTCCAGACAGTGCCTTCCGGCAGCGCGAACGGCGCATGCGCGTAGCTGTAGACATCGCCCGGGTCGCCGACACCGACGATAGCGCCGGCCAGGCCGTGCTCGCCGGGCAGCAGCACCACGCTGCCACCGCTGCCGTTGAAGCGCTGCGCGTCCAGCCACGCGCCGAGCGCGTCGGACTGCTGCGCACGCCAGCCGGCGTACTGCTCGCGGGTCATCACATGCAGCGGCAGCGCATGCGAGGTATCGGACGTGAAACCGTTGATCTGGGACATGGGACTCGAGTGCTCCTTGGGCGGCGGCTTACGCGTGCTGGGCGGATGCGTTCGCATCCAGCCAGTCGGCCAGCCCGGTCAGGGTGTCGAACTGCAGATCGGGCTGCAGTGAAGGATGGGTCCAGGGGTGTTCTTCGCGGTTGATCCAGCAGCCGCGCAGGCCGGCCTGCATCGCACCGATCACGTCCATCTCGGCGTGGTCGCCGACGTGCAGTACGTGGGCTGGAGCCACCGCGAGGCGCTCGCAGGCCGCATGGAAGATGCTCGCCGCGGGCTTGGCGGCGCCGTGCTCGCGCGAGCCGAGCTGGAAGGTGAAGTGGTGGGATACGCCGATCCGCTGCAGGTCGGCATTGCCGTTGCTGAGCGCGGCGACCGGCACGCGCGCGGCGATCCGGGCCAGCGCGTCCATCGCATCCGGATAGAACTCGACCTGGTTGCGCGCGGCGTAGAACGCCTCGTAGGCCGGTTCGAGCAGCGCTGGATCGGCGCCGCTTTTCTCCAGCGCCTCGCTCAGCGTCAACCGGCGCAGCGCGCTCAGGTCGTAGTGCAGGTGCGGGTTGTCATGGAAGGAGCGCTCGCGCAGTTCGCGCATCGCGGCCACCGGGTACATCGCGGCGGTCGCGGGGCTGTGCTGGAGCATCCACTCGTACAACACCTGGTCGATGCGGGCGCCGATGGGGGCGAACGGCCACAAGGTGTCGTCGAGGTCGAGGGTGATGGCTTGGACTGGGAAATTCACCCCGCCATTCTACGCCTGCGCGCGCGGGCTTTCATGGCGCGCGCAGGGCCGAGGTGAGGTGCTTCAGCGCAGGTCGTAGGAGCAGGCGATGGAGGCTTGGCCCTCGTCCTGCCGCACGCTCAGGTCGTGGCGGCCTACTTCCAGGGTGTAGTCGCCGGCTTCGTTGCGCGGAATCTTCGCCAGCGTTGCGATCTGTTCGATACCGGCAGTGCTGAAGTAGGCGGTATAGCTGTCGATGCTGTCCTCGCCGTTGGCACCGTCGTACAGGTGCAGGCGGTTCACTGGCTGGCCCAGCACGAGCAGCGGTGTGGTCAGCGCATACTCGCCATCGGACAGCTCGCCGTACGCCTGAAGCTCGGTCGGCTTGAGCACCTTCGCCATCGCGGCGAACTGCGCAGGCGTCAGGTGACGCTTGCAGGTGACCGCCTCGACCAGCTGGCGGCTGGCCACCTCGGCGCTGGGCGGGGGTGCGGCCAACGTCGGGGCAGCGAGGGTGACAAGGCCGGCGAGGGCCAGGCAACGGGTAGCGAGGGAAGACATCAGGGCCGGGATCCATCCGAAAAGGTGCCGGTATTCTGGCAGCACCGGGGATCGCGCGGCCAGCCGTATCCTTGGCCTTGACTGCTTATTCCAGCAGCTTGGCCCAGCCCTGGGTGCCATCCAGCCGCGCCAGCACCAGCTTGATGCAGACCAGCAGCGGCACCGCCAGCAACAGGCCGACCATGCCCCACAGCCAGCCAAAGACCATCAGGGCCAGGATCAGGATCAGCGGCGAGATCGCCATCTGCCGGCCCAGTACGATCGGGGTCACCACCTGGCCTTCGATGGTGTGCAGCGCGAGGTAGCAGGCCGCGGGCAGCAATGCCTTGAAGGGATCGCTGAACTCCACGAAACCCATCAGCAGCATCAGCGCCACGCCGATCAGCGGACCGACGTAGGGCGCGAAGTTCAGCAGGGCCGCCACGGTGCCCCATAGCAGCGCCTCCTGCAGCGAAATGCCGAGCAGCAGCAGGATGCCGGAGAACACCAGGCCGACCAGCGTGTTGATCACGGTGATGGTCAGTACGTACCGGGAAACCTCGCGCTCGATCGAGCGCAGGATGTCCGTGGTGAAGCGTTGCTGCTGGCGGTTGGGAAACAGCGCGATCGCATGCTTCTGCAGGTTCTGCCCGTAGATCATGAAGAACAGGGTCAGCAGCACCACCGCCAGCACCGAGGCGGCCAGGCGTGGCGCGCGGGTCAGCACCTTGTAGGGATCATCGAGCTGGGTGCGCACGATCTGCACGCGGCGGCTGCCTTCGCCACCGGCGACGCGCGCGAAGTTCTCGGCGGCCTGGTTGGCCTGCTGCACCGGTTTGGTCAGGTTCTGCACTTGGCGGGCGACCTTGCGCAGCTGCTGCGGTGCTTCCTGGGCCCACTCCATCGCCGGGCCGACCAGCTGCACGCCGAGCGCGGCGGCACCACTCAGGCCGACGCCGAGCACCAGCACCGCACCGAGGAACCGGGGAATCCAGATCTTCTGCAGCATCCGCAGGATCGGGTTGCCGACCAGCGCGAAGAACATCGCCAGCAGGATCGGAAGCACCACGTCCTGTGCCGCCCACAAGGTGAAGGCGACGGCCAGGGTGGCCAGGATCACCAGCGACATCGGGGCGCGCGGGCGCGGCGCGGGCGGTGCGACGACGGCTTCGGCAGAAGGGGGAACCGGGACGCTCATTCGGATCGCACACTGGAAAGGAGCGCCATTATTGGGCAAGCCGGGTGCGCATGGCGTGTGGGGTGCGTGCAGACGAAGAAAGGCCCCGCGACGGGTGCCGCAGGGCCTTCGGATGTTGCGGCCGACCGCGGTGCGATCAGCGTTCGGACAGGTCCGTGGCGGCTTCGGCCGGTTGCGGCTGATGCGGCGAGGCCGAATCCGCGCGGCGTTCCGGGCTGAGCCGGGGCGTTGCCGGGGCCGCAGGCGTCGGAGCCGCCTGACGCGGCGGCTCATCGGTTGCCTCATCCACCTTGTCAGCCGCCTGCTCGGCGGTATCGGCCGCTTCGCTGGCCTGCATCGAGGCGAACGCGGCCTGGGTACTGGCCACCAGATTGGAGACCGAGCCGATCATCTGCAGCCACCGCGCGCCCTGCACCTTCGCGCCCAGGCCGGTGGGCTCCAGCTTGCCGGCCAGGAAACCGCCGGCCAGACCCACGGTAATGATGCGCAGCGGTGTCCATCCGGTACGCCAGACGGTGCTGAGGGTGGACCAGTTGCTGCGGGTTTTCTCCACCCGCACCGCCACCACCAGCTCGGCGCGCTGGACGCGTTGCCGCAAGGCTTCGAAGTTCATCGCTTCACCCCCGTGGTGTCGACGTCGGCATCGGGATCTTCATCGCTGGGCTCGTCATACAGCCCCAGCCGCGACAGCTGGCGGCGTGTGGCATGCATGCCGGTATGGCGGAAGAAGAACGACACCCGCCACATCGCATAGCCGGTCACCAGCAGGCTGACGATCGAGGTGATCAACAGCGAATGGAACCAGGACAGGCCCCAACGCTGCATCAGGGCGATCAGCGTGCCGGCCAGCAACAACCAGGCCGACGCGCCGAACACGATCGCCACGCCCGCCCAAGCCAATGCCCGGCCAAACGCGCTGCGCGCCAGTGCGAAGTCGGCCGAGGCCAACCGTCGCAGGGAGCGCAGGGTGTGCTTGGCCGAATCGACCGTCTCACGGCCGGCCTCACCGACCTGGCGGATGCTCTCGTCCAGGCGCGGTGCTTTTTCACCGCTGTCCGGTGGCGGGATATCCGCGCCACCGGCAGCGTTCGACTGGGCTTGATCGCTCACGCCGCTGCTTACTTGTCGCCGCCGCTGCGGGCCAGCTTGGCGATGATCCAGCCGGCCGCGAAGGCCACGCCGAAGGATGCCAGCGGACGCTCACGGATCAGTTCGGCAGCGCTGTCGACCAGGTCCTTGCCCTTGTCCATCAGTGCATCGACCTGTTCCTTGGCAGCGGCGCCACCGAACTCGGCAGCCGCCAGGCCGGACAGCGCGGTATCGGACAGTTCGGCCTTGACGTTGGCCTTGCCGATGCGCAGCTCATCACCGGCAGCACCGGTGGCGCCCTTGATCGCACCGCCGGCAGCGGTGGCGGCCGACTTCAGGTGCGAGCCGGCTTCGCCCAGGTGTTCCTTCAGGTTCTCGGTATTGGTGGGGCTCATCGTGTATCTCCTGCTATGCGATGGGGAAGGTGACCGCGGACGATCCGACGGCAACGAACACAAGGTAATAGCACCGGGTGGGTGTAAGCGACGTTACGGCAGCCGCTGCGTTCAGCGCATCACCAGCTGCCCACCATCGTTGCCCCGGATGATGCGCAGCACCAGCTGGGCCGGACGCTGCTGGAAGTTGGCGCGCCAGCTGGCGAGATCGGCAAACTCACCTGCCGTTGCCGCGGTGATCACATCGCCCTGCTGCAGGCCGGAGTTGGCCGCGCGGCTGCCGCGTTTGACGTCACTGACCAATACCCCGCTGACGCCGGCCTGGCGCAGCGACTCGGGCAGATCGACGAAGGTGGCGCCGCCCAGGCGCGGATCGAGCGACTCGCCACTGACCGCCCGCGCCTGCTCCTTGAGCGTGGCCTTGATCTGCAGCGGCTTGCCCTCGCGGCGCACATCCAGGGTCAGCGTGCTGCCCACCGGCTGCAGGCCTTCCACGTTGTGCAGCGCCTGCGCGCTGTCCACGCGCTGGCCGTTGGCCGACACCACTACATCGCCCGGCTTCAGTCCGGCAGCGGCGGCACTGGACCCGGCCAGCACGCGGGTGACCAGCGCGCCCCGCGTCTCGGTCAGGCCCAGGCCCTGTGCGATCTGCTGGGTCAGGTTCTGCGTCTCGATGCCGAGTGTGCCGCGCACCACCACGCCGTGCTTGACCAGCTGGTCGACCACGTCGCGCGCCAGGTTGGAGGGGATCGCCAGGCCCAGGCCGATGTTGCCGGCCATGCTGCCCTGCGGATTGAAACTGGCGGTATTGATGCCGACCAGCTGGCCCTGCAGGTTGACCAGTGCGCCGCCGGAATTGCCCGGGTTGATCGAGGCATCGGTCTGGATGAAGTTCTGGTAGCCCAGCCCGCGGATGCCGCTGCGGCCCACCGCCGAGACGATGCCGGAGGTGACCGTCTGGCTGAAACCGAAGGGGTTGCCGATCGCCACCACGAAGTCGCCCACGCGCAGCTGCGCGCTGTCGCCCAGCTTGATCTCGGTCAGGTTGCCGGTCGGAATACGGATCAGGGCAACGTCGGTATCGGCATCGGAGCCGATGAATTCAGCCTTCACCGTCCGCCCATCGGCCAGCGTCACCTGCACGTCGTCGGCGTTGTCGATGACGTGGTGGTTGGTCAGCACCAGGCCTTCGGCGGCATCGATGATCACGCCCGAGCCCAGCGATTCGTTGATGCGTTCCTGCGGCACTTCCGGGAACAGGCGGCGGAAGAACGGATCGTTGAAGTAGGGGTTGCGCACGCGCACCACCTGCTTGGTGTTGACGCTGACCACCGCCGGCATCACCCGCTCCAGCATCGGCGCCAGTGACGGTACCGCCTGGCCGGCGACCGCCGCGGGCAGCGCGGCCGTGGTCGGGATCGTGTACGCGGCCGGTGCCGCTTCGGCACGGTTGTCCAGGTGCGCGTTGATGGCCGTGGCGGTGAATCCGCCGAAGGCAGCGGCGAGAGCGAGCGTGAGCAGGGTCGGGAGCGGTCGCATGTCCGGCGGTTCCGTGTCGGAGGGGGCGGGGGCAGGGAAAACAGGTATACGGTAATTCAAGCTGAATGAGTGTGTCCGCAACCGGCTAAACCCGGGATGAAACCCGACGCAGCCGCGGCGTTCCCGACGACGTCGGCAGGCCGACGGTCGGGGTGCCGAGGCAGCCGATGTGGAGGACCGGACGTGGCTGCCGCGATGCATCCGATGACGCCCGATCGCACCCTCGTCGTGCGTCGGCAACGCGCACCACTGCCATCGAAACCAGCGCAAATGCCGGGTGCGGAGGCGGGGAATGGATCAGGTGCGACGATCAATTGTCGAATCATCGGATGCGGCGGAGATGCGCATCCAGACACACGGCGTGCACCACGCACTGGAACGGCAATGCTGTTTTCAAGGGGTTTCGTGCAAGCGCCTGGTGCATTGCTTGCTGCCGCCGATGGGGGTGCTACTGTCGGCTTGGCACGTGCATCGCATCAAGACCGTTCCACGATGGACCGCGCCGGTATAGCATCGCCAGCGATTTGACTAACCAGGCCCCTTAGGAGGCACTCAATGAGCAACGGTAATGGTGTGACCACGGTTCTCTCGCAGACCGTCGAAGATGCAAAAGAAACCGCCACCAACGTCGGCGAGACCATCGCACACGTTGCGGAAGATGCCGTCGCTTCGGTGAAGAAGACCGCCAAGCGCGCACGCAAGGCTGCCACCACCCAGGTCGCCAAGGTCAAGAAGGCCGTAACCAAGGTCGAGAAGACCGTCGCCAAGAAGGCTGACAAGGCGGCCAAGTCGGTCGGCAAGACCCTGGCCACCGCCAAGCAGAAGCTGGAAACGGCCAAGAAGAACGCCAAGGCCGAAGTCACCGCGATCAAGAAGCAGGTCGCCAAGAAGAAGGCCGCCGCTGAAAAGGCCGTGACCAAGACCACCAAGGCTGCCGGCAAGAAGGCCACGACCGCCAAGAAGGCCGTGACCAAGAAGGCTGCCGCTGCCAAGAAGACCGTGACCAAGAAGGTCGCCACCGCCAAGAAGGCCGTCGCCAAGAAGACCGCGACCGCCAAGAAGGCCGTGACCAAGAAGACCACCGCCGCCAAGAAGACCGTCGGCAAGAAGGTCGCCGCTGCCCGGACCGCCGTTGCCAAGAAGTCGGCGACCGCCAAGAAGGCCGTGACCAAGAAGACCGCAGCGGCCAAGAAGGTAGCCGGCAAGAAGACCGCCGTCGCCAAGAAGACCGTCGGCAAGAAGGTCGCCACCGCCAAGAAGGCTGTTGCCAGGAAGTCGGCGACCGCCAAGAAGGCCGTGACCCGGAAGACCGCGACCGCCAAGAAGGTGGCCGGCAAGAAGACCGCCGTCGCCCGCAAGTCGGTCGGCAAGAAGGTCGCCACGGCCAAGAAGGCCGTGACCAAGAAGACCACCGCGGCCAAGAAGACCGTCGGCAAGAAGGTCGCGACCGCCAGGAAGGCTGTGGCCAAGAAGGCTCCGGCGAAGAAGGCTCCGGCCCGCAAGGCCGCCCCGGCCAAGCGTGCTGCCGCCAAGCCGGTTGCCCGCAAGGCGCCGGCCAAGCGCGCGCGCAAGTAAGCAAGTTGCAACGTGCTGCTCCCGCCTGAGGCGGGAGTGGCATGGCGGGGTCGGCCTGTGCCCGCCCACTGCCTCCTGGCATCCCGGTCGAGTACATCGCGTCACGCTGCGATCAGACTCCCGGTTCCTGTCCTGACTGTCCCGCCCCTTCGTCAGATCCTGCCCCTGCGGCCGGGTGCTTGACGGTCCCTCCCTGCCTCTCTTGCTAACCTGCTCCGCGGACGTCCACGGGAAGATGCAATGCGCGGTCTCGACTTCAGTTCCTGGCAGGCCATGCTCTCGACCCTGGTCGGCCTGGCGGTCATCACCCTGATCGGCGTCGGCATCCGGCTGCTGGTCATGCAGACCATGCAGCAGCGCCGCGAGCGCGAGAACCGGCAGATCAACGAGCGGCTGCGCACGCTGATCGCGGCGTACAAGGTGCTCGGGGGCTCATTCACCGGAACGCTTGATGTCGATCCACGCCATCGTCGGGACTTCCGGGCGCTGCCAGAAGCAGGCGAAGACGGCGATGCGCTGCACCTGCCGGCGGACGCGGAGATCGGCGGCGAGCGTGCGCGTCGCATCCGTGATGCGGTGGAAGCAGCGCTGTCGGACATCATCCTGCTGGGCACCGATGAGCAGGTGCGCCTGGCCGCGCACGCCGCCAACGAGATGGCCCGGGGCCGCCTCGTTCCCACTGCCGAACTGGTGGTGTCGCTGCGCGACTTCATTCGCCAGGCGTTGGATCTCGATCCCATCCCCGCCGCCGTCATCATCCCGCGCCAAGGCCCGGCACGGCCCTCGGCCGGTGCGAAGGGCAAGGGCGATGCGGGTGACAAGGGCGGTGGTAAAGGCGGTGGTGGCGGTGGCGGTATGGGAGGAATGGGCGGCGGCGGCATGGGCGTTGGCGCGGATGACACCTCGGACGCGCATCGCTGATTGCCGCTCGGCTCACGGCGAGGCGGCCACTCCGATCCGGTACGGCGGTGGGGTCGCGCCCATCAGGTGCGTGACGAAGTAGTCCCACATCCGGCGCATGTAGTAGTCGTCGTTGCGGAACAGCTCGTGGTCCTGGTTGGGCAGGTACAGCAGGTCGTAATCCTTGTTGGCGAGCGTCAGCGCCCGCGCCAGTTGCAGGGTCAGCGCCGGCATGGCGTTCTCGTCCAGATCGCCGTAGACCAGCATCAGTCGGCCCTGCAGGCGGTCGGCCAGCGCATCGTTGGCCAGCGGTTGGAACAGTGCGGGCACCGCATCGGGCCGCGGGCGCACCGCGGTACCGTCGGCATAGACCGGTTGGCCGCCGACCAGCCGGTCCATCCCATGGATCGCGCCGCCGTACATGCCCTGGAAGCTGTGGCTGCCGGCCGACGCCACCCCGACCTTGTAGAACGCCGGGTGGCGCAGCAGGGCACGCGCTGCGCTGTAGCCGCCGAAGGAGTGCCCATAGATGCCGACGCGGCTCAGGTCCATGCCCGGATAACGGGTGGCCAGCTGGCGGATGGCCGCGACATGATCGTCCAGCTGCAGATCGGCTGCGGTCAGGAAGCTGGCATCGTGGAAGGCCTTGGAACGTCCGGGCGTGCCGCGCGCATCGATGCTCACCACCACGAAGCCGAGCTGGGCCAGGCTGGAACGCGCGACCGGATTCATCGTGGCGGTGGCGTCGACGAAACCGACCGGGGCGTTGGTGATATGCGGTCCACCGTACATGGCATCGATCACGGGATGGCGTCCGGTCCCGCTGTAGCCGGGCGGCAGGTACACCGTCGCCTGCAGTTCGGTACGGCCGTCGGCGGCCAGCACGCTCACCCGCTGCGGCGGCACCCAGCCGGCCGCACGCACGCTGCGGTCATCGGCGTGTTCCAGTTCCAGCACCACGCGCCCATCGGTGGTCGAGCGCAGCACGCTGATCGGCGCGAGGTCCACCCGCGAGTAGCTGTCGACCACGTAGGCCGCCGAGGGTGACAGCAGCGTGGACGCACGGCCCCCCATCAGCACGCCGGCGCCGCCATCGATCGCATGGTCGGCCGCTTCCGGTGTGAGCAGGACCGGGGCGCCGCCGTCCAGCGACACCCGGTACAGGCGGCGCTGATACGGATCGCCGGGCTCGCGCCCGCCGGCGGTGAACAGCACCTGGCGACGCGCCTCATCGACGCCGACCACATCACGGACCAGCCATTCGCCGCGGGTCAGCTGGCGGACCACGCGGCCATCGCGGCGGTCGATCAGGTACAGATGGCCCCAGCCATCGCGCTGCGAGAACCAGACGATGCCGTCGCCGCGCTGCAGAACGTGCACGGCTGGCCGGTTGTAGGGGTAGGTGTTGAGCTGCACGCGGGTATCGCTGGTCTCCTCATGCACGGTGCGCACGCGGCCGGTGCGCACGTCCACCTCGACCAGGCGCAGGCGTGCCGGCGCGTCATGGCGCATGATCGCCGTGTAGACCTTGCCGGCATCGGCCGACCAGCCCAGCACCCCCGCCTCGGTCAGCGTGTGCCAGCCCTCGGGAACGGCGATGTGGCGCGTGCCGCTACCGTCCACCTCGGTGACGAACCAGGCGTCGCGCACCTGCTCGGCGTCCCCGAGCAGGCCCAGGCGCACTTCGTGCACGACCGGGCGGAAGCCATCGGTCGGGGCCGTCGCCAGATAGGGATAGGGCAGCACCTGGCGCTCGTCATAGCGCACGCCGAACAGGCGCTGGCTGTCCGGCGACCACGTGACCGCGAAGGGCGGCATCTGCAGCCGTCCTTCCCGTTGCGGAATGCCGCGCAGGGCGAAATCGGGCAGCACCCCGTAGCCGTGCGACGCTTCACCGTCCACGGTCAGTGCCCGTCGGCTGCCGTCGGAAACGCTGCGCAGCCACAGGTTGTGCTGCTCGACCCGCACGCTGTGCCGCCCATCCGGGGCCGGCAGATCACGGGGATCGGCGACTGCTGCCGACTGCAGTTCGCAGCCCGCAGGCAGCACGCACGCGACCCGCCGCTGTGGATCCACGCGCAGGGTGATCCGCACGTCATCGCCGCTGCGGGCGACCGCCTCCACCTGTTGCATCACCCTGTCCGGATCGACGATGCCGGCGGCCGCCAGCGTGCTGCGCATCGTGTCGCTGTCGAACAGTTCGGTGCGCGTGGACGCGGCGGGGTCGACCAGCAGGTAGCTCGTGCGGCCGTGCTCATCCTGGCGTGGATACCAGAAGCGGCCATCGTCGAGCCAGCGCGGCACCACCGTGGCATTGCGGACCTCGCCGCGCAACTGCTGGTCCAGCACGCGTTCGGCGCGCTGGTACTGCGCCAGCCCCGGCCCTTCAGCCCGGGCCGGCCGGCTGGCGATCACGCCAAGCCCGAGCGCGACTGCGAGCAGACAACCAAACATCCCCGGACGTACTGCTGCCATGCCGATCGCTCCTTGATGACGGCGGCCCCGCGGGCGGCATCGTCATCATGGCGCGCGCTTCCTGCCAGCCTGGAGCACCGAGCATGCCGGTGCTCCAGCGCCGACTCAAGCGGCGTTGCGCCAACAGGTCCGCCTGGCCCGGGCCGAACCCGGCGCCCGGATCACTGCTTCAATTCCACCACCGGCACGAAGCCGCCGTAGATCATCCGCTTGCCGTCGAACGGCATCGGATTGTTCTCCGGGTTCATCTGCGGGTCTTCCATCATCTTCTGCATGCCGGCATCGCGCGTGGCCTTGTCCGGCCATTCGATCCAGGAAAACAGCACCGCCTCGTCCTCCTTCGCTTCGACCGCGCGATGGAAGTCGGTCTGCTTGCCGTGCGGAACATCATCCCCCCAACACTCCACCACGCGCAGCGCACCGTGTTTGATGCAGATCGCATCGCCCATGCGGGCGTGCTCGAGGAACTTGTCTTTGTTCGCGGTCGGGACGGCCAGTACGAAACCATCGATATAAGCCATGACAACGCTCCGGATGGCGCGCCAGGATGGGCGCCTTCAAGGCATACGACGAACCAGGGGGCGGACGATCGACACTGCGCTCGAGGCCCTTTGCGGCGGGTGAACACCCTGGGCGGACCCGGGTGATCCCATTCAGCGGGGCCGGCCCGCCCACCCGGCCGAGGGTCCGGGGGGTCAGAAAAATCCGAATCAGAGTGAGGAACTTCCTGATGGTTCAGCTGACGCATCCAGCCCATGATGGCGGTGCCGGGCAGGACGCCCCATGGCGCCCTGCGGTCCAACGCCCCACGGCACGGACCTCGGTGCATTCAGGAGGATGGACGCGTTAGCCGATTACTCCCCAAGAGCGGCTTCCCCAGCGCGTGACGCCCCGCAAGGGCACCGTCGTGACCAGAGTCCTTTCCCGCACGGCTCCCGTGCGTGGCCTTTCCCCCGCATCTGCTGCCCGCGTGACGATCGCGCGCTACGGGCATTCACGCCTTCATCGCCTGGAAAAAGCCACGCGCGTATGCCAGAGCGCGTCTGAACGCCGCCCCAAAATTCACTTTTGTGCAGGCGGTCAACTTCAGGGCGGGTTGTGTCGAATAACGGAGAATTTACATTCCCGATGCAGTCCGGCCTCCATGCCGGGTGCAAGTAGTCCAAGACATAAAGGTGTACCCCCATGAAGACTTCGTTGATTGCTCTGGCCCTGGCTGCCGCCCTCCCGTTCACCGCTTCGGCGGCTGAAGGCCTGTCCTACAACTACGCTGAAGCTGACTACGTCAAGACCGACGCAGACGGCGGCAAGGCCGATGGTTGGGGCGTGAAGGGTTCCTACGCCTTCCACCCGAACTTCCACGCCTTCGGTGAGTACAACCAGCAGAAGACCGACATCGGTGACTTCAAGATCGACCAGTGGCGCGTCGGCGTGGGCTACAACCAGGAAATCGGCAACAGCACCGACTTCGTGGGTCGCGTTGCCTACAACAAGTTCGACCCGAAGGAAGGCCTGGACTTCAACGGCTACAGCGCTGAAGCCGGTATCCGTACCGCGTTCGGCCAGCACGCCGAAGTCTATGCCATGGCCGGCTACGAGGATTACAGCAAGAAGCACGGCGTCAATCCGGATGGCCAGTTCTACGGCCGCCTGGGTGGCCAGGTGAAGTTGAACCAGAACTGGGGCATCAACGGCGACATCAAGATGGATCGCCACGGTGACAAGGAATGGTCGGTCGGCCCGCGCTTCAGCTGGTAATCCCAGCGTGACTGCATCGCCACGCGTCTGATCGGCGTGGCAGGAAAGGCCCGGCATTGCCGGGCCTTTTTCGTGGGCGCGGTTTCCGCAGGGAGAGGGATAATGAGGCACTGTCATGGAGATGCCTGATGTCCGAGTCCCCTGCGCTGCAGCAACCCCGCCTCGGTTGCGGTGCCGTCATCCAGCGCGCCGATGGCGCGATCCTGCTGGTCCAGCGCGGGCGTCAGCCCGAACAGGGCCACTGGGGCCTGCCCGGCGGCAAGGTCGATTGGATGGAGAAGGTCGAAGATGCCGTGGTGCGCGAAGTCCTGGAAGAAACCGGACTCGAGGTGACCGTCGAACGGCTGCTTTGCGTCGTGGATCACTTCGAACCGGCGCTGGGGCAGCACTGGGTGGCGCCGGTGTATCTGGCACGCGTACCGGCAACGGCGCAGGCCACGCTGCGCGAACCTGAAGCAATCCTCGCGCTGGACTGGTTCCAGCCGGACGCACTGCCCGCGCTGCTGACCGTCTCTGCCACCCAGGGCCTGGCGCAGCTTTCAACGCTGCGCTGATACGCATCCCTCAGCGGCGTGCTGCGGCCCCGTCGCCCCGCGCCACGGCCTCCACTTCCGCCAGGCTGGTGATGGCGTAGTCGCCCGGGGTGGACATCGCCAGCGCGCCATGCGCGGCGCCAAGGTCCACCGCCGCCTGCTCGCCCTTGCCGCTGAGCAGGGCATGCACCACGCCGGCGACGAAGGCATCGCCACCGCCGACCCGGTCGAGCAGGTCCACTTCGCGCGCGTCGGAGACATACAGCTGCGCCCGCGTGCGCAGCGCACCCGCCCACCCATGCCGGGCCGCCGTGGCGGCGTCGCGCAGGGTGAAGGCCACGGCCTGCAGCGTGGGGAACCGGGCCAGTGCACGTACCGCGGCGGCCTCGGCCGGGCCGACATCCATCGGCGTGTGGCGACGCCCGAGATCGCTCAGGTCCATGCCCAGGCACGCGGCGAACGAATACTCATCACCGATCAGGAGGTCGCACTCGGCAGCGATCGCACAGTTGGCGTGGCGCGCAGCGTCCGGATCGGGATGGCTGTTCCAGAGGCTGGCGCGGTAGTTGAGGTCGTAGGAGACCGCCACGCCGTGGCGCCGCGCGGCACGCACCGCCGTGATCGCCGTCTCCGCGCTGTGCTCGGACAGGGCGGCGAAGATCCCACCGGTGTGCAGCCAACGCACGCCGTGCTGGCCGAACAGCGCATCCCAGTCGAACGCCTCCGGCTGCAGCTGCGAGGCGGCCGAGTACGCGCGATCGGAGATCCCCAGCGGCGCACGTGCGCCGAAGCCACGTTCGGTGAAGTTCAGCCCCATGCGCGTGTTGCGACCGATGCCGTCGTAGTCACACCAGACGATCTGGCCGGCATCCACGCCACCGGCCTGGATCAGCTGCCGGGCGAGCAGGCCGAGCTCATTGCGCGGCAGGGCGGTAAGCACGCCGGTGCGATGCTCGAAGGTGCTGCACAGGCCGCGCGCGACGTTGTATTCGCCGCCGCCTTCCCACACGGTGAACTGGCGCGCGCTGCGGATCCGGCCTTCGCCGGGATCGAAGCGCAGCATCACCTCGCCCAGCGCCAGTGCGTCCCAGCGCTGGCCCCTGTCAGGCGCAACCCGGAAGGCCTGGGCACTCATCGCGCCGGGCACCCGAGCAGGGCCAGATCGATGCCGTCGGCCATCCGCCGGTAGCCTTCATCGTTGGGATGCAGGTGGTCGCGGGTGATGTCCTCGGGCAGGTTCTCCGGGTTGGCCGGATCACGCAGGATCCGGTCGAAGTCGATCAGCCCATCGAAGCCGCTGCGGCCGCTGCGCATCCAGGTGTTGAGCGTGGTGCGGGTGGCGGCGGCGATCGGCTCGTAGCGGTCCGAATCACCGAAGGGGGTGATCGTGGCAGCGATCGGGCGGATGCCGTTACTGTGCAGGCGCTCCGCGATCTGCCGGTAGCCCAGCACCATGTCCTCGGCGTTGCGGCCGGCCACGGGCGGGGTTCCACCGTCGTGGCGGATGTCGTTGATGCCTTCGAACAGGATGACGCGGTCCACGTTCGGCAGCGCGATCACATCGCGGTCCAGCCGCGCCAGCGCGCTGTGGCTGCGGCCATGGTCCATCACCTTGTTGCCACTGATGCCGGCGTTGACCACCACCACCTGGTCCGGACAGGCCTGCTGCAGGCGGGCGGACAGCAGTGCGGGCCAGTCACCGTTGCTGCCGCGGGTGGCCGTGGCGCCTTCGGTGATCGAGTCGCCGAGGGCGACCACCACGACAGGCTTGCGGGTACGTTCGGCCAGCACGGCGGAAACCACGTTCTGCCGGTAGGCGAGTTTGACCGCATCGCCCACGGTGGCAGCGCGGCCGTCGGCGATGCGCAGCGCGGTGCGGCGCACGGCAGGGCGGGTGGCATCCGGGAAGTACACGGTGAGCGAGACGTCGGCCAGCGCCGGTGCGGTGATCGCGACCGGGTCGCTGAGCAGGGCGGCGCCGACCGGCACCACGACATCGCCACGTCCATTGAAAGTGACCGGCTTGGCCGCGGTGGCGGTGCCGGTGAGATGGGCCGAGGCACTGCCGATATGCAGCGGTGCCTGGCCGAGTTCATTGCTGATGCGGAAGCGCAGGGCGCGGGCCGAACTGGCCAGGCGCATGTCCTGGCGTACGGTCTGGTTCGCGAACTGCACCGGGGCCTCGGGGGTGCCATCGAGACGGTCCGGGGCCGGCGAAGCGGTCCAGGCCGGCACCCAGACCTGGGCCTGGGCGGGCAGCGCCGCGGCGCTGGTGGCAAGTGCAAGAGAGAATGCAGTGATCCAGCGCAGCATGGCGGCCCTCCCAGGCGGTCAGCGGGTCAATCAGGAGAAGTAGGTGCCGCCGTTGACGTCGACGTTGGCACCGGTGATGAAACCGGCCGCATCCGACGCGAGGTACACGGCGGTATCGGCGGCTTCCTGCGGACGGCCCTGGCGGCGCAGCGGCGTATTGCCTGCCACCGCGGTGCGCACTTCCGGCTTGGTGAACTCGTCATGGAAGCGGGTGGCGATCATGCCGCAGCACAGCGCGTTGACGCGGATGCCGCGCGGACCCAGCTCCTTCGCCATGGCACGGGTGAAGGTCATCACCGCGGCCTTGGCGGTGGCGTAGATCGCCGCGCCCGGGCCACCGCCATCGCGGCCGGCCTGCGAAGCGAAGTTCACGATCGCGCCGCCTTCGGGCATGTGCGGTACCACCGCATGCGTGGTCAGGTAGACCGAACTCATGTTGAGGTCCATCACCTTGTGGAAGAACGCCTCGTCGATCTCGGCCAGCGGACGGCGCTGGACCATGCCACCGGCCACGTTCACCAGTACATCGATCTGCGGGCCGAACGCGGCCTGGGTCGCGGCGACCATCGCCGCCACCGCCTTGGCATCGGTGACATCGGCGCGATGCACGATCGCGGTGCCGCCGGCGGCTTCGACCTGCTTGAGGGTCTCCTGCGCGCTGGCTTCGTCGTTGGCGTAGTTGATGCAGACCTTGGCACCGGCCGCGGCCAGCTTGAGCGAGATCTCGCGGCCGATGTCACGGCCGCCACCGGTGACGATCGCCACCTTGTCCTTGAATTGGGTCATGAAACACTCCTGTGATGCGTTGGGGGAAAGGGAAGAAGGGAAGTCAGCGGCGCTCGACCGGGCCGTGGATTTTTTCCACGCGACCGGTGACCAGCCACAGCGCCAGCAGGGAGGCCGGCACCAGGGCCGCCACCAGGATGAAAATCGGTGCGTAGGATTCGTGGGTCATCGCCGGCACCAGCCAGGTGGTGATCAGCGTGCCGGCCACCGCGGCCATGCCGCCCAGGCCGGCGACCGAACCAACCGACTTGCCACTGAAGATGTCGCCGGGCAGGGTCTGGATGTTGCCGATGGCGATCTGGAAGCCGAGCAGCACGAAGGCGATGGTGACGACCGCCCAGACCGGATCGGTGGCCAGCACCGCGCCGATCAGCGCCGGGGCCATGATCGCGCCGCCCAGGGTGATCACCACCTTGCGCGCCTTGTCCACGCTCCAGCCGGCGCCGATCAGGCGGCCGGACAACCAGCCGCCACCGAGGCTGCCGATCATCGCGCCGACGTAGGGCACCCAGGCGAAGATGCCGATCTGCTTGATGTCGAAACCAAAGGTGTCGGCCAGATAGATCGGCAGCCAGGACACGAACAGCCACCAGATCGGGTCCAGGAAGAACCGCGAGATCAGGATGCCCCAGGTCTGGCGGTGGCCCAGCAGCTGGCGGACGTTCGGTACGTACTCGGCAACCGGCACCGCAGGCTGCTCGGCCGGCGCATCCAGGATCAACGCACGTTCGGCCGCGCTCACCCAGGGGTGCTTGTCCGGTCCGGCGCGGTAGATGATCAGCCACGGCAGCAGCCAGATGAAGCCGATAGCACCGATCAGGATGAAGGTGCCGCGCCAGCCCAGCCACAGGAACAGCACGGCGATCAGCGGCGCGGAGATGATGGCGCCGATCGAGGCGCCGGCGTTGAACACGCCCTGCGCCAGCGCACGCTCACGCGCCGGGAACCACTCGGCATTGGCCTTGACCGCGCCCGGCCATGCACCGGCCTCGCTGATCCCGAGCATGGCGCGCACGAGGCTGAAGGACAGGATGGAGTGGGTGACCGAGTGCAGCGCGATCGAGACCGACCACACCGCGATCGACAGCGCGAAGCCCAGCCGCGTGCCGATGATGTCGAACAGGCGCCCGAACACGAACTGGCCGGCGGCGTAGAACAGCATGAACACCGTGACCAGCAGCGCGTAGTCCTCCTTGGTCGCGCCGACATCCTGCGAAATCTGCGGCCACATCACCGCCAGGGCGTTGCGGTCGATGTAGTTGATCACCGTGGCCACGGCGATCAGCGCCACGATCAGCCAACGGACATAGGTGCGGGCCTGCGTGGTGACTTTCATTTGCCGTCCTTGCCAGTGCTGGTATCGAAGCGCTTCCAGCCGCCGTCCCAGCGCCAGCTGTGTCCGCCGCCGCTGACTTCATGCGCGCCACCCTTGGCCGGGTCATCGGCGATGCCCAGCGCCAGGCGCTTGCCACCGGCCATGTCGAGCACCAGCACGTCCGCATCCTTGCCGCGGTAGTGGGTGAGACGGTCGATGCGGCTGTTGGCGCCGCGCACGGTTTCGGCGGTGCCGTCGTACTGGCCGTGCGGTTCGAGCACGCCGTAGAACGTGGTGTCAGCCTGGCCATCCACGCGCTGCAGCAGCATCGGCTCGCGGCGCAGGTTGAACGAGGGATCGTTCGCACCGCTCTCGCCGATCAACGCGCGCGAGGGTGCAGTGCTGGCGAAACGGTACGTGTAGAAACGACCGTCGAGCAGCCAGGTGAGGCTGCGCGCCTCGCTGGTCGGCTCGCTGGCCGCATCGATCCACACATGCTGGTAGCCGTTGGCCTTGCCCAGCACCGGACGCGCGGCAACCGCGGATTGGCTCTTGAAGCCCACGTCCATGATGTGCCCATTGAAGTGCAGCGGCAGGTCATAGCGCGCGGCCTTGGTGCCGGTGACGCGCAGCAGATCCAGCACCACCGGTTCGCCCAGCGCAGGATGCGAGAGCAGCGCCTGGGTGCGGGTGAAGCTGACGCCGTCATAGGCCCCTTCCATCCGCGCCGAAGCGATCTGGGTGTCGTCGCTGACCGCGAACAGCAGCGGGGTCGGTGCCAGTGGCTGGCCCTTCTTCCAGTCGCCACCGAAGTGGCTCTGCTCGTTCACCACCAGCGTGTTGTGCGCGATGGTCTGACGTGCCCAGCTGGCGTTCTCCGGCAGGTAGATGCCACCGGCCTTCGCCTCGATGTTGAGGAAGCGCGCGGCGCCGTAATCGGTGACCACGCGCTGGCCGTTGTCGTAGAACAGCCAGTTGAGCTTGTCGAAGTGGCCGTGGCCCATGCCCTGCTTGGTGTTCTTCATCACCAGCGCCTGGCCGTCCTCGCCGCCCATGCGCAGGATCGCCAGCGCGCCTTCGGTGCCGTCCGGGCCGTCACGCAGCAGGGTGGGGACGAAGGCGAATGGCTTGGTCTTGTTCCCGGCCAGCGCCTGTGCCACCTGCAGGCCCTCCGGCGAGAGCAGCACGCGCTTCTGTGTCTGGGCCACTGAAAGCAGGCGGGCATCGCCGGTCTGCGCGTACGCGATATCGATGCCGGCCACCAGTTCCTCGGTGTCCAGGCCCTTGTCGAGGATGGCGTCGTTGATCGGGAAGAAGTAGCCGCCGTAGCTGCTCTGCACCAGCGCATCCACGGCCTTGAGCAGCACGCCGTCGCGGCGCTTGAAGATGCCGCGCTGCGGTTCGTTGCGCTCGATGGCATTGGCGAACAGGATGAACGGGGCCAGCGCATATCGCTGGTAGTACGGGCCTTCTTCGTAATACCCGTCCGGCGAGAACAGCTGATCGACCTGTTTCAGGAAGCCGGCGCTGCCATCGCGTTTGCTGCCTTGGAGGGCTCTGTCGACGTAGCCGGTATCGCGCAGGACGTACCCGGTCATGCCCACGGCAGCGACGGCCCAGGTGGCATGGTTGTGGATCTTGTCGAAGTTCTCCGGCGTGCCGGACAGGAAATCGGCCATCGCGCGGAACACCTGCGTATCGATGGTGTCGCGGTCGGCGGCACTGAGCGTGTCGCGGATCGCGTCGTAACCCTGTGCGGCGCTGACCAGCCAGACCGAATCGTTGAGGGTCTGCCAGAACAGCCGGCCGGGGATCTGGCCGCGGCCCTGCGGGTGCGCGCCCAGGCCCGGGTAGAGCTTGGCGTAGCCCAGCAGCAGGTCGCGGGCGAAGGTGGCATACGCCTTGTCGCCGGTCAGACGGTACAGCGCGCCGGCGGCCTGGATGGCCTGGTAATTGCGCTTGTGCTGTTCGTGGGTGTAGCCGCCGCCCTTGTCCTTGGGCACCGGCACGTCGATGCCGGCCGTCATCATCGCGCGCACGCGCTGCTCCGCCCGCTGCTGTTCCTTGGCGAACAGCGGCGAGCGCGTGCCCTCGGCCCGCATCTGCGTCCACTGCGCGGCGGTGACCAGCACTGGCGCGGTGGCGGCGTCGGCGGGCGCCTGCCGGGCGGCGGGGGCGGCCTGCGCCGCGGGCAATGCGGCCCCACCAAGCGTGGCGGCGAGCAGCAGCATCAGGGGCGGGGCGTGATTCATGGCAGGGCCTCAACAGGGGTATCGGACAGCAACGGCGCGGTGGCCGTCAGCGGGTTGTCGCCCATGCGCAGGGTGGGTTCCCCGACGCGATGGCTGAAACGGATGCGGCCGCTGCGGTCGAAGCGGTTGCCGCGGATGCTGGCGAACTGCACGCCATGCAGGCGCAGGCTGGTGTCGTCGGCTACCCCCACCTGCTCGAACTGGTTGCCTCGCACCTGCAGCGCCGGGCCAAAGGTGCTTTCGTCGGTGCCGCCGCGATACAGGTTCAACACCGGTCCGCCAATGCGGCGGAAGCGGGAGTCCAGCAGATCGACCTGCTCGGCGTTGTAGGTGCCGAGGTCATCGGTCTCGGCGGCCGCGGCGATCACGCTGCCGCTGATGTCCTCCACCGTGACGTTCGATAGCGCGATCCGCGCGGCCAGGCTGCCCTTGCCGGTGGCGATCACGTCGAAGGCCTTGTTGGCGGTCAGCCCGTGCACGCGGCTGTCTTCGACAAGCAACGTGTAGTTGAAGGCCTGGCTGCCCGGCGGCACGCGGATCACTGCGTTGCCGGCAGCGTCCGGTGCGAGCGCGCCGTCGATGTCCAGCCGCGCCAGGCGCAGCGAACCGCCCGCGCCGATCTCGAACAGGCTCGGCCGCGAGAACTGCACGCTGGCCTGGCCGCGCGCCGGGCCGAGCACGCTGAGCGGATGGTCCACCGCCAGCACCTGGCTCACGGTATAGCGGCCGCGCTGCAGCTGCAGGCGGTCGCCCGGAGCGCTGGCGGCCACGGCGGCGGTCAAGGTGTCCTCGCCCGGTGCGACCTGGCGCACGGCGCCACTATCCAGTGCGGTGGCCGGCAGGGCCTTGGGGTACCAGTCCACGCCGACCTGGTCGCGCGCAATCGGGGCCAGGTCGCGCGGGGCGCCGGCATCGACCGCGGTGGTGGGGTAGAGAAGGCCGTTGGCTGCGCGCTGCAGGGTCAGGGACTGGCCGCGGACACCGCCGGGGAAGCCGGCTGACACGGCAGGGCTCTGCACGTTGCCGGCGAAGGTGATGCCGGAGAGGTCACCCTGCGTGCGCAGCGGATCGCGCTTCCCATCGCCGATGAACAGGTTGCCGGCGATGCGGCTGTTCACCGGCATCGCATTGCGCTCCTCATCCAGCCCCGCGCCCAGCAGCAGGGTGCCGACCTGGATGAAGCTGTTGCGTTCGATCACCGCATGGTCGATCTGCTCGTAGCGGTTCAATGGCGCGTTGTGCGTACCCGCCATCACGCTCAAGGCGGCGGCGAAGTTGTCGCCGGCGATGCCTTCAAAGTAGTTGTCGCGCACGGTCTGGTTGCGGTTGATCACGCGCACCCCGCCGGTATGCGCCTTGCCATGGCCGAGGAACACATTGCGCTCGACCAGATTGCCATGGCCGTGGCGCAGCACCAGTGAGCCGCGCGAGTCCTGGAAGACGTTGCCGCGGTACGTGTTGCCACCGGACTTGTTGGAGACGATCTCGACCTCGCCATCGCACTGCTCGAACCAGTTGTTCTCCACTACGGTGCGCGAATCGGACTGCGAATCGTGGCTGGTGCCGATGCGCATCGTCTCGCCGCCGTTGGAGCCCAGGTTGGGGCGCGGGCCGAACCAGTTGTGGTCGATGCGGTGCTGGTTGTCCAGGCCGCTGGTGGCGTTGCGCACCACCACCAGGGTGGTGCCGGCATTGGTCTTGCCCACCAGCTGGTTGTGGTCGAAGCGGTTGTGCTGGCCGTACAGCGCCACCCAGTGATCGGACTGCTGGCGGTCGGGCTTGTTGTAGCGGTCGATCACGATCCCGGTAACGCGGCTGTGGTCGGCCCACTCGCTGGCCGACCGCCGGAAGGAGATCACTTCACCGCCGGGTGCCCAGCCATCGCGGAACACAAGGTTGGAGACCTCCAGATGCGCACCGGCCAACCTCAGCTGGGACTGGCCGCTGAGAATCACTTTGCCGGGGGTCTGGGCCGTCAACTTAATTGGTTGACCAAATTTGCCGGTACCCCGGAAAAGCAGGTCGACGTCGCGCCAGACGCCATCCGCCAGGACCACCGTATCGCCGGGGGCGAGGGTGCGTACCGCAGTGGCGTATGCAGCGGCATCGCGCACCAGGTAATCGGCCGCCACGGCAGGGAACGTTGCAAGCGAAAGGCTCACCAGCAGGGCCTTGGCCATGGGGCGCAGCGCCAACGGCGCGTGCGAGTGTTGCAAAGTCACGGGTTACCCTCCCAGATGAACCGTAGCGACCAACGCGAGCCACGATCCTAACAGGTTGCCGGACGTGCACGTCAACCACAATCGCATACCACTTTAGGTGCATGTGGTATGCGATTTGCGCATTTTTCTGCTGCGTCCGCACATTAAATCCGTGCAAAGTGGTCTGGACGGTGGTGCGGGGTAGACTTTAGTACCAATTCATTGACATTGGTCCATCAGTCGTGAATCTTCCGGATCGAATCCGTGTAATCGGACGATCCATCCTGGGAGGGAGATCACGATGTTGCATGACCGCCGTACGGCCTCGCCACGAGGCCTCCGCCACACCGCGCTGCACAGCGCGCTGTTCTATGCCCTGTGTGCCACCGCGGCCCTGCCGCTGGCCCACGCACAGGACGCCGATGCCCCGGCCACGCCGCCGGCTGAAGCCACCACGCTGGACCAGGTCCAGGTGACCGGCATCCGCGGCACCATCCAGACCTCGATCGACAAGAAGCGCGAGGAGACCGTGGTCTCCGACGTGCTGGCGGCCGACGACATCGGCGATCTGCCGGCCCTGTCGATCGGTGAAGCGATCGAAACCATCACCGGGGCGTCCACCCATCGCGAGAAGGGCGGTGCATCGGAAATCTCGATCCGTGGCCTTGGGCCGTTCCTCGGCTCGTCCACCTTCAACGGTCGCGAGGCCACCAATGGCAGCGGCGACCGCTCGGTGAACTTCAACCAGTTCCCGTCCGAGCTGATCAACACCGTGGCGATCTACAAGACCCAGCGCGCCGACTTCGTCGAAGGCGGCGTGGCCGGCACGATCAACATGGAGACGGTCAAGCCGCTCGAATACGGCAAACGCACGTTCCAGCTCGACGGCCGCGGCACTTGGCAGGAGTACGACGATCGGCTCAAGGACAAGGACGGCGTGGGCTGGCGCGGTACCGCCAGCTACATCGACCAGTTCGACATGGGCAACGCCGGCAAGCTCGGTGTCTCCATCGGCGTGCAGGCGCTGGAAGGCAGCAACCCGGAAGAAATGTTCTCCAGCAGCTCCACCTGGGTCGCATGCGATGGCCGTGAAGTGGTCGGCGCGACGCGCAACTGCACCCAGGTCAACGGCAAGGACGTGGCCAACGGCGTGCCGTACTACCTGGTGCCCAGCAGCCGCATCTACCGCCAGTTCATCGAGCACGACAAGCGCGATTCGCAGTTCGCCGCGCTCCAGTGGCGGCCCAGCGATACGGTGGAAGTGAACCTGGATTACCAGCACTCCAAGCGCGACTACACCGAGGACCGCTCGGATCTGTCGCTGTCCTCGATGATGCGCAACCTCAACAACCGCGTGGTCACCGACGATGGCGCGCTGCTGCACCACACCGGCAGCACCACGGTCGATTCCACCGGCAACTTCCTGGAGCGCCAGGAGGAATACACCGGTGGCGGGCTCAACGTGATCTTCCGGCCGAGCCCGGCGTGGACGCTGTCCACCGATCTGTCCTACTCCAACACCCTGCGTGACCAGATCGAACGCAGCACCCGCCTGCGCGCCGGCCGCACCGACGTCAACGGCCGGCCGGTCGGCGGCATCAAGAACACGCGCTACGTCGATTACACCTACGACTACAGCGGCGACGTGCCGAGCATCTATCTGGATCCGGCGTTCGATGTGAACAACCCGGACAACTTCACCGATTCGGCGCTGGTGCGTCGTCGCCAGCAGAACCGCGAGCACACCATCCGCGCGGGACGCTTCGATGCCACGTTCACCCCGGAAAGCGGCTTCTTCACCGCGATCAAGGGCGGCCTGCGCCGGTCCGAAGCCACCTATACCGATTACACCGACACCGTGGATGTCACCACCACCAATGTCGCCGCGATCCGCGCCGCCAACCTGGCCTGCCGCCAGGCCTTCCCGCAGGACGATTTCCTGGACAACGCCAGCGGCAACACCATCGACCAGTGGGCCAGCTTCGACAGCCGCTGTTTGTTCAAGGCCTTCACCGGCGTGGACGACACCGGCCTCAGCGCGGACCTGCGCAACCCGGCCAACAACGATGTCACCGAGAAGACCAGCGCGCTCTACCTGATGGGCGACTACAGCGCCGAATGGTTCGGCCTGCCGGTGACCGGCAACATCGGCGTGCGTGGCGTGCGCACCGAGGTGCGTTCGGTCGGCCTGCGCAGCGGCCTGGATGTGATCAACAATCCCGACGGCACCGTGACCCTGGAGCCCACCGGCGATTTCACCTCGCAGGTGCTCAAGTCCAGCAACACCGAATGGCTGCCCAGCTTCAATGCCGCCTTCGAGCTGCGCCCGGACCTGCTGCTGCGCGTCGGTGCCTATCGGGCGATGTCGCGTCCGGACCTGGCCGCCGAAGGCTTCGGCCGCACCTTCAACCTGGGTGAGGTGGATACCGAGTTCAACAGCGTCGGCGATGCACTGCGCAGCATCACCGCCACCGGCAACCCGCGCGCCAAGCCGTTGATGTCGTGGAACGGCGACCTCTCGCTGGAGTGGTATGCCAACGAAGACACCATGCTGTCCGGTGCGCTCTACTACAAGCAGTTCAACGGCGGCTCGATGCCGGTGATCGTCAACGAATCCTTCGATATCGACGGCCAGAGCGTGACCGTGCCGGTGGAGCAGCTGGCCACCAGCGACCAGAAGAGCGATCTGTTCGGCGTCGAGTTCACCGCCTCGCACAGCTTCTCCTACCTGCCGGGCATCTTCTCCGGGCTGGGCGTTAAGGCCAGCTACAACTACGCCGATTCCAACTTCAAGACCGAAGACCTGCGCCTGGGCGAGTCCACCGACCCGACCACCGGCGTGGTGACCCCGGGCATCGTCGAGCCGGCCAACATCTTCGGCCTGTCCAAGCATGTGGCCTCGGCGCAGGTGTACTGGGGCCTGGGCAAGCTCGACCTGCAGGCGATCTACAAGTACCGCTCCGACTATTACCAGCAGTTTGTCGGCGACCCGTCGCAGAACCGCTATGTGCGGGACAATGGCTCGCTGGACTTCCGCGCCACCTACAAGGTGAACAAGCACCTGTCGCTGTCGCTGTCGGCCAGCAACCTCACCGATGAGCCGCGGGTGTCGGATATGCCCATCCTCGGCAGCTTCCGCGAGTACACCACGTACGGGCGGCGGTATTATCTGGGGGTGCGCTACCGCTTCTGAGGTCAGTGGCGCGGTTTTTTCGACCGCGCCGCTCTCTGAAGGCGCGGTCGCGTATCGGTCCCCAGCCACCTGTCAGCAGGCCTTTGATGATGTCCGAACCCCGTCTGTACCAGTCCATTGCCGCCGAAATCGTCGCGCTGATCGAGAAGGGCGAATTCCCGCCGGGCTCGCGCCTGCCGGGCGAACGCGACCTGGCCGAACGCCTGGGCGTGAGCCGGGTGACGGTGCGGGAGGCGGAAATCGCGCTGGAAGCGCAGGGCCTGATCACCATCAAGACCGGCTCGGGCGTTTACGTGAAGGCCAAGCCGTCGCAGGCGCCGGGCGCACTGCCCGACGTCTCGGCGTTCGACCTGACCGCCGCACGCGCGGTGATCGAGGCCGAGGCCGCGGCGATGGCCGCCAGCCGCATCACCGATGCCGAACTGGAGGACCTGGCCGGCCTGATCGCGGCCATGGTCGATCCCAATTCGGGCGAAGTGGCGGCCAGCGAGGCCGACCGCCAGTTCCACCTTTCGATTGCACGCATCGCCGGCAACCCGGTGGTGGAGCACTGCGTGCAGCTGATCTGGCGGATGCGCAATGAGCTGCCGCGGGTCAAGCAGGTCTACGCCAACGTCTGCCACAACGACGACGACACCCGCGACGAAGAACACACCCGGATTCTCGATGCGCTGCGCCAGCGCGATCCGGCGGCGGCGCGGCTGGCCATGCGCAACCACTTCCAGCGGCTGTTCGAATCGATGCTGGAAGCCACCGAGAATGAAGCGCTGGCCGAAATCCGCCGGCGGACCCAGCAGGACCGCGAACGCTTCCGGGCCGCGACCGGGCACTGAGCCCGGTGTAAAGCGGCGGGATCACTCGCCCTGGTACTGCTTCTCTTCGACCAGCTGCGAGCCGGCGATGCGGTTGATCTCGTTCTTCACTTTGACCCGCTCGCCATTGGTGCCATAGACGCCGCGGGCCAGCTGGATGAAGGCATCGTCGAAGACCTGCGCTGCTTCCTTGTCGCGCAGCTGATCCTGGATCTCCCACATGCGCTCGTTGATCGCCTTGAGCTGCGTCTTCAGCGCCTCCAGCCCGGGCTGAGCGCCCACCTGCTGCTGCCACAGCGGCCACAGACCGTCGAGTTCCTTGCGGACGTTGGCGTTCTTGCCGGCATCGGCAATGCGTTCGGCCTTGATTTCCAGGATGGTGATCTTGTCGATCAGCTCGCCAATCGATACCGGGGTCAGGATCGCGTCCACGCCATTACTCGCAACAGGTCAGAGCGGCCATGATACCGCGCACCCCCGGGCACCACCCTGACGCAGGATTTACAGAAACGTTGCGCCGATCGGGTGGCCACGCCATGGCGGCTTTACGCCGGTCCTGAGGACACTGTCGCTCTCGACGGCGCGGCCGTCATCTGGAGCGGGACACGTGGTGGGTAACTATTCGAAACAGCGCCTGCGCTGCGGCGTGGTGCTGGTGGGGCTGGTCATGAGCGGTGCGGCCGCGGCCGCGGTGGAAGGCAATGCGACGCTGACCTCGGACTACGTCTGGCGCGGCAGCTCGCAGAGCGACGGCGATCCGGCCGTGCAGGCGGGCGTGAAACTCAGTGCGTCCAACGGCTGGTATGCCTCGGCGTGGGGCTCGGGTGTCTCGTTCCGGCCGGACAACGGCGCGCGCAGCGAGTTTGATCTTGTCGCCGGCTGGAGCGGGGCGGTGACGCCGGACTGGAGCGTGGACGTCAATCTGACCCGCTACGTCTATCCGTCCGCCACGGTCGATCTGGACTGGACCGAGCTCAATGGCACCGTCACCTGGCGGCAGCGCGCCTGGCTGCAGGTCGGCATCTCCGACAACGCGCTGGCCGGTGGCCATGGCGGCACCTACGCCCAGCTCGGTGCGCGCCTGCCGCTGGGGGAGCAGTGGCGTATCGAAGGGGCGGTGGGCCGCTACTGGCTGGACAGCGCGCAGGCCGATGACTACCTGCACGGCCAGCTCAGCGCGGTGTGGCGCGTGCACGGTCCGTGGGAGCTGCGGGTGACCGGGCATGACACCGACGGCGCCGCCAAGCAGTTGTTCCCGGGCAACGCGGGATCGCGCGTCGAGGTCGCGGTGCAGACGAGTTTCTGAAGTGCGCGGGCGCTACGCCCGCCGCTTTGTCTGCGACATCGCCCAGATGCCCATCGCCACCACCGCAACGCAGGCACCGGTGACGCACACACCGGTCCAGCCGAAGCGATCAAAGACCTGCGCCGAGACCAAGGAACCCAGCGAGCCACCGATGAAGTAGCCGGTCATGTAGCCGGCATTGAGCCGGTTGCGGGCCTCCGGGCGCAGCGCATACACCACGTTCTGGTTGCTCACGTGCAGCAGCTGCGCGGCCAGATCGAGCACGATCACGCCCAGCACCAGCGCGATCAACGAGTGCGTGGAAAAGCCCAGCGGCAGCCACGATGCGGCCAGCAGCACCAGCGCCACGGTGGTCGCGAGTGCGGCCTTGCCACGGTCGGCCATGCGCCCGGCCACGCCCGCGGCCAGCGTGCCGGCGGCACCGACCAGCCCGAACAGGCCGATCGTCGCATCGCTGTAGCCATAGGGCTCGGCCGCCAGCAGGAACGCCAGCGGCGTCCAGAAGATCGCGAACATCGCAAAGCTCAGCGCGCCCAGTACGGTACGCAGGCGGAACACCGGCTCCTGCGCGAACAGCGTGCCAATCGAGCGCAGCAGCTGCAGATAGCCCAGCCCGGCGGTCTGATGGAAGCGCGGCAGATGCCGATAGAGCATGCCGGTGGTCAGTACCAGCGCGGCCGCGGCGATCCAGTACACCGTGCGCCAATCGCCCAGCGAGGACAGCGCCCCGGCCACGGTGCGTGCCAGCAGAATGCCGAGCAGCAGGCCGCTCATCACCGTGCCGACCACCTGGCCGCGCTCCTCCGGCCGCGCCAGCGTCGCCGCGAACGGCACCAGCACCTGCGCCACCACCGAGAACAGGCCGGTCAGCGCGGTGCCCACCAGCAGCCACACGAACTGATGGCTGAGCGCGCTCAGCACCAGGCCGGAGGCCGACAGCAGTGACATCACCACGATCAGCCGGCGGCGCTCGAACAGATCACCCAGCGGCACCAGCAGGATGAGGCCGGCGGCATAGCTCAGCTGGGCGACGGTCACCACCGTGCCGGCACGTGCGAACGACACCCCGAACTGCCCGGCGATGGTGTGCAGCAGCGGCTGCGCGTAATAGTTGCTGGCCACCGCCACGCCGGTGGCGAAGGCCATCAGCAGGACCTGCCAGCGGCTGAGCGGGGAGGGCGCGTCGTGGGTCATGACGGGCTCCGGATAAGAAGGGGCGCCAGTGTCTGCCTGATCCGCAAATGAGGGAAATGAATAGTTATCATCCGATGCATCTGGAAATAAGATGGCGTGATGAACCTCAAGCAGCTCGAGTTTGCGGTCGCGTTGGCCGAGGAGGGCAACTTCACCCGTGCTGCGCAGCGCTGCCACGTCGTGCAGTCAGCGCTGAGCCACCAGATCGCCCATCTCGAGGACGAACTGCAGGCCACGCTGTTCGAGCGGCTGCCGCGCCAGGTCAGGGTAACGCCCGCCGGTGAAGCACTCTTGACGCACGCACGCCAGGTGCTCGCCTCGCTGCGGCATCTGCGCGATGACGTTGCCGCCGTCGGTGGCCAGGTGCGCGGCATCCTGCACATCGGCCAGATCACTTCGTTGACCGCCGTGGATCTGGTCGCCTGCCTGGCGACGTTCCATCGGCGCTATCCGCAGGTCGCGTTCCGCCTGCGCATGGACAAGAGCGAAGTGCTGATGGCCGATGTGCGCGAGCGGCGGCTGGATGTGGCGCTGGTGGGCTTGTCGCCGGGCACGCCGATCGAGGGCGCCCAGCACCGATTGCTGGCCGAGGAATCGATGGTCGCCGTGCTGCCGCCCGCCCATCCACTGGCGACGCGCAGACGGCTCTCGCTGGCGACGCTGGCCGGGCTGCCGCTGGTGGATTTCCCGCAGGGGAGTGGGGCCCGCCGGCAGACCGACGAGGCCTTCGCCGCCGCCGGACTGCCCCATCGGGTGCCGTTCGAGATCAATCACATGGCGCTGGTCGAGCGCTTCGTGCAGCAGGGCCTGGCGGTTGGCATCGTGCCGCAGGCGATCGCCGCCGGTTTCAGCGGCGTTGCCTGTGTGGCGATCCAGGGTGCACCGACCCGGCGCGTGCATGCGGTCTGGTCGAACCTGCCCACGCCGGCGGCGCGGGCCTTCATGGAGGAACTGCTGCAGCACGTGGCCCCGACACCGGCGCCACGCACCAACACCGCCCTCAGGCGGCGCGCACGCGCAGGGTCAGGCCCTTGAGGAAATTGCGCAGCATCTGGTCACC
The DNA here is from genome assembly GCF_013387485.1 of Stenotrophomonas sp. SAM-B. GTDB lineage: Bacteria > Pseudomonadota > Gammaproteobacteria > Xanthomonadales > Xanthomonadaceae > Stenotrophomonas > Stenotrophomonas maltophilia_AA. The sequence goes on from NZ_JABBXB010000016.1 coordinate 42,784, forward strand.
GCAGGCGCGGTAGTTCTTGTGGTCCGGTTGGCGGAACAGCGCGGACAGCTCCGGCTTGGAGACCGAGAAACCGGCAGCGTCGAACACTTCGTGCATGTCCACGTCCTTCAGCTGGAAGGCGACGCGCAGCTTCTTCAGCACCAGGTTGTTGGTGATGCGCTTTTCCACCGGGCGGACCGGCTGGCTCTCGTCGCGGCCGCGGAAATGCACGATCAGGCCATCCAGGAAATGCGCCAGGGTGCGGTCGTCGCAGGGCACGAAACCTTCTTCGTCTTCCTTGCGCAGCCAGCCGGCCACGTCGGCCTTGTCGACCACGAAGGCCGGATCGGCCAGGGCACAGGTGTCGGCGATCATGCCGTCGCTGAGGTCGAGCATGTAGCGGATGCTGCGCAGTACATCGTTGTTGATCATGGGACGTCCAATACCGCCGGCGCGGCTGCGCGGCTGGCGGCCATTTTACCCCGTGCCGGGCGCGCGGCCGGCTGCGACCGGTGGTCGCTGTCATCTGGCTGCCATGAAAGTGAAGCACAGTGCCGCGATCAGGCATCGACAGGCAGTGGAGCAGGCAATGCGCAGGTGGCAGGTACTCGGGTGTGTGGGCATGTTGCTGGCGGGCCAGGCGGGGGCGCAGACCCCGTATGTGGCGCTGGAAAAGCGGCTGGATCCGCAGGCGCTGGCCGAGGTCGGGCTGACCGCGGGCCAGTTGCAGACGCTGAACCGCCTGCTGCGCCAGGCCGAGGCCGATGCCCCGGCACCGGTGGCCGCCGCGGCGGCGCCGGCCGCAGGCCCGGGTCTGCCAACGCCGGCCCCGATGTTCCCCGGGCTGGACGATGGCCCGATCCATGCCAAGGTGACCGGCCAGGTGGACGGCTGGGCCCCCGGCACGGTGTTCACCCTGGACAACGGCCAGCAGTGGCAGGTGCTCAAGGGCGAGATGACGCTCAAGACCGCCCGCAGCAACCCCGAGATCGCCGTGGTGCCGGGCATCGCCGGTCGCTGGTTCCTGCAGGTGGATGAGGACCTGCCGAAGGCGCGCGTGTTCCGCATCCGCTGACGCGACGCCCCATAGCGTCAGGCAGCGGAGCAGCGCCCGGCCCTGCAGCGGTCGGGCATCGGTGCGAAAATGGTCGGGATCTTCACGGAGTACCTCGATGACCCGTACCGCTCTGATTACCGGCGCCACCTCCGGCTTTGGCGCCGCCGCCGTCCACCGTTTCGCCCAGGCCGGCTGGCGCGTGATCGCCACCGGGCGCCGGGCCGAGCGCCTGCAGCCGCTGGTCGATGCCTACGGTCCCGAGCGCGTGCATGCCGCGGTGTTCGACGTGCGCGACAGCGTGGCGATGGAAGCGGCCCTGGCCGCCCTGCCGGCCGGGTTCGCCGACATCGACCTGCTGGTCAACAACGCCGGCCTGGCCCAGGGGACCGCCCCGGCCCAGAGCGCCTCGCTGGAAGACTGGCGCACCATGATCGACACCAACGTCACCGCCCTGGTGACGCTGACCCATCGCCTGTTGCCGCAGCTGGTCGCGCGCAAGGGCGCGATCATCAACATCAGCTCGGTCGCCGGCGTGTACCCGTATCCGGGCGGCAACGCCTATGGCGGCACCAAGGCCTTCGTCAGCCAGTTCTCGCTCGGCCTGCGCTCGGACCTGCACGGCAGTGGCGTGCGCGTGACCACGATCGAGCCGGGCATGGCGGAAACCGAGTTCACCGTGGTCCGCACCCATGGCGACCAGGCGGCCTCGGACAAGCTCTACACCGGCGCCAACCCGATGACCGCCGAGGACATCGCCGAACAGATCTTCTGGGTCGCCTCGCTGCCGGCCCACCTGAACATCAATCGCCTCGAAGTGATGCCGGTCAGCCAGTCGTTCGCCGGCTTCCAGGTCGCGCGGGACTGAAGCGCATCACCCGCTTGCTGCCAGCGCGGCGGCTGTCTGAAACAAGAACGCCGACCCAAGGGCCGGCGTTCGGGGTGCATCTGGAGCAACAGCCCCCTTGGAGTGCAAGGGGCGCGCCGGCAGGCGCGGGGATGTGGAGGTAGCCGCAGGGGCCCGAGGTTTCGCGTAGCGCAACCTTGGGGTAGTCGCGCGGCGCGCGGCTACTGTGCCTTGATCGCCATCGCCTGAAGCCCCGTCCCATCCAGCTTCTGCTTGGCTTCGGCCAGCTCGCCCGCGCTGCCATACGGCCCCATGCGCACGCGATACACCGTCTTGCCGTTGATCTGCGCCGATTCCACGCGCGCGGCCAGGCCGATCATCGCCAGCTTGGCCTTGGTCGCCTCGGCATCGCCGGAAGCACCGAAGGCGCCGGCCTGCAGGATGTAACGCACGTTGCCCGCGGCCGGCGTGGTGGCGGGGGCAGCCGACGTGGTCGCGGCCGGTGCATCCGGCTTCGGTGCGGTGGCGACCGCGGTGGGTGCCGATGCGGCCGGTGCCGGCGTCGCCGCCGGACGTTCATTCACCGGGGCCGGCAACGCCGCAGTGCTGACCGGCGCCGGGGTGGTGGTCGCCGCGGTGCTGGTCGGCGCCGGTGCGGGCGGCAACGGGCGGCCTTCGAGCGCCGCCTGCGCGCGCTGCGCTTCCGCCTTGGCACGTCGCTGATCTTCCGCGCGTGCGCTGGCCGCCAGCTCGGCATCGGACATTTCCACTTCCTTGCCGGGCAGCAGGGTGTAGAAGTCGTACTGCGTCGTCGCCGGCTTGGCCGGTTCGGCGGGCGTAGCGGCGCCCGGCTTGGGCAGCTCGGTACCGACGTCGGTCTCGGCGTCGCTCACCGGGGCCGGCTGGGCGTTCGGGTCCGGCTGCGGGCCGACCCGCAGGAAGCCATCGCCCTCGTTCTTGAACAGGTTCGGTGCCGCCAGGAACACCACGGCCGCAATCGCCACACCCGCGACCAGCCACACCCATCCCGGGGTGCCCTGGTTGCTGTTGCGCCGTGCCTGGCTCTTGCCGCGTCGTGCTGCCATTTACTGCTTCTCCACTGCTTACATTTTTTCCGGGGCGGATACGCCCAGGATGTTCAGACCATTGGCCAGGACCTGGCGCGCGGCGCAGGCCAGCGTCAGCTTGGCGTTGCGTTCGCTTTCGTCGGCCACCAGTACCTGCGTGCCGTGATACCACGTGTGGAAGGCGTGCGCCAATTCACGCAGATACTGCGCGATCAGGTGCGGTTCCAGCGCCAGTCCGGCCGCTTCGACGACTTCCGGGAAGCGCGACATTTCCACCATCAGCCACAGCGAGGCGTCGTCGCCCAGCGAGGACAGACCGGCCAGGCCCGCGGCCGGCGTGTAGCTCAGGCCCTTCTCCTGCGCCTGGCGCAGCAGGCTGCAGACGCGGGCATGCGCGTACTGCACGTAGAACACCGGATTGTCGTTGCTCTGCTGGCGGGCCAGATCGATATCGAAGGTCAGCTGCGAATCGGGCTTGCGCGCGATCAGGAACCAGCGGGTGGCATCGCGGCCGGCTTCTTCGATCAGGTCGCGCAGGGTCAGGTAGCTGCCGGCACGCTTGGAGAGCTTCACTTCCTCGCCACCGCGCATCACCGTCACCATCTGGTGCAGCACGTATTCCGGCCAGCCCTTGGGGATGCCGACGTCCAGCGCCTGCAGGCCGGCACGCACGCGCGCCAGCGAACCGTGGTGGTCCGCGCCCAGCTCGGTGATCGCGCGCTCGTAGCCGCGCTGCCACTTGGAGAGGTGGTAGGCCACGTCCGGCAGGAAGTAGGTGTAGGTGCCGTCGGACTTGCGCATCACGCGGTCCTTGTCGTCACCGAAGTCGGTCGAGCGCAGCCACAGCGCGCCGCCTTCCTCATACGTATGGCCGGCCGCGTTGAGCTGGGCGACGGTCTCTTCGACCTTGCCATCCTTGTACAGCGAGCTTTCCAGGAAGTAGATGTCGAAATCCACGCCGAACGCGGCCAGGTCCTGGTTCTGCTCGTTGCGCAGGTAGGCCACCGCAAAGCGACGGATCGCATCGAGGTTGTCCGGGTCGCGCTCGCCGACCACCGAGTGGCCTTCCAGCTCCACCGTGGCGCCGGCCAGGTAGGCGTTGGCCACGTCCTGGATGTAATCGCCGCGGTAGCCCGCTTCCGGCCAGCCGGCGTCGTCGGGCTTGAGGCCCTTCGCACGCGCCTGGGTGGACAGCGCCAGGTTTTCGATCTGCACGCCGGCGTCGTTGTAGTAGAACTCGCGCTTGGCGTTCCAGCCGTTCACTTCCAGCAGGCGCGCCAGGCAGTCACCGATCGCCGCCGCGCGACCGTGGCCGACATGCAGCGGACCGGTCGGATTGGCCGACACATATTCCACGCCCACGGTGCGGCCGTTGCCGCTCAGGTTGTGGCCGTAATCGGCACCTTCCTTGAGCACGCCGGCCGCTTCGCGCTGGTAGGCGCTGGGGGCGAGGTGGAAATTGATGAAGCCCGGGCCGGCGATCTCGACGCGGGCCACGTCATCGCTCTTGGGCAGCGCATCGAGCAGCGCCTGGGCCAGGGCGCGCGGGTTGCTGCGCGCCGGCTTGGCCAGCAGCATCGCGGCGTTGGTGGCGAAATCGCCGTGCTCACGGGTCTTCGGGCGTTCGACCACGAATTCCGGGGTCAGGGTATCGGCCGGCAGAGTGCCGTTGGCGCGCAAGGCTTCGATGCCTTGGCTGATCAGGGCGCGGAGGAGATTTTTCACAAGGCCTGCTTTGGGACTGGAGCGGCGGAATCGGCAATTTTAGCCCAGAAGCCACCCCGATCCATTGAACCGGGGCCGAGCGGCGGCGTTTCCCACGCCGGATCAGGCCGTTCCGGTGCCCATCCAGCCGCGCGCGGCCATCGATACCGGGGCCCCGTCGCCGATGACGACATGGTCGAGCAGCCGGATATCCACCAGTGCCAGTGCCTGTTGCAGCAGCGTGGTGATCCGGCGGTCCTCCACCGAGGGCTCGGCACTGCCCGAGGGATGGTTGTGGCTGACGATCACCGCGGCAGCGTTGTGCAGCAGGGCCCGGCGGACCACTTCACGCGGGTAGACCGCCGCCGCATCCACCGTCCCGCTGAACAGCTCCTCGCAGGCCAGCGTGCGGTGCTGGTTGTCCAGGAACAGCGCGGCGAACACCTCGTTGGGCCGCGCCCGCAGCCGCTGTTTGAAGTAACGGCCTGCGGCGGCGGGGTCGCGCAGGCTTTCGCCCCGCGCCAGCTCGGCCGCCAGATGCCGATGCGCGAGCTCCAGCCCGGCCACCAGCTTGCAGCTGCGGGCCGGCCCAAGGCCGGGCAGGGCCGCCAGCGCGCTGGCCGGCAGGTCGAGCAGGTTGCGCAGGGGGCCGTGGGACTGCAGCAGATCGCGGGCGGTTTCGACCGCATCCCGGCCGCGCAGGCCTGAGCCGAGGAAGATCGCGAGCAGTTCGGCATCGGACAGGGCGCCAGCGCCTTGGGCGAGCAGCTTTTCGCGGGGACGCTCGGCGCTGGGCCAGTCTCGGATCGACATGGCCCCAGTGTCTGTGGGTGACGGCGGATTCACCATCGGTGAACCGGGCGCCATCGTGTCGGTAAATGCAGGGCAACGTGCCACGTCCGGCGATTCCTTATGACGAAAACCTGCCTCCTTATGCCGCTGGCGCATCAGGCGGCTTACAGACCATCGGGTAAGCTAATCGCCTCGGTTCGACAGGAACACCCAAGGTGGCTGACTCCCCCCAGGCTTCTCCGGCGGCCGCGCGCCCGCTGGAAGGCCAGAAGCTGTTGTTGTGCGTTGGTGGCGGGATCGCTGCCTACAAGTCGCTGGAACTGGTGCGCCGCCTGCGCGATGCCGGTGCCCAGGTGCAGGTCGCGATGACCGCCGGGGCCCAGCAGTTCGTGACACCCCTGAGTTTCCAGGCGCTGTCCGGCCAGCCGACCCGCACCACCCTGTGGGACAGCGCGGCCGAGCAGGCGATGGGCCATATCGAGCTGGCCCGCTGGGCCGACCGCATCGTGGTCGCACCGGCGACCGCCGATCTGCTCGCGCGCCTGGCCCAGGGCCACGCCGATGACCTCGTCACCACCCTGTGCCTGGCCACCACCGCGCCGCTGACCGTGTGCCCGGCGATGAACCATCGCATGTGGCTGCACCCGGCCACCCAGACCAACATCGGCCTGCTGCGCGAGCGCGGTGCCCAGGTGATCGGGCCGGAAGACGGTCCGCTGGCCGAAGGCGAGTCCGGCCCGGGCCGGCTCACCGAACCGCACGCGATCGTGGCCGCGCTGGCCGGGCTGCGCGCATCGGCGGCTGCCGAGCCGCCGGCCACCAGCGAACTGAAGGGCCTGCGCGTGCTGATCAGCGCCGGCCCCACCTATGAAGACATCGATCCGGTGCGCTACGTCGGCAACCGCAGCAGCGGCAAGATGGGCTACGCCTTGGCCGCCGCCGCCGCCCGCCTGGGCGCGCAGGTGGTGCTGGTCAGTGGACCGGTCCAGCTGGCCACGCCCGCCGGCGTGCAGCGCGTCGACGTGCGTTCGGCCGCGCAGATGCGCGAAGCGGTGCTGGGTGCGCTGCCGGCCGACATCTATATCGGTGCGGCCGCGGTGTCCGATTACACCCCGCGCCAGGTCGCCCCGCAGAAACTCAAGAAGACCGCTGGCAGCCAGAGCCTGACCTTGGAACTGGTGCGTACCCCGGACATCCTGGCCGAGGTCGCCGCGCAGACCAACGCGCTCAAGCTGGTGGTCGGTTTCGCTGCCGAGACCCACGACGTGGAGAAATATGCGCGTGGCAAGCTGGTGGACAAGCGCCTGGACCTGGTGATCGCCAACCAGGTCGGGATCAGCACCGGCGGTTTCGAAAGCGATGAAAACGCGGCCTCGGCCTACTGGCAGGGCGGCGAACAGGTGTTCCCCGGCACCTCCAAGGCCGTGCTGGCCGAACAACTGTTGTCCCTGATTGCCCAGAGGTTGCACGCATGACCATCGATTCCTCCCTGCAGCCGCTGCAGGTCAAGCTGCTGGACCCGCGTTTCGGCGACGAATGGCCGCTGCCGGCCTACGCCACCGAGCACAGCGCCGGGCTGGATCTGCGCGCCGCGCTGGAGACCGAGCTCACCCTGCAGCCCGGCGACACCGCGCTGATTCCCAGCGGCATCGCGATCCATATCGCCGACCCGAACCTGGCCGCCGTGGTGCTGCCGCGCTCCGGCCTGGGCCATCGCCACGGCATCGTGCTGGGCAACGGCACCGGCCTGATCGACGCCGATTACCAGGGCCCGCTGCTGATCAGCGCCTGGAACCGCGGCCGCGAACCCTTCACCCTGCAGCCCGGTGATCGCATCGCCCAGCTGGTGGTGCTGCCGATTGCACGCGTGGCGCTTCAGGTAGTGGATACTTTCAGCGACAGCGCCAGGGGAACGGGTGGATTCGGCCATACCGGGGTGCGCTGACAGGGGAGTTTCATGAGCAAGGCGAAAGCGGAAGGACGGCCGCAGTGGACGACAGGGCGCTCGGTGCCGCTGCTGTCCGTGCTGCTGGTGCTGTTGGCGGTCTGGTTCGGGTGGAGCGGTGTGCGCCAATGGCGCCAGGCCGCCGTGGGTGCCGAGCTCGAGCAGTCGCGCGACCGTGTGGTTGAGGGCCTGCAGACGGCCCTGACCGGGCAACTCGGGAAACTGGCCACGCTGCTCAAGACCGAGCGCGTCGCCAGTGCGCTGGCCGGCGGCAATGCCCAAGGTGCCGCTGTCGCCATTCGCGAAGGCTGGCCGGGCGTGGAGGACGTCCAGATCCTCACCGCCGATCTGGATGCGGCCTACGCCGATCCGAAGGCCTTTGGGTACTCGCGCCTGGCGCTGCTCGAAGCGGCCATCGCCGATGACGCGCCTGTCGCCCGCGTGGTGCGTGATGCCGGCGGGCAACGTCTCGGCCTTGCAACGGCGGTCGACCTCGGCCCGCAGGGCGCGGCCGTCGTCTATATCCGCCAGCCACTGCTGCGCCTGACCGGCGTGTTCGACAAGGTCGCCGTGCCGGGCGACGGTTACCTCGCCCTGCGCCAGGGCAACCACAACGTCGTCGAACAGGGCAGCCGCGGGCTGTCCGGCGGCGCTGAAGCGCTGGCGCGTCCGATCGGGCGCAGTGGGCTGCGTCTGTCCGCCGCCGTGCCGGATATCGAACCGGGTCCGCTGGGCCTGGGGGCGATCCCCAGTGCGATCGTCGCCGTGTTGCTGCTGTTGATCGCCGTGCTGCTGGTGCTGGGCAAGGGCAAGGTGCCGTTGCCGCGTCGCCGCGGTGCGGCCGAGAGTGCCACCGATACGGGCCCGACCCTGAGCGAAAGCCTGGCCCAGGCCCCGCTGGCGGCGGCCGCCGTCGAGCGCGTTGACGAAGCGACGCCGCCACCGCCCACTGTCCCGGGCGAGGCGGTCGCGGCCGAGATCTTCCGCGCCTACGACATCCGCGGCGTGGTCGGCCGCGAGCTGACCCCCAAGGTCGCCGCGCTTATCGGCCAGGCGATCGGCTCGGTGCTGCAGGTCCAGGGCCTGCGCGACATCGTGGTCGGCCGCGATGGCCGTCTCTCCGGCCCCGAGCTCACCGCCGGGCTGATCGAAGGCCTGCGCCGCGCCGGCTGCAACGTCACCGACATCGGCCTGGCGCCGACCCCCGTGGTGTACTTCGCCAGTTATCACCTGCGCGCGGGCAGCTGCGTGGCGGTGACCGGCAGCCACAACCCGCCCGATTACAACGGCTTCAAGATCGTGGTCGGTGGCGAAACGCTGTCCGGCGATGCGATCACCGAGCTGTACCACCGCATCCGCGATGGCCAGCTGCACGTGGCGTCCGAACCGGGCAGCTTCCAGACCCGCGAGGTCAACGCCGATTACATCCAGCGCATTGCCGATGACGTGCAGCTGGACCGCCCGCTCAAGGTGGTCGCCGATGCCGGCAACGGGGTGGCGGGCGAGCTCGCCCAGCCACTGCTGGAGGCGATCGGTGCCGAAGTGATTCCGCTGTACTGCGATGTGGACGGCACCTTCCCCAACCACCATCCGGACCCGAGCGATCCGGACAATCTGGAAGACCTGATCCAGACCGTGAAGCGCTTCGATGCGGACCTCGGCCTGGCCTTCGATGGCGACGGCGACCGTCTCGGCGTGGTCACCCGCGAAGGGAAGATCATCTACGCGGATCGTCTGTTGATGCTGTTCGCCGCCGACGTGCTGATGCGCAACCCGGGCGCGCTGGTGATCTACGACGTGAAGTGCAGTGGCAAGCTGTCTGACTACGTGCTGCGCAACGGCGGCAGCCCGCTGATGTGGAAGACCGGCCATTCGCTGATGAAGGCGAAGATGCGCGAGACCGATGCCGAGCTGGCGGGCGAGATGAGCGGGCACTTCTTCTTCAAGGAGCGCTGGTTCGGTTTCGACGACGGCCTGTACGCCGCCGCGCGCCTGCTGGAGATCCTGGCCCAGCGCGAGGAGACGCCGTCGGAGGTACTCGACGAACTGCCCGACAGCGTCTCCACCCCCGAGCTGAAGGTGCCGGTCGATGCGGGCACGCCGCATGCCCTGGTGTCGCTGTTCGTGTCGTCTGTGCAGGTGGAGGATTCGCCGTTCGCTGGCGCGCGCCTGTCCACCATCGACGGCCTGCGTGCCGACTTCCCCGATGGCTGGGGCCTGGTGCGGGCGTCGAACACCACCCCGGTACTGGTGCTGCGTTTCGAGGCCGATGACGAGGCCGCGCTGGAGCGCATCAAGGCGCTGTTCCGCGCGCAGCTGCAGCCGTTGCTGCCGGGCGTAGAGCTGGGCTTCTGATCTGCGTGGGTACCGACCAACGGTCGGTACCTACCGCCGCGATCAGCGGTACTACCTACCCTGGCGATCAGCGGTAGTGCCGGCCGCTGGCCGGCTCTTCGCATTCCTTGAGCGTTACGTGGAGCCGG
>NZ_JABBXB010000017.1 GCF_013387485.1 Stenotrophomonas sp. SAM-B
AAGCCAAAGGCAAGGCGAGCAAGGTGGCGCTGGTAGCGGTCATGCGCAAGATGCTGGTCATCCTCAACGCCCGCAAGCGGGACGCCGAGGCCGCGTTGGTCTGCACCTGATAAGACAGTTGCTACCCGAGCGCCCGCACCCTTGCCCCACACCCCTCCAACATGCGCTCCGCTAAACTGCCCACCTCACGTAACGGATCCCCACCATGACCGCTGAAATCCTCGTCCCCGTGTCCTTCGGTGAACTGCTCGACAAGATCTCGATCCTGCAGATCAAGTCCGAGCGCATCAGCGACGAGGCCAAGCTGGCCAACATCCGCACCGAACTGAGCGCGCTGGAAAAGACCTGGATGGCGCACCCGGCCGGGGTCAAGGACATCGCGCGCCTGCGTGCCGAGCTCAAGGCTGTCAACGAGCGCCTGTGGGACATCGAAGACAACATCCGCCTGCAGGACAAGGCGCAGGCCTTCGACGACCACTTCGTCGAACTGGCCCGCAGCGTCTACCAGCAGAACGATGAGCGCGCCCGCATCAAGAAGGACATCAACCTGGCGCTGGGCTCGCTCTACGTGGAAGAGAAGTCGTACAAGGATTACGCGCCGCGCGGTGCGTAATCGGCGACATAGCGTTCGAAGGCGGCAATGCCGTCCTCGACCGTGATCAGCTGCATCACGTCGTCGAACTCGACCTTCGCGCCCCACTTCAGTTCGCTGGCCGGCTTGCCCAGGAATCTGCGCGCGGCATCGTCGTAGCGGTCCACGCAGTAGCGGCGGTCGGAGTAGGGGCCGCTGCGATGCGGGTTGCTCGCCGCATGCAGGCCGAGCACCTTGGTGCCCATCGCGTTGGCGATATGCATCGGGCCCGAATCGGGCGTCATCACCAGCGCGGCGCGCGCCAACAGGGCGGGCAACTGCTTCAGCGTGTCCTTGCCGACCAGATCCAGCGCCGGCGTGGTGAGCTGTGCCTGGATGGCATCGGCCATGCCACGTTCGAGGTCGCTGCGCCCGCCGCACAGCACCACGCGCCAGCCGCGTGAGGTGGCGTGGTTCGCCACGGCCGCATAGCGGTCGGCATACCAGTTGCGGCGCACGTGGCTGGAGCAGGGCGAGATCATCAGCACCGGGCGGCCGTCGTCGGCCCACTGGGCGTTGGCCCATTCGAACGCCGCCGGCGGCACGGCCAGGTCCCAGCTGACCTCGGTCTGTTTCAGGCCCAGCGGCTCGCAGAAGCTGCCGATCGCGTCGAGCACGTGGATGCCCGGGCGGTCGGGAATGCGCTCATTGATGAAAAGCCCGTGAAGGTCCTTGGAACGCGATCTGTCGTAGCCGATGCGGCGTTTGGCGGGTACGAAGGCCGAGAGCACGTTGGCGCGGAAGGCGACCTGCATCTGCAGCAGCGCATCGAAACGCCCGGTCGGAAGGCTGTCGCGCAGGGCCCGCATGCCAGCCAGGCCGGTCTTCTTGTCGTAGCTGTGGAAGGTCACGCCGGGCAGCCCGTCGAGCAGCTTGTGGCCGGCCTTGTCGATGATCCAGTGCAGCGACACCCCGGGATCGGCCTGCTGCAGCGTGCGCACCAGCGGCACCACATGGGTCACGTCCCCCAGCGCGGACAAACGCAAAAGACACAAGGAAGAGGACGTTGGTGCCATGGTGTTGTTAGACTCGAAGGAATGGTCGCATTCGACGCCACTGAAGCGCTGACGCCCTGCCGCGATGGACGCGGTATCGGTGCCATTCTGTTCGACCGCGAAGCCCTGCGGCAAGCCGAGATGAGCCTGTTCTCGCCAGCGCACTGGGGCGAGCGGGCGCGGCCGGTCGGCGATGGCGGCCGGGGCGGCGCCTGGTTCGTCGATGCGCCCTTCGGCCACGCCGTGCTGCGCCAGTACCTGCGCGGCGGCCTGGCGGCCAAGCTGAGCCGGGACCACTACATCTGGCGCGGCGCCAATCGCACCCGCAGTTTTGCCGAATTCCGGCTGATGCGTGCCCTGCACGCGCAGAAGCTGCCGGTGCCCCGACCGATCGCCGCGTTCTATATGCGCGAAGGTCTGCGCTACAAAGCGGCGATCCTGATGGAGCGGCTGGAGGGCGTGCGCTCGCTGGCCGACCGCGCGCTGGTCGCCGGGCGCGGCGCCCCCTGGGAAGAGACTGGCCGGCTGATCGCGCGCTTTCATCGCGTGGGGCTGGATCATGCCGATCTCAACGCCCACAACATTCTGTTCGATGCCAACGGCCACGGCTGGCTGATCGATTTCGATCGTGGCGTGCTGCGCATCCCCGCCACCCGCTGGCGCGAGCGCAATCTCAAGCGGCTGCTGCGTTCGCTGATCAAACTGCGTGGTGAGCGCAGCCATGACGACGTCGAGAAGGACTACGCACGGCTGCGCCGCGCCTACGATCTGGCCTGGAACCGGGGTTACTGATGGACTGGGCATTGCGTTTCATGGGGGTCGGCAATGCGTCGGCCGTGCAGCTGGGTTCGCCGATGGCGGTGATCGAGCGCGATGGCCGCCCGTGGCTCACCATCGACTGCGGCGGGGAAGGGCTGACCGCCTTCCAGGCGCACTACGGCCAGATGCCGCAGGCCCTGTTCGTCACCCATGTGCACCTGGACCATGTCGCCGGTTTCGAGCGCCTGTTCGTGGATGCGTACTTCTCGCCGCAGCGCCGTGGGCGCATCCGCGTGTACGTGCCGGCGAGCGTGGTGCCGCTGCTGCACAAGCGCGTGGCCGATTACCCGAACGTGCTGGCCGAGGGCGGTGCGAATTTCTGGGATGCCTTCCAGCTGATCGTCGTCGGCGACGCGTTCTGGCATGACGGCGTGCGCCTGGAGGTGTTCCCGGTGCGCCATCACTGGCCGGAAACCGCCTATGGCCTGCGCCTGAAGGGTGCGGTCACCTGGAGCGGGGATACCCGTCCGATTCCGGAAATGCTGGCGCGCTACGCCGACGACAACGAGCTGATCGCGCACGACTGCGGCCTGCACGGCAACCCGTCGCACACCGGCGTGGATGACCTGGAGCGTGAGTACACGGCCGAGCTGCAGGCGCGGATGATGCTCTATCACTACGCCAGCGAGGCCGACGGCGAGGCATTGCGCCAGCGTGGCCACCGTGTGGCCCTGCCCGGTGAACGCGTGGCGCTGGCCACCCCGACCGCCATGCACGTGCTGGCGCAGGATCCTCCCTGAGCATGGATGACGCGCTGGCCGCCCATCTGCAGGCGCTCGAACGCGCGTTGCATGCGCCGGCGGTCCGCGGTGATGTCGTACAGTTGGCGGCGCTGCTGGATGACGGCTTCAACGAGATCGGCAGCTCGGGTGCGTGCTTCGACCGTGCGGCTGCGTTGGCCGAGATTCCGCGCGAGCGCGCGCAGGTCGAGATCGTGTCCACCGACTACCACGTCGTGTTGCTGGCCCCGACCTTGGCACAGGTGCGCTATCGCAGCTGGTATGTGATCGAGGGCGAGCGCCAGCGCGAGGTGCTGCGCAGTTCGCTGTGGCGGCAGCATGGCGAGGCGTGGCGGATGGTGTTCCACCAGGGCACGCCCGCAGCGCCTTGACCGGCAGCATCGCGAAGGAAACAGGGGGCCCCAAAAAGGTGGCGGCCCCGCCGGCTGACCTCGGCGCCCGCGTCGATCGATACCGTTGCTGCCTTCCGGCCCTGGCGGGATTTTCGACCTAGCGTCGCGAGGGGCCGACGGGGCCACCATAGAGACGTTCCGGCTGCTGGGCGATCAAGGATCAGCCAACCGCAGGCGGAAGCTGCAGCGCAGGAACAGGTCCGGCAGTGCAGTCGCGTATTCTAGCGCATGCGCGGCACGCAGTGCCAGACGCCCAGCCTGAATCCCGTGTAGCCCGTTGCCGCAGGCAGCGGCCACTGCGCGGGCGGGTTGCTAAAATACGCGGCACAGGAGGAACGGCCTCCCCCATTTCGGGACCCACTGACCAGGACGGCCTGGCCCCCATCAAGGAGGGCCACATGGCCTGGATCTATCTGTTGGCAGCCGGTGTACTGGAAATCGTCTGGGCGTTCTCGATGAAGCAATCCGAGGGGTTCAGCAAACTCACCCCCTCGATCATCACCCTCGTCACCATGATCGCCAGCTTCTGGCTGCTGTCGCTGGCGATGCGCACGTTGCCGCTCGGCACCGCGTACACGATCTGGACTGGCATCGGCGCGGTCGGCGCGTTCGTGATCGGCATTACCTTCCTCGGCGAGCAGGTCAGCGCGATGCGGATTGCCGCGGCGGTGTTGATCGTGAGCGGGTTGGTGTTGATGAAGCTGTCGAGCAGCTGAGGCATTAAAGCGAAGGCTGCGGCTTCAAGGGTAGAGCCACGCCATGCGTGGCTGGCGCACGGCTGACCCGATCGAATCGCTGGCGCCGCTCAGTGCGGCGCCAGTTCGAGCGCCATCTCCACCGCATCCAGCCCGGGGCCATGCCCATCGGGGGTGATGCGGGTGACGACGAAGCCGAGTCCGGCGTAGAACGCCTGCGTGTGCTGGCTGGTGCTGAGCGTTACGCGCTGGGCGCCGAGCGTTTCTGCGTGGGCCAGGCGTGCGTGGGAGAGCTGCGTGCCGAGGCCTTGGCGATGCCGGGTGCGGTCGACCATGCCCCAGCAGAAGGCGGCGGTGTGTTCGTTGTCGAGGGCGATGCCGCCGCAGGCGACGAGCTCGCCGTTGTGGTCGATCACGAGGTAGTCGTGGGTGCGGTCCGGGTGGAGCAGGTAGGTGGCGAAGTCCTGGCGTTCGTGTGGGGCGAAGTAACGCGGCACGTTGGTGTCGAACAGTGCGAGGCAGGCGGGGGCGTCTGTTGCGGTGTAGGGGCGGAGGGTGGGCATGGGGATATTTTGGTATGGCCGGGCCGCGTTGGGAGCGGCAGCCAGGAGCTGGTGCACAGGGCGGGAAGAATGCTAGCCGCTTCCTTAGATTGCTGGGTCGCTCCTTCTGAATGAAGAATGGACTCCAGGCCGCGTCGCTACGCATTCTTAGCGGGATTCGCCCACTCGTCGGAAAGATGGCCGTTCTTACTCTTCCTGCGCGATAAGTGAGACAATCGTCACGTATTTAGGCCTTCTCAAGTCGACTTGTATCGAACTGGGAGAATGGCAGGGTTGCCGCTTATGCAGGGGGCACGAAGCGGCGCAGATGGATGCCCCATCCAAGGAGAAGGAAATGAAGAAGCTGTTGCTCGTCGTATCCGCTGGCATGGTTCTCGCGGCATCTTTTGGCGCCTCGGCGCAGAGCCATTCGGTGAAGGGCCATTACCGCTCGGACGGAACCTACGTCCAGCCTCACCACCGTAGTGATGCGAATTCCACGAAGCTGGACAACTACAGCACCCAAGGGAATTACAATCCCTACAACGGAAAGTCCGGCGTTGTTGATCCCTACAAGCCGACGCAGAGCAATCCCTACGGTAGTCCGTACAACCAACCGAGGACGCAAAAGCCTCGATCGGGCTACGGCTACTAAGAGTTTCGGCCCCGCCTCGGCGGGGTTTCTTTTATCGCTATCGCTGGGCGGCAAGCCTTAGCTGCGTCCGGCCTTTCTGGCTTTGGTGCCATGCAATGACCCACCGGTTTCTGCTCAGGTCATGCGGTGAATGTAGCGGCATGGTCCGCGACGGGCGATGCAGGCTGGCCGCTTCATTGGGATTGCTGGGTGCATCCATGCACCCAGCCCTTCCGCGCTTGCGCGCTCCAGGGCCAGCCGTTCGGCTGTCCGGATTCGCTCCGGGCGAATCCGTCGAACCCGTTGGGGTTCTCGGCCCCCATGCTGTCCGCCACACAAATAAAAAGGCCGCCCCTGAGGGCGGCCTTTTTATTTGTGTGGCGGAGAGAGGGGGATTCGAACCCCCGAAGCGCGGTTTAGACGCTTACACACTTTCCAGGCGTGCTCCTTCAACCGCTCGGACACCTCTCCGGACCTGCTGCGATAACCCGCTGCAGGGGCGCAGATTCTAGCGGGGGAATTGGAATCGCACAAGCGGTTCGTCACAGGGGGCAGGGGGGCTGGACAGGCGTGGCACAATGGTCGTCCCGATGAAGACGGTGGCCTGATGTCCTATCTCGTCCTTGCCCGCAAGTGGCGTCCGAAGCGTTTTGCCGAGCTGGTGGGCCAGGAACACGTGGTCCGTGCGCTCAGCAATGCGCTGGACAGCGGCCGGGTGCACCATGCGTTCCTGTTTACCGGCACCCGCGGGGTCGGCAAGACCACCATTGCCCGTATTTTCGCCAAGTCGCTGAACTGCGAGCAGGGCACCAGCGCCGATCCGTGTGGCCAGTGCCCGGCCTGCCTGGATATCGACTCCGGCCGCTACATCGATCTGCTCGAGATCGATGCCGCGTCCAATACCGGTGTGGACGATGTCCGCGAGGTGATCGAGAACGCCCAGTACATGCCCTCCCGGGGCAAGTACAAGGTCTACCTGATCGACGAAGTGCACATGCTGTCCAAGGCGGCGTTCAATGCGCTGCTGAAGACGCTGGAAGAGCCGCCGGAGCATGTGAAGTTCCTGCTGGCCACCACCGATCCGCAGAAGCTGCCGGTGACGGTGCTTTCGCGCTGCCTGCAGTTCAACCTGAAGCGGTTGGACGAGGACCAGATCCAGGGCCAGATGACGAAGATCCTGGCCGCCGAGGAGATCGAGTCCGACCCGACCGCGATCGTGCAGCTGGCCAAGGCGGCCGATGGCAGCCTGCGTGACGGCCTGTCGCTGCTGGACCAGGCGATTGCCTATGCCGGCGGCGCGCTGCGCGAGGATGTGGTGCGCGCGATGCTGGGCACGGTCGACCGCACCCAGGTCGCGGCGATGCTGGATGCGCTGGCCGATGGTGATGGCCCGCGCCTGCTGCAGACCGTGGCCCTGCTGGCCGAGTTCTCGCCGGACTGGAGCGGGGTGCTCGACGCCCTGGCCGAAGCCCTGCACCGGATCCAGGTGCAGCAGCTGGTGCCGGGCGCCGCGACGGCGGGCGAGGGGATCGATGCCGAGGCCTTCGCCCAGCGCCTGCGCCCGGAAGTGGTCCAGCTCTGGTATCAGATGGCCCTGGGCGGTCGCCGTGACCTGCACCTGGCCCCGAGCCCGCGTGCCGGGTTCGAGATGGCCGTGCTGCGCATGCTGGCGTTCCGTCCGGCCGCCGCCGTACCGCCGGTGCCCCGCGATCCGGGCACCGGCACCGAAGTGAACAGTGGTGGCCAGGCCAGCGGCCAGGGCACCGGCATGGCCGCTGCGTCAGCGAGCGCGGCTCCGGCCGCGGTGCCGACCAAGGCCAGCGCCCCCGTCACTCAGGCGGCCGCTGTGGCCCCCGTCGTTGCCCCTGTCTCCGCGGCGCCCGAGGCGCCCATGGCGCCGGCACCCAGGAAACCTGCCCCGGCCCCGGCAGCCGCCGAACCGGTGAAACCGGCCAAGCCCGCCGTCGTCGCTCCCGCGGCCGACGACGACCTGCCGCCGTGGCACCGTGAAAGCGACGCGGCTGATCGCGACGAAGCGCTGGCCGCTGAAATGGCCACCCCGGATGCGGCCATGGTCGCCCCGTGGGAAGCGCCGCCCGAGCGGACCGTGGCACCTGCTGCTCCTGCGCCTGTACGGGAAGCCCCCGCCCCGGTGGCCCGCCCGGAGGGCATCGCCATCGCACCCTCGGCGCCGGAGGCCGCGCCCTCGGAGGCACAGGGCGACCTGACCGCCGATGCGTGGCTGGAACTGGTCGCCGGCAGCCAGCTCAATGGCCCGTCCAAGCAGCTGGCGGCGCACTCGGCGTTCATCAGCTACCAGCACGGCGTCTTGAAACTGGCGATTTCGCCCGGATTTGAGTATTTGAGTTCGGACCGCTCGCAGGCGGCGCTGATCGCGGCGTTGACCGGCCCCCTGGGGCAGGCCCCGCGTCTGGTGATCGATACCGGTGCAGCCGGTGCCGAGACCCTGCATCAGCGCGCTGACCGCCAGCGTGGCGAACGCCAAACGGCGGCGGAAGCCGCTTTCATGGCCGATCCGTCGGTGCAGTTGCTGGTCCAGCAACACGGTGCCCGGGTCGTCGCCGATTCCATTCGTCCTTTTGAAGAGTAAAGACCCATGCGCGGCAATATCGCCCAACTGATGCAGCAGGCCCAGAAGATGCAGGAAAACCTGCAGAAGGCCCAGGAAGACCTCGCCAAGCTGGAAGTGACCGGCAGCGCCGGCGGCGGCATGGTCAGCGTGACCCTGACCGGCACCAAGGAATGCCGCAAGGTGCGCATCGATCCGTCGGTGCTGTCCGATGCGGAAATGACCGAAGACCTGGTGGCCGCCGCGTTCAACGATGCCTCCAACAAGATCGATGCCGAGTCGAAGAACCGCATGGGTTCGGCGACCGCCGGCATGCAGCTGCCCCCGGGCATGAAGCTGCCGTTCTGACCCACCGCCTGCGCCGGGTGTCTGCCTGGCGCGACCGTGGTGACCGCGCCGCGAAGCCTCCGGGCTTCGCGCGCTTGTTTCTGAGATGAGCGATCCGCCATGAGCCTGCCCCTGCTCGAACAATTGATCGAGGCCTTCCGCGTGCTGCCGGGCGTGGGCCAGAAGACTGCCCAGCGCATGGCGTACCACGTGCTCGAGCGCGAGCGCGAGGGCGGCCAGAAGCTGGCCGAAGTGCTGGCCAAGGCGATCGAGCGGATCGGGCACTGCGAACAGTGCCGGGATTTCAGCGAGACCGAGATCTGTGCGGTCTGCGCCAACGGCAGCCGCGAGCGCCAGCAGCTGTGTGCGGTGGAATCGCCGGCCGATCGCCTGGCGATCGAAACGGCCACCGGCTATCGCGGGGTGTACTTCGTGCTGCAGGGGCGGCTGTCGCCGCTGGATGGCATCGGCCCGCGCGAACTGGGCCTGGATCAGCTGGAGGCGCGCCTGAAGCAGGGCGAGGTCAACGAGTTGATCATCGCCACCAGCGCCACCGTCGAAGGCGAAGCCACCGCGCATTACCTCGCGCAGATGGCGCGCGGCTACAAGGTGCGGCCGAGCCGCCTGGCGCAGGGCCTGCCGCTGGGCGGCGAGCTGGAATACGTGGATCGCGGCACGCTGTCGCACGCGTTCGGCACGCGGACCGAAGTCCAGGAGTGACGCCGCGCAGCGCGCGGCAATGATCGAAACCGGACGCGCATCCGCGCTACTCTCCAAAGCCCTGTTCCACGAGGTGCCCTCATGAGCCACGACACCCTGTTCGGCAAGATCATCCGCCGCGAAATTCCGGCCACCATCGTCTACGAGGACGAGGAAGTGCTCGGCTTCAAGGACATCGCGCCGCAGGCGCCGGTGCACGTGTTGTTCATTCCGAAGCACGAGGCGATCCCGACCCTGGATGATGTGCGGCCGGACCAGGCACACCTGATCGGCAAGCTGGCCATGGCCGCCGCCGAATACGCGCGCCGCGAAGGTTTCGCGCAGGACGGCTACCGCATCGTCATGAACTGCCGCGAGCATGCCGGGCAGACCGTGTTCCATATCCACCTGCACCTGCTGGCCGGCGCGCAGTTGGGTCACTTCGGTACGCCGAACGGCTGAGCCGGCCAGGCGCAAACAAAAACGCCGCCCGAGGGCGGCGTTTCTGCGTCAGCGTGTTACCACCAGCCCCAGCCGCGGTAGCCCCAGCCCGGACCCCAGCCCGGGCCCCACGGGCCGTACGGGTAGGCGGGCACCACATCGACCTGGCGCTGTTCCGGCCACAGATAGATCACGTCGGCGTCCAGCTTCGGCAGGCGGTAGTCGTATTCGCCGATGCGGGTGTTCTCGTAACCGCCGATTTTGCCGATGAAGGTCACGTCGCGGCCCGGCTCGAACACCGCCGGATCGTAGAAGCCGGCGCGGCAGGCGATGAAGCGGCCGTCACTGGCGTCGGCCGAGGTGGTGCTCGGGCGGCCGCTGCCGTTGAGCGGGCGCGAGATCATCTGGAAGCAGGTCTGGCCCTGGCCCGGATTGGTTTCGATGATGCGACCACCCCAACGTACCGGGGTGCCCACCTGCTGGGTGGGAACCGCGTCGCGCGGGCTGACCATACTGAACTGCCCCTGCAACGGCTTCGGCGCGGTGGCGCAGGCAGCCAGTGCCAGAGAGGCAGCAAGGGGAAGCAGGATTTGAATCTTCATGGGGATGCTCCGGAGGTCGGGCGATGCCTGCGCAGGTCGCGCAATAATGAAGTGAGGTCGACGTCAGCGCCAGCGTAGCGCGCCTGGACGAAACGCGCGCTGAGCGACAGCAGCGCAGGATCGGGTCGCTGCCGGTCCACCCGGCGCGCCCACTCGCCAGCGGGTTCGGCGCTGGCGCGGGACAGCCCATGGCGTGCGTAACGGCGTCCCAGCCGATGCCAGGCCCGCAGCAGCGGGTCGCGCTCGCGTTCGCCCCGGGCCAGCAGCCATGCCATCCAGCCTAGCGCGGTCAGCGCGAAGACGATGAAAATTCCGACCAGTTGGCTCGGCTCCAGCCGTTTGAAACCAAACGGTTCAAGAAGCTGCTGCTGGCGGTTGGCGTCGAAGGACAGAACCAGGTCGTTCCAGCCCCGGCGCAGCCAATCGCCCATCTGTCCAATCTGCAGCCAGCGGCTGTCGAACATGGCGTCGGCCGCGCCGGCGGCCAGCCGGTCGTCGAGCGTGTCGTAGACGCGCTCGGGCGCCACGGCGGCGGTCGGGTCGACCCGCACCCAGCCACGACCGGGCAGCCACACTTCGGCCCAGGCGTGCGCGTCCATCCGGCGCAGCACCCAGTAGTCGCCGTAGGGATTGCGCTTGCCGCCAGCGAAGCCGGTCACCACCCGCGCGGGGATGCCGGCGTTGCGCATCAACACGACGAAGGAAGAGCTGAAGTGCTGGCAGAAGCCGGCCTGCTGATCGAACAGGAATTCGTCCACGCCATCGCGGCCCGGCTCGACCGTATCCAGGGTGTAGACGAAGCTCGCCCGGACCCAGTCGAGCGCGCGCTGCACGATCACCGCATCGTTGCTGCCGGCCTCCTGTCGCCATTGGCGGGCCAGCACGGCCGTGCGCGGGTTCACGCCGGCGGGCAGCTGCAGCGCCAGCCGGCGCTCGTACGGCGTCAACGCTTCGGTATAGGCCACGGCCGGCGCGGAGGTCAGCCGCCAGCGGGTCAATGCGTTCAGCGGCGCGCGACTGCGCAGGCTGTGGTTGGCATCCAGTTCGCTGCCCGGCGGCGCCTGCAGCGGCAGGTCCAGCGCGACCAGCTGGCGGCGGTCGGTCGGCTCGTAATCGATCTGGTACTCCCACTGGGTGGCGGCACGGGTCACCGCGGCGGGCGCGCGTTCGCTCTGCCGCGTGTCCTGTTCCCAGCGCTGGCCATCGAAACGGGTCAGTACCGGGCCGCGCCAGTACCGCTGCTGCGGCGCCGGGATCGCACCGAAGAACTGCACGCGCAGCGCCGGGGTGTCATCGGCCATCAGGTCCAGCCACTGTCCGGGCTCCATCGTGTCCGACAGGCCGGGCTTGCCGACCGCGCGGTCCGGGATGCCCCACAGCGGTTCACTCAACCGCGGGAACAGCCAGAAGCCGGCCAGCGCCAGCGGCAGGCCGAGCAGGACCAGTCGGCCGATGCCGCGCAGCTGGCGCTTGAGCGGCGCCGGTGGTGCCTGGCCCTCCAGGTGTGCCAGCCGCTGCAGGGCGAGCAGGGCGACCAGGCCGGCCATCACCGCCAGCGCCATGGTCAGCGGCCCTTGGTCGAGCAGGAACGCAGCGAACGGGCCGAACAAGCCGAAGCCGACCAGGCTGCGGGCATCGCGCAGGCTGCGCAGCTCGCTTGACTTCAGCGCGAGCATGGCTGCCAGCAGCGCGCAGCCGGTGTCGCGGCCGGGGCGCGGGCCCATCTGCCAGTAGATGGCGGCGAGCATGCCCAGCACCAGCAGCAGGCGCAGCGCGCCCGGCAGCAGGCGCTGGCGTGAGGCGGCGGCGGTGAGCAGGGCGACACCGGCGATGACGACGGCCAGCACGGTGGGCAGCTGCAGCAGCAGCGGCACCAGGCCCAGCGCCGCGCTGGCCAGCGTCCAGGCGCGCGCCCCGGGGCTCAGCAGGGAGGCGGGCGTGTCAGTCATGGGGCAACAGCGCCAACGCGCGCTGGCACAGATGGTGATGGGCGCTGCCGTTGCCGGGGCCGAGCACCGGTTGGCCCGGCAGCTTGAGCGTGTAACGGCGGCCTTCGCGTTCGGCCAGGTCGACCCAGCGCGCCATCCGCGCGATCCGTGCTTCGGTGCCCAGCGGCGCCAGTCGCCACCAGTCCAGCACGATCTCCACCCCGACCGGTTTTTCGTACTCGCGCACCAGCAGGGTGTCGCGCCGCGCCGAGTGCTTCCACGCGATGCTGCGGGTGGGGTCGCCAGCGCGATAGGGGCGCAGCTGATGCAGCTCGTCGCCGCTGGCGTGCACGCGGGTATGCAGTGGATCGCCGCCGCTTTCCGGCAGGGCGGGGGCGTGCGATTCCGGTGCGGCATAGACCAGCAGGGGCGTCTCCGGCCACACCCACGACCACGCCCGCACCAGGCCGAGCGGTTGGGTGGTGGCGAGGCGGATCCGGTCCAGGTCGAACCAGCCGCGCTGCTGGGTGGGCAGATCGAGATCGACTTCGATCTGGTCGCTGTCGACCAGGTGCCCGAACGCGCCGACGCCGGCGTGCTCCACATGCAGTCCGCGGCGGGCGCGGGTATCGGCGCGGGACAGGCTGATGCGCAGCCGCAACGGCGCGCCCGCGGTGACCGGTTCGGCCGAGACCGCATCCACCTGCAGGCCGGACAGCTGCAGGTGCGCGCTGATCGCACTGGCGATGCTGACGGTGGCCAGCAGCAGCGCCAGCAGCAGGGCCGGGTTGTTGTTGTAGTTCAGTGCGCCGATCAGCATCGCCGACAGCAGCGCGGCGACGAACAGGCCGAAGCGCGTCGGCAGCACATAGATGCGGCGCCGGTCGAACCGGCACGGCAGGTGCTCCGGTCGGCGCGGCCGCGCCAGGTGTTGCAGTTGCTGCCAGCGGGCTCCCCAGCCGCGGCGCATCTCAGTCGACCTGCACGGTCTGGAGGATGGCGCGGGCCAGCGCGGGCCCGTTGCCGGCTTCGGCCTCCGGCACCAGGCGATGCCCGGCCACCGCGACGAACAGCGTCTGCACGTCCTCGGGCACGACGTGCGCGCGGCCCAGCAGCAGCGCATGCGCCTTCGCCGCGCGCAGCAGCGCCAGGCCGGCGCGTGGCGACAGGCCGACGCGCACCCCGGCGTGCTGGCGGCTGCGCGCGAGCAGGGCCTGCACGTAGGTGATCAGGGCTTCGCTGGCATGTACCTGGCCGACCGCCTCGCGCAGCGTGCGCACCTCGAGCTCGCTCAGGCGCGCGGTGGCCTGCGCGATCAGATGACGGCGATCGGTGCCGCGCAGCAGCTCGCGCTCGGATTCCGGATTGGGGTAGCCCAGCGCCAGCCGCAGCAGGAAGCGGTCCAGCTGGGAGTCCGGCAGCGGGAAGGTGCCGCACAGGTCGACCGGGTTCTGGGTGGCAATGACGAAGAACGGATCCGGCAGCGGATGGGTCACGCCATCCAGGGTCACCTGCTGCTCGGCCATCGCTTCCAGCAGTGCGCTCTGGGTGCGCGGTGGCGCGCGGTTGATCTCGTCGGCCAGCAGCACATGGGTGAAGACCGGGCCGGGGTGGAACTGGAACTGGCGGGTGCCCGCGTCGTATACCGAGACGCCGAGCACATCGGCAGGCAGCAGGTCGGAGGTGAACTGCACCCGCTGGAAGCCCAGCCCAAGGCTGGAGGCCATGGCATGGGCGAGGGTGGTCTTGCCCAGCCCGGGCAGGTCCTCGATCAGCAGATGGCCACCGGAGAGCAGCGCCACGAAGGCCAGCCGCACCTCCTGCGCCTTGCCCAGCACCAGCCCGTTGACCTGATCCTGGGCGGCGCGAAGGGACTGTCGCAGTACATCGGTTAGCATGGCTGGCACGGGGGGCGAATGATCCATGTCCGTCTCGATTCGATGATTCCACTGATTCTATAGAGCAATGCAGGGCGAACAACGCGCACGCACCATATTCCTGTTGTTGTGGACGCTGGTCACCGCCGTCAAATTGGTGGTGGCCGCACGTCTGCCCTTGTTCGTGGACGAAGCCTTCTACTGGCAGGAAGGCCAGCATCTGGCCGCGGCCTATTCGGACCTGCCCGGGCTGACCGCATGGCTGGCACGCCTGGGCGTGGAAGTGGGCGGCAACCATGTGCTCGCGCTGCGCCTGCCGTTCCTGGCGATCGGTGCGTGGCTGCCATGGCTGGTCTCGCGGATCGCCACGCGCTGGTTCGGTGCGGTGGCCGGCTGGCAGGCCGGCAGCCTGACGTTGTTGATGCCGCTGTCGGCCACGCTGGGCATGCTGGCCGTGCCGGATGTGCCGATGGCGCTGGCCGCGGTGCTGTGCCTGGATGCCGGCGCGCGCCTGCTGCGCAGTGTCGATGCGGCGGCGGCAGTGAAGCTGGCCGCTGGCCTGGCGATCGGCGCGCTCAGCCATTACCGCTTCATCGGCGTGATCGTGGTCGGCTTCATCGCGCTGCTGGTGCTGCCGCAGGGCCGGCGCATGCTGCGCGATCCGCGCGTGTGGGTCGCATTGGCTGTGGGCGTGCTGGCGTGGTTGCCGCTGCTGTCGTGGAATGCCGACAACCATGATGCGGGCCTGAAATTCCAGGTGGTCGAGCGCCACCCGTGGGCGTTCGAATGGAGCGGGCTGTGGTTCCTGGTGATCCAGCCGATGCTGGTCACCCCGATCCTGTGCATCGCGATGTGGAAGGTGGCCCTGGCCGGTACCCGCTCGGGCGGTGGCGCGCGCGCGCAATGGCGCTACTTCGGCCTGATCGGCGCGGTATCGACGCTGTCCATCTTCGGCCTGGGCTTCTTCACCGATGTGGAGCGCATCAGTTTCCACTGGCCGCTGCCGGGTTACCTCGCGCTGCTGATCGCGGTGCCGGTAGTGCTCAACGGCTGGCCGCGCTGGCTGCGCCGCACCGGCTGGTGGTTGGCCGGTGCCGGGCTCGCCCTGGCCTTCGGCTACTACCTGATGGTCTCCATTCCGAGCGTGCGCGAGCAGTTGGCGGGCTACAAGTATTACCCGCGCAACTTCGCCGGCTGGGAACCGCTGGCCGGCGCGGTACGCGAAGAACTGAAACGCATGCCGCCCGGTACGCGCGTGCTGGCCGGCAACTTCAAGGTCGGCGCGGAACTGGGCTTCCAGCTGCGCGATCCCTCGATCGAGGTGCTGCGCCATCCGTTGAACGACAAGCATGGCCGCAGCGCACAGCTCGGCCTGTGGGGATTGCTGCACGACGGCCAGCGCGATACGCCGATGCTGCTGGTGCTCTCGCCCAGCGATCAACGCTATCGCGATCTGCTGGAGCGGTACCACGCGGTCTGCGAGCAGGTGGGGCCGCTGCCGCCGCCGCGCGTGGTCAGCAACGATCACGGCTACCAGCGCTTCCTGCTTTTCAGGCTGCCGGCCGAGCGCGCCGAAGGGCCGTGCGTGACCCCGGCGATGGCCTGGGTGGATACGCCGCAGCCCGGCGCCGCAGTCGGCGACCCACTCGAGGTGCGTGGCTGGGCCTTCAAGGATGGCGTCGGCATCGACCGGGTCGAGCTGCTGATCGATGGCATGCCGGTCGGCGATGCGGTCTATGGGCGCGCGTATGACATCACCGGTGCCTGGAAGATCTCCACCGATCCGCAGCACCCCGACGTGGCCTTCGATGCCACGCTGAAGACCGACCACCTCGCGCCCGGCCGCCACTGGCTGGGCATGACGCTGCACGGCAAGGACGGCAGCGTGGAGCAGTGGCAGGAACAGGCCTTCACCGTCCCCGCGCGCTGAGCGCACGTGCTCTTCCATGGATGACACCCTCATGCGCAATGCGCCGCAGGAATCTGCCCCCTTGTCTGCTGCCCACGCGCCTGCCGCGAAGGTGTCGCCCGTGCTGACGCGCCTGCTGTGGTGCGCGGTGGCGGCCGTCGTCGGGGTGGGCCTCGCGGCCATGGCCTGGCTCTCGCCGCGCGTGCTGTACGCCGATCCATGGCGCTTCACCCAGAAGCTGCTGGAAATGCCATGGCCGTCCAACGTGCTGGTATCGGACAACGGTCACCGCGAAATCCTGCCGAACCTGGTGCGCTACGCCGAGCTGTGCTGGCTGCACGGCAATCAATGGCTGCAGATCGGCACCGGGATGGTGTTGGCGCTGGCGACGGTGTGGCTGCTGGCCCGCATCCTCAAGGCCGATGCGCTGGCGCCGTCGGTGTGCGCCGCGGCAACCCTGGTCGGCGTGTTGTCGATCTTCTGGCTGGGCAGCCAGCGCGCGCTGACCCATGGCAACGAGTCCGTGCATGCCTACCTGATCACCGTCGCGCTGATGGCCGGTGTCGCCCTGCTGCTGCGTGGGGATCGCCGCGGTGCGGTGCTGGCCGCCGTGTGTGGCGTGGCGGCGACGTTCTCCTTCGGCAGTGGCGTGGCGGTGTTCGTCGGGCTGGCCGCGGTGCTGGCGGTGCGTCGTGCACCGGTGTCGCACTGGCTGCCCTTGATCGCCGGGCTGTTCGTGGCCGTTGGCCTGCACCTGGGCATGGGGCGCACGGGCATGCCTTCGCAGATGGGGTTGATGCCGTTGGCACAACTGGACGTGCTGCTGCGCTGGCTCGCCTCGCCCTTCATCTATCTGGCGTGGCCGGCACTGGATCCGGCGGCGGCCCAGCAGCTGCCGTTCGCGCCGGTGCGCAGTGCGGTGCATGCCGTGGCGAGCGCGTACCAGTCGCTGTTCGGACCGGTGATGACCTCGCGCTGGCCGCATCTGCTGATCGGCGCGGCCGGTGTGGTCGGCCTGCTTGGCATGACCTGGCGCAGCGGGCAGCGCGGGCGCAGCGCCGGGGCAGGGGAATCCGTCGCGCTGGCGATGGCCTGGTTCGGCCTCGCCGTGGGGGGGCTGGTCGCCCTCAGCCGCTGGTCCTATTTCGCCGACTTCCCCGCCCAGTTGGCCGCGCCGCGCTATGTGCCCTGGTCGTGGCTGTTCTGGTCCGGTCTGCTGCTGTGGACGCTCGTGCGCGTTGGCCCGCGCCGTCCCCGCGTGGTGGCTTGGGCGGCGCTGCTGCTGGCCGTGGCGGCCCTGCCGAGTACGGCATGGATGGCCTACCTGGGCGCCAGCATGCAGCGCGTGGCCAGCATGACCGCCACGGCCGCGGCGGCCGGCGTGGTCGATCCGGACCAGACCCATGGCGAGAGCGTGCCCGCCGAAGTGCAGGCCGCGCTGCCCAGCCTGCGTGCGCACGGCAGCGCGATGTTCGCCTGGCCGGAAACCCTTCATCTGCAGGGAGAGCGAACGGCGTCAACGGCCGTGGCCGTCCCGATCCGCGATGTGTCCCTGGTGGCCGTGCGCAACACGCTCGGTGGCACGGCGTGGCGCATCGACTTCACTGCGCAGAGCAGGGCGCCGCGGCTGGTCCTGCACTGTGCGGGACGGCCGGTGGGCCTGGCCATGCCCGTGGCCGGGCGCTGGGTCGGCTGGGCGACCGGCGACCTCGATGCGGGCTGCCTGCAGGCGCTGCAGCTGCGCTGAGGCTCAGGGCAGGGTGTAGCCGGCCTGGCGCAGCAGTTGGCTCAGCGCGATCAACGGCAACCCGATCAGGGCGGTCGGGTCGCGGTTCTCGATCGCCTCGAACAAGGTGATGCCCAGGCCCTCGCACTTGAAGCTGCCGGCGCAGTCCAGCGGCTGCTCGGCGGCCACGTAGCGGGCGATCTCGGCCGCGCCCAGGGCCCGGAAGTGGACCCGGGTCAGGTCACAGGTCTCCAGCGCCTCGCCATCGCGCACTAGGCTCACCGCGGTGTGGAACTCCACCACCTGCCCGGACATCGCGGCCAGCTGCGCGTGGGCAGCGTCGACCGTGCCCGGCTTGCCCAGCGGGGCGCCGTTCAGTTCCGCGACCTGGTCCGAGCCGATCACCCAGCGGCCGGGGTGGATCCGGGCCACCGCCTCGGCCTTGGCCCGCGCCAGGCGCACCGCTACGGCGCGTGGGGCCTCGCCGGCGGCGGGCGTCTCATCCACCTCGGGGCGGGCGGTCTCCAGGGGCAGGCCGAGCCGCTCCAGCAGGTCGCGGCGGTAGCGGGAAGTGGAGGCAAGCAGCAGTGGGGTCATGCGACAATACCGGGGACGGAAGGCCGGCAGTCTGGGCCCTTGGGGCGGGGATCGGCAACCTGACTGCGCAGGTATTTGACAGCAGCCCGGACGATCCTTAACATTCAGCGGCTTATGTCCGCAAACGTGCCCGAAATGCTGGATGCTTGGCGGATGGTCGCAGCACGCAGGTGCTTCGACGGCCAGGTGGATCTAGCGGAATTGACCCGCCTCCAGGGCCTTGTCGCCGATACCGAAGGAACGTGCACCTATGCACTGGAATTCGCGCACGACGACATCCTGCAGGTATCCTATGTTGAACTGTCCATCGACACCGCGCTGCCGCTGATCTGTCAGCGCAGCCTGCAGCGTTTCCTGTTGCCGGTTTCGATGGTGCAGCGGCTCGGCCTGATCCGCAGCGAAGAGGAAGAGTCCTCGCTGCCGGAAGGCTGGGAACCGTGGCTGGTGCCGGAAGACGGCATGCTGCGACCGCTGGAACTGGTCGAGGACGAACTCGTCCTGGCCGTGCCCGTCGTGCCGCTGTCTCCCGATGGTGAGGCCGTGGACAAGGACTGGGCACCGACCGAAGAAGAAATCAGCAAGGCCAATCCGTTCGCGGCATTGGCGGCACTGAAAAAACAATAGCAGCCGGATTGTCGTCGGCGGCTGCGGCGAAAGCGAAAACTGTGCTGGGCGCTGGCGTCCTGCGCGACGATACGACGAAGCAAAACGAACCGAGTTTGGAGCAATCCCATGGCTGTGCAGAAATCCCGTGTCACCCCGTCCCGCCGCGGTATGCGCCGTGCGCATGACGCCCTGAGCGCCAAGCAGCTGTCCACCGATCCGACCACCGGTGAAGTGCATCTGCGTCATCACATCACCGCTGACGGTTTCTACCGCGGCAAGAAGGTGATCACGACCAAGTCGAACTCGGCCGTCGAAGAAGATTGATTTGTGAAGGCCGCTGCCCGGTCGGGCGGCGGCCTTTACCCCATTCTTCCCGATCACCCCATTTGGTGATCGTGCTACAGGACATGTAATGAGCAAGCGGATCTACTCGAGGATCGCGGGCACTGGTAGTTATTTGCCCGAAAAAGTGTTGACCAACCAGGATCTGGAGAAAATGGTCGACACCAGCGATGAGTGGATTCAATCGCGTACGGGGATTCGCGAACGGCACATTGCGGCCGAAGGCGAGACCACCAGCGACCTCGGCTACCACGCCGCGGTACGTGCGCTTGAAGCGGCCGGTATCGACGCTTCGCAGCTCGACATGATCGTGGTGGGTACCACCACGCCTGACCTGATTTTCCCGTCCACCGCGTGCCTGATCCAGGCCAAGCTCGGTGCGACCGGCTGCCCCGCCTTCGACGTCAACGCCGCCTGTTCGGGCTTCGTGTTCGCGTTGAGCGTGGCCGACAAATTCATCCGCTCCGGTGATGCACGCCACGTGCTGGTCATCGGTGCAGAAACCCTGACCCGTATCGTCGACTGGACCGAGCGCACCACCTGCGTGCTGTTCGGCGATGGCGCGGGCGCCGTCGTGCTCAAGGCCGACGAAGACACCGGCATCCTCAGCACCCACCTGCATTCGGATGGCAGCAAGAAAGAGCTGCTGTGGAACCCGGTCGGCGTCTCGGCTGGCTTCGGCGAGGGCGAGAATGCCCGCGGCGCGATCCTGATGAAGGGCAACGACGTGTTCAAGTACGCCGTCAAGGCGCTGGACTCGGTCGTCGACGAAACCCTGGAAGCCAACGCGCTGACCAAGGACGACCTGGACTGGCTGATCCCGCACCAGGCCAACCTGCGCATCATCGAAGCCACCGCCAAGCGTCTGGACATGTCCATGGACCAGGTCGTGGTGACGGTGGACAAGCACGGCAACACCTCCTCGGCCTCGGTGCCGATGGCGCTGGATCACGCGGTCCGCTCCGGCCGCGTCGAACGTGGCCAGCTGCTGCTGCTGGAAGCCTTCGGCGGCGGCTTCACGTGGGGTTCTGCTCTGCTGCGTTATTGATAGCGTCAGTTACGACAACGTGACGCTGTCGTTACGGCCCCATTACGGGGCCGTATGCATTTCAGGAGAACTGTCATGGTTGAGCCCATCGTCATTGAAGGGCAGCGCGCCTGGCTGAAGCAGTACGGCGAAGGAAGCCGCGTGGTCGCGCTGGGCCTGCTGAACTTCATCGCCCGCCGCTTCCAGCTCGATGCCCTGCGCCCGCCGCCGCACCGTGGCGGCGACGCCGCCCGCGAAACCGAAGCCCGCCGCCTGTCCGAACTGCAGGCCCAGGGCGTCAACGTCCCCAGCGTGATCGGCAGCGGCCACGCGGCCCTGGTGCTGGGCGACAACGGCTCCTCGTTCAACACCTGCCTGCGCGAAGCCGACGACGCCGGTCGCGACCGCCTCGTGTCCGCGGCCATGCATGCGATCGCCCAGGCGCACAGCAAGGGCGCCTATTTCGGCCAGCCTCTGCCGCGCAACCTCACCTGGGATGGCAGCGCCATCGGCTTCATCGATTTCGAGGAAGACCCCCTGGAAGTCATGGACCTCGCCCAGGCCCAGGCCCGCGACTGGCTGATGTTCGGCTACGGCGTCGCCAAGTACTACGAGGACCGCCCGCAGCAGCTCCAGACCCTCATGGCCCAGGCCATGGACGGCGCCGAAGCCCCGGTCCTCGCGCATGCCCACGACGTCACCGGCCGCCTGCAGGGCCTGGCCCGCGCCAGCCTGAAGATGGGCCGCTCCGCCCGCGCGCTGGCCCACTCCATCCTGATCGTCCACGGCGCCACCACGCTGGGCGTGCTGATGGTCGTGGCCCTCTGCTTCGATTTCTTCACCGACGGCGACCTGGACATCCTCCAGCTGTTTACCTGACGAAGGGCCCGACATACGCGGCAGTACAGACGAAGGGCGACGTTCCCCTTTATCATTCGCCGTTCGATTTTTGCAGGCGGATGATCGCGTGACCGATACCAATCTCGCATTCGTGTTCCCGGGCCAGGGCTCGCAGTCGCTGGGCATGCTGGCCGAACTGGCCGAGCTGCACCCGCAGATCCGCGAGGCCTTCACCGAAGCCTCCGACGGCGCCGGTGTCGACCTGTGGGCGCTGTCGCAGGGCGGTCCCGAGGAAATGCTCAACCGCACCGAATACACCCAGCCGGCCCTGCTCGCGGCCAGCATCGGCGTGTGGCGCGCCTGGAACGCCGTGGGTGGCGTCCAGCCGGCCGTGCTGGCCGGCCACAGCCTCGGCGAATACACCGCCCTGGTGGCCGCCGGCGCGCTGACCCTGCGTGACGGCGCACACCTCGTGCGCCTGCGCGGGCAGCTGATGCAGGAAGCCGCCCCGACCGGCGTCGGCGCCATGGCCGCCGTGCTCGGCGCCGAAGACGCCCTGGTCGTGGAGGTCTGCGAGCAGGCCGCCGGCAGCCAGGTCGTGGTGCCCGCCAATTACAACTCGCCCGGCCAGATCGTCATCGGTGGCGACGCTGCCGCCGTGGACCGCGCGCTCGCCCTGCTGGCCGAGAAGGGCGTCCGCAAGGCCGTCAAGCTCGCCGTCAGCGTGCCCTCGCACACCCCGCTGATGCGCGAAGCCGCCAACCGCCTGGCGGAAACCATGGCTGGCCTGGACTGGCGCGCTCCGGCGCTGCCGGTGGTGCAGAACGTGGATGCCCGCGTGCATGACGGCGTCGACGCCATCCGCCAGGCGCTGGTGCAGCAGCTCTACCTGCCCGTCCAGTGGACCGGCTGCGTGCAGGCCCTGGCCGGCCGTGGCGTCACCCGCGTGGCCGAATGCGGCCCGGGCAAGGTGCTGAGCGGATTGATCAAGCGCATCGACAAATCGCTGGACGCGCGCACACTGTCCACGCCCGCCGATTTCGAGACGGCCCGCGAGACCTGGGCCGCCTGATGTCTTCCGATCGCGTCCATGCTGGAATGGCTTCGTGCCAGGCCGGCCGGACCGGTCCCGTTTGAGGAAATGAGATGAGCAAGCCCCTTCAGGGTGAAATCGCACTGGTCACCGGCGCCAGCCGGGGTATCGGTGCCGCGATCGCCGACGCACTGGCCGCGCAGGGCGCGACCGTCATCGGTACCGCCACCACCGACGCCGGTGCCGCCGCCATCGGCGAACGCCTGGCCGCCGTGGGTGGCCACGGCCGCGCGCTGAACGTCACCGACGCCGCTGCGCTCGAGGCCGTCCTCGACGGTATCGCCAAGGAATTCGGCGCCATCAGCATCCTGGTCAACAACGCCGGCATCACCCGCGACAACCTGTTGCTGCGGATGAAGGAAGAAGACTGGCAGGCGATCCTGGACACCAACCTGACCAGCGTCTTCCGCACCTCCAAGGCCGTCATCCGCGGCATGATGAAGGCGCGCAAGGGCCGCATCATCAACATCGCCTCGGTGATCGGCGTGACCGGCAATGCCGGCCAGGCCAACTACGCCGCGGCCAAGGCCGGCATCATTGCCTTCTCCAAGTCGCTGGCCAAGGAAATCGGCTCGCGCGGGATCACCGTCAACGTGGTCGCGCCGGGCTTCATCGATACCGACATGACCAAGTCCCTGCCGGAAGAGCAGCGCGCCGGCCTGGTCAAGTCGATCGCCCTGGAGCGGCTCGGCGAGCCGTCCGATATCGCCAACGCGGTGGCGTTCCTGGCCGGTCCTTCGGCCAGCTACATCACCGGCGAAACCCTCCATGTGAACGGCGGCATGTACATGCCGTAAGCATGTGGCGCATGGATTGCGCCGCAAGTGGTTGATCCGTTTGATGTTTTGCTGCAATGCAAGGTGTCGCTGGTTTCCACTACACTATCCCACGGTCATCCCTCACCGGATGGCGTCATTTTTGAACCACTACTCCATCTGGAGCGATATCCAATGAGCACCATCGAAGAACGCGTCAAGAAAATCGTCGTCGAACAGCTTGGCGTCAAGGAAGAGGAAGTCACCAACAGCGCATCGTTCGTCGATGACCTGGGCGCTGACTCGCTGGACACCGTTGAACTGGTGATGGCGCTGGAAGAAGAGTTCGAGTGCGAAATCCCGGACGAAGAAGCCGAAAAGATCAGCACCGTGCAGGCTGCGATCGACTACATCAACGCCCACGTCAAGGCTTGATGTCAGGCGGCTCGCGCGCGGCCGTGGCGATTGCCGCGACCGCGTGCGGCAAACCCATGGGGCCGCGCTTGCGGCCCTGTGCTTTTGAGCGTTATACCGCGTGATACCCGCAACACCCGGGTCAGGAGAATCTGCAATGAAGCGTCGCGTCGTCGTTACCGGCATGGGCATGGTCTCGCCATTGGGCAATGATATGGCCAGCAGTTGGAAGGGCATCACCGAAGGCCGTTCCGGCATCGGTCCGCTGACCAACGTTTCGCAGTCCTACCTGGACCGTTTCACCACCAAGATCGCAGGTGAGGTCAGGGACTTCGACATCACCGCCGACAACGAACAGTTCGGCAAATTCCGGGTCACTGGCAAGGATGCCAAGAAGATGGACCCGTTCATTCATTACGGCCTCGGTGCCGCCTTCATGGCCTTGAACGATTCGGGCCTGGAAATCACCGACGGCAACGCCGAGCGCATCGGCGCCATCGTGGGCGCGGGCATCGGCGGCCTGCTGGGCATCGAAGAGCAGACCATCGATTTCCACGAGGGCAAGAAGATCTCGCCCTTCTACGTGCCCAAGACCATCATCAACATGCTCCCGGGCCAGCTGAGCATCATCACCGGCCTGAAGGGTCCGTCGTTCTCGGCGGTCTCCGCCTGCGCGACCTCGAACCACTCGATCGGCACCGCGATGCGCATGATCCAGTACGGCGACGCGGACGTGATGGTGGTCGGTGGTGCCGAGCGCGGCTCCTCGCCGACCGCTCTGGGCGGCTTCTGCGCGATGAAGGCGATGAGCACCCGCAACGATGCGCCGGCGGAAGCCTCGCGCCCGTGGGACAAGGAACGCGACGGCTTCGTGCTCGGCGACGGTGCCGGCATCCTGATCCTCGAAGAGTACGAACACGCCAAGGCGCGTGGCGCGCGCATCTATGCGGAGCTGGCCGGTTTCGGCGCCAGCTCGGACGCGTACCACATGACCGCCCCGAGCGAGAACGGCGAAGGCGCGGCACGCTGCATGACCATGGCGTTGAAGGACGCCGGCGTGACCCCGGACCAGGTCGGTTACCTCAACGCGCACGGCACCTCGACGCCGCTGGGCGACCTGGGCGAAACGATGGCCATGAAGACCGCGTTCGGCGACCACGCCTACAAGATGATGGTCAGCTCCACCAAGTCGATGACCGGCCACCTGCTCGGCGCGGCCGGCGGCGTGGAAGCGATCTTCTCGGTGCTGGCGCTGCGCGACAACATCATTCCGCCGACCATCAACCTGCATGAAGCGGGCGAGGGCTGCGACCTGGATTACGTGCCGAACACCGCACGCGAGGCCAAGGTCGATGTGGTGATGTCCAACGGCTTCGGCTTCGGCGGCACCAACGGCACGCTGGTGTTCAAGCGCGTCTGACCGCCCGTTCCGTGTCCTCCCACCCGGGCCGCCATCATGGCGGCCTTGGTGTATCTGGCCCCCGCGCACGCTGCGCGCCCTTCCGGTGTCCTGTCATGTTCCAGACGCTTCCGCTGCCCGCCACCACCGACCTGCTGGCCCTGCAGCGCCTGGCCCCGCAGCGCTATCCGCTGCTGATGGAGTCCACCGCCTCGGGCACCGCCCAGGGCCGCTGGGACCTGCTGCTGATGGGCAACGGTGAAGCGCTCGCACTGCACGCCGACGGCGTGGTGCGCGATGCGGACGGCGTCGCCCATGACGGCCGCTTCCTCGACGTACTGGACGCGCACTGGGCCGCGCTGCGGCAGCCGCGCGAAGAAACCACGCTGCCGTTCCGTGGTGGCTGGGCGCTGATGCTGGATTACGAACTGGCCGGCCAGATCGAGGACGTGCTGGCGCTGCCGGCACGCGCCGATGGGCTGCCCGCCGCGCTGGCGCTGCGCTGCCCGGCGGCGGTGCTGCATGATCGCGTGCTCGGCCAGTTCCACGCCGTGTGCGAGACCGGGCAGGCGGCGCTGCTGCAGACCCTGCAGGATGACCTCGCTGCGGCCGCCACGTTGGCGCCGCTGCCGACGTGGCAGCCACCGGTCGCGATCGGTGAGGACGCGCCGCAGCGCTTCACCGATGGCGTCGGCAAGGTGATCGACTACCTGCGTGCGGGTGACGTGTTCCAGGTGAATCTCTCGCGGCGCTGGAATGCGCAGTTCGCCGGGACGCTCTCGCCGCAGGCGCTGTACGCGCAGCTGCGCGTGGCCAATCCCGCGCCGTTCGCCGGGCTGTTCATGGCGCAGGGCAGGGCGGTGGTCAGCTCCTCGCCCGAGCGCCTGGTCTCGGTGCACGGCGATGACGTGCAGACCCGCCCGATCGCCGGCACCCGCCCGCGCTTCGCCGGCGATGACGATGCCGCGCGCATCCAGGAGCTGGTCGGCCACCCCAAAGAGCGCGCCGAGCACGTGATGCTGATCGATCTCGAGCGCAACGACCTCGGCCGCATCTGCGCGCCGGGCAGCGTGGAGGTGGATGAGCTGATGACCGTGGAGAGCTACGCCCACGTGCACCACATCGTCAGCAACGTGCGTGGCCGCCTGCGCGAGGACGTGAGCCCCGGCCAGGTGATCGCCGCGACCTTCCCCGGCGGCACCATCACCGGCTGCCCCAAGGTGCGCTGCATGCAGATCATCGCCGAGCTGGAGCAGACCGCGCGTGGTGCCTACACCGGCGCGTTCGGCTGGCTGAACCGCGATGGCGACCTGGACCTGAACATCCTGATCCGCACCGCCGAAGTGGCCGCCGACACCGCCAGCTTCCGCACCGGGGCCGGGATCGTGGTCGATTCGGTCGCCGACAAGGAACTGGACGAAACCCGTGCCAAGGCCCGCGGCCTGCTGCGTGCGCTGGGCAGCGATGCCTGAGCCGTTTGGCGGTGTGCAGTACCCGCGCGGTATGCTGCGCGGCGAAGAATTTCATTCGAGGTGACCATGGCGGGTGCGAAACGCGGATGTCTGGCCGTACTGGCCGTGCTGCTGGTGGTGGTCCTGCTGGTCGCGGCCGCAGGCGCATGGTTCTGGCATCGCCAGGGCGCGTTTGCCGATGCGCCGGTCACCCCCAGCGCGGAGAGCGTGGTGATCGCCTCGGGCGATGGCTTCAGCACCGTGCTCGGCAAGCTGCGCCAGGCCGGCGTGGACGAGGGCAACGACACCCAATGGCAGCTGCTGGCACGCCAGCTCGACGCCGCCGGCAAGCTCAAGGTCGGTGAATACGCGCTCGATCCCGCGCTGACCCCGCGCGAGCTGCTGACCCGCATGCGCCAGGGCCGCGTCCTGCAGCACCGCGTCACCATCGTGGAAGGCTGGAACATCCGCCAGCTGCGCGCCGCGCTCAAGCGTGCCGATCCGCTGGTGCACACCACCGATGCGCTGGACGATGCCGCGCTGATGAAGGCGCTTGGTTTCCCCGGCGAACACCCGGAAGGCCGCTTCCTGCCCGAGACCTACGTTTACCAGCGCGGCGACAGCGACATCGACGTGCTCAAGCGCGCGCATGCCGCCATGGAAAAAGAACTCACCGCCGCGTGGGACAGCCGCGTGGACGATCTGCCGCTGAACTCACCGTATGAGCTGCTGATCCTTGCCTCGATCATCGAGAAGGAAACCGCACTGCCCAGCGAGCGTCCGCAGATCGCCGGGGTGTTCATGCGCCGCCTGAAGATCGGCATGCGCCTGCAGACCGACCCGACCGTGATCTACGGCATCGGCAGCAGCTACGACGGCAACATCCGCAAGCGCGACCTCACCACCGATACGCCGTACAACACGTACACGCGCGCCGGCCTGACCCCGACCCCGATCGCCATGCCCGGGCGCGATGCGCTGCATGCGGCCGCGCAGCCGGCCAAGGGCGATGCGCTGTACTTCGTGGCGGTCGGCGATGGCAGTGGCGCGCACATCTTCTCGGCCAACTACACCGACCACAACGCCGCCGTTGCCCGCTACCTGCAGCAGCTGCGCAGCAAACGTACCCAAGAGGCCGCACCCCGATGAGTCCCGCGCTGCACCGGCACCCGCATTTCGTCAGCCTGGAAGGGGGCGAGGGCGCCGGCAAGACCACCGCCATCAACGCGATCCGCGAGGCCCTGCAGGCGCGCGGGCATGAGGTGGTGCTGACCCGCGAGCCCGGCGGGACCGCGCTGGCCGAGCGCATCCGCGGGCTGGTGCTCAAGCCGGACGAGGAGATCGCCGCCGAGCCGCTCTCGGCCGAGGCCGAGCTGCTGCTGGTGTTCGCCGCCCGCGCCCAGCACGTGCGCCAGGTGATCGCCCCGGCGCTGCAGCGCGGTGCCTATGTACTGTGCGACCGCTTCACCGATTCCAGCTACGCCTACCAGGGTGGTGGCCGCGGCCTGGACCCGGCGTGGATCGCCGATCTGGAGCGCCGCGCCGTCGGCCTGCTGCCCGGCCTGACCCTGCTGCTGGATGTGGACGTAGCGGTCGGCCGCGCGCGCGCCAACGGCCGCGACATGTGGCCGGACCGGATCGAGAGCGAGCACGATGATTTCTTCCAGCGGGTGCGCGCGGTGTTCCGCCAGCGCGCCAGCGAAGACCCCGCACGTTACCGCCTGATCGACGCCGGCCAGGACCAGGCCGGCGTCGCCGGCGCGGTGGTGGCGGCCGTGGATGCATGGTTGGCACAGGAGCCGGATCGTGGCTGAACCCTTTTCCCCCTGGCAGCAGCGCGCCTATGACCAGACCGTGGCCGCGCTCGACGCCGGTCGCCTCGGCCATGGCCTGCTGTTCTGCGGCCCGGCCGGCCTGGGCAAACTGGGCGTCGCGCTGCGGCTGGCCGAGCACGTGCTGGGGCAGGGCGAGCCGGCCGCGGCCAAGCGCAGCGCCCAGCTGCTGGCCGCCGGCACCCACCCGGACCTGCAGCGGATCTCGTTCATCCCCAACAAATCCGGCGACAAGCTGCGCACCGAGATCGTGATCGAGCAGATCCGCGAGGTCTCGCAGAAGCTCTCGCTGACCCCGCAGTACGGCGTGGCCCAGGTGGTGATCGTCGACCCCGCCGACGCCATCAACCGCGCCGCCTGCAATGCCCTGCTCAAGACCCTGGAAGAGCCGCAGCCCGGCCGCTACCTGTGGCTGATCAGCGCCGACCCCGCGCGCCTGCCGGCCACCATCCGCAGCCGCTGCCAGCGCCTGGAGTTCAAGCTGCCGCCGCGCGAGGAAGCGCTCGCCTGGCTGCAGACTTTGGGCCACAGCGAGGCCAGCGCCCGCGAAGCACTGGACGCTGCCCGCGGCCACCCCGGCCTGGCCGACCAGTGGCTGCGCGAGGATGGCCTGGCCCTGCGCCGCCAGGTCGCCACCGACCTGGAGGCCCTCGTCGCCGGCCGCTCCGGCGCGGTAGAACTGGCCCAGCGCTGGACCGCGGACGACAACGCCGCCCTGCGCCTGCGGCACGCCGCCGATCTCGCCCTGGCCCAGGCCACCGGCGGTGGCTTGACCGATCCCGATCGATTGCACAAGCTGGCCGCCTGGTTCGATGCGGCCAACCGCACCCGTGACCTGCTGCGCACCACGGTGCGCGCCGATCTTGCGGTGGTTGAGCTGCTGCTGGCCTGGGGAAAGGTCAACGAACGGCACGCCAAGGGGAATAGAGCATGAGCGCCACCAACGCCCGACAGGGCATCCTGTCCCTTGCCGTCAAGGACAAGGCCGCGCTGTACAGCGCCTACATGCCGTTCGTGAAGAACGGCGGCATCTTCGTGCCCACGCCCAAGCGCTACTTCCTGGGCGATGAGGTGTTCCTGCTGCTCACCCTGCCGGACTCCAGCGAGCGCCTGCCGGTGGCCGGCAAGGTGATCTGGGTGACCCCGGCCGGGGCCCAGGGCAACCGTGCCGCAGGCATCGGCGTACAGCTGGCCGATGGCGCGGAAGGGGAGACCGTTCGCCACCGGATCGAGACCCTGCTGGCCGGCATCCTGACCGCGGACAAGCCCACGCACACGATGTGAAGAAATTTCGGTGAAACCGTTGACGTCGAAATTTGCCGCCCTATAATGAGCGGCTCAGCAGCATCGGGCGGTTAGCTCAGCGGTAGAGCATTGCCTTCACACGGCAAGGGTCACAAGTTCGAACCTTGTACCGCCCACCACGCTGCAACATGAAGAAGCCGGCCGTTTGGTCGGCTTTTTTGTTTGCGGCGCCCGGCGATCCCGGGGGCACATGCCCGGTCAAGGAAGATCCATGCAGCCACGCCAAGCTCCGCTTGAAGCCCAGCACTACGCGCAGTTCCTGGAAGACCGCCAAGCGACGATCGCCTTTTTCCAGGAACACCGCTTCCAGTCCGATTCGGACACGGAAGAACGCTCGCTGCGCGCGCGCTGGTTCCAGCGGTTGGCTGCCGAGCACCTGTACATCACCTACACCGCCGGCCACCCGGTCGAGTCGCTGCCGCCCCTGCTGGAAGCACTGGTGGAACACGTGGAGCATCGCCAGCAGATGCTTGCCCAGTACGAGCGGCAACCGCTGATTGCGCCGTTTGCGATCGATCACTGGCCGGATGAATACCTGGAATGCACGCAGCTGTTCGCGCTCTGCATCCTGTTGGGGCGTCCGGACCTGCTGGCGCGCGTGGCCGCCTTGATGGACCAGGCCAACTTCGTCGCCAGCGATACGCTGTATGAAGACCTGCTGATGCGCGTGCTGCCGGACCGGCATGATGTCGACGAGTGGTTCCACGACTACTGCACGCCGCTTGTGCAGGCAATCTACGCCGATACACCGGAAGAGGCCAGCACGCTGCTTGCCACCTACTGCGAGGGCTGGTACGCCGCCTTCGAGCACGCGCCCTGGCATGACAGCCATGTGGACGACGATGGCCGCTTCGTCGGCTACTGGGCGTTCGAGGCGGCCGCCATCGCGTATCTCTACGATATCGACGACAGCGCCATCGACCATCGCGTCTATCCGCGCGACCTGGTGGACTACGCGCGCCGCCAGCGCCCGGGCTGAGGCCGGCCAGTCATGCGCAAGACGCTGATCTGGACGATCACGCTGCTTTCGCTGGGGCTGGTCGCGTGCGCGCCGCGCGCGCCTGAAGC
Source organism: Stenotrophomonas sp. SAM-B (assembly GCF_013387485.1). Taxonomy (GTDB): domain Bacteria; phylum Pseudomonadota; class Gammaproteobacteria; order Xanthomonadales; family Xanthomonadaceae; genus Stenotrophomonas; species Stenotrophomonas maltophilia_AA. The sequence continues at coordinate 30,277 of NZ_JABBXB010000017.1, forward strand.
GCCGGCGAGCACACCCTGGCCTGGTACGGTTGATGAAGCCGTCGATCGACTTCTGGGCGAACTTCCCGCCGATGACGTCGATTGGATGCGGCGGAACCCAAAGGACGCTGTCATCAGCCAGCTCTACATGGGATACGGCACAGGCGTGCGCAATCAGTTCGGCTTGTGGGGTGGCAACGATGCCCTGCTCACGTCTTGTGGAACGGATGATCCGGAGGGGTGTTCGATCGTCATCCTCGAGGGAATGTGGGACAGAGTGCAGGCGCAGACAGATTCCGTGTTACGCGCCTCCCTGCACTGTCAGTTCGCAACGATGCACAAGATCCGGATCGACACGACGGGTTGGTATCTGCTCACCGTTGGAGAAATGCTCGACGCCATGCAGGTGCAGATCGATCGCCAGGTGGCCGACGCAGCTGCGCCTGGCTGCCCCACTCAGTTGCACATCGCGCCCGCGGGCGACCTGAACCGCCAATGCTTCGTGCGTGCGGAATTCGAGCAGGAACAGCCGCTGGACACGGCGCTGATGTGGCTCGGGTTCCGAAACGGACTCACCCCTCGCCATGCACCGCCGAAACTGGAGTTCAGGTTCAACAGCGCATGTGCGTGGCCCGAGCGGCCGATGCAGTTTGTGCCTGAATCCAAAACGTCTACTCGCTGAGGGCGGAGTCGGAGAGGTCGCCGATGTCCGATTTTGGCCGGAAGCGAACCCTCGCTTCAGGACGATCTCTTTGGTGCGAGCGCTAGTCCCCCGCACCAGCCGCCAAGCTGTCCCAGATACGTCCGTCACGTTGCGCTTCAGTGGTGATGTTGATCACCGCCTGTTCGCCCAGACGATCACGCAACTGCTGCAGATACAGGCTGCGAGGTGTCACCACCTGGCCCATCGATTGCACGATCCCCGCAGGTTCCTCAGGCGGGAATTTCCCCGGTGCAATAGCGCCCACCTGTCCCACGCTCCAGTTCATCGCGAACGGCGGCGCCTGGATGACGTAGATGTCGTGCTCGGTGTTCCAGAACATCTGCTGCGCGCCCGCCCACCCGTGCCCCGTTCCGCTGTGCCGGCGGTTCTGTGCCCGCAGCATGTATCCCTTGGTGTTGTCATACAGCGTGCCGGTGGACCAGCGATGATGTGGACCACTGTCATTGCTGTCACCTACGGCGAGGCAGTCGAGAAACACATTGGGACCGGGTACACGTGCGCCGATGACGAAGGTATGCCTGCCGCCCTGGTTGTAGCAGCGCTGGATCAGATTGAAGGCGGCGTTGCCCTCGTAAAGGAACACATAGCGACGGGCGCCTTGGGTTTCGCCATACCTCGGGTCGAGATAGGCAATGTCCTGCAGGGTATTGAACTGCGCGCCGTTGCGGGTCACGAATCCATGCGACACATAACGCACCGTTACACCGCGAACCCATGAGTTGTAAATTGCACCCAAGCGGAGCGCAGTAAAGGGGCCGGAATCGGCGGTGCCGTTGACCGTACCGGTCTCGGGATTACCCTCAAGGCGGAGGTCTTCAATGCCCACCTGCGAGATGCGGATAGGATCCGTGCGATAGACGCTGCCGCCACCGAAGCGCGTCGCGATGGCATCCATGATCGGGGCATCCAGGGTGATCGTGTCGTGGTCTACGGCGGTGACGACGCGTTCGCTGTACACAGCGTAGTCGCTGGGCGTCCAGCGGTATCGTGCGGTATCGATGCCCTCGGGGCCGACCCAGCGGGCATTGGGTTCCCTCGCGATCGATACCGTATCGCCCACGCGATAGCCGGCTGCGGACTTCACTGTGATCCGCATCGTCCCCACCGGCACGTAGTCCATGGTGATGGCGGTCCGGCGTGGGTCCAGAGCGGCGCGGGGAACCGCGGATTCGCTGCTGCCCACTTCAAGAATCCTGCCCTGCCGATCGCTGACTTCGGAGCGGATCACCGTGCCGTCGGCACCTCGACCTTCACCGCGCAACACCACGCCGCTGGCCTGGATGGTCAGCGTCTTGCTCAATCTATAGTGGCCGCGCCGCAGCAGAACAGCGCCGCGTAGGCCCCGGCTGTCCTGGACACGGACGGCGACCGCGTCGATGGCTGCCTGGATGCGGGGATAGTCGTCACCCTCGGCGTTTGGCTCGAGGACCTCGACAACACGAATGCTGGAGCGGGTGGGCAGACTGACGCCGCCGCCCTGGTAGCCGGCGCGGGAGAAGTCCGGGACGATGTTGCGCGCGTGATCGCTACCGCGTTCGGAGTACAAGGCATAGCGCAGCAGGCCGCTGCTACCCAGTTCTACCAAGGGGGCGTCTTCGGCATTGTTGATGGGGTGGATGAAGGCGCTGGTCTCAGAAGCAGGCTCCGCCGCTGATAACGTAGAAAACAGACAGGCTGGCAACGCCACGAGCGTCAGCGCTGCGACTCGGCGGAAAGCCAGGAAAGGCATGCGGGCGACGTCCTTCCAGGGAGTAGTAGCTTGTAATGTTAGCAACTGCTTCCGCCGATGCTGTCCGTGCTGAAGAGCCAGGCAGGTCTGCTCTTGGCAGGAAGCTGACCCCAGCATCGCGCTGCCAATGTCTACATAAGCCTGGACAATTCACAGGTAGCCCTCCGCGCCGGACATACTGTCAGACCCAAGCAGCGTTATGCCGCCAACGGCGCATGCTGGGATGCGTGAACGGATTCCCTTCCCCAGCTTTCACCATGTTGACCAACTGAGTCACGCTCTTCAGCGCAGGATGCTCAAGGGTCTTGAACTGATCAGCGTACTTCCCAAACCACCAGTCTTGGAACAGTTCGCGACTGATGCCGGACTTACGCACATGGGGATGGCTTGAAGTGTGGCTATCACCAGCCGAGCGGGTCGACCATTGGTGAAGAACTTGGCGCCCACGCTTCGTGATCTGCTATTCCTAGGGCTGGGTCGTGCTCAGTCCAGGAAACGGCAGGCTGCACCAAGTCGATCTTGGAAGACAGAGCGCCCCGGTCCTGAAGACGATGTTCCAGATGGAGACTGGCTGTCAGCGAGCTCATTGCTGATATCTTCCGATCTCTCATGCGGAGTGATATGGAGTTGGAGTGGGGCAATATGATCTAAGTGTGATCGAGCAGCAGTGTGATCAGTTCCTTAAGAACGTATCGGATCTGGCCACCTTCTACTTGGCCGCTGGAGCCAGTGGCAAGCTAATTGCTTCCCTGGAGCTTCCAGAAGGCTACGAGCTAGAGATGCGAATGAGCAACGACTTCCCGCTCGTCGCGACCACGGTTCGTCAAGCCAATGACGTAACAGAGCTTTATCAGCGCGGTGAGTACGAAAGGCTGAATGCCTACCAAGCGATGGTTGCTCTGTGCTCCCTATTCGAAGTGTTCATAGCGAAGCTCGGAGAGAGTCTCGGAGCTCGAGCGGGAAGCAGCATTCGAATCGTATCTGGGCGAAGAAAGGGTGTTCCGATCGAAATAAGGAATCAAACGCTGTGCATGGTGAGGGCAATTCACGAAAAGCACAGCATCGATTCGCAGCTGAACGGCGACACGGCTATCTGTTGGATCTATAACTTCTTCCTGCTTCGCAACATTGTGGTTCACGAGGGGGGAAGACTTAGCGCCACCAAGCGCGAAAGGCTGGTCGCGAAATGGGCCGAGCACCCTCTGGACAAACGGCTCGTCGTCAACGGGAATCACATCGACGATATGGTCCACTACCTCCGTAGCCACGTGGGTTCTTTCCTGTACCAGTGTCGACCTTGACACGCCTTGAACTATCCGGCTGGAAGGGCAATCTCATGCCGATATCCCTAATAAGAGCCTGGAAACAACTGAGCAGCACACGTCTCCTATCCCAATGCCAACCGGGTTGCCATCGTCCACGCGCTCGGTGATGGCCTGGGGCTGGTCGATCTTGGCGACGCTTTCCGCGGGCCGCTGCGCAGCAAGGTGCCGGTGCTGTTCATCAGCGGCACGCTGGATGGGCGCACGCCGCCGGCCAACGCCGAGGCGCTGCGGCCGGGCTTCAGCGACAGCCGCACGCTGCGGGTGCGTGGTGCCAGTCACGACAATGAACTGTGGGTGGGGAACCCCGAGATCGCGGCGGGCATCGGCGACTTCCTGGCGGGGCGACCGGTGGGTGACAAGGCGTTGGACGTAGCGGCACCGGTGTTTGCGCGGAGCAGGAGTGATCTGGTGGATCCGCGCGGTCGCTGAGGACGATCCGATGTCGTCCGTGTGTGCAGGTGCTGGGGACCGGCCGAGGTGTATGGTTTCGGCTGGCTCCCGGCGCGCTGCGCCAACACAGGAGGACGCGATGACCGATCCAGCGGTGGATTCCGTGCACGGCACCCCAAGGGATTACGGCGACACGCTGTACCGGGTGTATTTCGAAGTCGGGGAATCGGAGAACATCGCCCGCGATGCGATCACCACGTTCCTCGTTCAACGCGCCAGCGACAATCCTGCCTTCGATTTCGATGCCTCGCTCCTGCACGCGCGTCCGCACGGCTACGAAGTGGACCTGCCCATGCAGCTGATCCCCGAGGTGGTGCGTGCGCTGGCAGAGCAGAATGTGGCGGTGTACCAGGTGGTCAGGCTCGGTGGGGTATAGGGGCGCCGGCAGGCGAGTGGACGTCACATCCGTGCGCGTCTTGGCGCTATCCTTCCGCCACCTCCAGCCGCACCCTGCGCGCTGGCCTGACCGATGCACTCACCCTGGATAGAGGCAGCAATGGCGGATCCTTATAACAGCGGTGGCCGCGCAGGCCCTGCAACCCGGCTCGATGATGCGATGGTGACCACGGCGATGGAGCTGCCCGGGTTCCGCGTTGTGCGCAGCCTGGGCGTGGTGCGTGGCATCACCGTGCGTTCGCGTTCCATCGTGGGCAACTTCCTCGGCGGGCTGCAGACCATTTTCGGCGGCAACATCACCATCTACACGCAGCTGTGCGAGCAGGCGCGCGAAGAGACCTACCGGGACATGTCCAACCATGCGCGGCTGCTCGGCGCCAACGCGATCATCGCGATGCGCTATGACGCCACCGACGTGATGACCGGCCTGACCGAAGTGCTGTGCTACGGCACGGCAGTGATCGTCGAGCCCACGCACGTCTAGGGATCCCGCGTGCGATACGCCCTGCGTATCGCAGCAAGCTCTCATCGGTATTGGCATCCGCGCGGCCCAGGGCGGATGCTGTCCGCATGACGATCAACGACACACTTTCTTTCGCCGGGCAGGTCGCCCTGGTCACCGGCGCCGCGGGTGGCCTCGGCTTCGCTTACAGCCGGTTGCTGGCGCAGCGCGGCGCACACGTGGTGATGCAGGACGTGGGCGCCACGCTGGACGGTACCGGCCGTGATCGGCAGCGTATCGATCACGCTGTTGCGCGTCTGCGTGCAGAGGGGCTCTCTGTCGAGGCCAGCCACCATGACATCCATTCCCGCTCCCCGGCCGCCGCACTGGTCGCCGATATCCTGCAGCGGCATGGCCGCCTGGACGTGATCCTGCACAACGCGGGCTGGGTCGAATACCAGCGGATCGATGCGGTGGACGAGGATCGTTTCGACCACATGATGGCGGTCGCGGCCAAGGCGCCGTTGTGGCTCGCCCAGGCCGCGTGGCCGGCGATGCAGGCGCAGGGGCATGGCCGCATCGTGCTGACCACCTCCGACCGCGCGCTGTATCCGCAGTACGTGCAGCACGGGCTGGCGGCCTACGCGGCAGCGAAGTCGGCCGCGGTCGGCATCGTCAATGTGCTGGCTGCCGAAGGCGCCGCGCATGGGATCGTGGTCAACGCGGTTTCGCCCGTGGCCAAGACCCGTATGTGGGGCGTGGAAGGCGAGCCGGATGAGCTGCACCCGGAGGCCGTGGCGCCGGGCGTCGTGTTCCTGGCCTCGCGCGCCTGCATCGAGGGCGGCTGGATCCTGCGCGCCAGCAACGGCCAGTTCCATGCCACGCGGCTGAGCGAGGCCGAGGGCGTGCGCTATCCGCGTGATCTGCGGGCCGTAGTGACCGGTAACATCGAGGCGGTCGCCAGGCAGTGGCCGCAGATCGCCAAGGCGGCAGTCGAACCACGCTGACACCCGCACACGTCCTGACGTCCTACGCGTGCCGGATTTCCCGACACGGCCCGCGGGTGGCAGCCGTCGAGCCTCAGCGCGTCAGCACGGCCTCCAGCGCTGCCATGGCCTCGCGCGCCACCGCATGTGGATCACGGGCCTTCAGCGCGTCGTTGAACACCTCCAGCCCGATCGGCCCGCTGTAACCCATCGCGGCCAGCGCATCGATCAGCGTCTCCAGCGGCCAGAGGCCATCGCCCGGCAGGCAGCGGTGATGCCGCGCCTGCGTGGTGACCTGGCCGGGCAGTGGCTGGGTCAGCACGTCCGACAGCTGCACCAGCGCGATGCGCTCCACCGGCACGTGGCGCAGATCGTCGGCGGTGCGCCCGGCGGCGAACAGGTGGAAGGCATCGACCACGATGTCCAGGTTCGGCGCGCCGACCTGCTCGATCTGCTGCCACGTCGAGGGCAGGGTGGAATGCAGGCGGCTCCAGGCCATGCCTTCGTAGGCGATGCGCAGTCCACGTTCGGCGGCACGCGCGCACAGCCAGCGCAGATCATCGGTGACGCGGTCGGGCACGTAGTCGGTCGCGGTGCAGGCGGGGACCAGCACCGTGCCTGCGCCCATGTCGTGCGCCAGCGCGAGCAATGACAGTGCCTCTGCACGCTTGCCCTCGCGGGTGGCAGCCGAAGCGCCATCAAAATCCAGCAGCACCTGCACGTCGGTGAGCTGCAGGCCGGTGCGCGTCAGGGTTGCACGCACGTCGGCGACGGATGAGGACTCGACATCCTCACGCCACAGCTCGACCTGTGCGAATCCTGCCGCGGCGGCGGCATCGAGTTTCCCGTCCGTGTCGCCGCCAAGCAGGATGGTGTTGAGGAAGCGGGGGCCAGGTAGTCGTGTCATCGGGCGGAGCCTTTACGCGAAGTCGATCTCGCGCTCCATGCTATTGGCTCAGTGCGGCGCGGCAGTGAACAAATGCGCGGTCATGTAGTCGATAAACACGCGCAGCCGCGCACTGGGCTGTCGATTGCCCGGCCACAGCAGCGAAAACTGGCCGGATTGACGCGGCCAGTCAGGCAGCAGTTCCTGCAGGCGGCCATCGGCCAGCGCCTCGGCGGCCAGGAAGTCGGGCATCCAAGCCACGCCCATGCCGCCTATCGCCGCGGCCAGCAGTGCTTCCATGTTGTTGCAGGTCATCACCGTGGCCAGCTCGGCACCGGCATCGCTCTCGTGGCCGGGCAACGCCCAGGCCTGCAGCTTGCCGGTGGTGGGAAAGCGGAAGCGCACCGCCGGGTGCACGGCCAAGTCGGCCAACGTGCCGGGCTGGCCGTGCAGTTGCAGGTGCGCGGGTGAGGCGCACAGTAAGAAGCGGAAACTGCCCAGGCGGCGCACCATCAGGCTGGAATCGGCCAGGTCGCCGCTGCGGATCACCACGTCCAGGCCTTCGCTGACGACATCGACCAGGCGGTCGTTGAAGTCCAGCTCCAGCTGGACATCCGGGTAGCGTTGCTGGAAGGCCGGCAGCGCCGGCAGCAGGAAGCGGTAGCCGATGGTGGGCAGGCCTATCCGCAGCAGCCCGCGTGGGGCCTGCACGCGCTGGGCCAGTTCGGCCTGCGCTTCGGCCAACTCCTCCAGTGCGCGCCGGCAACGCTGTAGCAGCAGCTCGCCTTCCTCGGTGAGATGGACACGGCGGGTGGTGCGTTGGAACAGGCGCACGCCCAGTTCTTTCTCCAGCCGCGCGATGCGCTTGCCGATGGTGGAAGCAGACAGCCCCAAGCTGCGCGCTGCGCCTACGAAGCTGGAGGTTTCGGCGGTACGGACGAAGGCGAGTAGAGCGGTGATCGAATCCATGTACGGATGATTGCGGAATAAGTGTCCGTAATCAAACGACAGTGAGGGCATTTATCCGCGATAGCGGCATCTATATCGTCAATGCCCGTTCCTGTCGGTATCCCCATGTCTGCGTCCTCTCTTGTCCTCCTGCCGCGCGACCCGCGCCTGGGTCTGCTGTCGGTCTGCCTGGCCGCGCTGGCTCTGCCGCTGTCGTTCTCCGCCGGTGCAGTCGCGGTGCCAGCACTGGCCAACCAGCTGCACGGCGGCCCCGTTGCGCTGGCGTGGGTGACCAACGCCTTCATGCTCACCTTTGGCAGCCTGCTGTTGGCTGCTGGCGGGCTGGCCGACCGCTTTGGGCGGCGGCGTCTATTCCTTGGCGGTAGCGGTGCCTTCGTGCTGGCCACGTTGGCAGTCTGTCTGGCACCGGACCTGCTGTGGCTGGACCTGGCCCGCGGCGCGCAGGGCGTGGCCGCGGCGGCGGCGCTGGCGGCGGGCAGCGCGGCACTGGCGCAAGGCTTCGACGGTCACGCACGCATCCGGGTGTTCGCGCTACTTGGCACCGTGTTCGGCGCGGGATTGGCGCTGGGGCCGTTGCTGGCCGGGCTGCTGTTGCAGGCGCTGGGCTGGCGCAGCGTGTTCGCCGGCGGTGGCGCGCTGGCCCTGGCGGCGCTACTACTGGGCTGGCGCCACCTGGATGAGAGCCGCGGCCAGCATGCGCGGCTGGACGTGGCCGGGATGCTTTGTTTCAGCCTGATGCTGGCGGCGTTGACCGTGGCCCTGCTGCTGTCGGCGGAGCACGGAATGGGCACCGCCTGGGTGCGTTGCGCATTCTGCGCGGCGGGGCTGTTGCTGCTGGCCTTCGTGCAGATCGAACGCCGCCAGCGGCAGCCGCTGCTGGATCTGTCGTTGTTCACGCAGCGTGACTTTGTCGGCGTGCAACTGCTGCCGGTGGCAACCTGCCTGGGCTACGTGGTGCTGCTGGTGATCCTGCCGCTGCACCTTCTCGGCGTGCAGCGGCAGTCACCTGCGCAGGTGGGCGTGCAGATGTTCGCGCTGTCCGCGCCGATGTTGGTGCTGCCACTGCTGGCGGCGGGCTGGGCGCAGCGCGTGGGCGCGGCACGGTTGTGTGCGTCCGGCCTGCTGGTCTGCGCGTCGGGTTTGTACGCCTTGTCCCAGCGCGTGCTGCATGCGCCGCCCACGCAGTGGTGGCCGGCGCTGCTGTTGATTGGCGCAGGCACGGCGTTGCCTTGGGGGCTGATGGATGGGCTCTCGGTCAGTGTTGTGCCGGTCCAGCGCGCCGGCATGGCGGCAGGCATTTTCGGCACGGTACGGGTGGCCGGCGAGGGCATCGCGCTGGCGGCGGTGACGGCCGTGCTGGCGATGCTGGTGACCCATCGGCTGGCGGTGACCAGCGGCCTGCCGACGGCATCGCTGACAGGTACCGGTGCCTACCTGGCCACCGGAGCGCTGGCGCAGGCCGCGGCCGGGGTGCCGGATCTTTCAATGGCGTTGCTGCGACAGGCCAGCAGCGAGGCGCTGGCCGGGCTGCTGCGCGGGCTGTGCGGGCTGACCGTGGGCAGTGCCGTGCTGGTGCAGGCACTGCTGGGCCGTGCACCCCCGCCGGCGCGGGTCAGAGCCGATAGCTGACGGTGCGTGGCTGCTGTGCGGCGCGTGCAGGGTGACCGCTCAAAGAAGCCCGTCGGCCGCGGCGCGGATGCTCAACCAGGCACCGCCGCCAGGGGCGCTGCCGGCGCGCAAGCGGAAACCGTGGAGCCCGGCGATCGCGGCCACGATCGACAGGCCCAGGCCGAAGCCGCTGCCTTGCGCAGCGTCGCTGCTGCCGCGGAAGAACCGCTGGTAAATCAAGCTGCGCTCCTCTGGCGGTATGCCCGGGCCGTTGTCGATGACGTCGATGCGTACTGCGCCGTCATCATCCAGTGCGCGCAACAGCACCTGCCCGTGTTCGGGGGCGAAGTGCAGCGCGTTGGACAACAGGTTGGCCAGGGCTTCGAACAGCAGCTCACGATCGCCACTGATCATGCTGATCCCCGGGACAACCCGCAGCGTGAACTGCTGCTGTTTTTCCTCCGCCAGCGGCAGGTAGAACTGGTGTAGTTCCTGCAGCAGATCGGTCACGTCGATCTGCACGAAGGCCGAACGGCGCTGGTGGCTTTCCAGTTCCGATACGCGCAGCAGTGCGGAAAAACGCGCCATCAACATATCGGTTTCGGTCAGCGCCTTGTCCAGCTGCGCGGCGCGCGGATCGTCCTCCTCCAGCCCGACACGGGTGCGGTAGAGATGCGCGCGCAGGCGGGTGAGCGGAGTCCGCAGATCGTGCGCGATGCTGTCGCACACGCCCTTGACCTCGGTCATCAGCTGCTCGATGCGTTCGAGCATGGCATTGACGATGCTCGAGAGACGGTCGATCTCATCCGGACGGCCGGAGATGGGCAGGCGCTGGCCGAGATCGCCGGCGATGATGCGGTTGGTCGCGGCCTCGATCTCCTGGATCCGTCTGAGCGGCCGCCGGCGCAGGATGTGCCAGCCGGCCAGGCCGGGAAGGACGGTCAACGAGACGCCCCACAGCAGCGCATCGAGGATGATGCTGTTGACCGCCGTCAGCTTGCCGCTCTGGCGCACGAACACCAGCAGGCGGCCGTCCTGGGTTTCCACGCCGAGCGCGCGCCCGGGCGCCTTGATCGGCCCACTGCGCAGGGACCAGCGTTCCACCGCCTGCGCGTGCCCGTCGATGCGCAGCCCATCGGGAATCGCCAGCAGGGGGCCGGACAGCGGCTGCCCGTTGCGGCTGAAGATGCCGTAGGCATACGCCCCGTGCAGGTCGTAGCGCAGGCTGTCGCGCAGCGCATCGTCCAGCGCCTGCCCCTCGAACTTCTCGAACAGGTGCGCGCGCTGCTGCAGGCCGGATTCGGCGAGGTCGTTGAGGTAGTCCGAGACGCGCCAGTACATCACTCCCAGCAGTACGCTGGACCAGGCGACGAACAGCACGCAGTACAGCCCGAGCAGCCGGCTGCTGGACGAGCGCCAGTGATCAGACATGGTCGTCCAGGACATACCCGGTGCCCCGCACGGTGCGGATCGGCTGGTGGCGCCCGGGCTGGTCGATGCGCTTGCGCAGGCGGCCGATGTGGACGTCGATCAGGTTGGTGCCGGGGTCGAAGTGGTAGCCCCACACGTCCTGGAACAGCATGGTGCGGGTGACCACCTGGCCGGCGTTGCGGACGAGGAATTCCAGCAGCTTGAACTCGGTGGGCAGCAGCGCGATCTCCTCGCCGGCACGGCGCGCGGTGCGGGTCATCAGGTCCAGTTCCAGGTCGCCGGCGCGCAGCTGGTTCTCCGCCACGGCGGGCTGGCCGTGGCGACGGATCAGCACCTCCACGCGGGCCGCCATTTCATCGGAGGCGAACGGTTTGGTCAGGTAGTCATCGCCGCCGGCGCGCAGGCCACGCACCCGCTCGTCCACGTCCGACAACGCGCTGATCATCAGCACCGGCGTGGTGATGCCCTGGCGGCGCAGCGCGGTGACCAGGGCCAGGCCGTCGATCCCGGGCAGCATGCGGTCCAGGGTGATCACCGCGTAGTCGCCGCGGCAGGCCATCGCCAGGCCGTCCTCGCCGTTGCCCACCCGGTCCACCTCGAAGCCGTGGCTGCGCAGTTCCGTGGCGATTTCCTCGGCGGTGACGAGGTCGTCCTCGATGGTGAGTACGCGCGGCATGGGCCACTTTGACAATGGGGACCGGTGCATCGTCGCAACCCCCCGGAGCGACTGCAAATGAAAAATGTTTCATGCGGTTTTCGCCGGATCGTCCCCCCGGTTCTCCTATATTCGCCTCGAGCAGTGGCCCTGCCGCCCGGGCTGCGTGCCCCGTTCACGCCTGGAATACCGTCCCCCATGACCGACCCGCTCCCGTCCTCCCCGGCCCTTGGCCCGTTGCCCCGACCCTGGCGCCTGCCACTGCTGGGGCTGGCCGTGGCGTTGGCGCTGGCCGGCTGCAGCCGGGAGGCGCCGAAGGCGAAGGGACCGGCGCCCGAGGTGACGGTGCTCACCCTGCAGACCCGATCGCTGGCGCTGGCCCAGGAGCTGCCCGGGCGTACCGTGGCCTCGCAGGAGTCGGATGTACGCCCGCAGGTCTCCGGGGTGCTGCAGGCGCGGCTGTTCGAGCAGGGCGAGGTGGTCAAGGCCGGGCAGCCGCTGTTCCAGATCGAACCGGCGCTGTACCAGGCCTCGGTGAACGAGGCGCAGGCCAACCTGCGCACGGCCGAGGCCACCGCGGTCGCGGCGCGGCTGCGGGCCCAGCGCATGCAGCAGCTCGGCGTCGGTCAGTTGGCGGCGAAGCAGGATGTGGATGATGCCGTGGCCACCCACCAGCAGGCCGAGGCCGCCGTGCAGGCGGCGCAGGCGGTCCGCGATACCGCGCGCACCAACCTGGGCTTCGCCCGCGTGACGGCGCCGATCAGCGGGCGGATCGGCCGCGCACTGTTCACCCCGGGTGCGCTGGTAACCAACGGCCAGGCCGAGCCGCTGGCGCGGATCCAGCAGGTGGATCCGATGAACGTGGATATCACCCAGTCCAGCAACGAGTACCTCGCGCTGCGCCGCGCGATCGCCGACGGCGGCGTGGAAGCGACCACCGCGCCGGTGCAGCTCAGACTGTCCGACGGCACCGATTACCCCGTGACCGGCACGCTGGAATTCGCCGACATCGATGTCGACCAGGAAACCGGCAGCATCACCCTGCGTGCGCAGTTCCCGAACCCGCAGGGCCAGCTGCTGCCGGGCATGTACGTGCGCGCCCAGGTCGGGCAGGGCACCCGCCAGCAGGCCTTGCTGGTTCCGCAGGCCGCGGTGGACCGCAGCCCGAAGGGCGAGGCGCTGGCGTGGGTGGTGGGCGCGGACGGCCGCGTGCATCAACGGACCTTCTCGACGGCGCGTGCGGTGGGCGACCAGTGGCTGGTGCTCGATGGCCTGCGTGCCGGTGAGCAGGTCGTGCTCAGTGGCCGCCAGGGCCTGAGCGAGGGGGCCACGGTGCGGATCAAGCCCGCGGGCGCAGCCGCACCGGCCGCAGCACCCGCCACCGTGCCGGCCGGCGAAGGCTGAGCCGATGCTGCCGCGCTTCTTCATCCACCGCCCGGTCTTCGCCTGGGTCCTTGCCATCTGCATCATGGCGCTGGGCACCATCGCGGTGACCCAGCTGCCGGTGGAGCAGTACCCGGACATCGCGCCACCGCAGGTCAACATCACCGCCAATTACACCGGCGCCTCGGCGCAGACGGTGGAGGACAGCGTCACCCAGGTGATCGAACAGCAGATCAAGGGCATCGACCACCTGCTGTATTTCTCCTCCACCAGTTCGTCCTCGGGCCAGGCGCGGATCACGGTCACCTTCGACCAGCGCGCCGACCCGGACATCGCCCAGGTGCAGGTGCAGAACAGCGTCAACCAGGCGATCAACCGGCTGCCGCAGGAAGTGCAGCAGCAGGGCGTCACCGTGGCCAAATCGCAGGGCGATTCGCTGATGGTGGTGGCGCTGTACGACACCCACCGGCGCATGGAACGGGTGGACGTCTCCGATTTCCTGGTCAGTAATGTGCAGGATCCGATCAGCCGCATTCCCGGCGTGGGCGAGATCAACGTGTTCGGTTCGCCGTATGCGATGCGCATCTGGCTGGACCCGCACAAACTGCGGGCCTTCGATCTGATGCCCTCGGATGTGCGCACCGCGATCCAGGCGCAGAACACCCAGGTCACCGCCGGTGAGTTGGGTGCGCTGCCCACCGGGCCGGAGCAGGCGCTCAATGCCACCGTCACTGCACAGTCGCGGCTGCAGACCGCCGAGCAGTTCCGCGCGATCATCCTGCGCACGCTGCCCAGTGGCGCCGCGGTGCACCTGGGCGATGTCGCGCGGGTCGAGATCGGCGCGGAGAACTACCAGACCAGCAGCTTCCTCAATGGCTATCCCGCGGCCGGCTTCTCGGTGACGCTGGCCTCCGGCGCCAACGCGCTGGAAACCGCCGATGCGGTGCGTGCCGAAATCGAGCGTCTGCGGCCGAGCTTCCCGCCGGGGCTGGAAGTGGCCTATCCGCGCGACAGCACGCCGTTCGTGCGGGTCTCCATCGAGGGGGTCATCCACACCCTGATCGAGGCGATCGTGCTGGTCGTGGTGGTGATGTTCCTGTTCCTGCAGAACCTGCGCGCCACCTTGATCCCGGCGATCACCGTGCCGGTGGTTCTGCTGGGCACGTTCGGCGTGCTGGCGGTGGCCGGGTTCACCATCAACACGCTCACCCTGTTCGCGATGGTGCTGGCGATCGGTTTGCTGGTGGACGATGCGATCGTGGTGGTGGAGAACGTCGAACGCATCATCCACGAGGAACACCTGCCGCCGCGCGAGGCGACCGAGAAGTCGATGGGCGAGATCACCGGTGCGCTGGTCGGCATCACCGTGGTGCTCGGTGCGGTGTTCCTGCCGATGGCGCTGTTCGGCGGTTCGACCGGCATCATCTACCGGCAGTTCTCGATCACGATCGCCTCGGCGATGGCGCTGTCGGCGCTGGTCGCGCTGACATTGACCCCGGCGCTGTGCGCGACCCTGCTCAAGCCGGCCAGCGCAATGAAGCCACCCGGCCGCTTCTTCGCCGCGTTCAACCGCGGCGTGGAGCGCAGCCAGAACGCCTACCGCGGCAAGCTGGGTGGGATCGTGGCGCACCCGCGGCGCTGGATGGCGTTCTACGTGCTGCTGGTGATCGGCGTGGTCGTGTTGTACGCACGCATGCCGACCGGCTTCCTGCCGGTGGAAGACCAGGGCCAGGTGACGTTCCAGTTCTCCACTCCGGAAGGCACGCCGATGGCGCGCACCGAGGCGCTGGGCGAGCAGATCAGCCGTTACTTCATGGAGCACGAGAAGGACAGCCTGGACGTGGTGTTCGTGGTGGTCGGCCGCAACAACGCCGGCACCGGGCAGAACGCAGGGCAGGGGTTCATGGCGCTCAAGCCGTGGGCCGAACGCGATGCCACGCACAGTGCCGGCGCGATCATCGCCCGCGCCAACGCCTGGTTCCGCCACCTGCCCGATGCGAAGGTCAACGTGCTGGCGCCGCCCGCGGTGCGCGGGCTGGGGCAGTCCAGCGGCTTCGAGCTGTGGTTGCAGGACAACAGCGCCGCCGGGCGCCCGGCGCTGCAGGCCGCACAGGAAAAGGTGGTCCAGGCCGCCGGCGATGACGACCGGCTCACCTCGGTCCGGCTCAACGGTCTCGGCGACAAGGCCGAGCTGCATCTGGACATCGACCAGGCGCAGGCCAGCGCGCTGGGCCTGGCCCAGGCCGACATCAATTCAACGCTGTCCTCGGCGTGGGGTGGCACCTACGTCAACGACTTCCTCGACCGCGGTCGGGTCAAGCGCGTGTATGTGCAGGGCGACCAGCCCTACCGCAGTGTGCCCGACGACATCGGCCAGTGGTACGTGCGCGGCAGCAACGGACAGATGGCGTCGTTCGCCAGTTTCGCCAGCAGCCACTGGTCGCGCGGGCCGCAGCTGCAGCAGCGTTTCAACGGCCTGCCGGCGATGCAGGTGCAGGGCAGTGCCGCCGAAGGGCGCAGCTCGGGCGAGGCGATGCAGACCATGCAGGCGCTGGTGGCCGAACAGCCTGGATTCGCACTGCAGTGGAGCGGGTTGTCCTACCAGGAGCAGCTGTCCAGCAACCAGACGTTGTGGCTGTACGCGGCCTCGATCGCCTTCATCTTCCTGTGCCTGGCCGCGCTCTACGAGAGCTGGACGGTGCCGGTGGCGGTGATGCTGGTGATCCCGCTGGGGGTGATCGGCACGGTGATCGCCACCACTGCGGCGGGCTTCGTCAACGACATCTATTTCCAGGTGGGGCTGCTCACCACGATCGGCCTGTCCGCCAAGAACGCGATCCTGATCGTCGAGTTCGCCGAGGCCGAGTACCGCGCGGGCAGCTCGGCGGTGGACGCGGCGCTGAAGGGCGCGCGGCTGCGCCTGCGGCCGATCGTGATGACTTCGCTGGCCTTCGTGGCCGGCGTGATCCCGCTGGCGCTGGCGACCGGCGCCGGTGCGGTCAGCCGGCGCGAGATCGGCGTCAGCGTGATCGGCGGCATGCTCTCCGGCACGCTGCTGGCCATCCTGCTGGTGCCGCTGTTCTTCGTGCTGGTGCGGCGGCTGGGCAAGACGAAGCCGGTGTCACCGCCAACGCCCTGAACGGCGGGCGTTAGTCGCGCGATTTCATCTTTCTGACCCATTCCATTCACGGTTTCCATGCCGGCGCGGCAGTAGCGTAGATCGTCCCCACACCGGTTGGAGACATGCCATGAATCCCCTGCAGACGGCGGCCCGCGCCATGCGTAATGGACTGGAAGAAGTGGCAGCGCTGCTGGTCGGCCAGCGCGCCGAGTCCCTGCGCGAGGACGATACGGCCGCACCCGGGGTGGGCATCCCGATGCCGCGCCGGCTGCCGCTCAAGCGCCCGCTGCTGCATGGGCGCAAGGGCATGGCCCCGTGGCAGAAGATCGGCCCGGGCCGCGAGCGCCGCTAAGCGCGGGTCGCATCGGACGGGTGGTTCACCCCGTCGTTGACCGGTACCTCGCCGATGTCGAACGGATTCACCCCGTCCAGGCAGCCGACGTTGTAGCCGTATTCGTCCGGCGACGAGCGGCGCTGATGATGCGTGTAGATGCCGCACACGCTGCAGAAGTGATGGCGCGCGACGTGGGTATTGAACTGGTACAGGCGCAGGACGTCATGCCCCTGCACGACCTCCAGATCGGCCAGCTTGACCGAGGCGACGATCGCGCCACGTCGCCGGCACATCGAACAGTCGCAGCGGCGAGGCGACACCACGCCGTCGGGCAGGTGCAGGCGCAGGACCACGGCCCCGCAATGGCAGCGCAGCAGATGGTGGCGCTCGATGGGCACCCCGCCCACGGTGGTCGGACCCTGCATGCTTGGCGCTTCCCTGATGGCCGTTGATCGCGCAAGTATGCGACCGGCCCGGGGGGCGGAGCCAGCCCGTGCGGGGTCCCGGGGTGAACGGCGGCCCGAAGCTGAA
Source organism: Stenotrophomonas sp. SAM-B (assembly GCF_013387485.1). Taxonomy (GTDB): domain Bacteria; phylum Pseudomonadota; class Gammaproteobacteria; order Xanthomonadales; family Xanthomonadaceae; genus Stenotrophomonas; species Stenotrophomonas maltophilia_AA. The sequence goes on from NZ_JABBXB010000017.1 coordinate 47,226, forward strand.
CAGGCTCGACATGCGGCGCACACAGGGGTTATGGCTAACTAGCGCCCCGGATAGACGACGGATCGATGCGTGAAGAAGGCAGGACGATGGGGGCTGGCGCTGCTGATGCTGCTGGCGGCGCTGTGGATCACCGGTTTGCTGGCCTACCAGCTGCCGGGTCCGGGCTGGGTGCGGTATCTGCTGGTCGGGCTGTGGGTCGTGTTCGCCGTCAGCGGGGCGATCGGCGTGGCGCGCGCGCGCGCCGGGCGCTGGCCGGGCGTGCTGTACGGCGTGGCGCTGGTGCTCTCGGGCATCTGGTGGCTGCTGCTGACCCCGCGCCAGGACCGGGTCTGGGCCGATGATGTCGCCCAGCGCCTGAAGGTGGTGCAGGTCGATGGCTCGCGCGTGGTGCTCGACAACGTGCGTGACTTCACCTGGCGCAGCGAGACCGACTACGACGCGCGCTGGGTGCGCCGCGAGTACAACCTGGACCAGCTGCGCTCGGCCGACCTGATCCTGTCCTACTGGATGGGGCCCATGATCGCGCACACGCTGATCTCGTTCGGCTTCGATGACGGCCGTTACCTGGTGTTCTCGCTGGAGATCCGCAAGGAGCGCGGCGAGTCCTTCTCCGCGCTCGGCGGCTTCTTCCGCAAATTCGAGATGACCCTGGTCGCCTCGGAGGAAACCGACATCGTGCGCACGCGTACCAACGCACGCGGCGAAGATGTGTATCTGTACCGCCTGCACGGCATGACCCAGGAGCAGCTCAAGGCACTGTTCGTCTCCTACCTCGGCGAGGCCCGCAAGCTGGATGCCGCGCCAGCGTTCTACAACACGCTGACCAGCAACTGCACGACCATCGTGTACGAACTGGCCAAGCAGATCGCGCCGGGCCTGCCGATGGACTACCGGCTGCTGGCCTCGGGCTACTTCGCCGAGTACGCGCGCGATCTCGGTGTGCTCACGCCGGGCGTGCCGTTCGAGACGCTGAAGGCGCGTGGGCGGATTACCGATCGTGCGCGGGCAAGCAATGAAAACGATGATTTTTCACAGGTGATCCGCCGGGATGTTCCGGGGACAGGGCAGGGAAGCGTTCCATGAGGTCGATTGTGAAATTGCTCGCGCACCGCGCGTTGCCGATGACGGCCGTGGTGCTCTCGCTGCTGCTCTCCAGCGGCTGTGCGATGGTCACCATGAAGCAGGTGGCCCCGACCGAGTACCTCGCCAACAAGCGTGGCGACGTGCTCACCTCGGGCAAGCTCAGCGCCGCCTCGCAGGAAACGCTGAGCGTGATCGGCATGGACGTGGCGCAGTGCGAAAAGGATGTCACCGCCTGCCAGAAGACCCTCGCCGACACCGATGTCCTGCCCGAGGAGCAGCGTTTGTCGGCGCAGTCCGAGCTCTGGGTGAAGACCGCGCTCGCGCTGACCCCCAAGCCCAAGGACCGCGAGAAAACACCGATGTCCGATGCCGCGCTGGATGCGTGGCTGGAAGCGGCGCGTTATGCCTATGCGTACCTGTTCTTCAGTGGCCGTACGCCGTCCGACCGCGCCTTCGAGGATCGCCAGACCCAGGTCCGGGATTACTACAACTACGCCGCCGAGCAGACCGCCGCGGTGGTGTTCAAGCGCAGCCGCGAAAGCGCGCTCGAGGGCGAGGATTACAACGCCGCCGTGGCCGGTGAGCGCTGGACGCTGACCTCCGATTTCGATGAGCTGCGCATGCAGAGCATCCCGACCCGGATGGTGTCCGCCTCGGCGGTGAGCTTCGCCGGCCTGCGCAGCACCTATCGGCGCGATGGCTTCGGTGCGGAGCTGGTGGTGATCATGGATCCGCCCAAGCTGGTGGCCCCGGCCGATGGCGAGAAGGCGGAGATTCCGCAGTACAGCGAGATGTCGGCGATCAACGCCACCGCGCTGCTGCGTTTCAAGGGCAACGACCTGCGGCAGGTGCTCGATACCACCCAGGTGCTGTTCGATGTGTACTCGCCCGAGTCCACCGAAAGCGTGGACCTGCACGGTGAGAAGGTGCCGCTGGCCGGCAACTTCACCGCCGCCTACGGTATGTGGCTGGCGCAGTCCGGCTTCGCCACGCAGTCGCTGCGCACGCTGTTCGGCCTGAGCGAAGGCATCGGCGCGCCGCACATGTACCTGATGCAGCCGTGGGATCCGAACCGCCGCATCATCTTCATGCTGCACGGCCTGGGCAGCAGCCCGGAGGCCTGGGTGAACGTGGCCAACGAGATCATGGGTGATCCCGAGCTGCGCCGGCACTTCCAGGTCTGGCAGGTGTATTACCCGACCAATGCCCCGATCGCGCTCAACCGCTACGAGATCAACCAGGCCTTCGACAACACGCTCAAACACTTCGATCCGACCGGCAGCACGCCGGCATCGAAGGACATGGTGTTCATCGGCCACAGTATGGGCGGCGTGCTTGCGCGCCTGCTGGTGACGTCTTCCGGTGATGTGCTCTGGAACGACCTGCTGGCCAACTACGACCTCAAGGGCGAGCGCCTCAAGCGGGTCGAAACCAAGCTGGGCCCGCTGCTGCACTTCACGGCCGAACCGAACGTGGAGCGGGCGATCTTCATCGCCGCCCCGCACAAGGGCACGGATATCGCGGGCAATCGGGTAGGGCGTCTGATCGGCCGGCTGGTGCGGCTGCCAATCACCATCCTGGGCAAGTTCGAGGATGTGTTCCTGACCCTGCAGGAATCCGAATCGGCCAACACCACCACGAAGCTGCAGGTGCCCAACAGCATCGACAACCTCAAGGCCAGCGATCCGTTCGTGAAAGCTGCCGGTGCGCTGCCGATCACCCCGGGCCTGAAGTACCACTCGATCGTCGCCCAGCGCAAACCGGACGTGCCGCTGCTGCAGTCCGACGATGGCCTGGTGCCGTACTGGAGCGCGCACCTGGACGGCGCGGTTTCCGAGAAGGTGATCATCTCCGGGCACAGCGTGCAGGAAACCCCGCAGGCCGTGCTGGAGATCCGCCGCATCCTGCGCGAGGATCTGAAAGAGGTCGGCGACACGCACCCGTGAGGATGCGTGGCCGACGCCGGCTCAGATCCGCCGCGCGACCCCTACGCTGAGCAACGCCAAGACCAGCATGATCGCGAAGGTCAGCAGGTAGCCCAACGCTTCCCGGCCGTCCAGGAACAGCGCGAACAGCGAGCCGGACACGGCCAGTGTGGTCGCCACGCCCAGGGCTTCGCTGAGCTGCAGGGCGGAGGTATTGGCGCCCTGTTGTGCCGGCGGTGACAGCGACAGCGTGAGGACCGACAGGCTGGGATAGATCAGCCCCATGCCCAGCCCGGTCAGTACCCAGCCGACCATCGCCGACCACAGCGGCATGCCCGGCTGGATCGCCAGCGACGTGGCCAGGATGCCCACGCACATCAGCAGCGCGCCCGCCTGCAGCAACTGTCGGCGCGACCAGCCACGCTGCTGGTGGCCCTGCAGCCACGAGCCGGAGAACCAGCCCAGCGCGCCCAGGCTCAGTGCGATACCGGCCACGACGGGCGTCAGCCCCCGCTCGCGCTGCAGCAGCAAGGGCAGGAATGCTTCGCAGCCGAAGAACGCGGAGGCCGCGATCCCGCGCAGCGCGATCACGCTGGGCAGCCCGCGGCGCAGGGTCAGCGTGCCGGTCGGCAACAGCTTCCAGCTGCACAGTGCCAGCACGCCCAGCGCCGGCATCAGCAGCGCCACGGCCCGCCAGCCCTGCTGCTGCCCGCCGATGTACAGCGCCAGCGCGCCCAACGAGGCACCCACTGCCCACGGCACGACGTTGCGGCCGGTGCTGCCCGCAGTCACTACGCCCACCTGCCGCAGGGCGGGGCGCAGCAGCAAGGCGGCCGGGATCGCCAGCAGCGGCACGATCAGGAACACCCAGCGCCAGCCCAGGTGCTGCACGATCAGGCCGCTGATGCTGGGGCCGATCAGCGAGGGGACCACCCAGCCGGCGGAGAATGCTGCGAAGACGCGGGGTCGCATCGGCTCGGGAAACGAGCGCCCGACCAGCACGTACAGCGCGACCGAAATCGCACCGGCGCCCAGGCCCTGCATCAGGCGCCCGAGCACCAGCACCGGCATGTGCTGGGCGAAACCGGCCACCAGCAGGCCCGCGATGAAACAGGCCAGGCCCAGCCACAGCGGCCGCGCCGGGCCGCGCTGGTCACTCCAGCGGCCGGACAGCGTCATCCCGATCACGCTGGTGGCCAGGGTGCCGCCGAATGCCAGGGCGTACAGGCGCAGTCCGTCCAGGTCGTGTGCCACGGTCGGCATCGCCGCGGCCACGGCCAGCGCCTCGAACCCATGCAGCGAGACCAGCGCGACCATCCCGATCGTGGTCGCGCGATAGGCCGGCGACAGGATCGACGGGATCGGGGCGTCCTCCACCGGAGCGGTGGTGGGCGGCGAGGAAACTTCAACGGACATGCGGATTCCAGACATCGGGAGGAGGGCCGGGCTTGCAGTACACCCCCGGCGGCGCGCAGGATGCCACCTGAACCATGGTTGAGGTCAAGCAGTGATCGCGCAGGAATTGAGTGTAGGCGAAGTCGCCAAGCGGAGCGGCGTGGCCGTGTCGGCGTTGCATTTCTATGAGCGCAAGGGCCTGATCCGCAGCCTGCGCACCGCCGGCAACCAGCGTCGTTTCGCCCGCGACGTGCTGCGCCGGCTGGCGGTGATCCGCGTGGCCCAGCGGGTCGGGATGCCGTTGGAAGCGGTGGCGACCGCCTTTGCCGCCCTGCCCGAGAACAAGACGCCGACCAAGGCCGAGTGGGCGAAGATGTCGGCGCTGTGGCGCAGCGAGCTGGACCAGCGCATCGAGCAGTTGCTGCTGCTGCGCGACCAGCTCACCGACTGCATCGGCTGTGGGTGCCTGTCGTTGAAGCGGTGTCGCCTGACCAATCCCGGCGACACGCTGGGCGATCAGGGCGACGGCCCCCGCCGCTGGGAGTAGTGCCGGCCGCTGGCCGGCTCGCGTAGTTCCATCCGTTGCCAG
>NZ_JABBXB010000018.1 GCF_013387485.1 Stenotrophomonas sp. SAM-B
AAGCCAAAGGCAAGGCGAGCAAGGTGGCGCTGGTAGCGGTCATGCGCAAGATGCTGGTCATCCTCAACGCCCGCAAGCGGGACGCCGAGGCCGCGTTGGTCTGCACCTGATAAGACAGTTGCTACCTCGGCTTGCCATCAGATGGCGTTGCCGGTCAGTCCAGCGATGACCCTTCATCGCGCCGCCGGAACGGCAGCACCACGAAGTCGCGGCCCTCGCGCGGTTGCCACAGCACCGGGACGCGGGTCGGGGAGGGCGGTTCCAGATCGGCGTCGCGCGCTGCCTCGGTGTCGTCCTCTTCCTCGTCCTCCCAGCTGTAGCGCTTGCGTGGCGCCATCGGGTCGGAGAGGCGGAACAGCAGAGCGCTGATGATGCCGGCGAAGGCACCGCCCATGTGCGACTGCCAGGACACGCCCGGTTCGTGCGGGAGGATGGTGAGCAGCATGCTGCCGTAGAACAGGAAGGCGATCAGTCCGGCCGCGATCGCCGGCCGGTCGCGGCGCAGCAGGCCGAGCACGAACACCAGGAACATCAGGCCGTGGGTGATGCCACTGGCACCCAGATGGCGGCTGCCCAGATCGCCGAGCAGCCAGGCGCCCAGGCCCGAGCCGACCCACAACAGGGGCAGCGCGCGCACGGTGGCCTTGGGATAGACGCTGCCGGCCAGGGTGCCGAGGATCAGCAGGGCCGCCGCATTGGCACCCAGGTGCTGGATCGAGCCGTGCAGCAGCGGTGCACCGAGAATCCCGAGCAGGCCGGCCTTGTCCAGCGGGGCAACCGCCCACGGACGCCAGTCGAAGTGGCCCTGGGCGGTATACACCGCCACCAGCAGCAGCACGAAGGCCAGGCTCAGGTTGAACGCCCGCAGCACACCACCACGGTCGTTGCGGGACGGGACCGGCGGCGCGCCGGTGGGCTGGGGCAGGTTGGCGTTCATACCCTTAGGAATGGCGTCGCCCCCGATGAACACAAGGGCAACGCCGTGGGAGAGAGAGGTACCGCCTGCGGGACAATCCCGCAGGCGGCACGGTCGGTCAGGCGTGGCCGCCTTCCTTCGGCGGGTTCTTCAGGCTCAACACCACGGTCGCGGCGATGATCACCGCCACCACGCCCAGCGAGATCGGGGTGGGGATCTTGAAGATGTCGATCAGCATCATCTTGATGCCGATGAAGGCCAGCACCAGGGCGAGGCCGTACGGCAGCAGGTGGAAGCGATCGGCCATGCCGGCCAGCAGGAAGAACATCGCACGCAGGCCCAGCACCGCGAACACGTTGGAGGTCAGCACGATGAACGGGTCGGTGGTGATCGCGAAGATCGCCGGGATGCTGTCCACCGCGAAGATCACGTCGGTCACCGCGATCAGGATCAGCACCACGAACAGCGGCGTGAACCAGCGCTTGCCATCGCGCATGACGCTCATCGCGTTGCCGGCATAGTCCGGCAGCAGGCGCAGGTGCTTGCGCATCCAGCGCAGGGCGGGGTTGGTCTCCAGATCCGGCTCGCTGCCGGCCGAGAACCACATCTTCCAGCCGGTGAAGAGCAGGAACGCGCCGAACACGTAGAGCAGCCAGTGGAACTTGGTCAGCAGCACGCTGCCGGCGAAGATCATGATCGTACGCAGCACGATCGCGCCCAGGATGCCGATGATCAACACCTTCTGGCGCTGTTCCTCGGGCACCGCGAAGTAGCCCATGATCATCAGGAACACGAAGATGTTGTCCACGGCCAGGGCTTTCTCGACCAGGTAACCGGTCAGGAACTCCAGGCCGACCTTGTTCGCCACCACCTGGCCGGCGGTCTCGTTCAGGTAGTACCAGAGGCCACCGTTGAAGGCCAGGGCCAGCGCGACCCAGCCGATGGACCACCACAGGGCCTCCTTGAAGGTGACCTTGTGCGGCCCGCCGTGTCGCATCAAAACGAGATCGACCAGCAACGCGATGATCACCACCGCGCCGAAGCCGCCCCACAACCACACATTACCGATCGTCTGCATTGGGTTTGTCCGTTGGAAAAATAGAATGCCTCAAGCCGGACGGCGAGGATCTGCAACGGAGGATCGGGGGGATCCGGGGACAGAGCTTCGCCATACGGCGAAGGTCTCGCTCGCAGTCCCGATGGATGGGACTGCCGTTGCACCGGAGCCTGCGGGCTCGAATTGACGGCGACAACGTCTGGGAGCTACTCCCCTTCTGCGGCCGATTCTGCGGGGTGGCCCGGTCGCCGTCAACTGGCGGCCTGCCGGCCGGGGCCGGGGGCCGTTTACAATACGCCCATGAATACCCCCCTTCCCGTTGTCCGCCTCAAGAACGCCTGGCGCTCCAGCCACCCGTGGATCTTCCAGAAACTGGTCGAAAAGCCGGCCGTCCGTCCCAAACCCGGTGCCCTCGTCGACGTCGTCGGCGTGGATGGGGAGTGGATCGGGCGTGGCTTCTACAACGGTCACTCGCGCATCGCCGTGCGCATCCTGGAGACCGATCAGGCCATCCCGGTCGACGCCGGCTGGTTCTCGCGCAAGATCGCCCAGGCGGTGTCGCTGCGTCGTGAGGTGCTCAAGCTGGACGAGATCTCCGATGCCTGGCGCGTGGTCCACAGCGAAGGCGACGGTCTGTCCGGCCTGGTCGTGGACCGCTATGGCGATCTGGTCGTGGTCGAGTTCTTCGCCGCCGGCATGTTCCGCCACCGCGAGTGGGTCTACGAGGCCCTGCGTGAGCAGTTCCCGGGCTGCCGTTTCCACAGCTTCGCCGACGAACACGTGCAGAAGCAGGAAAGCTTCGACTTCCACGGCAACACCACCACCGAAGCCTCGGTGATCACCGAGTACGGCGTGAAGTTCCGCGCCGACCCGGCCGGTGCGCACAAGACCGGCTTCTTCGCCGATCAGCGTGAGAACCGCCAGTGGCTGAGCCAGCAGGTGGAAGGCAAGACCGTGCTGGACCTGTGCTGCAACACCGGCGGTTTTGCGGTGTACGCCGCCGCGCGCGGTGCGGCCGAGGTGGTCGGCATCGACATCGATGAAGACGTGATCGCCATCGCCAAGGGCAACGCCAAGCTCAACAACGTGCGTCCGAAGTTCATCCAGTCCGACATCTTCCCGTGGCTGCGCGATGCGTCCAACCGCGGCGAGCAGTTCGACGTGGTGATCCTCGACCCGGCCAAGATGACCCGCGACCGCGACCAGGTCATCACCGCGCTGAAGAAGTACCTGGACATGAACAAGCTGGCGCTGGGCGTGGTCAAGCCCGGTGGCCTGCTCGCCACGTTCTCGTGCACCGGCCTGGTGGCCGAGGATCAGTTCCTGGACATGCTGCGCCGCGCCGCGTTCTACGCCGGCCGCACCATCCAGATCCTGAAGGTGGCCGGCGCCGGCCCGGACCACCCGTTCATGGCCCACGTGCAGGAATCGCGCTACCTCAAGGCCGTGTTCTGCCGCGTGGTGGATTGATCCGCACCGGGATCCCGGCCACGTTAGGCATCGGGTAGGCACCGACCGTTGGTCGGTGCGCTCTGTTGCCGGTACCGACCAACGGTCGGCACCTACCCAGCTAGGCGCTACAGCGCTATGGTCTGACGCTTCCCATCCAAGGTGAGGCGTCATGACGTTGCGCAGTCTGTCTTTGCTGGTTTCGCTGGCGTTGTGCACGCCACTAGCCGCCCACGCGATCGAATTCACCCCGCAGGAACTGGCCAGGGCGTCCACGCTGCAGCACCGGCTGCTGACCCTGGACAGCCACCTCGACACGCCGGCCAATTTCCACCGCGACGGCTTCGACATCACCCAGCGGCACGACCACAACGCGCTGTCGCAGGTGGACTATCCGCGCATGGTCGAAGGCGCGCTCGATGGCGGCTTCTGGGCGATCTACACCGACCAGGGCGACCGCAGCGCGCAGGCGCACCAGCATGACCGCGATGCCGGCCTGCTGCGCCTGACCGAGATCCGCGAGATGCTCGCCGCGCATCCGGACACCTTCCAGCTCGCGCTGACCGCCGCCGATGCCGCGCGCATCAAGGCCGCCGGCAAGCGCGTGGTCTACATCAGCATGGAGAACGCCAGCCCGCTGGTCGACGACCCCACGCTGCTCAGCTACTACCACCTGGCCGGTCTGCGCCTGCTCAGCACGGTGCACTTCGCCAACAACGAGTTCGCCGATTCGGCCACCGACCCCAAGGGCGCCGAGTGGAAGGGCCTCAGCCCGGCCGGCAAGGCGCTGGTCGATGAAGCGGTGCGGCTGGGCATCGTCATCGACCAGTCGCATGCCTCCGATGCGGTGTTCGATGATCTGATCGAACGCATGCCGGTGCCGTTCGTGCTCTCGCACAGCTCGGCCAAGGCGATCTACAACCATCCGCGCAATCTCGACGATGTGCGCCTGAAGCGGCTGGCCAAGGCCGGCGGCGTGATCCAGGTCAACGCGTATGGCGGCTACCTGATCGATACCGGCAAGAGCGAGGCGCGCAAGAAGGCCGAGACGGCCCTGATGGAACAGCTCGGTACCGATTACGACGGCATGAGCATCCAGCAGGGCGTCGCGCTGAAGAAGGGGCTGGAAGAGATCGACCAGCGCATCCCGCTGCGCAAGGCCACGCTCGACGATTTCTTCGCCCACTTCGAGCACATCCTGAAGGTGGTCGGCCCTGAGCACGTGGGCATCGGGCTGGACTGGGATGGCGGCGGTGGCCTGGCTGATCTGCAGGACGTGAGCCAGCTGCCGAAGATCACCGCGTGGCTGCTGCGCAAGGGCTACAGCGAGAAGCAGATCGCCGGTATCTGGGGCGGCAACCTGCTGAGGGTGATGGCGCAGGCCCAGGCGCATGCCCAACAGGCAGCCAAACGCTGATCCCGGACCGGTCGTGCCGAGCCATGCTCGGCTCTACCGGACCATGGCGGCGGTAGGTGCCGACCGTTGGTCGGCACACGCCCGGATCAGGCCTTGCCCAGCACCGCATTGCGACGCCCATAGGCGAAGTAGGCGATCAGGCCCAGAACGTTCCACGCCAGGAAGTACAACTGCGTGGTGCTCGGCAGGCTGAAGAACAGGTACACGCAGCCGATCACCGCCAGCGGGCCGACCACGTAGGCCAGCGGCGTGCGGAACTTGCGCACCCGGTTCGGCTCGCGCTTGCGCAGCACCACCAGGCACAGGCCCACCGCGGTGAACGCGGCCAGCGTGCCGGCGTTGGCCAGTGCGGCGATCTCATCCAGCCGCGCCACACCGGCGAGCGCCGCAACCAGCACGGCGGTGAACAGCGTGGTGGCGATCGGGGTGCCGGTGCGCGCGCTGACCTTGGACAGGCCACGCGGCAGCAGGCCATCGCGCGACATGACGAAGAAGATGCGGCTCTGGCCATACAGGAAGGCCAGCAGCACGGTCGGCAGCGCGATCACCGCCGCTGCGCCGATCCACTTGGCCGCGCCCGGGCTGCCCAGTTCGCGCAGGATCAGGGCCAGCGGCTCGGCGCTCTGGCCGAAGATCGTGTAGCTCATCGCACCCACGGCGGCCAGCGCCACCAGCACATAGATGATGGTGCAGCCGACCATCGAGCCGATGATGCCGATCGCCAGGTCGCGCTCGGGCTTCTTGGTTTCTTCAGCCGCGGTGGAGATCGCATCGAAGCCGTAGAACGCGAAGAAGATGATCGCTGCAGCCGCCATCACCCCGCGTTCCACGCCATCGGCGCCCAGCGACTTGACGAAGCCGAACGGCATGAACGGCTCCATGTGGCCGGTATCGAAGTGCGGCAGGGCGATCGCCACGAACACGGTCAGCGCGATGATCTTGATCACCACCAGGACCGCGTTGAGGGTGGCGCTCTCCTTGGTGCCGGCCATCAACATGCCGGCCACCAGGAAGGTGATCAGCACGGCGGGCAGGTTGATGAAGCCGCCTTCCACGTGGGGGCCGGCCGTCAGCATCAGGGGCAGGTCGATGCCAAAGCCATGCAGGAAGCCGACCGCGTAGCCGGACCAGCCGACCGCCACCGTACTGACCACCAGCGAGTACTCCAGGATCAGGCTCCAGCCGACCACCCAGGCCACCACCTCGCCGAGCGCGGTGTAGCTGTACGTGTAGGCGCTGCCGGCCGCCGGCATCATCGTCGACAGCTCGGCGTAGGACAGGGCCGCACAGGCGCAGACCGCACCGGCGATCGCGAAGGAGATCAGCACCGCGGGGCCGGCCAGGTTCGCGCCGACACCGATCAGGGTGTAGATGCCGGTGCCGACGATCGCGCCGATGCCCAGCGCGATCAGGTGCGGCCAACTCAGGGTCGGGATCAGTTGCCTGCCGGCTTCATGGACGGTGACGGTGTCTAGGGACTTGCGCCGGAGCAATGACATGGGGCCTCGCGGTGGATGACTGTTAACGACAAGTCTGCGAGTTTTACCGAACGCGGCGCAGCATTACTACTGCCAAGCGTCGTAAGCAGCTGCGCGGCCCGCATGACTGAGGCGAAGGTGACGAAAGCGGCACAAAGGCCGGACACTCATTCCCAGTGGCAGCCGGTGTCGGTGATCGCCTCGACGTCTTCGCCGAACGCGGTCTGCTGGCCGGTGCGGGCGTTGGTGTACGAGAAGCCATAGATGCGCGCGCCCTGCGAGCTGATCGCATAGTGGCCGATGACCTTTCCGTCCAGGTGCTCGTCCCACACCGTGTCGAACTGCCAGGGGCGGTCCTCGGCAAGCACCGTGCTCTCCTGCGAGGCCAGGGTCAGCCGCAGCCACTGGGTCTTGCCGGCATAACGCACATGGCTGACCCGTTCACCGTCCGCGGTGCCCTCGGGGAGTTTCCATTCGAGGTGGATCTGCTGGCGGCTGCCGCCGGTCAGGCAGCGGATTTCATCGGCGTGGGCCGGCGCGATGGCCAGCAGCAGCAACAACGGGGTGAGCCAACGCATGGGCCAGGGTCCATCCAGACAGAGAGGGGGTCATTGTCCTCCCGGCGCACCCGTAGGGGGAATCGGCCGGATCGAGCCTGCCGATCCGGTCGATGAAGTTCAGCGGTTCAACGTCGCCATCGCCGCAGGGGCATAGCGCGGGCCGGCAGCAGCATGGGCCGGGAAGATCGCATTGATGCGCGACACGTCATCGGGACTGAGCTGGACCTGCAGCGCGCCGAGGTTCTCCTCCAGGTAGGCCAGCCGCTTGGTGCCCGGGATCGGCACCAGATCGTCGCCCTGCGCCAGCACCCAGGCCAGGGCCAGCTGCCCGGGCGTCACGCCCTTGTCGCTGGCCATCGCGGTGACCGCGTCGACCAGGGCCAGGTTGCGGTCGAAGTTCTCGCCCTGGAAGCGCGGCGACTGGCGGCGATAGTCATCGGCCTCGAAATCGGCCGGGTTGCGGATCGCGCCGGTCAGGAAGCCGCGGCCCAGCGGCGAGTAGGGCACGAAGCCGATGCCGAGCTCGCGCACCGTCGCCAGCACACCGTTTTCCTCCGGATCGCGCGACCACAGCGAGTACTCGGTCTGCACCGCGGTGATCGGGTGCACCGCATGGGCGCGGCGGATCGTGCCGGCCGAGGCTTCGGACAGGCCGAGGAAACGCACCTTGCCCTGCTCGACCAGCCGCGCCATCGCCCCCACGGTGTCTTCGATCGGCACCGTGCCGTCCACGCGGTGCTGGTAGTACAGGTCGATGTGGTCCACGCCGAGCCGCTGCAGGCTGGCCTCGCAGGCGGCGATCACGTACTCGGGGCGGCCATCGACGCTGCGCGCGGCGGTGTCGCTCGGCTCCAGCCTGATCCCGAACTTGGTGGCGAGGAACACGTGGTCGCGGCGGTCGGCGATCGCCTTGCCGACCAGCACCTCGTTGGTGTGCGGGCCGTACATGTCGGCGGTGTCGAGCAGGGTGACGCCGCTCTCCAGCGCGCGGTGGATGACCGCGATCGATTCGGCATCGCTGCCGCGGCCGCCATAGAAGGCGCTCATGCCCATGCAGCCCAGGCCGAGCGCGGAGACGGTGGGGCCAGTGCGGCCAAGGGTACGGGTCTGCATCGGGTACTCCGGGGGAAGAGAGGGAACACCCCCAGCATCCTCCTGTGGACTATGTGGATAAACTGGCTGCTCCTGCATCGTCCTTGAAGCCAGCCTTCACAATGAGTGCCCAGCACCCGCTGCCCGCCGTGGTCGCCTTCGCCCGCGTCGCGCACCATGCCAGCTTCACCCGGGCCGCCGATGAGCTGGGCGTGTCGCCCTCGGCGCTGTCGCAGACCGTGCGCGCGCTGGAAGCCCATCTCGGCGTGCGGCTGCTGCAGCGGACCACGCGCCGGGTCGGCCTGACCGAGCAGGGCGCGCGCTTCCTGGTACAGGTGCGCGAGGGCCTGGCCCGGATCGACGCCGCCTTCGAGGACCTGGACCAGGTGCGCGATGTGCCCGCGGGCAAGCTGCGCATCAACGTGCCCCGGATCGCCGCCGAACTGCTGGTGCTGCCGCACCTGCCGGGCTTCCTGGCGCGGTATCCACAAATCGAGGTGGAGCTGTTCGTGGAAACCGCGCTGAGCGACCTGGTCGCCGGTGGCTTCGACGCCGGGGTCCGGCTGGGCGAAAGCCTGGCCCGCGGCATGATCGCGGTACCGATCGGGCCGCTGGAGCGCCAGGTGGTCGTGGCCACGCCGGACTACCTGGCCCGGCACGGGATACCCGCCACCCCGGCCGAACTGGTCACGCACGAGTGCATCGTGCATCGGCTCAGCACCGGCCGGCGGATGGCATGGGAGTTCACCCGCGACGGCCGCGATCTCGAGGTCGAGGTGGCCGGCCGGCTGGTGTTCAACGACGCCGGCCTGATCCGTGCCGCGGTGATCGGCGGCATGGGCCTGGCGCAGGGGTTCGAGGCGCTGTACGCCGGCGATGTGGCGGCCGGCCGCCTGCAGTGCGTGCTGCAGGACTGGCAGCAGCCGTTCGCCGGGTTCCATCTGTACTACCCGGCCCGCGAACAGATGGCGCCCAAGCTGCGGGTGTTCATCGACTACCTGCGCGACGCGATGCGGCGCTGACGAACGGCGCGCGCGCGGTGGCCGCATTTCCCGCGGCGGCGGGACCTCAGCCGCTGACGCCCAGCCGCACGCCGAACCCGACCAGGAACACGCCCGCCACGCGCCTCAGCCAAAGCCCGACCCGCGGGTGCTGGAGAATCCGACGGCGCAACAGATTGCCGACCCCGATCAGCACCGAGCAGTACGCCAGTCCCATGGCGAAGATGATCAGCGCCATGGTCGCAAACGTCACCACGCCCTGGTGACGGGCCGGATCGATGAACAGCGGCAGGAAGGCCATGTAGAAGATGATCGCCTTCGGGTTGAGCAGGTTGATCAGCACCGCCTGGCGGAAGTAGTGGCCGGGGGTGAGCCGGATACCGCCTTCCTCGCCCTGGGCGCGCGGCTGGCGCAGCAGGCCGATGCCGATCCACACGAGGTAGGCCGCGCCCAGGTACTGCACGGCGTGGAACACCAGCGGGTTGGCCTTGAGCAGTGCGGCCACGCCGGCCACCGCCAGCCACATCAGGATCTGGTCGCCCAGCAACAGGCCGAACAGCGCCGTATAGCCGCCGCGCACCCCACCGCGACCGGTGGCGGTAAGCAGGGTGAAGGTGCCCGGTCCTGGCAACGCCAGGAACACCAGCACGGCAGCGACAAAGGTCCACAGATCCTGGATGCCCATCCACGGCATGGCGGCGACTCGACAACGGGGAGGGGCATTGTCCGGCAGCCGCGCGCCGGGCGATAGCGTCAGCGCGCGCTGCTGGGCAATCCGGCGAGCAGTGGCTGCAGGCGGTGCGCGAACATCGCATGCAGCTGCCGGATCGCCGGGGAGAACTGCTTGCGGTGCGGGCACACCAGGTTCAACGGCAGACTGTCGCCCGCGCCGTCCAGCAGCACCTGCAGGCGCCCGGCCTGGACATCGGCGCAGACATCGAGCCACGACTTGAACACGATGCCTTGCCCGGCCACTGCCCAGCGGCGCACCACGTCGGCATCGTCGCAGACCATGTTGCCGCGCACCGGGATCACCGTCCGCCGGCCATCGAGCTCGAAACTCCAGCGGTCATACGCGCGCCCGGCCAGCTGGTAGAGCAGGCAGTGGTGGTCCTTCAAGGCCTCCAGGCTGTTCGGCGCACCGTGCCGGGCCAGGTAGTCCGGCGAGGCGGCCAGCACCCGGCGATTGCCGGGCAGCAGCGGCAGGGCGACGTAGCTGGCGTTGTCGAAGCGGCCCAGGCGGAAGGCGATGTCGACCGGATCGCGGAAGACATCGGCGACCTGGTCGGACAACTGCAGGCGCAGCTGCAGCTTCGGGTGTGCGGCGCGGAACTCGGTCAGCCACGGCAGCAGCAGGTTGCGGCCCAGGTCCGACGGTGCGGCCACCTGCAGCGTGCCGCGCAGCTCGGCATCCTCGCCGCGCACCCGGGCTTCGCCCTCGCGCAGCGCGGCCAGCACCTCCTGCGCGTAGGGCAGGTACAGCGCGCCTTCGGCGGTCAGGCGCAGGCTGCGGGTGGAGCGCACGAACAGGCGCAGGTCCAGCTCCCGCTCCAGCCGCGCGACGGCCGCGGCCACCTGGCCCGGGAGCAGGTCGGCCTCGCGCGCTGCGTTTGAGAAACTGCCGAGCGCGGCGGTGCGGACGAACAGGGCGAGGCCGTCGAACCGGATCATCTTCATTCCTGCAGTGAAAGTGCTGCCCGATTTTGCGCCTTTCTCCGCCCGGCCGTGAAGCGCACCCTGTCCGTCTTCCCCAACGGATCTCCCCACGATGAAAGCCGTCGCCTATACCCAGCATGGCCTGCCGATCAGCGATCCCGCCGCACTGGTGGACATCACCCTGCCGATCCCCACCCCCGGCCCGCGCGACCTGCGGGTCGAGGTCCGCGCGATCTCGGTGAACCCGGTCGACACCAAGGTCCGCAACGGCGTGGCGGTGACCGAGCCGCGCGTGCTGGGCTTCGACGCGGTCGGCATCGTGGATGCCGTGGGCGACGAAGTGACGCTGTTCCAGCCCGGCGACGCGGTCTTCTACGCCGGTGCGATCGGCCGCGCCGGCAGCAACGCCGAGTACCAGCTGGTGGACGAGCGCATCGTCGGCCACGCGCCGGCCAGCCTGGATGACGCCGCCGCGGCCGCGCTGCCGCTGACCGCGATCACCGCCTGGGAGCTGCTGTTCGACCGCCTGCGCATCCCCGAGAACGGCGGTGAAGGCCAGACCCTGCTGGTGATCGGCGCGGCCGGTGGCGTCGGCTCGATCCTGGTCCAGCTGGCCCGCCAGCTGACCCGCCTGACCGTGATCGGCACCGCCTCGCGCCCGGATACCCAGGACTGGGTCTACGCGCTGGGCGCGCACCACGTGATCGACCACACCCAGCCGCTGAGCGAAGGCCTGCAGCGCCTGGGCATCGCCGAGGTCAGCCACGTCGCCAGCCTGACCCATACCGACCAGCACTACGACCAGATCGTCAGCGTGCTCGCCCCGCAGGGCCAGCTGGCGCTGATCGACGACCCCGGCCAGCTCGATGTGATGGCGCTCAAGCGCAAGAGCCTGTCGCTGCACTGGGAATCGATGTTCACCCGCTCCAGCTTCAACACCCCCGACATGCAGCACCAGCACGACCTGCTTGAACGCGTGGCAGCGCTGATCGATGCCGGCGTCCTGCGCACCACGCTGGGCGAGCACTACGGCCGGATCAACGCCGCCAACCTGCGCCAGGCGCACGCCCTGATCGAGAGCCACCGCGCACGCGGCAAGCTCGTCCTCGAAGGGTTCTGACCCTCACCGCCCCCATGGACTACCCGCACATGACCCTCGCTCCAGTGGCCCGTCGCCGCCACACCACCAAGGCCTACGATCCGACCCGCAAGCTGCCGCCGGCGGTACTGCACGACCTGCTCGACGTGCTGCACCACGCGCCGTCCTCGGTGAACGCGCAGCCTTGGCATTTCCTGGTTGCCGGCAGTGACGAGGCGCGCGCCCGCATCGCGCGCGCGACCCAGCCCAACCAGCCCTACAACACGGCCAAGATCACCGATGCCTCGCACGTGATCGTGTTCGCCACCCGCACCGGCATCGATGATGCCTACCTGGCGCAGGTGATCGAGCAGGAAACCGCGGATGGCCGTTATCCCACGCCGGAAGCACGCGAAGGCCAGCGCGGCGCACTGCACCACTACGTGGACCTGCATCGCCACACGCTGGGCGACGTGCAGCACTGGATGCAGAAGCAGACCTACCTGGCACTCGGCACGCTGTTGCTGGCCGCCGGCGTGCACGGCATCGACGCCACCCCGATGGAAGGCTTCGACGCGGCGGTGCTGGATGCCGAGCTGGGCCTGCGCGAGCGTGGCCTGACCAGCGTGGTGCTGGTGGCGCTGGGCTATGGCAGCGAGGCCAACTTCAATGCCGACCTGCCCAAGTCGCGGCTGCCCAAGGACCAGGTGTTCACCCACCTCTGAGAGGTCAGGGCACGCCGTTGTCCACGTGCAGGGCGAACCCCGCACGTGGTCGCAGGCGCTCGAACCACGCGTCCACGGCCGGAAAGGTCGGCTTGTCGCCGGGAGTCAGGCGCCACCGCTGGGTCGACAGGCCCAGCACGACGTCGGCCAGGCTGAACTCGGTGCCCGCAACGTAGGCGCCGGTCTGCACCAGCTGCCGGTCCAGCATCCCCATCAAGCGATTCCACTGCCCCAGGCTGGCGGCCACCGCCGTCGGGTCGGCGTAGTCCGGATGTCGGCGTACCATGGCCATGAATGCATAGCGCCACGCGGTATTGAGATCGGTCGCCTGCCAGTCCATCCATTGCTCCACCCTGGCGCGGGCCTGCGGTGCCTGCGGCAACAGGTCGTCTCGACCCTCGCGGGCGGCCAGATAGCGGCAGATGCTGTTGGATTCCCACAGCACGAAGCCGCCATCACGCAGCACGGGAACCTGCCCGTTGGGGTTGAGGGCAGCCAGTGCCGCTGCGGCGCCTGCTGGATCGGTGCCGTCGCCGCCCGGTTGCTGATGGTCCAGGCGCAGTTCCGCGCACAGCCACAGCACTTTGCGAACGTTGATGGAGGTGGACTTTCCAAGGATTTCCAGCATTGCTCGATCCGGCGCAGCCATTGAGACGCCAGCATCCTACACTTGCCGCATGCAAACCGAATTCTTCCTCCTCGGCGGCCTGGTGTGTGCCGTCCTCGTGCTGCAGCTGCTCGCGCTGCTGCGGCGTTCCGGCCATGGCGACCTCGAACAGACCCTGCGCGAGGAAGCGCGGGTCGGCCGCAGCGAACTGCGCGAGCAGCTCGAAGGCCTGGGCCGCCAGCAGGACGCGCGGCTGGAGAGCTTCGCGCGCGCGCTGACCGATCTGTCCACCCGCACCGACCAGCGCCTGGACCTGCTGCGCGATGCGCTCGGCGAAGACGCGCGCAAGGCCCGCGAGGAAAGCACGCTCAGCCAGCAGCGCACCGGCGACCTGCTGGCGCTGCGCATGCAGGAAGTGCGCGCGCAGCTGGAAGCGTTCGGGCAACAGCAGCAGGCACGCATCGAAGCGTTCGGCCAGCAGCTGGTGGAACTGACCACGCGCACCGACAGCCACATGGCCGCGCTGCGCCAGGCCCTGGCCGAAGATGCGCGCCTGGGCCGCGAGGAAACCGGGCAGTCGCAGCAGCGCTTGGCCGAATCGCTGGGCCTGCGCCTGCAGGAGATGACCCAGCGCAACGAACAGCGTATCGGCGAGATGCGGGCCACGCTCGAGCAGCAGCTCAAGAGCCTGCAGAGCGACAACGCCGAGAAGCTCGACCAGATGCGCGTGACCGTCGACGAGAAGCTGCAGACCACGCTGGAAACCCGCCTGGGCGCCTCCTTCCAGCTGGTCTCCGAGCGGCTGGAGCAGGTCCAGCGTGGCCTCGGTGAAATGCAGCAGCTGGCCACCGGCGTGGGCGACCTCAAGCGCGTGCTGACCAACGTCAAGAACCGCGGCAGCTGGGGCGAAGTGCAGCTGGACAACATCCTCGAGCAGACGCTCACCCAGGAGCAGTACGCGCGCGGCGTCAAAGTGCGCCCGGACAGCAACGAGATCGTCGACATCGCCGTGCGCCTGCCGGGCCGCGGCCATGAAGACACCCCGGTGTGGCTGCCGATCGATTCCAAGTTCCCGCGCGAGGATTACGAGCGCCTGCTCGATGCGCAGGAACAGGGGGATGTCGAGGGCGTACGCCTGCAGGGCGCCCAGCTGGAACGCGCGATCCGCATCCAGGCCAAGTCGATCTGCGACAAGTACATCGCGCCGCCGCACACCACCGATTTCGCGGTGATGTTCCTGCCCACCGAAAGCCTGTACGCCGAAGTGATCCGCCGCCCCGGCCTGATCGACCTGCTGCAGCGCGACCATCGCGTCGTGGTGGCGGGCCCGACCACCGTCACCGCGCTGCTCAACAGCCTGCAGATGGGCTTCCGCACGCTGGCCATCGAACAGCGCTCCAGCGAAGTGTGGGGCCTGCTCGGCGCGGTCAAGAGTGAGTTCGGCAAGTTCGCCGGCATCCTGGAAAAGGCCGAGAAGCAGATCACCACGGTGGGTCGCAGCCTCGGCGAAGCCAGCCGCAAGACGCGCACCATCGAACGCCGCCTGCGCAGCGTGGAAACGCTGGGCGGTGAACAGACCCAGGACCTGCTCGGCGACATGAGCGGCGAGGACGAGGATATGGCCGGCGACGAGGCCAGCACCGTGCAGGACTAAGCGGCGACGCGACGCATGCATGCGATCGCGCATGCTGCGTGGCACGTCCTTTCCCTGCCGTCTTCCACCTTTCAAGGAACCGCCCATGCGTCTGACCCTGATGCTGTCCCTCCTGCTCGCCCTGGCCGGGTGCAGCAGCACGCCCTCCACCGACACCACGGCGGCGACACCCGCCACGCCGAGCGCCGCTGAATGCACCGCCGCCGGTGGCAGCCTGCAGCCGCTGGGCCGCCTGCAGCGCGTGCAGTGCGTGGTGCCCTACGCCGATGCCGGCAAGGTCTGCAGCGCCAAGGCCGACTGCAGTGGCCAGTGCCTGGCCACCAGCGATGTCGCGCCGGGAACGGCCGCGCGTGGCGTCTGCCAGCGCGATGTCAGCCAGAACTTCGGCTGCCGCCAGCGCATCGATGGCGGCGTGGCGCTCGGCACGATCTGCGTCGACTGATCTCCCCACGGCACGGCTATGCTGTGCCTCCCCCGATGCAACGCAAGGAATCTGCAGTGAGCCAGACCGTCTACGACATCCCCGTTACCACCATCGAAGGCCAGCCGACCTCGCTTGCCGACTACCGCGGCAAGGTGCTGCTGGTCGTCAACGTCGCCTCCAAGTGCGGCCTGACCCCGCAGTACGAAGGCCTGCAGGCGCTGTACGCCGACAAGCAGGCGGCCGGCCTGGAAGTGCTGGGTTTCCCGGCCAACAACTTCCTGGCGCAGGAGCCGGGCAGCGAAGCGGACATCCAGCAGTTCTGCCAGCTGGAATACAACGTCAGCTTCCCGATGTTCGCCAAGATCAGCGTCGCCGGTGACGACACCCATCCGCTGTACCAGCAGCTGACCGCCGCGCAGCCGACTGCCACCGGCGAAGGCCCGATGCGCGAGAAGCTGCAGGGCGCCGTGGCCAAGTACCCGGAGCTGGTGGTCAACGCTGCCCCGGGCGTGCTGTGGAACTTCGAGAAGTTCCTGATCGGCCGCGACGGAAAGGTCATCGCGCGCTTCGCCCCGGACGTGCCGGCCGATGACGCGCGCCTGGTCGCGGCGATCGACGCCGCGCTGGCGGCCTGATCGGCTGACCCGGAAACAGAAAAAGCCCCGCTTCGGCGGGGCTTTTTCTTTGCTCGCACCACGGCCAACGGTCGTGGTTTACCGCCTCGGTAGGTACCGACCGTTGGTCGGTACTCCGATCAATTACCCCAGTTCGGCATCGGCATCGCATCGACCGGGATCGGCGCGTCCGGATCGTCCTTGCCGCGCGCATGCTTGCCGCGCAGGTCGTTCTCGATCTGGTAGTTGCGGCGCTGCAGCCACGCATCGCGGACCAGCGAATACTCGTCCACCGCGTTGTCGCGCATGTCGTCCACGGCCAGCAGCTGCGAACGCATGTCCACCAGCTGCAGGCCCTGCAGGCCGATGCGGATCTTGTCCTCTTCGATCGTGCGGATCGGCGAGAGCGGCATGTCGCCGGCCAGGCCGAACACATCGCGCACGGTACGCGGGCCGAAGAACGGCAGTTCAACGTACCGCGAACGGCGCCAGCCCCAGGTGCCCAGGGTCTGGCCGAAGTCTTCCTTGCGGCGCGGCACCATGGCCTTGCTGGCCGGATCGAACAGACCGCCGATACCCAGCGTGGAGTTCATCAGGAAGCGGCCCAGGCTGTCCCAGGCATCATCCGGACGCCCCTGCAGCAGCTGGTTGGTGATCGTCACCGGTGCGCGCAGGTTGCTGAAGAAGTTGCTCACGCCGGTCCGTGCGAAGCGCGGGACGACGTTGGTATAGGCCACCGCCAGCGGCCGTGCGACCGCACGGTCGACCACGTTGTTGAAGCTGTGCACCCTGCGGTTGAACGGTTCCCAAGGATCGTACGGCGCGCCGGTGGGCTCGGTGCCGTCCGCGGTCGGGGCCGGGCCACCATACAGGGCGGCAAAGTCGTCCTCGGCATTGGTCGGCGCAGTGCCGCCGGTGACCGGCGCGGCGGCCGGATCGGTGCTGGCCTGCGTTGCCTGGGCGGCCGTGTCGGCGACGGCCTCGGCCGATACCGCATCGGTGTCGGCCACATCGGCAGCCGGTGCCGCCGCAGGGGCGACCTCGACGCTGACCGGTGCGCTGTCGCGTGCGGGCTTGCCGGCACAGGCGCTCAGGGCCAGCGCCAGCACAAGGAGGGGGAGGGTGCGTATGACGTTCATGTCAGCTCGCCGCAGAAAGGGCATGGAAATCCAGGGAGGGTGCCAGCCGGTAGGCGGCACTGAGGTCGGTGAAACCGTCCGGGCTGCCGACGATCGTCGGCGTTGTCCCGTTTGCGCGCAGGCGTGCGGCCAGCTCGGCCAGCAGCGCCAGACCGGCGCTGTCGAGCCGGCTCACTGCCGCCAGATCCAACTGCTGCACGCCGTCCAGCGCGGTCAGCGAGGGCCACAGGGCCGTCACCGCCGCGCGGTCGAGCAGCCCGCTGAAGACCAGCGAGGTGCCGTTGCGCTGCACGCTGGCGCTGTTACTTGCCACGCGGGGCCTGCCCGGCCTGCATGCTGCCGTTGCGCAGCTCGGTGGCCACCTGCTGGATCGACTTCTGGCGCAGCGGGGCGTCGAACTGGGTCTTGAAGGTCTGCACGTAGGAGATGCCTTCGATCATCACATCGAAGATCTTCCACTGGCCGTTGACGTTGCGCATCAGGTAGTCGACCGGGGTCGGCTCGTTGCCGGCCCGGATCAGCTCGGTGGACACGCGCACGCCGCGGTTGCCCGGCAGCGGCGACTCGCTCTTCAGGCGGAAGGTCGGCTTGCCCTGGATCTCGAGCAGGGCCGAACCGTAGCGCTGCATCAGGTTGTCGGCCATGGCATCGGCGAACAGCTTGACGTCGGCATCGGAGGCGCCGCGGCCATGCACGCCCAGCACCAGGCGGGCGGCGTAGTCACGGTCGAAGGTCTTGTTGAGCTCGCTGTTGATGAAGTCACGCAGCACGGCCGGGTTGGCCCGGAACTCGGTGCGGCGCTGCTGCAGCGAGGTCAGGATGCGGGTGCTGGCGTCCATCACGGCCTTGCTGGCCTGGCCCTGCTGGGCGGCAGCGGCGGCAGGGGCGGCCTGGGCGAAGGAGAGCGAGGGCGTGGCGGCGAGCAGGGCCGAGGCCAGCAGCGCCGGGATCAGGGTCTTTTTCATGGTTGCGGTTCCGTTGCAGGCGCGGGCGCGCCGTTGCCATCGTGGGAGTCAGCGCCACCGGTATTGGCCGGACCGCTGAACATGTACTTGCCGACCAGCTGGAGCAGGTCCACCGCCGGCTGGGTGAAGACGATCTCGTCGCCGGACTTGAGTACGTCCGGATCTCCGCCCGGCTGCAGTCCGATATAGCTCTCGCCGAGCAAACCACTGGTGAAGATGCCGGCCGAGGTGTCGGCGGGCAGGTCCTTGAACTTGCCGTCGAGCTTGAGGGTCACGATCGAGTCGAACTTCTGGGGATCCAGTTCGATGCCCGAGACCTGGCCGATGGTCACGCCGCCGATCTTGACCGGCGCCTGCTTGCGCAGCTGGCCGATCTGGGTGAAGCGCGCCTTGAGTTCGTAGCCGCTGCCGCCGGTGCCCCACCGTTGGTTGGTGGAGGCCACGGCCAGCACCAGCAGCGAGGCCAGCGCCAGCAGCAGGAAGGCGCCGACGGAAAATTCGAGTCTGGGACCGCGGATGGCCATGGGATATCTCACTGTTCTTTGTCAGGTGCCTGGACAGGTGTCCGGGCGGGAAGTCTTTGCGTACCGAAGAAGCGCACCGAAGAGGCGTACCGACCAACGGTCGGTACCTACTGGAACATCATGGCGGACAGCACGAAGTTGAAGACCAGCACCAGCAGCGAGGCGTTGACCACCGCACGCGTGGTGGCGACCGAGGTGCCTTCGATGGTGGGCTCGGCATGGAAGCCGACATAGGACGCGACCAGGGCCGCCGTGCCGCCGAAGATCGCCGACTTCAGCATCGCCACGCCGAAGTCATCCCAGAAGTCCACGCTGTTGCTCAGCGCCGACCAGAACACGCCATTGTCCAGGCCGAGCACGTGCACGGCCTCGAAGTAGCTGGCACTGATCGCCAGCGAACAGAAGATGCCGGTCAGCAGCGGCACGGTCAGCACCGCCGCCCAGAAGCGCGGTGCGACGACCTTGGCGACCGGGTCGATCGCCATCAGCTCCAGGGCCTTGATCTGGTCGGTGGCGCGCATCAGGCCCAGTTCGGCGGCGATCGAACTGCCGGCGCGGCCGATGAACAGCAGCGCGGTCAGCACCGGCGCCAGTTCGCGGTACAGCGACAGGCCTAGCAGGGTCGACAAGGCATCGGCGGCGCCGAAGGTGGTCAAGGTGCGGTAGCCCTGCAGGGTCAGCACCAGGCCCACGAAGGCACCGCCCACGGCGATGATCGGCAGCGAACGTGCGCCGATCTTGTAGATCTCGCGGGTCAGCTCGGCCAGGAAATCGGCGGTCGGCAGCGAGCCGCGCAGCACCGTCACCGAGAACAGGCCGGCGCGACCGAGCGAGCGGGTGGCGTCAACGAACGGCATCAGGCAACCCTCGCACGCGGTGCGGCATCGAACGGGATCGGGCCGTCCGGCTCACCATGCAGGAACTGCCGCAGCAGCGGGTCCTGGCTGGATTCGAGCGCGGCCGGGCTGCCCTGGAACACGATGCCGCCGTTGGCGATCGCGATCACCTGGTCGCAGATCGGCAGGGTCTCGTGCACGTGGTGGCTGACGATGATGCTGGTCAGCCCCAGGCTGTGGTTGAGGCGCTGGATCAGGCTCATGATCACGCCTGACGCGATCGGATCCAGCCCGGTCAGCGGCTCGTCGTAGATCATCAGCGGCGGGTCCAGTGCCAGCGCGCGGGCCAGGGCCACACGGCGCGCCATGCCGCCGGACAGCTCGCGCGGCCAGGCGTCGGCAGCGGCCAGCAGGCCGACCGCATGCAGTTTCATCTGCACCAGGCGGCGCAATACGGGCTTGGGCAGGCGGGTGTGGGTGCGCAGCGGCAGGGCCACGTTCTCGGCCACGGTCAGATCGGTCAGCAGGCCATTGCCCTGCAGCAGCACGCCCACGCTCTTGCGCATCTCCAACAGCGCGCGTGCGCCGGTCGGGATGGGCTGGCCGAACAGGGTGATGTCACCGGCGGCCGGACGCAGCTCACCGGTCAGTGCGGCCAGCAGGGTGGACTTGCCACTGCCCGACGGGCCGAGCACCGCGGTGATGCTGCCGCGCGGAACGGTCAGCGAAACGTCGCGCAGGATCGTGCGTCCGCCGCGGTCGATGCGGACGTTGGACAACTGCACCAGACTCTCTTCGGAAACCGTCATGAGCGCCATTAACAAAATTCCAACGTTGTAAGATCGTGGTGAACGGCTGAACATAACCGAACTGCACCGTGCAGTATTGTCGCACGGGCAGGTGAGGGCAGCGCCGGCGCTGCGTTCGTGCGCGGGCTGCGGCACACTCCTGCGATGACCGACGCTGCTTCAGACTTCCGCCTGTACCACTCCAACTCGCTCGATGTGCTGGCCGCCCTGCTGGCCACGACGCTGCGCACGCCGGTGCCGGGCCAATCGATCCTGGTGCCGGAGGTGGTGCTGATCCCGCAGGTCGCGATGCGCCGCTGGCTGCAGTCGACCCTGGCGGCCGAGTATGGCATTGCCGCCAATCTTGAGTTCCTCACCCCCGGTGAGCTGGTCGCCCGTGCCCTCAACGCCAACGTGCCCGGTGAACATGACGATCTCAATGCCGAGGGCCTGCGCTGGCGGTTGTACGCCGCCCTGCGCGACCCGGCCTTGATGGCGCAGCCGCCGATGGCGGCCCTGCAGGCGTATCTTTCCGCGGCCGACCCGCTCAAGCCGTGGGCGCTGGCCGCCGAGCTGGCCTCGGTGTTCGAGAAGTACCAGGCCTGGCGCCGCGATTGGCTGCTGCGCTGGGAGGCCGGCGCGGCACCGAACGACCCGCAGGCGATCCTGTGGCGGCGCATTGCCGGTGGCGAGCAGTACCGTGCGCGCCGCATCGATGCCTATCTGGCCCGCTTCGAGGGCGCCGGGCAGCCGCTGCCGCAGGGCCTGCCGGCGCGTGTGTTCGCCTTCGCCACGCTCAACATCTCCCCGGACGTGCTGCGGGTGATGGCGACCCAGGCGCGGGTCGGCACGATGCACTTCTATCTGCCTACGCCGACCCAGGCCTACTGGGGCGATCTGCAGACCCTGGGCGAGAAGCTGCGCAGCGGCGCGCCCGACCCATTCGGCGAGGCGGCGGGCGAGAACCGCCTGCTGCAGGCCTGGGGCGCGGCCGGTCGCGACTTCATGGCGGTGCTGGGCAGCTACGAGGTCGTGCACCCCTCCGGCGAGATCGCCGCCTACGATGATCCCGAAGACGATGCGCGTCCGGACATGGACGACGGTGGCTTGTCCGACAGCCTGCTGCACCGCCTGCAGCGCGACCTGTTCCACCGTCGCGGGCAGCCGGCCGGAGCGCTGCGCGACGGGCTGCGCCATGACGATCCCAGCCTGCAGGTGCATGCCTGCCACACCCGCCTGCGCGAACTGCAGGTGCTGCACGACCAGCTGCGCGGCCTGCTCCAGGACCCGCGCTTCGATCCGCCACTGCAGGCACGCGACATCGCGGTGCTGGCGCCGGACATCGATCCCTACGTGCCGTACCTGGAAGCGGTGTTCGGCGGACGCAGCGGGGGCGACGAGCACATTCCGTATGCGCTGGCCGACACCAGCCCGCTGGCCGGCGAGCCGCTGGCCGATGTGTTCGTGCATCTGCTCGGGCTCCCGGTGTCGCGCTTCGGCCTGAACGAAGTGCTCGACCTGCTCGCCAGCGCGCCGCTGGCCGAGGCGGCCGGTCTCGATGCCGCAGCGTTCGACCGCCTGCACGATTGGCTGCGGGCCGCCGGCGCGCGCTGGGGGCTGGATGCCACCCATCGCGGGCAGCACCAGGCGCCGGTCGACGATGCTTTTACCTGGCAGTTCGCGCTCGATCGCCTGCTGCTCGGGCATGCCAGCGGCAGCGACGGCGATATCGCCGGGGTCGCGCCGTGGCCGGAGCTGGAAGGCAGTGCGCTGGACGCGCTGGACCGCCTGCTCCGCCTGCTCCGCCTGCTGGCGGGTTACCAGAAAGTACTCGGCGAGGCGATGTCGCCCGGGCAGTGGCGACAGCGCCTGCTGGCCCTGCTCGATGCGCTGCTGCCCGAGCCGCCGCAGGCCGCCAACAGCCAGCGCGCACTGGAGCGCCTGCGCAAACTGATCAACGAATTCGCCCGCGACGCCGACACCGCCGGCTTCGAGGGCGAGGTGCCGCCGGAGGTGCTGCGTGCGCATTTCGCCGGCGTCCTCGCCCAGGCCGATACGCGTGCACCGCTGCTCACCGGCGGCGTCAGCTTTGGCCGGATGGTGCCGATGCGGCTGCTGCCGTTCCGGGTGATCTGCGTGCTCGGCCTGAACGACGGTGATTTCCCGCGCCGCGACCCGGCGGCCGGGCTCAACCAGCTTACCGCCGAGCTGGGCACCGACAAGCGTCGGCACGGCGACCGCTCGCTGCGCGAGGATGACCGCTTCCTGTTCCTGCAGTTGTTCGCCTCGGCGCAGGACGTGTTCTACCTGAGCTATCTGGGTGCCGACCCGCGCGATGGCAGCGTGCGCGAGCCCTCGGTACTGGTCAGCGAGCTGATCGATGCGGCGGCCGACTACCACCTGGATCCGCCCGCGGCCGCCAGGCAGATGACGGTGCGGCAT
The DNA here is from genome assembly GCF_013387485.1 of Stenotrophomonas sp. SAM-B. Taxonomy (GTDB): domain Bacteria; phylum Pseudomonadota; class Gammaproteobacteria; order Xanthomonadales; family Xanthomonadaceae; genus Stenotrophomonas; species Stenotrophomonas maltophilia_AA. Next base: position 22,423 of record NZ_JABBXB010000018.1, read on the forward strand.
TCGCTGCAGCCGTTCGCGCCAGCCGCGTTCGGTGGCGGAGAAGAACCGCGCCGCTTCAGCTACCGCCAGCAGTGGCACCCGGCCGCCGGCTCGCTCGGCGGTGCACGCCGCGCGCTGGCGCCGTGGTTCGCGCGGCCCCTGCCGCCGATGGAGAGCGGCAGCGGTGCGGCCGACCTGAGCGTGGACGCACTGCGTCGCTTCCTCACCGATCCGGCCAGCCAGTTCCTCTCGCAACGGCTCGGCCTGCGCCTGCCCGACGACGTGGACAACGCCGAAGACGTCGAGCCGCTGGTAATGGCCACACGCGGCAGCGACACCGCGCTGCTCCAGCAGGCGGTGATAGAGGCCACCCTCGACGAGGATGCCGCGCAGCTCTACCCCCGGTTGCGCGCGCGTGCGCTGCTGCCCTCCGGTGCGCTGGGCGAGCGCCAGTTCGCGCTGCTGCAGGCGCAGACCGAGCCGTACGCGCAGGCCCTGGCCCAGTGGCAGGCCGGTACCGCGGCCGACAGTCGCCGCTACGAGGTGGAGATCGATGGCGTGCGCCTGCACGGCCGGGTCGACGGCCTGCATCCGCACGGCCTGGTGCGCCTGCGCCCGGGCCCGCTCAACGGCCGTGCCGCGATCCGCCAGGGCCTGGACTGGCTGCTGGCCAACGCGGCCGGCGATGCACGCTCGCTGGTCCAGTTCCACGAGGCGGGCGATGACGGGCTGGGCCCGCACACGCTGCCGCCGCTGGACACCGAGCGCGCGCGCCAGGTCCTGCGCCGCCTGCTGCAACTGCGCGGTGAAGGCCTGCGCGCGCCGCTGTTATATGGCCCGTCCACCGGCTGGGTGCTGTACACCGCCTCCGAGGCCAAGCGCGAGGCCGAGGGCCGCGCCAAGTGGCATGGCAGCGACCGCAGCTGGGGCGAATCCACCGGCGCCGGCTACCAGCTGGCGCTGCGCGGCCATGATCCCTTCGCCAGCGCGGACAGTTACCGACAACTGCTGCACAACAGCTTCGTGGTGTTCACCGCGGTGCGCGAAGGCCGGGTGTTCCCGGGCTTCGACGAGGAAGGAGCCCTGCGATGATCGACCACGACCTGCTCGACGATCCCTACCTGGCGCTGCCGCTGGACGGCGTGCGCCTGATCGAGGCCAGCGCGGGGACCGGCAAGACCTTTACCCTGGCCACGCTGTTCACCCGGCTGGTGGTGGAGAAAGGCTGGCGCATCGGCCAGATCCTGGCCGTCACCTTCACCGATGCCGCGACGCAGGAACTGCGCAAGCGCATCCGCGAGCGCCTGGCGCTGGCCGCACAGCTGGTGGAGCGCGTGCCGAGCGAACAGGACAGCCCGGAGGTCGCCTTGACCCGGGTGATCCTGCAACGCCAGCTCGCGCTCGGTGAAGAAACCCCGGCTGCGCTGGCGCGCCGGCTGCAGACCGCGGCCGATGAAATCGACCTCGCCTCGATTTTCACCATCCATGGCTTCTGCACCCGCGTGCTGCGTGAGCATGCCCTGGAGAGCGGACATACCTTCGATCCGCCGACCCTGCTGCCCAGCGAGCGGGAGCTGCACGAGGAACTCGCCGCCGACCTCTGGCGCGTGCATGCCAACGACCCGGCCACGGTCGATGCGCTGACCTGGCTGTGGTCGTCTCCCGAGGCGCTGGCCGGCGATCTCTCCACGCTGATCAAGCCCTTGCCGTTGCTGCCGCCGCGCCCCACCCACAGCGTCGACGACCCGGCGCCGCAGCTGCGGCTCGCCGCTGCGGCCCTGGCCGACGCGATCGAGGCGTACGCCGAGGACGCGCAGGCACAGATCGCCACCGCCTTCGATCGCAAGGTCTTCGACGGCCGCCGAGCCAAACGGCCGAGTTTCGACAAGGCCTTCGGCGAGCTGTTTGCCGGCCGCAGCGCGCAGCACTGGCCGCGCGGCGACAAGAGCCACCTGGGCAAGCTGCTGCCGGTGCAGCTGCTGGCCTTCTGCAAGGACGGCATGGAGGGACAGTGCCCGGTCTCGCCGCTGTTCGATGCGCTGCAGTGCTGGTGGCATGCCGCCGACGCGCGTGAGCAGTGGCTGCGTCAGCAGGCCACCGCGTTCCTGCATGACCTGCGCGACGAAGCGCGTGCGCGCCTGGCCGAGCTCAAGCGGATCGGCCGCGTGCAGACCTACGATGACCTGATCGACGGTGTCGCCGATGCACTGGAGGGCCCGCACCGGGCGACCCTGGTGCAGCAGCTGCGTGCGCAGTATGCGATCGCGCTGGTGGACGAGTTCCAGGACACCGACGACCGTCAGTGGGGCATCTTCCAGCGCGTGTTCGGCGATTCGGAGGAGACCCGCGAGGCCGGCTTGGCCCCGGCGCTGTTCCTGATCGGCGATCCCAAGCAGGCGATCTACGGCTTCCGCGGCGGCGACATCCATACCTACCTGAAGGCCAAGCGCCAGGCCGACGCGGCGCCCGCGCTGGACCGCAACTTCCGCTCGCGTCCGGCGGTGCTGCACGCGATCGAAGCGCTGTACGCCAATGCCGGTGAACGTGCCTTCCTCGAGGCCGACATCGCCTTCGAGCCGGTGCATCCCGGCAGCACCCGGGTGGATGCGGATTTCCTGCGCGACGGGATACCCGCGCCCGGCCTGACCGTGCGCGTGCTGCACAACACCGAGGGCGGCGACCTCAAGGCCGATCCTTCCCGGCAGCAGGCCAGCGACGCTTGCGTCGCCGCGATCCACCAGATCCTCAGCGAGGCCCGCGAAGGGCGCGCGCTGCTGCGCGGTGCGCCCGTGCAACCCGGCGACATCGCGGTGCTGGTGCGCTCGCACAAGGAAGCCACGCGCATCCAGCAGGCGCTCGGCGCGGTGGGAATTCCTGCGGTCGCCGCGGGCAAGCAGAGCCTGTATGCCACGCCCGAAGCACACGACCTGCGCCTGTTGTTGCTGGCCCTGCTGCAGCCGGCCGACGAAGGGCGCCTGCGCGCCGCGCTGTCGACCGTGCTGCTCGGCGAAGATGCCGAGGCGATCGACGCGCTGGAACGCGAAGGCGATGCACAGCGCTCGTTCCAGGTGCGGTTGCTGGAATGGCGCGAGCGCTGGCAGCGCGGCGGTCCGTTCGCGGTGATTGCCGATCTCTGCGCCGAACATGCCGAGCGCCTGCTCGGTCTGCTGGATGGCGAGCGCCGCCTGACCAACTACCTGCAGCTGGGCGAACTGCTGCAGCAGGCGGCCGGGCAGACCCTGGGCATGCATGGCCTGCTCGACTGGCTGCAGGTGCAGATGGCGCATGCCGACCAGGACGACGAGCAGCAGCTGCTGCGCCTGGAATCGGATGCGCGCCGCGTGCAGATCATCACCCTGCACAAGAGCAAGGGGCTGGAGTATCCACTGGTGTTCCTGCCGTTCGTCGGCATCGGCGGCGGCGCGCCCAACACCGAGGCCAACTGCACGGTGTACGCCAACGGCCGCCGTGAGCTGCATTGGAAGCTGGACAAGGACGACAGCTGGAGTGCGGCCAGCACGCGCAGCGCGCAGGAACAGGAAGCCGAAGACGCGCGCCTGCTCTACGTCGGGCTGACCCGTGCCGAGCACGCGCTGTGGATCGCCGCCGGCGATCTCGCCGGGCTGGCCAGAACCCGCCTGGCGCCGATGCTGTCGGACCTGGAGGCGCTGCGTGCGCATCCGGACATCGCCGTGATCGAGGGCCCGGTGGAACCCCGCCCGGCGCAGCTCGCGTTCGAGCGCGAGGGCGAACTGCCACCGGTACGCGCGCTGACCCGCCGCGTGCCGCACGACTGGTGGGTGTACAGCTTCACCCAACTGGCGCATGCCGACGCGGGCCATGACACCGATGCGGCCGCGACCGAAGTACCGGCCCCCGCCGCCGACGAACCGGCCGGCGTGGACCTCACGCTGGAGACGGAACAACCGGCCGTGCCCCTGGAAGAGATCGACCCGCGCTTCATGGGCAGCCGCTTCGGCAACGTGCTGCACGATGCGCTGGAAAACACCGACTTCGCGCAGTGGGGCGGCTGGCAGGTTGGGCAGTCGGCACCCGGCGAGGAAGCCGAGATCCTGCGTGCTTCGCTGCGCGCGGAAGGCTATGCCGAGGAAGACCTGGACGATGGCGTGACCCTGTTGACCGCGCTGGTCGGCCAGACCCTGACCGTGCCCCTGCCGGAAGGCGGCGCACTGCACGACCTGCCGGCCGAGGCACGCCGCGCCGAAATCGAGTTCCACTTCGCGATGCAGCCGACCGCGGTGCCGGCATTGTTGACCCTGCTGCACGCGCACGGGCTGGTCCGCGACCGCCATGGCTTCGGCACGCGGCGGCGGCTGGAGGGCCTGATGACCGGCAAGATCGATCTCACCTACGTGCGCGCGGACCGCTGGTACGTGCTCGACTACAAATCCAACCGCCTGCCCGGCTACGACGCGGCGCGGCTGGCCAGTGCGATGCAGCACAGCGAATACGATCTGCAGGCGCTGATCTACACCGTGGCGCTGCATCGCTGGTTGCGCTTCCGGCTGGGCGCGCAGTACGACTACACGCGCGATATGGGCGGCATCCGCTACCTGTTCTGCCGTGGCCTGGATGCCCGCCGCGAAGACAGTCCCGGCCTGTACGCACACCGCTTCGATCCGGCCCTGGTCGATGCACTGGATGCGCTGTTCGCCGGTGGCGAACACGCCCAGGCCCGCATGGCCGCGCGCGCACGGGGGGAGGCATGAGCCTGCTCACCACGCTGTACCGTGGCAACAGCGCCTTGCGTACCATCGACCACGCGCTGGCGCAGAGCCTGCGCCGGTTGCGCCCGGACACGCCCGATGCAGTGCTGCTGGGTGCCGCACTGGCATCGCTGGCGGTCTCGGAAGGGCACGCCGGCCTGGACCCGCACCAACCGCAGCGGCTGATCGACGCCGAGATCGAGTGGCCTGCGCCCGACGTGTGGCTGGCGCAGCTGCGCGCCTCGCCGTGGGTGGATGTGCCGGAGACGGATGACGTGGTCGCCGGGGATGCGCCGCTGGTACTGGAGAACGGGCTGCTCTATCTGCGCCGTTACCGCGAGTACGAGCGCCGCCTCGCCGTTGGCCTGCAGCGCATCGCCACGCATCCGCTGGCCGAGGCCGATCCCGGCACCCTGGCCACGCTGTTCGGCCAGCTGTTCCCGCAGGCGCGCGACGGCATCGATCACCAGGCGCGTGCCGCCGCCGTCGCGCTGCGCCATCCGCTGGTGCTGGTGACCGGTGGCCCCGGTACCGGCAAGACCACCACCATCGCGCGGCTGCTGGTGCTGCTGGCCGCACAGGCGGTGCAGGCCGACCAGGCACTGCCACGGGTCGCGCTGGCCGCGCCCACCGGCCGCGCCGCCGAGCGCATGGCCGAGAGCCTGCGCCTGGCCGTGCAGCGGCTGCGCCTGGTCGGCATCGCGCCGGCCCTGTGCGATGCGATGCCGAGCACGGGCACCACCCTGCATCGCCTGCTCGGGGTCATCCCCGATTCGCCGCGCTTCCGCCATCACGCCGACAACCCGCTGCCGTATGACGTGGTGGTGGTGGACGAGGCCTCGATGATCGACCTGCCGCTGATGACCAAGCTGGTCGAGGCGGTCGCCGACGGCAGCCGGCTGGTGCTGCTCGGCGATCCCGATCAGCTGCCCTCGGTGGAAGCCGGTGATGTGCTCAGTGCGGTCCTGCGCGCCAGTGGCGATGGCCTGGGCACCCAGGCCGATGACGCGCAGGCCCTGCGCGCGCTGCTCGCGCCCGATGCGCTGCAACCGCTGGCACCGCCACGTCGGTTCGGCGGCCGGCGCGTGCAGCTGCAGCGGGGCTACCGGCAGACCGACGCGCTCGATCTGGCGCCGCTGGCGCATGCCGTGCGCGACGGCAACAGTGCCACCGCACTGGCGCTGCTACGCATGGGCAGGCTCGCCGGTGTGCACTTCCACGAAGACCAGAGCGATCCACTGCAGCACCACCGCGAGCAGCTGCTCGGGCATTGGCGTGGCCTCGGTGAAGCGGCCGATCCCGGCGTGGCGCTGGCCAATGCCGGCCGCATCCGCCTGCTCACCGCCGTGCGCGAAGGCCCACAGGGTGCACGCGGACTCAATGCCCGTATCGAAGCGCTGCTGGCCGGTGTGCCGCGCCCGGGCATGGCGCCGGGTTATTTCCACGGCCGGCTGCTGCTGATCACCGAGAACAGCTACCGGCACCGCCTGTTCAACGGCGACATCGGCATCTGCCTGATCGATCGACAGGGCAGCGTGACCGCCTGGTTCCCCGGCGAGACGCCGGACCAACCGCGCGGCTTCCACCCCGGTGCGTTGCCCGCACATGAAAGCGCGTTCGCGATGACCGTGCACAAGGCGCAGGGCTCGGAGTTCGATGAGGTCTGGCTGCAGCTGCCGCGACGCGACAACCGCGTGCTGTCGCGCGAGCTGATCTACACCGGCATGACCCGCGCGCGGCAGTCGTTGCATGTGCTCGGCAATGCGGAGGTACTGGAGGCCGCGTTGGCGCGGCATGCCAGCCGTCTGTCGGGCCTGGCCGCACGCCTGCAGGGCGGCGTGGAGGAAACGCTGGCCGACGCCGTCGTGACGGCGCCGGCCCAGGGGCAGTTGTTCTAGCCCCGTGTCCGGTCTTACTCCGGGATCACCACGGTGCCATCGGGGAACACGATGGCGCCGTCACCGCTGACATCGAAGAAGCCCAGCTGGTGGGTGTTGGCCAGCACCTGCACCAGGCCGTGCGCGTTCTCGGCCACCTCGTCATCGAACGAGGCGTAGACCACGTGCTGGCCGATGCTGTAGTCGGTCACTTCCGGGCGGTCGTCTTCCTCATCGGACAGCGGGCCGTCCATCGGCGGGTAGTGCTCGGCAAGCGCGGCGAAAAACGCCTGCAGCGCCGGTACCGACACCTTCGGGTCGTCGTAGTCGTGCGTCTCGTTCCACTCGGTCTGGGCGTCATACCACTGCAGGAAGGCCTCGGCCTCGCGCGGGGCGACGGCGGGGTCGAACACCATCAGGTCGTAACTCATCGGGAATCACCTTGATCCATGCGCAAATGCATGCGTCAGGATAGCCCTGATCGGCGCGGACCGGCCGGCCCGCGCCCTGGCCGGTTCAGCGCGGCGCGGGCAGGCCGGGTGGGCCTGCGGTGGTCTCGGCCGGCGCTGCGGCCACCGGTGCCTCGGGGAACAGCGCATAGCGCAGTCCGATCAGGCCCATCAGGGCCTCATCGCGGGCCTTGCCGGCCTCCACGGTCTGCACGCGCTTGAGCGAGGCCTCCAGCCGGGCCTGCAGCCCCGTGGGGGCGGGCAGGGGACGCCGACGCGCCGCCTGCGCGCGGTAATGGGCCGCCACCTCGTCCAGGATCGCGTCGATCGCGGCCACGCTGGCCGCCGGCAGTCCGTGCCGCGAGCGGCGCAGTTGCAGGATGTTCAGCCCGATCCGCGCTTCGGTGAGCATGTCCACCGAGGCGATGTCGCTGCCTTCCGGCGTGGCCGCCAGGCGCGGTGCGAGCAGGCCGAGCAGATCGAGCATGCGCGCGGCGAACTGCTGGCGGTCCTGCTGGCCGCGGCCCTCGGCCGCATCGGCCAGCGTGTTCCAGCCCTGGCGCACCAGCCGGCGCGCGGTCCACTCGGCACCCACCGAGCGGAACAGCCGCGTCATCACCACCGCAAAGCCGATCCCGATGAACATCGCCACGGCCGAGTTGATGAAGCTCTGGATGTTGGCGCTGTAGGTGTTCTGCACGTTCAGCAGCGCCACCAGGTTGACCGTCAGCGGCAGGCCGATCAGCGCGGTCTTGGGCCGGTGCAGCAGCAGGCCCAGCGGCAGGAAGATCACCGCCAGGACCAGCACCAGGCTGCCGAAGTCGTGCACCGCCGGGAAGATCCCGAACAGGTACACGCCGGCCACCAGGCTGGCCACGATGGCCCACAGCAGGAAGGACAGCATGCTCGGCGCGGGATCGTCCTGCGCGGCGAAGAACGCGGCGGCCACCGCGGCCATCATCGCGCCGTTGCCACCGCCTTCCCAGCCGAGCCCGATCCACAGCACGCAGTAGGTCATCAGGGCGACGCCGGCACTGGCCGCGGAGAACAGCGCCATGCCGTAGTCCACGTGGCGTACGTGGTCCACGCGCTGGGTGCGCACGCGGTAGTGCGCGGTATCGCTCGGCGCGGTGCCTTCGTCGATGGCCGCGTGCAGGGTGGTGCAGTCCTGCCAGAGGTCGACCAGTTCTTCCAGGCGCAGCAGCAGGGTGACCAGCAGCAGGTGATCCAGCTCGCCGTCCACTGCCGGCTTGAGTGCGACGATGCGCGCGCGCAGCGTGGCGTAGGCGCTGGCACTTGATCGGCCCGGCTGCTCCAGCCAGTGCGCCAGATCGGCGATCAACGGCTCCAGTCCGGGCGGCAGCGCGCGGCCCCCCGCACGCAGTGCCCCCAGCCGGTCGGCGATCGAGGAGAGCACCGGCAGCATCAGCAGCATGCGCTCGCGCAGTCGCTCCATCGAAACCGCCGCGCCGGCATGGCGCGGGTCGTCACGGCGCATGAATTCGATCAGCGCTTCGAACTGCACCAGGTCGGCGGCCAGGCGGTTGCGCGGGCCGTGCGCATGGCCGCGCGTCAGGATCTGCCGGCACCAGTCGGCGGCATCGCCCATCCAGCTGCCGATCCGCGAGCGCAGCATCGGCCGCACCGAGGCGGGGAAGAACAGCGAGGCGAACAGCACGGCCACCACGGTGCCGAGGATGATCTCCTCGCTGCGTGCCACGACGGTGTCGAAGATGGTGTCCGGCGAGGTCACCGCCGGGAAACCGATGAAGGCGGTGGTGTAACCGGCCAGCAGGAAGGCATAGCCGCGCGGGCCGCGGTTGAGCAGGGCGATGAACAGGCACGCGGACAGCCACAGCGACATCGCCGCGCTGAGCAGCAGTGGCGTTTCCACCAGGTGCGGCAGCATCCACAGCGTGGCCGCGCCGGCGATCAGCGTGCCCAGGATGCGGTAGGCCCCCTTGGCGCGGGTCGGGCCGAGCATCGGCTGGGTCACGATGTAGACCGTGGCCATCGCCCAGTACGGGCGCGAGAGGTTGCCGGCCAGCCCGATGTACAGCGCCGCGATCGCGGCCAGGAAGGTCTTGACCGAGAACAACCAGGCCTGTCTGTCCAGCAGCAGCATGGCTTACCTCGCGGCCGTGCCGGTGGCGACGGCGTCGGCATTCCAGCCGCCGCCGAGCACCAGGAACAGCTGGATCTGGTCGCGCGAGACCTGCGCCTGCGCCTCGGCGAGGGTCGCATCGGCGCTGGCCAGGCTGCGGTCGGCGTCCAGGCTGGCCAGGTAGGGCGTGCGTCCGCCCTGGTACAGACGGCGGTTCTGGCTGGCGGCCAGGTCGGCCTGCTGCTGCGCCTGCTGCAGGAACTGCAGGCGCTGCAGATCCTGGGCATAGCGGCTCAGCGCGGTCTGGGTTTCGCGCAGCGCCTGCAGCACGCTGTGGTCGAACTCGGCCAGCGCGGCGTCGGCACCGGCTTCGGTGGCGTGGATGCGTGCGTGCGTGCCGGAGGAGGGCAGCGTCCAGGAAATCAGCGGACCGATCGACCATTGCTGGGTCAGCGGCGTGCCGAAGTCTTCCAGCAGGCCGGCCGCACCGACCGAGGCGCCCAGGCGGATGTCCGGGTAAAGCTCGGCGGTGGCCACGCCGATCCGCGCGGTGGCGGCGGCCAGCTTGCGCTCGGCCTGGCGGATGTCCGGGCGGCGTTGCAGCAGCGCGCGGCCATCGCCGATCGGCAGGGCCTGGGCCAGGGTCGGGGCCTGGCTGCAGTCGCTCACGCCCTCGGGCAGCTGGCCCGGCGTGCGGCCAAGCAGGGCGGCCAGCTGGTATTCGGAGGCCTGGCGGTGTGCACGCAGCGGCGGCAGCGCGGCCTGCAGCATCGCGACCTGGGCATTGGCGCGGGCCAGCTCCGGCGGCGTACCGCGACCGGCCGTGATCAAGCGCTGGGTGACCTCGCGGCTGCGCTGCTGCAACTGCAGCGAGTGCTCGGCCACGTGCAGCTCATGGTTGGCGTGGCAGATGTCGACGTAGCTGCCGGCCACCTGCGCGACCAGCGACACGCGCGCCAGGTCCATCGCGGCGGCGGTGGCCTGCTCGTCGGCATGCGCGGCCTCGGAGGCGCGCTTGAGCTTGCCGAACAGATCGAACTGGTAGGACACCGCGAACTTGCCGTCGGCCAGGTTGATCGGCGGCAGTTCGTGTTCGAGCAGGAATGATTCGGCCGAGAGCTGCGCGCGGCTGACCCCGGCCTCGGCCTCGTACTCAACGCCACCTGCATCCAGCGCCTGCTCGTAGACGGCGGCGGCGCGGCGCAGGTTGGCATCGGCGACCTTCAGTTCGACGTTGTCGCGCAGCGCCTGCTGCACCAGCGCGTTGAGGGTGTCGTCTTGGTACAGCTCCCACCAGCGCGCGGGCAGCGCGGCGCCAGCGGCAACCTGCGGGTTGCCGGTCTCGAGGAAGGCGGCATTCGCCTCCGGCCGCTGGAAGGCGGACCCGGCCGGCACCGCGTAGTCCGGACCGACGGTGCGGCATGCGGCCAGCGTGGTCAGCGCCAGCCCCAGCGCGATGCGGTGCAGCGCCGGGCGGTTCACAGCGCCGTCCGTGCCGGTTGCACCGGCGTGGCCGGGGCGGTGTCCGGCTGGATGGTGACCGTGGCGGTACGCCCGGCGATCAGGTTCACGCCGGCCGGCACGCGGTCGATATGGATGCGCACCGGGATGCGCTGGGCCAGCCGCACCCAGTCGAAGGCAGGGGTCACGTTCGGCAGCAGGCTGCTGCCTTCGCTGCGGTAACGGTCTTCGATGCCGGCGGCGATGCTCTGCACGTGGCCCTGCAGCGGCTGCGCTTCGCCCATCAGGCGGATGTCGACCTTCTGGCCGGCATGCACGCCCTGCAGGCGGGTTTCTTCGAAGTAGCCGTCCACGCGGAACGAGCCGGTATCGAGCACGGCCATCACCGGGCGCCCGGCGGTCACGTAGTCGCCCGCGCGCACGGTGCGGTCGTTGACGTGGCCATCGCTGGGGCTGCGCACTTCGGTACGCGCCAGGTTGAGCTTGGCCAGATCGACGGCGGCCTGCGCGGTGGCCATCGAGGCCTGCGCGGCGAGCAGCTTGGCGCGGCGCACTTCGGCATCCTCGGCGGCGACCAGATCCTGCAGGCTGCGGTCGCGCGCGATCTCGCGGCGCAGCTGGTCCAGCGTGGCACGGCGTTCGCCGAGCGCGGCCTGGGCCTGTTCCAGCGCGATCTCATAGCGCGCGCGGTCGACCACGAACAGCACGTCACCGCGCTTGACCGGCTGGTTGTCGGCGACCTTCACCGCCTCCACCAGCCCGGACACGTCCGGCGCGACCTGCACCACGTCGGCGCTGACGTGCGCATCGCGCGTCCACGGCTCGTCCATGTAGTACGCCCACAGGTGGCGCAGCACCAGCACGGCGGCCACCACGGCCACGACGGTCAACACGACCGGGAATGTCTGCTTGAGGATCTTGTTCACGATTGCATCCAACGCATCAGGGAAAACAACCCGCCGAGCACGATCACGTACACGGCCAGGTTGAACAGGGCGGGGTGCCAGATGTGGCGGTAGGCGCCGGTGCGCTGCAGGACCACGCGCAACCCGCTCTTGAGCAGGTAGGCAAGCAGCATCAGCCCGAGCAGGGTCGGGACGAACACACCATAGAGACTGAATTCACCGTACATCGAGGCAAAGGATTCACAGGAGAAAGGTAGGCGACGACCGTTGGTCGTCGTACGTCATGCCGTCGCAGTACGACACCGGGCGGTACAACGGGGGAACAGGCTTACGTCACGCGGTCGGCCGCATCGGCCAGCAGCTGCCACAGCTTCAGGACGGTGCGCAGTTCATCCATGGTCAGCTCGCCGAACACGTCCTGGCGCAGGCCGATCAACTGGGTTTCCAGCTCGCTGACCAGGGCCTCGCCCTTGTCGGTCAGCCACAGCAGATTCGCGCGGCGGTCGCTGGCGTCGCATTCGCGGCGGACCAGGTCGCTGGCGGCCAGCTTGTCCAGCAGGCGTACCAGCGAGGGGCCTTCCATGCCCAGCTGGTGGGCCAATGCCACCTGGCGGATACCCCCGCCGGCGCGCCCGATCATCAGCAGCGGCATGGTGCAGGCGGCCGAGATGCCGTAGCTGCCCAGGGCCTGGTCGGCCAGGCGCTGCCACTGCCGCCCTGCATAGAGCAGGCCGGAACTGAGCTGCATCTGCAGCTGGGTACGTTCGTCGAGGGATCGGTTCATCAGAATAGATAGGATACTACTAATTCGCGTCCTATCAATACCCGTGGCACAACCGCCGCCCAATGAGCGCCTGCCCGGGCGAGGCCGGGGCGCCGCCGCGCAGGACGCCCGAGGGGTCTGTCGGGTACGATGCTCGCCCCCCTTCGGGTGCTGTATGTAATGAGCAAGCAAGACAACGACGCCAACCCCGTCACCCAGGCCGAGGCCGAATCGGCGGTGCGCACCCTGCTGCGCTGGGCCGGTGAAGATCCGACCCGTGAAGGCCTGCTGGATACCCCGCGCCGCGTTGCCGAAGCCTATGGCGACTGGTTCAGCGGCTACCGCGACGACCCGCGCGCCTACATGGAGCGGACCTTCGAGGAAGTGGCCGGCTACGACGAACTGATCGTGCTGCGCGACATCGAGTACGAAAGCCACTGCGAACACCACATGGCGCCGATCATCGGCCGCGTGCACGTCGGCTACCTGCCGGCCGGCAAGGTGGTGGGCATCAGCAAGCTGGCCCGCGTGGTCGAGGCGTATGCACGCCGCTTCCAGGTCCAGGAAAAGATGACCGCGCAGATCGCCCAGTGCATCCAGGACGTGCTGCAGCCGGTCGGCGTGGGCGTGGTGGTGGAAGGTGCGCACGAGTGCATGACCACCCGCGGCATCCACAAGCGCGGCGTCAGCATGGTCACCTCGAAGATGCTGGGCAGCTTCCGCGAGGACGCGCGCACCCGCGCCGAGTTCCTGCGTTTCATCGAAGTGGGCGGCAAGCGCTGATTCCCCGCGCTGTCGCGCGCGACCGGCAGGCGCTGGGCTTCGGCCCGGCCCTGCGGGTGCGTGCGCGTCCCGTTTCCCTCCCGGCCGCCGCGATCCGCGCGGCCCGTCTTCCTGTCCCCGGTCTCGAATGAAACATCGCGAGCGCATTACCCGTTACCGCCACCTGCGCGAACAGTCGCAGTGGAAGCTGCTGGCGGCCGATCACGCGCCGGAGATCATCGGCCTGCTGCAGAGCCTGCTGATGCAGGACGAACGCACCCTGTCCACCGCGGTGCTGCACGAACGCCTGCAGCGCGCGCTGGATGACCTCAGGGCCGATGAGCTGTCGCGCGACCTGCCGCGCACCGCACAGGCCTACATCGCGCACTGGCTGGCCCAGGGCTGGCTGGAACGTCGCCTGCCGGAAGGCGCCGACCAGGAACAGTACGAACTGTCCACCCAGGCCGCGCAGGCGATCCGCTTCGCCGACAGCCTGGAGCAGGCGCGCGCCGCCGCAACCGAGAGCCGGCTGGCGCTGGTGATCGAGCAGCTCTCGCAGCTGGCCGCGCTGACCGAATCCAACCCGGATGCGCGCCTGTCCGCGCTGCGCGACGAGCGCGACCGCATCGATGCCGAGATCGCCCGTGTCAGCGGCGGCAAGGTCTCCTCGCTGGATGGCAAGCGCGCGCTGGAGCGGACCCGCCAGATCATCGGCCTGGCCGACGAGCTGACCGAAGACTTCCGCCGCGTGCGCGACGACTTCGAACGCCTCAACCGTGAATTCCGCGAACGCATCATCGATGACGAGGGCGAGCGCGGCGACGTGCTGTCCAAGCTGTTCGAAGGCGTGGACGTGATCGGCGACAGTGACGCCGGGCGCAGCTTCGAGGCGTTCTGGCGCCTGCTCAACGATGCTGAACAGAGTGCCCAGCTCGATGCCGCGCTGGAGACCGTGCTCGCGCGTGGTTTCGCGCGCAAGCTGGACCGTAACGAGCGCACCTTCCTGCGCGGCTTCACCACCACCATGCTCGAGCGCGGTGGCCAGGTCCACGACGTGCTGCAGCACTTCGCGCGCAGCCTGCGCGGCTTCGTGCAGAGCCGTGGCTACCTGGAACAGCGCCGCCTCAACCAGCTGCTCAAGCAGGCACAGGGCGAGGCTCTGGGCCTGCGCGATCACATCCCGGCGCAGCGCTCCATCGGCCGCGACCTGCAGCTGACCACCAGCCGGCTGCGCTCGCTCTCGCAATGGAAGCTGCACGATCCGCGCCAGGCGCAGGTCGATGGCAGCGTGCAGCGCAACGACACCGCCGCGATCTCGCTGGAGAGCGTCGGCGACCTGGTGGCGGCCTCGGAAATCGACTTCCGCACCCTGCGCCGCGACCTGCATGACCTGCTCGGCGCGCAGCCGCGGCTGTCGATCGCCCAGGTGCTTGAACACCGCGAGGCCCCGCAGGGCCTCGGCAGCATCATCGGTTACCTCTCTCTTGGCACCCGCCATGGCGAGGTCGCCGCCGACCAACAGGAGATCGCGCAATGGCGCGGCGGCGATGGCCACTGGCGTCGCGCCCGCATTCCGCTGATCTGGTTCACCCAGGAGAAACGCCATGAGCTGGCATGACCAATCCAACGACGCCCCGATCGACGGCGGCGCAGACGAGCACGACGACGAACCGGTCGTGGTGACGCCCGTCCTGCGGCGTAACAATGACGTGTTCTACATGGGCGACACCGGCCGGCTGCCGCTGGATGGCCGCCGCGCGCTGTGCCAGCTGCTGATCGGCCCGAGCATCGACCAGCTGCGCCACGCCAAGCTGTGGCCGGCGCTGATCCGCAGCGAAGCGGCGATCCGCTCGGCGCTCTCGGACCTGTTCCTGGAACTGGTGCTGGACCGCGAGAGCGGCGTGGCCTTCACCCGCCAGGCCGATACCGAAGATATCGATGCGCCGGTGCTGCTGCGTACCTCGCCGCTGACCTTCATCGACTCGGTGCTGCTGCTGCACCTGCGCCAGCAGTTGGCCGAAGCCGATGCGCGCGGCGTGCGCGCGGTGGTCGAGGACGGTGAACTGGCCGAAGCACTGGCCGTGTACGAGCGCCACCTGTCCACCGACCGCGCCGGCTTCAACCGCCGCGTCGCCAGTGCCGTGCAGAAGATGAAGGACAACCACATCCTCACCCGCCTCGGCGGTGACGATGCGCGTCATGAAGTCTCGCCGGCACTGAAACTGATGTTCTCCGCCGAAGATGTCGCCGCCCTGGCGCAGGTGTACCGCCGCCTGCGCGAAGCGCCGGCCGACCTCGACGCCTGAGCGCGCGCCCGCGCGCCGCTGCCCTGCCTGGATTGCTAGCCCTGCCATGACCGTCCACATTCCCGCACCCGCTTTGTTCCCCGGCGACCAGCCCGACCCGCGCGCGCAGCAGTTCCGCATGCGCCGCCTGCAGGTCCACAACTGGGGCACGTTCTCCGGCCTGACCGAAGTGCCGATCGCCGAACGCGGCTTCCTGTTCGTCGGCCGCTCCGGCTCGGGCAAGTCGACCCTGCTCGATGCGATGTCCGCGCTGCTGGTACCGCCGGCCCTGGTCGACTTCAACGCCGCCGCGCGCGAAGCCGAACGCAGTGGCCGCGACCGCAACCTGGTCTCCTACGTGCGTGGCGCCTGGGCCGACCAGCAGGACAGCGGCACCGGCGAGATCGCCACCCAGTACCTGCGCAAGGGCGCCACCTGGACCGCGCTGGTGCTGGAATACCGCAGCAACGACGGCCGCATCGTCAGCCTGGTGCGCCTGTTCTGGATCGCCGGCAACGGTGCCGCCGCGGCCGATGTGCGCAAGCACTACATGGTGGCCGAGCGCAGCTTCGACATCGCGCGCGACCTGGGTGGTTTCGACCTGGACCTGCGCAAGCTCAAGCAGCGCCTGGGCGATGTGCATCACTTCGACAGCTTCGCCAGCTATGCCGAACGTTTCCGCCACGTGCTCGGGATCGAGAACGAGATGGCGCTGCGCCTGCTGCACAAGACGCAGTCTGCGAAGAACCTCGGCGATCTGAACGTGTTCCTGCGCGACTTCATGCTCGATGCACCGCGCACCTTCGATGCGGCCGAGCGGCTGGTCGATGATTTCGCCGAACTCGATGGCGCCCACCAGGCCGTGGTCACCGCGCGTCGCCAGGTCGAGACCCTGTTGCCGGCGCGTGGGCATTACGCCGATCTGCAGGCACTGCGCCGCCAGCGCGAAGACCTGGACGAGATGAAGCTGGGCATCGACGGCGTGCGCGAGCAGCGTCGCCTGGCTCTGCTCGAGGCACGCCTGCTGGAACTGGATACCCGCGACCGCGGTCTGTCCGGGGAAGAAGGCCAGCGCCGCAGTGCGCTGGAGAACCATGAAAGCCACCTCGCCGAACTGGAGGCGCAGCGCCGCCAGCAGGGCGGCGAACGCATCGAAGAGCTGGAGCGCGAGCAGGGCCGTGTCGCCCAGGAACGCGACCGCCGCCTGGCCAAGCGCAGCCAGGCCAACCATGCCAGCCGTGAACTGGGTGAAACCCTGGCCGAGACCGCGCATGGCTTTGCCGAACAGCTCGCCCGCGCGCAGGCCCGGCTGGACGACGGCCAGCGCGCCGCGGCCGAACTGGACGAGGCCATCGCCGAACGCATGGGGGGCAAGCGCGACGACGAGCGCCGCTTCGCCGAGGTGCGCTCGGAACTGGACGCGCTCAAGCGCACCCCGTCCAGCATTCCCGCACCCATGCAGCAGCTGCGCGCGCGGCTGAGCAGCGACACCGGCATTCCCGAGGCGGCGCTGCCGTTCGTGGGCGAACTGCTGCAGGTCCGCGACGAAGACGCCGCATGGCAGGGCGCCATCGAGCGCGTGCTGCATGGCTTCGCGCAGTCGCTGCTGGTCGATGAGCGCCACCACGCCCAGGTCTCGGAGTGGATCAACCAGACCCACCTCGGTACCCGCCTGGTGTATTACCGGGTGCGCCGCAACGACGATGCGCTGCACGGCCGTGAGCCGGGCGCGCGTTCGCTGCTGCACAAGCTGGAACTGCGCGAGCACGGCTATGCCGGCTGGCTGCGCCGCGAGCTGGGCAAGCGCTTCGACTACGAATGCGTGGATGCGCGGCATCTGCGCGACACGGACCGCGGCATCACCAAGGAAGGCCAGGTCAAGCATCCGGGCGAACGCTTCGAGAAGGACGATCGCCACAACATCAGCGATCGCCGTCGTTGGCTGCTCGGCTTCAACAACCGCGACAAGCTGGATCTGTACGAGCGCGAAGCGATCGAACTGGCCCAGCGCATCGCCGCCTGCGACAGCGACGTGGCCGGCCTGCGCGCGCAGCGCGAACAGGATGGCAAGGCCCGCCTGGCCTGCCATCAGCTGTGCACGCTGGGCTGGGACGAGATCGATGTGGCCGCACCGCTGCAGCGTCTGGACGACATCGCCCAGGCCCTGCACGATCTGCGCGAAGGCAATGCCGATCTGCGCAGGCTGGGCGAACAGATCGAGAAGACCCGGGCCGATGTGGCCCAGGCCAAGCGCACCTATGAAGACGTGCGCGTGGAGCGCGGCCAGCTCGGCCGTGAGCACGAACGCCTGGAACGCCTGCACGAGCAGTGCGCGCCGTTGGCCAAGCGCGTGGTCACGCCGCTGCAGCAACAGGGCCTGGACGAACGCCTGAAAGCGCTCGGCGTGCTCAGCCTGGAGAACCTGGAAGCCCACTTCCGGCAGATCAGCAACACGCTCAACGAACAGCTCGGCGGTTCCCAGGCCGAACACAACCGCCTGGAGAACCTGCTGCTCGGCTGCTTCCGCCGTTACTGCCAGGCCTGGCCGGAAGACAGTGGCGATTTCACCGTCAGCCTGTCCAGCGCCGAGGATTTCCTCGCCCGCCTGCAGCGGCTGGAGAACGATGGCCTGCCGCAGCACGAAGCGCGTTTCTTCGATCTGCTGCAGAGCCAGAGCAAGAACAACCTGCTGGCCCTGCAGCGGCACACGGCCGAGGCGCGCAAGTCGATCGCCCAGCGCCTGGACGAGGTCAATGCCTCGCTGGAGCAGGTGCCGTTCAACCGCGGCACCCTGCTGACCATCGAACTCACCGACCGCCGCCTGCCCGAGGTACTGGATTTCCACCAGCGCCTGCGCGACGTGCTGTCCCAGCAGCAGACCGAGCAGCGCGAACTGGCCGAAGCGCAGTTCGCGGTGCTGCGCGAGCTGGTCGCCAAGCTCGGCTCGCAGGAAGGCGAGGACAAGCGCTGGCGCGAGCTGGTGCTGGACGTGCGCCTGCACGTGGAGTTCGTCGGCGTCGAACTCGATGCCGCCACCCGCCAGCAGGTCGAGATCTACCGCAGCGGTGCGGGCAAGTCCGGCGGCCAGCGCCAGAAGCTGGCCACCACCTGCCTGGCCGCCGCGCTGCGCTACCAGCTCGGCGGTGCCGACGGCCAGCTGCCCAGCTACGCGGCGGTGGTGCTCGATGAAGCCTTCGACAAGGCCGACAACGAGTTCACCGCGCTGGCGATGAACATCTTCGACAACTTCGGGTTCCAGATGGTCGTGGCCACCCCGCTGAAGTCGGTGATGACGCTGGAGCCCTTCATCGGGGGTGCCTGCTTCGTGGAAATCAGTGGTCGCCACGACTCCGGCGTGCTGCTGATCGAGTACGACGACGAGGGTCGGCGCCTGAAGCTGCCGGAGCGGGCCCGCGCGGGTGAGACGGCCGCGGCATCGGCATCGGCACCCGCGGTGATCGCGGTGTCTGACGTGGTCGATGTGCCGAAGGAGGTTGCCGACGAGGGGATCGCCGGATCGCCCGCCGGGCAGGCCGACGCCGAGGTGGACGCCGTGGACGCACCGGCACCGGTATCGCGCCCGAAGGTGGCCGCAGCCAAGGCCGCAGCCAAGGCGCCGGCAAAGAAGGCCGCCACGAAGACGGCCACCAGGGCCGGCCCGAAGGCCGCCGCGAAGAAGCCGGCCAAGCCCAAGCGCTGAGCCATCGACGGGTCAGCCCCAGGGCTGGCCCGTCCGGCTAACCGGCGAAGGTATCCCAGCCCATCCGGGCGATCAGCACCACCACCAGGCCGACGAACAGCTTGCGGATGAAGGGCGTGCCACCGCGCAGCGCCATCCGCGTGCCGACCACCGAGCCGATGATGTTGGCCGCGGCCATCGGCAGCGCGAACAGCCACAGGATGTTGCCGGTCGGTACGAAGAACGAGATCGCCGCCACGTTGGTCGCCAGGTTCACCACCTTGGACGCGGCCGACGCACGCAGGAAGTCCAGCCCGAAGAAGCGCACGAACAGGAAGATCAGGAAGCTGCCGGTGCCGGGCCCGAAGAAGCCGTCGTAGAACCCGATCACCGCACCGATCGCCAGTGCGGTCACCAGCTCCCTGCGGCCGATCTCGCGCGGGCGGTGCAGGGCACCGAAGTCCTTCTTCCACAGCGTGTAGCCGAGCATCGCCACCAGCAGCACCAGCACCAGCGGGCGCACCGCGTCCTTGGGCAGCAGGCTGACCGCCGTGGCCCCGGCAAACGAGAACACGAAGGCCGTGCCCGCCGCGAACAGCACCGGCCGCCACGGGAAGCGCACATTGCGCGCATAGCGGAATGCCGCGGCTGCGGTGCCGAACATCGAGCTGAACTTGTTGGTGCCGAACAGCATCGCCGGCGTGTGCTGCGGCAGGACGGTGAACAACCCGGGCAACTGCACCAGCCCACCGCCGCCGACGGCGGCATCGACGAGGCCGGCGATGAAGGCGATCGCCACCAACCACAACAGCTCAGGGGGAACCAGCTCAAGCACGGCGGCACATCGCGGCAGAAGGCGCGCCAGCATACGCCCGCCCATCGCGCGACAATACCCCCATGACCATCGTCCCCTCCGATCCCTGTCCCTGCGGCCGCCCGCTTGCCTACGCCGCCTGCTGCGGCCTCTATCACGCCGGCACCCCCGCACCGGATGCCGAAGCGCTGATGCGTTCGCGCTACAGCGCCTACGTGCACCACCTGGCCGACTACCTGCTGGCCAGCTGGCACCCGTCCACGCGTCCGGCCGAGCTGTCGCTGGATGAAGCACCCGGGCAGCGCACCCAGTGGCTGGGGCTGACGATCCACGCACATACCCGCTCGGATGCCGATCACGCGCAGGTCCGCTTCACCGCGCGCTACAAGGTCGGCGGCCGCAGCGCGGTGAAGATGCTCGAACACAGCCGCTTCGTCCGCGAGGACGGCCGCTGGTTCTATCTCGACGCAGTGCCCTGAGCCAACGCGGCCGTGCGCACCGGCACGGTCCCCTGCTGCCCATGCGCGCGCACGCAGTTGCGGCCGGCGTCCTTGGCCGCATACAGGGCCTGGTCGGCGGCCTTGATCACCGCCTGCGGACTGTTGGCGACCCGGCTGTCGGCCACGCCGATGCTCACCGTCACCTGCACCACCTCGCCGCTGCCCCCGCGTCCGCGCTGCAGCTGCCCTGCCGCATCATCGCGGCTGCGCGCGGCGCGGTCGCGCAGGTGCATGCGCCCGCCCTCGATCCGGGCGCGGATCGCCTCCACCGCCGCTACGCAGGCCGGGGCAGGGCGGTCCAGGAACACCAGCGCGAATTCTTCGCCGCCATAGCGGAACGCGCGGCCACCGCCGCCGATGTCGGCCAGGCGCGCGGCCACCAGCTTGAGCACGTCATCGCCGGCGTCGTGGCCGTGGGTATCGTTGAAACGCTTGAAATGGTCCACGTCCACCATGGCGATGGTGTAGGTCGTCCCGACCCGCTGCAGGCACTCGTTCAAGGCCCGGCGCCCCGGGAGGCCGGTCAGTTCGTCGCGGTAGGCCATGTGGAAGGCTTCCTGCAGCATCGCCGAGGTGATCAGCAGCAGGGCCATGCAGCTGACCGCGGGCAACAGCGCGGGAGAGACGAACACCCGCGGCAACATCCACCACAGGCAGAGCAGGGCGACCAGCAGGGCGGTGTGCAGGGGCCGCGGCCGGCGCCAGGCCTGCGCCGCCAGCGCTGCGGTGGTCACCACGAACAGCAGCGCCGGGAACTGGGCCAGCGCGCTCCAGCCACCCGGCAGCCACGCCAGGTGCCGGTCCGACAGCAGCGCCTGCATGCCGTCGGGGCCTTGTGCCGCCAGCAGCAGGAAAATCCCCAGTGCGGTTCCACTGACCACGCCGCGCAGCAGCAGGTCCTGGCGCAGCCGCCCGCGCTCGGGCCACAGCCCATGCAAGAGGAACAGCAGCGGCAGCCACCAGGACACCGCATGGAAGATCAGCGGGGTCAGCGCCGAGATCGTGCCCTCGCGCAGGAAGGTGCCGACCACGCCGTGCAGCACGGCGAAGGCCAGCGCGATCGCCAGCATCAGGCACACGGCCCGCACGCGGGCGTAGATCAGTCCCAGGCCGACGCCCAGGCAGGCCAGCACCAGTGGCAGCAGGCGGTGCACGGGATTGCCGACCTCGGCCGCCGGCGTGGCGCCCCACAGCCCGACGGCCACCAGCACGGCAGGCAGCACGAACAGATAGTGGCTGGGCTGGCGTAGCAGGTGCGTCCGCAAGAAGGGGTCCAGTGGTGGGCCGGCGCGCCGAGGCTGCAGCGTGCAAACCGGACAACACAGGCAAGGGGTCTCCCCCGATAGCGGCCTGCGCGTATTCAACTTGAGCTGTCACCGTACCGATGCCGTGCCATGACGTCGCACTCACCCCGGCTGGTCGATCCTGATCGGAATGAATACCGCCGTTGCTGCCGCACTTCCCCTCACTGCCGCCCCGCCGTCGTCGCTGGCCGCCCGCTATGCCGGTGTGCGCGCACGCACGGTCGCGCTGGCCGCGCCGCTCAGCGCCGAAGATGCCATGGTGCAGAGCATGCCCGACGCCAGCCCGGCGAAATGGCATCTGGCCCATACCACCTGGTTCTTCGAGCGCTTCGTGCTGGCGACCCGGCCCGGCTACGTGCCGATCGATGCGGACTGGCATTACCTGTTCAACAGCTACTACCAGAGCATCGGCCCGGCGCATGCGCGTCCCCAGCGCGGCCTGCTCTCGCGGCCGACGCTGGATGAGGTGCTGCGCTTCCGCGCCGAGATCGACCAGCGCGTAATCGCCGCACTGCAGGCCGGCACGTTGAGCGGGCAGGCCCAGCAGCAGTTGCTGCTCGGCCTGCACCATGAGCAGCAGCACCAGGAACTGCTGTTGACCGACATCAAGCACGCGTTCTGGTGCAACCCGCTGCAGCCCGCGTACCGCGATGACCTCGTGGCGACGCCGGCGCGTGCGCTGCCGCTGCAGTGGCTCAGCAGTCCCGAGCAGATCGTGGAGATCGGCGCGCCGGTCTGGCCGACCCAGCCCACATTCGCCTATGACAACGAATCGCCGGTGCACCGTGCCCTGGTCGCCGCCCATGCGCTGGCCAACCGCCCGGTCAGCAACGACGAGTACCGCCAGTTCGTGCAGGCCGGCGGCTACCGCGAGCCGCGCTGGTGGATGAGCGAGGGCTGGACGCTGTGCCAGGACCAGCACTGGCAGCATCCGCTGTACTGGGACGACGCACTGGAGCGCGAGTTCACCCTCGGTGGCTGGCGCGCGCTCGATCCCCACGCACCGGTCTGCCATCTCAGCTATTTCGAAGCCGACGCGTATGCGCGCTGGCAGGATGCCCGCCTGCCCACGGAGTTCGAGTGGGAAGCGGCGACCGCGGGCCGTCCGCTGCGGGGACGCTTTGCCGAGGCGGATCAGCTGCATCCCGGCGGCGCGGAGGAGGACGGGGACATGGTCCAGCTGTTCGGCGACGTCTGGGAATGGACCAGCAGCGCCTATGGGCCGTATCCGGGCTTCCGCACCTTCCCGGGCAACCTGGGCGAGTACAACGGCAAGTTCATGTGCGGGCAGTGGGTGCTGCGAGGCGGCAGCTGCGTGACGCCGGCGGATCACCTGCGCGCCAGCTACCGCAATTTCTTCGCCCCGTCGGCCCGGTGGCAGTTCGCCGGCCTGCGCCTTGCACGGGACGCCGCATGAGTTCGGTCCGGGATGCGCTCGACGCACTGACCGATCTGCAGCCGGATCGCGACCAGATCACCGCCGACATCCTGCGCGGGCTCTCTGCCACGCCGCGCCAGCTGCCGTCCAAGTACTTCTACGATGCCCACGGCTCGGCGCTGTTCGAGCAGATCACCCGGCAGCCGGAGTACTACCCGACCCGCACCGAGCTGCAGCTGCTGCAGGACTGCGCGCGGGATATCGCCAAGGTGGTCGGCCCGCACCTGCATGTGGTGGAGCTGGGCAGCGGCAGCGGGCGCAAGACCGAACTGCTGCTGCATGCGCTGCGCGATCCGGTTGCTTACACCCCGATCGAAATCTCCCGTGCCGCGCTGTTGGACAGCATCAGCCGGCTGGCCGCGTCGCTGCCCGACATCGAGATGCTGCCGGTGTGTGCCGACTTCACCCAGCCGGTGCAGCTGCCGTCCCCGCAGCGCGAACCGGCCCGCCGCCTGGTGTTCTTCCCCGGCTCGACGCTGGGCAACTTCGCCCATGACGAGGCGGTCGCGCTGTTGAAGGCGATGCGCCAGACCATGGGCCCGGAGGGGATGGCCCTGATCGGCATCGACCTGCACAAGGATGCGGCGTTGATCGAGGCCGCGTACAACGACGCCGCCGGGGTGACCGCCGAGTTCACCCTCAACCTGCTGCGTCGTCTGAATCGCGACATCGGCAGTGACTTCGACCTGGACGGCTTCCGCCATCGCGCCCGCTACAGCGTGCCGCGCCTGCGCATCGAAACCGAGCTGGTCAGCCAGCGCGACCAGCGCGTGCATGTGGATGGGCAGAGCTTCGATTTCGCCGAAGGTGAGGCGATGACCGTCGAGTACAGCCACAAGTACACCGACGCGGTATTCGCCCGGATGGCTGCCGACGCCGGTCTGCAGGTGACGGCGCACTGGAACGCCACCGATCCCGCCTTCGGCCTGCGCCTGCTGCAGCCGGCCTGACCTGCGCGGCATTGCCGCTATGATGCAGGTCCACTGGCTGCAAGGATTCCCGCCAATGCGATGGTCGCCCCTGTTGTTGGCCGGGCTGTGTCTCGGCGCACCGTCGCTCGCGATCGCTGCGCCGGATGCCTTCTCCACGTGCCTGGGCACGCTCAAGGCGCAGGCCGGCAAGCAGGGCATCACGGGCGAGCGCTTCGACGTGCTCACCGCCGGGCTGACCCCGGACCCCAGCGTGCTGCCGCTGCTCGATGCGCAGCCGGAGTTCACCACCCCGTTGTGGGATTACCTGGCCGCCCTGGTGGATACCCAGCGCGTGGCGGATGGGCGCGCCCGCCTGGCCGAGCACCGTGATCTGCTGGCGCGGGTATCGGCCGAGTACGGTGTCGATCCGGCCACGATCGTGGCGGTCTGGGGGGTGGAGAGCGACTACGGGCGCGTGTTCGGCAAGCGCCCCCTGCTGCAGTCGCTGGCCACGTTGTCCTGCGAAGGCCGTCGCCAGCCCTTCTTCCGGGGCGAACTGCTGACGCTGCTCAAGCTGATCGACGCCGGCGACCTGCGTGCCGAAGGCCTGACCGGCTCCTGGGCCGGCGCGTTCGGCCACACCCAGTTCATGCCCTCCACCTATGCGCGCATCGCGGTGGACGGCGATGGCGATGGTCGTCGTGATCTGGTCGCGTCCATTCCCGATGCCCTGGCGTCCACTGCCAATTACCTCAAGAAGGCCGGCTGGCGCACCGGGCAGCCGTGGGGCGTCGAGGTGAAGATTCCGGCCGGCTTCAACGCCGGCCTGGCCGGTCGCACCCAGCGCAAGCCGCTGGCCGACTGGCGCGCGCTGGGCATCGTGCCGATCGCCGGGGGTGCCCTGGCGCCTACCGGGCTCCCGGCGGACAGCAATCCCGCATTGTTGCTCCCGACCGGTGCCAAGGGCCCGGCCTGGCTGGTGTTCCGCAACTACGACGCGATCTACGCCTACAACGCCGCCGAGAGCTACGCGCTGGCCATCGCCACGTTGGCCGACCGCCTGCGCGGTGGAACGGGTATCGTCGCGGCCTGGCCGACCGACGATCCCGGCATCGGCCGGACCGAACGCCGCGAGCTGCAGACCCTGCTGCTGGCCCGCGGCCACGATATCGGTACCGCGGACGGCATGATCGGCACCGCGACCCGCCGCGCCATCCAGGCCGAGCAACAGCGCCTGGGCTGGACCCCTGCGGATGGCCGTGCCGGCCAGCGCATCCTTACCGCCCTGCGCGGTGCTCCTTCTTCTTCAACGCCGACCATGCCCGCATCCACCGTCTTCACCCTGCCGCCCAACCACGCCCAGTACGTCCAGTCGCCGGCCGCGCCGCGCGCTGCCCTGCCCAAGGTGCCCGGCCTCAGCCTGGCCGATGTGCAGGGCTTCCCCGCGTGGACGGTCGAGACCCCGTTCGCCACCGCCGCGATCAGCGTGTTCGGCGGCCAGCTGCTGTCCTATGTGCCCAAGGGCGGGCAGGACGTGATGTGGCTCTCGCCGAGCGCCCAGCCGCTGCCGACGCCGATCCGCGGTGGCACCCCCGTGTGCTGGCCCTACTTCGGCCGCCAGGGGCAGGGCAATGACGTGCCCTCGCACGGTTTCGTCCGCAACGTGCCGTGGACCCTGCAGCAGGCACGCCGCGAGGCCGACGGCACGATGGTGCTGACCCTGGCCCCGCCGGTGCTGGAGAACCTGGACCTGCGCCTGCGCATGGAACTGCGGATCGGCCGCACCCTGGAACAGCGCCTGATCACCGAGAACACCGGCCGGCAGCCGGTCGCCTTCACCCAGGCCCTGCACAACTACTTCCATGTCAGCGACGCGATGCAGGTCAGCGTCGAAGGCCTGGATGGCCTGTCCTACCTGGACAAGTTCGAGGACTATGCCGCGCCGCGCCAGCAGCAGGGCGAGTGGAGCCTGCGCGACCCGCGCGATCCCGGCCGCAGCGACCGCATCTATACGCAGGCCGGCGGCCGCTACCTGCTCAAGGACCCGGGCCTGAAGCGCCGCATCGAGATCACCACCACCGGCAGCCGCTCACTGGTGGCCTGGAACCCGGGCGAGGCGGGCGCCAGCAGGATGACCGATGTCGGGGCAGGCTGGCGCAGCTATGTATGTCTGGAGGCGGCCAACGCCGGTCCGGACGTGGTGACCCTGGCGGCGGGTGCCAGCCACACCCTGACCCAGACCTTCCGGGTGCTGCCGCTTCACTAAGTCATGGCCGGGGGCAGGGCGTTTGTCGCGCGCTGCCCCGGCTGCATCAGGCAGGGCGCGGTCGCAGCGCCACCAGGCAGATGCCACCGGCCACCAACCCCCAGAACGCCGAGCCGATCCCGGCCAGCGACAGGCCCGAGGCAGTGACCAGGAACGTCACCAGCGCTGCCTCCCGATCCGCCTCCTCACGCAACGCCATCGCGAGGCTGTTGGCGATGGTGCCGAACAGCGCGATACCGGCCACGCAGGCCACCAGTTCCTTGGGGAAGGCGGCGAACACGGCCGCCACCGTCGCCCCGAACAGCCCGACCACGATATAGAAGGCGCCGGCGGCCACCGCTGCGGTGTAACGCCGCGCAGGATCCTCGTGTGCCTCGCGTCCCATGCAGATCGCCGCAGTGATCGCAGCCAGGTTCAGCCCAAAGGCGCCGAAGGGGGCGAGCAGCGTATTGACCACCCCGATCCAGCCGATCACCGGCGACACCGGCGTGTCGTAGCCGGAGGCGCGGATCACGGCCACGCCCGGGATGTTCTGCGAGGCCATGGTGACCACGAACAGGGGCAGGGCGATGCCGAACACTGCCGACCACGACAGCGTCGGCCAGGTGAACACCGGCATCGCCAGTTCCAGCCGTACGTCCTGCATATGCAGCAGGCTCTGGCCGGCCGCCACCATCACACCGACAAGCAGGGTGGCGATCACCGCATAGCGCGGGAACAGCCGTCGCCCCATCAGCCAGGTGGTGAACATCGCCAGCGCCATCCCGAGCTGGGTGCCCATGGAGACGAATACATCCAGTCCAAAGCGCAGCAGTACACCGGCGAGCATGCCGGCGGCCAACGCCATCGGTACACGCTTCATCACCTTCGCGAAGATCCCCGAGAAGCCGGCCAGCATCCCCAGCATTGCGGCAAGGACGAATGCACCGATCGCATCGCTGTAGCCGACGGCGCTCGCACCCACCACGAGCATGGCAGCACCCGGCGTCGACCATGCGGTGACGACGGGCATCCGATGACGCAGTGACAGACCAATGCACGTCACGCCCATGCCAAGGCCCAACGCCCACATCCATGAAGCGATCTGCGCCTGATCTGCGCCCACCGCACGTGCGGCCTGGAACACGATCACCGCCGAACTGGCGAAGCCCACCAATA
Source organism: Stenotrophomonas sp. SAM-B (assembly GCF_013387485.1). Classification (GTDB taxonomy): domain Bacteria; phylum Pseudomonadota; class Gammaproteobacteria; order Xanthomonadales; family Xanthomonadaceae; genus Stenotrophomonas; species Stenotrophomonas maltophilia_AA. Next base: position 49,805 of record NZ_JABBXB010000018.1, read on the forward strand.
CCGTAATGAAGCCTGCCATCACCGCTGGCAGAGAGAGATCGCGCCACAACGAACGTTTGCCGACCGCAGACATCGCATGCATTCCTGATGACAAGAGATGCATTGTTAGCAAGCCAGCGGCAGCACGCGCAACGCGCGTGCTGCCGCGCTTGTTGATG
>NZ_JABBXB010000019.1 GCF_013387485.1 Stenotrophomonas sp. SAM-B
CCATGCGTGGCTGGCGCGGTGTCAGGATTCCAGGCAGGGCAGCCACGCATGGCGTGGCTCTACCGGCAACAAAAAACCCGGCCTTGGCCGGGTTTTTCATGGTTCGTCCGCGTGCTCAGGTACGACCGTACGTGTCCTCGAACCGCACGATATCGTCCTCGCCCAGATAGCTGCCGGACTGCACTTCGATCAGCTCCAGCGGCAGCTTGCCCGGGTTTTTCAACCGATGGGTCACGCCCAGCGGGATGTAGGTGCTCTGGTTCTCGGTGAGCAGCAGCACTTCTTCGCCGCGGGTCACTTCAGCGGTACCGCTGACCACGATCCAGTGCTCGGCGCGGTGGTGGTGCATCTGCAGGCTCAGCGTCGCGCCCGGCTTGACCGTGATGCGCTTGACCTGGAAGCGGGCACCGTTGTCGATCGAGTCGTAGGCGCCCCACGGCCGGTACACCTTGCGGTGCCACGTCGCTTCGGGTCGGCCCTCGGCCTTGATCCGCGCGACGACCTGCTTGATCTCCTGCATGCGGTCGCTCTTGCCGACCATCACCGCATCATCGGTTTCGACCACGATCACATCGTCCAGGCCGACCAGCGCGATCAGGCGCTCGCCGTAGGCGAAGGTGTTGCGGCAATCGATTGCGATCACGTCGCCGTGGTGCGCGTTGCCGTCCCCATCCTGTTCGGATACATCACGCAGTGCCGTCCACGAGCCCACGTCGTTCCAGCCGGCATCCAGCGGCACGACCACGGCGTCGGCGGTTTTTTCCATCACCGCGTAATCGATCGAGTCCGATGGCACGGCGGCGAAGGCGTCCTTGTCCAGGCGGGTGAAATCGCTGTCGCGGCGCGCCTGCTGCCAGGCGGTGCGGCTGCCGGCGAGCATGGCGGGATTGAACTTCTCCAGCTCGGCCAGGAAACGGGACGCCTTGAACAGGAACATGCCGCTGTTCCAGAAATACTCGCCCGACTGCACGTAGGCGCTCGCGGTGTCCGCATCCGGCTTCTCGACGAAACGATCCACGGCACGGACGTCACCGCCGGAGGCTGCCTTGATGTAGCCGTAGCCGGTTTCCGGGCCCGTCGGCACGATGCCGAAGGTCACCAGCTTGCCCGACTCTGCGGCCGGAACCGCCCGCAGCACCGCGGCGCGGAATGCGTCCTCGTAGGCGATCACATGGTCCGAGGGCAGCACCAGCAGCAGCGCGTCATCCCCATCCCGGGTCGCTTCCAGCGCGGCCACCGCGATCGCCGGGGCGGTGTTGCGGCCGACCGGCTCCAACAGGATCGCCTGCGGCTCCACGCCGAGCTGCTGCAGCTGCTCGGCGGCGACGAAGCGGTGCTCCTCGTTGGCGACGATCAGCGGTGCGCGGCCGGCGATCGCTGCCACACGCTGCCAGGTCGCCTGCAGCATGGTCTGTTCGCCGGCCAGGGCCAGGAACTGCTTGGGGTAGGACTCGCGCGACAGCGGCCACAGGCGGGTGCCGGAGCCACCGGAAAGGATGACGGGAAGAAGGTTCTGCATGGTGGGGTCTCGCCTCAGGCGTCCTTGAGCAATTGGGAAATTTCGTCGGTGCGCGCGCGCAGCAGCGCGGCGTCACCACGGGTTTCAACATTCAGGCGCAGCAGCGGCTCGGTGTTGGAGCTGCGCAGGTTGAAGCGCCAGTCGCCGAAATCAGCACTGATGCCATCGGTGTGGTCCAGCGCGGGCGCCTGCGCGGCGTAGTGCTCCATTACGCGGGCGACGGAACGCTTGGCATCGGCGACCTTGAAGTTGATCTCGCCACTGCACGGGAACTTCTGCATGCGGGCTTCGACCAGATCGGCCAGCGAGCGGCCGGATTCGGACACCAGCGCAGCGATCAGCAGCCACGGGATCATCCCGGAATCGGCGTAGGCGAACTCGCGGAAATAATGGTGCGCACTCATCTCGCCGCCGTAGACGGCATTTTCCGAGCGCATCTTTTCCTTGATGAAGGCGTGGCCGCTCTTGCACAGCACCGGCAGGCCACCGGCGTCCTCGACCATTTCCACCGTGTTCCAGGTCAGGCGCGGGTCGTGCACGATCTTGCCGCCGGGCTGGCGGGCCAGGATAGCCTGGGCGAGCAGGCCGACCAGGTAATAGCCCTCGATGAAGCGGCCGTTGTGGTCGAAGAAGAAGCAGCGGTCGAAATCGCCATCCCAGGCGATGCCGAAGTCCGCGCCATGCTCGCGCACGGCCTGCGCGGTGAGCTCGCGGTTCTCCGGCAGCAGCGGATTGGGGATGCCGTTCGGGAAGCTGCCATCGGGCTCGTGGCAGATGCGGATGAACTCCAGCGGCAGGTGCGGGGCGAGCAGGTCGACGATCGTGCCGGCGCCGCCGTTGCCGGCATTGACCACCAGCTTCAGCGGCTTCAGTGCCTTCGGTTCGATGTAGCTCAGCAGATGCGCGATGTAGGCGCTCTTGTCCGGATGCGACTGCAGGCCGGCGGTCGGCGCGGCGGCGGGTGCCTGGTCGGCTTCGACCGCATCGGAGATCGCGAACAGGCCGGTATCGGAGCTGATCGGACGCGCCTGCTCCTTGACCAGCTTCATGCCGTTGTAATCCATCGGATTATGGCTGGCGGTGACCATCACGCCACCGGCGGCCTTCAGGTGATCCACCTGGAAATAGACTTCCTCGGTCCCGCACAGGCCGATATCGAGCACTTCACGGCCGGCGCCGCGCAGGCCGGCGGCCAGGGCGTCCTGGAGGGCACCGCTGGTCAGGCGGACATCGTGGCCGACCACCACCGTGCCGGGCGACAGCTGCGCGGCGAGTGCCACGCCGATACGGCGGGCCAGATCTTCGTTCAGTTCATCCGGAACCCGGCCGCGGATGTCGTACGCCTTGAATGCGGGGAGCGTCATCTATTCAGTCCTTCTGACAGTCAGCGCAGTAGTCTAGCCGCTGCCGTGTATGGGAATCGTTTTCAGCCGGATCCCGGCCTGAACCGTCTGCCTCAAACCGGGGAAACCCCCGTGCAATGGCTACAATGCCTGCTTCCATCAACGAGGTGAGGGCGTAGATGAGCAAGTCCCCAGACAACGCCGGGCGACGTGGCAAGCAGTACGCCAGTGCGGCCGAGGCGCTGCAAGGTGCCATCGCCGATGGCCAGACCCTGGCGGTTGGCGGGTTCGGCCTGTGCGGTATTCCCGAGGCCCTGATCGCCGCGCTGCGCGATACCGGCGCCAAGGATCTGACCGTGATCTCCAACAATGCGGGCGTGGATGGCTTTGGCCTCGGCCAGCTGCTGGCGACCCGGCAGATCCGGAAAATGATCTCGTCCTACGTGGGCGAGAACAAGGAATTCGAACGCCAGTACCTGGCCGGCGAGCTGGAACTGGAGTTCAACCCGCAGGGCACCCTGGCCGAGCGCCTGCGTGCCGGTGGTGCGGGCATCCCGGCCTTCTTCACCGCGACCGGCTACGGCACGGTGGTGGCCGAAGGCAAGGAAACCCGCGAATTCGATGGCAAGCACTACGTGATGGAGACCGCGCTGCGCGCCGACGTCGCGCTGGTCAAGGCGTGGAAGGCCGACGAGGCCGGCAACCTGGTGTTCCGCAAGACCGCGCGCAACTTCAACCCGGCCTGCGCGATGGCCGGCAAGGTGTGCATCGTGGAAGTGGAAGAGGTGGTGCCGGTGGGTAGCATCGATCCGGACCAGGTCCACCTGCCGGGCATCTACGTGCACCGCATCGTGCACAACCCGCACCCCGAGAAGCGTATCGAACAGCGTACCGTGCGCCAGGAGGCGAACTGAGATGGCCTGGACCCGCGATGAAATGGCACAGCGCGCCGCGCGCGAACTGACCGACGGCGCCTACGTGAACCTGGGCATCGGCCTGCCGACCCTGGTCGCCAACCACATTCCCGACGGCGTGGATGTGTGGCTGCAGTCCGAGAATGGCCTGCTCGGCATCGGCCCGTTCCCGACCGAGGCCGAAGTGGATGCCGACCTGATCAATGCCGGCAAGCAGACGGTGACCGCACGCGCGGGCGCCAGCTACTTCGGCAGCCACGACAGCTTCGCGATGATCCGCGGCGGCCACATCAACCTGGCCATCCTCGGCGCGATGCAGGTCACCGACAAGGGCGACCTCGCGAACTGGATGGTGCCGGGCAAGATGGTCAAGGGCATGGGCGGGGCGATGGACCTGGTCGCCGGCGTGCAGCGCGTGGTGGTGCTGATGGAGCACACCGCCAAGAGCGGCGAGCACAAGATCCTGCCCGAGTGCACGCTGCCGCTGACCGGCGTGGGCGTGGTCGATCGGATCATCACCGAGCTGGCCGTGTTCGATGTCACCGACAAGGGGCTGGTGCTGGTCGAGGCGGCCCCGGGCGTGGGCATCGATGAGCTGAAGGAAAAAACCGGCGTGGCGTTCGGCCAGGCCTGATCGCTGGTGCCACCGTGGTGTCCGTCGGACGGGCACCACGCGGCTGCCGAGGATTCCATGGACCTGCACCTGCGCGACGCTGAAGTACGTTGGCACCGCCACTGGCTGCCCCGCGACGCTGCGGACACCCTCCAGCGCACCCTCCGCGACGACGTCCCGTGGGAGGTGCACAGGATCCGCATGTTCGGCCGCCAGGTCGATTCCCCGCGCCTGAGCTGCTGGATGGGCGACCCGGCCGCGCGTTACCGCTATTCCGGCACCGAGTTCGTGCCGCAGCCCTGGCATCCGGCGCTGCTGCCGCTGCGCGATCAGCTGGCGGCCTGCTGTGGCCATGCGTTCAACAGCGTGCTGCTGAACCGCTACCGCGATGGCGATGACGGCATGGGCTGGCACAGCGACAACGAACCCGAACTGGGGCCGGCGCCGGTAATCGCGTCACTGAGCCTGGGCGCGCCGCGGCGGTTCCTGCTGCGCCGTCGGGACGACCATGCGAAGAAGGCCGAGGTACTGCTCGACCACGGCGATCTGCTGGTGATGGGCGGGCAGACCCAGCGCCATTACCAGCATTCCCTGCCGAAGAGCGCGCGACCGCTGGCCGAGCGCCTGAATCTCACGTTCCGCTGGATTACCGCACCCGGGCAGGGGTGACCGCGCTGCGGGCGTGATCCTGCTCGCCGGTCACCAGCGTCCAGCCCACCACGTTCGTGGTCAGCGTCTGCAGCCCCTGTTCCAGCGCGGCGGTGACCTGGGCGACGTCGGTGCTGCCGACCGGGTTTTCCTGGCGGAACGTACGATCAGCGACGACGCGCTGGTCGATCACGTGGATCAGTTTCGCGTTGACTTCGATCAGCGCGGTCGGCGTGGCCTGGCCACGGTAATCGGCTTCGAAGCGGCGCACGTCCATGGCCAGCTTGTAGTCTGCGCGGATGCCGGTGGTGACCCGGGCCACGCCGTTGATGCGGCCGGAATCCTCGAAGCCACGCACCAGCGCGTCGTCGAGCATGTCCGTGGCCGGCTGTGCCCAGCTCACGCCCTTGTAGACCTCCAGTTCGGAGGGAGTCGGGCGCACGTTGATGCGCGGGCTGTCGACCACGCGCGCGGCGCTGGGCTTGACCAGCACCAGCTGCCAATCGACGGTCGGCCAGCCCGGGTCGGCCTGGATGCGGACCACGGGCGAATAGATCGTCACCGCGCTGCGCTCGTTGCTGCCCAGCAGCGAACAGCCGCCAAGCGCGGCGATCAGGGCGATCGGCAGCAGGGGCCGGAAGAAGGTCGGGCGGCTCATTTGGGTTCGAACTCCTTGGGTGCGTCGCGGCCGAGCAGGTAACGTGCCGGGTTGTTGTCCAGGCGGTCGCTGACCCGGCGCAGGTCGCGGATCAGGCCGCGCAGCTCGGTCAGGGTCGGGCCGAGCTGGGCCAGGCCATCGTTGGCGAAGCTGTTGATCGCGGCGCGGTTCTCGCCAAGGATCGAGTCGGCATTGCCGGCGGCCGAATCCAGCTTGCTCAGCGTGGTCTCCAGCTTGTCCAGGATCGGCGGCAGCTGCTGCACGAGGTTCTTGTCCAGGCGCTGGATGGTGCCGTTGGTGCTCTTGAGGGTGACATCCAGGCTGCGGGCGGCGTCGCGCGCGCTGAGCAGCAGCGCCTGGGTGCCCTGGTCACGGTCGGCCAGGCCGCCGCTGATGGTTTCCAGGTTGGCCAGGGTCGCATTGATGCTGGCCACGTTGCGGTCGCTGAGCACCTGGTCCATGCGCTCGACGATGCGGTTGGCCACGTCGGTGATGTTCTGCAGCGCTGACGGCGTGGTCGGGATGATCGGGGCCGGATCCTTGTTGACCGCGGTCAGCGCGGCGGACTGCGGCGTGCCGCCACTGAGCTGGATGATCGACGGGCCGGTCAGGCTGGTGATCGCCAGCTTGGCGCGGGTGTCGGTCTTGACCGGCGTATTGGAGTTCAGCCGGATCCGCGCGACCACCTGGCGCGGATCGTCCGGGACCAGGTTCAACTCGGTGATCGAGCCGACCGCGATGCCGTTGTACTGCACCGGGCTGCCGACCGACAGGCCGGTGACGGCCTCTCGGAACACCACGCGGTATTCCGTCCAGGTGCGGTCGGAGGAGTACTTGGCGGCCCACAGCCCGAAGGCCAGCAGCGCCAGGCCCACTATCAGGGTGAAGGCGCCGATCAGGACATAATTGGCTTTGGTTTCCATGGCTTACTCGCTCTCGTGCTTTGCATCGCGCGCAGCACGCGCGCGCGGTCCGTGGAAGTACTCCTGGATCCACGGGTGGTCCAGTTGTTCGATCTCGTGCAGCGGGGCGTTGGCGATGACCTTCTTGTCGGCCAGCACCGCCACCCGGTCACAGATCGCATACAGGGTGTCCAGATCGTGTGTGATCAGGAAGACAGTGAGGCCCAGCGCTTCCTGCAGGGTCTTGATGAGGCGGTCGAACGCGGCCGCGCCGATCGGGTCCAGCCCGGCCGTGGGCTCGTCCAGGAACAGCAGCGGCGGGTCCAGCGCCAGCGCGCGGGCCAGGCCGGCGCGCTTGCGCATGCCGCCGGACAGCTGCGAGGGCAGCTTGTTGATCGCATCGGCGGGCAGGCCGGCCAGCTTCACCTTGAGCAGGGCCAGCTCGTAATGCCAGCGCTCGGGCAGTTCGCCGTGATGTTCCTTCAGCGGCACCTGCACGTTCTCGCCCACGGTCAGCGAGGAGAACAGCGCGCCATCCTGGAACAGCACGCCGGTGTTGCGTTCGATATGCAGCCGGTTGGCCGGATCGCTGGAGCGGGCGTCGACGCCGAGCACCTCGATCTGACCATCGTCCGGCGTGCGCAGGCCGAGGATGCTGCGCATCAGCACCGACTTGCCGGTGCCCGAGCCGCCGACCACGCCGAGGATCTCGCCGCGGCGCACGTCCAGGTCCAGTCCGTCGTGCACGACCTGCGTGCCGAAACGGTTGGTCAGCCCACGCACGCGGATCAGCAGTTCGCCGTCGTCGGTAGCGGCGTCGCGGTCAGGGGCCGGGGCGGTATCGGTGTTCATCGGTTACCAGCCCATCTTCATGAACCAGAGCGCGGCGAACGCGTCGAGGATGATCACCAGCGAAATCGCCTGCACCACGCTGGAGGTCGTGCGCTCGCCGACCGACTGCGCGGTGCCTTCGACCTTGAGGCCTTCCAGGCAGCCGATCAGGCCGATCACCAGCGCGAACACCGGCGCCTTGGACAGGCCGACCAGCATGTTGCGCACTTCCATGGTGTCGTGCATCCGCGCGATGTACATCTGCGGCGGGATATCCAGATCGAACGCGCCCACGGTGATGCCACCGGCCAGGCCGGCGATCATCGCGATGAAGGTCAGCAGCGGCAGGGTGATCAGCAGCGCGATCAAACGCGGCAATACCAGCAGGTCGACCGGGTCCAGGCCCAGCGTCTTCATTGCGTCGATTTCTTCGCGGGCCTTCATCGCACCGATCTGCGCGGTGAACGCACTGGCGGTACGGCCGGCCAGCACGATCGCGGTCAACAGCACCGCGAACTCGCGCAGGAAGGCTATGCTGACCAGCTCGACCACGTAGATCTCCGCGCCGAAGTCGCGCAGGATCGTCGAGCCGAGGAACGCGATCACCGCACCCACCAGATACGACAGCAGCGCCACCAGCGGTACCGCATCCAGGCCGACCTGTTCCATCTGGGCGACCGTGGCGGTCAGGCGGAAGCGGCGCGGCTCCTTGATCAGGCGCCCGCCCTTGACCAGGTTCTCGCCGAGGAAACTGGCCAGCGCCACGATGTTGTGGCCCATGCCGTGCACGCTGACACCGAGCCGCTCCAATGCGGCCAGCACGCCGAAGTCGCGCTTGGCCTTGGGCCGGTCGTCGGCGACTTCCTCGATGGTCGAGACCAGCGCGCGATGCTCCTCGCGGAACGTCACCGCGTCTTCGCCCAGGTCGGCGCGGTGCGCGACACGCAGCAGCTGCAGTACGCCGGCCGAGTCGAGCAGGGTGATCCCGCTGGCATCCAGACCGGTCACTTTTTCCGGAAGGCCGCGCAGCACTTCGGCCGCGTCCAGCGCGGTGCGCAATGTCCAATGGCCAGACAACCGGATCAGGCCGGGTTCCTGGGCATCCTGCTCGAGATGGGGGGCTTGGTCTGAGGTCATGTAGGCGTCCTGCGCGCAGCATAACCTGTCCGGGTGCATGGCTCGCGTATGCGCCGACCGGGCTGAACGCGTCGGTCGGCAAGGCCCCGGCCTGCACACCGCGGCACGATGACACCGGGATTCTTCAGGCCGGGGCGTGTTCGGGTAATACTACGGCGCATGTCTGCCGACGCCCCCACCATCGTTGCACCACCGGCCACCTACGCACAGCGCGTGGCATTCGTTTCGGAAATGGCCGGGCGCCTGCACAGCTATGGCACCACCGCGCAGCGGCTGGAGGCGGCCGTGGTCGCGCTAGCGCAGCGCCTGGACCTGGATTGCGAGCCGTGGTCGAACCCGACCGGGCTGATCCTGAGTTTCAGCGATCCGACCAAGGCGATCGGTTCCTCCGACATCACCCGCGTGATCCGGCTGGCACCGGGCGAGAACGACCTGCACAAACTCAGCATCGCCGACCAGATCACCGACGCGGTCGCGAACGGCACCATGAGCATCGCGCAGGGCCATACCGCGCTGCGCCAGCTGGACAAGGATCCGGGCCGCTGGGGCAAGATCCGCACCATTCTCTCCTACAGCCTGGGCGCGGCGGGGGTGGCCGGCCTGTGGAAACTGCCGTGGCTGGATATCGCCACCGCGGGGGTGATCGGCCTGCTGATCGGCGTCATGGGCATGTACACCGATCGCCGCCCGGCCACGCGCGAAGCCAATGAGGCATTGGCGGCGCTGCTGGCCGGCTCGGTGGCGACGCTGGTGGCCTCCTTCATCGGGGCGCTCAATCTCAATACGGTGATCATCGCCTCGCTGGTGGTGCTGCTGCCCGGGATGTCGCTGACCAATGCGGTCAACGAGCTGGCCAGCCAGCACTGGGTTTCGGGCACGGCGCGGTTTGCCGGTGCGGTGACCACGATCCTGAAACTGACGGTGGGCGCGGTGATCGCGGTGACGCTGTCGGGCATCGTCGGGCTGGAACCGCTGGTCCGCGCCTCGCGGCCGCAGGCCGACTGGGTCGAATGGGGCGCGCTGCTGCTGGCCGCGTTCGCCTTCGCGATGTTGTTCAAGGCCAACCGTCGTGATTTCCCATGGGTGATGGCCGCGGCGGTCGCCGGCTATGCGATCTCCAAATTCGCGGGCCAGGCCTGGGGCATCCCGGCCGGCATTTTCATGTCGGCGATGCTGCTGACCGCCGCCGGCAATCTGTTCGGTCGGCTGGCACAGCGCCCGGGCGCGATCATCCGGCTTCCCGGAATCATCATGCTGGTGCCCGGCAGCACCAGCCTGCGCGGTGTGCTGACGCTGGTCCAGCAGCAGGACATGAGCGCCGGCCAGACCGTGCTGATGACGGTGCTCAATGTGGTGATGGCGCTGGTGGCCGGCCTGCTGTTCGGCAATCTGCTGATTCCGGCGCGCAAGAATCTCTGACCGTCCCGGTCGGCGCACGCCCGGCCGGCGGAAACGAAAACGCCGGCGCGAGGCCGGCGTTTCCATCTGCAGCAGTGACTGACCGGCTTACTTCTTGATCAGGAACTCTTCGACCTTCTTGCCCTTGGCGGTATGCGCGGCCAGCCAACGCGGCTGCTTGCCACGGCCGGTCCAGGTTTCCTTCGGGTTGGCCGGATTGCGGTACTTCGGGGCAACCTTGCCGAGCTTGCGCACGGCCTTGGCCGGGGCCTTGGTGGCCTTGCCCGCGGTGCGGCCACGTGCGGCCGGTGCGGCGCCGCCGAACAGTTCTTCCACCGAATAGCCCTGGGCCTTGGCCAGCTTGGTCAGCTGTGCGCGGACCTTGCTGATCGCCGGACGCTTGGCGACGATGGTCTGCTGCTTCTTGGCGTTCTTGATCAGCGCGCCCAGCTCTTTGGCGGACAGGCCGCTCAGGTCAATGCTCATCTACTACTCCGCAATATATTAAGGACAGGGTGAGCCGGTCCTTGGCATCGGAAACAGCATACATTCTCTTTTGCGCAATACACAAACAAACCGGAGATATTGAAACCGGGTACGCCATTGAAAAAGGCCGGGTTACTCACCCGGCCTTTTGTCATTACTTCGTCAATTTCGCCAGCAGCGCGTCCTTGTCGAGGACCTCCGCTTCGGCCGCGCTGCGCGCGCGGTACTCGAAGGTGCCGGCGGCGACGCCGCGTTCGGAGACCACGATCCGGTGCGGCACGCCGATCAGTTCCATGTCGGCGAACATCGCGCCCGGGCGCAGGCCACGGTCATCCAGCGCCACGTCCAGGCCGGCGGCCTGCAGCTGCGTCAGCAGCTCGGCGGCGGTGGCCGACACGGTCTCATCCTGCTTGGGGTTGATCATGCAGACCACGACCTGCCACGGCGCCATCGCGTCCGGCCAGATAATGCCGGCGTCGTCGTGATTCTGTTCGATCGCCGCAGCGACGATGCGCGAAATGCCGATGCCGTAGCAGCCCATCGCCAATACCGCGGCCTTGCCGTTCTCATCGAGCACGGTCGCATTCAACGCCTGCGCATACTGGCGGCCGAGCTGGAACACGTGGCCGACTTCGATGCCGCGCGCGACCTTCAGTTCACCGCCATCGGCGGCACGATCGCCGGCCTTGGCGTTGCGGATGTCCGCCACTTCCGGTTCGGGCAGGTCACGGCCCCAGTTGACGCCGGCGATGTGGAAACCGGCTTCGTTGGCGCCGACGACGAAATCGGCCAGTGCGGCGACCTCGCGGTCGGCCACGATGCGGATCGGCTGGGCCGGGTTGAGCGGGCCGAGGAAGCCGGGCTGGCTGCCCAGGTGCGTGGCGATTTCCGCCTCGCTGGCCATGCGGTAGCCCTGCAGGCCTTCGACCTTGCCGAGTTTGATTTCATTGACGTCGTGATCGCCGCGCACCAGCGCCAGCACGAAACCGGCCTCGCTCATGATCGCGATCGATTTGACCGTGCGTTCCAGGCCCAGCCCGAGCAGGGCGGCCACGGCTTCGCAGGTCTTCTGCGTGGGCGTCTCGACCTTGCGCAGCGTTTCGCTGGCGGCCGGACGCTCGCCGGGCGTGGCGGCGATGGCCGCTTCCATGTTGGCCGCATAGTCCGAGCCGGTGGAAAACACCAGCGCGTCTTCGCCCGACTCGGCGATCACGTGGAATTCCTGCGAGGCATCGCCGCCGATCGCGCCCGAGTCGGCCTGCACCATGCGGAAGTCCAGGCCCAGACGGGTGAAGATGCGGCTGTAGGCCGCCTTCATGTTTTCGTATTCGCGCACCAGGCATTCATCATGCAGGTGGAAGGAATATGCATCCTTCATCAGGAATTCGCGCGAGCGCATCACGCCGAAACGCGGGCGGATCTCATCGCGGAACTTGGTCTGGATCTGGAAGAAATTGACCGGCAGCTGCTTGTAGCTGGACAGCTCCTGGCGCGCGAAATCGGCGGCGGCCTCTTCGGCGGTCGGGCTGTAGCAGAACACCTGCTCCTTGCGATCCTTGATCTTCAGCAGCTGCGGCCCGAACTTTTCCCAGCGGCCGGTGGCTTCCCACAGTTCCTTGGGCTGGATGGTCGGAATCTGGAATTCCACCGCACCGGCACGCTCCATTTCCTCACGCACGATGCGCTCGACCTTGCGCAGCACGCGCAGGCCCAGCGGCGACCAGGTGTACAGCCCCGAGGCCAGCTTGCGGATCATGCCCGCGCGCAGCATCAAGCGGTGGCTGGTCAGCTCCGCGTCGCTGGGGGTTTCCTTGGTGGTGTGCAGGTGGAACTGGGAGAGGCGCATCGTCGGCTTCGCTGAACGGCAGAAGCCGATATTCTGCCAGTCCGGCCGCCACGATGGGGGTTGCCGGTGGTTTTGGCCCCGCCCGGCGGGGCCGGCGGCTCAGGCCTTGGGCGTGCAGTAGGCCTGGATGGCGGTCTTGGCCAGGGTCTTCTGGGCGCTGCGCTGCGCGTCGGTCAGCGTGGTATCGGCCTTGCCGTCGCCATCGGTGTCCTGCATGACTTTGCCCGGCCCGTCGAGCAGGGCAAGGTTGCCGCGGGCGTCGGTGCAGGCTTTGTTCTCGGCCGGGGCGGCCGCCGCCGTGCGTGGGACCGGGTCCCGGTTCTCGACCTGGCGGGCCTCGTATTTCTGCCCCGTAGGCGGCTTCTCCGAATACTGGGTGACGCCGTTGGCGTCTTTCCACTTATAGACGTTGCCGGCGCTGGCCGTGGCGCTGGCGAGCAGCAGCAGGGCGCTCAGACGGGACAGGGCACGCATGGCAACTCCGGGAACGGGACAGAGCCGCGATTGCAGCACCCCGGGCCGGTGCTGGCAAGCTAAACTGGCCCCATGGATCAACTGAAACCCCCGCCGCGCTCGCGCAGCATTTACCTGCTGCCCAACCTGTTCACCACCGCAGGCCTGTTCGCCGGCTTCTACGCGATCATCGCCGCGGCCAACGGCGATTTCGTCAATGCGGCCATCGCGGTGTTCGTCGCCGCGGTCATGGACGGCCTGGACGGCCGCGTGGCCCGGCTGACCGGCACCAGCAGCGAATTCGGCGTGCAGTACGACTCGCTGGCCGACCTGGTCAGCTTCGGCATGGCCCCGGCCCTGGTGATGTACCACTGGTCGCTGTCGTGGCTGAAGTTCGACGACCCGGTCCTCGGCCGTGTCGGCTGGGCGGTCGCCTTCCTGTACGCCGCCTGCGCCGCGCTGCGCCTGGCCCGCTTCAACACCCAGGTCACCGTGGTCGACAAGCGCTGGTTCATCGGCCTGGCCAGCCCGGCCGCCGCGGGCCTGATGATGTCCTTCGTCTGGGCCTTCGCCGATGGCAACCTCGGCTGGGACGGCAACCAGCTGCGCTATGTCGCCCTCGGCGTGACCCTGGTGTCGGCCCTGCTGATGGTGAGCCGGATCCGCTTCTGGAGCTTCAAGGGCAGTGGCGAAAAGGGACCGCGCGCGGATCGTGTGCCGTTCCTGGCGCTGGCCCTGGTACCGATCGCCATCGCGATCATGGTCATCGATATGCCGCGCGTGCTGTTCGCGGTAGGCGTGGTGTATGCCTTGTCCGGCCCGTGTTACTGGGTGTGGCAGCGCACCCGCAAGACGGTCGAGCCGAACGCGTGAGCGGGCAGGCGCTGCCGCCATTGTGGTCGCCGGCGCAGCAGTCCTGGCTGCAGGCGATGGGCTATACGGTGTTCGTCGACGGCAGCGTCGAGCCGGAAGCCCTGGTTGTGCCGGAGATCGAGTTGCGTGCGGCCCCGCTTGCCGAGCCGCCGGCGCCGGTGCGTTCCCCGCGCCCGGCGCCGCCGGCGGACGCGCCCCCACCGGCACGGCGCAACGCCCCACGCACGGTGGAGGAACACGCACCGGCCAGTGCGTCGGCGGCCGCTCCGGCGCGCGCAGGTGGCGGCCGCCGCGCCGCGGTGCGGATGCCCGATCGCCTGCAGATCGCCCTGTTGCGCGCCTCCGGCTGCAACCCGGCCGAGCCGGACACCCAGGCCCTGATGGCCAGCTGGAACCTGGACGAACTGCGCAGCAATGCCGCCGCCAAGCGTGCGTTGTGGCCGCAGCTGCGCGCGCTGCGCAAGCGGGGCCGCCCGTGAGCGCGGTGAGCTCGCCGCGGCCGTTGTCGCTGCGCGCGCTGCGCGAAAGCGACCTCAATGCGGTGATGGCCATCGAGGTACGTGGTTACCCGTACCCGTGGACCCGCGGCATCTTCCAGGATTGCCTGCGTGCCGGCTATCCGGGCCTGGCGATGGAAGAAGATGGCCTGCTGATGGGCTATGGCCTGCTCAGCATCGCCGCCGATGAAGCGCATATCCTCAACATCTGCGTGGATCCGCTGTGCCAGTCGCGGGGTCATGGCCGTCATCTGTTGCGCGCGCTGGTGAAACTGGCGCGCGACCACGGCGCGCACCGCGTGTTCCTGGAAGTGCGGCCGTCCAATACCTCGGCGGTGGCGCTGTACCACAGCGAGGGGTTCAACGAGATCGGCCGCCGGCCGCGTTATTACCCCGCCCGCGAGGGGCGCGAGGATGCGCTGGTGATGGCGATCGAGCTGGTCGACGACGACATCCAGGTGATGCCGCCGCTCTGACGGCCCGATGTAGAGCCACCCCATGGGTGGCTGCTGTTCGATCCGGCCCGTACGGGGTGTGGTTGTCGGAGACAGGCGCAGCCACCCATGGGGTGGCTCTACGTGATCCGCAGCACCACTGCGCCGAGCACGATCAGGCCGGCGGCGATCCAGCGCTGGCGGGTGACCCGTTCGTGCAGGATCCAGGCCGAGATCAGGATGCCGAACAGGATCGAGGTTTCGCGCAGCGCGGAGATCATCGCAACCGGCGCGACGGTCATGGCCCACAGTGCCAGGCCGTAGGAGATCAATGTCCCGAACCCGCCCACGAGGCCGTAGCCCCAGTTGCGGCGCGCATAGTCACGCAGCGCGCCGGCGCGGGTGCACAGCGCCCACAGGGGCAGGGGCAGCCCGGAGAGCAGGAACAGCCACAGGGTGTAACTCACCGCCGCGCCCGAATGGCGCGCGCCCCAGGCATCGACCAGCGTATAGGTGGCGATGACCCCGGCATTGAGCAGTGGCAACCACGCGTGCTGCCGCGGGAGGCCGCGCGTCATGCACAGGATGCCCAGGCAGATCAGTGCGATGCCGGCCCATGCGATCCACGCCAGGCGCTCGCCGAGGAACAGCGTGCTGACCAGGGCGACCAGGATCGGCGCGCAGCCGCGCATCAGCGGGTACGACGCGCTCATGTCGGTGAGCTGGTAGGTGCGTGCCACCAGCACGTAATACCCGACCTGGAGCAGGGTCGAGGCAGCCAGCCATGGCCAGCTCTGCGCCGCAGGCGCGGGCAGGAAGGGCAGGCCGATCGCGGCGATCACCGCCGCCGAACCGGTGACCAGGATGGTGGTCAGCAGCGTGTCGGTGCCGCGTTTGACGATCGCGTTCCAGCTGGCATGCAGCAGGGCGGCGAACAGCACGATGCAGAAGAGGGACAGCGACATCGTGTCGGCGGTCATTCAATCCGTGGACGAACCCGCATCATGCCGCAGATGGGCAGGCATTTTGAAAGGCGGCCGACCGACAGGTCGGCCGCGCATGCGCTTACAGCTTCGCGCGCTGCGAACGCAGACCCGCCAGCTGGGCGGTCCACTCGACCAGGCGCACGCGCTCCTGTTCGACCACCGCCGCCGGCACCTTGTCGGTGAACTTGGACAGCTTGGTTTCGCTCTTGTCCTTTTCCGATTCCACCCGGGCGATTTCCTTGTCCAGGCGCGCGCGTTCGGCGCCCAGATCGACCAGGCCCTCCAGCGGCACCAGCAAGGTGAGATCGCCCACGATCGCAGCGGCGGCCGGCGGCGTGTCGCTGCCGTTGGCCAGCCACTCGATGCGCTCCAGCTTGAGCAGGAACGACAGCGAGGAGGTGAAACGGGTCATGCGCGCACGATCGTCGTCGTTGCCACCCTGCAGCAGCAGCGGCACCAGCTTGGACGGCGGCACGTTCAACTCGCTGCGCACGCGGCGCAGGGCGTTGACCATCGACTTCAGCCATTCCACATCGGCTTCGGCGCGGGCGAAATCACCGGCGAACTCCTCGGCGGTCGGGTACGGCCGCAGCGAAATGGTGTCGTCAGTGATGCCCAGGCGCGGGGCGACCTGCCGCCACAGCTGCTCGGTGACGAACGGGGTCAGCGGGTGCAGCAGGCGCAGCAGCGCTTCCAGCACGTACAGCAGGGTGTGGCGGGTGCTGTTGGCATCGTCGACATCGGCGCCGTTGAGGGCCGGCTTGGTCAGTTCCAGGAACCAGTCGCAGAACTCGTTCCAGGCGAATTCGTACAGGCACTGCGCCAGCAGATCGAAGCGGTAGTTGGCGTAATGCGTCTGCGCTTCAGCCGAGACCGCGGCCAGGCGCGCGAGAATCCAGCGCTCGGCATCGGTGCGCGGCTGCGGCACGCCGGTGAAGCTGCTGCCCTCGGTGTTCATCAGGGTGAAGCGGCTGGCGTTCCACAGCTTGTTGCAGAAGTTCTTGTAGCCTTCGGCGCGGTTCATGTCGAACTTGATGTCGCGGCCGTGGGTGGCCAGCGCGGCGATGGTGAAGCGCAGCGCATCGGCACCGTGGGCGATGATGCCCTCGGGGAATTCGCGGCGCGTCGCCTTCTCGATCTTCGGCGCGTCCTTGGGCTTCATCAGGCCGGTGGTGCGCTTGGCGACCAGGTCTTCGATGGAGATGCCGTCGATGATGTCCAGTGGATCCAGCACGTTGCCCTTGGACTTGGACATCTTCTGGCCCTGCGCATCGCGGATCAGGCCGGTGATGTAGACGTCCTTGAACGGAATCTTCCCGGTGAAGCTGTCGGTGGCCATGATCATGCGGGCCACCCAGAAGAAGATGATGTCGAACCCGGTGATCAGCACCGACGACGGCAGGTAGCGCTCGAAACCGCGCGCGTCCATCGCCTGCTCGTTCGGCCAGCCCAGCGTGGAGAACGGCCACAGCTGCGAGGAGAACCAGGTCTCCAGCACGTCGCTGTCCTGGTGCAGGGCGACATCGGCGGCAAGGGTGTTCTTCGCGCGTGCCTCGGCTTCGTCGCGGCCGACATAGCAGTTGCCCGCCTCGTCGAACCACGCCGGGATACGGTGGCCCCACCACAGCTGGCGGCTGATGCACCAGTCCTGGATGTTCTCCATCCAGTGGCGGTAGGTGTTGATCCAGTTGGCCGGGACGAACTGGATGCTGCCGTTCTCGACCAGCTCCAGGCCGCGCTTGGCCAGCACGTCCATCTTCACGAACCACTGGTCGGTGAGGTACGGCTCGATCACCTGCTGGGTACGATCACCGCGCGGCACCTGCAGCTTGTGCGCCTTGGTCTCGACCAGGATGCCGAGGTCTTCCAGCTCGGCCAGGATCACCTTGCGCGCTTCGTAACGGTCCAGCCCGCGGTACTTCTCCGGCGCGTTGTCGTTGATCGCCGCGTCCGGGGTGAACAGGTTGATCATCGGCAGGTCATGGCGCAGGCCGACCTGGTAATCGTTGAAATCGTGCGCGGGGGTGACCTTGACCACGCCGGTACCGAACTCGCGGTCGACGTAATCATCGGCGATCACCGGGATCTCGCGGTCGGTCAGCGGCAGCTTGACCATTTTGCCGATCAGGTGCGCGTAACGCTCATCCTCCGGGTGGACCATCACCGCGGTGTCGCCCAGCATGGTTTCCGGGCGGGTGGTCGCCACGGTCAGGGTGCCGCTGCCGTCGGCCAGCGGGTAGCTGATCGACCACAGGAAGCCGTCTTCCTCCACGCTCTCCACTTCCAGATCGGAGATGGCGGTCTTCAGCACCGGATCCCAGTTGACCAGGCGCTGGCCACGGTAGATCAGGCCCTGCTCGTGCCAGCGCACGAAGGCCTCGACCACCGCTTCGGACGGCTGCGGGTCCATGGTGAAGGTGCTGCGCGACCAGTCGCTGGAGGTGCCCAGGCGGCGCATCTGGCGCTCGATGGTGTCACCGGACTGCGCCTTCCACTCCCACACCTTCTCGATGAAGCCGTCGCGGCCCAGCGAATCGCGGGTCTCGCCGGTGTTGGCCAGGGCCAGGTTGCGCGACACCACCATCTCGGTGGCGATGCCGGCGTGGTCGGTACCCACCTGCCACAACGTGTCGTAGCCGCGCATGCGGTGGTAGCGCACCAGCGCATCCATCAGGGTCTGCTGGAAGGCATGGCCCATGTGCAGCGTGCCGGTCACGTTCGGCGGCGGCAGCAGGATGGTGTACGGCTCGCCCTTGCCGGACGGCTTGAAATGGCCGGCCTTCTCCCACGCGTCGTACAACGCGGTTTCAAAGGTTTTCGGGTCGTAGCTGGAGGCGAGTTGGGTCATGCGGGAACCAGGATCGAATACGGAAGGTGGGGGTGCCGGAAGCTCAGCGCCCGAAGGCGCGGCGGATCTTCTGGTCGGTATGGAACTGCGAGACCGCGTAGGCGGCCCAGATCGCGGCGGGCAGCCAGCCGATCAGCGTGATCTGCAGGATCAGGCAGAGGATGCCTGCGATCGGGCGGCCGATGGTGAAGAAGGCGAACCAGGGAAAGATCAGGGCGATCAACAGGCGCATCAAGGGTCTCCGGGGTCGGCGGCGACCGGACGGGCGCCGCGCGGGTTACATGTCGTACTTGTTCAGGTCAAAGCCCAGCGCCTTGTACTGGCGCCAGCGCTCGCGCAGCGGTTCGCGCGCTTCCGGATCGGCCGGGACCACTTCCAGCACGCGGTCGCAGGCGGCCAGGTAGGGGGCGTCGCGCAGGTTGATCACCAGCGGCCGGGCCGGGGCCTCGGTGCCGGGAACGGCGATCAGCACCAGCGCTTCTTCCTCGTCCATGTCTTCGCCGGCGATCTGGTGCGGGATGTAGGCATCGTTGTCGAACGCCCACAGCAGCTCGTCCAGCTCCTCGGCCTGGGCCTGGTCGCGCGCCAGCACGAGGGTGAACAGCCCGGCGTCGTTGGCCTTGCGGGCCAGTTCGCAGACCAGGCGCAACGGCTCGGTCAGGAAGCGGGGCTTGGCGATCAGGTAGAAATCAGCACGGGACATGGCAGGGCCTGGAGCGGAGGGGGAACCCGGCGCCAGGCCGGGCGGGATCGCGGCCACCCGGAGGCGGCCGCGATCGGGCAGGGCATCAGGCGCGGGCGACCTGGTCCAGCAGCCACTGGCTCAGCAGGCCGACCGGGCGACCGGTGGCCATGCCGCGCTTGCCTTCGTCGCTGGCCACGCCGGCGATGTCCAGATGGGCCCAGCGCTGGCCTTCGGCGAAGCGCGACAGGAAGCAGCCCGCGGTGATCGCACCGGCCCAGCGGCCGCCGATGTTGTAGATGTCGGCGAAGCTGGAATCCAGCATGGGCTGGTACTCGTCCCACAGCGGCAGGCGCCAGGCGCGGTCGAACACGTGCTCACCGGCGGCCAGCAGCTCGTTGGCCAGGTCGTCGTGCTTGGTCATCAAGCCGGCGGTCTGGTGGCCCAGCGCGACCAGGCAGGCACCGGTCAGGGTAGCCACGTCGACCAGCGCGGCCGGCTCGAAGCGCTGCGCGTAGGTCAGCGCGTCGCACAGGATCAGGCGGCCTTCGGCGTCGGTGTTGCCCACTTCGATGGTCTTGCCCGACATCGAGGTGATCACGTCCGACGGGCGGTAGGCGTTGCCGTCGATGGCGTTCTCGACCGCCGGCACCACCACCACCAGGTTCAGCGGCAGCTTGGCCGTCACGGCCGCGACGAAGGTGCCGATGACGTTGGCGCCACCGCACATGTCGTACTTCATCTCTTCGATGCCGCCCTGGGTCTTCAGGTTGACGCCACCGGTATCGAAGGTGATGCCCTTGCCGACCAGCACGTAGGGCTTGGCGTCGCCGCCATTGCTCCACTTCAGCACGACCAGGTGCGGGCGGTTGGCCGAGCCACGGGCCACGGCCAGCAGCGAGCCCATGCCCAGCGCTTCCATCTGCTGCTCGTCCAGGATCTCCGCCTCGGCGCCGTCATGGGCCTGGGCGAACGCGACCGAGGACTCGGCCAGGTAGGCCGGGGTGCAGACGTTCGGCGGCAGGTTGCCCAGCTCGCGGGCGTACTGCACGCCGGCGGCGATGGCCTGGCCCTGGGCCAGCGCCTGGGTGTCGGTGCCGGCGATGGCCAGCGTGGTCAGCCCCGGCTCGTCGGCCTTCTTCTTGCCCAGCGTGGCGCTGTAGCGGTAGGCGGCGTGGTCGGCGGTGATGATGGCCTGGCGGATGTTCCAGGCGGCATCGCGGCCCTTGACCTTGATCTCGGTCAGGGTGAACAGCGCGTGGCGGTTGACCCCGCTCTTCAGGGCGCGGCTGGCATCGCCGACCGCCTTGAGGTACTGCGGCACGCCGAATTTGGCCGGCTCGCCCAGCCCGACCACCAGCACGCGTGCGGCGGTGACGCCGGGCAGATCGTGCAGCAGGGTCGTGTTGCCGGTCTTGCCGCCCACGTCGCCGCGGGCGATCAGGGCCGACAGGCGGCCACCGGACGCGGTGTCCAGGGCCTGCGCTGCCGGGCTCAGGGTCTGGTCGGCATAGGCGCCGACGATGACGCAATCGCACTCGGCCGAGGCCGGCGCTGCGTGGTTCAGGGTGAATTCCAGGGCCATTGATCAGATTCCGTTGGCAAATCCGTACAATCGCGAGCTGTTTACGTCCCGTCAGTAGACTGGGCAGCATCGCGAACGAATCCGAGAGTTTAAACCACCGCCCCATGTCGAAGCTCGATCGCTATCTCCTGCGTGATTTCGTCCAGAGTTTCCTGGCCACCCTGATCGTGTTGCTGGTGGTGAGCGTCGGTGGTGTCCTGGTGGACATCCTCGGCAACATCGCCGACGGCCGCCTGCCTGCCCGCCTGCTGTTCTCACAGCTGGGCCTGCAGTTCATCGTCTACATGCCGCTGATCCTGCCGCTGGCGCTGATGCTGGGCCTGCTGCTGGCGACCGCCCGGCTGTACCGGGACTCGGAAATGGCGGTCATCACCGCCATCGGCGTCGGCCCCAGGCGCCTGCTGCGCCCGCTGCTGATGCTGGTGGTGCCGGTGGTGGGGCTGATCGCCCTGTGCTCGCTGTGGCTGGGCCCCTGGGCCGACCGCACCGGCGAGACCATGATCGACGAGGCCAACCGCAGCGTGGTCATGGCCGGGCTGGAGGCGGGCAAATTCACGCCGCTGCCCAATGGCGGCGTGGTCTACCTGTCCTCGGTCTCCCCGGACGGCACCCAGTTGGGCAAGGTCTTCATGCAGCGCCAGAAGGAGGACCGCATCGAGGTGATCTCCGCCGATCACGGCCGGATGTACTTCGAGGGCGCCAAGCAGCGCTACCTGGAGCTGGATGAGGGCCACCAGGTCGAAGGCCCGGCCAACGGCGCCCTGGACTACAAGCTGATGACCTTCGCCCGCAACGACGTGGCGATGCCCGACGGCGCCGAGACCCGCAAGGACGACGACCCCGAGCTGCTGCGGACCACGCAGCTGTTTGGCGATGAGCGCCCCGAGGCGCAGGCGCAGCTGCACTCGCGCATCGCCCCGCCGCTGATCGCACTGGCTTTCGCCCTGATGACCCTGCCGCTGGCCCGCAGTTCGCCGCGCCAGCAGCGCTACGGCCGGATGATGCT
The DNA here is from genome assembly GCF_013387485.1 of Stenotrophomonas sp. SAM-B. Lineage (GTDB taxonomy): Bacteria > Pseudomonadota > Gammaproteobacteria > Xanthomonadales > Xanthomonadaceae > Stenotrophomonas > Stenotrophomonas maltophilia_AA. The sequence goes on from NZ_JABBXB010000019.1 coordinate 21,660, forward strand.
GGCCTTCCTGGCCTACATGGTGGGCATGAACCTGATGTTCATCGGCACCCGCTGGATCGCCGATGGCAAGATTCCCGGCATCGCGGGCCTGTGGTGGCTGACCCTGCCGCTGCTGGGCCTCGCCCTGTGGATGTATTTCCGCGACGGCAAACTGTCGCGCCCCCGGAGGACCGCATGAACGTGTTGCGCCCCATGCGGTTCGATCTGTACCTGGGCCGTGCCGTGTTCGGCACCGTCCTGTTGACCTGGGCCGTGCTGGTCGGCCTGGATGTGGTGATGGCCTTCTCCGGCGAGTTCAAGGACGTCGGCAAGGGCAGCTATACGCTCGGCCACGCCGCCGCCTGGGTGCTCTACACCGTGCCGCGCCGTGCCTATACCTTCTTCCCGACCGCCGCCGTGATCGGCGCGCTGATGGGACTGGGCCAGCTGGCCGCCACCTCCGAGCTCACCGCACTGCGCGCGCTGGGCCTGTCGCGCAAGCGCCTGAGCGTCTCGGTGGCGATCGCGCTGTCGCTGATGACCGCGGTGATGGTGTTCAGCGGCGAAACGCTGGGCCCGTGGGGTCAGAGCAAGGCGGACGAGATCAAGGCCAGTGCGAAGTGGGGCAGCAGCCTCAGTGCGGCCCGCTATTCGGGCGTGTGGGCGCGCGAAGGCGACACCTTCCTCAATGCCCAGAGCGGCGATGAGCAGTTGCAGGCCGGCGGCGGTACGCGCCTGATCCTGCACGATGTGCGTCTGTACAAGATCGCCGAGGACGGCCGCCTGGCCTCGTTGACGTATGCGACCACCGCCGAGCATGGTGCCGACGGCTGGGTGTTGAACAAGGTGCGCCGCGATACGTTCGGTGAGCGTTCCGCCAGCCGCCAGACGGTCGAGTCCGAGCCGTGGAATTCACGCTTGGACGCGGCGGCGCTGGCGAGCGGCATTTCCAAGCCGCGCAATCTGACGGCGATGGATCTGCGCACCAGCATCGAGTACCGCAAGCGCAATGGGCTGGATGCGCGCGATTACGAGGATGTTTACTGGAGCCGCTGGTTCTATCCGATCAATGTGCTGGCGCTGTGCCTGGCGGCGGTGCCGTTCGCGTTCGGTTCGCTGCGCAGCGGTGGGATGGGCAAGCGCTTGTTCCTGGGCATTCTGTTCGCGCTGGGCTTCTGGTTGCTGCAGTTGTTCTTCGGCCGCATGGCCGGTGCGCTGAAGTTCGATTATCGGATTGCGTATGCGTTGCCGCCGGTCGTGATGATGGTGGTATCCGGGTTGTTGTTCCGGCGAAAGTCGGGCTGATTCTTCTGCTCGAGCGCCAGGCGCCAAACGCCGAAGCCGAAGCCGAAGCCAAAGCCAAAGCCAAAGCCAAAGCCAAAGCGGCCACCATGTGCTCTCGAGCTAGGCGCGACGGGCTTGCCATTCCGGGACCCGCCGCAAGTACGTCCATGTAGCAACTGTGTTGTTGGAGGGACTTCGGCCCCTCCAGCAGACGGGCGCGGTAGTGCCGGCCGCTGGCCGGCAGCCTTTGGAGATGTGCCCGGGCGTGCTTCAGGCGGGGATTAGACCGCTTTGAGCGTCGCGCACGCGGGCGTTGAGGATCACCAGCATCTTCCGCATTACCGCCACGATCGCCACTTTGCCCTCCTTGCCGCGGGCCCGCAGCGACCGATAAAAGTCTCGTAATCGAGGTTCGTGCTGCAGCGCCGACATGCTGGCCATGTAAAGCACCTGACGGATCTCGGCTCGACCGCCGTGGATGCTTCGTTTTCCGCGTATCGTCCCGCTGTCGTGGGACATCGGTGCCACGCCAACCAGGCTGGCGATGGCCTTGCCACTGATCTGGCCCAGCTCAGGCAGATAGCTGGCCAGCACCGCCTGTAGCCCCGGCCCCACGCCCTTCATCGACTTCAGAATCGTGAGCTGGGGCTGTTGAGCAACTTGCTCGGCAATCTGCTTTCCCAGGCGTTCGACCAGTGTCTGC
>NZ_JABBXB010000020.1 GCF_013387485.1 Stenotrophomonas sp. SAM-B
TCGGGAGCCGGCCAGCGGCCGGCACTACCCTGCATGCTGTTGGGATTTCTGCGGAGCCGGCCAGCGGCCGGCACTACCTGCATGCTGTTGGGATTTCTGCGGAGCCGGCCAGCGGCCGGCACTACCTGCGTGCTGTTGGGATTTCTGCGGAGCCGGCCGGCGGCCGGCACTACCGGTCATGCGCATCGACCAACGGTCGATGCCTACCGTGGGCCGAGACGGCTTATCCCAGCAACGTTTCCAGCACCGCCATGCGCACTGCGACGCCGTTGGCGACCTGGCGCAGGACCCACGACTGCGGGCCGTCGGCCACCTCGTCGGTGACCTCCACGCCGCGGTTGATCGGGCCCGGGTGCAGCACGGCGGCATCGGTGCCCGCACGCTTCAGGCGTGTGGCATCCAGGCCGTACTGCGCGTGGTACTGCTCCAGCGAGGGCACCAGGCCTTCTTCCATGCGCTCGCGCTGCAGGCGCAGCATCATCAGCGCATCGGCGCCTTCCAGCATGGCGTCGAAATCATCGCCGACGATGCAGCCCTTGAGCGTGTCATCGTCCGGCAGCAGCGACTGCGGGCCACAGACGCGGATCTCGCCGACGCCCAGCGTGCGCAGGGCATGCAGATCGGTGCGGGCCACGCGCGAGTGCTTCACGTCGCCGACGATGATGACCTTCATCTTCGAGAAATCGCTGCCCTTGGCCTGGCGCAGGGTGAGCATGTCCAGCAGGCCCTGCGTCGGGTGCGAGCTGCGGCCGTCGCCGGCGTTGACCAGGGCGGTGCCCTCGCCCGCCGCCGCCGCCAGCGCCGCCACCGCGCCATCATCGGGATGGCGCACCACGAAGCCGCGCACGCCCATCGCTTCCAGGTTCTTCAGCGTGTCACAGGCGGTCTCGCCCTTGCGGGTGGAGGACGTGGAGGCGTCGAAGTTCAGCACGTCCGCGCCCAGCCGCTGTGCGGCCAGCTGGAACGAGCTGCGGGTGCGCGTGGAGGGTTCGAAGAACAGCGTGCAGACCGCCGAGCCGCCGAGCACGTGGCGCTTGTTGCCGACCCGGCCAACGGCCGCATCACGGATCTGGCCGGCGCGGTCGAGCAGCTGCAGCAGGGTTTCGCGGGGCAGACCTTCCAGGGTCAGCAGGTGGCGCAGGCGTCCATCGGAATCGAGTTGCGAGGCGGTCATGGGCAGGGTCTGAGGGTCAGGAAACGGGGGTGGCGTCATCCGGGCTGGAGAGCCAGCGTTCGATGATGACCGCCGCGGCGACGGCGTCCAGCGCAGCGGCATCGCGGCGGCGTTTGCGGCCTTCGGCACGCTCGACCGCGAACCGGCGGGCCGCCTCGACCGAGCTGGAGCGCTCGTCGACCAGCACCACCGGCAGTTTGAAACGTTCCCGCAGCTGGCGGGCGAAGCCCTGCGCACGCTTGCGGTTGGGCTGGTCCTGGCCGTCCAGGGTCAGCGGATCGCCGACCACCAGGCCGTCCGGCCGCCATTCCTTGATCAGGCGCTCGAACGCGGTCCAATCCGGTCCGTTGCCGTGCACATCCACCACCGCGATCGCGCGCGCATGGGTGCCGAACGAACTGCCGATGGCCACGCCGATGCGGCGCGAACCCACGTCGAAACCGAGCACCGTGCCATCACGGCGGATGGTCGGCGGCGCGGCTGCGGCGGGCGCTGGCGTCGCCGACTCAGACATGGCCGCTGTAATCGGTGAGGCGGAACAGGTCCACGCCGATGCGTGCCGCCGCGCCCTGCCAGCGCTCGTCGAACGGGGTGCTGAAGAGCAGCTCGGCATCGGCCGGCACGGCCAGCCAGCTGTTCTCGGCGAGTTCGGTTTCCAGCTGCCCTTCGCTCCAGCCGGCGCAGCCCAGGGTGACCAGCGCATTGCGCGGACCTTCGCCGCGGGCCATCGCTTCAAGGATGTCGCGCGAGGTGGTGAGGAACACGCCCTCGCCCACGGCCAGGCTGGAATCCCAGCTGCGCGCATCATCATGGATCACGAAGCCGCGCTCGGGGTGCACCGGACCGCCGTTGAGCACGACCTGATTGCGCAGGGTGTCGCTGGTGGTGGTGATTTCCATCTGGGCCAGCACCTCGCCGAGGGTGTACTCGGAGGGCTGGTTGACCAGCACGCCCATCGCGCCGTTCTCGTCGTGCTGGCAGATCAGCGCCACGGTACGGGCAAAGGTGGGGTCGGTCAGCGACGGCAGCGCGACCAGCAGGTGGTGGGCAAGCGAAGTGGACAGTTCAGACATGGCCCCATTCTAGCCGCTGGCCGTGATGTGCGCTTTCGCGCTGACATAATGCAGGCCTGCGCGCGTGCCCCGGCCCGCGCGCCAGATCCGCCATCGCAAGGAGCTGCACGTGTCCGGTTACTGCCTCATCGCCCCCGGCCATCCGGTCCACGGCCCCTACCATGACCATGAGTACGGCTTCCCGCAGCGCGAGGAGCGCGAGCTGTTCGAGCGGCTGATCCTGGAGATCAACCAGGCCGGCCTGAGCTGGGAGACCATCCTGAAGAAGCGCGAAGGGTTCCGCGCCGCGTACGACGGCTTCGACGTGGACACGGTGGCCGCCTATGGCGAGCGCGACATCGAGCGTCTGCTCAACGATGCCCGGATCATCCGCAACCGGCTCAAGGTCCATGCGGCGGTCCACAACGCCCAGGTGATCCAGCAGCTGCGGGCCAGCCACGGCAGCTTCGTCGCCTGGCTGGATGCCCACCATCCGCTGGACAAGGCCAGCTGGGTGAAGCTGTTCAAGAAGACCTTCCGCTTCACCGGCGGGGAGATCACCGGGGAGTTCCTGATGAGCCTGGGCTACCTGCCCGGCGCGCACAGCCCGGACTGCCCCGTGTTCAAGCGTATCGACACGCTCAAACCGGCGTGGCGCCAGGCGTGAGGCACACCGCACTGCGGGCCGCGCTGCTCGCCGCTCTCACCCTCCCCTCGCAGGCCGGCGCCACCGGCCTGGACAACGTGCTGGCACGCCTGCGCGCGGAAATCGCCGCGATCCCGGCCGACGATCCCGCCCCGATCGACACCGTGCTGGCCCGTTACCGCGATGAGACCGGCATCGACCTGCAGATCCCGGTGGCCGGCGACAGCGATGCGCCGCTGCCCGCGCTGGTGCGCCCGCCCACCGTCACCCCGGCCGATTGGGACGCGGTGAGCCGCTACCTGCGCGATACCGATGCCCAGCACACCGTGCCGGTGGAGATGGGCGAGCTGTCCCTGTCCCTGCTCGATCTGGATGGCGACGGCCAGCGGGACCTGGTGCAGAGCGCCTACAGCGGGGGCACCGGCCTGTACACGCAGGTGGACATGCTGCGGCGGGATCCGCAGCGTGGCTTCGTCGTGCCGGACAGCCTGGACCCCCAGCGCCCGTGGGCACAGGGCCAGTACGGCCTCAGCGGGCGCGGCAGCGACCAGGGCCTGTACTGGCTGCGCATCGACGGGGTCAGCTACATCGCCTACCGCGACGGCGACTATTACGGCGACACCCTGCTGCTGAACCGGCCGCTGTCGGCCGACCCGCGCGAGCGCAGCCCCACGCAGCAGTTGAAGGTGCGCTACGGCCGCGAGCATCGGCTGGCCGATCCGGTGATGCACGTCGACGGCGATCCGCTGGATGCCCGGGCCACGGCGATCGCCACCGACCGCCGCCTGCTCCGGCACATCGAGCGGCTGCTGGGCGCGCTGACCGTCGACGGCGACGGCGTCGCGCATTTCGGCGATGAGCAGGGACGCTGCCCGGTTCCGGCCGGCACCGACCCCGGTGAAGCGGAGATCTGGCCGTGGCGGGGCGCGGGCAGCTACACCTTCGACACCGCTGCGGACACCGTGATCCGCTCGGGCCGCCAGTGCTACAGCGCGACCCTCATCGCCCTGCGCAGCAGCTATGCCGGCGACCATGCGCTGTGCTGCCAGCTGTGGTTGTACCGCGGCCCCGGCGAGCAGGTGGCCACGCTGGACCTGCGCAGCCGCCGCTGGGTCTCCGGCGTGACCCTCGTGCCGGTGCCGCCGCAGGGGGAATGACCGGGCGTCAGACGCCCATGTAGCGGCCCGGGCGGTGGTTGAACATCAGCACCAGGCTGAGCACCACCGCGCCGATCGCCGAGTACATCACCTTGGACGGGGACAGCACCGAGAACGCCACGCACATCAGCAGCGTATCGAAGGACATCTGCACCTTGCCGGCGCTCCAGCCGCGGGTGCGCTGCAGGTACACCGCCAGGATGCCGATGCCGCCGAGGCTGGCCCGGTGGCGGATGTAGAACAGGATGCCCAGGCCGGCCAGCGCACCACCGACGATCGCCGAGTACATCGAGCTCATGTGGGCGAAATCGGCCCAGCGCGGCAGCAGGTCGGTCAGCACGCCGCAGGCAGTGACCGCGGCGAAGGTCTTCAGGGTGAACTCCCAGCCCATGCGCCGCACGGCCACCCAGTAGAACGGCAGGTTGACCAGCACGAATACCAGGCCGAAGTTCCAGCCGAAGGCATAGTGGGCCAGAAACGCCAGCCCGGCCATGCCACCGATCATCAGCCCGCCCTTGGCGAAGATCGCCAGGCCGAGCGAGGCGACCAGGGTCGCCAGGATCATGCCCTGCACGTCCTCGGCCACGGAATGGCGCAGGGCTTTCTCGTCGGCTGCGGTGCCGGCGCTGTCCGGTGGCGGGGTCAGCGGACCTGCAGTGACCAGGTGGCCGTCAGCGTCGTCGCACGGCGCGGGGCCATGGGAATCAAGGGACATGGGGGTGGGGGTGTGACGTGGGGAGCGGTATTAGACACGATCGGCGTGACAGATGCTGCTGAAATCGATTCAGCCGGCCCAGGGACCCGAAATCGACATCCGCCGTTCATCCCGGCTGAACACCCTGCAGCTGCAGCATGCACGGGTACCCCGCTGTGCCCCTCCCTCCCTCAGGAGTTCCGTGCCATGCCCTACGTGACCACCGCCGACAACACCGAGATCTTCTACAAGGACTGGGGCAAGGGTCAGCCCCTCGTGTTGCATCACGGCTGGCCGCTCAGCGCCGATGACTGGGATACCCAGCTGCAGTTCTTCCTGCTGCAGGGCTATCGCGTGATCGCCCACGACCGCCGCGGCCATGGCCGCTCATCGCAGACCAGTGGTGGGCATGACATGGACACCTACGCCGCCGACGTCAATGCGTTGGCCGACCACCTGGACCTGCGCGATGCGATCCACATCGGGCATTCCACCGGGGGCGGCGAAGTCGCGCACTACGTGGCGCAGGCCAAACCCGGACGCGTGGCCAAGGCCGTGCTGATCGGGGCGGTGCCGCCGATCATGGTCAAGAGTGACACCAACCCGGGCGGCACGCCGAAGGAGGTCTTCGATGGCTTCCGGCAGGCACTGGTGGCCGGCCGTGCCGCGTTCTACCGCGAGGTGCCGATTCCGTTCTACGGCTTCAACCGCGAGGGCACGCCCCCGCAGCAGGGCATCGTCGACAACTGGTGGCGGCAGGGCATGATGGGCGCGATCAACGCGCATTACGACTGCATCAAGGCCTTCTCGGAAACCGACTTCACCGAGGACCTGAAGAAGATCGACGTCCCGGTGCTGGTGATGCATGGCGACGACGACCAGATCGTGCCGATCGCCGATTCGGCGGAGCTGGCGATCACGCTGCTCAGGCACGGCACGCTGAAGGTCTACAAGGGCTATCCGCACGGGATGTGTACGACGCATGCGGAGGTGATCAACGCGGACCTGTTGGCCTTCATCCGCGGGTGAGGGGCGTGCCGACCAACGGTCGGCACCTACCGGGGATGCGTGGCACCGGTAGCGCACGACCGTTGGTCGTGCGCCCCACCGCCCCGCTCAGCGGACCTCCGAAATCTCCACCCCATCCAGCCCCTGCGACAGCGTGCGTGCATCGCCGCCCTGGGAGAGCTTGATCCGCAGCCGCACTTCGTTCTGCGAATCGGCGTAGCGCAGCGCGTCTTCGTAGCTGATCTCGCCTGCCTGGTACAGCTCGAACAGGCTCTGGTCGAAGGTGCGCATGCCCAGCTGCACCGACTCCTTCATCACTTCCTTGAGCTTGTGGATTTCGCCGTCGCGGATGTAATCCTGCACCAGCGGCGTACCCAGCATGATCTCCATCGCGACCTTGCGCGATTTGCCATCCGGCGACGGAATCAGCTGCTGGGCGACCACGCCCTTGAGGTTCAGCGACAGATCCATCAGCAGCTGGTTGCGGCGGTCTTCCGGGAAGAAGTTGATGATGCGGTCCATCGCCTGGTTGGCATTGTTGGCGTGCAGCGTGCACAGCACCAGGTGACCGGTTTCGGCGAAGGCGATGGCGTGGTCCATGCCCTCGCGGGTACGTACTTCGCCGATCATGATCACGTCCGGCGCCTGGCGCAGCGTGTTCTTCAGCGCGGCTTCCCAGCTGTCGGTATCGATGCCGACTTCACGCTGGGTGATGATGCAGCCCTCGTGCTTGTGCACGAATTCGATCGGGTCTTCGATGGTGATGATATGGCCGGTCGAATTGTGGTTGCGGTAGCCGATCATCGCCGCCAGCGAGGTGGACTTGCCGGTACCGGTGGCGCCCACGAACAGGATGATGCCGCGCTTGGTCATCGCCAGCGTCTTGATGATCGGCGGCAGGCTCAGCTCTTCCACGGTGGGAATGCGCGTCTCGATCCGGCGCAGCACCATGCCGACCTGGTTGCGCTGGTAGAAGCAGCTCACGCGGAAGCGGCCGACACCGGACAGGCCGATGGCGAAGTTGCATTCGTGGGTCTTCTCGAACTCTTCGCGCTGCGCCGGCGTCATCACGTTCAGCACCAGGTCGCGGCTCTGCTGCGGCGTCAACGGGGTCTGGGTGATCGGCGAGATCTTGCCGTTGACCTTGATCGCCGGCGGCATGCCCGCGGTGATGAACAGGTCCGACGCCTTCTGGTGCGCCATCAGCTTGAGGAACGAGGTGAAGTCGATGGTGGTGGTGCTCATCGCGGTGTACTCCGAAGGTTTTCAGGAGCCGGCCAGCGGCCGGCACTACCACTATTCGAAAATCCGCTTGTCCTTGGCGTACTCGCGCGCCTGGTTGCGGGTGATCAGGCTGCGCTTGACCAGATCCTGCAGGTGCTGGTCCAGGGTCATCATGCCCATCTGCTGGCCGGTCTGGATCGCCGAGTACATCTGCGCGACCTTGTCTTCGCGGATCAGGTTGCGGATGGCCGGGGTGCCGACCATGATTTCCCAGGCTGCGGTACGCCCGCCACCGACCTTCTTCAGCAGCGCCTGCGAGATCACCGCGCGCAGCGACTCGGACAGCATCGAGCGCACCATCGGCTTTTCACCGGCGGGGAACACGTCGATGATGCGGTCGATGGTCTTGGCCGCCGAGCTGGTGTGCAGCGTACCGAATACCAGGTGGCCGGTTTCCGCGGCGGTCAGCGCCAGGCGGATCGTTTCCAGATCGCGCAGTTCGCCGACCAGGATGATGTCCGGGTCTTCACGCAGGGCCGAGCGCAGCGCTTCGTTGAAGCCGTGCGTATCACGATGCACTTCGCGCTGGTTGATCAGGCACTTCTGCGAGGTGTGCACGAATTCGATCGGATCCTCGACGGTGAGGATGTGGCCGTATTCGTTCTTGTTGATGTGGTCGATCATCGCCGCCAGCGTGGTCGACTTGCCCGAACCGGTCGGGCCGGTGACCAGGATCAGGCCCTGCGGCTGGTCGATCAGCTCGCGGAAGATTGGCGGCACGGCCAGGTCCTCCAGCGTGAGCACCTCGGACGGAATGGTACGGAACACCGCACCCGCGCCGCGGTTCTGGTTGAAGGCGTTGACACGGAAGCGCGCCAGCGAGGGAATCTCGAACGAGAAATCGACCTCGAGGAACTCTTCGTAATCGCGACGCTGCTTGTCCGACATGATGTCGTACACCAGCGCGTGGACCTGCTTGTGGTCCAGGGCCGGAATGTTGATGCGGCGGACGTCGCCGTCGACGCGGATCATCGGCGGCAGGCCGGCCGACAGATGAAGATCCGACGCTTTGTTCTTTACAGAAAACGCCAATAGTTCGGCGATATCCATGCGCTGCTACTCCCCATGACTGCTGCGACTGGAAGGTTCTTTCCCCGGGCGGCAGTATAGAGCGAGATGTGCACAATACGCTCCAGCCCCTGATCCACCGGACCCGCCGTGACCGCCCAGACCCTGCCTGCCATCCTGACGAACCTGCACAACGCGGCGGTGGCCGCCGGGCGGCCAGATCCCGTCCTGCTGGCGGTCTCCAAGACCCAGCCGGCCGAGGCCGTGCAGGCCTTGGCCGCGCAGGGCCAGCGGGCCTTCGGCGAGAACTACGTGCAGGAAGCGGTGGCCAAGATCGAGGCGTTGGCGACACTGGGCCTGGAATGGCACCTGATCGGCCACCTGCAGTCCAACAAGGCCGAGCTGGCCGCCCGCCATTTCGACTGGGTGCAGAGCGTGGACCGGCCCAAGCTGGTCACCGCGCTGGCCACGCACCGCCCGGCCACCCACCCGCCGTTGAATGTGCTGATCCAGGTCAACATCGATGACGAGGACAGCAAGCACGGCTGCGCCCCACAGGACATCCAGACCCTCGCCGCTGCCATTGCCGCCGCACCGCAGCTGCGCCTGCGCGGGCTGATGGCGATCCCGGCGCCCTGGCCGGAGGCGGACCGCCGGCAGGCGGCCTTCACCACCATGGCCGCGTTGTTCGCCACGCTGGCCGCAGCGCATCCGCAGGTGGATACGCTGTCGATGGGGATGAGCAGCGACTACCCTGAAGCCATCGCCCATGGCGCCACGATGGTCCGCATCGGCACCGCACTGTTCGGCGCCCGCCCGCGACCCGCCTGAGCGCCCCGCCCGTTCCAAGGAGAGTTCATGAGCACGTCCCCCATCACCTTCATCGGCGGCGGCAACATGGCCCGCAGCCTGATCGCCGGCCTGGTCCGCCAGGGCCTGGCCCCGGCCAGCCTCCATGTCGCCGAGCCGGTGACCGAACTGCGTGAGCAGCTGACCGCCGAATTCGGCATCAGTACCTACGCCAGCGCGAGCGAAGCCGCCGCGCAGGGCACGGTCTGGGTGCTGGCGGTGAAGCCTCAGGTGCTGCGCGATGTCTGCGCTTCGCTGACCGATATCGCCCACGGCAAGCAGCCGCTGGTGGTCTCGATCGCCGCAGGCATCACCAGCAGCCAGCTGGACCGGTGGCTGGGTGGCGGCCAGGCCGTGGTCCGTGCGATGCCCAACACGCCGGCCCTGCTCGGCGCCGGCGTCACCGGGCTGTTCGCCACCGCCGCGGTGAGCGACGCGCAGCGCGCGCAGGCCGATACCGTGCTGGCCAGCGCCGGGCGCACCGTGTGGATCGATGACGAAGCGCGCATGGATGCGGTCACCGCCGTCTCCGGCAGTGGCCCGGCCTACGTGTTCCTGCTGGCCGAAGCGATGGAAGCCGCCGGCATCGCCCAGGGCCTGCCCGCCGACGCGGCCCGCACGCTGGTCGTGCAGACCCTGCTCGGTGCCTCGCGCATGCTGGACGAATCCGGCGAAGCCCCGGCCGAGCTGCGCCGCCGCGTGACCTCGCCGAACGGCACCACCCAGGCCGCGATCGAGCGTTTCCAGGCCGACGGCTTTGAAGCCATGGTCGCGCGCGCGATCGACGCGGCGACGACGCGCGGGCAGGCATTGTCGGCGGCGAATGATTGACGACCAGACGCAGCCACGCATCGCGTGGCGCTACCTTGGCCGCCCTCTACCCCCTACGTTTAAGGGAAACATGCACATGAAGATCCTGCTTGTCGGTGCCAGCGGCACCCTGGGCCAGGCGGTCGCCAACACCCTCGGCGTCCACCACGAACTGATCCGCGCCGGTCGCCACGGCGGCGACGTGCAGGTCGATCTGACCGACGACGCCAGCGTGGACGCGCTGTTCGCGAAGGTGGGCAAGGTCGATGCGGTGATCGCGACCACCGGCCAGGTGCATTTCGGTCCGCTGGCGCAGATGCGGCCGGCCGACTTCAACCTGGGGCTGCAGGACAAGCTGCTCGGTCAGGTGCGGTTGAGCCTGGCCGCCCAGCATCACCTGAACACCGGCGGCTCGATCACCCTGACCAGCGGCATCATCAGTGCCCAGCCGATCCGCGATGGTGCCAACGCCACAGCCGCCAACGCCGCGCTGGAAGGATTCGTGCGTGCCGCCGCCTGCGAACTGCTGCCGCGCGGGCTGCGCATCAATGCAGTCAGCCCGAACGTACTGGCCGAGTCGATGGACGACTACGGCGCGTATTTCCCGGGCTTTGAACCGGTGACGGCACAGCGCGCGTCGCTGGCGTACCAGCGCAGCGTGGAAGGGATACAGAGCGGGCAGGTGTTCACCGTCTGGTGAGGGGCAGGTTCGCCTCTTCAAGAGATCCTATTCGAGGGAAGGGTCTGGAATCTGTATCCCTGCCCGCTCCAATATCTCGATGGTCCGTCGAGCAAACTGCAGCGGAAGGTCGGTGCTCCCGCCAAACATGTCCACGAGGCCGATCTCCACCACACATTCGACAAGCATGCCGAACTCATCCGCGTCCTCCCCGCTCAGCAGGTGCTCGATCTCGGCAGGCAGGGCATCGCCTCGTCCACTCAGCTGAAGTGCGGCTCCGGCCGCCGCCCATGCAGGCAGATTCTCCGAGATGGGCATGGACTTCAGATGCGCCAGCAGTTCGACGACGCATGCACAGTGTTGGATCCCTTTCGCAGTGCAGTACTGGTGCAGACAGGCGGCGCCGAAGAGCTGCTTGTTCGATGTCGACGCGTTTTCAAGCATCCGCAGGCGTTCATACCTATCCATGGTGGCCTTTTCCCACTGCAGGAATCCGAGGAACCGGAATTCTAGCTAGAACGGCCGCCGAGTATCCGGTAGTGCCGGCCGCTGGCCGGCTCCTGGCAACGGATGGAACT
>NZ_JABBXB010000021.1 GCF_013387485.1 Stenotrophomonas sp. SAM-B
GGTAGCAACTGTCTTATCAGGTGCAGACCAACGCGGCCTCGGCGTCCCGCTTGCGGGCGTTGAGGATGACCAGCATCTTGCGCATGACCGCTACCAGCGCCACCTTGCTCGCCTTGCCTTTGGCTTTCAGGGTCGCGTAAAAGTCACGTAGCCTGGGCTCGTAACGGATGGCCGTTAGCGCCGCCATGTAGAGCGCTTCGCGCACTACGGCCCGGCCACCGGTGATGCTGCGCTTGCCCTGCCAGGTACCGCTCTCGCGGTTCATGGGGGCCAGGCCGACCAGCGAAGTAATGGCCTTGCTCCCCAGTGTTCCCAGCTCCGGCAGTTCGCAGGCCAAGGTGCTGACCAGGATCGGCCCAGCGCCTTTGAGCGTTCCGATGTTCTTCCAGCCAGGCTGCGCGGCGAGCTGCTCGGCAATGGCCTTGTCCAGCTGTTTAAGATCTTCGGACAGCTGGGCAAGATGGCGCTGCTTGATCGTGATCAGGACTGGATCGGTCAGCTGCCGCAAGCGCTGCATCTCGCTGACGCGCATCTGCACCAGATGACGACGGCACTGCGCAAATTCGGCCAAACGCCGCTGCCAAGGCGCCGGTGGCACGTAGCGGGTGAGCGGCAGGAGTTGGGCCATCTGCGCCAGCACGGCTGCGTCGAGTCGATCGGTTTTGGCAGCACGTCCCGTGGCTTGGGCGAAGCGGCGGGCCCGAGCAGGATTGATGCGGACCATCGGAAGCCCAGCCTCGTGCAAAGCCTCCAGTGCGGCACGCTCGTACCCGCCGCTGGCTTCCAGAACGACCTGCGTGATAGGCCATTGTTTCAGCCATTGAATCAGCCGTACAAAGCCACGCTTGTCGTTGCTGAATTGGCGAAACGCCTGTTCATGGACGGCCACATCCAGCGTGGCCTGACTTACATCGATCCCGATCCCATACATGGCAGAACTCCGCTAGGCTGACAGGGTCGAGAGCTCCCCCCGCTTGCCCAGTCTTATCAGTCCGAGCGCCAACTCGATCAACTGTTCGGGCGGATCAGGGAGAAACCGGCGTGGGGACCCAAGCTACCCAGCGGTCGCAAGACCTAGAGCCACACGGTCGCCCACGCCGGGCTCTCGGCACCTAAAGTGCCAGATCGGCAAGAGATAAGAGCCACGCC
>NZ_JABBXB010000022.1 GCF_013387485.1 Stenotrophomonas sp. SAM-B
AGCCTTATCTGTTCGGAATCTGGCAGCTTAGGTGCCGAGAGCCGGCGTGGGCCGCCGTACGAGCCTGGATCTGAGCGATCGCCATGTAGCTTGGCGCCCACGCCGGAATCTCCCTTGATCCGCCCGAACAGTTGCTGGAGCTGGCACTCGAAGCGATAAGACTGGGCAAGCGGGGGAGCTCTCGACCCTTCCAGACTATACGGAGTCGGGCGATGAACGGGATCGGGATTGATGTAAGCAAGCGCCAGCTGGATGTCGGCACGACGGACAGAGAGACCCTGCAGGTCAGCAATAGCCCCTCTGGCTTTGTTGAATTGGACGCTTGGCTGAAAAAACGCCCAGCGATCCAGATCGTGCTGGAGGCCACCGGCGGATATGAGCAGCCCGTGCTGGATTTCCTGCACAAGGCAGGCCATCGGGTGGTGCGCGCCAATGCCTTTCGGGCGCGAAAACTAGCTCAGGGGTTGGGCCAGGTGGCCAAGACCGATCGCTTGGATGCCTATGCATTGGCACAGATGGCCGCGCTGGTGACACTGCCGGCCTACCAGCCACTAGAGCCTTGGCAGCAGAAACTGCGGGAATTCGTGCGGGCACGTCGACAGATGATGCAGGCCCTGACCGTAGCGCGGCAGCAGCAGGAAATGGTGCGTGATCGTGAATTGCGACGGCTTTTGCAGACCAACATCACCCGCTTGCAGACACTGGTCGAACGCCTGGGAAAGCAGATTGCCGAGCAAGTTGCTCAACAGCCCCAGCTCACGATTCTGAAGTCGATGAAGGGCGTGGGGCCGGGGCTACAGGCGGTGCTGGCCAGCTATCTG
>NZ_JABBXB010000023.1 GCF_013387485.1 Stenotrophomonas sp. SAM-B
CGGCCCAGCCGCTGGCGGCTGTGCGTTCAGTCGCATGCGAGGCAGTGCCTCGCAAGCAATGCGCCTTCACCCATGTAAGCTCATATGCCGCCATCCATGGCGGCATATGGTCCCGCCAACCCACCCGTGCCCACCCTTTGACAATGGGCTGGTGCGCAATGGAAAGGCGGCACCCCGGCTTAGGCTCTTGATCTGCTCGGCTCTTGATCTGCTCGGCTCTTGATCTGCTCGGCTCTTGATCTGCTCGGCTCTTGATCCGCCCAGCTTGATGGGCTCAGCGTTGCTTTGCTCTGCCTCACAGACTCCGCGCCAGTTCGCTCGACCTGCTTGGCTACGCTCAGTCGTGGCTGCGCTCTGTCATGCCCACGCTTCGACCCGCGTTGCTTCCACCAGATCAATACGCTCGGCGCGACAGCAATGGCGCCGAAGTGCCGAGCCGCCCGTCGCTTTGACCTTGGCCACCAGCCCACTGTCGGGGGCGGGGTGTGGGTGGGTGCGCGGGACCATATGCCGCCATGGATGGCGGCATATGAGCCCCCATGGATGGGTT
>NZ_JABBXB010000024.1 GCF_013387485.1 Stenotrophomonas sp. SAM-B
CTACCAGGGTATCTAATCCTGTTTGCTCCCCACGCTTTCGCGCCTCAGCGTCAGAACCGGCCCAGCTGGCCGCCTTCGCCACGGGTATTCTTGCAGATCTCTACGCATTCCACCGCTACACCTGCAATTCTACCAGCCTCTACCGGTCTCCAGATCCGCAGTATCCAAAGCAGCCTCACCGTTGAGCGGTGAGATTTCACTCCGGACTTGCAGGATCCGCCTGCGCGCGCTTTACGCCCAGTAATTCCGAACAACGCTTGCACCCTCTGTATTACCGCGGCTGCTGGCACAGAGTTAGCCGGTGCTTTCTAAAGGGGTACCGTCAAGAGCTAGGCCTATTCGCCCTAACTGTTTTCTTCTCCCCCCACAGAGCTTTACAACCCGAAGGCCTTCATCACTCACGCGGCGTCGCTGCATCAGGCTTTCGCCCATTGTGCAATATTCCCCACTGCA
>NZ_JABBXB010000025.1 GCF_013387485.1 Stenotrophomonas sp. SAM-B
CAGCAGTGGGGAATATTGCACAATGGGCGCAAGCCTGATGCAGCCATGCCGCGTGTATGAAGAAGGCCTTCGGGTTGTAAAGTACTTTCAGCGGGGAGGAAGGGAGTAAGTTAATACCCTCATTGACGTTACCCGCAGAAGAAGCACCGGCTAACTCCGTGCCAGCAGCCGCGGTAATACGGAGGGTGCAAGCGTTAATCGGAATTACTGGGCGTAAAGCGCACGCAGGCGGTTTGTTAAGTCAGATGTGAAATCCCCGGGCTCAACCTGGGAACTGCATCTGATACTGGCAAGCTTGAGTCTCGTAGAGGGGGGTAGAATTCCAGGTGTAGCGGTGAAATGCGTAGAGATCTGGAGGAATACCGGTGGCGAAGGCGGCCCCCTGGACGAAGACTGACGCTCAGGTGCGAAAGCGTGGGGAGCAAACAGGATTAGATACCCGGGTAG
>NZ_JABBXB010000026.1 GCF_013387485.1 Stenotrophomonas sp. SAM-B
CTGCAGTGGGGAATTTTGGACAATGGGGGAAACCCTGATCCAGCCATGCCGCGTGAGTGAAGAAGGCCTTCGGGTTGTAAAGCTCTTTTGTCCGGAACGAAACGGTTGGCGTGAATATCGCGACTACTGACGGTACCTGAAGAATAAGCACCGGCTAACTACGTGCCAGCAGCCGCGGTAATACGTAGGGTGCGAGCGTTAATCGGAATTACTGGGCGTAAAGCGTGCGCAGGCGGTTATGCAAGACAGATGTGAAATCCCCGGGCTCAACCTGGGAACTGCATTTGTGACTGCATAGCTAGAGTACGGTAGAGGGGGATGGAATTCCGCGTGTAGCAGTGAAATGCGTAGATATGCGGAGGAACACCGATGGCGAAGGCAATCCCCTGGACCTGTACTGACGCTCATGCACGAAAGCGTGGGGAGCAAACAGGATTAGATACCCCTGTAG
>NZ_JABBXB010000027.1 GCF_013387485.1 Stenotrophomonas sp. SAM-B
AGCAGTGGGGAATTTTTCGCAATGGGCGAAAGCCTGACGAAGCAACGCCGCGTGGAGGATGAAGGCCTTCGGGTCGTAAACTCCTTTCGACCGAGAAGAATGGCCTACGACCTCATACGTCGTGGGCATGACGGTATCGAGGGAAGAAGCCCCGGCTAACTCTGTGCCAGCAGCCGCGGTAATACAGAGGGGGCAAGCGTTGTTCGGAATTACTGGGCGTAAAGGGTTCGTAGGTGGCCAACTAAGTCAGACGTGAAATCCCTCAGCTTAACTGGGGAACTGCGTCTGATACTGGATGGCTTGAGTGTAGGAGAGGAATGCGGAATTCCAGGTGTAGCGGTGAAATGCGTAGATATCTGGAGGAACACCGGTGGCGAAGGCGGCATTCTGGACTACAACTGACACTGAGGCACGAAAGCCAGGGGAGCAAACGGGATTAGATACCCTGGTAG
>NZ_JABBXB010000029.1 GCF_013387485.1 Stenotrophomonas sp. SAM-B
AGCAGTAGGGAATCTTCCGCAATGGACGAAAGTCTGACGGAGCAACGCCGCGTGAGTGATGAAGGTTTTCGGATCGTAAAACTCTGTTATTAGGGAAGAACAAATGTGTAAGTAACTGTGCACATCTTGACGGTACCTAATCAGAAAGCCACGGCTAACTACGTGCCAGCAGCCGCGGTAATACGTAGGTGGCAAGCGTTAATCGGAATTACTGGGCGTAAAGCGTGCGCAGGCGGTTTTGTAAGTCTGATGTGAAATCCCCGGGCTCAACCTGGGAATTGCATTGGAGACTGCAAGGCTAGAATCTGGCAGAGGGGGGTAGAATTCCACGTGTAGCAGTGAAATGCGTAGATATGTGGAGGAACACCGATGGCGAAGGCAGCCCCCTGGGTCAAGATTGACGCTCATGCACGAAAGCGTGGGGAGCAAACAGGATTAGATACCCGGGTAG
>NZ_JABBXB010000030.1 GCF_013387485.1 Stenotrophomonas sp. SAM-B
AGCAGTAGGGAATCTTCCGCAATGGACGAAAGTCTGACGGAGCAACGCCGCGTGAGTGAAGAAGGTTTTCGGATCGTAAAACTCTGTTGTTAGAGAAGAACAAGGATGAGAGTAACTGTTCATCCCTTGACGGTATCTAACCAGAAAGCCACGGCTAACTACGTGCCAGCAGCCGCGGTAATACGTAGGTGGCAAGCGTTGTCCGGATTTATTGGGCGTAAAGCGAGCGCAGGCGGTTTCTTAAGTCTGATGTGAAAGCCCCCGGCTCAACCGGGGAGGGTCATTGGAAACTGGGAAACTTGAGTGCAGAAGAGGAAAGTGGAATTCCATGTGTAGCGGTGAAATGCGCAGAGATATGGAGGAACACCAGTGGCGAAGGCGACTTTCTGGTCTGTAACTGACGCTGAGGTGCGAAAGCGTGGGGAGCAAACAGGATTAGATACCCCGGTAG
>NZ_JABBXB010000031.1 GCF_013387485.1 Stenotrophomonas sp. SAM-B
CTACAGGGGTATCTAATCCTGTTCGCTCCCCACGCTTTCGCGTCTCAGCGTCAGTACCGTCCCAGAAAACCGCCTTCGCCACGGGTGTTCTTCCTGATATCTGCGCATTTCACCGCTACACCGGGAATTCCATTTTCCTCTTCCGGACTCTAGCCCGGCAGTATCGGCCGGCATTCAAGGGTTGAGCCCCTGACTTTCACAACCGACTGACCGGACCGCCTACACGCTCTTTACGCCCAATAATTCCGGACAACGCTTGCCCCCTACGTATTACCGCGGCTGCTGGCACGTAGTTAGCCGGGGCTTCTTCTGGAGGTACCGTCACTCGGGCCGCTATTAACCCGACCTTCGTCCCTCCTGAAAGAGGTTTACAACCCGAAGGCCTTCTTCCCTCACGCGGCGTCGCTGCGTCAGGCTTTCGCCCATTGCGCAAGATTCCCCACTGCA
>NZ_JABBXB010000032.1 GCF_013387485.1 Stenotrophomonas sp. SAM-B
CTACACGGGTATCTAATCCTGTTTGCTCCCCACGCTTTCGCACCTCAGCGTCAATACCGGTCCAGTGAGCCGCCTTCGCCACTGGTGTTCTTCCGAATATCTACGAATTTCACCTCTACACTCGGAATTCCACTCACCTCTCCCGGATTCTAGCGATGCAGTCTTAAAGGCAATTCCGGGGTTGAGCCCCGGGCTTTCACCTCTAACTTACAAAGCCGCCTACGCGCGCTTTACGCCCAGTAATTCCGAACAACGCTTGCTCCCTCCGTATTACCGCGGCTGCTGGCACGGAGTTAGCCGGAGCTTATTCTTTGGGTTACGTCAAGACCAAAAGGTATTAGCCTCTGGCTTTTCTTCCCCACCAAAAGTGCTTTACAACCCGCAGGCCTTCTTCACACACGCGGCATTGCTGGATCAGGGTTTCCCCCATTGTCCAATATTCCCCACTGCA
>NZ_JABBXB010000033.1 GCF_013387485.1 Stenotrophomonas sp. SAM-B
AGCAGTAGGGAATCTTCCGCAATGGACGAAAGTCTGACGGAGCAACGCCGCGTGAGTGAAGAAGGTTTTCGGATCGTAAAACTCTGTTGTGAGGGAAGAACAAGTACCAAGTAACTACTGGTACCTTGACGGTACCTCACCAGAAAGCCACGGCTAACTACGTGCCAGCAGCCGCGGTAATACGTAGGTGGCAAGCGTTGTCCGGAATTATTGGGCGTAAAGCGCGCGCAGGCGGTTCTTTAAGTCTGATGTGAAAGCCCACGGCTCAACCGTGGAGGGTCATTGGAAACTGGGGAACTTGAGTGCAGAAGAGGAAAGTGGAATTCCATGTGTAGCGGTGAAATGCGTAGAGATGTGGAGGAACACCAGTGGCGAAGGCGACTTTCTGGTCTGTAACTGACGCTGAGGCGCGAAAGCGTGGGGAGCAAACAGGATTAGATACCCGGGTAG
>NZ_JABBXB010000034.1 GCF_013387485.1 Stenotrophomonas sp. SAM-B
AGCAGTGGGGAATATTGGACAATGGGCGCAAGCCTGATCCAGCCATGCCGCGTGTGTGAAGAAGGCCTTCGGGTTGTAAAGCACTTTTGTCCGGAAAGAAAAGCTCTGGGTTAATACCCCGGGGTCATGACGGTACCGGAAGAATAAGCACCGGCTAACTTCGTGCCAGCAGCCGCGGTAATACGAAGGGTGCAAGCGTTACTCGGAATTACTGGGCGTAAAGCGTGCGTAGGTGGTTAGTTAAGTCTGTCGTGAAAGCCCCGGGCTCAACCTGGGAATGGCGATGGATACTGGCTCGCTAGAGTGCGGTAGAGGAGAGTGGAATTCCCGGTGTAGCAGTGAAATGCGTAGAGATCGGGAGGAACATCAGTTGCGAAGGCGGCTCTCTGGACCAGCACTGACACTGAGGCACGAAAGCGTGGGGAGCAAACAGGATTAGATACCCTAGTA
>NZ_JABBXB010000035.1 GCF_013387485.1 Stenotrophomonas sp. SAM-B
GCAGTGGGGAATATTGGACAATGGGCGAAAGCCTGATCCAGCAATGCCGCGTGAGTGAAGAAGGCCTTCGGGTTGTAAAGCACTTTCGTTGGGGAAGAAATGCTCAAGGCTCATACCCTTGAGAGTTGACGTTACCCAAAGAAGAAGCACTGGCAAACTCTGTGCCAGCAGCCGCGGTAATACAGAGAGTGCGAGCGTTAATCGGAATCACTGGGCGTAAAGCGCATGTAGGTGGATATTTAAGTCGGATGTGAAAGCCCCGGGCTTAACCTGGGAATTGCATTCGATACTGGATACTAGAGTGTGGTAGAGGGAAGTGGAATTTCCGGTGTAGCGGTGAAATGCGTAGATATCGGAAGGAACATCAGTGGCGAAGGCGACTTCCTGGACCAATACTGACGCTCAGGTGCGAAAGCGTGGGGAGCAAACAGGATTAGATACCCGGGTAG
>NZ_JABBXB010000036.1 GCF_013387485.1 Stenotrophomonas sp. SAM-B
AGCAGTGGGGAATTGTTCGCAATGGGCGCAAGCCTGACGACGCAACGCCGCGTGGAGGATGAAGGTCTTCGGATTGTAAACTCCTGTCGAGTGGGAAGAACGATTCGGGGGTGAATACTCCCCGGAATTGACGGTACCGCTAAAGGAAGCCCCGGCTAACTCCGTGCCAGCAGCCGCGGTAATACGGGGGGGGCAAGCGTTGTTCGGAATTACTGGGCGTAAAGGGCGCGTAGGCGGCCAACTAAGTCAGACGTGAAATCCCCCGGCTCAACCTGGGAACTGCGTCTGATACTGGATGGCTTGAATCCGGGAGAGGGATGTAGAATTCCAGGTGTAGCGGTGAAATGCGTAGATATCTGGAGGAATACCGGTGGCGAAGGCGGCATCCTGGACCGACATTGACGCTGAGGCGCGAAAGCTAGGGGAGCAAACGGGATTAGATACCCCTGT
>NZ_JABBXB010000037.1 GCF_013387485.1 Stenotrophomonas sp. SAM-B
AGCAGTGAGGAATATTGGTCAATGGGCGAGAGCCTGAACCAGCCAAGTAGCGTGAAGGATGACTGCCCTATGGGTTGTAAACTTCTTTTATAAAGGAATAAAGTCGGGTATGCATACCCGTTTGTATGTACCTTACGAATAAGCATCGGCTAATTCCGTGCCAGCAGCCGCGGTAATACGGAAGATGCGAGCGTTATCCGGATTTATTGGGTTTAAAGGGAGCGTAGATGGATGTTTAAGTCAGTTGTGAAAGTTTGCGGCTCAACCGTAAAATTGCAGTTGATACTGGATGTCTTGAGTGCAGTTGAGGCAGGCGGAATTCGTGGTGTAGCGGTGAAATGCTTAGATATCACGAAGAACTCCGATTGCGAAGGCAGCCTGCTAGGCTGCAACTGACGCTGAGGCTCGAAAGTGCGGGTATCAAACAGGATTAGATACCCCGGTAG
>NZ_JABBXB010000038.1 GCF_013387485.1 Stenotrophomonas sp. SAM-B
CTACACGGGTATCTAATCCTGTTTGATCCCCACGCTTTCGTGCCTCAGCGTCAGTAACAGCTTAGTAAGCTGCCTTCGCAATCGGTGTTCTGTGACATATCTATGCATTTCACCGCTACATGTCACATTCCGCCTACCTCAAGTGTAATCAAGCCCATCAGTATCAAGGGCACTGCGATGGTTGAGCCACCGTCTTTCACCCCTGACTTAATAGGCCGCCTACGCACCCTTTAAACCCAATAAATCCGGATAACGCTTGGATCCTCCGTATTACCGCGGCTGCTGGCACGGAGTTAGCCGATCCTTATTCGTACTATACTTTCAATACGGTACACGTACCGCAAATTACCCTAGTACAAAAGCAGTTTACAACCCATAGGGCCGTCTTCCTGCACGCGGCATGGCTGGTTCAGACTTGCGTCCATTGACCAATATTCCTCACTGCT
>NZ_JABBXB010000039.1 GCF_013387485.1 Stenotrophomonas sp. SAM-B
TGCAGTGAGGAATATTGGACAATGGCCGGAAGGCTGATCCAGCCATGCCGCGTGAAGGAAGACGGTCCTATGGATTGTAAACCGCTTTTGCGAGGGAGCAATAAGGGCCACGTGTGGCCCGATGAGAGTACCTCGCGAATAAGCATCGGCTAACTCCGTGCCAGCAGCCGCGGTAATACGGAGGATGCAAGCGTTATCCGGATTTATTGGGTTTAAAGGGTGCGCAGGCGGCTTGTTAAGCGGGAGGTGAAATGCCGGCGCTCAACGTCGGAAGTGCCTCCCGAACTGGTGAGCTTGAATGACTCTGCCGTGGGAGGAATGTGTAGTGTAGCGGTGAAATGCTTAGAGATTACACAGAACACCGATTGCGAAGGCATCTCACGAAGGGGTGATTGACGCTGAGGCACGAAAGCGTGGGGATCAAACAGGATTAGATACCCCGGTAG
>NZ_JABBXB010000040.1 GCF_013387485.1 Stenotrophomonas sp. SAM-B
AGCAGTGAGGAATATTGGTCAATGGGCGCAAGCCTGAACCAGCCATGCCGCGTGAAGGAATAAGGCCCTATGGGTCGTAAACTTCTTTTAACCGGGGACAAGGGCGCGGTCGTGATGCGCGCTTGAGGGTACCGGTGGAATAAGCGTCGGCTAACTCCGTGCCAGCAGCCGCGGTAATACGGAGGACGCGAGCGTTATCCGGATTCATTGGGTTTAAAGGGTGCGCAGGCGGCCTGTCAAGTCAGCGGTGAAAGCCCGGGGCCCAACCCCGGAAGTGCCGTTGATACTGTCGGGCTGGAATGCGGTCGAGGCGGGCGGAACGTGGCGTGTAGCGGTGAAATGCGTAGATATGCCACAGAACGCCGATAGCGGAGGCAGCTCGCCAGGCCTGCATTGACGCTCGGGCACGAAAGCGTGGGGATCGAACAGGATTAGATACCCTAGTA
>NZ_JABBXB010000041.1 GCF_013387485.1 Stenotrophomonas sp. SAM-B
TGCAGTGAGGAATATTGGTCAATGGGCGAGAGCCTGAACCAGCCAAGTAGCGTGCAGGATGACGGCCCTATGGGTTGTAAACTGCTTTTATGCGGGGATAAAGTGAGGGACGTGTCCCTTTTTGTAGGTACCGCATGAATAAGGACCGGCTAATTCCGTGCCAGCAGCCGCGGTAATACGGAAGGTCCGGGCGTTATCCGGATTTATTGGGTTTAAAGGGAGCGCAGGCTGATGATTAAGCGTGACGTGAAATGTAGCCGCTCAACGGCTGAACTGCGTCGCGAACTGGTTGTCTTGAGTGAGTTCGACGTCAGCGGAATTCGTGGTGTAGCGGTGAAATGCTTAGATATCACGAAGAACTCCGATTGCGAAGGCAGCTGACGAGGCCTTTACTGACGCTAAAGCTCGAAGGTGCGGGTATCGAACAGGATTAGATACCCTGGTA
>NZ_JABBXB010000042.1 GCF_013387485.1 Stenotrophomonas sp. SAM-B
TGCAGTGGGGAATATTGGGCAATGGGCGAGAGCCTGAACCAGCCAAGTCGCGTGAGGGACGACGGTACTAAGTATTGTAAACCTCTTTTGTCAGGGAACAAAGAGACCACGTGTGGTAAGATGAGTGTACCTGAAGAAAAAGCATCGGCTAACTCCGTGCCAGCAGCCGCGGTAATACGTAGGGAGCAAGCGTTATCCGGATTTATTGGGTGTAAAGGGTGCGTAGACGGGAAATTAAGTTAGTTGTGAAATCCCTCGGCTCAACTGAGGAACTGCAACTAAAACTGATTTTCTTGAGTGCAGGAGAGGAAAGTGGAATTCCTAGTGTAGCGGTGAAATGCGTAGATATTAGGAGGAACACCAGTGGCGAAGGCGACTTTCTGGACAGTAACTGACGTTGAGGCACGAAAGTGTGGGGAGCAAACAGGATTAGATACCCCGGTAG
>NZ_JABBXB010000043.1 GCF_013387485.1 Stenotrophomonas sp. SAM-B
AGCAGTGAGGAATATTGGTCAATGGACGCAAGTCTGAACCAGCCATGCCGCGTGCAGGATGACGGCTCTATGGGTTGTAAACTGCTTTTATACGAGGGTAAACGCTGCTACGTGTAGGAGCCTGAAAGTATCGTACGAATAAGGATCGGCTAACTCCGTGCCAGCAGCCGCGGTAATACGGAGGATCCAAGCGTTATCCGGATTTATTGGGTTTAAAGGGTGCGTAGGCGGTTTGATAAGTTAGAGGTGAAATACCGGGGCTCAACTCCGGAACTGCCTCTAATACTGTTGAACTAGAGAGTAGTTGCGGTAGGCGGAATGTATGGTGTAGCGGTGAAATGCTTAGAGATCATACAGAACACCGATTGCGAAGGCAGCTTACCAAACTATATCTGACGTTGAGGCACGAAAGCGTGGGGAGCAAACAGGATTAGATACCCCGGT
>NZ_JABBXB010000044.1 GCF_013387485.1 Stenotrophomonas sp. SAM-B
GGTATCTAATCCTGTTTGCTCCCCACGCTTTCGTGCATGAGCGTCAGTATTAGCCCAGGGGGCTGCCTTCGCCATCGGTGTTCCTCCACATATCTACGCATTTCACTGCTACACGTGGAATTCCACCCCCCTCTGCCATACTCTAGTCTTGCAGTCCCAAATGCAGTTCCCAGGTTAAGCCCGGGGATTTCACATCTGGCTTACCAAACCGCCTGCGCACGCTTTACGCCCAGTAATTCCGATTAACGCTCGCACCCTACGTATTACCGCGGCTGCTGGCACGTAGTTAGCCGGTGCTTCTTCTTCCGGTACCGTCATCCACGCTGGATATTAACCAACGCGATTTCTTTCCGGCTGAAAGAGCTTTACAACCCGAAGGCCTTCTTCACTCACGCGGCATGGCTGGATCAGGCTTTCGCCCATTGTCCAAAATTCCCCACTGCT
>NZ_JABBXB010000046.1 GCF_013387485.1 Stenotrophomonas sp. SAM-B
ACCCGGGTATCTAATCCTGTTCGATACCCGCACTTTCGTGCATGAGCGTCATTAACGGCCTGGTCGGCTGCCTACGCAATCGGTGTTCTTCGTCATATCTATGCATTTCACCGCTACACGACGAATTCCGCCTGCCTCGACCGTAATCAAGTCCCCCAGTATCAACGGCGGGATGGGGTTGAGCCCCACGATTTTACCGCTGACTTAAGGCACCGCCTGCGCACCCTTTAAACCCAATGAATCCGGATAACGCTCGGATCCTCCGTATTACCGCGGCTGCTGGCACGGAGTTAGCCGATCCTTATTCTCTGTGTACTAGCATCGGTGGTCTCGACCACCTTATTTCTCCACAGCTAAAGAAGTTTACAATACATAATACCTTCATCCTTCACGCGACTTGGCTGGTTCAGGCTTCCGCCCATTGACCAATATTCCTCACTGCT
>NZ_JABBXB010000047.1 GCF_013387485.1 Stenotrophomonas sp. SAM-B
TGCAGTGGGGAATATTGCACAATGGGGGAAACCCTGATGCAGCGACGCCGCGTGAGTGAAGAAGTATTTCGGTATGTAAAGCTCTATCAGCAGGGAAGAAAGACTCGTAAGAGAGATGACGGTACCTGACTAAGAAGCCCCGGCTAACTACGTGCCAGCAGCCGCGGTAATACGTAGGGGGCAAGCGTTATCCGGATTTACTGGGTGTAAAGGGAGCGCAGACGGTTATGCAAGTCTGAAGTGAAACCCCACGGCTCAACTGTGGGCTTGCTTTGGAAACTGTTTAACTAGAGTACTGGAGAGGTAAGCGGAATTCCTAGTGTAGCGGTGAAATGCGTAGATATTAGGAGGAACACCGGTGGCGAAGGCGGCTTACTGGACAGCAACTGACGTTGAGGCTCGAAGGCGTGGGGAGCAAACAGGATTAGATACCCTTGT
>NZ_JABBXB010000048.1 GCF_013387485.1 Stenotrophomonas sp. SAM-B
AGCAGTGGGGAATATTGCACAATGGGCGAAAGCCTGATGCAGCGACGCCGCGTGAGGGATGAAGGCCTTCGGGTTGTAAACCTCTTTCAGCAGGGAAGAAGCGAAAGTGACGGTACCTGCAGAAGAAGCACCGGCTAACTACGTGCCAGCAGCCGCGGTAATACGTAGGGTGCAAGCGTTGTCCGGAATTATTGGGCGTAAAGAGCTCGTAGGCGGCTTGTCACGTCGGATGTGAAAGCCCGGGGCTTAACCCCGGGTCTGCATTCGATACGGGCAGGCTAGAGTGCGGTAGGGGAGATCGG
This sequence comes from Stenotrophomonas sp. SAM-B, assembly GCF_013387485.1. Classification (GTDB taxonomy): domain Bacteria; phylum Pseudomonadota; class Gammaproteobacteria; order Xanthomonadales; family Xanthomonadaceae; genus Stenotrophomonas; species Stenotrophomonas maltophilia_AA. The sequence continues at coordinate 303 of NZ_JABBXB010000048.1, forward strand.
AATTCCTGGTGTAGCGGTGAAATGCGCAGATATCAGGAGGAACACCGGTGGCGAAGGCGGCTCTCTGGGCCGTTACTGACGCTGAGGAGCGAAAGCGTGGGGAGCGAACAGGATTAGATACCCTGGTAG
>NZ_JABBXB010000049.1 GCF_013387485.1 Stenotrophomonas sp. SAM-B
AGCAGTGGGGAATATTGCACAATGGGCGCAAGCCTGATGCAGCGACGCCGCGTGAGGGATGACGGCCTTCGGGTTGTAAACCGCTTTTGACAGGGACGAAGCGCAAGTGACTGTACCTGTAGAATAAGGACCGGCCAACTACGTGCCAGCAGCCGCGGTAATACGTAGGGTCCGAGCGTTGTCCGGAATTACTGGGCGTAAAGAGCTTGTAGGCGGTTCGTCGCGTCGTTTGTGAAAACTTGGGGCTCAACCTTAAGCTTGCAGGCGATACGGGCAGACTAGAGTACTTCAGGGGAGACTGGAATTCCTGGTGTAGCGGTGAAATGCGCAGATATCAGGAGGAACACCGGTGGCGAAGGCGGGTCTCTGGGCAGTAACTGACGCTGAGGAGCGAAAGCATGGGTAGCAAACAGGATTAGATACCCGTGTAG
>NZ_JABBXB010000050.1 GCF_013387485.1 Stenotrophomonas sp. SAM-B
AGCAGTGGGGAATATTGCACAATGGGCGGAAGCCTGATGCAGCGACGCCGCGTGGGGGATGACGGCCTTCGGGTTGTAAACTCCTTTCACCATCGACGAAGCGAGAGTGACGGTACCTGCAGAAGAAGCACCGGCCAACTACGTGCCAGCAGCCGCGGTAATACGTAGGGTGCGAGCGTTGTCCGGAATTATTGGGCGTAAAGAGCTCGTAGGCGGTTTGTCGCGTCGTCTGTGAAATCCCGCGGCTCAACTGCGGGCTTGCAGTCGATACGGGCAGACTAGAGTTAGGTAGGGGAGACTGGAATTCCTGGTGTAGCGGTGAAATGCGCAGATATCAGGAGGAACACCGGTGGCGAAGGCGGGTCTCTGGGCAGTAACTGACGCTGAGGAGCGAAAGCATGGGGAGCGAACAGGATTAGATACCCCGGTAG
>NZ_JABBXB010000051.1 GCF_013387485.1 Stenotrophomonas sp. SAM-B
AGCAGTGGGGAATATTGGGCAATGGGCGAAAGCCTGACCCAGCAACGCCGCGTGAAGGAAGAAGGTCTTCGGATTGTAAACTTCTTTTATCAGGGACGAAGGAAGTGACGGTACCTCATGAATAAGCCACGGCTAACTACGTGCCAGCAGCCGCGGTAATACGTAGGTGGCGAGCGTTATCCGGATTTACTGGGTGTAAAGGGCGCGTAGGCGGGGATGCAAGTCAGATGTGAAATCTATGGGCTTAACTCATAAACTGCATTTGAAACTGTATTTCTTGAGTGCTGGAGAGGTAGACGGAATTCCTTGTGTAGCGGTGAAATGCGTAGATATAAGGAAGAACACCAGTGGCGAAGGCGGTCTACTGGACAGTAACTGACGCTGAGGCGCGAAAGCGTGGGGAGCAAACAGGATTAGATACCCGAGTAG
>NZ_JABBXB010000052.1 GCF_013387485.1 Stenotrophomonas sp. SAM-B
AGCAGTAGGGAATCTTTCACAATGGGCGAAAGCCTGATGGAGCAACGCCGCGTGCAGGATGACGGCCTTCGGGTTGTAAACTGCTTTTATATGCGAGAAATATGATGGTAACATATGAATAAGGACCGGCTAACTACGTGCCAGCAGCCGCGGTCATACGTAGGGTCCAAGCATTATCCGGATTGACTGGGTGTAAAGAGTTGCGTAGGTGGCAGGGTAAGTAGATAGTGAAATCTGGTGGCTCAACCATTCAGACTATTATCTAAACTGCTCCGCTCGAGAGCGTTAGGGGTAGCTGGAATTTCTAGTGTAGGAGTGAAATCCGTAGATATTAGAAAGAACACCGATAGCGTAGGCAGGCTACTGGGACGTTTCTGACACTAAGGCACGAAAGCGTGGGGAGCAAACGGGATTAGATACCCGGGTAG
>NZ_JABBXB010000053.1 GCF_013387485.1 Stenotrophomonas sp. SAM-B
AGCAGTGGGGAATATTGGGCAATGGGGGAAACCCTGACCCAGCAACGCCGCGTGAAGGAAGAAGGCCTTCGGGTTGTAAACTTCTTTTACCAGGGACGAAGAACGTGACGGTACCTGGAGAAAAAGCAACGGCTAACTACGTGCCAGCAGCCGCGGTAATACGTAGGTTGCAAGCGTTGTCCGGATTTACTGGGTGTAAAGGGCGTGTAGGCGGAGATGCAAGTTGGGAGTGAAATCCCGGGGCTCAACCCCGGAACTGCTTTCGAAACTGTATCCCTTGAGTGTCGGAGAGGCAAGCGGAATTCCTAGTGTAGCGGTGAAATGCGTAGATATTAGGAGGAACACCAGTGGCGAAGGCGGCTTGCTGGACGACAACTGACGCTGAGGCGCGAAAGCGTGGGGAGCAAACAGGATTAGATACCCTTGT
>NZ_JABBXB010000054.1 GCF_013387485.1 Stenotrophomonas sp. SAM-B
AGCAGTGGGGAATATTGGGCAATGGGCGAAAGCCTGACCCAGCAACGCCGCGTGAGGGAAGAAGGCCTTCGGGTCGTAAACCTCTGTCCTTTGGGACGAAGGAAGTGACGGTACCAAAGGAGGAAGCCCCGGCTAACTACGTGCCAGCAGCCGCGGTAATACGTAGGGGGCGAGCGTTGTCCGGAATGATTGGGCGTAAAGGGCGCGTAGGCGGCCTGTTAAGTCTGGAGTGAAAGTCCTGCTTTCAAGGTGGGAATTGCTTTGGATACTGATGGGCTTGAGTGCAGGAGAGGTAAGCGGAATTCCCGGTGTAGCGGTGAAATGCGTAGAGATCGGGAGGAACACCAGTGGCGAAGGCGGCTTACTGGACTGCAACTGACGCTGAGGCGCGAAAGTGTGGGGAGCAAACAGGATTAGATACCCGTGT
>NZ_JABBXB010000056.1 GCF_013387485.1 Stenotrophomonas sp. SAM-B
TGCAGTGGGGAATATTGGACAATGGGCGCAAGCCTGATCCAGCCATGCCGCGTGAGTGATGAAGGCCTTAGGGTTGTAAAGCTCTTTTAGCGGGGAAGATAATGACGGTACCCGCAGAAGAAGCCCCGGCTAACTTCGTGCCAGCAGCCGCGGTAATACGAAGGGGGCTAGCGTTGCTCGGAATTACTGGGCGTAAAGGGCGCGTAGGCGGACAGTTTAGTCAGAGGTGAAAGCCCAGGGCTCAACCTTGGAATTGCCTTTGATACTGACTGTCTTGAGTACGGGAGAGGTGTGTGGAACTCCGAGTGTAGAGGTGAAATTCGTAGATATTCGGAAGAACACCAGTGGCGAAGGCGACACACTGGCCCGTTACTGACGCTGAGGCGCGAAAGCGTGGGGAGCAAACAGGATTAGATACCCTAGTAG
>NZ_JABBXB010000058.1 GCF_013387485.1 Stenotrophomonas sp. SAM-B
CTACAGGGGTATCTAATCCTGTTTGCTCCCCACGCTTTCGCACCTCAGCGTCAGTACCGGGCCAGTGAGCCGCCTTCGCCACTGGTGTTCTTGCGAATATCTACGAATTTCACCTCTACACTCGCAGTTCCACTCACCTCTCCCGGACTCAAGATCCTCAGTATCAAAGGCAGTTCTGGAGTTGAGCTCCAGGATTTCACCCCTGACTTAAAGACCCGCCTACGTACGCTTTACGCCCAGTGATTCCGAGCAACGCTAGCCCCCTTCGTATTACCGCGGCTGCTGGCACGAAGTTAGCCGGGGCTTATTCTTGCGGTACCGTCATTATCTTCCCGCACAAAAGAGCTTTACAACCCTAGGGCCTTCATCACTCACGCGGCATGGCTGGATCAGGCTTGCGCCCATTGTCCAATATTCCCCACTGCT
>NZ_JABBXB010000059.1 GCF_013387485.1 Stenotrophomonas sp. SAM-B
AGCAGTGGGGAATATTGGACAATGGGCGAAAGCCTGATCCAGCAATGCCGCGTGAGTGATGAAGGCCTTAGGGTTGTAAAGCTCTTTTACCCGGGATGATAATGACAGTACCGGGAGAATAAGCTCCGGCTAACTCCGTGCCAGCAGCCGCGGTAATACGGAGGGAGCTAGCGTTGTTCGGAATTACTGGGCGTAAAGCGCACGTAGGCGGCTTTGTAAGTTAGAGGTGAAAGCCCGGGGCTCAACTCCGGAATTGCCTTTAAGACTGCATCGCTTGAATCATGGAGAGGTGAGTGGAATTCCGAGTGTAGAGGTGAAATTCGTAGATATTCGGAAGAACACCAGTGGCGAAGGCGACTCACTGGACAAGTATTGACGCTGAGGTGCGAAAGCGTGGGGAGCAAACAGGATTAGATACCCGTGTAG
>NZ_JABBXB010000060.1 GCF_013387485.1 Stenotrophomonas sp. SAM-B
AGCAGTGGGGAATCTTGCGCAATGGGCGAAAGCCTGACGCAGCCATGCCGCGTGTATGATGAAGGTCTTAGGATTGTAAAATTCTTTCACCGGGGAAGATAATGACTGTAGCCGGAGAAGAAGCCCCGGCTAACTTCGTGCCAGCAGCCGCGGTAATACGAAGGGGGCTAGCGTTGCTCGGAATTACTGGGCGTAAAGCGCGCGTAGGTGGTTCGTTAAGTTGGATGTGAAAGCCCCGGGCTCAACCTGGGAACTGCATCCAAAACTGGCGAGCTAGAGTACGGTAGAGGGTGGTGGAATTTCCTGTGTAGCGGTGAAATGCGTAGATATAGGAAGGAACACCAGTGGCGAAGGCGACCACCTGGACTGATACTGACACTGAGGTGCGAAAGCGTGGGGAGCAAACAGGATTAGATACCCCGGTAG
>NZ_JABBXB010000061.1 GCF_013387485.1 Stenotrophomonas sp. SAM-B
AGCAGCTAGGAATCTTGGGAATGGGCGAAAGCCTGACCCAGCAACGCCGCGTGGGGGATGAAGGCCTTCGGGTCGTAAAGCCCTTTTGCCAGGGACGATAATGACGGTACCTGGCGAATAAGCCACGGCTAACTACGTGCCAGCAGCCGCGGTAATACGTAGGTGGCGAGCGTTGTCCGGATTTACTGGGCGTAAAGGGCGTGCAGGCGGCTACGTAAGTCCGGCGTGAAATCCCATGGCTTAACTGTGGAACTGCGTCGGATACTGCGTTGGCTTGAGGATGGTAGAGGCCATTAGAACTAGCGGTGTAGCGGTGAAATGCGCAGATATCGCTAGGAATGCCGGTGGCGAAGGCGGCGACCTGGGTAGATACTGACGCTGAGGTGCGAAAGCGTGGGGAGCAAACAGGATTAGATACCCCGGTAG
>NZ_JABBXB010000062.1 GCF_013387485.1 Stenotrophomonas sp. SAM-B
AGCAGTGGGGAATATTGGGCAATGGGGGGAACCCTGACCCAGCAACGCCGCGTGAGGGAAGAAGGTTTTCGGATCGTAAACCTCTGTCCTTGGTGAAGAGAGAGAGACGGTAGCCAAGGAGGAAGCCCCGGCTAACTACGTGCCAGCAGCCGCGGTAATACGTAGGGGGCGAGCGTTGTCCGGAATTATTGGGCGTAAAGGGCGCGTAGGCGGCCCGGTAAGTCTGGAGTGAAAGTCCTGTTTTTAAGATGGGAATTGCTTTGGATACTGTCGGGCTTGAGTGCAGGAGAGGTAAGTGGAATTCCCAGTGTAGCGGTGAAATGCGTAGAGATTGGGAGGAACACCAGTGGCGAAGGCGACTTACTGGACTGTAACTGACGCTGAGGCGCGAAAGCGTGGGGAGCAAACAGGATTAGATACCCTTGT
>NZ_JABBXB010000063.1 GCF_013387485.1 Stenotrophomonas sp. SAM-B
TGCAGTGGGGAATCTTGCACAATGGGGGCAACCCTGATGCAGCGACGCCGCGTGAGTGATGAAGCCCTTCGGGGTGTAAAGCTCTTTCGGCAGGGACGATAATGACGGTACCTGAAGAAGAAGCTGCGGCTAACTACGTGCCAGCAGCCGCGGTAATACGTAGGCAGCGAGCGTTGTTCGGAGTTACTGGGCGTAAAGCGTGCGTAGGCGGTTTTGCAAGTCTGGTGTGAAATCTCCCGGCTCAACTGGGAGGGTGCGCCGGAAACTGCAAGGCTGGAGTATGGGAGAGGTAGGCGGAATTCCTGGTGTAGCGGTGAAATGCGTAGATATCAGGAGGAACACCTGTGGTGTAGACGGCTTACTGGACCATGACTGACGCTGATGTACGAAAGCATGGGGAGCAAACAGGATTAGATACCCGGGTAG
>NZ_JABBXB010000064.1 GCF_013387485.1 Stenotrophomonas sp. SAM-B
TGCAGTTAGGAATTTTGCGCAATGGGGGAAACCCTGACGCAGCAACGCCGCGTGCGGGATGAAGGCCTTCGGGTCGTAAACCGCTTTTCTCGAGGAAGACACCTGACGGTACTCGAGGCATAAGCAACGGCTAACTACGTGCCAGCAGCCGCGGTAATACGTAGGTGGCGAGCGTTGTCCGGATTTACTGGGCGTAAAGAGCGCGCAGGCGGTCGATCAAGTCGCGTGTGAAAGCCCCCGGCTCAACTGGGGAGGGTCATTCGATACTGATCGACTCGAAGGCAGGAGAGGGTAGTGGAATTCCCGGTGTAGTGGTGAAATGCGTAGATATCGGGAGGAACACCAGTGGCGAAGGCGACTACCTGGCCTGTTCTTGACGCTGAGGCGCGAAAGCTAGGGGAGCAAACGGGATTAGATACCCGTGT
>NZ_JABBXB010000065.1 GCF_013387485.1 Stenotrophomonas sp. SAM-B
TGCAGTCGGGAATATTGCGCAATGGAGGAAACTCTGACGCAGTGACGCCGCGTATAGGAAGAAGGTTTTCGGATTGTAAACTATTTTAGACAGGGAAGAAAAAGGACAGTACCTAAGGAGGAAGCTCCGGCTAACTACGTGCCAGCAGCCGCGGTAATACGTAGGGAGCGAGCGTTATCCGGATTTATTGGGTGTAAAGGGTGCGTAGACGGGTTAGCAAGTTAGTTGTGAAATCCCTCGGCTCAACTGAGGAACTGCAACTAAAACTGTTAATCTTGAGTGCAGGAGAGGAAAGCGGAATTCCTAGTGTAGCGGTGAAATGCGTAGATATTAGGAGGAACACCAGTGGCGAAGGCGGCTTTCTGGACTGTAACTGACGCTGAGGCACGAAAGTGTGGGGAGCAAACAGGATTAGATACCCCTGT
>NZ_JABBXB010000066.1 GCF_013387485.1 Stenotrophomonas sp. SAM-B
CTACAGGGGTATCTAATCCCGTTCGCTCCCCTGGCTTTCGTGTCTCAGTGTCAGTACACCCCCAGCGAGCTGTCTTCACCATTGGCGTTCCAGATGATATCTACGCATTTCACCGCTCCACCATCTGTTCCGCTCGCCCCTGAGTGCCTCAAGACAACCAGTATACCAAGCAGTTCCACGGTTGAGCCGTGGGATTTCACAAGGTACTTAGTCATCCACCTACACACGCTTTAAGCCCAGTGATTCCGCCTAACGCTCGTGGCCTCTGTATTACCGCGACTGCTGGCACAGAGTTAGTCGCCACTTGTAGTCTGCCGATCAGTACTTTCTAGCAGATTTTAGAAGTTTACATCCCGAGGGACTTCATCCTTCACTCGGCGTCGCTCCGTCACACTTTCGTGCATTGCGGAAGATTCATTACTGCT
>NZ_JABBXB010000067.1 GCF_013387485.1 Stenotrophomonas sp. SAM-B
ACCAGGGTATCTAATCCTGTTTGCTCCCCACGCTTTCGAGCCTCAACGTCAGTTACAGTCCAGTAAGCCGCCTTCGCCACCGGTGTTCCTCCTAATATCTACGCATTTCACCGCTACACTAGGAATTCCGCTTACCTCTCCTGCACTCCAGATGACCAGTTTCCAATGCAGTCCCGGCGTTGAGCCCCGGGCTTTCACATCAGACTTGGCCTTCCGTCTACGCTCCCTTTACACCCAGTAAATCCGGATAACGCTTGCCCCCTACGTATTACCGCGGCTGCTGGCACGTAGTTAGCCGGGGCTTCTTAGTCAGGTACCGTCATTTTCTTCCCTGCTGATAGAGCTTTACATACCGAAATACTTCTTCACTCACGCGGCGTCGCTGCATCAGGGTTTCCCCCATTGTGCAATATTCCCCACTGCT
>NZ_JABBXB010000068.1 GCF_013387485.1 Stenotrophomonas sp. SAM-B
TGCAGTGGGGAATATTGGACAATGGGCGAAAGCCTGATCCAGCCATGCCGCGTGAGTGATGAAGGCCCTAGGGTTGTAAAGCTCTTTCACCGGGGAAGATAATGACGGTACCCGGAGAAGAAGCCCCGGCTAACTCCGTGCCAGCAGCCGCGGTAATACGGAGGGTGCAAGCGTTGTTCGGAATTACTGGGCGTAAAGGGCGCGTAGGCGGTTTGTCACGTCAGGTGTGAAAGCCCCGGGCTCAACCTGGGATGTGCATCTGATACGGGCAGACTTGAGAGCGGGAGAGGAGTGTGGAATTCCCAGTGTAGAGGTGAAATTCGTAGATATTGGGAAGAACACCAGTGGCGAAGGCGACTACCTGGACCGTTTCTGACGCTGAGGCGCGAAAGCGTGGGGAGCAAACAGGATTAGATACCCGGGT
>NZ_JABBXB010000070.1 GCF_013387485.1 Stenotrophomonas sp. SAM-B
GCAGACACTGGTCGAACGCCTGGGAAAGCAGATTGCCGAGCAAGTTGCTCAACAGCCCCAGCTCACGATTCTGAAGTCGATGAAGGGCGTGGGGCCGGGGCTACAGGCGGTGCTGGCCAGCTATCTGGCTGAGCTGGGCCAGATCAGTGGCAAGGCCATCGCCAGCCTGGTTGGCGTGGCACCGATGTCCCACGACAGCGGGACGATACGCGGAAAACGAAGCATCCACGGCGGTCGAGCCGAGATCCGTCAGGT